>CAWJLC010000009.1:0-76073 GCA_963843675.1 uncultured Pseudomonadota bacterium | reverse complement strand
TGCTCTCCCGCTGAGCTACGCGCCCGGACCAGACGGTCCGCCATCCGCGGCCGAACCGGCGCGAACAGGGGCCCCGCCTATAGGGCGGCGGGCCTCGGCCCGTCAAGCGTTGGCCCGGAAAATCGCCGCCCCCGGCCTCAGCCGCCCAGCAGCCGCCTCGCCAGCGCCGGGATCTGGCGGAAATCGCCGGTCACGGCGTCGCCGCCCAGCTCGGCGGCCGGCACCGGCGTGTAGCCGTAATCGACCAGGATCACCGGCACGCCGGCGGCGCGCGCCGTCTTCACGTCGGTGGCGCTGTCGCCGATCATCACGGCGCCCGCATCGCCGCCGCCCAGCTCCTCGATCACGTGGTGGAACACGGCCGCATCGGGCTTGGCGACGGTCAGCCGCCCGGCGCCGTGGATGGCGCCGAAGAAGCGGTCCAGCCCCAGTTCGGGCAGCAGGATATCGGTCAGCTCCTGCGGCTTGTTGGTGAGCACGCCCAGCCGCACCTGGCCGCTGAGCGCCGCCAGCGTCTCTTCCACGCCCGGAAAGGGCCTGCTTTCCACCGCAATGTTGCGCCGATAATGGACGATGAACGAGTCGACGAGGCCCGGCAGCGCATCTTCGGCCACGGCGGCGCCGGTGGCGTCGAAGGCCTGCGAGATCAGCGAGCGGGCGCCGAAGCCCACCATGTGCCGCAGCGTTTCGGGATCGACGGTGGCCCGCCCCGCATCGCGCAGCACGGCGTTGGTCGCGGCCAGAAGGTCGGGCGCGGTGTCCACCAGCGTGCCGTCGAGGTCGAAGATATAGGCGGGCCTGTGCGGGCATGGTCGGTTTGTGTCCGGTTAGGGGTTCGTGAATGCGCCGCTGGCAATATAACGTCGCAATTCGTCACTTTACCCTTTCGGGCAAGGCGGTTATCGGGCGGGACATGGGGCCGGCGCAAGAGATTGCCGGCCGAATCCGGTTATACGGGACGGCATGACACAGAGCACGAAGGCGCGGGCGGCGATCATTCTGGCGGCGGGCATGGGCACGCGCATGAAATCCGCCATGCCCAAGGTGCTGCACACCATCGCCGGCAAACCGATCCTCGGCCATGTCATCGCCGCCGTGCGCGGCGCCGGGGTGGCGCGCATCGTCGTCGTCACCTCCAAGGATGGCGGGGCCGTGCGCGACTATGCGGCCGGGCTCGGCGCCGAAAGCGTGATCCAGGCCGAACAGCTCGGCACCGGCCATGCCGCGGCCTGCGCCGCCGAGGCGCTCAAGGATTTCGACGGCACGCTGGTGGTGGCCTATGGCGACATGCCGCTGGTGACGGCGGCAACCTTCGAAGCCTCCTTCGCCGCGCAGCAGGAGATCCGGCATGGCCATCGTCGCCTTCCGTTCGGACGAGCACGGCCTATGGCCGTGTCATCGTCGGCGCCGATGGCTTGCTCGCACGCATTGTCGAATATCGCGACGCCAATGCCGATGAACGCGCGGTCAAGCTCTGCAATGCCGGCATCATGGCCGCCGATGCAAAGCGCTTCTTCGGCTGGGCGGCGCGTCTCGAAAACAACAATGCCCAGGGCGAATATTATCTGACCGATGTGCCCGCTCTGGCCCGCGCCGATGGTGTGGGCTGCGCTGCGGTCGAGGCGGACGAAGCCGACATGATGGGCGTGAACAGCCGCACCGAACTGGCCGCCGCCGAAAGCCAGATGCAGCAGCGCCTGCGCGCCGCCGCGATGGCGGGCGGCGTCGGCATGCAGGCGCCGGAAACGGTGTTCCTCTCCCACGATACTGTGCTTGAGGCCGATGTCTCGGTCGGGCCCTTCGTCGTCTTCGGTCCGGGCGTCACGGTGAAATCGCGCGCCGAGATCCGCGCCTTCTCGCATCTCGAAGGCGCAACCGTCGAAAGCGGCGCGCAGATCGGGCCTTACGCGCGGCTGCGCCCCGGCGCTTACATCGAGGCTGACGCCCATATCGGCAATTTCGTCGAGGTCAAGAACACGCGCATCGAAACGGGCGCCAAGGCCAACCATCTCACCTATCTCGGCGATGCGCGCGTCGGCGCAGGCGCCAATATCGGCGCGGGCACCATCACCTGCAATTACGATGGCTTCTTCAAATACAAGACCGATATCGGCGCGGGCGCCTTCATCGGTTCGAACAGCGCGCTGGTCGCGCCGGTCACCATAGAAGACGGGGCCTATATCGGCGCCGGTTCGGTGGTGGCGAAGGACAAGGTCGAAAAGGATTCGCTTGCCGTCGTGCGCGGCGCGCGCAAGGACGTGGCAGGCTGGGCCGCAAAATTCCGCGCCCGGAAATCGGCCGAGAAGGCCGCGAAGAAGAAAGAGAGCAAGTAAGCCATGTGCGGGATTGTCGGCATTGCCGGAACGGCGGAAGTCGCGCCCCAGATCGCTCTGGCGCTGAAGCGGCTGGAATATCGCGGCTATGATTCGGCCGGCATCGCCACGCTTGTGGGCGGCCATATCGAGCGCCGCAGAAGCCCCGGCAAGCTTTCGCAACTCGACGCCGTGCTGGCGAAGACGCCGCTCGCTGGCATCACCGGCATCGGCCATACGCGCTGGGCCACCCATGGCAAGCCGACCGAGAGCAATGCCCATCCGCATGCCTCGGCGCGCGTCGCCATCGTCCACAACGGCATCATCGAGAATTTCCGCGAGCTCAGGGCCGAGCTTCAGGCCAAGGGCCACAGGTTCGAATCGGAAACCGATAGCGAAGTCTGCGCCCATCTCGTCACCGATTATCTGGCGCAGGGCCTCACGCCCAAGGATGCGGCGCTGGCCGCAACCCGCCGGCTCACCGGCGCCTTCTCGCTGGCGATGATTTTCGATGGGCATGAGGGGCTTCTGATCGGCGCGCGCAAGGGCGCACCGCTGGCCGCCGGCTATGGCGAGAGCGAAGGCTATCTCGGCTCCGATGCCTTCGCGCTCGCGCCCTTCACCAATCGTGTCGCCTATCTCGAAGACGGCGATGTCGTGGTGATCGAAGGCCCGCAGATCAGCATCTATGACAGCGAAGGCCGCCCCGCCAATCGCGAGGTCACCATCACCTCCGCCTCGGCCGGTCTGGTCGACAAGGCCGGCTACCGCCACTTCATGATGAAGGAGATTCATGAGCAGCCGGAGGTCATCGGCCACACGCTGACGCATTATCTCGATCCCACCAAGCTCGTCACCGCCATTGCCGAACCCAAAGCGGTCGAAGCGCTGAAAGCCGCCACGCGCCTCACCATCTCGGCCTGCGGCACCGCCTTCTATGCCGGCCAGATCGGCAAATACTGGTTCGAGAAGATCGCGCGGCTCGCCGTCGAAGCCGATGTCGCCTCGGAATTGCGCTACCGCGATCCGGTCTATCCCGAAGGCGGCGTCGCGCTGTTCATTTCACAGTCGGGCGAGACGGCCGACACGTTGGCGGCGCTGCGCGATGCCAAGGCGCAAGGCCAGACCACCATGGCACTGGTCAACGTCACCGAAAGCTCCATCGCCCGCGAAGCCGATATCGTCTTGCCGACCTTTGCCGGTCCCGAGATCGGCGTGGCCTCGACCAAGGCGTTTACGTGTCAGCTCGCGGCGCTGGCCTCGCTGGCGATTGCGGCGGGTGCCGCGCGCGGCACCATCGACAAGGCGCGCGAGCAGGCGCTGATTTCCGCGCTCCTCGAAACGCCGCGCCACATCGTCGAATTCCTCAAGCAGGAAACGAAGATCGAGGTGTTGGGCGGCGAGATGGCCCATGCCCGCGATGTGCTCTATCTCGGCCGCGGCGTGAACTTCCCGCTGGCCATGGAAGGCGCGCTCAAGCTCAAGGAGATTTCCTACATCCACGCCGAAGGCTATGCCGCCGGCGAAATGAAGCACGGCCCCATCGCGCTGATCGACGAAAGCGTGCCGGTCATCGTGCTGGCCCCGCATGATGCGGTGTTCGAAAAGACCGTCTCCAACATGCAGGAGGTGATGGCGCGCGGCGGCAAGGTGGTGCTGATCTCCGACCGCGCGGGCATCGAGGCCGCGGGCGAGGGCGCCTGGGCCACCATCGAAGTCCCCGCTGCCGATCCGCTGATCGCACCCTTGCTCTATGCCGTGCCGGTGCAGCTCCTGGCCTATTACATGGCGCTGGCCAAGGGCACCGATGTCGACCAGCCCCGCAACCTCGCCAAATCCGTCACGGTGGAGTAGCGCGCTACTCCAATTCAGTGAGCGATATTGAGGATGATGGCGATGAGAAGGGCGATGACGCCCGCGAATGTCAGGACCTGCTTGGCGCTGTAGAAAAATTCGCGCAGTTTGTAGTCCATCCGCGTCTGGTCATAGAGCTGGCTGGCCGAATTGAGCGCATGCTTCACTGACCACGATCCGAAAAAATATTGCAGGTAGTCGGAGATCAGCGAGAGAAGGGCGCAGATGGCCATGATCTCGATCAGATCGCCTGCGGTCAGCCGTATGTTCTGCGAAAAATGATCGTCGGCCGTTTGCAGGCCGTAATAGAGCGCCAGCAGGCCGAACGAAACAAACCGTGAGGTTTCGCTGATGCGGCTGGTGAGGATCTTCTTTTCCTCCAGTCTCGCCTTGCGTGCCTCCTTGGCCTCGTTCGTGAGGGTGGAAATTTTGATCACAATTTCAGCCCCTCGTCTGGAGGGATCGAGACCGACTCGATCAGAATCATGCTGGCGCCGTCCGCCTCGACGGCGCGTCGCAGGCAGTGCAAAGTGTCCATGGTCGCATGGGACAGTGGAATCTTTGATCTTGAAGGACCCCGGATCGTCGGTTTCCGCTCTTTCGCCCGGGTTTTCTTCCTCGCCTTCACCGGGCTCCCTATTTGGCGACGCTTCCGGCGAATTTGGAGCAGAGATGATCAGGACGTTGCCAGATAATGTCATGACGGCAATTTCGGCAACCAGGACCGGCTCGCCGTTCGCAAGATACTGCGCGATCTCCTCTGCATCGGAGTGGACGAGCTGAAATGTGTCGGCAAGCTGGTTCGCTATCACATCAGAGATCATGGCCGCTGTCCCTTTCGTCAAAGGATGTCCATGAACGCGAAACGCCGGAAGGCTATAACTTTGCCATGACGTTGTCCATGCGAACGAACTATCTCGCCAAATCGGTGACGGTGGAATAGCCGCCTAGGCCGCCGCCGCGGTGGCCTTCCGTGCGCTCAGCATGGCCGCGATCTTCATGCCGCCCAGGATCAGCCCGCCCCAGAAGACGATGCCAAGGCCCAGCGCCGGCAGCACGTCCACGATCTTCACATGCAGCTGCATCGGCACCGCCGCGGCCGCGGTCAGGAAGATCATGGTCGAGAAGTTGATGGCGATGTGCAGCTTGCCGATGATCTGCAGATAGATCGCGCCCAGCATCAGCGCATAGGCGGCCGCCAGCCCGGCCATGCCATAGAGCGGCGGCAAGAGCTGCAGCGCCAGCGCCATCAGCGTGCCGACGATGGCGCCGACCGCGCAATAGGTGAAGGCGCCCGGCTTCACCTGCTCGGAGCACATCCAGAAGGTCACGAACAGGAAGCCGGCCCAGAAATTCGTCATGCCGAGATCGAGGTTCAAGATGACGTAGCCAGTGGCGGCGAGGGCAAAACCCGTCAGGATGGCAGCCCCGACAAGCGGCGTCGGATGGGTGTGGGCCGCCGCCTCCGGCGTCTCGGTCGCAGATATCGATGGTGCACTCATGATCGTTCCTCCCCGTTGCAGTATCGTTTCCCGGATCGTGGTCCTTGCCGGAGCGGCCTGCAAGTCCGTGCCGCGCATGCCGCAGTGCGGCGGGAATGACAGGGCGGGACTCTCTGCTAAAGTCCGGCCATGACCACGACAGATTCCTCCGCAAGCCCCGCATCGCTCAAGCGCGCCGCCGCTGTGCGCGCGCTCGAATTCGTCCAGCCGGGCATGAAGCTGGGGCTCGGCACCGGTTCCACCGCCGAAGCCTTTCTCGATGTGCTGGCGCCCAAAGTGGCGGCCGGGCTCGACATTATCGGCGTGCCCACGTCACAGCGCACGGCCGACAAGGCCAAACAGCTTGGCATCCCCATCGCCGAGCTGGACGCCACCGCCCCGCTCGATCTCACCATCGACGGCGCCGACGAGGCCGACCGTGCCCTCAATCTCATCAAGGGCGGCGGCGGCGCGCTGCTGCGCGAGAAGATCGTGGCCTCATCTTCGGCCCGCATGATCGTGATCGCCGATGGCTCCAAGCTGGTGGACAGTCTGGGCGCCTTCGCCTTGCCGGTGGAGGTGGTCGGCTTCGGCGCGCGCACCACCATTGCCCGCATCGAGGCGGCCATTGCCCGTCTCGGCTATGGCGACATTCCGATTTCGCTGCGCATGGCCGGCGATACCCCGTTCCGCACCGATAGCGGTCATCTGATCTTCGATTGCGCCTTCGGCACCATCACCGATGCGCCGGCACTGGCCCGTGCGCTCTCGGATATCCCCGGCATCGTCGAACACGGCCTCTTCATCGGTATCGCGTCCAGCCTCGTCATCGCGCGGCCGGACGGCGTGGAGGTGATCGAGAGGACATGATGGTTCTCGCACGCTCCCTTGCTTTCGTCATGGCCGCCCTTGAGGCGGCCACCCATCACGCCCGCGTCTGCGGGCGAAAGAGTCATGGCTCGCGGACGCTCGCCCGATGGGTGGCCGGGTCAAGCCCGGCCATGACGAAGGAGTAAAGTCATGACCGGTTCCTACGATTACGATCTCTTTGTCATTGGCGGCGGTTCGGGCGGCGTGCGCGCCAGCCGTCTCGCGGCCGGTCATGGTGCCAAGGTTGCCATCGCCGAGGAATATGGCTTCGGCGGCACCTGCGTGATCCGCGGCTGCATCCCGAAGAAGCTGTTCGTCTATGCCAGTCACTACATGGAGGATTTCGAGGATGCCGGCGGCTTCGGCTGGACCGTGCCGCGCCCCAAATTCGATTGGGGCGTCCTCGTCGCCAACAAGGACAAGGAAATCGCCCGCCTCGAAGGGCTCTACCACCAGAACGTCACCAAGGCCGGGGTCGAGATCATCATGGAGCGCGCCGAACTCACCGGCCCGCATGAGATCCATTTGAAGAAGTCGGGCCGCAAGGTCACGGCGAAAACCATCCTTGTCGCCACCGGCGGCCGCCCCAGCCGCAACATGGGCGATTGCGTCGGTGCCGAACACGCCATCACCTCCAACGAGGCGTTTCACCTTCAGAAGCTGCCGCATCGCGTGATCGTGGTCGGCGGCGGCTATATCGCGGTCGAGTTCGCCAACATCTTCCATGGGCTCGGCTGCGAGGTGACGCTGGTCTATCGCCGCGACAAGATCCTGCGCGGCTTCGACGAGGATATGCGTGATGCGCTGACCGGGGCCATGAACAAGAAGGGCATGCGCATCGTCTGCAACCGCGTCTTCAAGCGCGTGGACAAGCAGGGCGAGACGATCTTCGCCCACACCGATCACGGCGAGATCCTCGAAGCCGATGCGCTGATGCTGGCCATCGGCCGCCACCCCAACACCGATGGGCTCGGCCTCGAAAAGGCCGGCGTCGAGATCGGCAAGCACGGCGAAGTGCTGGTGGACGAATATTCGCGCACCAATGTCGAGCACATCTACGCCATCGGCGATGTCACCGACCGTCTGCAGCTCACCCCCGTCGCCATCCACGAGGCGATGAATTTCGTGAAGACGGTCTATGAGAACACGCCCACGCCGGTCGATCATCATCTGGTGCCGACGGCCGTGTTCAGCCAGCCGGAAATCGGCACGGTCGGCATGAGCGAAGCCGATGCGCTCGCAGCCGGCCACCATATCGATGTCTACAAATCGACCTTCCGCCCGCTCAAGCACACCATGACCGGCCGCGAGGAACGTTCGGTGTTCAAGCTGATCGTCGATGCGAAGACGGACAAGGTGCTGGGCTGCCACATCTTCGGCAAGGATTCGGCCGAGATCGTTCAGGTTGTGGCCGTGGCCATGAAGATGGGCGCGACCAAGGGGGATTTCGACGCCACCATCGCGCTGCATCCCTCGGCCGCCGAGGAACTGGTGACGATGCGCAGCAAATCCTACAGCAAGGCGCCTGCATAGCCGGGCGCGTTATTCTCGGCCTGCCCGCCGGTCCTTGACCGATCGCATGGGATGCCGCCCCCGTCCGATGCAGAATGATAGATGCCGGGCGCGGTCCGGCCAGGTTGGACATGAGGAATGAGCGTGCAGGCTTCGGTGCAGCAGGGACGCGAGGTTGCGCCGGGTTTGCGGCGGCTGCGGCCGCTTTGCCTGTTGGCGCTTCTCCTTCTCGCCGGCTGCGCCCATGCGCCGGGACATAGCGGTCCAAGCGGCTGGATTCCCGATCCCTTCGAGACGACCAACCGCGCCATCTTCGACTTCAACGAGAAATTCAATGGTGCGGTCACGCTGCCGGTGGCCTGGGTCTATGTGACCTATGTGCCCGGCCGCGTGCGCAAGGGCGTGCACAATGCGCTCGCCAATGTGGAAGCGCCCGTCACCATCGCCAATGATCTGCTGCAGGGCCGGATCGGCGGGGCGGGCACCACGCTCCTGCGTCTGTTCGTCAATTCCACCGTGGGGCTGGGCGGGCTGATTGACGTGGCCAAGGCCAGCGGTCTGCCCGGCCATCAATCCGATTTCGGCCAGACGCTGGCGCGCTATGGCGTGCCCTCCGGTCCGTTTGTCGTCCTGCCGCTGATCGGACCTTCGACCCCGCGCGACATTGTCGGCACGGCCGCCGATCTGGCCGCCGATCCGCTCTCCTATGTGCCGTCCGACTGGTCGGTGGCGGGCCATGCCGGCGCGGTGGTCGGCATCCACACCCTCTTGCCCTTCGAGCAGAACGCCGCCGCCGTGCTCCTGCGCCAGCAATTGGCGCAGGGCTCGCTCGACCCCTATGCCTCGATGCGCAGCGCCTACCGCCAGCAGCGCGCCCGCCAGATCGAGGGCCCGGCCGCCACCCCCGAGATGCCGTAAGCCCTGCCGGGCGGCCTCGGAACCCGCGGCTCCCTGACACCCTGTTCACCACGGCATCCGGCGAGGCTGGTCACAGGCCCCCGCGTTTCGTATATCCACAGGCGATATTTGGAGTGAGACGCGTGCCGCAGTCCTGGAATCCCTCGAGTTGGCGGGAAAAACCGATCCGCCAGGTGCCGGAATACCCGGATCCGTCCGCCTTGGCGGCGGTCGAGGAGAGGTTGAAGTCCCACCCCCCGCTGGTCTTCGCCGGCGAGGCGCGCAAGCTCACGACGGCCCTCGGCCAGGTGGCGCAGGGCAAGGCTTTCCTGCTCCAGGGCGGCGATTGCGCCGAGAGCTTCGCCGAGTTCCACCCGGACAATATCCGCGACACCTTCCGCGTCCTTCTGCAGATGGCCGTGGTGCTGACCTATGCCGCCTCCATGCCGGTGGTGAAGGTGGGCCGCATCGCCGGCCAGTTCGCCAAGCCGCGCTCCGACGATAACGAGACCCAGAACGGGGTCACGCTGCCGTCCTATCGCGGCGACATCGTCAACGCCCAGCCCTTCGACGCCGAAAGCCGCGTGCCGGATCCGAACCGCCTGCTGCAGGCCTATGCCCAGTCGGCCTCGACGCTGAACCTGCTCCGGGCCTTCGCCTCGGGCGGCTATGCCGATCTTCAGAACGTGCATCGCTGGACGCTGGGCTTCATCGCCGGCAATGCGGCGGGCGAGCGCTACAAGGCGCTGGCCGAACGCATCGGCGATGCGCTCGACTTCATGGAAGCCTGCGGCATCACCCCGCAATCGGTGCCGCAATTGCGCGCGACCGAATTCTATACCAGCCATGAGGCGCTGCTTCTGGGCTACGAACAGGCGCTGACGCGCATCGATTCCACCACCGGCGACTGGTACGACACGAGCGCCCATATGGTGTGGATCGGCGATCGCACGCGCCAGCTCGATGGCGCCCATATCGAGTTCTGCCGCGGCATCAAGAATCCGATCGGCCTGAAATGCGGTCCCTCGCTGGACGAAGAGGATTTGCTGCGCCTGATCGCGGCCCTCAATCCTGAGAACGTGCCCGGCCGCCTCACGCTGATCTGCCGCTTCGGCGCCGACAAGGTGGCCGGGAAGCTGCCGCGCCTGATCCGCGCCGTTCAGCGCGAGGGCGCGAGCGTGGTGTGGTCGTCCGATCCGATGCACGGCAACACGATCAAGTCGCAATCCGGCTTCAAGACCCGGCCCTTCGATCGCATCCTGAAGGAGATCAAGACCTTCTTCGATGTGCACCGGGCCGAGGGCACCCATGCCGGCGGCGTGCACTTTCGAAATGACGGGCCAGAACGTGACCGAATGCCTGGGCGGTGCGCAGGCGATTTCGGACGGCGATCTGTCCAGCCGCTATCACACCCATTGCGATCCGCGGCTCAATGCGAACCAGGCGCTGGAGCTGGCCTTCCTGATGGCCGAGGGGCTCCGTGCGGAGCGAATGAAGGGCGCATCGCTTGCCGCCTCGGCGTAAGCGTTCAGACGTCCGGGATTAAAGGGGGCCGGTGATGGGCGTAGCGCGCCTGTTGGCGAAGGGCTGGGTTGCGTTTTGTCTCTTCGCGGGGGGCTTTGCCCTGACCGATCCGTCGGTCGCGATCGCGCCGGGCCCCGCGCTTGTGATCCTGCTGCTGTTCGGGGCCATGGGCCTTTTGTTCATCGGCGGTTTCGGCGCCGCGGCCGGCCTTGGCGGCACACCGTTCTTTGCCCGTCTCAAGCCGCACCATCTCATCCCCGGCTTCAACGAGCTGGTGTTCATCGGCTTTGCGCTGGCCGTTTTCGTGGTGCAGACGGTTTATCTCTCCGCCCACCTCGATGGCGGCGTGTTCGGCGCGCTGCGCGCGGCGCTGGGCTTCGCCGTCCCGGGCGAGGCGCGGCTCGGTTTCGCGCTCGGCTCCTGCGGCCTCGATGGCGGGCGCATGTTTGCCTCCGCCTTTGGTTGGCTGCTCGCCTTTGTGTTTCTGGGCTCGTCGGTGTCGCGCCTGCGCCTGATGGCGGGGCTTGTCCGCCTTGAGCGCAAGGATCGGCCCGAAACGCTGAACCCGGGCGGCGTGGCAATGATCCTCGGCGTTGCCGCCGTGATCGCGATCCAGCTTCTCTATGTCGGCTCGCTCTACCCGCTGCTGCCCTGCCGTGCGGTGCAGGGCATTCTGGGCGACATCCTCGTCGGCCCGGCACCCTGATGCTGAGCTATCTCATCGTCGCCGCGATCACCAACCTGATCGCCATGGGGCCCGAGGCGTAATTTTCCTCCCCCGTTCACGGGGGAGGTGCCGAGCGCAGCGAGGCGGAGGGGGCGGATGCAGAGCGCGGCTTCCGCCCCCTCCACCGCTTCGCGGTTCCCCTCCCCCGTGAACGGGGGAGGAAAGCTACACCGCCTTATCGGGTCCGATCTTCACCAGCATCTTGCCGAAATTGGCGCCCTTGAAGAGGCCGATGAATGCGTCCGGCGCCTTCTCGATGCCCTCCATGATGGTCTCGTGCCATTTCAGCTTGCCCTCCTTGGCCCAGCCCGACATGTCGCGCAGGAAGTCCGGCAGCATGTCGGCATGGTTGGAGACGATGAAGCCTTGCAGCTTCAGGCTCAGGCCCACCGCCATGATGATGTTGCGCGGGCCCGGAGGCGCTTCGGTGGCGTTGTACTGGCCGATCATGCCGCACAGCGCGAGGCGTCCGAACTGGCGCATGTTCGCCAGCGCCGCTTCCAGATGCGCGCCGCCGACATTTTCGAAATAGACATCGATGCCTTCGGGCAGGGCCTTGGCGACGGCTGCGGTGAGATCGCCGCAGGTCTTGTAATTGATGGTGGCGTCGACGCGGGCTTCCTTCTTCAGCCAGGCGCATTTCTCGTCCGATCCGGCCGAGCCGACCACGGTGCAGCCCTTGTTCTTGGCGATCTGGCAGACGATCGAGCCCACAGCGCCGGAGGCGGCGGAAACGAACACACGCTCGCCTTCCTTCAGTTCGCCGATGCGCAGAAGCCCGGCATAGGCCGTCAGCCCCGGCATGCCGAAGGTGCCCAGATAGGCCTGGAGCGGGGCCAGGTTCGGATCGATCTTGTCCAGCCCCGCCCCGTCGGAGGCGAACCATTCGCGCCAGCCATTGAAGTTGCTGACGTAATCACCTTTGGCGAATTTGCTGTTGCCGTTGGATTCGACCACCTGGCCGACCGCGCCGCCCGACAGCGTCTCGCCGATCTGGAAGGGCGGGACATAGCTTTTGCGGTCCATCATCCGGCCCCGCATATAGGGGTCCACAGACATGTAGATATTGCGGACCAGCACCTGGCCCGGGCCGGCGGCGGGAATTGGCGTCTCGGCGAGTTCGAAGTCCCCCGGCTGGGGCATGCCCTCGGGGCGTTTTTTCAGGCGGATTTCCCGGTTTTTCTTTGTATTTTCTTGGGCGCTCACGGCGTCCTCCCTTGGTTTGGATTGGCGGAATAGCTGGTTCGCGAACCCTAACAGGGCCCCATGGGGCGGCAAGAGCGTAACAAGACGAAACATTTTATGAGTCGCCTGTTGCGGCGCGGTATGGCTCATAAGTCCCGGTATCTCCCGGGAATTTCCCTTGTATCGGTTTGAGCCCAACGTCTCGATTGCCTTCAGGTCCGGCGGCCCGCTGCGTGCGGCCGTGATCGGTGCCGGCGCCTTTGGCCGTCACCACGCCACGAAATATGCGGCGATGGATGGGGTGCAACTGGTGGCGATTGCCGATCCGTCGGTTGAGGCGCGGGCCGCGGCCATGGCGCGCCATGGCGTGCCGACCGTGGGCGACTGGCGCGAATTGCTGGGCAAGGTCGATATCGTTTCGGTCTGCTCGCCGGCCGTGACCCATGCCGAAATCGTGCGCGCCTTTCTCGAGGCCGGTGCCGATGTGCTGGTCGAAAAGCCGATCGCGACCGATCTGGCCGAAGCCGATGCGCTGATCGCGCTGGCCGCGGAGAACAATCGCATCCTCACCGTCGGCCATCAGGAACGCTTCGTCTTCGCGCGCAGCGGCCTTCTCGATTTCGCCGATGCGCCGCTCGAAGTCGAATGCTGGCGCGCCGGTCCGTGGACGGGCCGCGGCGCCGATGTTTCGGCCGTGCTCGATCTGATGATCCACGATCTCGATCTCATCCATCAGCTCATTCCCGGCGGCGTTGCCGATGTGCGCGCCAGCGGCCGCTGCACCCATTCGCGCCTGGCCGATGAAGTCACGGCGCTGGTGCAGTTCGAAAACGGCTCCACCGCGCGCCTGCTCGCCAGCCGAATCGCCGATGAGCGCCGCCGCGGTCTTCGCGCCGTCTATGAAGATGGCGTGATCGAAATCGATTTCATCACCCGCACGGTCACCAACACCACCTCCCGCACGCTTTACGATCTCGATCTCGACGATCCGCTGGGCGAGTCGGTGATGTCCTTCGTGCGCGCCGCCCGGCTGGGCGCCGCCGCGCTGGTGCGCCCCGAAGAGGCCCGCCGCGCGCTCGAAACCGCGCTGCTGATCGATGACGCGGCAGCCCCCACGGCCCGCCGCGCCCCGGCCCGCCCGGAATTCGCGCTTCAAGCCTGAACGGCGGATCGCCTCCGCGCCGGTCCCGGCCTTCGGGCCCCGCGGGTGGAATTCCCTTCCTCCCCGATCACGGCTAAATACGCCCCATGACTGATCGACTCCGCATCGCGCTGGCCCAGCTCAATCCCATGATGGGCGACATCACGGGCAATATGGCCAAGGTGCGCGCGGCGCGGGCCGAGGCGGCCAGGGCAGGCGCGGATATCGTGTTGTTCCCGGAGCTGTTCCTGTGCGGCTATCCGCCGGAAGATCTCGTCATGAAGCCGGCGCTGCAGGATGCCTGCCGCGCGGCGGTCGAAGCCTTCGCCCCCGAGACGGCCGATGGCGGACCCGGCGTCCTGCTCGGCACGCCGTGGCGCGAGGCGGGCAAGCCCACCAACGCCGTCGCCTGGATCGATGGCGGCAAGGTCGCGGCGATCACCGCCAAGGTCGATCTGCCCAATTACGGCGTGTTCGACGAAAAGCGTATCTTCGCCCCCGGCGCCATGCCGGGCCCGCTGAACATTCGCGGCGTGCGCATCGGCGTGCCCGTCTGCGAGGACATCTGGACGCCCGACATCGTCGAATGCCTGAGCGAGACCGGCGCCGAAATCCTTCTGGTGCCCAATGGTTCGCCCTTCGATGCGGCGAAGCATGATGTGCGCATGAGCCACGCCGTCGCCCGCGTGGTCGAAAGCGGATTGCCGCTGGCCTATCTCAACCAGATCTGCGGTCAGGATGAGCTGGCCTTCGATGGCGCCTCCTTCGTGCTCAATGCCGATCGCAGCCTCGCCGTGCAGATGCCGGCCTTCGTCGAACAGATCGCCATCACCAATTGGCGTCGCACGGACAAGGGCTGGGTGTGCGAACAGGGCGAACGTGCGCCCATCGAAACCGGCCATGCCAGCGTCTATGCGGCGATGGTGCTGGCGCTGCGCGATTATGTGAACAAGAACCGCTTTCCCGGCGTCGTCATCGGCCTTTCGGGCGGCATCGATTCCGCGCTCACCGCCGCCGTCGCCGTCGATGCGCTGGGCGCCGCCCGCGTGCGCTGCGTGATGATGCCCTCGCGCTACACCGCGCAGGAAAGCCTCGACGACGCGGCCGAGATCGCCAAGCTCCTCGGCGTCGATTGCGACATCGTGCCGATCGAAACCGCCGTCGACACATTCGGCGCCATGCTCGCGCCCTTGTTCGAAGGCCGCGCCGCCGACACCACCGAAGAAAACATCCAGTCGCGCATTCGCGGGCTGATCCTGATGGCGCTGTCCAACAAGTTCGGCCACATGGTCATCGCCACCGGCAACAAGTCGGAACTCAGCGTCGGCTACGCCACGCTCTATGGCGACATGAATGGCGGCTACAATGTGCTGAAGGACGTCTACAAGATGGATGTCTTCGCCCTGTCGCGCTGGCGCAACGCGAATAGCTGTTCCATCGGCCTCGGTCCCAAGACGGCGGTGATGCCGGACAACGTCATCACCCGCCCGCCATCCGCCGAACTCCGCGCCGACCAGAAGGACGAGGATTCGCTGCCGCCTTACGAAATCCTCGATGGCATCCTGATGCGTCTCGTTGAAGGCGAGCAGAGCTTCGAGGAAGTCGTGGCCGCCGGTTACGATCCCGCCACAGTCAAGCGCATCGAGAACATGCTCTACATCGCCGAATACAAGCGCCGCCAGGCCCCGCCGGGCGTGAAACTCAGCGCCCGCAATTTCGGCCGCGACCGCCGCTATCCCATCACCAACGCCTATCGGAACGCCAAATGATGCGGGCCTCTTACCACTCGATGAATGATTCACGCGGAGACGCGGAGTGCGCGGAGAGGCGTCGGCGTTCTCCGCGCCTCCGCGTCTCCGCGTGCAAATCGGGTGCGCCATCATGACCGTCATCGTCCGTTTCGCGCCGTCGCCCACCGGGCTCTTGCATGTCGGCAATGTCCGCACGGCGATGCTGAACTTCCTCATCGCCCGCAAGCATGATGGCCAGTTCCTGCTGCGCATCGACGACACCGATACCGCGCGCTCCCGCCGCGAATATGAGGACGCCATCCTCGACGATCTGGAATGGCTCGGCATCACCCACGACATGTTCGCCCGTCAGAGCGAGCGCACGAAGGAACATGCCGCCGCCGCCGAAACGCTGAAGGCCAAAGGCCTGCTCTATCCGGCTTACGAAACCTCGGACGAGCTCGACCGCCGCCGCAAGCGCCAGATCGCGCTGAAGCGCCCGCCGGTCTATGACCGCGCCGCGCTCAAACTCACCGATGCCGACCGCGCCAAGCTCGAAGCCGAAGGCCGCACGCCCCATTGGCGCTTCAAGCTCAGCCAGTCCAAGGTGACGTGGCACGACGAGATCCGTGGGCTCGTCGAGATCGACACCGCCAATCTCTCCGATCCCGTGCTGATCCGCGAGGATGGCCGCTTCCTCTACACGCTGCCGTCGATCGTCGACGACATCGAATTCGGCATTACCCATATCGTCCGCGGCGAAGATCACGTCACCAACACCGCCGCCCAGATCGAAATCTTCGAAGCGCTGGGCGGCAAGGTGCCGGTCTTCGCGCACCATCCGCTCCTGGTGGGCGCGGGCGGGCAGGCGCTGTCCAAGCGTCTCGGCTCGCTCTCGCTCAAAAGCCTGCGCGACGACGGCATCGAGCCGCTGACCCTGGCCTGCTATCTCGCCAAGACCGGCACATCGGACACCATCGCGCTGAGCGCGCCGGAAGATCTGCCGGCCGAATTCGATTTCGCCAAGATCGGCCGCGCGCCGGCCCATTTCGATCCGGCCGAGCTTCTGCATCTCAATGCCCGGCTGCTGCACGGCCTGCCTTATGCGGCGATCGAGGGGCGGCTTCTGGCGCTGGGCGTCGGCGGCGGGGCCGATTTCTGGGAGGCCGTGCGCGCCAACCTGACCCGCCTCGCCGATGCCGCCGGGTTCTGGACCCTGGTGACGGGCCCGGTCACGCCGGTGATCGAGGATGCCGCGCTGACGCAAGCGGCCGTGCGCCTCCTGCCCCCCGGCCAGCCGGCCGAGGACACCTGGCCCCTCTGGACCAAATCCATCGCCGCCGAAACCGGCAAGAAGGGCAAAGCCCTGTTCCACCCCCTCAGGCTGGCGCTGACCGGCCTCGACCATGGACCGGAGCTGAAAAAGCTGCTACCTCTGATCGCGCGCGACAAGATTGTTGCGCGCCTCAACGGCCAGACGGCCTAGAGAATCTGGGAAGAGTCCGATCCGATGCGTGCGTTTGCCCGCCAGATTTGCCGGATTTCGATTTGCGGCTAGCGCCGCAACCCTCCCCCTTGTCTCGCCCACATCGCTAAACTCGTTTCGGCCCGCGCCAGCGGGCCCATCACGCATTTTCTGGAAACTGTCATGCTGGTTGTTGTTCACGCGGAGACGCGGAGGCGCGGAGCACATCGTCCCGCGGCGGCTTATTGTGCGTTGGAAAGCGCGGCCTCTGGCGTTATCCACGGAGGCGCAGGATGTCCCGCTGCCCTCCGCGTCTCCGCGCCTCCGCGTGCCCATACTTTCTGAGTGACCACAGCCATGACCACGCTCCGCCTCCACAACACGCTCTCCCGCACCAGGGAGGACTTCGTCCCCTTGGACCCATCCAACGTGCGCATGTATGTGTGCGGGCCCACGGTCTATAACTATGCCCATATCGGCAATGCACGCCCGGTCATCGTCTTCGACGTGCTGTTCCGGCTGCTGCGCCATCTCTACGGGGCGGATCACGTCACCTATGTCCGCAACATCACGGACATCGACGACAAGATCAACGCGCGCGCGTTGGAGATGCAGGCAGCCGAGCCCGCCACGCCGATCCTCGATATCGTCCGTAGGCTGACGGTCGAAACGGCGAAGGTCTATCAGGCCGACATGGCAGCCCTTGGCAACCTTTCGCCCACGAATGAGCCGCGCGCCACGCAGCACATTCCGCAGATGATCGCGCTGATTGAAGCGCTGATCGAAGCCGGCCACGCCTATCCGGCCGAGGGCCATGTGCTTTATGACGTCTCGTCCAAGGCCGATTACGGCAAGCTCGCCGGCCGCTCGGTGGACGACATGATCGCCGGCGCCCGCATCGATCCCGCGCCCTACAAGAAAAGCCCGATGGATTTCGTGCTGTGGAAACCGTCCGACGCGCACACGCCGGGCTGGGAAAGCCCGTGGGGCTTCGGCCGCCCCGGCTGGCATCTCGAATGCTCGGCCATGAGCGCGGAGTATCTGGGCGACACCTTCGACATTCACGGCGGCGGCATCGATCTCGTTTTCCCGCATCACGAGAACGAAATCGCGCAGAGCGAAGGCGCACACCACAACCACCCGCTCGCGCGCTACTGGATGCACAACGGCCATCTGCAGGTCGAAGGCGCGAAGATGTCGAAGTCCCTCAACAATTTCGTGACGGTGCATGACCTGCTGCAGGATTGGGACGGGGAAGTTCTCCGCTTCAATATGCTGCGCAGCCAGTATCGTCAGCCGATGGACTGGACTGTCGCGGGTTTGAAAGAGAGCGAAACGATTCTTAGATCGCTGGGCAAAAAACGTGGAGGGAGTCACGACGCCGGCAGTAGGCGCTGATCTTATGGAAGCCTTGTGCGATGACATGAATACGCCGCTGGCAATGTCGCGACTGCATCAATCGCCCGCGGAAGAGCTAGCTGGCGGTATGGCGTTGCTTGGCTTTTCGGGGCGTCGTCCTGAAGATAAGACCGTTCGCGCGGATTTGGAGGAAGCGTGGATCAGCGGTCAAATCGAGGCCCGCAAGGCCGCGCGCGCCGCCAAGAATTTTGCCGAGTCCGATCGCATCCGCGACGAGCTTCTGGCCAAGGGCATTGTCCTCAAGGACGGCAAGGACGGCACCACCTGGGAGGTGAAGCGATGAGCGCGCCTGTCACCCCCGCTTTGCGCCCCATGTTGCCGACTGACGGGCCCGCGCTGGCCGCGATCTTCCGCGCCGCCATAGAAAATCTCACCTCCGAGGATTACAGCCCCGCCCAGCAGGATGCCTGGATGGCCGCGGCCGATGACGAAGCCACGTTCGCCCAAAAGCTGTCGGGCGATCTCACCCTCGTCGCCACCATCGACAAGGAGCCCGCGGGCTTCGCCTCGCTGAAGGACAGCAACCATATCGAGATGCTCTATGTCGATCCGCGCATGGCCGGCAAGGGCGTCGCCAAAACCTTGTGCGATGCGCTGGAAACCCTCGCCGCCGCGCGCGGGCAAGCCACGGCCACGACCGACGCCTCCGATACCGCGCGCGATTTCTTTGCCAAGCGCGGCTATGTCGCCACCCGCCGCAACACGGTGGAGGTGAACGGCGAATGGCTCGGCAACACCTCCATGGAAAAGCAGCTCCCCAAACTCGAACGGGGCCCGCTGCAATGATGATGGTCGGTCTCTTCCATTCGTCATGGCCGGGCTTGACCCGGCCATCCATCGGCGAGCGTCCGCGAGCCATGGCTCTTTCGCCCGCAGACGCGGGCGTGATGGATGGCCGCCTCCAGGGCGGCCATGACGAACTGGGTTATCCCCCTTTCGAAAATGCGAATATGGAAAGCTTTTCAGCCATGTGTGCGAAAGTTCGGCCGATCTTATCCCCGTCCGCGAATTCGGGCGTAAAATGCGCGCATGATGACGAACGAAACGGCGCAACACAGGACAGAGATTCTCGCAGCCGCCGCTGCGAGACCGCCGCGCCGCCGCCCGCAAAAAACGAAAATTCCGACGAACAATTTTGTTGCCGAAGCACGCAGATCCGGCGCGCCGCGCGGCAATCGCAACGCCTGGCGTCATGGGGGCCGCTCGGCCGCCGCCATGGCGCGGCGTCACGCGCGGAAGATCTGGAACCGCGATCTCAGAACCCTGTGCCGCGGCGCGCAGGCGCTCCTTCGCGGCGGCATGGCGCCCGATGCCAATCTCGATTGCCTGGCCGCGCTGATGCCGGACAGCGGTTTCGCGCGCCGCTATCTCAAGCGCAGGGAGGCGTGTGATGTCGAAAGCCAAGGAACGCCTCTATCTCTTCGACACGACGCTGCGCGACGGCGCGCAGACGCAGGGCGTGGACTTCTCGGTGGAGGACAAGCGCCAGATTGCGCTGGCGCTGGATGCGCTGGGCCTCGATTACATCGAAGGCGGATTTCCCGGCGCGAACCCGACCGACACGGAATTCTTTGCGGCGCCGCCGGCCTTCAAACACGCCCAATTCGTCGCCTTCGGCATGACCAAGCGTGCCGGCCGCAGCGCCGCCAACGATCCGGGCCTGTCCTCGGTGCTGGATGCGAAAGCCGGCGCGGCCTGTCTCGTCGGCAAGACATGGGATTTCCATGTCGATGTGGCGCTCGAGATCCCCCGCGCGGACAATGTCGATGGCATTGCCGAATCCATTGCCGCCGTGAAAGCGCGCGGCCGCGAACCCTTGTTCGACGCCGAGCATTTTTTCGACGGCTACAAGGCCAATCCCGATTATGCGCTGGCCTGTATCAAGGCGGCCCATGATGCGGGCGCGGCCTGGGTGGTGCTGTGCGACACCAATGGCGGCACGATGCCCGAAGAGGTCACGCGCATCGTCTCCGAAGTCAAGGCGAAGCTGCCGGATGCCAATCTCGGCATCCATGCGCACAACGACACCGAACAGGCCATCGCTGTCACCTTGGCGGCGATCCGCGCCGGTGCGCGTCAGGCGCAAGGCACGCTCAATGGTTTGGGCGAACGCTGCGGCAATGCCAATCTCTGCTCGCTGATCCCGACGCTGCTGCTGAAGGAGCCTTATGCGTCGCAGTTCGAAACCGGCATCACCAAAGAGGCGCTGGCGCAGATGACGCACACCTCGCGGCTGCTGGACGAAATCCTCAACCGCGCGCCCGCGCGCCACGCGCCCTATGTCGGCCCGTCCGCCTTCGCGCACAAGGGCGGCCTGCATTCTTCGGCCGTCGCCAAAGACCCGACGACCTATGAGCATGTGCCGCCGGAAGTGGTCGGCAACGCACGCAAGATTCTGGTGTCGGATCAGTCGGGCCGTTCCAATGTGTTGGCGCGTCTGGCCGAGATCGGTATTGATGTGGACGCCAAAGACCCGCGCATCGCCCGCCTGCTGGAAGACGTCAAGCAGCGCGAATTCCTGGGCTATGCCTATGACGGCGCCGAAGCATCGTTCGAACTTCTGGCCCGCCGCGCGCTAGGCCAGGTGCCGGACTATTTCGAGGTCGAAAGCTTCCGCGTCATGGTCGAGCGCCGCCACAATGCCATGGGCGATCTCACCACCGTCTCCGAAGCGGTGGTCAAGCTCAACGTCGCCGGCGAGGCGCTGCACAATGTCGGCACCGGCAATGGTCCGGTCAACGCGCTCGATGCGGCCTTGCGCAAGGACCTTGGGAAATATTCATCCTTCCTCCAGGATCTGAAGCTGGTGGATTACAAGGTGCGTATCCTCACCAGCGGCACCGAGGCCGTCACCCGCGTCATGGTCGAAAGTCTGGATGGCGAAGGCAATCGCTGGTCCACGGTCGGCGTTTCGCCCAACATCGTCGATGCCTCCTTCGAGGCGCTGACGGATTCGATCTGCTACAAGCTCTATCGCGATCACGCAGGAACCTGATCCCATGAAGATACGCGCCAAAGGTCTTCCCGAAGACGAGTTGTTCGACACGCTCACCCATTTCGCCGACCGCGACATGCCATGGCGCGAAGGCAAGACGCTGGCCTACATCTATGATGGCGGGGCCGATGTGGAGCGCGTGGCCAAGCGCGCCTACATGCAATATCTCACAGAGAACGCGCTCGATCCCACCGTCTATCCCAGCCTTGCGCGCATGGAGCGCGATCTGATCGGCATCGGCGCGGGGCTGTTGGGCGGCGATGAACATGTGGTCGGCAATTTCACCAGCGGCGGCACCGAAAGCTGCATGCTGGCGGTGAAGACCGCGCGCGATTGGGGCCGCGCCGTCAAGAAGATCACCGCGCCGGAAATCGTGCTCCCCGTCACCGCCCATGCCGCCTTCCACAAGGGCGCCGATTATTTCGGCCTCAAGAAAGTGCTGGTGCCGGTCGATCCCGTGACCTTCCGCGCCATCCCCGAAGAGATCGAAAAGGCGATCACGCCCAACACCGTGCAGATCGTGACCTCGGCCATTTCGTATGCGCATGGCGTGGTCGATCCGATTGCCGAGATCGCGCCCATCGCCCTCAAGCACAATGTGCTCTTGCATGTCGACAACGCCATTGGCGGTTTCATCCTGCAATATTTCCGCCGTCTCGGTCAGCCGATTCCCGATTTCGATTTCTCGGTTCCGGGTGTCACTTCCATATCCATCGACCTGCACAAATATGGCTATTGCCCCAAGGGCGCGGCCCTGATCCTTCACCGCAACAAGGATCTGCGCCGCTTCCAGATCTTCACCTGCGCGGACTGGACCGGCTACACCATCATCAATCCCACCATGCAGTCGGCCAAGTCCGGCGGGCCGGTGGCCGCGGCCTGGGCCGTGATCAATTTCGTCGGCGATGAAGGCTATATGGCCTATGCCCGCCGCACGCTCTCGGCCACGCAGGCCATTCGGCGCGGCATCGAATCCATTCCCGAGCTGCGCATTCTCGGCACGCCCGATGCCAATTTGCTGGCGGTCACATCGGACAGCTTCCCGATCTTCAACGTGATCGACGAGATGAAGGAGCTGGGCTGGTATGTGCAGCCGCAATTCGGCTTTCACGGCTCCAAGGAGAACATCCATCTCTCCATCGGCCAGTCGGCACTGGAAAAGGCCGATGGCTTCGTCGCCGATCTGAAGACGGCGGTGGCGAAGGCCAAACTCATCCCGCCCAGCCCGCTGGTCGATATCGTCAAGGCCGAACTGGCCAAGGCCGATCCGAACAAACCCGCCGATCCGGCCCAGCTCAAGATGCTGATGGACGCGGTCGGCGTCACGGGCGGGGGGCTCCCCAAACGCATGGCTGATCTGAACCAGGTGCTCAATATTCTGCCGCCGGAATTGACTAGTCTGGCGCTGACGGAATTTTTCAACGACCTGACTGTGCAGCCCCGCTGAGCCTCTTATGAGCCCCAAACCAGACGCCGGTGCGCCCGACGAGCGCGCCGGCATTGCCTTTGCCGGATCGGCCTATGTGTTGTGGGGCGTGTTGCCGCTCTACTGGCATGCGCTGGATGGCATTCCGCCCTTCCAGGTCACGGCCTATCGCATCCTGTTCTGTGCGGCATTGTTGATGGGGATCACGCTGGCGCGCGGACACTTCTGGCGTGTGGTCTCGGTGCTGCGCACGCGCGCGGTCTTGCGCAACCTCATGCTCACCGCGGCGCTGATCGCCATCAACTGGACGATCTATGTCTATTCGGTGGCCACCAACCGCATCGTCGAAGCCAGCCTCGGCTATTACATCCTGCCGCTGATCTCGATTGCGCTGGGCGTGGCGCTGTTCGGCGAACGGCTGTCGCGCGTGCGCCTTCTGGCGCTTGGCCTGGCTGTCGTGGCGGTCGGTGTGCAGGCAGTCGCCTTCGGGCACTTGCCGTGGATCGCACTGGGCCTCGCCTTCACCTTCGGCTTCTATGGCGTCGTCCGCAAAGCCACGCCGGTCGATCCGCTGGATGGGCTGCTGGTCGAAACGGGCCTGCTGTTTCCCATCGCCGCGGCCGCCGTGGCATGGTGGAGTGTTGCCGGTGTCGCCGCCTTCACGCCCGCATGGCCGGGCCGCGATGCGTTGCTGATGGCGGCCGGGCCCTTTACGGCGGTGCCGCTGGTGCTGTTCGCAGCCGGCGCACGCCGCATTCGCCTGTCCACGCTCGGCTTCCTGCAATATCTGGCGCCGACGCTGATGCTGCTGGTGGCCACGCTTGTCTATGGCGAGCCCTTCACCCTGATCGACGGCATCACCTTCGTCTGCCTGTGGTCGGCGCTGGTTATCGTCGCGCTGGAAGGCCAGATGTCACGGGCCCGCCTGCGCGGACTGGCCGGGAAATAGCGTCACGCGACCCCGATATCCTCGTTCCACAGCGCCGGCTTTTCGGCGATGAAGCGCGCCATCAGATCAACGCAGCGCACATCGTTGGCGTTCTCCACCGCCACGCCGTGTTCGCGGAGGAAGTCCTCATTGCCGCCGAAATTGCGGTTCTCGCCAATCACCACGCGCGGGATACGGAACTGGACGATAGTGCCTGCGCACATCATGCACGGGCTCAGCGTCGTATAGAGCGTGGTGCCGGCATAGCTCGCCTGCCGTCCGGCTTTGCGGATCGCATCCATCTCGCCATGGGCAATGGGATCGCCGCTCTGGACGCGCCGGTTATGGCCTTCGCCCAGAACGGCTTCGCCGCGCGCCAGCACCGCGCCGATGGGCAGCCCGCCTTCGTCATAGCTCTGTCTGGCCAGTTCATAGGCCCGCGTCAGATGCCGTGCGTCGGTGCCGCTCAGCGCCATCTCAGTCTCCCAGCCCGGCGCGCAGGGCCTCGACGGCCTGTTGCGGCGTTGCCACGAAGCGGCACAAATCGCGCGATCGGGCCTTGGCAAATCCGTGGTCGATCACATGTTGCAGCAGCGCCTCGAGCGGCGCGTAGAATCCGTTCGTGTCCAGCACGACGATCGGTTTGGCGAACACATCCAATTGTGCGGAGGTGATGACTTCGAAAAATTCGTCCAGCGTCCCCAATCCTCCAGGAAGGATGACGAAGCCGTCTGCCTTTTCCAGCATGCGCCGTTTGCGCTCCTGCAGGTCTGTGGTGATCTCCACCGTTTCGCCATTGGTCATGGGCGGTTCGAGATGGCGCAGGAAATCGGGCAGCACGCCATGCACCGGCCGTCCGGTTTCGCGCACGGCCCGAGCCGTCTCGCCCATCAGCCCGATGGCGCCGCCGCCGAACACCATATTCATGCCTGCCGCGCCCAGCAGCCGGCCAAAGGCGCGGGCGGCGTCCACATAGGCCGGGTCGGTGCCCACCGAGGAGCCGCAGAACACGGCGATGGTCCGGGAATCCGCAGGAAAGGAAGGGATATTGCGCGAAGAACTCATAACAGGCCTGTGCTGCAAGGGCGGGCTGACCGCCGGGGATTGCGGGATGGCGCCCGGCTCCGTAAACCGGATGGGCACCGTCATTGCTCGCGTCGGAGGTTAGCCTTGCCGCGTTCGCTCGTCATCCTGGCCGTCATTGCCGTACTCGCCTTTGCGGCGGGCTTTCTGGTGTTTGGCGGCGGCAATATGGGGAACTGAGTTTCATGGTTCGTACCACGCCGGTCGGCGCCCAGGGCACGCCCTCGCTGCGACCGCTCTGGATGTTGATGCCCTATCTCTGGCCCAAGGGCCGGCCCGATCTGAGAGGACGGGTTGTCGTATCCATCGTCTGCCTGGTGCTGGCTATCGCCGCCACCGTCACCTTCCCGGTGGTGATGGGCTGGATCACCAATGCGCTGGCCAAGAGCCCGGCCGACATCGCGATGATGACGGCGCTGGGCCTGATCGGCGCCTATGTGGCGGCGCGTGTGTTGATGCAGGCCTTCGCCCAGTTGCGCGACGGCGTCTTCGCCACGGTGCAGTATCACGCGCTGCGCGAAATCGGCGTTTCCACCTTCGCCCATGTTCACACGCTGTCGCTGCGCTTCCATCTCGAGCGCAAGACGGGCGGGCTCAGTCGCGTCATCGAGCGCGGCACCGCGGGCATCGACAGGCTCCTGTCCTTTGCCATCTTCAATATCTTCCCGACGCTGTTCCAGCTCATCATTTTCGCCGCAATCATGGTGGTGAAGCTGGATGTCTGGATCGCGCTCGTGACCATGGCGACAGTCGCCGCCTATGCCTGGTTCACCTATGCGGTCACGCGCAGGCGCATCGAAATCCGACGCGAGATGAACGAAAGCGATCAGGACGCCAACACCAAGGCCGTGGACAGCCTGCTCAATTACGAGACGGTCAAATATTTCAACAACGAAGCCCATGAGACGAAGCGCTTCGACCGGGCGATGGAAAAATTCGCGCGCGCGTCGATCAGCGCGCAAACCTCGCTCTCCGTGCTCAACACCGGCCAGGCGCTGATTGTGGCCATCGGCATGGGGCTGGTGATGGCGATGACGGCCGCGGGCATCAAGGCCGGGCGCTTCTCGGTCGGCGATTTCGTGATGGCCAATGCCATCCTGATGCAGCTCTATATGCCGTTGAACCTTCTGGGCACGGTCTATCGCGAGATCACCCAGGCGCTGGTGGATATGGATGCCATGTTCACGCTGCTCTACCAGCCGCAGGAGGTGCGCGATGCGCCCGATGCCAAGGCGCTTGCGGTCACGGGTGGCGAAATCCGTTTCGAGGATGTCGTCTTCGCCTATGACCCGGATCGCATCGTGCTCAAGGGCATCAGCTTTTCCGTGCCGGCCGGCAAGACCGTGGCCGTGGTCGGTCCCTCGGGCGCCGGCAAGTCCACCATCTCGCGCATTCTCTATCGCTTCTACGATGTGAGTGGCGGGCGCGTGACCATTGACGGGCAGGATATCCGCGCGGTGACGCAGGCCAGCCTGCGCGCCTCCATCGGCATCGTTCCGCAGGACACGGTGCTGTTCAACGATACGATCCGCTACAATATCGGCTATGGCCGCATCGGCGCGGGCGAGGGCGAGATCGCCCAGGCCGCAAGCATGGCCCAGATCGACCGCTTCATCCGCGAACTGCCGCTGGGTTTCGAATCCATGGTCGGCGAGCGCGGGCTCAAGCTGTCGGGTGGCGAGAAGCAGCGCGTGGCCATTGCCCGCACCATTCTCAAGAACCCGCCGATCCTGCTGCTGGACGAAGCGACCTCCGCCCTCGACACCCACACCGAGCGCGAGATCCAGAGCGCGCTCAATCTGGTGTCGCGCAATCGCACCACGCTCGTGATCGCCCATCGCCTTTCGACGGTCGTCGATGCCGACGAAATCCTCGTGCTCGATCACGGCCAGATTGTCGAACGCGGCCGCCACGGCGATCTGATCGCCATGAACGGTCACTACGCGTCGATGTGGAACAAGCAGAAGGAAGCGGCCGAGGCGCGCGAGAAGCTCCAGGCCGCCGAGTCCGATCCCGAGGTCAGTCCGGGCGCCGGCCGCGTCGAGGTGGAACCGGCTGCGGAGTGATCACTCCGCAGCCTGGGTTTCCCACCGGGCCGTGGCTCGCCGCCACGGCCGGTGAGCCGGCCGATCCAGCGAAGCGGTGCCGTCAGACGATAGAGAAGCGCATGGCGCACGCTGCCGTGGTGTTCGCGAATGCGATAGGGCAGGGCCATCATCGCCGGCACCAGGCCCAGCGTGATCGCCTTGGAGAAGGCCAGCCCGAACACGATCGCGGTCGAGAGTTGCACCCACATCAGCCCGTCCGGTCCGCCGATCGTGACTTCGCGCGTGGCGAAGTTGATCTCGATCGCGAACATCATCGGCAGCAGGCCGCCAATGGCCGTGATCGTGGTCAGGAACACGGGTCTGAGGCGCTGGGCGCTCGAGCGGATCACCGCCTCGATCGGATCCATGCCCGCATCGCGCAGGCGGTGGAAGGTGTCAATCAGCACGATGTTGTGGTTCACCACGATGCCGGCCAGCGCCAACATGCCCGTACCCGTCATGATGACGGAGAATGTCTGGCCCATCACCACCATGCCGAGCAGCGCACCGATCATCGCCAGCACCACGGCGATCAGGATCAGCACCGTGTGGTAGAAGCTGTTGAACAGCGCCAGCAGCACGATCGCGATCAGGAACAGCGCCATGAAGGCTGCTTCGCCCAGGAAGGCACCGGATTCGTTCTGCTGCTCATTTGCGCCCTTGAAGCTCACGCGCACGTCGCGCGGGAAGTTCTGGGTCGCGATCCAGCTTTGCAGCTTCGCCACTTCGGCGCTGGGCAGGATCTGCTGCTTGATGCAATCGGTTTTTACCTCATCGCTGCACTGAGGTTTCATGTTCGCGCGCACATGATAGACGCGGTGGCCGTCGACCCGCTCGATGGAGTCCACCTGCTGCTCGGGCACGAGCTTGACGAAATTGCTGATCGGCACCATGCCGCCGGTTGTGGCCACGCGCAGATTGTCGAGCGCCTGGATGCCCCGCGCATGGCTGGGATAGCGCACGCGGATATCCACTTCATCCTGGGAATCATTGGGCCGGTAGCGGCCGACCATGATGCCGTCCGTGACGAGCTGCACTGCGGTGCCGATCGATTGCGCATTGGCGCCGAAGCGGCTGGCCAGATCGCGGTTGATCTTCAGGTCCCATTCGATGCCGGGCAGGGGCCGCGTGTCCTCAAGGTCGCGCAGCTCCGGCAGCGTGTCCATGTGGCTGCGGATCGCGCCCGTCACCCGGGCGAGCTGGGCGTAATCGTCCGAGCTGACGTCGATCATGACATCCTTACCGGTCGGCGGCCCGTTCTGCGGCGTGCGCACCTCGACATGGACGCCCGGGATGTTCTCGGTCTTGCGGCGGATCTCCTCGTCAATCTCTTTGCCGGGACGACGCAGACGGTAGTCCTTCATCTCGATGTTGAGCCGGCCGATATTGTCCACGGGCACGCCACCCTGGCTGTTGAGCGACATTGACTGCCCGCCGGACGACGCGTCGACGCTCTTGATCCCCTTCACCGTCATCACGATGTTGGACACTTCCATGACGATGTCGCGCTTCTCTTTGGCGGAGAGATTGCCGCGCGCCGAGACCAGAACGGTCGCATAGCCTGGATCGGAGTTGACGAAGAGCTCCGTCCCTTTTTTGAAGACGGAAAACAGAACGATCACGGCAATCGCCACGCCGATTGCGCCCATGATCACCCGGCCCGGCCTGAGGGTCAGCTGCTCTGCCAGATGCGCGTACCAGCCCGTGATGCCGGGGATTTCGCGCCAGTCGCCGGTCTCCGAGGCTTCGATTGCGCGTTCATGCTCTTCGTCGCGCGGCGGCGGCCTGCCGAAGAAGCCGCCCAGAACCGGCAGGAAGATCAGCGCCACGATCATCGAGGCCGACAGGATGATGATCAGCGTGATCGGGAAAAAGCTCATGAACTTGCCGACGATCCCGGGCCACAGCAGCATCGGCAAAAAGGCGCCGATCATCGTGCCGGTGGCGCTGACCACCGGCCAGAACATGCGCCGGGCTGCTTCGGCAAAGGCCTGCTTCGGCGGCAGGCCCTCGGTCATTTTCCGGTCGGCATATTCGACAACGATGATGGCGCCGTCGACGAGAATGCCCACGGCCAGAAGCATGGCGAACATGATCATGAAGTTGATGGTCATGCCTATGCCGTTCAGCACCATGAACGCCATCAGGAACGATGTCGGGATCGCCACGCCGACCAGCAGACCGGAGCGGACGCCCAGCGCCGCCACGACGATGATCATGACCAGGATGATGGCCAGGATGATCGAATCGGAGAGCGAGCCCAATGTCTCGCGGATGTCCTTGGAATTGTCGAACAGATAGGTGACATGGACCGAAGTTGGCCAATTCTTCTGCGCCTTGGCCACGACGGCGCGAACCGCCGCATTGTTGGCGATGATGTTCGTGCCGATGCGCTTGGTCACGTCGAGCGAGATCACCGGCTTGCCGTTGAGGCGGGCATAGCTGGTGGCGTCGTAGAAGGTGCGGCGCACGCTGGCGACGTCGCCCAGCGTGATGGTGGCGTCTGAGGTCGAGCGGATCGGCAGGCTGAGCACGTCCGCGGCATCGGAAATGACACCCGGCACCTTGACGGCGAAGCTGCCTTTGCCGGTGTCGATCGAGCCGGCCGCGATCAACTGGTTGTTGTTGGAGATCGCCGAAAACATTTCCTGCTGCGAGATGCCGTAGCTTTCCAGCTTGGCCGGGTCGATCAGGATCTCGAGCATCTCCTTGCGATCGCCGCCGATATTGACGTCCAGCACGCTCGGAATCGTCTTGATGTCGTCTTTCAGGTTGCGGGCCAGCGTCAGCAGCGTGCGCTCGGGGACCTGTCCGGACAGCGCCACGGAGATCACAGGCTGCAGGCTGGTATTGAACTCGCGCACCACCGGCGGATCGGCCTCGGCCGGCAACCGCCCACGGGCTTCGTCGACCTGGGCGCGCACATCTTCCAGCGCCTTCTGCTTCTGGAAGTTGACGTCGAACTCGAGAATGATGACGGCGGTGCCCTGATAGGCGCGGGCAGTGATGGTCTTCAGGCCTTCGACGGACCGCAGCGCGGTCTCCAGCGGCTTGACCAGCAGTCGCTCGCTGTCTTCCGGACTGATGCCCGGATAGGAAACCTGCACCATGATGTAGGGGATCGGGATATCCGGATCGGATTCCTTGGGGATGTTGATATAGGCAAGCGTGCCGGCCACGAGGACGACGACGAACAAAGCCAGCACGACGCGCGTGTTTCGGACGGCCCAGTCGATGATCTGCATCATGACGTATGTCCCGCCTTCTCCGGAACGGCCTCGACACGTTCGCCGTTGGCCACGAATTCCTGTCCGACCGTGATCACGGTCACCTTGTCCGGCAGGCCGGAGACCCACATGCCGCTCGGATTGTCGGACACGATCTGAACGGGCAGAAATTGCACGATCCCGTTCTTGACGATGCGCACGCCGACCGCGCCATTGTCGTCGAGCACCAGGATGCCCGGCGAAATCTTCTGCGCCGGCAATTCCCGCACCGGGATGTGAATGTCGGCGCTGACGCCGTCGCGCAGCTTGTTGTCCGGGTTGGGCAACTGGACCTCGACGCGGAACGTGCGGGTGGCGTCATCGGCCTTGTTGGCAACGAAGCGCACCTTGCCCTTGACCGTTTCGCCGGTGACGAGCGTCACGGTCGCGGGATCGCCCGCATGCAGCTCGCGCACATCGCGTTCGGACACCTGACCGACCGCCAGGAAGGGTTCGGGCGCGATCAGAAGCGCGCATTTGTCCCCGACCTTCATATAGTCGCCGACATCGACATAACGATTGTCGATATAGCCGGCGAACGGTGCGCGGATATTGGTGTTGGCAAGCTGGATCTCCTGCGTGCGCAGGCCGGCCAGCGCCGCTTCGAGCTGCGCTTCGGAACCGGCCACCTGCGTCTTGGAGCGGAAGCCTTCCTTCTGCAGTTCGAGATCGACATCGTGTTGCTTGCGCATCTGGGCGACGAGGGCGCGCGCCTGGCCGAGCTTGGCGCCGCGATCGTTGAGCTTGATCTCGCACAGCACCTGGCCGGCCTTGACCATCTCGCCCTTTTCGAAATGGATCGCCTTGACCACGCCTTCGACTTCCGCGCGCACATCGACCGAATGCAGCGCCTGGGTACGGCCGCGCAGCGTCACGGTCGCCTGCCGGTTGCTGGCGGCGATCGTCATTACGCTGACACGCGGGAGCGCGTCCTTGGTGGTGGCTTTGGCGGTCTCCGTGCCATCGTTGGTATCGGCGCCCGTCAACACGCCGGAGCCGATCCACAGGACCGCCAGCAGCAGGATGACAAGCGCGGCGCGATAGCTGGGCTTCAGCCTGTGCCAGAAGTCAGGCTGGTTGCGGTCCCACCACAGGCGGACGGACTCGATGATACTGCCAAACATTATGTGTGTGCCCCGGTCATTCAGCGGCCTCGGCCGCCTCATATTCAAAATCCTGCATGTGTTCGCGCAGGAAGGTCAGCATGGCGACAGTCACCGCACGCCCGAATCCCGTCACGAAGCGTTCTCCCGCTGTATTCGCGGCGGATGCGGCTTCGTTGAGGTGTTCCAGTTGCTGTTCGCAGTGGCTGATATAGTGATCAACTATTGCGATGACGTGTTTTTGCGGCAACAGATGCGAGAAAAGCATCGCGAAAAGGAATGGCGAGCGGTGTTTGTCTTCGGATAGCGGCTTCATCAGACTGGTGACGACCGCGCGCCGTCCGGATTCGGTCAGCGTATAGACCTTGCGGTCGGGCCGTTTCGCCTGCGCTTCGGCGCGGACGGAGACCAGCCCCTCCTCGGTCAGCCGGTTCAGCGCCGGATAGATCGAGCCGAAGCTGGCCTCGACGAAATGGCGGTAACCGCCTTCCTCGAACAGCTTCTTGATCTCGTAGCCGGTGGCGTCCCCACGGGTGAGGATGGCCAGACAGATTGTGCGAACGTCCATCGCCCTGGAGCTCTCACTATATTGGTCCGATATAGATCAGAGCTACATATGGTCGGGGGCGGAAAATTCAAGAGAAATGACCCTGCCCCGCATGCAGGGCAGTATTGCGCACGGCTAGAGGCTCTCGACTAGAGGCCGCTTGGGCTCAGGCGAGCTCGATCCGGTCGACCTCGACGCCCTTCATTCCCTGGCGCGTGCAATAGCGGATGCGCTGTTCCGGGGCCAGTTCCTGGATGCCGGAGCGCCTGAGCGCGCTGGCATGAACATAGACATCACCGCTCCCCTCATTCGGGACGATGAAGCCGAACCCCTTTTGATCATTGAAGAATTTTACTTTCCCCTCGACCATGGGGCCGCTCGGGCCGGCGTCACGGGCGCCGCCAAAGCCGCCGCCACCCGGACGAGGCCGGCGGGCCGGCATCGGATCGGCGGTGCTGGCGTCCATGCTGTGGACGGCCACGACCTGCAGTCCACGTGGCGATTCCTGAAGGTCACAGACGACCGTCGCGCCCTGGGGCACATTGGGGGCGCCAAGATGGGCCAGCGCCGAGGCATGGCAGAACGCATCGCCGCCATTATCCAGGGTGATGAAGCCGTAGCCTTTGGTGGAGTTGAACCATTTGACCGTGCCCTTGGCCGAAGCCTGGGCTAACGGCTGCGGGGAGTCATTCTCAAAAGTCGCCATGATGCTGCCGATAGATGTATCTGCCGGGCGCCAAACGATAACCGCGCTCCCCCGTCCGGCTGCGGAGAGGGCGCGACAATGTGCCATCATGCCTAGAAGTTGCCCCTGTCTGCAACGGGGGTATTAAGCGCCTGTCATATTTGCTGTTTCCCCCAGCATACTGCGCCCCGTGGAGGCGGTTTTGCTCGAAATTTTCGTCGATGGCGACGCCTGTCCGGTGAAGGATGAGGTTGCGCGGGTGGCCGGCCGCCACGGGCTCACGGTCCATCTGGTGAGCAATGGTGGCCTCAGGCCGTCTCGCGATCCGCTCATCCGCATGGTCACTGTGCCGGAAGGGCCCGACGCCGCCGATGACTGGATCGCCGAGCGGATCGGCCCCGGCGATATCGCGATCACGGCCGATATTCCGCTGGCCGCGCGCTGTCTCGAACAGGGGGCGCAAGTGCTGGGCCCCACCGGCAAAGCCTTCACCGCGGAGAGCATCGGCATGGCGCTGGGCATGCGCGATCTCCACCGCCATCTGCGCGAGGCAAGCGGAACGCAGACCTACAATGCCGGCTTCGGCCCGCGCGATCGCTCGCGCTTCCTGAGCGCGCTCGAAAACGCGGTGCAGGCCGCGCGCCGCGCTACTCGATGAATTCGACTTCGGGTTTGGGTTCCGGCGGCAGGGTCGGGTCGGGCTTCGGAATGAGGATCAGCACAAGGAAGGCCGGCAGGCTCAGGAACATCATCAGGAAGAAGGTATCGGCATAGGCTGTGATCAGCGACGCACGCGAGATGATGCCTTCGAGCGCGGCCCGGCCAAAGGGCAGTTTCCAGTTCAGCATCATGCTCTGGGCGTTGACGTCGAGCGCGCGGTTGAACGGCGTAATGTGAGAGGCCAGCGTCGCGTGAACGACCTGCGCGTTCCAGGCGAGCACGGTCTGCGTCACCGAAATACCAATGCCGGAACCGACATTGCGCGCCAGATTGATCATGGCCGAGGCGTCGGTACGCAATTCGCCGGGCAATGTCGCGAACGCCATGATGTTGGCGGGAATGAAGATCAGCCCCATCGCCATGCCCTGAATGAACACCGTCACCGTGAGCACGGAAATGGCGATTTCCGGGGTCCATGTCGACATTTCCCAGAACGACCATGTCAGCATGACAGAGCCGATCGCCATGGGAATGCGCACATCGATGCGCACGGCCAGCCGGCCGATGATCACCATTGTGATCATGGTGCCGAGCCCGCGCGGTGCCAGCATCAATCCCACATCCAGAACCGAATAACCGCCCAGCGTTTCCAGATAGGGTGGCAATAATGCCGCCGTCGCCAGCATCAACACGCCGATCACGGCGGTCAAAATGAACGCCGAGACATAGTTGCGGTCCTTGAACAGGCCGTGGGGAATGAAAGTCCGTTTGGCAGTGAAGAAATGGACGAAGAACAAATAGAAGGCCATGCCCGCCAGCACCGCCTCGACGATGATCTCGGGCGAGGAGAACCAGTCCTTGGTGGTGCCGCGGTCGAGGAAGAATTGCAGCGCGCCGACGGCCACGGCGAAGAAGCCGAAGCCGAACCAGTCGAAGGGTTGTTCCTTGCCGGGCCGGTCCTCCGACAGAAACAGGATCAAGCCGGTGACGGCCAGAATGCCGACCGGCACATTGACATAGAAGACGAAGCGCCAGCTGTAATTGTCGGTGAGATAACCGCCCAGTATCGGACCCAGCATCGGGCCGATCATGACCACCATGCCCCAGACCGACATGATCATGCCGCGCTTCTCCGGCGGGTAGCGGTCGAGGATCACGGCCTGCGACAGCGGCGACAGCGCCGCGCCGAACATGCCCTGAAACAGGCGGAAGACGATCATCTGATCGAGCGAGGTTGCCGCGCCGCACAGCGCGGATGTCAGCGTGAAGCCGGCCATGCTGATGACGAAGAAGTTCTTGCGTCCAATGCGGTTCGCGATCCAGCCCACTGGCGCGGTCATGATCGCCGCGGCCACGATGTAGGAGGTCAGAACCCAGGTGACCTGATCGCGCGAAGCCTGCAGGCTTCCCTGCATATGGGGCAGGGCGACATTGGCGATGGTCGTATCCAGCACCTGCATAAAGGTGCCCATCATCGCGCACACCATCGCGATGCGCAGACCCATTGGAGAGTCTCGCAGGCTCATGCCCTCGGGCGTTGATAGCCGATCCGTCGCCATGCACATGCCGGCCGGGCCGCGAATGGCCCCCGCCAACCCTCTCCCGCCGGGCGCAACGGCCGCGATTTCAGCCCCTGCGCAATTCCGTCCCCGATGCCATCATGGCATATGGGCTTACGCTGTATGGCACAAGGTTCACGCCGTAAAGCGCCCCGATTCGCGCAACTTTTCGACGATCAGGCTGGCGGCCTGTTCGGGGGGTGTGGCGGTCGTGTCGATGGTGATTTCGGGATTGAGCGGCTCTTCGTAGGGCGAGTCGATGCCGGTGAAGTTCTTAAGCTGCCCGGCGCGGGCCTTTTTGTAGAGGCCCTTGACGTCACGTCGCTCGGCCACGGCCAGCGGAGTTGCGACATGGATTTCGAAGAATTCATCTTCTTCGACCATGGCGCGGGCCATGTCGCGCTCGGCCCGGAAGGGCGAGATGAAAGAGACCAGCACGATCAGCCCGGCATCGGCCATGAGCCTGGAGACTTCGCCAACACGGCGGATGTTCTCGACGCGGTCGTCCTCGGTGAAGCCGAGATCGCGATTGAGGCCGTGGCGCACATTGTCGCCGTCGAGCAGATAGGTGTGCCGGCCCTCGGCCAGCAGCTTCTTCTCGACCAGGTTGGCGATGGTCGATTTGCCGGCGCCGGAGAGCCCCGTGAACCACAGAACGGTCGGCTTCTGGCCCTTCTGGCGTGCGCGACTCTCCTTGGAGACGTCGAGCGCCTGCCAGTGGATGTTCTGGGACCGCCTGAGCGCGAAACGGACCATGCCGGCGCCGACGGTGGCGTTGGAGATGCGGTCGATGAGGATGAACCCACCCAGATCCGGCACGCTCTCGTAAGGCTCGAACACGATGGGCTGGTCGAGGGAAATGTTGCAGACCGCAATCTCGTTGAGCTCGAGGTGCTTGGCGGCCAGATGCTCCAGCGAGTTGATGTTGATGCGGTGCTTGATCTCGGTGATCGTCGCCGAGACCAACCGCGTGCCCAGACGCAGCCAATAGGGACGGCCGGGTAGCAGGTGATCGTCGGCCATCCACACGATGGTGGTTTCGAACTGGTCGGCGGTTGCGGGCGGGTCGTCCGCTTCCGCGATGACATCGCCGCGCGAGCAATCGATCTCGTCGGCCAGCGTCAGCGTGACGGACTGGCCGGCCATGGCACGCTCCAGATCGCCATCGGCGGTGACGATGCGCGCCACTGTGCTGGTCTTGCCCGAGGGCAGGACGCGGATGGCATCGCCCGGCGTGACGGTGCCGCTGGCGATCTGGCCGGCAAAGCCACGGAAATCGAGATTGGGCCGGTTGACCCATTGCACGGCCATGCGGAAGGGGCCGTGAGCGCGGCGCGCCTCGTCGATCGCGACGGTTTCGAGGTGCTCCATCAGCGCCGGGCCGTCATACCAGGGTGTGGCATCGCTTTTGGCGGTGATGTTGTCGCCCTTGAGGCCTGAAAGCGGGATAGCCAGCACATCGGCAAGGCCAATCTCAGCGGCGAATTTGGCGATAGTCGGCGACGATCTCCTCGAAGCGCGCCTGCGAATACTCGACCAGGTCCATCTTGTTGACGGCCAACACCACATGGCGGATGCCCATCAGCTTGACGAGGAAGGAATGACGCCGCGTCTGGGTCAGCACGCCCTTGCGCGCATCAATCAGGATCACGGCCAGATCTGCGGTGGATGCGCCGGTCACCATATTGCGCGTATATTGCTCATGGCCGGGCGTGTCCGCGACGATGAATTTGCGCCGGTCGGTCGAGAAGAAGCGATAAGCGACATCGATGGTGATGCCCTGTTCGCGTTCGGCGGCGAGCCCGTCCACCAGCAACGCGAAATCGATCTCCCCGCCCTGTGTGCCGACCGATTTGGAATCGGCTTCGAGGGCGGCCAGCTGATCCTCGAAGATCATCTTGGAATCATAGAGTAGCCGTCCGATCAGGGTCGACTTGCCGTCATCGACCGAGCCGCAGGTGATAAAGCGCAGCAGCGATTTGTGCTGGTGCTGCGTCAGATAGGCTTCGATGTCGGTCTCGATCAGGGCGCCGATATGGGCCATTAGAAATAGCCCTCCTGCTTCTTCTTCTCCATCGAGGCCGATTGGTCGTGATCGATCATGCGGCCCTGCCGTTCGGAGGTCGTGGTCAGCAGCATTTCCTGGATGATCTCGGGCAGCGTCGCCGCCGTGCTCTCGACCGCGCCGGTGAGCGGATAGCAGCCCAGCGTGCGGAAGCGCACCATGCGCATCTGGGGCGTCTCGCCCGCCTTCAGCGGCATGCGCTCGTCATCGACCATGATCAGCGTGCCGTCGCGTTCGACCACCGGCCGCTCGGCCGCGAAATAGAGCGGCACGATGGGGATGTTCTCAAGATGGATGTATTGCCAAATGTCGAGCTCGGTCCAGTTCGACAGCGGGAACACGCGGATGGTCTCGCCCTTGCTCTTGCGCGCGTTGTAGAGGGTCCACAGTTCCGGGCGCTGGTTCTTCGGATCCCAGCGATGGCCCTCTGCGCGGAACGAGAAGATGCGCTCCTTGGCGCGGGACTTTTCCTCGTCGCGCCTTGCCCCGCCGAAGGCCGCATCGAAGCCGTATTTATCGAGCGCCTGTTTGAGGCCCTGCGTCTTCATCACATCGGTGTGCACGGCCGAGCCATGGGTGAAGGGGCCGATGCCCTGCTTCAAGCCGTCCTCGTTCACGTGGACGATCAGGTCGACGCCCAGCTCCTTGGCCGTGCGGTCGCGCATTTCGTACATGGCCTTGAATTTCCACGTCGTATCGACATGTAAAAGCGGGAAGGGCGGTCGCGCCGGAAAAAACGCTTTCATCGCCAGATGCAGCATCACGGCCGAATCCTTGCCGATGGAGTAGAGCATCACCGGCCTGTCGCACTGCGCCACGACCTCGCGCAGGATGTCGATCGATTCCGCCTCCAGGCGCTGGAGATGGGTCAGGGCGGGACTCGTGGAAACCTGTTTCATCGTCTATTTGGTGTAGAACTCGAAGATTAACGGCTTGGGATTGTTCTATAGCGTCATTTAGGCGCTCAGTCGCCGCGATGCAATGGCGGCGGCGCCCATCCGGTCGGGCGCGGCCGGCCCCGAGCCTACAGCTCGACCTTGTGCATCCGCCAGTGATGCTGGCCCGGCGGCGGCCCTGCGATCAGTTCGGCGATCCAGCCCAGCCCGTCCAGATGGCGGCAGGCGATGGCGACGGCGCCGGTCATCGGCACGGCCAGGAACAGCCCGCCGATCCCCCACACCAGGCCCCAGAATGTCAGCGAGACGATAATCGCGAAGGGGCTGAGATTGAGCGTGCGCCCCAGCATGATGGTCTCGACCACATTGGTCAGGAAGAAATGGGTGATGCCGAGCACGATCAGGATGATCAGCGCGGGCCCCAACTCGCCGAACTGGGCCAGCGCCATCAGCGCCGGCAGCGCCACGCCGATTCCGCCGATGGTGGGGATATAGGTCAGAAGGAACATCACCAGGGCCCAGAAGCCGGCGAAGTCGACGCCCAGAAGCGTCAGCACGATGTAGCAGACCCCGCCCATCAACACGCTCAGGAAGGTGCAGACGCCCAGATAGGATTGGATCTGCGCGCCGATCGCATGGACCACCTGCTCGCCTTCGTCTTCGAGTTCGGAATTGCTTTGCAACCGCGCGAGCTTGGCCGGCAGGTGGCGCTGCTCAGCGAGCAGGAAGCCGACATAGATGACGACCAGCACCAGCTCCAGCAGCAGATTGCCGACCGAGGCGGCCGCCCGGCCCAAGATGCCGGCGACCTCGGACTGCCGCAGTAGCGTGGCGAAATCGAGCGTCGGCACGAGGTGGCTGAAGGGAACGTCCTTGCTCCAGATCGTCTGCAGCTTGTCGGCATAAATTGGCGCTGCGGTCGCCAGCGCCGCCGCCTCATTGGCCAGAACCAGCGCCATGAGATAGAGCGCGGCGGCAATCACCGCGAAGGCCGTGAACCAGGCCAGCCAGACCGGCAGGCGCCAGCTCTTGAGCAGATCGGTCAATGCGTTCAGCACCGCCCAGACCAGAAGCGCGAACACCAGCGGCACCAGAAAGGGCCGCCCGTAAACCAGCAGCGCCAGCAGCACCGCACCGCTGACGAGCCAATTGGCAAGGCTCCGGCTGTCGATCTTCATCTCGCTCCTGCCGCCCCGATGTCCCGTGCAGTATCGGGTTTGATCGCCGGCGCGCAATAGCGCTCTAGCGCAGCAGAAGATCGAGAATGGCTTTGCGCAGCTTGGGGCTGATCCCCATGACGATGCCGGCGCCGAAGGCCGCGAGCGTGGCCTTGGAGAGATTGGAGCGAACGAAGTCGCGGCCTTCGCCGCCCAACGTCTTGCCCAGATTGAGCGCTTCGGAAAGGCGTTTGAAGAACTCCTCGTCCTTGCGCGGCAGCAGCGAACTGAGCCGTGGCCGCGGGATCAGGCTCATGGCGGCCATGGCGACGATGGCCAGAAGCAGCGCCGCGCCCGCCACCCCCAGCGCCGCCAGCGCGGGCGTTGTGACGGTCGCGAGATAGAAATAGAAGGACAGGCAGCCGAAGCCGATGGCAATCGTGATCCCCAGGATCGCCAACAATGCGCTGACGAAGCCCATCGCCAGACTGAAGCCGAACCGCCCCATTTCGCGTCCCCTCGCGCCCGGACCTAGCGCCGGCTGCTGAACAGCATGCCGAACAGCAGGCCCAGTCCAAAGGCGCCGCCGAGCGTGGCCATCGGGTTCTGTTCGAGCTTGTGGGCCGCGCTCTCGGCGGTCTTGCTCACATCGTCCCAGGCGCGTTCGGCGCGCCGGCCCACCTCGTCGGCGGCCGAGTTGGCGCGATTGCGCACGAGGTCTTCGACGGTCGTGCCCATACGGGCGAAATCGTCGCGCAAATGCTTGATCTCGGCCAGCAGCGCCGCAACGTCCGGATCCTGTTTGTCGGTCATGAATGCCTCATCACTCTACAATCGGAAACACGCTATAGGCCGGAATGCTCCCGGTTGGCCTGATCCAGGTCAACCGCGCCATCCTAGCCTCACGCCCCCTTCTGCCGGATTAACCGCCGTTCATCTCCAAATTCTGGCTCGTGCGGACGCGCATCCGTGGCTATCCTTGCCCCATGACACTGGAGCAATTGCGGATTTTCGTGGCCGTGGCCGAGCGCGAGCATGTGACCCGTGCCGCCGAGGCCCTGCATCTGACCCAATCGGCGGTCAGCGCCGCGGTGGCCGCGCTCGAGGGCCAGTATGGGGTGGCGCTGTTCGACCGTGTCGGCCGCCGCATCGAGCTCAACGAAGAGGGGCGGATATTTCTGGGTGAGGCCCAGGCGGTGCTGGCGCGGGCGGCGGCGGCCGAGCTGGCGCTGTCGGAATTGAGCGGGCTCAAGCGCGGCACGCTGACCGTTCAGGCCAGCCAGACCATTGCCAGCTACTGGCTGCCGGCGCGGCTCGTCGCCTTCCACAAGGCCTATCCCAGCATTGAGCTGAAGCTCTCGGTCGGCAACAGCGCACAGGTGGCCAAGGCGGTGGCCGACGGTGCGGCCGAACTTGGATTTGTCGAAGGCCGCATCGACGATCCGGTGCTGGAGCAGAGCGTCGTCGATCGCGATCGTCTCGCCATCGTCGTCGCGCCCGATCATCCCTGGGCCTCGCTGCCCGAACTCAATGTGGAAAACCTGCGCCAGGGCGAATGGATTCTGCGGGAAGCCGGCTCCGGCACGCGCTCCGAATTCGAGGCTGCGCTGGACGGCCACGGGCTCTCGGCGGCGGACCTCAATGTCGTGCTCGAACTGCCGTCCAACGAGGCCGTGCGCATGGCGGTGGAAGCCGGCGCCGGCGCGACGGCGATTTCCGAACTGGTGGTGGAGCCGGCCCTGCGTGCGGGCACATTGAAAGCTGTCAAATTCGCGCTGCCCGAGCGCCTGTTCCACACCATGCGCCATCGCGAACGCTATCGCTCCCGGGCCGGGCGCGCCTTCCTCGATCTGATTGCCGGGGGCAGCAATGAACGTGATCGCGCCGGCCGATAACGAAACCCTCAGGGCCTTCCTTACGGAGAACGGCCTTCTGTCGGCGGGCGGCGTCCTGCGCGCGACGGCGCTTGGCGGAGGGGTCTCCTGCGATATCTGGCGCGTCGATCTCGATGGGCATTCGATCTGCGTGAAGCGGGCCTTGGCCAAATTGCGCGTGGAGGCGGACTGGCGCGCGCCCGTCACGCGCAATGCCACCGAATGGGCCTGGTTCGAGACGGTCGGCCATATTCTTCCGGACGTCGTGCCGAAGCTCATCGCGCATGACCCGGCGCGCGGTCTCTTTGCGATGGAATTCCTGGCGCCGGAAACCCATCCCCTCTGGAAGGCCGAGCTTCTGGCCGGCCATGTCGATGTGGAATTCGCGGGCAAGGTCGGCGATGCGCTCGGCCGAATCCATGCGGCGACGGCAAACGATGCGGCAATTGCCGAACGCTTCCGTACCGACGCGGCATTCCATGACCTTCGCATCGAGCCTTATCTGCTGGCGACCGGCGCGAAGCATCCCGATCTCCAGTCGTGCTTCGAAGAATTGGCCGCGCGCACGGCCGCAACGCATGCTGCGCTTGCCCATGGCGATGTCAGCCCGAAGAACATCCTGATGGGGCCGAAGGGGCCGGTCTTCCTCGATGCGGAAACGGCCTGCTATGGCGATCCATCCTTCGATCTCGCCTTCTGCCTCAATCATCTCACGTTGAAAGCGCTGGTGCGCCCGACGGACGCGAATGCGCTGGACGCTTCGTTCGCGGCATTGGCCGAAGCATGGCTGGCACGCGTCGATTGGGAGCCGCGCGCCGCGGCCGAAATGCGCGCCGCGACCCTTCTGCCCGCGCTGATGCTGGCGCGTGTCGACGGCAAATCGCCGGTCGAATATCTGGCGCCGCCGCAACAGCAACAGGTCCGGGCCTTCGCCGTTTCGCGGCTGCAGTCCGGTGACGAAGCACTGGAAGGTTTCTATGCCGCGTGGCGGGCATCGCTCGCTCTTTGAACGCGCACCGCCGATGCGCATGGGCGAGACGCGGCCTGTTTGTCTCTCGCGCAGGCGCAGCCGCGACCCGTCAATGAGGTTTGGTAAGCGCAGGGGACGGCGGAACCACCCTGTCTTGCCGGAGAAGGTAAACGCCACCAAGGGCGCAGCGGGCGCGAAAATCTCATCGCTGCCGATGCGTCATCGGTTGAAACGCCGCGGCCAGCCTCCTATCACCGCCCGGCCCGAAAGACGTTTCGCCCTGGCCGCCTGGAGGCGCTAGGATGCCGCCAGCCGCAATCGCCCGAAGAGAGACATGCCGCAATGATCGACATTTCCAAGATCGAAGCCATCGACGTCCACGTCCATGCCGAGGTGTCGTGCCACGACCCGGAAGATCCGGTGATGGGCAAGTTCTTCGACGCCGCCTCGGCCTATTTCAAGGCGGACCGCAAGCGACCGACGATTCCCGAAACCATCGAATTCTATCGCGAGCGCAATATCGCCTTCTGCCTGTTCACGGTCGATTGCGAAGCCGGCATCGGCGCCAAGCGCGTCAGCAATTACGAGATCGCCGAGATCGCGGCCGAGCATTCGGACATCGTGATCCCCTTCGCCTCCATCGATCCGCACAAGGGCAAGATGGGCGCGCGCGAGGCCCGCGATCTGGTCGAGAATTACGGCGTCAAGGGCTTCAAGTTTCATGGCATCATGCAGGACTGCGATCCGGCCGACCGCATTGCCTATCCGATCTATGAGGTGATCGCCGAATACAAGCTGCCGGCCATCTTCCACACCGGCCATTCCGGCATGGGCACGGGCATGCGCGGCGGCGCTGGCGTGAAGCTCAAATGGGGTCAACCCATGCTGATCGACGAGGTGGCGGCCGATTTTCCGGATATGAAGTTCATTCTCGCCCATCCGAGCTGGCCGTGGACGGACGAGAGCCTGTCCATGGCGCTGCACAAGGACAATGTCTTCATCGACCTGTCGGGCTGGTCGCCGAAATATTTCCCCAAGCAGGTGATCCAATACGCGAACACCCAGCTTCGTCATAAGGTGATGTTCGGCTCCGACTTCCCGCTGATCAAACCGGAGAATTGGATCGCGGCGGCCAAGGAGGCCGGCTTCCGCGATGAGGTAATGCCGCTGATCCTCAAGGATAATGCGGCCAAGCTTCTGGGCCTGATGAAATAGGGCGCGTCGCGCCGGTCTCAAGTCAGGCCGGCGATCCACTCTTCATGCAACCGGTTTCCTGCTCGCGGATCGATGGAAGTCGCCGCGCGGCGGGTCTGCGTGTAGCCCAATTCCCGCGCTTCGCTTGGTGTCCGGCCGAAGCGCTGCTTGAAGCTGCGGGTGAAGGCTGATGGATTGCCGAAGCCCCAGCGAAATCCGATCTCTCCAATGCGCGTGCTTGTGGAGTGTGCGCCGACGATTTCCGTCAGGCATTTGCGAAGCCGAAGCTCGCGTATGTACTCGGCGATGCCGCCGACCGGTTCGAACACCTGGTAGAGAGACGAGCGAGACACCCCGATATTTGCTGCAATATATTCGGGCGACAGCCTGGACGAGCCAAGATTGTCTCGAATGAATTGCTGCGCCCGCAACAGCAGCAACTGATGCCGTCTTTCATAGCCGTTGTCTCTGCCCATGGCCGCATTGTTGAACGCGGAGGCGATCAAATCCAGCAACGCGTGGGCCGACGCACTTGCCTCAGCCGGCGAGAGCATCGGCGCCGCGCGATAGAGAGTCCGCATGTAGTTCGCCAGCAACAAACCTGAGCCTTCATCCACAGCAGGTATCAGGCCGTGGAGCGAATCCGGCTGCGCGAGCAAGGGCGCAAGCCGGGCGCGCGGAACGATGACGCACAGCATATCGAAATCGGAATTGACGCTGTCCATGATCTCGCCGAGATCGAAGCCGACGATCTGACCCGGGCGATTGCGGATCGTACGGCCGTGCAGGTTCATTTCCATATGGCCGTAGAAGAACAGTTGGATCATGTAGTGTTCGAGGCCATCGCGCGCGATCTTGAGGCTCTGGCGGTCGAACTTCTGGCAGCTTGCCCGTCCCCGTGAGAAGACGATGTCGTCCAGAAGATAGCCTTCGATCTCTGCGGCAAAGCTTGCCGCGGCATCGCGGTCGCCGAGGCTCGGATCGAGGAAGACGCTCATGCTCTGCCGCCAAGCCTCGAAGCGTTCGGCCGGCGTCAGCTCACTGGTCGCAAACCACGAGCTTGGCACAATCGACTGCAAATGCCGTTGGCGGCGCGCACGATGATTCAACTCTGACTGGTACATAACTCCCCCACCTTGAGACCATTTTAGCAGGATTGGGGAGGCGGATCACGCCCCGACGCCGTCGAAGTTTTTCGCAGATGGCGCGGCTAGTGCGACAAGAGCATCAGAAATTCAGAACCTTGAGCGCTGGCGAGGACTGGTCCCGGCGCTGGTCCTCCGGATTGAAGGCGCAAGACGATTGCATAGCGCGTACCCGGATTGATGTCGCCGATACAGGCACCGGTCCGGTCCCGCGCGCAAGGCATGGGACGTGGCCGGAACACAGGAATCCGCCACGCATACTGACCTTGCAGGGATAGTCCGGATGCGAGCGGTCCGATCAAATGTCCGGTTGCAGTCTTCAGAAGCCAAACCGAGACGTGTGTGCCATGGGGAGCATGTCGTGCGCGCCAGCGGATCGTCAGTGTCATGCCCTGATGAACCGAGCCAGTGATGCCTGCCATGTCGAGCGCGAGGCTGGGTGGGCCGTTTCCCTCCGCATGGCCAACAGAGGCACAGGCCGCGAGCGAAAGCGCCAGCAGTCCGGCAAGTCCCTGCATCAGCCGTGGGCAGCGCTCGATCATCGGCCCGAGATTACGCGAATTCCGACGTATCAAGGAAGCATGAGCATGCAGCCGCGCAGCACAAAAATTTGGATGCGTTGCACAGATTATTACAGCATCGTAATCATTCTTCACGGGCGCAGCGAATAAGAATTGTGCACGCATGCGCGCCGCATTGGCGCGCTTCATCAGGGTATTGCTGCCGTGAGGGGGGCGTCCTCAGCGACGCCGCGCACGCCCTAGCTATTTGACGTCAAGATTGGGTTTTGGCGCGTACGCGCCTCCGGGGGAATTCTATGTATCCGAAACGCTTATCCAGGCTCGCGCTGACGGGCGCCCTTCTTCTTTCGACGGCCGCCTATCTCGGCTCACCGGCGCGGGCGGGGGGCTACGTCAACCTCGGCCCCGCACCCGAGCAGGGCAATTCTGGCAACGCCTATGACGCCTATTCCGGTGCCGTGAATGCGATCGTCACTGATCCGGCCGATGCGAATACGATGTATATCGGGGCCGTCAATGGCGGTGTCTGGGTCACGCATGATGGCGGCAAGACCTGGACGGCCCTGACCGATAGCCAGCTCTCTCTGTCCATTGGCAGCCTGTCGGCCGATCCGACGGACGCCACGCACAAGACCCTCATCGCTGGCACGGGCCTCAGCTCGAACGGCTTTGTCGCGGCGGGTGGCGCGACCTATGCCTCGTCCGGCGGACTGCGGACCGGGCTCCTGTACACCACGGATGGCGGCACGACCTGGAGCCATCTCGGGGCCACCACCTTCGCGGATCAGTCGGTGGGGAGTGTCGCGGTGCGCGGCAACACAATCGTCGCCGGGACCTATGAAGAGTCCTCCAACGCGCCGTCGCAGACCACGGGTGGCCTCTACCGCAGCACCGATGGCGGTGCCACCTTCACCTCGATCTCCGGTACTGGCGGGCTCCCCACCGGCCCGATCACCTCGATCGTTGGAGATCCTGCCAGCACGACCAAGCTCTATGCCGCTGTGACGGCACCTGACGCCACCGGAGGTGGCAAGAATTCGACGTCTATCTATGTCAGCTCCGATACGGGCGCGACGTGGTCGCAGGTCTTCGCCACGGCCGATGCCGGCGGCAAGATCAACACCACCGACCAGACCAAGATCAAACTCGCAACCGGGCCGGGTGGTGCGCTCGCAGCCGGCATTGTGGATGTTGTAACCGGCAAGCTTACGGGTCTGTATCTATCGAAAAATAGCGGCACGACCTGGACGGCGCTGCCGGTTCCGACCGTCAACCCGGGTGGTCAAGGCAACACGAACCTGGCGATTGCGATCGACCCCAACAATACCAACTATGTCTATGTCACCGGCGACGCGCTGCAGACGACCCCCTACACGCTGATCGCGTACCGCGTGGACGCCGGAACTTCCAGCTTCACAAGCATCACGGATGCGCACACCGGCAACAATTCGACGGTTCATCCCGATTCGCGCGCCTTGGCATTCGACGCCAATGGCCAGCTCATCGTCTCGACTGACGGCGGTGTCTATATGCGCTCCCAGCCGCAAAGCGACACGGGCGTCTGGACACAGCTGAACGGCAATCTATCCGCAATTGAGGCCTATCAGGTTGCGTATGGTGCGAATTCACATCTGCTCGGCGTCGCTGCGCAAGACAATTCGGCCATGATCGAAACGAGTGCCGGCTCGGTAAAATACAATGAAATCTCTGGCGGTGACGGCACGATGGTCACGGTCAACGACAAGACGCTGACCGGCAAGAGTGTCTACTATCTCGCCGTTCAAAACCTCGGCGGGCTCACGCGCGTGACCGTGGACTCGGCAGGCAATACCGTCGCCACCGACACGGTGAATCTCAGCATCACGCCGAATGGCAATTTCTACACGCCGTTCGTTCTCAACAAGATCGATCCCTCGCTGATTGCAATCGGTGGAACCGATGTGTTCCTGACACAGGACACGCTGACAGGTGCGAATGCGCCGGGCACCAATCCGACCCTGACCCTGACAGATCTCGGCGGCGACGGTGGCGGCGTGTCCGCCATCGCCTACGGCACACAGGACAATACCAGCGCCCTCATCGCCACGATTGGTGGCGGCATCTGGATGAGCACGAGCACGGCCGGGGGAATTAACAATCTCGCGGCCTATGCAGGCGCGGCGCCGACGACGCTTGTTTTCGACCTCCGCACCCAGAACCGGTTCTACGCGGCCGATGCCACCGATCTGTGGGGTACGACCGATCGGGGCGCGACGTTCCAGAGCCTCACGGCGAATCTTCCGACAGGCTTCACCCGTCCGACATCGGCCGATTTTATTTCGAACAACGGCGTGAACGCGCTACTGGTCGGCGGCCTGGAAAATTCAACGAGCGCCACAAGCCCCATCGCCGTGGCAGACAGCAGTGCCACCGGCGTGCTGTCCGGCTGGCGCTTCTTTGGCACGGGCTTGCCGAACGTGTTGGTCAGCCAGCTGAACTACAATCCGACGGCCGATGTTCTGGCCGTTGCGACCTTCGGGCGCGGCGCCTGGCTGCTCTATGATGTGACCAGCTATTTCTCGAGTGCCACGGTGCTGCAGTTCGGCTTGGCGAACAACGATTCCACGCCGGATGCCTCTTTGCTCACCGGCAGCCGGCCGCTGATCAAATATGGCACCGGCACGCTGCTGATCACGGGCGCCGGAACCTATACCGGCGGCACCACGATCAATGCCGGCACGCTGCAACTCGGCAATGGCGGAACGGGCGGCTCGATCCTCGGCGATGTCACCGATAATGGGTTGTTCGCGATCAATCGCTCGGATGCCTACACCTTCGCAGGCGCGATCTCCGGCACCGGCAAGCTTATGCAGGCCGGCACTGGCGATACCACGCTTACCGGCACCAGCACCTATACCGGCGCGACCAGCGTCAATGCCGGCACGCTTTCGGTGAATGGTTCGATCGCGTCGTCCAGCGGCGTGACCGTGGCCAATGGCGGCACGCTGGGCGGCACCGGTACGGTGCCGACAACCTCGGTGGCCAGCGGCGGCACGGTCGCGCCCGGCAACTCGATCGGCACGCTCACCGTCAACGGAAATTTCACGCTGGCCGCGGGCTCAACCTATCTGGATGAACTGTCCCCCACCTCGTCTGACAAACTGCTGGTAACGGGAACGGCGGTGATCAATGGGCATCTTGTTCTTGCGCCATCGGCCGGCGCCTATACGGGCGGAAAGGTTTACACGCTGGTCAATTCGACGGGCGCGTTGACCGGCAATTTCACCGACGTCGTCGTCAACGGAAGTTTCGGCGGCTTCACACAGACCGTAAGCTACAATGCGAACAACGTGTTTGTGACGCTCTCCACAATGGGAAGTATTGTGTGGAGTTCCACCCCCGGTTCGTCGGACTGGAACACGGCAGGCAACTGGACCTCCAACACGGTTCCGACTGCGACCGATATGGCGATCTTCGACACGACCACGAAGCCGGCCATCGATATCCAGAAGGCAAACACACAGGTTGCGGAGCTGCAGTTCAACGCCGGCGCCCCGGCCTATAGCATCAACGTCACTGGCACGGCCGCTGGTGCCTCGTCGCTGATTATCGGTGGGGCCGGTGTTGTCAATAACTCCAGCAATGCGCCGAACTTTTTTGTCAGCGGCGTGACGGGCAACGCCGGAACGCTGCAATTCAACAACGGGGCGAGTGCGGGTGATGCCACGATCACCGCGAACGGCTTCGGCAGCGTCGTCTTTACCGGCGTGAGCGTTGCCGGATCGGCCAAGCTCGTCACCGGAGACGGCGGTATGGTTGATATTTCCGGCATCTCCGCCACTGGCATAAGTGCCGGATCGATCGCGGGTTCGGGCAGTTTCGTTCTTGGATCGAAGACATTGGCGGCGGGCGGCCTCAACACCGACACGACCGTCAGCGGCGTGATTTCGGGTGCCGGAGGTTGGCTCAACAAGACCGGCACCGGCACCCTCATCCTGACCGGTGCCAACACCTATACCGGCGGCACGATGATCAGCGCCGGCACCTTGCAACTGGGTGATGGCGGGAAGAGTGGTTCGCTGGCCTCCAACGTGACCGACAATAGCAAATTGGCATTCGATCGCTCGGATACGTCGAGCTTCGGCGGGGTGATCTCCGGCACCGGCACAGTCACCCAGGCCGGCACCGGCACCACGATCCTGACGGCGACCAGCACTTATACGGGTGCCACGACGGTGGCGGCGGGTGCGTTGCAAATCGACGGGTCGATTGTCACCTCCAGCGGTGTCACGGTCGGCAATGGCGGCACCTTGCAGGGCAACGGTACGGTTGCGCCCGTGACAGTCGCCAGTGGCGGCGCATTGGCGCCGGGTGCGGGGGTCGGCAGTGCCGGTCATCTGACGGTTGCCGGCGCTGCGACGCTGAGCGCCGGATCGAATCTGGAAATTGACACCGGCACAGGCGGCACCGACCTGCTCACCACGACCGGAGCTCTGAGCCTCGCCGGCACGGTGACGTTCAAGGCGACCTCGACGCCGCATTATGGCGACACGGCGGTGTTCGGGACGGCGAGCACCGTCACCGGCGCCTTCGCCAGTGTTCCCGACACGGTCACCGGCGTGCTCTATCCTTCGGTCAGCGAAGTGACCACGGCAACCGGGACGAACCTCGTCGTCACCATGAAGGCCGGGAGCTTCCTGTCGCAATTCACAAACCCAAGCGCCGATGTGAAGACCATCGCAACCGCCCTCGACAGCGCGCGAACGGCCCACTACGCCGACCTCAAGACCATCTATGATTCCGTCGATACGTTGGCGGATGGCGCATTGACCAAGGCCTTGGCGGGCCTTGCGCCGACGACTGCGCGCTCTCTGCCATCCATCGCCTCCCATCAGATGGGCGGGTTCACGAACCTGATCTGGAACCATCTGGCGGGTCTGGGCACGGGCGAATCCGGCGCGGGTGGCACGGCCTTCAATGTCGACACGCGTGCGCTCGATCTCGCTCAGCGTGACCTGTCGCCATTCTCGGACGCCAATGCCGTCCTCGCATTCGGGCAGAATGTCGGGGCCGCGGCAGCGCAGCCGGTCGCGGTCACCCCGGCCCAGGCGGCCGGCGGCGGCTGGGCAAGCTTCGGAAAGGGCGTGAGCGGCTTCTTCAGCGGCTCTTCGCTGGACGGCTCGGTCGCCATCGGCGGCGGTGCCGGCAAGGCCAGGATCAACGGCTATCTGATCGCGGCGGGACTGGACGTTCAGGCCGGTTCGAACTTGGTCTTTGGCGGCGCCTTCTCCTATGCGGACAGCACGGCGAAGATTGCCACGGGCCCGGGACGGATCGGATCGACGTCCTACCAAGGCGTCGCCTATGCCCGCTATAGCGGCGATGGCTGGTTCGTGGACGGCTTCGCCGGATCGGGGTCGCAGAACCTCACGACGGACCGCAGCGTCGTCGCTGGTGCCACGACGTTCAACCTGCATGGCAGCACCCATGGCACCAGCCCGGCCTTCGGGGTGTCCGCGGGCATGCCCTTCGTGAGGTCGGACGTCACCATCACCCCGGCTGCCGGCCTGCAGTGGATGGACTCGTCGGTCGATGCCTATACGGAATCGGGCGGCGCGCCGGCGATGGCCTATCGCAGCGCCTGCGCGCAAATCGTTCACGGGCCGTGTGGGCTTCGACGCTGTTGGCAACTTCACGAGCGGCGGCTTCGCGATCAAGCCGCTGGTTCATGCCTATCTGGTCCACGATTTCGAGTCCGGGGCGGGCGGTATCACGACCGCATTCACGCAAGATGCCGACGGTGCTGATGACCTTCGGGCTGGCGTCCCGGAGCCGGACCTGGGGCGAGTTGGGGGTCGGCGCGCAAGCCGCGCTCAGCGACGATGTCTCGCTGAGCGTGCGCTACGACACGACGGTTGGCCGTTCCGACCTGACCTCCGGCGCGTGGACGGGGCAGTTGAACATCCGGTTTTAAGACCGGCCGATATCGGATCTAAACGGGATTGCGGCGACCATCGCCGCAATCCCGTTTCTTTTGCATTGCATGGCGCAGCTGGCGAGGCCGAAGAGCGAAATTTCGAAATTTATTCGGCAGATCAGACGCTCGATCGGCGTGAAGGAGGCAACCTGAAGCTGGGTCTCCGCCTGCCTGCGCCCCAAGAAATCTGCAGCTCGAACGTTAACCTTTCGGGTCTGCATCTGTTGAGAAATCCGCGCCGGCGCCAATTGCCATGTGCACCTGTGACCGGAAAGCACCATGCCGACAAAGATATTCATCCTCGTGTGAATGAATATTGACGTGTGGCCGGTTCGCTGACAACGTCCCCACACTGCGCCGAAGAGCGCGCTAGATCGCCTGCGGGCGGAAGGGGAGGAATATCATGCGGCGCACGCTATGCCTGTCGACATCGGTTCTGGCACTGATCTGCTGCAGCGCGGCTTATGCGCAGACGGCATCGACGTCGGATTCGTCGTCTACCAGCGCCTCCAGCAGCGGTCTCGAGACCGTGGTGGTGACCGCTGAACGCCGGAGCGAAAACCTGATGACGTCGCCGATCACGGCAAGCGTCGTGACCGGCAATGACATTCAGAACAAAGACATTGTGAACGTCAATTCGCTGCAGTTCATCGCGCCCAATCTGACGATCAACGATCTGGGCCAGGGCGTCGACTTCGACATCCGTGGCATCGGCAAGGGTGAGCACAACACGCAGACGCCGATTGGCGTGGTCCTGTACCGCGACGGTGTCTCCACCTTCCCGGGCTATTTGACCGCGGAACCGTTCTACGACATCAAGGACATCCAGGTGTATCGCGGTCCGCAAGGCACCTTCGTGGGCCAGAATGCAACCGGCGGTGCGGTCTTCGTCAACACAAACGATCCGACCATTGGTGGCGGCTATAGCGGCTACGCCATGGCTCAATACGGCAATTACAATGATGCGCAGGTCCAGGGCGCGGTCAATATTCCACTCTCGGACACGTTGGCGATACGTCTTTCAGCCTTCGGCGAAAGACGCGACAGCTTCTATACCATTACTGATAGCAATCCGGCGGACGCGTGCCCTGGCAATCAATATGTGGGCTGCAAGCCGGGCTACAACAATGCCGACTTGAGAGTGGGCGCGGGGCGCCTGAGCGTCCTGTGGCAGCCGACGAGCGCCCTTACAGTCTCGGTCAAATACGACGCGCTTTATCAGGATTTCGGCGCTGCGCCAGCGGTTCCCTATTCGCAGCTTCTGCCCCTCGGCGCTCCGGTGGCGCCTTACGGCACGCCCAACAACTACCACGACAGCAACCTTTTCCACATTCGTGCGAATGCGCCGCAGGGCCGCTTAGATCGGATGCAGCGCGCAATCCTGAAGGCCGCATACACCTTTAGCAACGGCATCAAGCTGCAGTCCATCTCGGACTACAATGTCGGCAACACCCGCTGGCGCGCCGATCTCGACGGCACGGATCTGGGTAACCCGGGCGACTTCCCGTATTTCGGCCAAACCAGCAACTGGTTGTTCTTCGATAACGTCAGCGAGACGGTCTATTCCCAGGAATTCGACCTGGTTTCGCCGGACGACCAGCGGATCACCTGGGTGTTTGGCCTGTACGGACAGGAAAACGACTACGACTGGACCAAGCCGTACCAGTTCTACATCACCGTCGGGCCGCGCTTCCCCGACCCCACGCCCAGCGCAGCCAACTTCTATCAGTATGGGTCCTATACGTTTCAGGGCAAGACGACGAACCGGAACCTCGCCGCCTTCGGCCAGGTTGAGGCCAAGCTCACCAACCGCGTCTCGGTGTCGCTCGGCGGGCGCTGGACGACGACCAAGTCGAAGAACGACGCCATCTTCTGGTCTTATGGAGGAACGCCGTATGGCACACCAGCCATCGACAATAACTCCCAGAGTTCGTCGCACCTCACCTACAAGGCGGCGATCGACTGGTCGGTCAATGAAGGTGATTACCTCTACGCCTTCGTGGCGACCGGCTACACGGGCGGCGGTCTGAACGCCGCACCCGGACTCGGCACACCACAGTCGTTCGGGCCGGTAACGGATACCGACTACGAACTCGGCTGGAAGAGGTCGTCATGGTTCGACGGTCACATGCGTACGCAGTTGAATGCGTTCTACACGGAGTACAACAACTTCCAGGTCACGTTGTCTGATCCGGCGACTCCGCTCAGGACGTATGAAATCAATCTTCCCGATGCGACCGTAAACTATGGTCTCGAAGCCGAGACGCAGGGCAGCTTCGGCGCGTTCTCCTTCACCGCCAGCGTCGGCCTGCTCAAGAGCAAGATCGCCAACTTCTGGGCGATCGACCCCAGATACCAACGCCTTGCCGCCCTCTATACGGGCTCTTGCGATCCGTTGGCGGGCCCGTCAGGCGCTCAACCCTATTGCGTCAATGTGAAGGGCAACCCGATCACCTACGCGCCCAGCGTCACCTACAATTTCAGCGCCCAGTACGCATTCCAACTGGGGAACGGCGACACGCTGACCCCGCGCGTCAACTTTGCGCATGTATCCACACAATGGGCGTCCATCTTCGACAACACTGCCGTGGGCGATCGTCTGGGCGCGCGCAATCAGCTCGGCGGGCAACTTGAATGGAATAGGGGAACCTGGCTCGTGACGCTCTATGGCACGAACCTGACGGATCAGCAGTACGTGGCGTCCAACAACTCCGGCGGTCTCTACGCCGGTCCGCCGCGCCAGTTCGGAATCCGGGTGACGAAATTGTTCTAACATCAAGCTATCTGGCCGCCGGTTGGCTGAAGCAACCGGCGGCCGTTTCTTTGTTCATATTCTGCCGACAGGCTCATGCAATCTTACGCCCTTACGGTCGATAAATTTCTGGATCACGCCGCCAAGTGGTGGGGAAACCGCGAGCTTGTTACAGCCGATGCAGACCGCATTGGCTATGCCGCCTTGCGCGAACGCAGCAACCGCATGTCAGGTGCGCTGGCAAAACTGGGGCTGCGCTTCGGCGACCGGATCGCCACGCTGGCCTGGAACACGCAGCATCATTTCGAGATTTATTACGCCGCCATGGGCGCGGGGCTGGTGTGCCATACGCTCAACCCGCGCATCACGGTCGCCCATCTCGCGGCGATGGTGAACGAGGCGGAGGATCGCGTCCTGGCCGTTGGTGAAGGCCTCGCCGAGATGGCGCAGGAACTCGTGCAGCGCTGTCCGAGCCTCGAATGCGTTGTGCTGCTTGATGGCGCTCAGCCGGAAGGACGCGCCATTGGCGAGTGCCGGACATTCGCTTTCGAGACTCTGCTCGCCGAATTTGGCGAAGAGATACGCTGGGGCGATTTCGACGAGAACGCGCCAGCCGGGCTTTGCTATACCTCGGGCACCACCGGCGCGCCAAAAGGGGTCGTCTACACCCATCGATCCAATTATCTGCATACGCTGCGCGCCCTGCAGGCCGATGCCATCGCCTTGACGGCTGCAGACTCCGTTCTCGTTGCCGTGCCCATGTTCCATGCCAATGGCTGGGGCTTTCCGTTCGCGGCGCCGGCTGTGGGCGCCAAGCTCGTCCTGCCGGGCCGCCAGACCGATGGTGCGCGGCTGGCTGCGCTGATCCGCGAGGAAGGCGTGACCGTCGCGGCCGGCGTGCAGACCGTGTGGCTGGGCCTGCTGGATCATCTCGATGCCACTGGCGGTGACGTGCCGTCTCTCGAGCGTGTCATCATCGGCGGCTCGGCCTGTCCGGATTCGCTGATCCGGCGGATGGAAGAGCGTCTTCAGGCCCGCGTACAGACGAGTTGGGGAATGACCGAGCTGTCGCCTCTGGGCACGGTCGCCCCTGCGCTGGGGCGCGAGCGGGCGGTGGCGTCCGGCCGGCCGCCGATGGGGCTCGATCTGAGGCTCACCGATGCCGACGGCGTGACGCTAGGGCAACAAAGGAATGTCACCGGACATTTGAAGGTGAAGGGAGCGAGTGTTGTCGATCGCTATTTCAAGGCCGAGGCGGACACGTTGGACGATGACGGCTATTTCGACACCGGAGATCTCGCCAGCATCGACGATGACGGCAATCTGACAATCTCTGGCCGCTCCAAGGACCTCATCAAATCGGGCGGCGAGTGGATCAATCCGGCCGAGATCGAAGCCATCGTCGGTCGTCTGCCCGGCGTGGGGCAAGTCGCGGTCATCGGCCAGCCCGATCCGAAATGGGGCGAGCGCCCAATTCTTGTCGTCGAGCCGCAGAACTGCCATACCCTCGACGATGAGGCCCTGTTGAGCGCGCTGCGCGGGAATGTCGCCGATTGGTGGATTCCGGACCAGGTGATTCGGGTGGCGCATATGCCGCTGGCATCGACCGGAAAAATCGACAAAAATCGTCTTCGTGCAGAGTACACAAGGGCCTAGTCGAGCGGGATAGGGCCGTCCAGCCGAAGGCTGGGATCTGAGGTCCGATGCACGCAGCAGGGGTCTGTTTGATGGCGCAAACGAAGGCGAAACTTCCGGCGAAAAAAGCGCTTAAGCGGAAGGTGGCATCCAAGAAGGTGCATCGCACAAAGGCCGAGCAACGCGCCGAAACCCTCGAGCGCATCCTGGACGCCGCCGAACTCCTGTTTTCCAAACACGGTCTCTACGGCGTGACCCTGCGCGATGTGGCGCAGAAGGTCGGTGTGCATACCTCGCTGATGCATTATTACTTCGAGGACAAGTTCGCCCTGTTCAAGCAGGTCTTCGTCCGGCGTGCCCAAGTGACCAGCGACCGCCGTATGAAGGCGCTCGACAAATATGAAAAGGAGGCCGGCGGGAAGCCGACTGTGGCGGGGGCGCTTCACGCGTTTCTGGACACGGACTTCGATCTCTACACAAAGGGCGGCGAAGGCTGGAGAAATTATGGCGCGTTCGGCTCGCAATTGAGCAACACCCCGGAAGGCGCCGCGATGTTCGACGAGCATTTCGACCCGGTTGTTTTGCGGCTGATCAAAATCCTGAAAAAGGCGCTGCCCGATGTACCCGAGGAGGAGATCTTCTGGGGCTATCACTTCGTGACCGGCAGCTTCATGCATTCCCTGTCCCGCAGCGGCCGCCTCGACCGCCTCTCGAACGGTCTCTGCCGGTCCGATGACCTTCCAGCCGTGCGGGCGCGTATGGCGGACTTCATGGCCTCGGGATTTAAGATCCTCTCGAAGCGATGAGCGAACCGCGAAGCGTATCTGCGGTTCACTAAGGCAATCGGCTTATCCCTGAGAGCAAATGCGCCGGAAGACGTTATCGCGTGCGGCGTACGGAAACCCGGGGTTTCGTCCGTTCAGCTCTATTCTATGCCAAGGGCCGCGCATCCTTCACTCCGCACTTATGCCTCGCTCCCACGGCGCGCATAATTGGGCGAGCGGCTGAGGAGATAGGTCGATATGAAGGAAATTGCGCATGCGACGAGCATATACAATGCAATAGAAAAGCTCGTATTGAATTCCTCAAGCAACGTCGCGGCGATGATCGGCGCAAAGCCGCCGCCGACAACAGCCCCCGCCTGATACCCCAGAGATGCGCCGGAGTACCGCAATTTCACAGGAAACAGTTCGGCAAAGAGAGCTGCCTGCGGTCCGTACATCACGCTCAGCAGTGTCAGCTCGACCGTGATCGCAAGCGTCACAAGAATGGAAGACGCGGTGTCCATCAGTGGGAAAAATACGAGCGCCCACAAGCCTGCCAGAGCGGCGCCGGTCATGAATATCCCGACCCGGCCCCACTTGTCAGACAACCAGCCTGAGATCATCAAGGCCGGGATCATGGCTATGCTGCCGATCATCACAGCCGAAAGCATCAACTGTTTCGGAAGATGCAGCGTGGATGTCCCATATGCGATGGCATAGGTGATCGCGACATAGAAGCAGATGTTGTTCGCGATGAATGCTCCGCCGGCAAGCGCGATCTCCTTCGGGTGTGCAACCATCACATCCAGTATGGGAGATTTCTTCTCGACCGGCACGGCCCCCGGCGCGTGCTCTATCGCCTCCTTGCTGAACTCAGCGGTCTCCTCCAGTTGGAACTGAATATACATCCCAACGCCGACGATCACGATGCTGAGGAGGAATGGCAGCCGCCAGCCCCATGACTGGAACGCGTCCGGCCCGAGCCATGCGCCGACGATATAGAAAACGGCGTTCGCCAGCACCAGCCCGATCGGCACGCCGATCTGGGCAAAGCTTCCGAAATATCCGCGCTTCTCTGGTGGTGCGCTCTCGACCGCAAGAAGGACGGCGCCGCCCCATTGTCCGCCAACCGCAAGGCCTTGAACGAACCGCAAGATCACGAGCAAGAGCGGCGCAAGGTCGCCAAGGACCTTATAACCCGGCAACAGGCCGATCAGTGTGGATGCGCTTCCCATGATCATCAGGGCGATGACCAGGGTGGTTTTCCGCCCAAAACGGTCGCCAAAATGTCCAAACAGTGCGCCGCCGACAGGCCTGGCAAGAAAGCCTACCGCGAACGTGCTGAATGCAGCGAGTTGGGCAACATAGGGGCTTAGCGTCTGGGGGAAGTAGAGCGTTGGGAAGACCAGAGCCGCGGCAGTTCCGTAGATAAAGAAATCGTACCACTCGATAGATGCTCCTGTCGCCGCCGCAATCGCGACTTTCATGACGGGATTGCGGGCGTCATCATGCATGGGCATCGTTGCGTCTCTCACTTATTTTAATTCGTCCGGCAATCGGAACGTCGGTAGGTGAGTCAGCGGCAGGGTTCCGACATAGGCCGTGCGGCCATCCGGTCCCCCGAATGCAATGCTGGTCGGCAGCGATAGCGGGCCGCTCTCCGACGCGCAGGCCACGAGGCTATTGACAACGCCGTTGCGCTGCTCAATGCCGACAGCCATGGTTTCGACGGCCGCCTCGTTCATGTCGCGATAGACGATATGGGCCTCTCCGTGCTTGTCGATCACCGTCAGTCCGTTCTGGCTGATGATCGTGACCCAGAGATTGCCCCAGGGGTCGAAGGTGATGCCGTCCGGGAGTGCGCCCCGGTCGAGGCTCTCGGGCCCCACCGTCTCCCTCTGACCGAGCGAGCCGTCGGGCCTGATCGCGAAGCGCACGATCCGGCAAGCCATGGTCTCGGCCGCGTAGAGATATTGCCCGTCGGGTGAGACCTTCACTTCATTGGTCAGATCCAGGCCATCGGCGACGATTTCACATCGCGCGCCATCGCCGTCGACGCGCAAAATGTAGCCGTCGCCATTCTCAGATGTCAGCGCCGCATCCCAACGGGGCAGGCGCGTCATCATCGAAAGCCAGATTCGGTCCGGCCCGTCGGCGCAGGCGTAATTCACAGTGCCGAGTGGCTTGCGGTCGAAGCTGTCCAGCAGGACGCGGGTCTCGCCACTGGGCAAAATGAGATGGAACCGGCCATCACCGATCCCGGCAACGATAAAGCTGCCATCGGGTCGGCGGCTGAACCCGTTGGGCTCGACGATCCCCGAGCCGTGCAGGTCCGGATCGGCATCCCCCCGCACGCGGGCAATGCCCCCACGCATATCGGACACCCAGATACCGTCGCGGTCAGCCCATACGCATTCGGGGCGCTGCAGTCTCCGGCCGAAGGTCCCGAAATCGCTCTCGGTCAATTTGAAATCGGAGAGTTTCATGCGCGCTCTCGTCTATCGGTTGTGTCTTGCCGGGTGTCGTTGCACGCGCCCTATTGGCAGTCTGCAGTCTTGCCCGGAAGCGGTGGCGATACGAGGCCGACATTCCAGTTCCAGGGAATATCACCGGCCGCGTAGCGCCGGCAGACGACCGCCTCGTTCAGGTGGTACATGCCGGGCAGAAGATGATGGGACGGCTGCGGGCTATCCGCGAAGTCCATATAGCCGGCGGTCTTGCCATAGGCCGGCCAGTCCGGGCCGCCTGCAGCGTCGGGACGTCCGGTTCGCGCAAAGCTAGCCCAATAGGCAATCATCGCATCCGATAGCCGCTGCTCCACCGGTGTGTTCGGAATCTTCGGCCACAGCGGCGGCGTGGCATCGGCAGTTCCGAACACATACGGCAGTTCGCTGCCATGAAAGGCGTGGAGGCCCGCCTTGTCGGCAGCGGGATAGCTGTGATCGAAGAAGTAGAGGTAGGAGGACTCGCCGATTGCCGTCTGCTGCCTGACAAGCCGTTCGGCGGTCCAGCCATAAAGCGCATCGCGGGTTGTGGCCCAGATGCTCTCCTGCATGTGAGTTGCCGGGTAGAGCTTCAGGAAGTCGTCTGCAAGATCGCCATAATGCGCGCGGATGGTTTTCTCATAGACGTCCGGACTGCTGGGTGGGGGCGGTGCGAGCATCCTGAGCGAACGGATTTCGCCACTGTTGAAACCGGCGAGGATGGGCACATGCGCCTGCTCGCCCTTGCCGAAAATATCGAAGAGTTGGCCTGGCAGTATATGTCCGTCGACCGCTCCGAAGGGCGGAAAGCCTGTTGCAGCAGCCATGGCGGTGAGCTTGTCGGCGCTGATCGTGCGCAGCCTGGCGATATTCGCGCCGTGGAAGGCGGACGCGAACTTCAGGCCTTCCGCTTCGGCGGACATCTGCCCGAACTTGCGTCCGCGAAGGGCCGGCGTTGAGATCATATAGGCGCTTTCGGCGATCGCCTTGGCGAACAGCCCGCGCGCCTCGGGCGACGCCATCAGATACATCACGCTCAGCCCGCCCGCCGACTCGCCGGCAATCGTCACATTGGACGGATCGCCGCCGAAGGCCGCGATGTTGCGCTTGACCCACTCAAGCGCCTGGATCTGGTCGAGAAGGCCGTAATTGCCCGAGATGTGGAGCGGCGATTCCGCACTGAGCTCGGGATGCGCCAGCCAGCCGAGCACGCCGAGCCGGTAATTGATCGTCACCACGACAAGACCCTGCTGGGCCAGCCTTGTGCCGTTATAGACAGGATCGCGGTTCGCTCCGCCCCACAATGCGCCGCCATAAATCCAGAAGAAGACCGGCGCGTTGTGTGCATGGGCCGGCGCCCAGATGTTGAGCGTCAGGCAATCCTCGCTCATCGGCACCGGGGCCCCGGTGTAGATGCTTTTCACCCGCGATCTCGGCTGGACGCATTCGGGTCCGAATGCTGTTGCGGTCTTGACGCCCTGCCATCGCGGCAAGGGCTGCGGCGGCTGCCAGCGCAGCGAGCCCACAGGCGGCACGGCGTAGGGGATGCCCTTGAAGACATGCAATCCGCCTTCCGTCATTCCTGTCAGCTGCCCGGCGGGCGCATTCACGACCGGGGCGCCGTCGGCGGAAGCGGCAGAGGCAGCGGGCGCGGCAAGACACAGCGTTGCCGCGAGCGAAATGATGAGACGACGAATGTTAGCCATGGCGAGTCCCTATCGGCTTTCGTTTCGCAGCACCCGCGCCAGCCACAGGAACAACCCGATCGCGATCAGATAGCATGGCGTGAGAAGATAAAAGGCGATCTGCAGGGAATGATGCGGGTGGCTGGCGTGGAAGAAATCGCTGACCTCGCCGACAAAGGTCGGACCTAGCCCCATGCCGGTGAGGTTCATGATAAGGAGCAGCAAGGCGCCCGACATGACGCGCTGATCGGGGCGGACTTCTTCCTGCACCAGCGTCACCGATGACGACAGGTAGAAATAGTTGAGGAAGAACGGGCCGATCAGAAAGACGGTCGCCAGTTGCCAGGAAGGCGCCCAGACGAAGGCCAGATAGAACGGGACTGCCAGCGCCAGAGACGCCGCGGGGATCAGCGCATAGGCTTGCTTCGAGCGACGGGTGAAACGGTCGATGATGCGGCCCGAAACGAACATCCCTGCGGTCATGCCGATGCCGATGGTCAGCGCGATATAGAGGGCCACCTCCTCGAGGGTCATGCCCTTTTCGCGCATCAGGAAGAGCGTTGTGAAATTCCCCGCGCCATAGGTGATGATCTGCGTCACGCCGCTGGCGACCGCGGCCAGCACTAGCGACGGTCGTCCGAAGAACATCTTGATCGTTTGGCCGAAGCTGGATGCCGCTTCCGCAATGCCATGGGCGTCGGCCGCAGGATGATCGAGGCCACCGCGGCGTGGCTCGCGCACGATCACGATGATCGACGCCGCTGCGAGCACGCCGACCGCCCCGAGAACGATAAAGGCGTCGCGCCAGCTATAGACGGCAGCGATCGAGGCGCCGAATGCGACACCCAACGCTGCCCCGATCGGGGGGCCGAGATTGTAGATGCCGAGCGCCGTGCCGCGGCGGCCGGAGGGGAAATAGTCGGAGATGATCGCGTAGGACGGCGGGACACCGCCGGCCTCACCGAAGCCTACGGTCATCCGCGCGGCGGCAAGCTGGGCGTAGGTCATGGCAAGGCCGCAGGCCATCGTCGCACCGCTCCAGATCGCGCAGGCGAGCGTCAGCACCCAGACCCGGTTGGTCTTGTCGGCGATCCAGCCCACGGGAATGGAGATGAAGGTATAGAATATCCCGAAATAGAGCCCGCCGATCAGGCCGAGCTGGCCGTCGGAGATGTGCAGGCTGTCCTGTATCGGTTTGGCGAGGATCGAGAAGAGCTGCCGGTCGAGGAAATTCAGCACATAGACGAAGCACAGCATCCAGAGCACAACCCAGGCGCGCTTGCCGGGGACTGCCGGCAGGGCACCGGTTGCGGCGGAGATCTCGGCCGCTGTCGCAGGCGCCTGCGCTTCCATCGCTCAGCGCCTCTGCTGGGTGGGGGATGGGGGCAGGGCGGTTCGATGCGGCGCACGGGCCAGCGTCGTTCTGGGCACGATGGCCATCGTCTTCACCGGCGCTCCCCCCAAGGGCGTTATTGCTATATCGCTCTTTTGGGGACTATGCGGCCGAGGCGCCAGCCCTGTCAATTTCATTATTGTGTGAATGAATATCTTGATCCTAGAATTCACTTATGGGGTACGGGCGCGGCCACACCGACGTTGAAGAACCATTGCTGGTTGCCGGCCCGGCGCCGTTGCGACACCACTTCCTCGTTCAGCCGGTACATGCCGGGATAGGGATCGGTCGACGCCACGGGCTTGTCGCCGAACAGCATATAGTGCTTGCCGGGCGCAAAGCGCGGCCAGGCCGGGTGACCGGGTGCAGCGGGAACGCCCGTCCGCGCGAAGGATGTCCAGTAATTCATCATCGCGTCCGACAGCGCGACGTCCTCTGTGCCTTCCGGGCGCGGCCAGTTCACGGGCAGCTTCGCTTCCGGTCCGACATGGCCGAAGACGAACGGCAATTCGCTGGCATGGAAGGCGCGCAAACCTCGCTCGCGCGCGGCGCGGTAATCGTGATCGAACAGGTAAAGGTAGGACGGCACGCCCGCAGCCGCCTCCTTGCGCACCATCCGCTCGGCGGCCCAACCGAAGAGCGCATCGCGGACGGTCGCCAGCATGCTGGCCTCGATATTGTCGCCCGGGTAAAGCTTCAGGAACGCGGGCGCCAGCTCGCCATAGCGCTTTCGGATTTCGCGGACATAGGCCGCGTGCGTGGCCGGCGGGGGCGGCAGGCCCGCGCGCAGTGTCTGGATCTCGCCGCTGTTGAAACCGGCGATCAGGGGCACATGCGCCTCGTCGCCCCGATCAAAAATTTCGACGATCTGACGCGGCAGGGCAAAGCCGTCGATCGTCCCCTCTGGGCGAAATCTTGCCCGGAACGCGGCGATGGTCAGTGCCTTGGGGCTCATCGCACGCAAAGCCTTGAGGTTGGCCGCGCCGGCAGCCTTTTGAATCTTCAGTCCGATCTCTTCGGCGGAGGGCAGCCCGTGATCGGCGCGCTTGAGCTCCGGGAAGGAGCGCATGTTCGGGCTTTCCGCAATGGCCTTCTGGAACAGGCCGCGCGCCAGCGGGCTCGACAGCAGATAGGTCACGCTGAGCGCACCCGCCGATTCCCCCATGATCGTGACGTTGTCGGGATCGCCGCCAAAGGCCGTGATGTTCTTGCGCACCCATTTGAGCGCGGCGATCTGGTCGAGCAGGCCGTAATTGCCGGACACGCCATGCGGAGACTCTCTGCTCAGCGCCGGCAGTGCCAGCCAGCCCAGCGGTCCGAGCCGGTAATTGAACGACACGAACACGACGCCATGCCCGGCGAATTTGCCGCCGTCATACATCGGCTCCGCACTACCGCCGACGGTGAGCGAGCCGCCATAAATCCAGACGATGACGGGCGCCTTGTGGGCGTTAGGCGGCGTCCAGATGTTGAGCGTCAGGCAGTCCTCGCTCATCGTCGCTGGGTTGTCGGCATAGACACTGTTCGGGGGATAGTTGGGCTGGATGCAGCTCGCACCGAACGCCGACGCGTCGCGCAGGCCTTTCCAGGGGGCGGCGGCGACCGGGGCCTTCCATCGCAAATCGCCGACAGGCGGTTCGGCGTAAGGAATGCCCTTGAATGTTTCCACGCCATTCGCGCCGATCTGTCCGGCCAATGTGCCTTGCGAAATTGCGACAGTGGGTTGGTTGGGATTTGCCGCGAGTGCGACACTGCTTCCTGCAACGCAGAACGAAACCGCCGCCGTCAATGCAATTCGAGTTATCGCCTTCGACATCTGCGTTTCGCTCCCCGTTTGGTTGCGGCGATCCTTCTTCGTCGCTCGCGAAGCTGTCAAGATATATCGGAGTTCGAAATGAAATAGTTGGTAGACGTGTCAGAACATTGAAGTGTCAACTCGTCTATCATCGCACGAAACAATCGTCGCGCGTGGCCATTCGTACCACGCCGAATGGGAGGAAGAAGAAATGACCGAACCTGTGAATGGACCGACGCGTCGGCAAGTGTTGGCCACTGGTGGGCTGGCTGCCGGCCTTGCGCCTGTTTCCGACAGCCTCGCCGGCATTACGCCGGACAGCGTTCATCGGGATCTGCAGCGTTATGTAGGCTTCGGTATCAAGGCGTCTGGCGGTCCCGGCGACAATGCATGTGGCGAATGGCTGGAATCGGAGCTGAAAGCCCAAGGCTTCAGGGTCGCGCGGGAGACCGTGTCCGTGCCTTTCTTCAATCCGCATCGTGCCGAATTGACAATGGGAAGCCACGCTGCACCCGTAATCCCGCAAGCGATCGTCGTCCCCACGGGCGAAACAGGCGTTACGGGTCGCTTCGTTCGCGTCGATCCGTATATCCCGCCGGAGCAGTCGCTCTCAGGCGCGATTGCCCTGATCGATCTGCCGTCCTGGCGTCATTCTTCTGCGCTGGAGAAACCTGTCCGCGAAGGTGTGCATGCTGCCATCGCGAAAGGCGCGCGCGCGGCAGTGCTCATCACCAATGGCCCGACCGGCGAGGCCATCGCGCTCAACACCGACGGCAACAAGCCTATGTTCGATGTGCCTACGGCCGTGCTGGCACCGAAACATGCAACGCCGTTCCGCGCCGCTGCGATGCGCGGCGACAGCGGCACGCTCGTCATGACGGGCAAGGGCGGCAGGCGCGACGCCTTTAATCTTGTCGGCCGTCTGGATCGCGGCAAGTCCGAATGGATCGTGATCTCGACGCCGCGTTCGGGCTGGTTCGTCTGCGCCGGCGAGCGCGGTCCCGGCGTTGCCGCATGGCTGGCGTTGACGCGCTGGGCGCCCAAAGCACTGGACGCCTACAATCTCTGCTTCATCGCCAACAGTGCGCATGAATATGAATATCTGGGCGCGGACCGATCGATCCGGGCCGTCGCCCCTCCGCCTGAAAAGACGGCGATGTGGCTTGCGCTTGGCGCCGCGGTCGCCGCGCGGGACTGGCACGAACTGATTCCGCCCATGCTGCCGCTGCCAGATGCGGATCCGCAGCGCTATCTCGTTGTCAGCCCGAACATGTTGGATGTGGCCAAGCACGCCTTTGCAGGGCAGGTGGGTATCGATGCTCCCTATTCGACCAGTCGGTTTACGGCTGGCGAACTTACGCCTGTTCACGAAGCCGGATACAAAACGGTTGCCGGCTTTTTCGGTTGCCACCGTTTCCATCACACACAGAGCGACGATATGCGCTGTATTGTCGTCGAGCCGACACGTCAGGCCGTCGCCGGTTGCCAGGCTCTGCTGCAATCGCTCCCATCGCGGGGGTAATTCGCATCTCCAGATAGCGATAACCGGGACGGTGGTGAGATCGGCATCGCCGGTTCGGTGGGCGATGCCCCTCAGGCCCGCGTCTATGCCAGGGTTGTGATTGCCTCGGACGCGGACGGCGAATGGCAGGCACGCAGGGCTTGAATCCCGGCCCGGATTGCCGCACAGTCTCGGAAAATGATAGCGCTACCAATATGGAGGAACGTCATGCGGGTCGTGTGGTTTGCTGCAGCCTTGCTCATTCAACCTTGCCTCGCGGCAGCCGCACCGGGGCTCACGGTGAGCCCGAACGAGACGCTGGAAATGCAGGGTCTCAGCGTCATCGCGGACCAGATGCACTTCCACCCTGTGTTTCGTGATGAAAAGAATGCCGGCATCCAGATCATTCTGCATGGCGATCGCATTGCGACCGATGGGGCGGTGCGCCTCAGCCCCACGCCGGAGCAATGGAATCCGGTCCCGCTCTTCGTCAAACGCGAGCGTGGCCCCGGGCCCGATCAAATCACCGTGACCAGCGCATTTCCCGATCATCTGCTGAGCTATCGCGTCGTCCTCACGCCGGAAGGTACGGGGTTTCGCGTCGCGGTCGATCTCGACAAGCCGCTGCCGGCAAAGCTCGTCGGCAAGGCGGGCTTCAATATGGACTTCCTGCCCACCGCCTATTTCGGCAAAACCTATATCCTGGGTGATGCCACGGGTGTCTTCCCGCGCAATCCGGATGGACCGATGGCGAAGGATGGCTCGGGCGATCCGATGCCATTGGCCTCGGGCGGCAAGACCATCGTGTTGTCGCCGGCCGATCCCGACACGCGCGTGACCATCACCTCTGCCGGTGCGCCGCTTTCGCTCTACGATGCGCGGAACCGCGCGCAGAACGGCTGGTTCGTGGTGCGCGCGCTGATCCCCGCCGGCAAGACGACGAACGCCATCGTCTGGCACATACGTCCGAACGTCATAAAGGGTTGGGTGCGCAAACCCGTCGTCTCCTTCAATCAGGCGGGTTACACCCCGGATCGTTCAAAGGTCGCGATCGTCGAACTTGATCCGAACATGAAAGCGCCCGAGGCGATCGAACTGTTGAAGATCAATGCCGATGGCAAAGAGACGGTCGCCTTCAAAGGCACCATCAAGCCGTGGGGCAAGTGGATGCGCTACGACTATGCCACGTTCGATTTTTCGAGCGTGCGCACGCCCGGCCTCTACGCGATTTCCTATGCGGGACACCGCTTCGATCCGTTCCGTATCGCCAAGGATGCCTATGCGCATATCTGGCAGCCCTCGCTCGACACCTATATCGCCGAGCAAATGGATCATATGTCCGTTCAAGAACAATATCGGACCTGGGAAGGCATTTCGCATATGGACGATGCGCGTCAGGCACCGCCCGATATCGGCCATTTCGATGGCTACAGCATGGGCCCGCATCTGGATTCACCCTTCAAGCCCGGCGAGCATATTCCCGGCCTCAATGTCGGCGGCTGGCAGGACGCCGGCGATTTCGACATCCAGACACCGCAAAACGCGGAAGTTGTTCGCGACCTGGTCTGGGGGCGTGAGCTGTTCGGGCTGAACTGGGACGAGGACACGATCGACGAAAAGGCCCACGCGGCGCAAATCCGCCGACCCGACGGCGTGCCCGATGCGTTGCAGCAGATCCGCCACGGCGTCTTGCAATTGCTCGCGCAATACAAGGTTTTCGGCCATGCCATCGTCGGCATCGTCTCGCCGTCGCTCAAGCAATATACTCATCTTGGCGATGCGGGTTCGCAGACCGATCGCATGATCTACGATCCGAAGATGGGCCCCGACGAGAATAACGGTGTGTATTCGGGCAAGCCCGACGACCGCTGGGCCTTCACCTCCGATGTGCCGGCCAATGACTATGCCGTCGCCGGTGCGTTGGCCGCCGCGTCGCGCGTGCTCGGCGCCATTGATCCGGGCCTGGCGACCAAAGCGCTGGCTGCCGCCAAAGTGTTGTGGGCGCATCAGCAATATCCGGGTGACAGGCTGAACCGGCCCTCACGCGGCGAATGGAATGCCCATAACCTCGATCTGGCCGCAGTGCCGGCGACGGTGGAACTGATCCTCGCGACCAAGGGCGATCCGGTCTACACCGCCAAACTCAAAAAGCTGATGCCCGCCATCAAAAAGAACTTCGCGTGGCTATGCGCCAGCGCCGTGCGCGCCATTCCGTTCATGGATAGTGACTACCGCGCTCAACTTGCCCGGATCGTGAGGACCGAAAAGCCGGCTATTGATGCGGAGCTGGCCAAGACACCGTTCGGCGTTCCGGTCGCGTTGGGCACCTGGGCGGGTTCAGGGCAGGTCACGGCCTTTGGCACCAACATGTATCTGTTGCACAAGGCGTTCCCGAACATCATTGGCCCGCAATACACGCTCGCCGCGATCGACTACGTCCTGGGCCGTCACCCGGCAACCAATCTGTCGCTGGTATCGACCGTTGGCACAAAGTCCAAATTGATCGACTACACGCACAACCGGGCTGATTACTCCTTCGTTCCGGGCGCCATAGTGCCGGGCGTGCTCGTCATCAAGCCCGACTTCCCCGAGCAGAAGGTGCATTGGCCGTTCCTGTGGTTCGAGAACGAATCCACGGTTGCGGCGGCCTCGTCCTACATCCTGACGGCCAATGCGGCGATCGCCGAGACGACAGGGAAGTAAGGCGCCCGGCGGGTGAACCGGCCCCATAAGGGGGCGCTGATTGGATTCTGGACTTGGGGGCTCCGAGCGGGGGGGGGCCATTTCCGGTTGCATTCGTTGGTTCGGCGCCACGGTGCCATCCAAGAGTAGTACCCACTGCAAAGAACACTTGGTCCGGAATTTCGCGCCGCACTTCAAATGCGGACACTCCGGGAAGGACATTAATGTGTTCGGAAAGCCAATGAAGGTACTGCTGGCGTTCGACGCTGCCGGGGCAGTTTACCGCTGGTTCTCTTGATCGAGTAGGGCTGCGATTTTGGTATTTCATCGACCTTGCGGGTCTTACTCAAATACTTAGACGCCCTCGTGTGGGGGCTACTTGGGTCGGTGGATTTTCCACTCACGAAGTTGTGAGCATCGTTCTGGGCTGGATCCGCTTCGACATGTCGCCTCATCTTTATTGGAAGCATTTTTCGGTTTTGATTCTGCAATAATTCCGGGGATTGCGAATACATACTGAGCACAACGACGTATGGCCCCTGCCTTACCCGGTAGCATTGGCTCCGGCCCGATTGAAATCGGGATCAATGGGTGGTCATATGACCGAACATTAATAATCATATGCATGAGAGGGGGATTTCGCATGCACCAGAATTCCAAATCGGTTCGCAGGACCGCACTGCGCGCATCGGCAGCGGTCGTCGCATTGTCCGTGGTGTGCCTGGCTGGCGCCCAGTCGGCCCAGGCGCAGGACGCAGGTAAGAACGCCACGGCGCAGAAGAGCGCAGACGGCTATGTGGAAGAGGTTGTCGTGACCGGTATGCGGGGTGAAACCCGCTCACGTCTCGACACGGTTTCACCTGTCGACGTCATCACCAGCAAGATGCTCAAGGAACAAGGCACGACCGAAGTCGCCACCGCGCTCGCGAACCTGGAGCCTTCGATCGATTTTCCGCGTCCGTCCGTGACCGATGCCACCGACGCCATCCGTCCGGCCACGTTGCGCGGCATGTCGCCGGACCAGACGCTGGTGCTCATCAATAGCGTGCGCGGGCATAGCTCCGCACTGCTCAACATCAACTCTTCTGTCGGGCGTGGCTCGGCGGCGGTCGACCTCAACACGATTCCGTCCGAGGCGCTGGAATCGATCGAGGTGCTGCGCGACGGCGCCTCGGCGCTGTACGGCTCCGACGCCATCGCCGGCGTTGTGAACTTGCGCCTGCGCGAGGCCAATACCGGTGGCGCCGCGAATGTGACCTATGGCTTCTACAATACCGACGTGAACGCCGCGCGCGACCAGCGCCATGTCACGGGCGAAGGCGTCGTGACGGTTGGAGGATGGCAGGGCCTGAGTCTGGGCGACGACGGCTTTCTGACCATCTCCGGCGAGTACACGCACCGCAACCCGACCAGCCGCGGCGACTTCGACCCGCGCTTGGCCGTCCCGGCGGTCGACAGCCGCTACGGCGATCCCGAGGTCGGCGCCTATTCATTCTACGCCAATGCCGGCAAGCCGATCGGCGGAAACTGGCAGCTTTACGGTTGGGCCGGCTATCAAAATCGCGACAGCAAGTCGGCGGCCTTCCCCCGTATCCCGTCCAGCGTTGCCGCGAACGGACTCGCCTCAATCTATCCCAACGGCTTTCTGCCGCTTATCCAGAGCAAGTCAGTGGATATGACGTTCACCGGCGGTGCGAAGGGGGAGATCGACGATTGGGCGGTCAACGTTGACCTCAGCTATGGACGCAACGAGATCGAGCTCGATACGCTGCATTCGGCCAATTACAGTCTTGGCACGAGCACACCAAAGAGCTTCTACGATGGGAAGATGAGCTACGACCAGCTCGTCGGAAATCTTGATGTCTCGAAGCAATTTGATGTGTTCAAGTCGCTTACGGTTGCCTTCGGGCTGGAAGGCCGGCGCGAGACCTATGATCTCAGAGCGGGCGATCTGAGCAGCTACACCGGAAGTGGCGCGCAGGGGTTCCCGGGCTTTTCGCCGGCGAACAATGTCTCGGTGGATCGCGGGAATGAATCCGTCTATGTCGATCTGGAAGCGCAGGTGACAGACAAGCTCCAGGTCGGTCTCGCTGGTCGCGGCGAGGACTATTCGGACTTCGGGACGACGGCGACCGGAAAGGTGTCGGCGCGTTACGATTTCACGCCGAACTTCGCGATCCGCGGCGCCGCCTCGACCGGCTTCCGCGCACCCTCGCTGCAGCAGGGGTATTTCACCTCGATTGCCTCCGTTATCCAGAACAACAATGTCGTCCTCACCGGCACCTTCCCGTCGACGTCGGCGGTGGCTGCAGCACTGGGCGGCAAGGCACTCCAGCCGGAAAAGTCGACGAACTTGTCGGCTGGCTTCGTCTTTCGGAAGGGCAACTTCAACGTCACCCTCGACGGCTATGAGATTCATGTTCGCGACCAGCTCGCTCTGTCCGAGAATATCAGTTCCTCGTTCAGCGCCGCTGTCGGCAATCTCCTGGCACCCTACAGTGTTGAGGCCGCACGCTTCTTTATCAACGGCGTTTCCACCACGACCAAGGGCATCGACCTGGTCGCGAGCTACAGGCTCGATACCGATAATACGGGGCTCTTCGACTTCACCCTCGCCGGCAATATCAACAATGTGGATGTGACCAAGGTTCCCACGACCACGTCGGTGCTTAATCCGGCACCGACGCTCTACTCCCGCAGCCGCATCCTGACGCTGGAAGAAGGAACGCCTCGTGAGAAGGTGACGGGTTCGGTGGTCTGGTCGCGCGGCGACTTCGGTGCCACCGCACGGCTCACCTATTACGGCAACGTGATACAGCCCGGCACGACGGCAGCGTCGGACAATCCGGTCGGGAGCCATACGATCACCGATCTCGAAGTCCGGTACAAGGCGATGGACAATCTGACCTTCGCCGTCGGCGCGAACAATCTGTTCGACGTCTACCCCGACGCGCTTCCGGCCGCGAAGAATGGGAGCGGTGTCCTCGCCTTCCCATTCTACTCTCCGTTCGGATTCAACGGCCGGTTCCTTTATGTCCGCGCCGGAGTGAGCTGGTAAGGGATATTTCATTCCGGAAGGTTCTATTGCGCCCACGCTGTGGGAGGCGGTCCCGGTTACGACCGGCGGCGGCATGAGCGGCATAGGCTTCTAGGTCCGGCGTTCAAACGGCACAGAGTATGGAAAGGCCCGGTGGCGACACCGGGCCTTTTGCTTTTGCGCGCGACGACTCAAATGACCTTCGGACCCCGACTCCAACCGAATGATTGAGTGGCGGCCTTAAAGCACTGGATCGCTGGCAGCTAGGCGCGCCTTTTTCTCCTCCCCGGGATGAACCACTGCATTGGCTGCCCAGCCATGGATCGGTTCGACGCCCTGAGTGCGATCCAGAAATGGACGGAAACAGGAAAGGCACCGCACCATATCCTGGCCCATGGCGAGACGTTTCCCGGTGCCCCCGCCCGCTCTGTCCCTATCCGGAATACGCCCGATACCAGGGCGGCGATGTTGACTAGCCCAAAAGCTTGATATGTCAGGTCCCAACCAGGAGTGCGCGCTCGTCAGCCTTCTAGACGCGCAGGATCACTTATACTTCGGTCCCGCGCATGCCGCAGCAGGCGGAACCGGACGCCGGTGATTGCCTAATGCAATCGATTGTAGTAGCGTCCGCGGAAATAGTCAGAATGAAGGGGAGGGCCATGTCCCAGAAGCTTTTCAGCTTCGTCGCCGCAGCTTGCTTTGCTGGCGGGCTGAGCTGTGCCGCAGCCGTGCAGCCCGCGGCTGCGCAACCGCAAGAGCATTGGTATGCGAGCTGGGGCGCGAGCCCTTACTACGCCGGCGGCGCAATGGCGAAGATGATCTCGACCAATGTGCCACGCCTGTCGAACCAGACAATTCGCGAGCGGGTGACGCTCAGCCATGGTGGCAAGGCGCTGCGGGTGCGCTTGTCCAACGAGCTCGGTAAGGCGCCTCTTCATATCGGTGCTGCATCCATCGGGTATCGTGTTGCCGGGAGCACTGTGCTGCGTCTCATCCCGCTGACCTTCGCCGGACATGCTGCGGCCGTCATCGCACCTGGCGCCCCGCTGATCTCCGATACGGTGGCCCTTCCCACGCATGATGGCCAGCAGCTTCAGATCAGCCTCTATTTTCCCGACGACACGCCGATCGACAGCGCGCATCTGGTCGGATTGGATCCGAGTTATGTTTCCGGTCCCGGCGATTTTACCCGAACCGTGGATATGCCCGAAGCCAAGCCCTTCCAGATGTTCGACAATGGCGAGCATAGAAAATTCTTCGCTCGTGCCTTCATCAGCGAGGTCGATGTGGCTGGTCCGCAGCCGGTGCATACGGTCATCGCCTTTGGCGATTCGATCACCGATGGCTTTCAGTCCACACAGGGCGAAAACCGTCGCTGGCCGGACGATCTGGCACGGCGCATCTCCAGCGCCGGATTGCCCCTCTCTGTTGTCGACGAGGGGATCAGCGGCAATCAGGTGCTGGTCGATGGCGCCGGACCCAGCGCATTGGTCCGCTATGACCGCGATGTCCTGGCGGTGCCGGGCGGGTCGACTGTGATCATCCTCGAGGGGATCAATGATATCGGGTTCTCCGGGGGGCTCATTCCCGGGCTGTCCCGCCCCGATGTGATCAAACCGGAGGAGCTGATCCTGGGCTTCCGCCAGTTGATCGAACGGGCCCATGCCCGAGGCCTGAAGGTGATCGGCGCCACCATGACGCCCTTTGCTGGATCGCCCGCCTTCACGCCGCAGAAGGAAGCCGTGCGCAAGGCCGTGAACCACTGGATTCGCACCAGCGGCGCCTTCGATGCGATCGTCGATTTCGACAAGGTGGCTCTGGATCCGGCGCAACCCGACCGTCTGCTTCCAAAATATGACAGCGGCGATCACATCCATCCCAACGATGCGGGCTACTTGGCGATGGCCAGGGCCATCGATCTGGCGAGCCTGTAGAGGTGGTGGGGATGGTTCGAAATCTGCTGAGCGCTGTTGCACGGTTCGCCGGGTTCGTCGCGCTTGTTTTGACGCTCGCGCATGCGCCGGCGGCGTGGGCGGCGAACACAACCAAAGCACCGCGCGCAGCGGCACCGTCGATTCCGATCGATGCAAACGGAACCGTGCACGTCATGCCCATGTCGGTGCCGGTGTCCGAATTTCTGAGCCCGCAGGGGCAGGAATATGTCCGGGCCCATCTTCACGATGTGCGAAAGCCTGAACTTCTGGTGCAGCACAACGGTGTGCCAGCGTTGCTCGAGGGCTATATCGCGCGCGAGCGCGCGCTTTATCCGCTCGTCCGGCAGGATACGAAGATCGCCGGGGTGCATGCCTATGTCTACACGCCAAAATCCGGCATCGCCAAAGCCAATACCGACAAGGTTCTGATCGACCTTCACGGCGGCGGGTTCTTGGGCTGTTGGCCGGCTTGCGGAGAACTCGAATCCATGCCGATCGCGGCCTTGGGGCGTATCAAGGTGATTAGTGCCGACTATCGCGAATACCCCGCTGATCGCTTTCCGGCGGCCAGTGAAGACGTCGCCACTGTCTATCGCGCGCTTCTGAAAACCTATCGCCCGGAAAATATCGGCATCTATGGCTGCTCCGCCGGCGGCACGCTGACGGGTGAGGCGGTCGCCTGGTTCGAGAGCCATCATCTGCCGATGCCCGGTGCGATTGGCATTCTTTGCGCGGGGCTGGTCGTTGATCGCAACGGCTTCGGCGGTGACTCGAACTATACCGGCTTCGTCCTCGGGGAAGGGCGAATGCCGCCCGTCATGCAGAAGGCTGCGCTGGCCTTTCCCTATTTCGAAGGCGCGGATTTGCGCAGCGCAAATGTTTCGCCGGCGCTCCACCCTGACGTGCTGGCGAAGTTCCCGCCGACGCTAGTGGTGACGGCCACCCGCGATTTCGCGATGAGCTCGGCCGTTTACACGCATAACCAACTGATCAGGCAGCACGTGGATGCCGAACTGCATGTCTGGAACGGCTTGTTTCACGGCTTCTTCTACAATCCGGACGTGTCGGAATCGCGACAGGTCTTTGGCACGGTCGTAGCATTTTTCAACGCGAAGCTCGGCCACCGGCCCAAACCGGCTGGTCACTGATCGGCGCAAGGCAGAACGATTGGCGGTAGCCAGTTCGTCAACACGGAATGTCTCGCTCCACCGCGCTGATACGGCAGCCGACCAGCTTGCCGTTTTTGGGAATTTAACCGGGTCTCCCCTGCGACTGGGGCGAGCGATCGGGTCAGCCCGGCTCGATCGCTCGCCCACTTTGTTATGGGGCTCGATCACCGTTCCGGCCAGCTCTTGCCGCGATTGGACTATTTCGTTTCGACAGATTATTACGAGATCGCGCAGCGTGCCGGATTTCAGACCATGGCCAGTGACAGAAGCGACAAGCCGCCGACAATGGCCGATATCGCCCGCATTGCGGGCGTGCACACATCGACCGTTTCGCGCGCGCTGGCTGGCAGCTCGCTGGTTGAGGCGAGCGTTCGGGAAAAGATCCTCAAGATCGCACGAAGCCGCGGCTACAAGGTCAACTGGACTGCCCGAAGCCTGCGCCTGCAACGCACGCAGACGATCAGCGTCGTAATTCCGCTCGGCCATGAAGTGCTTCAGCCGCTTTCCGACCCGTTCTTCGTGCAGATGCTGGGCCTCCTGGCCGACGAGATTACCCAGCGCGGCTACGGCTTGTTCCTGCAGAAGGTCGTCCCGCCGATGGATGGCTGGCTCGCGGATCTCGTCGCCTCCAAACGTTCCGATGGTGTGATCGTCATCGGTCAGAGCACCGAGCATGCCGAGCTGGAAGCGGTGGCGGCGGGCTATAAGCCCTTGGTGGTATGGGGGGGGATGATCGGCCAGCAATCCTATTGCACGGTCGGCTCGGACAATGTTGGCGGTACGCGGTTGGCGGCCGAGCATCTTCTGCAACTGGGGCGGCGCAAAATCGTATTTTTGGGAGACACAGGCGCACCCGAGGTGAAGCTCCGCTATCAGGGTTATGCCGAAGCCTTGAAGCGCGGGCCGCGAGGCACCGCCAAGCCGCGCCAGATCTCCACGCATATGACAGCGGTCAGAGCCTATGAGGCGGTCAGCGAATTCATCGCCAAAGGCGGAGAGTTCGACGGCGTGATCGCCGCCACCGACGTGATTGCCATCAGCGCAATTCGGGCCATCGTTGCTGCCGGTCTTGTTGTGCCCAATGACATTTCAGTTGTCGGCTATGACGATATTTCGCTGGCCGCCCACACAAATCCGCCTTTGACGACGGTCCGCCAGGATATCGAAAAGGGCACCAAGCATCTGATCGACCTTTTGTTCCGCCGCCTCGAAGGTGAGGATACGGAGTCGATCATGATGTCCCCGGAACTGATCATCCGCGAGTCCTGCGGCACTCATATCGAGCGCCAGCGCTGATTGCTCAGGACGCAAATCCCTGTTGCGCGGCAACCGCTTCGTCCAGCCGCCGCAAGCGCGCGTTCCGCGGATAGAGGATGAGGTTCACCAGCAGACAGGCGAAAAGCAGGAAGGCGAAGCCGGTCGCCAGCACAAAGCCGTATTTCACCGAGCCGAAGGCATCGCTCACCGCAGCCATTGCCAAAGGACCCAGGGCGGCGGAGAGGGCGGTGAAAAACAGGATGACGCCGGCGGCGGCGCCATGGTCCGATTTGTCGAAGCCGCTGATCCCTTTGGAATTGAGCGTCGGATAGATCATCGACATGAATAGGCCCGAGCCGGGCAGCAGGAATACCCCTGCCGCCGTCCCGCCAATGAGCGAACCTAGGAAGCAGGTGAATATCGCGGCGGCAAACAGCGCCATGATCCACTGCCAGGGAAAGCGGCGCACCAGCCAAATGCCGACGAAGCGCCCGGCGGCGCGCAGCACGAAGAAGATCGTCAGCGCATAAGCCGGAAGCCAGGCAATCGGCCCGCGATAGGTTTCCAGATAGGTCGGCATCCATACATAGATGGCCACCTCGACCGCGACATACAGCATAATCATGGCCGAAAATGCGAGTGCGTAGGGATCGCGCGCGATCCGCATCGTGCTTGTCAGAGAAGGCGGGCTCTTCGCGGCTGACTGCGCGCTGGGATAGCGCACCAGGAGCGCCAGCACGATCAATGCAGCACAAGTCGCACCGGCGATCACGTAAAGCCATTTCCACGACATGCCCGCCTCGAGCAGGACGGCAACGATCGCGGGGCCGATAATCGAACCCACGGCGAAGAACCCCTCCACGGCGTTCATCATCGACGAATGCTCGGTTCCCGTGGTGGAGATGTCGCCGATCAGGGCCAGCGCGCCGGTCTTGAAAACGCTGATCCCCAAGCCCGAGATCGCCAGCAGCAATACAAAATACTCGAACGAATTGCCCGCGGCGAAAGCGGCCGAACCGACGCCATACAATGTCAACCCGATGATGATCGCTCTTTTGCGCCCCATCTTGTCGGCGATTGCCCCCAGGGCGATGGCGCCCAGAGCGATGGCTGCCATCGGCACATAGTGAAATGTGCCAGCCGCGGTCAATGAGAGGTGATATTCCTTGATGACGGTGGGTATGATGCTGCCGACCGCATCGCTGGTCATCGCGAACATCATGAACATCAGGTAGGTCAACCACCTGATCAGGCCAAAATTGCGCGCGGCGCGGGCTTCACTCGCCATGGCGGTTCCAATACGGATTTGCTTTACTGTTTATGCAATCGTTTGTAATTTACCGCGCATGAAGAACCAAGTCCAGCTCATTACATATGCCGATCGTCTCGGCAGCGGCACGCTCGATAGCCTGCGAACCCTGTTGGGGGGGGCGCTCAGAGGTGTATTCGGGGGCGTTCATGTCCTGCCATTCTTCCTGCCGATCGACGGCGCCGATGCTGGATTCGATCCGAGCGATCACACCAAGGTCGACCCTCGTCTCGGGGGATGGGAGGATGTGCGGGCACTGACACGTGAGGTCGCGGTGGTCGCGGACGTGATCGTCAATCACATTTCGGCGGAACTCGCCCGAGTTTCAGGATTATTCCGGCATGGCGCGCAATGAGCTGGTGTCAGGCTTTTTCTGAGCGTTGATGACGTCTTTCCCGGCGGGGCCGCGATGCCGACCTGGCAAAATCTAACGGCCGCGCCCG
>CAWJLC010000008.1:0-551453 GCA_963843675.1 uncultured Pseudomonadota bacterium | reverse complement strand
GGTCTCGGGATCGAAGGCCTGTTTGATCTTCAACTCCGCGCTCATGCCGCCGCTCCCGCATGAACAAGCGCAGCTTCGACCACGCTCCACACCGCGGCGCGAATGGCCTCGTTCTCGATCTCCGAAACCGCGTCTTCCAGAAACGCGCGCATCAGCATGCCCCGCGCTTCGGCTTCGGGAATGCCGCGCGCCCTGAGATAGAACAGCGAATCCGCATCCAGATCGCCGACCGCCGCGCCATGCGCACATTTCACATCGTCGGCGAAGATGATGAGTTCGGGCTTCAAATCGGCTTCGGCGCGATCGTCCAGCAGCAGCGCCTTGGCAGTCTGGCGGCTGTCGGTGCCGTCGGCGCCCTCTTCCACCGTGATGCGGCCCTGATAAACGGCGCGCGATTTGCCGGCCACGACATGCTTGAACAGCTGCACGCTCTCGGTATCGCCCACGGCATGACCCAGCCGCGTCGTCACATCGGCATGCCGCCCGCCCGAAAGCACCTGCACGCCGGAAAGATTGGTTTCGGTCTTCGAGCCCGTGAGCGCGATCTGCAATTCGAGGCGCGACAGCTTGGCGCCCAGATCGGAGAAGTGTCCGCGATAGGTCGAACCCGCGCCTTGCGTCACCGCGACCTCCTGCACCTGCACAGCCTCGGCCGGGCTCTGCGCCAGACGGATATGCGTCAGCACCGCCTTCTCGCCCAGCACGATCTCGACACCGAGATTGGCGAGCGATGCGGCATTGGTATGGCTTTCCAGCAGGGTCAGCGCCGCGCCGTCTTCCAGCACGATCAGCACGCGGCCGTGATGCGCGGCCTCGGAGAGGAAATTCAGATGCACGGGCTCTTCGACCATCACGCCGGAGGCCACGCGCAGCGCCACACCGCCCGCCATCAGCGCCAGCGAGGCCGCGGCCATGCCATCCTTGCCCGTCTGGCCCAGATGCGCCTGCACCCAATCTGGCGCGTTCGCGAGATCGGCCAGATCGAAGGCGTCCACGGTCTTCGGCATATCAGCCAGCGCCGTCACCAGCTTTCCGTCACGAATGTCGAGCCGCGTGCCGGCAATCGCGGCAAAGGGATTGGCCGTCGCAGCCGAGCCAACACTCCGTTCCGCCGACAGCGCCGCGCGCAGATCGGAATATTTCCAGTCTTCCACACGGCGATGCGGCACGCCCTTTTCGCGATAGGCCGCCAGCGCCGTCTCGCGACGCGCATCCAGCCACGGCGCACCGCCGAGCTTCGCGCCCGCGCCGAGTTCCGTCAGCATGTCGGTCGCAACCGCACTCATGCCGCGTCCTTCACGATATCGGCATAACCCTTGGCTTCGAGTTCCAGCGCCAGCTCCTTGCCGCCTTCGGCGATGATCCGGCCGCCCGCCAGAACATGCACGCGGTCTGGCACGATGTAATCCAGCAGGCGCTGGTAATGGGTGATGACCAGCATCGCGCGCTCGGGCGAACGAAGCGCGTTGACACCCTCGGCCACCAGCTTCAGCGCATCGATGTCGAGGCCGGAATCGGTTTCGTCGAGAATGGCCAGGCTCGGCTCGAACAGCGCCATCTGCAGCGTCTCCAGCCGCTTCTTCTCGCCGCCGGAAAAACCGACATTGAGCGCGCGCTTGAGCATGTCTTCGGAGATGTTGAGAGCCTTCGCCTTGGCGCGCACCATTTTGAGCACGCTCATGGCATCGACTTCCTTCTCGCCGCGCGCGCGCCGTTGCGCGTTCAGCGCGGTCTTGAGGAAGTTGAGCGTGGTCACGCCCGGAATCTCGACCGGATATTGCAGCGCCAGGAAGATACCCTTGGACGCGCGCTCTTCCGGCGCCATCTCCGTCAGGTCTTCGCCCTTATAGGTGATGCTGCCGCTGGTAATCTCGTAACCGGGCCGGCCCGCCAGCACATAGGACAGGGTCGACTTGCCCGAACCGTTCGGCCCCATGATGGCATGCACTTGGCCCGCCTCGATCGAGAGCGAAAGGCCCTTCAGAATTTCCTTGCCACCCACGGCGGCATGCAGATTTTCAATTCTCAACATTATCCCACACTACCTTCGAGGCTGATGCCCACGAGCTTTTGCGCTTCCACGGCGAATTCCATCGGCAATTGCTGCAGCACTTCCTTGCAGAATCCGTTGACGATCAGCGCCACCGCCTCTTCCTCGGGAATGCCGCGGCTGGTGCAATAGAACAGCTGATCGTCCGCGATCTTCGAGGTTGTCGCCTCATGTTCGATCCTGGCGGTCTTGTTGCGGCTCTCGATATAGGGAACCGTATGCGCACCGCATGTCCCGCCGATCAGCAGCGAGTCGCATTGCGTGTAATTGCGCGCGTTCTCCGCCTTCGGATGCACGCTCACGAGCCCGCGATAGGTGTTCTGCGCCTTGCCGGCCGAAATACCCTTGGAGATAATCCGCGAGCGCGTGTTCTTGCCCAGATGGATCATCTTGGTGCCGGTATCGGCCTGCTGGTAATTGTTGGCGATGGCGATGGAATAGAACTCGCCCACCGAATTGTCGCCGCGCAGGATGCAGCTCGGGTACTTCCAGGTGATGGCCGAACCGGTTTCCACCTGCGTCCACGAGATCTTCGAATCCCGCCCGCGGCAATCGCCGCGCTTGGTGACGAAATTGTAGATGCCGCCCTTGCCCTCTTCGTCGCCGGGATACCAGTTCTGCACGGTCGAATATTTGATCTCTGCTCCATCGAGAGCGACAAGTTCAACAACAGCGGCATGCAGCTGGTTCTCGTCGCGCTTGGGCGCGGTGCAGCCTTCGAGATAGCGAAACGTAGGAGCCTTCGTCGGCCACGATCAGCGTGCGCTCGAACTGGCCCGTCTCGCTGGCATTGATGCGGAAATAGGTGCTAAGTTCCATCGGGCAACGCACGCCCTTGGGCACGTACACGAACGTCCCGTCCGAGAACACGGCCGAATTCAAGGTGGCGAAGAAATTGTCCGTCACCGGCACCACGGTGCCCAGATATTTGCGCACCATCTCCGGATAGTCGCGGATCGCTTCGGAGATCGGGCAGAAGATCACGCCGGCCTTGTTCAAGGTTTCCTTGAAGGTTGTGGCCACCGACACGGAATCGAACACCGCATCCACGGCCACGCCCGCCAGCGCCATCTGCTCATGCAGCGGAATGCCCAGCTTGTTGTAGGTCTCGATCAGCTTGGGATCGACCTCTTCCAGGCTCTTGGGCCGGTCGGAATCCGATTTCGGCGCCGCGTAGTAATAGGAATCCTCGTAATTGATCTTCGGATAATGGACGCGCGCCCAGGCCGGCTCTTTCATCTCGCGCCAGCGCTTGTAGGCGGCCAGGCGCCATTCCAGCATCCATTCCGGCTCGCCCTTCTTGGCCGAGATGAAGGCGACTGTGTCCTCGTTCAGGCCCTTGGCCGCGCGCTCCATCTCGATATCGGTGACGAAGCCGTATTTGTACTTCTCGCTGAGGGCTGCGACCTGTTCCTTGGTCGTTTCGACGGCTGCCATGACGCTTCCCTTTACGCGGCTGCGCGCGCCCGCGCGCGGGCTGCGAGTTTTTCCAATGCGGCGAGGACGGCAGCGCCGTCGCCGCTTTGCGAATTCCAACCGAAGCTGACGCGCAAGGCGGAGCGCGCCTGCGCATCCTCCACACCCATCGCCGCCAGCACATGCGAGTGCGCCACCTTGCCGGACGAGCACGCCGCACCCGAACTCACCATCACGCCCTCCAGATCCAGCGCCATCACCGCCGTCTCGGCGGACAGCCCCGGCACCGCGAAATTCGAGGTGTTCGCCAGCCGCGGCGCCTCCGCGCCGAACACGACCGCGTCGGGTATCGCAGCTTTCAACGCGTCTTCGAACGCATTGCGAAGCGGCGCAATGCGCTGCGCCTCGGCGCGAAAATCGGCAGACGCGACCGCCGCGCCGAAGCCGGCAATGGCGGCGACATTCTCGGTGCCGGCGCGCCGGCGCTTTCTCCTGCCCGCCGCCCAGCACCTGCGCCGCAAAGGGCGCATCCGGGTTGACGATCAGCGCGCCCACGCCTTGCGGCCCGCCCAGCTTGTGCGCCGAGACGGCCACATAATCGGCTTCGCCCAGCGCCATCTTGCCGGCGGCCTGCACGGCATCGACATGAAGCAACGCGCCCGCCTCATTCGTCAGTGTACGAATTTCTTCCAGCGGCTGGATCACGCCGGTCTCGTTGTTCGCGGCCATCACGGCCACCAGCGCCCGGCCCTTGCCTTCGCGCAGCGCGACACGCAGCGCCTCCAGGTCCAGCACACCATCCGCCGTCACCGGCAGGGTTTCCAGCCGCAGCCCCGGCACGCGCTCGCTGAGCGCCGCCGCATTGGCGCGCACCGCATCATGCTCGATGGCGGAAATGAACAGCCGCGTGATCCGCGCCTCGGCATCCAGCGCGCCATACACAGCGCCGTTCAGCGCCAGCCAATCGGCTTCGGTGCCGCCGCCGGTAAAGATCACCTGCTCCTGCGCCACATCGGCCAGCGCCGCCACCTGCTCGCGCGCGGTCTCGACACTCGCCCGCGCCTTGCGGCCGGCCGCATGCACGGACGACGGATTGCCGCCTGCCTCCAGCGCGAGCGTCATCGCGGCCCGGGCTTCGGGCCTCAGCGGCGAGGTCGCGTTGTGGTCGAGGTAGATCATGACGCAGGACTATTCCGCAGCCACCGCGTGGGTGCCATTGCCATCGGCCTTCACCTCGCCATCCGACGCCGCATGTGCCCGGCCCAAAACGCGCCGTTCGATCACATCGGCCAGCGACACGGATGCCAGGAACACATGGATATGCCGCCCCAGCTCTTCCCACAGATCGTGGGTCACGCAGCGGCCGGTCGTGCCGGTACAGCCCTTGGGACTGCCCTGGCGGCAGCGCGTCGCCGTGATCGGCTCGTCGACGGCCATAATAATGTCGGCAATCCGAACCTCGGGCGAGGGCCGGCTCAGCCGGTAGCCACCGCCGGGCCCGCGCACAGACTTCACCAGCCCGCCGCGGCGCAGCTTGGCAAACAATTGCTCGAGATAGGACAGGGAGATTTCCTGGCGCTTGGCGATTTCCGCCAGCGAGACCGGGCGGGCCCCGTCCTCATGGGCCGCCAGGTCGGCCATCGCCATCACCGCATAGCGGCCTTTTGTGCTCAGCCTCATCATCGCCTCCTTCGCAGGCCGGAAGCGCCAGCCAAAATCACCGGCGCGGCAATTCCGAGCTTGCTTCCAGGGGGCCGCTTCGGTGTAAGAAACGGCTCCCCTCCCGGTTTTGCCCGGGAGTTCGTAGGATTGGGATATAGGATTTCCTAGTGGCTTGGTCAAGAATTGACCGGACCTCCGGAACCCTGGAACTCCAAGACCTTGATATGCTTTCCCGAATTGGACGGTTGAATTCAGGAAAAATTGGATTGAATCAGTCGGATTAAAGTCGACGCACCGCCCTCCCGCCGGAAACGGCCTGTCCAACAGCCGAGATTCGCAGCCCATGCCTGACATTATTCTTCCCGGTCCTGCCGGCCGCATCGAAGCCCGTTACCAGCGCCAGAAGGCGCCGGGCGCCCCGATGGCCCTGGTGCTGCATCCGCACCCCCAATTCGGCGGAACCATGAACAATCCGCTGGTCTATGACCTGTTCCACATGTTCCACGGGCTGGGCTGCACGACGGTGCGCTTCAATTTCCGCGGCGTCGGCCGCAGCCAGGGCACCTTCGATTCCGGCGCGGGCGAGCTTTCTGACGCCGCCGCCGTGCTCGACTGGATGAACACGCTCTACCCCAACCCGTCTTTCGTTTGGGTGTGCGGGATTTCCTTCGGCGCCTGGATCGGGATGCAGCTTTTGATGCGCCGGCCCGAAATCACGGGCTTCGTCTCCATCGCCCCGCCGGCCAGCATGTACGACTTCGCCTTCCTGGCTCCGTGCCCGGCGAGCGGTCTGGTTCTCCACGGCACCAAGGATCAGGTGGTGCCCGAGCCCGATGTGCAGAAGCTGGTGGACCGGCTGACGGCGCAGAAGGGCATCACCATCACCTACAAGAAGATCGATGGCGCCAACCACTTCTTCGACAAGCATGAGGGCGACGTCGTGGATCTGGTGCAGGAATATGCCGCCGAACGCATGGGCGTGGCGATCCCGCAGAAGGGATAAGCGCCCTTATCCCTCGGCGATAGCGGCCCATCCCATGGCGAAGCCATTGGCGGGTTTCGCAAAACGCATTTTCATGCGGCGAACTTATCCCCCTTGGCCAAAATGGCCTTACTATCGCGCGTATGGAAACGGTCCGCGCCGCGCGCGCGAAACAGAATTGTTCGGGATTTTTTTTCGGAAGCCCCCTCCCCACCCAGGCGGCGGCGGGGCGCGCCACCCTGCGTGCCCATTTGCGCGAAACGCGCGCACTGCTTGCCTATATCCGTGGGCCGATCGCGCTTCGCACAGATCTATCGCGCGCGATGGAGCCTTCCGCCCGGCATCGGCTGTGGGACGCCTGTCGTCGTCGGCAGGCTGAGTGGCAGGCCGCGGCGCGCCCGTTCCGCGAGATAGGCGAAAGCCTCGGCCTCCAGGAAATCGCCGCGCCAGCCCAGATCCTCGGCCGCCAGCACCGGCGCATTCACCCGCGCCCTGAGATTGTCCATCAGCACCGGATTGTGCCGCCCGCCGCCGCACACCACCCATTGGGTGGCCGGATCGGGGAAATGCTCGCGCGCCCGCGCGATGGAAGCTGCCGTGAACGCCGTCAGCGTCGCCGCGCCATCCTCCGGCGACAGCCCGGCCACCCGCTCGGCCCCGAAATCCATGCGGTCGAGCGATTTTGGCGGCACGCGCTCGAAGAAGGCATGCGCCAGCATGTCATCCAGCGCGGCATTGTCGATCTTGCCTTGCCGCGCCAGCGCGCCGAATTCATCGACCGGCGTTCCCGTATGCTGCTGCGCCCAATCGTCGATGGGCGCGTTGCCGGGTCCGGTATCGAAGGCCAGCACGCCGTCCTGCCCCACCCAGGTCACATTGGCGACGCCGCCGATATTCACCACGGCCACGGGCGGGGTGATCCCCTGCTGCCTCACGCACCAGCGCGGCGTGATAGAGCGGCACCAGCGGCGCGCCCTCGCCGCCCGCCATCACATCGGCGGTGCGGAAATCATTGATGACATCGATGCCGGTGGCCCGCGCCAGCCGGGCGCCATCGCCGATCTGCCAGGTCAGCCGCTGCTCGGGCCGGTGCAGGATGGTCTGGCCGTGGAAGCCGATCAGCGAGATCGCGCGCGGGTCCATCCCCGCCTCCTTCAGGAGCGCGACCACGGCGCCGGCATGGGCATCGGTGCAACGCATTCGGCCTCGCGGATCGCCTCCGGCATCTCGGCCCCTTCGGGCAGCTCTGCCGCCAGATCCATGGCCGCGCGCAGCAGCGCCCGGGTCTCCGGCGCATAGGGCACGGTCAGCGCCGGGCCGGGACGGGCCACGCCCTCGCCATCGGTCTCGACCAGCGCGGCATCGATACCGTCCAGCGAGGTTCCGCTCATCAGGCCAATGACTTTATGAAGTTCGGCCATTCTGGTAAGCACCCATTCCCTCGACCGTCATCGCCCGCTTCATGCGGGCGACCCATTTTTCTTGTAGCAGGAAATTGGGTTGCCCGGACAAGCCGGGCAATGACGGCATGAAAGAACGAAACAGAGCCCGTCATGACGCCGTCCCCGCTTCAAATCCGATTTCCTGCGCACTTTCGTGGACCGCGGACAGTATTACGACTGCACGGACGCCGAGGCGCTGGATGCCCTGTTCGGCAAGGAGCGCGTGACGGCCTATATCGGCTTCGACTGCACGGCGGCCAGCCTGCATGTCGGCAGCCTCGTCCAGCTCATGACCTTGCGCCGCCTGCAGCAGGCCGGCCACCGTCCGATCCTGCTGATGGGCGGCGGCACCACCAAGATCGGCGACCCCTCCGGCAAGGACGAGACGCGCAGGCTGCTTACGGCCGAACAGATCGAAGAGAACAAGAACAGCATCCTCTCCGGCGTGCGCCATCTGCTCAAATTCGGCGACGGGCCTAGCGACGCGATCATGGTCGACAATGCCGAATGGCTCGACAAACTCGAATACATTTCCTTCCTGCGCGATTACGGCCGCCATTTCTCGGTCAACCGTATGCTGACGATGGACAGCGTCAAGCTCAGGCTCGAGCGTGAGCAGCCCATGTCGTTCCTCGAGTTCAACTACTCGATCATGCAGGCCTATGATTTCGTCGAACTCTACCGGCGCTATGGCTGCCAGCTGCAATCGAGCGGCTCGGACCAATGGGGCAATGTGGTCTCCGGGATCGATCTCGGCCGTCGCGTCGAGAACGCCCAGCTCTTCGGCCTGACGACCCCGCTCATCACCACCGCTTCGGGCGCCAAGATGGGCAAGACGGCGGCGGGCGCGGTGTGGCTCAACGCCGATATGTGCTCGCCCTATCAATATTGGCAGTTCTGGCGCAACACCGAGGACGGCGATGTCGGCCGCTTCCTGCGCATGTTCACCGACATGCCGGAGGCCGAGATCGCGCGGCTCGAAGCGCTCGAAGGCGGCGAACTCAACGAGGCCAAGAAGATCCTCGCCACCGAAGCGACGAGCATCCTGCATGGCCGCGAGGCCGCCGATGCCGCGGCCGAAACCGCGCGGCGCACCTTCGAGGAAGGCGCCACCGGCGAAGGCCTGCCGACGGTCGAAATTCCGTCTACGGAGTTTCCGTTGGGCGTGCTGACGCTGGCGGTGCGCGCGGGTGTCGCGACCTCGAACAGCGAAGCGCGCAAGCTGATCTCGAACAACGGCCTGAAGCTCAACGATGCGGCTGTCGGCGACCCGAAGGCGATGGTCTCGGCCACCGACCTCACCGGCAATGGTGTGATAAAGCTCTCCGCCGGCAAGAAGAAGCACGTGCTGGTCAAGCCGGTGTAACGCGCCGCCGCTTTCGGCGCGGCGGCTTACTTCTTGTTCGGCACGGTCGCGGGTTCAGGCGCCGTATCCTGTGCCGGCACATCGGTTGAAGCCGGTGGATTGGCCTGGGACGCTGCGTCGTTCTTCGACTGCATCACCTTCGGCTTCGTCTGCGGCACATCCGCTTTCGGCGCATCCGTCGCCGCCGGAGGCCCGACCTTTGATGCCGCCTCTGTCTTCGCTGGCGCCGCATCCGGTTTCGACGGCGGCGCGCTTTCTTTGGACTGTTGTTGCGCAGGCGGCGCGCCGGGCTTCGCCTTGTCCGCTCCGGCCGGCGGCTTTGCCGTGGCCTTCGGCGCGATCGTGCGCGGCGCCTCGGGCGTGCCTTCGAAGATGCGCCGCAGGATTCCCGGCGTCAGCACCGACAGCGGATTGACCGAGATCCTCGGCTCATCCGCATTGCCGCTGACGCTGTAGCTCATGCCGATGATGCCCTCGCCCTTCTTGGACACCAGCACATCGCCCAGCACCGGGATGGCGCCGAGCACGCTGTTAAGGCCAAAGATCGGCGCCAGCGCACCTTCGAGCGCGATCTTGCTGTTGCGCCGGTCGAGATAGCCCTGTGCCGTGATGCCGATCGACGGTCCGCTAGCGCGCGCGTCATGAATGTCCAGCACACCGCCATGCATGCGGAATGGCGCATCCAGCGTGTCGACGGCAATGCCCTTGTCCTGCAACAGATCGGACAACCCGCCCAACGACCCAGCCGAGAACAGCCGCGTGAGGAATGGCTGATTGACGACCGTAAAATTCGTAATCTTCAAGACGCCGCGATAGTCGGGCGCCTGCTTCTTGGCGAGCTCGTCCTTAGTTGGTTTCGGCGACAGCGCGGCAACCAGATCGAGCTTGCCGCCATGCAGTGAGGTGAAGCCGAACAACCCCTTGAATAACAGCCCGGCATTCGATGTGCGCAGGCGGATCTCGCGTTCTCCCCCTTCGGCCACGAGATCGCCCGACAGCGTCGCCGTCTTCGACAGCCGGCCCGTCAGCGCCATGGTCTGCGGCCGGTCGCCTGTGCCGCTGCTGGAGAAGGCAAACGGCGCCATGGTCACGCCGCTGCGCATCACCAGCCGGTCGAGATTGGCCTCGATCTCGAAATGCTTGCCGGATTGCGCCGGCTCTGACGTGCTGTTGTCCGCTTTCTTGCCGGTCAGATCGGTGCGGCCAAGCCCGGTGCCATCGGCCGAACGGCCCGTGACCGAAACCTTCAACCCCACGCCCGGCGCGTCGCTCATGTGCAGGGAAAAATCGTTCTTCTGCCCAGCACGCACGATCGGAAAGTCGAGCATCGCGAGCGTGCCGCCCGGACCGAAGCCGGCCTGGCCCTGGAGTTGAAGGCCGGCACCGTCCGCCGTGATATCTGTGCCCGAAATCGCCCCGTCCTTGAACTGCGCCGTCACCTGCACGTCGGCCGAGACGCCGGGCGCCTTTTTGTAGTTGATCAGACCGATCGTCACGGTGGCCGGCGTCAAATCCATGGCCATCGCCGCCTTGGTGATGCTGCCGCGATGACCGTCGAGCGTGGCATCGATATTGACCGGCCCCTTGATGAAATCGCCGGAATGGAAGTTCAGCTTCTTGCGCGCCGCATCGTCGAGCACGCCGGACGCGGTGATATGGGTGGTGATTGGCCCTTTGGCCGCGAAGGCCTCGTCCCAGCTGGCCTTGAGGCTGGCGCCCGCCATCACGATATCGCCGTCGAGGTGCAGGCTGGAATTGTCGATGGCGAGATTGGCGACGCCATTGGTCACCTCATGGTCGCCGACCGCCAGTGCCAATCCACGCACCTGCCCGCCGATTTTGATGCCGACGTCGTCGATGCTGAGATCCTTGACCATCGGCACGCGGAAGCTGAGATCGATGGCGGCCTGGCCCTTGGCGCTGTCGGTGCCGATGTGGAAGCGCGTCGGATAATGCAGCGGCGGCATATCGATCAGCGTCAACACGTCGGAGAGCGCGCCATCGACATGTGCCACGATGTTGCCGGGCGAACCGGCCACATGCAGATTGGGAATCGTGACGCTGCCGCCGCTGAGGGCGAGCGGCCCGATCTTGGCTGACGTCACGGTGGCCGTGAACGTGTCGCCGGTCAGTGTCGCGCTGCCCTGCATATTGGTGAGCGGGGTCAGCCCCTGCAGATAGTTGACCGTCGCATTCGCGATCGGAAAGCTGAGATTGATTGCGCCATCGGGCAACACCGGCAGATCGAGGGCGCCTGCCGCGATGTCGGCCTTCAGCGCCATCGGCCCGATGGTTCCGCCCAAGATGTTCGCCGCGATCCATTCACGCGCGCCCTGGCCCAGTTGCAGCGGCCAGTAATGCAGGAGATTGGCCACATCGAGCGGGGCGATATGGCCATTCAGGGCAATTTTCGGCGTCTCTCCGGGAAACAGATCCACCTCTCCGGTCAGCGAGGCCGACAGATTGCCGCCGAACATCAGGAACTTGTCGATGACGATGCGGTTGTCGGCGGGCGTATAGCTCGCCTGGAGCGCGATGCGCGCCAGCGTCATCGCCCGCTGCATCACACCCGGCATGTCCACGCCGATCTTGTCCATCGTCAGATCGACGCTGCTCGTTTCGAGGCCGCCGGCGGAATTGAATTTGAGATGGCCATCGCCATAGAGATGCGCTCGCGCTTCATTGCCCGCGAGCACACCATCGTCGATCAGAAGCCGCCCCGTCCGTCCGTCATAGCGGCCAACCAGACGCAGCGTCTTGACGTGCACCGGATGGCCGAAGCCGTGCACAATCCCGGCCGCGCCGACGCCGAAATCGACGGCGCGCACATGGGTGCTGCCCTGATCGAGCGTAAAGGAGCCCGTAATGTCACCCTTCAACGCGTAAGGCTTGAGGAACGCCAGCGCCTTCGCATTCTCGCCCAGCGCATTGACGTCGAAGCCGTGCAGGGAAATGTCGCCGGTTACCGTCTGGCCGTCGGGCGGCAGCGTCAGCCGTGCCTGCAGATAGGCGCGATGGCCAGAGACCTCGATATCGGCATCGACGCTGGCTGCCAGCGCCGCGCTCTTTCCGCCACTGGTCGACACAGTGAGGCTCGCCTGCGGCGCCACCACGAACAGGCCCGTGCGTTCGTCGTAAAAGGCCAGCCGCGCCTTGCGCACGGCGAAACTCGTGAGCGAGGTCGCACTGCCCTTGGAGGATTGCAGCGCCTCGCGCAGCCGCTCCAGCACGTCGGACTGACCGCGGTCGCCCTCGACGCCGAGCCGGAGCGCACCATCCATTGTGTGCACCATTGTGAGCTGGACACCCACCAGCGCCATGCGCCTGACGACCACCCGCCCCTGGAGAAGCGGCGCCGCGGCCAGATCGATCTCAGCCCTGGGGGCCTGGGCAATGATGCGCTGGCTGCGGTCGAACACCCGGGCGCCCAGGATCACCAGATTGACCCGGCCCTCGTCGCGCGACCACTGCAGCGCTGCGTCGTCATAGCGCACTGCCAGACCTGGCAGGGAATTGGAGATCGCATCAGCCAGCTCGCCTGAGAACGGCCCCAGCGAGACCGGTCCCACGAGCAGCCGCGCCAGCGCCCCCAGCCCGAAAAACAGCAGGGCCACAGCCACCCCTGCCGTGATCAGGCCGGCCCGTCGCAGATGGTGGGATTTTGAACTCATCTCTTCCAAACGGGGTGCTTCCTCACTCGCACCGACGGCGCCGGGAGCGTTCCCATCTCGGCAGCGGGCCACGAATCTGACCCTTGCACCGGATCGCACATCAGCTTATCGCCTAATGGTATATTCTGGTAAACGCTAGCCTCGGCTCCGGCCGTTCCGTCGGCCGCCCGGCCGGCCCCTCCCTTCCGGAGATGTCATGCCCAAAGCGCCTGCGACCACGGCTCTACCCGAAGAACTCGTGCCAGGCCGCAAGGCTCCAGCCTTCAAGCTGGCCACAGACGGCGACGGCCAGATTTCAAGCGCCGCCCTGAAGGGCCAGCCCTTCGTGCTTTATTTCTACCCGAAGGACGATACCTCAGGTTGTACCAGAGAAGCGCTCGGCTTCTCAGAGGCCAAGCGGAAATTCGATGCCGCGGGCGTGGCCGTAATCGGCGTCTCCAAGGACAGCGTGGCCAGCCATGACAAGTTCAAGGCCAAGCACAAACTCAGGATCACGCTGGCCTCCGACCCCGAGATCAAGACTGCCGAGGCCTATGGCGTCTGGGTCGAAAAGAGCCTGTATGGCCGCAAATATATGGGCATGGAGCGCGCCACCTTCCTGGTGGATGCGTCGGGAAAAATCGCCCAGATCTGGCGCAAAGTGAAGGTCGCCGGCCACGTGGAAGCCGTTCTAACTGCGGCAAAAGCGCTTTGAATGCGCGCCGCCGGCTTTGGCGCCGCTTAACCAGAAGGTCATTTTTCTCTGCTAAGGCCTTGAACAAACGCTCACAATTAGGTGAAATCTCTACCTCATCTGGGGTAGGTGCGGCTGGCACCCAAAAGGGGACGTCGGATATGGCCGAAACGCTCATCGAGCGTGTATGGGCTTGGCTTCACGCCACGTTTCCAGAACGGCAGATTTACATCCGCAGCGATGGGCGGGTGCAATTCTTCACCTTCGGACCGACACTCCAGGCGACACTGGCCGGTCTGTCGCTGATCTTCCTGGGCTGGGTGGCGTTCGCCTCAGTCAATGTGATCTTCAAGGACCGGATCATCGCGGCCAAGGACAACCGTTATCAGCAGATGCAGTCGACCTATGAGAACCGGCTGGCCGATCTGCAAGTCTCTTATGACGAGTTGAACGGCGCCCTGGTCTCAGCCGAAGACACGTTCAAATCCACCGCCGACCAACTCGAGATCAAACAGCACACGGTCGCCAAACTGCTGAGCCGCAAGGATGCAGTGGACCGAGCGCTGGCCGGACTGCAGGCGAGCAAGCCGATGCCCACAGGGCTCGCAGGCGACCTGCCGCACCTCAAGACATCAATTTCGAGCACGGACGATGTGTCCGATTCAGATCCGCCGCTGGAGGGCTCGGACGATGCCACCGGTGACAGCGATGCGGGCTCTGAGATCGGCGTGATGCCGGCGACGACCGCGCCGCAGCCGCGCACCTCCAAGCCGACCAAGGCCAGCTTTCTCGATGAGGCCGTACATCGCCTCGCCGCCGCCTTCTTCCCCAACCACGCCAGGCCAGCGCCGCACAAGGTGGCCAATCTCCCTGCCTTCCGAACTCTCGCAGCCCAGACAACACGCCTGAAGCAGCTCAGTCATGTCGAAACCGGCCTCCTGGTGGAAGCGGACAAGCAGATCTCCCACAACATCGATCGCATCGACAGCCTGCTGCACGCAGTGGGGATCAAACCCTCCAGGATGGAGGCCGAAGTCGACAGCGAAGGCGTTGGCGGGCCGTTCGTGCCGATCAGCGCGATGCATATCGACGGCATTGCCGATCCGGCGTTTACCAAGGCGTTTGCCGAAACCAGCGCCCATGTGAAGGAACTCGACACCCTCTTCACCGCCTTCCGCCACGTGCCGCTGACGACCCCGGTCCACGGCCCCCGCTTCGAGCTGACCAGCGATTTTGGCCCGCGGATAGACCCTTTTACGCATCGTCTCGGCTTCCATCCGGGGCTGGATTTCGGCGGCCCTTGGGGCTCAACCATCCACGCCACTGCGCCGGGCAAGGTGACCTGGGCCGGCCGCCGCGGCGGCTACGGAAATATGGTTGAAATTGACCAAGGTTTCGGAATTAAGACGCGATACGGTCATATGTCGTCGATATTGGTGAAGGTCGGCGATACAGTGAAAAAGGGCACGCCCATCGGGAAACTCGGATCGACTGGGCGTAGCACAGGTCCCCACGTGCACTACGAGGTGTGGCTGGGCGATGTGGTGAGAGATCCGAGCAAGTTCATCGAGGCAGGCCGTCATGTTCTCCAGTAAGAGTAAGAACGCCGAAGCGACAGCTCCGGCGGCGTCTTCTGCACCCGCGGGCATGCAGGGCGGTACCGCCAAACGGGCGCCACGCGCACCATCGGCGCCGTCGCTGATCAGCGCCGATCTGGTGGTCAACGGCACGCTGACCTCCAGCGGCGATATCCAGATCGACGGCCGCGTCGAGGGCGACGTCAACAGCGCCGGCCTCGTCATCGGCGAGAAGGCTTTCATCAATGGTGAGGTCATGGCCGATGACGTGACCGTGCGCGGCCGCGTCCAGGGCAGCATTCGCGCCCGCAAGGTGCTTCTGGCCGCCACCAGCCATGTCGAAGGCAATATCCTGCACGAAGCTTTCGCGGTCGAAGCAGGCGCCTTCTTCGAAGGCAATTGCCGCCATTCCGACAATCCGCTCTCCGACGAGCATCGCCGCGGCGGCCAGGGCTACGAGCACAAGCCTGCCGCAGCCGCGCCGCGGCCGGCTGAAGCCCCGCGTCCGGCCCCGGCGTCCCACGCAAACGGCGCCGCTCCAGCCGCGACGGTCGCCCCGCTTAAAACGGGCGCCTGAGCTGGCGCATTTCGCATACGAAAAAGCCCGCTAGGCGCGATCGCCAAGCGGGCTTTTTCATTTGAGCGCACGGATCACGTTACTCGATATCCTCGACCGGCGCGGCCTTGCCACCGCCTATGGCATGGGCCAGCGCCGCCGCCATGAAAGGATCGATATCGCCATCCAGCACACGGTCGGGCTCGCGGATTTCGACGCCCGTGCGCAGATCCTTCACCATCTGATAGGGCTGCAGCACATAGGAGCGGATCTGGTGGCCCCAGCCGATATCCGACTTCTCGCCCATCCGCGCCTCGGCCTCGGCGGCCTTTTTCTCCAACTCCAGCTCATAAAGGCGTGAACGCAGCATGTCCCAGCAGATGGCGCGGTTCTGGTGTTGCGACTTCTCGGTCTGGCACTGCACCGCGATCCCTGTCGGAAGATGGGTGATGCGCACAGCGCTCTCGGTCTTGTTGACGTGCTGGCCGCCCGCGCCCGAAGCGCGATAGGTGTCGACGCGCACATCTTTTTCGGGCACATCGATCTCGATGTTGTCGTCCACCACCGGATAGACGGTCACGCTCGAGAAGCTCGTGTGGCGGCGGGCATTGGCGTCGAAGGGCGAGATGCGCACGAGCCGGTGCACGCCCGCCTCGGTCTTCAGCCAACCATAAGCGTTCTTGCCCTTGACCAGGATGGTCGCGGATTTGATGCCGGCGCCCTCGCCTTCGCTCTCTTCGAGATAGTCGACCTTGTAGCCATGGCGTTCGGCCCAGCGCGTGTACATGCGCATGAGCATCTCCGCCCAGTCCTGGCTTTCGGTACCACCGGCGCCGGCATGGACTTCGAGATAGGTATCGTTGGCATCGGCCTCGCCGGAAAGCATGGATTCGAGCCTGAGCTTCTCGGCCCGTTCATGCAGCGCCGAAAGGCTCGCCTCGGCATCGGCGACCATGCCGGCATCGCCCTCGGCTTCGGCCAGATCGATCAGGTCCTTGGCATCGGCTGTTTCGCGCTCCAGCGCCTGGACACCCTTGATGGAATCGTCCAGCGCCTGACGTTCGCGCATCAGTATCTGGGCGTTTCGGGAATCGTTCCAGAGCGTGGGGTCTTCGGCCTTGGCATTCAGTTCGTCGAGACGTCGAAGGGCGACATCCCAGTCAAAGATGCCTCCTCAGCAGGGCGATGGCCTGCTTGATATCGTTGATCGTCCGTTCGGTTTCTGCACGCATAAAAGCTTCCTTCCGTCATGCTCCGATATGGTCGGGCCACACGTGCTTGTAAAGGGTGTACTGGCACCGCCGCGCCGATTTCGGGGCTTGTTCGCGGCCGCGACGTCAACGCATCGGCCGCTGCCCCAGCGAAAACAGGTTCTGTTCCCCCAACTCAGCACTGCGGCGCCGCTCCAACTCCTGCATATACCGGCGCAGGGCGTAGGCTTCAGTAAGGTATCCGACCACACGTCGGTCGGAATGACTAACGAGGACGGGCAAGGCCTCGGTCCGGCTGTCCTCGAAACGGCCAAGCGCAAGTCGGACATTCTCTCCGGGCACCAAATAGGCGCGACCTGGCTCGATCAGGTCGGCCGCCATGGCCGCATCCGCGGCCTCATCCAATTGCGGGTCGTGGACGCTCGCCATATCGATCGCGCCGGCAAAGGCGCCGTCAGGATCGACAACGAAGACGCGTTTGGCCGCGCCTGCCGGAAACTGCGCCCTGAGCGCGCCGAGGCTCGTATTACTCGGTACAGTCTTCGCGTCTGCGCGCATCAGCCTGCCGACCGTCAGATCGGCGACCCACCCGATATCGTGGGCGCCGCGAATCCCGATTCCACGGATATGAAAGCGCCATGTGGCGAAGGAATAGCCGAATGTCAGCCGCGTAATGGTGGCGGCCACGGTCACGCCCACGAGCACGCCGGCCGTGATCGCGAAGTCGCCCGTCGCCTCCAGCACCAAAAAGACCATTGTGAACGGTGCGCCGACGATGGCCGCCGCCACAGCTCCCATGCCGACGAGCAAGAAGGCATCGTGTTGCGCCGCCATGGCGGGCGCGATCCACCCGACGGCTTGGCCAAAAACTGCTCCGAACAGGCAGCCCAGGAACAGGGACGAACTGAACAGCCCTCCGCGAAAGCCCGAACCCACCGAGATCGCAGAGGCGATCAGCTTGGCGGCGAGCAAGGCAAGCAACGCTGGAAGCGCCCATTGATATTGGACATGGAACTGGATCGCTCCATGGCCGCTGCCCAGAACCTGGGGAAAGAAGTATGCCAGTCCCGAGAGCAACGCGCCGCCTATCGCAGGCCGGAGCCATTCGGGAACCGGTAATTTGCGCATCCCGCGCTCGCACCATGTCACGCCGAGCATGGCAAGCACCGCGACACCGGCAGCGAATAATCCGACCACCCCGAAGAGGACATAGCTCAAGCTGCTGATCGGCGCCGCGGCGGCAACTTCGAAAAGCGGACGCATGCCGCCGAGTGCGCGCTGCACCAAGGCGCCGCAGAGAGCCGCCGCGGCAACCGGGGCCAGCGCCCGCGGTGTGTAGGAGCCCAGAACCAGCTCGTAGCCATAGAAGGCTCCAGCAAGCGGCGCATTGAACGCGGCAGCGATCGCCGCCGCCGCCCCCGCTGTCACAAATACGCGCTGGTCTTCCCGTCGCAGATGGAAATATTGACCGATGCTCGCGAACAGCCCGGCGCCGAACTGCGAATAACCTGCCTCCATTCCGAGCGAAGCGCCCGCCCCGTTCGAGATCATGGTCGAAAGGGCCAGCCGTGTGCTGTCAGTGAGCGACATACGCCCGCCATGCAGCGCGTTCGCCTCAATTGGATCAACGATCTCCGCAGAGCGGTAGCGCCGCCATATCAGAGCTGTCAGCCCGAGGATAAGCCCGCCCGCGGCAGGAATGATCAATATCCGCCAGCGGTCGACACCAACGCCCGCGCTGAGAAGCGTGTCGGGCGGCAGCAGAAAGTCGAACCTGTGCAGCAGTTCGACAAGGCGCCGCATGCCTTCAACCAGCGCCCCCACAATTCCACCCGCTATCGCGCAAAGAAATATCTGCCGCGCCTCGCTTGAACGCAGGTTGCGCTGCAAGGCGGCCAGCAAGAGGCGCCAACGCCGCGAAGCGCGATATCGCAATGTGCGCAATTTCTGGCGAAACCACGGAGCGGCAGCCATCGAACGCCTCGGAACAACGTGTGCCCTGGAACGACCACGCTATTTTTCGAAAATCAGGTGCGCAGGTTTGCCGAGAAATGAGGGCAATTTCGCTGCGGCGTGTTTACGCGGGGGCGCGGAGCCTCAATAGAGGCCGCCCGTCCCCTGCCCGACGGTGGTGGCCGGCTTCTTCTTCTGCTGCTTCTGCGCCGGGTCGAGACTCGCCAATGACGGCTCCGTTCCGGCCTTGAACGCCTCTAGGATCGTGCCCGGCGCTCCGGCTGGCGCGGCGGCCCCGGTCAGCCGGTTGACGGTGGCGAAGTCGATACCCGGCGGGACGCGGAACGGCGTCGGGGGTGAATTCTTGAGCGCCTGTTCCATGAAATCGCGGAAGATCGGGGCGGCGGCCGTGGCGCCCTGCTCATGCGGACCCGAGGCTCCTCGGATTGTCGAATCCGACATAGACGCCGCAGGCCAGATCCGGCGAGAAGCCGACGAACCAGGTGTCCTTGGCGTCATTGGAGGTGCCGGTCTTGCCGGCGAGCGGCTTGCCGACCGCCCGGACCGCCACGCCCGTACCGCGCTGCACGACGCCTTCCAGCATCGAAACGATCTGATAGGCCGTGCGCGGATCGAGTATCTGCTTGCGCGTATCCGGCAGCAGGGGCTCGGCCTGGCCCTGCCAGGGGCCGTTGCAGCCCGTGCAGTCACGGGTGTCGTGGCGATAGATGGTCTTGCCGTTGCGATCCTGGACGCGGTCGATCAGCGTGGCCTCGATTTTCTTGCCGCCGTTGACGAATTCCGAATAGCCCGTGGTCAGGCGCATGAGCGTGGTTTCGTCAGCACCGATGGCGTTGGACAGATAGGGCGCCATCTGGTCGTACACGCCGAAACGGACGGCGATCGGTACGACCTTGTCCATGCCGATATCGTTCGCAAGACGAATGGTCATCAGGTTGCGCGACAGTTCAAGCCCGCGGCGCAGCGTCGTCAGTCCGAGATAATCGTGCTCATAATTCTTCGGTGTCCATAGCGGAAGTCCCGGCCCCTGGGGCAGCGCCACCGGCGCATCCAGCACTTCGCTGGCGGGCGTGTAGCCATTGTCGAGCGCAGCCGCATAGACGAACGGCTTGAAGGACGACCCCGGCTGACGCTTGGCCTGCATCGCGCGGTCGAACTGGCTGGAGGCGAAGCTGAACCCGCCGGACATGGCCAACACGCGGCCGGTATGCGGGTCCATGACGACAATGGCGCCATTGACCTCCGGCACCTGGCGCAGACCATACGCATCGGCGAGATCCTTCTCGTCGACCTTCTCGACGTAAATCACGTCACCCGGCTTGACGACCTGCTGCGGCGTGGTCGGCACCGCGCCGACATAGCCATGCTTGAGTTCGCGTCGCGCCCATTTGAGGCGGTCAAGCGGGATGACACCCTCATGGCCGTCGCTGAGGCCGATCCGAACGGAGTTCTGTTTGCCATAGCCCAGCACCACCGCAACCTGCCAGCTCTCGATGCCGGATTGGTTTCCGGCACGCTTGAGGTCGCCGGCCCAGTCGCCGTGGATGTCGATCTGGCTGACGGCGCCGCGCCAGCCGTGACGGCGGTCATAGCGCACGAGCCCGGTGCGCAGGGCGTCCACCGCAAAATTCTGCAATCGGGTGTCGAGGGTCGCGCGTACCTGCAGGCCGGCATCGTAGAGCCCATGCTCGCCATATTTGTCATAGAGGATGCGGCGCACTTCCTCGACGAAATAATCGGCGTCTTCGGCCTGGCTGCCGAGCGGGCGGCTCTGCGCCACCAGCGGCTTGGCGATCGCGTCCTTGGCCTGGGCGGCGGTGATATAGCCGTTCTCGCGCATCTGGCCGATCACCCAGTTGCGCCGGTAGGTCGCCGCCTGAAGGTGATAACGCGGATCATAATTGCTCGGCGCCTTGGGCAGCGAGGCCAGGAAGGCCGCCTCGCCGATGGTGAGCTGGTCGAGCGACTTGCCGAAATAATTCAGTGCCGCCGCCGCCACGCCATAGGAGTTCTGCCCGAGGAATATCTCGTTGAGATAGAGTTCGAGGATCTTGTCCTTCGGGTAAGTCGCGTCGATGCGGATGGCGAGGATCGCCTCGCGGATCTTGCGGGAGAACTTCACCTGGCTGTTGAGCAGGAAGTTCTTGGCCACCTGCTGGGTGATGGTCGAAGCGCCCTGCAGGCGCTTGTGCACCATCACATTGTAAACATCCTTGACGCCGGCACGGATGATGCCGCCGACGTCGATGCCGGGATGGGTGTAGAAATTCTTGTCTTCGGCCGAAATGAATGCGTCGATCACGCGCTTTGGCACGAACTGGATGGGCACGAAGATGCGCCGCTCGCGCGCATACTCGCCGATCACCGTTCCGTTTCCGGCATAGACGCGCGTCGTCACCGGGGGGTTGTAGTTCTTCAGCGTGTCGACGCTGGGAAGATCGCGGCTGACCGAATAGACATAGACGCCCAGCACGACGAAACTGGCCAGCGCCACTGTGCCGAAGCCGATGCCGAGATATCTCCAGATCGTACGCCGCGTCATACGCTGCAGCCCTTCACACCAAAAAAGTTACTGCCGGCCCTTTGCCGGCCGGCCTTGCTGCCGGACTTCTAGCACAGCTGGCACGCCCCTGCCCAAGCCGCCGCCTCATGGAATCCGGCCGCGCGGTGCCGCAGCCACAAGGGGCTCGAACTGGCGCACGGCCTCGGCAATCGCCTGGGCGGCACCGTTACGCCATCGGGATGTGGCCATTTGACGGCAATCTTCGGGATTCGACAGGTAACCAAGTTCGATCAGAACCGCCGGCACGTCCGGTGCCCGCAGAACCACGAAATTGGCCGAGCGATGCGGCTCGGGCGTCAGGATATCCGTGGCCCCCGAGAGGTCATGCAATACAGTATGCGCAAATTGGGCGGAGCGGTTCATCGTGTCGCGCTGCGCCAAATCGATCAGGATCGATTTGGCTACCGAAGATTCCTGCCCGGACAAATCGACGCCGGCGATGATGTCGGACTGGTTTTCCTTACGCGCCAAGGCCGCCGCTTCCTTGTCGGAACCCCGTTCCGACAAGGTGTAGATCGAGGCGCCGTGCACGCCCCGCCTCGGATTGGAATTGGCGTGCAGCGAAATGAACAGATCCGCGTGGCGTTTGCGCGCGAAAGGCGCACGGCTGAACAGTGGAATGAACACATCGGTGTCCCGTGTCATGTAGACCGTGTAACCGTCTGAGCGCAGCACCTTGGCCAGCCGCAGGCCGACACTGAGGACGACGTTCTTTTCCTCCATCCCGGTAACGCCGATCGTGCCGGAATCGATGCCGCCATGGCCCGGATCGATGACGATGATCTTGCGCTTGGCCGCGCGGCCGCGCACCGGCGCGCCCGGCGGCGGCGCCTCCTCCTCCGGCGGCAGCGAGGCGATTTCGGACGCCGCCTTCTCGCGGGCCCGAAGCTCGGCCGGCCAGCCGGACGTCTTGTCGAAGGCGGTCTGGGTCGTCGGGAACAGGTCCAGCACCAGCCGGTAGCCGTAACCGTCCTGCGGCGGCAGCACCAGCGGCTCGGTCATCCGCACCGGCTGGTTGAGATCGATGACGAAGCGCGAATTGCCGGGCCGGAACAGGCCATAGCGGTAACTCTTCACCGCCCCGGTCCCGGTGGGCACGGGGGGGCCCTTCAGGCGCCACAACACCTCCGGCATGTCGATGACGAGGCGGTTCGGATTTGACAGCGTAAAGATGTGGAATTTGACGGGGTCGGAAAGTTCCACCACGAAACGGGTGTCTTCACCGTGCTGTCCGATGCGGGCGTCGATCACAACCGGCTCGGCCGGCTTAGCGGAACTGGCCTGAACCAGGACCCCGAGCGAATCACCAGCCGGCGCCTGGGGGGCTTCCGGAGCGGCGCGTGCCGGGTTGGGCGCAGGCGTCGTGACAGGCTGGGCCGGCGCTGGAACGGCCGCCACCCAGACCAGAATGCCAGCCAGAATCGGCAGAAATCGCCTCATAAGACCTGTTTGCCGCACGCTTGACGCCACAAGGCGAACCTGCCGTGAAACGGTTTACGCATCGTTAGCATATTTAAGACATTGCTTGAATTCCGCCCGGCCACTTGCCGGGACCTCATTCGGCACCTAAAAAGTAAGGTGCCTGCTTCGCCGCAGACCATGGAGCGCCCTTCGGGTGCGCTCGCTGCGGCGCCCGCGCCCCCGGCCGGGACGGATCCTGAGGGAAAACACCCCCTCGCCGGACCATCCGCCCCAGGATCTGGCTCGTGGTGAGACGGCAGGCTTTTTCGGCCGGCGATTGGCGCCAGCCGCATATGTGATTCAAAATGACGAACGCTGCCTGGCTCCACCTGACCGACAACGCGGCTCTGCCGCGGCGGTCTTGGCGCTGGCGCCTTTGCCCAACAATGCGCCCGTCCTTCCCCTCGAGCCCTGGCCTGCTGCTCCCGCAGCCTGCCCGGCCGCGCGCGCGGACGGCGCTCGGAGACTGTAATGCCCAAGCGCATGCTCATCGATGCAAGCCACCCGGAGGAGACCCGGGTGGTCGTTCTCGACGGCCAGAAGGTCGAGGAATTTGATTTTGAGGCCGCGTCCAAGCGGCCCCTTAAAGGCAACATCTATCTCGCCAAGGTAACGCGGGTCGAACCCTCGCTACAGGCCGCCTTTGTTGAATATGGCGGCAACCGGCAGGGCTTCCTTGCCTTCTCGGAAATCCATCCGGACTACTACCAGATCCCGGTTGCCGACCGGCAGGCGCTGATCGCCGAACAGCAGGCCGAAGCCCGCCGCCGCGGCGACGACGATTTCGAAGCGGTGGAAACCGCCAAGACCAAGGGTGGGCGTAAGGCCGCGCCCGCAGACGATTCCGACGAGGACGAGGAACCCACCGAGGAGACCTCCGCCGACATCAGCGACGATGAGGCCGATGCCGAATCCGTCGACGCCCGGGACGAAAACGGCGAAGACGATTTTGCCGGCGACGCCGATGATGAGGCGGACGCCGATGTCGGCTCCGAAACGGACAGCGAAACCGCCACGGCCCAGCCGCTCCAGGCCCAGCGCGCGACCCAGCGCTGGATGCGCAAGCGTCACTACAAGATCCAGGAAGTCATCAAGCGCCGCCAGGTGATGCTGATCCAGGTGGTCAAGGAAGAACGCGGCAACAAGGGTGCGGCGCTCACCACCTATCTCTCCCTTGCCGGCCGCTATTGCGTGCTGATGCCCAACACCCCGCGCGGCGGCGGCATCTCCCGCAAGATCACCAACGCCACGGACCGCAAGCGCCTGAAAAGCGCGGCGGCTTCGCTCGAGCTGCCCGAGGGCATGGGGCTCATCGTCCGCACCGCCGGCGCCAACCGCACCAAGCTCGAGATCAAGCGCGACTACGAATATCTTCTGCGCATGTGGGATTCGATCCGCGAACTGACGCTCAAATCGAATGCCCCGGCCTGCGTCTACGAGGAAGGCGACCTCATCAAGCGCGCCATCCGCGATCTCTACAACAAGGATGTTTCGGAGGTCGTCGTCGAAGGCGAGGACGGTTACCGCAACGCCAAGGACTTCATGCGCATGCTGATGCCCAGCCATGCGAAGAATGTGAAACAGTACAGGGACACCGTGCCCCTGTTCCACAAGCATCACATCGAGTCCCAGCTCGATGCGATGTTCTCGCCCACCGTCACGCTCAAATCCGGCGGCTATCTGGTCATCAACCAGACCGAGGCCCTCGTCGCCGTCGACGTGAACTCGGGCCGCGCCACGCGCGAGCACAATATCGAGGACACGGCCTACAAGACCAATCTCGAAGCCGCAGAGGAAGTCGGCCGCCAGCTTCGCTTGCGCGACCTTGCGGGCCTCATTGTCATCGACTTCATCGACATGGAAGACAGCCGCAACGACAGGAATGTCGAAAAGCGGCTGCGCGATGCGGTCAAGAACGATCGCGCCCGCATCCAGATCGGCAAGATCAGCCAGTTCGGCCTTCTGGAAATGTCGCGTCAGCGTTTGCGCGCAGGCGTCATCGCCGGCTCCACAATTTCCTGCCCGCATTGCGAAGGCAAAGGGATCGTCCGCTCGGTGGAATCGACGGCGCTGCGCGTGCTGCGCGGCCTCGAAGAGGAAGGCCAGAAGCAGAAGGCCTCGGCGGTTACCGTGCACGTGCCCTCCGATGTCGCGGTCTATACGCTCAACCAGAAGCGGCGTGAATTGATGCGCATTGAAGGCGATTACGGCATGGCCATCGCCTTCGAACCGGACGCATCTGTCCTCCCAGGCAATTTCGAAATCGACCGCACCGAGCAGAAGAGCGCCGAGGAGCGGCTCAGTCCGGCCGTCAGTGTCGACACTGTCGCACAGCCCGAAGAGGCCGCCGCGCCGGAGGCCGAAGAACGGGCCGCACCGAGCGAAGGAGATGGCGAACGCGAAAATGGCGGACGCCGCCGCCGTCGCCGCCGCCGTGGCCGCGATCGCGACCAGCCCGCCGTGATGCAGGAGACCGTGCCCAGCGAAGGCGAGACCGAGTTCGACGCCGAGAAGGCCGCCGAAGCCAGCGACAGCGACGTCGAGGTCGTGACCCAGTCCGCCGAGGATGGCGAAGGCGATGGAGAAGCCAAACGCAAGCGCCGCCGGCGTCGGCGTGGCCGTCGCGGCCGTCGCGACGGCAATGGCGCCGCCGGTGAGAACGGCGAGACCGAGGCGCTCGAAGGCGCGCCGGCCGAAGCCGACATGCAGAGCGACGAAGACGACGCCGAACCGGCCTCTGCCTCCGCCACCGCATATAGCGATGCGATCGAGCCGAATGCACCGTCTGAACCGGTGTGGTCCTTGTCGTCCGACATCCCGCCAGTCGCCGCCGAGGCCCCGCAGGTAGCCGAAGAGCCTACTGAAGAAGCCGAGGATGTGCAGAGCGAACATCCCGCGGCCGAGCCGGTGGTGTCACTGGAAAGTGGCAAAGAAGAAACCCTCGCTGTAGTCGCGCAGGAAGCTCCGCAGCCGGTGGAGGAAGATGCGGCCGCTGAGCCCGCGCCGGAGGCCCAGCCTCAAGGCATCACCATGGTGGCCGAATCCGCACCCGCCGATCCGGCCCGCAAAGGCTGGTGGCAACGCCCCTTCCGCGCCCGCGAATAGAGCACACGCACCGTCTCCCCCTCAGGGGGAGACGGTGGCGGCAATCACGTCTCTACCGTTGGAGAAAATGCGGTGCGCTAATTGCCGCCTTGCGCCGCGGCGCCCAATCCATGGGCCCGCGCATCGGGCAGCACCGCGCAGATATTGTGCTGGCAGGCGATGGCGTTGACCGTGTCGTAGGGCGTGCTCGCATTCATCGTGAGATTGCCCGGCCTGGTCACATCCTCGCCGCGCGCCAGCCGCAGCGCCGCGGTGGCAATGGCCTCTGTGCCGTTGGGCCCGCCCGCACCGGCACCCGCCAGCAGCACCGCATAGCTCGACGCCTCGCCCGGCAGGCGGATCGGGCCGGTGACGTTCTGCACCACCAGCATCGGCGTCAAGAAGGCTGCGGCCAGTCCGCGTTTGCTGTGCGCCGGCGCGGTGGCCAGCGTCACGCCGGTGCCTGCCGCCGTATGACCGGAGCCGAAGGGCCCGTTCATCGTCACCGCACAGGCCACGCCTTCGCCGGTCTTGTCCATCGCCGCGAAACCGGTGGCGCCCAGATCGCTGGGCAAGCCATCGATACCGAATTTGCGCAGCACGGTCAGCACGGCCTGCCGTGTCGCCATATCGGTCGGCGTCGGTGCGGTGATGGTGCCATCCGGCGCCACCAGCCGCGCCATCACGGCCGCCGCGAAGCTGCCCGCCCCCACACTGCGCGGCGGCAGATAGACACGTTTAGACTGCAGCCTCGTCACCTGTGGCGCCCCGACCTGCGCGGCATATTGCGACAGATCGGCCGCGCTCAACGCGCCTCCCTCCGCGCGCGAATAGGCAATAATCTTCTCGGCGATGCTGCCGCGATAAAGCGCATCGGCGCCGTGTTGGCGGATAGCGCTCAGCGTCTCGGCCAATGCCGGGTTGGACACGATGCTTCCGGCTGCCTTCACTTGTCCCGATTCATCGAGGAACTCGGCCGCCAGCCCCGCATCGAGCCGCACCACGTTCTGCGCCGCCTTCAACCGCACCGCCAGCGCGTCAGAGATCGGAAAGCCCGTGGCCGCCAGCGCCTCGGCATAGGCGGCGTCGCGTTGCCAGGGCAGCGTGCCGAACTGGCCCTGCAGCGCCGCAAAGCCGCGCACATTGCCGGGGACGGCATAATCCCCGCCGCCCGCCGCATCGCGTGCCAGGAAATCGATGGCCTCCGCCTTGTTCGAGGCCGGATCGTAGGCCACGCACAGCCCGCCGCCGCCAAGGCCGGCGGCGCCGGGATAGGTCACCGCCATGGTGAAATACATGGCCGTGGCTGCATCGGCGGCGCTGCCGCCCTGCGCCAGCACATCCGCGCCCGCCTTCACCGCGTAAGGCTCGTCGCCCACCGTATAGCCGCCCTTGTAGGGGGTGGCCGAGGCGCCGAACAGCTTGCCCAGCGTCAATCCCGCCGACACGTCATCGCCGCCGGCATCGCTGGCGGCTGTCTGCGAAGACCCCTCGCCGCTCTTGGCCTTGTCCATGAGCAAACCCTTATCGGGATCGTAATGGACACCCGTGGAACAGGCTGTCAGGAACAGCGCACCGGCAAGGGCGGCGACGAGGGCTGAGCGGGGCATGAAAAAGTCCAACTTTCCTGGTTCGAATCGTGGGTTCAAATTCCTGTCACATGGAACCACGCGACGATGTCGTTCCGTTGACGGAATCGCGCCGCGCACCTACGGTCCCGGACGGGATGTGGCGCGGGGCCGAAGGAGAGGACAAGCCTTGGCGTTTTACAACCCTGTGAAGCAATTTGGCGCGCCATTCCAGCGCCAGCGCCCGGCCTTTTGGGACCGGCTTGCGCGGCTGGTCGCCTTTTCGCTTCCAGCGCTGGTGTTCTTCTTCGCCGCCGCGCCGCCGGCCGCGGCCCAGGGCATCTCCATCATCCGCGACACCGAGATCGAACGGGTTCTCTACGGCTACGAGCGCCCGCTGCTCGAGGCGGCGGGAATCGACCCGTCTTCCGTGAAGCTCTACATCAACAATGACCCGTCCTTTAACGCCTTCGCCACGCAGAGCCCGATCACCGGCGAAAGCGAGGACATCTTCATCAACACTGGTCTGATCCTGACCTGCAAGGTGCCGAACGAAGCCATCGGCGTGCTTGCCCATGAAACCGGTCACATCGCCGGCGGCGACGTCATCCGCGGCGGCATGGCAATGGAGAAGGCGACCGTGCCCATGCTGATCGGCATGGTGGTCGGCGTGGCGGCGATGATCGCGGGCGCGGGACAGGCTGGCATGGGTGCGATGATGCTCGGTCAGAGCGCGGCCATGTCGCAATATCTGCAGTTCAGCCGCGCACAGGAAGCCACGGCCGACCAGCGCGCCATCACCTATCTCAACCGCACGCATCAATCCGGCGAAGGCATGGTGCATGTGTTCGAGCGCATGGCGAACGAACAGGCGATGAGTGCCAATTACGACCGCACCTTCGTCTCGGATCACCCGGCCGACCGCGAACGTATCGATGCGCTGTCCAACCGCGTCGACGCCTCGCCCTGGAAGAACAGGACGGACAGCCCGCAGGCGATGCACGAATGGCATATGATCCAGGCCAAACTGTTCGGTTATCTGGCCGATCCGGATGAGGTGCTGCGCCGCTTCCCCGAAAGCGACCAGAGCGAGCCTGCGCTCTATGCCCGGGCCATGGCCTATTTCCGCATGCCCAATATGAAGATGGCGCTCAAGGAAATCGATACGCTCATCAAGCACGAACCGAACAATCCCTATTTCCGGGAGATGCTCGGCCAGATCTATGTCGAGATGAGCCAGCCGAAGAAGGGCATCGCGCCCTATCAGAAGGCCGTCGATCTGTTGCCCGATGCCCCGCAGATTCGCGTGGCGTTGGCCGCCGCGCAGCTCGCGAGCGAGAAGCCGGCTGACGTCAAACCTGCCTTGGAGAATCTCAAGGTCGCGCTGCAACAAGAGAACAACGACACCTTCGGCTGGTTTGAAGCCGCCCAGGCCTATTCACAGCTTGGCAACAAGCCCATGGCAGACTTGTCCACGGCCGAACGCTATTACTGGGGCGGCGGCATGAAGCAGGCAGTCGTGTTCGCGATGCGTGCCCAAAAGGGCCTCAAGATGGGCAGCATGGAGTGGCAACGCGCCAACGACATCGCCACAGCTGCCAGCCAGCAGGCGAAAGACGGCGGCTAAGCCGGAACGGGACTGGAGACGACATGACATCGCAGTGGAAAACGGCCGTACTCGGCGGCCTTGGCGGGGCCGTGCTGGCGGTGATCCTCGTCTTCGGGCTTGCGCGCGGTGGCTTGCTCGGCGACGGCACCAGCCAGGCAGCCATCCACGACTATCTGATGGCCCATCCCGAAATCCTGGTCGCGATGTCGAACAAGCTGCAAATGCAGCAGCAGGACTCTGACGACGCTGCGCGCCAGGCTGCGGTCGACAAGCTCGGCCTCAAGACCTTCTTCGATCCCAAGCTGGCCTTCATCACCGGGCCCAAGGACGCCAAGACCACCTTTGTCGAATTCTTCGACTACAACTGTCCCTATTGCCGGGCCTCGAACGCGACCGTCGAGGCCTATTACAACAAGCACAAGAACGATACGCGCTTCGCCTTTATCGAATTTCCCATCAAGGGCCCGAACTCGACGGCCGCAACGCGCCTCGCGCTGGCCGCGCGCATGCAGCCTGGCAAATATCTCGCCTATCACTTTGCGCTGATGAACGAGCAGGCGTTGGTGACGCCGGAGCTGGCCGTGCAGGTCGCCAAGAAAGTCGGGCTCGATCTCGCGCAATTGCAGAAGGACGAGCAGGATCCGTCGATCTCGACCACCATCGCCGCCGCCCATGCGCTGGCCAGCGCCTCCAATATCGACGGCACGCCCGCCTTCATCGTGGATGGCCAAATGCGCGAAGGCGCCCTCGACGACGCCACGCTCAAGGACATGCTGAAAGCCGGAAAATCCGACAAGAAGAGCTGACGGTCTAGATCAATCCTGCCAGCGGGCTCGACGGATCGGCATAGCGCTTCTTGGGCATGCGGCCGGCAAGATAGGCGAGGCGCCCTGCCTCCACGGCATGCTTCATCGCGGATGCCATCATCACCGGGTTCTTCGCTTCGGCGATGGCCGTGTTCATGAGGACCGCATCGCAGCCCAGTTCCATCGCAATGGCGGCATCCGAGGCGGTGCCGACGCCCGCATCGACGATCACCGGCACCTTGGCGTCTTCGATGATCATGCGGATGCCGACCGGGTTCTGCAGGCCAAGGCCGGACCCGATGGGGGCTGCCAACGGCATGATCGCGCTCGCGCCCATTTCTTCGAGCCGCTTGGCCATCAGGGGGTCGTCGCTGCAATAGACCATCACCTTGAAGCCTTCCTTGATCAGCAGCTCCGTCGCGCGCAGCGTCTCGATCATGTCGGGATAGAGCGTCTTGCGATCGCCGAGGACTTCCAGCTTCACGAGGTCCCAACCGCCCGCCTCGCGTGCCAGGCGCAGCGTGCGCACCGCATCCTCGCCGGTGAAGCAGCCGGCGGTGTTCGGCAGATAGGTCACCTTCTTGGGATCGATGAAATCGACCAGCTTGGGCTGGCTCGGATCGGTCAGGTTCACGCGGCGCACCGCCACCGTCACCATCTCCGCGCCGCTGGCTTCGAGCGCGCGCGCATTCTCCTCATAGGTCTTGTATTTGCCGGTGCCGATGATGAGGCGCGAGCTGTAGGTCCTGCCGGCGATCACCAGCGGCTTGTCCTCCGGCGGCTTGGGCGCCTCGGCCGGCGCATTGCCGCCGCCGATGAAATGGACGATCTCCAGCCGGTCGCCCTCGCCCACCGTCACCGCCTCGTACTGGCTGCGCGGCACGATCTCCAGATTGCGCTCGACGGCGATCTTGGCCGGCTCGAGCCCCAGCTCGGCCAGAAGCGCCGTGAGGGTGATGGGGCCGGAGACCTGCCGGTCCTCGCCGTTGATGGTCAGTGAAAGGGGCATAAAGCCTGTCCCCTGTTAAGATTTCCCTTGGCCGCAAAGGGCCAGTATAAAGCCCCCGACGCAAGCACTATCCGGAGTTCCCGTGGCCAAAACGTCCTCCAGGAAGCCCTCGGCCGGCGCCGGAAAGGCCAAGGGCCAGCCGTTGGCGATTTATGTCCTCAACGGCCCGAATCTCAACCTCCTGGGCGCCCGGGAGCCCGAGTTTTATGGCCGCACGACCCTGGCCGAGATCGGCAAGGCCGTGGAGGCCCGGGCCGAGGCGCACGGCCTCACAGTGACATTTCGTCAGACGAATCACGAGGGCGAACTGATCGACTGGCTGCAGGAGGCCCGCACCAGAAGTTGCGGCGTGGTCCTGAACGCGGCCGCTTACACGCATACGTCTGTAGCCCTTTACGATGCGATCAAGATGCTTGACCGGCCGCTGATCGAGGTCCATCTGTCCAACCCCTATGCACGCGAGCCGTTCCGCCATCACTCTTATGTGAGCCCGGTTGCGAGCGGCGTGATTTGCGGGCTCAAGGAAACCGGCTACCTCCTCGCAATCGACGCGCTCGCAAGCCTCCTCAAGGATAGGAAAGTATGACGACCAAGGACGCGACGGAGACCGGCGCCAAGCCGGCGCCCGCTCCCAAAAGCAAATCCTCCGGCAGCATCGACGCGGGGGCGATCCGCGAGCTGGCCGAACTTCTGCGTGAAACCAGCCTGACCGAGATCGAGGTCGAGCAGCACGGCTTGCGCATTCGCGTGGCGTGCCAGGCGAGCCATGTCTATGCCCCGGCACCAGCGGCCGCACCGGCACCGGCGCCCGCTGCCGCCCCGGCGGCCGAGCCTGCTGGGCCCAAGCGCGACGGCCACGCCGCAGGCACCGTGACTTCGCCAATGGTCGGCACGGTCTATGTCTCTCCCTCGCCCGGGGAGGCGGCTTTCGTGAAGGTCGGCGACCATGTCAGCGAAGGCGACACTCTGCTGATCGTCGAAGCCATGAAGACCATGAACCCGATCCTGGCGCCCAAGGGTGGCACGGTGAAGGAGATCTGCATCCAAAATTCCGAGCCGGTCGAATTCGGCCAGGCGCTGATCGTCCTGGGCTGACATGTTCGAAAAAGTCCTCATTGCCAATCGCGGCGAGATCGCGCTTCGCATCAACCGCGCCTGCAAGGAAATGGGCATCGCGACGGTCGCGATCCATTCGACGGCCGATGCCGATGCCATGCATGTGCGTCTGGCCGACGAAAGCGTTTGCGTCGGCCCGCCATCTGCGGCCCAAAGCTATCTCAACATTCCCGCGATCATCTCGGCCTGCGAAATTACGGGCGCCGAGGCCATCCATCCCGGCTATGGCTTCCTCTCCGAGAATGCCCGCTTCGCCGAGATCGTGCAGGAGCACGGCCTGACCTTTATCGGCCCGGACCCCGAACATATCCGCCTGATGGGCGACAAGATCGCGGCCAAGCAGGCCGTCAAGGAAGCCGGCATCCCGACCGTTCCCGGTTCGGATGGCGGGATCTCGACCGACGCCGAAGCGGCCCGCGTCGCCAAGGAGATCGGCTATCCCGTTCTGATCAAGGCCGCGGCCGGCGGCGGCGGGCGCGGCATGAAGGTCGCCAAAAGCCCGGCCGACCTCAACCTCGCGCTGACCACGGCGCGCGCCGAAGCCAAATCGGCCTTCGGCGACGACGCGGTCTATCTCGAGAAATATCTCCAGCGCCCGCGCCATATCGAAGTGCAGATCCTGGCCGACAAATTCGGCAAGGTGCTGCATCTTGGCGAGCGCGATTGCTCGCTGCAGCGCCGCCACCAGAAGGTGTGGGAAGAAGCGCCCTCGCCCGCGCTCAATGCGGCCCAGCGCGAAGAAATCGGCCACATCGTCACCAAGGCGCTCGAGAAGATCGGCTATCTCGGCGCCGGCACGATCGAGTTCCTGTTCGAGGACGGCCAGTTCTATTTCATCGAAATGAACACCCGCCTGCAGGTCGAGCACCCCGTGACCGAGGCCATCACCGGCATCGACATCGTGCGCGAGCAGATTCGCGTCGCCGCCGGCAGCCCGCTCGAAATCGATCAATCCGACATCGTGATTTCCGGCCACGCCATCGAATGCCGCATCAACGCCGAGAACCCGTTCACCTTCCAGCCCTCGCCCGGCACCATCACGCAGTTCCACGCGCCGGGCGGACTGGGCGTGCGCCTCGATTCGGCGATCTACACCGGCTATCGCATTCCGCCCTATTACGACAGTCTGGTGGGCAAGCTGATCGTGCATGGCCGCAACCGCAACGAGTGCCTGATGCGGCTGCGCCGGTCGCTCGACGAACTGGTCGTCGGCGGTATCGAGACCACGATCCCGCTGTTCCAGAAGCTGGTGCGCGAGCCGGACATCATCAACGGCGACTACCACATCCACTGGCTGGAACACTGGCTCGCCGCTCACGGCGCTTGAACGGCCATTCCCAACTCATAGTACCCTCTCCAAAATTTGGGAGGGAAACGATATGGGCATGGGCTTTCTGGAAGCGTACCGGCCGCAGCTCCTGAGCGTGCTGCGCATCATCAGCGGGCTGATGGTTCTGCAATTCGGGATGGCCAAGATTCTGCACTGGCCGCATGTGCCATACTTCGATCACATCCCGCCGCTGATCGTCGTTGCCGGCGCCATCGAGCTGGTGGGCGGCGTGCTCCTGACCATTGGCTGGTTCAGCCGCATCGTCGCCTTCATCCTGTCGGGAGAGATGGCCTTCGCCTTCTTCCTTGGCCATGTCGGGCGCACGGGCCAGATCATTCCCGTGCTCAACGAAGGCACGCTGGCTGTCGTGTTCTGCTTCGTGTTTCTCTATCTCGCCGCGGCGGGGCCCGGCCCGTGGAGCCTTGACCGCAAATAGCGGTCAAAGCTTCCGCAACACCACCGTCAGATTGTTGGCCGGCATCGCGACAATCTCGTCGAGGGCAAAGCCGTTCTTCTCGGCCAGCGGCGTGACCTGGGTATCCAGGCAGCGCACGCCAAAGCGGCGGTCCTGGCCTTTCAGCCATTCTTCGAACTTCGCGTTCGTCGGCGCGGTGTGCGCGCCGTTGCGCCTGTAGGGTCCATAAAGAATCAGCGGGGCGCCCTGCGGCAGGATGCGCGCGGCGCCCGCGAACAAACCAACGCTGGCCTGCCACGGCGCAATATGGATCATGTTGCAGCAGAAGACCGCATCGGCCTTCTCCACCGGCCAGCAATCGGACGCCGCATCGAGTGCGATCGCCGGGCGGATACGCTCGCAGGTCTCGAAGGCCACCAGCTCGTCGATATCGGCGAGCATGGAGGCATCGCGATCCGTCGGCTGCCAGATGATGTCTTCAAGTTGCGGCGCCATGAAAGCGGCATGTTCCCCTGTGCCACTGGCAACTTCCAGCAACAGCCCATCACGCGGCAATGCGCGCGTCAGAACATCCAGAATGGGTTCGCGATTGCGCAACGTCGCGGGCGCATGACGCATGATCCGGTCCTCTTGCGGGTGTCCGCGTGAAATATTGCTAACCCAACCGTCGTTAAGGCTTTGTGAACCCCTGTGCAACCGCACGTTAACCCTAATTGCCGAGACTGGCGGTCGTGAACCGGAGCACTGCCATGACCGACCCCATCCGCCTTGTCCCCGCCGAAGAGCTCGGCCTGAAGCCCCGCATCGGCGTGGCCACCCTCACCAAACAATCATTCGACGGCGAAGACCTCCACGCGCGCTGGGCGGAGCTGGTAGCGCTCATCAAGGCCGATCCCGAAAATCTCGATCTGATGATGGATCTGTCGGTGGTCGCTCAGCTCGTCGGTCAGCAGGAGCTCGGCCTGCAAATTCAGACCCAGGCCCTGCTGCAGCGCCCGGTCTACCGTTCGCCTTGCGCCAGCCAGAACCCGCGCCTGCGCGTGCTCGCCTTCGCGGCGGCCACCGATATCGGCGGCAACACCCCGCTCGAATTCCTGCTCGAAAGCTCTGACATCGAGCTCTACACCGTCTATTTCCTGCCCGGTGCCGATCTCCCCGAAACCCTGCCCGATCACGACATCGCCTTCGTGGCCGTGCCCAATTCCGACGAGACCCGCACAACGCTCGGTACGATCCAGGCGCTGCTGCAGGATTGGCCGCGTCCGGTCGTCAACGCGCCGCGCCGCATCGCCGAGCTCGAACGCGACCGATTGCACAAGCTGCTCGTCCATGTGCCCGGCCTGGAAATTCCCGCAACGACGCGTGTCGACCGCGACGATCTCGCCGATGTCGTCGCCGGCGAGATGACACTTGAGGATCTGTTCACCGATGGCGCCTTTCCGCTGATCGCGCGCCCTGTCGGCTCCCAGGCTGGCCGCGGCCTTGCCAGGCTCGACAGCATCGATGACGTCACGCCCTATCTCGAAGCCAATGAAAGTGAGGATTTCTTCCTCTCGCGCTTCGTCGATTACAGCGGCCCGGACGGGCAGTTCCGCAAATATCGCGTCGTCTTCGTCGACGGCCGCCCCTACGCCTGCCACATGGCCATCGCCAGCCAATGGGATCTTTGGTACCTCAACGCCGATATGAACGAGAACGCGCGCAAGCGCGCCGAGGAAGCCGATTTCATGGAGAACTTCGACAGCGATTTCGGCGCGCGCCATAGCGCGGCCCTCCAGGAAATCGTGCGCCGCGTCGGCCTCGACTATTTCGCCATCGACTGCGCTGAAACCAAGGATGGCCGGCTGCTGATCTTCGAAGCCGACATCGCCATGATCGTGCACGACATGGATCCGGCCGAGATCTATCCCTACAAGGGCCCGCAGATGCGCAAGGTCTTCGCCGCCTTCGCCACCATGCTCGATACACGCGCCGGGAAGGCTTCCGAGCGCCGCGCCAGGGCCGCCTGACCGCCGGAAAATCCCTAAGGCCCGCTTCGCGCGTATTCGATTCAAATTGGAATCGATTTCGCATCAATTGCGGGGCGAATTCTTCTCATCGTCTTAGAAACTCTGCGCCACACTGTCCGACATGTGGAGCGCATTCGACATTTCTGCCTCGGGGCTGGCCGCAAGTGCGGCACGTCTCTCCACGGCTGCGAGCCATGTGGCGAAGGCCTTCACTGGCGGGTCTGCACCCAACGTCCCCCCACCGCAACCGGCGTCGTCGGCTCCCCCCGCCGCGGCGCCGGTTGCGGGCCCTCCCGCTTCGGGCGCAACGGCCGTCGCGGCCCAGCAGCAGGCAAGCGATGAGCCGGCATCGTGGATGGTCGAAGTGCTGAACGCCCGCACCGCCTATCGCGCCAACGCGGCCGTGATGAAGGTCGCCGAAAAGATGGCCGACGAGACGATCAACACGATCGCCTGATCCTCACGCCTTGAAGAAATCGATCATCGCCTGCGTCACAGCTTCGGCCTCATCGCTCAATACCCAATGGGTCGCACCGTCGAAGCGCAGCAGCTTGCCTTTGTCGCACAGCATCACGCTCTCCTCGGCCAGTGGCAGAATGCCATAGATATCCTTCATGCCCCACACCATCAGCACCGGCGGGTGTATGCGATAGGCACCCGGCGGCTTGAGCGGCGTCCTGTTGATGGCGCGATACCAGTTCACCATTGCCGTCAGCGTGCCCTCCTGCGACCACGCTTCGCGATAGCGCGCGAGGTCCTCATCCGTCACCAGCTCCGGCCGCGCCGTCGCCGACACCGCATCGGCGAGCGCCTTGAAGTTGCGGGCGCGCATGATCGCCTCGGGCAACCAAGGAATCGAGAACATCTTCACATAACCGCTCTTCCTGCGCTGCTCCGCGTCGTTGGTGATGTGCGCTTTCCACACCGCGGGATGGCCGGCGCTCAGCGCCACGAAGCGGCGCACGCGATTGGGGAAATTCTGCGCGGTCCACCATCCGACGATGGAACCCCAATCATGTCCGGCCAGAAAAAAGCGCTCCGCGCCGAAATGATCTGCGAGCCCGATCACATCCTTCGCCAATTCGTCGAGGCGATAGGCGTCTACCCCTTTCGGCTTATCGGAGCGGTTGTAGCCACGCTGGTCGGGCGCGATCACATGGAAGCCGGCGTCGGCCAGCGGTCCAATCTGATGGCGCCAGCCATACCAAAATTCGGGAAAACCATGCAGCAGGATCAGAAGCGGTCCGTCCTTCGGCCCCGCCTCGGCGACATGCAGCGTGATGCCGTTGATCGCAATACGTGAAAATTGGGGTTGCGCAAAGCTCGTCATGGGAGGACGAATCCCTCGTTGATGGCAAAGGAACCTAGCATGCACGGCGCCGCGCGCCTGACCCCGGAAATCGTTCTGGCCGCCTATGCCGAAGGTCTGTTTCCGATGGCCGAGGCACGGGACGATCCGACGCTCTACTGGATCTCGCCCGACGCGCGCGGGGTCATCCCACTCGACGCGCTTCATATCCCGCGGCGACTGGCGCGCACCATCCGTTCGGATCGCTTCACGGTCACCACCGACACCGCCTTTTCCCGTGTCATCGCGGCCTGCGCCGAACCGGCCGAGGGCCGCGAGGACACCTGGATCAATCCCGAGATCGAAGCGCTCTACACCGCATTGCACCAACGCGGCCATGCCCATTCGATCGAATGCTGGCTGGCGGACGATCTGGTGGGCGGGCTTTACGGCGTCAATCTCGGCGGAGCCTTTTTCGGGGAGAGCATGTTCAGCCGCACACGCGATGCCTCCAAGGTGGCGCTTGCGCATCTCGTGGCGCGGCTGCGCCATGGCGGCTTCACGCTCCTCGATACGCAGTTCATCACCACGCATCTGGCGAGCCTCGGCGCGCGTGAAATCCCGCGCGAGACCTATCTCGAATTGCTGGAAGATGCCCTGTCGAAACCGGCCTACTGGCCAGAGCCTTCGGGCAGCTCGATGCTCTCGTCCGTTGCACCTGCATTGGGCGAGACGGGCTTGACCGGCGCCGTCGAGGCCACTGGCGGTGCCGCCTGGCCGGGCTGGTTGGTTTTGCAGCTGATCACCCAGACGTCATAGAGCGGATGCTGCATCGCGTTGAGAGACGGGCTCGACGCCCACATCCAGCCCGAGAACACGTCACGCGGCGGCTTGTCGGGGCGCTTGTCGACGATCTGCAGGAATGCGGTGGTTTCCGGCGTCTCGCTGGGCGGTGTCGAATAGCAGTATTCGGCCGTGATCGTCAGGGTCGCATAGCGCACCGGGATACCGATCGGCGCATCGATGTTGACGGCCTGACCGGTGATCTTGTCGAGCCCCCTGAGGATCGCCATGCGCTTGAAGCCGTCCTTGCCCGGCACGGCGTCATTGACGGTGTAGGTCTTGGGCGGCTTGCCCAGTTCGGCAGCGGGATTGGAATCGATTGTCGCCGCAGCCGGATGCGTCGCTGGCGCGCTGAAGCCCAGAAAGGCCGCGGCCACTGCAAACGCATGCAGCAGGGAACGCAAACTATTTGCCTCCGCTGGTGATCATCCGCCCGATCAGGCTCATCAGATCGACCGAGCCTTGCGTGTTCGTGATGCGCCCGCCCGCGGAAATCATCTTGTCGCTGCCGCCCGGCGTGACCGACAGGTAGGAGTTTCCGAGGATCCCCGACGAGGTGATCTTGATCGAGGAATCGTCCGGCAGCTTGACGTTGTCGTTGATCGTCAGATGCGCGACCGCCAGATAGGTCTTCGGGTCCAGGCTCAGCGACGACACCGTGCCGACCTTGATTCCCGACATGCGCACATCGGTGCCGACGGAGAGCCCGTCCACCCGGCTGAACGTGGCCGATACCGTATAGCCCGTCAGCGATCCCTCGCTGGTCGAGGTATAGGCGAAATAGAGGAAAGCCGCGGCGACCGCGACCACCAGGGCGCCGATAATTGTCTCGACGGTCTTGCTGCTGTTCATGCTGAGGCTCTGCCTGTTCTCGTAGCCCGTTGTGCCCCCAGCCTATTCCGGCTGCCAGGCTTCGTAATCGCCGGTCGCGGCCGGTCGCTCGCCGGTGGCGGCCAGACTGCCGCGCGGCCGGTAGGCGCCGGACGTGCCCGACAGGTTCGGTTGATGCACACGTTCCCAGGCCTTGGCCGTGATGGGCGCGCGCGTCGGCGGCTCCTTGAACGTATGGTGCAACCAGCCGTGCCAATCCGGCGGAACCCGGCTGGCCTCGACCGTGCCGTTATAGAGGACCCAGCGGCGCTTGCCGTCGGCGGTCTGGTAATAGCGGTTGCCGAAGCTGTCGCTGCCGACCGGCTGGCCATGGCGCCAGGTCGTCCACAGCGTGCCCCAGGTCGCACCGCTCCACCAGACGAAGAAACTCTTGAAAAGGGACATATCCGCCTCGTTTGCCGCCGCACCCAAGGGCGCGGGAATCGGCCGGACTATAAGTGGGAAACCCTGCCTGCGCCAAGCAGCCGAACGCCGCGCCGCCCCGTCAATTTGTGCTACTTCGGGACGGGCTTCCGCGATCCACAGTTCGCCCACAAGAATGCGCCGATGGGGACAAATTTTTTCTCGAGCCCCGTATACCGTCTTGACATGCAGTGTTTGCAGGCACTTCCGGAACAGGCTTGAGCCACAAGATGTAGTGGATAGGGACCTGTTAACTACTTATCGCTTGCGTGTCGAAAAAGCTCGTGTCCATACTTCGCCCCTGCCGTTGATCACGGCACCAAATCTGGTGGACCGAACAAGGCCTAGGCGTCCGGGAGTTCTGCTTTGTGCAGACCGTTTCCGGCGGCCGATGCTCTGTCCCCGAAAAGGTGTGGCGAAAATGTGGCAGGCCCGGGCCCCAATATGCGGTGGCAGATGGACCCGGGGGGAGCAATTTCTGGCCTGTCGGGGGATCACATGCGTATTCGGCGTCAATTCACGGTTGAAGGTCATTCGCCTTATGAAGGCATCGCCTTCCGCAATGCGACCAGCGAAATCCGCAATCCGGACGGCTCTGTCGTCTTCCAGCAGACCGACATCGACGTGCCGGAGGCCTGGAGCCAGGTCGCCTGCGACGTGCTCGCCCAGAAATATTTCCGCAAGGCCGGCGTTCCCACCGCGCTGAAGCCCGTTCCCGAAGAGGGCGTGCCCGAATGGCTGTGGCGCAAGACGGCCGACGACGCGGTCACGGGAACTGGCGACGGGAAGACCACCGGCGAGCGCTCCGCCAAGCAGGTGTTCGAACGCCTGGCCGGCACCTGGACCTATTGGGGCTGGAAGGGCGGCTATTTCGACGGCGAGGCCGATGCCCGCGCCTTCCATGACGAGCTCTGCCACATGCTGGCGACGCAGCGCGTGGCCCCCAACTCCCCGCAATGGTTCAACACGGGCCTCAACTGGGCCTATGGCATCGACGGGCCGAGCCAGGGCCATTTCTACGTCGACCACAAGACCGGCCGGCTGGTGAAGTCCGCCAGCGCCTACGAGCACCCGCAGCCCCATGCCTGCTTCATCCAGTCTGTGAGCGACGACCTCGTCAACGAAGGCGGCATCATGGATCTGTGGACCCGTGAGGCGCGCCTGTTCAAATACGGCTCGGGCACCGGCACCAATTTCTCCCATGTGCGCGGCGAGAACGAGCCGCTCTCCGGCGGCGGCAAGTCGTCGGGCCTGATGAGCTTCCTCAAGATCGGCGACCGCGCCGCCGGCGCCATCAAATCGGGCGGCACCACGCGCCGCGCCGCCAAGATGGTGATCGTCGATGTCGATCATCCCGATATCGAGGACTTCATCGACTGGAAGGTGATCGAGGAGCAGAAGGTCGCCGCGATGGTGGCCGGCTCCAAGCTGGCCGAACGGCATCTCGGCGCGATCATGAAGGCCTGCGTGAATTGCGAAGGCCAGAATGACGATTGCTTCGATCCGAAGAAGAACCCGGCTTTGCGCCGCGAGATCAAAGCCGCCCGCAAGTCCATGATTCCGGACAATTACATCGAGCGCGTGATCTCCTTTGCCCGCCAGGGCTACACCGCAGATCGACTTCAAGACCTATGACACCGACTGGGATTCGGATGCCTATCTGTCGGTCTCCGGCCAGAATTCGAACAATTCGGTGCGCGTCACCGACGGGTTCCTCCAGGCCGTGCTCGAAGACGGTGACTGGAACCTGACCGCCCGCCGTTCAGGCAAGATCATCAAGACCGTCAAGGCGCGCGATCTGTGGGAGAAGATTTCCTACGCGGCATGGGCCTGCGCCGATCCGGGCATCCAGTTCCACACCACGGTGAACGACTGGCACACCTGCCCCGAAGGCGGCGAGATTCGCGGCTCCAATCCGTGCTCGGAATATATGTTCCTGGACGACACGGCCTGCAATCTCGCCTCGCTCAACCTGATGGCCTTCCGCAAGGGCGACGGCGTCAAGACGTTCGACGTCGCGTCGTTCCAGCACGCCGTGCGCATCTGGACCGTGGTGCTCGAAATCTCGGTGCTGATGGCGCAGTTCCCGTCCAAGGAAATCGCCCAGCTCTCCTACGACTACCGCACGCTCGGCCTGGGCTTCGCCAATATCGGCGGCCTGTTGATGGCGGCCGGCATCTCCTATGACAGCCGCGAGGGCCGCGCCATCGCCGGCGCCATTTCGGCGGTCATGACCGGCGTCTCCTATGCCACCAGCGCGGAGATGGCCGGCGAACTGGGACCGTTCCCGGAATATGCCGCCAATCGCGATCACATGCTGCGCGTGATCCGCAACCATCGCCGCGCCGCCCATGGCACCGCCGAAGGCTACGAGGCGCTGGCGACCAATCCGGTGCCGCTCGACCTGATGGCTGTGGTTCAGGACGACCTCGCCACAGCAGCCAGGCAGGCCTGGGACGATGCGCTCTCCATGGGCGAGGAGTTTGGTTTCCGCAACGCGCAGGCCACCGTCATCGCGCCGACCGGCACGATCGGCCTCGTCATGGATTGCGACACCACCGGCGTCGAGCCCGATTTCGCCCTCGTCAAGTTCAAGAAGCTGGCCGGCGGTGGTTACTTCAAGATCATCAATCGCTGCGTGCCCGAAGCGCTGCAGACCCTGGGCTACAACCAGGGCGAGATCGACGACATCGTCGCCTATGCTGTGGGCCATGGCACGCTCGAGACGATGAACGCGGGTGTCACCCACGAAGCGCTGGAAGCCAAAGGCTTCGGCGTCGAACAGATCAATGCGATCGAAGCCTCACTGGAATCGGCCTTCGACATCCGCTTCGTCTTCAACAAATGGACGCTGGGCGAAGAGTTCTGCAAGGCAGCCCTGGGCCTCGACGCCGGAACGCTGGACGCGCCGGATTTCGACATGCTGAAGGCGCTTGGTTTCAGCAGGGCCGAGATCGATGCCGCCAACCTTCATGTCTGCGGCGCCATGACCCTCGAAGGCGCCCCGCACCTGAAGGACGAACACCTGCCCGTCTTCGATTGCGCCAATCCTTGCGGGCGCATCGGCAAGCGCGCGCTGTCGGTCGAAAGCCACATCCGCATGATGGCGGCGGTGCAGCCCTTCGTTTCGGGCGCCATCTCCAAGACCATCAACATGCCCAACAGCGCCGGCGTACAGGAATGCGGCGAGAGCTATCTGCTGTCCTGGAAACTGGGTCTGAAGGCCAATGCGCTCTATCGCGACGGTTCCAAGCTCAGCCAGCCGCTGGCCTCGCAAATCCTGCAGATCGACGACGAGGACGACGATGCCGAGGATCTGGTCGCCGCCCCGCAGGCCGAGCGCACCACGGTGGTGTCGGAGCGCATCGTGGAGAAGATCGTCGAGCGCATTGTCCATCAGCGCAACAATGAGCGCGAGAAGCTGCCCCATCGCCGCAAGGGCTACACCCAGAAGGCCGTGGTCGGCGGACACAAGGTCTATCTGCGCACCGGCGAATATGAAGACGGGCGCCCCGGCGAAATCTTCATCGACATGCACAAGGAAGGCGCCGCCTTCCGCAGCCTGATGAACAATTTCGCCATCGCCATCTCGATCGGCCTGCAATATGGCGTTCCGCTGGAAGAATTCGTGGAGGCCTTCACCTTCACGCGCTTCGAACCGGCCGGCATGGTGATCGGCAATGACGCCATCAAGAATGCGACCAGCGTGCTGGACTACATCTTCCGCGAGATGGCCGTGTCCTATCTCGGCCGCAACGATCTGGCCCATGTGCCGCCGACGCAGGACGAGGACCTCGGCAATGGCGGCGACGCGCCGGCTCCCGTTCGTGGCCCCGCCGAGGAAAAGGTCGCCCGCGCGATTTCGTCCGGCTATGTCCGCGGCAAGCAGCCCTTCCTGGTCGTGCGCGGCGGCGCGGCGGTGAAGATGGAGGCCCATGCCGAACACGACCATGCGCATGAGCACGACGAGGAAGCCGTGGAGTTCTTCGCCGAGGAGACGGCGTTCTCCCAGGAACTGAGCGAAATCCGCGCCAGCGTGCTGGAGGCGTCCGATGCCGCCAATCCGGTGGGTGCCGCCGTCGCCACCATCGAGGCGCATATGACGACGACCACGACCCGCTCGAGCGAAAAAGACGTCTATGCCCGCCGCGCGGCCGAAGCCCGCATGAAGGGCTATGAGGGCGACGCCTGCGGCGGTTGCGGCAACTTCACCCTGGTGCGCAACGGCACCTGCATGAAGTGCAACACGTGTGGCAGCACGAGCGGGTGCAGCTGACCCCTCTTCACGGGGCGTACAAACAAACGGCCGGGCTTCACGCCCGGCCGTTTTCGTTTGTCCCCACCAGTTCCACAGCCTACTCACAGGCTTCTCCACAGGCCTATACCAGTCCCACCCACAGATTTACCCACAGCCGCATCCCCAAACCGCCCGGCCATTTATCCACAGCCATCATGTCAGAGACTCAGAACAAGCATCTGGTATCAAAAATCTTTCTCAAACCATCCACATATCAATCGCGATCCACACGGCAGGAATAGCAACCGCGACCGGCGTTGTGCACATGGATGTATGCTGCGTCATCGCGGGCGAATAGCCGCTCCAGCACGGGCTCGATCTCGCGCCCATGTTCGACCGCGGCATCGGTGATCGTGCCATCCCCGTCATAGGCCCGAAGCGAGAGCAACCGGCTGCGCATCACGGGCGGCACCTCCGGCCCGTCATAGGGTGCACCGGCATTCTCGTTCACGAAGATCGGTCCCGCCGCCCGATAGGGCGAGGCGGATGGTTGGTGCTCATAGGCGAGCAGGATCAGCCGCTCGCCCGGCGCCGCATCGGTCAGGCTGACGCGGCAGGGAAACATGTCGCCGGGGCCGGCCGTGAGCCGGCGCATGTCGCGCGCGGCCAGTTCCGCATCGCGAAGGGCGAAGAGCGGGCGGAAGGGGGCGGCGGAAATTCCGGTAAAGCGAAAACGCATGGGGCTGTCCCTCTTGGATTGCCCCGCCCCTATCGCGCATATGGCCGCTCTTGGCCCACCCGATCCTTGCGCTGTCCCGAAACGAGAATTTCGCGGCTGGAACCCAGCCCAACCCGTCCGGCATGGCGCTTGCGACAGTCTGTTTGCGCGTTTCACACCGGCACAGGACAGACCCATGAGCTATCTCCTTGCAGCCCTGCTTTCCGCCTTCATCTGGGCCACCCCGGCGCATGCCGCCACCGCCGATGCGGCCGCCGTGGCGCGCATTCATCACGGCAAGGTCGATTGCGTCGACTGTCAGCTCGAGGGCTCGAATCTGACCAACACCTGCGTCAAGGGGCACGACCTGCACGGCGCCGATTTCGACGGCGCCAATGCCACGCTGATGTGCATGTCCTATGCGAATTTCTCGGGCGCCAGCTTCGTCGGCACCAATTTGTCCGGCGCCAACCTGGCCCATGCCGATCTCGACGGCGCCAACTTCAGCGGCGCCAATCTGAATATCACCAGCTTCAAGGGCACCGATCTACGCAAGGCGCGCGGCCTCACCCAGGCCCAGCTCGACAAGGCTTGCGGCGACAAGAACACGAAGGCCCCCGCCGGCCTGCATGTGCCGGTCTGCTCCTGATCTGAATTCCGTCGCTGACACCGACGCCGACTGACCCCGCGGGCACCTCCTCCCGCGGGGCTTTTTTTGCTATTCGGCAGCCTGCGCCAAGGCTGGCGGGCGCCAGCGCAGCACGGGCTTGCGGGCCGCCGCCGTCTCATCCATGCGCCGGCGCGGCGTGTAGCGCGGGGCGCCGGCGAAGCGGGCGAAATTGCCGGCCTTGGCCTCCTCCGCCAACCGTCGCAGCACATGGAGGAAGCGATCCACGCTTTCTCTGGACTCGGATTCGGTCGGTTCGATCAGCATCGCCCCATGCACGACCAGTGGAAAATACATGGTCATGGGGTGATAACCCTCGTCGATCATCGCCTTGGCGAAATCGAGGGTGGTCACGCCCGTGCCTTCCAGGAAACTGTCGTCGAACAGGGCCTCATGCATGCAGGGCCCGTCGCCGAAAGGCGCGCTCATCACATCCTTGAGCGAAGCCAGCACATAATTGGCCGAGAGCACCGCGTCCTCGCTGGCCTGGCGGATGCCGTCCGCGCCATGGCTCAGCATATAGGCCAACGCGCGCACGAACATGCCCATCTGGCCATGGAAGGCACACATGCGGCCGAAGGGATCGGCGCCTTCGGGTAGCTCCGACCGGTCTTCGACAAAGCGGAAGCCGCCCGCGTCATGCACCAGCAGCGGCAACGGCGCGTAAGGCGCCAACGCCTGGACAGCACCACCGGCCCCGCCCCCGGCCCACCGCCGCCATGCGGTGTCGAAAAGGTCTTGTGCAGGTTGATGTGCATGGCATCGACGCCCAGATCGCCCGGCCGCACGCGCCCGGCGATGGCATTGAAGTTGGCGCCGTCGCAATAGAAATAGGCGCCGGCCTCATGCACGGCATCGGCGATCTCGATGATGCGCTTTTCGAACAACCCGCAGGTGTTGGGATTGGTCAGCATAATGGCCGCCACGTCCGGGCCCAGCTTGGCCTTGAGCGCTTCGGTGTTCACCTGCCCGTCACCGCTGGCCGGGATCTGGTCCACGGTGAAACCGGCAAAGGCCGCCGTCGCCGGATTGGTGCCATGGGCCGATTCCGGCACCAGCACGCGCTTGCGGTTCTCGCCGCGCGCTTCGATGGCCGCCTTGATTGCCAGCATGCCGCACAGCTCGCCATGCGCACCCGCCTTGGGGCTCATGGCCACCGCCGGCATGCCGGTCAGGGTCGTCAGCCATTTCATCAGCTCGGAGATCAGCGCCATCGCGCCCTGCACCGTCTGTTGCGGCTGTAGCGGATGGACATCGCCGAAGCCCGGCAGCCGCGCCATCTTCTCGTTGAGGCGCGGATTGTGCTTCATCGTGCAGGAACCGAGTGGATAAAGCCCCGCATCGATCGAATAATTCTTGCGGCTGAGGCGCACATAATGGCGCACCACTTCCGGCTCGGAGAGACCCGGTAGCCCGATCTCACCGCGGCGGCGCAACCCGCCCAACCGGGTGTCCGACACCTTGACCTCGGGAATATCGACGCCCGTCATGCCCGCCCGGCCGAGTTCGAAGATCAAGGGCTCTTCGTGATCGAGCCCACGATCGCCGGAGATGGTCGCCAGTTCGGTCCTATCGGCGAGGCCCGCTGCGGTGGGTCGGCCCTGATTGTTCATGCTCATGACAGCACCTCCGTCAGGGCGGTCGCGAAGGCTTCGCCATCTTCGCTGGAATTGAGTTCGGTCGTGGCGACGATCAGAAAATTCTCGGCCGCCTTGTTGCCCGGCATCAGCCGCGAGGCTGGCACGCCGGCAATCACGTCCTTCTTCACGAGGTCATCGACGACCTGCGCCGCCGGCTTGGGCAAGCGGATCGTGAATTCGTTGAAGAACGCATCCGTCACCAGTTCCACGCCCGGCACCTTCGAGAGCCGGTCGGCCAGCGCGCAGGCGCGGGCATGATTGGTCCGCGCCAACGCCGTAAGGCCCTCTTCGCCCAACAGCGAAAGATGAATTGTGAAGGCCAGCGCGCACAGGCCCGAATTGGTGCAGATATTGCTCGTCGCTTTCTCGCGGCGGATATGCTGTTCGCGCGTGGACAAGGTCAGCACATAGCCGCGCTGTCCGGCCGCATCGACCGTCTCACCGACGAGCCGCCCCGGCATCTGCCGCAGATATTTCTCGCGCGTCGCGAACAACCCGATATAAGGACCGCCGAAATTGAGACGATTGCCGATGGACTGGCCCTCGGCCGCCACGATGTCGGCGCCCTGCGCGCCCGGCGGTTCGATCAGCCCGAGCGAGACGATCTCCGTCACCACCGCGATCAGCAATGCGCCCTTGGCATGGGCCGCTTCAGCGATCGGGCGAAGGTCGCGGAGCATCCCGAACACATCGGGGCTCTGCACCACGACGCATGCCGTCTCCTCGTCGATCAGGGCGATGATGTCTTCCACCTTGCCGGGCGTGACCGGCGTGCGGTGCACTTCACCCGACAGGTTCGCCATGGTTTCGACGGTCTCGGCATAATGCGGATGCAATCCGCCGGAGAGGATCGCCTTCTTGCGCTGCGTCACGCGCTGCGCCATCAGGACCGCTTCCGCCGTCGCCGTCGAGCCGTCATAGAGCGAGGCATTGGCCACCTCCATGCCGGTCAGCAGCGCCACCTGCGTCTGGAACTCATAGAGATATTGCAGCGTCCCCTGCGCGATCTCCGGCTGATAGGGCGTGTAGGAGGTCAGGAACTCGGAACGCTGGATCAGATGATCCACTGAGGCCGGAACATGATGGCGATAAGCGCCCGCCCCGCAGAAGAACGGCACGCTGCCCGCCGCCACATTATTCGCCGCCATGCGCGACAGCTTGCGCTCGACTTCGATCTCGCCTTGCGTGTCGGGAAGATCGAAGCGCTCGCGCCCCACCACGGCCGCCTTGGGCACGTCGCGGAACAGCGCGTCAATATCCGGCGCACCGATGCGGGCCAGCATGGCCGCGCGGTCGTCCGGTGTCAGCGGCAGGTAGCGCATGAATTACTGTCCTTCCACAAACGCGTCGTATTGCTCGCGCGTCATCAGCGCGTCGAACTCGGCCTTGTCCGCAATCGTCATCTTGAAGAACCAGGCCGCGCCTTCCGGATCGGCATTCACCTGCGCCGGGTCGCCCGCCAGACCCTCGTTGGATTCGGTCACTTCGCCGGTCAACGGCGCATAGACATCGCTCGCCGCCTTCACGCTTTCGACCACGGCGGCATCGCCATCCTTGCCCAGCTTGCGCCCCGGTTCGGGCAGCTCGACATAGACGACATCGCCCAGTTGTTCGGCGGCGTGTTTGGTGATGCCGACGGTCGCAATCGCACCGTCGAAGCTCACCCACTCATGTTCCTGGCTGTAACGCACTTCGCTCATAGGAAATCCCGCTCCGCTCTCTATTTCCGCAACTCTTATTTTCGCCACGCTTATTTTCGCCACGCTTATTTTCGTCTGTAGCCATTCCGCACGAATGGCATCGGCGCCACGCGCGCGGGAACCGCCTTGCCCCTGACCATCAGATCGACCTCCGTGCCGTCATCGGCGAACGCCGTCTCGACGTAGCCCATCGCCAGCGGCGCATTCAGGCTCGGCCCGAAACCTCCGGATGTGATGCGGCCGATGATGCGGCCCGCCTTGTCCGCGATCTCAGTGCCTTCACGCGCCGGCGCGCGCCCGTCGGGGCAAAGCCCCACGCGCTTTGTCGGCGCGCCATCGAACAATGCCGCCATGATGGGTTCGGCACCGAGAAAATCCTTGTCGATCTTGCGCCGCTTGCCGATGGCCCAGACCAGATTGGCTTCGACGGGATTGGTCTCCTCGTCGATGTCATGGCCGTAGAGGCAGAGCCCGGCTTCCAGGCGCAGCGAGTCGCGCGCGCCCAAACCGATCGGCAGCACTTCGGGCTCGCCCAACAGCGCCCGCGCCACACGCTCGGCATCCGCTGCTTCCAGCGAAATTTCGTATCCGTCTTCGCCCGTATAGCCGGTGCGCCCGACAATGGCCGGCGCGCCCGCCACCGCCATGCGCTTCACTTCCATGAAACCGAGGTCCGCGGCTTCCGGCGCATGGCGCTTCAGCGCGTCTTCCGCCTTCGGCCCTTGCAATGCCAACAGCGCACGGTCCGGCATCGCCGTCAGCGTCGCGGCACCGTCCAGCTGTTCGGCGATATAGGCAAAGTCGCCATCCTTGGTCGCCGCGTTGACGACAAGATAGAGCCCGTCCTCATCGGCAAGGCGCGCCACCATGAAATCGTCCTTGATGGTGCCGCGCTCGTTGAGCAGCAAGCCGTAGCGCTGGCGGCCGTGGCGCAGGCCGATCACATCGGCCGGCGTCAGCTTCTCGAGCGCGCGCGCCGGATCGGCACCGGCGAGGAACGCCTGCCCCATATGGGAGACATCGAACAGGCCGGCGGCCTCGCGCGTATGCAGATGCTCTTTCAGAATCCCGCTCGGGAACTGCACGGGCATCTCATAGCCCGCAAACGGCACCATCTTCCCGCCCAGCTCGACATGCAGGGCGTAAAGCGGCGTCCGCTTCAAATTCGTGTCACTCGTATGGGACATAAACGGTCCGGAATTCGAGGTTGCGCGGCGCGGCGACCGTCACCGGTCGAAACGCGCGCCCCTCTGTCATCGGACCTGAGAGATTTCCCTCGACAGCCACTTCTTGCGTGAAGCGCCCGGGATTACCCCTTCGGTGAGAACGGTCGAAACGGCCGTTCTGCTTTCCAGAAGTTCAACGCCTGCGCGGTCCTTCTGCCTGAGAGTTTCCGGGGCGGTTGCTCCTTCGGCGCCCGGCGTCGAAGCCGGATCTCTCCCGCGCGGGAGTGTGTGCTGGCCAGCAAAATGCGCCTCGCGGCGGACTCAACTGTTAGCGGTGATAATAGTGGGCAAAGTGGGCATGTCAATCTGGGCCCGGCGTCATTCATCGATAGCGGTGAAGCGAGCCTTACATCCGTGCCGGAATTTCGATACCGAGCAAGTTCAGAACCTTCATCAGCACGTTCAGGGTCAATTCGCAAAGCCCGAGCCTTGCCGCACGCAATTCCTCGTCCTTCTCGGAGAGAATGTGATGCTCCGCATAGAAGCGGCTGAACTCCTGCGCCAGGGCGAAGGCATAGTCGCATAGCGCATTGGGTGTACGCTTCGTCTCGGCTGTGACCATCGCGTCCGGCAGCGCCAGCAATTGCAGCGCAAGCTTGCGCTCCTCGTCTGAGCGCACGACCGGCAGCGATGCGGCGTGCCCCTCATCCTTCGCCCGGCGCAGGATCGACTGGATGCGCACCGCCGCATATTGCAGATAGGGCCCAGTCTTGCCTTCGAAGCGGGTGAAGCGCGCCAGATCGAAGATATAATCCGAGGTGCGGTGGTTGGAGAGATCGGCGAATTTGATCGCCGCGATCCCAACCATGCGCGCGATCTCGGCCCGCTCGGCTTCGGGATAATCGCCCGCCAGCCCCGCCTCGGAGAGTTGCTTGCCCGCTTCCTCGGTCGCCATGGCAATGAGGTCGTAGAGCTTCATCACCCCGCCGGCGCGGGTCTTGAACGGCTTGCCGTCCGGCCCGTTCATCGTGCCGAAGCCGGCATGTTCGAGTTCGGCGTGCCCGGCAAGCCCCGCCTTGCGCGCGGCACGGAACACCTGCTCGAAATGGGAATGCTGGCGCTGGTCGACGATGTAGAGAATGAGATCGGGATCGTGCCCCTGGATGCGGCCGACAATGGTGGCCAGATCGGTCGTGCCATAGAGCACCGCGCCGTCGGACTTCACCAGCAAGAGCGGCGGCAGCTCCTTCTTGTCGCCCGGCTCGGCCACCGGCACCACCAGCGCACCTTCGCTCATCTCGGCCAGGCCCCGGGCCTTCAGGTCGTCCAGCATCGGCGCGATGAAGGGATCGGCGCTGGCCTCACCCTTCCATTCGTCGAACTTGACGCCCAGGCTCGCGAATTCGCGCGTCAGACCTTCTTCGGACACGTCCACGAAATGCTGCCACAACGCGCGATAGCCAGGCCGGCCGGCCTGCAGCTCGGCGGTCGCAGCCCGCGCCTCGTCCAGCCGTCGCCGGTTCGGCTTTGCACGCCGCCGAGGCCGCCGGATAGAACTCTTCGAGGTCTTCCATCGTCACCGGCGATTGTTCCGGGTACGGACCTTCGAAACCGGCATCGAAATAGACGGGCGCAATGCCGCGCTTCTTCACCTCGGTGATGAGCTGGCCCATTTGCAGGCCCCAATCGCCCAGATGCACGTCGCTGATCGTGTTCCATCCATTGGCCCGGAACAGCCGCTGCAGACAGTCGCCGATGATCGAAGAGCGCAGATGCCCCACATGCATCGGCTTGGCCACATTCGGCCCGCCGAAATCGAGGATTGCCGTCTTGCCGGTGCCGGTCTCGGGCGCGCCCAGTTTCTCGTCCTTGGCCAGCGCACTAGCCCGCACGGCCAGCGCGTCATCCGTCACGTCGAGATTGATGAAGCCGGGCCCGGCGATCTCCACCTTGGCGAAGAGCGGATTTTCCTTCAGCCGGTCCACGATCTTCTGCGCGATCGCGCGCGGATTGGTCTTGGCCTGTTTGGCGGCCGGCAATGCGCCGTTGCACTGGAACTGACAGAGATCCGGCCGGTCCGAGGCTTTGACCTCGCCCAGCTCGTGCGCAAGGCCTTCGGCCGCGAACGCGGCAGCCGCGATCGCCGTCAGTTCTGCGGCCAGGCCGGTCATGGTCCGTAATGCCCGATCTTGCGATTGTATTCGAGCTGCGCGCGCGTCAGCTGCAGCCCGACCAGGATCTGATAGTCGTATGGCTGCTTGTCATTGGCGATGTGCACCATGGTCGAGGAGACTGGCTCGTCGAAATTCGTGGTCGCCTGGCCCGGCGCGAACCCGAAGCTCACCCAGAACAAATTCTTGGAGATGATGGTCTCACCCTGCCGCAAGGCCACGAAATAGGGCACGCGGTAGGTTACGGAATCCCCGGTGGGCGCGCGGGTGGCCGTGAAATGGATTGTCAGGCTCGAATTCGCAATGCGCGCCTTGGGATCGATGCTGCAATCGGTCGTCACATTGGCGATGGCGACGCGATAGAGCGCATGCGCCGGATCTGGCGTGGCCCCTTGCGGAAAGCCCGTCAGATTGGCGGCTTCGACCAGGGCCGCGGCGCCAGGGCACAGCGGATTGGTCTTGGCAGCGCAGCCCGCCAGCACGGCGGACAGGACGGCAATGGTGAAAATCTTGGTGAGATTCTGGGACATGAATGGGCTGTTACTGGGCTACACGCCGGGGGACACGGTCCCACCAGCTCCGGAAGGGTGAATTTGCGCCATTCCGGGCTCGCGCATCGCCCTCCTCCGCTTGACATTTCCTGTGCCGGGGCCGACTTCTCGGGGGTGCCGCCACGGGCGCGGGACTGTAACCAAGCGGATTGTCCATGGGAAGCGCAGACGGAACTCGCGGAGCCGAAAAACCACAGCTGAAGCTGCTTTTGGCAGCCCCTCGGGGGTTCTGTGCCGGGGTCGAACGGGCCATCCGGATCGTCGAGCTGGCGCTGGAGAAATATGGCGCCCCCGTCTATGTGCGCCACGAGATTGTCCACAATCGCTTTGTGGTCGAACGGCTGGAGAAGCTGGGCGCCATCTTCATCGACGAACTGGACGAGGCGCCGGACGAGGCTCGCGTGATTTTCTCGGCCCATGGCGTACCGAAATCGGTTCCGGCGGAGGCCCAGCGCCGCCACCTCAATTATTTCGACGCCACCTGTCCCCTGGTCTCCAAGGTCCATGTCGAGGCCGAGCGGCATTACCGCGCGGGCCATGAGATCGTGCTGATCGGCCATGCCGGCCATCCCGAGGTCGAAGGCACAATGGGCCAGCTTCCCGAGGGCACCATCACCCTCGTCGAGACAGTCGAGGATGTCGAAAGCTTCGAGCCGAAGGACCCCAACCGGCTCGCCTATATCACCCAGACCACCCTGTCGGTGGACGACACCGCCGATATGGTGGCGGTGCTGCGCCGCCGCTTCCCCGATGTCGCCGGCCCCCACAAGGAAGACATCTGCTACGCCACCACCAACCGCCAGGAAGCGATGAAGGCCATCGCCCCGCATGCCGATGTGGTGTTCGTGGTGGGAGCGCCCAATTCATCCAATTCCATGCGCCTGGTGGAAGTCGCCAAGCGCGCGGGCGCCAAGGAAGCGACCCTGATCCAGCGCGCCAGCGACATCGACTGGTCGCTGGTCGAAAACGCCAAAGTGATCGGTCTGTCCGCCGGTGCCTCGGCGCCCGAACTTCTGGTCGAACAGGTGATCGAGGCCTTCCGCGAGCACTACACGCTCGATGTCGCCGAAACCACCGTCACCCGCGAAGACGTGATCTTCAACGTGCCCCGCGCGCTCGCCTCCTGAGGGCCGCCATGGCGGTCTATACCGACGTTTCCTTCGAAGAGCTTGAGACGCTGCTCGCCCGTTATGACATTGGCGAGCCGGTCAGCTTCAAGGGTATCGCCGAAGGCGTCGAGAATTCGAACTTCTTTCTGCAGACGGCGGCCGGCGCCTATATCCTGACGCTCTACGAAAAGCGTGTGGCGGCCGGCGACCTGCCCTTTTTTCTCGGCCTGATGGATCATCTGGCCGCGCGCGGCATCAATTGTCCGGTTCCTGTCCATCTCAAGAACGGCGCGCGCGCCACAGACCTCAATGGCCGGCCCGCCGCAATCCTCACCTTTCTCGAAGGCCTGTCGCTGCGCCGCCCCGATCCGGCCCATTGCACGGCAGCCGGCGAAGCGCTGGCACGCCTGCATCTTGCCGGTGGCGATTTCACACTTCAGCGCGACAATGCACTTGGACCCGCAGGCTGGCGCAAGCTTGCCGAACAGACGCGCGCCCAGGCCGACACTGTCCAGCCTGGCCTCGGCCAATTGATCAATACGAGCCTTGCCCGTTTCGAGCGCGAGTGGCCCGCCGGGCTTCCTGCCGGGGTGATCCATGCCGATCTCTTTCCCGACAATGTGCTCTTCATGCACAATGACGTCTCGGGCCTGATCGACTTCTATTTCGCCTGCAACGACGCCTATGCCTACGACCTCGCCATCATGCTCAATGCCTGGTGCTTCGAAAGCGATGGCGCTTTCAACACCACAAAATCGCGCAGCCTGATCACCGGCTATCGCCGCCATCGCGACCTCAGCGATGCCGAAGCCGCCGCCCTGCCGTTGCTGTGTGCGGGCGCAGCGCTGCGCTTCATGCTCACCCGCCTTTACGATTGGCTGAACCGCGACGACACCGCGCTTGTCCGCCCCAAGGACCCGCGCGAATTCGCGCGCCGGCTGCGCTTCCATCTCGCCGTTCAATCACCGCAGGAATACCAATCGTGACAGCCGGAAAAATCGAAATCTTCACGGACGGAGCCTGCTCCGGCAATCCGGGGCCCGGCGGCTGGGGCGCAATCCTGCGCGCCGGCGGCCACGAAAAGGAAATATCCGGCGGCGAGAGCGCCACGACCAACAATCGCATGGAAATGATGGCGGCGATCCGCGCGCTCGAAAGCCTGAAGAAGCCGAGCGCCGTCGTGCTGCACACCGATTCCCGCTACGTGCTCGACGGCATCACCAAATGGATCAAGGGCTGGAAGGCCAAGGGCTGGAAAACAGCCGACAAGAAACCGGTGAAGAACGAGGATCTGTGGCGGGCTCTCGAAGAGGCCGCATCGCGCCACGATGTGGACTGGCGCTGGGTGCGCGGTCACAACGACCACGTCGAAAACGAACGCGCCGACGCGCTCGCCCGAGGGGCCATCCCCGCGCGCCGCTAAGCGCGCGGGAACGACAAAACGCTCAGAGTTCTTTCAGCATGTGCTCGGCGCTGGAGACCGCGAACGCGCCCGGCTCTTCGACATACAGCGCCTTGACGACGCCATTGTCGACGAGCATCGAGTAGCGCTGGCTGCGCTCGCCCATGCCGAACTTGCTGCCGTCCATGACGAGACCCACGGCGCGGGTGAAATCGCCATTGCCGTCCGCCAGCATATGCACCTTGCCGCCGGCCTTCTGCTGATCGCCCCAGGCGCCCATCACAAAGGCATCATTGACGGAGATGCAGGCGATGGCGTCCACACCCTTGGCCGCAAAGTCGGCGGCGTGCTGGACGAAACCCGGCAGATGCTTGGCCGAGCAGGTCGGCGTGAAGGCACCTGGCAGCGCGAACAGCGCCACTTTCTTGCCCCCGAAGAATTCGTCGGTTTTAACCGGCGTCGGGCCATTGGCCGTCATTTCCATCAGAACCGCGGAAGGAACCTTGTCGCCCACTTTGATTGTCATGCCTGTCTCCTCTTGATCCGGCAAATCCCAGCCGAAGCGCTTTTAGCGCAGGCAGGAGCCTGCGGAAAGGCCGCACCGGCGGCGGCGGGCCGGAAAACGCGGAGAGCATCTTTCGCTGGCGGCACGCGCTGAGCGTGGTAACCTAGGCCCATGGCGTCAGGCGACCCACTACAGAGCGAAGGCGGCGAAAGCTTTCTTGAAGGAAAATTGCTGATCGCTTTGCCGGGCATGACCGATCCCCGCTTCGACCGGAGCGTCATCTTCATGTGTGCCCATTCCGTGGAAACGGGCGCGATGGGCATCTGCATCAACCGGCCCATCGAAGGGCTCGATTTCCCCTCGCTGATCGACGAACTCGAGATCGAGACAGGCCCCGAAACACCGGATTTGCCGGTGCTTTATGGTGGGCCGGTCGATAGCGGTCGCGGCTTCGTGCTCCACAGCGCCGATTATGAGAGCGAGGAATCGACGCTGCCCATCTCCGACGAGGTGTCGCTGACGGCCACGCTCGACATTCTGCGCGCCATCGCCCGCGGCCGGGGCCCGCGCAAGGCCTTGTTCGCTCTCGGCTATGCCGGCTGGGGCGAAGGCCAGATCGAGCAGGAAATCCAGGCCAATGCCTGGATCCATTGCGATGCCGATTCCGACATTCTGTTCAGCGATTCCAGCCAGGACAAATGGGCCGCGGCCCTCGGCAAGCTCGGAATCGACATCTCGCGACTGACCGCCAATGCCGGTCGCGCCTGAGCCCTACCGTTCTGCCCTATTGCTGTGGTGACGCTTCGCCAGTTTGCGGCGCTTTGCCCGCCCCGGCCGTCGCATCGAAATGCAGCGCGATGAAGTTCAGCGCTTCGCGCGCCGGCAACGGCACGCTGAAGTGAAAGCCTTGGCCATACTCGCAGCCCAACGCCGTCAGCCGCACCGCATCCTCTTCGTTCTCCACCCCCTCGACCACAATCGCGCGCTTGAGTTCATGCGCCAGCCCGATCACCGAATTGAGGATCACCTCGCTCTCGCCTTCGGTGCCGGCCTGCGCATGCAGGAAGCTGCGATCCACCTTGACGATATCGAACGGAATGGTCTTGAGCTGGCTCAGGCTGGAGAGCCCGGTGCCGAAATCGTCGATGGCGAGGCCTGCCCCCATATCGCGCATATGCGCAAGCCGCTCGGCCGCATGCTCGCTGGCCGCAATGGCACTTTCGGTGATTTCCAGCCGCAGCGAACCCACCGCCACTTCATTCCTGGACAGAACTTCGGCGAGATAGGATTCGAAATCGCCATCCTGGAGCTGGCGCCGCGACACATTCACACTGACGAAGAGCGGCGGGGTGATCGGGAAGAAATGCTGCCAACGCGACAGATCCTCGGACGCACGCGACAGCGCGAACTTCCCCAACGCCACGATCAGCCCCGTCTCCTCGGAATGGCCGACGAAGTCCGACGGCCAGACGAGACCGCGCTCGGGATGGTGCCAGCGCAGCAGTGCCTCGAAACCTGCAACGCTGCGATCCGAAAGCCGGATGATCGGCTGATAAAAAACATCGATCTGGCCTTCATCCAATGCGCGCCGCAACTCCGCTTCCAGAGCTACCGCATCGCGCGGCGTCGAACCTTCCATCTCGGGCGAATAGACCCGGGCGCAACCTCCGCCCTGGCGCTTGGCCTGACGCAAGGCGAGTTCGGCATTGCGTAAGAGATCGAGCGGCTCCTGCGCCTCGCGCCCTGTCGCCACGCCGACACTGGCTGGCGCGAATATCTTGCGGCCATTCTCGATGAAGGGCGCCGCCGACACGCCGACCAGATCGGCGCCGATGGCGTTGGCGTCGCCGGCGCCTCCGGAAAAGAGCAGCGCAAAGGCGTCGCCGCCGATGCGAAACACGTCAGCCTTGCCCTCGAAGCGCTTGCCGAGCCGGTCGGCGACATGCTGCAGCACCGCGTCGGTGCCCGCATCGCCGAGGCTGGCATGGATCGCCTTGAAGCGGTCGATGTCGAGCACCGCGAAGGCGGCGTCTATCGCCCGTTTGCCGAGCCGCTCCAGTTCCTCCATCAGGGCCACGCGATTGCCGAGTCCGGTCAGGGGATCGCGCAATGTGCGGTCGATGATGGCGGCTTCCGATTCCTTGCGCGTCGTCACGTCGGCCATGAGCCCGAGGCAGCGATCGGCCTCGTCACCATCGCCGATCATGGTCGCGCGCAGTTCGAACCAGGGATAGCGCCCGCCTTCGCTCCGTACCCGGAACTCAATGCGGAATGCGAGGCCCGGATGGCCGCGATAATCGGCCAGCGCATCGCTGTAGACGGCACGGTCATCGGGATGGACGCGCCCCGTCCAGGCCGAATGATCGATGGATTGCGGCCCCCCCGTGAAGCCGATCAGGTTGGCGGCCTCCGGCGACAGCCGCAGCGTATCGGTGCGGAAATCGAGGTCATAAACGCCTTGATGCGAGGCGCCGATGGCCGACAGCGCGGCCTGGGTCCCCTCGTCGGAGCGGGCGCCGTGCATCACACGCGACAGAACCGGCGCCGCAGGTGACGAGCCTGCGGGTGCCGGTCCTCCGGTGCCCGCCCGGGCAGGAGCCGCCCCCAAAAGGCCCAATCCTTCGCCAGCCGCGATGGCCAGCGCCACCAGCACCGCACCGGCAGCCGCGAAGCCGCCTACAATCTTGGCGGCAATGGGATTGCCCTGGAACACGCCGAGCGCCGCCAGCGCCGCACCCAGCGTGACCAGGGCGAACACGGCTGCGCTCGGCGCCAGAACCCGCGCCGCCCGCGATCCGGACCCGCCGCGGCGTACCACATAGGCGGCCAGCGCCGTCACCCCGATCAGGAGCACGATGTTCACGGTCACGGCGACGGCCGGCACGCCCACGAAGGCCAGAAACGCCAATGCCAGCAGGGCGAGCATCGTCCAGCGGCGATATTTCTCGCTCCACGGCCAGCGGTCGGAGAGCGGTGCCACCGCCTCGACCAGCCCGATGGCCGCAGCCAGGGACAACGCCTCCAGCGCCGCCGCGAATCCGTAAGGTCCGCCCAGCGCCGTCAACAGGCTCGCGTCGAACTGCCCGGCATCGGCGAGCCAGATGCCAAACAGGCCCGCCAGCATCAGGGCGGCCCAGCCCGGTGCGGAATGGCCGGTCATCGCCGCCACGCCGCCACTGACAGCGGCCGCCGTCGCGATCAGCCCGGCCACGGCGGCCAGAAAGATCGCGAGCTGTCGCTGATAGGCCATCAGCTCCGGCTCCCGCCAGGCCAGCACCGAAGGCGGGCTGTCGGCATTGGCGACGCGGATGGCCAACGCCGCCGTGGTCGCCGGCGGCACGGTCACGCGGAAGGCGTCGCGGCTGAAGCCCTCCTCGGGGTGGACTGTGATGCCACCATCGGAGCTGGCCACCTGCAGCAGGCGGGCGCGATCCGGCTGGGGGAAGATGCGCAGCGCCGCGCCGGCCGGCTCGGGCGCCACGAGAATGCGCGAAACCGGACCTTTGGCGGAATTGGAGACCGTCAGGATATACCAGCGCGAGCCGTCGCTCTCATTGCCGCCCGGGGCGTGATAGGGCGAGAGCGCGCCCTCCAGCTCGAGCGCCGCCGCTGGCGCGGCCATGTCGATCGGCGCATCGACGGCCGGCGTCGACGCGATCTGATGATCCCGCTGCGCCGTGGCGACGCCATAGCTCGCCACAAGGGCGAACAGCAAAGCGAGAAGAGGAAGCACAGATTTACGCAAAAGAACCCCGGCGGAATCGGCTGTGGCGACGGGGGCTAAGCTAGCCGCACCTCATCTTCGAGCAAAGCGAATAGGATGTGATCCCTCCATTCGCCATTAATTTGGAGGAAGCGCAATGCCCGGCCTTCCTCGCGAAAACCGGCCTTTGCCAAGAGCCCGCGCGAGGGCCCGTTTTCCGGCAGGCAGGCCGCTTCGATGCGGTGAAGGCCCAGCGTCCCGAATATGAACGGGATCATTGCCTGCACCGCGTCGAGCGTATGACCCCGGCGCGCATGGCATTCGCCGACCCAGTAGCCCAGGGCACAGCACTGCACCACGCCGCGGCGCACATTGGAGAGGGTGACACCGCCGACCAGCGCATCGTCCGACGCACGGAAGGCGAAGAAGGCATAAGCCATGTCCTGCCGCGCATCGTGATGATAGCGCTTGAGGCGGCGCCGGAAACCGCCCTTGCTCAACTCATCGCTGGCCCAGATGGGCTCCCAGGGGATCAGGAATTCGCGGCTCTCGTCGCGCAGCCGGGACCAGGCCGCGTAATCGGCGACGCGCGGATAACGCAGATAGACATCACGTCCCCGGATCACCGGCGCCTGACCGCCGGGAAATGTGAGGCCCCGCATGAACGCCATGGCGCGCCGTCACTCCGCGGCGCGCCGCGCGGCGCCAAATCGGTCCGCGAAGGTCGCATAGGATTCGAGTTTCTCGACCGGCCCCAGCGCCACCAGTGTCGGCGCATTGGCCTCCATCACCCGGCCGGCGAAGTCGCGCACCGCCGTCGCATCAACAGCTTCGAGCTTCTCGGTGAGTTCGTGCACCGGAATCACGCGGCCGAAGGTCAACATGTGACTGGCAATATGTTCGGCCCGCGCCGTCGGCCGTTCGAGCCCCATCAGAAGACCCGATTTGAGCTGCGCCTTGGCGCGCGCCACTTCATCGTCGCTTGCGGTCTGCGCGATCGCGGCCATCTCGCCGGCGACAACCGCGGAAATCTCGGCGGCCTCGTTCTCGCCGGTGCCGGCATAGACACCGATCAACCCGCCATCGCTGAAAGCATGGGTAAAGGCATAAACCGAATAGCAAAGACCGCGTTTTTCGCGCACTTCCTGGAACAGGCGCGAGGACATGCCACCGCCCAGGGCCGTGGCATAGACCTGCGCGGCATAGATCGCCGGATCGTTTCCGGCGATGCCCGGAAAGCCATAGGTGACATGCACCTGCTCGTGATCTTCGGTGAGCCTGAGTTCGCCGCCACCATAGCGCGCAGGCTCTGTGGCATAAGGCGCGCTCCGCGGCACGACGCTGAACTTGTCTTCGGCCATGCGCACCATTTCGCCATGGTTCACGGCGCCCGATGCAATCAGCATCATGCGGTCGGCGCGATACTGCGCGGCCATATAGGTCTTGAGATTGTCGCGCGTGAACGCGGCCACCGTCTGCTCGTCGCCGAGAATGGGATAGCCCATCGGCTGGTCGGGATAGACCATGGTCTGCAGGTGGTCGAAAATGATGTCGTCCGGCGTATCGCGCGCCTGCCCGATCTCCTGCAGCACGACCTGGCGTTCGCGCTCGAGTTCGTTCTGTTCGAAGCCCGGCTCGGTCAGGATGTCAGCCAGGATGTCGATCCCCAGCGCCACATCGCTCTTCAACACGCGCACATGGAATGCGGTCTGCTCGCGGCTGGTATAGGCGTTGAGAAAGCCGCCCACCGCCTCGATCTCTTCGGCGATCTGGCGGGCCGAGCGCCGCCGCGTGCCCTTGAACGCCATATGCTCGAGCATATGGGAAATGCCCATCACGCTGCGGGTCTCGTGGCGCGTGCCGCAATTGACCCACACCCCCAACGCCGCGCTTTCGAGTTGCGGCATAGGGTCGGTAATGACGGTCAGGCCATTGGAAAGCCTGGTGATTTCGATAGTCATACGGCTCCGATCAAGAACAGCGCTGGGCGATGAAATCCCGCACCAGGGCCAGATCATGGCCCAGCACGGTCACGCGCTCCACCCCCTCATAGAGGCCCTTGAGGCGCGGCGGCAAGGGGGGCTCTTTGCCTGTCGCCTCCCGCACCGCATCCGGGAACTTGGCCGGATGGGCGGTGGAGAGAACCACGACCGGGCCCTTGGCGTCGGCCTGGATATCCTCGGCCGCGGTCAAGGCCACGGCGGTATGCGGATCGATGAAGCGGCCGCTGATCTGATGGACGGCGGCGATCGTCGCCAGCGTGCGCGTGTCGTCGACGGCCAGCGCCGTATAGCGAGCCCGCAGCGCCGCCAATATCTCCGGCGGCAGCGCCAGTTTCTTCTCGCGGCCGAACGCATCCATTGCCGTGCGCACCCAATCCGCATCGCGCCCGCTCGCCTCGAACAGCGCGCGCTCGAAATTGGAGGCGATCTGAATGTCCATGGATGGGCTCAGCGTCGGCTTCGCCGTGCCGGCGGCATAGACGCCGTCATTGAGTGCGCGTGCCATGATGTCATTGGCATTGGTGGCGACGACGAGCTTCTCGATGCCAAGGCCCATGCGCATCGCCGCCTCGCCCGCGAACACATCGCCGAAATTCCCGGTCGGCACGACGAAGACCGGCGCCGCGCCCAGCTGCGCTGCCGCCGTGAAGTAATAGACGCATTGCGCCGCGATACGCGCGAAGTTGATCGAGTTGACCGCGGTCAGGCTTGTACGCCCCGCGAAATCCTTATCGGCGAACAGCGATTTCACGATCGCCTGCGCATCGTCAAACGTGCCTTCGAGCGCGATGTTGTGGACGTTGGCGTGCGGGCTGGTCGTCATCTGCAGGCGCTGCACCTCGCTGACGCGGCCCTTGGGATGCAGCACGAAGAGTTCGATGTTCGGCAAACCGCCCAGCGCCGCGATCGCCGCCGAGCCGGTGTCGCCCGAGGTCGCGGCCACGACGGTCGCGCGGCCGCCGCGCTTCGCCAGCGCGCGCGCGAACAGCCGCCCCAAGATCTGCAAGGCGAGATCCTTGAAGGCCAGCGTCGGCCCATGGAACAGCTCCAGCAGATAAAGCCGGTTCCCGATCTCCGACAGCGGGGCGATGGCGGCATCGTCAAAGCCGGCATAGGCCGCTTCGATATCGGCGCGCAGATATTCTTCGCTGAAGGAACCGCCGGCAAAACGGCTGAGCACCCGCCAGGCCGCCTCGCCATAGGAGAGCCCGGCGAATGCGGCGATCTCGGCCGCCGTAAATTGCGGCCAGGCTTCGGGCAGGAACAAGCCGCCATCGGGCGCCAGCCCCGCCAGCAGCACATCGGCGAAATTCCGGGGCGCGGTTTGGCCGCGTGTGGAAATGTAATTCATCGCAATCGTGTCACATCATGGCCGGACGCCTGCCCGAACCGGGAAAATCTGCTCGCGCAAACAAATTAAGGCCTGAAGCCCAATCGGCCAACCGAGCGGTGATAGGTCAGATAGACGAGAACCAGCCCGGCCGCGAGGGCAAACCAGGTGATCGCATATTGCAGGTGCTCATTGCGGAAATGAACCACCGTCTGCCCGCCCCTGGGCCAGCCGCCGGGATTGGGCGTGGCGTCGGCCTCCACCACCACCGGGGCTGCGAGCGTCACCCCATCGGCCTTGGCGATGGCAGCAACCTCGCGCGCGTACCAGACCCGGCCCTTCAGATCGGGCGCCGGGGTGAACCAGCCCGGGCTGTCCGGCTCACGCCAGATGCCAACGATGCGCCGCATGCCGGTTAGCTCGCCCGCCTGCCGCAGAGCCCGATTCTTGAGCGTCAGCGGGATATAACCGCGATCGACGATGATCGCCTTGCCGGAGCCCATCACGAAGGGCGTCAGCACATGATAGACCGGCTTGCCGTCGGGCCCGGTCTTGAAGAGAAAGGCCTCATGCGCATTGTCGAAGCGGCCCGTCAGCGCCACCTTGCGATAGCGCGCCTTGGCCGTCCCAAGCGCCAGCGCATCGTCCAGCGAGATCGGCGCCGCGGTGAGCCGGTGATTCACCATCGCGATCAGGTTCAGCTTCCAGTGCAGACGCTGGATCTGCCAGATGCCGAGCGCCATCAGCGCGGCGAACATCAGCGCCGCGGCGACACTCAATTTCGGGATGGGGCGGAACGTGACGGACATGGGCATGTGGCCGCCTAATCGGCGCGCCGGCCTTCCTGCGCCTTGTGCTTGTACTGCAGGACGACCAGCAGCGACTTGGCGAGCCGCAGGAAACCCGTGCTGAGGATGGCGATGGTCGGCGCCCACAAAACGAGATGGACCCACAGCGGCGGCGAGAAGGTAAACTCGACCCACAGCGCCAGGCCCGCAACGATCGCGCCGACGATCAGGATGCCAAAAACTGCGGGCCCGTCACCCGGATCGAACACCGAGTAATCGAGCCCGCAAGCCGGACAATTGTGATGAAGCGTCAGGAGCCCCTTGAAGAGCGGGCCCTTTCCGCAGCGCGGGCAGCGACCGAACAACGCCGCGTGAAGGGTGTTCGGGCCGCCCGCTTCATCCATCTAATGCGCCATGCCTTCGACGACCGACCCGGCACCCCAGACATAGATGCACATGAACAGGAACAGCCAGACGACGTCGACGAAGTGCCAGTACCAGGCCGCCGCCTCGAAGCCGAAATGGCTATCCGGCGTGAACTGGCCGGCAATCGCGCGCGCCAGGCACACCGCCAGGAAGATCGTGCCGACGATGACGTGGAAGCCATGGAAGCCGGTCGCCATGAAGAAGGTTGAACCGTAGATGGCGTCCAGCGTCCCCATCGGATTGGCCAGATTCATATGCGCCGCATCGGTCAGCGGTGCGAGCGCGGCGCCATTGAAGCCGAAGGTGAAGGGCGCGTGCATGTACTCATAAGCCTGCACGCAGGTGAAGGACATGCCCAGCAGCACCGTGATGATGAGGCCCTGGATCGCGCCCTTGCGGTCGCCCTTCTGCAGCGCGTGGTGCGCCCAGGTCACCGTGGTGCCCGAACACAGCAGGATCAGCGTGTTGAGCAGCGGCAGATGCCAGGGATCGAGCGTCACGATCCCGCTCGGCGGCCAGCCGGAGAGGCCAACATCGTGCGGAAAGACCGCGGAATTGAAATAGGCCCAGAACCACGCCACGAAGAACATCACTTCGGAGGCGATGAAGAGGACCATCCCGTAGCGCAGGCCCAGCGCCACGACTGGCGAATGGCTGTGCCCGTCGCGGGCTTCCTTGATCACATCGCGCCACCAGCCTGCCATGGTGTAGAGCACCAGCAAGAGACCGGCGATGAAAATCCATGGCTTGCCGTTGACCGGCAGCCCCCAGAACCCCGAATAGTCCGTGTTCATCCAGAACACGGCACCACCGAGCATCGTAAATGCACCGATGGATCCCAGGATCGGCCAAGGGCTCGGATCGACCAGATGGTAGTCGTGCTTCACTTCCGCATGGGCCATTGTTCGCTCCGCCTCTCCCAAAATTGCCCCGGCCGTATTACGGCCCGTAAAAATTCCCGATGCGAACCATCGTCATCAGGAAGAAAAGCACCACGACGACACCGAGCACGAGCGCAACCGCAATGTTGCGCCGCCGCCGGATCTTTTCGTAGTCCCGCTCATTGTTCTCTTTCGTGTCATCGGTCGGCTCCATCGCCTCACATCCAGGCGCCGAAGGACGCCGCGCCGAAGGGCGCGATGCCAAGCAAATGCTCGGCGATCAGGGCCGCGAACAACACGAACAAATAGGATATCGATGCCGCGAACAGCCGCTTCGCCGCCGGCTCCTTGACCTCGTCGGTCTCGCGCAGCACCGCCACGGCTTCAACGATCATCCAGCCGCCGAACAGCGTCGCCGCTGCCGTGTAGAGCGGGCCCGCCAGGCCGACAAAGGCCGGCGCCAACCCGACCGGGAACAGCACCAGCGCATAGGCCAGGATCTGGCGCCGCGTCGAGGGCTTGCCCTTCACCACAGGCATCATCGGCACGCCGGCGCGCGCATAATCGTCGGAACGCCACAGCGACAGCGCCCAGAAATGCGGCGGCGTCCACAGGAAGATCAGTGCCACCAGCACCAGCGGCGCGAGGGTGAGATTGCCCGTCACCGCCGCCCAGCCAATGGCCGGCGGCAGCGCACCCGCGAGCCCGCCAATAACGATGTTCTGCGCCGTGCGCCGCTTCAGCCACAGCGTATAGACAACGACATAGAAGAAGATCGTGAAGGCCAGAAGCCCGGCCGCCATGTAATTGACCAGAAGCCCCATGGTCGCGACCGCGCCCACCGACAGCCCCCAGCCGAAGGCCAGTGCATCGCTGCGGGTGACATGGCCGAGCGGCACAGGCCGCGCGGCCGTGCGCGTCATCAGGCAGTCGATGTCGGAATCATAGGCCATGTTCAGCGCGCCGCTCGCCCCCGCCCCCACCGCGATGCAGAGCAGCGCGGTGAATGCCGTGAGCAGATGGACGCTGCCCGGCGCCACCACGATCCCCGCCAGCCCGGTGAAAATCACCAAGGACATCACGCGCGGCTTCAACAGCGCGAAGAAGTCCTCGATTTCCGCCGGGCGGGGCGGATACGCAGTGATCGTAGCGGCCGTGGCCATGATCTAAGTTTGTCCTTCCAGCCTTACTGGATACGCGGCAGTTCGTTGAAGCAATGGAACGGCGGCGGAGAAGACACGGTCCACTCCAGCGTCGTGGCACCCACGCCCCAAGGATTGTCGCCCGCCTTGCGCTTCTTGATGAAAGCCTCGGCCATCACGACGAGGAACACGATCACCGCGGTACCGGCAATGAAGGCGCCGATCGAGGAGACGTAGTTCCAGCCCGCAAAAGCGTTCGGATAGTCGGCATAGCGGCGCGGCATGCCGGCCAGGCCCAGGAAGTGCATCGGGAAGAAGGTGATGTTCACGCCGACGAAGGTCCACCAGAAGTGAAGCTTGCCCAGCGTCTCGTTGTACATGTAGCCCGTGATCTTCGGGAACCAGAAGTACCAGCCCGCGAAGATCGCAAACACCGCACCCAGCGACAGCACGTAATGGAAATGCGCCACCACGTAATAGGTGTCCTGCAGAACCACGTCCACGCCCGCATTGGCCAGCACCACGCCGGTCACGCCGCCGACCGTGAACAGGAAGACGAAGCCGATCGCCCACAGCATCGGGGTTTTGAACTCGATCGAGCCGCCCCACATGGTGGCGATCCATGAGAACACCTTGATGCCCGTTGGAACCGCGATGACCATCGTGGCGAAGACGAAATAGGCCTTGGTGTCGACGCTGAGCCCCACCGTGTACATGTGGTGCGCCCAGACCAGGAAGCCGATGAAGCCGATCGCGACCATGGCATAGGCCATGCCGAGATAGCCGAAGACGGGCTTCTTCGAGAAGGTCGAGATGATGTGGGAGATCATGCCGAAGCCGGGCAGGATCAGGATGTACACTTCCGGGTGACCGAAGAACCAGAACAGATGCTGGTACAGGATCGGGTCGCCACCGCCGGAAGCCTCGAAGAAGGCCGTGCCGAAATGGCGGTCCGTCAGCAGCATGGTGATGGCGCCCGCCAGAACCGGCAGCGACAGCAGCAGCAGGAAGGCGGTGACCAGCACCGACCATACGAACAGCGGCATCTTGTGCAGGGTCATGCCCGGCGCGCGCATGTTCAGGATGGTGGTGATGAAGTTGATCGCACCCAGGATCGACGAGGCGCCGGCGATGTGCAGCGAGAAGATCGCGAAGTCCATGGCCGGGCCGGGCGAACCGGCAGTCGACAGCGGCGCGTAGATCGTCCAGCCGCCGCCCATGCCGATGCCGCCCGAGTCGCCTTCGACGAACATCGAGGCGAGAAGCAGCATGAAGGAGAACGGCAGAAGCCAGAACGAAATGTTGTTCATGCGCGGGAAGGCCATGTCCGGCGCGCCGATCATCAGCGGCACCAGCCAGTTGCCGAACCCGCCGATCATCGCCGGCATAATCATGAAGAACACCATGATCAGGCCATGGGCGCTGACGAACACGTTAAATGTGTGCGGGTTGGAGAATATCTGCATGCCCGGGTACATCAGCTCGGCACGCATGGCCATCGACAGGAGCCCGCCCACGATCCCCGCGAAGATCGCGAAGATCAGGTACATCGTCCCGATGTCCTTATGATTGGTCGAATAGACGTACCGCCGCCAGCCGGTGGGGTGGTCCGCGTGGGCGTGGGCCAACTCAGCCATGTCGCTCTATCCCTCGATTAATTCGCTAGCGCGGCAACGCGCGTGTTCTTGTCCGCCGGTACGTCGTTGGCGGCAAACTTCTGCTTGGCAGTCGCCAGCCACTTCTGGAAGTCGGCTTCCGACACCACATGCACCTCGATCGGCATGAAGGCGTGACGCGCACCGCACAGTTCGGAGCACTCGCCGTAATAGGTGCCGATCTTCGTCGCCTTGAACCAGGTGTGATTGATGCGACCCGGCACGGCATCCATCTTCACGCCGAATTGCGGCACGGCCCAGGAATGGATGACGTCGGCGCCCGTGGTCTCGACTTCGATCACCTTGTTCACCGGCACATAAACCGCGTTGTCGACGCCCAGAAGGCGCGGCTCGCCGGCCTTGGCGGCATCGGCATCACTCAGCATCAGCGAGTCGAACTGGAGCTTCTGCGCCGGATAGGCGTAGGTCCAGTACCACTGCTTGCCGATCGCCTCGATCGTCAGATCCGGCTTCGGGATCGTCATTTCGAAATAGAGCAGGCGGAAGGACGGGATCGCGATCAGCACCAGGATCAGAACCGGCACCGCCGTCCACACAACTTCCAGCAGCGTGTTGTGCGAGGTCTTGCTCGGGGTCGGATTGGCCTTCGCATTGTAGCGGACCATGACCCACAGGAGCAGCGCCAGCACGAACAGGCAGACCGCCGTGATGATGTAGACCAGCAGGCGATGGAAATCCTCGATATCCGTCATCACCGGCGTTGCCGCCGGCTGGAGGTCCATCTCCCACGGTTTCGGCATCGCATATGCCGCGCCCGCGGTGGCCATCATCGTCGCGGCCAGCGCGCCCACCCCGGCGCCAATTTTTCTCAGGAACATCCAGCAACCTCGCAAAGGCTTGTCAGGGCGTCCAAAGGCCCCTCTCCCCGAAGACTCGTCCGTGCCGGTGTACGGTCGCAACCCTCTGAAGTCATTGCGACCTTATGCCACGCGAGCCCTTTGACATGGCTCAAGCGGCCCCTCCCCCGGCGCGGAGACGAATGCGGACCCGCCAGCCGGGTCCAGGAACATCTTGTGCTTCGGCCTCCGAAGCACATATCCAGACTGATATGCCACGATGACGGCCGCCCGTACCGGGGGCATTATGCCGCTAGGCTGCGGCCCGCTGCCTCGCCCCCATCCGGTAGAAATGCCACGGTCCAACCGGTATCGCGCCGCACAACAGCCCCAAGGAGTTCCCCCATGGCCGACCATGAGCTTTTCTTCCGCAAGGACGGCCTCGACCGCGGCCGGGTCCAAAGCCTGGTCGACGAATCGCTCAAGGGCGCCGATGACGGCGAGCTGTTCCTGGAATACCGCCAGTCGGAGAGCTTCAGCTTCGATGACGGGCGCTTGAAGGCGGCCAGCTTCGACACCATGCAGGGCTTCGGCCTGCGCTCGGTGGCCGGCGAGGCCACGGGCTATGCCCATGCCTCCGAACTCTCCGAAGAGGCTATCGCGCGGGCCGGCGACACCGTCCAGGCCGTGGCCAAGGGATATTCCGGCCAGCTCGCCCTGCCCCCGGCCCGCACCAATGTGAAGCTTTATTCGGAGATTGACCCGCTCAACTCCGCCGAGTTCGCCGTCAAGGTGAAGCTGCTGCAGGACATGAACGAATATGCGCCGGCAAGAAGGACAGCCGCGTCCGCCAGGTCTCCTGCTCCCTCTCCGGCGAATGGCAGACGGTCGAGATCCTGCGCCCCGGCGGCGAGACCTATCGCGACATCCGCCCGCTCGTGCGCATCGGCGTCTCGGTGGTGGTCGAGCAGGATGGCCGCCAGGAGAGCGGCTCCTATGGCGGCGGCGGCCGCGGCGGCTATGAGACCTATCTCGACCCGGCCTATTGGCACGCTGGCGTGGACGAGGCCCTGCGCATGGCCCTCGTCAACCTCAGCTCCGAGCCAGCCCCGGCCGGCGAAATGCCGGTGGTGCTCGGGCCGGGCTGGCCGGGCGTCCTCCTGCACGAAGCCATCGGCCACGGGTTGGAAGGCGACTTCAACCGCAAGAAGACATCCGCCTTCTCCGGCATGATGGGCCAGCGCGTGGCGGCACCGGGCGTCACCGTCGTCGATGACGGCACCATGGCCGGCCGCCGCGGCTCCCTCTCCATCGACGATGAAGGCACACCCACGAGCCGCACTGTGCTGATCGAGGACGGCATCCTCAAAGGCTACATGCAGGACCGCCAGAACGCGCGCCTGATGGGCATGGCCGCCACCGGCAATGGACGGCGCGAGAGCTATTCGGCCACCGTCATGCCGCGCATGACCAACACCTATATGCTGGCAGGCGACAAGGACCCGGCCGAGATCATCGCCAGCGTCGACAAGGGCATCTACGCAGTGAATTTCGGCGGTGGCCAGGTGGACATCACCAATGGCAAATTCGTCTTCTCCTGCACCGAGGCCTATCGCATCGAAAACGGCAAGGTCGGCGCTCCGATCAAGGGCGCGACGCTGATCGGCGACGGCCCCACGGCGCTGACGCAGGTCAAGATGATCGGCAACGACATGAAACTCGACACGGGCGTCGGCGTCTGCGGCAAGAACGGCCAGTCGGTGCCCGTCGGTGTCGGCCAGCCCACCATGCGCATCGACGGCCTCACCGTCGGCGGCACGGCCAAGCTGCGTGATGGCCGCATGACCTCCCGCATCACCGCCATCTACCGCGTCCGCGGACAGCGCGGCGAATATCGAGGCGCGGGCGAAGACCATCGCGGTCGAGCAGAGCGTCGAGATGCCCGTCAGCGCCATCACCAAGCGCGAGGTGCTCGACAATATCGTCGGCGCGGTCGAGAGCATCAGCGATCTCGGCGGCGGCACGTTCGAACTTCGCATTGGCCTTGCCGTCTCCACCACCGGGCTCGAAGCCGGACAGATGCTCAACATGCTGTTCGGCAATTCCTCGCTCCATGCCGACATCGTGCTGCACGATGCGATCTTTCCCGGATGAGGTCGTGCGCGCCTTCGCCGGACCGCATCACGGAATCGCGGGCCTGCGCAAACGCGTGGGCGCCGGAAACCGCGCCCTCACCTGCTCGGCGCTGAAGCCGCAAGGGCTCTCACCCGAGGAACTGGCGGACCTCGCCGCGCAGTTCACGCGCGGCGGCATCGACTTCATCAAGGACGATCACGGCATCGCCGATCAGGCCTACAGCCCCTTTGCGGCACGCGTGCCGGCCATCGCTGCCGCCGTCCACAACGCGCAAGGCCGATGTGCCGACGCGCTACCTGCCGAGCCTTTCCGGCAATCTCGACCAGTTGCGCCGCCAGATCGAGATCGTGCGCGAAGCAGAACTCGACGGCGTGCTGATCGCGCCGATGATTGTCGGCGTCGCAAATTTCCACACCCTCGTGCGCGAGAACCCGGATATCGCCTTCATGGCGCATCCGGCGCTGGCGGGCGCGGCACGCATTGCCCCGGCCCTTCATCTCGGCAAACTGTTCCGCCTCTTCGGCGCCGATGCGACGGTGTTCCCCAACCATGGCGGCCGCTTCGGCTATACGCCGGAAGATTGCCGCGCGCTGGCCCATGCCGCGCTCGCGCCGTGGGACGGCATCAAACCGACCGTTCCTGTCCCGGCCGGCGGCATGACGGCGGACCGCGTTCCGGAAATGCTCGACTTCTACGGAAGCGATGTGATGCTTCTGATCGGCGGCGCACTCCTGGCCGCCGGCCCGCGCCTGACCGAAGAGACGCGCGCCTTTGTGGACGCCGTGCACGCGCACGGCCAAGGATGACCGAGATGTCCGAGACCCCAATCGATCCGTTCCGCGCCTTTGCCGACTACCGCTGGGACGGCGTGACGCTCATGCCCTACAAGGAAGAAGGCGCCGCCCCCTTCAAGGCGATCACGCGCCAGGTGCTGTTCCACGACCCCGCTCTCAAATGCGAGATGCGCTATTTCGAAGTGGCGCCGGGCGGATACTCAACGCTCGAACGGCATGAGCATGTGCATGGCGTCATGATCCTGCGTGGGCAAGCCGATGTGATGGTCGGCACCGAGGTGCGTCACGCGAACACCTTCGACCTCGTCCACATCCCGCCCATGACCTGGCACCAGTTCCGCACCATCGGCAGCGAGCCCATGGGCTTCCTCTGCATGGTCAATGCCGAGCGCGACCGACCGCAGCTGCCGAACGAAGCCGACCTCGCGCAGATGCGAAAGCATCCGGCGGTGGCAGCCTTTCTGGAATTGAAGTGACGCGCGCATGTTGATTTTCAAAATCTGTCACCACGACGAGTGGAAGGCTGCCGAAGCCGCAGGCCGCTATGACGGCACGGCGAAGGACAAGGAAGACGGCTTCCTGCATTTCTCCACCGCCGACCAGCTCATCGGCACGCTGGAAAAATGGTATGCGGGCGCAGACGACCTCGTGCTGGTCGCGGTGGACGCGGACGCGTTAGGTGAATCGTTGGCGTGGGAACCTTCGCGCGACGGCGCCCTCTTCCCCCATCTCTATGCGACGCTCCCCCTGTCGGCGGTGACATGGACCGGCGAGATCGGCCGCGAAACCGAAGGCCGCTTCGTCCTGCCCTCCCCGCTGGGCTGACCCAGCCCCTCGCGCCGGCTAACGCCGGTGTCATCATCCGTACACGTTCTATTGTGGACAAAACACGCGCGGCGAATTCACCCGCGCGACGGCTTGGCTTCATCTGACGGGACTAACGGTTGCGCCCTCTGTTCGTGTAACCGTCACAAACGCATTTACTCGCACAATTTCAGAACAAGACAGAAAGGCAAAACCCATGAAGTGGAAACTCGCTACGAGCCTGATCACGGCCACGCTGCTGGCCTCTACGATGGCCTTCGCGGGAACCGCGGCGCATAAGGCAAAACCCGCCGCACACCATGCCACGCACAAGACGATGCATCACGCAGCCCACAAGGCAGCGCACAAAACCGCGATGCACAAGAAGACCACGAAGAAGGAGGCGGCGATGAAGAAGACCGCCAAGCACAAGGCCTGGAAGAAGACGGCCAAGCACGCTGCGAAGCACAAGGCCACGGCGGCGGCCCACAAGGCCAAGAAGAAGATGACCAAGAAAGGATAGACCTCGCCAGACCCGGGACGCCGCATACGCGTGCAGACCAATCTTGCGCACCGCCGCAAGACCGTGACGGCATCCCGGGGCCTGCTATTCGCGGAACAGCGCGATCCCGTTCGATCATGACGTCGATTTAACGCCGTCATGCCTGAGGTTGACCCCGCATCTACGGCGGCGTACCCGGGCGTGGCACTGTTAGCGACGCGAGGGATTTATGCGCGCAGCCTGGACGGCATTCTGGATCGCCTCGGCGTTCTTTCTGTTCGAGTTCGTCACCCGCATCGAACCCAGCCTGGCGCCGCATGCCATCGCCCGGTTCTATCACCTCAACGATGTCGGTTTCGGAACGCTGGCGAGCCTGTTCTTCTGGGTCTATGCGCCAATGCAGATCGTGGTCGGCCTCGTGCTCGACCGCTACGGCGCCAAGCGCTTCATTCTGCTGGGCAGCTTTTGCTGCGCGGCCGGGGTCATTGTCTTCGCCTCGACCAACAATATCGTCATCGGCGGGGCCGGCCGCGCGCTGACGGGCTTTGGGGCCTCCTTCGCTTTCGTCGCCGGGCTGTGGCTGGTCAATCACTGGTTCGCGCCCGAGCGCTTTGCCCTGCTGTCGGGCGGGGTCAACGCCGTCGGCATGCTGGGCACGGCCATCGGCGGTGTTGCGCTCTCGGCCCTGATTGCACAAGCCGGCTGGCAACACGTGTTCATCGGCACCGGCGCAGCGGGGCTGGCGATATTTCTCGTGGCGCTGCTGTTTCTGCGCGAGCCGTCCTCACCCGCGCAAACGGCGACGACCGGCCCCGTCGAACATATCGGCCAGAGCCTCAGCGACGTGATGGGCCATCCGCGCACATGGGCCATCGCCCTCATCGGCCTGCTCTACTACATGCCGGTCAATGTCTATGGCGGGTTGTGGGGCACCACCGAATTGATGAAGGATCATCACCTCTCTCAAGTCACGGCGCAGACCGCGGTGTCGATGATCTTCTGGGGCATGGCGGCTGGCAGCGTTGCCGGCGGCTGGCTCTCCGACCTGCTGGGCCATCGCAAATATCTCGTCTTCTTCGGTGCGATCCTGACCGGCCTGGCCTATGCCGCCGTGCTCTACGCACCGGGCGGGGCACTTGTCGAAGGTGTGCTGCTGTTCGCCGCCGGTTTCTTTGGCGGCGGCCAGATGCTGACCTTCGCCATGGCCAAGGAGGGCCAGCCCAACCGCCTCGTCGGCACGGTGGTCGCGTTCGTCAACATGATCGGGATCGCGGGCGCGCTGATCTTCCAGCCGCTGGTGGGCTATCTCGCCGACATCACGGGCGGCGATTTCCATGCGGCGCTGACAAGCGTGCCGATCTGCGCCGGCGTTGCCGCGCTGATCATTCTCTTCCTGCCGGAATACCGCCACCCCGAGCATCGGCCAGGCGCACGCGGACCCACTCCTCCCTCTGAACCGGCTACTGCGTAACAGGGCTCAAAGGAAATTGTATTCCTTGAACAACGGCGTGATGTCGCCGTTCCATTCGCCGTGGAAGCGCCTCAGCAATTCCTCGGCCCGCGTGTAGCCGCGATCGACATAATCGCGCAGCGGATTGAGGAAGCCGTCTTCGCTGGAGCCGGCCGCATCGGTGGCCGCGCGCCGCTTCAAGCCCGCAGACGAGATATCCAGCATCTGCCGCGCCAGATCCCCGACATTGCCGCCGCGGAACGGTGTCTTGAAACCCTGCCGCGGCACCGCATCGCGCATCGCCTGGCGTTCTTCCTCGGTCCAGTCCTTGACCATGTCCCAGGCGGCATCGAGCGCGACCTGATCGTAATAAAGCCCGACCCATAGCGCCGGCAGGCCGCAGATACGCTGCCAAGAGCCGCCATCGGCACCGCGCATCTCCAGGAATTTCTTGAGCCGCACTTCAGGGAAGATCGTGGTCAGATGATCGGCCCAGTCTGACATCGACGGCTCGATCCCCTTGAGCTCGGGAATGCGGCCGTCAAGGAAATCCTGGAAGCATTTGCCCGCGACGTCGATATAGCGTCCCTCGCGATAGACGAAATACATCGGCACCTTCAGCGCATAATCGACATAACGCTCGAAGCCCATGCCATCCTCGAATACCCAAGGCAGCATCCCGGCGCGGGCATTGTCGACGTCAGTCCAGATCTGGCTGCGATAGGACAGGAACCCGTTGGGCCGTCCCTCGCGGAAAGGCGAATTGGCGAACAGCGCCGTCGCCACCGGCTGCAGCGCCAGGCCGACGCGGAATTTCCTGACCATGTCGGCTTCGCTCGAGAAGTCGAGGTTCACCTGCACCGTGCAGGTGCGGAACATCATCTCCAGGCCATAGCCGCCGACCTTCGGCATGTAGCGGCGCATGATGCCGTAGCGTCCCTTGGGCATTTGCGGCACATCGTCGAGGCCCCAGTTCGGCGCATAGCCGAGACCGATCACCGCGGCGCCGATTTCGGAGGCCACTTCGCGCACCTGCGCCTGATGGGTGTTCACCTCGCCGCAGGTCTCGTGCACGGTCAGAAGCGGCGCGCCGGAGAGTTCGAACTGCCCGCCCGGCTCCAGCGAAATCGAGGCGCCGTTCTGCGTCAGGCCGATAATGTTCGCGCCCTCGCGCACCGGCTCCCAGCCAAAACGCTGCATGCCTTCGAGCAGCGCCCGGATGCCCGGCTTGCCCTCGTAGAGCACCGGTTTGAAACTCGCCGGGTCATAGACGAACTTCTCGTGCTCGGTGCCGATGCGCCATTCGCTCTTCGGCTTGCAGCCCTCTTCGAGGTGGCGCACCAGCGCGTCGCGCGACTCGATCGGGCCGCCCGCACTTTGCGGAATGGACATGGCTGTTGCCTCCTCCTGGGCTTTCAAATGGAAAGCCCCTTCGGCCGCGTGTAAATTGTGAAGCGGCCGTTCACCGAAAACGCTATGTAGGGCGCGCGTGCCCGGCCTGCAAGCGCGGCCGGTGCGGCCCACCTATGCAAGCCAAGTTAGCGCCAGTCACCCTTAAGCGCCTGCCAGACGGCCAGCGCCGCCAGCCCGGCCGTATCGGCCCGCAAAATACGATGCCCCAGCGACACCGGCGTCGTATTGCCGTGGCCGCAAATGGCGGCGCGCTCCTCGAGATCGAAGCCGCCTTCCGGCCCAACAAATACGGCCCACGGTCCGTCCGCAGCGTGGGCAAGCGCGTCGGCGATGGGCGGAGCGCCACCCGCCTCGTCGCAAAAGACGATGCGCCGTTCCGCCGGCCAGCGCGCAAGCAACTTGTCGAGGTCAATGGCACCGCGCACCTCCGGAACGCTGAGCCGCCCCGATTGTTCGGCCGCTTCGATGGCATTGGCGCGCATGCGTTCGTCATTGACGCGGCGCACAACCGTTCGCCGTGTCAGCACCGGTTGCAACAGCGAGACGCCGAGCTCCGTCGCCTTCTGCGTCACATAATCGGCCGGGGTCTTCTTGATCGGCGCGAACACCAGCCACAGATCGGGCACCGCGTCCTGTTCTGCGACTTGCCCCTCGCACACCAGCGTGCAGCTTCGCTTCTCGATGCGGGCAAGGCTCGCTACCCACTCGCCGTCGCGCCCGTTGAACAGGCTGATGCGGTCGCCGGCTTTGGCGCGCATGACATTCAGCAGATAATGGGTCTGACCCGCATCGGGGGCTATGCGCGCGTTCTTGCCGAGCGGCGCATCGACGTAAAGGCGCAGCTTTCCGCCGGGATAAGTCAGTTCGGACATGATTTGGGCAACGCTTCGCAAAAGGCATCAATAGGCACGCCACGAACCTACTGCTATAGAAACGTCATGACCAATAGCGAGATCAAGCCGCTCGATTCGGTGCCGGAAAGCTGGGTGGACGGGATGCCCGCCGCACTCCGGCCCTATCTGCGCCTGATGCGGCTGGATCGGCCCATCGGCAGTTGGCTGCTGTTCTGGCCCTGCGTCTTCGGCCTCGCGCTCGGCGCGGCCATCGATCATCGCCCCTTCCTGGCCGCTGGCCGCGACTGGTGGATGCTGGTTCTCTTCGGCCTCGGCACCCTCGTCATGCGCGGCGCCGGCTGCACCTATAACGACATCGTCGACCGCGATTTCGATGCGCAGGTCGCCCGCACCCGCGCCCGGCCCATTCCCTCCGGTGCCGTCAGCGTCAAACAGGCCGCGACCTTCCTTGCCCTGCAATGCCTCATCGGGCTCGTCATCCTGTTGCAGTTCAACGCGCTCGCCATCGGTGTCGGCGTGGCCTCACTGCTGCTGATCGCGGCCTATCCCTTCATGAAGCGCATCACCTGGTGGCCGCAGGCATGGCTCGGTCTCACCTTCAACTGGGGCGTGCTGCTGGGCTGCGCGGCGGCGGCCGATGCGCTGCCTGCGGCGGCCTTCGTCGTCTATATCGCCGGCCTGTTCTGGACGCTGGGCTACGACACGATCTACGCCCTGCAGGACATGGAGGACGACGCGCTGATCGGCGTGAAATCGACGGCGCGGCTGTTCGGCCATCGCGCGGCGGTCTGGGTCTTGCTGTTCTATGTCGCGACCACGCTGCTGCTCGCGGCCGGCGGATATGGCGCCGGCCTCGGCGAGCCCGTGGTGCTTCTGCTGATCTTCCCGGCCGTTCATTTCCTCTGGCAGGTGCGGCAGATCGAAGTGGACCGGCCCAAAATCAATCTCATGCTCTTCCGCGCCAACCGCGATGCCGGCGCATTGATTGCGCTGGCCTTCATCGTGGCAACATGGCGCTATTGAGACTCACCCGCCAGACGACAAGGAACCCGACATGTCGCAAGCTCCCACAGCCCTCGTTGCCCTGACCTTTTATGCCATCTGGGCCATGGTGCTCGTGCTGTCGGTGGCCGCGGTGCGCGTGCATCAGGTGCTCCGTGGCGGCGCCAGGCCCGACAGCTTCACCGCCGGCGTGCCGCACGGGCCCGAGCCCTATTGGCGGCTCAACCGCGCCCATATGAACACGATCGAGAACCTGCCGATTTTCGCCACCGTGGTGCTGGCCGGCTGGGCGGCCGGCGCGGTGAACCCGATCTTCAATGTGCTGGCCGTGATTGTGGTCGCGGCGCGCGCGGTCCAGTCCCTGATCCATATTTCCTCGGGCACGGTGCAGGCGATCAATCTGCGCTTCACGGCCTTTGGCGTGCAGATCGTCTGCCAGTTCTGGATGGCCTGGCTGATTCTCGAGGCCACGGGCGTGCTCCAGGGCCGGGCCGGGTAACAGCTGGGCAAGAGGACACGGCGGGTTATACTCCGCCTATGAGCGTCGCCCGCTTCAACCCGACAGAATATTTCACGGCCGACGACATCGCCGCCGTCCGCACCCGTTCGGACGTGACGGGCCTCCTCTGCGTGTTTCATGCATGGGCTGTGATCGGCGCGGCCATGGCCGTCTATGCCCTCTGGCCGAACCCGCTGACCTTTCTTGCCGCCGTGCTTGTGATCGGCAGCCGCCAGCTCGGCCTCGCGATCCTGATGCATGACGCGGCGCACGGCGTGCTGGTGCGCTCGAAATGGCTCAACGATCCGCTGAGCCAGCTCTTCTGCGCCTGGCCGGTCTTCACCGACACCATCCCCTATCGCCACTACCACCTCGTGCATCACCGCGTGACGCAGCAGCCGGACGATCCGGATTTGCATCTGTCGGCCAAGTTCCCGATCACCAAGAAGAGCTATCGCCGCAAATTCTTGCGCGACATCACCGGACAGACCGGCTTCAAACTGCGGCGTGCGCAGCTCCGCAATGCGCTGGGCAAACCGGGCGACGGTTTCACGCAACGCTTCGCCACCTTCCGCAAGCGCATGGGCAAGATGGTTCTCGCCAATCTCGTTCTCCTGGCGCTCATGACCGCGTTCGGCAAGCCGCATTACTATCTGATGTTCTGGCTCCTGCCGCTTCTGACATGGCAGCAGGTCGTCACCCGCATCCGCAACATCGCCGAGCACGCCATGGTGCCGGACAATGACGACCCGATGAAAAGCGCCCGCACGACCTATGCCAAATGGTGGGAGCGCGCCCTCTTCGCGCCCTATTGGGTCAACTATCACGTCGACCACCATCTGCTGTTCTACGTGCCCTGCTACAATCTTCCGGCCCTGCATGCGCTGCTGCTGGAAAAGGGACTGGGACCGAAGATGGAAATCCAGAAGACCTATGCCGACGTGCTGCGCCTCGCGACCTCCAGGCCGGAGACGATGCCGCAGGCCGCCTGAACGGCGAACTTATCCCCGTCTGCAAAAGCCGTGGTAGAATGCCCATGGCCTGTAGATGTGAGATGTGGTTGAGCGACAATTGTTTTCAAAATTTTTGGGTACCCCCTTCCCGCCACGAGACGGCAGGGTCTGCGCAACATAATTGTTCGTCATTTTTTTTCTTGCCCTCCCCCTGCCCTGTTCCCGCGCCCGCGCGATGATCGATGCCGCCGCCTTCATCCGCGCCAACACCGAAGTGATGACACCGCCCCTCGTGCCGGAGGTGCGGCTGCATCTGGCCACCGAGGTCGTGCCGCTGTGGCATAAGACCGAGGAAGAACTGGAAGCAGAGGGCATCCCCCCACCCTTCTGGGCCTTCGCCTGGGCCGGCGGACAGGCGATGGCGCGCTATGTGCTCGACAACCCGGACGTGGTGCGCGGCAAATCCGTGCTCGATTTCGGCGCCGGATCGGGCCTGATCGGCATTGCCGCCATGAAGGCCGGCGCCGCATCGGTGCTCTGCGCCGATATCGACAAGTTTGCCTTCGCGGCCATCGCCCTCAACGCCCGCACCAACGATGCCGCCCTTACCGCGACCGCTGACGACCTGATTGGCCGCGAGGATGCCTGGGACATCATCCTGGTCGGCGATATGTGTTACGAGCGCCCGCTTGCCGAACGCGTTCTTGCCTGGCTCACGGCGCGCGTCGCAACCGGCGCCACCGTGCTGATCGGCGATCCGGGCCGCAGCTATTTTCCAAAGAGCGGCGTCGAGAAGCTGCAGACCTACAACGTGCAGACGACGCGCGAACTCGAAGACCGCGAAATCCGCGAAACCAGCGTCTACCGGCTTCTGCCGGGGGCCGGCCCGACATAGCGCGCGCGCGGGCGGATCAACACTTCACTCTTGAGCTGCTCGATACCGTGGGCGATCCATCCCGACGTGCGGGCGATCGCAAACAGCGCCATCTCGTGACCGATGCTGAGTTTCAAGGTGCGCATCAGCACCGCCAGCGCAAAATCGATATTGGGATAGAGACCCGTCGCCTCGGTGAACAGCGCTGGCGCTTCGACCGCCAACCGCTTGTCCGCACCGGCCTTCGCCAATGCCGCCAGCAGATCGACAGCGCGCGGATCGCCCTGCTTGTAGACCGAATGGCCGAGGCCGGGGATGCGTTCGCCCAATGCCACACGTTCGCGCACAAAGGCGGCGACATCGGCATCAGCGAGTTGGGCCACCATATGCGCCGCCAGCGGCCCGGCCCCGCCATGCTTCGGCCCCTTGAGCGCAACCAATCCGGCGATCACCGCGTCATAGAGGTTGAGCCCGGTCGAAGCGGCGCAACGCAACGTCCACGTGGACGGATTGAGCTCGTGATCGGCCAGCAGAACCAGCGCGCGGCGGATCAGATCTTCGGCTGGCTTGTCGCCCGGCGCCCAGGCTTCGGCGACCTGATTGTGCAGCGGCTTGCACTCGGTTCGGTGTTCAGGATCGCGGCCGTGACGAGGCGCATGATGCGTGCGCCGATCTCCGCCCGGCCCTCCTTGGAACGGTTGAAGGCGCGCGGATCAGCATCGCTCGCCAACGCCAGCACAGCGACCGCGCGCGCGATCGGAGCTTCGTTCCTCGTCGCGGCAGAATCGCCTGCATCGCAGGGCTCATCACCGGCAGATTGCCGAGCCCGAAGGGATCGCTGCCGTGGACATCCCAGAGCAGCGTCGCCACCTGCTCAAGGCTCGCCGTCGCGGCCAACGCCACCGCCAGAACACCGCAATAGATCGGCCCCTCCTCTGTCAGCGTGCAGATGGACGAATCGAGCACCGGCAGTTCGGCCTCGCCGGATTTTCCTCCGGCGGCGGCGCCTGCGGTTCTTGAGGCCGCGCACATCGTCGGCGCGGTAGCGCTTGGCCCGAAATCGCCCACCGGCTCGGAGCGGATCAGGCCGCGGCTGACATAGGCATAGAGCGTGGCTGGCGAGACGGAGAGCTCACCCGCCGCCTCCCGGGCCGTGAGATAGAGGGGAGCCGAAGATTTTTCATATTGATCAACTTAATCAAGATTGATCAATATGAAAAAGTGCTCATCCTTGCTGCGATGCAACAAGGAGCTGTCTCATGACCCTGCAATCCAAATCCCCCATCGGCCTAGACGGCGTCGCCGCCGCCGAGACCGCCCTGTCCCAGGTCGATGGCGCCAAGGGTGAACTGATCATCGCCGGCATCGCATCGACGATCTCGCCCTCAACGTCAGCTTCGAAGGGCTGACCGCCCGGCTGTGGTCGCTCGGCTGCGACAGTCCCTGACCGAAGCCGAAGTCCGCGCTCAGCTCGGTGAGGCCTGCGCCCGCGCCTTCCGCCGTCTGCCCGCGATCCTGCCGGCGACCGAAGGCTTGCCGATTGTCGACGGCTTCCGCGCAGCGGTCGCGGCACTCCGGCCCGAGCCCGGCCTCTCGCCGGAGGCGGTACTGGTCGGCGCCATGCCGGTGATCGTGGCGGCGCTGGTGCGCCAGGCAAGCGGCAATGCGCCAATCGCGCCCGCCCCCGAACGCGGCCACGCCTCCGATACGCTGCGGATGCTGCGCGGCGAGCCCGTCTCCCGCGAAGAAGCGGCCGCGCTCGATGCCTATCTCGTGACCGTCAGCGATCACGGTATGAACGCCTCGACCTTCACGGCGCGCGTCATCGCCTCGACCCAGGCCGATCTCTTCATGGCAATCACCGGCGCCTATTGCCGGGGCATCGAGATCGCCCTTTGTGGCGAGACGCGAGCCCCGCGTCAGCTTGAAGATCGTGCCGCTCAAGAGCAGCAGCGCAATCAGGTTCGGAATCGCCATCAGCGCGTTCATGATGTCGGCAACGGTGATGATGGTCTTCAATTCGATCACCGAGCCGACGAAGACGAACACCACCCACAGATAGCGATAGGGCGTCACGATCTTCTCGCCGAACAGATATTCGGCTGCCCGTTCGCCGTAATAGCTCCAGCCGAGGATGGTGGTGTAGGCGAAGATGATGGAGCCGAACATCACCATCCAGCGTCCGCCATCGATGCCGCCATTGAAGGCCAGCATGGAGAGGTCAGCGCCGGTCTTGCCGCTCTGCCAGGCCGGCAGCATATGCGCAATGCCGTCCGCACCGTCACGGGAACATGCACCGTGACGATGACCAACGCCGTGATCGTGCAGACGCAGATCGTGTCGATGAAAGTGCCGAGCATCGCGATCATGCCCTGCCGCACGGGATCCTTGGTCTGGGCGGCTGCATGGGCGATGGGCGCGCTGCCGAGGCCGGCCTCGTTGGAGAAGATGCCGCGCGCCACGCCAAATTGGATCCCGATCCACACGGCCGAGCCGGCAAAGCCGCCTGCCGCCGCGGTCGGCGTGAAGGCGTTGCGAACGATGAAGGCCAGGCCACTCGGCACATCGCCCAGATGCAGGGCGATGATGATCAGCCCGCCAAAGATGTAGACCACGGCCATGAACGGCACGAGATACTCGGCCACATGGCCGATGCGCTTCACACCGCCGATGATGACGATGAAGGTCAGCACCGCCATAGCAAGGCCCGTCTGCCAATTGGGCACGCCGAGATTGGCGCCCACGACATCGACCACGGCCTTGGCCTGGAACATGTTTCCGATGCCGAAGCCGGCGATGGTGGCGAAGAAGGCGAAGGTGAAGCCGAGCCACGCCCAGCGCCGGCCGAGCCCATTGCGGATGTAATACATCGGCCCGCCGACATGGCGCCCGTCGGCATCGACCTCGCGATAGCGGATCGCCAGCACGGCCTCGGAATACTTCGTCGCCATGCCGACCAGCGCAGTCATCCACATCCAGAACACGGCGCCCGGTCCACCGACTGCAATGGCCGCCGCCACACCAACGATATTGCCATTGCCGATGGTGGCCGACAGCGCCGTCATCAAGGACTGGAAGGGCGTAATGTCGCCGGTCTCGGCCGCGCCCGCCTTGCGCCCGCGCATCAGCAGCCGGAAGGCGGTGGGGATGCGGCGCATGGGCATCAGCCCCATGCCGATCGTCAGATAGAGGCCGGTACCCAGAAGCAGGACCAGCATGGCCGGGCCCCAGACGAAGCTGTCGATCGCGCCCAGCCAAGCCGTGATCTGTGCGCCGATATTTGCCGTGTCTGCCATGAAAGGCCCCCCCGCGATTCCGCCCGGGACGAAGATGGACGGAAATTCATGCTGGAGCAAATATTTGCGGCCCGCCGCAAACGGCGATGGCGGGACTGCAAACCGCAGCCCCGCCATCGAAAACGCCACGAAGGCGAAATCCGCTAGTCCTTGAGACCGGGCATTGGCGAATCGGCCAGTTCCACAACATCGACAAGACCGCGGCCGACATGGCTGCGCGAACGGCTATAGGCGAAATAGAACAGCAGCCCGACCGCGCCCCAGACCGGCAGAACCAGGATCGCGATCAACGGCAATTTCACGTAGAGCGCAACGCAACCAATGATGGCGAGCGGGGAGACGATATAGATTGCCGGCGTGCGGAACGGCCGCTTGCGGCCCGGGTCCTTGATGCGCAGAGCCAGCACACAGGCAGCGACCATCGCAAAGGCGAACAGCGTGCCCGAGTTCGAATAGTCGGCCAACTGTCCGACGGGCAGGAATGCCGCCATGAGGATGACGACGATGCCGGTGAAGATCGTCACAACATGCGGCGTCTTCCAACGCGGATGGACCGAGGACAGCTTCTCGGGCAGCAGCCCGTCGCGCGCCATTACGAAGAAGATGCGCGTCTGGCCATAGATCATCATCAGCACGACCGACGGCAAGGCGAGGAATGCGGCCAGGCCGAGCAGATTGCCGGCCGTCTTGTCGCCCATCACGCGCAAGACGTGGGCCAGCGCTTCATGGCTGCAGGCGAGCGGCTGAGTGGCACCGGCGGCGACGATCTCGGCGCAGCGCTGCGCCAGCGCAGGCGTGCCCGGCGCCAGGATCTGGCCCAGCGCGCCGCGCACGGGTTGTGCGCCGATCGCGCCAATCGCACCGGCAGCGACCAAAATATAGAAGATCGTGCAGATCACGAGACTGCCGATCAGGCCAATCGGCACGTTGCGTTGCGGATTCTTCGTTTCCTCCGCAGCGGTCGAAACCGCATCGAAACCGACATAGGCGAAGAAGATCGAGGCGGCGGCGCCGACGACACCCACCGTGCCCCAGCCATTCGGAATGAAGGGGTGGAATTCGGCACCCTTCGCCATCGGCAAGGTCAGGGCGATGAAGAGTATCAGCGCGGCAACCTTGATCGCCACGAGGATCGCGTTGACCCGCGCGCTCTCGGTCGTGCCGATCATGAGCAGCCAGGTTACCAGCAGAGAAATGACGACGGCCGGCAAGTTGATGAAGCCACCTTGAACCGGCCCAACCGCGAGCGCTTGCGGGATCACGATGCCAAGCGAGGATTTGATCAGGCCAACAAAATAACCCGACCAGCCGACCGCAACCGCGCTGGCGCCGATGGCATATTCGAGGATGAGCGCCCAGCCGACCATCCAGGCCAGAATCTCGCCGGCAACGGCATAGGTGTAGGTGTAGGCCGAACCGGCCACCGGCACCATCGAGGCCAGCTCAGAATAGCAAAGCGCCGCGACCCCACAGACGAAGGCGGCGATGACAAAAGAAATTATCATACCGGGGCCGGCCTTCTGGGCCGCTTCCGCCGTGAGCACAAAGATGCCGGTGCCGATCACCGCGCCGATGCCCAGCATGGTGAGCTGGAAGGCCCCCAGCGATCGGTGCAGTCCCTTTTTCTCCGCGGTAGCCAGAATGGCTTCCAGCGACTTAACACGGCCGAACAGCATGAAATGCCCCCTCAATAGCGCGGCCATCCCGGCCGCCAGCTCTCTGGCGCGCGAGCCTACCCGCTGTAGCGGGGCGCGCAAGCCTGCCGCCCTCCTTCCCGGCCTGCCGCGTCAGCCTTGCCGGCGTGGCGCATGCGGTCTATGCCGCACAGCCGCTGCTTCATTGCGAAGATCGCCAACGGAAGTTGCGATATATTTCAGCCGCCGATCTTCGGCGCCGCAGCGCGGACCGCCTCATCGATCACGAAGACGCGATGACCGGCCGATTTGCGCATTGCGGAGCTGTAGGGCGATAACGAAGACATCGAATCCCGGCTTGGTGCCCATGATCACTCGACTTATCCACAGAAGGACGGCCGGCGCGATCGCGCCGCTTCGCGTCACACCGGCCGAAAGGGAACGACCATGAGCTATCGCTCCCTGCGGGAGTTCCTGACCAAGCTCGAGCAAGAGGGTGAGCTGGTCCGCGTCAGCGAACCGGTTTCAACCGTTCTTGAGATCACCGAAATCCAGACCCGCCTCCTGGCCGAGGGCGGGCCAGCCGTGCTGTTCGAGAAGCCGATCAAGGCCGACGGCACGCCGTCCGACATGCCGGTGCTGGCCAATCTCTTCGGCACCGTGAAACGCGTCGCCATGGGTGTGACCATGAACGGAACCGAACGCCGCGACGCCCAATCGCTGCGCGAAGTCGGCGAACTGCTGGCCATGCTGCGCCAGCCCGAACCGCCGCGCAGCCTCGGCGAAGCGATCGACCTGTTGCCGCTGGCCAAGACAGTGCTGTCGATGAAGCCGAAGACGGTTGGCGGAATGCTGAGCGGCAAGCCGACCTGCCAGGAAATCGTGCTCAAGGGCGACGACATCGATCTCGCCCGCCTGCCCGTCCAGACCTGCTGGCCGGGCGAGCCGGCGCCGCTGATCACCTGGCCGCTGGTCGTGACCAAAGGTCCCGGCGAAGACCGGCAGGACAATTACAATCTCGGCATCTACCGCATGCAGGTGCTGAACAGGAACCAGACCCTGATGCGCTGGCTGAAGCATCGCGGCGGCGCGCAGCATCACGCGCGCTGGGGCAAGGAAAAGGCGAAGCCGTTTCCGGCCGCCGTCGTTCTGGGCGCCGATCCAGGCACGATCCTGGCTGCGGTGACGCCCGTGCCGGACACGCTGTCGGAATACCAGTTCGCCGGGCTGTTGCGCGGCGCGCGCGTGGACCTGGCCGATTGTGTAAGCCAGCCGCTGAAGGTGCCGGCGGAAGCGGAGATCGTGCTCGAAGGCGAAGTCTCGCTGACCGACTATCGCGCCGAAGGGCCGTATGGCGACCACACCGGCTATTACAATTCGGTGGAACAGTTCCCGGTGTTCACGGTGACCGCGATCACCATGCGCCGCAATCCCATCTATCTTTCGACCTTTACGGGACGGCCGCCGGACGAGCCGAGTGTGCTAGGCGAAGCGCTGAACGAGGTGTTCATTCCGCTGCTGAAGCAGCAGTTTCCGGAGATCGTGGATTTCTGGCTGCCGCCCGAGGGCTGCTCCTATCGCATCGCCGTCGTCAGCATGAAGAAGGCCTATCCCGGCCACGCCAAGCGCGTGATGATGGGCGTGTGGTCCTACCTGCGCCAGTTCATGTACACAAAATGGGTCATCGTCGTGGACGACGACATCAACGCGCGCGACTGGAAGGATGTGATGTGGGCGCTCTCCACGCGCATGGACCCGGCCCGCGACATCACCGTTATCGAAGGCACGCCCATCGACTATCTGGACTTCGCCTCGCCGGAATCCGGCCTCGGCTCGAAGATTGGCCTCGACGCCACCAACAAGCTGCCGCCCGAGACCAAGCGCGAATGGGGCAAGAAACTGGCCATGGACGCGGAGGTGGTGAAGACCGTCACGGAGAAATGGCCCCGGCTCGGCCTGCCCGGCTCCGGCAAGCCGATCTGGAAATAGGCCCGCCCTGACGATTGGTCGCATTCGGGCAGTCTCCAGCCCCGGCCAGCGGCTTGCCTTCATAGCTGCGGCTGTGGCTTGTTGCGGGCGTGACAGCACCAGACAAAACCGATCCACAGGCCGTCCTTGATCGCCTGCTGAAAGCCGCCCGCGCCGCCGGGGCCGATGCCGCCGATGCTCTGCTGGTCGACAGCACCTCGGCGGGCGTCTCGTACCGCCTGGGCAAACTGGAAGACCTTGAGCGCTCCGAGAGCGCCGATCTGGGCCTGAGGGTCTTTGTCGGGGCGCGGGTCGCCTTCGTCTCCTCGACCGACCTGTCTCCGACGGCCCTAGCCGAGCTGCCCGAACGGGCTGTGGCCATGGCACGGCTGGCACCCGAGGATCCCTATGCCGGCCTTGCTCCGGCCGAATTGCTGGCCAAGGACTATCCCTTCCTCGATCTCGAAGATCCCGACGAGCCGTCGGCGGAGCTGCTGATCGAACGGGCGCGCGATGTCGAGGCCGCAGCTATGGCGGTCCGGGGCGTGACCAATTCCGAAGGTGGCGGCGCCAGCTATGGCCGCAATGCCGTGGCGCTGGCGACCAGCGAAGGCTTCTTCGGCCGTTACGCGGCGACGACCCGCAGCATCGGTGTTGCGGTGCTGGCTGGCGAAGCCACCGCGATGGAGCGCGACTACGCCAGCCATGCCGTGCGGCATGCCAGCGATCTGGAAAGCCCGGAGACGGTCGGGCGCCGCGCCGGGGAACGGACTGTCGCCCGGCTCAATCCGCGCAAGGCCAAATCGGCCTCTGTCCCGGTCGTGTTCGATCCGCGCGTGGCATCCGGCCTCGTCGGCCATTTCGTCGGCGCCATTTCGGGCAGCGCGATTGCCCGCGGCGTCAGCTTCCTCAAGGACCGGCTGGGCGAGCCCGTCTTCGGGCCCGGCATTACGATCATTGACGATCCCCATCGTCCGCGCGGGCTCCGCTCCAAGCCGTTCGACGGCGAAGGTGTCGCCAACAAATCCATCGCCTTGATCGACAAGGGCGTGCTCACAAGCTGGATCATGGACTGCGCCAGCGCGCGCCAGCTCGGCCTGACCAGCACCGGCCATGCCGCCCGCGGCACCGGCGGTCCGCCGGCCCCCTCGCCGACCAATCTCTATATGGCGCCAGGCGACAAGACGCCGACCCAACTGATGACCGACATCAAGGACGGCTTCTATGTCACGGAATTGATGGGCATGGGCGTCAATGCGGTAACCGGCGATTACAGTCGCGGCGCGGCGGGCTTCTGGATCGAGAACGGGCAGATCGCTTACCCGGTCTCCGGCGTGACCATCGCCGGCAACCTTAAGGATATGTTCCGCAACCTGACCCCCGCCAGCGACCTCGAATTCCGCCACGGGACCAATGCACCGACCGTTCGCATTGAGGGCATGACCCTTGCCGGCGCATGAGGCGACGTCCGACCTGAAGCTCCTCGAAGAGGCGGTGCTGGAAGCTGGGAACATCGCCCGCAGCTTTTTCGGCAGCCACTACAAGAGCTGGGACAAGGGCAAGGGCCAACCGGTAACCGAGGCGGATCTGGCCGTCGACCGTTTCCTGCGCGATACGCTGACAGCGGCCCGCCCCGCCTATGGCTGGCTCTCGGAAGAGAGCGCGGACGATCCCGCCCGTCTGAGCGCGCCGCACACCTTCATCGTCGACCCCATAGACGGCACGGTCGCCTTCATCAAGGCGCGCCCGCATTTCACGATCTGCGCCGCGGTTGTTGTCGACGGCCGGCCTTTGGCTGGCGTCGTCTACAACCCGATCACACATGAGAACTTCTCGGCTCAGACGGGCGGCGGCGCCACGCTCAATGGGAGCCCAATCAGTGTGAGCGACTGCGGCCAGATCGACGGCTGCCGGATGCTGGCCTCCAAGGCACTTTTCGCCCACACGGGGTGGGCCGTCCCGCCAGCCACGCCCTGGCCCGACATGGCTGTTGAATCCCGCAGTTCAATCGCCTATCGGATGGCGCTTGTCGCCGGCGGCGGCTTCGATGCCATGCTCGCCCTTTCCGCCAAGCACGACTGGGACCTGGCGGCGGGCGATCTCATCGTTCGCGAAGCCGGCGGATACGTCACCAACCATCGGGGCGAGACCTTGCGTTACAATGGCGCCGAGCCGATCCAGCCTTCCATCGTCTGTGCCGGCCCCCGGCTGCACGGCAAACTGCTGGAAAAGCTCGCCCATATCGACCTGCCCCGGCATTGAGGATTGTCATGAGTGAGCCCAAGCAGCTACCGCATCTGGTCTTCGGCGGCGAAGTCGTCTCCCCCGAGTTCGACAGAGTTCAAAGACCTGAACAAGCTGGACATCGTCGGCATCTATCCGGACTACAAATCGGCCCTGGCAGCCTGGCGCGGCGTTGCGCAAGCCACCGTCGACAACGCGGAAATGCGCTATTTCGTGGTTCATTTGCACCGGCTGATGGAGCCGGAGCCTCGCAATCGCTCTTAAACCAGTCGCCCGGCGGCCTCGCCCCGCGCCACCGGGCCATGGTATGGGCATGCGATGGCGCCTAGATTTCCAGAGATGAACGGCGAAGACACGCCCGGAAAGGCCCCCGCAAGGCCGGTGGCAGCAGGCGATTTTGCGATCGTTCTTCGGCTCGCGCGAGACTACCTGTCCGGCCGTGTGAATACACTCGTCCTGGCCATCGTCTGCATGCTTCTGTCAGCCGCGACCACCTCGGCCCTCGCTTATCTTGTGCGGCCGGCAATCGACCTGATCTTCGTGGACAAGCGGGCCGACATGCTGGTTTTGATCCCGGCGACAGTCGTTGTGGTCGTGGTGGTGCGCACCCTGACCAGCTTCGGCGAGCAGGCATTGATCAACGGTCTTGCCGAACAGATCATTGCGGCGACCCAGCGCGACATGTTTCGCAGCCAGGTCCGGCTGGACCTGACATCGCTGAACGCAATCCATTCCGGCGAAGCCGTCTCGAAGTTCCTGTATGACGCGCTCTTGCTGCGCAATTCCCTCACGCGAGGGGTCGCGGGCTTCGGCAAGGAACTGGTCACGCTGGTCGGCCTCGTCGCTGTCATGGTCTATCAGGACTGGAAGCTGTCACTGATGTCATTGATCGTGCTGCCAGCGGTGGCATGGGTCACGCAATTGCTCGGCAAGTCGATCCGCAAATCCGTCAATCGCGGAATGCAGGAGACCGGCAATCTCTCGACCGCCCTGACGGAGGCCCTGACCGGGCGTCGCATCATCAAGGCCTATGGCCTTGAGGACTATGCATGTTCATCGGCCAATACGCGCATCGACACGCGGCTCAAATATCTTCTGCGCACCGTGCGCGCCCGGGCCGCGGCGGTACCGGCCACCGACCTCTTTGGCGGGCTGGTCGTCGCGGGAACGATCTTTTATGCCGGCTATCAGGGTATGCATGGAACACTGAGCCTCGGCGCGTTCACCTCCTTCCTGGCGGCAATGCTCTTCGCCCAGCAGCCGGTTCGCAACCTGACCCAATTGTGGACCGTGGCCGTCGAGGGCCTCTCCGCGGCGAACCGCATCTTTGCCGTCATCGATTCCAAGCCGGCTATCGTCGACCGCCGGGGCGCGGTGCGCCTTCAGCTCACGCCCGCCCCCAAAGGTGGGGCAATCGCGTTTGAAAATGTCACGTTCACCTATCATGGCGATGCCAGATTTCCAGCTCTAGACAATGCCTCCTTCGACGTCGCCCCGGGCCAGAAGATTGCCCTTGTAGGTCCATCCGGCGCCGGAAAATCGACCGTCTTCAATCTTCTTCTGCGCTTCTATGAAATCGAAAGCGGCCACATTGCGATCGACGGACAGGACATCTGTGATGTGACGCTGGCCTCGCTGCGCGAGAATATCGCGCTGGTCACACAGGACCCGATCCTGTTCGACGAAACGGTCGCGGAGAATATTGCGCTCGGCCGCCGCGATGCCAGCCGCGAGGAGATCATAGCCGCCGCCACCGCTGCCGCGGCGGACGGATTCATCCGTGAGTTACCGCAAGGCTACGATACCAATGTGGGCGAAGGCGGCCTCAAACTGTCCGGCGGACAACGCCAGCGCATCGCCATTGCGCGCGCCATGCTGCGCAACGCCCCCATTCTTCTGCTCGATGAGGCAACATCCGCTCTCGACACGGAAAGCGAACGGCAGGTTCAAGATGCGTTGAACGAACTGATGAAAGGCCGCACGACCATCGTCATCGCCCATCGCCTTTCGACGGTTCTCGATGCCGACTGTATCTACGTGCTCGACCGCGGACGCATCCTCGAATCCGGCACACATGCGCAGTTGCTGGCGCGCAAAGGCCTCTACGCGCGCCTCTACAGTCACGGGCTGGACGAGGCCATCGATGCCCCGGCCCGTGCGCCAAGCCCGGAATAACCGCGATGCCGTCGTCGCCACCCGGTCTATTGGCGTATCGCGCCGCAAGTTTCTTGCTGGCGCCGGCCGTGCCGCTTCTGCTGCGTCAGCGCCTGCTGCGCGGCAAAGAGGACCCGGCGCGGCTTGGCGAACGGTTGGGGCATCCCAGCCTTCCGCGCCCCGATGGCGAGATCATCTGGATCCATGGCGCCAGCGTCGGCGAATGTGTCGCTGCCCTTCCTCTGATCGAGGCCCTTCGCGGGAATCTCAACCGCACAATTCTCATCACCTCCGGCACTGTGACCGCCGCCGCCGTGTTGGCGAGCCGGCTACCTGCCTGCGTGCTGCATCAATTCGCGCCGCTGGACACGCCCGGCGCTGTGCGGCGCTTTCTCGAACACTGGCGCCCCAAAGCCGCTCTCTTTGTCGATTCCGAGATATGGCCCAATATGGTGATCGAAGCGCATGCGCGCGGGGTGCGGTTGGCACTGATCAATGGACGAATGTCGGAACGATCCTATCAGGGATGGCAACGGGCGCCGCGCACAGCCCGGGCCCTGCTGTCGCGCTATGACATCTGTCTGGCGCAGGACAGAGAGACAGCCGAGCGGCTACGCATGCTGGGCGCTACACGGGTTGAATTGACCGGGAGCCTGAAGGCGGACGCCGCGCCCCTGCCCGCCGAACCTGCGAAACTCGAAGCGCTGTCCAATGCCATCGCCGGGCGGCCGGTGCTGCTCGCCGCGCAGACCCATCCCGGTGAGGACGAAACAATCCTCCCGGTCCATGACAGCCTGCGCCGCGACTATCCCGATCTGCTGACGATCATTGCGCCGCGCCATCCCGAGCGCGGCGCGGAGATTGCGATGCTGTGCGGCACGCGCCATGTCGTGCGCCGCTCGACCGGCGTTTTGCCGGACGCGCAAACCGCAATCTATGTGGCCGACACGATTGGCGAACTCGGCCTGTTCTATCGCCTCGCGCCTTTCGCCTTTGTCGGTGGGAGCCTCATTCCCCATGGCGGGCAGAACCCGCTGGAACCGGCGCGGCTTGGTTGTGCCGTGCTCGCCGGACCGCATACCGCAAATTTTTCCGACGCCTATGACGCCATCTTCAATGCACAAGGTCTCGGGCGGGTGCATTCAAGCACAGAGATCACGAATCTCGCGCGGCGCTTGCTGGCGGATCCCGCCGACGCAAAGGCGCTAGGAGCGCTTGCGGACAAAGGCGCAGAGACGTTGGCAGGCGCGGTCGAAAAGACACGTGCTGCCATCGAAGCTTTACTGGTCGGCCATGCGCGCACCTGAATTCTGGGACGCGCAAAGTCTGACGGCACGCCTCGCCGTGCGGGCGCTGATCCCGCTCGGATGGGTTTATGGCGCGAACGTCTCGTGGAAGGCAAAGCTCGCCGCACCCTTCCGCGCCAAGGCCAAGGTGATCTGCATCGGCAATCTCACGGCCGGCGGCACCGGCAAGACACCGGTAGCCATCGCCGTCACCCGTGCCTTGCGCGCGACCGGGCGCAATCCCGTCTTCCTGACGCGCGGTTATGGCGGCAGGGTACGCGGTCCCTGTCTGGTGGATCCCTCGCAGGACAGCGCCGCCGATGTCGGCGACGAACCCTTGCTGCTGGCGGCAGCCGCGCCTGTGATCGTGTCGCGCGACCGTGCCGCCGGTGCGAAACTCGCCGACAGCCAAGGCTTCGATACCATCGTCATGGACGACGGCCATCAGAACTTCGCATTGGCCAAGGATCTGTCGCTAGTCGTGGTCGATGCGGCGGCTGGATTTGGCAATGACCGCGTCCTTCCGGCAGGCCCCCTACGCGAGCCGATTGGCCAGGGGCTGTCGCGCGCCGACGCGGTGGTGCTGGTCGGTGACGGGGCACCGCCTTTGGCAGACTTCTCCGGGCCGGTGCTGCGCGCACAGCTTCGTCCCGCGCAGCAAAACGATCTGGCCGGGCAACGCGTGATTGCATTTGCCGGCATCGGCCGGCCCGAAAAGTTCTTCGCCACGCTCCGCGACCAGGGCGCCGTGCTGATCGAGACGCTCCGCTATGCCGATCACCACACCTATACGGCGGGCGAGATCGCGCGCCTGAATGCCAAGGCGCGCGACAACGACGCGTTGCTGATCACCACCGAAAAAGACTATGTGCGACTAACCCCGATGCATCGTGAGGGTATAACGATACTGCCCGTACAGGCCCGGTTCGAGGACGAAGGCGCGCTGACCGGCTTGCTGTCCAAGATCACAACAGAGACAATATCGTGATGGCCAGGCCGGACGCTCCCACCGCGAACCTCTCCTTCGCTTTGCGACTGCGCTACCTCGCCGAGGCGGCGTTGTTCTTTGCGTTCATGGCGCTGTTCCGCATCCTGGGTGTCGACCGCGCTTCCGCGCTTGGAGGCTTCATCGGCCGCAATATTCTCGCGCGCACGAGCGTGACGCAGCGTGCCCGCGAAAACCTGGTTGCAGCCTATCCGGAAAAGACACGCGCCGAGATCGACATGATCCTGACGGAGATGTGGGACAATCTTGGGCGCACCGTTGCCGAATACCCACATCTGGATGCCTTCCGCATCAAAGGTGAGGACCCGCGGATCATCGTCGAAAACATCGAGCACCTCGACACCGCGCTGGCGACCGGAAAAGGCATCATCTTCATGTCCGGCCATTTCGCGAATTGGGAGGTGATGCCGATCACAGCGGCCGACTACGATATCGAGGGCGGCACGGTCTATCGGCCCGTCAACAACCCCTATGTCGACCACTGGATGGTCGAACAGCGCACAACCAACGGGCCCCGCGAAGTGGTGTCAAAGGGCGCACATGGCACGCGCCGGATCTTCACCCTGCTGCGCGGGGGCAAATCGATCTTCATCCTCGTTGACCAGAAGACGAATGAGGGCATTCCCGTGCCCTTCTTCGGCCGCGTGGCGATGACGACGCCAGCCCCGGCCGTGCTGGCGTTGAAACTCGGCGCGGTTCTGCTTCCGGTATCCAATGCGCGCGATGGCGGCGCCCGCTTTCGCGTCACAATCCATGAACCCATATCCGTGACACCGACCGGCGATCACGACCGCGATGTGCTGGCGCTGACACAGAAAATCAATGACGAGCTTGAAAAATATGTGCGGGCGCGCCCGTCGCAATGGCTTTGGATACACCGGCGCTGGCCCAAAAGCGGCGACAGACCACGCAGCCGGCGTGGACGCGAGACTCAGGATCTGGGCGGCACGCGTGTCAGCGTTGAAAGCGACGGATCGAGCTTGAGCTGAAACCAGCACAGCCCCCAATGGCTGTGCGGCCCCGTGGCCCTGCCCGTCTGCCCGACAAGCCCGAACACCTCGCCGCGACGGACCTTGTCGCCGGCCGTCACCATGCGCTTGCTCTGATGCAGGTAGCAGGTGGAAACGCCATGGCCATGATCGAGCAGCGTAAAGCCGCCTTCCAGGAAGTAATCGTCCGCGATTGAGACCACGGCATCGGCCGGGGCATGAATGGGCGTGCCTTCCGGCGCGGCGATATCGACGCCCAAATGGGGCGCCATCGGCGTGCCATTATCAATGCGCCGACTGCCATAAACGCCGGAAATAATCCCAGGGAATGGCCATTCGAACGGTTCGGCAAAGCCGACGCCGGAGGTATCGCGCGCACGCGCCTTGCCGAGACGGATATGCTCCCGGCGGATCCGCTCCAGATCCTTGTGCGGCGGCGACACGAATTTGTGCGGCAGGCCGTTGATGCGCTGGGTCTCGTACTGGCGGGCCTTGGGCGTTACCGCGCGCGCCTCGCGCGTGCCATCGGCGAAGTGGGCGACAACATCTGTTGCCCTCGATTGATCATAGGAAAAGCCGAACACGAACTCGCCCTTCGGCGAGACGAGCACGGGATTTCCGTTCACCGTGACCCTCGCACCCGGCGCGGCGCGGCCGATGACGAGCGCACCCTGCTCCATCGCTGACCGGAAGCTGAGACGGCCCGGAACGGCGGCGCGCGCGAAACGCGGCAACAGCAGCGTTGCAGCGCCAGCGATCAAAATATCCCGGCGTGCAATCATTCGGGGGTTTTCTGGGTTTCCTGGAAGCGCTTGAGCGCCTCGGCCGGCGTCGCATAAGCCTCCTGCAGGTCAACGCTCCAATAGCGCAAGGCCTCCAACGGAATGTGGACACCGCTCACGGCGCACACCACAAATGAGCCCGGTGTGACGATGTGATATTCGCCATCGAGATATTCGAGTTCGGCCATGCCTTCGGGCCGGAAATCACGGTCCATATGGTTCATCGGTTCACCTTCCGCGGGCGAGTTTAGCGCGCACGCCGAGCAGATGCGACCCGGCAAGGATTAAAACAGCGAACCCTGCCCGCCTTTCGTGCCGCCTTTCGCTTTTGGGGGGGGCGTGCCCCCAGGCGCCAGCTTGGACGAAGCGCCACCCGCCGGATCGGCCGTCGCCCGACGTTCGCCATCCGCGAAGGTCAGCGTCAGATGCTCGCCGGCCTCAATGGCCTCGGCACGGCGGCGGATGGTCCCGTCCGCCCCGCGGACGACGGCATAGCCGCGCTGCAAGGCCGCGCGATAGCTTACCCCCTCAAGCACCCGGCCAAGGCCGTCCAGATGCTTGCCAAGCTCTGAGAGCCGGTTCTGTGTGGCGCGCATCAGGCGCGAGTCCAACGCCTCCAGCCGCTCCCGGCCGGCCTCAGCCCTCGCCACAATCGCTCTGGGGCGCAGGAGTGCCGCGACCTCGATCAGCCCGCGGCGATGCTCCTGCACGTTCTGGCGCAGCGCGTTGCCGAGGCGCTCGGCGGCATAGTCGAAGCGTTGACGCGGTTGGGCAAAGAGCTGGTCCGCCCGCGGCAGGGCCCGGGCCAGCCCGGCCAGGGCGGTTCGCCTCTCGCCCATGGCGCGGGTGAAGCTGCGCAGATTGCGCCGTTCCAGTTCCATGACCTGCTGCAGCAATTCCGCACGGACCGGCACCGCCATTTCAGCGGCAGCGGTCGGGGTGGGCGCGCGCCGGTCTGAGGCAAAATCGATCAGCGTCGTGTCCGTCTCGTGGCCGACGGCCGAGATCAGCGGTATCTCGCTTTCGGCCGCGGCGCGGACGACCTCCTCCTCATTGAAGGGCATGAGATCTTCCATCGAGCCGCCGCCACGGCCAACAATCAGGACGTCCGGCCGCGGGATCGGCCCGCCAGGCTTGAGTGCATTGAACCCGCGGATGGCGGCGGCCACCTCGGCCGCCGCCTTCTCACCCTGGACGGCGACGGGCCACAGAATCACCCGCCTGGGGAAGCGCTCCTGCAGCCGATGCATGATGTCGCGAATCACCGCCCCCGTGGGCGAGGTCACAACTCCCACCACCTGAGGTAGGAAGGGAAGCGAGCGCTTGCGCTCCTCGGCGAACAGTCCCTCGGCGGCCAGCATCTTCTTGCGCTGCTCGATCAGCGCCATCAGCGCGCCGGCCCCGGCCAGTTCCAGCCCCTCGACGATCAGCTGGTAGCGGGAGGAGCCCTGATAGGTCGAAACCCGGCCCGTGCAGACGACTTCCGCCCCCTGCTCCGGGCGCATTTTCAGCTTCTGGGCCACGCCCCGCCAGATCACCGCGTTGAGGACGGCCTTCTCGTCCTTGAGGTCGAAATAGACATGGCCCGAGGAGTGAAACTTGAGGCCGCTGATCTCGCCGCGCACCCGCACGAAGGAGAATGAATCCTCCATGGTGCGCTTGATGGCCCCGGAAATCTCGCTGACGCTGTATTCGGGCAGATTGGCGTGGGTTGCTGCTTCGCTCATGGCCCATTCATGATACATCGCACCGGCAATTGCACCCGCCCGGCCTCGGCGCCGCGGCCGGATTGTGTGGAAAGGACGCGGTTGTGAAGGTTTTGCTGGTGGGCTCAGGGGCCCGCGAACATGCACTGGCCTGGGCGTTGGCGAAGAGCCCCCTCGTCACCACGCTCTGCTGCGCCCCTGGCAATGCCGGCATCGCGGCCGTGGCAGAGCGAGTCGACATCGCCGCCATGGATCTGGACGGGCTAGTGGACTTCGCGCGGGCTCGGCAGATCGACTTCGTCGTCATCGGCCCCGAAGCGCCGCTGGTGGCGGGGCTCGCCGACCGGCTGGAAGCGGCCGGCATCAAGGCGCTGGGCCCAAGCGCGGCCGGCGCCGCGCTTGAGGGCTCCAAGGGCTTCGTGAAGGATCTCTGCGCCGAGAACGACATTCCGACCGCCGCTTATGGCCGCTTTTCCGATGCGGCATCGGCCAAGGCTTACGCGGCGAAGCAAACCGTTCCGATCGTGATCAAGGCAGACGGGCTCGCCGCTGGCAAAGGCGTCATCATCGCCGAGACGCGCGAGGCCGTGGATGCCGCGATCGATTCCATGTTCGATGGCGCCTTCGGCGATGCCGGTCATGAGGTCGTGATCGAGGAATTTCTGGAAGGCGAGGAGGCCAGCCTGTTCGTGCTCAGCGACGGCGAGAATGCCCTGCTGCTCGCCGGTGCCCAGGACCACAAGCGCGCCTATGACGGCGACGAAGGCCCGAACACGGGCGGTATGGGCGCTTACAGTCCGGCCCCGGTGCTGACCGATGCGATCATCGAGGCCACAATGGCGCGCATCATTCGCCCGACCATTGCCGCGCTGGCCGCACGCGGCACACCCTATCAGGGCGTGCTCTATGCCGGGCTGATGATCGGCGAAGATGGGCCCAAGCTCATCGAATACAATTGCCGCTTCGGCGATCCCGAATGCCAGGTGCTGATGATGCGGCTTGAGTCCGATCTCTGTGCCGTACTGCTGGCGGCCCGCGAGGGCACACTGGATCAGGTGCACCTGAAATGGCGCGACGCCGTGGCGCTGACCGTGGTGATGGCCGCAAAGGGCTATCCCGGTTCCTATGAAAAGGGCTCGGAAATCCGCGGGCTCGACGAGGCGGCGCAACTGCCGGATGTCGAAGTGTTCCATGCCGCTACGGAAGGGCAGGATGGCAAGCTCGTGGCGACGGGCGGCCGGGTGCTTTCCGTAACGGCGCTGGGTGCCAGTGTGGCCGAGGCCCAGGCACGGGCCTATGAAGCCATCGGCAGAATCGATTGGCCCGGCGGCTTCTACCGCCACGATATCGGCTGGCGGGCCATAGCGCGCGAGCATTAGGCCAAAGCGTCTTGTGCCGGGGCGCTCCGCCAGCCCAAAATGCCTTCAAATGAAATTGGGCAAATACAATTGGGAGCGCGCGCCGATGAGTAAAGCCGGGACCGACGACCGCCAGACGCAATTCTCGGGCACCAAGGACGTTGTCGAGCGCTACCGCTTCGACGAGAAGAAGCTTGAAGCCTATCTCGCCGAGCGGATCGAAGGTTTCCAGACCCCGCTCGAAGTGCGCCAGTTCAAGGGCGGGCAATCCAACCCGACCTATCAGCTCGTTACGCCCAACCGCAAATATGTGTTGCGCCGGAAGCCGCCAGGAAAGCTTCTGCCCTCGGCCCATGCGGTGGACCGCGAATTCCGCATCATCTCGGCCTTGCATCCGACCGGTTTTCCGGTCGCCAAGCCTTATCTGCTGTGCGAGGACGAGAGCATCATCGGAACGATGTTCTATGTCATGGAATGCGTCGAGGGACGCATCTATTGGGGGCCGCTTCTGCCCGACTGCTCACCGAAGGAACGCGGCGAGATCTATGATGCGATGAACGAGACATTGGCACGGTTGCACATGCTCGATTACGAGGCTCTGGGGCTCACCGACTACGGCAAGCCCGGCAACTATATCGGCCGCCAGATCTCACGCTGGACAAAACAGTACAAGCTCTCCGAAACGGAAACGATCCCGGAAATGGAGAAGCTGATCGAGTGGCTGCCGGCAAATCTTCCGCCCGAGGGAAAACCCAGCATCGTCCATGGCGACTACCGCCTCGACAACATGATCCTGCATCCGACTGAGCCAAAGGTGCTCGCTGTTCTGGATTGGGAACTGTCGACCATTGGCGATCCGCTAGCCGATTTCACCTATCACCTGATGCAATGGCAGATGCCGCCCGGCGGCACCACTGGCGGGACCTCCACGCTGATCGGCGCCGATCTGACGGCGATGGGCATTCCCAGCATGGAGGACTACACGGCCCTGTATTGCCGCCGCACCGGGCGGACGCAGACGCCGGACATGAACTACTACGCGGCCTACAATTTCTTCAAACTGGCCGGAATTCTGCAGGGCATCGTCGGGCGCGTGCGGGACGGCACGGCGGCAAATGCCAATGCAGCGCAGAACGCGGCCGCCGTACGGCCGCTGGCAGAGACGGCATGGGCCTTCGCCAAGCGAGCCGGCGCAACGGGCTGAAAAGCCGGGAATCCGCTCGTGTTAACGCGGCGCTAACCACTGCAAGTTGCCCAGCCACAACCCTTGCAAGCATTGTTTAATATCGCCGCTATAGGCTGATCCGATCACCGGCAGGATAACTCGCCGGAGGGGAGCCGATGCCGCCGATCGACACCGACCATAATGCGCCGCCGGATCGCAGTGCGCCGGTAGAGAGCGACCGCGCGCAATTCGCCTCGTCCGAATGCGCAGCCAAGGTCGGCTATTGGCGTCACGACCTGGTTTCCAATCGCGTGACCTGGTCGCCGGGCATGTATCGGCTTCTGGGGCTCGATCCCGCGGATCCGAATGCCAACACGCGGTGGCTTCGCAAACAGATGCGGGCCGAAGACGTCGACCGCATGAACGAGGCGATCGACGCCGCGATCAAGGCGCGCTCGTCATTCACCTTCCGGGTGCGTGCGAAGAGTCCCAATTCACCCGTCAAAGTGGTCGAGACCCATGGCGATGTCGAATGCGGACCGGATGGTAGTGTGATCGCCATTCTCGGCGTCAGTCACGACATCACCGAACAAACCGCGGCCGAAGATGCACGCCGCCATGCCGAGGAAATGTACCGGGTGATTGCCCACCAGGCATCGGACATCATCATCCTCTACGACAATGAAGGTCATATCCTCTACACCTCCGAAGCATTGGAGCGGATACTCCAACGCTCCCCTGACGAGATCAATGAGCAGCGCTTTCTTAGTCTCATTCATCCCGACGATCTGGCAGAGGCGACAAAGATCAATACCACCCCCTTGCCCGGCCAGACGCTTACCGCCACCTACCGCGCCCGCCATGGCGATGGCCATTATGTCTGGATCGAGGCGTCGTGCCGGGGCATCTATGACGAAGACGGCACCCTTCAGAACATCATCGGCGTCTCCCGGGACGTGACGGATCGCAGGCGCCGCGAATTCGAAACTGCCGCAGCGCGCGACCGCGCCGTGGCCGCGAACCTGGCCAAATCCACCTTTCTCGCCAATATGAGCCACGAGCTGCGCACGCCGCTCAATGCCATCATCGGCTTCGCGGACATCATGCGGCAGAAGATGTTCGGGCCGTTGGGCGCTCCACGTTACGAGGAATATGCCGGTCTCATCCATGAATCCGGCGAGCTCCTGCTGGACCTGATCTCGGACGTGCTCGACATGGCCAAGATCGAGGCGGGCAAGCTCGCCCTCCATCCCGAGCCCGTCGATCTGCGCGGCCTGGTGTCGGAAAGCATCCGCCTGCTGGAGGACCGGGCACGGGCCAGCGAAGTGTCGCTGGCAGCCGAATTGCCCGATGGCGAGCTATCGCTCGAGGCGGACCGCCGGGCCCTCAAGCAAATCTTGCTCAACCTGCTTTCCAATGCCGTCAAGTTCACGCTGGCCGGTGGAACGGTGACGCTTCGCATCACGCGCGAAAGCGAACGCCTCCGCATCGCCGTGATCGATACCGGGATCGGCATCGCCGCCGAAGACCTGCCGCGGCTCGGCCGCCCCTTCGAGCAGGTTTCAACCGACCCGACCGTATCCAGTGGCGGCACGGGACTTGGCCTCGCGCTCATTCGGGCGCTGGCCGACAAACACGGCGGCAGTATGCGCATCGAGAGCGAGGAAGGCGTCGGCACCACCGTTACGGTCGAACTGCCGATCTCGCAGGACTCCCGCGCCGCAGCCTGATCTCAAAGAAAAACCGGCGGACACGGATGCGCCCGCCGGCCTGATTCAATTGCTGGTGCCTAGCGGCGCGGCAGGTTCATGTACTTGCCGAATTCCAGACGCGCGATGGTGCGGTTGTGGACTTCGTCCGGACCGTCGGCCAGGCGCAGCGTGCGCTGGCTGGCATACATGCGCGCCAGACCGGAATCGGTCGTCACGCCCGCGCCGCCCCAGGCCTGGATGGCGTCGTCGATGATCTTGAGCGCCATGCGGGGCGCGGCCACCTTGATCTCCGCGATCTCGGTGCGCGCGACCTTGTTGCCGACCTTATCCATCATGTCAGCGGCCTTCAGGCACAGCAGACGGCACATGTCGATATTGATGCGCGCTTCGGCGACGCGCTGCTCCCACACCGAATGCTCTGCGATCTTCTTGCCGAAGGCCGTGCGCGACAGCAGCCGCTTGGTCATCAGCTCGAGCGCGCGCTCGGCCACGCCGATGGTGCGCATGCAGTGATGGATGCGGCCCGGCCCGAGACGGCCCTGGGCGATTTCGAAGCCACGACCCTCGCCGAGAAGGAGGTTCTCGGCCGGCACCGTCACATCCTCGAACAGCACTTCGCCATGGCCGTGCGGCGCATCGTCGAAGCCGAACACCGGCAGCATGCGCTTGACGGTGACGCCCTTGGCATTCATCGGAACCAGGATCTGCGACTGCTGGCGGTACTTGTCGGCCTCGGGATCGGTTTTGCCCATCACGATCATGATCTTGCAGCGCGGGTCGCCGACGCCCGACGACCACCATTTGCGGCCGTTGATGACATAGTTGTCGCCCTTGCGCTCGATGCGGGTTGCGATGTTCGAGGCGTCGGACGAGGCAACGGCAGGTTCGGTCATGATGAAGGCGGAGCGGATCTCGCCCGCAAGCAGCGGCTTCAGATATTCCTCCTGCTGGGCGGGATTGGCGTAGCGCTCCAGCACTTCCATGTTGCCGGTGTCCGGTGCGGAGCAGTTGAACACCTCCGAGCCGAAGCCGACCTTCCCCATCATCTCGGAGAGCGGGGCATATTCGAGATTGGTCAGGCCGGCGCCGTTCTCACTCTCATTGAGGAACAGGTTCCACAGCCCTTGCGCCTTGGCCTTCTTCTTCAGTTCTTCGACGACCGGCACGACAATCCAGGGATTGCCCTTCTCGCGGGCCTCCAGCATCTGGGCGGAATAGGTCTCTTCGGCGGGATAGACATGCGCGTCCATGAAGTCGCCGACGCGCTTCATCCATTCCCGTTGGCGGGGCGAATAGTCGAAATCCATGGGGTACCTCCCGTTGGGCCCATCCCGTGGGATCCGGGCCCCTGTTGCGATAGCGATGCGAAAGTCTAGACCCCGGGCGCGGACCCTCGCTAGCCCCGCGAGCCCGGTCCCGCGTTGACAGGGGGCGCGGCGCACGGCAATCAGCCTGCCATGTTGCTCTGGACCGGATATGCGCTGCTCGTGGGCGGCATTGTCAGCTTCGCCTTCGACCGGCGGGCGGCGCATGCCTTCCATGAGATCGTCAACCACCGGGCAGAGCGGGCGATCTACCACACCACGGACTGGGCCAAGGGCGCCCACTGGCTGACCATTTCGATCCTTGCCTATGGATTGGCGCGGGGCGCGGAATGGGCCTTCGGGACGACGCCCACCCTCCAGCTCACCGCGGCCAGCGCGCTGGCCTTCCTCATCAGCCTGGCGATCGGCAGCGCCATCCTGCACACGATGAAGACGGTGCTGGGGCGGCGGCGACCGCGCGACGAGCTGGAGCTGGGGCTCTATGGCTTCAAGCCCTTCGGCCTCAACTTCCGCTACGACTCCTTTCCGTCGGGTCATGCGCTGACCATCTTCTGCGTCGCCGTGGTGCTGGCGGGGACGCTGCCCGCCCTCTCCTTCCTGTGGTTCGCCATCGCGCTCTATCTGGCGCTGACCCGGGCGCTGCTGAACGCCCATTTCCTGAGCGATGTCCTGGTGGGGGCGGCCATCGGCCTCATCACCACGCGGGAGGTGCTGGTCCACCTGTTCCCCAACATGGTCCAGCCCTGGTTCTGAAGCGGCTAGACTGACGGTGCAGCCGGAGACGATTCGCCGATGCTCGAGCTTCTGACCTCCGCCAATGCCTGGGCGAGCCTCGCGACGCTGATCGTGCTCGAGATCGTGCTCGGCATCGACAACATCATTTTCGTCTCCATCGCCGCCAACCAGCTTCCCAAGCTCCGCCGGGCCACGGCGCGGCGCATCGGACTGATCCTGGCGCTGGCCATGCGCATCGCCCTGCTCTCCGGCATCGCCTGGATCATCACCCTGTCCCAGCCGGTCTTCACGCTGTGGGGCATGGCGCTGTCGTGGCGGGATATCGTGTTCGGTCTGGGCGGGCTCTTCCTGCTGACCAAGAGCACGCGCGAGATTCACGGGATGGTGGAAGGCGACACCGAGAGCCACGAAGGCACGGGCGCGACCATGTTCTCGGTGATCGTGCAGATCGCCGTCTTCGACATCGTGTTCTCGCTGGATTCGGTGGTGACGGCGGTGGGCATGGCCGAGCATCTGTCGATCATGATCGCGGCGGTGGTCATCGCCATGATCGTGATGCTGGCCGCGGCCGATCCGGTGGCACGCTTCGTCGAGAGCCATCCCACGGTGAAGATGCTGGCGCTGAGCTTCCTGTTGCTGATCGGCACGGCGCTGGTGGCCGATGCCGCGCATTTCCATATTCCGCGCGGCTATCTCTATTTCGCGGTGGCGTTCTCAGGCCTGGTCGAGTTGCTCAACCAGTTCGCGGCGCGCGGACGGGCGAAAAGCAAGACCTGACCCGACACACCGAAGGCGGGGATCCACGCACGCTTCGGGCTTCTTTTTCTCGCCCTCGACGCGGGATCGGCCCGCCTTGATCGTTCGAAGCGCCGGCAGGCGGGCCGCACACGCGTTTCATCGCAGCCGCTCCGCACCTTCAACTCCGCCCCGGACTTCGTGTTCCGAAGAAGCGGCCGATGCCGGCATTCGTTGCGTGCCGCGCATGCGAACCCTTTGCTCCTCCAGGCCACCAGCAGTGCGCGCAAGATCCGCACCCTTGTCCTGTATGGTCTCGCGATCCCTGTCTTTCCTGCCCGTCATGCCCTTTCACTCGTCTAAAAGAACAAAATGGGAACGAAATTCCGCATTTCAAGGGGTGACGGCGAAAAAAATCGCCGCCGGGCGGGGCCGGCGGCGATCGCAGAACATCCAAGACGATCAGGAGGATGGCTCGTCGGCCGGCTCCATGTCCCCGACCGCGGTGATCGCCTCGGAATCGGAGGCCATGGCCGCGCCGCCAATGGCGATGCCGCGCGGCAGCATATCCTCGGCCGAATGGTGTGCGGCGCGGCGGCGCTCGACCTCGGCGCGCAGGCCGCGCTGGCGGACCTCGTCCAGCGGATAGCCCAGCATCACGAAGCCCGCGACGACGCTCAGGATCACCGGCAGCGCGATATAGAAGACGCGCATATGCTCGATCGCTTCGGCCGAGTTGACGGTCTTGGGATCGAAGCCGAGCCAGGCCAGGATCACGAAGGCGATGCCGACGGCCCAGCCCATGCCGAATTTGTTCGTGAGCGCCAGGAGCGAATACATGATGCCGGCGCGTTCGGTATTGTTCTCTGCCGCATCGATATCGGCGATGTCGGCCATCATCGCCCGCAGCAGGAAGGTCGGCGCGCCGTAATTGACGCCGACAACGATGAAGACCGAAAGCGCAAAGACGAAAGCGCCTTTCGGGATCAGGAACAGAAGCGGCGTCGTGAGGATGCTGTAGGCAAAGGAGGCCATCATCGCGTTGTGCTTGCCGATGCGCCCGGCGAGCCAGATCCAGAACGGTATGAAGAGAAAGCCGGCGGCGAAATAGGCCAGCAGCAGCGTGCCCGCGAGTTTCGGCAGGTCCAGCGCGAAACGCGCGAAGAAGAAGAACATCGCGCCGATGGCGCCGCCGCTGGTCGAAGCGATAAGATCGACCAGGATCACACGCCGCAGCGCGCCATCCCTGAACAGGAATTTCAGCGTCGCCCAGACCGGGGCATGGGTCTTGAGCTTGACCTCCGGCTCCGGCAGCACGGCCGTGGCCAGCGCCACCGACGGGATCAACAGAATGATGGCGAAGAGCGCCATCGCCAGGATCTGCTGCGCCAGTGTGAAGCCGCCCGCATGTTCGAGGATCGCCGGCAGCACCAGCACACCGACCATGCCGATAATGAGGCCAGCCTGCGCCCAGCCATAGATTCGCGAGCGTTCGTGATAATCGGTCGAAAGCTCTGCCCCCCAGGACAGATGCGGGATCGTGACCATCGACCAGCCGACATACATCGCGAATAGCCAGAAGCTGAGATAGAGCGGACTCACCGGCCCGCCGGGCACGAACACCATCCAGATGCCGATGATCAGCAAGGGCGTCCCGAGGACAAAGAGCGGCCGGCGGCGGCCCCAGGGCGTGCGCCAGCGATCGCTGATATAGCCCACGATCGGATCGACGAAGACATCGGCGATGCGGCACAGGCTGAACACCAGCCCGGTCACCGCGAGGCTGATGCCGATTTCCTTCGAGGCGTAGAACTGCGGCAGAAAGACGACGATGGGCAACCCCAGCGCCGCCAGCGGCAGGCCCGGCAAGACATAGGCGAAAATCTGAAACGGCGTGACCTGGCGCTTCGGCGCGGGTTTCGCGGGCGGAGATTGAGTCATCAATGGGCCCGTCAGGCCGCGCGAAATCTGGACGACGAGCGGACGCTCTTCGTCGAGACAGGCCTTGAAGGACGGCCGGGCATGGATGCGCGCCATGTAAGCGGCGAGCTTCGGCCAGCGCTTGGCATCGGGCGTTTCACCGGCATGTTCGAAATTGACCAGCATCGAGCCGACCGCAATATCGGCAATCGAGAAGGCGCCGCCGGCGAGATAGTCCTTATCGCCGATGGCGGCTTCGAGATAATCGAAGATGGGCGGAATCTTCTCGGTCAGGGTGGAGGCGCAGATCGTCTCATCCGGCTGCTGGCGCAGCATCTTCTTGACGATGCGCTCGAAGAACAGGCCGCGGCCGATGGTCTGGGCCACGGCGCTATCGGCATATTCCTCGAACCACAGCGCCTCGGCGCGGGCGAAGGGATCGGTCGGATAAAGCGCGGGCTCGGGATATTTGTGTTCGAGGTAATCGCAGATCACCGAGGAGTCCGGCAGGGTGTTCGGCTCGGGCCGATCGGTATCGCGCAGGATGGGGATGCGCCTGAGCGGGCTGATCTTATGAAATTCCGGCGGCGCGGCAAACGGGTTCACCGGCTCGAGTTTGTAATCGATCCCCTTCTCGGCCAGCGCCACACGCACCTTGCGCACGAAGGGCGACATGTTGGCGCCATAGACGATCAAACCCATCCGATTGTCCTCCGGAACGAACCCAAGCTCAGGGCTATATGGTGTCGCAGGGTGTCAGTTCCAAGGGGGCCGATCAAGCTGGGGCTTCGACCTTCAGCTTTGGTGTCCGTTCCGGCGCAAGGCTGTCATACAGATCGGCGATGAGTTCCGTCTTCAGGGATTTGCGGCGGGGATCGTCCCAGAGATTTTCCCATTGGCGCGGATCGTTCCTGAGATCGTAGAGCTCGCCTTCCGTACCGTCATAGCGGATCTTGCAACCGAGCGCCGCAAATTGCGGCCAGAACTCTTCGAGGCCGTTGGGCTGGCCGGGCGTCGATGCTTCGTAGCGCGTGAGCAGGAAGCCATCGCGATAGATCGAGCGCAGGTGAAAGCCATAGCCGGGAAACTGGCTGTCCCATTCGCACAGGGCGCGTTCGCGGCTGCCATCTTCGGCAGTGGGAAGTTCCCGCCCCTGCATCCAGGCGGCCGGCTCCACCCCGGCAATGGCGCAGAAGGTGGGCGCGAGATCGACCTGCTCGACCGGCTGCTCGACCATCGCGGGCGTGACCTTGGCGCTGGGCGCCGGGCGCCAGATGAAGGGCAGCCGCATCAGTGCATCGACATGCCAGGGGCCCTTGTAGGCGAAACCGAAATCGCCCTGCATCTCGCCATGGTCGGTGGTGAAGACCACGTCGGTATCGCCGTCCCAGCCGCGCGCCTTGATCGCATCCATGACACGGCCGATGGCTTCGTCGATCAGTTCGTTTTCGATATGGGCCTTGGCGTTGATCTCGCGGATGTTGTCGTCAGAGAGTTGCTGCGGCGTGAAGTTCATCGGCCCGCCTTCGATATTGGCGAATGTGCCGTCATAGAAGGCGAGCCAGTGCGCGGGCTTTTGCGCCAGCACCTTGCGGATTTCATCGGGCGAGCCGGGATGGGCATCGGGCAGCGGCAGGTCGCGCCAGTCGCAGCGATAATTCTCGCTGGCCGGCGGATCCCAGGGGTGATGCGGATCGGGGAAGCTGAGCCACAGGAACCAATCGTCTTCGCTGTCGAGCGATTTCAGCCAGTCGACTGCGAGACCGGCGAGCCAGTCGGTGTGATAGATCTCGCGCGGCATGGGATTGTTGGCGGTTTCGGGCGCGCCCGTATCGCCGCCGGGACCGGCATCCAGAAGCGGCGCGCTGACCTTGAACCATTGCGGATGGTGCTTCTGAATCCAGCGGCCGTAATGGCCGACAGGGCGGCCGCGCATGGAATAGATATGCGTGGCGTGGATCGCATAGTCGAAGCCGCGCCAGGGACCGGTGTCGCCATGCATCTGGCGGCTGTTCTCCATCCACTTGCCCTGCATATCGAAATTGGGCTCGAAATGGGCCTTGCCGATCAGCGCGGTTTTGTAGCCGGCCTTGTCCTTCAGATATTGCGCGACAGAGGGCGCATCTTCGGGCAGCGGCACGCCATTGGCGATGACGCCATGGCTGCGCGGATATTGGCCCGTGAGCATGGTCGAACGCGCCGGCATGCAGACCGTGTTCTGGTTATAGGCGCGGCTGTAGTTGATCCCGTCTCGCGCAAGTCCGTCGATCACCGGCGTGCGGCAGAAGCGGTTGCCGTTGCAGCCGAGGGAATCGAAACGCTGCTGATCGGTGGTGATGAAGAGTATCTTGCGGCCCATGGCGATTGTCCCTTGCGGCGCGTCAGGCGGCCATGCCGGCTTCGCAGCACAAAAGCGCGGTGCGTTCGAGCCCGGCATCGCGGTGATAGATGCCGGCGCGATATTCGCCATCCTGCACCATGGTGAGAAATGCCTGGCGCGAGGGATAGCGCACGCAGACGACATCATCCCATTCGTCATCGGCGCCGCCCACGGCCACGAAACGCTGCTTGCCGGCCCAGACGATGCTGCCGCCGGCCTTGCCGACTGAGGCGAGCGCGATGGCGCCGTAACGCTGATAGGCCGCGCGGCCGGTGAGCCCCTGCCCCGTTTCCGGCGCATCGGCGGCGTAATCGGCCGTCTTTCGATACTTCAACAGATTGACCATCACGATCGGGCCTTCATGGGCGTCGGTCGCGAGTTTCCTGATCTGGTCTTCGGTCGGCTCGATATCGGCGCGCATGCATTTCTCCCGGCATCTGGCGGCGCGTTCTTGACGGCGGCGCGGCGCGGGCATAATCTGAACCATAATTCAGATTTTAGTCAAGCGCCCGAAGCTGCCCATGGCCAGAGCCAAACCGTTTCCCGAAGTCGCCGAGAAATGGGCCCTGCCCGCGCAGCAGGACCGCAGCCGCGCCATGCGCGGACGCATCCTCAAGGCGGCCGAAACCGTGTTCGCGGAAAAGGGCTATGAGGGTGCGCGCATCGCCGACATTGCCAAGGCGGCGAAATGCTCGGTCGGCGCCGTCTATTTCCGCTTCAAGAACAAGGACGCGCTGTTCTTCGCCATCGCCGAGTCCTTCGCCGAGGATGTACGCGGCGCGCATGGCGGACTTGACGGGCGGCGAGACATGTCGAGGCTATCGTCCGCGGTTATGTCAGCCGCACGGCCGCGCAGTTCCGCGCCCATAAAGGCATGTTCCGTTCCGTGGTGGAGCGCGGCTTCGAGCACCCGCTCGCCATGACCACCATCATGGGCATTCGCGACGAGATGGCCGAAGCGCTCGAACACAGCCTCGCCGCGCGGATCAAGGGCAGGCGCCGCGCCGATCTGAAACTCGCCGTGCGCGTGCTGACGCAGATGATCTACGGCTTCCTGATCACCGGCGTGTTGAATGCGCGGGCGCCGACGCGGATCGACGATCCGCGCGCCATGAACGAAGCCGCCGACGCCATGATCGCCTATCTGACCGCGAAAGGATTTCTGGCATGACGCTCAGCATCGATCTGTTCTGGTCCTTCCGCAGTCCCTACTCCTATCTGGCGACGCCGCGGCTGGTGGAGATGGCGCGCGATTACGATCTCGATATCCATGTGCGGCCGGTCTATCCGCTGGCGGTGCGCAAGGCGGAGTTCTTCGATCAGGTGAACCCGCAATGGATTCCCTATCTGCTGCGCGACACCTTCCGCATCTCCGAGATGCTCGGCATTCCCTATCGCTGGCCGCGGCCCGATCCCGTGAAGGTCAATCCCGATACGCGCCACGCGGTGCCGGACCAGCCTTATATCCATCGGCTGACGCGGCTGGGCTGCGCGGCGGCGGAAGACGGCCGTGGCCTCGCCTTTCTCGATGAGGTCAGCCGCGTGATCTGGGGCGGCACCGAGAACTGGCCCGAAGGCGATCATCTGGCCAAGGCGGCGGAACGCGCAGGGCTCGATCTCGCCACACTCGACGCCCGGATCGAAGCCGATCCCGACAAATACGAAGCCATCATTGCGGCGAACCAGAAAGCCCATCAGGAGGCCGGCCATTGGGGCGTGCCGACCATGGTGTTTGAGGGCGAGCCCTTCTTCGGCCAGGACCGGCTGGACGTGCTGCTATGGCGACTGAAGCAGAACGGCCTCGAAAAGAGGGCGAAATAGCATGCGCCGCATCCTCATTGGCGGCGCTCTGGCGATCGTCGTCCTCGTCGTCGCCGCCGCATCGCTGCTGCATGTGCCGGCCGTGGAGATGTGGCTGTTCCAGAAGGCGGTCGCGGCGCGCGTCGACAAGCCGGCGCCCGTGCTGGCGAAGCCCGACGAACTTTCGGTGCTGCTGTGCGGGACCGGGTCGCCATTGCCGGACCGCGAACGCGCGGGACCGTGTGCGATCGTGGCGGCCGGAAACCGGCTCTATGTCGTCGATGTCGGGATCGCCAGTGTGCAGAACATGTTGCTGTGGCGCCTGCCGCTGGAGCATGTCGCCGGCGTGCTGCTGACGCATTTCCATTCCGATCACATTCCCGAACTGGGCGAGTTGCGCCTGCAGACCTGGGTGGCGGGACGCGACCATCATCTGCCCGTCTATGGTCCGCCGGGCGTCAGCGAAGTGGTGGCCGGCTTCGAGGAAGCTTATGCGCTCGACACCAAATACCGCACCGAACATCACGGCGCCAAATTCCTGCCGCCGGATGCGGCGCCGATGGATGCGCATCCCGTGCCGATCCCGGCCGAACAGACGACGGCGCTGGTGCTGGATCAGGACGGGCTCAAGATCACGGCCATCCGGGTGAACCATGGTCCCGTGAAACCGGCCTATGGCTATCGCTTCGATTATCACGGCCGCAGCATCGTCGTCAGTGGCGATACCGCGCCGGATGAGGATCTGGCGCGCGCGGCCAAGGGCGCCGACATTCTCGTGCACGAAGGGTTGCAGCCGGAAATGGTGGCGGCGCTGGGTGCGGCGTTGAAGAAGGCCGGCCGCTGGCGCGATGCCCAGATCATGCATGACATTCCGAGCTATCACACCAGCCCGGTGGCGGCCGCACGCATCGCCAATGAAGCGGAAGTTACGCGACTTGTCTTCACCCACCTGCTGCCGATTGTGCCCAATGCGGAAGCCGAACGCCTGTTCCTCGACGGTGTCGACGCTGTGCGGCCCAACGGCGTCGAGGTCGGCCATGACGGTCTTCTGATCCGCCTGCCAGCGGGCAGCAAGGCCATCGAAGAGACGACGCTCGAGGATTAGGCTTTTACCCTCCGTGCACGGAAGAAACTCTTGAGCATGGCCGAGGCCGCATCCGCATAGGGGAGCACGCGGCTGACTTGCGGGCGGTGATGGCAGGTGGGCTGGGCGAAGAAAAGCGGGCCGTGCAGCACCGCGCCGCCCTTCGGGTCCTCGGCCGCGAAGACCAGCCGCGAGACCCGCGCCAGACTGATGGCGCCGGCGCACATGGCGCAGGGCTCCAGCGTGACATAGAGCGTGGTGCCGATCAGGCGCTCATTGCCGAGCGCCCCGCAGCCCTTGCGCAGGGCCAGGATCTCGGCATGGGCGGTCGGATCCTGCAATTCGATGATGCGATTGCCGGTGCGCGCCAGCACGGCCCCGTCGGGCCCCAGCAGAACCGCGCCCACCGGCACCTCGCCCCGCTCGGCCGCCATCTCGGCCTCCGCGAGCGCCATTTCGATATAGTCGTGATCGTTCATCGTCGCCGCTTGCCACAGAAAGCGCTACACAGTACGCGATAGCGCGCAATGTGGCAGGTGGGCAATCGATGGCCGGCGAACAAGAGAAAACGGGCGAAAATGCCGCCCCGGCCGGCGAGCGGATCGCCAAGATCATGGCCCGGGCGGGCGCCTGTTCGCGCCGCGACGCCGAAAAGCTGATTGCCGAAGGCCGGGTGACCCTCAATGGCGAGGCCGTCACCACCCCCGCCACCAAGATTTCGGGCCTCGCCGTGATTGCCATCGACGGCAAGCCCATCGCCGAGCCGGAACAGACGCGGCTGTGGCGCTATCACAAGCCGGCCGGGCTCGTGACCACGCACAAGGATCCGCAAGGCCGGCCGACCGTGTTCCAGAACCTGCCCAAATCCATGCCGCGCGTGGTCTCGGTCGGGCGGCTGGACGTGAATTCCGAAGGGCTTTTGCTGCTGACCAATGATGGCGAGATTGCGCGGCGGCTGGAACATCCGAGTGCCGGGCTGATCCGCAAATATCGCGTGCGCCTGTTCGGCAAGATCACCCAGGACGATCTCGACAAGCTGGCCGAGGGCGTGACGGTGGACGGGGTGAAATACGGCTCGGTGATTGCCGACCTCGAACGCAGCAAGGGCGCCTATGCCTGGGCGCAGGTGAGCCTGAAGGAAGGCAAGAACCGCGAGGTCAAGCGGTTGATGGAGCATCTGGGCTGCAAGGTGGCCCGGCTGATCCGCATCCAGTATGGCCCCTTCCAACTCGGCCATCTCGAAGACGGTGCGGTGGAAGAGATACCAGCCCGCCTGTGGCGCCAGCATCTGGGTATCGGCCGCAAGAAGCACGGGAAGGAATGAGCGCGCCAGGGTTGGACGGGCTGCCCGGCCTCTAGCCCATGTAACGGCGCCACAGCGCCAGAAGCACACCGATGGCCATCACGATAACCCCCGGCCAGAAGGTGACGAAGAACAGAAGCCCGGGACCGATGGGATTGGGGTTGGGATCGGAGATCAGTCCCAGCGCATCCGCGGCGACGAAGGTGAGAAGCGGTGCGCTTCCCGCGGCCGTGATCCAGAAACCGATCCAGAACAGCCTCGGCAGACGAAAGCGCGCGGTGGCGGGCATAACGGGTCTCCCGACAAGTGTCGGGGTAATCTAGTGCAGACCAGTTACCACCCGCCAAGCATTTTCCGCGGCATTGGCACGATCGGCGCGATCAATCGTCGTCGCCGCCGCCGTAATAACCACGATTGTTGTCGTAGCCGCGGCTGTAGTACCCGCTGCCATAGGTGCCGCGGTTGTCGTTGCGGTAGCGATCGTATTCGCCGCGATTGCGGTAGTAATAGCCGTTGGGCGCGCTGTAATAGCCGCGCTGTTCATAGCGGTGGTGATCGGAGTGCGACGAGGCGATCAGCGCCAGCGCGGCAATCCCGAGACCCACGGCGATGGCGGGACCGGCATCGCTGTGATGATGACGATTGTAGCCATCGTAGCGATCATGACCGTGATAGTCCCGGGCCATGGCGGCGGTGCTGCCCAGCAGGGTCAGCGCGACAGTGGCGGCGATCAGACGTTTCATGACGGAGCCTCTCTTCCTATCGCCCGGACATGGGCGCGTGTTCCGTTGTGTCTGCAGTCTCGCGCCGGCGACATGAACCGCGCCTGAACGGAATTCGGCCAAAGATTGGGAATTGGTGAGGTTGGCGGGCGCGGCCTAGAGCCCCAGGGCCAGTCCGGCCTGTTTGGCGGCCTTGTGAAAGGCCCGCACGCGGGCGAGATCCTTGGCATGGCTGCCGGAAATGTCGGTGCGGGTTTTCGAATCGACACCGGCCGGGCGCACCGCGCGAATCGCTTCGGCGACATTGGCGGGGCCGAGACCGCCGGCGAGGATCACCGGCACATCCACCGCCTCGATGATCCGTGCACTGATTGTCCAGTCATGGGTGATGCCGAGGGCGCCGATCTGGTTGTCGCCGGCGCGATGGCTGTCGAGCAGCAGAAAATCGGCGATGCCGTCATAGCTTTGCGCCAGTGCGATGCTGTCTTCGTCCACCACCGGGATGGAGCGCATGATGGCGATGCCGGGCAAACCCTCTTTGAGCGCCGCAGTGGCTTCGGGCGAGAGCTTCTCGGGCGCCGCGCCGAGATGAAGGATGGCCGGGGCGAGCGCGCGTGCCATGCGCTGGATCAGCGGTACCTCGGCGCCGAGAAACAGGGCGCGAGAATTTCGAGCCGGGGCGGATGGCGGCGGCGACAGCAGTGGCCTGGCTGAGGCCGATCTCGCGCGGGAAATCGCCCCACCCCACCAGCACGCCGACATGATCGACACCGATGGCGGAAATCGCGTCGGCGGCCTCGGGCGTCTGCACTTCGTAAATCTGGGTCAGCATGCACGCACTCACTTCACCAGTGTCGACCAACCGCCCCAAAGGATCTGGATTCCAATGCACAGCATCAGAAAGGCGCTGAGCCGCACGAGCACGGCCGTACCGGCATTGCCAAGACGGCGCACGGTTCCTTGCGCGAAACGATAAGCGAGATAGACCGTGAGTGCGATGGCGAAGAGCCCCGCCAGAGCACCACCGCCCAGCTGCAAGAGATGGGCGAAATCGGCCGCCTTGGGCCGCTGGCTGCCCAACGTGATCGCAACCGAGATCGAACCGGGGCCGACCGTAAGCGGCATGGTGAGCGGGTAGAAGGCATCGATGGACTGCTTTTCAAGGCTGGCCGCTTCGGCTTCGGCAGGACCGGGCCGCGGCTCGGCATTGAGCAGCTTCCAGCCGAAGGCCGTCACGACAAGGCCGCCAGCGATGCGCACAACCGGCAGGGAGATGCCGAAGAACTCCAGCACGTGCGAGCCAATGAAGAGCGAGCCGAGCAGAAGGAAGAAGCTGTTGATGGCAACGTCGCGGGCGAAATGGGCGCGCTGCCGGTCAGTCGAGAACTGGGTGAGGCCCAGGAACAACGGCGCCGAACCGATCGGGTTCACGATCGGGAACAGGGTCACATAGACGAGCAGGAATGTGTTGAGGATCTCGGAGACCATGTGGTGAATCGGGTGTTGCAGCGCCCCAGCCTAGCCGCAACGGGGCACTGGCGCGAGCGTCCGCTCCGGCCTAGGTTGCCGCCGCAAAGGGAAGGGACCGGTTCCATGGATGTGCGTGCGCCGACGGAAGTCGTTCGGAACTGGCTGATGGACAGCCGCCGGTGGGAGCACTTTACCCCCCGGCCGGACGACATCGTCATCGGCACGGCGCCCAAATGCGGCACCACCTGGATGCAGCGCATCGTCAGCCTGCTGGTCTTCCAAACGCCGGACCCGATCCCGCTGCACGACACCTCGCCCTGGCTCGAATGCCGATTCCAGAAGCCGTTCGAAATCATGCTGCCGGATCTGGAAGCGCAGACCCATCGCCGATTCATCAAGACGCATCTGCCGCTGGACGCCCTGCCCTTCTACGAAGCGCTGCGCTACATCCATGTGGCGCGTGACGGGCGCGATGCCTGTATGTCGCTGCACAATCACTTCAACGGCTTTACCGAGATGGCGCTGGGCCGCTTCGACAAGATCGGGCTCGAGGACGAAACCATCGCCGCGCCCTTTCCGCGGCCGCAGAAGGAGCCGCGCGCCTTCTTCCGCAACTGGATCGATGGCGAAGGGCTCGCCTCCCACAGCGACAGCTTCTTCGACCTCGAACGCAGCTATTGGGCGGCGCGCAATCGCGAGAACATCCTGTTCGTGCATTACAACGATCTGAAGGCCGATCTGGACGGCGAGATGCGGCGCATCGCGGCGTTCCTCGGCATTGCGGTGAACGAGGAAATCTGGCCGCAGCTGGTCGATGCCGCACGCTTCGAAACCATGAAGGCACAAGGCAAGGCGCTTCTGCCGGCGGCCGTGCATGCCTTTGCCGAGGGCCACGACACCTTCATCTATCGCGGCACCAATGAACGCTGGCGCGAATTGCTGACGGCGGAGGATCTGGCGGCGTATGAAGCGCGGACCGCCGAGGCCCTGCCGCCGGGGCTGAAGGCCTGGCTCGCGCAAGGGCGCAAGGCCGGCGATCCCAAGGCGATGAAAGACTAGCCTTCGAGCTGTTCGCGCAGGATTTCGAGTTCGAGCCAGCGTTCCTCATGGGTCGCGAGCTTGCCCTGCGCGGCGGCGAGGGCGTCAGAGGTTTCGCTGAACCGCTTCGGATTGCGGCTGTAGAGGTCGGGATCGGTCATCACCTTTTGCAGCTTGGCGATCTCGGCTTCGAGCGCGGCCATTTCCTTGGGCAAGGTCTCGAGCGCGTGCTTGTCCTTGAAGCTGAGTTTGGTGCTGGCGGATTTCGCTTTGGGCGCTGCGGGCTTATCGGATTTCGCTTTGGCCGCCGCCGCGGACGCGAAACTGTGGCCGCGCTGGGCCAGCATGTCCGAATAACCGCCGGCATATTCGACGAACACGCCCTCGCCTTCCGCCACCAGCACCGAAGTCGCCACGCGATCGAGGAAATCACGATCATGGCTGACGACCAGCACCGTGCCGGGATAGGCCGCCAGCATCTCTTCCAGAAGATCAAGGGTTTCGAGATCGAGATCGTTGGTCGGTTCGTCCAGCACCAGAAAATTGGAGGGCGTGGCCAGCGCCCTGGCCAGCAGCAGCCGCGCGCGTTCGCCGCCGGATAAGACACGCGCGGGCTGGCGCGCCTGTTCGGGCTGGAACAGGAAGTCCTTCATATAGGAGACGACATGGCGGCGCTGATCGCCGACCTGCACGATGTCGCCATGCCCGCCGGTCAGCACATCGGCCAGTGTGGCTTCGGGATCGAGCCCTTCGCGCGTCTGATCGAGCGTGGCCATGGCGAGATTGGCGCCGAGCTTGAGCGTGCCCCCATCGGCCGCGAGCGTGCCGGTGATGAGCTTGATCAGCGTCGTCTTGCCCGCGCCATTGGGGCCGACAATGCCGACGCGATCCTTGCGCAGGATGCGGATCGAGAAATCCTGCACGATCACGGCGTCGCCATAGGATTTGGCGATGTGCTTGGCCTCGACCACGCAGGTGCCGGAGCGGCTTGCTTCGGCCGCATCGAGCTTGACGGTGCCGGTCGCCTTCAGCGCCTCGCGCCGCGTCTTGCGCATCTCGGCCAGTTCGGCCATGCGGCGGACATTGCGCTTGCGCCGCGCGGTGACCCCGTACCGCACCCAATGCTCCTCGGCCGCGATCTTGCGGTCGAGCTTGTGGCGCTCGGTTTCTTCCTGTTCGAGGACATCGTCGCGCCAGGCTTCGAAGGCGGAGAAGCCTTGTTCCAGGCGGCGCGTTTGCCCGCGGTCGAGCCAGACGCAGGCGCGGGAGAGGTTTTCCAGGAAGCGGCGGTCATGGGAGATGAGGACCAGCGCGGAACGCAGGCTCTTCAGCTCCGATTCCAGCCATTCGATGGCGGGCAGATCGAGATGGTTGGTGGGCTCGTCGAGGAGGAGGATGTCGGGGCGGGCGGCCAAGGCACGGGCGAGCGCGGCGCGGCGGGCCTCCCCCCCGGAGAGATGGGCGGGATCCTCCTCCCCCGTCAGGCCGAGCTTGCCGAGGAGGGCGAAGGCGCGGGTCTCGTCGTCGCCGGGGGCGAGCCCCGCCTCGACATAGGCCCGGACCGAGGCGAACCCCGCCAGCGACGGCTCCTGCGGCAGGTAGCGGATGGTGGCGCCGGGCTGGGCGAAGCGGGTGCCGCCCTCGGGCTCGACCAGCCCGGCCGCGATCTTGAGCAGGGTGGACTTGCCCGAGCCGTTGCGGCCGACCAGCGCCAGCCGCTCGCCCGCCGAAACGCTCAGCTCGGCCCCCGACAGCAGCGGCGTGGTGCCGATGGTGAGGCGAATATCCTGCAGCAGCAGAAGCGGCGCGGCCACGGGGTCAGCCTATCGGATCGGAGGGCGGGCGGTTATTTGCGGCGCGCCTTGCGGGCGGCGTATTTGGCATCGCGCGCGGCCTTCTGGGCAGCGGCTTCGGCCACCAGACGGTCGGCCTCTTCGCGACGGGCCTTGAGGCGGGCTTCCTCTTCCAGCTTCGCCGCTTCGATACGGGCGGCCTCTTCGGCGGCCTTGCGGATGGCGAGGGCCTCGGCGGCGGCGCGCTTTTCGGCCTGACGGGTGGCCTCGCGCTTGGCGCGTTCGGCGGCCAGCTCGACCCGCTCGGCCTGGCGGCGGGCAATTTCCGGATCGGCAGCAATCTTCTTGGCACGGGCCAGCATGGCTTCGCGGGCCTTGGCCGCGGTGGACAGGCGGTCGTCAAACTTCGTGTCTCTCGAACCTCGCATTGGAACTCCCTGGGGGTTGAGGCCGCGCCTGCCGCAATGCGGGATGAGGCATCGGCCGAGGGCGCTCTTAAAGGGCAGATCAGGCGCAAAGTCCAGTTTTGCCGTGCCGCAGGCGCGAGACCGGCGCCCAAAGACCGCGACTTATCCTCGCCCGATTCTCACGCGAATCGCGGCAGAGGCCTGAGACTGCTCACAAAACGACATTTAATTGTTTTCGCGTTTTGGCGTTTTTTTTCGGACCCCCCGGGGGGTACCTCACTTGCCCTGCCCGAGCAGCGCCTCGCGCCGCGCCAGACTTTCGGCCGGCCATTCGGCCTTCATGTCGTAATAGGCCTCGCAAACTTTGGCCGGCCGGCCCGTGGCGGCGCCGGGTGCGGGATGGGAGAGATCGACCCAATCGATCTTCGAGCGGGTGAAGATGTGCACATCGGGCGGCAGGCGCGAGGGCGCGTCCAGCGTCGCCACGCGGACGAAGACCATCACGCCGCGGCGGCCATAATCGCTCCACAGCGCCGCGCCGCATTCCGGGCAGCGGCAGATGTCGTGCGGGCGGCCGCTATCGGTCTTCATCGCGTGGGGGACGGGTTCGCCGGATTCGAGCGTGATGCGGTCCCGCTCGATCAGGGCGTTGATGGCGAAGGCCGAGCCGGACTGGCGCTGGCAATCGCGGCAGTGGCAGCAATGGACGAACAAAGGCGGCGACAGCGAGCCGGTAGCGGACGGCGCCGCAGAAGCACTGGCCGGTCAACGTCTCGCTCATCCCCGTTCCTTCCATCGTGGATAGTTACAAGAACAAAAGATGAACATAATGTCAAGGGCGCAGACTTGCACAGCACCGCGCAGCGTCCACAAATATTCGATGGGACGGAAAGCGATATGTGCAAAACAGCACATATAGATCGAGCCAGAATGGGTAATTTCCGAGGCTATATTCTCATCATTAATACCCTCTAACGTTCCGCGTTGCTTCGTCACACGTCGGCCGCGCGCGGAATTCTGGGGGACGAGCACCAATTCTCCGCCGGCCAGGACTTATCAAGGGGGGGACATCCCATGACGGCACGCGCAGGCGAATGCGGGACGCCGAGACTTCCATTTCCTGCAGAGTTCTGATCCATCCCGGCACGAAGCTGCCGCGTCTGCCCGGACATTGCAGGCGGCAACCGGCGCGCGGCGCGGCCGGCGCGCAGCGCTGCTCGGCACCGCCGGGCGGCCAAGGGGCCTTGCGGCCCGAAGGCTGATGGTCTTCGCGCTGTCGCTGGCGGCAGCCGTTGCAGCCCAGTCGCCGGCCAGTTACGCGGCGCGGCAAAATGCGGTCGGCCCCGGTATCATTCCCCTCGACGCGGACGGCGTGCTGAGCGGCGTCGACATGTCGGCCTCCGGCACGACGGGGACACTGACAGTCGGCACGATCGGTGGCCCGGACCAGGACATCTTCACGCTCAACAATCCTCCGGTTGCCGGTTTCATTGCCGTGTCCACCGCGGCGTCCAGCTAGGGCAACATCCAGTTCAACAGTGGCTCGACCGTGTATGGCGATATCGGCGTCACCCAGCCGGGCGGCCCGTTCCTGCTCAACATCACTGCCGGCAACACCGGCACCACCGTGAATTTCGAAGGCGGTGTCTACGCGACCACGCTGAACGTGGTCGGCACCGGCACCGTCAACTTCAACAATGGCGGCAACAACATCACGGCGACGAACTATGCCGCCGACGGCATCATCGCGCTGGCCCCGAACACGACGGTGATCGGCGCGCTGACGACCACAGCCGGGGCGCAGACCGGCACACTGGTGCTCGGCGGCGGCAGCAAGCTGGACGGCGCGGTGGGCGGCGCCGTCGGGCTGAAGACCATCAATGTCGTCGGCGGCAGCAACACGGCGGGCGTCACCGCCACCATCACCGGCGCCGTGGACGCCTATGCGTTTTCGCTCGGCACCAACACGCTGAATATCGGCGGGGCGCTGACGATCGCCAACCTTGGCCCGGCCGGCGCGATCAACACGACACTGGCCAGCCCGACGGTCTTCGGCAATATCCGCCCTGTCGGCGCCACCAATCTGGGACCGTCGCTGGCCGTCAATGTGACGGTGCCTTCGGGCGCGCTGATCCCGGTCGGCACCGTCTTCAACATCGTGCAGACGCAGACAGGCACGCCACAAAGCGGCACGGACGGCAGCGTCGTCAATGTCGTTGTCAAGGATCCGACCAATCCGCTCTACACCTTTTCCGCGGTCCCGGTGGCCGGCACCGTCAAGGGCCTCGTCGCGGTTCAAGTGACCGGCATTCCGTTGCTGGTGCCGATCGTACCGCCCCCCGCGACCGTGCTGCCGCCGGTGACGCCGGTGGCCGCCGTGGTCGCGCCGGTTCTGGTCGCGGTCACGCCGCCGCCGCCGCCTCCGCCGGCGGGCGTCACGCCCGTTGTGCTGCCGGTCGCCATTCCGGCGGCCACGCCGGTTGCACCGACCACCGATCTGGCGACCGTCGTGCTGCCCGCGATCAATGCGCTCACGACGCCAGATGCGGTCGTCGACGCAGTTGCGCAGCTGGCGCCCGGCGCACTCTCGCTGGCAGCGCCGCTGCAGACCTTCCGCAGCACCCGCCTGTTCCAGGCGCTTCCCATGGCCTATCTGGACGATCCGGGTTGCGGACAGATCGGCGAACGCGAACGCCACGACAATCCGGAAGACATGGACACATCCTCCTGCCCCCCCAACGCCGAGCATGGCGGGCTGTGGCTGAAGGGCGTGGGCTATTTCGGAAGCCAGGATGCAAGGCAGGCGTTCCAGGGCTATGATTCAAGAACGCTGGGCGTGATGATCGGCTATGATGGCGATGTCGGCCCGGGCACGCGGCTGGGCCTGGCCTTCGGCTATGCGGCAAGCCGGATCGATGGCAGCACCTCCACCTCCTACACCGATTTCGACACCTATCAGCTCATGGCCCCTATGCCACGCATGAAGAGGGCCCCTGGTACGTCTATGGCGACGTCTCGCTGGGGCTGAACAATTACACGGGCTCGCGGCACGTCGTGTTCCCCGGCCTGGATCGCACCACGCACGCCGATTATCGCGGTGAGGCCTATACCGGCTACGCGACCAGCGGCTATCACCTCTATGTCGATGCCCTTTCGATCACGCCCTTCGCCTCGCTCCAGTACACACGGATGAGCCTGGGTTCCTATAACGAAACCGGCGGCGGCGACATCAGGCTGAGCGTGCGCAAGCAGTATTACGACTTCGTGGAATCCGGGCTGGGCGTGAAGGTGGCATATCCCTTCACGGACGGGGACAAGAGCTACGTTCCCGAAACCCATATCCGCTGGCTGCGCGAACTCAACAATCCGGTGCTGGAGAATACCGCCGCGTTCCAGATCGCGCCCGACGTGACCTTCACGACGCCGGGCATGATCACGCCCGACAACACCTACAATGCCGGCGGCGGGCTCGCCCTGCTCTCCTGCGGCTGCGCGGGGAACAACTGGTCACTGAAGGCCGACTACGACTATTACTGGAACAGCGGCCACTATTCCGCGCATGAGGGAACGGTGAAGTTCACCTATCATCTCTAGGAAGACACGCAGCTCAAACCGCCGCGACACACGGTCGGATCGCGCGCAGGCGCGCGACGGTGCTCACACATGCTGCCCACCGTTGATGTGCAGTTCGGTGCCGGAGACGTAGCTGGATTGATCTGTGCACAGATTCTATGTCGCCTTGGCGGCCTCTTCGGGCAGATCGACACGCCGGGCTGGGGCTGCGCGGAGCGCGTCTGCTAGGCTGAGTACGTGTTATCCGACTCTATCGCTCGGGTAAGGCGGTTTGGTACTCTCGCATTTCGCCGCGTGACGTGCTTGCCCGAGGGATCGGCGCAGGCGATGCGCGGAGTGCCAGCCGCGCGGTCCATCCTCGCGCAGCTCGCGCGCTAGGCCTTTCCGCTTCGCCACGCGCGCCCTTCCCCGTTTCGCGCGATTTCGCGCGACGGCACGTTTGCTACAATGAAAAGGAAAATGACGATGCGTTCCGTCAAGACGTTCGCCCTTCTGGGCGCCGCTTCGCTGTGCCTTGCGCTCACGCTGCCCGTCGCGGCGTTCGCCTCACCCGCAAACCCGCAGGAATCCTCGCCGGCAGAAAAGGCGGCAACGAACCAGCTCAATCAGGGCGTCAACGATGCCAACCAGGCCGCCGACGACCATTACAAGGCGCAGCAGGAGGTCTATCAGGCCGAGCTGCAGCGCTATCGCGGCCGCACACGGAATTATCAGGAAAAGGCCGCCCGCTATGAGGCGGCACGCGCGCGCTATGTTGCGGAGCATGCCCGCTATCATCGCGTCGCCTGGCCGAGCCGCTACCAAAGCTGGGAGATTTCCGGCACGGGCGGGCTGATGGGCGCGCGGGTTCAGACCGCCAGCGGACGGACCCTCGGCCATGTGGCCGAAATTGCGCTGTTGCCATCGGGCCGGATTGACGCGCTGCGCGTCAGTCTGAATGGGGGCGGCGATGCCTGGATCGAATCCACCGATCTCAGATTCGATTCCAATAGCCATGTGGTCATGACCAATCTGAACCACCGTGACGTGCGGACGATGTCGCGTTTCAGCTACTAGACGCCTCGACAAGGCGGCGGCGCAGGATTTTCCGTGCCGCCGCTTTTTTCTTGGGCCATAGGCGAACTGGCGCGACTTCCCCCCTCCGTCGCGTCGCTACGCTCGCGATACCTCCCCCGTAAACGGGGGAGGAAAGGTCAGACGTGTTGGCCGCCGTTGATGTGGAGTTCGGTGCCGGTGACGTAGCTGGATTGCTCCGTGCACAGATAATAGATCGCCTTGGCGACCTCTTCCGGCAGGCCCAGGCGCCTGAGCGGGATCGTCTGCACCAGCTTGTCGGTGCCCGGTGAGAGGATCGCGGTGTCGATCTCGCCCGGGGCGATGGCGTTGACGCGCACGCCCATGGGGCCGAAATCCGCCGCCATCTCGCGCGTCAGCGCGTTGAGCGCGGCCTTGCTGGTGGCGTAGGCCGCGCCGGCAAAGGGATGGACTCTGGAGCCGGCAATCGAGGTGACGTTGACGATGGCGCCGCGCGCGGCCGCCAGCTCGTGCATCAGGCCCTGCGCCAGCCAGATGGTCGAAAACAGATTGACCTCATAGACCTGACGCCAGACTTCCATCGGCGTCGTCAGCACGCCCATGCGCGAACCGCCCTCGCCCTTCGGGCTGATGCCGGCATTGTTGACGAGGGCATGGAGCTTGCCACCCGCCAACCGCTCGCGCATCTCGGCCACCGCGCGCAGCGTGTCGTCCGGATCGGAAAGATCGACCTGGATGTGATCCTCCGGCCCCGCATCCCAGGGGCAGTTCTCCGGAAATCCCTGGCGCGAACAGGTGATCACCCGCCAGCCGGCGGACGAAAAGCGCTTCACCGTGGCATGGCCGATGCCGCGGCTGGCACCGGTGAGGATCAGCGTGCGCCGCTCTTCCTTGCGGGTCTCGTGGAGCGCGTCGGGGGCGGCTTGCGGCTTGGGGTCTGTCATGGCGGGGACAGTCTAGGGCGGATCGGCACGATTGTAATCTGTTCTTCGCGGGCGGCGTTGTTCAGCTTTGGGCCTCAGCTTTGGGCGTCAGCTCTGGGCCAGCGCGTCCGGCATCTCGATCCCGGCCGGGTCCTGGTGGATGATGATCTCGGCATTGGGATAGGCGGCCATGATGTCGGCCTCGACCGCATCGGAGACCTCGTGGGCGCGGGTCAGGCTCATGGCCGGGTCCAGCTCGATATGCATCTGGATGAAGGTGGCGATGCCGGCCGCGCGGGTGCGAAGATCGTGCAGGTCGCGCACCGAATCATGGGCCATGACGAGGGCCTTGATGCGCTCGCGTTCGGTATCCGGCAATTCGCGGTCCATGAGCTGGTCATAGCTCTGGCGGAACACATGCCACGCGCTCCAGGCCAGGATCGCGGCGACGACGAGGCCGATGACCGGATCGGCGATCCACAGGCCGAACTCCGTCGACAGCACGATGCCCAGCGCCACGCCCAGATTGGTCAGCAGGTCGCCGACATAGTGCATGCGGTCGGCGCTGATGGCGACGGATTTGGTGCGCGCCACGGTGATCTGCTGCAGGGCCACCAGCGCCAGCGTGGCGGCGATGGAGACGGCCATCACGCCCAGCGCCAGCCAGCCATGCTCGATGGGGTGCGGCTGGATCATCCGGCCTGCCGATTCGATGGTCAGGAAGGCGACCGAACCGGCGATGAAGGCGGCCTGCATCAGCCCGGCCATGGGCTCGGCCTTGCCATGGCCGAAGCGATGCTCCTGATCGGCGGGCGTCAGCGCGTGGCGGATGGCCAGCAGGTTGATCGAGGAGGCGAACACGTCCAGCGCCGAATCGGCCAGCGAGGCCAGAACGGCGATCGAATCCGTCATCAGATAGGCGACGAGCTTGATCAGGATCAGGAAGCTGGCGACGCCGACCGCGGCCCAGGCCGTCTTCTGCATCAGGCTGCCATGGCTCTCGGCGGTGCCGTTCACCGCAGCGCTGTGGACGTGGCTCACGGGAACAGCCTTTCGGTTCTCCACGCCTCCGCTGCGTTGCCACGGCGATAGACAAGGCGATCGTGCAGGCGGAAGGGGCGGTCGCGCCAGAACTCGATGGACAGCGGGCTGACGCGGAAACCCGACCAGTGCGGCGGGCGCGGCACCTTCGACAGCGCATATTTGGCGGCGTATTTCGCGATCTCGCGCTCGAACACGAAGCGGCCTTCCATCGGGCGCGATTGCGACGAGGCCCAGGCGCCGATCTGGCTGTCTTTCGCGCGGGTGGCGAAATAGGCATCGGCCTCCGCATCGCTGACGCGGCTCACCGGCCCGCGCACGCGCACCTGACGGCGCAGCGATTTCCAGTGGAAACATAAAGCGGCGTGCGGCTGGCCCAGAAGCTCGCGGCCCTTGGCGCTTTCGAGATTGGTGTAGAAGACGAAACCGTCGGCATCGGCATGCTTGAGCAGCACCATGCGCACATCGGGAGCCCCATGCTCGTCGACGCTGGCGATGGACATGGCATTGGGATCGTTGGGCTCGGTCTTCGTCGCCTCGTCCAGCCATGCGTGGAACAGCGCCAGGGGATCGTCCTTGGCCGCGATGAGGGTTTCGTCCGTGTGTTCGCCGATCTCGCTCATGGGCTCCGCATAGCATCTTGGCGGCGGGCTTGGTAGCGTGCCGCAGGGAAACGGAGCCGCTTATGACAGTCCGACATAGTCTGGCGCTGGGATTTATCTGCGCCTCGTTCGCAATTGCGCCGGCCCTTGCCGGCGAGACCGATGGCGGGCCGGTGGTGCTGCCGCGCGAGCCGCCATCGAAGCTCTACCGGCCCGGCAATAGCGATCTGTTCCAGCAGGGCGTGAAGGCGTTCGACGCCAAGGATTACACGACGGCGTTCAAGATCTTCTCGCAGCTCGCCGGGAAGGACGACCTCGCCGCCATGCGCAATGTCGCATTGATGGAACGACAGGGCCTGGGCACGGCAAAAGATCCCAAGGCCGCCATCGCGATGTATCGCAAGGCGGCCGAAGGCGGGCTGGCCACGGCCGCCGCCGATCTGGGCGAGATGCTGCTCGAAGGCGAAGGCGGCAAGCCCGATCCCGAAGACGCCCTGCCCTGGCTGGAAGCCGCCGCCGCCGCGGACCATCCCATCGCGCAATATCTTCTCGCCGAGATGTATGCCCGCGGCTATGGCGTGGACCGCGATGTGAAGAAGGCCGAGACCCTCTACGCCGCCGCCGCGCCGCGCGTTCCGGAAGCGCAAGCGAAACTCGATGCGCTGAAGAAGACGGACGCGGCAAGCGGGGAGTAGGCGCAGGCCCGCCCGGCCGCGTTTCAGAATCATCCAGCGGCCCGGTGCGGCGAAGCTATCGGCCTATCGCGTACCAGGTCAGAACGCTGAGCATAATCCAGCCGATCGTGATCGCCATGACGAACAACAGGTCGTTCGATATGACTTTCACTTTCGAAACCCGTGGCTTCTTTTCGCTCATGGCACCAACTGCTCTGCTTCCACGTAGGGAACGGTAGACCTTGTTCTGCCCCGGAGGTTTGTCTGCCGGCCTCAAATTTGGTCGCAATTTGTCGCTGCGCAGGCACCGTGCGTGTCCGACGGTTTGGCGCAGCGCCCGGTCCACGCTCGCACCTTCCCGGCACGTTTAGAGGTGTGACCTGGTCCCCTTTTGGCGGATTTTGTTGAAAAACTCGTCAGTTGTCGCGAGGGGATGATGCTGATTCACTTCTGCTATCGAAGCAGGAGTGCGAACGATGATGGGCGAACGCCGGGTAGATCAGGCAGCGCTGTTCTATGAGTTCTCACTGGAACGGCACGTGCCGGCAGATCATCTGCTGAGAGCAATCGACAGGTTCGTCGATCTGGACGGACTACGGACGCATCTGGCTCCGTTTTACAGCTCGACCGGGCGACCATCGATTGACCCTGAGCTGCTGATCCGGATGCTGCTGGTCGGCTATTGCTATGGCATCCGCTCGGAGCGGCGCCTGTGCGAGGAAGTCCATCTGAACCTGGCCTATCGCTGGTTCTGCCGGCTCGGGCTGGATGGTGAGGTGCCGGACCACTCAACCTTCTCGAAGAACCGGCACGGCCGCTTCCGCGACAGCGATGCCTTCCGGCAAGTGTTCGAGACCGTCGTCACCAGAGCGATCGAGGAAGGGCTGGTTGGCGGTGATGGCTTTGCCGTCGATGCCAGCCTGATCGCAGCCGACGCCAACAAGCAGCGTTCGGTTCCCGGCTCGGAGAAGACCGATTGGCCTGCGCTCGCTCAGACCCGTCGCTCTGTCCGGGAATATCTGGACAGGCTGGATGAAGCGGCCTGGGGCGCCGCCAGCCCCGTGACGCCGAAGTTCATCTCCAAATCGGATCCCGCCGCGCAATGGACCGGCGCCCACAAGGGCCATGCCTTCTTCGCCTACTCCGACAACTATCTGATTGATCTGAAGGCTGCGATCATCGTCGATGTCGAGCCCACACGGGCAATCCGGCAGGCCGAAGTCGGTGCGGCCCGCACCATGATCGATCGTGTCGATCAGAGGTTCGGTCTTTATCCCGAGCGCCTGGCTGCCGATTCCGCCTACGGTACCGCCGAGATGCTGGATTGGCTGGTCAATGCGCGTGGGATCGAGCCACATATCCCGGTCTTCGACAAATCCGCCCGAACGGACGATACCTTCTCCCGCAGCGACTTCTTATATGACCAGAACGCCGACCTGTATCGCTGTCCGGGTGGTAAGACCCTGGCCACCAATGGGACTGTCGTGAACGACGGGACCACCCTGATGTACCGAGCAAGCAAATATGACTGCGATGGCTGTGCGCTCAAGCAGCGTTGCTGCCCCAACACGCCGGCCCGCAAGGTGCCTCGCAGCATCCATGAAGGGGCCCGCGATATGGCACGCGACATCGCCAAGACCGAGGCCTACACCGTCTCATGCCGTGAGCGGAAGAAAGTCGAGATGCTGTTCGCTCATCTCAAGCGCATCCTGCGGCTTGGCCGGCTGCGATTGCGAGGACCCTGTGGCGTCCGCGATGAGTTCCTGCTCGCTGCCACCGCCCAGAACCTCAGGAAACTAGCCAAGCTGGTCCCAATCCCGCAGCCAATACCGACCTGATCACAAGCGGAAATGGCAAACGCCTCCCGCTCCTCGCGCGATCTCTCTCAATCCAAATGCGACTTGTTCAACAAAATCGGCGCCAAGCGGCCATTCATGGCCCTGAGCGGGGGGTCAGTCCCCCGCTTTGGCGCGGCGGGCGGCGCGGTTGGGTTTGGTTTTGCCACCGGCCTTTTTCTGCTTGCCGCCCGGCTTGCCGAAGGGCTTTCCACCCGGTTTGCCGCCCGGTTTGCCATTGGGCTTGTCGGCGTGCGGCGGCGCGGCGCTGTCGTAGCGCGGCTTCCAGTTGGGGATGCCTTCGCGCTTCGGCTTCTGAGGCTTCTTGCGGGCCCAATCGTCGAGCGAGCCCTCTTCCGGCATCACCACGTCAAGCTTCGGCTTCCAGTCGGATTTGCCGTGGCGGGCCTCGGCCGGCTTGCCCGGACGGGCGTCGCCTGTCTTGGCGCGATACGGTTTGGTGTCCTTGCCGCGCGGCGGCCTGGTATCCTTGCCGCGTGGGGCTTCGGCCTCGGGCGCGTCGCCGCGCAACAGGTCGATGCGCACACCCGTTTTCTTCGTCTGCGCGGCGATGCGCGCGGCGAAGCCATCGGCGGCATCGGCGTTCACTTCGAAGCGCGTGTCGCGATCGAAGATGCGGATCTGGCCGATATCCTGCTTGCCGATTCCGCCCTGATTGCAGATCTCCGGCACCAGCCATTTGGGATCGGCGTTGCGCTCGCGCCCGACATTGAGGCGGAACCAGACCGTATCGCCGGAGGAGCCATGCGTGTCGCGCCCGCGCTGTTCGCGGCGCGGGGCACGCGGTTCTTCGGAGCGCTCGCGGGATTCGCGGATGCGGGCATCGCGGGTCTTCTTGCGGGTGTCGAAATCCTGGCGCGGCTCGCGGCGTTCGCTGCGTTCGCGCTTGGGCGGCGCTTCGCCCGGATCGGCCAGCTCTTCGGGCGCCGGAAGATTGGCGCGATAGAGCCGCACCAGCGCGGCGGCGATCTGCTCGGGCGATTGCGTTTCGAGCAGCATCTTCGCCAGTTCCAGATCCTCTTCGCTGGCCGCTTCGGTGAGCAGCGGATTTTCCAGCAGGCGTTCCTGATCGAGCACCTTGATGGCATGGGCGCTCGGGGCTGCGGCCCAGACCGGGTTGAGGCGCGCCTGCGCCAGCAACATTTCCGCGCGGCGGCGCTTCTGCGGCGGTATCAGAAGAACCGAGATGCCCTTCTTGCCGGCGCGGCCGGTGCGCCCGCTCCGGTGCTGCATCACTTCGGCGTCGTTGGGAAGTTCGGCATGGATGACCAGCGACAGGCTGGGCAGGTCGATGCCGCGCGCGGCGACATCGGTGGCGACGCAGATGCGGGCGCGGCCATCGCGCAAAGCCTGCAGCGCCTGATTGCGCTCGCCCTGCCCCATCTCGCCCGACAGCGCGACGACGGAGAAGCCGCGTTCGACCAGGATCGCGTGCAGATGGCGCACGGCCTCGCGGGTGTTGCAGAACACCAGCGCGCCCGGCGGCTCGTAATAGCGCAGGAGATTGACCACGGCGTGTTCGCCATCGCGCGCGGCGATGCGCACGGCGCGGTATTCGATATCGGCATGGGCCTCGCGGACATCGGTGGCGGCGATGCGCAGCGCGTCGCGCTGATAATGCTTGGCCATGGCGACGATGGGCTTGGGCAGCGTGGCCGAGAACAGCAACGTGCGGCGTTCGGCCGGCGTCGTTTCAAGGATGAATTCGAGGTCTTCGCGGAAGCCCATGTCGAGCATCTCGTCGGCCTCGTCGAGCACCAGCACCTTGAGCGAGGAGACATCGAGCGCGCCGCGTTCGAGATGATCGCGCAGCCGCCCCGGCGTGCCGACGATGATGTGGGCGCCACGCTGGAGCGCGCGGCGCTCGGATTTCGGATCCATGCCGCCGACGCAGGAGACGATCTGCGCGCTGGCGAACTGGTAGAGCCAGGTCAGCTCGCGCTGCACCTGAAGCGCCAGCTCGCGGGTCGGCGCCACGATCAGCGCCAGCGGCGCACCGGCGGCGCCCATCCATGTGGCCTCGCCCAGAAGGGTCGCCCCCATCGCCAGGCCAAAGGCCACGGTCTTGCCCGAGCCGGTCTGGGCCGAGACCAGCAGGTCGCGGCCCTCGGCCTCCGGGGCCAGAACGGCGCTCTGCACGGCGGTGGGTTCGGAATATTTCTGCTCCGCCAGCGCACGGGCGAGCGGAACGGCGGTTTCGGGAAAGGACACGGGGGTACAAACCTTGTGGAATGAGGAGCCCGCGAGACGCGGGCAGCGGCGGGCGTCATAGCCTATTTGCGCCGGAAATGCGCAACTGCACCCCAAAGCGAGCGAAACTAAGGCCACGGAGCCGATTCGGGCGGTATGCCGCGGGATTCCTTGATCCAGCCCCTTAACGCGACACCAAGCCGTTCCCTATATATTGGCTCGATTGACAGTTTGCGCCGGGGCGGACGGCCCCGGCCGGAGAGACCATGCGCGACCCGTACGAAATCCTTGGCGTCACGAAATCGGCCAGCGAGGCCGAGATCAAGAAGGCCTTCCGGGGCCTGGCCAAAAAGCACCATCCTGACACCCATGGCGGCGACGAGAAGGCGGCCAAGAAATTCCAGGAGATCAGCGGCGCCTACGACATTCTGGGCGACAAGGAAAAGCGCGCCAAATTCGACAGCGGCGAGATCGACGCGGCCGGCAATCCGCGCGGCTTCGATCCGCGCGCCCATGGTGGCCGCGGCGGCCCCTTCGGCGGCGGCGGCCACGAATTCTATCAGGAATGGGGCGGGCCCGGCGGGGCGGCGGGCGGCGAGCAGGCCCAGGGCTTCCGCGCCGAGGATATCTTCGCCGATCTGTTCGGCGGCCTCGGGGGCGGCCGGGGCCGGCGCAACCAGCCCATGAAGGGCGAGGATTTCGCCTATGCCATGACCGTGGCCTTCGACGAGGCGGCCAAGGGCTCGACACGGCGGCTCACCCTGCCCGACGGGCGCGAGATCGATGTGCGCATCCCGGCCGGGATCAAGGAGGGCCAGCAGATTCGCCTGCGCGGCCAGGGCGGCCCGGGCCGCAATGGCGGGCCGAGCGGCGATGTGCTGGCCACCATCAGCGTGGCGGCCCATCCCTGGCTCAGCCGCGACGGCAACAATCTCAAAATGGACCTGCCCATCACTCTCAAGGAAGCGGTGCTGGGCGGTTCGGTGACCGTGCCGACCCTGACGGGACCGGTCTCGCTCAAAGTGCCGGCGGGCTCCAACACCGGGGCCACGCTGCGCCTCAAGGGCAAGGGAATCGCAGTCAAACCCCATCCCGGCGACCTTCATGTGCGGCTGGTGGTGATGTTGCCGGAGAAAGATGACGCCGCTCTCAAGAAATTCGCCGAGGGCTGGGACACCACTTATGACCCGCGCGCCAAACTGAAATAGCAGTCCCGCGGATTACGGGACTGGATTCCTTCGGTTCCTTGGCCTATTCGCTGCGCACACCTAAACTACGCCGGCGCGCGAGCAGGAGAATCACAGCATGTCCACCGAGGGACTCATGAAGGGCAAACGTGGCCTCATCATGGGTGTCGCCAATGACCGGTCTATCGCCTGGGGCATCGCCCAGGCCCTGCACGATGCCGGCGCCGAACTGGCCTTCACCTATCAGGGAGATGCCTTCAAGAAGCGCGTCGGCCCGCTGACGGCACCGCTGAACCCCGCCGCGCTGATCGATTGCGACGTCTCCGATCAGGGCTCCATCGACGCGGCCTTCGACGAATTGAAGACCAAGTGGGACAGCATCGACTTCGTCGTGCATGCCATCGCCTTCTCCGACAAGGAGCAGCTCAAGGGCCGCTATGTCGACACCACGCCGGAAAACTTCCGGATGACGATGGACATCTCCTGCTACTCCTTCACGGCCGTGGCCAACCGCGCCGAGAAGATGATGGCCGAGGGCGGCTCGATGCTGACCCTGACCTATTACGGCGCCGAAAAGGTGATGCCGCATTACAACGTGATGGGCGTGGCCAAGGCGGCGCTGGAAGCCAGTGTGCGCTATCTGGCCGAAGATCTCGGCAAGCAGAAGATCACGGTCAATGCGCTCTCGGCCGGGCCGATCCGCACGCTGGCCGCCTGCGGCATCGGCGATTTCCGCTACATGCTGCGCTGGAACGAATACAACTCGCCGCTGCGCCGCCTGGTTTCGATCGGCGAAGTCGGCAATGCGGCGCTGTTCCTGCTGTCCGATCTCGGCAAGGCGGTGACGGGCGAATGCCTGCATGTCGATGCCGGCTATCACGTCGTCGGCATGAAGGCCGAGGACGCGCCGGACATCTCGGTGGCGAAACCGGCACCCGAATGAGCGACAACAGCTTCGGCCACCTCTTCCGCGTCACGACCTTCGGCGAGAGCCATGGGCCGGCGATCGGGTGTGTGGTCGATGGCTGCCCGCCGGGGATCGCGCTCGACGAGGCGATGATCCAGGCCGATCTCGACCGGAGAAAGCCCGGCCAGTCCAAATTCGTGACCCAGAGGAAGGAGCCCGACCGGGTGCGCATCCTCTCCGGCGTCTTTCAGGACGAGCGGATGAAGACACAGGTCACGACCGGCACGCCGATTGCGCTCTTGATCGAGAATGTCGACCAGAAGTCGAAGGACTACACCGACATCCGCGACAAGTTCCGGCCCGGCCATGCCGACTACACCTATTTCGCCAAATATGGCGTGCGCGATTATCGCGGCGGCGGGCGCTCCTCCGCGCGCGAGACCGCAAGCCGCGTGGCGGCGGGCGCGGTGGCCAAACAGGTGCTGGCGCATCTGTTCAAGAAGGTCGACCATTCGCGGCGCCATGGTGCAGATGGGCACGCTGGGGATCACCCGCAAGAACTGGAAATGGGCGGAGGTGGCGAACAATCCCTTCTTCTGCCCCGACCCCAAGGCCATCGCTCCGTGGACGGAATATCTGGAGAAAATCCGCAAGGCCGGCTCTTCCGTGGGCGCGGTGGTCGAAGTGGTGGCGGAAGGCATTCCCGTCGGCCTCGGTGCGCCGATCTATGGCAAGCTGGATGCTGACCTCGCTGCCGCGCTGATGAGCATCAATGCCGTCAAGGGCGTGGAGATCGGCGACGGCTTCGCGGCCGCCGCGCTGACGGGCGAAGAGAATGCCGACGAGATGCGGGCCAGCAATCGCGGCGCGCCGAAATTTCTCTCGAACCATGCGGGCGGAATTCTGGGCGGGATTTCGAGCGGCCAGCCGATTGTGGCGCGCTTCGCGGTGAAGCCGACCTCGTCCATTCTGTCCCCGCGCAAGACGGTGGATGTGAAAGGCGCGAAGACCGAGATCGTGACCAAGGGCCGCCACGACCCCTGCGTCGGCATCCGCGCCGTGCCCGTGGGCGAAGCGATGATGGCGATTACGCTGGCCGATCACGCGCTCAGGCATCGGGCGCAGAACGGATAGTCCTCAAACGCATACCGTTTGTCATTCCCGGCGAACAGCGCGCGCGCAGCGCGTGCTGTGAGGGAAGGGAACCCAGGCCCCTCCGCGGTGCCGTGGTTCAGGCAAATGCTCCTGCGTAAATTCTGAGAATGTGAGCCAGCGGGACCTCCTGGGTCCCCTTCCCTCGAACCGCACGCTTCGCGCGCAGTTCTCGCCGGGGATGACAATTAAATTTGTGCGCGGCGTTTGCGCGTCGCCCTTGGCTTCTCAAACGCGATGATCTTCGTCAGATAGGCGACGTCCACACGGCCGGGCAGCAGGCCCGGTTTGGCGAAGAGCTGTTTCAGATCCGTCTTCGCATAGCTGGCGTAATAGGGCTCGTGCAGGAGATCGGGGAAGACATCGAGCAAGCCGTCGAGTGCGGGCGCATCGCCATACTGGATCGAATCCGCAAAGACGAAGAGACCGCCGGGTTTCAGCACGCGCGCAATTTCGGATGCGGCGGCGGCGCGGATTTTCGGCGGCAATTCGTGGAACAGATAGATGGATGTGACGACATCGACGCTGGCATCCGGCAGCGGAATTTTCTCGGCGGGCGCGGCGAGGGTTTCGATTTCGTGGCCCATCTTCGCGGCGCGCTTTTGCGCACGGGCGAGATAGGGTTCGGACAGATCGAGCGCAATGGCTTTCGCCTGCGGTTGCAGCGATTTGACGAAGGAGAGGAAGCGGCCCGTGCCCGCGGCGACATCGAGGATCACCGGCTGTTTGAGTTTCTTGCGCGCGAGATAATCTGCCAGCGGCACATAGGCCCGGCGGCGCATGGCATCGGCGGTGCCGGCGAAGAGCGCTTCGACCTGAAAGTCATAGAGCTTGGCCGAGCGATCGCTGAGATAGCCATCGGTCTGGAAGTGGAAGTTCTGGCGGTAATAGCGCGGCAGGTCGTCCCCTGCCCCGTTCACCTCATCATGCGCGCGATCGCGCTGGCGGCGGATGACCCTGGGCACATCGGCGAGGTAACGAACGCTCGCCATCGCATTGCGCGCTTCGCGGCGCAGATCGAGCGGCGCGGGATAGAGCCCGGCTTCGACATTGCGCCAATCCTGCGCGAACAAACCCGTCATGGATTTGAGGAGGTCCGGCAGCGCCGGCACCTTGTGCTTCGGCTTCGCCATATCGGAGACGTTCTCGCGGGCGAGGAACCGCGCAGCGAGATAATGGGCGCCGTAAAAAGCGACGCGCGCCGTCTGCAAGCCGGCAAAGGCCAGGCGCTGACCGGATTTGGCGCGCGGGCCGGGTTTGGTGCTCATGCGCCGATCATGCGCCGCGGCATCGGCTCGGTCCAGATGCGTCAGCGTCGCGCGAAACCGGCCACGAGTTCGACATGGTCCGACCACAGGAACTGGTCCACGGGCACCACCTCGCCCATGGCGAAGCCGGCCTCGATCAGCACGCGGGCATCGCGCGCGAAGCTTTGCGGATTGCAGGAGACATAGGCGACGCGCTTGATCGCCGACGCGCCGATTTCCCTGGCCTGTGCCAGCGCGCCCGCGCGCGGCGGATCGAGCAGCACGGCATCGAAACGTTTCAATTCCGGCGGGGTCAGCGGCAGCTTGAAGAGATCGCGCGTTTCGGTGGTGACGGGCTTCAGCCCTTGCGTGTGGCGCGCGGCCTCGGTGAGCGCATCCAGCAGGCGGGTGTCGAGTTCGACGGCGTGGAGCTGCGCGGTTTCGGCCAGCGGCAGGGTGAAGGTGCCGCAACCGGAAAACAGGTCGGCGATTTTTTTGGCGCCCTTGAGACATTCGGCGACGCGGGCCTGCAACGCCGCCTCGCCTTCACGCGTGGGCTGAAGGAAGGACTTGGGCGGCAGCGGGAGATCGGCCTTGCCGAAGCGCAGCATGGGACGCGCGAGCTGCACGGCCACATCGCGGCCGCTGGTGATGCGCACCAGTTTCAGCTTCGCCGCCCAATCGGCCAGCGCGGCGGTGAGCGCGGGCTTGAGCTTGCGGTTCCAGTTGAGTGCGAGATCGAGGCCGGTATCGGTTTCGGTGACGTGAAGCTCGGCCTTCTCGCCATCGCCCAGCAGCGCACCCATCATCGAACGCAGGCGCGGCACGGCCGCGATCAGCTTGGGCGTGAGCAAGCGGCATTCCTGCATGTCGACGATGTCGTGGCTCTGGCGGGCGTGAAAGCCAAGCTGTGTCTGGCCCTTGCTGTTGGCCACCTTGAACGTGGCGCGGCGGCGGCTGTGCGGCGGGACGCAGACGATGTCGGCGACCACCGCTTCGACGCTGTGATGCGCGAGCGCATCGACGACGAGCTGGCGCTTGCGGGCGCGGTATTCGTCTTGCGGCATGTCCTGCAACAGGCAGCCGCCGCAGGGGCCGAAATGGCGGCAGAGTGTGCTCATGGTTTTGTCGCCGCCAGAAGATATTCGCGATTGCCGTCACCACCCTCGATGGGGCTTTCGATCAACCCATGCACCTGCCAGCCATCGATGGAGGCAAGCCACTCGGCGATGCGTTCGGCCGCGGCAAGCCCGGTCGCCGCATCGCGCACGATGCCGCCCTTGCCGATATGCTCGCGGCCGACCTCGAATTGCGGTTTGACCAGAGCGACCAGCCACGCCTCTTTCGCCGCCATGTCCAGCGCACGCGGCAGCGCCAGCATCAGCGAGATGAAGCTGACATCGATGACGATGGCCTCGGGGGCTTGGCTGACGATGCCGGTGGTGAGATCGCGGGCGTTGACGCCTTCGTAAGAGGTGACGCGCGGATCGGCGGCGACGGTCTGATGCAGCTGGTCGTGGCCGACATCGATGGCGAAGACACGGGCCGCGCCGCGTTCCAGCAGCACCTGCGTAAAACCGCCGGTGGAGGCGCCAATATCGAGGCAGATGCGATCCTTCGGTGAAAAGCCGAAATGATCGAGCGCGGCGACGAGCTTGAGCGCGCCACGCGAGACATAAGGATGTTCTTTTTCGAAAATGATCTGTTGGCCTTCATGCAGCGACTGCGCGGGTTTGGTGACGGGCTTGCCATCCGCGCTCACGCGGCCAGCCTTGATGGCGGCCTGCGCTTCGGCGCGGCTGGCGGCGTGGCCGTGTTCGACGAGAAAGACGTCCGCGCGTTTAGGCATGGAGGCTCGCACTCTTTCTTATCCGTCATGGCCGGCCCTGGAGCCGGCCATCCATCAGGTGCGCGTCCGCGCGCCAATAAATCTCTTGCGCCCACTGACGTGGGCGCGATGGGTGGCCGGGTCAAGCCCGGCCATGACGGTTAGAAATTACGCCAGCTGGCCGGCCGCTGCCGCTTCGGTTTCGCGGCCGAGGGCGGAGAGCGCCATCGCCACGATCGCTTTCGCGTCGAGGCCGGCGGCTTCGTACATCTTCTCCGGCGTGTCGTGATCGATGTAGCGATCCGGCAGCGTCATCGGGCGAATCTTGAGGCCCTTGTCGAGCCCGCCATCCAGCGCCAGGAACTGCATCACCGCCGCCGCGAAACCGCCCATCGAGCCTTCCTCGATGGTGATCAGCACTTCATGCTCGCGCGCCAGACGGCGGATCAGATCTTCATCGAGCGGCTTGGCGAAGCGCGCATCGGCGATGGTGGCCGAGAGGCCGTAGCCAGCCAGCTTTTCGCCCGCCAGCAGGGCTTCGGTCATACGCGTGCCGAAATTGAGGATGGCGATGGAATTGCCTTCCCTGACGATGCGCCCCTTGCCGATTTCGAGCGGTGAACCGATGGCCGGACGCTCCAGCCCCACGCCCTCGCCGCGCGGATAGCGCATGGCGCTGGGCCGGTCGTCGATTTCGACGGCCGTCGCCACCATGTGCATCAGCTCGACTTCATCGGACGGCGCCATGATCACCATGCCCGGCAGGCAGCCGAGATAGGCGATGTCGAAGGCGCCGGCATGGGTCGGGCCATCGGCGCCGACGAGGCCCGCGCGGTCCATCGCAAAGCGCACCGGCAGACCCTGAATGGCGACGTCATGCACGACCTGGTCGTAGCCGCGCTGCAGGAAGGTGGAATAGATGGCGCAGAACGGCTTCATGCCATCCGCCGCCATGCCGGCCGCGAAGGTCACGGCATGCTGCTCGGCAATGCCGACATCGAAGGTGCGTTTCGGGAACGCCTTCTGGAAGATGTCGATGCCGGTGCCGCCGGGCATGGCCGCGGTGATGGCGACGATGCGCTCATCCTTCTCGGCGTGCTTGGTCAGCTCCTCGCCGAACACCTTCTGATAGGCCGGCGCCTTGGGATTCGATTTCTTCTGCTCGCCCGTCAGGACGTTGAACTTGGAGACGCCGTGATATTTGTCGGCGCTGTTCTCGGCCGGTTCGTAGCCCTTGCCCTTTTGCGTCACGACATGGATCAGGATCGGGCCGTTCTTGGTGTCGCGCACATTTTCGAGCACCGGGATCAGATGATCGAAATTGTGGCCGTCGATCGGGCCCACGTAATAGAAGCCCAGTTCCTCGAACATGGTGCCGCCCATGGCGATGCCGCGGGCATATTCCTCGGCGCGCTTGGCGGTCAGTTCCATCGGCTTGGGCAGCCAATGGGCGATGCGCTTGCCGAGTTCGCGCAATTCGCGGAACGGACGGCTGGAAACGAGACGCGCCAGATAGGCGCTCATCGCGCCCACCGGCGGGGCGATCGACATGTCGTTGTCGTTGAGGATCACGATCAGCCGCGCATCCATGGCGCCGGCATTGTTCATGGCTTCATAGGCCATGCCCGCGCTCATCGCGCCGTCGCCGATCACGGCGATGACGTTGCGCTCTTGCTTCTTCAGCTCGGCGGCGACGGCAAAGCCGAGACCGGCGGAAATCGAGGTCGAGGAATGCGCTGCACCGAACGGATCATATTCGCTCTCGGCGCGCTTGGTGAAACCGCTGAGACCGCCGCCCTGCCTGAGCGTGCGGATACGGTCGCGTCGGCCGGTGATGATCTTGTGCGGATAGGCCTGATGGCCGACATCGAAGATCAGCTTGTCGTCCGGCGTGTTGAAGACGTAATGCAGTGCGGTCGTGAGTTCGACGACGCCAAGGCCGGCGCCGAGATGGCCGCCGGTCACCGAGACGGCGTCGATCATCTCCTTGCGCAATTCATCGGCAAACTGGCGCAGATCGCTGCGATCAAGCGTGCGCAGCTCTTCGGGCACGGTCACGCGATCCAGCAGCGGCGTCTTCGTCGGCAATTTCATTCCTTACTCCCTCACGCAGCCGCCGCGCCCGCCAAGCGCTCCAAATATCCCGCTGCTGCCCGCAAAAGGTCGGCCTTTTCGTCAAACAAATCAAGGTGACGCACCGCCTGGGCCGTCAGTGCGGAGGCTTGCGAGCGTGCCCGATCGGCGCCCAAAGCCGAGACAACAGTAGGACTTCCCGCGCCATCCTGCGTCGGAACGGCGAGATCGCAGGCGATCTGAAACGCCAGCCCCCAGTCTTGTCCGTAGGCGGACAAAGCATGGCGTGCCGAGGGCGATGCATGGCCCAGAAGGGCACCTGATTCGGCGCAAAACATCGTCAACGACGCGGTTTTCATCCGCTGCAGGCGGCTGATCTCCGGCAATGGCGGCATCTCGCCTTCCACACTGGCGGCGAAGGCCCGCTCCAGCATCTGCCCGCCGACGAGCCCGGCCGGGCCGGCGCGATGCGCCAGCCGCGCCATCAGCTCGGCACGACTATACGGATCGTCAATGCCGTCGCTCGAGCCCAACAGTGAGAAGGCAAAGGTCAGAAGCGCATTGCCGGCCAGACGAGTCGTCGCTGTGTCGTGAGCGGCGGCCGGCAAGGCCGCATCGTCCAGGGCAGAAACCCCGCTCGATGCGCGGGCATAGGCGTGAACACATTCGGCCGCCGCCGCCACGCGCGCGAGCGGGCGGCTGTCGACGCCGAACATGTGACCGGCCTGAAGCACGAGAAAGGCGCGCCAGCGGCGCCCTGCGCCCAAGGCCAGAGCACGCATCGCCTCCAGCTGGCCCGCTTCGGGGCCGGCCGGCCTGGGGAGCAGCGCATCGAGCGCGGCGGTCACGACAGCGGACGCTTCGTCGAGCGCGGCTTCGACGGCGTCGGACCTGGATTGGGAAGTGTTGGCCATGGCGGCGCCGGGTCGCCTCAGCCCATATCCATCGGCTCGAGGCCCTCGGCCCCGCGCGCGCCGCGGACGACCTTTTCGAGCCGGCCTTCGGCCGCCTTGAGCTTGGCCTCGCAATGGGCCTTGAGCGCCTGACCGCGTTCATAGAGCGCGATGGAATCCTCGAGCGCGACCTCACCCTGCTCCAGGCGGGAGACGATGCTCTCCAGCTCCTTGAGTGCGGCCTCGAAGCTCATCTGATCGACGGGCGCCGCTTCGTCCGGTTTCGCTTTTGCGGCCATGGCTTAGCCCTCCATCAATGCGCGCACATGGGCGGAAGCCGAGCGCGCCAGCGCGGCGAGGTCATAACCCCCTTCCAGAGAGGACACAACGCGTCCCCGGCAGGCTCGCGCCGCCAGCGCACAGATTTCCGCCGTGGCCCAGGCGAAATCCGCCTCGTCCAGGCAAAGCTCGGCCAGCGGATCGGCGCGGTGAGCATCGAACCCTGCGGAAATAAAGATAAATTCCGGCTTGAAGGCCTCCAGCGCCGGCAGGACGCGGCTGCTCATCGCGGCCCGGAAGGCCGCCCCATCGGCCCCCGGCGGCAAGGGCACATTGAGCACATTGCCGGCCGTGCCGCGCTCCCCCACCGAGCCCGTGCCGGGATAGAGCGGCGACTGGTGCGTGGACGCGTAGAACAGGCCGGGATCGGCAAAGGCGATATCCTGGCTGCCATTGCCATGGTGGACATCGAAATCGATGATCGCGATCCGCTCAAGGCCGTGCGCGGCGCGGGCGTGGTAGGCGCCGATGGCGACGTTGTTGAAAAGGCAGAAACCCATAGCCCGGTCGCGCTCGGCATGGTGGCCCGGCGGGCGCACGGCGCAGAAGGCATTTCGCAGACGTGCCATTCATTACAAAATTGACAGCTTCTATCACCGCGCCGGCGGCCCTGAGCGCAGCCTCCGCCGAGCCCGCGCTCATCACCGTATCCGCATCCAGATGGACATAGGTCTCACGCGCGGCTTCCTCCGCCAGCGGACCAAGGATGCGATCGACAAGTTGGGCGGAATGAACGCGCAACAATGCTTCGCGAGAAGCGGGCTCAGAGACATGACGTGCCAAATATTGGAAACGCTCATCCTCCAACGCGTGCAGCACGGCGCGCAGCCGGTCGGCACATTCGGGATGGCCGGGCGGCGTTTCATGCGCGAGGCAGGCGGGATGCGTGAAGAGGCCCGTGGTCATGTCGCTGCATACCTTCGTATTCTCTATATATATGTCACGCGCGCGTCCGGCCGACGAACGATGCCAATCGGCAACAGTGGCGCCGACGGCGGTATGATTCTGCCTCCTCGCCATGTTGCCAGCACGCGATTTCGCCGTCACGCCGATCCGGCTGGCGTCCCGGAAACGTGGGGTATTCGGGGTGCCTGAAAAGCATGGTCAGAATTCATGCCGGACTTGGACCAGCCTTGGAAGATCGTGACCGGGCCTTCACAGAATTGATGCACAAAAGCCACATGCCGTTCGTGAACGTCGCTTCAACCTTGAATCCATTTTGACCCTACCCATCCGCTCTCTTAGCTTTGCGCCAAACGGACAGCTGCATGAGCCGATCGGGCCCATTGCAGGGTTTCTGCCTTCCGGCAGATCCTTAGCCGTCGTCCGTCAAGTGACAGTCGTCGTTACGACAAGTGGCATCGTCGTTACGATCACAGACAGTCGTCGTTACGACAGAACCAAGGGGGTTCCACGTGTACCAATCCACTCTCAAGAGCCGCATTTTGCGGCGCTCGCTGCTCCTCGGAGCAGCCTCGGCGGCGGCCTTGGCCATTGCCGCCCCGGCTGCTGCACAAGGGCAGAACGTCGAAACCGTCGTCGTTACAGGTTCGCGCATTCCGCAACAGGGCCTGTATTCCAGCTCGCCGGTGACAACGGTCGGCCACAGGACCTGCAACTCACGGGCACGACCAATATCAGACACTTGCTGAACAACCTGCCGTCGGTGTTTCGCCGATCAGACAGAAGGCCAGCTCGGCAACAACTCGCTCCGGCACCGCGACCGTCGACCTTCGCGGTCTCGGCACGGAACGCACGCTGGTGCTGGTGGATGGCAAGCGCATGGCGCCGGGCGATCCCAGCACTCGGCGTGTCCGGACTTGAACCAGATTCCGTCAGCCCTTGTTGACCATGTCGAAGTCCTGACCGGCGGCGCCTCGGCCGTGTACGGTTCGGATGCCATCGCCGGCGTCGTGAACTTCGTCATGCGCAAGGATTTCGAGGGCGTCGAGTTGGACAGCACCGTTGGGGCCTACCAGCACAATAACAGCAACAGTAGCCTGCGTGCCCTGCAGTCAAGCGAAGGCTTCGCCAACGCACCCTCTTCCATGTTTGATGGCGAAACCTTCACGTCGACGCTTATCCTCGGCACCAACAGCGCCGACGACAAGGGTAACATCACCGCCTATCTGAGCTATCAGAATATCCGGCAGGTGCTTCAGAAAACGCGCGACTACTCCGCGTGCTCGATTGGCAACCTGTCGAGCACCGGCAAGGGACCGGGACATACCGTTGACAGCTATGTCTGCGGCGGTTCGTTCAACTACTCCGCATACCACTCCCTCACAGGTCCGAAGGCGGGCTACTATTACTTCATGGAACCGGGCGGCCACTTAACCTACTTCACCGGCACGCCCAATATGTACTTCAACTATGGTGCCTACAACAGCATCCAGCGTCCGGACACCCGCTTCTCCGGTGGCACGTTCGCGCACTACGAAGTGAACAAGGCTCTGGATGTCTACGCCAGCTTCATGTTCATGGACGACTCTTCGTCCTGGCAGGCGGCGCCTACGGCGGCGTTCTACCTCGCCTCGAACAATTCGAAGGGCCAGTTGAACATCAACTGCGACAACCCGCTGCTGACGGGCCAGTTCATCTCCATGTTCTGCCCAAACGGCACGGTCGTCGATCCGGGGACGGGTAAGCCGGGATTGGCGCAAGTTGATATTGCCCGGCGCAATGTCGAAGGCGGCCCGCGCATCACCGAGTATCGCCACACCTCCTATCGCATGGTGGTCGGCGCGAAAGGCGATCTGGGCGACGGCTGGGCGTATGACGCTTCCGCTCAGGAGAGCTACTCGCTGTACAGTCAGCTTTATCTGGGCGACTGGTCCAAGACCGCCGTGCAAAACGCGCTCTTGGTTAATCCCAACGGCACCTGCCAGAATGGCGATTTCGGCGTGCGTACCGCTCGATCTCTTCCATGGCATCGGTGCAGTTACACCGGCGATGCAAAAATACGTCGGTACCCACGGCCAGGTTGACGGCTATACGCGTGAACGTGTCGTGTCAGCGAACTTGACCGGCGACCTCGGCCAATACGGCATCAAGTCGCCGTTCGCCAAGCAGGGCGTAAGCGTCGCGGTCGGCTCGGAATGGCGCGATGAGTTCCTCCAAGAAACGCCCAGCACCGCAGATATGCAGGGCGACGGGTTCGGTGCTGGTGGCAAGAACCTGGGACAGCCCCTGGCGGGCTTCAGCGTGACGGAAGGGTATGGCGAGTTGCAGATCCCGCTCGTTCAGAATGCGCCGTTCGTCGAAGATCTGAGGCTGCACACCGCCTATCGCTACTCGTCCTATTCGACGTCGGGTTCGGTCAACACCTACATGGTAGGCCTCGAATGGCAGCCGGTGAACTCGTTGAGAGTGCGCGGCAGCTTTCAACACGCAGTTCGCGCACCGAACGTGCTCGACCTGTATTCGCCGGACAATCCTATTCTGGGCTCCTTTAGCGACCCCTGCGCCGGCACTAGTCCGACCGACTCCCTGGCGCAATGTGAACGCACGGGTGCGACGGCGGCGAGTTATGGCAAGATCCTGCAATGCCCGTCTTCCCAGTGCTACCAGCTATCGGGCGGCAGTACGCTCCTCAAGCCGGAAGGGGCGGATACGTGGTCGATTGGCGGTGTCTTTACGCCGACCTTTATCAACGGCTTCACGGCGACTGTCGACTACTGGAACATCGACGTGAGCCAAGCGATTGGCTATGTTCCAGCGTCGGTTACGCTGAATAGCTGTTTGAACGGGAACCTCGCCGTATGCTCGAACATCGTTCGCGATCCGGGCACCGGCGGATTTGCGAGCCCCAATGGCTATGTAAAAGCGCTCAGTGTGAATACCGGGTACCAGAAGACCGCCGGTGTCGATTTTGAAGCCAACTATGCCACCGATCTGAACGACTGGGGCGTGGGCAACTATGGCGCGCTCGCCATCAACTTCATGGGCACCTATCTCGACTACTTCAATGTGCAGCCTTACACTGGGGCCAATAGTTCTGGGGCCACCTACTATGATTGTGCAGGGCTCTACGGCCTGACCTGCGGCACTCCGAACCCCACATGGCGCCACAAGCTGCGCATCACCTGGAGCACGCCATGGGATGTCAGTTTCTCGGTCAACTGGCGCCATTACGGTGGCACAGGCTTCGACGGCAATAGCAGCAACCCGTTCCTGTCGCTTGGTTACCAAATCTCAAACGCGGGCGCGGGTGGCAATATTCCCGCTTACAACTACTTCGATCTCGCCACGAGCTGGGCGATTTCCGATGGCGTCAAGCTCGACGTCGGGGTGAACAACGTCATGGACAAGGATCCGCCGCTGCTGGCGGCTGGTGGCGCTGGCCCCAACGGCACAACGGTTGGTTCGACGGGCGGGTTCAACGGCAACACCTACTCTGGTGTCTACGACACGCTGGGCCGCTACATCTTTGCCAGCGTCACGCTGAAAAACTAAGCGTCGATCCAGTTTCGAGTACCGAACGGCGGCCCAAAAGGCCGCCGTTCTTTTAGGCGCATAATTTGCTTGGCCCTAATCCATGGGATTTGTTAAGAAGCTCGCACGCGACAGCGCGGCGACAAGAGGCGGCAGATGCCCGACACCCGACCACAAAAACTCAGCCCCGCGATATCGAGCGTATCATCCAGGACGCGGTCGCCGCGATGCAGCGCGGGGACGTGGCGGCGGCGCACCGGGTTGCCGAGCGAAGCATTGAGGCCGGTGCGGAGCATCCATTCCTGCTGAAGATCGAGGCGCTTTGGCTTCACAGCAAAGGCCAGTTCCGCGATGCGCTCCGGCTCTTCCACCATGCCCGCACTCTGGCACCAGAGGACCCCTCGATCCTGAACGGGATCGCCGGCTGCCTGGCTGGCCTCGGCGAGCATGCCGCCGCCGTAAAGATCGCCGATACCTCCCTGGAGATCGTGCCGGATGCCGCGGCGACCCATTACCTACGCGGCTGGATACTTGAACGGGCGGGAGATTTCGCCGCCGCCCGTTCGTCTTCGAACGCGCAGTGTCGCTCGATCCCGATTTCGTGCAGGCGATAGCCGGCCTTGCCTCCGCCGCCGTCCGGCTTAACGATTTTGAAGAAGCGACGAAGCGCGGCAAACAAGCGCTCGCCATCGACCCGCAGCAGGCCACTGCAATCATCACCCTGGCGATGGCCGAGGCCGAACAGGGCGATGCAGCCGCGGCCGAAACCCGCATGCGCAACCTGCTACATCAACGTCTGCCGCTAGCGGCCCAGTCGCGCGCGCTAGCGTGGGGTGTTCTCGGCGATGCACTCGACGCGCAGGACCGCCCGGCCGAAGCTTTTGCCGCCTACCGCGAAAAAGCCGAAGAGTTCCGGCGCGAATACGCCGTCGCCATCGCGGACAAGCCGTCTGCAGACCAATACTCGCGCCCATCGTTGCGCACATGGATGCCATGCCGGCAACCGCTTGGCATCAGGCCGACCACGCGGAAAACGAGACCCATGCTCCACGCGCCCAATATTCCTGCTCGGGTTTCTGCGGTCAGGCACAACCCTACTGGAACGCGTACTGACCATGCATCCGCAGGTCATTCGTCTCGAAGAACGCTCTCCTCTCAAGAACATGGCGGGGGAGTTCATGAGCATGCCCGAGGGACTTGACCGGCTGGCGGACATGAGCGGTGAACCGCTGAACAAGCTGCGCGCCGAATACTGGCGACGCGTCAGCGAGTTCGGCATCGAGCCGAAAGACAAAGTGTTCATCGACAAAGAACCGTTGAACACCATAAACCTGCCGCTGATCGCCAAACTGTTTCCAACGGCGAAGGTGCTGTTTGCCGTACGCGATCCACGCGATGTCGTATTCAGCTGTTACCGCCGCCACTTCGATATCGACCACAGCAAATTCGAATTCCTGACACTAGAGACCTGCGCCGCATACTACGCCGCAGTCATGAACCTCGGCGAGCGCTGCCGCGCGAAACTACCGCTGACCGTATATGAACATCGCTACGAGGACATGATCGCCGATTTCGACAAACAGGTCCGCGCCGTGTGCGACTTCCTCGGTATCAAGTGGACTGATTCCATGCGCGCTTTCAGCGAGACCGCGGGCGACGATGCAATACACGCTACAGTCAGCGCCGCCCAGGTCCGGCGACCGCTCTACCAGGAAGGCGTCGGCCAGTGGCGCCGTTATGCCGGGGGCTGCGCCCCATCCTGCCGACATGGAGCCTTGGCTGCGCAAATTCGGTTATCAGTAACGGCCATCCCCTCCGCAAAGGGGTACACCATCTCTCAATCCATGCTGATTCCGCCTTTCTCAAGACACCAATCAGCGGTGCCAGTCTTTTCGAATCGGCGCCAAGCGCCACCGACGTCTTGTAGATCGGCCTGCGCACCTGTGCGGCAACCGCTGTGAGGGACGGGCTGGCACTCTTCGGAACTGCAGGCAGGCATCTTCCCATCCGAGCCCGCAAAACGCGATCACGCGCCGGCTGACGTCCTCCTGATTGCTCACCAATTCTTCATAGTGAACATCCTGATGCGGCCGGGGAACAGACTGTGCCAGTGATCCATCTGCTTGCGGTAGGCAAGATAGAAACGGCCCAGGCCCTTTAAATCATACGAATAGAGGCACCCATCCCGGAAAAGCGTTTTGTAAATCGCGATAATACGAATTCAACCGGGTGCCGCCGAAGATGGATGATTTTCGCATTCGGCAGCGCTGTCAGGATCATTCCTACGCAATAGAAATTCCTCGGTGTCTTATCGAGGAGATGCGGAAAGCCGGAAAGCATCCCGTTTATCGCCTTGCAGTACTCGCGCCCCACATCGCCAAGATCGTGATCGCGTATGTTGCGAATTCCGGCTCATCCTGTCCGGCGGTCGGCTTTGTCAAGCGAATGAGGATCTGGCCGAATTCGTCGCTCTCGCCAACGCTGCCGACCTTGCTGTGCGACGACACTATGCGGTCAACCAGTGTGGTGCCAGTCCTTGGCATTCCGACGTAAAGAAGGGCTCTTCTCGCATACCGGCGTGGGTCTGTGCTAGAAACGTCTCGCCGAACTTGCGGCGAGCTATTTCCAGCATGCGCTGGTCGCACTCGACCGGATAGTTCATTGCTCGCCGGCGTGGTTCGGCACCGCGCTTGAGATAGGCCAAAGAGCGTTCCCACTCACCCAGATCCTCCAGCTCTTTGGCCAACGCATAGCACATTATGGTTTCGCGTTCTCTGCCACCAGAACACTGGAAAGCATTTCTTCCATCTCGGCGACATGGTTGTGCTCGGCCGTCACCCTGCGCAGGGTGGACCGGTTGTAGTAGGCGTCGAATTCGTTGGCGTCCTTCAGGATCAGGCGATCAAAATCGCTTCCGCCTTGTCGAGTTCGCCCAGTGCGATATAGGCGCTGGCAAGGCTGTGCATCACTGAACGGTTTGTGGGCTGCAACACGCCCACGCGCTCGTAACAGCGCACGGCATCGCCATGGCGGTTCGTCTGCGAGTAGAACTGACCGATCTTGAGGCCAATCGCCGGATCGTATTTGTACTCCGCTTCCAGCGCCATTGCCGCCTCACACGCCTCGGCACTGCGGCCGCAGCGCTGCAGGCTCTCCGTCAACAACAAACGCGCAATCGGGTTCATGGATCCACGGCAACAGCCCGTTCCGAGACCTGCAAGGCCTGGTCAAATTGCATCAGGCCAAGACGGGCACGCGCCACCGAAATCCAGCCATCAGCAATCGAGGGGTTATGCTCGACGAATTGCAACGCGAGGGGCAGAGCCTGGCCCGGCTTGTCGTCGCGAAGGAGATCGTCGATCCGTTCGAGCTGATTGTAAATGTGCTGGCTTCGAGAAACGTCGACACCGTATTTGGTCCTTCATTTGACGGAAATCGCGGCGGACAGAGATGCCAGGCGATCCTGACAACAATTCCGGTACGCACTGTGCCTCCGAAGGACGGCTGCAGCAACAGCCGCATGTCAGCACCGGCGTGCCACCGTCGGCCATCGCCGCCAGCGGGCCGGCGGCATCAGATCTGCGCCGCCCTGTGGCACCTCGCCCGCCCGGACCGCTGGCCGCGTTGCATGCCCTGCAGGTCCGAAACGTCATTTCGGCGGCAATTCAATCGACAAGCTAGCACCGCTTTTGGGCCCCATATCTGTTGCTGCACCAACATTGACAAGGAGCAGGTAACCGGCCAAGAAATCGGCATGACTGCCATGCCTAGGTTATCTGATCGCCGATCAGGCTTCTGTATATTGTCGTCCAGATTGCATGCACGCGGCTTCCGGAGGGCAGCAGAGCTTTTAACACCGGCGCCTACCGTAATTGACAGCGCGCGGTCAATCGCAATCGAAATTTCCGGTTATTCATCTGCTGGTAATCGTCATATAGTGTCCTTTCATACCCGCCGCGCCTGCACGTTGCTGCGCCGTGCGCTGTTCGAGGTTTGGCGCCGTGAGCATTAATTTGGATGCCCCTCAGATCGAAATCTGCTTGCGCAATATCGATGCAGCATTGCGGGCGGGCGATAACCACACAGCAATGCGGCTTGCGGCTGAGGGTGCGGCCCAGCGCCTGGCTCATCCTAAAATTCTCACGCTGGCAGCCGCCGAGAGGCTTGCCGCCAGAGACGGTTCCGCCGGGCTCGCCCACGCACAGGCGGCGCGTGATCTTGCGCCACACGATCCCGACGTCCTCAACGTTTGCGGCATCGCCTTGACGGCAGTGGGGCGCACGCAAGAGGCCATTCGGGTTTTCGACGCGGCCATGCGCAAGGCTCCAGAAGCAGCAGGGCTGCGTTTCCGTAAGGCGGAAGCGCTGCAATATCTCGGCCAACTGGCGCAGGCGAAGCGGGAATATGAGCGCGCGATCGCTCTTCAACTCGTTCTATCCCGAGGCGCTAGCACGGCTGGCAATCCTGACTGCAACGACGGGCGATTCCGTCCAGACGCGCGTGCATGCCGGCCGCGCATTGCAGCAAAATCCACTTGAAACGGCAGCGGCATTGGCGCTCGCGATGGCAGATCTTGAAGATCGCGAATTCGACGTGGCGCGCATCCGTGCAACCCAAATCATTCTGGATGCCGGCACTGCCCCCATCAATCGTTCGATCGCCGAGCATCTACTGGGCGACGCCGAGGACGGCCTGGGTCTGCGGGCCGAAGCCTTCGCCGCCTATACCGCCGCCAACGCGACGGCGCAGGCATGGTACAGACCGACGTTCGAAGCCGAAGGGATGGAAACCGCCATCACCCGCATTGCGCGGTTGACTGCCTACTTCCAAACCGCCGAGCCCGGCGCGTGGGCGGCGCACAGAGACGAGGCTCCGTCGAAAAGTCCGGTCAAGGCTCATATTTTTCTGGTCGGCTTCCCGCGCTCCGGCACGACCCTGCTCGAACAAGTCTTGATAGGACACCGCGACGTCGTTTGATGGAAGAGCGCGACTGTCTGAGTTCTGCTTTTGATGACTTCATCATGGCCGAGGGCGGTCTGGCACGACTGGCGAAACTAGAAGGCCGCGCGCTTGATCCCTGGCGGAATGCCTATTGGGAATTTGCGGCGGCCAGCGGTTTTGTGCCGTCGCGGCGGGTATTCATCGACAAAATGCCGCTCAATACTGTCTTACTGCCGCTCATCGCCAAACTGTTTCCCCAGGCGAAGATTTTGTTCGCGTTGCGCGACCCGCGCGATGTCGTGTTCTCCTGCTTCCGTCGTCGCTTCGGCATGAATGCGCAGATGTATCAATTTCTTCGCTTGAGGGCACTGCGCGCTATTACAATGCGGTGATGGACCTAAGCGAACTCTATCGCCCCCTACTCGGGCTCGACATGAGAATACTCAAGCACGAGGATGTGGTCGCCAACTTCGAAGGCACGACGCGCGCGCTCTGCGATTACCTTGGCCTCGAATGGAACAGCGCGATGCGCGATTTCGCGGACAAGTCACGAAGCCGGCATATCAACACACCGAGCGCAGCGCAGGTGGCCCGAGGGATTTATACCAGCGGCATAGGACAGTGGCGCGCCTATAGGGCCCAATTGCAACCGGTTCTGCCGTCACTGGCGCGGTGGTGTAAGAAGTTCGGTTACGAGGACGATTAGATGGCTCCGCGCGATATGGAGCCAGGATACGCCTTGGTTCTGCTGCTGAGCGAAGGTCAGATGAGAGACTATGAGGGCGCGGCCCTGATGCTTGATGACTTGCCGAAAGCCAAGGCCTTGCTCGGCGACAGAGGCTAACGTGGGCCCCTTCTTTCATCCAGTTGGATGCAGAACTCTGACGTCATTTGAGCTTTACTGGCTCGGTGATGCAACGGGGCGCAGAGCCCCGAGATAGCTTAAGCGTCCCATCCCGTTATCGCTGACGATCGACACCGGCACACCACGTCGGGCAATGACAGCTTCGAGTTCGCGGCTCACCCGCAGCCTTTCCCGCCGCAGCAGAATCAGGAGCCGGCGATAGCCGAAACGGCGGCGGACGGCGGCAAGCTCGCGCAACCGGACGCGCGGGTCGGCATCGTCGGGCCGCACACTGCGATACCGGATCGAGGTCCTGTTCCGAAGCCAATTACGGCATCTAACAGTCAGAACCCGGCCGGCAGGCCCGTCGCCCGCAGCTCGACGCCGCCGCGCGGCACGGAGCCCATGGCCTCGATCGCGGCACGCGCCAGCGGCGTATTGGCCAGGGTCGAGAGGCCCTCGATCGCCTTCATGCTCGCTTCCGACTTGCCGAACAGCGCATCAATCGCGTCGAAAAAGCCATGCGGGCGCGGATAGCGCACGAACACCACGCGATCCTTGGCCGGGATCTTGGCCAGCGTCTTGGCTTCGGCCACCGCCGTCCAGAAGCCGCCGAGCGTATCGACCAGGCCCTGCTTCTTGGCATCGGCGCCGGACCAGACGCGGCCCTTGGCGATCTCATCGACCTTGGCCAGCGGCAGCTTGCGGCCGGCCGCGACCTTCTTCTTGAAATCGGCATAGATGACATCGGCCTGGTGGTTCAGCGCCGCGAGCTGATCGGGCGTATAGGGCGCGATGGCGGAATCGAACAGCGCATTCTTGCCGACGCCGATCTGATCCGCGCTGACGCCGATCAGCCCCAGCGTCTTGCCGATGCTGACCTTGCCGGTGAGCACGCCGATCGAGCCGGTGATGGTGCCGGGCTCGGCGACGATCCTGTTCGCGGAGGAGGAGATGTAATAGCCGCCCGACGCCGCGACCGCGCCCATCGAGACGACAACCGGTTTGCCGGCGGCCTGCGCCTTTTTCACGGCATCGAGAATCTGGTCGGAGGCCAGCACCGAACCGCCGGGCGAGTCGATGCGCAGGACAATCGCCTTCACATCGCGGTTCTCCGTGGCGTGGCGGATCGCGCGGGCAAAATCGTCGCCCGCGATCACCTGTTTGCCGCCAAACACACCGCTGTTGGCCTCGCCATCGACAATGTCACCGACGCCCGTGATGAGCGCGATCCGTTCGCCGGAGCCGAAGCTCGACGCCTGGCTGGTGATCGCCGCATAACGGGCGAGAGAAACCGGCTTCGCCCCTTTGCCCGGCGCGCGTCAGCGCGGCCGAACGGGCATCGTCGTCAAAGCCGATCTTGTCGATCAGGCCGGCCTTCTTGGCATCGGCCGCAAATTGCGGGCTGGCATCCATATCGGCCGTGAGTTTGGCGAGAGGGATCTTGCGCTGGGCGGCCGCGGCGGACGTCGCCGAGTCGTACCAGGACTGCAGCAGCGCCGTTGTCTGCACGCGATTGGCCGGCGTGAAGCCCTTCTCCATATACATGTCGGCGGCGCTCTTATAATCGGCGCGTTTGACGATCTGCGGCACCGCATCGATCTTGTCGAACAACCCGCGCAGGAAGATCGTGCCCGCGCCCGCACCCGCTGCCGTGAAGGGGCTGCCCGGCTGCATCCAGATCTCGTTCGCACTGGAGGCGAGCAGATAATCGCCCAGCCCGGTCGAGAGGAAGCCTTGCGCATCGGCCGTCACGAATTTGCCCGTGGCCCGGAAGCGTTTGACGGCGGCCGAGAGTTCTTCCGCCTGCGGGACCGACAGACTGGCGGAGCCCAGACGGATGAAGAAACCTTTGACCCGGGAATCGCGCCCGGCATGATCGAGCGCCAGCACGGCATCGACGACGCTGAGCGGCTTGCCGCCGAAGACGAAGCCCGCCTGCGTGGAATCCGGCATGGCACCGCGCAGATCGGCCGTCAGCACGATATTGGAGGGCAAGCCATCGCCCTTCATCAGGCCGATCACCGCGATCAGGCCGATCACGATGACAATGGCCAGCGCAAGCTTGAGGATGCCATTGACCGCGCCGACCAGGATCGAGCGGGCCCAGCGGAGAAATCCAAGCATAGACAATCCTTCCGTGCGTGCAGCCATGTCCCGCCCACCGGCTGGCGGGCGGAGACCCAGTTTATATGGGAAGCCGGTTAAGGAACGGCAATTGCGCGGCGGCCGGCGTTCAACTGTCCGTCAGCGGGACCGTTCAACCGGGTGGCGCCTTCAGGCGCACGCCGCGCCCGCCCTCGGGGCTCGCATCCCCTTCTGCGAGCAGGAGAATCCCGGCCGCATCCAGGGCGCCGATGAGCTTCATCAGGGAATCGACATTGCCCCGGATCACGCCCTCGCTGGCCTCCATGCGCTGGATCGTGGGCACGGAGAGGCCCGACAGTTCGGCCAGCTGGCGCTGGTCCACCCCGAGAAGGGCACGCGCCGCCCTGAGCTGGGCTGCCGTAATCATGCGCGCACCATCCATTTCACGATATCGGCACTGATAAATCGCATTCAATACATCCTCAGTACCGCAAAATACCCGACAATCGATGGCTGGGACATCTCGGCAAACGGTCCGGGACCTTATGTTGTTCCGGTCCGCCCCCGCAACCGCGGCCACTTGGCGCCCTGCCCGCCTTCGGCTAACCAGAACTCCATGGCAACATTCCAATCCGGCGGGATCACGCTCGGCTTTGACGATCTCGGCCCGCGCGACGGGCGACCGATTGTGCTCATCCATGGCTTTGCGGCCAATCGCGCCGAGATGTGGAAGCGGCTGGGCTGGTATGGCGCCTTCGAACGCAAGGGCTATCGCGTCATTGCGCTCGATCTGCGCGGCCACGGCGAAAGCGACAAACCGCACGACGCCGATGCCTATGCGCGGGACGCGCTCATCGGCGACATCGTCGCGCTGATGGATCACGTAAGCGTCGTCCGCGCTGATGTGATGGGCTTTTCCCTGGGTGCGCGGCTCGCGCTTGCCTTGGCGTTGCGCCATCCCGAGCGCATCGATCATCTGGTGTTGGGCGGAATCGGCGGGGCGTTGTTCGATCCGCCGCGCGCGCCCGGCGCGATGGCCGCGGCGATGGCGGCGGACGATCCCGACAGCATCGCCGAGCCGTTGTTGAAGAGCTTCCGCCATTTTGCCGACGAACAAGGCGAGGACAGGCTGGCGCTTGCCGCCCTCGCGCAGAATTCGAGCGAACCATTTGCGCCCGACATGCTGGCGGGTCTGTCGCTGCCGGTGCTGGTGATTGCCGGCGCGCGCGACACGCTGGCCGGCGATCCGGAGATGTTGGCTGCGGCTATTCCCGGCGCCCGCGCTGTCGCCATTCCCGGCTGCGATCACTTTTCCGCCATCGCGCACGGCCTCTTCAAAGGCCATGTGTTCGATTTCCTTGATGACATGATGGATTTCTAGGCGCGTTGCGGCGGCGCGGCTTGCTGTTAGACTTCGCGGCGGAACGCAGGCACCGAGCCTCGCGTTACCGTCTTTGCGCCGTTTCGCGCGCAGATCTCAGGAGAGGATATGCGATGACCGAATTCCATACACTGAAGAAGGGCCTGGGCCTTGCCGTGCTCTGTGCCGGCCTTGCCGCTTTCCCGCTGGCCGCCAATGCCGCCGATGCCTCGACGGAGATCACGACCGCCGCCACCCATGCCGGCTTCGCCTCCAAATCGGGCACGATCAAGATGGTGCATGCCCATATGCATCACGCGCTCAACTGCCTTGTGGGTCCGGGCGGCAATGGCTTCGATACGGTTGCGCTCAATCCCTGCAAGAACAGCGGCAATGGCGCGATCCCCGATACGATGGACGCGGGCAAACGTACCGATCTCGAAAAGATCGCGGCCGAACTGCGCGCCGGGCTGAAGGACGACATGCTGTCCTCGGCGCAGAAGACGGCCGGCACCGCCGAAATGGCGCTCGACAAACTGAAGTGAGATCACTGTGCGGGCGGCGTTCGCGCCGCCCGCGCCTCATTGCGCGCCGATGGCCGAGAGCACTGCGCTTTCGGTGAGGATTTGCGGCAGCACCTTCGCCTGCGCCGCGCCGGGTGCGTAATAGAGATAGAGCGGCACGCCCGAGCGGCCATGCGCTTCCAAGAGCGCGGTGATCTCGGGGTTGCGGTTTGTCCAGTCCGCGACGAGATAGGCGATTTTGTTTTTCGCAAAGGCCTCGCGCAGGCGCGATCCCGACAACGCCACCTTCTCATTGACCAGACAGGTGATGCACCACGCCGCCGTCGCATCGACGAAGACGGGGCGGTTCTCCGCGCGCAAGGATGCGAGACGCGCCGTGCTGTAAGGCTCCGAAGCGATGCCTGACGGCGCGGCGGATAGGGATGTGGTCGCACGGCCCTGCCCCGTGCCGGTGACGGCCAGCGCGGCGAGCGCAAGCAGCAATCCCAACGCGGCCGCGACGCTGCCGACATGGCGCCAATGCGATGTGGCATGGCGGCTGACGCCCCAGGCCCAGGCGGAAAAGGCCAGCGCGATCATCGCGGCCAGCGCGGCGACAAGTCCGTTTGCACCGGCTTCCTGCGTCAACACCCATAACAGCCACGCCGCCGCGCCATACATCGGAAAGGCCAAAGCCTGACGGAAGCGCACCATCCACAATCCCGGCTTGGGCAAAAGGCGCAACAAGGCGGGCGAAAAGGCGATGACGACAAAGGGCAAAGCGAAACCGATGCCGAGCGCCAGGAACACCAGAAGCGCGATGGCGATGGTTTGCGTCAGCGCGAAACCCAGGGCCGCAGCCATGAAGGGCGCGGTGCACGGCGCTGCGATGGCAACTGCCAGCACGCCGGTGAAGAACGCACCCACCGAACCGCCGCGTCGGGTGAAGGCATCGCCGCCGGTGATGCCGGCCGCGATCTCGAACACACCGGAGAGATTGAGGCCGACGGCGAAAATCAAAAGCGCAAAACCGGCAACGACGATCGGAGTTTGCAACTGGAAGCCCCAGCCCACGGCCTGCCCCGCTTCGCGCAAGCCGACCACGGCACCGCCGAGCACGAGGAAGCTGAGCACCGCGCCGATACCGTAAGCCAGCCCTTCGCGCGCGGCTTCGCCCTTATCGGCATGGGCCTTGTTGGCAATGCCGAACGCCTTCATCGCCAGCACGGGCAAGACGCATGGCATGAGATTGAGAATGATCCCGCCCAGCAGCGCGAACAGCACGGCCAGCGGAATGCCAAGACTGCCGCCGCGTTCCCCGAACTTTGCAGGCGGCACCGCGCCGGGCGTCGCGTGAATGTCGAGCGCCTGCACCGAGCCATCCGCCGAGGTCAGCACCAGCACGCCGTCGAGACTGTTTTCAGCTTGTCACCGGGCTTGAGGCGCAGCACCAGCCCGTCAGCCGCAAAGCCCATCTGTTGCGGCGCCATGCCGACAATCTCGCGCTGATGCAGCGGAAAGAATTGCGCATCTTTCGGATGGGCGGAGGCAAGCCGCGGCGCCGCGAGAAACAGATCGAGCGCGCCATCCTTGCGCGCGAGATGCACCGGCCAGGGCGAGGTGCCGGCAGCCTGGCGCGGGCGGCGGCGAATTTCTCGGCAACGGTGGCGTAAGGCGCGGACGGATTGGCGCTGATCGTCAGCGGCAAGGAGAGCGTGCCGTCTTCCGGGATGCAGACTTCCTTGCAGACCAGCCACTGGCCCCTGGCCGTCAACGTCACCATGCTGCCGGGCTTGGCATCGGCAGGCGCGGTGACCTTTGTCAGCAGCCAGACCGTGCCCTCATAGCCGTAGTCCATCAGCTGGGCGACCGGCAGGCTTTTGGGATAGGGCCATTCGATGGCGCCGGCCTTCCAACCCTCCGGCAGGGTCCAGGCGAGCGAACTGGGTGCGCCGGCGACGCCCGGATTGACCCAATAGGTGTGCCAGCCGGGACGGATCACCTCTTCCAGGGCCACGGCGACCGTGCCGCCCGGCGCGATCTCGTTCTGCTCGGCAATGAGGCGGGCCTGGACCCTCGGCGCATGGTCGATCTGGGCCGCGGCCGGACCGGCCGAAACCCAGGTGAACAACACCGCAACCATGGCAAGAAGCGCGCGCGCCATGGGCCTAGCTAATAGCCGCCCGCGGCCCGCGCCGCCAGCACCCGGCACCGCCCTCGCGTCGATGTGACACCCGGGCTAGGCTTTGCCGGACAAACATCATCAGGGAGAGGCCGATGGCCCAGTTGAACCGCCAGTGGATTTTAAAGAAGCGCCCCGTGGGCGACATCAAAGCCGGGGATCTGGAACTCGTCGAATCACCGGTGCCGGCGCCGGGGCCCGGACAGGTGCTGGGCCGCACGATCTATCTGTCGCTCGACCCCACCAACCGCATCTGGATGAGCGACATGGAGCAATATATGCCGCCGGTGCAGATCGGCGAGGTGATGCGCGGCGGCACGCTGAGCGTGGTCGAACAATCGAACCATCCCGATTACAAGCCGGGCGACATCTTCTCCGGCATTGGCGGCTGGCAGGAATATTCGCTGGAATCGCCGGCGCAGAAACTGCCCAAGGGGCCGGTGCCGCTGTCGGCCTATATGAGCGTGCTGGGCATGACGGGGGCCACGGCCTATTTCGGCCTGCTCGATATCGGCCAGCCCAAGAAGGGCGAGACCGTGGTGGTGTCGGCGGCGGCGGGCGCGGTGGGTTCCATCGTCGGCCAGATCGCCAAGCTGAAAGGCTGCCGCGTGGTCGGCATCGCCGGATCGGACGAGAAATGCCGCCATGTGGTGGAGGATTTCGGCTTCGACGCCTGCATCAATTACAAGACGGAAGACGTGGCCGCGGCGCTGAAGCGCGAATGCCCGAAGGGCATCGATGTCGATTTCGAAAATGCCGGCGGCGAAATTCTGGATGCGGTGCTGGAGAACATCAATCTGAAGGCGCGCATCGTGCTGTGCGGAATGATCTCGACCTACAATGCCGAAGGCCCGGTGCCAGGCCCCTACAATTTCGCCAATATCCTGATGAAGCGCGCGCGCGTGGAAGGCTTCATCATCATCGATTATTTCCCGCGGCTGGCCGAGTTCATCGCCGACATGGCGCCCTGGGTGGCGCAGGGCAAGGTCAAGCACGACGTCACCATCGTGAAGGGCATCGACAAGGCGCTGGAGGCGCTGAACATGCTGTTCACGGGCGGCAATACCGGCAAGCTTCTGCTGCAGCTCTCGGACGAGCCGTGAGCGCCCCATGAGAATAACAGGTGGCACATTGCGCGGTCGCACACTGGCCGCGCCTTCGGACATGCGCGTGCGGCCGACTTCGGACCGGGTGCGCGAGGCGGTGTTCAACATCCTCGCGCATAATGATTTCGATTGCGGCTTCGATCTGGAAGGCGCGGCTGTGGCCGATCTCTTCGCAGGCACCGGGGCGCTGGGGCTGGAGGCGATTTCGCGTGGCGCGAAATATTGCCTGTTCGTGGAAGAGGCCGCCGAAAGCCGCGCCCTGATCCGCGAGAATGTCGAGACCTTCGGCCTGACCGGCGTGACCAAGATCTGGCGCCGCGATGCGACGGATCTGGGGCCGATGGGCGCGGGTTCGGGCGGGCCGTTCAATCTGGTGTTTCTCGATCCGCCCTATCGCAAGAATTTGCTTCCCCCTGCCCTCGCCGCGCTGCGCGATGGCGGCTGGCTGGCGAAGGACGCGATCTGCGTCGCCGAATGCGCGGCGGATGAAGATATTCCGGATACGGACGGTTTCGTCGTGCTGGACGAGCGCGCCTATGGCGAGACGCGGGTTCTCATTCTGCGGGCCGGCTGACCGCCTCCTCCGGCGACAGATCGAAACCGGGATCGCGACGGCCATCGCCCGCGGCAAGAGCGGTCATGACCAGCGCCGTCGCCGCGGCATTGGCCGCATATAGTAGCGGCGCAGGAGGAGGAAGGACGCCAGCGCCCCGGCCAGCGCCGTCAGGATCGCAGCACCGAGCGGCGCGCCGAAATGGATCAGCAGCGATGAGACCAGGAGTGCCGCGCTGCCGCCGATGTCCCAGCCGCCTTCAGTGGCGATATGAAAGCGGGCCACGCAGGGCGAACGCTGCGCCAGATTGTAGACGGCCGTCATCATCGTCGGAATATAGAGACAGACCATGAAAGCGCCGCAGGCATTGGCGATAACTGCGAAGACCGGATCGCCATAGCTGACCGCGCGCAACACCGCGACACCCGAGAGCACCGACAGCGCGATCCACGCCGCACGCGCGCCATGGCCTGAATCGATCAACCGGCCGAGAAAGAGGCCGCTGACCGCCCCTGCAACCGCCGCAATCGCCATCGCACCACCGAAGGACCGGAAGTTCTCACCCAGCGACATGAAGAGCGCGAGATTCCAGACGAACAGCAAGCCGCAGGCCATCCAACCATCGGCCACAAAGAGCAAGACACCCGGCAGGGAGGCGCGAAAAGCTTGGGGCGCCTCCTGCGCCACACGGACATTGGGCGTCCAGAACAGCGGTACCGCTGCGCAGAACAGCACGATGGCCGTGGCGCCGAAGGCAATGCGCGGACCCAGCACCACCAGCGCCCATCCGGCCAGCAAGGGCGCGGCGATGCCGATCAGCGCGGCGATGGCCTCGCGCGCACCGATCTGCTGGCCGCGATGTTCCGCATCGCCAAGCGAGGCGAAATAGGCGTGATAGGTCGTCCAGTAGAGTGCGTCGCCAATGGAGGAGACGACGACGAGGACATAGAGATGCGGCCCAATGCCATGCACCTCGGCGAGAAAGGGATATTGCAGGCCCGAGCCGATCGTGCCGGCGATCAGGACGGGCTTGATCCCCACCCGTTTGACAATCGGCAGCACGAAGGGCCGGATCAGGAAGCGGCCGAAAAGAATGGCCGCAAGTGAGGCGAGCACGGCCGGCACCGGCACACCCGCCTTCAGAAGGAAGACCGTGTAGAAGGCGCCCGTGCCCGTCAGCGCGAGCGAATGGATCCCGTAATGGAGGTTGAGCAGATTGACGGCGTTGTTGCGGAAATAGGCCATGGCGGCGGTCCTGAAAGTGAGGGATCTGGAGGTGCAGGCGCGTGCAATCCCTTCGGCGGGCCGCGGCAGCGCGAGACCACACATGCCGAAGAGAGCTAACGGACCCTGTTCACCCAGATATTCAGGACACATCTCCTCACGGGAGGCCGCGCCGCGGGAATCGCGGGATGGCTGCGGCGCAGTTTAGCGTCTCCCGAACAGCCGCTCAATATCGGCGAGCTTGAGTTCGACATAGGTCGGCCGGCCGTGGTTGCATTGGCCGCTGTGGGGCGTGGCTTCCATTTCGCGCAGGAGGGCGTTCATCTCCTCGGCGTTGAGGCGGCGGCCGGAGCGCACACTCATATGGCAGGCCAGCGTGCCGGAGACCGCTTCGAGCCGTTCCTTCAAGGACAGCGCCTTGCCGGTTTCGGCGATGTCGTCGGCGAGATCGCGGATCAGCGCCTTGATATCGAGCTTGCCGAGCATGGCCGGCGTTTCGCGCACGGCCACGGCATCGGGGCCGAAGCCTTCGACCACAAGGCCGAGCTCGGCCAGTTCCTCGGCGCGGGAGACGACGCGCGTGACCTCGGCGGGATCGAGCTCGACCACTTCGGGAATGAGCAGCGGCTGGCGGGCGATGCCGCTGCCTTCCAGCGCCGTCTTCATGCGCTCATAGACGAGGCGCTCATGGGCGGCATGCTGATCGACGATGACGATGCCATCGGCGGTTTGCGCGATGACATAGGTTTCGTGGAGCTGTGCACGGGCCAGACCCAGCGGCAGGTCGGGCCGCGGCGCGGTCTCGCCCGTCTCCGGAATCTCTTCGACCTTGGCCGAATAAGCGGGCGCCGGTTCGGCGGCGAAGAGCGGGGCGTGATAGCTGTGCGCCGCCTCCATCGCCGCGCGCGAAGGCTGCGGCGAGGCGTAAGACGGCGCCCAACCCGGCGCGGATTGCGGGCGCAGCGAGGCCAGCGTGGCGCCCGCCACGGTGGTCGAAGCGCGGTGACCAGCCTCGGCCAGTGCGTGGCGGAGCGCGGAGACGATCAGTCCACGGACCAATCCGGCATCGCGGAAGCGCACTTCCGTTTTCGCGGGATGCACATTCACATCGACGAAGCCGGGATCACAGGTGAGGAACAGCGCCAGCGCGGGATGGCGGTCGCGCGCCAGAAAATCGGCATAGGCGCCGCGCACCGCACCGATCAGCAGCTTGTCGCGCACCGGGCGGCCATTGACGAACAGGAACTGCATGGCCGCATTGGCGCGGTTGTAAGTCGGCAGCCCCGCATAGCCCTTGAGCGCCACGCCCTCGCGCATCGCATCGATGGCCAGCGCGTTCTCGCCGAAGTCGCGGCCCATGATCTTGGCAAGACGCTTGAGGCGGCCATCGAGGAGATCGGATTCCGCCGGAAGGTCGAGGCTGCGGCGGCCATCGAGGATCAGCGTGAACCCCACATCGGGACGCGCCATGGCCAGGCGCTTGACGACATCGGTCGTCGCCATGTCCTCGCTGCGGGTGGATTTCATGAATTTCAGCCGCGCGGGCGTGGCGAAGAACAGCTCGCGCACATCGACGCGCGTGCCGGACTGGCCCTTGGCGCGGAAGCCGGCCGGCGCGGGCCCGCGCAATGTGCCGCCATCGACGCGGATTTCGTGGGCCTCGCCGCTGGCGGTGCGGCTCGAAATCGTCAGCCGCGCCACCGAGCCGATCGAGGGCAGCGCCTCGCCGCGAAAGCCCATGGTGGCGATGGCCATCAGATCGTCCTCGCCGCCGGCCATCGGCAGCTTGGAGGTGGCGTGGCGCTCGACCGCGAGGCGCAGATCGTCCGGCCCCATGCCCTCGCCATCGTCTTCGACCAGGATCAGATCGGCGCCACCCGCGGAGCAGGAAATCTCGATCCGGCGCGCGCCGGCATCAAGGGCATTCTCGACCAGTTCCTTGACGGCGCTGGCCGGGCGCTCGACCACCTCGCCGGCGGCGATGCGGTTGATCGTGCCCTCGCCGAGACGGCGGATTTTCTGCGAGTCGGTGGCCATGGGGGCGATGTTAGCAGAGGGCCGGGCCCGCCGCAGGACGGGCGGCGGCGCCATCCACAGACACCCTCACCCGTCATGGCCGGAGTCAAGCCCGGCCATGACGATGATGGAGTTGGTGCCCTATTTCTTCGCCGCGGGCGGCAGGGTTCCGGCGACGACGACCGTCAGCCTGGCCGGATTGAACAGGCGCTTGGCCGCGCGCTGCACATCGTCGGCCGTCACCGCCTCGATCAGGGCGTTGCGGTTCTCGACATAATCGACGGGCAGACCTTCGGACTGGAAGGTGTTGAGCTGGGCCGCAATGCCGACATTGGAATCGAAGGCCAGCGGGAAGGAGCCGGTGAGATAGGTCTTGGCGTCGGCCAGTTCCTGGTCCGTGGGGCCGTTCTCGGCGAAAGTCTTCATCGTCGCGCGCACGACCTTGATGGTCTCGCGCATGCTGGCCTTCTTGGTCGCCACCTGCCCCACCCACAGCCCGGCTTCGTTATAGGGCGCAAGGCCGGTGGAGATGCCATAGGTCAGACCGCGCTTCTCGCGCACATCGGCCATCAGCCGCGAGGAGAAGCCGCCGCCGCCGAGAATGTAATTGGCGACATAGGCGGGGATGAAATCGGGGTCGGCGCGCTTGATGCCGGGAAGGCCGAACACGGCATTGGGCTGCGGCACGGCCATGGCGATGACATGCAGGCCCGGCGCGCCGATGCGTTTCGCCGGGGGCGGAAGCGGCGGCGCCTTGCCGGGCAGCGGACCGAAGGCGCTGTGCAGCAGCGCCTTCAGCGTATCCGCATCGACATTGCCCGACACCGCGACGTGCAGGCGGGCGCGCACCCAATGGGTCTTCGCGAAGGCCTTGAGGTCGGCGACGGTGATGGCGCGGATGCTGGCCGGATCGCCATCGACCGGATGGGCATAGGGATGACCGTGGAACATGTCGCGGAAGAAGGCGCGCGCGGCGACCGTGCCCGGCTGTTCTTCGGACTGCTGGAGGCCAGCCAGGATCTGTGCCCGCACGCGGGCCACCGCATCGCCGTCGAAGCGCGGATGCGCAAGCGCCAGCCCCAGAAGACGGAACGCTTCTTTCGCATGGCTCTTGAGGGTGACGAGGCCGATGGAGAGGTGATCGCGATCGGCCGAGACCGAGAGGCGGATGCCGCGGCTGTTGAGTGCGGATTGAAAGGCCTGCGAGCGCAGCTTGCCCGCGCCCTCGTCCAGCAGCGCGGCGGCGAAGGAGGCCAGCCCCGCCTTGTCCGCCGGATCATAGGCCGAACCGGCCGGCAGCGTCGCCGACATGGCGATCATCGGCAGGGTGTGGTCCTCGACATACCAGACCTCGGCACCCTTGCCGGTGTCGAGCGTCTGCACGTCGACGGCAAAGGCCGCGGACGGCAACAGAACGACGAAGGCGACGAGCGCGAAGAGGCTGCGGAGCGCGCGATGCGGAATCATTTTGCGGCTCCCTTGGCGCGCGCCGGCAGAAGATAGCCGGTGACCGACTCACTCGGCTGGAGCTGCGCGTTCGCCACGGCGCGCACGGCGGCGCCGCGCACCGCCTCGATACGCTTCGGCCATTGCTCGACATCCATCGCCGTCAGCCCGATCACGAGCGCGCGGCCATAGGCTTCTGCCATCGCGAACTGGCTGTCGCGGCGATAGGTGGCATCGGCCACGAGCTGGGTCTTGGCGCGGTTGAGGGCGGCCGCAGCAGGCGGGGATTTCAGGAAGCGCGCGATCACCGCGTCCGTCGCCTTCTCCAGCGTCTCGAGGCTGACGCCCGGCCGCGGCACGGCATAAACGACAAAGGAACCGGAATCGCGGCGATAGCCGCTGAAGGACGCGCCGGCCGCGGCGGCGAGTTTCTTGTCGACCACCAGCGTCTTGTAGAGCGCGCTGTTGCTGTCGCCGCCGAGAAGTTCGGCCAGCACGGCCAGTGCTTCGGCCTGTCCGGGCCGCGCCTCGGTATAGGAGACGACACGATAGATGCGTTCGAACAGCGGCAGCTTGACGTCGGCGCGGCGGATGGTGAGGCGCGTGGGGCCGAGCCGCGGCGGCTCGACCTCGTCGGCGCGCGGCACGAGCTCGCGCGCCGGCAGCTTGCCATAGCTCGCTTCTGCGTCCTTGCGCACCTGGGCCGGTGTCACATCGCCGGCCACGACCAGGATCGCGTTGTTGGGCGCATAATGATGGTCGTAGAAATCCTGCGCTTCGACGCGGCCGATGTGGCGGATCTCGCGCGCCCAGCCGATCACCGGCCGGCCGTAAGGATGCGACATGTGCAGCGCCGCGCGCATCTGTTCGCCGAACAGGGCCTGCGGATTGTTGTCCACCCGCATGCGCCGCTCCTCGAGCACGACATTGCGCTCGGTGCTCACGGCCTTGTCGGAGAGATCGAGATTGGCGATGCGGTCGGCTTCGAGGTCCATCACCGTCTTCAAGCGGTCGGCCGCGATCTGTTCGTAGAAGGCGGTGTAATCCTCGGTGGTGAAGGCGTTGGACTGGCCGCCATTGCGCGCCACGGTGCGCGCGAACTGCTCGCCCGGCACCGCCTTGGTGCCGCGAAACATCATGTGCTCGAAGAAATGCGCCAGGCCCGAAAGCCCCGGCGGATCGTCCACCGCGCCGACCCGATACCACAGCATCTGCGTGACGACGGGGGCGCGATCATCGGGCAGGACCAAAACCTGCATCCCGTTCTGCAGCGCGAACTGGAAAACGCCCGGCAAGGCGGAGGAATTGGCGGTTTGCGGCTTCTTCGCCTCATCGCCGGCCGCGGCCTTTTGCGGTTCGGACAGAGCCGCCCGCACGGCCGCCGAAGGCGCCGGCTTGTGATCGGTCTTGCTTTGGGAATGCGCCGCCGCGGCCCAGAGAGCAGCGGCGGCAGCCAGGGCAATCAGAACGCGCGGCTTAGAAAATCCCATCAAGCCAGCCGCCGACGGCATCCTGGATCGTCTCGCCCTTATCCTGGTTGGCGGGCGGCTGAGGGGTCTGGCCGGCTTGTGCATTTGCACCGCCGAGCTGCTGTGCGGCGGCACTCGTATCGACGGGCGTGCCATCCGGATTGCCGCTGACGGCCATGCCGAACAGGATCTTGTTGGTGAAGCTTTGATCGGCCACCTGCATGGCGCGATTGTCGGCCGCGATCTTCTGGCGGATCATGTCGTTGGCGTTCGAGGCGCCGGCCTTGGCCAGCAGCACCTGCTCGCCGACGCTGAGCTGACCCTTGTTGCTCGTCGCCGGCTGGCTTGCGCCATAGAGCGCGGCTTCGGCCGAATTGGTCGGACCGACCTGATTGGTGGGCGCTGCGCCCGGCCTCGGCGGCTTCAGATTGTAATCGGGCGGAATGATCAGCGGCGCCTTGGTGACCACCGCGAATTCGTCGGGGGCGGACTGGTCGAGACCCGCTTCCTTGCGCAGGCCCGAACACCCCGCCAGGCTCACAGTCAGACCCGCCAATACGGCCAAATACGCAACCTGTCGCATAGGCATCCTACCTTTCATGGTCAGCTCTCCGGCTTGTCCGCCTTGGGCGGGGCTCCGGGTACAGCCACCTCCGGCCGCAGCAGGGCGTCGTACAGGATCGCCGCCACCCCGAAGGTGATCGCGCAGTCAGCCACGTTGAAGACATACCAGTCGTAGCCGAATGCGTAAAAGTGGAAAAAGTCCGCAACCTTACCGTAAATCAGCCGATCGATCAGGTTGTTGCCGATGGCCCCGCCGATCACCAGGCCCAGACCGACGGCAAAGGCCTGACGCGTGGTGTTCCACAACCACCAGGTGAGCCCGGCAATGGCCACCGCCGCCAGCAGCACCAGAAGGATGCGCCCGAGCATGGTATGGGCCGCGAAAAGGCCATAGGAGACCCCGGGGTTCCACACCATGACCAGATCGAAAAAGGGCAGGATCGGCACATGCTGGCCGGGGCCCATGCTGGCGAAGCCGAAGACATAGAGCATCAGGAGCTTCGAGGCCTGATCGAGCGCCAGCGCCCCCACGGCACAGACGAGGCCCAGATCGCGCGGCGAAAGGCCGCGGCTCACCGGACGGCTCGCTTGGCGGCTCACTGGGGAGCCTCCACGACATCGGCGCAGCGCCGGCACAGATCGGGCTCGGCGGCCACGGTGCCGACCTCGGGCAGGATCATCCAGCAGCGGGCGCATTTGGCGCCCTCTGCCTTATGGAACGCGGCCGCCGCACCGGCGACATCCGGGAGCCGGAAGGCATCCTCGGGCGCCGGATCGGTCGAGACCGAGGCGACCGAGGTGATGGCGATCTCGGCCAGATCCACGCCCTCGAACAGGGCTGCATCCTTCGCATCCTCGACGTGAAGGACCGGCGCGGCCTCGAGGCTGGCGCCGATGATTTTCTCGCGCCGCTGGATTTCGAGCGCGCCGGTGACGACACGGCGCAGCGTGCGGATGCGCGCCCATTTGGTCAGGAGACCGGGATCGGCCCAGCCTTCGGGCACGGCCACGAAATCCTGCAGATGGACGCTTTCGCCCTCGCCCGGGTACCGCGTGGTCCAGGCTTCCTCCATGGAGAAAACCAGGATCGGCGCAAACCAGGTGACGACGCGGCGGAAGATCTCGTCAATCGTCGTGCGCGTGGCCTTGCGGCGCACACTGGTCAGCGCATCGCAATAGAGCGCGTCCTTGCGGATGTCGAAATAGAAGGCACTGAGATCGTTGGTGCAGAAATTGAACAGGAGCTGATAGGCGCGGTTGAAATCGAAGCCGTCATAGGCCGCGCGCACGGCGGTATCGAGTTCGGCCAGACGCGCGAGCATATAACGCTCCAGCTCCGGCATCTCGGCAGCGCCGACACGCTCGCTCTCGTCGAAACCGGCGAGATTGGCCAGCATGAAGCGGATCGTGTTGCGCAGGCGGCGATAGGAATCGACATTCGCCTTGATGATGTCCTGGCCGATGCGCAGATCTTCGGTGAAGTCCGAGCTGGCCGCCCACAGGCGCAATATGTCGGCGCCGTTCTTGTCGGCGATGACCTGCGGGGCCAGCGTGTTGCCCAGCGATTTCGACATCTTGTAGCCCTTCTCATCCATGACGAAGCCATGGGTGAGAACGGATTTGTAGGGCGCATGGCCTTGCGTGGCGCAGGTCTCCAAGAGCGAAGACTGGAACCAGCCGCGATGCTGGTCGGCGCCTTCGAGATAGAGATCGGCCTGGGGCGCTTGCGGCCATGTTGTTTCGATCGGCTGCTCGACGGTGAAGACATGGGTCGAGCCGGAATCGAACCAGACATCGAGGATGTCCTTCACCTGCTCGAAATCTTCGGCGTTGCGGTTCGGGCCGAGGAAGTCCGAGGCCGGGCGCGTGAACCAGGCATCGGCGCCCTCTTCGCTGAAGATCGAGAGGATGCGGGCATTGACCTCGGCATCGTTCAGAACAGTGTCGGTCTTCCTGTCGACGAAGATCGCAAGCGGCACGCCCCAGGCGCGCTGGCGCGACAACACCCAGTCGGGCCGCGTTTCGACCATGGCGCCGATGCGGTTGCGGCCGCGCGGCGGATACCACGTGGTGTCGTCGATGCCTTTCATCGCCAGTTCGCGCAGCGTCTTGCCGGCGAACTTCTCCAGCGGCTTGTCGAGCGCGGCGAACCATTGCGGCGTGGCGCGATAGATCACCGGCGCCTTGGAACGCCAGCTATGCGGATAGGAATGGCGCAGGCTGCCCTTGGCGAGCAGCGCGCCGGCATTGATCAGTTCCTTGATGACCGCGCCATTGGCATCGCCATCCTTGCCCTCGGGCGTGAGGATGCGCTTGCCGGCAAAGAGCGGAACGTCCGGATAGAAGGAGCCGTCCTCATCGATGGTCTTGGGGATCGCGGTGTCGATGCCCATGGCTGCGAGTTCGGACTTCTTTTCACCCCACAGCTCGAAGTCTTCCTCGCCATGGCCGGGCGCGGTGTGCACGAAGCCCGTGCCGGTATCGGCGGTGACGTGATCGCCGGGAAGCACCGGCACGTCGAACTCGAAGCCCTGCCCGCGGAACGGATGGGCGCAGACGAGGCCGGACGGATCGGCATCGGAAAGACGGTTCAACGTGATCTTGGCGTGTTTGGCGGTCTGATCGGCCAGTTCATCGGCCAGCAGCAGCTTATCGCCAACGGCGGCAAAACCGCCCTCACCCACCTCGGTCACGTCATAGAGTCCGTAAGCGATCGATGGCGAAAACGCGATGGCGCGGTTGCCGGGGATCGTCCACGGCGTGGTTGTCCAGATGACGACGCGCGCATCGGCGAGCGCCTGCCGGTCCCTTCACAATCGGGAACTTCACATAGATCGTCGGCGACTGCTTCTCGTGATACTCGACCTCGGCTTCGGCCAGCGCCGTCTGTTCGACGGGCGACCACATCACCGGGCGGAAGCCGCGATAGAGCAGATCGTTACCCACGAATTTGTGCAGCTCGCCCGCGATCACCGCTTCGGCGCGGAAATCCATCGTCATATAGGGATGGTCCCAATCGCCGATGCAGCCCAGCCGCTTGAGCTGCTCGCGCTGCACGCCCAGCCAATGCATCGCAAAGGCGCGGCAGTCGCGGCGCACTTCATCGGTCGGCACGCTGTCCTTGGCGATGCCCTTGGCGCGGTATTGTTCCTCGACCTTCCATTCGATGGGCAGGCCGTGGCAGTCCCAGCCGGGCACGTAAGGCGCGTCCTTGCCCAGCATCTGCTGCGAGCGGACGACGAAATCCTTCAGGATGTGATTGAGGCTGGTGCCGATATGCGTATCGCCATTGGCGTAGATCGGCCCGTCATGGAGGACGAAGAGCGGGCGGCCTTCGGAGCGGGCGCGCAGGCGGCGCTCAAGATCCATCGAGACCCAGCGTTCCAGCCATTTGGGTTCGGCGGCCGGAAGGCCCGCCTTCATCGGGAAATCGGTCGCGGGCAGGAACAGGGTCGAGCGGTAGTCTCGGGCGGCAGAATTGGTCTTGTCGGACATATTTCGGGGAGTCTCTGGTTTTCGAAGGGATCAGCAATATCGGACGGTCGGGCCCGGCCTCCGCAGCACGCGGGCGCTCAGGCGCCCACCGGCGGAGCCGGGCGGCGAATTCGGGCAATTCCCCGGAAAACCAGCAAAGTCATCGTCCTAGCCTGAAAATAAACGGCGCAATCTTCTATCAGCGGCCAAACTACCGGTCCAGCCGCCGAAGGTCCAGCCTGGCAGGCGCCCCTTCGGGGCGCCTCGGATGTTGCGGGGACCCCTTCCCTTCGGCCGTGAGCCGCTGCCCTGTCCGCTACCCCTGCGGGTTGAGCTTGTCTTCGGTCTCTGGTCTCGAAATCGCTGGCGTCGTGGCGCTCGCGCAGCTGGCCCGCCGGATTGCCGAAGGTGCGGTTGACCATGCGTCCGCGCTTGACCGCCGGACGCGCACCGATCTGCTCCACCCAGCGCATCAGATGCGTGTATTCGTGGGTCGAGAGGAATTCGGCGGCGTCGTAACCGGCGCCCGTCATGATGGCGCTGTACCAGGGCCAGACCGCGATATCGGCGATCGAGTACTCGTCGCCCGCCAGATATTCATTGTCGGCGAGGCGCTGGTTGAGCACGTCGAGCTGGCGCTTGGTTTCCATGGCGAAACGGTCGATGGCATATTCGATCTTGAACGGCGCATAGGCATAGAAATGGCCGAAGCCGCCGCCGACATAGGGCGCGCTGCCCATCTGCCAAAACAGCCAGCACAGGGCCTCGGTGCGCTTGGCCGGATCGGTCGGCAGGAAGGCGCCGAACTTCTCCGCCAGATGGAACAGCATCGCACCCGATTCGAACAGGCGGATCGGCGTGGGGCCGCTGCGATCGCACATGGCCGGGATCTTGGAATTCGGATTGAGGGCGACGAAGCCGCTCCCGAACTGATCGCCTTCCATGATGTTGATGAGCCAGGCGTCGTATTCGGCGCCGGTGTGACCGGCGGCGAGCAGCTCCTCGAACATCACCGTGACTTTCACGCCATTGGGCGTGGCCAGTGAATAGAGCTGGAAGGGATGCTTGCCGACCGGCAGCTCCTTCTCGACGCGGGCTCCGGCGGTCGGCCGGTTGATGCCGGTGAAACGGCCGCTGCTCTGATCGGCCCATTTCCAGACTTTTGGCGGTACATATTCTGTGGTTTCGCTCATGGATCGAACTCCGGTCAGATTGAGAACGTCAACGCGCTAGACAATTGTATCGGGTGACGGCGGTTTGGCGCCATAGCGGGCCAGCGCGGCCTCGGCCGCCTCGATGTCCTTGGCAATCTGGACCTTGAGTGCGGGAATGCCATCGAAGGATGCCTCGGGGCGCAGATAGGATACCAATTCCACCGACATGTGCTTGCCGTAAAGATCGCCCGAGAAATCGAACAGGAACGTCTCGAGCAAAGGCTTCGGGATTTCGTACATGGGGCGGATGCCGAAATTTGCAACCCCATCGAAGCGGGTCACCGGATCGTCGCCATCGAACAATGTCGCGCGTACGGCATAAACACCGAAGGCCGGCGCGAGCGAGCCTTCCCAGCGCATGTTGATGGTGGGAAAGCCGATCACGCGGCCGCGCTTGTCGCCATGCTCGACATGGGATTCGATGGCCCACCAATGACCGAGCAGGCTCGCAGCCTCTTCCGGGCGCCCCGCCTTCAAGGCATCGCGAATGCGGGTCGATGAGATCTTGCCGATGCCGGACCCGTCGAGTCGCGCCTCGACCGGATCGAGCAGGCTGACGCCAAAGCCTTCCATCTCGCCCATATAGGACAGCACCGCGGCATCTCCCGCCCGGCCCTTGCCGAAGCGGAAATCCGAACCCACGACGACGCAGGAAACGCCCAGCCCCTTGACCAGAACGTCGGTGACGAAATCCTGCGCGCTCATGGTCGCCATAGCAGCGTCGAAATTGAGCGCGAACATCACATCCGCGCCCTGCTCGGCGATCAGCCGCGCCTTGATGCGGAAGGGCGTGAGGCGGAAGTCGGCATTTTCGGGATGGAAGAATTCCTGCGGATGCGGCTCGAAGGCGATGACGCCAAACGGCGCGCCGACGGCCGAGGCGTGACGTGCGGCTTCCGCGATCAATGCCTGATGCCCCAGATGCACACCGTCGAAATTGCCGAGCGCCACCGAAGCCCCACGAAAGCTCTCCGGTATGTCGTCATAGTGGCGGAAGATGCGCATCGGCAGTTCGGAAACCTCAGGCTTCGGCAGGCGGCATGACGGTGGCTTCGCCTTCGACAACGACCGTGTCGCCGACCTTGCAGACGCAATCGAAGATCACGCGGCGCTTGGCGTCGTTGACCTCGCGCACGGTGCAGACGGCATCGACCGTATCGCCGATGCGCACCGGTGCCTTGAAGCGCATGGTCATGCCCAGAAAGATCGTGCCCGGCCCCGGCATCTTCATGCCGAGAATGGTGGAGACGTAGCTGGCCGACAGCACGCCATGGGCGATGCGGCCCTTGAAGATGGTCTTCTTCGCAAAATCGTCGTCGAAATGGACCGGATTGGTGTCGCCCGACACTTCGCCGAAGAGCTGGATATCGCGCTCACTCACGGTCTTGGAGAAGCTTTCGGACATGCCGGGCTTCAGATCGGAAATCGTGTAGGCCATCGGTGTTCCTTTGCGGCGAAAGTCGGTATCGGCGCCCCGTTTTACCACATCAGCGCCGGCATGGCGGCCACGGCGCTGGCGGATGCCCGGGAGAAAAGGCGCGCGAGGCTTTCCGGTGTCAATTCTCCGATCTCCTCGCCGTGGACGCCATCGGCGATGAAGAGCACATCGATACCAAAAGCGTTGGCCCCGGCCACATCGGTGGCCAGACCGTCACCCACCGCCAGCGGGCGGGCGATAGGGCGCCCGGCGATACGGGCGGCGAGCGCCAGCGTGGCCTCGTAAATCGGCCGGCGCGGCTTGCCGTAATAGACCACATCGCCGCCGAGGGCTTCATAGGCCCTGGCAATGGCGCCGGCGCAATAGATCAACCTGTCGCCGCGCTGAACCTTGATGTCGGGATTGGCGCAGAGGAGCGTGAGCCCGCGCGCCTTCAGGTCGGAGAGAAGATCGCGGTAATCGTCCGGGGTTTCCGCCTCGTCATCATAGAGGCCGGTGCAGAGCACGATCTCCGCCGCCTCGGCCTCGACGCAATCGAGAGGCAATCCCGCGAACACACCGCGATCGCGCTCCGGCCCCAGATGCAGCATCGCCAGACGGCCGCCGCCCGCATCGGCCCGGCGCGCCAGATCCTCGCGCGCTGCCATGCCGGAGGTCATGATCGCGTCATAACAATCCTCGGGCACGCCATATTGGACGAATTGCTCCTTGAGATCGCCGGCCGGGCGCGGCGCGTTGGACAACAGGATCACCGGACCGCGTTCGGCGCGGAAGGCTCGCAAGGCTTCCACGGCCGGCTGACGGGCCGTCTTGCCGTTGTGAAGTACACCCCAGACGTCGCAGATTAGCGCGTCATAGCGCGCCGCGATCTGCGACAGACCGGGCAGGATCGAAGGAGTTTCAGCCATGGGGCAAGCGGATCGCATGATGGCGGCCCGCGGTCAACTTGACCGTTTGGCGCTCCGCGCCGGGGCCTTCAGGCGCTCCGGCGCAGCGGGATCACCGGCGCGGAGGGCGCGGTCTCGTCCGGATATTTGAGCGAATCCTCGCGCACCGCGCGCGGCTCGCCGAAGAGATAGCCCTGGCCGAAATCGACGGCGTAATCGAGGAGCTGGACCACGGATTTCTCGTCCTCGACCCGCTCGACGATGAGGTTGAGGCCATGGCGTTCGAGCAGCTGCTTGAAATCCTCTGCGGCGACGGCGGCATTGGCGCCTTCCATGCCATTGATCAGCGTCTCGGCGCGCACCTTGATGTGGCGGAAGCCGATCTTTTTGAGCTGCTTGAAATCGATGCCCAGCGTCTCGACGTGATCCATCGAGAGCGCAAAGCCGAGGCTGGCGAGATAGGACAGGTTCTCTTCGCCCTTGGGCCCGGCCTTGGCGACGGCTTCCTGCGCGAATTCGAACACGATCTGACCGGCGAGGTCGCGATTGTGATGCATATATTCGAGGAATTGCGGAAAGAACTCCGCATCGGTCAGCGTGTCGCCGGAGATATTGCAGAAGACGCCGATTTCGCGCTGCTTCTGGATCAGGTGGCGCACGATCTGCACGCAGCGGAACAGCAAGAGATTGTCCACCACGCTCATCAGCCCCGCAGGCTCTGCGATCTTGATATATTGCGCAGGCATGATGACGGAGCCATCTTCCGCGCGCAGGCGCGACAGCGCTTCGTAGAAGCGCAGCTTGCGCTGCGGCAGGCTGACGATGGGCTGCAGATAAAGATCGACGCGATTCTCTTCGAGGCTGGCGCGGATGGTTTCGAGCAGGTCGGATTCGCCCAGCGTTTCGAGATAGGAGCGCGCGGTATCGTGGGCCCGGCGTTCGATGAAGTCCTGTTCGATCAGCGGCTCGCGGCCGGCCTTCTCGGTGATGCGGGTGGCGAATTCGCGCATCAGCCCTTCGAGCATCTTCAGCTCGGAGACGATCTTGCGGCTCTGGGCGCTGGACTTGGCCTCGAAGGCGTCCTTCATGTCGTCCATCTTCAGGCGCGTCTCTTCGAGCGCCATGGCCGTCTCCTGGCCGGACTTCCGAAGCGTCTTGATCTGGCGGACGATGGCCTTCTTTTCGCGGCGGCGCAGAATCGAGCTGTGGACCTGGGCGGCGAGCAGGAATTCGATCAGGCCGATCAGGCCGGCCATGGGAAGACGCCACCGTGCCGGATGCGTTCAGCACCGCGGCCAGGGCGGCGGACGCCATCGCATAGGTGACGACGATCAGGGCATTGGTCATAGGGCTCCCCCAAGGCAATCGGTGCCAATCGCGGCCAGTTTGCTCTGGACGGGATTTCGATTTCGTTAACCCAAATGGAGTGTTAACGGGCCGCGCCCTCCCCAACCGCAGCCTGTGCTATAGAGGCGGCATGACGAAACCCGATCCCAAGCTTCTGTCCCGCCTTTCGCGCATCGAAGGCCAGGTGCGCGGCGTCTCCCGCATGATCGAGGAGGAGCGCTACTGCATCGAGGTTCTGGACCAGGTCCAGGCCATCAAGGCCGCGCTCAAGAAGGTGGAGGAGCAGATCCTCAAGGGCCACGCCGACCATTGCGTGGCCCATGCCATCGCCAGCGGCGACCAGGAGGATCAGAAGCAGAAATTCACCGAGCTGGTGGAGCTGCTGGGCCGCTACCGCCGCTAGGGGCCGGCGCTCCCTCAAGGAGAGCGCCGGCTTTGTACTCAGCTCTGCGCGGTGTGCGGGACGATGCGGATTTCGACGCGGCGGTTGCGCGGTTCGTTGACATTGTCGCCGGTCGGCACGGCCAGATGGGTTTCGCCGAAGCCGCGCGGCGAGATGCGCGCCGGGTTGATGCCGTCATCCACCATCACATTGGCCACCGCTTCGGCGCGGTGCTGCGACAGCTGCATGTTGTAATCATAGGTGCCGGTCGTGTCGGTGTAGCCGTTCACATTGATCAGCGTGCGGTCGTAATGCTGCAGCACTCTGGCCACATCATCGATGGTGCGGACGGCGCTGGGGCTGAGATCGGACGAGCCGGTCTGGAACAGGATATCGTTGCGCATGACGAGCACGATGTCGTCGCCGACGCGGCGCACGCTGACGCCGCTGGAACGAAGCTCGCGGCGCAGATCGGCTTCCTGATTGTCCATATAATTGCCGACCAGCCCGCCGGCGAGCGCGCCGATGGCGCCGCCGATCAGCGCATTCTTGCCGGCGCCGCGCCCATGGGTATGCGTGAGCGCGCCCAAGGCCGCCCCGGCCACGGCGCCGATCACCGCACCTTGCGTCGCCTTGGAGGTCTGCTGTTCGCCCGTATAGGCGTTCTGGGTCTGGCAGCCGGCCAGCAACAGGGCCATGGCGGCGGCAAGAATGGCGAATTTTTTCATAGACATAACTCCCTCAGACAGGCGATCCGATCCTAATCTCCAGCAGGGCGGAATTTAGGCGGACGGGAGGTTTGTCGCCACCCCCCGGACGGGTTTAAGACTCCCCATACCGAAATTTCTGAATTCAGACGAGGAAACGCGAAATGAACCTGTTCGATCTGAGCGGCAAGGTGGCGCTGGTCACCGGCTCCACCAAGGGCATCGGCGAGGCCATCGTGCACCGGCTGGCCGAGCATGGGGCCAAGGTCGTGGTTTCGAGCCGCAAGGCCGATGCCTGCGAGAAAGTGGCCGGCGATATCAACAAGGAACGCGGCGCAAACGTCGCCGCCGCGATCCCGGCCAACATCAATTACAAGGAGCAGCTGCAGATGCTCGTGGCCAAGACCCGCGAGACATGGGGCAAGATCGATGTGCTGGTCTGCAATGCGGCGCTCAATCCCTATTACGGCCCGCAGATGGAAATCCCGGACGAAGCCTTCGACAAGGTGATGGGCGCCAATATCCGTTCCAATCACTGGCTGGCCCAGCTCGTGCTGCCGGAAATGGTGGAGCGCAAGGACGGCTCGGTCATCATCATCTCGTCCATCGGGGGCCTCAGGGGCTCGCCTGTGATCGGCGCCTATTGCATTTCCAAGGCGGCCGACATGCAGCTGGCCCGCAACATCGCGGTCGAATACGGCCCGCACAATATCCGCGCCAATTGCATCGCGCCCGGCCTGATCAAAACCGATTTTGCGCGCGCGCTGTGGGAGAACCCCGAAACGCTGAAGCGCTCGACGGCAGGGGCGCCGCTGCGGCGCATCGGCGAGCCGGACGAAATCGCCGGCGCGGCCGTGTTCCTGGCCTCCAAAGCCGGCAGCTTCACCACGGGCCAGACCATCGTCTGCGACGGCGGCGCGACCATCTGAGCCCCGCCTGACGAGAATCGGTCCGTGACGGCAACTTCACTCCCGTTTGTCGCACGCCTCCGCTAGGGTTCCCGGACAAATCAGGGGGCGTGGGCAGCATGACCGGCAGAATGAAACTCGGTATCGGGGTGGCGATCCTTGCGGGGCTCGCCGCCTTGGCCCTTTGGCGGATCGAGGCGGCCTCCTCCGCGGTGCTGACCGCGCGCTATCCCAAGCCGGCCTCGCCGCTCGCCATCCAGCCCGATCCCTCCATGGCGGCGGCGGGCGAAAGGCTGGCGAAGCTCAATGGCTGCACCGATTGCCACGGCGAGACGCTGACGGGCCATGTGGAGTTCACCGCCGCCTTCGGCACGCGCCTGGTGGCGCCCAACCTGACGCGGCTCGCCCATCATCTATCGGCGGACCAGCTCGCCGCAGCCATTCGCTTCGGCCTCAGACCCAATGGCACGAGCCTGATCAACATGCCGACCGGCCGGTTCCTGAGAAGTTCGGATCAAGATATGGCCGCGATCATCGCCTACCTGCAGAGCCTGCCCGAGAAGCCGGACGCCACGGGCAAGACCCAATGGGGCGTCATCGGCCGCGCCATGCTGGCGATGGGACTGATGCGGGTCGAGGCGCCAATGACCAATCCGGCCATGCGCGGACCGGCGGAGACGCCGACGGCGCCCGTGGCCCTCGGCCGCTATGTCGCGCAGGCGCAATGCAGCGGTTGCCATGGCCCGCAGCTCGGCGGCAATCCGGACGAGGATTCACCCGATCTGCGCAAGGCGGTGAAGAAATACACCGCCGCCCAGTTCGTGACCTTTTTCGCCACCGGCAATGCCCACCAGGGCCACCCCACGCATGACATGACCCAAGTCATCAAGGATCAGCTCAAATATCTGACCAAGAACGAGGTCCAGAGCCTCTACACCTATCTCAAGACCACCACCGCCGCTGCGGCGCCTGCGACACCGTGACCGTGTGACGGAGAGTTCACCCGGATCGCCGGTCCGATCCTGTATGGATCGCCCCGTCAATCGACGCGAAACGGCGGAACCGGTTTGAAATTCGGACGGACATCAGCGATAGGCGCGGGCATCGCCGTGGCCCTGATCGCACTGGCGGTTTGGCGCATCGAGGTGGCTTCGTCCGAGATTCTCGCGCGACGCTATCCGGCGCCCAGCCATGCGCTCGCTGTCACGCCTGCACCCGCCATGGCGGCGGAAGGCGAGCGGCTCGCCCGCGTCGACGGCTGCTTCAGCTGTCACGGCCCACAGCTCACCGGCAATGTGGTGTTCCACGGCTGGCTCGGCACGCGCATCACCGCGCCCAATCTGACGACGCTGGTGCCGCACGCATCCAATACCGATCTCGATGCCGCGATCCGCTACGGACTGACAGCGCATCGCACCAGCCTGATCGAGATGCCGTCGATCGCGATGATCCGCAGCTCCGACAGCGACGTTGCGGCGATCATCGCCTATCTGCGCACGCTGACGCCCAAACCGGACGCCGCGCCCAAAACGCGCTGGCGCTTCGGCGGAAAGGCGATGCTGGCGATGCATCTGTTACCGATCGAAGCCGAACGGGTGGACCGTTCGACGCGCGGGCCGGTCGAAACGCCGACGGACCCGCTGGCACGCGGCCACTACCTGACCCAGGCCCATTGCAGCGTCTGCCACGGCAGCAACCTCACCGGCGAAGCCATTGTGAGCTCACCGGGCTTGCGCTTTTCGATCGTGCATTACTCGCCCGCGGCCTTCATGCACTTCTTCCGCACCGGCGAGGGACAGATCGGCCACGGCACCAAGATCATGACCAAGATGATCCGGACCCGCTTCCACAATCTGACCGATGCCGACGTGCGCGCGATCTTCGCCTTTCTGAACGCGCCCAAACCGAAGGGCTAGGGGCGCGGTTTCCCACGCCCCATCCGCTTACAGCCCGAGGACGCTTTCGGCGCTCTGGAACGGCAGCTTCTGTGCCTCGCCGACCGCGGCATAGGTGAGCGTGTTCTTGTAGACATTGAGGCCGGCCCTGAGATGCGGGTTGGCCTTCATTGCGGATTCCGGCCCCTTGTCGGCCAGCGCCAGCGTAAACGGCAGCGTCGCATTGTTGAGCGCGAAGGTGGAGGTGCGCGCCACACCGCCCGGCATGTTGGCGACGCAGTAATGCACGACATCGTGCACCATATAGGTCGGATCGGCATGGGTGGTGGCGTGGCTGGTTTCGGCGCAGCCGCCCTGATCGATGGCGACATCGACGATGACCGAACCCTTCTTCATCTGCTTGACCATCGCTTCGGTGATCAGCTTGGGCGCAGCCGCACCCGGCAACAGCACCCCGCCGATGACAAGGTCGGCGCTCGTCACCTGCTCCTCGATGGCATCGATGGTCGAGAACAGCGTGTGCATGCGCGAACCGAATTGCTGGTCGAGCTCGTAAAGACGATGCAGCGAAATATCGATGACAATGACATGGGCTTCGAGGCCCATGGCCATGCGCGCGGCGTTGGTGCCGACGACGCCGCCGCCCAGCACCACGACCTTGGCCGCCGGCACGCCCGGCACGCCGCCGAGGAGCTGACCGCGGCCGCCTTGCGCGATTTCCAGGCAATGGGCGCCGGCCTGAATCGACATGCGCCCGGCCACCTCGCTCATCGGCGCCAGCAGCGGCAGGCCGCCGCGCGCATCGGTGACGGTTTCATAGGCGATGCAAATCGCGCCGCTGTCGAGCAGGCCCTTGGTCTGTTCCGGGTCGGGCGCGAGATGCAGATAGGTGAAAAGCGTCTGGCCGGGCTTGAGGCGCTTGATCTCGACGGGCTGCGGTTCCTTGACCTTGACGATCATGTCGGCGGCGGCAAACACCTCATCGGCGTTCGGCAGGATCTTTGCGCCCGCCTTCACATACATCTCGTCGTGCAGGCCGATGGCATCGCCTGCCATGGTTTCGACCACAACCGCGTGACCACGCGCCGTCAGTTCGCGGACGGCGACGGGGGTAAGCCCGACGCGATATTCATGATTCTTGATTTCCTTCGGCACGCCGATGCGCATGACAGCCTCTTACTTGGTTGGACGCACCGCCCAGCGCGCTTTGGCGTCCAGGGCGGCAATGAAAACGAAGACACAGAATTCAACGATGGTGACGAAGCGGATCGTCTCCGGCGCGATAAAGCGGTGGGTGCGGGCGAGCACGAATTCGGCCGCCCGGTAGCTCGCCACCGTCAGGATCGCGGGCACCACCGGGATCATCAGCAACAGAAAGATTCGCTTCAGCGCGAACATGCAGCGCCCCTCAACTCAGCGCGCCCAGGACGGCGCGCACGCCATCGACGATCCTGGCGATGTCGGTTTCGGTTGCGATGAAAGCGGGCGCCAGTTCGATGACGTCGCCGGAAATGCGGATGACGAGATCCTGTTCGGCAAAGGCACGGGCGACGGCGTCGAGCCCGCGGCGGCCCGGCGCGGCCGGATCGGGTTCGATCTCGATCGCGGCGGTAAGCCCGACATTGCGGATGTCGGCGACGAGCGGCGCATCTTTGAGGCTGTGCACGGCGTCGGCCAGCACCGGCTCCAGTGCCCTCGCCCGCTCGAACAGCTCTTCGTCGCGATAGAGATCGAGCGTCGCCAGCGCCGCCGCGCATGCCAGCGGATGGCCCGAATAGGTGTGGCCGTGGAAGAACTCGATGGCGTGATCCGGCCCGGTCATGAAGACGTCGTGGACGGCATTGGCGACGATCGTGCCGCCCATCGGCACCGCACCATTGGTCACGCCCTTGGCGAAGGTGATGATGTCGGGCGTGACGCCATAACGCGCCGCCGCAAAATTGTGCCCCAGCCGGCCAAAGCCGGTAATGACTTCATCGAAGATCAGAAGAATGCCGTGGCGCGTGCACAATTCGCGCAGGCGCTGCAAATAGCCTTGCGGCGCGGCGAAGACACCGGCCGAGCCAGACATGGGCTCGACGATGACGGCGGCGATGGTCTCGGCGCCATGCAGCGCCACGAGATTTTCCAGCGCATCGGCATAACCGGCGCCCGTATGCGGCTCGCCCTTGGTGAAGCCCATGGTGGCGCGATCATAGGGCAGCGGCAGATGATCGTCCGTACCCGGAAGGAGTGGGCCGAAAGGCTTGCGATTGTTGCCGATGCCGCCGACGGAGAGCCCGCCGAAGGTGACGCCGTGATAGCCCTTTTCGCGCCCGATCACGCGGAAGCGCTGCCCCTCACCTTTCTTGAGGTGATAGGCGCGCGCCAGTTTGATCGCCGTGTCCGCCGCTTCGGACCCGGAATTGACGAAGAAGACGTGGTCCATCCCCTCCGGCGCCAGCGCGGCGATGCGCTCGGCCAGCATGAAGACGGCGGGATGGGCGAACTGGAACGTCGGCGCGAAATCGAGGGCGCCGGCAGCGGCGCGGATCGCCTCGGTAATCGTCTCGCGGCCATGGCCGGCATTGACGCACCACAGCCCCGAACAGGCATCGAGAACGGCCCGACCCGACGGATCGTAGAAATGCATGCCCTCGGCGCGCACCAGCATGCGCGGATTGCGCTTGAAGTTGCGGTTGGGCGTGAAGGGAAGCCAGAACGCCCCAAGGTCGTTCGGCAAATCGCGCGACCCGGACGTGGTTTGGCGGTCGTGGGGCATGCCCTGCCAGCCTCGAAAAATCGCGGCCAAGCTAGCAGGGAAAAGGTGTGCGTCAAGCGCCGCTCCGGCGCACCACCATTCGAAAACTTCATTCCGTGCAAACGGACAACGTTATAATTTTGCGCAATGCTGACGCGGATTTGGGCACCGTTTAGAAGGCCATGACCAAACCGCATTTCAGCTGCCCGCAAAATGCGCAAAGGCCCCCGGGCGCGCCGGGGGCCTTGCTGCATTCAGACCGGACTCGGCCTAGTGATGGTTGTGGTCGTCGTGATGGTTGTTGTCGTTGTGGTCGTTGTGACGATCGTGGCGATTGTCGGGCCGAGTTGTCGCGCCGATCATCGCGACGGTCCTGCCGTTCATGGCGGCGATGGTCGCGAACGTCCTGCCGATCCTCGCGGCGATCGTGCCGGATCACTCGATTGTGGTCATGGCGCTCCTGCCGAAACTCCTGGCGGTGTTCGCGCCGCTCCTGCCGCCAATGGCGATCATTGTCGTGGCGAAAGCCGTGACCGCGGTAATAGTCGCGGCCGAGCGCCGGACCGTAGCGATATTCGTGACGGTTGCGATGCCACCAGGCCGGACGGCGTCCGTGCCACTGGTCGCGGTGCCAGCCGCCATGAATCCAGTACCAGTAATCGCCATGGATGCGCCGGTAATAGACCGGACCGCGATACCACTGACCGGCATAGAACACCGGGCCGTAATAGACCGGATAATCCCAGTAGTCCGACGGGCAACCCCAATCGTCGCAATAGCCGCCCGAGCCATAGCTGAAGGCGATGCCGGGCACGCCTATGGAAATCGAAACGCCGCCGGCTTCAGCCGGTGCCGAGGCGAACAGCGCCGCGCCAGCCAGCGCGGCCGCAATCGTCAATGCTTTGATCTGCGTTTTCATCCTTGATCCCTCGTCTTGTGCTCCCAAGCCATGGGCAGGATCGCGCATACCAGATGAACCTGACATGAACTTGTACGAAGCCCGTGAAATTTAAGAAAAAAAGGGCCCCGATACGCAGTGCCGGGGCCCTTTGATGACTCTGACGACGTTGTGTCAGCGACGATGGCCGCCATGGTCGTGGTCGTGGTCGTGGTCGTGCCATGTCCGCCGCCACCGCCGTGGAAGCTGTCGCGATGGCCGGCATCGAAGTGGCGCAGGCCGATCCCACGAAACTGCTCGCCGCCATAGTTGCGATCGTGAACACCGCCGCCGTAGTTGCGGTCGTGTGGCCGGCCGCCATAGCTGCGATGATCCCAATGAACGCCGCCGGTATAGCCGCCGCGCCAATGGCCGTAACCGCGATCGCGCCATTCGATATTCGGGCGATAGTTGTGATGCCATTCATTGTGGCGCCAGCCGCCATTCAACCAGTAGAGACGGTCGTCACCATCCCCGCGGTAATAGATCGGCCCGCGATACCAGGTGTCGCCCCAATAGACGGGGCCGTAATAGACCTGATAGCCGCAATAGCCCGGCGGCAGGCCCCAGGGCGGCGGCACATCGTAATAGTCGTAATAGTCGCAGGAATTGCCGTAATAGCTCGGACCATAGGCATCGTCATAGTCGGGGCCATAGGCATCGCCGTAACCGCGGCCGTAATAGCCATAGCCGGGGCCGAAGCCGAACGAGATTCCGACGCTGGTCCCGGCCGCGGCGGGGGCGGCGCCGGCGAGGCTCGCTCCAGCCAGCAAAACCGCACCGACGGCGAATTTCGCGATTGTCTTCATCGTCCTCATCCTTCTCGCACCAGTCCAGGCTGGAGGCTGACAGGCCCTGGCTGAACCCAGGATGAACGGAAAACGCGCCTGCTTCGGCTCGGGTTTCCGCCTCAGGCCGAACGGCCCCGGCCCTCGATTCGCCAGATCGCCTCCAATGTGTCGCCGCGCACGGCATGGATGCAGTCATAGAGGTTCACGGTAGGGTCGCAATGCGGCACCACGCAACCGATCACATGGCCCGGTTTGAGCTTCGGTTCGCCGGAATAGAAGATGCCGCCCTGCTCGTCGCCGAAGAAGAAGTAGCTGGCGCCATCGGGCGCGCCGGCCGCGATCTGCGGCGCCTCCGCATCGGTGGCGAAGGATTTGAAGCCGGCATCGGTGGTGGCCAGCCCCTCGCGATTGGCGCTGATGACGGTGGTCTGCACGAAGAGCGAAGTGTCGAAGGGCGGACGCCCGCCGGGCTTCTCCCAAACGTCATTGTACTGACGATCCATGAAGACATAGGAGCCGACCTGCAGCTCGGTCAGAACCTTGGCGTCGGGATCGATGTCGAAGGTGCCGGTGCCGCCACCGGAGATCAGGCCGGGGGCGAGGCCGCGAGCCGCGAGCGTATCGCGCAGCGCCAGGAGTTCGGCCATCGCCATGAGCGAGGCGTTGCGCCGCTCATTGGGCGCTTCCATGTGCTGGACCTGGCCCGCATAGCATTGCAGCCCCGCATATTCGAGGCCGCCCGCATTCGCCACCTGCTCGACCAGCTGGAAGGCTTCCACGCCCGGAAGAATGCCAGTGCGGCCAAGGCCGGGATCGATATCGACGACGATCCTGAGTTTCTTGCCGCTGGCCCGCGCCGCTGCATCCAGGCGCGCGGCGACTTCGGGATTGTCACATGTGGCCATCAGATCGGCGATGCGCGCATTGAGCGCAACGAGGCGCGCAATCCCCGCATCGGTCACCACCGGCGAAGTGATGAGGATCGATTCGATGCCGCCTTCGGCCTGTGCCTCCGCCTCGCCCAGCTTGGCGACGCAGATGCCGAGCGCGCCGGCCGCAAGCTGGCGCTTCGATATCTCGACGCATTTGTGGGTCTTGGCGTGGGGGCGCAGCGCGACGCCCTTGGCATTGGCATGCGCGGCCATGGCGGCGATGTTCGCCTCCAGCACATCCAGATCGACGACCAGCGCCGGGGTCTGCAGTGTCACCGCCCCGCCGGGCACGCCGATCAGATCTGCATTGAGGAATTCCGCCATCGTATTGCCCTCCGCTTCATGCTTGCATGCGGGCCATCGCCGCTTCCCGTAAAGGCCGATTCCCGCCCCGATGACCGCCCTTATCCTCATCCTTGTTTCGGCCGTCGTCCATGCCGTCGTCAATGTGCTGACCAAGCGCGGCGATGACAAATATGCGATGCGGCTGCTGATTGGCGTGTTCTCGGCCGTGATCGTGGCGCCGGCCCTGTTTTTCCTGCCGCTGCCGCAAGGGCAAGCCATCCATTTCCTCATCGCGACGGCGATGGTGCACGCGCTCTATGAATGGCTGCTGGTGCGCTCCTATGAGAGTGCCGCGTTCTCGGCGGTCTATCCGGTGGCGCGGGGCACGGGGCCACTGTTCACGGCGCTGGGCGTGATTCTTGTGTTCGGCCAGCAGCCGCCCGCACTGGAGCTGCTCGGCATTGGGCTGGTCTGCGGCGGCGTGATCACGATGGGACTGTCGCACCGGGCGACGCGCGGTGCCGGCACCGGCCTCGCCTTCGCGCTCGCGACCGGCATGACCATCGGCACTTATACGCTGATCGATGCCAGCGGCGTGCGCGCGACGCCCGATCCCTTCACCTATGTCGCCTGGTTCTTCGTCGCCCATGGCTGTTCGGTGCTGTTCGTGGCGCCGGCCATTCGCGGAAAAGCTGTGCTGATCGCAGCGCGCAAGGCCTGGCGCATGGGACTGATTCTGGGACCGCTGTCGGTCACAACCTATGGTGCGGCGATGCTGGCCTATCGCTATGGCGCCACGGCCCGGATGGCGGCGCTGCGCGAAACCAGCGTATTGTTCGGAACCGTCCTGGCTGTCTCGTTCCTGCACGAAAAAATGACCGCCCGCCGCTGGCTGGCGGCGCTGGCCATCGCAGCCGGTGCAATCGCGCTGCAGGGGAGCTAGGCTCTTCCGATGAAGACGTTCTACACACCGGCCCATCTGACCCATGCCCCGGCACTCGAATTCGAGGCCGGACGGCTGTCGCCCGCGGTCGAGGTGCCCGAACGCGCCGAGGCCGTGCGCGCACGCATCGAAGCGCGCGGGCTGGGACCGATCCTGGCGCCGGGCGAGTTCGGCAACGAACCGGCGCTGCGCGTCCACGATCCGGACTTCGTGCAGTTCCTCTCTCAAGCCTATGCCGAATGGCGCGCACGCTATCCGGACGATACCGGCGATGCCCTGCCCTCGGTCTGGCCTGCGCGCGGGCTGAAGACGCGGCGCGACGGCGATATCGAATCCAAGCTCGGCTCGCACACCTTCGACACGGCCACGCCGATCACAAAGGGAAGCTTTCAGGCCGCCCATGCTGCCGTGAACACCGTGCTCTCCGGCGCACAGGCGATCCAGCATGGCGAGCGCAATGCCTTCGCGCTGACGCGCCCACCCGGCCATCATGCCAGCCGCGACCTCTATGGCGGCTATTGCTATCTCAACAATGCCGCCATCGCCGCGCAGTGGCTTTCGGATGAGGGCCTGAGACCGGCGATCCTCGATGTCGATTACCATCACGGCAACGGCACGCAGGCGATCTTCTATGATCGGCCGGATGTGCTGTTCGTGTCGGTTCACGCAAGCCCCGAATTTGCCTTTCCGCATTTTCTCGGCTTTGCCGACGAGCGCGGACAGGGCGCGGGCGCCAATGCCAATCTCAATCTCCCGCTGCCGAAGGGCACGGACTGGATGGGCTATGCGCCGGCGCTCGATGCCGCGCTCAAGAAGGTTTCCGATTTCGGGCCGGATGTGCTGTTGGTGTCGCTCGGGCTCGATACCTTCGAGGGCGATCCGATCTCCGGTTTCAAGCTCAGAACCGAAGACTATCTGCGCATGGGCGAAACGCTTGCAGGGCTCGGCAAGCCGACACTGTTCGTGTTCGAGGGCGGCTACAATCTCGAGCATCTGGCCGAGAACACCGTCAATGTGCTGGAGGGGTTCCTCGGCCGTTAGGCGATGATGGGGGCCCGTATTTTTCAGAGTCCAGGCGGGATTTCACGCGCTCCGCGGCACGGGTGATAGCATCGCGCGCGCGGGTGCGGCGGGCACCGCCTTCGTGCTGGATCTGATCGATGGCGCGATCGACGGCCGTCTTCACACTGGCCGCCGTGCCGCCCTTTTCATATTCGCGCACCACCACCGCTTCGAGCCGCGCCAGTACGGCATCGACCGTGAAGTCATGGCCGAGCGGCGCTTCGGGATCGGCTTCGATTACGCTGTAGAGGTCGATGACGCGCTCGCTGTGCCAGCCCCATTCCAGCACCTTGTAGAAGAGCTGGCCTTCCTTCTCGCCCTTGAAGACCAGATCGATCCCGGCCGCCAGCAGCGTGATCGGCACCAGCGCGAAGTCGCGCAGATTGTCGAGGAAGAGCTTGAACTGGAATACCGCGACATCGCGCAGGAAGCGCCATCGGGCATGAGGATTGGGCGCGTCGGCATCCGTCGGGGGGAGCGGCTCGGTCATGGTCCGGGGATTTTAGCCGAAGACCCCACCGCAGCACCACGTCGCGGCAGGCAGACCCCCAGCGCATGGCTGGCGCGGGATCAATCCTTCTTGAAGTCGAACAGCCTCTCCAATGTAAAATCGCCGGCCTTGGTCGAGCCGCTGGAGGTCACCTTGAAGACGCCATTGGCGCGCAGCACCGGAGCGCCGTCGGCCGTGGCCATGCCCTGGGCGAAGAGCAGGTTGCGGGTGATCTTGATGGCCTCGCCCTGCCCTTCGACCCAGGCGCCCAGGGGGGCCGGGGCGAGGAAGTCGCAGGTCAGGTTGATGGTCGGCAGGAAGCCCATATCGGTCTTGGACTGGAAGCGGGCGGCTATGGGCAGGAGCATGTCGGCAAAGGTGGCCAGCATGCCGCCATGGGCGACCATGCCTGGATTGCAGTGCCGCTCCTCCACCCGGAAGCCGAGGCGGAGACGGGGGCCGTCCCATTTGCCGTAAAGCGGGCCATTGCTCTCGAGAAAGCCCATGGAGATTTTGAGAGGCGCAAAGCCCTCCGGGATCGTGCTCATACCAGCCCTTTGAAATAGCGTTCGCCAAAGGCGTAGCCGCCGCCCCGCCGGCGCACAAGCGGCCGCATTTGGCGGCACCGCCCCCTTGACGGTTCACGGGCGCGTGACTATCTACCCACCTGACGGTTGGCACTCTCTATGAGAGAGTGCTGCCAAGTCCGGCGCCATTCGGGCCGGGCACAAATCAAGCGCTTGTTTCAATTGAACTTTCGAGGAGACTATCCATGAAGTTCCGTCCGCTCGGCGACCGCGTGGTCGTCCGCCGTGTCAAGGAAGAACAGAAAACCTCCGGCGGCATCATCATTCCCGAGACCGCTCAGGAGAAGCCGCAGGAAGGCGAAATCGTCTCCGTCGGCCCCGGCGCGCTCGACGACAACGGCAAGCGCGTCGCCCCCGAGGTGAAGGCTGGCGATTTCGTCCTGTTCGGCAAGTGGTCCGGCACCGAGGTCAAGGTCGATGGCGAGGAGCTCCTGATCATGAAGGAGTCCGACATCATGGGCATTCTCGAGGGCCGCAAGGCCTCGAAGAAGGCCGCCTGAACAGCCTCGCGACAAACAGAATTTAGGAGACGACTAACATGGCAGCCAAAGACGTCAAATTCGGCGCCGATGCCCGCGAGAAGCTTCTGCGCGGCGTCGACATTCTCGCCGACGCGGTCCAGGTAACGCTGGGCCCCAAGGGCCGCAACGTCGTGATCGAGAAGAGCTTCGGCGCCCCGCGCACCACCAAGGACGGCGTGACGGTCGCCAAGGAAATCGAACTCGCCGACAAGTTCGAGAACATGGGCGCCCAGATGGTGCGCGAAGTGGCCTCGAAGACCAACGACAAGGCCGGCGACGGCACCACCACCGCCACCGTTCTGGCCCGCGCCATCGTGCGCGAAGGCGCCAAGTCGGTTGCGGCCGGCATGAACCCGATGGACCTGAAGCGCGGCATCGAGAAGGCGGTCGAAGCCGTCATCGCCGACCTCAAGAAGCGCTCCAAGAAGGTGAAGTCGAACGAAGAGATCGCCCAGGTCGGCACGATCTCTGCGAATGGCGACAAGACCGTCGGCGGCATGATCGCCGAAGCGATGGCCAAGGTCGGCAATGAAGGCGTGATCACGGTCGAAGAAGCCAAGTCGCTCGAGACCGAGCTGGAAGTGGTCGAAGGCATGCAGTTCGACCGCGGCTACATCTCGCCCTACTTCGTCACCAATGCCGACAAGATGATGGCCGAGCTCGAAGAGCCCTACATCCTCATCCACGAGAAGAAGCTGACCAGCCTGCAGCCGATGCTGCCGATCCTGGAAACCGTGGTGCAGTCCGGCCGTCCGCTGCTCATCATCGCCGAAGAGGTCGAGGGTGAGGCGCTGGCGACCCTGGTGGTCAACAAGCTGCGCGGCGGCCTGAAGGTCGCGGCCGTGAAGGCTCCGGGCTTCGGCGATCGCCGCAAGGCCATGCTGGAAGACATCGCCATCGTCACCGGCGGCCAGGTCATCAGCGAAGATCTCGGCATCAAGCTCGAGAACGTGAAGCTCGCCATGCTGGGCACCGCCAAGAAGGTGCGCATCACGAAGGACGACACCACGGTCGTCGACGGCGCCGGCAAGAAGGCCGACATCCAGGCCCGCGTGTCGCAGATCAAGGCGCAGATCGAGGAAACCACCTCGGACTACGACAAGGAGAAGCTGCAGGAGCGTCTGGCGAAGCTGGCGGGCGGCGTTGCCGTCATCCGCGTCGGCGGCGCCACGGAAGTGGAAGTGAAGGAGCGCAAGGACCGCGTCGACGACGCGCTCAATGCGACCAAGGCGGCGGTCGAGGAAGGCATCCTTCCCGGCGGCGGCACGGCCCTTCTCTATGCCACCAAGGCGCTGAAGGACCTCGAAGGCGACAATGAGGACCAGACCGCTGGCATCGCGATCGTGCGCAAGGCGATCCAGGCCCCGATCCGTCAGATCGTCGAGAACGCCGGCGTGGAAGCCTCCATCGTGGTCGGCAAGCTGCTCGAGCAGAAGTCGAGCACCTTCGGCTTCAACGCCCAGAGCGAAGAGTATGTCGACCTGATCGAGGCCGGCATCGTCGACCCGACCAAGGTCGTGCGCATCGCGCTGCAGGACGCCTCGTCCGTGGCCGCGCTGCTGATCACGACCGAAGCCATGGTCGCCGATCGTCCGCAGAAGGACAGCGGCGCCGGCGGCATGCCCGGCGGCGGCATGGGCGGCATGGGCGGCATGGGCGGTATGGACTTCTAAGTCCGACGCTCACACGTCTGAGAATACGGAAAGGCCCGGTGGAAACACCGGGCCTTTTCGCATCCGGCTGTGCTAGGCTTGCCACGAGGGAGCGCCAACTGGGGAAAACACCAATGGCGACAGTTCTGGTTACCGGCGGGTCGGGCTTTATCGGCAGCCACACGATCATCCAGCTTCTCGCGCAGGGCCATACCGTACGCACCACCGTGCGCAATCTGAAGCGCGAGCCCGAAGTGCGGGCGATGCTGAAGGAAGGCGGCGCCGATCCGAACGCTCCGGTCCAGTTCTTCGCTGCCAATCTGGAAAGCGATGCGGGCTGGGCCGAGGCCGTGACGGGCTGCGATTACGTCCATCACATCGCCTCGCCCTTCCCGCCCGGCAATCCCAAACATGAAGACGAACTGATCGTGCCGGCGCGCGAGGGCGCCTTGCGCGTGCTCCGGGCCTCGCGTGAGGCCGGTGTGAAGCGCGTGGTGCTGACCTCCTCCTTCGCGGCCATCGGATACAGCAGGGAGCCGGATGAGCGGCCGTTCGACGAGACCGACTGGACCAATCCCAGCAACGCCAGGCCTTTCCGCCTATGTGAAATCCAAGACCATTGCCGAACGCGCGGCCTGGGACTTCGTCGACAAGGAAGGCCGCGGGCTCGAACTCTCCGTCGTCAATCCGGTCGGCGTGTTCGGCCCGGTGCTGGCGCCGGATTATTCGACCTCCATCCTGCTGGTGCAGCGTTTCATGGATGGCGATGTGCCGGGCTGCCCCAAGCTCTGGTTCGGCATCGTCGATGTGCGCGACGTCGCCGATCTGCATCTGCGCTGCATGACCGACCCGGCCGCCAAGGGCGAACGCTTCCTCGCCACGGCAGGCGATTTCATGAAAACCGTCGAGATTGCCCGAACGATCAAGGCGCGCATGGGCGCGGCCGCGGCCCGCGCCCCGACGCGCGAATTGCCAAACTGGATCGTGCGGCTGGCCGCCATGCGCGATCCGGCCCTCAAGCTCATCACGCCCGAGCTGGGCAAAGCGAAGAACGGAACCAACGCCAAGGCCAGACGCCTTCTGGGCTGGGCACCGCGCTCGAACGAGGAGGCGCTGATCGCCACCGCGGAGAGCCTGGTGCGGCTCGGCCTTCTCAAAGGCGGCAAGAAGGCGGCCGCATAGGCCATGCACGGGGTGCACGGCGGGAGTGGCGCCGATATCTCTTGAATGCGGTCACGGGCTGGCATCCACTGCGCCCCCGTGACCGACATTCGCAGAGGCTCCCCATGTCCTTTTCCATTTATGACGCATCCGTTCCGCCGATGATCCGCATGCTCGAAAGCCTGTCGAAAATTCTCGACAAGGCGGTGGCGCAGGCCAAGGAACGCGACATCCCGCTGTCCGAGCTTCTCGAAGCGCGGCTGGCGCCCGACATGCATCCGTTCACCCGCCAGATCCAGATCGCCAGCGATGCCGCCAAAGGCTGCGCGGCACGGCTGACGGGGGGCGAGGCGCCGAGCTTCGCCGACACCGAGGCGAGCTTCCCCGAACTGCAGACCCGCATCGCCAACACGATCGGCTATCTGAAGGGGCTGGACCCGAAGTCGTTCGACGGCGCCGAGACACGCGATATCACCATCAAGACGCCGCGGATCACGCTCGAATTCAGCGGCCGCGACTTCGTCACCAATTTCGCGGTCCCGAACTTCTTCTTCCATGTTACGACAGCCTACGGCCTGCTCCGCCACAAGGGTATCGAGATCGGCAAGGGAGATTATCTGGGCGGCTCGTGAACGCGGCTCGCGACAAAGCAAGGCCCGGTGGAAACGCCGGGCCTTTTTCGTTGGCGGCGGCCGCGACGGCGCTATGGCTGTGCTTCGTCCGCCTCGGTGCGGAGATAGGGTTCGACCGTGCCCTTGTATTTGATGGTCATCGGATTGCCGTGGCGGTCGACGGTCTTGCCCACGGCGAGGCGCACCCAGCCCTCGCTGACGCAATATTCCTCGACATTGGTCTTGTCGACGCCGTTGAAGCGCACGCCCACGCCGCGCTCCATCAGGGCTTCATCGTAATGCGGGCTCTTCGGATTGGCGGAAAGGCGATCTGGCAGGGATTCGGACATGGCGGGTCTCTTGAAAAATTCTCGAAAATTCGGCGCGCATCTTAAGCGAAGCCGGCCTCTGGTTCCAAGCCATGCTTGACGCGGGCGCCCTCCTGCCCTTGGCTGGACGGATAAAATGGTCCCTTGGGGGGGCACGCCATGATCGAACTCTATCATTGCTGGAATGCCCGCTCCTTCCGCCCGCTCTGGGCGCTGGAGGAGATGGAGCTGCGATACGCCCTCAAGATCCTGCCCTTCCCGCCCCGCTTTGAGGCGCGCGAGTTCCTGGAGATAAACCCGCTCGGCACCATTCCTGCCTTCCTGGACAGCGACACCTTCATGACCGAATCGGCGGCCATCTGCGAATATCTGGCCGTGAAATACGGGCCCACGCCGCTGGCGGTCGCCCCGCACGAGAAGGCCTATGGCGCCTATCTCAACGCGCTCGATTTCGGCGAGGCCACGCTCACATTCCCGCAGGCCATCGTTCTGCGCTATGGCCGTTTCGAGCCGGAGGAGCGGCGCCTGCCGCAGGCCGTGACGGACTACAGACGCTGGTTCTTTGCCAGGCTGCGGGCCGTCGAGGCGGCGCTGGAAGCCCAGGACTTCATCGCCTGCGAACGCTTCACCATGGCCGATATTTCGGTCGGCTACGCGCTGATGCTGGCCCATGACGCGGGCAATACCGAAGAGATCGGGCCGCGGACGCTCGCCTATTGGCAGCGGCTGCAGAGCCGCGACGGTTTCAAGCGCGCCGTCACCGCGCAGGAACGCGCCGCCGCGGAACACAACACCGGCAAGTGGTGAGCATCGGCGCCCAGCGCCGGTATGCGCGAATTTGAAACACAATCACGCAAACGCCGATCACAGCAATATCACGCCGGAACCCATCCCGGCGCCCTTATATCTTTTGCATATCGAATTCTAAGAAAGGCTGCAGCGTAAGGCTAAGCAGCGCTTCACCGTCGAATGCAGAACAGGTCGACTTCGCACCGCCTCACTCCACACTGCGCATCACGATCACTCTGTGTGGGTGGAGCGGGAGCGGATCATGTCGCGCGTATTTGCCATCGCAAGTCTGGCCATGCTGGGCGCAAGCCCGATGCCGAAGGTCGCCGCCCTCGTCTCGGTTCCGGCGATCGCCGCAGCGCCGATTGAGCGCGCCGTCTTCCAGAGCGGACCATCGGCGCGGGACGCGATGAATGAAAGCGTGGCGCGGATGGCGACGCATGCCGCAACGCCCGGCGCCGATGGCGCCTCACTCTCGCAGCGCGAGCGCCTCGCACTTCTGGTGTTGCTGTCGCTGCATCGCAATTCCGGCGCGGCTGAACACTAGGCCGCGCGCGCCGCCGCATCCGACGACAGTTTTTGACAATCAAGCTGGGGACGACAATGACAATGAAACGATTTGGACGCCATGGCATGGTGGGCCTGGTAGCTCTCGTGACGCTCGCCGGAACGACCGGCAATGCCTGGGCCCGGGCGGCCTGTCTTAAATCCCGCGATGCCCATGCGCTGCAGACCGCAGCGATGCAACAGCGATTGATGGTGGCGGCGCTGACCTGCCAGCAGGCGCCGCTCTACAACCGCTTCGTCATCACCTATCGCGGCGAGCTGATGCGTTCCGACGCGGATCTGCGGCGCTATTTCCGCCACCATGGCGGGATGACCGGCTATCACGCCTATAAGACAAAACTCGCCAATGCCGCCTCGCTCGAGAGCCTGCATGGTATCCGGCACTATTGCGCCGATGCGAACACCGTGTTCCACAGCGCGCTCGACACGGGCAAAACCTCGTTGACGGCACTGGTCGAACAGGTGTCGGGTCCCGAACCTGGCATCTGCCGGCACCGGGGCACGCGCGTCGCCGAACGCGACGAGGGCTGAAGGCGCATGCGGCAGGGCCGCGATTGATCTGGGACAATGCACGCCGCCCACGACACGGCAGCATGGCGCCATGGCCGAGACCCGGATCATCCCCTGCCCGCATTGCGATACGCTCAACCGCGTGCCGAACGATAGGCCGGCCGCAGAGGGCAAATGCGGGCGCTGTGGCAAGGAGCTGTTCACCGGTCATCCGATCGCGCTGACCACACGGCGCTTTCCCGCCCATGCCAAGGCGGCGGATCTGCCGCTGCTGGTCGATTTCTGGGCAGAGTGGTGCGGCCCCTGCCGCATGATGGCCCCGGCGTTCGAGGCGGCGGCGCGCGAATTCGAGCCGCGCCTGCGCTTCGCCAAGGTCGATTCCGATGCCGAGGGCGAACTGGCCGCGCGATTCAACATACGCTCGATCCCGACGCTGGTGCTGGTGCGGGCCGGGCGCGAAACCGCCCGCGTGTCCGGAGCCCTGCAATTGCCCCAGCTGCGCCAATGGATCGGCGCGCATGCCCCGGCCTGACCGCACACACGGAAATTGATCCGCATCAGAATACGCCCCCTTCAACAGCATAGGTTGGCTGGACACGCGCCCGCGCGATACCGCAGGGGCGCCTTCGGGGAGACGCAGGATGGCCTTCTACCGAAAACTCATGGCAGTCGGGGCGACCACACTGGCAGCCATTGCCCTGAGCATGAGCCTGTCTACTGCGCAGGCGCAGCATTATGGCGACCGCGATTATCGCACCGGTTGCCGCGCGCAGATCGAACGCGCCGAAAGCCGTCTCGATCGCGCCATTCGCCGCCATGGCCGACGCAGCTCCGAAGCGCGCGAGCGCCGCCGCGAGTTGCAACATGTCCGTGAACGCTGTCGTAGCGATCGCCGCCACCATCCCGATTGACCCGTCTGCATGCGCCGCCTCCCCCTTGGGCCGCGCAGCATGACGTCGGCAGATGGGCCGGATGCCCGCATCCGGCCCATTTTGCATTGACCCGGGGCGCCCTGACGACGAGGTTCCCATTCAGTCTGCGTTCATATTAGATGCATTTCTATGCTAGGTGTCACGGCGCCACCTGCTGGCGCACACCGGGGGAGATTTGTCATGAAGCTTGTCTATCGTCTCGCTGTCGCATCGACGCTGATCGGCTTGACCGCCACGCCGGCTCTCGCCGGCTGGCGCGATATCGGACAGATCCGCGTTGATCGTCGCATGTCGCGTGAATTCCATGCCCGGCCCGCGCGATCCCGTGCGCTCCATTTCGCTCAGCGCCAGGCAAGGCGATGTGGTTTGCGATTATGTGCGCGTCTACTATCGCAGTGGCGAGCGCAACGAAATTTTCTCGGGCCGGCTGGAGCGCGGCCGCCTGCGCGCCTTCGACCTGCCTGGGCGGATGCACCAGATCAACCGTGTAGACTCCAATTGCCGCAGCGATGGCGGGGATGCCGCAATTACGGTCGGCGCGTATCTCGTTGACGACCGGGGGGCAGACCGCGGCTTCGATCATGACCGCGGCTTCGATCGTGACCGGGGCTTCGACCGTGACCGGGGCTATGGTTCTGACCGCGGCGGGCCGGGCCGTGGTGCCACGAACTACGGTGTGAGGACACCGGACGCCTGGCATCGCTGGCGGCTGATCGCGAGCGACCGCTTCGACGGCCGCGGCGACACCGTGAGGAGCGATGCCGGCCAGAACGGCAGTCGCCTTGAGCAGTTGGCGCTGAAACCCGTCGACAACGATGCGTCCTGCTCGCAGCTCGACGTCGAACTCCGCAACGGAAACCACAACTCGCTTGATCTCACCCGCGGTCGCGACATGGAGCATGGTCTGTTCTACGTCTTCGATCTGCCCGGCGACAGGACTGATGTCCGCACAGTCTGGTTGCGCTGCCGGGCGCGCGACGGCCGCGACGTGCGCATCGAAGTGTGGGGCAAGCACGGCGGCTGACGGCTCGACCAACTATTCCATGACAAAGGGCCGGACGCGAAACGTCCGGCCCTTTTGCATTCAACCCGTGCGCCTCAGCGCGGACGCGCGCTCATGGCCATGGCAATCAGAGAGCTTCCGCCAAAGACCAGATCGATCCCCAGGATCAAGCCCAGTATCCACGCTGCAGCGCCGGGCAGCCACAAGAGGATCAGCGCCGCCAATGCGAGATCGAGAACGCCATTGACCAGCACCCAGACCCAACGTTGCGAGGCCTGGGCGCGATGGTCGAGTGCATAGAAGATCGACACCACGCCGTCGATCGCGAGGAATGCGGCCAATACCAGGGTGAGCGAGAGCATCCCGCCGGCCGGCCAGCCGATCAGAACCGCACCGGCGACAATCGCCGCCAGCGCCGAAAGGAGCGCCCAGACGAAACCGGGCGCATGCCGGCTCATGAGCGTCGAGACCAGGCCGGCCCCGCCGCCGATCAGCAGGAGCCAGCCGAAGAAGATCGTCGCCGCAAGGCCGGCGATGGTGGGCAGGACAATGGCGCCCGCGCCCAGAACGATCAGCACGACACCTTCGATCAGGAACAATCGCCAGTGCTCGCGGACCGTCTTGCGGGTGACGGCGAGCCCCGGAAGCGGCCCACCGGATGAGCCCGGTGGAGTTGCGTCAGATGAGTTCGTCATGTCCAGCCTCCCAGAAGAATGCGGCCGTATCGACGCCCGGCCGCCAATGGCGCGCGCTCACTTCGATTTTTCGGATTTCTTGTCCTTGGGTGGGGTGTAGGGGGTGAAGTCTCCCAGCGTGCAGATCTCGTGTGTCTGGATCACCTGGATCGATTGCATGTTGGAGCAGATCTGCCCGCCACGCACCCTGTAGATGAAGCCGTGAAATGCGAGGCCGCTGCAGCGCGCGCGCAGCGTGTTTTTCCAGATCTTGCCGTTCCGCATATAGAACAGGATTGTCCTGGGTGTCCGGCGTACGCGTGCGATCGATATTGGACGTCGACAAGCAGACGAGTGGCTGATGTTTGGCGGGCGTTTCAGACTTTGCCGGCGTCTGGGCCGGCTGTGCCAAGGCCGTCCCGCAGGCGAGCACGGCGGCAACGACGCAAAGGACGAGGGTTTTCAGCGCGGATACTCCTCCGGCGGATCTCATTTCTTGGGGGCCGGCTTGGGCGGCGGCGTATAGGGTGTGAACTCGCCGAGGCGGCAGATCGATCCGGTCTCCAGAACGCGGATGGTCTCCAGATTGGAGCAGAGCCGGCTGGGCGGGGTTGGCGTGTAGATGAAGCCGTGGAAGGTCAGCCCCGGGCAATAGTCGAGCAGTGTGTTCTTCCAGATTTTTCCGTCATTCATATAAAAGAGGATCGTGCGCGGATCCGGCACCCGCGTATTCTTGATCCGCTGGGTGTCGATGCAGATCATTTTGGGCTTGGACGGTGCCGCGGGCTGCGCCAGAGCGGGCGCCACGAGCAGACCGGACAGCGCGACCGCAGTCAGGACAAGTCTCATTCTCGTCTCCTTCTCCCCCCGCAGACGCATCTTGACCCAGACGGCCACGGCCGGAAATACGGGAAACTGTCATCTAGACACGCCGGAAAAGTGCTGAATTGCCGGATTTCGAGTGCCAGATCGGTCTCGCGGACGCCCTCATATGCTATCAGGAGGGCTCTCGGATTGACTTCGGGGCGGGGCTTGATGATGGTCCGCCTCCACTGATTTCACTTGTTTTAAGGAGCCTGCCCGTGTCTGCGCCCGCATCGTCCGCAAACGTCGCCATCACCCTGCCCGACGGCAAGACGATGACGTTCCCGCGCGGCGTCACCGGCGCCGAGGTTGCGGCCGCCATCGGACCGGGGCTGGCCAAGGCCGCGCTGGCCATCGAAGTGGACGGCCAGATCCTCGACATCTTCCGCCCCCTCGAACAGGACACGGCCCTCAAGATCATCACCCGCAAGGACCCTGAAGCGCTGGAGCTGATCCGCCACGATGCCGCCCATGTCCTGGCCATGGCGGTGCAGTCGCTCTACCCGGGCACCCAGGTGACGATCGGCCCCGCGATCGAAGACGGCTTCTATTACGACTTCGCGCGCAACGAGCCCTTCACGCCGGAGGACCTGCCGAAGATCGAAGCCAAGATGCTGGAGATCGTGAAGGCGGCCCTGCCGACCCGCCGCGAGGTGTGGCCGCGCGACCAGGCCATCGCCCATTTCAAGGGCATCGGCGAGCAGTACAAGGCCGAGCTGATCGAATCCATTCCGCAAGGCGAAGACGTCTCGATCTATTTCCACGGCGAATGGCACGACCTGTGTCGCGGCCCGCATTTCGCGACCACCGCTCCCATTGGCGACGCCTTCAAGCTGACCAAGATCGCCGGCGCCTATTGGCGCGGCGACGCCAAGAACGCACAGCTTCAGCGCATCTACGGCACGGCCTGGCGCGACAAGAAGGAATTGCAGGACTACCTGACCCGTCTCGAAGAGGCGGAGAAGCGCGACCACCGCAAGATCGGGCGCGAGATGGAGCTGTTTCACCTGCAGCCCGAAGCGCAGGGCTCGGTGTTCTGGCACCCCAAGGGCTATGTTCTCTACAATCAGATGGAGACCTATATCCGCCGCCAGCTCACCCGCGCCGGCTATGTCGAGGTCAAAACCCCGCAGCTCATGGACTCCAAGTTCTGGGAGCAGTCGGGGCATTGGGGCAAATATCGCGAAAACATGTTCGTGGTGCCCGATGAGGTGCCGAACACCGAGGAAGAAGGCCCGGTGCTCAGCGGCGAAGGCGCGCTGATGGCGCTCAAGCCGATGAACTGCCCGGCCCATGTCCAGATCTTCAATCAGGACATCAAGAGCTATCGCGACCTGCCGATCCGCATGGCCGAGTTCGGCTGCTGCCATCGCAACGAACCGCATGGCGCGCTGCACGGGCTGATGCGCGTGCGCCAGATGACGCAGGACGATGCGCATATCTTCTGCCGCGAAGACCAGATCCAGTCCGAGACCGAGCATTTCGTGCATCTGCTCTACAAGGTCTATCAGGACATGGGCTTTACGGATGTGGTGATCAAACTCGCCACCCGGCCGGAAAATTTCGGCGGCACAATCGAGCGCTGGGATGCGGCGGAAAAGGCCCTCGGCGATGCGCTGCGCGCCACGGGATATGATTTCGAGATCGCGGCCGGCGAAGGCGCCTTCTATGCGCCCAAGCTCGAATTCCACCTGCGCGATGCCATCGGCCGCTCCTGGCAGGTGGGCACGCTGCAGCTCGACTATGTGCTGCCCGAGCGGCTGAATGCGACCTATGTCGCCGAGGACGGCACGCGCCACTACGCGGTGATGCTGCACCGGGCGATCCTGGGATCGCTGGAACGCTTCATCGGCATGCTGATCGAGCACTATGCCGGCAAGTTCCCGCTGTGGCTGGCGCCGGTGCAGGCGGTGGTCGCGACCATCGTCTCGGATGCCGACGATTACGCCAAGGAGGTCCAGGCGGCGCTCAAGGCCGCCGGCCTGAGGACGGAACTCGACACCTCCAACGAGAAGATCAACTACAAGGTCCGCCAGCACAGCCTGGCCAAGGTGCCCTATCTGCTCGTGGCCGGCCGGCGCGAGGCGGAAGAGCGCACCCTGACCATCCGCCGCCTCGGCTCGAAAGAGCAGGAAACCATGGGGTTGGACGCGGTACTGGCCATGCTGACGGCCGAGGCCGTGCCGCCCGACCTGAAATAAGAGCCAGAAATTCCGCATTTCAGGGGCAAAAGCTGGCCGACCGTGGCCGAAATGCCCTTGCGAAAGCTGGCTGGTTACCTATTCTCTAGCGGACACGGCACCCCTTTCCGGGGGTGTTGCTGTTCGCGTGTCGCGTTTCCACAACGCCGACGCCAGCTGATGAGAGGACTTCCGGCCGCGCCAATGATCCGATTGACGTTTCGTGGGCACCGGTCGAACCCCGCGAGGCGGCATTCGGCATTTGAAGGGAGAGAAGTCATAGTCCCCAGACGTTTCCAAGGACCGGTTCAGCCCCAGGCCAAGGGTGGTCCCCGTGTCAACGAAGATATCCATTCGCGCACGATCCTTTTGATCGGCGATGACGGCCACAAATATGGTGAGATCGGCCTCGAAGAAGGCCAAGCCATCGCCGAAGAAAAGGGCCTCGACCTCGTCGAAGTGTCTCCGGACGCCAAGCCGCCTGTGGTCAAGCTCATGGACTACGGCAAATACAAATATGAGCAGCAGAAGAAGGCTGCCGAGGCGCGCAAGAAGCAGAAGGTCATCGAGATCAAAGAGATCAAGATGCGCCCCACCATCGACAGCCACGATTACGAGACGAAGATGAAGGCCATGCGCCGCTTCTTCGACGAAGGCGACAAGGTGAAGGTGACCCTGCGCTTCCGCGGCCGTGAGATGGCGCACCAGAATCTCGGCATGGAGCTGCTGACGCGTGTCCAGAAGGACACCGAGGAAATTGCCAAGCTTGAGCAATATCCGAAGATGGAAGGCCGCCAGATGATGATGGTGTTGGCGCCTCGCTAATCTCGGCCTGTCCGATTAGCCACTGAACATCGAACGAGAAGCCGGTCGCGATCCAGCGACCGGCGGCGCCAGCGCGCCTCGCCAAACCCGCTCCGCCCTACATGACGCGCCGCGCGGTGTGCATCACCGCGCAGCCAATACGCGGGAGCGGACCGAGAGGCTCTACCCCGTGGGCAGGTTTTCGATGCGCGAACGCCGGGACATCATCTTGTAGGCGACGCGCCCATCCTGCACGAGCAGGATCACCTCGGCGGACCAGCCGGTATTCACGGTTGCACGCTGGAAGCCCAGAGCATCGAGCAGGAAATTGCCGCGGCGTTCGCGATGCAGCTTCTCCGGCTTGAAAACATAGGCGGTGCAGCGGTCGCGCGCGTCGATGCAGGATTGCACCGGCGGCGCAAGCTTGTCGAAGCTGATCGAATTGCGCGGCATGAAGCGTTCGATCACGCCGAGATAGGAGAGCACCTGGACATTGGGCGAGCGCGTCGCATCGAAGCCGAGATGGCTGAGATCGGAGGCCAGCGTCTGGCCCGGAACAATGTCCGCATAGGCGCGCCGGACCTGTTTGTAGCTGCTGAAGCCGCTGTTCTGAACGTCGCTCTGATAGGGCAGAAGCCCCAGCCCGCCGCAGCCGACGAGCGCCAGCGTCACCATCAGGCTCGCAATAACGCCCAGGTAACGGCGGGATTCGCCGCTCTGGCCACTCTCATCCATCTAACGCCCCCACTACCACCCAGAATTTTCTTAACGAATTATTATGACGGTAGCGAAAATGCCGCAGATTGAAAAGCATCCACAGCCGACATGGTAACCGGGGCCGGCGTGGCGGAACCTTCGGGGTCTGGCCGCTCAGGGATTGGGGACGCGGACGCAGCAATCGGCGAGGGTTTGCGGATCGCAATTGCCGCCGGAGAGCACGATCCCGACCGGTCCGCCGGGCGTGATCTGCCCGGCCAGAACGGCGGCAAGGCCGGCCGCCCCACCCGGCTCGACCACCAGTTTCAGGCGCTGGGCGGCATAGGAGACGGCCCGGACCAGCGCCTCGTCGCCCACGGCGATGCCGGGCGCAAGGCAGGTTCGGGCGATGGCGAAGGGGACCTCCCCCGGCATTGGCGCCATCAGCGCATCGGCGAGACTCGGCGCCCCGCCCGGGGCCGCCACACGCCGCCCCGCCGCCAGCGACCGGCCCATACCGTCAAAGCCCTCGACCTCGACCGGATGGACACGCGTCCCGGGGCTGGCGCCGGCAAAGGCGAGGCCGATGCCGCTGACGAGCCCGCCGCCGCTGCAGGGCACCAGCACCGCATCGAGTTCGGCACCCGCTGCGGCGGCCTGACGAAGCAATTCGAGGCCGGCGGTCCCCTGCCCCGCCACGATCTGCGGATCGTCGAAGGGACGGACAAGCGTGGCACCCTTGGCGGCACAGATTTCGGCTGCAATGGCTTCGCGATCATCCTTGTGGCGGTCATAGAACACGACCTCCGCGCCATAGGCCCTTGTGCCTGCGATCTTGGCGGCTGGCGCGTCGGCCGGCATGACAATGGTCGCGGCCATTCCCAGAAGCGCGGCCGCGGCCGCCACGCCTTGCGCGTGATTGCCGGAGGAGAAGGCCACCACGCCGCGGGCGCGCTCTGCCTCAGGGATGGCGAGCAGGCGATTGCAGGCGCCGCGGAATTTGAACGAGCCGGTGCGCTGGACCGTCTCGAGCTTGAGGAGGACGCGCCGCCCGGTCCGCGCGTTGAGATCGGGATGTTCGAGGATCGGTGTTGTCACCGCAAAGGCTGCGATGCGCGCGGCGGCGGCTTCGATGTCGCGGAATTGTGGAAGCGTGGTCATGACCGGATGCTGTCTTCGGGCGCGCGTTTCGGCTAGACCTCTTACCATGCGCCATCGCCTCCTCGCCCTATTTGTTTTCGTCCTTCTGTCCGCGCCTGCGCATGCGGCCGCGCCCGACGTTCTGGCCACAATCAAGCCCGTCCATTCGCTCGTCGCCGCCGTGATGGACGGCGTCGGCACGCCGCATCTGCTGATCGAGGCCGCGGCCTCGCAGCATACTTACGTGCTCAAGCCCTCCGATGCGCGCAAGATCGCCGACGCACAGATCGTGTTCTGGGTGGGGCCGGACCTCGAGACCTTCCTGACGACACCGCTCACCAATCTCGCACCCGGCGCCGGCATCGTCGCGCTCGAACATGCGCCGGGCGTGCATCTGCTGGAGGCCCGGCCGGGCGGGCTGTGGCATGCGCCACTGCACAAAGCCAAGGACGGCGACATCAATCCGCATATCTGGCTCGACCCACGGAATGCGATCGCCATGACCCGTGCCATCGCAGCGGCACTGGCCAAAGCCGATCCGGTGCATGCCGCGCGCTACCGCGCCAATGCGGTCGCCGAAACCAAACGCCTTGCCGCGCTTGATGCGCAATTGGCGGCTGTGCTGAAGCCCATCCGGCACCGGCCCTATATCGTCTATCACGACGCCTATCCCTATCTCGAGGCGCGTTACGGCCTTGACGCCATCGGAGCAGTGACGGTGGAGCCGGACCGCCCCGTGGGTCCGCGCCGCATCGCCAATTTGCGCGCGGCCATCAAGGCCGGACAGGCCGCGTGTATCTTCCGCGAACCGCAATTTCCACCGGCCCTCGTTGAGACGTTGGCGCGGGACACGGCAGTGCGGGTCGGTGTGCTCGACCCGCTCGGCGCCGATCTAAGGCCCGGTCCGCAGCTCTATCCGGCCATGATGCGGCAGCTGGCAGGCGCCTTGGTCAGATGCCTGTCGCCCGGTCGGTGAACGAAGCTGAAAATTCCTCGCGCCCGACCGCCGGGCGGGGTAAGATAAGCGACGTTTCGAACCGCGCCGGATTCGAAGCGTTCAACTTGAACCACGATCCAACGCACGATCCAGAAGAGGCCAAGCATGCTGAAAAGCTATCAGCTGCAGAATGGCGGCCTGAAAGGCGCGCCGGTCGCCGCCGGGGAAGCGCTCCCCGAGGGCAGCGTATGGATCGACCTGTTCAATCCCACCGTCGAAGAGCGCCGCAGCGTGGACCAGTTCCTGAACATGGAGCTGCCGACCCGCGCCGATATGGAAGAGATCGAAATCTCCAGCCGTATCTATCAGGAAGACGGCGGCTTGTTCATGACCGCGCTGGTGCTCGCCAATACCGATAGCGAGCGGCCCGGGGCCGATGCGGTGTCCTTCGTGCTGGCGCACGACAGGCTGATCACGCTGCGCTACATCGATCCGCAGCCGTTCCGCACCTTCGCCGCGCGCTGCGACCGCACCACTGTGGCGGTGGGCAAATCGGAAATGGTGATGATGGGCCTGCTCGACGCCATCGTCGACCGCATGGCCGACGTTCTGGAGCGCGTCGGCGCGGAAGTCGAAACCATCAGCCGCGAGATATTCGAGCACGATCCCAATGCGCCCCCCGGCGGGCGCGACTTCCAGGATGTGCTGCGCCGGTTGGGCCGCAAGAACGACCTCACCGGCAAGACACGCGAGAGCCTGCTCAGCATCACACGCGTCTTGAGCTTCCTCACCCAGACGATGGATGCCAAACCCAACAAGGATGTGAAGGCGCATCTGAAAACGCTGACGCGTGACGTGCAATCGCTGCAGAGCCATTCCTCATACCTCGACGGCAAGCTGACCTATCTGCAGGACGCGACGCTGGGCCTTATCAATATCGACCAGAACAACATCATCAAGATCATGTCTGTGGCTGCGACCGTGTTCCTGCCGCCGACCTTGTTTGCCTCGATCTGGGGCATGAATTTCCACGCCATGCCCGAGCTGCACCAATGGTGGGGCTATCCGCTGGCGATCCTCGTCATGATCGCATCGGCCGTGGTGCCCTATGTCTGGTTCAAGCGGCGAGGATGGCTCTGACGCGATGAAGAGCCCTACGCGAGGGATCACGCTCAAGATCGGCGGGACCCTCTCCTTCGCGGTGATGTATGCGACGATCAAGCTGGCCAGCCATGTGCCGATCGGCGAGATCATCTTCTTCCGCGCCTTCTTTGCCCTGATCCCGGTGTTCCTGTTTTCCATCCGCACGGTCGGGCCGGTCGCAGTGATGAAGACCAGGCGTCCCTTCATGCATCTCACCCGTTCGGCGGTGGGCGTCTCCTCCATGTTCCTGAACTTCACGGCGGTGACGATGCTTCCGTTGGCCGATGTCACCGCCTTCGGCTTCGTGATGCCGATCTTTGCCGTCGTGCTGGCGGCCCTCATCCTGCGCGAACGCGTGGGGCGCTATCGCTGGAGCGCGGTGCTGGCCGGCTTCGTCGGTGTGCTGGTGATGCTGTCGCCGCATGACGGGCTGTCCCAGATCCTGAACCACGGCGTTTCGCTCGGCGCGGGCTATGCCCTGGGTGGCGCCTTCCTCTCCGCCGTGGTGGTGATCCTGATCCGCCAGATGCACACGACGGAAAAGGGCGAAACCATCGTCTTCTATTTCATGGCGACCTGTTCGGCGGTGGGCGCAATCAGCATGATCTGGCAGCGTGTACCGCTTTCGGCGGAAATCGCCAGCCTTCTGGTGCTGTGCGGGCTGCTGGGCGGCGTCGGCCAGCTCTGCATGACGTTCAGCTATCGCTATGCCGAGCCCTCTCTGCTGGCGCCGTTCGACTACACGGCGATGATCTGGGCCGTGGCGCTGGGCTATGTCGTGTTCGCAGAGGTACCGGAGCCGCTGGTGATGCTGGGCGCGGCCATCGTCATCGCGGCGGGATTGTTCATCGTCTGGCGCGAGTACCGCCTCAACCGCGTCACCGTCGAGCGCACGGGGCCGGCGCTCTAGAGACGCTTGCCGTAGATCGCGAGGCCGTCGCCATCGGCATGGAAATCCGGCACCTCGGCCTGGAGCGTATAGCCATTGGCGGCGTAGAAGCCGCGCGCGGGGGCGTAATCCGGCCGGGTTGAAGTTTCGGCAAAGAGATGCGTGCCGCCCAATTCCTTCACCGCAGCTTCGGTGGCGGCCAGAAGCGCGATACCCAGCCTGCGGCGGCGTGCGGCGGGATCGACGGCGATCCAGTACAACTCATAGCGCCGGTCTGTGCCGGGAATGGGGCCGAAGCAGGTGTAGCCAGCAATGCCGGTTTCGCCGTCCGCGATCAGGAAACGATAATCGGCGCCCTTCGCCGCCGCGCGCGTTTCCTCGACCAGCTCGCGGGCGATGACAATCTCCTCGGCGCTGAAGACGCCCGTCGCGGCGACAAGGCGCTCGACTGCCTCTTCGTCGGCCGCCTTGAGGATGGTGCGAAATTCAGCCATGGGCGCCGTCCGCGATACGGCCGATCAATTCGGCGTAGCTGTACCCGGCCTCATGCGCGGCGGCGGCGAAACCGGCGCCGGGTTCGAGGCAGGGATTGGGATTGATTTCGAGGATGGTCGGCTCCCCTGCCCCGTCGACGCGGAAATCGACGCGGGCGTAACCGGCAAGACCAAAGAGCTCCCAGCTCGCCAGCGCCATCTCGCGCAGCGTGCGGGCAAGAGCCGGTTCGTCCGCAGCACAATCGAAGCTACGGACCATCTTCGCGCCGCCGGCATCGGCGCCATCCCATTTGGCAGCATAGTCGACGATTTTCGGCCGCGAGGCGTCCCAATCGGTGAAACGCATTTCGGCAAGCGGCAGCACGCGCGGCCCTTCGCTCTCGTCCATCAGCGCGACATTGAATTCGCGGCCATCGACAAAGGCTTCCGCGAACCAGCGGCCGCCGAAACGCGCGGCACAATCGGCGGCGCGGGCGCTGTCACGGCATCGACGCCCTGCACCACCGACGCATCGTCGAGGCCGATGGAGGCATCCGCGGTCGCGGATTTGACGATGTAGCGGACATCATCCGCGAGCCCGTCCCAGCGTGGCGCTTGCGCCCACGCCGGTGTCGCGAGGCCGGCCGCGCGCAACACGCGCTTGGTAGCCGGCTTGTCGGCCGTCAGCGCAATGGCCGCCGCATTGGCACCCGTGTAGCGCACGCCCAAACGCTCCAGCATGGCGGGGGCCAGCATGGCGAGTTCGTCCTGCCGATAGACGCTTTCGACGAGATTGAAGACCAGATCGGCGCCGGAAACCTGCGCGGCCAGCGCCGCAGGCTCGGGCACGAAGGGCGCCTGCACGGCGACGTGGCCTTCTTCCATCAACGCCGCCGCAATCGCTTCGGCCGCGACGAGCGTATCGAGCTCGTCGGGCCTTGCGTCCGCGGCGACATCGGAATGCAGGACAAGAATGCGCATGCCTCAGGCAGCGACGGCTTGGCGCTGTTTCATCGGCTTCAGCTGCGGATGGCGCTTGCTGAAAGACACCATGATACGGCCGATCAGGTCGCGATAGCTGACGCCCTTCATATCGGCAATGGCGCACAGATCCGAATAATTGGGGCGCAAGCCCGCCAGCGGATTGACCTCGATGAAATGCGGCCGGCCGGCACCATCGCAGCGGATGTCGATGCGCCCGCCGTCGCGGCAGCGAAGCGCGCGCCAGGCGGCCAGCGCCACCTTGCCGGCGGCCCTGGCATTGGCGCCATCGGCCAGCACGATATCCACCTTGTCTTCCCAGCCGGTTTCCTTGTTGGCATAACCATAGCCATGACCGACGAAGTTCGGCTTGGGCCGGATTTCGCTGACGCCCAGCACGGAGGCATCGGCGCCGGTGCCCGTGATGCCGACGGTGAATTCGCGCCCCGGCAGGAAGGTTTCGACCAGCACTGGCTGGTGGAAGCGGTGGAACAGATCGCTGACCACCTGATCGAGCTCGTCGCGATTGCTGACCATGGAGCGTTCGTCGACACCCTTGCCGGAGCCTTCGGCCACGGGTTTGGCGAAGAGCGGGAACGGCAGATCAAGCTTCCTCAGATCGCCACGCGTTTCGATCAGCGCGAAATCGGCCGTAGGCACGCCCGCCGATCGCACCACGCGCTTGGCCATCGCCTTGTCGAGCGACAGCGACAGCGTCAGCGGGTCGGAGAAGACATACGGGATGTCATAGGCCTCCAGCAGCGCGGGCACCTGGGCCTCGCGCGCCAGGCCCTTCAGCCCCTCGCAGATGTTGAAGACGCCGTCCCAGCGTTCGCCCGCGGCGAGCCGCGCCACGAGATTGCGGATATGGCCGATCCGCACCGGCTCATAGCCGAGGCTCGTCAGCGCCTCGCAGATGGCGTCGATGGTGATGGGGCTGTCGAATTCCGCCGTCTCCTCCGCGCCATAGCCCATGGCGAGGTAGTCGGAGCGCAGATCATAGGTCACGCCGATGCGCATCGCCCTACTCCGCCGCCAGGGTTGCGACCGTGCGGCCCAGCGTGCCGTCCGGATCGGGATAGCGGTACACACCGCCCTCGAAGTTCTTCAGGAGCAGATCGGCGCCGTCGCGGCCGACCACGGCATTGGGCGCCATCAGGATCTTGCCGCCGCCGCCGGGCGCATCGATGACGAATTGCGGGCAGGCATAGCCGGTGGTGTGGCCCCGCAATCCGGCGATGATCTCAAGGCCCTTGTCCACGGACGTTCGGAAATGGCCCGAACCACGGATCGGATCGCACTGATAGAGGTAGTACGGCTTCACGCGGCGCTTCAGGAGGCCCTGCATCAGCGATTTCATCACCGTGATGTCGTCATTGATGCCCTTGAGCAGCACGGTCTGGCTGCCCAGCGGGATGCCGGCATCGGCGAGGCGCGCAAAGGCTTCGGTCACTTCCGGAGTCAATTCGCGCGGATGGGTGGCATGGATGCTCATCCATAGCGGGTGATGCTTCTTCAGCATCCGCACCAGCTCCTTGGTGATGCGCTGCGGCAGCACGACTGGAATCTTGGTGCCGATGCGGACGAACTCGATATGGGGAATGGCGCGCAGCCGCGTCAGCAGCCAGTCGAGCTTCTCGTCCGCGATCGAAAGCGGGTCGCCGCCCGAGAGCAGCACGTCACGCACTTCGGTGTGCTGTTCGAGATAGGCCAGAGCCTGATCCCACTGCTTGGGCGAGAACTGATATTCACCGCCCGGATTGCCGACAGCACGGGCGCGCGTGCAATAGCGGCAATAGGTCGAGCAGGTGCCGGTGGTCAGGAACAGCACGCGGTCGGGATAGCGGTGCACGAGGCCGGGCACGACGGTGTCGTGGTCCTCGCCCAGCGGATCGTCCGCCTCGCCGGGCAGACGCAGGCTCTCCGCGCCGGTCATGATATGCGTGCGGCGCAGAGGCTCGCGCGGATCGTCCCGGCTCATCAGGCTGGCGTAATAGGGCGTGATGCCGACGGGCAGCGGACCTTGATGGGTCGTGACCGCCGCACGCTCATCCTCCGACAGGTGGAAGACGCGGGCCAGTTCCTCAGCCGTGCGAATGCGGTGGCGGAACTGCCAGTGCCAATCGTTCCAGTCGGCACGCGTCGTGCCGGGCCAGAAGCGGCGGTAGAATTCGCTTGTTTCGGGACTGACCGGAAAGCGGGGCGCCAAACGGTGGAGGCGCAGTTCCGGCGAGAGTAAGGGCGTCACGCCCTCGGAGGGAAAACCGGCATCGGCGGCCGGTCGCTTGCGGGGTTCCCGCGACGGAGGGCGCAGATCGTGCCCTCGCACCAATTGGAGACTCATTGCGGTCTCACTTGGCTCCTTGGACGCCATCCTCTCGAAGACCCCATTTGGCCTTCCATCAAACGGTGGCGTCACGCTGGCGGATATTTAGGAGGTCCTATGCATTCGTCAAGAGAAAAGTTTCGATTACTTGAAGAACACCAAATTGCCAAAATATAACCTGAAGAGAACGCAGTAGTTTTATTGAAGATAATTCAAGTAATGAGGATACGTATACCCCCTACCCCCGGTGCGCCGTACGAAAAACTTGCGAAGGCGGGTGGAAGCAATCCGCGAACGGAGACTTGAGTTGAACTCGCGCAACCCTTCGCAGACGGGCGCATGCCGCGGCGCAAAAGCGCACACCGATTGCTGCGCGGCGATGCACGACTGATGCGAAGTCCTCAGCGCAGGGATGCGGGTCCGCGATAACCGCGCGCGTCGTAGAGCAGGGTCACGCGCTTGTGGTGCCGGCCGAGGGGGACGGCGATGGTGCCAAGCCGGCGCGCCGACTCGAAGCTTGGCAGCACGTGGCGCTGTTCGCCGGGCAGCAGCACCAGCAGCACGCGGGTGTCTTTGACCGTCAGCGGGATCGTCATCTGGAAATGATCGTGCGGACTGGCGTCCGGCCCCCACATGCGCAACGGCACAGGGTGCGGACGGGCGTAATAGGTCAGCTCGGCAATGACGGAGCGATTCGCCGCGGCGATGGCGTCGTAATGGCCGGCACGGGCAACCGACGTCACCGCCATGCCGAGCCGGCGCCAGCCCTCTTCGCGCTTGAGGGCATTGCCAACGCCCAGCGCCGAGCCCATCGCCGGCGAAACCAGAACGACCCAGAGAATCGCCATGGCGAGCCCGTCAACGGCGAAGGAGGTCCACAGCGCCCAGCGGCGCGCGCTTGCGAGCAGGATGGCCACGGCCAGCGGCGTCGCCGAGACATAGGCCGTCGCCGCCCAGTTGGCATTGGCCTCGGAGATGAAGCCCTGCACGGTCATCAGAAGAATCGGCGGCAAGGCGAAGGCGGCGAGTACCAGATCGGTTTCGCGGCGCTCGGACCGGCGCGCAAGCCGCCATAAGGCGACGAGGAACCCGGCCATGAGCAGCGGACCGAAGACGCCGAACTGGCTGCCGAGAAAGCCCAGCGCGCCCATGATGTTGAAATGGGCATGGCTCCAATCGGCATTGGACTCGGTGTGGCCGACCGTCGGGAAGCCATGCGCCGCATTCCAGGCGATATTGGGCGCCAGCAGAAGAAGACCGAGCGCGAGGATGCCGAGCCCGCGCAGGCTGAACACCAGCTTGCGGGCCCTGGGCGAGACCAGCCCAGCCAGCACCGCCCCGATCACGAAATAGAGCATCGCGTATTTGGCGAGCAGGCCATAGCCGATGGCCACGCCGCAGATCAGCGGCCAGCGCCAGCCTGCCTCGTCCATCGCCCGCAGGAAGGCATAGAGCGCCACGGACCAGAAAAAGAGCAGCGGCACATCGGTCGAGATCAGGCCGGAGGAATAGGCCACGCCCGGAAGTGTGGCGAAGGCGAGCGCGCACCACAGGCCGAGGCGGGCGTTCGCCAGCCGCTTGCCGATGGCGAACAGCATCAGCGCCGTACCGGCATGGATGATCGGCGAGGCAAGGCGGATCGCCCATTCGCCATTGCCGAAGAGCGCCGTCACCCCGGCGATGATCCAGGCGATCAGCGGCGGTTTGGAGAAATAGCCGAAATCGGGCGTCTGGGCCCAGAACCAGTATTGGGCTTCGTCCGGATAGAGCTGCAGCGGCGTCAGGATCAGCACCGCGACGCGGATCAGCGTCAACGCCGCGATCACAAGGAGGGTGATGTTCCAGAGACGCCGGTCTTCGCTCTCGCTCATGCTCACTCCGCGGAGGCTGCGCGCACGGCCGGGATCACCCGGTAGATCGTGATCGCGACCGGCCTGCCATGGGAATAATTGATTCCCGACAGATGATCGACCGCGCGGGCACTGGCGCCGAGTTCAAGCAGCCGGGCGCGGAAGAGCGCGTCTTCCTTCCGGCCGATCAAAGCGAGGCCGCCATTGCGGGCCGCGATCTCGGCGGCTTCGTCCGGGCGGGCAATGCGCGTCCTGGTGCCGAGGAGGAAGATCAGGCTGGGCTCATCATAGCCCGAGGTCACGACAGGCGGATCGCCGGGGCGCTTGTCTTTCGCCACCAGCGCGGCCAGACGCGGGCTGACCCAGATCTTCTCCAGCCGCGGGGCCACGCCCCACATCAAGGTCGGATAGACAATCAGCGCAGTCAGCATGGCCGCGACCAGCGCAGCCCCGCGCCGGCGCATCACCATCAGCACGGCAGCGGCGATGCCAACGGCCCCCGCAAGCCCCGCAAGCGCGATCAGCCAGAGCGGCGCGCCGTCGCCATATTTCTGTGGCGCGAGTATGAGACCTGCAGCCAGTGCCGCCACGCCAATGGCGAATTGGGCTGAGGCCGCGAGGCGCAACACCTTGCCACCGCGCGTCTCGTTGCTCTCCCCTGTCAGCCACAGCGCCGCCATGAAGGCCAGCGCCGGATAGACCGGCAGGATGTAATGCGGCAGCTTGGTCGGGACGATCGCAAACATCAGCCAGCTCGCGCCCGCCCAGCCGAGCAGAAACCGCATCGCCGGATCGCTGCGCGCGGCGATGGCGCGGCCGATGCCGGGCAGCACGAACAGGGTCGCCGGCCACAGCGTGAGCGTGGAGAGGATCAGATAATAGCCCGGCGGCTCGCCGTGGCTCTCCTGCCCGCCCACGAGTTTTCCCGCGAAATCATGACCGAGCGCCTGCGCAAAGAATGCGCCGTGGCTGGCCATGCCGATGGCGACAAACCAGGGCAGGACCAGAACCAGCGCCAGCGCGAGCCCGGGCAACGCGCGCAGGCCTTTGAGCCAGTGCCAATCGCGATCCCAGATGGACACGGCCAAGACCGTCAACCCCACAACGGCGGCGATCAGCGGGCCCTTGATGAGGATGCCAATGGCGAACGCCGCCCAGCCCGCCATCACCAGCCCGATTCCGGGACGCGCCCGCGTTGCATCGCGCGCGGCCAGATAGATTCGGAAGAGCACGCCTTCTGCCGCCAGGATCGTGGCCAGCAGAACCGCATCGGTCTTGGCGATATGCGCTTCGGCGGTGAGGCCCAGCGTAAGCACAAGCAGCCCCGCGCCGGTCAGCGCCGTTGCCGGTGGCGCCATGGCTGCAAGACACCAGAAGGCGAGGAAGGCGGCGACGATGGCACCGAGTAGCGAGGGCAGCCGATAGGTCCAGATCGCGGTGAAGGGCGGCGTGCCGAGAAGCTTGGTCGAGGCCGCCTGCAGCCAGTAGATGCCGATGGGCTTCTTGTAGCGGGCCTGATCGCCGAAGCGGATATCCACCCAGTTGCCGCTTTCGACCATCTGCTTGGAGGACTGGGCGAAGCGCGCCTCATCCCGATCGAGGGCCGGGAGAGTCGCGAAGCCGGGTAGCCAGGCGAGGATACAAAGCAGGAGCAGCGCCGCGAAGGGCCGCCGCGCCAGCGCGGCCAGAAAGCCTGCCCCAGGACTGTGCAGCGACGACGGGGCGGACGGGGCCGGCTCGCTCATCTGGAATGCCTCTTGAATGGTGTGGTTTCCGGCAGGGAATAGAGCGAAGGAATTCACCCGCAATGCGCCATCTCGGCACAGGCCTGTTTCAATCCGCGTTGGGCCTGTATAAGGCCCGCGCCGCCTCCGGCCGCCTGCCCCCATCCGGCCAGCGACATGGCGGACGCGGCGCCGCGGCGGCCGACGCGCGGCGGACTCTATGGGATAATGGGAGCGAACGGAACCTGGGCATGACGTTGGCGCTTTCGGTGGTCGTACCTGTCATGAATGAGGCCGAGAATGTCGGCCCGCTGGCGCGCGAGATCGCCGACGCCATCGCCGGCGAAGGCCCGGCCGAGATCATCTTCATCGACGACGCCTCCTCCGACGACACGGCCGAGCGGCTGACCGCGTTGCGCGACGAGATCCCCGGACTGCGCGTGCTCCAGCACGCCAAGAATGCCGGCCAGAGCCGGGCTGTGCGAACCGGCGTGCGCGCCGCGCAGGCGGACATCGTGGTGACGCTGGACGGCGACGGCCAGAACAATCCCGCCGACATCCCCGCTCTGCTGGCGGTGTTCCGCGAGGACGGCGAAAAGCTCGGCCTTGTGGCCGGCGTGCGCCAGAAGCGGCAGGACAGCCTGGCCAAGAAATGGGCCTCGCGCGCCGCCAACCGCTTCCGCAACTGGATGCTGAACGACGGCGCCACCGATACCGGCTGCGGCCTGAAAGCCTTCCGCCGCAAAGCATTTCTCGAACTGCCCTATTTCGATCACATCCACCGCTATCTCATCACGCTCATGCTGCGCGAAGGCTATGAAGTGCGCTATGTGAAGGTCTCGCACCGGCCGCGCATGCGCGGGGTGTCGAAATATGGGGTGCTCGACCGCGCGCTGGTCGGCATCAGCGATTTGATCGGCGTGCGCTGGCTGCAGAATCGATTCCGCGGCGGTGCCGTCGAAACCAGGGAAATCTGATGCCAGCTCATCTCATCGGATGGTTCACCATCGAGCATCTGTGGCTGCTCGTGGGCTTTGCCGGACAGGCGCTGTTCGCCTCGCGCTTCATCCTGCAATGGTTCAAATCCGAGATGGAGGGCCGCAGCGTCATCCCCATCGGCTTCTGGTATTGCAGCGTCGGCGGCGGCATCGTGATGCTGGCCTATGCCATTTACCGGCAGGATCCGGTGTTCATCACCGGCCAGGCGACGGGCCTGTTCGTCTATGCGCGCAATCTCTATCTGATCTACCGCGAGCGCGCCCTCTTGCGTGAAGCAGCGGGCGGCGAAACGGCGTCCTGAGCACGGTTTCGGCGGGACTTAACCATACCGTCATAGAGCCAATGCGCTCCTGCCCCAGTTCTGCCCCATTGTGATACACTCTATGACCTTGGGCCAATTGGGGAGAACCGCCGTGCTCCGTTCGTTTCCGCTGCTACTTCTTGCCGTCATCCTCTTCAACCTGATGGCTGCCGTTCACGGCTTCAATGCGACGGGCATGGACCAGCTCCTCGCCTATCACGTGCCGGTGAAGATGTTCTCCGGACAGCTCTGGCAGTTCAGTGTCGGCGACCTTCTGGTCGTGGTCAGCATGGCGCTGCTCTTCGTCGAAGTCGTCAAATCGACCCGGACCACGGCCATCGAAATCATCAACCATGCGCTGTCGATGCTGGTGTTCATCATCGCGCTGATCGAATTCATCACGCTGCCGGCGTTCGCGAACTCGCCCTTCTTCTTCCTGGTGACCATGACCGTGTTCGACATCGTGGCAGGCTTCACGATCTCGATCGTGGCCGCCAAGCGCGACCTCGGCGTGCCCGGCGGGATCATCGGCACGAACTGACCGCGTTCACGGGCGTATCGGTGAACGGGCGGGCTCGCCGGGTCCGCCCGTTCCGCTTTCGCCGCCGCCGCAAAGGGTTTGCGGCGCAAGAGTCATCGTAGTATTCAATTGGATATTACGGAGTCCCTTCATGCGCCACCTTCGCCTCGCCTTTGCCATCGCCCTTCTCGCCCTGCCCCTCGCCGCCCATGCCGGTGAGAGCGGCCCTGTCACGGTCTTCGCCGCGGCCTCCCTGAGCGATGCGCTGACTGCGGTCGCCCATGCCTATGACGCGAAGACGGGGCGGGTGATCGCGCTGTCCTTCGCGGGCTCCTCGGTGCTGGCAAAACAGATCGACGCTTCCGGAGGAGCCGACCTGTTCATCTCGGCCGACCGTGCGTGGATGGATTATCTGGAGACGCGCGGACGGCTCATCGCCGCCAGCCGCGAAGCCCTGCTTGGCAACCGGCTGGTGCTGATCGCGCCGAAAGGCTCGGCAGTCGCGCTCAAGATCGGACCGCATTTCCCACTGGTGAAGGCGCTGGATGGTGGCCGGCTCGCCGTCGCCGACACGGGGACAGTCCCCGCCGGCCGCTACGCCAAGGAGGCACTGACGAGCCTCGGGGTGTGGACCGCCGCGGCGGCCCATCTGGCGCCGGCCGAGAATGTGCGCGTGGCGCTGGCCTATGTGGCGCGCGGCGAGGCGCCGCTTGGAATCGTCTACCGGACAGATGCCCTGATCGAGCCCAGAGTGCGGATTGTGGCCACTTTCCCCGAGACCAGCCACAAGCCCATCATCTACCCGGCCGCGCTAATCAAAGGCGCCCGTCCGGGGGCGGCCAGCTTCCTTGCCTTCCTGCGGGCGCCGGCGGCCCGGGCACTGTTCGAAAAGGCCGGTTTCCATGTGCTGGCGCCTGCCGGCCGGCGCTGAGGCGCGGCGGGGAAATAGGCGTGGAAATTCTTGAGACTACGCCTTGCCGCGGAGGCCGAAGCCGGTATAGTCCGGCCCCTTCCGGAGGGGCGCACGCGCGTCGCGGAAGATGGACAGGTGGCCGAGTGGCTGAAGGCGCACGCCTGGAAAGTGTGTAACGGTTAATAGCCGTTCGAGGGTTCGAATCCCTCCCTGTCCGCCACCTCGAAATTCTCTTCCTTCTTGATCAAGGTGTTGACGCTCGCTTTGCCAAACCCGTTAGCCGGGTTTGGCACTCGATGCTTCCTTTGCAGCCTTGACCATCGCTTTTGCCTCCAACTGGCCACGCTCGGCTGCATCGGTGTAGCGCGTCACGTCGCATAGCGCGCGGTGACCGGTGATCGCCGATACTACAGCGCCAATCTTTCCGACCGGATGTTCTGCAAGGGGTAAGCGGCGGCTGTTTGATACGGAGCTGTGCAGGCAAATCGCCGTCAGGCCGGTAGCTCGATCGTCAAACGAAGACGGCTGGCGGATTCGACACGCGCACGCAAGCGTCCGCCCGACTGGGTCAAGAAGCCGGCAACGCTGGCAAGCCCCCACATCCCGGTACGCGCACGGCTGTGAAAATTGACCAACGCATCGGCGACGGCGTCTTCATGGACAACGTCGCCCTCGCAGACGATCGATATCTGAACGAAGCGATTCCCGTCCGCATCAGCTACCGCCGCAGTTTCGACCGACAACCAATCGGCCTGCTTCGACATGATGCGGATTGCGCCAGAGGCTGCACTCGCCACAGCCATGCGAAAGCGGACCGGGTCGACATGAATCGGAAGCTGCACGGGCGCGAGGCGCAGCTGGACCGCCGGGCCTCCCGAACGATCCGGTGATCGCGCCAGGGCCTGCTGGACAAGGCGATTGGCATCGACCGTTTCCGGCTCGAGCCGCAGCTGGCTCGCGAATGCCTCCAGCTCTTCCGACAATGAGACGCCGCGGCGCGATGCCGCCAGCACCTCACCAACGATCTGCGCAGCGGCTTCGGTATCGGCAAAGCCGACATCGTTCAAAAGGGAGAGATTGCCGATCGCCGCCGTCAGAATATTGTTCAGTTCATGAACGATCACGCCGGCCATCGCCTTCACAGCCTTGCAAGGCGACGCTGCCACATCGGACCGGGCCAAGTCAGTTACCGGCCGGTCCGCCCCCGGACATTTCACCAACTCGTTGCCGGGCATGTTTCTCGCATATACTTTCGTCGTGGGGCACCGTCGCGACGGGCTGCGAATCAGAAAACTATTTTTTAGCGGAACCATTCGGCAGATGGCCGGTGCAGGCGGATAGCCATTCAAATCGTTCGGTTATCCGTTCGGATATCCATCCATCGATTCAGCCGATGCCCGCCTTCGATGCCGCGACCGCAACTTGCGCACGGCGATTGACCCCGATCTTGCGGAACAGCACGCGCAGGTGAAATTTCACCGTGACCTCAGCGACCCCCAATTCGCGCGCGATTTGCTTGTTCGACTGGCCGCACGCAACGCCGCGCAAAATGGCCATTTCGCGCGCATTGAGTGATTCCACCCAAGTTTCGCCGGAGACCGTGCGCGTTCCATCCGGCCCGGCCGATGCTTCGGCGAGCAGAACCTGAGTCGGAATCGTCGTGCCACCGTTCAACAGAATCTGAATCGCATGCGCCAGATGCTCGCCGCTGGCGGTCTTCGGAATAAAGCCACGCGCGCCGGCTTCGATGCATTGGCGGATAGCCGCCGTGCGGGATGATCCCGAGATCACGGCAATCGGCACGCCGGGAAAGCGCGCCGTCACCTCATGGACCGCCTGAGGCGACATGCCGGGCATGAACAAATCCAGCAATACCAGGCTGAAATTCACCTCGCCCGACGCGAATTTCTCAAACAGCTCGGCAATCGAATTGACTTCGTCGACGACCGCCCCGGCAAACAGGCGCTCGATCTGCGCGCGCACGGCATCGCGGTAGAGCGGATGGTCATCCGCGATCAGAAAGCGCATGGGGGGCGTGCTGGTCATGGCATGGCCACTCCAGCGGGTGAGGTTCCAAAATTCGCAGGAGTTGCACGATACGCGAATTGCAATTTTTGGGTAATCCGCTCTGCAATAACCCCATCGAATGTTTCGCGAAGATGCGTTCTTGTCCAGCCCCAGCTGACCACTTGCGGAGCGCGCCGGCCACACACCCTCTGTCTGCCGCATCAACCGAGCCCCGCGAGCATTGGGGCACTATCTTCGATCATCTGGATACGCTCGATCCCCTGACGCATCTCCTGCATTATGAACTCGGCCCGCCGCACGGGGCCGCCGCCCCGGCCGTCCGGAAATTCCCGCGCCCAGGCATTCATCTTCACACTCAACGAGCACAAAACGCCGCCAATCGCCGTGTGATAGCCACGGATGAGCCCTTCGATTTTGCGAAAACGTTCAGCGGTCAAATTATTCCACATGTCATTGGTGCTTCGTTCAAAACTCTCCAAGCGCCCGGTAACATTGGCCAGGACCGCATTCACCCTCTCCTCGATCAGATCGAGTGTCTTCATCAGATTGAAGTCGCTGCGAAGTTGATAGTTCTCGCGAAGCTCCGAGACCGTGCTCAAGAACGACTCAATCTTCGGCATTATCTCGTCCAGGCACTGGCGGTAGTAGGACAAGGACATGAAGATATCCGCGTAATCCTCGAGGAATTTCGGAATTTCCATGACCCCAATTCCCAGCTTCGTGGCCATCGTGTCGAGGCGCTCGCGGACCGTCGCCGCATCGCAATCGCGGAACAGACTCAGGACATCGGTAAAGGGACGGACCGTCGCATCCTCGCCGAAAATTTCGGTGACGAGTGGGCGGGTGAATTTCGTCATATAGGCGCTGAGGGAATTGAGCTTCGACTGGCTCAACTTGAGAGCTGATTCTTCTGCCAGCGGAATTCCACAATCACGAAGGAGAATGCGCAGGCTGTAGACATCGAAGCTCGTCAGCTGGACCACCTTGCGCAACAGGACGATGTCAGGATCCGGCGGATTGGTGGAAAGGCCCAGAGCCTTGCCGACGCCCGGCACTGTCACCTGCCCGCTGCCACAATTATCGTAGTTGTAGAGTTCGATCATGGCCTCGAGACGAACATTCTTGATGACGCGGGCCCGGCGCAAGGCCGGGTGGGCCACGGGAAGAATGGCAATGGGCAAAATGTGGAGCGCGTCGCGATCGGCGTCGCTATAGGCAGCAGCCGCCGGGGCCGTGGCGTTGACGTCAATCGCTAACTGCCGCTCCATGATATCAGTCCCCGAATAATCGATCTATTTCGCTCTGCGTATTCGCGTTCTTGCCAAGCTGCGGGCCATTAAGAAGACCGGCATCCCCATCCGCCTCTTCAACGGCCAGCACGGCGGTGTCCCGCACGGTTCCGTCGTCGCAAGCTTCCGCGAGCGCGGCGATCCGCCCCTCGATATGCTGAAGCGCCCGGACAACCTTGGTGATGCGTTGTCCCGTGATGTCCTGAAAGGCGCTGGCTTCATAAATCCGCGTAACCGCATCACACAGTGCAGCCGAGGTTTCGGGATCGGCCTTGGCGCCGATCTCCTCGATGGCTTCAGCCGCACTCATAATCTCGTTCGCGGCGTTCGCCGTCTCCGTCAGGATCTCTTCAAGTTCGTCGGTCGTGGACGACAGAAACGCGCCGCCCCGATCTTCTTGCTTCAGCGTCGAGACCTCTTCACGCGTGCGTCGGATATAGAGTGACAGATACTCCAACACGCCGAGCAACTCGCCCTTGCGCTCACTCGACAACGCGCGCAATTCGCAAATCACGCGCTCAAGATAGCCCTGTGCGGTTTCCAGGCGCAGGCCCGTGTTCCCGGACGCCTTCGCCCGCGCGCTTCCAGCTTCTTTCATGTCCCCCTCAGCCATTGCTCAACGCGCTCCTGTGACACTCGCGATTTTCGCCCGCAACGTCTCCGCGTTGAACGGCTTGACGATGTAATTTGACACCCCGGCCTGTTTTGCCGTGACGACATTTTCCGTCTTGCTTTCGGCCGTGACCATGATGAAGGGCACACGCTTGAGCTTGTCATGAGCCCGCACCTTGCGCAGCAGCTCCAGCCCCGTCATCGGCTCCATATTCCAGTCGGAGATGATGAGGTCGGGCGTGCTGTGAACCATCTTGTCGTACGCGTCCTGGCCGTTGTTCGATTCCTCGACCTCCGTCACATCGAGCTGCTTGAGCAGATTGCGCATGATGCGCAGCATCGTCGTGTAATCGTCCACGATGTGGACCTTCATGTTCTTGTCCAAATTCATGTCGCGCTCCATTACCTCATATAAGCCACTGTCGAATTATCCTCCGACCGCCACACGCTTCAGTTCGAATGGCGGCGGTGCCTGCGCGTCTGTCGCCACCTTGCGATAAACGCCACGCAACTTGCTGACCGCCGTGAAAGCCGCGGTGATGCCGAAGATCGACTCCGCCGCACCAAGAAGCAGCGCGCCACTAGGCGCAAGACGGTTCGCAATACGCTCAAGCACTGCGGACTTGGTCGGTTGATCGAAATAGATGAGAACATTGCGGCAGAGCACGATGTCGAATGTGCCGAGGCGAGTCGGATCGTCGAGCAAGTTGAAGCTCTGGAAATTCACCATGCGCCGCAGCTCCGGCTTGAGCTGCCATCGGTCGCCCTGCTGGTCGAAACATTTTACCAGGAGCTGCACGGGCAGACCGCGCTGGACCTCAAAGCTTGAATAGGTCCCTTCGCGAGCACGTTCCAGAATTGCCGGCGCAATATCCGTGGCCAGAATTTCAACACGCCACTTCGCCAGTTCGGGAAACGATTCGCGCAACATCATCGCCAGCGAATAGGGTTCCTGGCCGGTCGAGCAGGCTGCGCACCAGATACGCAGTGCCGCCTTCGGCGCGCGTTCCACAATCAACTCTGGCAAGACGTGGTCACGCAGCGCATCAAAGGGATGACGATCCCGGAAGAATAGAGTTTCGTTGGTCGTCATGGCTTCGACAGCGTCGGCGGCGAGCGCGGCCGCGCCACCAGCTCGTAATGCCGCAATCAGGGCCGATAGATCCGCGAGCCCGTGCTTGCGTGCGATCGGGGCGAGGCGCGTTTCAAGCAGATAAATCTTGTCCTTCGTCAGCGTCAGGCCGGAGCGCTGCTTGAGCAATGCCGAAACGAAGTCGAATTCCGCGTCGGTCATGAGCCTTCCCCCGCGAACAGGCGCGCAAGATGCGGCGCAATTTCCATGAGCGGCAGAACAGCGGTACACAGACCGGCCGTCGCGACTGCGCCCGGCATGCCCCAGACCACGCTGGTTGCCTCGTCCTGTGCCACCAGCACGCAGCCGGCGGCGGCAATCTCACGTCCGGCTTCTATTCCATCATTGCCCATGCCGGTCAGCATCAAGGCGACGACACCGGTTCCGAATACGCGCAGCGCACTGCGCCATAGAGGATTGACCGAGGGACGGCAGAAATGCTCAGGCGGCGCCTGGTGCAACCGCAGGCGTGGATGGATGGCGTCGCCCACGATCTCCATGTGAAAGTCGCCGGGGGCGACATGGATGTGACCGGGGCGCAACGGATCGCCGTCTCTGGCTTCCGCACAGGGCCGCCCGGTGGCCCTTGCCAGATGCCCTGCCAACACAGGGGTAAACGTCGCCGGCATGTGCTGCGTCACGAGGATCGGAGCCTGAAATGAAGCCGGAAGCGCCTTGAGGACGTTCGTCAGCGCCTGCGGACCGCCGGTCGAACTTCCGATTGCCAGGATCTTCGGCGTCAGCCGGCCGTGGGCGCGCAAGCGGATTCCCGCGCTCCGGTCCGGGCGTGGCGACATCGCGGCGGAGTTCTTCGGCTGGCCCACATAGCCCGTGCTGCGTTGTCTGCGCCGGCCAAGACTGGTCACCTTCTCAACGAGTTCGCGGTGGAAGTCATCGCTGCCGCCAAGCTGGTTGGCGGAGGGCTTCGGAATGTAATCCGCCGCACCCAGACCGAGTGCCTTGAGACTGATCTCGGCATTGCGTTGCGACAGGGTGGAAGCAATAATGATCTTCACGTCACGGTCGGCCGCGAGCAGCTTCGGCAACGCGGTCAGCCCGTCCATCACCGGCATTTCGATATCGAGCACGATCACGTCGGGCCTGGCGCGGGCCATCTGCAGGACCGCCACCTGACCGTTGGCGCAAGAGGCCACGACCTCAAGCGCGGAATCGCGCTCCAGCGTGCGGACGATGAAACCGCGGATGACCGCGGAGTCGTCGACCACCATCACGCGGATAGGCGCAGAAGTGGTGCTGGATGCCTTGGGGCTTGTGAGCGCCATCACACCACATCCGCGTCGCAAAGCCCGAGCTGTTCGAGTTTGTCGTGTAAGATTTCGCGATCGAAGGGTTTCATGATGTATTCGTCGGCACCGGCCGTCAGGGCCTCGTGGATCTTGGCGAGACTGTTTTCGGTCGTGCACAACACGATGACCGGTCGCGGCACGATATCCATCGCGCGGAGAGCCCTGAGGCAGGTGATGCCGTCCATTTCCGGCATATTCCAGTCGAGCAAGATCAGTCCCGGCGCATGGTCGCGACAGGTCTCGACCGCCTCCACACCCGAAGGCGCTTCGCTGACATCATAGCCGAAGGTACTCAGCATGCCGGACAGCACCCGGCGGATCGTCGCCGAATCGTCCACGACCAGACAGGTCTTCTCCTCCGACGCCATTACGAGGCCCTCCGTATTTCGCCCTGCGCAGCGCGCGTGGCTGCCGCCACCGCTTGCGTCAGGTTTGCCGCCAAATTCGCCTGGTCGGACTTGCCGATATAGTGGAGGAAGCCGGCCTCCTGGCCTGCTGCGACGTCTGCATCGCTGGTGTGCGCAGAAAGCGCGATCATGGGCACGTTCTGCCAGCGCGGATCGGACCGCACTTCATTGGCCAGAGCCAGCCCATCCATGCCCGGCATTTCAATGTCGGAGACAATGAGATCGAAGACTTCGCCGTCCTCGCGCAGTCTGAGGGCCTCGTTGCCGTCCGCGGCCGTTGTCACACGCCAATTGGCGGCACCAAGGAGCGGGGCAATGAGATTGCGGAAGAATGCGCTGTCATCGATCACCAATGCCTTGCGCATCGGCCGCGTGCTTTCGGCATGGCGCTTTTCCTTCACCTCGAACCAGTCGGAATAGGCTTTGGTCAGGTAATGACCGATATCGACAATGTCGACGGCCTTGTCGGCGATCACGGCACTGCCAATCAGGCCCGGCTCGTCGCCAACGAGTTCGATCTTCATGTGATCCTGCACGACATCGATGATCTCGGCCACGACAAGACCCATCGAGCGACCTTCATCGGTGAACACCAGAACAGGCTGCTTGCCGACCTCCGGCCAGATATGTCCAGGGTCGTAAGCCACGAGCGGCATCAGATGATCGCGGTATTGGACCACATGCCGATTGCCGACCAGCTCCATGGCGCTCGCATTGATCTCTTCGATGCGCGCCACCAGTTCCAGCGGCACTGCCTTCAATTCGCGCGCTCCGCCGCGGAACAGCAGGAAGGATGCGCCATCGGCGGCATGGGCGTCGGCGATCGAGGTGGCGCGTGTCGCGGCATGATCCTCCATCTCGCCATGACCGATTGTGGACGAGATGCCATTGGCATCAAGGATCAGAATCACACTGCCGTCGCCAAGGATCGTGTTGCCGGCATAGAAGGAGGCTCCGCGCAGAATTGGTGCTACGGGCTTGACGACGATTTCTTCGGCGTCATAGACGCGATCGACCACGATGCCGAAGGTCTGCGCGCCGACCTGCGTCACGACGATGAACTGCGCGGCGGGGTCGACCTCTTCCTCGAGATTGAGGAGGCGGCGCAGCGAGACCAGCGGAAGGAGGCGGTCGCGCAGCCGGAATACCGGCGAGTCCTTGACCCGTTCGATACGACTTCCGGTTCGGTCGGTGGCGCGCACCAGCTCCATGACATTGATCTGCGGGATGGCGAAGCGTTCGCCCGCGGCCTCGACAATGAGCGCAGACACGATGGCGAGCGTCAGCGGGATCTTGATCATGAAGACCGTGCCGCGTCCCAACATCGAATTCATTTCGATGGTGCCGCCAATGCGCTCAATATTGGTGCGCACGACATCCATGCCAACGCCGCGGCCCGACACCGAGGTCACCTTCTCGGCAGTCGAGAAGCCGGCGCGGAAGATGAACTGAAGAACCTGCTGCTCGGTCATCGCCGCCAGCTCGGCTTCGGTCGCGAGATTGTTGGCGATGACCTTGGCGCGAATGCGCTCGGGGTCGAGGCCCTTTCCGTCATCGGAAATGCGGATCACGATATGACCGCCTTCGTGATAGGCTTCCAGAGTGACCGTGCCACCTTCGGGCTTGCCCGCCGCGCGGCGATCCGCCGGCATTTCGATGCCATGATCCGCCGAATTCCGCACCATATGGGTCAACGGATCCTTGATCAGCTCCAGGACCTGGCGATCGAGTTCAGTTTCCGCGCCCTTGGTGACGAGTTCGATCTTCTTCCCGCTATCGACGGACAGGTCGCGGACGATGCGCGGCAGCTTGGCCCAGGCATTGCCGATCGGCTGCATGCGCATCTTGGTGACGCCCTCCTGCAGGTCCGAAGTGATGTGGCTGAGGCGCTGCAACGGCACCTTGAATTCACTGCTCTTCTGCATGCGCTGCGTTTGCAGAAGCTGGTTGCGGGTCAGCACCAATTCGCTGATCAACGTCATCAGATTTTCGATCACGCCGACATTGACGCGAATGGAAGCCGAGGCCAGCGCGGATTCGCGCACCTCGCCCGTCGCCGGCGTGGCGGCGCTCGGCACAGTCTTCGTGGGCTGCGGTGCATCGGCCGCACTGGCTTCGTGCGCGGACCCTTCCGGCGCAGAATCGTCAACAGCAGAGCTATTGGCGATTGGTGCAGCGGCATTTCCCGACAATGCGTTTTCAACCTCGGCCAGGAGTTCGGCAGCGACCGGAAAACCATCATCCGAAAACTGCGGGCCATCGGTGCTCGCGGACGCATCCTCGCTCGCCGGCTCTCCATCGGACGGGGCATCTGCACCGCCACCAGCGGCAAAGGCATTGATTTCGGCGATGAGGACGCTGTCTTCGCCATTGGGCTCAGCGCCATTGGCTTCCAGTTCGCCGAGCAGGTAGCGGATGTGGTCAATACATTTGAGGATCAGCGTGACAGCGTCTGGTGTTACTTCCAGTTCGCCGTCACGGAACTTGCCGAGCACGTTTTCCCCGGCATGCGCCACGGATTCGAGCCGCGGCAGACCAAGAAAGCCGCAAGTTCCCTTGATCGTATGCATCAGCCGGAAGATGTTGCTGAGGATCTTGGTGTTGCCGGATTCGCGTTCCAGCCGCACAAGCTCTACATCCAGCAGCGCTAGGCTCTCATTCGTTTCGGTCACGAATTCATTGAGCAGATCGTCCATCGTCTGTCTCCTGTTCCTCAAGCCTTCGCGCGGATGGCGATTAGGCGCGCCGCGTCAAGGACGACCAGCAGGGTTTTGTCAGTGCGGAACACGCCGTCGGCGATATCCTGCCACAGCGGTTCCAGCGTCGCCGGATTGGGCTCGCGCTGCTCCGCTGGAAGGCTCACAACGTCGCCGACGCTGTCGACAAGAAGCGTATAGAACTCGCCTTCATTCTCGACAGTCACGCCCATGCCACGACGAGCATCGTCGCTATCACGGGGTGGCAGCGACAGGCGCGTGCGCACATCGATGACTGTGACGATACGCCCGCGCAAATTGATCAGCCCGCGTACCTCCTTCGGCCCCAACGGCACACTGGCGATCACGTCCGGCGTCAGAATGTCCTGTACGCTGGTGACCGCAATTCCAAACATCTGGCCGGCCACAGAGAAGGTCACGAAGGAGGCGGCGTTTTCGTCCTGCTCGTGGCGACCATGACGGTCGGCTTCGGGATGATCTGTGCTAAGCATATTGCACCTGGTTCCAAACGAATTGCGAAAGCGAAGCGCTGTCGAAGGAGGGGCAGATCGGATCTATTTTCGCGCGGCCTGGCGGGGGACGCCTTGCGCGTAGGTCAATCCGATCTGCCCCTCTTCCTGGGTGTCCCTGCGGTTACGCCGCCTTGACGTCAGCCAGGAAGGTTTCGACGAGCTGGCGCAGACTTGTCGACTGTCCCGTCAGCGATCGCGCCGATGTCAGAACCTGCTCGGAGGCCGCGCCGGTGCTGTTGGCTGCTTCGGTCACGCCACCAATATTCGACGAAACTTCCTGCGTACCCTTGGCGGCTTCCTCGACATTGCGGGCGATTTCCTGAGTCGCCGCGCCCTGCTCTTCGACGGCGGCAGCAATGGCGGTCGCGATCTGATGGACCTCGCTGATCGTCTTGCTGATCGCGCCGATTGCCTCGACGGCGTTTTCTGTCGCGCCCTGGACCGATGTAATCTGCGTGCTGATGTCCTCGGTCGCCTTCGAGGTCTGGGTGGCGAGGTTCTTCACCTCGGCCGCCACAACCGCGAAGCCCTTGCCGGCCTCACCCGCGCGCGCCGCCTCGATCGTGGCGTTGAGCGCAAGAAGGTTCGTTTGGTCGGCGATGTCGTTGATGAGCGAAACAATCTCGCCGATCTTCTGCGAGGCGCTCACCAGACCCTGGACCATTTCGTTGGCCTCGTTGGCCGACGTCACCGCATCGGTCGCGATCTGGCTCGAATGGCCAACCTGACGGCCGATCTCGGAGATCGAGGAAGACAGCTCCTCGGCCGCCGAGGCGACGGTCTGGACATTGGCCGCGCTCTCTTCCGACGCCGCCGCAACGGTCGCCGCCTGCTTGCTCAACTCCTCGGCGGTCGCGCTCAGCGACTGCGCCGCCGTTTCGAGCTGGGTCGCCTGGCTCGACACCGTCTGCACCACCGTGGTGATGCTGGCATCGAACTTGCGGGCCAGTTCGTCGAGGCGCGAGGTCTTGGCTTCGGCCGAGGCCTTGAGATTGTCGGCCTCAATCAGCGCCTGCTTGAAGATGTCAACGGCGCCTGCCATCACACCCAGCTCGTCCGCGCGGTCACGACCCGGCACCTCGGCGCTCTTGTCGCCGCTGGCCAACCGCTTGACGCAATCGGTCATATCCTGAACCGGACCGGAGATGCCGCGGCCGATGACGAAGGCCAGGAACACACCGCCGATGAGCGCCGCGATAGCCACCACGATCTCCATGATCGTGAGCGAGCTCGCCGTGCTGCGCAGGCTGGTTTCCAGATCGCTGGTTTCCTTCTCGTGCTGGTTCTTGAGCGTGTCGGCCATCTTGGCGATGGTGCTGCCTTCGTGCTCGACCGGCCCGGTGAGCAGCGCACGCTGCTTCAATTCCTCGTTGGAGACTGTGGTGAAAGCGGTCGCAAAGCTATTGACCGCGGACAGTGCAGTCGCTGCATCCTGGCGCAGTTGCGCGTTGTGGATCGAAGGCAGCACATCTTGGCGACTGGCCTCAGCCTCCTTCAACGCGGCCTCTGCGGCTGCCTGTGCCTTCTTGTAATCCTGCGACATGAATGCCGACGCAGCCACACGGGCCGTCAGGAAGCGGTGATTGATCTTGCTGACCGCGGCGATGTCGCTGGCGTTGCCTGAGGCCTCTGCGGCGTCCATCATGTGCTTGATCTGCGCGATCGCACTCTGGGCAGCAGGATCCATATCCTGGTCGGTGGTCTGAACCGCCTTCTGCTCGGTGGCCGCGACCTTGCTGCTAGCATCGAGATAATTTCCCAGCGCCGAGTCGAGTGTGTTCAGCGCGTCCAGCTCGTTGCCGGAGGCCTTGGCCCTGGCAGCGTCCACCGTGCTTTTGACCGAATCAGCGGTCGTTTCGAACTTCTTGAGCGTGGCCGCGTCCGGGTTCGAGGCATAGGCCTCAATGTTGCGGCGCATGACCCAAACATCGCGGTCGACGCCCAGGATATCGACCGTCTTGTTCGAAGCCTTGGCAATCTGGCTGTAGAGGCTGGAGAAGTCCTCCATCCCGTAGACGCCGGCACCTGCCACGATGACCAGCAATGCCAAAATGAGCCCGAAGCCGGCGGCGATGCGGCCACCGATCTTCAAGCGACTGAATAGACCCTGTTTCGAAGATAGACCGTGCGCAGCAATTGCCGAGACGGTCGCGGAGACCTGCGACATGTCGAGACCCTTTCTCATGGCCGGGCCGACTGCGATCGCTTCGCACCGCGCCCCCCCTTTTGAACAATCAGCGCCACGGACGCGCTCAAATTGCGCGCCGGTGCGACTTCTGTACTTCGGAGGCTAGACGGCTGCTTTGATCGTGGTTTCTCGTAAAATTTTCAAAATATGTCAGATAATTTCGAATCTAATCCAATTCGGCGTAGCAAGAATTTATTAACCAATATCCGCCAGTAGATATCACGTCACTCTACCGTTTCCCTGGATTGAATGATGATTTGATTACATAAAGTTAATCTTATACTTGGCTTTCCGTCATGAGCAAGACCATCCTTGTCGTTGAAGATGACCCGTCAATCCGCGCGCTTCTCGAGCGTTGCCTGAGCGGCGACGGGTACAATGTCATCGCGCTGGCCGAAGGCACCGGGGTCGAGGCCGCGTTGGAGGCCAATGGTGCCGATCTGGTGCTGATCGACCTTGGGCTGCCCGATCGCGACGGCCTGAGCCTCACACGTCGCCTCAGCGAGGAATTCCGTGTCGGCATCATCATTATCAGCGGCCGGCGCGATCTGACCGATCGGGTGGTGGGTCTGGAATTGGGCGCCGACGACTACATCACCAAACCCTTCGAGCCTCGCGAAGTACTGGCGCGCGTGCGCAGCGTCCTGCGCCGCGGTCTGCGCGGCAATGAACGCCCTGAGGCCACCGACCCGCGCCACCGCCGTCTGGCTTTCGACAATTGGACGCTGGACATAACCGCACAGATACTACGGGCTCCGGGCGGAGCGCCGGTGACGCTGACCAGCGGTGAGTTCAAGCTCCTGGAGACGCTGGTCTGCCACGCGAACCGGGTGCTCAGCCGCGAACAGTTGCTTGATCTCGTCTATGCCAACGATGCTCCGGCCTTCGATCGCAGCATCGATGTGCGCATCGGCCGGCTCCGAAAGAAGCTCGAGGGCAGCGCCCGCGATTCGCGCTTCATCCGCACCATCCGCAATGCCGGTTATATGTTTGCCGCCACGGTGGTACCGGCCTGATCGGAAACTGCTGCCGCTCCAACATTGGTGCGCCGTGCCCCTGTTTGTCTCAATCAGGCAGATGAGACACATTACGCATCCCTAATATATTAAACGTCATGACTTCAGATTCATCAGTTTATTATATGTCCACATTTGTGTAATCTACAGGACATTATGTGGTGAGAATGGGGGGGCTGACATGGCCGATGTGGGAACGCACGGCGAAGTCCATCCCAGCCATTTCTGGTCCGTCCATTTCTGGTCCGCAGCCATCGGCCAGGCCCAACGGCACCTGCCGAGCCTCAAGCATCAGATCAACTTCACAATTGGCGCCTTGATCTGCACTGCAATCGGCTTCGCCGCAGTCCAATGCCTCACCTTCCTGCGCGCCGAGCTGCGCGACACAATCAAGGCCGAGAACAGCGCCTTCCTGCGCTCTTTGTCCGACGACCTTGATTTCGCTGTCGGCGAGGACCGGCGCGACCTCTTTGATCTGGGCCGAACCATCCCGCCGGCCATGCTTCATGCTCCGCATGCCGCCTACACCTATCTCACGAGCCAGGTCGGGATGCTGCGGATCTTCGACGGCGGCATATCTCTCTATTCCGTGACCGGGGCAGTTGTGACCGACACACGGGCCCGCGACCACCATTCGCCAGCCGAACGAGCGGCTCTCCAGGCGGTGCTGGCGTCCAGCAATTCGCAGATATCCGAGCCATTCAACGTTGCCGGCGATGATCCGCGTATTGCCCTCTTCGTGCCGATCCAGTCAGGCAATCACCTGGCCGGCGTGCTCGAGGGCGTGTGGCGCCTCAAAGGCGACAATGCCATCGTCAGTATTCCGCATATGTATGTCGGGAAGGCCGGCTATATCTTTGTCGCCGACAGCCAGGGCCGCGTCATTTCCCACCCCGATCCGCACCGGATCATGAGCAACTTGACCGAACCGTCTGACGCGCTTCCGCTGGAAGACTTGCCGCCGGGCCACACGATGACTGCCGAAAGCTACATCGTACACGGCCAGCCCATGCTGACGACCATATACCGGCCGCGCACGACCCACTGGCTTGTGGGCATCAACCTGCCGCAAGCAGAGGCATTTGCTTCGGTGACCGCGGCCCAGCGCTACGTTGTTTTCGGAGCACTGGCGCTGCTCGCCATCATTCTGATCGTGATGTCACAGACCATGCGGCACCTGATGACACCCCTCGAGGCGATTACCGAACAAATCCGCGCAATCTCACGGTCTGGCCATCCAGATGGCCGGCGCATTCGCCTCACCGCGCCGCCACGCGAATTGGCGGAACTGGCTGACGGCTTCAACGAAATGCTCGAATCGCTCGAACGCCATCGCGACCAGATTGCCCGGCGCGAAGCGCGCTTTCGCGCATTGATCGAGGACTGCCCCGACACACTGGCGGTCATGGACCGGGACGGAAAGCTGACCTTCATCAATCCATCGCGGTTCACCGAAGGGGCCAGCCAAGTTGAGCTTCTACAGGCGTCAGCCATGGAACTTCTACATCCCGACGATCGCGCCCGGGGCCGCGCGGCCGTCGGCGAAGTGCTGAGCCATCCGGAGCGCACCACCTGGTTCGCCGGCCGCGTATGCGAACCCGACGGAACGTATCGGCACTACGAAAGCATTCTGCACAACCGCCTCGACGATCCCAACATTGGCGGGATTGTGCTTTCAATCCGCGACATTACGGAACGACGCGCTGCGGAAGCGGCCGTCCGCGTCGAGGAGCAGCGTCTGCGTGTGGCGCTGGAGTGCGCAAATCTCGTCGTCTTCAACCAGGATCGCGATCTGCGCTACACCTGGAATTTCAAATCGCACCTTTTCGATGACCCCGATTTCATGATCGGAAAGACAGACGAGGAATTGTTCCCGCCCGATCTCGCCGCCCGGCTCACAGCATTCAAGCGTGGCGTCCTGGAACGCGGCCTGGGAGATCGCATCAGCGTTACCGTCGACGACGGCGGAAATGATCGTTTCTACCTGCTGGCCGCACAACCCCTGCGCGACGCAGACGACAATATCATCGGACTGATCGGTGCGGCCATGGAAACGACCGAACAACACCGGACCGAAGCATTTCTGCGCCATGCCCAAAGGCTGGAATCCTTGGGCATGTTGACGGGCGGCATCGCACATGATTTCAACAATTATCTCGGCATTATCTCCGCCAATCTCGAATGCATCCTGCCCACGCTCGGCGAGGGCTCGCATGTGCACCGCTATGGCGAGAATGCCCTGACGGCCGTGCGCCAAGGCGTTGACCTGACCCGCAACCTCCTCGCCTTCGCCCGTCAGCAGCCCTTGCGGCCAACCCGGCTCGACCTCAATACACTTCTGAAGAATTTCAACAGCATCTTGCGTCACGTCACCGGCCCTGCCATCGAGCTGACCTGCGATCTCGATCCGGATTTGTGGCCCTGCGAGGCGGACGCGGGCGAGTTGCAGAACGCGCTCGTCAATCTCGCCATCAATGCCTGCGATGCCATGCCGGAAGGTGGCACGATGACCATTCGGACCCGCAACCGCCACATGGCCGGCAACGAAGACGGTCAGAGCGGCGACAGCGTACAGCTATCCGTCAGCGACACCGGGCATGGAATGCCCCCCGAAGTGCTCGAACATGCCTTCGATCCATTCTTCACCACAAAACCCGCCCGTGACGGCACGGGCCTGGGTTTGAGCATGGTGTACGGATTTGCCCGGCAGTCGGGCGGTCATGTCGTCATCGACAGCATGGTTGGCTGCGGCACGACGGTCGAGATCCGCCTGCCCCGCCGTCTCCCCGGCGAAGCCTAGAGCAACCCACCCAGTGCGATATCCGCAAGATCGGGACCACGGGGAACGATCCCGCCCGGATTCAACCGTTCCATGCCGTAATAGCCGCGCTTGATGTGGCCGACATCGACGGTATCGCGAATGCCGGGCACCGCCAGCATGGCGGCGAGAAATGCATCGAGATTGGGATAATCGGCGATGCGCCGCAAATTGCATTTGAAAAGGCCATGATAGGCCAGATCAAAACGGATCAGGGTCGCGAACAGGCGGATATCGGCTTCGGTCGGCTTCGCGCCGAAAACGAACGGCCCAGCTGCAAGCTCGACCTCCAGACTGTCGAGCGTCGCGAATACATCGCGGCAGGCGTCTTCATGAGCCGCCTGCGTTGCGGCGAAGCCCGCGCGGTAGACGCCATTGTTGAGGCTCTCATAGATTCGCATGCCGAAGGCATCAATGGCATCGCGCAATCCCAACGGATACAGATCATACGTCTCGCTTGCCAGCCCGCCGAAGCCCAGGCTCATCATCCGGAGAATTTCGGAGGATTCATTGTTGACGATCGTCTGGCGGCGCTTGTCCCATAGCACCGGCACCGTGACGCGACCGGTGAAATGCGGATCGGCCTTCGTGTAGACCTCGTGCAGATGGGTGGCGCCATTGACGCTGTCTCGCATCGCCTCGCTCTCACCGGTGAAATGCCAGCCCTCGGGTCCCATGGAGGGGGCGACGATGGAGAGGCCGATCACATCCTCCAGCCCTTTCAAGCAGCGCCCCATCAGGGCGCGCGCGGCCCAGGGGCAGCTGAGCGCGACGTAGAGATGGTAGCGCCCTGGCTCGGCCACAAACCCGCCCTCGCCGCTCGGCCCCGGGCTCCCGTCACCCGTCACCCAATTGCGGAAAGATGAGGTTGTGCGGACGAAGCGGCCATCGACCGTCTTCACCTGCGCGCCATCGTCAACCCATTTGCCGTCGATCAACATGCGCTCAGGACGCTGCCTTGACCGGCGACGGCACGGCCAGCGCCGCCTGCACGCCGGGGCGCGCGTGCATGCGGGCATGCCAATCCATCGCATGCGGCGCGATCTCAGCGTTCATGATATCGCCGAAGCGCTTGGGCAACGAGGCCGCCATGGCAAAGAACGCAATATCGGCCAGCGAGAAATGTTCACCGGCCAGCCATGGGCCCTTCGTCAACGCCGCCTCCGCCTTCATCACGCCTTCCTGAAGCGTTCGCTTCCAGGCCGCCATCTGCTCGGGCGTATAGCCCTGCGCTGCGGCCAGACGCCATTTCACCCGTTTCTCCTCGCGCGGAATGCGGGCGATCTTGGCCTCGAATTCTTCCTTGCTGAGCTTATCGGTGATGGTGTGGATCATCAGCTGCCAACCGATATGGCTGAGCGCGGGACGGAAATATTCGTCGACATATTTGGTGAACTGGCGCATGCGCGCCGCTTCGATCGGGTTGGCCGGGCGCAGGCGCGGCTCCGGAACCACGTCGTCCAGATACTCGTTGATCACCGTCGATTCGGTGATCACCTCACCGTCATGCACCAGCACCGGGACTTGCCCGTCCGGATTGATCTTGAGGAACCAGTCCGCATGCTGCTCGAATGCCTGAAGATTGACCGGGTGGCTCTTGAATTCGATGCCTTTCTCCTTGAGGCACAAAAGCACCTTGAGGCTGTTGGAGGCGGGCTCCGCATGGAAGAGTTCGAACATGGCGCGCGTCATTCCTTCTTGGCCGGGCGCCGGCGCCCCAATGCTGCCAGCCGCGCCGGGTCGCAATAGGGAAATGCGGCGAGGATCTCCTCGAAGCGTCCCTCGGCCCAACCTTTGAAATCGCCATGGGTGATGACATAGAGCGTGTTGTTGCGGATGGCATCCATCACCATCTTGGCCGCGTCTTTCGGGTCGGCCCAACTCGGATCGTCGGCACGTTGCGCCAGCTTCGTCTCCACATCGCCATAGCCGCTATGCGCGCGATAGCGTTCCGGCCGGTAGTTTGCGACCTCGCGGATATTGGTCTTGAACGGGCCGGGCATCAGCACGCTGACGCCGATATCGTGATCGGCCAGCTCATCGCGAATGGATTCCGTGAGGGCCACCAGCCCCGCCTTGGTCACGGCATAGATCGCGCTGTTGCGCGCCGCCGCCGTGATGCCCGAAAGCGACGACACATTGACGATGTGCCCGCCATGCCCGCCAGCGATCATCCGCGGCAGAAACAACGTCAGCCCGTTCACGGCGCCATAGAGATTGACGCCGATGCCAAAGTCCCAATCGTCGAAGGTCGTCTCGGCAATCGGGCCAGAAATGCCCACGCCTGCATTGTTGACGAGAATGTCCACGCGGCCGTACCTGGCAAAGTCCGCGTCCGCCGCGCGCGCAAAGGCCTCGCGGTCGGCAACGTCCAGCTCGATGGCCTCGACCTTGTCGCGCTGACCGCGTTCGGCAAATCCCGCCAGCGCCGTCTCGATATGATCCTTGCGGATATCGGCGATGGTCGCCGTCATGCCCGCATCCACGAACGCTTCGGCGATAGCAAGGCCGATGCCGCTGGCCCCGCCGGTGATGAAGGCGTGGCGCCCCTTGAACTCTTCCATGATGGCTCCGTCTCAGGCCGCTTGGGCGTCGGACGAAGTTTCCGGCCCATATTCGTTGATGGTGGTGCGCCGCACATCGCGCTTGTAGGCGTCCGTCTCCAGGGGTGTCGCGCGATGCAGCGTGCAACGATTGTCCCAGATCACGAGGTCCCCCTTCTTCCATTTGTGGACATAGATAAATCTGTCCTGTGTGGCGAAGGCGTAGAGTTCATCAAGCAGCGCAAGCGCCTCGTCTTCGGGCCAGCCGACGATGCCGGTGGCATGGCCGCCGATATAAAGCGATTTGCGCCCGTTCGGCATGGTGCGCACCAGCGGATGGGTAACCGCGGGCATGGTGGCCCGCATCTCATCGGTGACACCGGTCAGGCCCGTGCGCTCGCGGCCGCGCCAGAAATCATGGACACCGACCACATCCTCGATCCGGGCCTTGGTCTCCTCCGGCAATGCGTCATAGACCGCCCTTGTATCGATGAACTGGGTGTCGCCGCCTTCGGGCGGGACGGAGTGGCCCAGAAGAAGCGACCATTTTGTGGGCAGCTTGTTGAAGGAACTGTCGGCATGGAAACGCTGCGCGCCCTTGGCAAGGCGCAGCGCTTCGCTGTTCTGCGGAATGATCTCACCATGGATGTCGAGATTGGAGGCGTCGAACAGTTCCGCGCGCAACCGCCGCTTGACCGGCGTGCGGCCCATGCGCGGTGGCAGTTCGAGCGGACCGAAGGCCCGGCTGAAGCGGATATGATCGTCGTCAGAGACATTTGCATCGCGCACCACCGTAACGGCATAGCGCGCCATCGTATCCTCGACCGTGCGCACCAACGCCTCGTCCGGCGGCTGGGTCAGATCGGCGCCCACCAGTTCGGCGGCAAAGATCGGATGCAATGGATTGACGGTTATGGCCATAAGCGCGCACTCCCTGATCGCTGATGCGCGGCAGCGGCACGTGCTACCGCCTTGCTCTTCGGCAAGGCGGCAATGCTAAACGATCTGCGGCGCGTGGCGATAGGGGGACCTGCCGCGTTTCATGCACACCCTGCGATGACGGGAATTGGAAATGGTAGTGATAATACCAGAACCCGTCATGCCCAATCGCGCCGGGCGATCAGCTTGGAGAGAATTGTGCGATCAGATCGTAGCGGTCGCCGGGGAAAAGCTGACGCACGACGGTAACTGGCTTGCCGAGCCGCCAGGTCCAGCGTTCAACGCTGAGGCAGGCGGCCGTGCGGGCGATGCCCAGCCGGGCTGCATCAACGCCGGCATTACAGGCAGTGATGCGATGGCGCGCCTCGCTCCAGGGGATATGGCTCAGCAACCAGGATCCGGGCGCGACGGCTGAAAAATCCACCGCCTCCGCCTTGGGCGCCGCTGCCAGGCTGATGATGCGGTGTTCGAGGCAGAAGGGCCGCTCCGCCGCCACGTGCAGGCCATCGAGCACCAGGACTTTGCCCTTGAGCGGGAAATCCGGCGCGGGCCCTTCACCTTCGAGATCGGCGGCGTGGCATAAGGTGCGGGCAAAAAGTTCGAAGTGATAGGTCTCGCCGCGCGCTGCAATAATGGCGGCAATGTCGGGGATATCGATCACCGCCGTCTGCACATGGGGCGTGGCGACGAAGGAGCCTGCCTTCTTGCGCCTCTCGATGAGGCCAGCGGCCACGAGCGTCGAGATCGCGCGATGCACCGTCATGCGAGCACAATCATATTGCGCCGTTAATTCGCGCTCGGTCGGGATACGCGCGCCGGGCGGCCATTCGCCGGAGCGGATCTTGCCTTCCAGATCGGCGCGAATGCGGGCGTCGAGCGTGCTCACGATTCGAGCAGCCGCTTGAGCGTGGCGCGATAGCGCGCTGCAATGGTCTCCGCCTTTCTGTGCCGCCCTTCAGCCACGACCTGCTCCCCCGCACACCACACCTCCGTCACTGGTGCACCGGCGAAGACCAAACTGTCGAGGCGCGCATCGCCGCGGCGGCCGACGAGAGACGGATGATCGGGATCGAGCGCGAGGATATCGGCGCGCGCGCCCACCTCCAGCGCGGTCGGCGCGGCGCCCAGCGCCTGCGCACCGCCGGCCAGCGCACCTTTGAACAAGGCCGCGCCGACAGAGGCGCCCTCCTCGGCCGCCAGCACATTGCGCGCCCGGGCCGAGAGGCGCTGCGCATATTCCAGCATGCGCAACTCGCTGGCCGCATCGATCAGGATGTTGGAATCGGTGCCGATACCGAAACGGCCACCCGCTTCCAGATAGGATGGCGTCGGGAAAATTCCATCGCCCAGATTGGCTTCGGTGATCGGGCACAGCCCGGCCACAGCGCGGCTGGCCGCAAGCCGGCTGGTTTCGTTCGCATCCAGATGCGTCGCGTGAATCAGGCACCAGCGTGCGTCGACCGGCGCATGATCGAGCAGCCATTGCACCGGCCGTGCGCCGGACCAAGCCAGACAATCCTCGACTTCGCGCACCTGTTCGGCCGCATGAATGTGGACCGGCCCGCCTTCAGCCAACGGCAGAATCGCAGCGAGCTCGTCCGGCGTCACGGCGCGCAGGCTGTGCGGCGCGATACCGACCACGCCGTCGGGCACGCCACAGATCGCGGCACGGGCTGAGGCCACCAGCTCGGCAAAACTATCGGGACTGCTGACAAAGCGTCGCTGACCGGGATTTGCCTCCGCTCCGCCAAAGCCGCCATGGGCATAGAAGACCGGCAGCAATGTCAGCCCGATGCCGGCCGTGCTCGCCGCCGCAACGATGCGCTCAGCCAGTTCGCCGCAATTGGCATAGGGGCGGCCATCCACGTCATTGTGGAGATAGTGGAATTCGCCGACCCGGGTGAAGCCGGTTTCCAGCATCTCCGCGTAAGCCTGCCCGGCAATCGCCTCGACATCATCCGGCGTCAGCCGGTCGAGGAAGCGATACATCACCTCGCGCCAGGTCCAGAAATCGTCATGCGCAGGTCCGCGCCGTTCGGCCAACCCGGCCATGCCGCGCTGGAAGGCATGGCTGTGCACATTGGAGAGCCCCGGCAGCGCGATGCCATGGGTGCTCTCTCCCGGATTGCGGGGCGCATCGGGGTAGACAGCCGTGATGCGTCCGGCCTCCAGGGTCATCCGCACATTTTGCGCCCAGCCATCCGGCAACAGCGCTTCCTCGAACCACAGACTGCGCATTCCCGCTCCTCCTCGCGGGCAGCATGCGCCGGGTGTGTTTTTATGTCTAGACATTATATCGGGCACAGCCTAGCGTCCCCGCAAGACAACCGGGACAGGCCCCATGCTCTGCGATCGCATCTGGCGGAATGCACGCCTCGCCACCTTCGCCGCCGACGGGCTCGGCGTGGTGGAGCGCGGGCTGGTGGCGGCCAAGGACGGACGCATCGTCTATGCCGGCCCTGTGAGCGACGCGCCCAAGCTGGATGCCGCCGAGGTCATCGATTGCCATGGCCGCTGGATCACGCCGGGCCTGATCGATCCCCACACCCATCTCGTCTATGCCGGCGACCGGGCCGAGGAATTCGCGCTCCGGCTGGAAGGCGCCTCCTATGAAGAGATTGCCCGGCGCGGCGGCGGCATCGTCTCGACCATGACGGCCACACGCGCGGCCAGCGAAGAAGCCCTCATCGCCGCGACCCTGCCCCGCCTCGACGCGCTGATTGCAGAGGGCGTGACGACCGTCGAAATCAAATCCGGCTATGGGTTGTCGCTGGCCGACGAGTTGAAGCAATTGCGGGCGGCAAAGGCCTTGGGAAAAGCGCGGCCCGTCCACGTGGTGACGACGCTCCTCGCCGCCCATGCCCTGCCCCCGGAATTCGCTGGAAACGCGGATGGCTATATCGATCTCGTCTGCAACGACATCATCCCGGCCGCCGCCCGCGAGGGACTGGCCGACGCCGTGGACGCATTCTGCGAGAGCATTGCCTTTTCTCCTACCCAGGTGCGGCGGGTACTCGACGCAGCAAAGGCCCATGGCCTTAGGGTCAAACTGCATGCCGAACAGCTTTCCAATTCCCATGGCGCCGCGTTGGCCGCCGAATTCGGCGCGCTCTCGGCCGACCATCTCGAATATCTGGATGAGGACGGCGCGGCCGCCATGGCAAAGGCCGGGACGGTGGCGACGCTGCTGCCCGGCGCCTTCTATTTCATGCGTGAGACGAAACAGCCGCCTATCGATCTGTTGCGCAAACATGGTGTGCCCATCGCTCTGGCCACCAACTCCAATCCCGGCACGTCGCCGCTGACCTCACTCCTGTTGACGCTCAATATGGGCGCAACGCTGTTCCGGCTCACGGTCGAGGAATGTCTCGCCGGCGTCACGCGCAACGCCGCGCACGCGCTGGGACTTCAGCATGAGATCGGCACGCTCCAATCGGGCAAGACCTGCGATCTCGCCATCTGGAACATCGAGCATCCCGCCGAACTCGTTTACAGCATCGGATTCAACCCGCTTCATGCCCGCATCTGGAGGGGCACATGACTGCGATCACACTCAAACCTGGTGCCGTGTCGCTTGCAGAATGGCGCGCGATCTATCGCGGCGCACCAATCGTGCTCGATGAGGCGGCACGACCCGCCATCGCCGAAAGTGCAGCGGCGGTGGAGCGTATCGTGGCCAAGGGTGCGCCGGTCTATGGTGTCAACACCGGTTTCGGCAAGCTCGCCAGCGTGCGCATCGAAGCCTGCGACCTCGCACAATTGCAGCGGAACATCGTGTTGTCTCATGCCGCCGGCGTCGGCGAACCGGCACCTGCCGCCATCGTGCGGCTGATGCTGGTGCTGAAACTCGCAAGCCTCGCGCAGGGCGCTTCCGGCATAAGGCCCGAAACAACCGATCTGCTCGAATCCATGCTGGCCAAGGATTTGATCCCCGTCATTCCCGCACAGGGTTCGGTCGGCGCCTCGGGCGATCTTGCGCCGCTAGCGCATATGGCCGCGGCGATGATCGGTGTCGGCGAGTTCTGGGTCGATGGAAAGCGCTGCGATGCGGAAAAGGCGTTGAAGCAAGCGGGCCTTGAGCCCGCACAGCTCGGCCCCAAGGAAGGCTTGGCGCTGCTCAACGGCACACAATTCTCGACGGCCTTTGCCCTCGCCGCCCTGTTCGAATCAGAAACCCTGCTGCAATCGGCATTGCTGACGGGCGCGCTGTCGACCGAAGCGGCCAAGGGCTCCGACACGCCCTTCGATCCGCGCATCCACAACTTGCGTCGCCAATGCGGGCAGATCGAAACGGCCGCTGCGCTGCGCATGCTGATGGCCAACTCCACCATTCGGGCTTCGCACCTCGAAGACGATGCGCGCGTGCAGGATCCCTATTGCCTGCGCTGCCAGCCGCAGGTGATGGGCGCGGCGCTCGATGTGCTGCGGCAGGCGGCCGAGACCTTGTCACGCGAGGCCAATGGCGTCACCGACAATCCGCTGATCATGCCCGAGACCGACGAGGCGCTGTCCGGCGGCAATTTCCACGCCGAACCTGTCGCCTTCGCCGCAGACATGATGGCGCTCGCCATCTGCGAGATCGGCTCGCTGGCCGAACGGCGCATCGCCATGCTGGTCGATCCGGCGCTGTCGGGCCTGCCGGCCTTCCTCACGCCCAAGCCCGGGCTCAATTCCGGCTTCATGATCCCGCAAGTGACGGCGGCTGCCCTCGTCTCCGAGAACAAGCAGCGCGCGACCCCGGCAAGCGTTGATTCCATTCCGACCTCCGCCAATCAGGAGGACCATGTCTCCATGGCGGCGCATGGCGCCCGTCGCCTGCTGCCGATGATCGAAAATGCGGTCAACATCGTCGCCATCGAGCTGCTGGCTGCCGCGCAGGGCTGCGATTTTCATGCACCCCTGACGTCCAGCGCAGCGTTGGAAGCTGCGCGGACGCAACTTCGCGCGCGTGTGCCACACCTGACCAACGATCGCCATTTCCATCCCGACATCGCCGCGGCGGCCGAATTGGTGCGCAACGGCGCATTGGCAGAAGTCGCCTCGCTGCCCGGGCTGGAGGCCCCACAATGACCCCCGACTGGCTGCAAATCACGCGCGGCAACACGCCTCTGGTGATCGGCCTGCCGCATACCGGCACGCGCATTCCCGAAGATGCCACTGGGGGACTGGTTTCGGCCTGGCTGGCGACGCGCGACGCCGATTGGTGGGTGCATAAGCTTTATGCCTTTGCCACAGAGCTCGGCGCGACATTGGTACGCACCGATATTTCGCGCACGGTCATCGATGTCAATCGCGATCCCTCCGGCGCCTCCCTTTATCCCGGCATGGCAACGACCAAGCTCTGCCCCACCATGACGTTTGATGCCGACGCGCTCTACAAATCTGGACGTGAGCCCGACAATGCCGAAATCGCACGGCGCACGGAGACATGGTTCCACCCTTATCACGATGCACTGGCCAGTGAGATCGCGCGGCTGCGCAAGATCCATCCCATGGTCGTGCTCTACGACGCACATTCGATCCGCTCGCGCATTCCGCGGCTGTTTGACGGCGAGCTGCCGCAATTCAATATCGGCACCAATAGCGGCAAGACCTGCGCGCCCGCGCTGGCAAAGGCCATCGAGCGCATCTGCGTTGCCAGCGGCCAAAGCACTATCCGCGATGGCCGTTTCAAGGGCGGCTGGACCACGCGCCATTACGGCCAGCCGGAAACAGGCATTCACGCCATCCAGATGGAGCTGGCCGACCGCGGATATATGGATGAGCCGGACGGGATGCCCACGCCCGAAAACTGGCCCTCGCCCTTTCGTACCGAACGCGCCGCGCCGATGCAGGCAATCCTGCGCGACATCCTCGAAGCCTGTCTCGCCTTTGCCCGCTCCGAGAAGGACTGATCCCATGACCCGTATCGACAAATCCCGTCACATCCGCGCCGCGCGCGGGAGCGAACGCCGCGCCAAGAGCTGGCTCACCGAAGCGCCCTTGCGGATGTTGATGAATAACCTCGATCCAGAGGTGGCGGAGCGTCCCGAGGAACTCGTCGTCTATGGCGGCATCGGCCGGGCCGCGCGCGATTGGGAATGCTTCGACCGTATCGTCGCCGCGCTCGAACGGCTCAAGGATGACGAGACACTGCTGATCCAGTCCGGCAAACCGGTGGGCGTATTCCGCACGCATGAGGATGCACCCCGTGTGCTGCTGGCGAACTCCAACCTCGTGCCCCATTGGGCGAACTGGGAGCATTTCAACAAGCTCGATCGCGCGGGCTTGATGATGTACGGCCAGATGACGGCGGGATCGTGGATCTATATCGGCACGCAGGGCATCGTGCAGGGCACCTATGAGACCTTCGTCGAAATGGGCCGCCAGCATTATGATGGCGATCTCTCCGGCCGTTGGCTGCTGACGGCGGGCCTCGGCGGCATGGGCGGTGCGCAGCCTCTGGCCGCCGTGATGGCGGGCGCCTCGTGCCTCGCCATCGAGTGCCAGAAATCGCGCATCGAGATGCGGCTCAAGACCGGCTATCTCGACAAGGCGACCGAGAACCTCGACGAGGCGCTGGCGATCATTGAGGAAGCCTGTAAGGCGAAGACGCCGGTTTCAGTCGGGCTGCTCGGCAATGCCTGCGAGCTATTGCCGGAAATGTTCCGGCGCGGCGTGCGCCCCGATCTTCTGACCGACCAGACCTCGGCGCATGATCCGGTGAACGGTTATCTGCCCAAGGGCTGGACGCTGGAGCGCTGGGCCGCGATGCGCGAGCAGAACCCGGCCCAGGTCGAAGAGGCTGCCCGCGAATCGATGGCCGAACACGTTCAGGCCATGCTCGATTTCCAGAAGGCGGGCGTGCCGACCGTCGATTACGGCAACAATATCCGCCAGGTCGCGAAGGATGCAGGCATCGACAATGCCTTCGCCTTTCCGGGCTTCGTGCCGGCCTATATCCGCCCGCTCTTCTGCCAGGGCATCGGCCCGTTCCGCTGGGTCGCGCTCTCCGGCGATCCCGAAGACATTTACAAGACCGACGCGGCGATCAAGGAACTGTTCCCGGAGAAGGCGAGCCTGCATCGCTGGCTCGACATGGCGCGCGCGAAAATCCATTTCCAGGGCCTGCCCGCGCGCATCTGCTGGCTCGGTCTTGGCGAGCGCCATCGCGCCGGGCTGAAGTTCAACCAGATGGTGGCATCGGGTGAGCTGAAGGCGCCGATCGTCATCGGCCGCGATCATCTCGATTCCGGCTCCGTGGCCTCGCCCAATCGCGAGACCGAGGCGATGCGCGACGGTTCCGACGCCGTCTCCGACTGGCCGCTGCTCAATGCGCTGCTCAACACGGCCTCGGGCGCGACCTGGGTGTCGCTGCATCATGGCGGCGGGGTGGGCATGGGCTTTTCGCAACATGCGGGCGTCGTAATCGTCGCCGACGGCACCGAAGCCGCAGCGCGCCGCCTCGAACGTGTGCTGTGGAATGACCCGGCCACGGGGGTGATGCGCCACGCCGATGCCGGTTACGAGATCGCCCGCGACTGCGCGGCCGAGATGAAGCTCGACCTGCCGGCCATCCCTACCGACTAGGAGCGAAGCGAAACCATACTTCCCACGCGCAGACAGTGTCAGCAGCCTTGCCGCCGCTTCGCGCCGCTGCCTACACTCCCGCCCGAACAAACAGAATAATCGGGAGGAAGACAGCGTGGCCCATATGAGAAAGATCGCGACCGAGGAAGCCTTTTCCATTCCGGAGGTGGCCGCCGAATTGAAGAAGGTCGCGCAGGGCCCGTCCCAGAGCCTGGACAAGCTTCTGGTCAAAGGCATCTACGATGCGCCCGAGGATTCGAGCGGCTACAGCACCATGAATTTCCTCGACGGATTGATCGACGTCGAGGGCCGCCGCCTGAAGGAAATGGACGAGCTCGGCATCGACATGCATCTGCTGTCGCTGACCGCGCCGGGCGTGCAGATGTTCGATGCCGACACCGCCACCGATCTGGCCGCGCTGGCCAATGACCGCCTCGCCGATATCTGCCGCCGTCATCCCACGCGCTTCGCCGGCCTTGCGAGCTTCGCGCCGCAAAGCCCCAAGCGCGCGGCCAAGGAGATGGAACGCGCGATCAAAAGTCTGAAGCTCAACGGCTTCATCCTCAATTCGCACACCCATGGCGAATATCTCGACGATCCGAAATACTGGCCCTTCCTAGAAGCCGCCGAGGCGCTCGATGCCTGCATCTATATCCATCCGCGCGCGGCATCCGACACGCTGAAGGGCCCGCTGCAGGATTACGGCATGGATTCGGCCATGTGGGGCTATGGCGTCGAGGTCGGCACCCACGCGCTGCGGATGATGGCGGGCGGTGTGTTCGACCGCTTCCCCAAGCTCAAGATCTGCATCGGCCATATGGGCGAGGCCCTGCCCTTCTGGATCTGGCGCATCAATTTCATGAACAGCCGCGCGCAAGTGATCGGCCGTGCGCCCAAGACCAAGCTGAGCATGGCCGAATATTTCCAGCGCAATTTCGTGTTCACGACCAGTGGTGTCGAAGATCATCTGGCGCTGGACTATTCGATCAAGAAATGCGGCATCGACAATGTGATCTGGGCCATCGACTATCCCTATCAGCCGATGAAACCGGCGGTGGAGTTCATGGACAGCGCGCCGGTGAGCGAAGAACAGCGGCACAAGCTCTATCACGGCAATGCCGAGCGGATCTTCCACATCGCGCCGCTTCAAGCGTAGAGGGGAAACGCCATGGCGCTGGTGACCGGCGGCGAATTGCTGCTGCGCACATTGCAGCAGGCCGGAGTTGAGACGATCTTCGGCCTGCATGGCGCCCATATCGACAGCATATTCCAGGCCTGTCTCGATCATGGGGTGCCGATCCTCGACACCCGTCATGAAGTCGCGGCCGGCCATGCGGCGGAAGGCTATGCGCGCGCGGGCAACCGGCTGGGCGTGGCGATGGTGACGGCCGGGCCCGGCTTCACCAATGTCCTCACCTCTCTGGCCAATGCCTATCTCGACCGCACGCCCGTGCTTTATATCAGCGGCGCGGCCGGGCTGGCGCAGGCCGAAACCAACACGCTGCAGGCCGGGATCGATCAGCTCGCCATCGCCGAGCCGATCACCAAATGGGCGCACCGCATCACGGTCACGGCGGATATTCCGCGTCTGGTCGCGCAGGCGATCCGCATTGCGACCAGCGGGCCGAAGGGGCCCGTGCTGCTCGACATTCCTTCGGACGTGCTGGGCGCGCAGATCGACGACGCGAGCGTCGCGGTCCCGCAGAATGTCCTGATCGATACGCGACCGGCGCCAGACGCAGCGGCGGTAGAAGCCGCGCTCGATTGCCTGCACGCGGCCAAGCGGCCGATCATCCTCATCGGCAGCGGGCTCGAGCCCTTCTCCGCCGCAGCCATACGCCAACTTGCCGAGACAACGGGGACCCCGGTCTATTCCGATTTCGCCGCGCATGGCCTTCTGCCGAGCGATCACCCGCTTTATGGCGGCACCACGCACAAGCTGGCCGATCTTGATGGTGCGGATGGGCGCCCGGATGTGATCCTGGCGCTGGGCGTGCGATTTGGTCTCTTCACGCTGGGCACCACCGGGATAGTCGTGCCGCCGGACGCGCGCATCATCCATGTCGAGATCGATGCGCGCGAGATCGGGCGCATCATTCCCGCCGAGATCGGCATCATCGCAGATGCCAATGCGGCGGCGGACGCATTCGCGACGGCAGCCGTGCAGCGCACATGGCCCGATCGCGGTGCGTGGCAGAGGCGCATTGCGGAAACCAAAACTGCGCGCCGGCACGGACTTGAGACAGACCTCGCCCGCGCGCAACCGCCGATCCATCCGATCCAGGCGGTCGAGACCATCGTCCAGTCCATTCCGCCGGGCACGCGGATCGTGGGCGATGGCGCGGAGTCCTATCACTGGCTCAACGAGGTGATCCGCCAGACCGAGCCTGCCAGCTATCTCACCCATGGCTTTCTGGGCGCGGTCGGCTTTGGCATGGGGCTGTCACTCGGCGTGCAGGCGGCCGACCGCAAGCGGCCGGTGCTGTGCCTAGTGGGCGATGGGGCTGTCGGCTTCACCATCGCCGAATTCGACACCATGGCACGCCATGGCCTGCCCATCGTTGTGGTGATTATGAACAACCGCAGCTGGGCCGCCTCGCAGCATTTCCAGGAACTGGCCGCCGGCCCCAACCGCGTGACCGGGACGCGTCTTTCCGATGCGCGCTATCATGATGTCGCGACCGGCTTCGGCTGCCATGGCGTGCATGTGCGCGAGATCGCGGCGCTGGGCCCCGCGATCCGCGAGGCCTTTGCGCGCGGCGAGCCCACCTGCATCAATGTCGAGATCGACCTGGCTCCGTTTCCGCCGGAATTGTTGCTGCTGATGAAACGCTGAGCGCGCGTTACTCGGCTGCGGCGCGGCCCATCACCAGATCCTTCGCCACCTGCGCCACGAACTTCCCCTGGAAGCGCGCGATGGCGAGCTCGTTCTCGCTCGGCAGGCGCGCGCCAGTGGGGCCGGCCAGCGTGGATGCGCCATAGGGCGTACCGCCGCTCACTTCGTCGAGCTGGATCAGACGTGGCTCCGAATAGGGCACCCCGACCACAACCATGCCATGGTGAAGCAGCGTGGTGTGCACCGACACCAGCGTCGTTTCCTGCCCGCCATGCTGGCTGGCCGTCGAGGTGAAGGCGGCGCCGACCTTGCCGATCAGCGCGCCCTTGGCCCAGAGCGGTCCGGTCTGATCGAGGAAGTTGCGCATCTGCGCGGCCATATTGCCGAAGCGCGTGGGCGTGCCGATGATGATGGCGTCGTAATCGCCCAGCTCGTTGGGATCGGCGAACGGCGCTTCCTGATCCACCTTGACGCCGGCCTGCGCCGCGACGTCCGGCGGCATCAGTTCGGGCACGCGCTTGACCGCGACTTCGACGCCGGCGACTTCGGCCGCGCCAAGCGCCACGGCACCCGCCATGATCTCGAGATGGCCATAGGTGCTGTAGTAGAGCACGAGTAGTTTCGTCATTTTATGCCTCTTGGGTCAGGAAAACGGGTTGCCGCGCCAGCCAGCGGCGCAGCTCTGTATTGACGTGTTCGGGCGCTTCGAGCGTCACCATATGCCCGCTCTCCGGAACGATGGCGAGCTCGGCATCGGGAATGGCCGCAGCGATGGCTTCATGCTGTGCGGGCGGGCTCCATGTGTCGTCGGCGCCGACCAGCACCAGCGTCGGGCAATGGATGCCGGCCAGCGAGGGACGCAGATCACGGCGATGGAGCGCGGCGTGGATCTGTTTCGCGAAAATCTCCGGCGTGCCGCGGCGCCACATGGAAACGATGGCCCCAACCAGCTTGGGATCGCTGCGATGGCCTGCATGCAGCATCGGCGGCAGCCATTCCTGCACCAGCGCCTCTATGCCGTCACGCTCGGCCAGCGCGACCTGTGCCAGCCGCGGTGCGATTTCAGCCTCGCGCACGGGATGGACGCCGGTGCTGAGCAAAGCCATCCTTTCGACGCGCTCGGGTGCACGCTGCATGATTTCGAGCGCCACGCGCCCGCCCATCGAATGACCGGCCAGAGAGAAACAAGCCGGCGCTTCGGCCAGCGTCGCCTCGGCCATCGCCTCGAAGGAATCATAGCCCCACAGATCGGGCACGACGATCCTGTAGTCCGATTCAAAGGCCGCGATCTGCGGCGCCCAAATCTCACGATCACACAGCAGACCCGGCAACAGAAGAAGGGTGCGCGCCGTCATCGAACTCTGCTCAAACTTTCAGGCTTTCGCGCACCAGCCTGGCGCCATCGGCCATGGCCTTCATCTTCCCGAAGGCCACATCGCGCGGCAGATATTTGAGGCCGCAATCGGGTGCGATAACCAGGCGCTTGGCATCGATATACGGCAGGGCCCGGCGAATGCGCTCGGCGACCACCTCCGGCGTTTCGACCTCATGGGTCGAAAGATCGAGCACGCCGAGAATGATCGTCTGCTGCGGAATCTTCTCCAGAATCGAACAATCGAGATTGGACTGCGCCGTCTCGATCGAGATCTGCTTGACCGGTGCGGCCGCCAGTTCCGGCAGGAAGGAATAGCCGTTCGGCCGCTCATGGATAATGGCGGCATAGCCGAAACAGATATGCAGCGCCGTGGTGCCCTTGACGCCATCGAGCGCGCCTTCGATCGCGGCGATGCCGTACTGCCGGGCCTTTTCGGGCCGCGCCTGCATATAGGGCTCGTCGATCTGCACGACATCGGCGCCAGCCGCGAACAGATCCTTGATCTCTTCGTTCACAGCGGCGGCATAGTCGGCGACCATATCCTCTTCGTGCTCGTAGAAATCGTTTTGCGCCTGCTGCGCCATGGTGAAGGGCCCAGGTACGGTGATCTTCACAGCCCGGTCGGTATGCGCTTTGAGGAACGTCACGTCGCTGACCATCACCGGACGGCGGCGCTTGATCTTGCCCGTGACGCGCGGCACCGGATTGGGATGACCGCTGCGATCGAGCGCCGAGCCGGGATTGTCGAGATCGACACCCTCAAGTTCGGTCGCAAAGCGGTTGGAATAGCTTTCGCGGCGCGCTTCGCCATCGGTAATGATGTCGAGGCCGGCCCGTTCCTGATCCGCGATCGCCAGGCGGGTCGCATCGTTGTGCGCCTCTTCCAGGAATTCCGGGGCGACACGCCACAACTCCAGAGCGCGGGTGCGGGGCGGAAACCGCTTGGCCAGCTTGGAGTGGTCGAGCAGCCACTCGGGCTGCGCATAGGAACCCACAAGGCTCGTTGGCAGGATCGGTAACATCAGGTCTCCTCCTCGTGGCAGGCGGCGCAGCCGCGGCCGTCCGGTTCAGCTTCCATTTCTTCGATAATCGGTGATATATTCGATATACGAAATTCATTCGCACGCATAGGCCTGATACGATGGACAAATCCGGTACGGGGCCGTCTATTGTGCCCCACCTTCAAGAGCGAACATCGATGAGCGCCAGCCCGGTTCTGGAAACCGAAAAAGAGACCCACGCCGATAGCGAGTATCTTTCGACTCTCGAACGTGGACTGTCCGTTTTGCGGGCTTTCGGGCGCGAGAATCCGCAAATGACGCTGAGCGAGATGGCCGAGGTGACGGGCCTGTCGCCGGCCGCGGCGCGGCGCTGCCTCAACACGCTGGTCAAACTCGGCTATGTCGCCAAGCACCGCCGCCACTTCCTGCTGCGCCCCGAAGTCATGAGCTTCGCCTCGGCCTATCTCGATTCGATGAGCCTGGGCGAAATCGTGCGTCCCCATCTTCAGGCCGTGCGGGACGAAACGGGCGACAGCTCGTCTCTGGCGGTGCTGAGCGGTTACGACATTCTCTATCTCGTCCACGTCTCGACCAACCGGATGGTGCGGCTCGCCGCCGGCATCGGCACGCGCTTTCCGGCCTATGCGACCTCTCTGGGCCGGGCCATGCTGGCCTTCGAAGGGGACGATGTGCGCAACCATTATATCGATACGGGCCACTTCGAATCCTTCACCGAGCACACGATCAATGGCCGGGCCGATCTGCGGCGCATTCTGGACGAGAGTCGCAAATCCGGTTACGCCGCGGTACAGGATGAGCTCGATTATGGCCTCGTTTCGCTGGCCGTTCCCATCCTCGACGAGAGCGGGCGCTCCATTGCCGCGATCAACTGCTCCACATCCACGTCGCGCGCGACCCGGGAAGAACTGATCCACACGCGCCTTCCGGTGCTGCACAGCGCGGCGCGGCATATCGAATCCGCCCTGCGCCGCCAGCCCTATCTCCTGCGCTCCGTCCATCCGGCCTGAGGCCGGGCGGTTTGACGCCGGCAGTTCCGAACGGAACCGCCGGCGCAAATGAGCGGGAGGCGGACGGACCGCCTCCCCGGTTCTTAGAACTTCTTCGTGACGTCGACGCCCCACCGCACCGGCTCGCCTTTGAAGAGGAAGCCGCCGGTCGAGTATTCGGTGTTGTACTTGGTATTGAACAGGTTCTTCGACCAGAAGGTGACGGACCAGCCCGTGTCAGTCTGCACGCCGACCCTCAAATCGACGAGATCCACAGGATTGCGCTGGATCGGAGTGGGCTCGCCGACCGCCGGAACCGGAATGACGAACGTCGTCGGGCCGATGCGGTTGTAGTCGACGCGAATCATACCATCGACGCCGTCGAACAGTTCGCGATCATACTGCAGGCCCATATTGAGCGTGTAGTCGGAAACCAGCGGCGCCTTCGAACCGACCACCAGTGAACTCGACGCTCCGGGGAACTTGTCGATATGGCTGTCGGTATAACCGAAGCCGACATTCGCCTTCAGTCCCGTCGCCAGTTCCGCCGTCGCATCCAGATCGAAACCTGTGAAGCGGACCTTCTGGATGTTGCCGAGGTTCTGGGTCGAGTTCGATGCCAGGTATACGAAGTAGTAATCGTTGTGGTCGTCGGTGTTGTAGACGCTGCCGTTCAGGATCAAGCGGTCGTCGAACCAGCGGCTCTTGAACCCGACCTCAACCGTATTCGCCCGCTCGGCACCGAACGTATCGTTGACATTGTCGAAACCCGCCGCTGCCGATGCTGCCCCAACGCCCGTCTGGTTGAAGCCGCCGCTGCGGAAGCCACGGCTGAGGCTTGCATAGAGGTTCAGGCTCTTGGTCGGCGTCCAGCGCAGGACGGCCTGGGGCTGGAAATCGGACCAGGTGTGGGAGCGCTTCTGGCCCGTGATCGCAGGGATTGCCGCGCGGCCCGTGATAGGGTTGGCGTCCAGGAATGCCTGCGGCGTATCCGTCGTGTTCGAGCGATGATCGCTGTCGTAGCGCCCATTGAGCGAAAGCTCGAGGTCGTCGGTGATGTTGAACGACGTATCGAGATAGATCGCCCATGCGAATTGGTGCTGCGAGTCCGCAAGGAAGCTGAGTTGGGACTGGGGACCGAAGGACACCAGGCCAAATTGCGGATTCGGAACGCGATAGATCGACTGCACACCCTCATCGGCGGCGTCGAACATGGTGCCGGTCGAGATGTAGCGTTGCGTATCATAGATTTCGCCACCGGTGATCCAGCGGAACCGCTGATCTTCAGGCGATGTAAAGCGCACTTCCTGCGTGAACGTCTTAACGGTCAGGAACTGGCTCTGATCGAAATTGAAGCCGATGCGGTTGGTCGGGAACGGCCCGAACGGATCGAACGGGTACCCGTCACCGGCGATAATTTCCCAAACGGTATCGTAGCCGGTGATCGAGGTCAGCGTGCCGCCGTTCGTCGTATAGTCCATCTTCAACGCGGCGTCGTAGATCTTGCGCGCGTCCTGGCCCGAATTGTTCAGGTTGATGGGCCGGCTCGTGTAGTTCGGATTATTGAAATTGGCCGTTCCGAAATCCGGGACCGTGTAATAGAACGCCCGCGTGTTCAGCAGATCGGTCGACAACCGCAGATCGGCGGTGAAGTGCTCATTCGGCGTATACAACGCCGTGAAGCGGCCGCTGAAATCTGCAACCGGATCGACGTTCCGCTTCGCGGTCTTGTCCTTGGTGTCCGCATTCTTCAGATGGCCGTCCGTGTTGAAATAGGAGACTGCGGCACGGATCTTGAGATCGTCCGCGATCGGACCACTGATCATGCCCTGGATCTTGTAGCCGGGGCCTGATTCGTAACCTGCCGTAAGGCTCCCTTCCCAGGTGTCGGTCGGCTGCTTGGTCTTGATGATGATCGCGCCGCCGATAGCGTTGCGCCCATAGAGCGCGCCCTGCGGCCCCTTGAGCACTTCGATCTGCTGGATGTCGAGCAGGTTGGAATTGAATTCCGCCGGCTGCGTCATCGGCACGCCGTCGACCACGATCGCAGCGGACGGCGCACTGTTGCGCGCCTGGGAGATACCGCGAATAACGAGGAAGCTCGTGCCCGCATTCTGCGTTTCGATGAAGGTGACGTTCGGAACCGCGCTCAGGAAGTCCTGCGGCTTCTGGATCCCTTTCGCCTCGATATCGGCAGCCGTGAAGGCCGTAACCTGCGCGGGGACTTTTTGAATGTCTTCCGAACGGGCGCGGGCCGTCACCGTCACTTCTTCGATCCCGCCCATAGCGGCGGAGCCGGCCGCAGCCGCTCCAGCGGTCTGTGCGAGGGCTGGAAGCCCCACGCATAGAGTACCCGTGAGCGCGGTCGCTCCGACGAGCAGCTTGCCAAACCTGTTCAGATGTCCCGGGCTGTGATGCCTCATCGCAATTTCCCCCTGTTGGTGGCGCTGCATGCGCCACTCTTCGCCGGTCGTCCGTGCCGCGGCCTCTTCCCAGGCAAATCGCGGCAATCCTTGCCACGCAGATGCACGGAACGCGCACATCGACATGACGGGGACCTACGGATTTCCGTCACGGTCTCCTCGTTTGTGACACGCAGGTTAGAAGATTTCGAATAACGAAGTCAATTTCGACTATCGAATATCTGACCTGTTGCCGACGCGATGCGGCTATTCTGCCACGCTCTCGGCGGCCGGGCGGCGCACGCCCCAGATCCCCTCCGGATCGCCCTGCACGGATTCATTATGTTCACCCAGGGTCGGCGGCGCGGTGACCTCGGACAGTGTCTCACGGTCAAAGTTGACCGGGAAGCGGACTGTGCGGAAGCGGCCCATGGTCGGGTGCTCCGTCTCCACCTCAATGCCGAGATATTTCGCCTGCGGATCCTCCAGCGCCTCGCTCGAATCGTATACGGGCGCGTGCGGCACGCCTTCCTTGTTCAGAATCGCACACCACTCGGCGCGGCTGCGGCGCTTGAAGATCGGTGCCATCAGCGCGATCAGATCTTCCTGATGGGCGATGCGGGCCGGCCGGTCGGCGAAGCGCGGATCTTCGAACAGGTCAGGCTTCTCGATCGCGCTGGCCAGCCCCTCCCAGAATTTGAGCGGCGAAGACATGTGCAGCGCAACCCATTTCAAATCGGAGCATTCGAAAATATAGGATTGCGAAACGCTCGGGCGGCTATAGGGCCCCATGATTTCGTTCGCCGAGAAATAATGCGTGAAATCGTCGAGGTTGAAATGGCACATCGCCTCGAGCATCGAGACATCGATGCGTCGTCCGCGCCCGGTTTTCTCGCGTTCGTGGAGCGCACCCAGAATGCCGAAGGCCGCGTAGAAGCCGGTGATCGAATCGGCAATGGCCGGCCCCACCACACGCGGGTTCTCCGGATTGATCAGCAACCGCAGCCAGCCGCTGGCTGCCTGCGCGACCGTGTCATAAGCGGGCCTCTCCTTGTCCGGCCCTTCGCTGCCGAAACCGGAGATGCTGCAATAGATGAGCTTCGGATTGATCGCCTGCAGGCGCTCGACCCCGACATTCAGCTTTTCGGCAATGCCCGGGCGGAAATTCTGGATGAACACATCTGCCTGGCCCACCAGCTCATCGAGAAGGTTCAGATCCTCGGCGCCGCGCGTGTCCAGCGTGATGCTGCGCTTGTTGCGATTGTAGGTCTGGAAATGGGGGCTGTACAAACCGCCCTTGAAGGCGCGGAAGGGGTCGCCGCCATCGGGGCGCTCCAGCTTGACGACATCGGCGCCCATATCGGCGAGATACATGCCCGCGGCGGGACCTGTGATGAATGTGCCCATCTCCAGGACACGGACACCATCGAGCACCTTGATCATCATGACTCCTGTAATCGCAACCGCCGGGACCTCCCGGTTCGGCGCGCCGATAGGCCCGCCACAATCGGGCACCCCTTCCCAACGCCGTGGCGGGAGGGTAAGTTTTTCCGCATGTCGAAGTCAATTTCGATATTTGGTAATTCCGGCCGGGCGGCTAGAACGGGCGGGCCTGGCGGATATCCGCCAGAATAGTAATGACATCCCAGCAGGAGACAAAGATGCGCATCGGCAAGCAGGACGCGCCCTACACTTCCATATCCACCTCCGATGCGGCCTCGATCACGATCCGCGGCTACGACCTGTGCAACGAGCTGATCGGCAAAATCGACTTCGCCGACTATTTCTTCCTGCTGCTGATGGGCAGGAAACCGACGGAGAACCAGCGCTTCTTCGTCAATGCCCTGCTGGTGGCGATCGCCGAGCATGGGCTTGTGCCCAGCGTGCAAGCCGCGCGCATGACGCTGGCCGCCGCGCCCGAAGCAATCCAGGGCGCCGTGGCGGCGGGACTTCTAGGCTCCGGCTCGGTGGTACTGGGCAGCGCCGAGACGGCCGGCTATTTCCTCCACGACCTCGTAGAGAAAGCCAGGGACAAGCCTGCCACCGAGGCTGCGATCGAGCACATCCGCGAGATGCGCAAGGTCAAGGCGGCAATTCCCGGCTTCGGCCATCCGCAGCATTCGGGCGGCGATCCGCGCGCCAACGTGCTTCTTGCGCTCGCCGACCAGCGCGGCCTGAACGGCCCCTATATCAAGATGCTGCGCACGGTGGCCGAGGTGCTGCCCGAGGCCCTGGGCCGTCCGCTGCCGATCAATATCAACGGCGCCATTCCGGCCATTCTGCTTGAGATCGGCTTCCCGGTGACGGCGCTGAAGAGCATCTCCATTCTCGCGCGCACCGCTGGCCTGCTTGCGCATCTGCGCGAAGAGGCGGAACGTTCCATCGGCTTCATCATGTCCCATGCCGCTGCCGAGGCCATCACCTATGACGGCCCGACAAGCGGCGAATGAGGGCGATCCGGCGGCCGCGGCTTCGCTTTACAATTTCGCATGCCGGGCCGATAATCTGATATCCGAAAACTTCTTCGATATGCGAAAAATAGATGCTCCATAGTACCGACCGCTTTCTGACCACCCACACCGGCAGCCTGCCCCGGCCGGACGATCTCATCCGCATGATGTTCGCCAAGGAAGACGGCGTGCCGGTGGACACCGAGGCCCTCGAAGCGCGCGTGAAGGATGCGATCGACAGCACCGTGCGCCGCCAGATCGATGCCGGCGTGGACGTCGTCAATGACGGCGAGATGTCCAAACCCAGCTATGCCACCTATGTGAAGGACCGGCTGAGCGGCTTCGGCGGCACGGGCACTGGCTATGTGTTCCAGGATCTCGAGGATTTTCCGAAGAGCAAGGAGCGCGTGTTCGGCGATCCCGGCCGCAAGGCGCGACGCACGCCGGCCTGCAACGGCCCGATCGAAGTCGAGGACCGCCGCTCCGCCAAGCTGGACATGGACAATCTGATGGGCTCGGCCAGGGCGGCCGGCGCTCATGACGTCTTCACCAGTGCCGCCTCGCCCGGCGTGATCTCGCTGTTCTTCCGCAACGAGCATTACAAGAGCCACGAGGACTATCTGTTCGCCATCGCCGAAGCGATGCGCTTCGAATACGAGACCATCGCCGAATCCGGCGCCGTGCTGCAGCTCGATTGCCCGGACCTGGCCATGGGCCGGCACGTGCAGTTCGCCGATCTGAGCCTGGCCGATTTCAGAAAGCGTATGCGCGAGCATATCGAGGCGATGAACCATGCCGTGCGCAACATCCCGGCCGAAAAGATTCGCATGCATATGTGCTGGGGCAACTATCCCGGCCCGCACCATTGCGATGTGTCGTTCGCCGACATCATCGACGTACTGAACTATGCCAAGCCGACGGCAATCCTGTTCGAGGCCGCCAATCCGCGCCACGCCCATGAATGGCAGATGTTCGAGAACATGAAGCCGCCGGAAGGCAAAATCCTCGTGCCCGGCGTGATCGAATGTCAGTCGAACTATATCGAGCACCCCGAACTCGTGGCCCAGCGGATCGGGCATTACGCCAATCTTGCCGGCCGCGAGAATGTGATGGCGGGTGTCGACTGCGGCTTCTCGATCCATGTGGGCCAGGGCGGCGTCGACCCGGATGTCGTCTGGGCGAAGCTTGCCGCCCTTTCGGAAGGCGCCCGCATTGCATCGGAGAAATTCTGGTAACGGGTATTCGCGCGAAATTTTCCGCGCATGGCGTTCATTGGTGGAAAACCGGCGCCGACGACTGCACCTTCAAGAGTACGGTTACATATCGTCAAACCAGGAAACGTTGAACAAGGGCCAGACCAATGGGCGATAAAGCCAGACTTCCCAGCCGACTTCATCACAACGCCTATGTCACAAGCGACATGGAAGCCACACGGAAATTCTACGAGGAGGTAATCGGCATGCCGCTCGTCGCCACCTGGAGTGAGTCCGACGAGCTGTTCGGCGCCATGCGCACCTATTGCCACTGCTTCTTCGCCATCGGCGACGGCGGCGCGCTGGCCTTCTTCCAGTTCGCCGATCCCGAAGACCAGAAGCTGTTCGGTCCGAAGATGCCGCCCTCGCCGTTCCACCACATCGCGCTCAATGTGGACGAAGAAACCCAGAAGGGGATCGAGGCACGCATCAAGGCCGCCGGCTACAAGGAACCCAATACCTATGTTCTCGAGCATGGCTATTGCCGCTCGGTCTATATCGTCGACCCCAATGGCCTGACCCTCGAATTCACACTGGACGCGCCCGGGGCCGACAAGATCAATATCGACCGACTCGCCGATGCGCATGCCACGCTCAAGCGCTGGCTCGCTGGCAATCACGCATCCAACAACAATTATCGCTGAACGTTCATCGCTGATCGCGTGCCGCCGGTAAACAGGCGGCACAAACAGCTTCGCCCGGAACGGGCCAAGCACTCATGGGGGGACCAGGAATGAAATTGAGCAAGATGATCTTTGGCGCGGCCATTCTGTGCGCTGCAAGCCTCGCTGCCCTGCCTGCGCTTGCCAGCACATGGAGCGGCGTCGCCAGCGGCACCATCGTGTCGACCTATACGGACGGGCGTGTGGTGAAGGTCTATGTCAATCCCGACCACAGCTATTCCATCACCCTGCCCGACGGAAAAATTCTGAAAGGCACCTGGGCCGATGCCGACGGCCAGAGCTGCTTCCATCAGACCGATCCGGCGCCGGCGGCAAATGCAAAGCCCGCATGCTTCCCGGTTAAAGAATATAAGATCGGTGACAGCTTCTCGGGCGAAGACGCCGGCGGCAAATTTACGGCCGTCATCAAGGCCGGCCGCTAACCCGCCAACACTTGCATTAGCAAACTACGGAAAGCCCGGCTCACCTGAGCCGGGCTTTTTTTGCTGCGCACGACTTCGCTGTGAGCCGGGTAGGATATCCACCCTTCTCTGCGCACAACCGGATGTGCTCTCATCCTGCAATCAAAGGAGCGGCCCAATAGACAGCCGCCGATGGAGGAGAGCAGGAATGGCGCAATCCGCTGAACACGGCGAGCCTACGAATACCCACATCAAACAACCCGCCCCCCCGGAAGGCGATTTCTCGCCACGGAAGCTCAAGATCGCACTTGGCATTCTCTTCGGCCAAAGCTTCGGCACCTCCATTCTTCCCTATACCGCCCTGACGCTGATGCTGATGCCTCTGACCCACCAATTCGGCTGGACGGCGGCGCAGTTCTCATGGTCCGTGACGGCGCTCTTCGTTGCCGGCGCCATCAGCCTGTGGCCGCTCGGACGGCTCGCAGACAAGGTGGGCGTGCGGCCCGTGCTTTTGATCGGCACCATCATGGTCGGTGCGGTTACCCTCGGCATGGCGTTCCAGACTGCGAGCTTGTGGCAGTTCTACGCCTATTACGCACTCCTGGGCATCTTCGGCTCGACCGGTGTCACCTACACGAAGGTCGTCGCGGCTCTCTTCACCCAGCATCGCGGCAAGGCCATGGCGATCCTGACAGCGGAGACGACACTCGCCCGTGCGGGCATTCCGCTGGTTGTGAACTGGCTCCTGCTGAGCGAAGGCTGGCGCACGATGTACATCGTGTTCGGCATCACCATCCTGGCGATGGTGCCGATCCTGTTTTTCACCATTGAAGAACCCGGCGAGTTCGGCACGGCAGGCAAGATTTCCTGGCGAAAGAAGCCGGCAGTGGCCGAGAACGCAGCTCCGCCGCCGCCCAAGGTTGATCTTCCCGGGATGACGATCTGGGAGGCCCTGAGGGACCCGGTGTTCTGGCTCAACACACTCGCCGCGTTCATCGGCTTGTTCGTTTTCAACGGTCTGTTCCCGCACCTGATTCCGGCACTGGTCGACAAAGGTTTCTCACAAACCACCGTCGTCGAGCTCCAATCGGTTGGAATCGCGATCGCATTTGTCGGCGCCCTGATCGGCGGTTGGGCCGTGGACCGTTTCCAGACGCCAAAGATTGCGGCACCGGTCTCACTCATCGCGGCGCTGGGAATGTTTTGCACTTTGCTGGTTTCGCCCTCATTCGGGGGCATACCGTTGCTGGCGGGAATCCTGATCGCCTCGATGCTGTCGTTCAATGCGCTGTTCCCGATGGGAACCTATTTCGCGACGCGCTTCTTCGGTCTCAGCTCGCTCGCGGAGATCATAGCGGTGCAATTTGCGATTACGAACGTCTTCGCCGGGCTGGGAGCGCCGCTCTTCGGCTGGATCTTCGACACCACGCACTCCTACAACATGGTGTTCATCATCACGACTGTGCTCAATCTCGTGGTCGCCCTGATCTGGCTCGTGATGCCGAAGTACAAATACGCGGCGAACATCGGCGAGATGCCGGCACCGGAAGAACCGCCGCTCGCCGCGGAACACGAACTGGGCGCCCTGCCCTCTTAAGGGACAAGACAGAGACATGAAAACGGGCGCGTCGAAAGACGCGCCCGTTCTTCATTTCCGGATCTGATCAGCTCACGCTGCCGCGGCCGCCGCCTTGCCGAGGATCATGTCGGCGGCCTTTTCGGCGATCATGATCGTCGGCGCGTTGGTGTTGCCCGACACGATCTTCGGCATGATCGACGCATCGACGACGCGCAGCCCCTCGACGCCATAGACGCGCAGCTGCGGATCGACGACTGCCATCGGATCGTGGCCCATCTTGCAGGTACCGACCGCGTGATAGAGCGTGGCGCCAGCCATCTGGGCATAGGCGATCTTGCTCTCGTCGGTATCGCCGAATGGATCCTGACCCGGTGCAGCGAGATATTTTGTGATTGCCGGCTGGCTCATGATCTTGCGCGCCCAGTCCAAACCAGTGACGGCTGCCTGCTGGTCCGCCGGATCGGCCAGATAGTTCGGCACGATCGATGGATACTGGATCGCATCCGGCGACTTGATGTGCACCGTGCCGCGCGATTCCGGGCGAATCTGGCATGGCGTGCAGGTCAGCCCGGGCTCTTTCTCCAGCACCAGCGCCTGGGTCCTGCCGAGGACCTCAAGATCCATCGATGCCGCCATCATGTGGAACTGAAGATCGGGATGTTCCAGCTCGCGGCGCGATTTGAGGAAGGCGGCGACATGGGCCACCGCGAAGGTCAGAAGCCCCTTGCGCGTTAGACCGTATTTCAGGATCTCCTTGGCGAGCCGCAGGCCGTGGCTGAGCTCGTTGACGGTCGTGTATTCCGCCTTCACCCGCCATTGGCAGCCGATCATGAAGTGATCCTGCAGGTTTTCGCCGACGCCTTTAAGTTCGTGCAGCACGGGAACACCATGCTGCTGCAAAAGGTCACCGCGGCCGATGCCGGAGACTTCGAGCAATTGCGGCGAGGCCACGGCACCGGCCGCGAGGATCACCTCGCCATTGGTGCGCACGGTACGCTTCTGCCCGCGCTGGACAAATTCTATGCCGACGGCCTTCTTGCCCTCGAACAGGATCTTCGTGGCCTGCGCTTCGGTCTCCACGACGAGATTGGGGCGATTCATCACCGGATGCAGATAGCCCACGGCGGTCGAATTCCGCTTGCCGTCCTTGACGGTAAGCTGGAACCAGGTCGCCCCTTCCTGATCGCCGCCATTGATATCGTCCCGGCGCGGAATGCCCGCTTCGATGGCGGCATCGAGCAGCGCCCTGGAGACTTCGTTCTTCTCGGTGATGTCCGAGACGTTCAGCGGACCGCCCACGCCATGGGCTTCATTCGGACCGCGTTCCTGATTTTCGGCGCGCTTGAAGTAGGGCAGCACGTCGTCATACGACCAGCCTTCGCAGCCCATCTGGCGCCAACCGTCATAGTCGGCAGCCTGACCGCGAATATAGAGCAGACCGTTGATCGAGGACGAACCGCCCAGCACCTTGCCCTTGGGCCATTTGTGTTTGCGGTTGCCCGAGCCCGGATCGACCTCGGTCTCGTAGAGCCAGTTCACCTTGGGATCGTTCAGCGTTTTGCCGAAGCCGATCGGGGTGTGGATCATCATGTTCGACAAGAACTGCTTGGGATTGTGCAGCGGCCGGTCGTCGCCGCCGGCCTCCAGCAGAAGAACCTTGTTCTTCGGACTCGCCGACAGGCGGTTGGCGAGTACGCAGCCCGCGCTTCCCGCGCCGACAATGATGTAGTCATAGGAATCGGCCATGCGTCTCCTCCAGCCCTTCTTCTTCCAGGCCCCTGCCAAGCGGGGCCGAGAATACGCGTGCGCCCATATGCACCACAAGGCGCATATGGGCGCGAGACCTTTCCGAAAGCGCGCTAATTACTGCTGTTCAGCGCGCCAGCCGCCGGGAGCATAGGACTTGCGGGCCGTCTGGGCATAGGGCACCGGGCTGACAATGGCGCGCATCTGCACCTGGCGATGCGGCTCCACGGTCGGCTTGCGCGTGCCGCCATCCGGCTCGCCCCAGACGAACATCACTTCCGTGCCGGGTTCGGCGTGCTCGGCATCGAGCACGGCCAGCGTCAGCATCTTGCCTTCGTTGGAGCTGTAGCCGACCCAGGTCGACACACCGGCCTTTTTCCCATTGACCTCAACCCGGTCGAACGGATGCATGCTGTAGACGGCCGACGGCCAATCGATGAACTTGGCGCGGTTGTGCTTCTGGAACTGTGTAGCGACCGCCGCAGCGACATCGTCGTCGTCGAGCGCCAGCGTCACCTTCTTGCGGTGCTCGCCCTTGGCCATCTTCTCCAGCGCCTCGCGGCCGATGAAGTCGTGATCGAACTTGACGAAGCGCGCCGTAGCTCAGATCCCAGGGGGTGAAGTAGTAGTCTTCGATGTTCTCGGACACGAAGCTTCCGCCCAGCGAGCAGGAGCCTTCATACCCATTCGCCGGCAGCCATTCGCGATAGGCCTTCAGGCTGTCGCCCGAATAGACGGCCGGCAGCGGCGACGGAACCCAGCCGGATTCCAGCGTGTTCGAGGAATAGGCGCGGCCACCAACGAGGCGCATACCGAACTCGGCGCCGACCTTGATCAGCTCCTGGCGCACCGCTTCGCCCTCGTCCCACGGACCATAGAGCTCCCAGCCCGGCTGGCCGGCCATGCCGTGACGCAGCGCACCGACCGCTTTGCCGGCAATGGTGAGCGTCGTCATGTTGAAGAATTTCAGATCGGGCGCAGTCTTGCCGATGGCCTTCTCGATCACCGCCATCGCGTTCGGGCCCTGAACCTGGAAGCGATAGGAGGTGCGGCGATTGTCATTGCGCAGGGCCCAGCGCTGATCGAGCGTGACCTTGACGTCATAACCGCCCGTCTCGGCGTGGAACGTGATCCAGTTCAGCACCGGGATACGGCCGACGAGGTTGAACTTGTTCTCGGCGAGATAGAACAGGATGACGTCGCCGATGACATAGCCGTCCGGCGTGCAGGGCACGAACTGCTTGGCCTTGCCGGGCTGATAGTTCTTGAAGCTGTTGATGGCCAGGTAGTTGAGCAGCTTGAACGCATCCGGCCCTTCCACCAGCAGATCCGCCATGTGGTAGGACTGGTTGTAGAGCACGCAGGTGTTCTGCCAGGCCCACTGCTCGTCGCGCCAGTTTGTGTATTCGGCGGGAACGCCGGGATAGACGTTCGGGCCGGCCTGCGAATTGCGCAGATGTTCAACCGGGCTCTTCGCCGCCTTTAGCAGCTCTTCCAGATTTTTGTGACTCATCTTGACCTCTCATTGATAAATTCGCCGGCGCACCGCATTCGGCCGCCGCACGGTATGGCGTGAACCCGTTTTCCTATTCGGCTGCCGCCGCTTGGGCTTTCGGCAGTCCGAACAAATTGTGCATGCCCGGATGGCGGCCGAGACCGCCATAAAGATCGAACCCGCGGTCGATGTAATCCTTGAGCGGATCGTCATCGTGCAGCGGCGGAATCTTCGCCACCGACGCGGTCCAAAGAAATACGGCAAGCGCGCGGTAATCGGCATAATTCGGCTTGTCGCCGCCGAGCCAGGGCGTGTCCTTCAAAAGCGCGCGGAACGGTTCGAGTTCCGGCGGCACCAGCGGCAGGCGCTCCTCGCGCCCGGCCTGAACCTCTTCGAGTTTGCGGCCACCCAGGAACAGCTGCTCGCGGCTCTCGCGCACATAAGCATGGTCCTGCGGCAGCGACAGATCGTGATAGTCGAGAATGTAGCACATGAACCACGGACGGATGGCCGTCGCCCACAGCCAGGTGTCGATGAATTTGGTGAGCACTGTCATGCTCGGCCCTTCGATCAGCATGGGCCGGTCGGGATATGTCTTGTCGAGATATTCGGCGATCTCCCAGCTATCCTTGACCCAATGCCCATCGTCGATGATGACGGGCACGCGATCCGAAAAGCCCTTGGTGCGCTCCATGATGCCCGTGAAGCCGCCGGGCACGATGTCGATGTCGAAGCCCTTGTGCTTGAGCGCGTATTTCGTCGCCCAGACGAAGGGGCTGATCGTGCAGCCGCTGGCGAGCTGAAGATCGAAGAGCGTGATCGTGTTGTCTTTGGCCATGCCTCTCGTGGTCTCCCTGCGGCGCCGGGCGGTTATGAATTCACCCTCTTTTCGCTGGCTGGCGATGCGCGGAACGTTCTTAGCGGAGGCGCTCCACAGCCATCCAGTCCTCGACTTATCCTAGTACAAAATATACCAACCACAGACGCAAGAAGCGCCTGAATACGGCGCAAAGCCGACTGCGAAAAATGCACGCGGCAATGCCGGGAGACGGCGCCCATCGGTTGATCGCGCGCATACCCACCCTATAACTCTACGCAATGAAATGGCTCCACAGGCGTGCCGCCGAGCACGGTCCTTATGGATGCATCAGCGCGGCCAGAGCGGAGAAGAAGCATGCGTCACAGCACCGATCATATCCTGACGACCCATGTGGGAAGCCTGCCGCGCTCGCAAACCCTCGTCGATGCGCTGCTAGCCAAGGACCATGGCGGCGAATACGACAAAGCCGACTATGACCGCGTGATCCGCGAGTCCGTGCAGGAGGTGATCTCGCTGCAGAGGGACGCCGGGATCGATATCCCCAGCGATGGCGAGCAGAGCAAGGTCAGCTACTCCACCTATATGATGGATCGTCTCACCGGCTTCGGCGGCGACAATGAGCGCAGCGTCGCCCTGGATCTCAAGGACTATCCGCAGTTCCGCGAGAAGATGGCACGGATGACCGGCAAACAGGAATTCCGCCGCTCCTCCTGCATCGGCCCGATCGCAGTGAAGGACCTGTCGTCGCTGCACACCGACATCGCCAATCTGGTCGAGGCGGCCAAGGCCGCCGGCATCGAGGAAGCCTTTATGAACTCGGCCTCGCCGGGCCTCGTCACAGCGTTCCAACCGAACAAATATTACAAAACTCACGAAGACTATGTCTGGGCCCTCTCGGACGCGATGAAGGAGGAATACAAGGCCATCACCGATGCCGGTCTGCTGCTGCAGCTCGATTGTCCGGATCTGGCCATGGCCGCCCACATTGCCTTCCAGGACCTGAGTGAGCCCGAGTTCCTCAAGCGCGCACAGCTGCATGTCGAGGCGATGAACGCCGCGCTCGAAGGCATCGACGGCAGCCGCGTGCGCATGCATATCTGCTGGGGCAATTACGAAGGCCCGCACGACCACGATATCGCCGTGGAGAAGCTGATGGGCGTTGTGGCCAAGGCCAAGCCGCAGGCGGTCCTGTTCGAAGGCGCCAATGCCCGCCACGAACATGAATGGACCGCCTGGCGCGACGCGCGCCTGCCCGACGACAAGATCTTCGTGCCGGGGATGATCGACACCTCCAGCAACTATGTCGAGCATCCCGAACTGATCGCACAGCGCGTCGAGCGCTGGGTCGGCATGTTCGGACGCGAGCGTGTGATCGCCGGCACCGATTGCGGGTTCGGGACATTTGCCGGCTACGGCAAGCTGGATGGTCAGATTGCCTACAAGAAACTGCGCGCCCTGGCCGAAGGCGCGGCGCTGGCCACCAAGCGCCTGCGCGCGCCGGTGGGCGGCTAGTCGCCGATCGTCATTGCCAGGCTGCCGCGGCGCTCGCGGAACCGCCACGCGCCATCCGTGTCGCGCACAATGTGATCTTCGAACGCGCCCAGCATCTGTTTGCCATTGGCCTTCGGCAAACCGCTTTCGGTTGCCGGCGCGGTGTAAAGCAGAAGGTAACTGCGCGCCCTGGCTTCCGCCGCATTGACCACATCCACAACCGTATTGGTGACGAGGTGGCGCATCACAAGGCCCGCCGGACGGCTGCGAAAGCCTTCGAGAATGACGTCGCGGCCCACATAGGGCTGATCCGGTTTGGATGGCCGTATGAAAACCCCGTCCTCCACGAACATGCCTGCCAGCGTCTCGGCATCGGCGCTATCCGTGGCCTGCGCAAAGCGCGCAATGAGCTGCGTGCAAGTCTGAACTATCTGTGCCGCCTCCTGCGCGGAGAGATCGGAATGCGTCATGCCTGCCCTGCCGGTGGAGATTGCACGCCTGTCCTACCACCGGAGGCACGAGATGCAAGGCCGTACAGGCACACAGCCTTGCCGGAAAGAAAAAGGCTGCCAGCGATATCGCTGGCAGCCTGAAAGCATATCCGGGAAGGGTTCCCCTTACATCTTCGCGCGAAGCGTAAGGTACCATTCGGCCGGACCATTGTAGGTGGCGTCCACAAAGCCAGCCCCGTAGTTCACGCTGCCGACGGTGATGAACCGTGCATCGGTGATGTTCTTGCCGCCGGCGATAACCGCATATTTGTCGTTGTCGAAGCTGACCTGTACCGACATATCAAGCGTATCCGTCGTCGGACGCTTCAGAAGCTCGGTATTCAGCGTGTCGTTGTACATCGACGAGGTGTGCGTCCAGGTCATCTGGGCCGTCAGGAATTTGCCATTCCCGAGATCCACATTGTACTGCGGATTGACGCTGAACTTCCACTTGGGAGTCTTCGGCAACTTCGAGTTCAGGAAGATGCTTTCTTGCGGGACGACAGCCCCGGCCCCATCGACCGCGACAACACTCGGATCGAGACGCGTGTACTCGGCATCGATATAGCCGACATTGGCATTGAGCATGAAGCCGTTGCCGATGTCCGCCTGCGCTTCGAGTTCGCCGCCGAAGATATCCGAATCACCAAGGTTCTTCAGCACCGGCGAAGGGCCAACCTGCTGATTAAGCTGCATCTCGGTGAACTTCGAATAGAAGCCAGCGCCGTTGAGGACCAGTCGGTGGTCGAACCATTCCGACTTGAAGCCGCCTTCATAACTCGTTGCTTTTTCCGGACCGAACTGGGCATCGGCACCGCTTGCGATCACTTTCGAAAGACGCGTCGTCCAGCCGCCCGACTTGAAGCCTTTCGACCACCGGAAATACAGCATCAGATCCTGATCCCAGTGGTACTGGAGGCCCAGGGTCGGCGTCAGCTCATAGAAGTTCCGCTTGTTCCAACCGGCCGGGAAATAGCGGAAGGGCTGGCCGGCCACCGGGAAGCCGAGCACCTGCTGGCAGGTCAGGAAGGCCGGCGCACCGAGAAGCGCACCGGAAGCCGTCGGCGGATAGCAGCCGGACGCCTTGTAGGACAGACCGTTGTCGTCCTGCTGTCCGCCCAGGAACTTCTTGTTCTCCATCGAATAACGAGCGCCCACCGTGACGCCGATCTTGTCTGTGAGCTTATAATCCGCGTGGGCATAAGCCGCGTAGTTGTTCGTCGCGAGCAGATTGTCCTTCTTGTCGTCCACGGTCAGCAGCCCGCCATCGAACGACACCCAGTCGTGCACGAAGCCTTCTTCATAGAAGTAATACAGGCCGGCGACCCAGTGCAGCCGCTCGTTGAAGGCGCTTCCGACCGCCTGCAGCTCTTCGGAGAACTGCGTCTGGCGCTGCTTGTCGGTGACGTTCAGGAACAGGCCATTGGCGGGCGAGCCGTCCAGATTGGTGCCGATGTGCCAGTTGATGTGGCGGGCGCCGGTGATCGACTTCAGCGTGATGTCCGGGGTCAGATCGTACTGGAGCGTGATGCCGATGCCTTCATTGTCGAACTTGGCGAAGTTCGGACCGTGGGCATAGGTCGTGTCGATATTGCCGGTCTGCGTCGTGGACGCATCAATGGGCAGCCAGTTGATGCCCGGCGTGTTCAGCGGCATCAGACCGCCGACCGAGGGCCAGCCGTCGGCGCGCTTCGATGAACACAGCACGCCGATCGTGGCACCGTGGGTGCAGGCTGTGTAAAGACCCGCGATGGCGCCGCCGGGATTCGGCGTGTTCGGCCAGGTCTGCAGCACGGTAACGGGCTGCGACTCCTGGTCCTCATGCGTCCAGTCCGCAGTCACGGTCGTTTTGAAGCGACTGTTCGGCTCCCAGACCAACTTTCCGCGCACGGCCTGACGGTTTGTCCCGCCATAGGCGCTGTGCTGGTCGACGCCGCCATTGTGCGGATTTGGAGATTCGATGAGATAGTTGTTCACATTGTTGTATGGAACGACTTTCTGATAGCCATCCTGCTGCACCGAAGAAAACGTGAGCGAGGTGCGCACTGTGTCGCTGAGCGGAATGTCGACTGTCGCGCCAATATCGCGCCGATTGCGCGAACCGGTCGTAACCTGGGCCTTCCAATCGAAGTGGTCGCCGGGATCGCGCGTGACGATGCTGATCGCGCCGCCGATCGTGTTCCGGCCGAACAGCGTGCCCTGCGGTCCCTTCAGAACTTCGATACGCTCCACATCGAGGAGATCCTGGTTCGCGCCGATCGTGCGGGCGAGATAGACGCCATCCAGATAAACGCCGACCGCCGGGTCGATATTGAAGGCGAAGTCGTCCGAGCCGATGCCGCGGATCGATGCCGAAAGCACCGACGAGTCGCCGCCGAACGGCGTTCCCGCGTCCAGCGTCACGTTCGGGGTCATGGCACTGAGCTGGGCCAGGCCCGTAACGTCCTTGCCCTGAAGGGCGGCACCGGTAAACGCCGTAATTGCGATCGGCACGTTCTGGATGTTTTCAGAGCGCTTTTCGGCGGTGACCGTAACAGTTTCGATGCCACCGCCGGTGGACTGGGCGTAAGCGGCACTGCTCGCCATCGTCGCTGCAATTAGAATGGCCGGCGCAACGCTTCTCAGAAGATGCGTTCTGCTGCCCCGCATAATGTTCCCCATTAGTATCACTCCCTGGACATGGCCATGGCGGCCTTCATGTGGTGGCGACTATTGCTCCGCCGGACGAATATCGTCCAGCGGGCGCTCCGCGCAATCAGCGGGAACCGTCGCCCCTTATCGGTATAGAGAAATTGCGGAAGCGCAGGCTCTCTACTAGTCCACTTTTAATAACATAATTTATAATAATATCATAAAATATACTATGTTTAGATGAAATTTTTTCCGCGCTATACGGGCTTTTTTCGCCTGCGGACAGCTTTTCCTTCGCAATTTCATTGTGTTGCGAATGCCACGGGGCTACCAAAAATTGTCTGTCCTGCTTACGATCTTAGCCAATCGCCGGGTGCCGGAGAGGCGCGGTCTCTCCGTGAGGAGGGGCACGCGAAGGCGATCTCGTCGGGAAGGATTTGTTCATGGATGCGCGGGCAGAAACACGCGACGATGCAACCATCGCCGCGGGGACAACGGCGGACGCCGGTCAGCCGCCCATAGCCACCGCGCCGCACGCCGCGGCCCGCAAATACCCCCCCGAGATCCAGGGCTGGTACGCCGTCTTCGCCTTGGCCTTGGCGGTGATGGTCAACTTCCTCGATCGCGGCATCTTCACGCTGCTGGTGCAGCCCATCAAAACCGATCTGCATCTCAGCGATGTGCAGATCAGCCTGATCATGGGCTTCGCCTTCACCTTCTTCTACGCCATCCTCGGTCTGCCTGTGGCGCGGCTCGTTGACCGCCACAATCGCAAAAAAATCATGGCAATCGGCATCGCCATCTGGAGTGCGATGACGGCGCTATGCGGCTTTGCCAGCAGCTTCTGGTACCTGTTTCTGGCGCGCGTCGGCGCCGGCGTCGGCGAGACCACCAGCGGGCCATCGGCCTATTCGATGTTGTCGGACTTCTTCCCGCCGGAGAAGCTGCCGCGCGCCATTGCGGGCATGAATATCGGCTTCGTTGCCGGATCAGGCCTGTCACTCGTGCTCGGCGCCGTCGTCATAGGCTTCGTCGGCAACAGCCCCGAGGTCGTGATCCCGCTGCTCGGCAGCTTCCGCAGCTGGCAGGTGGTGCTGCTTCTCGTCGGCTCGCCCGGACTTCTGGTTGCCGCGGTGATGCTGACGGTGCGCGAGCCGCCGCGCCATGGCACGACCCACACCGAAAGCCAGCCGATCCTGGAAGTGTTTCAACTGATCACGACGCATTGGCGCGTGTTCATCCCGATGTTTTGTGGTCTCGCCCTCAGATCAGTGCAGATGTTCGGCCTGCAGATGTGGGCCCCAACATTCTATCAGCGCACCTATGGATGGTCGCCGACGGAGATCGGCTATGTCTCCGGCGCCAGCCTGATGGTGGCGATGCCGATCGGTCTGTTCCTTGGGAGCTGGCTGTCGGAATATTACTGGAAGCGCGGCAAGCATGACGCCAACATCCGCGTCGTCGTCATCAGCACGATCCTGTCGGTGCCGCTGGGTGTGCTCTCGCCGCTGCTGCCTTCGCCATGGCTTTATGCCGGCATCAGCATGATCACGGCGGTGTTCCTCGGCATGGCCGCGCCGGTCGAGAACGCAGCGCTGCAGAGTGTGACACCCAACCGTATGCGCGGGCAGATCACCTTCTTGTTCCTCTTCATCATGAACGTCGTCGGCATGGGGATTGGCCCGCTCTTCGTCGCCACGCTGTCGCAATATTTCTTCGGCGAGGCGGAAATCCGCTACTCCATCATGCTGACGGCCTTCGTGCTGGGCGTACCGGCGATTTTTGCCTTCTGGTATGGCCTCAAGCCCTATGGCGAAGCGATGAAGCGCGGCGGCGTCGAAGAAACGCCGGTCCAATATCCGATCACCGGTCTGGAATAACGAAAAGGAAGCGTACCATCATGAGCGATACGAATCTGGATCAACTCGTCGCACGGATCGACAAGCTTGAGCACGAGCTGGGCGTCCAGCAGGACATCCATGCCATCCGCAGGCTGCAATATGCCTATGGCTATTTCATCGACAAGACCCAGTACAACGAGGTCGTGGATCTGTTCGCCGACGATGGCGAAGTCTGGTTCCTGGGTGGCAAGTACAAGGGCAAGGCGGGCGTCGCGCGCCTCTATATCGAGCGCTTCCGCAAGACCTTCACCAACGACCACAACGGCCCGATCTATGGCTGGCTGCTCGACCATCCGCAGCTGCAGATGATCGTGGACGTCGCCCCGGACCGGAAGACTGCCAAAGTGCGCGGCCGCTCGATGATGCAGGCCGGCATGCACGCCAATGTCGGCGGCGCGACGCGGCAGTGGTGGGAAGGCGGCATCTACGAGAACCAGTATGTGCGCATCGACGGCGTCTGGCAGATCGCCCGCCTCGACTATCGCGCGCATTGGCACGGCAGCTTCGAGCATGGCTGGGCCTACACCAAGCCGGAATTCATCCCGATGTCGACCGTGTGTTACCCGCAAGATCCGCTCGGGCCCGACGAACTCATCGATCCGGCGCCGATGCTGTGGCCGGCCACCGACATCGTGCCCTTCCACTACGCCCATCCCGTCACGGGCAAACCGATCGAAATCGACAACAGCCGCGCACGCGAAGGCGTCGGCAGGAACGTCATCTGATCCGTTTTTCTGGAGAGCGCGGCCGCTGCACCGGCGGCCGCGCCTATTCCTTCATCCGCTGACGTATCACATCGAGGCTGGCCGCACTGTCCTGATCTTGCGGCGCGAACAGCACCAGGCGCTGGCTCGGCGATTGTTCCACCGCATAGGACGTATGATGGAACACCAGCCTGCCAAGATCGCCGACATCGGCCGTATGCGTTCCCTCGAAATGGGCGACGATCTCCGAGGTCTGCCAGAACTCGTCGAAGACCGGCGAGGCGGCACGCAGATTCTCGATCATGGCCTTGAAGGAACCATCGTCGAGGGCGCGGCTGAAATCCCATTTGAAGCGCGCAATCAGGCGCCTCGCCATCGCGCGATAGGCTTGCTCATCGGACTGATAGCCCGGATTGAGCAGAAGGATCTTGAACAGGTTGCGGTCTTCCAGCGGCAACGCGCCGTAGTCGCGGAACACGTGCGAATAGAGCGCGTTCCAACCGATCACCGTCCAGTCCAGCGCGATGACCAGGGCGGGGATGCCAATCGAATCCAGCAGGTGCTGGAGCCCCGGACCGAGTTCCTTGTCGATCGTCGCCTTGAGCGGCGCCGGGCGGTGCTGCGCCAGCGCGAACAGGAACTCGCGCTCCTCGCTGTTGAGGCGCAAGGTCGCAGCAAGCTTTTCCAGCATGGGCGCGGAGAGCTGCACATCGCGGCCCTGCTCGAACCAAGTGTACCAGGTCACGCTCATACCAGCGAGACTGGCGATTTCCTCACGCCTGAGGCCGCGCGTGCGGCGGCGTTCACCGGCCGGAAGGCCCACATCCGCCGGCATGATCCGTGCCCTGGCGGCCTTCAGAAAGCGTCTGAGTTCTTCGCGATTCTGCATCTCTCACCCGGGTAGTATTTCTACCGTTACTCGCTAAGGACTACTAGGGGTAGCCTTCCTTTGCCAAAACACAAAGCCAGATATTTTCCCGGGAGGACCCCATGGGTCAGAAAACCTTCATCACGTGTGCCGTGACCGGCAGTTCGCCCCTGCCCGATCACGACAATTTTCCGATCACCCCCGAACAGATCGCGCAGCAGGGCCTGGCTGCTGCCGCAGCCGGTGCCTCGATCCTGCACATTCACGTGCGCGATCCTAAGACCGGCGGGCAGTCGACAGAGCTCGATCTCTACCGCAAGGCCGTGGGCCTGATCCGCGAAAAGAACAATGAGGTGATCCTCAACGTCACCACCGGGCCCGGCTGCACCTGGATGCAGAGCGATGAGGACCCTGCCGTCTGCGGGCCGGGCACGATCATGTTCACGGCCGAGCGCCGCCTCGAACACATTCTCGACCTCAAGCCGGAGATGTGCACGCTCGACATCTGCACCATGAATTTGTGGGGCGGTGCCGCGATCAATCTCGATCCCATGATCACACGCATGGGCCACATGATTCAGGATGCCGGCGTGCTGCCGGAGATCGAATGCTTCGAGGCCGGCGACTTCGTTTTCGCCGACGATCTGATCGCCAAGGGCGCGATCCCGAAACACGTCCCCTTCTCCTTTGTGCTGGGTACGAAATACGGCCTGCCCGCCACCACCGACGCCATGGTCTATTCCAAGAACCAGATCCCGCGCGGCGCGCATTGGACCGGCTTCGGCGTCAGCCGCCATTCCTTCCCGATGGCCGCGCAGGCGGTGCTTCTGGGCGGCAATATCCGCACCGGCTTCGAAGACACGATCTATCTGCGCCGCGGCCGCAAGGCCGACGACAATGCCGAGCTCGTCCGCTGGGCGGCCGATCTGGTCGAAAAGCTGGGCGGCGACGTGGCCTCGGCCGGCGAAACCCGCGAGATGCTCAGCCTCGCGCACTGAACGAAGAGAGCAATCGATCGGCCGCACGGCATACCGGCCGCTCAATCCAAGGACGCATCATGGCACGCATCATCGGCGGCATCGGCACATCCCACGTCCCCACCATCGGCGTGGCGTATGACAAGAAGAAGGACAACGATCCCGCCTGGGCGCCCATGTTCCAGGGCTATGTGCCGGTCGCCAAATGGCTGGCGGAGAAGAAGCCGGACGTTACGTTGATCTTCTTCAACGACCATGCCTCAAGCTTCTTCTTCGATCTCTATCCAACTTTCGCCGTTGGCGTGGCGGAAGAATTCGAAGTTGCCGATGAGGGCGCGGGCAAGCGTCCTTTCCCGCCGATCAAGGGCAATTTCGAACTTTCGGCGCATATCGCCGAGCAGCTCGTCAATGACGAGTTCGACATCGCCACCTTCTATGACCGCCCGCTCGATCATGGCGTGTTCTCGCCGCTGCCGCTGATGCTGCCGCATGATCCCAAATGGCCCACATCGCTGGTGCCGATCATGATCAATGTGATTCAGCATCCGATGCCGAGCGCGCGGCGCTGCTACAAGCTGGGCCAGGCGGTGAAGCGCGCGATCGAATCCTATCCCGAGGACCTGACCGTCGCGATCGTCGGCACCGGCGGGTTGTCGCATCAGGTGCATGGCGAGCGGGCCGGCTTCAACAATGAGGACTGGGATCAGGAATTCCTCGACCTGTTCGTGGACGATCCGGAGCGCATCCTGAACATGACGCTGGCCGACCTTGTGCGGCTGGGCGGTGCGGAAGGCGCCGAGATCATCATGTGGATGGCGATGCGCGGCGCCCTGCCCGAGCATATCCGCTGCCTGCACCGCAGCTATTATCTCGCGACCTCGACCCCATTTGCCGTCGCGCTTTACGAGGGCGCAGAAGAGGCAACCCAGTCTGTCGCAGCAGAGTGAGGAAACAGCCATGAACCCGCAACTCGAAGGCGTCGAAAAGCTCGAAGGCACCTATCCCTTCGATGTCCGCAAGAGCTACAAAGCCCGCAAGCTCAATCGCTTCCTGTGGCATCTGAGACTGGCCGAATACCGCGCGCCCTTCGTGGCCGACGAAGAGGCGGCCTGTGACGCGGCAGGGCTTTCCGGCTACGAGAAAAATCTTGTGCTCAAGCGCGACTGGCTCGCCATGATCAAATATGGGGTGCCGATGTTCCTGATCGAGAAGATCGCGCGCGTGCTCAAGGTCACCAATATGGAGATCTACGCGATCTTCCGCGGTGAGACCTTCGAGGAATTCCTCAAGACCCGCCGCGTGCCAGACGCGCGCTGACGGACACTTCGGCAGAAAACAGAAAAAGGGCGGCAGTGCATCGGCACTGCCGCCCTTTTTCGTTTCAACGATCTGTCAGGACAGCGTCTTGCGCAGATTCGCCTTCTGCAGCTTGCCGGTCGCGGTGCGCGGCAAGGCGTCGACCACGCTGACATGCTTGGGCACCTTGTACCGCGCCAGCTTCTCGCGAAGGAAGGCCAGCACTGCATCCGCATCGACCGCGCCCTTCGACGCCGGCACGATCGCCAGATGGCCCACCTCGCCCCATTGCGGGTCCGCCACGCCGACCACCGCGCATTCGGCGATGCCGGGATAGTCGGACAACACGCCCTCTATCTCGGCGGGATAGACGTTCTCGCCGCCCGAGATGAACATGTCCTTCTTGCGGTCGAGGATCCAGCAGAAGCCATCTTCATCCATGCGCACGATATCGCCGGTCGCGAACCAGCCATCCGGATCGATGGCCTTTGCCGTTACGTCCGGATCGCGCCAATAGCCCACGGTGATGTTCTCGCCCCTGAGCAGCATTTCGCCCGCCGAACCGAGCGGGCAGTCCTCGCCAGCACCGTCGACCACGCGCACTTCCACCCAGGGCGTCGTCACGCCGACCGAGCCGGGCTTGGCGCGCACGGCCTCGGCATCACAAGGCATGTTGAACACGGTGCCTGTCTCGCTCATGCCGAAGCCGCTGGTCATCGCCACACCGTCTTCGAGCCAGGCCGCAATGTCTGCCGGTGAATGCGGCGCCCCGCCGGTGACCAGCGCCGTCATGTGTCTCAGCTTCGAGACATCGAAACCTGGCTGGCGGCGGAAGCTTTCCATCATCTGCGGCACACCAGCATAGTGCGTGATGGCCATCTCGGGATCGCTGAGCCAGCCGAGCGTGCGATCGACCTTGAAGCCGTCCGACACCAGAATTGTTCCTCCCATGAAGAGCGCGGCACGCACATTGGCGACCAGGCCCATGACATGGAACATCGGCGCGTCACAGAGGAACGTGCTTGCCTGATCCACCTGCGTCAGCACCGTGAAGTTCACGGCCGAGAGCTGCAGATTGCGCTCGGTCAGCATCACGCCCTTGGGCTTGCCCGATGTGCCCGAGGTGAACAGGATCAGGCTGACATTGTCGGGCTTGTGGCGGCCTCGATAAGACGTTTGCGCTGCGCTTTTCACGACGAAATCCGCAAAGCTGCCCATCGGCACGGCGCTCTTCAGCGCCGGCGCCTGCTCGTCGCCAAGGACGACCGTTGGCTCGGCACGCACAAGAAGCGTTTCAAGCTCGGCGTTGGCAAGCCGCCAGTTGAGCGGCACAAAGATCGTGCCCGTGCGCGCGCAGGCATAGTGCAGCGCCACGAACCATACGCTGTTGCGTGCCAAGAGGCAGACACGGTCTCCCTCCTGGCAGCCCTCGGCAAGCAATTGCGCCGCCATGCGTCCGACCAGCGCGTCGAGCTCGGCATAGCTCCAGCGCTCGCCGGAGGTGAGATCGCGCGCCGCCAGCCGCCCGGGCGCCAGCCGCGCGTGCAACGCGATGACATCAGCTTGCATCGCCTTGACCTTTCCGCTCAGCTCTTGCGCTTGAGAGCATAGGCGCCGAGGCCCGGCTTGTAGCTCTTCTCGTCGATGAACTGGCGGATGCCTTCCTTGCGGCCCTCGGAGGGATCGTGGAAGTTGGCCGCTTCCTGCATGCGCACGAGATAATCCTCGGCATTGTCATAGGTCATTTCCTTGACGCGGCGGATCGCATCCTTGGCAAATTTGAGCGCCACAGGATTCTTCTGCAAGAGCACATTGGCGAGTTCGCGCACCCGGCCCTCCAGCTTGTCCAGCGGCACGCTCTCGTTGACCAGACGCATCTGTGACGCCTGCTTGCCATCGATCAGTTCCCCCGTCAGCGACAGATACATCGCATCGCGCATCGGCAGAAGATCAGCAACCACCTTGGTCACGCCGCCGCCCGGCAGGATGCCCCAATTGATCTCGGAGAGACCAAACTGCGCCTCATCGGCGCAGATGGCCAGATCGCACGAGAACAGCGGGCCGAAGCCGCCGCCAAAGCACCAGCCATTGACCATGGCGATGGTCGGCTTCTGGTACCAGCGCAGACGCCGGAACCAGCCATAGGATTCACGCTGCGACTTGCGCACGCCGACAAGGCCCTGCGCTTCGGTCTCGCGGAAATATTCCTTGAGGTCCATCCCGGCCGACCACGCATTGCCCTCGCCGCCCAGCACCAGGACGCCGACATCCTCGCGATATTCGAGCTCGTCGAGCACCTCCATCATGCGCCGGTTGAGGACCGGGCTCATGGCATTGCGCTTCTCCGGGCGGTTGAATTTCACCCAGGCAATCCGGTCCTCCACATGGAAGGACACTACATCTTTATCGCTCACCACTATCTCCTGTGTGGATGTTTGATGTCTTCAGGTTCCAAGTCGGACGCAGCGGCCCCGAATTCATGGCCGGCTGCAGCGCGAAGGCGAGCGAGCAGCGTGAGCAGCGTCGCCACTTCTTCGTGCGAAAAATTTTCGGTCAGGGCTGCATCGACTTGGCCAAGCCGCGCCAGCACCTGATCCAGAAACACGCGCCCCTCGGCGGTGAGATGAAGACCGTTGCTGCGGCGGTCGCGCCCGGCGCGGCGCTCCACCCAGTCCGAATCTGCCAGCCGGTCCACCATCTTCATCGCCGCCGAACGGTTCACGGCGAGAAACCGGCCCAGCGAGGACTGGTCGCAGCCGGGATTGTCGCGAACAAAGGCCACAGCTGTCACCTGGGCCGGCGTGGTGCCGAGCACGGCCAGCGCTTCCCGCGCGTCGCGCAGGACCGCCAGAACTCGTCAGATGGAGTTGGTAGCCGACAAGCTCGGCCAGTTTCGGCACGTCGCCCAAACCACGCGTCCCAAAGGATTCGGGCGCATTGTATCCAACGGATACAGTTTAGCAAGAGGAAGAAAAACCGAGGCAAACCGCGGTCTGCCTCGGTTCAACGCTCGCCCGGATCAGGATTCGGACCACATCTTTCCCGTCACCGGGTGGGGATAGTGGAACGGCACCACCTGGGTGTGCGGCCAGACCGGCTTGGCCGCCCCGGCGAACTCGTTCGGCCCGATCGGGTCTTCCGGATAGAGCTTCTCGAAGGGCTTGAGATGGACTTCGTCGTGATCCCAGCCTTTGTGGTAATCGGCCTGCCAAAGCATCGTGTAGTCGAAGTGGTGAATCTTCCAGACGCCATCTTCCTTGATGTAGCTGTGCTCATAGATGCCACCTTCCCAGCAGGCCGTCGGAAAGCCGGGAACCGGTTCACGGCTTTCATGCGTGCCGCCCTGCATCAGCGCACGGAAGCGGCCCTTCGCCGACTGCCGGTCGTCCGCGACATGGATGATGTCCTGCGACAGGATGTGATCGAGCAGAAAGCCATAGGCCGGTCCGTTATGGCCGCCGGTGAAATAGTTGCGGAACCAGTCGCAATAGAGCCGGCGCACACCCTCGATACCGACATAGATGCCGTTCAGGAATTTCAGCCGCGCATTGCGGGAGAACAGTGCGGACGCCTCGTCATAGAGGCATTTGTCGATGTAGTAGCCATAAGCGTGTTGCAGCGTACGGATCGCCTGGATGTCTTCCATCGTGCCAAGCCGGTGCTCGAGATCGGCGATACGTTTTTCGAATTTGCTGTCGTTGTCGCTGGACATAGGTCTTCCTCACCTCCGATGAAACAAGGGCGGCGTGTTCATCACGCCGCCCACAATTCCGTTTGTCCGTTCGCTCTAGTGTTTGCCGAGCGGACCGGTTCCGCCGGCTTTGCTCGGCTTGTCGTGCTCGTCCGTATAGGACTGGATCGCCGCGCCATTGGCAGCGTCAAGTTCTGTGTGCCGGCTCCGCGCATAATTTTCCGAGGCCAGCAACCTCGCCTGCGAAGGCTGGAATACCGGCGCCACGTAGCGTGCAAACAATTCGTAGTGCCGCTTGGTCGCTTCCCAGTTGGCGAAGTCGTTGGCCACCATCAGATAGGTGCCAAAGCCGCCAGACTGTTGCTGCAGCTTCTTGATGTGGGCCACAGCATCATCCGGCGTGCCGATCACGGCGGTGCCGCCTTCGGTGAACCAGGCGAGCTGTTCCTCGAAGCTCTTGCCGGAAACGCGCAAGGTCGGCAGCGCAAGCACTTCCTGTGTGTAACGCACGAAGTGCTCGAGGCCGTAGCGCACTTCCTCGATTGCCTGCTTCCTGGTTTCCGCGAGATGCATGAAGCCGACCAGGCGCCACTTGTCCTTTGAGACCATCTGATTGTGCGCCTTCGCTTCAGACTCGACGCGGTCCCAATGGTGACGCATCAGGTTCATGTCTTCGCGCATCAGCGCGCCCAGCGACAGCAGACCCAGTCCGTGGCGACCCGCCATCATCGATCCCGCAGGCGAGGTCGACGCGGCAACCGTGATGTCGAACAGGGGATCGGAATAGGGTGCAAGCTGGCATTGCGCGTCCACGAGATTGTAGCGCTCGGTCTTGGCCGTCACCATCTTGCCCTTGATCAGGTCCAGCACGATGCCGGCATCATGCTCGAGCGCGGGGCGAAGCTGCTTGGGCACGAGCCCGATCATCGCCGCATCGGTCGGCAGCGAACCCGGCCCGATGCCGAACATGGCGCGGCCGCGCAGCAGGTGATCGGCCAGGATCATCCGGTCGGCGACCCAGAGCGGATTGTGATAGGGCAGCGAAACGACGCCCGGCGCCCAGCTTGATGTGCTTTGTCAGCGCGCCGACATAGCACATGAACTGTAGCGGCTCGGCGATGATTTCGGTTCCGCCCGAATGATGCTCGCCGACCCAGGCTTCGTCATAGCCGAGATCGTCAAGCAACTGGATGGTCTCGACATTGCGCTGCAGCGACGTCGTCGCGTTCTGCGTCGCCGGCGCGTTGAACGGCGGCATGAAAATTCCAAAACGCATTTTGGACACGGGCGTCTCCTCTTATTTTGTGAAATGCTAGGTCGGGCTTGGAGCCGGAGCAAGCCGCGAAGGGCTTGAACGAACCCGCCAGCCGCGGCGCTTCGTCCCGGCCCAAAACTACTATCATCAACGCTAACAGAATGGCTCGGGTCCGCCCACCGAAACATCCCACTTGCACGAGCGGAACATTGCCGCCAAGACACGTCCCATGAGAGCAAAGATCGATCCTTTCATTCTGGCGCTCCTCGCCAGCGTGGTGCTGGCCAGCGTGCTGCCCTGCCATGGCGAAGGCGCGCGGATCATGGGGATCATCACCGATGCCGCCATCGCGCTGCTGTTCTTCCTGCACGGCGCCAAGCTGTCGCGCGAGGCTATCCTGGGCGGGCTCAGCGCCTGGCGCATCCATGCCCTCGCCCTCGGCACCACCTTCATCCTGTTCCCGGCTGTGGGCCTGGGCCTCAGGGCTGTATCCCATGGCTGGCTCAACCCGGTGATCGCCAATGGGATACTCTTTCTCTGCTTCCTGCCCTCGACCGTGCAATCCTCGATTGCCTTCACCTCGATTGCGCGCGGGAATGTGCCGGCGGCGGTGTGCAGCGCCTCGGCCTCCAATCTGCTGGGCATCTTCCTCACCCCGCTGCTGACGGGGATTTTCCTGATGCGCGGTCAGCATGGCGCGATTTCGCTCCATGCGGTCGAGGCAATCGCCTTGCAGCTTCTTCTGCCCTTCATTCTCGGCCATCTGTCGCGACCGCTGACGGCGGCCTTCGTCCACCGCCACAAGACGCTGGTGGGCCGCGTGGACCGCAGCGCCATCCTGCTGGTGGTCTATACCGCCTTCAGCGCGGCCGTAATCGAGGGGCTTTGGCAGCGTTACTCCTGGAGCGATCTCGCCATTACGCTGGTGCTGGACGCCGCGATCCTGGTGCTGGCGCTGGCCTTCACCACTTTTGCCGCGCGCCGCACCCACCTCAGCCGCGAGGACGAGATCGCCGTCGTCTTCTGCGGCTCGAAGAAGAGCCTGGCGTCCGGCGTGCCCATCGCCGGCGTTCTGTTCCCACCTGCGCTGCTGGGCCCCATGATCCTGCCGCTGATGCTGTTCCACCAGATCCAGCTCATGGCTTGCGCCGTGCTGGCCCAACGCTATGCGCGGCGCGCCGACACCCATCCGTCCCACACCGTGGGCGCAAAAGAGCCCGCCTCGCTTTCCTGATGCTTTGCCTGCCCGTCCGGCCGCGTTAGTTTGCGTGTCATACAAAGGGCAGGAACCGTCATGCAGGATTTCAAGGACAAGACCGCCTTCATCACCGGCGGCGTTAGCGGCATCGGTCTGGGCATCGCCAAGGTGTTTGCACGCGAGGGCATGAATGTGGCGATCAGCTATCGCCGCGAAGACCACCTCGCCGAGGCGCTCGCCTATTTCGAAAGCCAGGGCCAGCGCGCGCAGATCCATCCGGTCAGGCTCGACGTTATGGACCGCGAAGGCTTCGCCCGCGCCGCCGACGAGGTGGAGCGCGCCTTCGGCAAGGTGCATGTGCTGGTGAACAATGCCGGCGTCAGCGTGTTCGGCCCGGTCGACGAAGCGACCTATGACGATTACGACTGGATCATGGGCGTGAATTTCGGCGGAGTGGTCAACGGCCTCGTCAGCTTCATTCCCAAACTCAAGGCCCATGGCGAAGGCGGGCATATCGTCAATGTCGCCTCCATGGCGGCGTTTCTGCCGGGCCCGCAGGCCGGCATCTATACGGCCTCGAAATTCGCCGTGCGCGGCCTGACCGAATGCCTGCGCGACACCATTGCGCCCTATGGCATCGGCGTGTCGCTGATGACGCCGGCGCTGGTGAAAACCAATGCCTGGGAATCGGCGCTGGGACGGCCAGGCCAGTTCGCCAACACCAATCGCCCGCCAGCCGTGCCGAAGCCGATCAGATGAAGGAAATCTTCGAGGCCGGCATGGACCCGATCGAGGTGGGCGAGAAGACACTGCGCGGCATGAAGCGCAACGACCTCTACATCATCACCCATCCGGAAAATAAGGACGAAGCGGCCGAACTCTGCGCCGCCATTCTCGACGCCTTCCCGGACGAGCCCGTCGATCCGCGCCGTCAGGCCATCGAGGATCAGCGCCGCGCCGCCAAGCGCGAAGCGGCCCAGCGCCGGATCAGCACCGCCGATCTCGCGCCCAAAGGACGTTGAGGCGACGGAGTTTGCGAAAACGAAGAAGGGCGGGCCCTTGCGAGCCCGCCCTTCCCCGTTCAGCGTATGATCGCTGGGCGCTTACTTGCGCGTACGCCAGCCATCGGCATAGGTCTCGCGCGCATCGCGGGCGAACGGCACCGGCGACACTTTCACGCGAACTTCGAGCTGCTTGTGACGCTCGACAGTCAGCTTCTTGGAACCGCCACCGGCTTCCGGCTCGCCCCAGATCAGGGTCAGGATGTCGCCATCCTCGATGTCCGGATCGACCACGCCAAGCGACAGCGCTTGACGTTCGTTGGACGAGTAGCCCGAGAACATCGACAGACCCACGACCTTGCCGTTCTTCATCACTGCATCGAAGCTCGCCGAGCCGTAATTGGCGATCGGGAGTTCCATATATTTGTAGATGTCACGGCCAGGCTCGTAGAGGCAGTCATAGGCCTTGGAGATGTCCTCGCCGTTCCAGGCGAAGGTCACCTTGCGGCGATGCGGCTTGCCTTCCATCGCCTTGAGCGCGTCGGCACCGATGAAGTCATGGTCGAACTTGATGAACGGACCGTAGCCCAGCTCATACGGGTTCGAGTAGTAATCCTCGATGTTGTCCGACACGAAGCTGCCGGCGATCGAGCCGGTGGCTTCATAACCGCCCGCGGGCAGCCACTCGCGGTAGCCCTTCATGCGCTCGTCGGTGTAGACGGCCGGAAGCGGCGACGGAATCCAGCCCGACTCCAGCGTGTTGGAGGCGTAGGCGCGCGAGCCGACCGGCGTCAGTCCGAATTCCTTGCCGGCTTCGAGGATGATCTCGCGGATCTCGAGATACTCTTCATAGGGGCCCCAGATCTCGAGGCCCGGCGCGCCGGCCATGCCGTGACGCAGGGCGCGCACCTTGCGGCCGCCGATATTGATCTCGTCCATGAAGAAGAACTTGATATCCGGGACCGGCCCGCCATTCAGCTTCTCGATCACGTCCTTGGCCTTCGGGCCCTGGATCTGGAAGCGGTAGAAATTGCGCTTCACCGCACGGCCCATCGGCGCGGAAGGCGAGCGATCGTCGCGGGTGATCTTCACGTCCCACTTGCCGGTGGAGGCCTGGTATTCGATCCAGTTCACGGTCGGCGCGCGGCCGACGAAATCGTACTGCTTGTCGGCCAGATGGAACAGAATGCCGTCGCCGATGACATGGCCGCTATGCGACAGCGGCACCATCTGCTTGGCGCGGTTTACCGGGAAGTTCTTGAAGGTGTTGATGGTCAGGTAGGAGAGGAACTTCTCCGCATCCGGCCCTTCGACCATCATCTCCGCCATGTGATGCGTCTGATCGAACAGCACAGCGCTTTTCCGCCAGGCGATCTGCTCATCGCGCCAGTTCGAGAATTCCGAGGGGACGACCGGGTAAACATAGGCGCCAATCTGCGAGTTGCGCAGCATCTGGACCGGATTGCCGGCCGCCTTCAGCACTTCTTCCATATTCTTATGTGTCATGACGGCTGGTAGCCTCCTCCTAAGGATAGTGATTGGTAAAACGCGTAATGCGTAAGAAAATTACTGTTGTCCATGGAACGCGCGGGCGGTCAGTTGAATACCACAGTTCGGCGCCCGTTCAGCAATACGCGATGTTCGGCGTGCCATTTGACCGCACGGGCCAGGACCCGGCTCTCGATATCACGCCCGGCAGCCGCACATTCCTCCGGCGACATAGCGTGCGTGATCCGTTCCACTTCCTGCTCGATGATCGGGCCCTCGTCCAGCTGGTCGGTCACATAATGACCGGTGGCGCCGATCAGCTTCACGCCGCGCTCATAGGCCTGATGATAGGGCCGCGCGCCCTTGAAGCTGGGCAGGAAGGAATGGTGGATATTGATGACCTTTCCGGCCAGATCATGCGTCAGTTCCGGCGAGAGTATCTGCATATAGCGCGCCAACACGACGAGATCGATATTCTTCGACTTCACGATCTCGCGCAGCGCCTCTTCCTGCTCGGCCTTGTTGTCCTTGTTCATGGGCAGATAGCGGAACGGGATGCCATTGGCGGCGGCGACATCGGCCCAATCGCGATGGTTCGACACGATCATCGGGACCTCGATCGGCAGCGCACCGATCCGCAGCCGATAAAGCAGATCGACCAGGCAATGGCCGAAGCGCGACACCATGATCAGCGTGCGGGTCTTCTGGGCGGAATCGTAGAAATGCGCCTCCATCGCGAAATCCTTGGCGATGGGTTCGAATTCCTTTGCCAGCGCATCCACGCCGGTACCGGCCATGGACGCAAAATGGATCCGCATGAAGAAGCGGCCGTTTCCACGATCGCCGAACTGCTGGCTGTCGATGATATTGCACTCGTGCTCGTTGAGGAAATGCGAAACCTGCGCAACGATACCCCGCTTGTCGGGACAGCTGATCGTCAGCACACCGGTCTTGTTCTGCGCCGTGTCGCTCGCGCTCATCAGATGGCACTCCTGTTCTGGTCGGTATTTGCGCTGGCCGCGGCGAGGCGCGCACCGGCCAGCCATTCGGAGGTCTTCTTCTGGCCCCCGAACATATAGATGTGGATGCCAGACGCCGGCCCCAGGCCTCGCGCGTCGATGCCCGCGGCCAGTTCGGCCAGCAGTTCGTCGGGGCGCGTCTCGCCCATCAATTTGCCGATGGCGCTGCCGCGTTTGCGAAGCTGGCGGAGCGAATTGCCGATGCCGCAACGCATCGCGAATTTCAGAAGCGTGGCCGTGTTGGCCGGGCCGGCGACACCGATGCGAATTGGAACATCGATACCCAGGCCGCGCAGGCGCTGCATCCAGTCGAGCACCGGCTCGGCCTCAAAGCCGAACTGCGTGACGATCTCGGCCTGGAGTCCATTGGCCTTGGCGAAGGCGACTTTGTCGACCAGTGCCTGATCCAGCACCGCGGTATCGGCAACGCTCGGATGGCCTTCGGGATGGCCCGCGATGCGGACCGACGTAACGCCATATTTTCCGAGAAGGCCCGTCTGCATCAGCTTGAGGCTGGTGTCGAAGGCGCCCTTGGCCTTATCGACATCGCCGGAGATCACGAGCGCGCGGCGCACGGATGCGCGCTGCGAAAGCCGCGCCAGATGGCCCTCGAACTCCGCCGCGTCGACAAAGTTGCGGGCCGTCAGATGCGGCACCGGTTCATAGCCGGCCTGGCGCAGGCGCGCACAGGTCTCTTCCATCACGCCGCGGTCTTCGCCGGGCAGATAGGTCACATGCACATCGGTGCCGGGCGCGAAATATTGCGGCAGCTTTTCGGCGATGGTCGGCTCCTGCGCCGTCACCTCGATAGAGGCTTGCGCCAAAAGCCGGGCCAGAAGGCCGCCCTTCACGTCGGGACTTGCGTGGGTCAAGGTCGTTTCCTCAACTAAGATCCTGCCGGCGGGAAATCACATAGGTCTCATCCGAGAACCACAGCCCGCCATGCTTCATGAGGATTTCGCGCGTGGCCTCAAGATAGGCTTCGTTTGCGATCACCCCGGACAACCGGTCGTCTTCGATCTGTGCGACGTAGACAGCCATATTCCAGGCCGCCAGCAAGGTTGAGGTGCCGATATTGGCGCCGATCTCGTTGGGCAGCGTGTACATCTCGTATCGGAACAGCGAACGCGCATCCGACGAGGCGTTGAAGGTGAGATTGCGCGCATCCTTGCCCAGCTCGTTCTTGACCGCCCGCAGCAATTGATGGCGGTCGGTGGGGAACGGCATCTCGTCCGGCCAGATGCGGCGCACGATCTCGAGGCCAGGGCCATCGGCATGCGAATGTACGCCGAGCAGGCGCCCGCCCGGACCCAGCGCGCGCGACAGCGGCGCGATCACACGCTCCGCCTTGAACTCCACTGGCGCGCGCGCGCGATAAGGCTGCGACGCCAAAACGAAATCGAAATCGGCCTTGGCGGCGCCGCGGCGCGGCCGCACCGAATCGAGCATGAACTTGTAATCGTCGCGATAGATCACCAGAACGACCGGCTTCTCATAGACCGGGCCGCCGCTCCTGGCGCCCGTCCGGGCACGCCAATTGGCGGCGAGGAAGGGCTGAAGATCGCTGATCTGGCGCTCGAAATCGTAGCCGCTCGAACCGGTGAGCGCGAGCTCATGCCACACGAGGCTGGTCGCGCCTTCTACCGATTCCGGCGCCAGCCACGGCGCTTCGTTGTAGTGCAAATTCGTCATCACCAGCACGGTCGAAGGATGCTCGACGAAACGGTCGGGCATCTTCTCCAGTGTCAGGCGGACGTCTTCCTGGCTGATCTCCTTGGCGACCACATAATGCGGCATGGTCGGGAAGCGGTGGTGCATGGCGCGCATCACCCGGGTCAGCACCGAGCCGTCGCCGACACCGGCATCGAACAGACGCACGGCCGGCGGACGCGGATGGATATTGGCAAGCTCGGCGCTCGCCCGGTCGGCTACCATCCATTTTTCGCTGCTGGTGGTGACGAACCAGAGATATTTCTGCCGGTTGTCGTAGAGCCGGAAACTCTTTTCGAGATCGACCGACGGCGATCGCGGCAACGGCGCGCGCAGCTCATAGCTACGGCCGGAAGCGCCGTGCATCGCCGAGCCGTTGAGCGGCTGGGCGCGGCGGCGGAGCCGCAAATGGCCGCTTTCCATGAAGGCTTGCACGCGGGCGCGCGTCGCTTCGGTGACCCGGCCGCCGGTGCGCAGACGGCTCATCAGCTTGCCGTCATTGATGGCAAGGCGCCCGAAGGTGGATTCCGCCAACCCGTTCTTGCGGCAGAATTCCGAAATCTCCTCAAGAAGGCTTTGCCCTTCCAAAACGACGTTCTCCCTGGTGCCGGACTTGGTGCCGAAGCGGCGCGGACTGTTGCGCCGGGGGACGCCCACGTCAACAAAATCTGTGCCCACCTAAAACGTGGGAATTTTAGTGGGCAACAATTCGTCCCACGCTATATTGCGGAGGAAAACCTTGCGAATAGCGAAATAATTCTTTTCCTGGTCCGGGATTCCCTAAGCAAATCCGGGCTGGAGCCCCACGACCAACCTCCTGCCCACCTTCTTATAACGTCCAAGTGGGCAAACATGGTAATTGTATGTACCGCTAACGATCAGCTAAATTACAGGCGAGCAAAAGGACGCACCCAGTGACAACAAAACCCCTTCAGGGACAAACCGCCCTCGTCACCGGCGCCGGCCGCGGCTTCGGCAAGGCCATTGCCGAGAGGCTTGCGGCCGAAGGCGCCACGGTTGGCCTTGTTTCCCGCTCGCCGGCACAGCTTGAGGCCGTGGCGGCCGAGATCGGGGCGGCCGGTGGCCGCGCCATCGCCCTGCCCGCCGACGTGACGAACCGCGCCGAAGTCGAGCGTGCCGTGAAAGCCCTCGAAGCCCAGGCCGGGCACATCGATCTTTTGATCAACAATGCCGGACTGGCTGGTCCCTTCGGGCCCATCGGCGAAATGGACCCGGACGAATGGTGGGACGCGCAAGCTGTTCACGTGCGCGGGCCGCTCTTGTTCATGGGGGCAGTGCTGCCCGGCATGCGCGAACGGAAGAACGGCCACATCGTCAATATTGCCTCGCTCGGCGGCGGGATGGTGCAGTCCTACCTGTCGGCCTATGGCGTGGGAAAGAACACGGCGATCCGGCTGACCGAGCACGTGGCGCTGGAGAACAAGGATTTCGGCATCGGCGTCTTTTCCATCGAGCCGGGCACCACCATCACGGCCATGGCGGAATCCACGATCAACTCGCCCGACGCGCAGAAATGGTTGCCCGACATGGTGGAAATTTTGAAAAACCTGAAAGCCGCGCAGCCGGATCCGGCTCCGGTATTCGCCAAATGCGGCGACATGGTGGTGGCGCTGGCAAGCGGCAAGTACGATCGCTTGAGTGGCCGCTACCTGGAACCGGAAGACGATTTCGACGCGCTGCTGCGCGAGGCATCTGCGACCGGAAAATAGAAGGCCACGAACGCCTGAAGACAAAGGCCCGCCCGGCGATCCTGCCGGGCGGGCCTTATTCTTGTCGCGGGACGATTGTACGTCAGATCGGATAGTGGCGATGGCCATCCGACAACGTGATCCAGCGCAGATCGGTGAATTCGGCGATTGCAGCCTTGCCGCCGAAGCGGCCATAGCCGGAATTCTTGACGCCGCCGAACGGCATCTGCCCCTCGTCCTGCACCGTCGCGCTGTTGATGTGGCAGATACCGCTTTCGACGCGGCGGGCCACGGCCAGCGCCCGGCCCGTATCCTTGCCGAACACCGCCGCCGACAGGCCGTAGTCGGAATCATTGGCCAGCGCGATGGCATCATCCACGCCCTTGGCGCGCATCACCGCCACCACGGGACCGAAGGATTCCTCGCTATAGATTTTCATGTCTCGGGTGACGTGATCGACGATCGTCGGCGGGAACAAGAGACCATTGGTCTGCCCTCCTGTGACGATCTTGGCGCCCTTGTCCTTGGCATCGGCGATGAGACTATTGAGGCGCGTCACCGTCGACTGATCGACCAGGCCGCCCAACGCGAACTGGCCTTCCCACGGATTGCCGATGCTGAGGGCCTCGGCCTTGGCCTTGAAGCGTCCGACGAAATCGTCGCCCACCTTGCCGTCAACGATCACCCGCTCGGTGGACATGCAGATCTGGCCCTGATGCATGAAGGCGCCGAAATTGGCGGAGGCCGCCGCGTCGTCGAGATCGGCATCGTCGAGCACGATCATCGGCGCCTTGCCGCCCAGCTCCAAGCAGCACGGGCTTGAGGTTGCGGCCGGCCAGTTCGGCGACGATGCGGCCAACGCGCGTCGAGCCGGTGAAGTTCACGCGGCGCACGGCCTTGTGGCCGATCAGCGCTTCGGCCACCGCCGGCGCGCCCTCTGCGGTATGCGTCACCACATTGACGACGCCCGGCGGGAATTCCGCCTCGGTGAAGATGTCGCCGATCATCCGGTGCGTGGCCGGGCACATCTCCGAGGCCTTGAGAATCACGGTGTTGCCGCAGGCCAGCGGCATGGCGATGGAACGCACGCCCAGGATGATCGGCGCATTCCACGGCGCCATGCCGAGCACGACGCCGGCAGGCTTGCGCACGGCCATGGCCAGCGTGCCCGCATGGTCAGAGGGGATGATCTCGCCGTCGATCTGCGTCGTCATCGCCGCGGCTTCTTCCAGCAGCGAGGCCGCGAAGGCGACATTGAAGTGGCCCCAGCCGATGGTCGAGCCGGTCTCGGCCGAACAGCACTCGGCGAATTCGACGGCCTTGGCGCGAAGCTTGTCGGCCGCGGCCTGCAGCAGCTTGCGCCGCGCGGTCGGCGCCATAACGGCCCAGGCCGGAAAGGCGGCGGCGGCGGCATCGACGGCCTTCACCGCATCGGCGGCGTTGGCGGCGGCGGCGCGGCTGGCCACATCGCCCTTCAGCGGGTTCTTGCGTTCGAACGTGCCGCCCGAAGCGGCCACATCCTTTCCATCGATCAGTAGCGCGACTTCGTACATGTTCCTCTCCCGAGTGTTCCTCTTCCGGCTGGGCTCGCCTCAGCGGAGTTTGAAGAGCCGTTCGGCGTTGGTCTGGAAGAACTGCTTCTTCACCTCCGGGCTCACCTGAAGGTTATCCTGTATAACTACCTCATCCGCAACGAATTCGTAAGGGTAGTCCATGGCGTAGAGCACATGGTCCACGCCCAGCACCTCCTGGCACAGCTTGATGGAGGGCGGCGAGGCCATGCCGCTGGTGGTCACATAGACATTTTCGCGCATGTAATCGCTGATCTTGCGCTGCAGCGGCTTTATCGACTCGTAGCGGTTCGACATCACCCCGGCCCGGTGCATGTAGTCCAGCCGGAACAGCCAGAAGGGCAGCGCCTCGCCCAGATGGCCCAGCACCAGCTTGAGCTTGGGGAAGCGGTCGAACAGGCCGGCCACGATCAGCCTGCAGTGTGTGCAGCGCGGTATCGACGCCAAAGCCGAAGATGGCGCCGTCCAGGCCCCGCTCCAGCATGGGCTGGATCAGGCCGCGCGACGGGCCGTTGGGATGCAGATAGATCGGGGTGTCCAGCGCCTCGCAGGCCTCGAAGATCGCCCAGAATTTGGGATCGTCCAGATAGACGTCGCGGGTATGACCGTTGAAGATCGCGCCGTTGAGACCGAGCTTGGTAATGCCGCGCTCGATTTCCTTGGCCGCATGTCCCGGGTCCTGCGGTGCGAACGCCGCGAGCCCTGCAAAGCGCGTTGGATGACGGGCAATGGCTTCGGCAAGTTCATCATTTGCGGAGACCGACAATGCCCGCGCCTCGTCGGCGTCCAGCACATTCACACCCGGCGAGGTCAGCGACAGGATCTGCACGTCAACCCCCGTCGCGTCCATATCGGCGATGCGGCGGGCATCGAGGTCGATCAGCTTGGCGCGGATGTCGCGCGGCCGCTGCGCTTCACTGGTCAGATAGAAGCCCCATAGCGATTGGAAGCCGGGATCGTCATAGCCGCTGTCCAGCAGCTTGCGGAAGAGCGCGAACTGCTCCTTGGTAGCAAAGGCTTCTTCGGTCGCGATGCGCTTATAGGGAGCGGCCATGATCTTCCTCTTCTGACGGTCGTGATGGGAGTGCTTCGGCCGGATTATTCCCACGATCCACCGTCGCAGACGGAGCCTGCCCCAAGGCAAAAGGTCCGACAAGTCATATCTCGGCACTTAGGAACCGATGGATGAAACAGAGCGAAGGACCAGGCACAAAAGACAAGGGCCGCGGAAACCCGCGGCCCTTGCCTTCTTGATTGCCCCCCGTTGTCAGAAAGACTTCCGGAGCGTGAGCGTCCACTCGCGTCCCGGGGCGGGGTTTCCGATGACGTCCCCGAACCCGAACGCCGCGAGGTTGAACATGTCGTAGAAGTACCTCTTGTCGGTCAGGTTGCTGACACCCAGAGCCACCTGCCAACCGCCGGTCGGCGCATCCCAGGTGATCCGCCCGTTGAGAAGCCCATGCGCGGGGATCGCGAGATACGGGCTGACCGGTGCACCCTGATAGACGATGTCCTGCCAGTTGTAGTCGAGGCGTGGCGTCAGATCGCCGATCTTGTCGCCAAGATGGAAGGCGTACTGGGCCGACAGGTTGAACTGCTTCGACGGGAACAGAGCCGGCGGGCTTCCGACCGGGATTGTGCCCAGCGGATCGACAAATCCCGCAGGAGCACCCGGCGCCGGATTGGCTGTCGAGTCGATGTAGGAGAAGTTGGCCGAAAGCAGCAGATCGTCGACCGGATTGGCCGTCAACTCAAGTTCGACGCCCTTGTTGGTCGACGACCCCAGATTGACGTTCTTCACATACGCGCTGGTGATGCCGTTATACGTGCTGGTCGTCGCGATCGGAATGATCGTGTTGTTATACTCTGCATCATACAGCGCGATATTGGCGCGCAGGCGATGGTGGAACCAGTCCGTCTTGGCGCCGATTTCAAAGCTCTTGATCGTTTCCGGGCCATAGCTGGTCAACTGGCTGGGGTCGAACGGGCGTGAATTCGTACCACCCGTACGATAACCCGTCGCGAACTGGAAGTAGACCATCTTGTCGTCGGTGATGTGGTAGTCCACACCGGCGCGCCAGTCAGACCGTTCCGTGGTCGTCGTATGCCCGGTGATCGGCGAGTTGGCAGGGCACGCGGTGGTGTAGGGCGCGCCCACAAACGTACAGGCCGGATTGACGGTGTCGCGGAAGAACCCGCTGACCGCATAGCCCGGAACCTTGCCGATGTGATTGAAGTAATAGGTTTTCGCTTCCGACGTATAGCGGAAGCCGCCGAAGACCTCGAGGGCATCCGTGAAATGATAGATCAGATGGAGGTAGCCGGAGTTGTTGTTCGTCTTGTAGTGATCGTTCTGTTCGAACACCAGCGGGATCGCGTCGATGATCACAGGGCCGGTCGACGTGCTGTGCCGGCTATAGGTGAAGATACCCGCGGTCCATTCCAGGCTCTTGTCGAACAGCGTGCCCGTGAACCGCTCTTCCTGCTGGAATTCACGGTTGTGGTCATAGGTCGTTGTCAGCTGGAACGACATCGGCGACACGTCCGAATCGTCCGAATAGGCACTGTTGTAATCGCGGTAGCCCGTGATCAACTTCAGATGAGCCCAGTCGGTCAGATCGACGTCGAGGATGTTGGACAGGCCCCACGAATGGTACATGTTGCCATCGGTGTAGCGATTGCCCTGCGCGCTCGTGTAGGTCTCGTAGGTCGTCTTGTACGGATTGGCGATAAAGCGCTGATCCCACGGAATACCATATTTCGCGACATTCGCAGGATTGAACGCGAAGGTAACGAGGCCGGGAGATGCGGACGCCGCCGCTGCGGCCGAGCCGAAAAACGCCGTCGGCGAGACACTCTTCGTACCGCTGGCCGTGCCGTAATAAACATTGCCACCGACTTGCCCGTAATATCCGTAGAGCGTGGCCGGAGATGACTGCGAATTGTCTCTGACTACATCGAAGGCCAGATTGTCCTCGATGTGCGAATTGATCACCGCACGGAAGGCGATACGGCCGCCCTGCACATTCGTGCCGCCCTCGGTGCCAAGCTTGCAGTCCGTCCGGTTCGTCAGGGATGGCAACGTCCCCGCTGTCGCCGGGTGGGCGCAGGCATAATCGATGACGTTGACATAGCCATCCTGGCTCTTGCTCATGCCCGAAACGCGCACGAACAGATGGTCGGGGATCAGCGTGGCGTTGAAGGCACCCTTGAAGTAGAGCTCATTGTACGAGCCATAGGTCGCCTGGAAATACCCGCTATTGTCGTCCTGCGGCTTCTGGGTGAACAGCTTGATTGCGCCACCGATGTCGTTCTTGCCGCCCAGCACGCCCTGCGGACCGCGCAACACTTCGACGCGGCTCAGATCCATCAGATCGATCTCGGAGCCCGTCAGGGTGCCGAAATAGAGGTCATCGATATAAATGCCGACACCGGGCTCATGTTCATAGGCGGTGTCATAAGCGCCGACGCCGCGAATATAGGCCTGCATGCCATTGCCGAAGGCCGCCGGCGCCGGGTTCAGCGTCAAGCTCGGAACCGAGGCACTGAGCTGGCTGAGATTGGTGATGCCGCGCTGTTCGAGGTCGTCTGCCGTCACGACTGAAACGGCAAGCGGCGTAGCCTGGACATTCTGCGTGGTGAACTGCGCGGTCACGGTCACCGTTTCGATGCCGCCGGATGTCTGTGCTGCGGCCGGACCAGCTGCGGCAAGACCAGCAGCAAGTGCGATCGTCGAAACGCCCAGGACCATCCGCTTGGACGTCCGCGAAGCCTGTACGCGGGTGTACACGTTCATACTCCCCTCCTCCGGGAACGGGGCTGCCGTTCCCTCGTTGGTGTCTCTCCCTTCCGGCAGCGCCTTTCTGCGGGCAGCTTTTCCGGATCGGCCGAAATAGTTTCGGCGCAAGCACATAGAAGCTATGAGGTAACAGGAATCCGGATCACCTATCTTTCGATTGTATTTTAGTACGGTTTGAGTTCTCTCTTCCCCCATAACACATTGATTTATATATATACAATTGACGCTTTCCCCACTATGCGCGCAGAAAATTGTCGGCGATACTAACGCCCGAGCGGTGCAAGAAAGTCACGCAGGGAGGTCGCAAATGCCACAGGCGTCGCCAGATGCAAATCACCCCTTGCGGGAACGCGAACAACTGCGGGAGCGGGCTGGCCTGGTGCGGCGGCCCCGGCTGGAGGCCCGCCTGGCCGATGTCCGCAAGGCCAGGGCCACGTTGATCCATGCCCCCGCCGGGTATGGCAAGACCAGTCTGGTGCTGCAGTGGCTGGAAGCGTTGCGGGCGGACGGCGTCAAGGCCGCCTATATCCCGTTGACGCCCGGCTTGGGTGCCTCGCTCGATTTCCTCACCCATCTCGTCGCGGCCGTCGATGGACAGACCATCCAGCACCTGCCCCCGATCCGCTCCTTCCTCGCCGGCGAAACCGGGCTCTCGGCCGAATTGCTCGCGCGCCGAATCGTGGACCGGATCGGCGAAGCCGGGGACACGGTCGTGCTGCTGTTCGACGATGTGCAATACCTCAACGGCACGGAGGCCAGCGGCTGCCTGCGCATGCTTATCGATGCTGCCCCGCCTTCGCTCCACATCGTGCTGGCGGCGCGCGAAAAGCCGGACGTACCGCTCGCCCGGCTCAAGGCACATGGACAGCTTTGCGAGATCGCGCCAGAGGACCTGCGCTTCCATGGCAGCGAGGTAACCGAGCTGATGGCCCGTTGCGGTGTCGACGATCTGAACGAGAGCGAATTGGCGATCCTCGAGCTGCGTTCCGAAGGCTGGGCCGTCGGTTTGAGACTGGCCGCGCTGGCTCTCGCCGCACGCCCCGACCGCGCCGAGATCCTGCGCGACTTCTTGGGTGACCGCGCCGATATCTGGGACTATTTCGTGCAGGATGTCCTTGCCGGTCAGAGCGACGAACTGCAGGACTTCCTGCTCAAGAGTTCGATCCTGGACCGGCTGTCGGCGCCGCTGTGCGATGCCGTCACCGGGCGCAGCGACAGCCGTGCGCTTCTCGATCACTGCGTGCAGGCCGGGCTCTTCCTCTTTCCGCTGGACGAACAGCGCAACTGGTACCGCTTCCATCCGCTATTCCGCAGCTTTCTGATGCGCGCCTTCGACGAGCGCTTTCCCGGCGGGCACACCGAATTGCATGTGCGCGCCAGCAACTGGTTCCACGACGCCGAACTTTACGTCGACGCCTTTGACCAAGCACTGCAAGCCAGGGATCCCATGGGGGCAGCCGCCATTCTGGACTCGCGGCTCGACACCATGTTCGGCAATGGCGAGGCGCGCGTCATCGAACGCCTGGTCGCGCGCCTTCCACGAAACGTGCAAGCACTCTATCCGCGCATCCTGTTGGCGGCATGCTGGCCGATGTCGGTGCACTGGCGATTTGCCGAAGTCCGCGACGTGCTCGCGACCTGTCGCGCCCGGCTCACAGAAATGCAACGGCTGAACCTGGCCACGCCCGCCGAACTGGAAGCGACGCAATCGCTCCTTCAGCATCGCGAAATGATGCTGGCGCAGTTCTCTGACGACATGGCCGGCGTGGAAGCCATCGGCGGCAAGCTCATCGACAACTATCCCGGCGCCACACCCTTCGTGTCGGGCAGCATGTATTCCGCCTGTTTCCACAGCAAGCGCGAGCACTACAAATTCTCGCAGCTCGACCGCTACGATGCCGCCGCCACCGCCCACCTGCAGCGCTGCGAAAGCCCGCAAGTGTTCATCTCGCACGATGCGATCGTCGGTACCGCGCGATTCCAGATGGGCGAGACCGATGCCGCGATTGCAAGGTTGCGCGGCGGCATGGGCATCTGCAGCCGCCTGTACGGCCGAGGCGCTTCGCTGGGCGCGATTTGCGCCCTGCCGCTGGCCGAAGCGCTCTATGAGCGCGACGAGCGCGAGGCGGCGCGCGCCCTGCTGGAGGAATATCTGCCCGTATCGACCGAACTGGGCCTCGTCGATCAACTCATCAGCGGGTGGCTCACCCAATCGCGCCTGTTGCGTAGCGAAGGCGATACCGAAGGCGCGCTGCGCGTGCTGACGACGGCCAGCGCCTTTGCCGCGCATTCGGGGTTCGAACGCCTCGCGCTGTTCGTGGCCGACGAGCGCGTGCATCAGCTCCGGCGCGCGGGCCGTCCGGACGAAGCCATGCGCGCGGCACGCCGGGCCGGCGTCAAACCCGCAGCGAGCCCGCCCATACCCTCCGGCAAGGCGACGACGCGCGATGAGGCGCGTGCCTCGCTCTGGGTCAATTGCCAGGAGATGTATGACCGCCGCGGAGATGCGTTGAATGTCGCTCGCCAGTGGCGCAGCTTTACGGCCGGCGCCGGAGCGCTGCGTCAGGCCGTGCGTTGGGACATTCGCATCGCCCACCTGCTCCGCCTCGATGGCGATTTCCGCGGTGCCAAACGCATGCTGCTGCGGGCCATCGAAATGGCCGAACCCTGCGACTTCCGGCGCAGCTTCCTCGACGAAGCAGAGCTGTTCGAAACACTGTTGCCGGCGGGGCGCAGGGAATCGGAGATGGCTTCGAGCCGCCTGACCTCCTTTGTCGCTTCATTGCACATAGCGCTGGGCCATGACGGACAGCGCAAATCCGCACAACGGATCGCCGCCGAGATCGAACCGGCCGGACTCGATGGTACCCTGACGAAACACGAGTTGCAGGTCCTGAAACTCGCGGCGAGCGGCCTGACCAACCGCGAAGTTGGCGAAAGGCTGGGTATGACCGAGGGCTCGACGAAATGGCACCTGCAGCAGATCTACGACAAGATCGGCGTGCGCCGCCGTCTTCAGGCCGTCGAACGTGCGCGGCAATTGGGGCTGATCGCCTGATGACGCTGACGCACCGGCAACACGAATGCCTCGATACGAAACAGGAACGAAAGCTTCCCGTTTAGCAAGCTAGCTCTTCATTGTGAGCAAAGCAGCGCAGAGCGAGCGGCAGTCTAGTCCTTGGCAAGCCGGACAGAAACATCCGACAAACGGCACGTGCGAAAACGCACGGCCCCGGCCTTGGCGGGAAGGGAACAGCTGTACCCATGGAGCATGAAACGCACTCCCACTGTGCCGTTCCTTCAGCGGCTTCAAGAAGCCTGAGCTGCGCCATCGTGCGCAGCCGCAATTGCAACCCGCGCGGAGGAAATGTCCGTGCCAATGAGCGTGTAAGCCCGTGACCATCACATTGTACCACTGGGAACCGAACGCCAACTCCGGCAAGCCGATGCTGACGCTGGTCGAAAAAGGTGTCGCGTTCGAAAGTCATTACCTCGACCTGCTGAATTTCGATCAGCACAATCCGGAATATCTCAAGATCAATCCGAACGGCACGATCCCGGCACTCGTCCACGACGACAAGATGCTGACCGAGTCGACGGCGATCATGGAATATGTCGACATGGCGTTCGACGGCCCGTCGCTGTCGCCGGAGGATCCGGAAGAGCGCTGGCGCATGCGCTGGTGGATGCGCTTCTTCGACCAGTATTTCGCGCCCTCGTTGAGCATGATCGGCTGGTCGGTGTTCGTCGGCCCGTCGGTGCGTGCGCGAGATCCCGAGATGCTGAAGGCCGCGATTGATCGCATTCCGCTCAAGGAACGCCGCATCGCCTGGTCGAAGGCGATCTACAACACCTTCTCCGAAGAAGAGCTGACCGAATCGCGCCGCCGCGGCGCCGTCGGTACTGCCTGTCTGGAAAAGGCGCTAAGCGAACGCAAATGGGTCGCCGGCGACAGCTATTCGCTCGCCGACATCAACGGCTTCAATCTCGGCTATGCCCTTCCCCTGGCACAGCCCGATATCTGCAACGACGAGAAAACGCCGCATATCATGGCGTGGCTGCGTGCGATCTATGCGCGCCCGGCGACACAGGCGACCTGGAAGATGGGCCGCACGCCGATGGCCGAACGCGTCAAATATCTGGAAGGCTGACCCTTATGCTTGAGCTGTATCATTGGGAACCCAACACCGCCTTCCTCAAGCCGCTGATCGTGCTGCATGAGAAGGGCGTCGCCTTCACCAGCCGCTACATCGATTTCAGCCGCTTCGAGCAATACGATCTGGCCGACTTCAACGGCTACACCGAAGTCCAGCACAATCCGGATGGTGAAGGCCCAATCCTGTTCGCCGGCGGCCTGCCGATGACCGAAGCCTTCTTCCTCACGCTGTATCTCGACGAGAAATATCCGGACAAGCCTCTGCGCCCGGCTGATGCCTATGGCCGCTGGAACGTGCTCAAATGGGCGCGCTTCCTCAATGAAGTGCCGGGGCCGGCTGTGGCCACGCTTGGCTGCCACAAATATCTCGTGCCCCAGCTGAAGGCCGGAGACCGTGCGGCAATCGATGCCGGGATTGCCAAGGTGCCGACCAGGGAGCGCAAGGATGCGTGGCTGGCCGCCCTCAACAATTCCTATACGGACGAGCTGCTCGCGGATTCGCGCCGCAAGCTTGGCATTGCCGTAAAGCAGATCGAAGACGCTCTCGACGAAGGGCGACTGGCTCCTTGGGTCGCACTATTCGCTGGCCGATATCGACGCCTATTCCCTGCTCGCGCCCGTCAAGGGCCTGGCGCCCGGATTGTTCGCCGAGGCAGCCGCGACCAATGGCTGGCTCGACCGCATGGCATCGCGCCCGGCCGTGAAGGCCGCGCTGGCCACCAGCAAGACGGGCAAGCCTTTCGAGGCCTTCGTGCCCGGCCCCGAACACAGCAGATGGGGTTGATGGCGTTCATGGTACGCGTGGAGACGACCGCATGAGAATGATCGACTATTTCGAGCGGGGCGCGGAAATCGACCCCGATCGCACCGCGATCATGGACGCCGGGAACAGCTACACTTTCGCCGAGGTGCAGCGTCTCACCCATGAAATCGGCAGCGCCATGCTGTCGAATGGTCTGAAGCATCAGGAACCGGTTGCGATCTATTCGCCGAACCATTCCGGCGTGCTTCTGGTTCTGCTCAGCCTGTGGCGGGCGAGTGCCGTGTGGATTCCCGTCAATGCGCGCAATGCGCTGGATGCCAACATCCAGTACATGAACTATGTGCACACGGCATGGCTCTTCTACCACTCGCAATATGCCGAAGAGGCGATGACGCTGAAGGCAAAGGTGCCTTCGATCAAGCACATGATCTGCCTCGACAAGGCGAACGGCGACGATCCCTCGCTCGAGACCTTCATGAAGGCCGGTGCCGGCCAGACCGTTCCGGACATGGGCGATCCCTTCGGCAATATCGACGATGTGGTTGGTATCTTCCCGACAGGCGGTACCACCGGCCCCTCCAAAGGGGTGCGCGTGACCAATCTCGGCTTCGGCACGATGATGGACATTGCGCTCAACTCCTGGCACCGCGGCATCGAAAAGCCGGTGAACCTGATTACCGCCCCGCTGACCCATGCGGCAGGCCCCATGGCGACGGCCTGTCTCGGAATGGGCGCGACGAATGTGATCATGCCGGCCTTCGATGCGCTGGGCGTTCTGGAGGCTATCCAGAAGCACAAGGTCACCCATATGTATCTGCCGCCGACCGCGCTCTATGCGCTGCTCGACCATCCGCGGCTGGGCGAATTCGACTATTCCAGCGTCAAGATATTCCTGCTTGTCGGCTCGCCCGTCGCCCCCGACAAGCTGAAGCGCGCGGTGGAGGTGTTCGGGCCCTGCATGTGCCAATGCTATGGCCAGGTGGAATCCCCCATGATCACGACATGGCTGCCGCCGGAAATTGTGGCCGCGGCCGCGGCCGGCGATCATCCGGAACGGCTCGCGAGCTGCGGCAAACCCTCCTATCCGATCAAGGTCGGCATCATGGATGATGACGGCAATCTGATGCCCGATGGCGAGCGCGGCGAGATCGTCGTACGCGGCCCCCTCGTCAGCCATTCCTATTTCGAGCTGCCAGAAGCCACCGCCGAAGTCCGCACCTTCGGCTGGCACCACACCGGCGATATCGCCTATCGCGACGATGACGGCTTCATCTATATCGTCGATCGCAAGAAGGACATGATCGTCACCGGCGGCTTCAACGTCTTCTCGACCGAAGTCGAAGCCTGTGTGATGGAAATGAACTCCGTCGCGCAATGCGCCGTGATCGGTGTGCCGCATGAGAAATGGGGCGAGGCGATCAAGGCGATCGTCGTACCCGCCACCGGCGCCAATGTAACCGAGGCCGAGATCATCGCCCATTGCAAGGCGCGGCTCGGCGGCGTGAAAGCCCCGAAATCGGTCGACTTCTGGGAAGACATTCCGAAGACAGCCAACAACAAAATGGACAAGAAGAAGATCCGCTCCCATTACTGGGCGGGTTCGGATCGCAACGTCCATTGATCTTCTGGCGTTGCGATTTCTTCGGGCGCATCCGGGCGTGGCGGATGCGCCCTTTTCTTTGCCCGCGTGGAACCGATCCCGGAATTGGCACTATCCCGGCCCCGTATCTGCGCAACTTCGCGAACCATCGGCTTTAAGTGCGTCCTGTATGGCATCGGCGCAGATGTTTCTGGCGGCAAATTGCCCGGACAAGAAAGGCGATTGCGCTCCGCCCCAATCCTGAGTCACGCTTCGGCTCATCATAAGAACAACATCAAGGGAGGCACGGCCTTGAAGATCGCGGAAATGTTCTCAGTCGCCGGACATGGCGTCGTCGTCACGGGAGGCGCCAGCGGGCTCGGCCTGGCCTTCACCGAAGCGATGGCCGAAAACGGCGCGCGCGTGACGATGCTCGATGTCGATGCCAAGCGCATCGCCGGCGAGACCGCGCGTCTCAAAGGTCTGGGCTTCGATGTGCGCGGAGCCGTGGTCGACGTGACCGATCACGCTGCGCTCGACAAGGCCTTCGATGACGCTGCCGCCGAATATGGCAAGATCGACGTCGTCTTCGCCAATGCCGGCGTCGATTCCGGCCCCGGCTATCTTAATGCCTGGGTCGGCGACAATCGCGGCCGCAACGAAGATGGCGCCATCGAGAACTACACCGACGAACGCTGGCAGCGGGTCATCGACATCAATCTCACTGGCGTGTTCGCCACCTGCCGGGCCGCTGCGCGCCATATGCGCCCGCGCAAACAGGGCCGCATCATCGTCACCACCTCTCTGGCCGGCCTGACCCAGGAAGGCGTGATCGGCAGCGCCTATATGGCGGCCAAGGCGGGCGCCGCGCATTTCATGCGCAACCTCGCGCTGGAACTGGCGGCGTACAACATCTCCGTCAACGCCATCGCGCCGGGCTTCTTCATCACCAATATCGGCGGCGGCCACGCCCACAATCCCGACGTGCAGAAGACCGTGGCGGCGCGCCTGCCCATGCATCGCGTCGGCTGGCCGGACGACATCAAGGCGCTGGCCGTGTTCCTGGCCTCGCCGGCCGTCAACTACATCACAGGCCAGCAGATCGTCATTGACGGCGGCTGGGGCCTCGGCACCGCGGATTAAGGGAGAACATCATCATGCATGTCGGACTTTGCAGTGGCTGGTCCAATTACCGCCGGATCGACGATGCGCAATTCGCACAGGATGAACTGAAGCAGATGCTTCTCGCCGAAGAGCTCGGCTACGATTCCATGTGGATGACCGAGCATCACTTCGACGATTATTCGATCAGCCCCGCGCCGCTCATGACGCATTCCTGGCTTGCGGCCAGGACCAGGCATATGCGCCTCGGCACGGCCGTGATCGTGGCGCCATGGCACGATCCGGTGCGGCTGGCCGAACAGATTTGCTGGCTCGATCACCTCTCCGGTGGCCGCGCCATCATCGGCTTCGGCCGCGGCCTTGCGCGCTCCGAATTCGAAGGACTGCGCATCGACCAAAACAGGGCGCGCGAGCTGTTCGACGAAGTCGTCGAGATGGTGATGAACGCGCTGGAAACCGGGTTCATCGAAGGCGGCGCAACCTTCAAGCAGCCGCGCCGCGAAATCCGTCCGCGTCCGCTGCGCTCGCTCAAGGGCCGCGCCTTCGTGGCCGGCGGCACCCCGGATTCGCTACGCGCCACGGCGCGGCTCGGCCTGCCGCGGCTGTTCCTGAACCAGCCGATGACGTCCTCGACCGCGCGTCCGCCCTTCGGCGGCGGCAAGGTCACGACCGGCCATGTGCCGATGACCGCCGACAAGCCGGAGGATCCGTGGCTCCAGGCCTGGCTGGAATATCATCCGGATGTGCCACCGCCGGGGCCCTTTGTCTCCAACCTCGTCTTCGTCGATGAGAGCCGCGACCGGGCCCATGAACTGGCGCGCGAATATGCGGCCAACACCTTCCGCTCCGCGGTCAAGCACTATGAGATGAGCAGCGGCCATCACGGCTCGATCAAGGGTTATGAGGCCTACAATTCCCTGCTCATTCCCGAGGACAAGATCGATGAGGCCGCCGCGGGCGCGGTCGAGCAGTCGATCTACGGCACGCCGAAGGATGTGTCTGGAGCGCTTCGAGCAGGTCAAGGGCACGCGCAAGCCGCAGGGCTTCTTCCCGCATCTGTGGACCGGCGGCATGCCGCATGACGAAGTGGTGCGCAACCTGACCACCTTCGCCAAGCATTGCCTGCCCGAGCTCAGGAGCTGGACCGGCGAGCCGCTCACCATCGGCGAACCGCTCAAGGCCGTGGCGTGATGGGCGCCAATCCGTTCGATCCCGCCCTGTTCCGGCCCGAGGCGATCTCGGCCGAAACACGCGCCTTCAATGCGCAGCTTGAAGCGCAGATGAAGGGCCAGCCCAAGCCTTGGGAGAACGCCCGAGCAGGGGCGCATCTTCGCCAGCACCGCCTCGCCGCGCGCAAAGAAGATGGTCGCCGAGGTGAAGGGGCGCCCGCCGGTGGAGCTGCATGTGGTCGCGCCGGACAATCCGACCGGCATCTATGTGCACCTGCATGGCGGCGGACTGATCATGGGCTCGGCGGCCGATCAGGATCCGATGCTCGAGCGCATCATGAATGCGACCGGCATGGCCTGCGTCAGCGTCGAATATCGCCTCGCCCCCGCCCATCCCTATCCCCAAGGCTGGGACGATTGCGAAACCGCCGCGTTGTGGCTCGCTGAAAACGGCAAGGCCGAATTCGGCACGGACATTCTGACCATCGGCGGCGAATCCGCTGGCGCCACGCTGGCCGTGCCGACCCTGGTGCGCATGCGCGACCGTCACGGCTATACCGGCTTCAGGGCCGCCAACCTGTCCTACGGCAATTACGACTCCACCATGACGCCGAGCCAGCGATGGATCGGCGGTGAGAGCTTCTTCCTGGAGACGAAGGACATCCAGTATTGCGCCTCGCTCTACGCACCCGATCCGGCCACGCGCCGCGATCCGGACATGTCGGCGCTCTACGCCAACCTCAAGGATATGCCGCCGGCCCTGTTCTCGGTCGGCACGCTCGACGCCTTCCTGGACGATTCCATGTTCGTCTATGCGCGCTGGATTGCTGCCGGCAATGAAGCGGAGCTTGCCGTCTATCCCGGCGGCATCCACGGCTTCAACATGTTCCCCTACACGATTGCGCAGGAGGCGAATGCGCGGATCGACGCCTTCCTCAAGACGCATATTGCGGGCTGAGCCATGAGCCGCTTCGTCGAAGGCACAATCAACTATCTCGGCGCCATGGCGGAGCGGCCGCGCTATTACGCAGAGAACCATTCCCGCGATAATCTCGTGCTCGATCCGCGCAGCGTGCGGATCGAAGATCTGCGCGACGCCGCTGATCGGCCAAGCCTCGACCGTGAAGGCTTCATGCTGGTGCCGCACAAATCGGCGGTCCCGGACTTCCGCGATGTGGAACAGTGCAAGCGCCATTATGTCGGCGAGACGGAAGCGCTGATCCGCAAGCTCACCGGTGCCAGTCACGTCGTGGTTACCGGGGCGGGCGTCTTGCGCTTCTCCGAGCGCATTACCGATCGCTCGGGCTACTTCAACTCCCTGCCCGCGCGCTTCATTCATATCGATATCAGCGATGCCACCGCCCGCGCCTTCGCTGCGCGTGCCCGGCCGGACGCGCCACGGGCCTCGCGCTTCGCTCATTACAATGTGTGGCGCGTGATTTCCGCCCCGCCGCAGGATGCACCGCTGGCCGTGTGCGATGCGCGCAGCCTTGCGCCCGCCGATCTCGTCGCGGCAGACGCCGTGTTCGATGCCAAGGGCGCGCCCGAATGGTCGTTCGAGGGTCTGGTGGTGCGCCACAATCCGGCGCATCGCTGGTGCTATTTTCGCGACATGACGCGCAACGAGGCGCTGGTCTTCAAGACCAATGACAGCGATCCGACGGCCGCGCACCACGTGCCGCATTCGGCCTTCGACGATCCGGCCTGCCCGCCGGACGCACCGCCGCGCGCCAGCATCGAGATGCGCGCCATCGCCTTCTGGGATTAATTTTGGCGGACGCGGGCGGCGCATGGCCGCCCGCACCCCGTCATACCTTGATGACCACCTTGCCGAAATGCTTGCCGGCCTGCTGGTGCTTGTAGGCCTCGGCGGCATCCTCGAACGCGAACACCTTGTCGATGACCGGCTTGATGGCGTTCGTGGTCATCGCCGTCAGCATGTCCTCGAACATCGCACGGCTGCCGACATAGATGCCATGCAGCGAGGCGGCCTTGAACATCAGCCCATGCGGGCTGGTATCCCCTTCGCGGCCCGAGAGAACGCCAATCAGCGAAACCTTCCCGCCCATGGCGACCGCCTGGATCGATTGCGCCAGCGTGCCGCTGCCGCCGACCTCAATGACACAATCGGCGCCATGGCCGCCGGTGCGCTTCATCACCTCGGCGCCCCAATCGGGCGTCTTCTTGTAATTGATGAGGATGGACGAGCCATAATCCTTGGCCCGGGCCAATTTGTCGTCGCTCGACGATGTGGTGACGATGCGCGCGCCCGCCGCCTTGGCGAACTGAACCGCGAACATCGACACACCGCCCGTGCCCAGCGTCAGCACCGTGTCGCCCGGCTTGATCGGATTTCCGGCCGCCATCAGGCCGTGCCAGGCCGTCACCGCGGCGCAAGAGAGCGCACCGCCCTCCTCGAACGACATCCAGTCCGGCAAGGCCACCAGCCCGTCCTCGTCCAGCGCCACATATTCGGCCAGCATGCCATCGACACCGGGGCCGCCCAGCGCCGGATACATCTGCTTCGGGGTGCCGGCGATCCAGCCCTGAAAGAAGGTCGAGGCCACGCGATCGCCCGTCTTGAAGCGCGTCACATCCTCGCCGACCGCAACCACTTCGCCCGCGCCGTCGGACAACGGAATCAGATTGCCCGCGCCCGGCGGGCCCGGATAGACCCCCATGACGACTGCCAGATCGCGAAAATTGAGCGATGTCGCGCGCACGCGCACGAGCACCTGCCGCCGGCCGGGCTTCGGCTCAGGCCGTTCGACACATCGCAGTCCATCGACGCCAGTCGCACCCTGGACCACTTCATAAAGTTTCATGCTGTTCCCCGTTTGGTATTCGCCAGCCAGTTTCCGCCAGCGCCGTCATTCGCCACGTGATGGTTGCGATAATCGCGTGGACTGGTCCCGTAATGATCGCGGAACACACGCGCAAAATGCGTGGCGTTGTTAAAGCCCCAGCCAAAGGCAATCTCGGTGATCGTGCGGCGGCGCCACAACACATCCGACAATTGCTTGGCACATTCCTCAAGGCGGCGGCGCAGGATGTAGCTCGACACCGTCTCGTTCTCGCCGCTGAAAAGGATGTGCAGATAACGCGGCGAGATTCCGAAGGCCGCCGCCGCCGAGCGCACGCTGAGCTCGGGATTGCGCAGGTTCGCCTCGATATAACGTTTGATCTGAATACGACGCGTGCCGACGATCGCCGCGTCGGCCACGGCCATACCCTTGATTTCGGTGCAGGAGGTCGCGAACACGTCGAGGATACTGTCGGCGATGCGCGAGCCCAGCTCCTCGGGCATGCCTTGCTCGGCCAATTCCCAGACACTGCGCAGCATCAGCGAGGTCGTGCGCGACAATCCCTTCGATCCCGACAGCTTGACGCCGATCATCTCTTCGGGCGTCGGCAGATGACGGCGCAGCTCTTCCTGCGTCACGATCAACACCAATGTGCTGCAGGAGTCTTCATATGACAGCGTGTAGGGCCGCGTGCTGTCGCTGAGGACGAGATCGCCCTCTTCCATCAGCGCGTCATGGCCGTCCTGCCGGATCATCAGCGATCCGCCCATCTGCACATGCAGGAAGAAGCGATGTTCGTTGATCTTGGCGATCTGCGCTTTCGTACGCCGGACTGTGGCGCCGCGCGACGTCGCCGTCGCCAGCCTGAGCCGGCCATGCTGCACGCAACGTACTTCGGCATCGAACGCACTGGGATCGACGGGATAGGTTTCCAACGGCGCAAAGACGTCGCTGATGATGTCGTTCCAATGCGAGACCTTTGCCGACGATGGCAAGCCATGCGTCGTATAGGTGTGCATGCCGCTTTTCCTCCCGAGATTTTATTGGACGATATCAATTATTTAGGTTGCTTACAATTTCGCAAGCCCGAACTGCATGCAACGTTTTGGGGATGATCTCGTTAATGGCGCTGCCCACATTTTGGAGTGGGCGGTATGCGGGAACCGTCACGCAACTTCCTTTCCGCACCATCCGGCGCGCGACGCCGGCCGCCGCCGCAGAAAAAAATGGCGGCTGCACCGGGACATAAGGATGAAATGGGAAGACAACATGCAATGCGCAAGCCTCATCGCATGCGCTTGCATATCGAAGTCCTGCTCCACGACCTAAGGGTGGCATAATCTCTACCCCTGTTTTCGGCACGTCCGTCCGGACGATGCCCCCACGGCATGACGACCTGCCGCGCGCCCTTGCCACGATGCCGAGATCGAAGCCCCTGCCGCTACCCGTCCCAACAGCCGCCAATTTGTAAGCGCCGTTTACAATCCCGCGGTTGCTCTTACACTCGCAACATTCGCGGAGCGCATGCATCCGCGATCCATCAGAGGGAGGATATGCATGAGACGATCACTCAAGCTCGGCCTGGCGGCCGGGGTTGCAGCGTTTGCGTTGAGCGGGGCGGCCGTCGCCGGCGACGAAGCCGGTATGTATGGCAATACAGTCGTTTGCACGTATCCGGATGGCCCCCCCACCAAAGTCTATATGGAGAAGGGCGGCACCTACTCGCTGACCAATGGTGGCTACAAGGAGACGGGCACCTGGAAGGATGATGGGACGAATGTGTGCTACCACGCCACCAACCCGGCGGCTGCTCCCGGCGACAAAACGGTTTGCATCCCTACCCGCGACTTCAAGGTCGGCGACACCTGGTCCGTCACCGATCCTAAGGGCAAGGTCTGCAAGGCCGAGCTGAAGGCGGGGCATCTCTAGGCTCCGCATTTCGCTCACCAGCCGAAGACGGATAGCCCGGCGCTCGATGCGAGCGCCGGGCTCTTTTATGGAAATTGTGCGATCGCCGTATCGTAGGCGCGCTTTGCCATCTCATCCACGGACAGAACGCGCTGCGTCGTGGACAGGATTTCGACGCCCCACGCCCCCCTGTATTCGGCGTCGAGCATCGTTTTAACAAACCCCTTCACGTCCCATTCGCCTTGGCCGCACAACTGGCGGTGATCGGTCGCCTCCATGACGAAATCCAGACTGGATTCTGCCGGGCCGTCATTGAGTTCGATGCCAAGAAGCCGCTCCGCGGGTATCGCGGCGACATCGGCGAATGGAATATGTCCCCGCACGACATGAAACAAGTCGATCACCACGCCACCGTTGGGCGCACCCGCCATCTCGGCCAGCGCGACGGCATTGGCCGGCGTGTCGATCGCTGCGACCGGCATCATCTCGTAACCAACCCGCGTGCCGTGCTCGGCCGCATCGCGGCAGACATCGGCAAAGGCTTCAGCCAGCTCGGGCATGGCCGGTCTCGCGCCGGAGAGATCGCCGACCTTGATGTGATGGCTGCCAAAGGCCTCGGCGGCGGACAGCATCATGCGTCGCGTCTCATCGGAGCGGCGCTTTTCCTCCCCGCTCTTGAACCAGTCGAGCAGAAATTCGATCTCGGTGTGCACAATGCCGTTGTCGTCGAGGATCTGCTTGAGATCGGCCAGCGTCCAGTTGTCGAGAAGATGCTTGAGATCGGTGTGCCAGAAGCTCATGCCGACAAAGCCGGCCTTGGCGGCGGCCTCGGCCCGGCGGCGAAAATCGAATGGGCTGATATGTGCCTCGACCCGCGGATTGTCTCCGCCGGCCAGCGTCCAGTAATTCGCCATCAATGCCCGCTGCAATGCCATGCCATTCTCCTTGGATGTGAAATCGGATGTCCTCGACGGCTATGCCTGGAGCGCCGCCTCCCTTGCTCGCCACAACTTCACTGCCGATACGTCAGAAGAAACACTTTCGCAGCAATGGGTTACGCCCGGCTCGCAAGTGCGAAGCGGCGGCGGCAGCGATCATCCAGTTGCATCATATACAATCGATCCGTTATGACCGATGCCCGCGCCGGACCGGCGAGCATACCCACGATTTACGCAACAAGGCCTATGACGCAGAAGCGCGCCAAAAAGGCGGCCACGAAAAGAAAGCCGCCGGAACAAATAGACCGCGCCGAACTCGACAGCCTCCTGGGCTTTCAATTGCGCATGGCCTATGTCGCGGTCTCGCGCCATTTCGCCACCACGCTGAGCGCCACCGACCTCACACAGAAGCAGGCCGGAGTGTTGTGGCTTCTGGGCTCCAATCCCGGCGTCTCGCAGATTGCCCTGGCCAAGCAACTCGACATGGATCGCGCTTCGATGATGGCGATCATCGACCGCCTGGAATCGCGCGGGCTCGCGCTGCGCGAACGCTCGCCGCATGACGGACGCCGCCAGGAGCTTTACCTCACTCCCAAGGGACGCAAGGTCCTCAAGCAGTCCAAGGCCGCGCTCGCCAAACATGAAGACTTCTTCAAGAGCCGCTTCAGCGAAGCCGAGCTTGTGATGCTTTTCGAGAGCCTCAGGCGCCTGCAGCACTGATTTCCAACCGCCGCTCTACTTTGCCTGCGCCTTGGCGTGCGCCGCCGCCTGCCGACGGCCCTCTTCGAACGCCAGACGCTGCGGGTCGACATCGCCCTCGGGCACAGCCACCAAGATTTCGTCGAAGATCTCACGCAACTCGTCCCGGAATTCGGGATGCGGGAAAATATAGAGGTCATTGGCGCGAATCCCGGCCAGCACCTTTTCACCCACATCCACCGGGTCCATGCCGACCTTGTGGAGTTCGGCGAGGCGCTTCATGAAGCCTTCGTCTACCGGCCCTTTGGCGCCCGACAGCGCGGCCGGGCGGATTTTGTCGCTTTCATAGATCGTGCTGTTGACCAGACCGGGGCACAGCACCGATACGCCAATGTTGTACGGCGCGAGGCTCCAGCGCAGGCTTTCGGTCATGCCGCGCACGGCGAATTTCGATGTCGTGTAGATGCCAGCCCCCGGCCCGGTGATGAACGCAGCCATTGAGGCCGTGTTCACGATTTGCCCGCCCTGCCCCAATGCCTTGATGCGCGGCACGAAAGTCTGCACGCCGTTGATCACGCCGCCGAGATTGACGCCCATGATCCAGTCCCAATCGTCATAGGTGGATTCGTCCATCGGCGAGAACATGTTGATGCCGGCATTGTTGCAGACAATCTGCACCGGCCCGAACACCGCTTCGGCTTCATCCGCCGCGCGCGCGAAAGCGGCGCGATCGGTGACATCCAGCTTGATCGCATGCACCTGGAAATTGGTATTCTCGAAACCTGCCATCGCGGCATCGAGATGATCCTGGCGGATGTCCGCGATAACGACCTTCATCCCGGCTTCGGCAAACACCTTGGCCATACCAAGACCAATGCCCCCGCCTCCGCCGGTGATGAATGCGACTTTCCCTTCGACGTCGTTCATGGCTTACGCCTTCTTTCGCGAATAAATATTGCTCAAGTCCATTCCTGGGCCGCCCGCTCGACGCTGCGGCCATAGGCTTTCAGGCCCCACCAGATCGACAGGCCCGCCAGCGGCGCCAGGATCACGGCGCTCGACGACAGCGCGTACCGCAAATTGGCTTCGCCAAATACGGAATCGGTCAAGGTCGCCACAACGGTCGGTCCGAGTCCGAAGCCGATGACGTTGAAAATGAATAGCGCCAACGCCGTGATCTGGCCGCGCATCTCGTTCGGCGTCACCACCTGGATGGCCGCGTTCTGCGGCCCCACGACCCAGGCGGCGATGAAGCCGTTGAGCGCAGCGAAGGCCGCCGCCAATGGACCCGTCGGCATCAGCGGCAACAGAACCTGCCCCGGGACCAGAAGAACGATCGCCCACACCACCACGCGCAGATTGGCGTCGTGCTTCCCCTGCCGGTGCCAGCGTTCCGACAGCCAGCTTCCGAACATCGCGCCGAACGGCCACACCACAAGGAAGATTGCGCCCGTGACGAGACCGGCCTCCGTCATCGACCAGCCATAAGTACGGCCGAAGAAGCTCGGCATCCAGCTCGAAGTGCCAAAAGCCAGCATGGTATTGAAGGCTAGGCCCAGCAGCATCGGCCCATAGGTCGCGCGATTGTCGACCACGAATTTGACCACATCGCGCACGGGCACAGAGGCCGGTCGCGCCTTTCCATTGGCTTTCACGCGCGCCGTTTCCACAATCATGCGCCCGCGCCGCAGCGGCTCCTTCACCGTCCACATCAGCGCGGCGACCAGCAAGCCCGGAAGGCCGACCATGATGAAGGTGAGCTGCCAGGCCTGCAGCGTGCCGACCAATGGCAAATCGAGCGGTGCGATACGGTTGAGATAAAGGATCAGTGTGCCGCCGATAATCAGTGACAACCCATTGCCTGCCATGAAGCCGAAATTGAGAACGGCGATGGCGCGCGACAGTTTCAGCGGCGGAAACAGATCCGACATCATCGAGAAGGTCGCCGGCCCGTTGCAGGCCTCACCCACGCCGGTGCCGACGCGCGCCGCGAACAGCTGCCCGAAACTGGTCGCAAGCCCGCACAAGGCCGTGGCAGCGCTCCACAGCCCGATACCGACGCCAATGATCGTGCGCCGCGTACCGACATCGGCCAGCCGCGCCACGGGCAGGCCCAGGAACAAATAGAAGATCACAAAGGCGAACCCCATGATCAGGCTGACCTGAAAGTCGCTGAGATGGAGGTTGGCTTTGATCGGCGGCACCAGCAGCGTGACGATGCCCCGGTCGAGGAAGTTGATCGTCAAGGCCAGCGCGAAGATGAACACCGCGTACCAGGCACGTGCCGGACTCGGCCAGGGCTCGCCGCCCTTCGAACCATCCACGTGCTGCGCCGCGATCTCGGCCTCGATAGCCGCGCTCGTATCCTCGATGGCCATGCCTGTTCCGCCCTGCTGCCCCGGAAGGCTTGTTGTTCTTTATGGGATAAGTAACACCACCACCCAGCTTCCCTGTCGGGCGCTGCGCCTACTCCACCGCGGGCGAACTTGAAACCGCTGGCCAAGGAAGGGTTTAGGCGACGGCCGCGATGATCGCGTCGCGCAATACATCCGGCACTTCCATCGGCAGGAAATGTGTGGTGCCGGGGATGCAGCGCACGGTCGTATGTCCGTGCAGATGCGCAAATCGCTGCACCACGCGGGGATCCGTCGCCGAATCCCGCTCGCCTGTCAGGACCACCACCGGCACAGTCACCTGCCGGCCGAGCCGCGACAACCCGAACGGAAAGCGCGCATAGGCGTCGGCTTCCCAATGCGGCGCACAGGCAAGACGAAACCCGCTACCGGGCTCTTCAATCAAACCGCCCTGCACATAATCGGCGACCATCTCCTCTGGCCATGTGCGAAAAGCACCGCGCCCGCGATAGCCTGCAATCGCCGCCTCGCGGGAATCGAACTTCGCGCGCCGCCGCCGCGTCGGTCCCACACGCGGCAGCATCTTGTCTTCCTTGCCGAGCATCCGCGCCCACAGCGCATAGGCGGCGCGCCCCACCGGTTGCATGACCGGCTCGGCCAATACCAGCGCCCGGGCGATATCGGGCACCTTGCCCGCCGCCATCACGCTTGCCGTTGCGCCCATGGAATGGCCGGCCAGCACAGACGGTGTCACCCCCAGTGTCCGAATGAATTCGATGGCGTCGTCGCGCACCAGCTCCCAGCGCGGGCCGCCGGCCGGAAGCGCGCGCGTCGTCAGCCCATGGCCGCGATGGTCGGGCGCGACGATGCGGAAGCGATCGGCCAATGGCGCCAGGATGCTCTTATAGGTCTCCGCGTTGAAGCCGTTGGCGTGCAGGAACACCAGCAGCGGCGCGCCCGCCGGGCCTTCCCATTCGAGATAGGAGGTTTCGCCGTCCGCGAAGCGGGCGCTCCGTCGCACAGGCGCGCGCAAGCCTCCGCCATCGGCGTTGTCCGTCTGCCCCATCCCGTGTCTCCAATAGCCGTCACGTCACCGATAAAGCAGGCCCACCTTGCTTGCCAAGCCTGCCGGCGCGATTTCCCTCAACGCCTCGCCAGAGTTCCTTCCGCATGGGAAGGCAAAATCGCACCGTGTGCGAACGCAATTACATGCTCGCCATAGGCAAGGCATTTGCGCCTGAGCGCGGCTCATTGCGGCGCCGGGCCCTGGCTGATCCGCACCAGATCCTGCGGCCGGATCCATTTCTTGAAGGCCGCCTGCACCTCGCCCGCCGTCATGGCAATATAATGCGCCGCCGCCAGTCTCGGCTCATCCAGCGGCAGGCCGAGGTCACGACGCGCAATGAAGCCGCCCGCAATCCCGTCAAAGCTCGCCTGGCTGAGCGGAATGCGCCTGAGGAGGAGCGCCTTGGCTCGCATCATCTCGTCCTGCGAAGGAGCCGCCTTGCGCATGGCTGCCACATCTTGAATGGCGATTGCCGCCGCGCGCGACACGTTCTTGGGATCGCAGGCATAGTCGATCATGTAGATGCCGCGGTTCGGCCCGGCGATCAGACTGCTGTCGACCGTATAGACCAGCCCCGCATTCTTGCGCAGGTCGATGCTGAGGCGCGTCGAATAAAAACCGCCGCCCAGCACCGCATTGCCAAGCTCGAGCGCGTAATAGGACGGATCGGAGCGCGTCAGCCCCATCGTCTCGGCCAGCATCACACTGTCCTGCACGCGCGCATGATCGGGCACAGCCACGATGGCGCGGCCATTCGGTGGCGCCGCCGGCAGATCGGTCTGCGGCTTCGGTCCGACGGCCTTCCACGCGCCGAAGCTGCGCAGCACCGCCGCTTCCGCCTCCTTGGGCGTGATCTTGCCCATCACCACGATGGTCGTTTCATCAGGCCGGAACACCTTGGTGTAATAGGCTCTGAGGTCCGCCAAGGTGAGCGAGGACACGCTCTTCGCCGTCGCATCGCGCAGGCTTGGGTCGGTTGCCGGGAACAGCGCCTTGCGCAGCGCGCGATCGGCCAGGAAGCGTGGGCTCTGATTGCGCACGGCCACCACTTGCGCCAATTGCCGCTGGAAAATCGCCATCACCGGCGCGGGCAATGCGGGATGCAGTTCATTGTCGGCCAGCAATTCGAGCCCGCGCGCAAATTTCTGCGCCGGCACCTGCAGGCTAAAATCGGTACCCGCGCTCTCGGTCGCGCCAATGGCGTCGAGCGCCTGCCGGAACTGCAGACGATTCATGGATTGCGTGCCGAAATCGAACAGACGTTCCAGCACATCGTCGACGCCTTGCTCATTCGCCGCCGCCTCGGTCTGCTCGCGGTTCTTGATATGGCCGTAGACGCTGACCGTATCGCTGACATCCTCCGGCTGCACGATGAGCGTGATGCCGTTTGGCAATGTCGTCACCGTCGGATGCACGGTCGAATGCGGCACGGAGAGGCGTGACAGCGCCGTTTCGGCCCAGGCCGGCAGATGGGCGGCCTTCTCTTTCGGCAGCACGATGCTCTCCTGCCCGCCGAAGCCGCTGCCGGACACAGGCTTGCCCGAGCCGCGCGGTACGGTCACCGCATAGATGGCGTGGTCGAGATCGAGATATTTCCTTGCGACGCGGTTCACGTCAGCGACCGTGACCTTCTCGATCCGTTTGAGATCGGCATCCGGCGACGAGAGCCCATAGACGGTGAGGGCTTCCGACCACACCGAGGCCAGCCCCTCGATGGAATCCTTCTGCAGGCCGGCTTGCGTCTTCTCCTGCAGTTTGGCCGCTTCGACCAGGGCCGGCGGCACGCCATGGGCGCGAATTCCCTGAAGGATCTTCACCATCGCGGCTTTCACCTTGGCCGCATCCGTCGAAGCCGGATAGGCGGCCACGGCATAGGCAAGGCTCGCCTTCGGCATGGCGCTCATTTCGAACCCGGTACCGAGCGCCTCACCCTTCGGCACCATGGCATAGAGCGCGCCGCGCTGGCTCGACAGCACATCGGCCAACACTTCCACCGCCGCGAAATCCGCGCTTTGGGGGCCGGGCATTCTGAGCGCGATGATGGTCGCGCCGGTCGACCGGTCGGTCGGGATCGTCAGGCTCTTGGTGGGCACCGGCTGCGGGCGATAGTTCGGTCGTGCCGGAAGCTTTCTCGCCGGAATGTCCGCATAGAGCGCGCGCACCTTTGCCAGCGTCTTCGCCGGATCGAGATCGCCGACGATCACCAGCACCGCATTGTTGGGCGCATACCACTGCTCGTAGAAATGTTTGAGCATCTTGGCCGTGGTCTTGTCAAAGCTCGGCCGGGTGCCCAGCGCATCATGCGCATAGGGCGTGCCCGCGAACATCGTCGCGCGCAGTTTCTTGTAGAGCACATATTCGGGGCTGGAGAGATCGCGCGCCACTTCCTGTTCGATGGCGCCGCGCTCCTTGTCCCAATCCTTCTGCGAATTGTCGACATCGCGCATGCGGATGGCGCCGATATGCAGCGCCACATCGATATCTTCTGACGGAACGGTGAAGAGATATTGTGTGACGCCCTCCTGCGTATCGGCATTGAAGTCCCCGCCCATCATCCCGCCGATATCGGCAAGCTGTGCCGCCGTGAGACCCGGGCTGCCGCGGAACATCATGTGCTCCTGCGCATGCGCCATGCCGGGAAACCCTGCCGGTGCCTCGTCCGAACCCACGAGGTAATTGACCGATGTCGACACCACCGGCGCCAGCGTGTTGCGCACGATGACGACCTTGAGGCCGTTCTTCAGCGTCGCCCGCAACACATCCGAGCTCGCCGGCTGCGCCGTCGCGCTCGCCGCGCTCAATAGCGCCGTGGCAAAGGCCAGCAGGGCAGCCGCCCGGAAAATGGGCGTGCGGAAGCGGATCGGCATGAGATAGCTCTCTTTCCTGGTGGCGCTGGGGCGGGAGCCCGACCCTCGGCCAAAAGCGCGCGAAGCAGAACTTAATACCACGACAGGAATGGAATCTGCCCGCCACGCACCGGGCATGCCGTTCAAACCGGCGTGACTGCGACGATTTGGGCCGCCATTGCCGGATCGCGGCCATCCAGGTCGGGCCGCCGCGGGGCAATCCCCCCGATTCACGCAAGCAACACGTTTGTGAAGCAATGATTCGTGAAACCATCCTGCGCGCGTTGCCCCAGACGCCGCGCATGAGTTTACGCGGGACTTCCTGCCGCTATGATGCCGCCGGAAACGCGCGGGCGGTTGCGAGGGGCGCAGCGTCCAACCGGGAAAGAATGAGGGGGGACCGCGATGGCCTTTTGGAGCCGCCGCAAGCCGCTGAATGCCGTCATGGCGATCGATCAGGCCCACCGGCTGAAGCCCACCCTGTCCTGGCCGCATCTGACGGCCATGGGCGTGGGCGCCATTGTCGGCACGGGCATCTACACGCTGACGGGCGTCGGCGCCGGCATTGCCGGCCCGGCCGTCATCCTCTCCTTCGCGATTGCGGGCGCGGTCTGCGCCTGTGCGGCGCTGGCCTATGCAGAGATGGCGACGCTGATCCCGGCCTCGGGCAGCGCCTACACCTATTCCTATTCGGTGCTGGGCGAGATGATCGCCTGGATTGTCGGCTGGAGCCTGATCCTCGAATACACCGTGGTTTGCGGCGCGGTTTCGGTCGGCTGGGCGGCCTATGCCGCGGGCGTGATCAAGGCGCAGCATTGGGGCGTGCCCGATATGCTCCTGGCCGGACCGCATGCCGGAGGCATCGTCAACTTGCCGGGCGTTCTCATTGCGGCCGCCGTCACCGGCATGCTGCTGATCGGCACGCGCGAAAGTGCGACCGTCAATTTCATCCTGGTGATGGTGAAGCTGGCGGCGCTGGGTGCCTTCGTCGTGCTGGTGCTGCCGGCCTTCTCCATCGGTCATTTCGAGCCCTTCGCCCCTTACGGCGTCTTCTCGATAGGACCGGGCGATGCCAAGCTCGGTATCGTGCCGGCGGCATCTCTGATCTTCTTCGCCTTCTACGGCTTCGACGCCATTTCGACGGCGGCCGAAGAAGCCAAGAATCCCGGCCGCGATCTTGCCATCGGCATCATCGGCTCGATGGTCCTGTGCACGCTGATCTACATGGTGGTCGCCGCAGCAGCGATCGGCGCGGTGCCCGCCGCCGACCTCGCCAAGAGTGCCGAACCTCTAGCGATGGCGCTGCGCATTCTCCATCATCCCGCCGCAGCCACCATCGTCGCCACGGCCGCCATCGTCGCCCTGCCGACGGTGATCATGGTGTTCATGTATGGCCAGAGCCGCATCTTCTTCGTCATGGCGCGTGACGGCTTGCTGCCGCGCCGCTGGGCACGGGTCAACGCCAAGACCGGCACGCCCGTTCTGATGACGATCCTGACCGGCATCGTCGCAGCCGCCATCGCCGGCTTCTTCCCACTCAAGGAAATCGCCGAACTCGCCAATGCGGGCACGCTCTGCGCGTTCATCGCCGTCGCCCTGTCGATGATGATCCTGCGGGTACGTGAACCCGGCCTCAAGCGTCTGTTCAAGACGCCGTTATGGTGGCTGATCGGGCCGCTCGCGATTGCCGGTTGCGTCTATCTGTTCTGGAACCTGCCGGGCGTGACGCAGATCCGCTTCTTCATCTGGAACGGGATCGGACTGGCAGTCTATTTCCTCTTCGCACGCCGCAACAGCAATCTGGCCAAGGACGCGTCTTAAGCTTCGTGCAATAGGTGGCGGCCTATCCTGCTGCGTCGTCACCGCTTGCCCACTGTAGATTATGCCCACTCCCGTCGTTACGCCGCAGATAGAAATCAATCCTACGCGGATCGACCATCCGGCACTGGAGTTTCTGCGCAGCTATTGGGAGGCGCGACGCGCCGGCCGTGCCATGCCCTCGCGTAGCGATATGAGGCCGGCCGACTTCAAACCCTATCTCGGCAACATCGCGATGGTCGATGTGCTCGATGGCGGCGCGGAATTCCGCTATCGCATTGTCGGCACGCTGCTGACGCAGTATTTCCTCACCGATCCCACCGGCAAGACATTCACCGAAACCTGGCCGGATCCACCGGGGCCGGTGGCGCAGCGCGTGCGCGCCAATCTCGTCAACATCGTTGAAACGCACGTCATGGTGCATGCTTGGGGCCGGCTGGACTGGTTGCGCTATCCCGGCGAAACATTCGACACCCTTTACGTGCCGCTCTCCGACGACGGCAAGACAGTTAACGTGATCCTAAATCTGTTCACGTTCGATCGCTCCCGCGCGCTTCTGGATCGGGAACTCGCGCGCCAGCGCGGCGAAAATGGGCTCTAGAGCCGGTATTTTCGGTGTTGCTACCGTCTAACCCTTGCTTAATCCCAAGCGCACATACTCTGTATCCGACGACCCTTCCGAAGAACGGGGACGCGTTATGGGAGACCGCCTGACCGGCGTCGGAACTGAGATCGACCCGGAGCACCTCGCGAATCCGACGCTCGCATTCCTGCGGGACTATTGGCATGCCAAACGCGGCAATCGCGCCATGCCCTCGCGCGCAGATATCCGGCCATCGGAACTCAAGGAGCATCTGGGTTCGGTGTGCCTGCTCGAGGTGCTCCCCGATCTGTCCGATTTCCGCTACCGGCTCATCGGCGGGCTCGTCACCCAATATTTTCTCGCGGACACGACCGGCAAGACCGTAACCGATGCCTTCGCGCCTGTGGGAGAGGGCGCCATAAAGGGGATGAAGGCGATCCTGCGCAAAACCGCAAACGCCAAAGTGCCGATCCGCTCCTATGGCGATGCGGGCTGGCTGGCGCCCGGCTTTGAAGAATTCGACACCATTTTCTTGCCGCTATCGGACGACGGCGAACGGGTGAGCATGATCCTGAACGGCTTCGTCTTCGACAAACCGACCGTGATGATGGCCCGCGAGATCGCCCGCGCCAATGGCGGCAAACTGCAGGTTGCGCCCGCAACGCGCGTCTTGCCCAAGAACAGCTGACGCTCCCTCACGCTTGCCCTGCCCGGCCCCCTCGGTTAGCTCTTGATACCGGGGAGGACCGATAGTCATGACGATATCGGATGGGGCTCGGAAGGCGTCCAAAACGGGGCGCCGTCTGTCGCTGGTGGTGGCGGCCTCGGCTGCCGGCACCGTGTTCGAGTGGTATGACTTCTTTATCTTCGGCTCGCTGGCCGCGCTGATCGGCAGACATTTCTTTGCCGGCGTGAGCGAAGCACAGGGCTATCTCCTGGCGCTGCTTGACCTTCGCCGCCGGGTTCGCCGTGCGGCCCTTCGGCGCCATCGTCTTCGGCTGGTTCGGCGACAGGACCGGCCGCAAGCGCACCTTCCTCGTCACCATCTCGGTGATGGGTCTTGCAACCTTCGCCGTCGCCTTCCTGCCCGACTACCACGCGATCGGCGTCGCAGCCCCCTATCTGCTCGTGGCCTTGCGCATGCTGCAAGGCTTCGCCATCGGCGGCGAATATGGCGGCGCCGCGATCTATGTCGCAGAACACAGCAATGCCAGGCGCCGCGGTGCCGCTACCGGCTGGATTCAGAGCGCGGCCGGCATCGGCCTGGTGCTGGCGCTGGTCGTGATCCTGATCACGCGCACGGCTATGGGAGAGGATGCCTTCTCGGCCTGGGGCTGGCGCCTGCCCTTCGGCGTTTCCGTGGTTCTCCTGGGAATCTCATTGTGGATTCGTTTGAGCCTCGAGGAATTGCCCGCCTTCCAGAAGATCAAGGAAGAAGGCACCCGATCCGAATCGCCCTTCTCCGAATCCTTCCTGCGATGGGGCAATCTCAAGATCGTGCTGACGGCGCTGTTCGCGATCCTCACGGGACAGGGCGTGGTCTGGTACACGGCGCAATTTTACACGCAGAGCTTTCTTGAGCGCACGCTGAGCGTGGCGCCGGCGACCATGAACTGGCTGATGCTGCTCATCACGCTCATTTCGATCCCGCTCTATCTGTTCTTCGGCTGGGTGTCGGACCATATCGGCCGCAAGCCGGTGATGTTGCTCGGCCTCGGCATGGCGGCGGTGGGTTTCATCCCCGGTTTCCAGATGCTGACCGAGGCGGCCAATCCTGCCCTCGGCCATGCCACGGCCAGCGCGCCGGTCGTGGTCGTGGCGCCAGCCTCGGATTGCTCGCTGCAATTCGATCTCATCGGCAAGGCGAAATTCGTCACCGCCTGCGATATCGCCAAGAGCGCGCTGACAAATGCCGGCATCGCCTACACCAACCAGGCCGCGGCCGAGGGCACGACAACGGAAATCCGTATCGGCCATGCGGTGGTGCCGGGCAACAGCGGCAAGGACCTGTCGACGGCAGATCTCAAAGCCGCCCGCAAAGCCTTCGATGCCCGCCTCAAATCAGCGCTGACGCAGGAAGGCTATCCGCTCGCCGCCACGCCCGGGCAGATCGACACGATGAAGGTGCTCTTGATCCTCTTCTACTTCATCGTCGCCGCCACCGCGCTCTATGGACCGCAGGCCGCGGCTTTGGTCGAGTTGTTCCCGACGCGGATCCGCTACACAGCACTGTCCGTGCCCTATCATGTCGGCGTGGGCTGGTTCGGCGGTTTCCTGCCGGCCACGGTGTTCGCGATCGTCGCCGCGACCGGCAACATCTATGCGGGGCTCTGGTATCCGGTCATCATCGCCGCCATCGGCTTCGTGGTGACGCTGTTCCTCTTGCCCGAAACCTATCAGCGCAAACTGGAGGATTAGGCGGGCATCGCCGCGCGTTTCGGCAGCGGCGCGATCCAGCCGCGCAGCAGTGCCACCGCCGTCACGCCGATCCCGAATGCCAGCACCCACCAGCCCGGCCGTATGCCGGCGACGAAGGTGAAGTTTGCGTCGAACACCATCATGCCGTTGACGGGCGTGAAGAGCGTGTAGCCCAGCGCTTCACCGGCCATCGTCAACGCCGCGGCCGCCACCGCAATTCCCGCCAGCACCGAAGCCCGCGTCACGACACGCATGCCGAAGCTCCAGAGGAGCGCGCGATAAACCATCAGCCAGACGAAGAAGCCTGCAAAGATGGTCGGCTCGGTGACCACGAGCTTGGTCTGCATGAAATAATGGATCGTGCCGAGGACGCCCGCCACATAGACGGCGCGATGCAGGAGCGCCCAGCGCTTCGCCCCCATTCGCCGCACCATGGCGTCGGTCGAGGTCGCAGCCAATGCGGCCAGGATCAGGAGCGCCGAGAGCCCGATGATGAGATAAATCCGCGTGACGATCTCGCTGCCCACCTTGGCGAGATCGAAATTCTCCATCGCCGCATAGCCGATGAGATGGGCGCTGACATAGGCGAAGGCCGCCACGCCGATCATGCGCCGCACGAGGATCAACCGCGGCCAGCGAAATATCTGCATGGCCGGCGTCACCGCCAGCGACAGGAGGATCAGGCGGAAGGTCCACAGCCCCAGCGCATGCACCACTTGCTTGGCGGGCTCGGCCATGAAGTCGCCGTTCAGAAGCTGAATGAGCGTTGCCAGCGCCGGCAGGACAAGCCCCGCGAACACCACCGCCTTGAGCGTGGAGACGCGCCCGGCGCGGTCGCGCCAGGGCGATTGCCAAATGGGAAATCTGCGGGCGGAAAATCTGTTGGCCATCGTGCGGGGCCCTCGCGGTCACACGTTCTATACGTGGGCCCGGCCCCGCCCGTTACAGGCCTCACGAAAAGTTCAGCCCGGCGAGCCCCCAGAACGCAGGTTTCTCACCGGACGTCCAGCGGAACCCCTGGCTCGTTCTTGCTGGAATGGATCACCAGCGAGGACTTGACGCTGGCGACATTGCGCGAGGCCGTCAGCGTGTCGGTGATGAAGGACTGGAAGGATGACAGATCCTTGGCCACGCATTTGAGCAGGAAATCGACCTCGCCCGACAGCATGTAACATTCGCGCACTTCCGGCCACGCCCGCGTCTGCTCTTCGAACTTGCGCAGATCGGCATCGGCCTGGCTCGAAAGCCCGACGAACACATAGCCGGCCACCTCGAAGCCCAGCAGCTTGGGTTCCAGTTCGGCATGATAGCCTTTGACGTAACCGGCCTTTTCGAGCGCGCGCATGCGGCGCAGGCAGGGCGGCGCCGTGATTTTGGCCCGGCGCGACAGCTCCACATTGGTGATGCGGCCATTGGCCTGCAGTTCGGTAAGAATACGCAGATCGATAGAATCGAGCTTGTGATGCTCCATGGGACTTGCCTTCAAGATTCTTGCTGGTCTTTTACGCCCGAGTGGGCAGGCACGCAATAAAATTTCTACAGTCTGCAAGTTCCTGTCGCCACGGGAGGCCTACTGGTCTGGACCTTGCCCTCGGCGCTCACGCATATGGGCAAGATTACCGGCGAATCGGCCGCGGAGCCACAACCGCTCGTCGTCCCCCGCTCCGGCCTGCCGGGCGCCGGAGTGCCCGGGAAACTGGCCTTTGCGGCGACAAATCTCCCGCGCCTTGACCTTTGCCCGCCCCGTTCCGATATGAGGGGGGCGAGGGGGCGCGACCGGGCGTACGGCCTGCGGTGCTTCCTTCCGTTTCCGCTTCGCAAGAAGGTCCCCGGCCCTGCCGGGGGATTGCTCAAGGGTCGTTCAATGTCCGTCGATTCCCGCCATTCCAGAGTTGTGATTCTCGGCAGCGGCCCGGCCGGCGCGACGGCGGCGATCTATGCCGCCCGGGCCATGCTGGAGCCGACCCTGATCGCGGGGCTGCAGCCCGGCGGCCAGCTCACCATCACCACCGAGGTCGAGAACTATCCCGGCTTTGCCGAGGCCATCCAGGGCCCCTGGCTGATGGAGCAGATGCAGGCCCAGGCCGAACATGTCGGCACCAAGATGGTGCAGGACACGATCGACAGCGTCGATCTGGGCGCCCGCCCCTTCACCCTGATCGGCGACAGCGGCACGCGCTACACCGCCGACACGCTCGTCATCGCCACGGGCGCCAGCGCCAAATGGCTGGGCCTGCCCAGCGAACAGAAATTTCAGGGCTTTGGCGTCTCGGCCTGCGCCACCTGCGACGGCTTCTTCTATCGCGGCAAGGAGGTCGCAGTCGTCGGCGGCGGCAACACGGCCGTCGAGGAAGCGCTGTTCCTGACCAATTTCGCTAGCAAGGTGACGCTGATCCATCGCCGCGACGCGTTGCGGGCGGACAAGACCAATCAGGCGCGCCTTCTCGCCCATCCCAAGATCGAGATGCTGTACGACACCGTGGTCGAGGAGATCACCGGCAGCCAAGACCCGCTCTCGGTCACGGGCCTCAAACTGCGCAATGTGAAGACCAGCGCCGAAACCGGCCTCAACGTCCACGGGCTCTTCATCGCCATCGGCCATTCCCCGGCCACGGCGCTGTTCAAGGGCCAGCTCGATATGGACGACGAGGGCTACCTCATCACCGCGCCGGATTCGACGCGCACCTCGATCCCCGGGGTCTTCGCGGCTGGCGATGTGAAGGACAAGGTTTTCCGCCAGGCGGTCACGGCTGCCGGCATGGGCTGCATGGCGGCCCTCGAAGCGGAACGTTTTCTGGCCGGCAGTCACACGTAAGCGTGCTGCCGCGTCGAGATTGATTTGGAACCTGACCGGCGGTCGCGCGCACGGGGGTTCTTGGAGGCGGCATGGACTGGGACAAGTTGCGCATCTTCCACGCGGTGGCATCGGCGGGAAGCTTCACTCATGCAGGACAGATGCTGACGCTGAGCCAGTCGGCCGTGAGCCGCCAGATCAGCGCGCTCGAAGACGAGCTGGCGACACCCCTGTTCCAGCGTCATGCCCGCGGCCTCACCCTCACCGATGAGGGCGAGCTGCTCTATGGCGCGGTGTCTGACGTGCTGTCGCGTCTCGCCCAGGCCGAGGAGGCGCTGAAAAATGTGCAGGCGGCCCCGCGCGGCGCGCTGAAGATCACCTCCAGCCACGGCCTCGGAACCTTTTGGCTGCTGCCGCGCATGAAGGAATTCCTCAAGGAATATCCCGAGCTGCAAGTGCATCTTCTGCTGGAGGACCGCGAGCTCGACCTTGCCCAGCGCGAAGCCGATCTTGCGCTGCGCATGCGCGCACCGGTGCAGGCCGACCTGATCCAGCGCAGGCTCTTCACCGTGCATTACCATCTCTACGCGACGCAAGCGTACCTCGACGAAGCCGGCACGCCGGAGAGCCTGGAGGATCTGGCGAACCACACGGTGGTGGCCTATGGCGAAACCGCGTCGCCCGAGATCCGCGACGTCAACTGGCTGATGGGCACGGCTCGCCGCGTCTCGTCGAGCGGCACGCCCAAGCTTGTGCGCATCAACAATATGGGCGGGATGCTGCAGGCCGTCGAAGCCGGCATCGGCCTCGCCGCCCTGCCGGACTATATGAACGAAGTCCGCCCGGAGCTCGTGCGCGTCCTGCCCGACGTCGAAGGCCCGAGCTTCGATGTGCATCTGGTCTATCCGGATGCGCTGCGCCAATCCAAACGCGTCAGCGCCTTCCGCGACTTCCTGGTCCGCGCTGCAAAAGAGTGGCGGTATTAGCCGCCGCGCCACCTCAGCGACATACAGGACAACCCCGCATCGATCTTGCCAATCTCGGTCACGGGGAGCGGACGCACGGCATAACCGGCCTTGTCCAGCATCGCGACGGTCTTCGCGAAGCGGTCGCCCACCAGCACGACATTGTTGACGCGCAGCGCATTGGCCGCGGCCTCTTCATCCTCCGGCACGATTACGGTGTCGAAGCCCACGAAGATTCCACTTCGCGCCATTGCGCGCGTCACCAACACCGTTTCCTCGTCAAGCAGCGAGGACGCGGTCTTGAAATGCAGGATCGTCTCCGGCGTCTGCGCGACCCGGCCCGTCTTCCCGAGCTTGGCCAGCGCGGCCACCAGCGCCTCGGCGCCCGCATGATTCGTGCGCGCCGAAAGGCCGATAAACACGACATCCGGCGTCACCATCACATCACCGCCATCGGCAAGCTCACCGGCTCCCAGTTCGAGCACGGTTTCGAAATGCCGCGCCAACACCTCGCGCATGGTCTCGCGCTCGCCCGCCCGGCTCGGCGCGCCGGGCCGCAGCAGGACCGCCCCCTCGCCAAACACCAGCGCCGGGTCCTCCACGAACACCGAATCGGGAAATTCCTCCAGTGGCGGCAAGATGTCCGCCGTCAGCCCCGCATCGCGCAGCGCCGCGACATAGGCTTCGTGCTCGCAGAGGACGCCCTCATAGCTGGGAGCCGGCCCCGGCGTGGCGCTGAGCCCGTACGCCACGCTACGCCCCGGCTGCCGCACAATGGCATGATCGAAATCGAATACCCGCGCCATGGTCGCTCCAAATTGCCGCCCCCGCATTGAATCACGGAAGCCCGGCAGGCAGGTTACATCAGTCTCCGCACCCGCACGATTCGGCACCGCATGTCCGCCCCGTCCAAACACACCATTCTCAAATCCGTCTTCGGCTATGACAGCTTCCGCCCGGGGCAGGAAACGGCCATCGATGCGGCGCTGGAGGGGCGCAATGTGCTCTCGGTGATGCCGACAGGCTCGGGCAAATCGCTCTGTTTCCAGGTCCCGGCGCTCATCAAAGGTGGGCTGACCGTGGTCGTTTCACCGCTCGTCGCCCTGATGCAGGATCAGGTTGAGGCGCTGCGCCTCGCCGGCGTTGCCGCCGATACCATCAATTCCTCGCGTGACCGGGACGAGAATGTCGCGGCCTGGCGCCGCGCCGCGACCGGCGAAACGCGGCTTCTCTATCTCTCGCCCGAGCGGCTGATGACGGACCGCATGATGAGCGCGCTCGCCAAACTGCCGATCTCGCTCATCGCGGTGGACGAGGCGCATTGCATCTCCCAATGGGGCCCTGCCTTCCGTCCCGATTACGAAGCCCTGTCGCAATTGCGCGAAGCCTTCCCGTCCGTCCCCATCATGGCGCTGACGGCCACGGCCGATGAAGCGACCCGCGCCGATATCGCCGCGCGCCTCTTCGGCAATGACGTCACGCAAATCGTGCTTGGCTTCGACCGCCCCAATATCGCCCTCACCGTCACGCCCAAAGCGAGCTGGAAGCAGCAGCTCACTGCGTTCGTCAAGGCCCGCCCCGGCCAGAGCGGCATCGTCTATTGCCTCTCGCGCAAGAAGACCGAGGAAGCCGCCAGCCTGCTCGCCGCCGAAGGCATCCGCGCGCTGGCCTATCATGCCGGCATGAGCAAGGAAGCGCGCGAGGCCAACCAGAATGCCTTCATGACCGAGCCCTATATGGTCATGGTCGCGACCATCGCCTTCGGCATGGGCATCGACAAATCCGATGTGCGCTTCGTCTTCCACACCGATCTGCCCGCCAGCCCCGAAGCCTATTACCAGGAAATCGGCCGCGCCGGCCGCGATGGCGAAGCCGCCGAAGCCCATATGCTGTTCGGCCTCGGCGATATCCGCATGCGCCGCATGTTCATCGACGACGAGAATTCGAGCGAAGACCGCAAGCGCCGCGAACATCAACGGCTCGCCGCCCTCATCGCCTATTGCGAGGCATCGTCGTGCCGCCGCCGCATGCTGCTCACCTATTTCGGCGAAGGCACGGGCGAAAGCTGCGGCAATTGCGATGTCTGCCGCAATCCCGCCGCCACAGTGGACGGCACCAGGGAAGCGCAGCAGATCCTCTCCGCCGTGCTGGAGACCGGCGAGCGCTATGGCGCCACCCACATCGTCGAAGTGCTCCGCGGCGCCGAAAGCGAAAAAGTCACATCCGCCGGCCATGACCGGCTGGAAAGTTTCGGTGCGGGTGCGGGACGCAAAGCCACCGAGTGGCGCGCGCTGATCCGGCAGCTCGTCGCCGCCGGTCATCTCGATCATGACATTTCGGGTTACGGCGGGCTCAGCGTCTCGCAATCTGGCGGCGCGCTGCTGCGCGGCGAGACGAAATTCGCCTACCGCCAGGACCCGCAACGCGAGCGCAGCACGCGCAAGGATCGCGCGTCCGCCGCGACGGTCACCCTCGACGACAGCGAAGCCGGCCTGCTCGCGGCACTCAAGCAATTGCGCTTCGATCTGGCCCGCGCGCGCAGCGTGCCCGCCTATCTCGTCTTCTCCGACAAGACGCTGATCGAGATGGCGCGTCACGCCCCGTCCAGCCTCTCCGAATTCGCCATGATCAACGGCGTGGGCAATTCCAAGCTGCGCGACTTCGGCCAGACCTTTGTGGACGCCATCGCAGCTCATCACACCGGCGCTTGAGCTGCCCACACTGGACAGGCACGGCAAAAGCGCGGCAGGCTTGGCCATGCTCCTCACGCCGCGCTCGAAACATCGTCCAGTCCATCTCGGCCCCTTCCCGCTCGAAGCGCTGAAGCCGGACGAGCGCGTCCTCGCCATCGAAGCCGCGCGTCCGCCGCGTGCAGCCGAAGCCGCAACGACGCCCCATGGCACATTGGCCGAAGCGCTCGACCACTATCGCACACTCTTTGCCCAATTCGCGGACGGCGCGCTGGCGCCCGCCAAAGCGCCTCTGCCCGACGATCTCGCCCGCCGCGCCGAAGATTTGAAAGGCGGCGCCTGTTTCATGGATGCCAGCGGCGCAGGCATCTGCCACATCGTCTCCAACGCCTGGCTCATCGACGCGGCACCATTGCCTCACGATTTCGCGCTCGTGATCCTGGTCGAACATCCGCGCCGTCCGGAAGCCGGCAACGCTGCCCATGACTGGACGGGCAACGCCATCGCCGCCACGGCCGGGATGCGTGCCGCCGAAATCGCCACCTGCCTCGCCCTCTATATCCGCAATCTCGGCTTCGAGGCCCGCGCCCATTTCGCCGGCGACAGCGCGCTCGATCTCGAACGCCTGGCCGTACTCTCCGGCCTTGCGGTCCGCGACGGCGACATGATCCGCCATCCCTATATCGGCAAAGATTTCGCGCTTGCCGCGGTCTCCACCAATTACCAGCTTGCGACCGACGTGCCGCTTCGCGCCGATATACGCAAGGCAAAGAGCATTGCCTATTGGTGGGGGATCAATGGCGCGCGCTCAGGCCGTGAACGCAATCGCCGCCACAAACGTGCGAGCCATCTGAGCGCCTATCCTATGGAGACGGTCAAGCGCATCGACCGGCCGACCACACTGATCCTCGACGACGAGGTTCCGCGCGTGCCCAAACGCGCCGCCTTCTTCCAGCGCGCGCTCCATGGCGATCTCGGCGACAAGGCCAAGCGCGAGCGCGCCCGCTTCGCCTTCAAGACACCGTTCTCCTTTGCGCTTCTGCAGATCATCCGCGCCATGGTGAAATTCCAGGATGGCCCCGTCGCATCGCGCGATCCCGCGCAACACAGCAATGCGGGCGCCAACACCCAGGCGATCAAGTCGCTGTCCTATACGCTTGGCGCAGACCTCACCGGCATTTGCGAGATCCCGCGCTATGCATGGTACTCGCACAAGGAAGACGGCCGCGAGATCAAGCCCTATCACCGCTACGCCGTCGTCATGCTGATCGATCAGGGCTACGACACCATGGAGGGCGCCAGCGGCGATGACTGGATTTCCGGCGCCCAATCGATGCGCGGCTATCTGCGCGGCGCCGAGATTGCCGGCATCATGGGCGAGTTCCTGCGCGCCAAAGGCTTTCCGGCCCGCTCGCAAACCAATGCCGACAGTGACCTGTTGCACATTCCGCTGATCCTGTGGGCGGGCCTCGGCGAACTCAGCCGGATCGGCGAGCTGGTGCTCAATCCCTTTGTCGGCCCGCGCTTCAAATCGGTGGTGCTGACGACGGACCTGCCGCTCGTGCCCGACAAGCCCATCGATTTCGGCCTTCAGACATTCTGCGGCAACTGCCTCAAATGTGCCCGCGAATGCCCCTGCGACGCCATTCCCTTCGGCGACAAGACCATGTTCAACGGCTACGAAATCTGGAAACCGGATGTCGAGCGCTGCACGCGTTATCGTGTCACCAATCCCAAAGGTGCCGCCTGCGGGCGTTGCATGAAAACCTGCCCGATCAACAAGGTTGTCGATAGCGACGGCGCGCTTGTCGCGCGCATGGCGAGTTGGCTTGGCATCCACGCGATGTGGCTGAAGCCAATGCTGGTGCCAATCGCCACGCGGGTCGATGATTGGCTCGGCAACGGCAAGCGCAATCCGGTCAAGAAATGGTGGTTCGACCACGAATTCGTGAATGGCATCGCCATCGACCCGCCCAAGGGCACCAATGCGCGCGATCTCGACATTGCGCGCAAAGTCGATCCGGCAACGCACAAGGTTGCGATCTACCCGGCCAACACCATGCCGCCACCCGATGAAGCGGACCCCGTCCCCGTAAATCGCAAGGCTGCGGTCGCCGCCGCATCGCAAGGCGAAACACCGAGCGAAGCCCGCACGCGTGCGATCAAGGGCGGACCAGCTCCTGTGCAATACAGCCCCACGCCACCGCGCGGCGAAAGCAGCGAGGCACAAACGGCCGTCCGCAATCCTTACGCCTGAGCCTTACGCGTCGTCGCGCTTCGCCAGATCCCGGTAATCGCCGACCCGCAGATAGCGGATTTCACGCATCAACCGGATTGTCGGCTTGAGCGCAAAACACACCGAGCCAAAGATGAAGAGCCAGATCCCGGCGTCTTGCGTGCTCTGCCAGAAGAACAGCACGCTGCCGATGATGAACTGGAACGCCGCCGCAAAATCGACTGCCGTGTACCAGATTTCGTATAGCGCATAGATGCGCTGATGCTCGGGCGACTTGGTATGATTGTCCGGGCTGAACATCGGCATGACGGTCATTTCTCCTTCATGCCGCGATAACGGCCAGTATCAGGTACCGGTTTCCATTGGCGCGTCGGGATCGCGGCCCCATTCGCTGAGCGAACCGTCATAGACCGCAACGCTCGGATGGCCGAGCCGCGTCAGCACATGTGCCGCCATCGTCGCCGCAATGCCTCCGCCGCAATAACAGATGGCGCGCGTCCGCGCGAAGGCATCCACCGTGTCGAAGGCCGCGCGCAATGCGGCCTCGTCGCGAAAGGTCCCGTCTTCATTCAGAAACAGCGAATAGGGCACATTGCTGCTGCCGGCGATATGACCGGGCCGCGGATAGCCCGCCGGCGTCTCGCCAGTGTGTACGCCGGCCGGAAGCGCGTTGATCGTACACACGGCGCCATCGCCGATCGCGGCCATCACCGCCGCCTTGTCGGCCCAATGATCGTGCCGCGCCGTCAGCGACAACGAACCGGGCGCGCGCGTGCGAATGGCCTGCTCGACCGGCCGTTCCTCTGCGCGCCATTTCGCGAAGCCGCCATCCAGCACCGCCGCCTGATCGAAGCCGCTGGCACGCAACATCCACCACAGCCGGGTCGCCCACATCGGCGCGCCGCTCGAATAGACGACAACCCGCGTGCCGTCATCCACGCCAGCCTCGCCCAACACAGCCGCGAATTGCGCGACTGGCGGCATCATCATCGGCAGATCGATGTCCGGATTGGAAAGGTCCCTGAGCAGATCGACGAACACCGCCCCGGGGATATGGCCGGCCTCGTAATTGGCCCGCCCGCTCTCGATGCTGTAGCCCGCGGGCGATGGCCTCAGATGCACGGTGCAATCGAGAATGCGCAATGCCGGATCGGAGAGATTGGCCGCCAGCCAATCCGTCGACACCAGCCCGCCTTCGTTCCAATCCACCATGACATCCTCCCGTTTCTCTCGGAAGGTTACGCCATCTCTTCGCCGGCGGAAAAGCCCCGTCAGCGATAGGCGAATTCCGGCCCGTCGAGATCGATGGCCGGCAATTCGTCCTTCTCGCGCCAGTAATCCTGCGAGTGCTGCCATTCCGGCTTGTCGCCGCGCTTGGGCAGGAGATGCATGCCGCGCATCAGATAGCCGGGATTGAAATTCTCCGGATCCATCCAGGGATGCAGCTGCATCTCCTTATCTTCGGGCCGCAACTGCACCTCGACGCGTTTGGCGCCTCTCTTCTTCATATGATTGAGGAGGCGGCAGGTGAAATCGCCGAGCAGATCCACGCGCAAGGTCCAGCTGGCGCGGAAATAACCGAAGATCCACAGCATGTTTGGCACGCCAGTGAACATCATACCGCGATAGGTCACGGTATCGGAGAAATCGACCGGCTTGCCGTCGATCTCGAAACCGATATCGCCCAGCAAAGACAGGTTGAACCCAGTCGCCGTGACGATGATGTCGGCTTCAAGCTCCTTGCCCGATTTCAGCAGGATACCCTTTTCGGTGAAGCACTCGATCTCATCGGTGACGACACTGGCCTTGCCCGATGCGATGCCCTTGAAGATATCGCCATCGGGTACAAAGGCGATGCGCTGGCGCCAGGGCCGATATTTCGGCGTGAAATGCGTCTCGACATCGTAGTCCGGGCCCAGATAGGCGCGCACGCCCGCCAGCAATTCCTCCTTCACCGCCTCCGGCTCTTCAAAGGAGCGGCGCGTGAACTCGCCCTGATTGGCGAGGATCTCGCGGCGCGTGATCTCGTGGATCCATTCCTCCTTGATGTCGAGCTTGCGCAATTGATCGGCGAGCACATTCTCGTTGCGGCCGGGAATAAAATAGGTCGGCGAGCGCTGCAACAGTGTCACATGGTTGCAATCGCCGGCGATGGCCGGCACCAGCGTCGCCGCCGTCGCGCCCGAGCCGATAACGAGAATGTTCTTGCCCTTGTAATCGAGGTCTTCGGGCCAGTTTTGCGGATGGACGATCTCACCCTTGAACGTGTCCATGCCCTTCCACTCGGGCGTATAGCCTTCAGAATGGCGGTAATAACCCTGGCACATCCAGAGGAAATTGGCGGTGATGCGGAAGGTTTCGCCCGTGTCGCCGCGCGTGCCGTCGATCGTCCATTGATTGTCGGCGCTCGACCAGCGCGCCTGCGCGATGCGATGGCGATAGCGGATATGGCGCGCCAGATCGTTCTCCTCGATCACCTCACCCATATAGGTCAGGATCTCTTCGGCCCTGGCGATGGGCGCGCCAATCCATGGCTTGAAGCGATAGCCGAATGTGTAGAGGTCGCTGTCGGAGCGGATGCCGGGATAACGATGCATCCACCAGGTGCCGCCGAAGCTTTCCAACCCCTCGAGCACGACAAAGCTCCTGTCGGGGCATTGCTCTTTCAGATGATAAGCGGCGCCGATGCCGGAAATTCCGGCGCCGACGATCAGCACGTCGAAATGTTCGGTCTGGCCCGGCTTGGCCGGGTTGGGGCGTTCCCGCGTCTCGGTCCCTGACATGGATCGGCTCTCTTCGTTGGGCCGGGCGTCCGGCCTCAGATGGCGATTTCTGATATTCTGTCAGATTCACACTAGGTGGCGCCAGCCTGCCCGCCTTGACCGGGATCAACCCGGCCCTGAACCCGCCTTTTTCCTGGATTTTCGCAAGCCAATTTCGCCACACAGCCCCCTTGAAAGGGCTCCGGCCACACCCCATCTCAGAGGGGTCGCCCCGTCCCCCCACGTGGGCGACACGCGAAGGTCCGCCTTCGCAACGGTCCGCGCATCCCAGCCCCCTTGGACGCGGACCGGCATGGGCGCCAAGCGCCCATGCACCCCCAAGCAGACTGCCGCCGGAGCGAGCCACTCGCTCCGGCGGATTTTTCTGTCGGGGAAGCCCTTCAGCGATAAAGCTTGTCGCCGATATCCATGCCCTTGTAGAGGCTGGCGACCTCCGCGCCATAACCGTTGAAAATCTGGGTCGGCACACGCTTATCGGTGCCGAGCACGCGCTCGCTGGCCTGACTCCAGCGCGGATGGGGAACGGCCGGATTCACATTGGCCCAGAAACCATATTCGCGCGGCCCCGTGATTTCCCAATAGGTCCTGGGTTGGGAATTCTGGAAGCGAAAGCGGACGATCGCCTTGATCGACTTGAAGCCATATTTCCACGGCACCGCCAGCCGCAGCGGCGCGCCCATCTGCTTGGGCAGCGGCTTGCCGTAGACACCCGTCACCAGAAAGGCGAGATCGTTGGCCGCCTCGGCCATCGTCAGGCCTTCGGTATAGGGCCAGGGATACCAGGGCTGCTCCTGTCCGCCGGCGACGGACGGCAGCATGAAGGTCTGCATCTCGACATACTTCGCACCGGACAGAGGCTTGGCGAGCTTGAGCAGTTCCTTCATTGGAAAGCCCGTCCACGGCACGGCCATGGACCAAGCCTCGACGCAACGATGGCGATAGAGCCGTTCTTCCAGCGGCATTTTCAGGATCAACTCGTCCGCGCCGATCTTGAACGGCTTTTCCACCTCGCCCTCGATGGCGATTTCCCAGGGCCGGGTCGGCAATGCCTGCGCCGCTTCCCAGATGTCCTTCGAGGTGCCGAACTCATAATAATTGTTGTAGGTCTCGGCGACGTGCTCATTCGTGATCGCGCGATCGAGCTTGAACGCCGGATCGCGCTTGGCCGGATAGAGCTTGACCGTCGGGTCCGCACTCGGTTTGACGCCCAGTTGTGGCCCCAGGCCCCTGTCTGCCTTGGCTTCGTGGGAATCGCACGAGGCCAGCGCACCCGCCAGGGCCACCGCGCCGGCCCCCTTCATCAGCGACCGGCGATTAAAGAACACAGTTTCCGGTGTCGTCGCAGATTCGCGAAGCTCCCAGGAACGGCGCGGCTTGATCAACATGGCATCTCCTCCGGCAAGGACAGAAGTAGCGTGAACCCCAGGTCCGCGCCCTACAACCGTTCTTCGCACCGGCTCGCGCCTTTGTTACGCGCGCGAGCAGCCCAGATGTTTTTCTCAGCGTCCAGGCAGCCTTTTTCGTCCGCCTCCACGCACAGACCCAGCCTGCCGCACCGCACGCGGTTCCAGCTTGAGGCAGGTCAAGGCCGGAACCCCGTGCGCCACGTAATGTCTCCGAAACGAGGGAGACGGTCGCCATGGACAAGGCCCTGCACGAGACGATCCTCGACATCCTGGCGCACACCAACGACATGACCATCGCCACGGTGCGGCCGGACGGCTTTCCGCAAGCGACGACGGTGTCCTATGTCAGCGAAGATCTGACAATCTATTTCGCGACCGGAAGCCATGCCCAGAAGGCGCAGAACATTGCCAAATGCGACAAGGTCTCGCTGACGGTTGACCGGCCCTATACGAACTGGAGCGAAATATCGGGCCTGTCGCTCGGCGGCACCGCCGTGCGCGTCACCGACGACGCCGAGATTGAGAAGATCGAGACGCTGATGATGAAGAAATTTCCGCAGGCCGCCAACTTCTCGATGCCCGGTGCCGCTATCGCCCTCTTCAAGGTCACCCCCAAGGTGATCAGCGTCCTCGACTATTCCAAAGCCTTCGGCCACACCGATACGGTGACGCTCTGAATAGGGGGCGCTCCCCCGCACGCTGTGCGGAGGAGCGCTCGTAAGGATCACGCTGCGGCGTGATGCGTTGCGACCACCTGTTCGGCCAGCTTGCCGGAAAGCTCGGCCAGATGGTCGAACCCCATCTCGTAAGTGCCGACACCCTGCGTCAGCGATCTGAGATCGACGATCAGGTCGTGGAGTTCGGACATTGGCATCTGCGCTTCAACCGTGTCCCAGCCCTTCCAGCCATCGCGCGCGTCAAAGCCCATCAATTGTCCGCGGCGCGACGACACCACGCCGTTGACCTTGGCCGTCGAGTCGCTGGGCACATGTATTCGCACATGCATGATCGGCTCCAGAAGCACCGGCGCGCAGCTGGGCATACCCTCCTGCATCGCCACACGCGCGGCCGTCTGGAACGCAGCGTCGGAGGAATCGACGCTGTGGAAGCTGCCATCCACCAGCGCCACCGCCACATCGACGACGGGAAAGCCGAGCGGCCCGTGCTTGAGATATTCGGCCGCGCCCTTCTCCACCGACGGGATCCATTGCCGCGGCACCACCCCGCCCTTGATCTGATCCTCGAACAGGAAGCCGCTGCCGCGCGGCAAGGGGCGTATCTCGATCACCACATCACCGAATTGGCCGTGGCCGCCGGACTGGCGCTTGTGGCGGCCGCGCTGCGAGGTCGCCTTGCGGATCGTTTCCTTGTAGGGCACGCGCGGCAGCTGGGTCTTGAGCGCGAGACCGTATTTGCTCGAGAGCTTGTCGACCGCAACCCGGAGATGGATCTCACCCTGCCCGGCCAGCGTCATCTCCTGCAGCTCGGCATTCTGCTCGAAATGTAGCGAAGGGTCCTCCTCGCGCAGCTTGGCGATGGCGGCCGTGAGCTTTACCTCGTCCTTGCGGTCGGCCGCCTCGACGCCCATGGCATAGACAGGCGTGAGCTGTTCGATGGCGAGTTTGGGCAGCTTGAGTTGCGCGCTATCCGCCAGCAATTCGCCGGTGGCCACGCCCTCGAGCCGGCCGAGCCCGACCGTATCGCCGGCCAGGGCTTCGGGAACCTTGGTCTGCTCGCTGCCCTTGAGCGCAAACACGCCGCCCACCCGCGCATCGCCGCCGGATCGCATATGCAACACCGTGCCGTCCTTCAGCGTGCCGGTCAGCACGCGGCCAAGACTCATCTTGCCGCCATGGGCCGAATGATAGGTCTTGAGGATTTCGACGACCGTTTCACCGCCGGCCGCGATCCCGAGCCGCGCCGCCGTTGCAGCGACGTCCGGCACCTCATGGCGCAGCGCCTTCAGCAGCCGCCGCACGCCATTGTCGTTCTCGGCCGAGCCGATCAGAACCGGCACGACTTCGCCATCCGACAGTTCCTTTGCCAGGTCTGAAAACACTTCCACCCGCGGCGGATCGATGTCGGAGAGCAATTCTTCCATCAGATGCTCGTCGAAATCGGCCAGCTTCTCCAGCATCTCGAAGCGGGCTTCCTTTTCACGGCTCTCCACCTCTCCGTTCAACGCGATCATCTCGGATGGGGCGTGGGGCCGGTAGACATAGGCGCGCTCCAGCGCCAGATCGACATAACCCGTCACCGCGCCCTTGTCCCAGATCGGAATCTGTCTCAGCAGCAGCGGCCGGTCGGACGCCTCCTGCAGGAAGGCCAGCAGATCGCGCAATGCGCCGCTCGCCTTGTCGACCTTGTTGACGAACAGGAAGTGGGGAATGTTCAGCGCCTCGAGCCGTTTGAGATAGGGCTTGAGCATCTGGACCTTGTCGGGGTCCGGCTCGCACACAACCACGGCAGCATCCACGCCCGGAAGCACGTTCAGCGTGTCCTGCAGGAACTCGATCGATCCGGGACAGTCGAGAAAGGTAAAGCGTTCACCGAGGAAATGCGTCGTCGCGGCATTGACGTCGACACTCATCTGCCGTGTGCGGGCTTCGGGCGAGTTGTCGCCGACCGTATTGCCCGCTGTCACCGAACCCTTGCGCTGGATCGCCCCGGTTGCCGCCAGAATGCTTTCCAGCAGAGTGGTCTTGCCAGACCCGTAAGGTCCGACCAGGGCCACTGTACGTGGCCCGCTTCCTCCATTGCTTTTGGACATATGCGCCTCCGTTCTTCCGGCAGGTCGCCGGAACCGAGGCGCGGCGGGCGCATTCCCGAAATCTCGGCCGCGTCACGCGCCCCGCGGGCCGCATGCTCGCGCCGAACGGCAGGCCGGGCAAGAAAAATCGCTGCAGATTTCTTGACTAATGTCGTGTGCGCCGCCGCGAAACCCGTGCATTGTCATTTGCGGCGACGGGCGGCCCATGCGGCCGTGCGGCGAAGCATACTGGCACGATTTCGGGGACCACATCTTGTGCCTCGTCCTCGGTCATGTCTTCGAGAACCCCGGCCGCGCAAGCCATCAGCGCGCCAAATTCCGCATCGTCCCCGGCCACGGCCCGAAGCCATTCGGCAAGCTCATCCACTCGGGCCCTACGCCCCAATTCCGGTTTCATCGGCATCTCTCCCTGCGGGCCAGTCTCCACCTGCGGACCTTGGAAAATCGCGCTGCCGGCCGGAAGACCGGTATTTCCCGTACGAACTTTCCCGTATCGGTATTCTCCGGCGATTGGCATGCTGCCGTCTGCGGCTATGATCGAGCCCGCCAAGAGGAGGATTTCGGACATGTGTGACTTGCATGAGATCGCGCCGAAGACGGCGCTGACACGGCGTAGTTTCGCGGGGCTCGCCACCGGTGCTGCCGCGCTCACGCTCATGCCGCTGCGCGCCAAGGCCTCCGGCAAGGTCGAAGCGATGGGCGTAACCTGCATCGACTATCGCCTGGTCGACGATGCCGTGCGTTTCTTCGACGGTCTCGGCCTGACCAATGAATATGATGCGCTGGCGCTGGCCGGCGCCTCGCTCGCCGCCGTGTCGCCGAAATTCCCCAAGGCCAATGCCGCCTTCTGGGACCAGCTGGCAATCTCCAAGGAACTGCATCACATCAAGAAGGTGATCCTGCTCGATCACCGCGATTGCGGCGCCTACAAGGTTGCCTTCGGCAAGGAATTCGCCGCCGGCCACAATGCCGAAACCGCGCAGCACAAATCCGTCATGGAGTCGCTGAAAGTCGCGCTCACCCAGATGCATCCCGATCTCGGCGCCGAGTTTTACCTGATGGCGCTCGACGGCAAGGCCCAGCGTATCCTGTAATGCCCGCTGGCCTGATCGAAGGCTATTGCGGCACACCGTGAGCCGCGCATCCCGCCGCCATTGCCGGACACATCGCCGGTGAAATCGCCTGACTTGCGGCCAGCCGCAAAAGACCCGATACCACCGGCACATCGATCCGGACCCGCCATGCCCAAGCTCACAGCGGCGCTCAGCGCTACTCCCAGGCCGCTGCAATGGGCACTGTTGGCCGCCGTCTCCTTCGCCTTTGCCTATATGCTGGAAGTCGCCGGCCTTCCGGCGGCCCTGCTACTCGGGCCGATGGCCGGTGCGATCCTGCTCGGTCTCGTCGGCGGCGCGGTGAAGCTGCCGCGCCTCCCCTATATCGGCGCGCAGTCCGTGATCGGCTGTCTCATCGCCGGGGCCATCACCCCAGCCATCGTTAGCGATGTCGCCAGCAATGCCCCGATTCTCTTCGGTGTTGTCTCCGCCGTGCTGGCGGCCAGCTCGGTCCTCGGCTGGCTCATCAGCCGTTGGCAGATTCTGCCTGGCAGCGCCGGTGTGTGGGGTTCGGCACCGGGCGGTGCCACGGCCATGGTGCTGATGGCCGAAGCTTTCGGCGCCGACGCGCGTCTCGTCGCCTTCATGCAATATCTGCGCGTCGTCTGCGTCGCGAGCGTGGCCTCGCTGCTCGCGCGCTTCTGGCTGCATCTGACGGGCGCACCGCCCGCCATCCCGCTGATCTGGTTCCCGGCTATCGATCAGACCGGGCTCGCCACCACCTTTGTCTTCGTCTTCGCCGGCGGCTTCATCGGCCACCGGCTGAAAATCCCCTCAGGCGCCATGCTGGTGCCGATGGTGGTGGGCGCCGTGCTGCACGCCTTCGGCCTCGTTCACTTTCAGCTGCCGGAATGGCTGCTCGCCTGCGCCTATACGATGATCGGCTGGCGCATCGGCCTCGGCTTCACGCCCGAAGTCTTGCGCGCGGCCTCGAAGGCGTTTCCGCGCATCCTGCTCTCGATCCTGACGTTGATCGCCTTCGCCTTCGGCCTCGCCTGGATTCTGACGCGGACCTTGGGCATCGATCTTCTGACGGCCTATCTGGCGACGAGCCCCGGCGGCATGGATTCCGTCGCCATCATCGCCGCTTCCAGCCATGTCGACATCTCCTTCGTCATGGCGTTGCAGACGGTGCGCTTCTTCATGGTGATCCTGGTCGGCCCCGCCATCGCGCGGTTGGTGGCAAAGCGGACGCCCGATATTCGCGATTGAACGTTATCACCGTCAGGTCTGCAGCCGCTCGATATCGCTGATCAGGCCCGGCCCCGTCGGCTGCCATCCCAGCGTCTGCCGCGTCTGTGCGCTGGAGGCCGGCATGTCGAGCCCCGCAAACATCGCGAGCCAGCCGAAATAGGCAGGCGCCTCGTCCGAAGAGATGGATTTGACGGGCAGTTCGAGGCGCCGGCCGATAACTTCGGCGACATCGCGCATCGCGACGCCTTCTTCCGCGACGGCGTGATATTTCGCGTTCGGCGCCGCGCGTTCGAGCGCCAGCCTGTAGAGGCGCGCGGCATCGAGCACATGGACTGCTGGCCAGCGATTGCGCCCGTCTGCGATGTACACGCATGCGCCCTTCTCGCGGTACATCGCGATCGCCATCGTGACCAGGCCCTGGCGCGCCGTATCGTGCACCTGCGGCAGCCGCACCACCGAGAGATGGATGCCGTCCGCGGCGAGGGCCGCCACCGCCTCCTCCGTGGCCGCGCGCGGCGTCAGGTCAGAACCGAGGATCGGATTGTCCTCTTTGGCCGGTTCCCCGTTCCTGGCGCTGGCGATGGCAGTGCCGGAGGTCACGATCAGCGGGCGGCCGGAGCCGGCCAGCGCCGCGCCGAGCGCTTCGATAGCGTGGCGTTCATCCTCGCAATTCTGCACATAGCGCGAGAAGTCATGGTTGAAGGCCAGATGGATGACGCCGTCTGCGCGGGCCACGCCCTGCTTCAGGCTCTCCAGATCCTCGAGCGAGCCGCGATGGACCTCGGCACCGGCGGCCGTCAGGGCCGCTTCCTTCTCCGCCGAACGGCAGAGGCCGAGCACCTGATGGCCTGCCGCAATCAACTCCTTGACGACGGCCGAGCCGATGAACCCGGTCGCGCCGGTCACGAATACACGCATGAGACATCTCCACTGGATTGCTGGAGACAAATCTCTTCGTCATCTCTATCCTGTTAAAGTAGTGATCGTATCCTATTAAGATGATCAACAGGATGAGTGACCCGCGCCTCACGGAGAACCAGCTCGGCTCCTATCTGCGGGATCGTCGCACCAGGCTCGATCCGGCCGCATTCGGCTTTTCCGCAGCCCGCCGCCGCACGCCCGGACTGCGCCGCGAGGAAGTGGCGCAGCGCGCCAATATCAGTCCCGCCTGGTACACATGGCTCGAGCAGGGTCGCGGCGGCGCCCCGTCGGCGGATGTGCTGGATCGCATCGCCCGTGCCCTGATGCTCACGGAGACCGAGCGCGAGCACCTCTTCCTCCTCGGCCTCGGCCGCCCGCCCGAGGTTCGCTACGAAAGACGCGAAGGCGTCACCCCACGGCTGCAGCGCATTCTCGACGCGCTCGATCCCAGCCCCGCCCTCATCCGCACCGCGACCTGGGACGTCGTCGCCTGGAACAAAACGGCGACCGTGATGCTGATCGACTATGGATCGCTGCCGCCGGAACAACGCAACACGCTGCGCTTCATGTTCCTCGATCCGCGTGCCCGCGCCGCGCAATATGATTGGGAAAGCGTGGCGCGGTTCGTCGTCGGCGCCTTCAGGCTGGACGCCGCTCGCGCCGGTGCGGCAGCGGAGGTCGAACCGCTGGTCGCAGAGCTCTGCCGGTTGAGCCCGGAATTCGATGCCATGTGGCGCGATATCGACGTTCCCGGGCCGCTTGGCGAGCACGTCAAGCAGATCCGGCACCCGGTGCTCGGCCCGCTCTCCTTCGAAATGTCGGCCTTCGCCGTCGATGGCCGGCCCGACCTTTCGATGCTCGTCTACAATCCGGCGACGGCTGCGGACAGGGAAAAGATCAGTGTACTGACTACTTCAACCCCATGACCTCCGGCTAATCGGCGGCCAACCGCGTCTGCAATTCCGTGAGCGCTGCCTCGACGCTTTTGCCCGCCGTATCGATCACGATGCGATCGCGATCCCACGCATGATATTCGCGGCCGCGCACCGCATCCCAGTCCGGCGGCTTGAGGCCCGGCACATCGACCTTACGCGTCTCCACCCGGCGACGGTGCTCGGCCTCATCCGAGCAGATCACCTCGATATCGATGCACGCCACGCCGGCCCGTGCCGCGACGTCACGCCAGGCATCGCGCGAAATCCCGACCGGATTGACGCTGTCGGCCACGGCCTCCCGGCCCAGCTTCAGATTGTCTTCGGCGAGCGCATAGGCCGCGCGGTAACCGGCATCCGCCACCTCGCCCGCGAGGCGGCCGAACTCCCGCAAACTCTGTTCGATCGTATCGATGCGCAGCCACTGCGCACCGCGTGCCTCGGCCAGCACCCGCGCCAAGGTCGATTTTCCTGTCCCCGGCAATCCGGCGAATACGATCAGCATGGCTTGCCTCCCGGCCGGGATCATCCGCCGATTCCGCGCTTGGGGAAAATCGTGGCACGTATGCAAAAAACCGCCGGCAAATATGCTTATCCCCGTTGAACCGGGCCCAACGCTCCCCATCTCAGGGGTGGAAACCAACGGGAGGTGCCGCCTCGCCGAACGATCTGTTGCGCGCCATCCGCGCGCGAAAAAATATTCGTGCTGCTTCGCGCAAGAAATATCGCAGCTGCAGCCTCGGTGCGCTCTCATGTCGGCCGCGCGGAGGCCATATCTCGCGCGATCACCGTTCCGGATCAGACGCTTGGCAACGCTTGAACGATAATTGTTTTCAATTTTTTTTGCAGCCTCCCCCCAAAAAAAACCAGTGGCTCGCATCTGGGGAGCAGGGATATCGCGTCGGCGCGCGACGGTCAGTCTTCGTGCTTATCGCCGAGCAGGGCTGCGAACAAGGCCGGCACCGGCTTGTTGCTGGCGTGCGCGATCTGGTCGAGCGACTGTTTGGTATCGCCCACGGCGATGCCCTTGGCCTTGAGTTTGGTCACGGCCTCATCCGCCGTCAGGCCCAGCGCCGGAGCCAGCGTGGCGAGCGACGCGTGCGAGAGCGTTCCCAGCACCGCGCGCGGACCAATGTGGTCGCCTTCCCGTGCGCCTTCGACCTGCTTGTAGCCCACCAGCCCCGCGGTCAGGACCGTCAGCACCACGATCACCGACACGGCCCGGCTCTGCCTGAGGCGCATCGTCAGCGACCGCCAGTTCCAGGCGATATGCAGCGCCGCGAAGATGATGAAAGTCACCCCGATCCATTGATGCAGTTCGTGCACCGGTTCGCGGGCAAGACCGAAGAACATCATCAACCCGGTTCCCGCAATCGCGAAAAAGCCGGCGACAACCAGCGGCGTCGCGTAATTCTTGAGGAAGTCGCGCATGCAGAAGTCCTGTCACAAAGGGCAGTGTTGAGGCCGACGTTCGGCGGCGAACGCCGCCTTGGCTTATTTCAGGCTGGCGCAGAAGCGCTGGATGCGACGGCACGCCTCTTCGAGATTCTCGGTCGAGGTCGCATAGGAGATACGGAAGAAGGGCGAGGACCCGAAGGCAGCGCCGTGCACAGTCGCAACGCATTCGCTCTCGATCAGCTCGGTCACGAAATCCTCATCCGTCGCGATCACCTTGCCGCTCGGCGCCGTCTTGCCGATCAACCCGCGCAGCGAGGGATAGACGTAGAAGGCACCTTCCGGCGTCGGACATTTGATCCCGGACGACTGGTTGAGCATCGAGACGACGAGGTCCCGCCGCTCCTCGAACACCTTGGCGCGCTCGGCGAGGAAACCCTGCGGCCCGTTCAGCGCTTCCACCGCAGCCCATTGCGAAATCGAGGCGGCGTTGGTCGCGGCCTGGCTCTGCAGCTTGGCCATGGCCTTGATCAGCGGCTGCGCACCCGCGCAATAGCCGATGCGCCAGCCGGTCATGGCATAGGCCTTCGACACGCCGTTCATGGTCAGCGTGCGCTCATAGAGACCCGGCTCCACCTCGGCCACGGTGCGGAACCGGAAGCCGCCATAGACCAAGTGCTCATACATGTCGTCGGCCAGGATCCAGACCTGCGGATGGCGCATCAGCACATCCGTCAGCGCCTTGAGTTGCGCCTCGCTGTAGCAGGCGCCCGTCGGATTCGAGGGCTGGTTGAAGATCAGCCATTTGGTCTTGGGCGTGATCGCCTTCTCCAGCGCCTCCGGCGTCAGGCGGAAGCCGTCCTCCAGCGTGGTCTCGATGATCACCGGTGTGCCGCCACCCAGCCGCACCACGTCCGGATAGGTCACCCAGTAGGGCGCGGGCACTATCACCTCATCGCCCGGGTTCAGCGTCGCCATCAGCGCGGTGTAGATGATCGACTTGCCGCCCGGCGAGACGAAGGTCTGGCTCGGGGCGTAATCGAGATTGTTCTCGCGCTTGAACTTGGTCGCGATGGCCTGGCGGAGTTCGGGGATGCCCTCAATGGCCGTGTATTTGGTCTCGCCGCGGCGGATGGCGGCGATGGCCGCCTCCTTGATGTTGTCGGGCGTGTCGAAGTCCGGCTCGCCGGCACCCAGCCCGATCACATTCTTGCCGGCCGCCTTGAGGTCGCGGGCTTTCTGCGTGGCCGCAAGGGTCGGCGAAGGCTGGATGCGGCCAAGGGATTCGGACAAGAAGCCGGGCGGAAGGCTGGAAGACGGGCTCACGGTCGCGACTCTCGAAAAGGGGTTGACGCAATGACCTATCAATCGCGGGTATCCCAGCGCAAGCGAATGGTGGTCACAGCTACAATGCAAGGGAGGCAGGTTACGGTTCCTAAACGTTCTTCGCCTAGACTGAAGCGGTCGGCAAATGCCTGGAGAAGGTCATGCGCACGCTCTCGGCCGCAATTGCCGCGAGCCTGTGCCTACTCGCGGTGCTCGCCTGCACCCCGGCCAAGCCACCCATCGGCCGCTGGGAAGGTACCTATGAGACCGCGAAAACCATGATCGCGGCCCGTTTCGAGATCGACAAGGACGGGGCGGTCTATGTCAGCGCCCCCGATGCGCTCGATATCGCCACCTCCGACGACGGCGAGCGCGAGGTCATCCGCCAACGCCTGGCCATGGGTCTGGCGGATGCGTGGGCCCGGGTCCTGCCCCGCAAGCTCGATTTCGACGGCAAGGTGTTCCGCTATCCCGGCCACATCGCGCCCCAGGCGGAATGGGACGCCGAGACCAAGACGATGACCCTGATCGTCTATCCCGGGACCCAACCCTCGATCCGGATCAAGATGCGCCCGGTGCAGGACTTCAGCCCCGATCTCTGGCCCGGCTGACGGCCCTTCCGACATTTTCGTGCTCCAGCCTCACACCAAAGTGACAGCGTCAACAATGGACGAACCCATCCATGCGGCGCAGTATTTACCGTCATTGATACGGGAGGCTTGTCATGAAATTTCGCAAATCATCGATGGTCCTAGCCGGCATTGCAGCGCTGGGCCTCTTGGCGGCACAACCCGCGGCGGCGGCCGTCACCGTTATCGGGAATGGCCTGGCCCGCAGCTGCTACCAGATGACCAAGTTCAACTTGGACCCGCACCAAGGCGTTGTCACCTGCACTGCTGCGCTGGACCGGCAAGCCCTAACGCCCCAGGATCGGGCCTCCACTTATGTCAACCGTGGCATCCAACGCACACGAATGAGTGACACCCGCGGCGCCCTTGATGACTACAACACGGCCATCGCCATGCGGCCAAACCTAGCCGAGGCCTATATCAACCGCGGCGTCGATTTCATCACCCTAAAGAAGTACAATGCGGCTCTGGCCGACATCAACAAAGGTATCGCCCTGGGCCCCAAGAAGCCCGAAATCGCCTATTACAACCGCGCCGTCGTCGACGAATTGCAGGGCGATATCCACAGCGCATATGAGGACTATAAAAAGGCGCTAGAGGTCAATCCGAGTTTCTCCCTTGCGATCAAACAACTCCAACGTTTCAGAGTCATCCGTCGACCGGTAGGCAGCGGGACCTGACACCCGGTCGCGCAGGCATGGCGGCCATATGGCAGCATGCCCGCCCCCCAATTTTCCTTCACAGCCTTGGCCAATTTCCGGCACGGGCGACAGATTGATACAGTTCAATACCCGGCCTGTCCTTTTTCGCCAGAGTGCTGCCACTTAACTTAGGCAGCGTTGCTGTGGGGCAGGAACGGACACACCGCATGAGCGTCGACGCAAATTCGCCAACCGGCTCCTTGGGGGCGGCTAAAGGCACAGCGAAGCTGCGCGGTACGTTGGACGCCGCGGCACGCCGTCTCCCCGGCCTCGTCCGCCGCCACCGTCTTCTGGCCGCTGCCGCGCTGGTCACCGCTGTTGCGGGACTGACCTATCTGGTCCTCTCCGCAGGCGGGCCGTCACCGGGAGGCTACGTCACAGCCACGGTTCAACGCGGCAATATCGAGGACACCGTCACAGCCCTCGGCAATCTGCAGCCGCGCGACTACGTGGATGTCGGCGCCCAGGTATCAGGCCAGCTCAAGAAGCTCTATGTCGAGATCGGCGACCAGGTGAAGCAGGGCCAGTTGCTGGCCGAGATCGATCCGCGCGTGCTGAACTCCAAGGTCGAGACCGACAAGAGCAATCTCGCGAATCTCACCGCTCAACATTCGGACCGGGAGGCACAGCTCGCCCTGGCCCGCGCGAATTTCTCTCGCCAGAAACGCCTGATGGCCGCCGACGCCACGAGCCGCACCGATTATGACAGCGCCGTGCAAGCGCTGCGCTCCAGCGAAGCCCAAAGCAAGGCGCTGCAGGCGCAGATGGCCGCTGCGAAGTCGCAGCTCGATGGCGACGAAGTTACACTCGGCTACACCAAAATCTATTCGCCGATGGACGGGACGGTCGTCTCCGTCTCGGCCAAGCAGGGCCAGACACTGAATGCCAACCAACAGGCGCCCGTGATCCTGCGCGTGGCGGATCTGTCGGTGATGACAGTGTGGACCCAGGTATCAGAAGCCGACGTTTCCAAGTTGCGGATCGGCATGCCAGCTTACTTCACGACGTTGGGCGACCCGAGCAGGCGTTGGACTGGCACCCTGACCCAGATTTAACCGACGCCGGAAGTCGTCAACAATGTCGTACTGTACACGGCGACCTTCGATGCCAAGAATCCCAACCAACTTCTGATGACCCAGATGACGGCGCAGGTATTCTTCGTCGCTGCCTCGGCCAAGGACGCGCTCATTGTCCCTGTCGCCGCGCTCCACAAGAGCCAACGCCGCCGCACTGCCGAGAACGCACAGACCGACAGTGCTCCAGCCGGTTCGGGCGCACAAAGCAGTGCTACACCAGCCCGACATCACCGGCCAACAAATCACCCAAAGACGGCGCTGCCGGAAGGGGCCACGCGTTATTGGGTCTCGGTCGTCGCGCCCGATGGCAGCATTGAACATCGCCGCATCGTCGTTGGTGTCAGCAATCGTGTCTCGGCAGAGGTGTTGTCTGGCCTCAAGGAGGGCGAAGAGATTGTTGTCGGTAACAACGGCGGCACCAACGGTGCCGGCGCGGCCGACCGGGAACGCGAGCGCCTACGCAGCAGCATGCGCGGCTTCGGAGGCCTGCACTGATGGACAAGCCCGAGCAGTCCCAACTTGCTGCACAGGCTGCGGCACCGCTGATCTCGCTGCACGACGTGCACAAGACATTCACCCCTGGCGGCGGCGATGTGCAGGTCCACGCGCTGCGCGGCGTAACGCTCGATATCTTTCCGGGCGAGTTCGTGGCGCTGATGGGCCAGTCTGGCTCGGGCAAGAGTACGTTGATGAACATCATCGGCTGCCTCGACCGGCCAAGCGAAGGGACCTACGAATTTGCGGGCCGCGATGTCTCCAGCCTCGATTCGGATTCCCTGGCCTGGCTGCGGCGCGAAGCTTTCGGCTTCATCTTTCAGAGCTACAATCTGATCAACACCGCGCCCGCAACCGAGAATGTCGAAATCCCGGCTATCTATGCCGGGCTGTCGCCGGCCGAACGCCACGCGCGCGCCACAGAGTTGCTGACGCAACTCGGGCTGGGCGATCGCCTGTCGCATCGCCCCAACCAGCTTTCCGGCGGGCAGCAGCAACGCGTCTCCATCGCCCGGGCGCTGATGAATGGCGGGCGCATTATCCTGGCCGACGAACCGACCGGCGCGCTCGACAGCAAGAGCGGCGAAGAAGTGATGGCGCTGCTCAGCGATCTCGCACACAAGGGTCACACTGTGATCCTGATCACGCATGACAAGAACGTGGCGGCGCATGCAAGCCGCGTGATCGAGATCCGCGACGGCACAGTCGTGTCCGATTCCGGTCCGGACCTCGCCGATATTCACCCTATCGACCTGCCACCGCAGGATCCGGCCGAGAGCAGCGCGCTATCGCTCTCCAGTCTGCCGGAAGCCATGCGCATGGCCATTCGCGCCCTGCGGATGAACCTGTTCCGTACCCTGCTGACCCTGCTCGGCATCGTCATCGGGGTCGGTTCGGTGGTGGCCATGATGGCAATCGGCGAAGGCGCAAAACAAGCGGTGGTGCAGCAAATCGGGTCCATGGGCACCAATCTGCTCGTCGTTCGACCCAGTCATCGCAACATGCGCGGCTATAGCGGCGCCATCGCCACGCTCGTGCCAGAAGACGCGGACGCGATCGCCCAGATTCCCAATGTCTCTTCGGCCGTGCCCGAAATCACGGGCGGCGCCACAGTGCGCCTGGGCGATGCCGACTACCAGACGCAGATTGATGCGACGACGCCGGCCTTTGCCGAGGTGCGAAGCTGGCCTGTCGCGGAAGGCGTATTCCTGAGCGACAAGGACGAACGCAGCTACGCCGCCGTGGCGGTCCTCGGCCAGACGGTGGTCAAGTCGCTGTTGCCCGATGGCGGCGATCCCATCGGCCGTTATGTGCTGATCAACAATGTTCCCTTCCAGGTGATCGGCATTATGGCGTCCAAGGGCGCAAGCCCGATGGGCAACGACATGGACGATGTCGTCTTCACCCCGCTGTCGACCGGCATGCTGCGGATTTTCGGGCAGCGCTATGTGCGCTCGATCACGGTCGCTGTCGACGACCTCACGGCCATGGATCGTGTTCAGGATCAGGTGACGGCGCTGCTCAAGCAGCGCCACAACGGTGTGGAGGATTTCTTCGTCCGCAATATGGCAGCGCTGCTTGAAACCGCGACCACGGCCCAGAACACGCTCACAGTGCTGCTGGGCTCGGTGGCTGCTATTTCGCTCCTCGTCGGCGGCATCGGCGTCATGAACATCATGCTCGTCTCCGTTACTGAACGGACACGGGAAATTGGCATCCGGATGGCCACAGGCGCCCGGATGCGTGATATTCTTCAACAATTCCTGGCCGAGGCCACCAGCGTCTCGGCGCTTGGCGGGATTTTGGGAGTTCTGGGGGGAATCGGTACGGCCATGCTGATCGCGGTTTTCGGCACGCCTATCGCCATCACGGCGGGCCCGATTCTCATTGCGTTCACCTGCGCAGTGGCCACAGGGCTTGTTTTCGGCTTCGCACCAGCTATGAAGGCAGCGCGGCTGGATCCCGTCGTCGCCCTGTCTAGCGAGTAATTCCCATGAACAATCTGCTCCGCACCTCCTCAATCGCTGTGCTTGCCCTGGCCGCCGCCGGCTGCGCCACGGCCCCGCCTGCAGCCCTCAAGGCACAGGATATGCCCGCCAGCTTTACCGGACCGATCGCCAAGACGGCCCCGGTCTGGCCGAAGGCAGATTGGTGGAAAGGCTTCGGCAGCACCGAACTCGACGGGCTTATCGCCGATGCGCGTAAGAACAATCTCGATCTGGCAGCGGCCGCCGCCCGCGTCCTGCAGGCGCGGGCCCAGACCGACATTGCCGATTCGTCCCTGTTCCCCAGTCTGGGTCTCTCAGGGAATGCCTCCCGCACGGGGCAAAACGGCAGTTCAACCACGCCAGGATACACCGCGAATAAATTCGGCCTGTCGCTCGATGCCAGCTATGAAGCCGACCTGTGGGGCCGCGTGCGGGACAGCGCGCGCGCCGCAGCCGAATCGCTGAAGTCCTCGATCTACAACAGGCAGACTGTGGCGTTGACGGTGACAACCTCCGTCGCCAACACCTATCTTGACGTGCTGGCGCTGCGCCAGCGCGTGGCGATCGCCCAGCAGAATATCGATGCCGCCAATCGCATCCTCAAGATCACCGAGGCCAAAGTCACCAATGGCGTGGCTTCGCGGCTTGATCTCGCCCAGCAACAGGCGCTGGTCTCCGGCGAGAAGGCGCTGGTCCCTGCGATACAGGAATCAGAGCATGAAGCCCGCTTCGCGCTCGCCGTGCTTTTGGGCCGACCGCCTGAAGGCTTCGATGTGAAAGACGCCAAGCTCAACGACATCGTTTCGCCAACTGTGGCGCCCGGCCTGCCGTCCGAACTCCTGCGCCGCCGCCCCGACGTGGCCGCTGCAGAAGCCCAGCTTGCGGCGGCCCACGCCAATGTGGACGCTGCCCGCGCGGCCTTCTTCCCGCAGGTCAATCTCACTGCGTCCGGCGGCTATGCCAGCACAGCGGTCTCGGCGTTTTTCAATCCGGCGAGCCTCGGCTTCAATATCGGGGCCTCGCTGCTGCAAACGATCTTCGACGGCGGCAAGCTGACCGGCCAGAGCCGCCTCGCCAAGGCGCAGGAGCTGGAGCTTGTCGCCAATTACCGCAAGACCGTCCTCAGTGCCTTCAAGGATGTTGAGACTGCGCTCAATCAGGTCGCGAGCTACTCCCAGCAGGAAAAATTCAAGACCGAACAGGTTCAGGCCGCGGCCGAGGCCTTCCGCATCTCGGAAATCCAGTACCGCGAAGGCGTGGCCGATCTGCTGAATGTGCTGCAGGCGCAACAGACGCTGTTCTCCGCGCAGGATCAGCTGGTGCAGCTCAAGCTGGCTCGCATCCAGGCGGATATCGGGCTCTACAAGGCGCTGGGCGGAAGCTGGGTCGAGGCCCCGGACGATGCGACCCAGCCGATTCCCGTCAGCGTGACCGCGCCAGCCGACGCTGCGCCACCCGCACCGCCAAAGAAGGGCTGAGCGTCAGCGATGGCCGAGCACGCGATGCGGCGCATAGAGTTCGGCCAGCGCCTTTAGCTCATTCTCGTCGAGCTTGAGCGAAGCGGCTGCGATGGCATCTTCCAGGTGCTGCATTTTGGACGCGCCGACAATTGGCGCAGTCACCGCCGGCTGGTGCAGCAGCCAGGCCAGCGCCACCTGCGCATTCGAGACGCCGCGCTGGCCGGCGATCTCCGTCACCTTCTCGACCACCGCAAAATCGCTGTCGTCGTAATACATCGTATGGGCGAATTCGTCGGATTTGGCGCGCGCCGTCTCGCCATAGTCCTGGCGACGGCGATTTCCGGCGAGGAAACCACGCGCGAGCGGGCTCCACGGGATCACGCCGATACCTTCCGCCTCGCACAACGGCAGCATCTCACGCTCTTCCTCGCGATAGACAAGATTGTAGTGGTTCTGCATGGAAACGAAGCGCGTCTTGCCCATGGCATCGGCCGTGTGCAGATAGGTGGCGAACTGCCAAGCAAACATCGAAGAGGCGCCGATATAGAGTGCCTTTCCAGCCTTTACGACGTCGTGCAGCGCCTCGATCGTCTCTTCAATCGGCACGGAGTTGTCGAAGCGGTGGATTTGATAGAGGTCGACGTGATCCATGCCAAGCCGCTTCAGGCTCGCATCGATTCCCGCCATGATGTGCTTGCGTGAAAGCCCGACTTCGTTCGGTGTGGGTCCCATCGGACCGCGCACCTTCGTCGCCACTACATATTGATCGCGCTTGCCGCCGAAATCCTTGAGTGCCCGACCGAGAACCTCTTCGCTGGCGCCGTTCGAATAGATGTCGGCGGTGTCGAAGAAATTGATGCCGGCTTCCAGCGCCCGTTTGATGAAGGGCCTGCTCGCCTCCTCGTCCAGGATCCAGTCGCGCCATTTGGGCGAGCCATAGGTCATGGCGCCAAGACAAATTCGCGAGACTTTGAGACCGGTTGCACCAAGCCTGATCGTATCCATGGAATCCTCCATTGCCTGCCCTGACGCCAACATAGGCCCACAAGCGCTCGCCTGACTACCCAGACGAATTGCCACAAAGGCGGGCGCGGTCCACACTCCACCGAGAGTGTCACCGGTGCCTGCGATGCGGCAATTCGAATTCGCGCCCTACAATCTACCACCCGCTGCTGAAGCCTTGCGCGGCGAGGTGCGGGCATTCTTGCGAGACACATTGGCCGGCATGCCGGCACAGGAACGCGCGCGTTCCTGGTCGGGCTACGATCCCGCCTTCAGCCGCAAGCTTGGCGAAAAGGGCTGGCTCGGCATGACATGGCCGAAGCAATATGGCGGCCACGCGCGCAGCTATGCCGAACGTTATGTGATGCTCGAGGAAGTACTCGCGGCCGGTGCGCCGGTGGGAGCACACTGGGTCGCCGATCGGCAGAGCGGTCCGCTACTTCTGCGCTTCGGCACGGAAGAACAGCGCCAACGCCTCCTCCCCGGCATCGCCCGTGGCGAGACCTATTTCTGCATCGGCATGAGCGAGCCCAATTCGGGCTCCGATCTCGCCAGCGTGCGCACCCGCGCGCGCAAAGTCGATGGCGGCTGGCGGATCAATGGCCAGAAGATCTGGACGTCGGGGGCGGGCCACGCCCATTACATGATCGCGCTCGTGCGCACCGGCGAGAGCGAGATACGCCATGCCGGACTCAGTCAATTCATCGTCGATACGAAGAGCGACGGCCTGACTATCCGGCCCATCGCAGACATCACCGGCGCGAAGCACTTCAACGAAATCTTCTTCGACGATGTCTTCGTGCCGGACGCCAATCTCATCGGCGAGGAAGGTGACGGCTGGCAACAGGTGACGGCCGAGCTCGCCTTCGAACGCAGCGGACCGGAACGCTATCTCTCCAGCCTGCGCCTGTTCCTCGAATTCCTGCGCCATGTCGGCGAGAACCCAAGCGAAGCCGAGAGCCTCCTGATCGGCCGCATGACCGCCGAGATGTGGACACTGCGGCAGATGTCGCTCTCTGTGACGGGGCGGCTGGCGGCCGGTGAAAGCCCTGCGGCCGAAGCGGCGGTCGTCAAGGACCTCGGCACCTCATTGGAGCAGGAGATGCCCAAGGCGATCCAGGCGCTGGCACGCGACGGCAGCAATCTGATCGGTGGTGATCCCTTCGCCGACACGCTGGCCTATCTGCTGCAGACCGCGCCCTCCTTCTCGCTGCGCGGCGGCACGCGTGAAATCCTGCGCGGCATCATCGCCCGCGAGATCGGCCTGCGCTGACTTCAGGGTCGATAAGTTACGCCAACACTGACGACACGCGGGGCGTCATAGCTCGTGATGCCATCCGCAGCGACCGCGGTGGCAATCTTCGCATCCGTGGCATTTGCCACGGCGAGATAGGCCGTCCAGTCCTCGCGAAAGCGCCAATCCGCGCGCAGGTCGAGCGCAAAGGCCGAGCCGAGCCGGCGCGTGTTGAGGTCATCGTCGAAGCGCGAACTCTCCCAACGCAAATCGGCAGACAGGCTCACGGGATCGATTACCCGCCACACCGCGCCGGCCGTGATCGTCGCGAGCGGCGCTTGCGCCGGACGTTTGCCGTCAAGCTGGGCCGCCGGTCCGCCGGCGTGAACGCGTGCATCGGTCAGCGCGACCGCCGCGCGCAGCGCCAAATTGTCGGCGATGGATTTCGACACATTACCTTCGAAGCCCAGTGCATCGATATTTCCTGCGTTCAGGCGTTCACGCAGGGCACCACCCGCGGAGGAGGTGCCGATGGTGACATTGGTGATGGCATCGTGCAGCCGGTTCCAGAATAGTGTCGTGCTCCAAACGAAACTGCCCGCATCCCCACCCCAGCCCAGTTCGGCGCCATAGAGTTTTTCCGGTTTCAGACTGGCATTGGCATTCGTCACGTCATTACCGACACGGAAGGGACGATAAAGCTCGTTGAGGCTGGGTGGACGGAAACCGGCATAGGCAGCCGCGCGCAGATATTCGCCGTCCGAAAAATTGCGCCGCGCACCGATGCGTCCTGTCGGGACGACGCCGCTTCGACTTTTGGGATAATCTGACGAGATCAGAGCGCCGTTCGCGATCTTGGTCTCCACCAGATGGCCCTGCGACGTCGCCCATTCGTCGCCCCGCACACCTGCCGTAAGCAGCCATGCTCCGGTGTCATAGGCAACTTCGCCGTAGAGCCCACCGACGATCAACCGGCCGCCGGAACGGCGGTTGTTCTGGAACACATCATGGAGCCGGAAATAGTTTTCCCGCGACTCTCCCGAGTCGTCGCGCAGATCGGCACCCGCCTCCCAGCGGAAATGCCCACTCGTCCCCAGTGCCGCGGCATTGACGCCCCAGCCCAAGGCCGGCGTTCCGTATTGATTGTTGACGGGGCTGGTCGAGCTTCTGTCCGGCGCGACCGAGACGAACATGTTGGTGAGATCGCTTTTCACTGTCCAAGCCTGCAGACGCCAACCGAAGTGGTTGTCGGTTGCGGCGCGCGCCAGAGTAAGGCTGCCGATAGTGCCGCGAGCCCCAGCCTTGCCGTATTCCAAGCCATTGCCGCGTGCTTCGTCGTAATAGCCGATGCGGGCAGCAAGGCTCATGTCATGGCCGAGTGGCGCTTCTGCGCGAAGCGAAGCCGAGCCGCCATTGAACCAGAGCGGACGATCGGCGGCACCGCGTTGCGATCCAAGTATCGGAATCCAGCCGTCGGAATGTTCGCCCGACACGCTGGCGAACAGCGACACGGATCCGACCTTCGTGCCGCCGGCTGCCGCGCCACGCACCGTGCCGAGCCCGCCAGCGGAAAGATCAGCGACAGCCAAACCATCGGTCGTATCGCGCTCGCTGAGCGCTATGGTGCCTGTCAGCGCCCCCGCGCCATAAGGTCCGGTTCCTGCGCCCCGCACGATATCGGCACTGGCAATGTCTTCGGCAGGCAAGCCGGTCCAGATCACCCAGCCGCCAAAAGGATCGTTCATTGGCACGCCGTCGAGCAGCACCAGCGCCCGCCCGGCACCAGACGGGCCGATGGAGCGCAGCGAGATACCTTGCGTGGTGGGATTGGCGCTGATGCTGGAAGTGCGGCGGAAGAGGGAGACACCTGGCACCTGTTCCAGCGCCGCATCGAGCCGATCGCTCGCCGCAAGCGCTGCGCTATCCAGGCTGACGACCGAAAAGGCGGCCTGCCCCACGGGCGTCGGCATCCGCGCGGCGGTCACCACCACCTGCTCGAGGGGCGCGGCGAAGGCCTGCCCATTCGCCAGAAGGGAGACGGCGAACACAGCACCGCCCAAACGAAGAACACCCATCTCGATCCAACCAGAAGTAACAGCCGGCAAAGCCTCTACCGTATCGAAGGGGCACCGTCACCTGCGAGGCCGACAACACCGGGCCGAATCTGCGATTTCCGCGAACCCTGCCCTCAGGTTAAGCTGACGTCATGAACCTCGCCAAACCCGCCGTCGATATCGGCCTGGCCACCAACAATCTCGAACCCATGCTGCACTTCTGGCAGCACGAGATCGGTCTGCCCTTCGACCACAAGCTGCCGATCATGAAGGGTTTGGATCAGTATCGCCACGACGCGCTGGGTTCGGTGCTGAAGATCAACCACTACCACGCCCCGCTGCCCGAGGCCCCAGCAAGCGGCTATCGCGAACTCATCATAGCCCGGCCGGGGCTTCCCCATCCGCAGCACCTGATCGATCCGGACGGCAACCGCATCTGCCTGGTGCCGCCGGGGACCGAGGGGATCGGTCAGATCGGCGTGCGGATGGGCATCCGCAACCTCGAACCCCATCGCGGCTTCTATCGCTCCGCGCTGGGGCTCACCGAGGAGGCCTATGAGCATGGGACTACATTCCGCGCCGGAGATAGCCTGATCCTGCTGGAGGAGCGGGCGGATGCCCCAAGCGATGCCGGCTTCGAGGGCAAGGGCTGGCGCTACCTCACCTTCCAGGTCTTCAAGGTGGATGACGAGCATGCCCATGTTCTGGCGCATGGCGGGCGCGAGGGCACTCCGCCGCGCACGCTGGGCAAGACTGCCCGCATCTCCATGGTGCGCGACCCCGACGGCAACTGGATCGAGCTCTCGCAGCGGGCGTCCATTACGGGCTCGTTAGACTGAGGCCGATCACAGCGGCGCGAGCAGCGGTGCGCATGCGGGACAAAGCGCGTAAGGTGCGGCCCGGAAACGCGAGACGGGAACCACATCATGATCCGTACGACGCTTGTGGCGGCGCTAGCCGCCTTCACGCTGACCACAACTGCGGCGGTGGCCGAAACACCGGCCGCGGTGAGCAAGGCCATCGCCGACGCCCATCGGCCGGCGAAGGACAAGGCCGCCGATGCCGAACGCAAGCCCGCCGACATGATGATGTTCGCGGGGGTGAAACCGGGCGACACGGTCGTCGATCTGATGCCGGGCGGCGGATATTTCACGCGCATCTTCTCGAAGGTGGTGGGACCGAAGGGCCACGTCTATGCCTATCAGCCGACCTTCCAGGACGCCTTCTTCAAGAAGGGCGCGCCGGTGGATGCCATTGCCGCCGATCCCGCCTACAAGAATGTGAGCGTGATCCATAAGCCGCTCAAGGATTTCGCCACGCCCACCAAGGTGGATGTGGTGTGGACCTCGCAGAACTATCACGACATCCACAACCTGCCCGGCTGGCCCGCCATCATCAAAGCCATGAACAAGGGCATCTATAACAGCCTGAACCCGGGCGGGGTGTATATCGTGCTCGACCACCGGGCGAAGGCGGGGACCGGCACCGCCGACACGCACACCCTGCACCGCATCGACCCGGCCGTGGTGAAGACAGAGGTCGAAGCGGCGGGCTTCAAATATGTGGGCGAGAGCGACGTGCTCGCCAATCCCAAGGACGATCATTCCCTGATCGTGTTCAACCCGAAGATCCGCCACCACACCGATCAGTTCATCTACAAGTTCGAAAAGCCGAAGATGTGATCCCTAATCGATCGGGCGCTCGGGGTATGCCAGTTCGTGCCGCGAGCGCCATTCGGGCTTGACGTAATTGACGATGATCGATTTGCGCACACCCGCAAAGTTGCGCTTCTCGACGCCGTGCCAGGTGTCGGAACCGGGGATGAAGATCACGCCCTTGTTGAAGCCCCCGGGGGCGGCGCCGACATGGCGCTGTTCGCCGTCATAGATGTCGGTGCCCCAGCCTTCGGCCTCGGGCCGACCCGAGAGATAGACCAGCATCGTGAACAGCTTGGCGCCGATATCGGTGTGCGGTTCGAGCCAGAAGCCATCGCTGTCCTGACAATATTCGATGCGCAGATAGCTGCCGGACAGGTCCACGCCCGTCGCGGCGGCGAGGCAGCCGGTCACGGCCTCGCTCTGGAAGACCGCCGCCACGCTCTCGCAAACCGGAAAGCCGGCGCGGTTCTCCACCGAGAAGAAGCGGCGGGTGGAGTTGTGGGTTTCGCGGCGGCCCTCGGTGTCGCCGATCCGGGGCGGGGCGAAGGGGAGCGCGGCGATGGCGCGGGCCACCCCATCCGGCAGGGCGTCCTCCAGCAGCCAGTGGCGGAAGGGCACATCATGCCGGGCGGCCCTGCCCAGCGCGCCCATGAGATGGCCGCGGATCCCGGCGGCGCCGGTCATGCCGCCTCGCCCGCCAGCACGCGCCGGACCTTCTTGATGCGGGTGGACATGCGGTGGCGGGAGGCCTCGGCATCGCGCACGGCCTCATCCCAGCAGTAATTGACCATGATGTAGCGGCGCGCCCCGACAAAGGGCTTGTGCCCGTGCCAGGAATTGTCCTGCACCTTGAAGAGCACCAGCGTGCCGTAATCGGGCGGGACCTCGCCGGCGCAATCCTCGATATCCTCGCCGGAGTTGAGGATGCGCAGGCGCCCGCCATCCTCCATCCAGGGCTCGTTGAGATAGAGGAGCATGGTCGCGAGCTTGAACTTCGAGTCCGCGTGGATGCGCCCGTCCCGCGCCTGGCAGCGGCTGCGCAGCGTGACCAGCGTGGGCCGGCCGCGCAGATCCAGGCCCAGCTTGTCGCCCACCAGCCCGCGCATCACCGGGCCCTCGAGCACATCGATGATGGTCTTCATGGCCGGCCCCATGGGGGCGGATTCCGGCATGAACAAGCCGCCGACATCGAGGGCGGGGAAATCGCGCGCCACCTCCGCCCGGGTCGGGGCCGGCAGGAAGTCGCTGACCACGCAATGCGGATAGGGCGCGGGCCGGACCGGCACCTGGGCCAGCGCTTCGAGGTCGACGAACATGGACACGCCCCTGCAATATTGGCGTGCCCCTATGCCCAGCCCGGCCGGACAAGGCTTTGACCCAGGTCATTTGCGGCCCTGCGCCGATTGCCGCGCACGATAATTGTTATTCGATTTTGGGCGTTTTTTCGGTACCCCCCCTCCCCCGGACGGCAGCCGGGACGGGCGGGGACCCTCCCAAAAAAATCCCGGACAATTCCGTTTCACGCCTGCCGTTTCTTCGGCAATGGAATTGTGCGTCGGAATTTCAAAAAACGCGCGCGCGCCTCCATCCAAAGCTTCGCCCTGCCCGCCGCGCCCCATGCGCGGCAGCAGAACCCCCGATATGGGGTGAAGAAAAATCGATACAAGGCCTTGAAGAGAAGATGGGAGTTGCCCGCTTGGCGCGCGCACCAGCGCGGATTAGAGAGGGTGACACAGGCGCGCCGCGCAGTCCGGCGGCGGCGTTCTTCGCTTCGGAGTCCCGATATGCAGATCCGGCAAGGCGGCCTCGACGATGCGCGCGTTCACGCGCTGCTTCAGACCCATCTGGCGGCGGCCCAGGCCGAAAGCCCGCCCGAAAGCTGCCACGCCCTCGATGTCAGCGGGCTGAAGGTGCCGGAGGTGCGCTTCTGGAGCGTGTGGGACGGCGAGACGCTTCTGGCCGTCGGCGCGTGGAAGCGGCTGCCAGATGTTCACGGCGGAAGCCATGGCGAGATCAAGTCGATGCACACGGCCAGCGCGGCGCGCGGGCGCGGCGTGGGCGGGGCGCTGCTCAGCCACCTGATCGACGATGCGCGCGCCCATGGCATCACGCGCCTCAGCCTCGAGACCGGCTCGATGGATTATTTCCACCCCGCCCACGCGCTCTATACGCGGCATGGGTTCGAAGAATGCGGGCCGTTCGGGGACTATGTGCTCGACCCGAACAGCGTGTTCATGACGCGGGTGGTCGGGGCGGATAAAGCGAAGCTACTCGCGCCCAAACAGGTCACCTGTTAGTTCATCTCGTCGCCGCGACAGCCCTTCGCCCAAATGCAAGCACGGATGTTTGACCTTACGCAGACCCTTGGCCAGTCTGTGAAGTCGGCGTTTGCACAGGGCAAAATCGCAGTTGAGACAGCTTCCATAAGTGACGCCGACACACCGACACTCTTTTTCCGCAAAGGGATCGATGCAGGGAAGTTGAAGCTGTCCTGAGTTTCAGCTTCACGTAGAAGCAGTTCCGGCTAGCGGTAGCGCCCCGCTCATCCCCCTCACCACCCCGTCTTCATGCCGTAGGGCTCCATCGTGATGGTGGCGCAGATGGCGCGGATGAGTCCGTCTTCGACCTGAAACAGCTCGGCGACGAGGCCGGTCAGCGGCGTGCAGAATTGTGGCGGCAGATCGACGGGGCCGAAGCCCTTCACATCCACGCGTGTCAGCCTTCCCGGGTGATCGAACACGCAGATGGCCAGCACCATGCTGCGCGCCTCGTCGATCAGCTGGATGCGGCGGTCGCGGATGCGCGGCAGGAAGGCGAAGAAGCCGGTCGAGATCTGCTCGGCCACGCCCATCTCGAACAGGTTGAAGCCCTGGGAGGCCGTGGACGAGGCGAAGTCGCTGTCCTTCGCCAGCACCGTCTGCACGCCGTTCTCGATGCGCAGGCAATCGTCGCGCACGGGGATGATGGTGCCGTCGTCACGCTCGATGCCGTTGAAATAGGCGTGCGCCGCATCGCCCAGCGCGGCGCGCGTGGCGCGGGCCGAAGGGGCGATGTCACGAAAGAGGGTTTGCGGCGCGAAATTCTCCGGATTGAAGAGCGAGGGGCGGCGGCGCACCGCGAATTGCTCGATCTCGGTGATGCGGCCGCCTTCAGCCTTGAGCCGCAGGGTGAGCTCGACCGGCGCACCATGCTCGGCGGCCACGCACATGAAACCGGCCTGCCCCGTGGCCGGATCGATGAAGCGGATCTGATCGGCGGAGACGCCCGTGGCCGTCGCCCACAGGCCCTCATCGAGGGCGATGGCCTGCGCATTCTCGGTGAAGCGCACATCGGATGCGAGCGGCAGGCGCTGCGCATCGCGGGCGGCGAGCGCCCCGGCATAAAGATCCAGAAGCCCGTTCAGGTCTTCGCGTGTCATCGGCGCCCTCGCCTCCCCTTCGCGGCTCTGCCGGCCGTCAGCGGGGCGAGGATAGCACAGGCGCGGCCCGCGCCGCCGGGTCAGGGCAGATCCTGACCCGGGTCGGGGGCTTCGGCTTTGGCTTTATCAAGCGGCGGAATGGTGAGCGGCTTTTCGCCTTTGGCGGCGAGCGCGGCGTTGAGGGCCGCGAGCGGGCCCGCCTGCTCTGCGCCCCACGCCTTCTCCGCCGCCGCGAGTTCGGCTTTGGCGCGGGCGATGGTGGCGTGCTGCTCGGCCGTCGGCGCCACGTCCGCCGATTTCAAGCGCCTTCTCGACTGAGGTGAGGCGGCCTTCGGCATGGGTGAAGCTGGGCGTGCCGGGCGCGGGCTTTTTGCGCAGCGCCGCGAGCGCGGCGGCGAGCTTTGCGTCCGTCTGTTTCGCATCCGCCGGGAAGCGCTTGTCCAGCTGCTTCGTCACCGCCTGCTGCTGGGCGTAGTGCCCGGTGGCCGGGGCGAGCAGCTTCGCGATCTCCTCAGACGTCGCCAGTGAGGATTGCAGCGCGGTCTCGGTGACGTGGATGCGCGGATCCTCCTTCACCACCAGCGGCACGGACTGGCTCCTGCCGCCCGCGGTGAGCGTCAGCGTGTAGGTGCCGGGCAGGACGTAAGGGCCGCCCGGCAGGATCGGCGTGTTCTCGCCCCAGACGGCGGCGATGCTGTAGCTGTAGGAGATGGCGCGCGGGCGCGCGTAGCGCAGGTTCCAGGTGAAGCGGTGCATGCCGGGTTTGCCGGATAGCGCCACGAGCGGTCGCAGCCAGCCTTTGGCGAAGTAACGCTCCGCATCGGGCCGGGTGGGCGCAACATTGCTGGCGAAGCGGCGCACGAGATGGCCGCTGGCATCGGTGATGTCGAGCGTGACCGGGCCCTTCACTGTCGCGCCGAGCCAGTAATCGATGATCGCGCCGGCGGGCGGGTTCTGGCCCACAGGCTCGGTCGGCGGGAGCGGCGTGTCCTTGTTGTTGTCGGGATGAACGCGGAAGGCGGCGCGCGGCGTGAACAGATGCGCACCTTCGCTTGCGATGCCGGGCGCGATCTGGCGCAAGGGCGCAACATCGTCGAGCACCCAGATGCCGCGGCCTTCGGTGCCCGCGATCAGATCGCCATCATGCACGAGCAGATCGGTGATCCAGGCGGTGGGCAGGTTCTGCTGCAGGCTCTGCCAGTGCGCGCCATCGTCGAAGGAGACGTAGGCGCCCGCATCGGTGCCGGCATAGAGCAGGCCCGCCTTCTTCGGATCGGCGCGCACGACACTGGCGAACTGATCGGAGGGCAGACCGTTGCCGATCTCTTCCCAGCTCTTGCCGTAGTCATGTGTCTTCAGCACCAGCGGGTGGAAGCGATCGATGCGGTGGGTGTCGATGGCGGCATAGGCCGTGCCGTCTTCGAGCGCGGAGACGGAAATCTCGCGCACCTTGCCCCAGAGCGGGATTTGCGGCGGGGTGACATTGGTCCAGTGCTTGCCGCCATCGCGGGTGAGCTGAATGAGGCCGTCATCGGTGCCGACCCAGATTTCATCGGCATGGCGCGGCGACGGCTCGATGGCCGAGATCACGCCGTAGCCGCAGAGCTTCGCATCTTCGGGCGTGGGATTGCCGTCGCAATGTTTGGCGCCTTCGGCCTTGCCGGTGAGATCGGGACTGATCACCTGCCAGTGTTCGCCGCGATCCTCGGTGCGGAACACCACCTGCGCGCCCAGATAGAGCGCGGGCTTGCCGGTGCGCGAGCCTTCGAGCGGCGTCGTCCATTGATAGCGATAGCGCGTCGTCGTCTGACGCTTGCCGTAATTGCCGTCCGGATACGGCGTGATCTCGGCCACCTGCCCCGTCTTCGCATTCCATTTGCTGACGGTGCCGCCGAGCCCCGAGCCATAGACGATATCGGGATCGGTCTGATCGGGAATGTCGTAACCGCGCTCGTCGGCGCCGACCGGATGCCAGTCGCGGAAGGTCAGCGAGCCGTAATCGCTGCGGCTGGCAATGCCGATCGAGCCGGAATCCTGCTGGCCGGCATAGATCCAGTAGGGAAAGCGGTTGTCGGCCGCCACATGATAGACCTGTGCCGTGGGCTGGTTGTACCAGCTCGACCAGCTCTTCCAGCCATCGACGCTGACCACCGCGCCCTGATCGGCGCCGGTGATGATGTGATCGGGATGAAGCGGGTTGATCCAGATGTGATGATAGTCGTCGCCGCCGGGCGCGCCCTTGATGATCGTGCAATGGGCGCCGCCATCGCTGCAGCGGCGGATCGACTGGCCGACCGTGTAGACGATATCGGGATCGTTCGGCGCGACCGTCAACCGGCTGGCATACCAGTCGGTGAAGGCGTCCTCCTTGTTGACGCGCGCCCAATGCGCGCCGCCATCGTCGGAGCGCCAGAGCCCGCCATGGTCCTTGGAATTGATCGCCGCATAGATGCGCGTGCCGGATTTGGTGTGCGTGACCGCAATGCCGATGCGCCCCAGCGGGCCTTCGGGCCAGCCGCCGCCGGACAGCCGCGTCCAGCTCTTGCCGCCATCGACGGATTTGTAGAGCGCGCTGCCCGCACCCGAGACCGGCGCAAAATAGCTGAGCCAGGGATATTGATGCGCTTCCCAGGCCGATGCGATCAGCACCTTGGGATCGGCGGGATCGCTGGCGAGGCCGACGACGCCGGTCCAGTCATTGATCTTGAGAACATGGCTCCAATGCTTGCCGCCATCGGTGGAGCGATAGACACCACGCGCGTCGCTGGGACCGAAGAAATGGCCCTGCGCGCCGACCAGCACATCATTCGGGTCTTTCGGGTTCACCCAGATGGCGCCGATATAGCGCGTGTCCTTGAGACCGGCGCTCTGCCAATGCTTGCCGCCATCAGCGGAGCGGTAGACGCCGAGACCCGCGCCGATATCGTAACGCGGTGTGACCTGGCCGGTGCCGGCATAGATCACATCATCGTTGGAGGGTGCCACGGCCAACGCGCCGATCGCGGCGGCCGGCAGGCGATCGGTCAGCGGTTTCCAGCTGCGGCCCGCATTGTCGCTCTTCCAGACGCCGCCGCCCGCGCCGCCGAAATAGAAGGTGTCCGGTTTGTCAGGAACGCCGGTGACGAAGGTGGCCCAGCCTGCCCGGAACGGCCCCAGCTCGCGCCAGCGCATTGCGGAATAAAGCGCAGGATTTGGCGTGGCAGCGGCAGTCGCGAGCGCCGGCGCGGCAACAAGAAGTGCGGCCGCAAGCGCGACAGGTTTGAACGAAATCATGGAAGGCCCCTTCGAACGACGCGGTCAAGCTAGCCGCCACGCCCGAACTTGCCAATCGATGAAACCCTTCAAGCCGTCATGTCATGGCCAGCCGCGTTCACAGCGCCGTGAGCGCTCACCCCACGCCCGCATCGCGGAAGTGCACCAGCTTGCCGGCGGCCTCGTCCCACAGCGTCAGGCCGGAGGCATGGAAGGCGCGGCCGAGCGTCAGCGGCTTTTGCGCGGTGAGGATGGGCGCGCTGCGATAGCACGCTTCCAATCGGTAATTGGGCACGCGCGGCGCCAGATGATGGATGTGGTGGAAGCCGATATTGCCGGTGGCCCATTGCAGCACTTTGGGCAATTTCAGATAGGACGAGCCTTCGAGCGAGGCGGCCTGAAATGTCCACGCCTCCTTGCGCAGCCAATGGGCGTCGTCATAGCGGTGCTGCACCGAGAACAGCCAGACGCCGACAATGGTGGTGACCACGACGATGGGCAGATGCACCAGCAGCACCGATTCAAAACCCAGCGTCAGCCCCAGCACCACGACGATGCCCGCAATCGCCAGATTGGTCGCCCAGACCGAGCGGCGTTCGGCCGTCCACGCCTTGGGCGTGTCGAAGGGCACGCGATAGAGCAGAAGAAAGACCAGCGGCGGCAGAATCACATGGGCGATCAGCGGGTGACGCGGCAGGCGATAGAAGAAGCGTTGCCACGGCGTCAGCGCGCGATATTCCTCGACCGTCAGGCAGGAGGAATAAATGTCCGCGCCGGATTCGCGCCGGTCCAGATTGTTCCAGTTGGCATGATGCTGGGAATGCTGGCGGCGCCAGTTCTGATAGGGCGCCAGCGTGAGGACGCCGCAAATGCGGCCCACCATATCGTTGGCGCGGCGCCCGGCGAAGAAGGAGCCATGGCCGCAATCGTGCTGCACGATAAAGGTGCGCACCAGAAAGGCGGCGGCGGGAAAGGCCAGCGCCAGCGTCAGCCAGTAGGAGATCGTGAGCGACCAGTACATCGCCGCCACGGTCGCGAGATAGAGGCCGAGGGAGGTTGCAAGCTGCCAGATGGCAAGGCCGGGCTTCGCGGTTTCGAATGGCGCCACGGCCGCGCGCAATTGCGATCTGCTGTCAGACATCACATGCGCTTTGCTGTTCGAGGCTGTGAAGTATTGCACACAATCAAGGCGGGAGGGAGGCAGATCGTGCCGTTAGAGCGCACTGGTGAAGCCCGCGTGCCAGCGGGACCGCTCGGGATCGGCCGGATAGGGATTGCGGGCCTCGATCTCGGCGGGTGGCAGATCGGACGGCTCGCCCGGCGGCAAGGCGCGGGCGGCCTTCCAGCCTTCGGCCTGGATGCGGCTGAGTCGATAGGCTTGTTTGGCTGTCATGATGGCGATTTCTCCCGATCTCTCCTGCTTCAGTGCTTGCTGCGCGACGGCCACAGGCCGAGGGCCCGGTCGCGATGGCGGCGCGCGCTGGCGCCCATGGCCGGTGACGCCGGGGCGGGCTGGGCGCCGTCGCGCATCAGCGCCTTGTCGAGCCGTTCGGGATCGACCGGCAGATATTGGGTGCGCCCCGGACTTTCGAGGCGGATGACGGTGCCGACCCGGCGCCAGATCTGAAGGTTGAGCGTGTCGATCCGTTCTTCCTCGGTGTCGATGGTGTAGGTGCCGGCCGGCTGCAGCCGGTCCATCCCGTCAAGGATGAAAGGCCGGGCGAACATGACATCCTTGCTCTGTGTGCGGGTGACCATCGGTGTTCGCCTCTTCGTTGCCGTCATAACCCGATCCGCCGGCGGCGGCGCGCCGACAGCTTTCGCCGCGCGCACCGCCACCGGCGTCGCCGGGGCACTCGCCCAAATCGCGCAACGCGTGACCTGCTTGACGCAGATCGCAGGCGCGAGGGCGCTTTTGCGCCGCCGGAAAATCAGCGGGATGAATTGTGGGCCGTGATTAGAGAGATGGGGATGGCGGAGCGCCGTTTCAAGGCACGCGCCGCAAATAAATCCGCCGCCGGAGCCAAAACCCCGGCGGCGGAGGATTTGCGCGGCCGATTGCGCGCTGGCTCGCCGCGTAGGCGGTATCTATCGGCGAATTATTCGCTGAATTCGGGCACGCCGGCCCGTGGCGGTTCGGCGGCCTGTTTGGTCAGCGCCGCAAGCTGTTCGCTCCATTCCGACGAGGGCGGCACATAGGTTTCGCGGAACCAGGGCATCTGTTTGCGGTCGAACACATTGGCGCGCAGATAATCCAGCGTCGCACGCACGGGCCATTTCTTCGTCGCTTCGCGCTGATAGGAGATGAAGATCGGCGCCTGGAAGCGCACGCCGATGTCGAGCGGCACGAAGGCAGGGTCCACCAGCGGCGCATATGTCGGCAGAAGCGCAATGCCCGCGCCATGGCGCACGGCTTCTGCGAGACAGGCGCTCAAATTCGTGAACAGCACCGTGCGGGTGGCCGCTTCCTCGCGGCTCCAGCTTGCCCAGCTCCCCATATCGGCCAGATAGACCGCCAGATCGAGCAGGCGGTGCCGGCCCAGATCCTCCACCCCGCTGGGGGTGCCGTGCTGGGCGAGGTATTCGCGGCTGCCAAAGGGAAGGAAATGCATGGTGGCGACGCGAATGGCGATCGGATCGGATTCGGCCGGTTCGTAATAATGCACATGCAGATCGAAGATCTCGCGCTTGTCGGTCGGGGAATCATGCGCGCCGAAGAGCTTGAGCTCGATATTCGGATAGCGGGTGAAAAAGGGCGCCAGAAAGCGCGTCATCCAATAGGAGGCGATGCCGTCGCCCATGAAGAGCTTGCAATCGCCATCGACGCGGCCGGCCGCGCCCGCGGCCTGATTGGCGGCGCGGGTGAGCGCCACCTGGGCGGCACTGGCATCATTGTAGATGCGCTGGCCTTCATAGGTGAGGCGCGGGCCGCGGCGGTCGCGGTCGAACAGGCGCACTCCGATCGCCTTCTCCAGACGGAGGAGCCGGCGGCTGACCGTCGGCTGCGTCATTTTCAGCTTCACCGCGGCGCGGTTGAAACTGCCCTGGCGCACCACCTCGAGGAAGACCCGGAAATCGTCCCAGTCGACATCGTCCGCGACGGACTGTTCGACGATTTCTGCATAACGCAATTCACTCATCGTTCTTTCCTATTGGTGCGATCTGGGGCAAGTTTGTTAAGCCTTCCTTAAGGATAGGCCGAAAAGGCCAGAAATGGGAGCCGGTGACCAATTGGGTGTGGGGTGTCTGTCATGAAGCAATCTCTTAATGAAATCATTATGTTGGCGAGCCAGGCCCCGCGGCATGAGCCTTTTATCCCTCTTCCGGATGGGACGCTCATCCTTGTGCGCCGCCCGTCAGACACCGAAATCGACAACATCCACGGCCTGACGCGTGCGGAACTCGAAGTTTCGACCGTTCCATTGCATGTTATTAAGGCGGTGCATAAACACAATAAGGACACCCTGTGGGGTGTGTATCAGGCCAGCGAGGATAGCCCGGAGGCCCGCCGCGATGCGCGCATGGTTGGCTATTACGGTTTCCTGCACCTTACCCAGGCTGGCCGCGATCATGTGGAACGGGCCGAATTCGATGCCGGCGATCCGCCGCTGGAGCTGATCGTGCCGCATGGCGAGCGCCCCGCCGCCATCTATATCTGGGCCGTGGTCGCCAAGGGTGTGGCCCGCTACGGCACCCCGCTGACCGCCCGCGCGCTGGGCCGCGAAACCTATGGCGGCGTGCCGATCTACACGACGGCCGGCACCATGGGCGGCCTCAGCTCGATCAAGGGCTATGGCTTCGCAGCGGCGCGCCCGGCCCAGGAAGGGCTGGGCCATCTCTTCCGCCTCGACCCGCCCCAGATCGCAGCCAAGACCGCCGCGGCCTAGGGAGGCAGGCATGGAGCTTTCCGCCCGCGTCGCGTCCACCGCCGACGATATCGCCAAGGTGTTCGCGTTGCGCTCCGCCGTGTTCCTGTCGGAGCAGGACTGCCCCTATGACGAAGAGTTCGACGGCAACGACTATTGCGCCACCCATATTCTCGGCCTCGTGAACGGCGAGCCGGCCGCGGTGCTGCGCGTGCGCTATTTCGCCGGCTTCGCCAAGATCGAACGGCTGGCGGTGCTGCCGCGCTTCCGCCGCACGCTGATCATGAAATATGTCGTCGATCAGGGCATCGATATCTGCCGCCGCAAGGGCTATCGCCGCCTCTATGGCCACGCGCAGAAGCGGCTCACGCGCTTCTGGGGCAAGTTCGGCTTCAAACCGATGAACAAGAACTTCCCGCTGATCTATTCCGACCACGAATATGTGGAGATGTGGGCGGAGATCGAGCCGCATGCCGACGCCATCACCATCATGAGCGACCCTTATATGATCGTGCGGCCCGAAGGACGCTGGGACACACCGGGCGCGCTCGATGTCTCGGCCAGCCGGCCCGCAACCAACCCGCACTGACGGCCGAAATGCGCCGGCCCGATGCATGGGCCATCGCACGCAACAGCGATCCGCGCCAAGCCTCTCGCCCAGCCCGTGGCACGGCGCAATCGCTCTGTCCACGGACTGTATAAAACAGGACAGAAGGCGCCCTGCTCATTGCGTATTCTTGTTGCTATAGATGTGCGATTGGTGGGAACCAAGGCCCGCGAAGCCCGGTTTTCAGGGCACATCACTGCAGGCTCGCACGAGTCCCGGCTGGCGGGGCTCACGCGCTCAGGGGGCCGCAATGAACAATTTTCGTGGGAACGGCTTCGGCGAGAACGATGAGAGCGATCCCGCTCGCGGTTCATCAACCAATCCATCCGGCACCAATCCAGCCGGCGCCCTGTCCCAAGCCGAATTGTTGCACATGCTCGCGGAACGGCTGCAGTCGAGCGGAAACTATCTGAGCGCGGCGCGGCATCTGCGCCGGGTCGCCGCCAGCGATGTGTCGATCGAGGCAGCGCTGGAGAAGGCCGAACACGAACTGTTCCGTGCCGACGACGCCTATCGCCTGCTGCGCATGCTGCTGGAAAACAGGGACGCGACCTGAGCTCAGCCCTCGCCTATCCTTCGGCCATGCCGCCGCTGAACGCCTTCAGCATCTCCATCGGAATCGGAAAGACGATGGTGTTGGTCTTGTCGCCGGCGATGTCGTGCAGGGCCGCAAAATAGCGCAGCTGCATCGAGGCCGGTTCCTTTGACAACATGTGGCCGGCTTCGACCAGTTTCTCGGCGGCCTGCTGCTCACCCTCGGCATTGATGATCTTGGCGCGGCGATAGCGCTCGGCCTCGGCCTGGCGGGCGATGGCGCGGATCATGCTCTCGTCGATATCGACATGCTTGATCTCGACATTGGCGACCTTGATGCCCCAGGCATCGGTCTGTTCGTCGAGAATGGTCTGGATGTCGGCATTGAGCTTGTCGCGTTCCGACAGCATCTCGTCGAGTTCGTGTTTGCCGAGCACCGAGCGCAAGGTCGTCTGCGCGAGCTGGCTGACAGCCTCCATATAGTCCTCGACATTGAGGATCGCCTTCTCGGATTCGACCAGCCGGTAATAGAGTACGGCGTTGACCTTGACCGAGACATTGTCGCGCGAGATCACATCCTGGCTCGGCACATCGACGACGAAGGTGCGCAGATTCGTGCGCACCATCTGCTGAACCCAGGGAATCAGGATCATCAGGCCGGGCCCGGCCACGCGCGTATAGCGACCGAGCGTGAACACCACGCCGCGCTCATATTCGCGCAGGACGCGGATGGACCGAGGTCAGAAAGATGACGACGAAGAAGAAGGCGAAAAAGAAGAGTGCCCAATAGGCCATCGTGGCGTTCCTTTCCTATGCGTTCGTGGCTGCATTCGTCCGGGCCGCGGCGCGATCCACCACGAGCGTCAGGCCATCGATTTCGGCGATGCGAACGATGTCGCCGGGCTGAAGGGTTTGCGGGCCGCGCGCGCGCCAGCGTTCGCTGTGCACCCAGACCGCGCCGGTGCCATCGTTCCATTCGAGAACGCGGGCGCTGGCGCACAAGAGCTCCTCGGGGCCGGTGACGACCCGGTTTCGCTGCGAGCGCCAGACATAGCCGAGCAGCAGCACCAGCAATGCGCCGCTGAGCAGCGCCATGCCGCCGATCACCGTCCAGGAGAGGCGGAATTCCGGCTGGTCGCTATCGACCAGCATGGCGGCGCCGACGACGAAGGCGGCAAGCCCACCCACGCCCAGCACGCCGAGCGTCGGCGTGATCGCTTCGGCCACCATCAGCCCGATGCCGAGCAGCAGCAACGCCAGACCCGCATAATCGAGCGGCAGTTGATTGAGCGCATAAAGCCCCAGCACCAGACAGATGGCGCCGACGACGCCGGGCCCGATTGTGCCGGGATGGAGCGAATTCGAAGATCAGCCCATAGACGCCGACCAGCATCAGGATGAAGGCGATATTGGGATTGCCGATCAGGCCCAGAAGCTTGACGACGAAGCCCGGCTCGACGCGCTCGACCCTGAGGCCCACGGTGTGCAGCGTCTCGGTGCCGTTGGCGGTGGTAACGCTGCGGCCATCGGCCTGGCGCAACAGATGCGGCGATGTCGGGCGCGACCAGTTCGACGACATGCTGGGCCTTGGCCTGGCTGGCCGTCAGCGTGGCGGCCTCGCGCACGGCCTTTTCGGCCCAATCGGCATTGCGGCCGTGCATCTCGGCCAGCGCGCGGATCTGCGCCACCGCATCGTTGACGATCTTGTGTTCGAGCGTGCCGCCGCCGCCCTCTTTCCCGCCGCTCGATAGACCGGGAATTGTGCCGATCCGGATGGGCGTGGCCGCGCCGAGATTGGTGCCGGGCGCCATGGCGGCAAGGCTCGTCGCATAGAGGATGTAAGTGCCGGCGCTGGCGGCATGCGCGCCGGGCGGCGCGACATAGCCGATCACCGGAACATCGGAGGCGAGAATCGCGGAGATGATCGCGCGCGTGCTGGAGGACAGGCCGCCGGGCGTATCGAGTTCGAGAATCACGACAGCGGCATTGCGCGCATGCGCGTCTGCCAGCACCTCGCTCACCTGCTTGGCGGTGGCCGGACCGATGGCACCGTTGATGGCGCTGACCAGTGCCAGATGCGACGGCGCGGGCTGGGCTCCGGTTTGCGCCCGAGCCACACCGAAGACGACACCGCAAACCAGCAGCGCAATCCAGATACGCCTCCACCAGTTACGGGTCACCATCGGCGGTCCCTCGCATGGGCGTGGATGGCACTGTGCCAAGATTTGCGCCCACAAGCCAGAATGCCGGGCGCATCTCTATGCGAAAATATGGTGACGCAAGCGGGGTATTTCCATGGGTGTCGCCAGCCATGGGGTGCCGGAGCGCTAGATCGCTGTCAGGCGATAGCGCGACAGCCGCTCATAAAATGGCCGCCCGAGTTCGGCGAGCGGCTTGAGCGCATCCGGGAGATCAGGTCGCGGCGCATCGCGCGGCGCGGCAAAGCCCGTCGAGGCTTCGACGGAGGCATACCAGACCGGCGCCCAGGCGCCGTCGCTGGCGCGCTTGCCCGCGGGCCATGCGAGCATCTTTTCCGAAAAGGAAATGTCGAGCGCCTTGCACAGCGCTGAGAGCGTGGCGCGCGGATTCGCCAGCACATCTGCGGATTCGACGACGGGCGGTGCATGGCCAAGGCGATCGGCCTCGCGCTCGAAAATCTCCCATTGCCGTTCGAAGCCCAGATCTTCCACCGCGACATCGGGCCGTTTCCGCACATAGGAGGCGACGACCAGTGCCGGATCGCGAATGAGAAATGCGTTGCGGCAGGCCCTCGCCCAGCCGAGCCCGAACGCAGGCAGCATGTGATGGGTCATGTGCTTCTGGTACCAGACGGGCGCATTGTCGGGCGCGGGGCCTTGCAGCGCCTCCGCCACCACGCGCCAGTCCTGCGGCTGCGAAGCCAGGCTCTCTTCGCGCATCGGATGATCAATGCCCGTCGCGGCGAGATAGGCGGCATAGAGGGGTTCGTCGCTGACGGCGGTGTCGTCGCGGTTTTCGAAGCTGCGCATCATCGCCGTCGAGATGTTGCGCGGGCCCGACCACATGGCGATGCGGATGGGCTCGCTCATCGCGCGGCCTCGCGCGCGGCGTCTTCGTCTTTCAGGGCTTCATAGGCGGCGCGCAGCTTTTGCGTCACCGGGCCCGGCAGCGCGTCGGGCAGCGCGCGGCCGTCGATCATGCGCACCGGCGTGAGGCCGCCAAAGGTGCCGGTGACGAAGGCTTCGTCGGCGCCATAAACCTCGGCCAGAGTGAAATCGCCGAGATGAACGGGAATGCCGTGGCGTTCGCACAGCGCGATGACATTGGCGCGGGTGACGCCGTTGAAGCAGTATCTGCCGCTCGATGTGAACACCGCGCCATCGCGCACGAAGAAAAAATTGGTGGCGTTGCAGCTGGAGACGAAGCCGCCCGGATCGAGCATCAGCGCCTCGTCCGCGCCGGCCTCGATCGCCTGGATCAGCGCCTGAATGAGGGCGAGGCGGCTGTGCGAATTGATCCGCATGTCGAACATGTCGGCCGGGGTGCAGCGGATGGTCGAGGTGAAGAGAGAAAGGCCCGTCTTCACGATTTCCGCGCTCGGCTCCTTGTATTCGGCGACGATGGCGATGGTGGGTTTGCCGAGCGCATTCCTCGGGTCCTGATTGACGGCGCGCTTCTCGCCGCGCGTGACCATCAGGCGGATATGAACGCCCGTCTCCATGTTGTTGGCAGCAAGGAGGCGGCGGATTTCCGCGGCAAGTTCGGCGCGGGTCAGGCCGATATCGAGCTTGATCGTGCGGGCGCCGTCATAGAGCCGCGTCAGATGGGCATCGAGGAACAGAAGCCCGCCCTTGTGCAGGCGCAAGCCCTCCCACACCCCGTCACCGAGCACGAAACCGGCATCGAACAACGACACCTTGGCCTCGGCCCGGGGCACCAGCGCGCCATTGAGGGAGATAAGCGCGGCCGCGTTGCGCGGATCGGTGGCAAAATCCTGACTGCCGGCCATGGACGTCCTTCATCGAGGTTTCGCCGGCACGCTGGCACAAAGCGCGCGCGGATTGAACCGGAAAGCCGCGGGCATCGCTCCAGTGGCGTGAGGCCCGGCCGTCTGCTTAACTGCGCGAGACAAAGGGAGGACGATGTGAGCGAGTTGCGCAAATCCGGGACTGAGGTGCTGGCCCAATCCGTGGCGCTGAAGGGCGCGCGTGCCGTCGATGTGGGCAGTGGCGACGGCGCCATGGTGCGCTTCATGACCAAGGAAGGCGCCCATGTCACCGGCATCGAATGCGGCGAAATGCAGATCGAAAAGGCCCGCGCCGCCGAGCCCGCGGGCGACGAGCGCTATCTCGAAGGCGTCGGCCAGAACCTGCCGCTGATCGATCAAAGCGCCGACATCCTCACCTTCCTCAACTCGCTGCACCATGTGCCCGTGCCCGAACAGGGCAAGGCGCTGCAGGAAGCCGCGCGCGTGCTGGTGGATGGCGGGGCGCTTTATATCGCCGAACCGCTGCCCGAGGGACCGCTGTTCACGATCGTCCAGCCCGTGGACGACGAAACCGAAGTGCGCGCCGCCGCCTATTCCGAGATCCAGCGCGCCGCGGATTATGGCTTCGATGCCGTGTCCGAAATCCGCTTCACCGACAGCCGCAAGGTCGACCGCTTCGAGACCCTGCGCGACATGGTGATCTCCATCGATCCGACGCGGCGCGAGGCGGTGACGGCGCTGGAGCCCAAGCTGCGCGAGAATTTCGAGCGATTGGCCGAGAAGCAGGCGGACGGCACTTGGCGCCTGATGCAGCCCATGCGGGTGAACCTGTTCCGGCGCCGGGCGCGCTAGGCGTTTTCGCCCGGCAGCGGACGGTCGGCGACATAGGGGTCTTCCTCGTCATGGGCGTGCCCGATGGCGCGCTTCAGCACCAGATCGAGCTTGCCGTAATCGAGCACCACCTTGTCTTCATAGACATCGCGCACGGCGCTCCGCGGCACCCAGAATTCGCCGCCATTCTCGACATCGATCCGGAAATCGCTGTCGCCGGGCCGGACCTCGCGCACGGCACCGATGGCAGCGTCGCCGTCATGAACGAAGACAAGGAATTCCTCGCGGATGGGATTCTGGGCCATGGGGATCTCCATTTGGGGGCTTGGGCGAACGCAAAGCTAAGCGCCTCGCGGCCGTCCCGCCAGCGGCGGCACAACTGACAACTTGTCATTTTCTCTGAAGCCGCTATCCTGCCCGCAAAAGAGATGGGGCCTGCAGGTATGGAACATTTCGACGTCATCATTGTGGGCGCGGGGCTTTCGGGCATCGGCGCGGCCTATCATCTGAAAACGCAGGCGCCGCAGAAGAGCTACGCGATCCTGGAAGGGCGCGAGGCCATCGGCGGGACCTGGGACCTGTTTCGCTATCCCGGCATCCGCTCGGATTCGGACATGTATACGCTGGGCTATCGCTTCAAGCCCTGGCGCGCGGCCAAGGCCATCGCGGATGGCCCCTCGATCCGCGACTATGTCTGTGAGACGGCGCGCGAGAACGATCTCGAGAGCCATATCCGCTTCCGCCATCTGGTGAAGCGCGCATCGTGGTCGAGCGCGGATGCGCGCTGGACCGTCGAGGCCGAAGTGGGGCCCGAGAAGACGCTGACGCGCTACAGCTGCAACTTCCTCTTCAGCTGCAGCGGCTATTACAGCTACGAAGAAGGCCATCGCCCGCATTTCGCCGAGGAGGAAAGCTTCGCCGGCAAGATCGTGCATCCGCAATTCTGGCCCGAGGATCTGGATTTTGCCGGCAAGAAGGTCGTGGTGATCGGCAGCGGCGCGACGGCCGTGACGCTGGTGCCGGAAATGGCGAAAGCGGCGGGCCACGTCACCATGCTGCAACGTTCGCCGACCTATGTGGTGTCGCGACCGGCCGAAGACGCATTCGCCAATTGGCTCAAGCGCCACCTGCCCGCCATGCTCGCCTATACCATCACGCGCTGGCGCAATGTGCTGATGGGCATGTATTTCTTCAACATGTCGCGCAAGAAGCCCGACAAGGTGAAGCAATACCTCATCAAGATGGTGCGCGACGAGCTGGGCCAGGACTACGACGTGAAGACCCATTTCACGCCGCGCTACAATCCCTGGGATCAGCGGCTGTGCCTGGTGCCCGACGCCGACATGTTCGCCGCGATCCGCGAGGGCCGCGCCTCGGTCGTCACCGACACCATCGAACGCTTCACGCCCAAGGGCATCAAGCTGACATCGGGCGCGGAACTGGACGCCGACATCATCGTGACGGCGACGGGGCTCAAGCTCATCACGCTCGGCGGCATGCAGGTGGCAGTGGACGGCCAGCCGGTCGATATCGCCAGGGCCATGAGCTACAAGGGCATGATGTATAGCGATGTGCCGAATCTCGCTTCGACGTTCGGCTATACCAATGCCTCCTGGACGCTGAAGGCGGATCTGACATCCGAATATGTCTGCCGCTTGCTGAACCATATGGACCGCAACGGCTATGCACAGGCGACGCCGCGGCGCACCGATCCGACCATTGAGGAAGAACCCTGGCTCGATTTCAGCTCGGGCTATGTGCAGCGCGCGCTGTCCATTCTGCCGCGGCAGGGCAACAAGCGGCCATGGAAGCTCTATCAGAACTACGCGCTCGATCTTGTCACGCTGCGCTACGGCAAGGTCGATGACGGCACGATGGAGTTCGCCAAGGCGCGGACACCACACACTTCCGACAAGGAAATGCTGGCGGCGGAATAGTCCGCCCTAGCCGGCTTTCATCAAGGCTTCGCCGCCGCCGGCCCAATGCACGATCTGGCTGAGCAGCGTGGTCATGACGATGGGCTTGGCGATGACATCGTTCATGCCGGCTTCGGTGCAGGACCTCGCCGCCGAGGGATCGACATCGGCGGTGAGCGCCAGAATGGGCGTTTGCGTATTGGGGCCGTCGCCGGCGCGTATCCGGCGCGTGGCTTCGAGACCGTCCACCGTCGGCATGCGCACATCCATCAGGATCAAATCGAAACTCCGGCTTTCGGCCATCGCCACGCTTTCGGCCCCGCCCGTCGCCTCGGTGATCTCGTAGCCCAGAGGCTCGAGCATCACCTTGACCAGCTCGCGGTTCACATGGGTGTCGTCCACCAGAAGGATGCGCAGATAGCCGCCGGGTGCGACAGGCTGCGCGTCGTCCTTTTGCGCCGATCCGTCCGCCGCCGTGACCGGAATCTCGAACCAGAAGGTCGAGCCCTGGCCCGGCGCTGTGTCGACGCCGATCATGCCGCCCATCAGCTCGATGATGCCCTTGGAGATGGCAAGACCCAGCCCGGTGCCGCCATGGGTGCGATTGATCGAGACTTCAGCCTGCGAAAAGCGCTCGAACAGATGCGATACGGCCTCGGGCGGGATGCCCTGCCCGGTGTCGCGCACGGAAAGACGGACGCGGCCATCCTTCCACTCGCTCATCACCGTGATGCCGCCCGCTTCGGTGAACTTGACGGCGTTGGAAAGGAAATTGATCAGCACCTGACGCAGGCGCGCGACGTCGCCGAGAATGGCGTCGGGCGCGGCAGGATCGAGTTCGGTATCGAGCGCCAGCCCCTTGGCCTGCGCCTGCAGGCTGACCAGCCCCGTCGCCTCGTCCACCATGCGCGCGATCGACAGGGGTGCGGATTCGAGTTCGACCTCGCCGGCATCGAGCTTCGAGAAGTCGAGCACGTCATTGATGATCACCAGCAGGGCTTCGCTGGCATCGGCGATGCGGCGCGAATAGCCCCGCGCCTCGCGCGGAAGATCCTGACGCGTGCCCATGAGCTGCGAAAAGCCGATGATGCTGGTCAGCGGCGTGCGCAATTCATGGCTCATATTGGCGAGGAAGGCGGACTTGGCCGCCGCTGCCGCTTCGGCGCGAATTCGCGCTTCCTGAAGCTCGGCCTCGAAATTCTTGGTCTGGGTAACATCGCGCACGACGTCGATGAATTCCAGCGGCTCGCCATCTGCATCGAAGATCAGAGTGGGGTTGGCCTCGATCCAGATCCAGTGCCCGTTCTTGTGCCTGGCGCGATAGCACAGCGGTTCGGGAAGCTGCGCCGTGCGGCTTTCAATCAGATAGACGATGCGCCCGATGATATCGTCCATGTCCTTCGGATGGACCAGATCGGTCGGGTTGAGCGCCATCACTTCCTCCGGCGTGTACCCGAGCACGCGGACACTGGACGGCGAAACATAGAGAGGTTGTCCCCTCGTACCGGTGCGCGTGATCATGTCGGGCACGTGATCGGCAAGGAACCGGTAACGCTGCTCGCTCTCGCGGGCCGCCGCTTCGGCCTCCTTGATCTCGGTAACGTCGATCAGCGTGCCGTAGCGTGCGACCATCTCGCCCTGCTCGTCGAACTCGACACTGCTGCGCGCAAGCACATGACGGATGGCGCCATCGCCGCGGACAATGCGCAACGAAATCTCTGGCGCTTCGCTCTCAGCATAGCGCTCGTGATGTTCCGCCAGCCTGGCCTGATCGTCCGGATGGCATAGCGCTACGAGACCCTCGATGCCCGGTGGGCCATCGGCCGGATCCAGGCCGTAGATGCGATACATCTGCTCGGACCACACGAAGCGATCTTCCTTCTGCTGGAACCACCAATAGCCGACGCCGGCCAGCTTCTCGGCCAGCAGCGCCATGCGCGCGGAAGGGATGAACATCTGCGTCGTCATAAGCGGAAGTTTGCACTGGAAATTCTTAATAAAAAGCTGGCGATGGCCTGATCTGCCTCAAGGCGCGCGGGCGGAGAAATGCCAAGGATGGCGATGCTGGCAATACCCACCCCAGGGTAGCGCGCACGCAAAAGTTGCAGTAAAGCGGAAGACGCCGTGAGCACCGATCATGATTTCCAGACCGGCGACACCGCGATCCTGGCGCGGGACGCTTTCCCGCGCCTGCTCGAAGCGCTGAAGGGCGCCGGATACACCCTGATCGGACCGCGCCGCGACGGACAGGCCATCAGCTATGACATGATCGAGGCGGTTGAGGATCTGCCCGCCGGCTGGCGCGACCGGCAGGATGCGGGGCGCTATCGCTTGCAACCCCGCGCCGATGACGCCCTGTTCGGCTATACGGCCGGGGTTCAATCCTGGAAACGCTTTCTCTTCCGCCCGGAGCGCAAGCTGTGGGAGGCCGTGCGCGACGGCGATGGCTTTGCAATCGAACCCGCGCGTGAAGAGACGCCGCGCTTTGCCTTTCTCGGCATGCGCGCCTGCGAACTCAGAGCCATTGAAATCCAGGACCATGTGTTTCTGCGCGAGGGCATCACGGAGAGCGATTATGCGGCGCGGCGCAAAGAGGCGTTCTTCATCGCCGTCAATTGCGGCGAGGCTGGCGGCACCTGCTTCTGCACCTCGATGGGATCGGGACCGCGGGCGCAGGCCGGATATGATCTCGCCCTCACCGAACTGATCGACGATGCGCGGCATGACTTTCTGATCGAGATCGGCAGTGCGCGCGGCGTCGAGATGGCGAAGACCCTGCCGCTGACACCGGCGACCGCCGCGGACAGGAACGCAGCCGACGCCATCGTCGCGCGCACGGCGGCCAGCATGGGCCGCGCCATGCAAACGGACGGCATCAAGGCGCTGTTGCAGACCCACGCCGAACACCCGCGCTGGGACGAGGTGGCGACGCGTTGCCTTTCCTGCGCGAATTGCACCTTCGCCTGCCCCACCTGCTTCTGCCACACCGAAGAAGACGTGACCGATCTGGACGGCATTCGCGCCGGCCGGCGGCAGCGTTGGGATTCGTGTTTCACCATGGAGTTCACCCATCTGCCCGGCGGATCGGTGCGACCCGATGTGAAGACGCGCTATCGCCACTGGATCACGCACAAGCTCGCAAACTGGCATGACCAGTTCGGCGAGAGCGGCTGCGTCGGCTGCGGGCGCTGCATCACCTGGTGCCCGGCCGGGATCGACATCACCGAGGAAGTCCGGAGACTTCGCGCCGAAACGGAGGCGGGTTCGCCATGAAAACGCTTGAAACCATCCTTGCGGACCATCCCTTTTTCGCCGGGCTCGATCCCAGGCTGACCGCGCTCGTCGCCGGTTGCGGCAAGCAGGTACGCTTCGAGGCAGGCGATTATCTCTATCGCCAGGGCGATGCGGCCGACACATTTTATGTGCTGCGACACGGCCGGGTGGGGCTGGAACTGCGCGGCGCCAAAGGCGCGTTGCTGTTCCACACCGACCATGAAGGCGACATCATCAACGCCGCCTGGATCGTGCCGCCCTATCGCTGCAATTCCGATGCGCGCGCGCTGGAGCCGAGCGTCGCCATTGCCCTCGACGGCGCCTGCCTGCGCGGCAAATGCGAGGCGGACAATCATCTGGGCTACGAATTGATGAAGCGCTTCGTGCCGGTTCTGGTGCAGCGGATGATGGAGGCGCGGGTGCAGGCGCTCGATGTCTATGGCGGGGCGCCGGCATGAGTGCAGCCTTGCAAGCCGATGCCATGTTGCCGCGGGTTTTCACCGTGGCCGCGCGGCGCGAAGAGACGGCGGATACCTTTACCTTCGATCTCGCACCGCGCGATGGCGGCGCCATACCGGGTTTCGCGCCGGGCCAGTTCAACATGCTCTATCTGTTCGGGCGCGGCGAAGTGGCGATCAGCGTCAGCGGCGATCCGGGCGACGCGAGCCGCCTCACCCACACGGTGCGCAGCATCGGCAGCGTGACGCATGGCTTCGACAATCTGTCCGAGGGGCAGAGCATCGGCGTGCGCGGGCCCTTCGGCACGGCCTGGCCGGTGGAGGCGATCAAGGGCCGCGATGTGCTGTTTCTGGCCGGTGGATTGGGATTGGCGCCGCTTCGGCCCGCGATCCTGCATGTGCTGGCGCATCGCGGCAATTACGGCGCCGTGAATGTTCTTTACGGCACGCGCAACCCCGAGACCCTGCTGTTCCGCGATGATCTGACACGCTGGCGGGCCGCACCCGAGATCGGCTTTGACATCACGGTGGACCATGCCGATGCGGACTGGCATGGCCATGTCGGCGTTATCACCAAGCTGATCGCGCGGACCGGGATCGATCCGGCGAACACGGTGGCGCTGATCTGCGGACCCGAAATCATGATGCATTTCGCGGTCGAAGGCCTGAAGGCGCGCGGCATGGCGAGTGAGCAGATCTATGTTTCACTCGAACGCAATATGAAATGCGCGCTCGGCCATTGCGGCCATTGCCAGCTCGGACCGGCCTTCATCTGCCGCGACGGCCCCGTGTTCCGGTACGATCGCGCGGCGCCTCTGTTGCGCGTGGCGGGGCTCTAACCATGAAACCGAAGCTCGCGGTGTGGAAATTCTCGTCCTGCGATGGCTGCCAGCTGTCGCTGCTCGATTTGGAAGACGAGCTGCTGGCGCTGGCGGGCGCGGTCGAGATCGCCTATTTCCTCGAAGCCACGCGCGCAAAGGTGGACGGGCCTTACGATCTATCGCTGGTCGAAGGCTCGATCACCACGCCGCATGACGAAGAGCGCATCAAGCAAGTGCGCGCGCAATCCAAGGCGCTGGTGACGATCGGTGCCTGCGCCACGGCGGGCGGCATTCAGGCGCTGCGCAATTTCGCCGATGTGAAGGACTTCATCGCCGCCGTTTATGCGCGGCCCGATTATATCGAGACACTGGCGACCTCGACCGCGATTGCCGATCATGTGCCGGTGGATTTCGAATTGCGCGGCTGCCCGGTGAACAAATACGAACTGCTGGAAGTCGTTTCGGCCTTCGCCTTCGGGCGCAAACCGGCGGTGCCGACGCATAGCGTGTGCCTGGAATGCAAGATGCGCGGCAATGTTTGCGTGACCGTGGCGCATGGCACGCCCTGTCTCGGCCCGGTGACGCAGGCCGGCTGCGGCGCGCTGTGCCCCGCCTACAATCGCGGCTGCTATGGCTGCTTCGGCCCGCAGGACACGCCCGCCATGGAATCGATGCGCAAGGTGCTGATCGCCCATGGCATGGATGCGCGCGACCGGCAGCGGATCCTGCGCACCTTCAACGCCGCCGCACCGGCCTTCGCCAAGGAGAGCGAACGCGATGGTTGAGCGGCGGATCGTGGTGGAGGCGCTGGCCCGCGTCGAGGGCGAAGGGGCGCTCAAGGTGCGCATCAAGGATGGCGCGGTCGAACAGGTGGAACTCAACATCTTCGAGCCGCCGCGCTTCTTCGAAGGCTTCCTGCCGGGGCGCGATTTCCGCGAGGCACCGGACATCACCTCGCGCATCTGCGGCATCTGTCCCATCGCCTATCAGATGAGCGCCGTGCATGCGATGGAAGCGGCGTGCCGGGTGAGCGTGACCGGGCCGTTGCGCGATCTGAGGCGGCTTCTTTATTGCGGCGAATGGATCGAAAGCCATGTGCTGCACATCCACATGCTGCATGCGCCCGATTTCCTCGGCTATGAGAGCGCCATCGACATGGCACGCGATCATGGGCCTGCGGTGCAGCGCGGGCTGCGGCTGAAGAAAATCGGCAACAGCATCGTCTCCACCATTGGCGGGCGCGAGGTGCACCCCATCAATGCGCGCGTGGGCGGTTTCTATCGCGCGCCATCGCGGCGCGAACTTCTGGGCCTACGCGACGAGCTGTTGTGGGCGCGCGAGGCGGCGCGCGAGGCCGTACTCTGGACCGGCACCCTGCCCTTTCCGGAGTTCGAGCAGGATTATGAATTCGTGGCGCTGCGCCACGAGCACGAATATCCGATGAATGAGGGCCGCATCGTCTCCAACCGTGGGCTCGATGTCGCCGCCTCCGAGTTCGAGGACCATGTCGAGGAAATCCATGTGGCGCATTCGACGGCGCTGCAGGCGCGCATCAAGGCGCGCGGGGCCTATCTGCTCGGGCCGCTGGCGCGCTATGCGCTCAATTTCGACCGGCTGCCCGCCGATGTGCAGGAGGCCGCGAAGGCGGCGGGGCTTGGGCCCGTGTGCCGCAATCCGTTCCGCAGCATCACGGTGCGCGCGGTCGAAGTGCTCTATGCCTTCGAGGAGGCGTTGCGACTGATCGAAGCCTATCGCGAGCCGGAAGAACCGGCCATTGTTGTGGAGCCGCGCACGGCGCGCGGGACCTGGGCGACCGAGGCGCCGCGCGGCATGCTTTATCATCGCTATGACATCGCCACGGACGGCACGATCAAAACCGCTCGCATCATGCCGCCGACCTCGCAGAACCAGCCCAGCATCGAAAGCGATCTCAAGGGCGTGATCGCGGCCAATCTCGACCTCGACGATGCCGCCTTGCAGGCGCGCTGCGAACAGACGATCCGCAATTACGATCCCTGCATCTCCTGCGCCACCCATTTCCTCAAGCTCGACATCCAACGCGCATGAGCCTTGTCATCGGCATCGGCAATGAGACGCGCGGCGACGATGCAGCCGGGCCGCTGGTGGCGCGGCGCGTGGCCGAGGCCGCGCGGCCGGGCCTGCGCGCGATCGAAGCGGTGTGCGAGCCGGCCGCTTTGATGGACGCCTGGGCGGGCGAGGCGCGCGTGTTCGTGGCCGATGCCTGCGCGCCGCTGGTCCAGAGCGGACACATCCACCGCTTCGACGCGCACGCAGCGAGATTGCCGGAGGCACTGGGCGCGGTGTCGTCCCACGGCATCGGGCTCGGCATGGCGATCGAGCTGGCGCGCGCGCTGAACGCGCTGCCGCGGGAACTGATCGTGTTCGCGATCGAAGGCGCCGATTTCGCGCCCGGCGCGGCGCTGTCGCCGCCGGTTGCCGCCGCCATCGAGGACGTGGCGAGGCGCATTCTGGCCGAAGCCGGCTAGAAGCGGCATGCCCACGCTTGGGTGGGCGCGGCGACGCCTGCTATCCTCGGCATCACAATCAAGAACGAACGCGCCCAGAGGAAGGAAACCGCATGCCACTTCTCAGCTTCGGCCAACCCGATAACGGCATCATGCAGACCGCCTATGTCGTGGCGGATATCAAGGCCGCGATCCGCGAATGGACCGAGAAGCTGAATGTCGGCCCGTGGTTCCTGCTGGAGCATTTCACCGGCGAGCATCCGGTCTATCGCGGCAAGCCGTCGACGGCCGGGGTTGCGATTGCGATGTCCTTTGCCGGGCATATGAACATCGAGCTGATCCAGCCGACGGATTCCAACCCCTCCGTCTACAAGGAGCATATCGATGTGCACGGCCATGGCTTCCACCATTGGGGCGTGGCCAGCAGCGATGTCGATGCCGATGTTGCGCGCTATGCGAAAGAGGGCATGGAGGTTGTGTTCCGCGCCGGCGTGCCGACCGGCGGCGATGTCGCCTATCTCGACACGCATGGCGCCCTGCCCGGCTATCTCGAACTGATCCAGACCGGCCCGGCGATGGAGCGCGCCTTCGCCAGCTTCTATGGCGCGGCCCTGGCCTGGGACGGGTCGGACCCGATCCGCCCCTTCGGCTGACCCTCGCGCGCCATGTCGAGAAAGCGGCATTCGACCGGCGACATGATCTGCGTGCGATAGAGCAGGAACACTTCGGTCACCGCCGCCGGATCGTCCAGCGGCCTGAGCACGAAGGATGGCGAGGAAAAGCTCAGCGGCATTTGCGGGATGATGCTGACACCCAGCCCCGCGCCGACAAGGCCGAGGACGCTCATCACACTGCCGGCCTGAAGCATGACACCCGGCACGAAGCCCGCGCGCTCCCCGACCTGGTGCAGGCTGGACATCAATCCGATCCCCGGTGAATCCGGCAGACCGATGAAGGTTTCATCGGCGAGATCGCGCGGGGCAATTCGCGGCCGTTCGGCGAGCGGATGCGCAGCCGGCAGCGCGGCGACGAGCGGGCCATGGGCGAAATCCTCCTGCGCAATGCCCGCGGGCCGTGCGCCGATGGGCCCGCGCAGAAAGGCAATGTCGAGCCGCATCGCCTGCAGATCGGCGAGCAGCGTTTCCACCGCGTTCTCATGCATCGTCAGGGTTACGTCCGGGGTGGCGGCGCGAAAGCGCTCGAGCAGATGGCGCAGGCGCGGCTCGAACACGACCGAGCCGTTATAGCCGATATGCAGCTCGCCGGCGGTGCCGCGCTCGGCCTCGCGCGCGAGGCGGACGGCGCGATCCGAGGCGGTCAGGATCTGCCGCGCCTCGGCGAGGAAGATGCGCCCGGCCTCGGTCAGGGTGACGCGCCGGTTGGCGCGGTGGAACAGGCGCACGCCCAGCTCCGCTTCGAGCGCGCGAATTTGCTGGCTGAGCGCTGGCTGGGCGATGCCCAAACTGTCCGCGGCGCGGCCGATATGCAGGGCTTCGGCCGCGGCGACGAAATGGCGAAGGGCCCGGAAATTCATCCCGCCTCATATCGATAATCTTATTCATATCAATATATCTAATTTCCATAATCGATTCCAGATGAAATAAGCCCTAGCCTTGAACATACCCGCCATGGAGAGCCGCATGTTCGAGACCGAGATCGAAGACCGCCCCGAGACCCTGTCGCCCACGCCGCATCCGCTGGGCTGGTCGGTGCCGCCCATCGACGATCTGCGTTCGGCCATCGCCTATCTCAAGCGCTTCCCCGGCGAGTACCGGGAGACGGATCATCCGGTCGATCCCAAGGCCGAGCTGGCCGGGGTTTATCGCTATATCGGGGCCGGGGGCACGGTGATGCGGCCGACGCGCACCGGCCCGGCCATGACCTTCAACACGGTGAAGGGCTATCCCGGCATGCGGGTGCATGTGGGCATGATGGCCAGCCGCAAGCGCGTCAGCCTGCTGCTGGGCGCGCCGGAGCGCGCGCTGGGCCAGCAGATGGGACAGGCGGTCAAGACCGTGATCCCGCCCATCGTCGTTCCCGCAACGGCCGCGCCCTGCCAGGAAGAGGTGCATTACGCCGACGATCCGGATTTCGATCTGCGCACGCTGCTGCCGGCGCCGACCAACACCGATGAGGATGCCGGTCCCTATTTCTGCCTGGGCCTTGTGCTGGGCAGCGATCCCGAAGATCCCTCCATCTCCGATGTCACCATCCACCGGCTGTGCGTGCAGGGCCGCGACGAGCTGTCGATCTTCTTCGCGCCCGGACGGCATATCGATGTGTTCCGCGAGAAGGCCGAGGCGGCGGGCAAGCCCCTGCCCGTCTCGATCAATATGGGCCTCGATCCAGCGATCTATATCGGCGCCTGCTTCGAAGCGCCGACGACACCCTTCGGCTTCAACGAACTGGGCGTGGCCGGGGGCTTACGCGGGCGGCCGGTGCAACTGGTCGATTGCGTGAGCATTCCCGAAAAGGCCATTGCCCGCGCCGAGATCGTGATCGAGGGCGAGATTCTTCCCGGCAAGCGCGTGGCCGAAGACCAGAACACAGGCACCGGCAAGGCCATGCCGGAATTTCCCGGCTATACGGGCGAAGCGCATCCCTCGCTGCCGGTGATCCGGGTGACGGCCGTCACCATGCGCCGCCATGCGATCCTGCAGACGCTGGTCGGGCCGGGCGAAGAGCATGTCAACCTGGCCGGCATCCCGACCGAAGCCAGCATTTACAATGCCGTCGAAACGGCGCTGCCGGGCATTCTGCGCAATGTCTATGCCCATAGCGCGGGCGGCGGGAAGTTCCTGGCCATCCTGCAGCTGTGCAAGCGCAACCCCGGCGACGAAGGCAAGGCGCGGCAGGCGGCGCTGATTGCGCTGGCGGTCTATCGCGAATTGAAGAATGTGATCCTGGTGGACGAGGATGTCGATCCGTTCGACTCGAACGATGTCCTGTGGGCGATGCAGACCCGCTATGAGGGCGATGCCTCAACCATCTTCATTCCGGGCGTCGCGGGCCATGTGCTCGATCCCTCGCAGATCCCCGACTACAACATCACGATCCACGGCAAGGGCATCGCCTGCAAAACCATCTTCGATTGCACGGTGCCCTATGCGCTGAAGGATCACTTCAAGCGCTCGCAATTCCGCGAGGTCGATCCGCGCCCCTTCGCGCCGGATCTGTTCGAGGCCGAATAGGCTTCGAGACGGCGCCGGCCGGTCAAATCCCAGGAAGACTGGTTTGTAGGTCTTGCAGTGCAAGACTACGTGCGGCCTCGATCCAAAGGTTGATCTCGAAGAGGCGCCAGAGCGCCTTTTCATCCTCCGATCCGAACGGCAGACGCGTTTCGCTATATCCGGGCCACGGGCATTGCGGGCGAGTGTCCCGGATTTCACCTGATTACCAAATGACAAATAGGAGCTGACCACGATCTCTGACAGAAGGCAGGCGGGGGCCTAGCCCAAAGACGAGCGGCGGGCCGGAAAGGAACGTCGTGGCACGCAAGGGACCAAAGAAGCCGCTGGCTGCAGCCGCAGCAATTCTCATGCTGGCGGCATGGGTTCCAGCGACGGCCCGGGCGGACGACGATGACAATGCCGCGCCGGTCACGCAGGTTACCGTCACCTCGCAGCGCCTCGATGTGGCCAGGGCCGCAATTCAGCCCGGCCTGGGAGCCTCGACGTACACCATCACCAACGACACGGTGGAAAGCCGGCCCGGCGGCGAGACCATGAGCCTCGACCGCGTGCTGTTGCAGATGCCCGGCGTGACCGAAGACGGGTTCGGCCGGCTGCATGTGCGCGGCAATCAGGGCGGCCTCGAATACCGCATCAACAACGTCATCATTCCGGAAGGTCTCACCGATCTCGGCGACATGCTGAGCACGCGCACGGCCGCCAGCGTCGAACTCGTCACCGGAATGCTGCCGGCGCAATACGGGCTCAACGTTGCGGGCGTGGTCAACATCACCACCAAGAGCGGCGCCTATCTGGATGGCGGCGAAGCCGAGCTTTACGGCGGCAGCCACGGCATGATCGAACCGGCCTTCGAATATGGCGGATCGGTGGGCCGGACCTCGTTCTTCGCGACAGGCGAATATATGCGCAGCAATCTGGGACTGGCTTCGCCGGATGGCAGCAGCAATCCGCTTCACGACCGCACCGAACAGCTGCAGGGCTTTGCCTATGTGAACCACATCATCGATGCGCAGGACCGCATTTCGCTGATCCTGGGTTCGTCCAACAACCGCTATCAGATTCCCAATCCGCACGGGCTCAATGCCCTGACCTATACGGGCGACAACGCCGCATTTCGCCGCCCGCTCACGGCCGACGGCGTCAGCAGCTTTCCGAGCGAGACGCTGAACGACAACCAGCGCCAGAACACGCAATTCGCGATTCTCAGCTTCCTGCACACGACGGGACGCGCGACCATCCAGCTGTCTGCCTATGCGCGCAGCACCGGCCTGACCTTCACGCCGGGCAGGCTGGGCGATCTTCTGTTCCACGGCATCGGCCAGAGCGCGGCGCAGCGCGACACGGGCGGTGGCATGCAGGCCGATGCGCTCTACAAGCTGTCCTCCGCGCACAGCTTGCGGGCGGGCTTCTTCGTCAGCACCGATCGCAGCACCGCCGATTTCCGCTCTGCCGTGTTGCCGGTCGACGCGTTGGGCGATCAGACCTCGGGCACGCCGCAAATCTTGCCCTATCACTTCGCCGACCGTCAGACCCGCGCCAGCGTCTATGTGCAGGATGAGTGGACGCCGCTCAAACCGCTGACCGTCAATTTCGGGCTGCGCTTCGATCATGCCGATGCCGCGCGCAACAGCAACGCACTCAGCCCCCGCATCAATGCGGTGTGGACGACCGCATCCGGCACCACCATCCACGCCGGTTATGCCCGCTATTTCGTCCCGGCGCCGGATGCCATGCGCGCTGGAATGGCGGGTCTGCTCGCCGGCACCACCGGCGCCCTGCCGACGACGCAGGGCAATCCGACGCGCGCGGAGACGGACAATTATTACGATGTCGGCGTGCAGCAGACCCTCGCCCACCTGACGCTGGGCGTGGACGGATACTGGCGCGATGCCAAAAACCTGATCGACACCGGTCAGTTCGGCACCGCGATGATCGCCACGCCCTTCAATTTCGCGCAAGGGCGCATCCGCGGCGTCGAATTCAGCCTGACCTATGCGAAGGGTGCGTTGTCGGCGTGGACCAATCTTTCGATCGCGCCGGCGGAGGGCCGGGGCATCACCTCCAACCAGTTCACCTTCACACCGGCACAGCTGGCCTATGCCAGCAGCCGCTTCGTTCGGCTCGATCAGGACCAGACCTATACGGTGTCCGCCGGCGTCTCCTACCGGTGGCATGCGCTGCGGGTTTCCAGCGATCTGCTCTATGGCAGCGGCTTCCGGCGGACGCCGGCAGGCGCCGCGCCCAACAGCGGGAGCCTGCCGGGGCATGTGCAGGTAAACCTGTCCGGCGTCTATTACCTGTTCCGGCAGAGCCGCTACATGCTCGCGCTGCGCTGCGACGTCATCAATCTCTTCGGCGCCGGATATCAGATCCTGGATGGCACCAACCTTGGGGCCGGCCCGTCGCAATGGGGCCAAGGGCGCAGCGTTTTCGTCGGCGTGGAGCAATCCTTCTGAGACACGCGGCCCGCCGCGGCGAAAGATTGGCAAAATACAATATTGGCCATACTTGGGAATGACATCTCCGCAGCCGACATTGGCGCGCTTTCTTCACGAGGTGAACCCATGATCTCTGCCAGATACCGCACTGTCCGCACACTTCTTCCGCTGGGTATCGCGGCGGCGCTGACCATCCCGGCCGCGCCGGCTCTCGCCAAGGCCGGCCACGATTCCGCCGCCTACAAGACCGCGAAAGTGACCCCGCTCGGCGCGCCCGATCGCTGGGACTATCTCCACTACGATCCGATCTCCGGCCGGGTCTATATCGCGCATGGCTCCGAGGTGACCGTCGTTGACGGACGCAGCGGCAAAATCATCGGCGCGGTGACAGGAATACAAGGCGGCACGCACGGGATTGCCTTTTCCCATGCCACCGGCCAGGGCTTCACCGACGACGGCAAGGCCGGTGAGGCTGTGGCCTTCGATCTGAAAACCCTGAAGGTCACCAAGCGCATCAAGGCCGAGCCCGACGCCGACGGCATCATCTACGACCCCACCAGCCGACACATTTTTGTCATTGACGGCGATTCCGGCGCGCTGACCGTGATCGATCCCAAGACCGACACGGCGATTGCCACGGTCCATGTCGGAGCGCCACTGGAGTTCGGGGTGTCCGGCCACAATGGCAAGCTTTATGTCGACGGCGTCGAAAAGCATGACATCGTCAGGATCGACGTGAAGACGAACAAGGTCGATGCCCGCTGGGCCATGCCGAGCTGCGAGCGGCCGCACGGGATCGCGATCGACCGCGTTCACCACCGCCTGTTCGCGACCTGCGCCAACACCAGGATGATCGTGCTCAAGGCCGATACGGGGGCCATCGTCGCACGACTGCCCATCGGCAAGGGCTCGGATTCAGCGCGGTTCGATTCCAGGCGACAGCTTGCCTTCAGCTCCAACTTTTCCGGCAGCCTGTCGGTGATCCACGAGGACAGCCCCGACAAATACACCGCTCTCGATCCGGTCAAGACGCCACTGAGCGCCCGCACGATGGGGCTCGACGAGAAGACAGGGCGCGTATTCCTGGTTGCCGCCGACATCAAGGTGAACCCGGCGGTTTCTCCGAATAACCACCGCCGCCGCTACCACGTCGTCCCCAATTCGCTGAAGCTCTACATGTTGGATCCGGTCCGCTAGACCTTGGCCCCGCAGCCGCACCGGCGCTGCGGGGCTATCTCCAACGTTCCAGACGTTGCGTCCGGCACACCAGTTTCGTCGTTCGCAGATCAGGAATCGGCCGGATTGCGGCGAGACAGACGCTCCAGCACCACGGGCATGGCCAGCAGCACCAGGGGCATCTGGACAACGATGCCCGCAATGATCGCGATTGCGAGCGGCTGCAGCATCTGGTCGCCCGCTCCGCTGATGGCCGCCCCCAGCGGGATCAGCGCAAGAATCATGGCCAGCGTGCTCATCATGATCGGCCGCAGGCGGTTGAGCGCCGCTTGATAGAGCGCATCCCGCGTCGGCATGGTCGGCTCCAGCGCCTGGAATTCCGACGCGAAGAAGATCGCCATCTCCGTCGCAATTCCGACGATCATGACCGTTCCCATCATCGCCGTAATATTGAATTCCAATCCGGTCAGCCACAGACCGATGAACACCGCACCGCTGGACAGGACCGCGCTGATGATGATGACGATCGGCATGAGGAAGCGGTTGTAGAGAAACAGAAGCAAGATGAACTCGGCAACCGCGGCCGCGGCAAACGCCTTGATCATGCCATCCAGGGCCATCTGCTGCTGTTTGTAGGCACCACCGATCGAATAATAGACATCGGGCGGCAACAGGCCCGGCTGGTGCAGGACTTTTTGAACAGCCGCAATCGTGGAGCCGAGATCGTGGCCGCCGCCAATCTCCGCGGTGACGGCGACGATCTGGGCAAGGTTGTCGCGCGTGATCTGCGGCTGACCGCTGACGAAGGCGATTCTGGCCACCGTCTTCAGCGGAAACTCGTGCCCCGTGGGAGAACGGATCAGCAATTCCCCCAGCTGATCCTTATAGAGACTGGAATGCCGTGAGCCGAGCCAGACACGAACGCCGACATCCTGGACGTTGCCGAGATAACGCGTGACCACCGCCCCATGCAGGTAGTGATAGAGCTGTTCCTTGACGTCCTCCGGGCTCATGCCCTGGGTCGCGGCAGCGGCCGGGTCCACATGGATTTCCAGGGCGTCGCCGGCCGGAATGACGCCATCATTGACGGACGCCGGCTGGATGCCCGGCACTTTCGAAATGGCGTCCGCCACTTTGGGCGCGATCGTGTCCAGGATGTCCGGGTTCTTGGCGCTGAGCGAGATGACAACCGGCTGCCGACGCCCGACCATGTCGCCGATCATATCGCTCAGCAGCTGGTGGGTATCAAAGTCGATCCCGGGCACCTGTGTCGTAATGTCATGATTGATCTGGTCCATGATCGTCCAGATCGAAGGGCGCTTCGATGGATCGACCAGACGCACAAAGAAGTCACCCTGATAGGTTTCCGTCAGATCGCCGCCAAGGCCCGCCCCGGTTCGCCGCGAATAGGTATAGACATACGGATTCTTCTTCAGAATGCCTTCAACCTCTTCCAGCTCGCGATTGGTTTCCGACAGGGACGTGCCCGGCGCCGTCTGGTAATCGAGAACGAACCCGCCCTCGTCCATGCGCGGCAGGAAGCCGGTGCCCACATGGCTGTAGGCGAGATATCCGGCGGCGATGAGAACGAGGACGCTCCCCACGATCCATGCCGGCTTTGCAAAGACAGCGCGCAGGAGGCGGCCATGGGTTTTGACAAGCCAGCCTTCCTGATCGTGACCGGGATCCTGCCAGCGGCGGAAATCGATGAAATGGCGCGCCAGTAGTGGAACGACCACGGCCGTCAGGATCAAGGAGATGATCAGCGCGGACGCCATGGTCAGCGACAGGAATTTGAAGAAGGCGCCCGTGACACCGGGCAGGAATGCCAACGGGATGAAGATGATGATCGTGGCAAGGCTCGATCCGAACAGCGGCGAGAGAAATTCGCGGGCCGCCTCAAGAACTTTCTTGTTCGGGTCGACAAGCCCTGGCGTTCCCGTTCGCCGGGCAATGTGCTCGATCATCACAATTGCATCGTCGATCAAAACGCCGATGGCAGCGGCGATGCCGCCCAGGGTCATGATGTTGAAGGTCATGCCGAGCAGGTAGAGCAGCAGCACGGTGGTCAGCACGGAAAGCGGGACGATTGCCATCGCAACAAGCGTCACGCGCCAGTTGCGCAAGAAGCCAAGCACCACGAAGCCCGCGAACACCAGCCCGATCAGGATCGCCTCTTCGACGGCGCCGATCGATGAGCGCACAAGCTCGGTCTGGTCGTACCATTTGTAGAGCTCGATGGATTTGGGCTGGGTCTTCATGAAGTCCGAAAGCCGGGCCTCGACCTTCTTTGCCAGGCTCAATGAGTTGGCGCTGTCCTGCTGGTAGACATCGAAGGTCACGGCCGGCTTGCCATTGTCATTGACGAGCAGCCATTGCGGAACAGACCCGAGAGCGACCTTGCCGAGATCCGAGAGCCGGACGATGCCGCCCTGTGCGGTGCGGAGCGCGATGTCCGCGACCGACTTCACGGAGGTGAGCGCATTGTTGTTGATCACCAGATAAAGAAGGTCATTGTCTTCCAAACGCCCCACGGCAGTGATCGCATTGGTTTTGGATATCGTCTGTGCGACGTCCGACAGGGCCAGCCCATAAGCGCGCAGTTTCTGAGGATCGAGGTTGACCTCCACCTCCGGCGTCTGCCCGCCCATGACACCCACCTGCCGAATGCCCGGAATGCCGGTCAGGAGCGGCGTGATCTGGTATTTGGCCAGCCGGCGCAGCGCCGCCGGGCTCTCCTTCTTCGAGATCAGCGCATATGAGATGAACGGCATAATGGCGTTCGGGCTCATCTGGATGGCGTCATAAGCCGTTCCCTGCGGCAGATCGGGCATCTTCTGCGCGAAGGCGGCATCGATGCGCAGAAGCGCCTGGTTCATGTCGAAGCTCCAGGGGAAATCGACAAAGATTTCGGCCGAGCCGCGCGAGGTTGTCGACACCACATCGACCGCGCCCGGCACCGCGCGGGCCACTTCTTCCAGCGGCTCCGTGACATCGATCAGCATTTGTTTGGACGGCATGCTGCCGGCGCTGACCTCGATGCGGATGCGCGGGAAGCTCGTGACCGGAAACAGACCGACAGGCAGCGCAATCCCGACGAACAGGCCCGCCAGCGCGAGCGCGATGGCAACGCTGAGCAATGCCCGCCGGTGGTGGTTGAGAAAATGGGCAAACATCACTCGGCCGACCTGCTGGAATTGGACAGTCGTACCGTCATCCCGTCCTGAAGCTGATAGGCGCCGGAGAGGACCAGCGGGGCCTTCGGATCGAGCTTTCCGGCAATGACATTCCTGTCGCCATTGGCGACCATTACCTGCACAGGGACAAGCCGCGCGGCCATGTTATGGACTTGCACGACATAGGGATGACCACTGTTGTTGATCAACACCGCCTTGTGCGGAACGACAAAGCCCCGGACGGAATGGGTTGCGATGGTCACCCGGGCCGACTCCCCGGGCAAAAGCGTGTTGGGGGGCAGCGCGATTTCGACCGGCACGAGGCCATCGCGCGGATCGACCACCGCACCCCTTAGCAGCACGCGCGCGTCGATTTGCGTTTCGGCGCCGATGGGCTCGATGGTCGCCTTGTCGCCGGGCTTTACGGCGCTTGCATCGGCCGGCACCACACCGGCCCGGAGCACCAGAGCGTTTGGCGGCGCCAGTTCGAGAAGCGGCGCCCCCTCACTCACCAGCATGCCCGAATTCGCGTCGATCCTGGTGACGGTCGCGCGGAACGGTACGGTCAAGATCTTGGGGCCACTCGCACCTTGCGCTTCGAGCGCGGCGAGCCCGGAGCGCGCATCCGCCTGCGCCTTCTCGGCATCGGCCAGCTGCTGCTTTGTTGCCAGATATTGGGAGAGAAGCTCACGGGTGTGACGCAACTGCGCATTTGCCGCGGCAAGGGCCGAGCGGGCCTTGGCATAGTCCGCGTGGCTCTGCGGGCTTGGAACCAGCTGGATGAGCGGCGCACCCTTCTTCACCTCCTCACCGACGCGCACATAGATCTTCGCGACCGTCGCGGCCACCGGCGCCATCACGGCCTGCCGCGCCGACGGATCGGCCTGGACCGTGCCATAGGCTGTGATCGTGCGCGGCAAGCTGCCCATGCGCAGTTTCGTGGTGGTGACGAGGACGCTTGCCTGATCGCCGGCCATGGCCGGGCGCACGAGGAGAACCGGCGCCGCCAGCATCGCAAGGGCCGCGAGCGCCAATGGCAGGTTTCTACGGGTCCGGGGGGAACTGTTCTCGGCCACACGTCGCAGGGTTACACGGGACTCAGTCGGCATGATGGGGTTCCGGAATGAGCGGCGTCATCGCCAACAGGGTTTTCAGCGCGATGGTGTCCTGCCAGAGGGCCGCCTTGAGATCGAAGAGTTCGCTTGCCCGCGCGCTGAGCGAGGTTTCGAGAAGGACATAGGTGGCGGGCGCGAGATTGCCGGCGGCGTAGGCCTTCTGTCCGGTCTCCGCCATTTTTTGCAGTTCGGGGACTGACCCGGCGAGACGGGCGACTTGCCCACGCAAGAGTTCAAGACTGTGCCAGATCCGCCAGGCGTCCGCCGTGGTCTGATCGAGGCGCGCCTGATACTCCGCGCGCAACTGGATGCGCGTGGCCCGCTCGATATGGATCCTGGCCTGCGTGCTGCCGAAGATCGGAATGTTGATCGTGACCGCGATGCCGTTGCTTTGAATGTTGCTGGTGTCGGACGCACGATTGAAGCCCAGATTGATCGCCGGAAACTGCTGCAGGATCGCCGTACGCACCGCTTCATCCTGCGCGTGATAACCGGCCTGCAGCGCGAGAAGGTCCGGCCGGGCGCGCGTTACCCGGCCGAGGGCCGCCTCGACGTCTTTGCGCGAAATGGGCGGAGGCTCGCCCGGATCGACAAGCGTCAGCGAGGCCGTCGGTGCCAGCCCGAGCAGCGCCTTCAGATCCGCGTCGGATGCGACGGCGGCACGCGCGGCGGCGTCGCGTTGGCTCGAAAGATCGAGCGCCGCCGACAGGTCGGCACCAGCCATGTCGATCGTGGTGTTGTGGCGCTTGAGTTCATGCCCCGATCGCTTCGCCTGCTCCTGAAACGCCGTAGAGGTCCGTTGCAGAGCGGCCAGCTTGCCATCGGCATAGATGGTTTGCGTATAGAGGCTCGCGGCCTTCTGCAGTGTCTGCCATTCGGCCCAGAGCAAATCGAGCTTGGCCTGCTTCTGCTTGGCGTCCGCGGCTCGTGCACGCGACGGCTCGGTCAGCAATGTCTGCAAGTCTTCTGCGAGCCCGAGGGCGTAACCATTGGTCAGTCCCAGACCATGCACGGTGGGATGATCGGCGCTTGCGGAAATTTGCGGATCGGGCAGAAGCCCGCCTTCATAGGCCTGTGCCGCACTGACATCGGCGCGGCGCCGTTCAACCGAAAGATCGGGACTGTGCGCCACGGCGTATCGCCCGACCGCTCCCATGTCCATGCGGGCCTGCGGCGGTTGCATCGCCAGGTCCGGCGCCGTGGGAAGCGGCTGGGCGTGATAGCTGGCGCAGGCAGAGAGCCCGCCCGTCAACGCAACGACCAAAACAATCTTGCGCATGCATTCCCCTGCTTATGGCGCCGCCCCCGGGATGCACCCGGTCCGGCGGAGCGGCGGACGAGACCGCCGCCGCTCCAACCGGGATCATGTCATTCAGTCGGCGTTCGGACCTTCGACAGAATTCTCGAGTATCTTTCCGGTCCTGGCATCGACGCCAACTTCATGCGTGACCTTGCCGCTCTTGATATCGAAGGAGTAGCGAAGGCCGCTGCCGCCGCTCTCGCGCTCAAGCTCGCGATCCGCAATCTGTCCGGGTTGGGCTCTCTGGGCGATCTGCGTGGCCTGGACCATCGAAATCTTCGCCTCTGCCGCGTATTTCTGGCCGGTATAGGCAATGGCCGGTCCGGCGCTGATAATAGCGCCCAGCCCGGCGGCCGCGATCGAAACATAGACAAGTTTTTTCATATCCAACTCCAAGGTTGCGCCCCGGCTCGGACTTCGAGATAGCATCTTGGGATGGCACAGAAAGTGACGATGAAGATTGTATTTTGCCAACCTCAGGCAAGAATGGGTGTGATGAGATACGTTATGGCCGTGGCACCGGGGGTCGAAAGGCCGTGAAAGTCCTGCTCGTTGAAGACGACCATGACACGGCAAACTATGTCGCGCAGGGCTTGCGCAAGGCCGGGCATTGGGTCGAATTGGCCGCAACCGGAGAAGGCGGGCTGAGCGCCGCGCGGACCCGCGCGCATGACGTTGCCATCATCGACCGCATGCTTCCCGGCGTCGACGGCGTCGAACTCGTCAAGACATTGCGGGCGGAAGAGCTTGAGATTCCGATCTTGTTCCTGACGACGATGAACGGCATCCGCGACCGCGTCGACGGCCTGGAGGCGGGCGCCGACGATTATCTCACCAAGCCCTTCGCCCTCGCCGAACTGGTCGCGCGCGTCAACTCTCTGGCACGACGCGCAAAGCGTGTCGGCGCGCAGATCAAGACCCATCTTCGCGCCGGGGACATCGAGCTTGATCTGATTGCCCAGACCGTGACCCGCAGCGGGCAACGCATCGACCTGCAACCACAGGAGTTCCGGGTGCTCGAATATCTGATGCGGCATGCCGGCCAGATCGTCACCCGCACCATGTTGCTGGAGAATGTGTGGCAGCTTCACTTCGATCCGAAAACCAACATCGTGGAATCGCATCTCAGCCGTCTGCGCGGAAAGCTCGATCGCGGCTTCGACCGGGAGATGATCGAGACCATTCGCGGCGCCGGATACATGCTGCATGCTGACTAGGCTGCTTCGCACCGAAAGCTTCAGGCTGACGGCGATCTTTGTCGCCATCATCGTCAGCGCCATGCTGATCCTGATGACGCTGGTCTACGCCATCACCCACAAGGCATTCCAGACCGAGGTGCGCGATTCGATCACGCATGACCTCGCATCCATCGAAGAGGGCTATCGCTCCCAGGGTATTTCGGAGGTCAAGGAAATCGTGCACCAGCGCCTCTTCAGGACTCATGGAACGGATTACTTCCTTCTGGAGACCGCAGCCGGGGTCAAGCTGGCCGGCAACCTCCCGGCCATGCCCGCCATCGCGGGCGAGCGCCGGCTGCCGCTGCCGCATCCCGTCGCCGGGGAGGAGGACGAAGATCATGAGATCGTCGGGCGCGGATCGTTTCTCGCGCCGGGCCTCTATGTGTTTGTCGGCCGCGACCTCTATCTGGCCACCGCCGCCGAGGAAAGCGTCCTGCAAACCTTCGGCTGGGTTCTTGGCGCGACGCTGCTTGTGGCGCTTATGGGCGGCATCCTGCTGAGCAACAGCCTTCTCAGCCGGATGGACGCGATTACCAGAACCTGTCGCGCCATCATGGCGGGACACCTTTCCGACCGAATTCCCGAACGCGGAACGCGCGACGAATTCGACCAGCTGGTCGGCACGATCAACGCCATGCTGGACCGCATCTCGGCCCTGATGGAGAATGTGCAGCAGATTTCCAGCGACATCGCCCACGATCTTCGAACGCCGTTGACGCGTTTGCGCCACCAGCTTGAATCCGCGCACAACGATGCCACAAGCGTCGAGGGATACGCCGATGCGGTCGAGCGGGCGATCGCCGAAAGCGACACGATCCTGACGACCTTCTCGGCCTTGCTGCGCATCGGCCAGCTCGAGAGCGGGACCGCGGGCATTCCCATGGAGGCCGTGGACCTCTCGGCGCTCCTGATCGAGCTCGTCGATATCTACCGCCCCGCGGCGGAAGATGGCGGGCATGAATTGCGCCCCCGAATAGCGCCGGGCGTGACGGTTCGCGGCGACCGCACGATGCTGACGCAAGTGTTCGCGAACCTGATCGAGAACGCGATGACGCATTCGCCGCCTCACGGCACCATCGCCGTCGATCTTGAACAACATGCTGAAGCTGCCGTTGCATCGATCGCCGATAACGGCCCCGGCATCCCGGAAACGGAGCGCGAAAAGGTCTTCCGCCGTTTCTATCGCCTGGAACATAGCCGCTCGACGCCCGGCAGCGGTCTGGGGCTATCGCTCGTCCGCGCGATTGTCGACCTGCACAAGGCGACGATAGACCTCTCCGACAATCACCCCGGCTTGCGGGTCGAAATCACGTTCAACATCGCGGGACATGAATAAGGCTGCTCGCACGGGCGCATCGCGAACGGCGGCCAATCACATCCTCATCCAACAAGATTGGAAAGCTGGAACCCCAGCGCTCTGTCGCAACCGAGACCGCGAAAGCGGAATTCCGGTAAGGGGCGGTTGGCCGGTATGGGGAATGGTGTCGCCGACAGGATTCGAACCTGTGGCCCCGAGATTAGGAATCTCGTGCTCTATCCGACTGAGCTACGGCGACACGCCCGGCCCTGAATACACTGGGGTCCGATGGGGGTCCAGCGCGAGGTAGAATGTGCCCGCCAGCGCCGCCAGATCGAGCAGGTAGAGATAGCGGTAATCGCAGGAAATCGAGATCACGAAGAAGCTGGCGGCGAAGGCCAGCGCGCCGGCCAGGAGCCCCGCCATGGCCAGATCGGCCGGCCGGCGGCGGTACAACAGGACCACCAGCCCCGCGAGCGCCAGCAGCGCATAAAAGCCATGGCTGAGAATCGGCGTCCGCTCGAAATGGGCCCCATAGCTGTCGAGCGCCTGATCGCGGCTGTCCCAGCGGTGCGTCAGACCCAGCGCCATCATCGCCGCGCGTGGGCCATCGACGCCGAGATAATAGGGATAGCAGAGTGCCGCATCCGGCGTCAGGAACACCCAGCGGAACGCGGCCCAGCGAGTCGCAAGATAGAGGCCCGGCCGGCCAAGGATCAGCCCCCGCCAATCGGCGGCGACGGCAGAGGGCGGCGCCGCGCCGATCGCGTCCATGAGCGCCGCGGAGCTGTTCAGCGTGTCGACCCGGACGGGCGAATAAAGGCGCGGCCCGTCGCGGCGCATCAGGCGCACCAGCGTGGGATCGGCGCGGGAAAGCACCGGCAGCGGCAAGGCTGGGTCGCGCGTCAGGGCGCCGATCAGGTCATAGCTCTCCAGCAGCTTTAACTGCGCCTCCGGGCCGAGATCGCCGCGAACGCGGGTGTCGAGCGCCGCGCGGCAGCCGGCGGCGAGAAGAAGCGCCGCGGCGAGCGCAGAGACGGCGTAGATCGCTCCCGTCCGGGCACCCTCGGCGCGTGCGGCAATCCAGCCCAGCGTGGCCGCGGCAAAGACCAGCAACACAATACCGTTCTGCCGCGCCAGCGCGGCCAGAACGAGCAGAAGCAATGCCATCGCCAACAGCGCAAAGCGCCAACGAATGCGCGGCCACCACGCCGCGCCGGCGGCAAGACAGGCGAAGCCGGCAAGGCTCGCCGCCGCGAACAGCACATCCTTCCAGACAATGCCGGGATAGATCAAAAGTTGTGGCGTCGCCGCAGCCAGAACCAGAACGACGGCCGCCGCCCAGCTCCGCGCCGGTTGTACCAGAGCCAGCAACAGAAAAGCGCCAAACAGGAGCGCGCAATCGAACAGCATCAGAAGACTGGCATTGGCGCCCACAGCGTCGCTCAGTCCCAGCAACCAGGACATGACGGGGGGATGCCAATTGGCGTATATAGCCGTCCGGCCTTCGAGGAGCTGGATTACAGAATCGTAAGACAGATGGCCGGGCCAATTGGCTGCCGCAGAAAAGCCAAAAGCGACGAGGATGATGGCCTTGGTGGCCTCCGCAGGGTGCGGCACAACACGCAGGTTCATAGGCCGACCTTCGGTAAAAACTGAGACTGCTCAAACCTATTGTTATTCAGGGATGGACCGCACGGGAAGCCGGCGGGCAAAACATGGCGGACAAGCCGATCTTTCACGATGCCAGCGGGCGGCGCGCGGCATGGATTTCGCTGATCGGCTGGGCGGCGGCCATCGTCTCCACGCTGGTCGGCGTGGCCTTTATCATGAATCTGATGGCCGTGCCGCGGGTGCAGACCATGCGCCTGCCCGGCCAGCTCACCGCCGTCCAGACGCGTGAGGTTCTGGAAAAGAAGGCCCAGGCTCCGGGCCTTGTCCGCGTGGCCGAGGCGCTGGCCCAGCGCGCGTGGCTGCGCCGGGCGAAGCTTGCGACCCTCAGGCGCACGCGGACCGAACGGCGCATGCGCGCCCATCCGCTGTCGAGCGCGATGCGGCCCGCGGCGAACCGGCCGCTCTCCATCGCCTTCTACCCGGACTGGTCCGAAGCGGCTTTCCCCGCGCTCAAACATGCCCTGCCCCGGCTCGATGCGGTGATGCCGACCTGGCTCAACCTGCACGGGCCCGATCTCGCGCTCGATGCGCATTTCAATCCGCGGGTCTATGGCTATCTCCGCCGCAACAAGCCGGACCTCGCGATTCTGCCGGTGCTGCAGAACGCGGCCATGGGCACATGGAACGGCCCGGGGCTGGCCAAGCTTCTGGCCGATCCGGCGCGCCGGAGCGCGCTGATCGATCGGCTGGCGCAATTCGTCGAGCAGCACCGGCTGCAAGGCGTGACCATCGACTTCGAAGAGGTGCCCGCCAGCGCGCGCGCCGACCTGTCGAAGTTCCTCGGCGCCCTGCATGCACGCTTTGCCCCGCACCACTGGACCGTGGCGCAGACCGCCCCCTTCGACGACGACAGCTGGCCCTTCGCGCTGTATGCCCGCTCTGTCGATTACACCGTGCTGATGGCCTATGACCAGCACATGGCGGCCGACCCGGCCGGGCCCATCGCCGGGGAAAGCTGGTATGAGCACGAGCTCGACAAGCGCATGCGCGTGCTGGCGCCGAGCCGCACCATCATCGCGCTGGGTGGCTATGGCTATGACTGGAACGGCAGCGATGTCGATTCCCTGACATTCGAGGATGCCGTGGTCGGCGCCCATGATTCCGGCGCCGATGTCGATTTCGACGCGGCCAGCGACAACCCGCACTTCTCCTATCGCGAGGAAGACGGCACGCTGCATAATGTCTGGTTCCTCGATGCGGCGACGGCGTTCAACGAGATCCACGCCGCCGACATCTATCAGCCGGCCGGTTATGCGCTGTGGCGCCTGGGAAGCGAAGACCCCTCGGTCTGGGACGTGATGCATCGCGCCTATGGCGCCGCTGTGCCGAAAAGCCTGACCCAGATTCCGATCAACGACGATATCGATTATGAAGGCCGCGGCGAGATTCTGCGTGTCGCGGCCGAACCCAGCGCCGGCAAACGCCGCTTCGATATGGACAAGCAGACCGGCGACATCGACGACGAGACCTATACGCAGCTTCCGACCAGCTATGTCGTGCGCCAGTTCGGCGCCAAGTTCGATAAGGAAGTGGCACTGACCTTCGACGACGGCCCCGATCCGGAATGGACGCCGAAGATCCTCTCCATTCTCGAAGCCAAACATGTGCCGGCGACCTTCTTCATCATCGGCGGCAATGCCGAGGCCAGTCCGGGCCTGGTGCAGCGCATGGTGGCGGATGGCGACGAGGTCGGGAACCACACCTATACCCATCCCAATCTCGCCGATACCGGCCGCGAAGGCGTGAAGCTGGAGCTGAACGCGACGCAGCGCCTGTTCGAGGCGCTGACCGGCCGTTCCTTGCGCCTGTTCCGCCCGCCCTATCTGGGCGATGCCGAACCGACCGATGTGGACGAATTGATCCCGGTCGAGATTGCACAGCGCATGGGCTATGTCACGGTCGGCGAGCATATCGACCCCATCGACTGGGCGCGGCCGGGCGAACAGACGATCATCGACCGCACCTTCAAGCAGCTCCATGCCGTCAGCCGCGACATGCCGCGCAACATCGTGCTGCTGCACGATGCGGGCGGCGACCGCTCGCAAACCGTGGCGGCGCTGCCCAAGCTGATCGACAAGCTGCGCACCGAGGGTTATCGCTTCGTGCCGGTTTCGGCGCTGGCGGGGCTTTCGCGCGCCGAAGCCATGCCGCCGCTGTCGCCGACCGTGGCGCTGCTCACCGACCGCTTCGTCTTTATGGTGCTGTCGACGCTGGGCCATATTCTTTATGTGTGCTTCCTGGCCGCGATCGTGCTCGGCATCGGGCGCATGATCTTCCTGATCATCGCCAGCCTGTGGCGGCGCCACACGCAGGCGGCCGAATTCGACGCCCCGCCGCGGGAGCAGCCTGCCTATGTCTCGGTCGTCGTCCCCGCCTATAATGAAGAGAGTGTGATCGCACGCACGCTGCACGGCATCCTGGCCGGAACCTATCGCAATCTCGAAGTCATCGTCATTGATGACGGATCGCGCGACGGCACCGCCGATGTGGTGGAACGCGAGTTCGGCGCGGACGGGCGCGTGAAGCTGATCCGCGCCGTCAATGGCGGCAAGGCGCGCGCGCTCAATCTCGGCCTCACCCATGCGCGAGGTGAGGTGGTGGTCGCGCTCGATGCCGACACGCAGTTCAATCGCGACACCATTGCAAGACTGGTGCGCTGGTTCACCGATGACAGCGTCGGCGCCGTCGCCGGCAACGCCAAGGTCGGCAACCGCATCAACATGATCACGCGCTGGCAGGCGCTCGAATATATCGTGGCGCAGAACCTGGAGCGGCGCGCGCTGGCAGCCCTCGGCACGCTGACCGTGGTGCCGGGCGCCGTCGGGGCGTGGCGCAGATCGGTTCTGGAATCGCTGGGCGGCTTCCGCACCGACACGCTGGCCGAGGACCAGGACCTGACCATCGCCGTGCAGCGCGCGGGCTGGCGGGTGCAATTCGATTCCACGGCCATCGCCTGGACCGAAGCGCCGGCCACCGTGCGGGGCCTCGCCAAGCAGCGCTTCCGCTGGGCCTATGGCACGCTGCAATGTTTGTGGAAGTACCGGCGCATGACCTTCAATCCGCGCTATGGCACGCTGGGCATGATCGCGCTGCCGCAGGTGTGGCTGTTCCAGATCCTTCTGACGGCGCTCGCCCCCCTCGCCGATCTGCTGCTCATATGGCAACTGGCCTGGCAATATCTCGCTTATCTGCAACATGGCGCCGAATTCTCGAACGCCGATCTGAACAAGGTCGCGCTCTATTACGTCGTGTTCGTGGTGGTCGATCTGATGGCCGCAATGTTCGGCTTCCTGATGGAGCGGCGCGAACAATGGAGCCTGCTGTGGTGGCTGATGCTGCAGCGCTTCGGCTATCGCCAGATCATGTATTACGTGGTCGTGCGCTCGATCACGACCGCACTGAAGGGCGCGCTGGTGGGCTGGGGCAAGCTGGAACGGGCGGGAACCGTGACCGTGCGCGAGGCGCCCGAGCGGACGGGCTGAGTTGTGGTTCCCCGGCTGCGGACAAAATTTCCGCGCCACTAACTCTCTGATCGTAAACGATGCCCACAAATGGTCACGGCATGGCGGGGAGACAACCCCGCCTCTGCGCTGTTGTCTTCCCGTCCTGGCCGGTACCGACAAAGGCACCGGCCTCAGCGAAGAGGAGCTGGACCATGACCAAGACTATTCGCAAAACCCTGCGGACAGCGATCTTTTGCAGCGCGGTAGCAGTGGCGAGCCCGGCACTCGCGGGCGGCTTGCTCGGCGGCGGCGGCGCAGTGGGTGCCGGCGGCGGACTGGCCGGCGGCGTCGGCGGCATTGGTGGAATTGGCGCCAGCGGCATGGGCGCGGCCCATGGCATGGGCCAGGTCGGCACCGGCATGGGCACGACCTCCCTGCCCGCGACGGCGGGCGCAAACGGTGCGGCCAGCAGTCAGATCGGCATCGGCGGCACGGTGAGCGGTGCGCCCGCGGCCAATGCGATGACGCAGGCGACAGGCAGTGCCGAAGGCGCCACCCATAGCGCAGCCGGCCAGATCAGCGGCACCACAATGGGCACGGCCAAGGGGACGCTGAACACGGCGAACTCGGCTTCGGCAGACGGCTCGGTGTCCGGCGGCGGATCGACCGGCCTGAACGTGGCCGGTGCCAACGCGTCCGGCAGCGGTTCGAGCTCTGGTTCGGCCAACGGCTCTGTCGGCCTCGGCACCGCGACCGGCGCCGCGCAGAGCGGCCTCGACACGGCGGCCAATGCGAGCGGCACGGCCGCTAACAAGGCCGAAGCCAAGGCCAATGGCGCCGTCGGCACCGCCGCGAGCGCGATGAAAAACACCAGTGCCGGCGCCAATGCCAATGCCGATGTGAACGCTGGCGGCAGCGCCTCCACACCGCAATAAGCCGATCAAGACCCGGGGCCCTTGCGGCCCCGGCACCTTGGGCGCAGCCGGGGGCTTCCAGCCCTATCCCCCCGGCTGCGCCGTTCTGTGGATGCATTCCGCAGGCCGCCGCCATGGCCTATGATCGCTCCTGACAAAATATCGGGAGAACGATCATGGGCCATCCGGGCATTCGAAAACTGGCAGGCGCGCTCGGCGCGGAGATTCTCGGCGTCGATCTATCCAAGCCGCTGGACGATGCAAGTTTCGAGGCGATCCACCGCGCCTTTCTGGAGCATCAGGTCATCTTCTTCCGCGATCAGGACTTGACGCCGGAGCAACACAAGACCTTTGGCCGCCGCTTCGGGCCCCTCAACATCCATCCCTATGTCACCGGCATGGACGGCCATCCCGAGATCATCGAGATCATCAAGGAGCCGGAAGACAAACTGAACTTCGGCGGCGGCTGGCATTCGGATATGAGCTTTCTCGAACGGCCGTCGGTGGGCTCGATCCTCTATGCGCTCGACGTACCGGACTGGGGCGGCGACACGCTGTTCGCGAGCCAGCTCGCGGCCTATGAGGCGTTGTCGCCGGGGCTGAAGGAAACGCTCGCAGGCTTGAACGCGGTGCATTCGGCCAACAAGGAATATGGCGCGCGCGGGCCATCGGCGGCCAAGCGCGGCGCGATGCAGGTGGCGGAAGCCGAGGGCATGGCCGGCGAGTTCATCCATCCCGTGGTCAAGGTGCATCCCGAAACGGGCAAGAAGGCGCTCTATGTGAACCCGGCTTTCACGATGAAGTTCGAGGGCTGGTCCACGCGCGAATCCCGGCCACTGCTTCAATATCTCTTCGACCATTCGCGCTATGAAGGCTTCACCTGCCGCTTCCGCTGGCAGAAGGGCTCGGTCGCCTTCTGGGACAATCGCAGCGTCTGGCATTTCGCGCTCAACGATTATCCCGGCCAGCGCCGGCATATGCGGCGCGTGACCGTGGACGAAGTGCGCAACAGCTAATGCGCGATCATGTCGCGTTCATGCGCGGTCTGTGACCAGGGAAAGACAATGGCGCGATCGGGCGCGGTGAGCTTCTTGTCCTTGCCCTTGTAGGAAAAGCTGTCGAGCAGATCGCGGATCATCTCCAGCCGCGCCGTCTTCTTGATGTCCGCCTTGAGCACCCGCCACGGCGCGAGCGGATGGGTGGTGCGCTTGAACATGGCATCGCGCGCGTCGCTGTAGGGCTTCCAGTTCGCCTGCGCCGCCTCGTCCACCGGCGACAGCTTCCATTGCTTGAGCGGATCCTTGCGGCGCGCGGAGAGGCGCTTGCGCTGCTCGGATTTGGAGATGTCGAGATAGAATTTGCGCAGCTCGATGCCGTCGCGCACCAGCATTTCCTCGAACGGCACGACCATGTCGAGAAAATCCTCGACCTCACGGTCGGTTGCAAAATCCATCACGCGCTCGACGCCGGCGCGGTTGTACCAGGAGCGGTTGAAGATCACGAATTCCTGCGCCGCCGGCAGGAAGGGCACAAAGCGCTGGAAATACCATTCCGTCTCCTGGCGGTCGGACGGTTTGCCGGGCGCGTGAACGCGGGTTTCGCGCGGGCTCATATGTTCGGTGAGGCGCTTTATGGTCCCGTCCTTGCCGGCGCTGTCGCGGCCCTCAAGGATGACGAGCACGCGCGCGCCCTTGTCGATCAGATGGTGCTGCAGCTTTACGAGCTCGACCTGCAGATCGTAGAGCGCCTTCTTGTAATGGCGGTCGCGGCCGTCATCGTCGTCGTCATAGGCCGGCTTCGCTTTTGCTTTCGACTTGGACTTCGATTTGGGCTGGGATTTGGGCTGGGACTTTCCGTGGGCCATCGCTGTCTCCTCGCGCTCGGCGAAGAGTGACGCGATGGCGGTGCAATCGCAAGCGGCCTCAATGCATCCGGTTCGGGATCGTGCCGGGAACGAAAAAGTCCGACAGGTCACGCGCCCTGCAGGCGTCGCGCAGGCAGGGCCCGGCTCGCAGGATCTCCTGCACCGTCTTCAAATCGGACGAATGCGTATAGGCAATATGATTGGTGTAGGCATTGCCTTTGGCATAGGGCGAGATGATGATTTCCGGGATGGTGTGCTGGAAGTCGTCGCGGTTGCGGCCTTCCGTCTCGTCCCACCACAGGATGATGAGCCCGCCATCCTTATAGGCCTTCGAGGCCATGATCATCGGCACGATCTTCGAGGCGAAATTGTCGCCTGCGGCGATGGCCGCCTCGTCATCCACATAATGCTTGCCATGATAGGTGAAGCCGCCGGTGAGCCCGGTGTGCATCTCATTGTATTGATCCGCCGAGATCCAGTTGTAATCGGCGACATGGCCCGAGGCCAGATCGGCCTTCAACTGCCGCAACGGCACATAATGCGACACCATCGGATTGCTGGGTGACGCGTCATTGCCGCCATTCGTCACCGTGAAAAGCACCTGCGGATTGTGCTTGGGCGCGTAATTGTACTGGCGGCTGCCATTATAGGCGTTGCGGCCGCTGACGAAGAAGCCCTCCCGACGGACCAGCGGCACCGTCCACTGGTCCCGCGGCAATAGGCGGCCCGTCTTCAGATCGAGATCGATATCTTCCTGATAGGAGCGCCAGCTCTTGCCGGCATGGGTAAGATTGACGCTCAACGTCTGCGTTGTCGTCTGATTGGTGCCGTCCCGGCCGAACGGATCGTTGTCACTGGCGACGCCGAGATTGGAGCCGGCCTCGGCCCAGATATAATTCGGTTCGGAGGGATGGATGTGCGGATTGTTGCCGGATGGCGTCGCCAGCACGTTGTGATAGGCGCTGGCATAGGACACCTGCGCGGCGTTGGGATTGCCGGGCGTGACCAGGCTGTTGATGTAGGGCGCGGCCGGATTGCCGTAGATCTGGGCGGGCGCCGCATCGTCCGATTTGGGCTGCGTCCAGTTGTGATTTTCAAACGCGATCACGAAGACATGTTTGATCGGCGAAGGCTTCAACTTGGTCTGGGGCGCGGCCGAGACGGGCGCGGCGAGAAGGCTCGCAATGGCGGTAGCAAAGGCGAGACGCAGAACAGACATGCCAGGTTTCCCGTCAAAAAGGCTGAGATGGGGGGCGTGCCCCGCGCGGAATTGAAGCCTATTGGATCTGTGTGACAAGGAAAAGACGGTTGCCCGCTTCGTCCGCGACGCGCACGGCGCCGACACCGAAGACATCGGCCAGGGCGGAATCGGTCAGCGCCTCATCGGGCGTGCCAGTGGAGGCGACGCGGCCCTGCTTCAAGACCACAAGATCGTCGCAATAGCGCGCGGCCAGCGCCAGATCGTGCAGCGTGACGATGACGGCCGTGCCGCGGCGAGCCTCGGCGCGCAGCAGCTCCATGAGCTGCAATTGATGGGCGGGATCGAGATGCGCCGCCGGTTCGTCCACCATCAGGATCGGTGCGGCGGTCGCCAAAGCGCGTGCGAGGAGCACGCGCGCGCGCTCGCCGGCCGAGAGTTCGTCCATGCGGCGCGATGCAAAGGCGCGCGCATCGCAGCGCTCCAGCGCCGCGTCGATGATGGCGTCATCGGCGCGGCTCTGACGGCCGAAGGCACGATGCGGCATGCGGCCCAGCGCCACCACGCGGCGGGCGATCAGCGGCCAATGGGTTTCGGTCGATTGCGGCAGATAGGCGATGGTCTTGGCCCGCGCATCGTCGGACCAATCGCCAAGCGGCCGATCGAACAGGCGAATGGTTCCGCTCTGCGGCTTCAGCAGCGTCAGCGCCGTGCGCAGCAGCGTCGTCTTGCCCGCGCCGTTGGGACCGGCAAGGCCGGTGACGCGGCCTGGCGCGAAATCATACGACACCGCATCGAGCGCGCGGCGGTCGCCATAGCGCAGCGTGACATTGTCGAAAGATAATGCCGCGCTCATCCCGTCCTCCGCATCGAGAGGATCAGCCAGATGAAGAAGGGTGCGCCCAGCATGGCGGTGAGCACGCCGAGAAGAAGCTCACCGTCCGGCGCGATCAGGCGCACGGCGACATCGGCCGCCGCAACCAGCGCCGCACCGCCCAGCGCCGACGGCAGGATCAGCCGCGCCGGTTCATAGCCATAGAAGGGCCTGAGCAGATGCGGCACGACGAGACCGACAAAGCCCACGGCACCCGCCGCCGCTGTGGCCGCGCCGGTGGCCAGCGCCGCGCCCGTGACCACGCGGCGGCGCACGGCATGGACATTGATGCCAAGGCTCTGCGCCGCGTCCTCGCCCAGCGTCAGCGCATCGAGACCGCGCGCCGCAGAGATCAGCAAGGCGATACCGAGCAGCGTCAGCGGCGCGGCGAAATAGAGATCGGCCGGCGTGCGATCCTTGAGCGAGCCCAGCATCCACAACACCATCTCGCTCATCGCGTAAGGATTGGGCGCAAAGGAGAGCGCCAGCGCCGTGAGCGCAGTGGCGAGACTGGAAATCGCCACGCCGGCCAGCACCAGCGCCATGATGCCGGCGCCAGCCCGCGAGAGCAGATAAAGGATCATCGCCGCCGCCAAGGCGCCGAGCACGGCGAAGCCCGGCACCAATGCGGAGCTGAGACCGGCCAAGCCGAAATAGAGCGCGATCACCGCGCCCAAGCCCGCCGACGAGGTCACGCCCGTCACGCCCGGCCCGGCCAGCGGATTGCGGAACAGGCCCTGCAGCGCCGCGCCGCTCGCGCCCAGTGCGCCGCCGACCACCAACGCCAGGAGCGCTCGCGGCAGGCGGATGTCGCGCGCGATCACGCTCGCCATCCCGTGATTCGAAAACAGCCCGCCGAACAATTCGCCGGCAGACAGATGAGACGGCCCGATCAGGAAGGAGATGCAGGCAGAGCCGAGCGCAAGGGCCGCCAGCGCCGCCGTCATCGTGCCGGCGCGCGCATCGGCCGGGGTCATCCACGCCAGCACATCGCGCGCAGCGAATCCGGATGGAGATCGCGTCTGTTCTATTGCGCCGTCCATGGCCGCCTCTGCCTCCTGGCATCAGCGCATCGCCACTTGCGGAAACCCCGCACCGCCGATCAACCCCGATCGCACGGATGGACGACGCTCGCGTGCGGCAGGTTTCCTGGCTTGCGGCTCTGGCGCCTTGCCCCGCCTTCCCGGTTTCCCAGTGGCCATTGGGGCACGGCTCGCCGCTTACAGTTGCGGGGGCAGCCGCGGACTAGGCCCTTCCCCTATTCAATCAAGGAGATGGCCGCACCGCGTTCCCTTTTCCCCGCGACCATTCGCGGGGCACCGACGCGGCCCAAGTCTTAATGCGTGGGCTTCGGCTTCGCAAGGCGGGCGGCTTTTTGGGCCATATGGGCGAAATCTCCGGCCGCATCGGCCGACCACGGCCCGGGGCAAAGCAGCGGCGTGAGCGACGCCTCGACGATCAGCGAGCGCCCCTTGAGCGCGGCCAGAGCGGGATGGCGGATCGCGGCATCGGCCAGCGCCGGCCCGCCCTCGCGCGCGGCATTGAGGATCACGAGCTGCGGCGCCGCGGCCAGCACCGATTCCACCGAGACGCGGCCGAGCCGGTTCATGGGCATCGACTTCGCCGCATTGCTGAGCCCGCCCGCGCGCATCATGGCATCGGTGACGGCATCGGAGGCGGTGTAGCCATTGGGCTCATAGATCAGCGCCGAGACGGGCGGATGCGGCGCCGCAGCGCGCGCCGCCGCGAGTTTGGCATCCATCGCCGCCAGCATGGCCGTGGCACGCTTCTCCGCACCAAGCGCCTTGCCGAGCATGCGCGTGGTCTTGCGGATATCGGCCAGATTGTTGGCCCAGGGCACATCCAGGACCTTCACACCCGCCGCCACAAGATGCGATTTGAGGCGCGGATTGGCGCCCCTGTAGAGGACCACGAGATCGGGATGGACGCCGAGCACCGCCTCCGCATTCGGGCGCACCAGCGTGATGCCCTTGATCTTGCCGGCGATCGTCGAGACCGTGGGGTGCGTGTCGCCCGCCAGCACCGACAGCGCGGCGATGCGGGCGCGCGGCAGCAGGCGGAAGACATATTCATCCGTACACAGAAATACGGAGGCCACACGCTGCGGCGCGGCCGCCGCCGGCAGCAGACCGGCCAGGAATGCCAAGGCGAGCCAGCCCAGAACATGGCTGCTATGGTTCATACGCATATTGACCTGCTAGTCTGACATTCCCATCTGATGGCCACACACTGGAGGGACCATGCGAAAAACTCTAGCTTTTGTCGCGCTGACGGCCTTTGCGGTCGCCGGGACCGCGGCCAATTGGGCCATTGCCGCCCCCAGCGCGGCCGACATTCTTAGCGTCAACGAGACGGCCAGCGGCGGAAGCGCATGGGCCGGCAAGGCCACCCTCAAGGCCGACTATGCCTATTCCGGCCAAGGCATGACCGGCAAGGTCGAATCGCTCACGGACCTGAAAGCTCCACGCTACATCGACAGCTACCAGATCGGGCCCATCAATGGCGCCAGCGGCTTCGATGGCAAAGAGGCGTGGGAGAAAGACCCGTCCGGCACGGTCGACGTCAAGGCCGGCGGCGATGCCCGCCAGCTCGCAGTCAGTGACGGCTATCGCCGCACGAACACATGGTGGAAGGCCGATCGCGGCGGCGCCACGATCCAGAACGACGGCGAGAAGACGCAGGACGGCGCCACCTTCGATGTGCTGAGCGTGACGCCCAAGGACGGCAAGCCCTTCGAGGCCTGGTTCGATACGAAGACACATCTTCTGAGCCGCATCGTCGAGAAGCGGTCGGGCCTGTCCTACACGACGACGCTGTCGGATTATCGCAACTATGACGGCGTGATGCTGGCGCACAAAGCCGTCGGCGTCGCCTCCGATGGCAAGAACGCACAGACCCAGACGCTGACGAGCGCCACCTTCCTGCCCGCGCAACCGGATTCGGCCTATGCAATGCCCAAGACCAAGGTCGCAGACTACGCGATCGAAGGCGGCGCAGCGCAATCCGTCATCTCGTTCAAACTGATCAACAACCACATCTACGGCATGGCCAAGGTGAACGGCCAGGGGCCACATCAGTTCATCTTCGACACCGGCGGCGTCAATATCGTGACCCCGGCCACCGCCAAGACGCTGGGCCTGAAAAGTCAGGGTGACATGGATGTCCGCGGCGCCGGCACCAGCACGATGAAGGCAGGTCTGACCAAGGTCCGGCAGCTCAAGGTCGGCAATGCCGTGGTGACCGACCAACTCTTCGTCATCACCGATCTCAACGCGCTTAAGAACATCGAGGGCGTGCCCGTGCCGGGCATGGTGGGCTTCGAGACCTTCCGCCGCTTCGTGACCCGCATCGATTATGGCGCAAAGACGATCAGCTTGATCGATCCGGCGAAGTTCGATCCCAAGGATGCCGGCACGCCGGTGCCCTTCGTGCTCAACGGCCGCATTCCGGAAGTGCATGGCAGTTTCGAAGGCATTCCGGCGATGTTCGACATCGACACCGGTTCGCGGTCCGCGCTGACGGTGAACGGTCCCTTCGCCAAGAAGCATGACGTCGTGGCCAAGCATCCGGGCGGCTTTACAACCGTGACGGGCTGGGGCGTGGGCGGACCGGCGACCGGGTATATGTTGCGCGCGGCATCCGTGACACTCGGCGATGTCGCGATCCATGGTATCGTCACCGACGTCAACGACCAGAAGTCGGGCGCCTTCGCCGGCAACGAATATTCCGGCAATGTCGGCGGCGGCATCCTGAAGCGCTTCGTCGTCACCTTCGATTACCACGACAAGGTGATGTATCTGAAGCCGGTGACCGGGAAGGTTGCCGATCTGGACACCTATGATCGCGCCGGCCTATGGATCAATGCGGCGCCCAAGGGCTTCGTGATCGCCGATATCACCAAGGGCGCGCCGGCCGAAGAGGCGGGGCTTAAGACGGGCGACATCATCACCGCCGTAGACAGCAAAGCGGCCGCAACGATCAAGCTCTACGATCTGCGCCGGCGCCTGCGCGACGACAAGCCGGGAACGGTGGTCGCATTCACGGTTCTCAGAGCTGCAGGAACCCGGACCGTCAAGGTGACGCTGCGTGACCTGATTTAAGCCCCGCAATGAGGCCGAAAAGGGGAGCCCGACGCCTTCGGGCTCCCTTTATTTTTGCCGACCGATCGGCCTAAATGCTGGCAAGTACAGGTGCTTCGCACAGGTCCCGAAAGGATATTCCCCGATGCCCATCTATCGCGCGCCCGTCGACGACTACCGCTTCGTTCTCAACGAGATGCTGGAAGTGGAAAAGCATCGCGACCTGCCCGATTTCGAGGAGCTGTCGCCCGACCTGCTCGACGACATTCTGACCAATGCCGGCAAGTTCTGCGAAGAGGTGCTGCAGCCGATCAACCAGAGCGGCGACGAGGAAGGCGCGCATTTCGAGAATGGCGTCGTGCGCACGCCCAAGGGCTTCAAGGAAGCCTATGACGCCTATAGCGAAGCCGGCTGGGGCGCGCTGGCCGCGCCCGCGAAATTCGGCGGCGCCGGCATGCCCAAGCTTATCGCCATGGCCGTGGCCGAAATGGCGAATTCGGCCAACCAGTCCTTCTCCATGTATCCCGGGCTGACGGGGGCCGCGGCCGGTGCGCTGGGCGCGACGGGCGCGCCGTGGATGAAGGAACACGTTCTTCCCAAGATGATCAGCGGCGAATGGTGCGGCACCATGTGCCTGACCGAGCCGCATTGCGGCACCGATCTGCGCCTGATGAAGACACGCGCGGTGGAGCAGCCGGACGGCACTTATCGCATGAGCGGCACCAAGATCTTCATCTCGGGCGGCGACCACGACCTCACCGACAACATCATCCATATGGTGATCGCCAAGATCCCGGACGAGAACGGCCAGATCGCCGACGATCTTTCGACCGTGAACTTTTTCCTGGTGCCGAAATTCCTCGTCTCCGAAGACGGCAAGATGGGCGCGCGCAACGGCGTTTCCACCGGCGGCATTGAGAAGAAGATGGGCATCAAGGCGCAGGCGACCTGCGTGCTCAATTTCGACGACGCCATCGCCTGGCGCCTCGGCCCCAAGCCCGAAGCCCCCAAGCCGGGCGAGAAGCGCAAAGCCTCGGCCGGCATGGCGGGCATGTTCGGCATGATGAACAATGCGCGCCTCGGCGTCGGCATTCAGGGCATCTCCGTGGCCGAAGTCGCCTATCAGAACGCGGTGGTCTATGCGCATGAGCGCCGCGTCGGCCGCGCGCTGACCGGCCCCGCCGAACCCGACAAGCCGGCCGATCTGGAAATCGTGCATCCCGATGTCAAGCGCATGCTTTTGCATTGCCGCAGCTTCATCGAAGGCGCGCGGGCGCTGGCGATGTGGACGACGCTCAATCTCGCCATCGGGGAATCCGAGCGGCCGGAGAAGGACACCGCCATGCTGCTGGGCGATCTGATGACGCCCGTGGTCAAGGCCTTCTTCACCGATATGGGTTTCGAAGCGGCCAATATGTCGATGCAGGTCTATGGCGGCCACGGCTATATCCGCGACAATGGCGTGGAGCAGTTCGTGCGCGACGCCCGCATCAACCAGACCTATGAAGGCGCCAATGGCGTGCAGGCGATGGACCTTGTCGGCCGCAAGCTGGGGCGCAAGGGCGGCGCCGCACCGATGGCGCTGTTCCAGGCCGTGGCCGGATGGCTGGGCGAGAATGCGGGCGACGAAACGCTCGCGCCCTTCGTGAAGCCCGTGCAGCGCGGCATCGACAATCTCCAGAAAGCGACGATGTGGCTGGCGCAGCATGGCATGCAGAACCCCAACGATGCGGGCGCCGGCGCGGTGGATTATCTGCGCATGATGGGCATTGTCATGGTGGGCTGGATGTGGGCGCGCATGGCCAAGCTGTCGCTCGCCAAGCTCGCGGCCGGTGACGGCAACAAGGCGTTCTATGAAGCCAAGCTTGTTTCGGCGCGCTACTGGATGGAACGCATGATCCCCGAATGCCCGATGCTGCTGGAACGCATCGAAGCCGGCAGCGGCACGATCATGTCCTATGAGGGCGAAGTCGCCTAGGCGCGCCTGCATGGCGGATGCGCCCGATCCCTGGAAACATCGCGAGCCGCCGCGGCGCGGCGGCCCGCGGCTGGGGCTCACTCTATGGCTCGGACTTCTTGCCGCCGTGATGCTGCTGGTGTGGTGGCTCTATCGCCGCTTTCCCGGCGCCGTGCATGGCGACATGGACACGGTCTCGATCATCAATCTGATCGGTTTTCTGGCGCTCGTATCCAGCGGGCTGATCTTCACGCGGCAGATCGACCTCGGGCGGACGGCGCGGCATCTGGCGCTGTGGGGCATGATCGCGGCGGTGCTGGTGATCGCCTACAGCTTCAAGGACAGCTTTGGCGATACGGCGGCGCGCATCCGCTCCGAATTCGTGCCCGGCGAGGCGGTTCAGACCGCGCCGCGCACGCTGATCCTGACCGCCGACCGGGGCGGAAATTTCTTCGTCTATGGAAACGTGAACGGCGCGCGCATCCGCTTCATGATCGATACCGGCTCCAGCGACATCGTTCTGAGCCCGGCCGATGCGGCGCGGGCCGGCATCGATGTGAACGCCCTCACCTTCGACCGCTTCTATGAGACCGCCAATGGCGCGGGCACCGGCGCGAGCGTGACACTGGGCAGCCTCGCCATCGGGCCGCTGGTAGAGCGCGATGTGCGCGCCTCCGTGAACAAGGCGCCGATGAGCTCGTCGCTGCTGGGGATGACGTTCCTCAAGAGCCTCAAATCCTTCGCGGTGTCGAAGGACCGACTGGTGCTGCACTGGTAGCGTTCAGGCAAACGCCCGGCTGAGCGCCGCGCGCTGGTCGCGGGCATGCTGTTTGGCGAGATGGGAGTTGGCGGCCATGTCGAAGCCGTGAATGCCGCCGGGATAGACATGCAGCTCGACCGGCACACCGGCGCGGGTGAGACGGCGGGCGTAATCGAGATTCTCCTCAAGGAAGAGATCGAGCGCGCCCGTGCTGATGAAGGTGGGCGGCAGACCTTCGAGCTTCTCCGCCCGCGCGGCGGCGGCATAGGGCGACACGCCCTCGCGCCCCGGCTCATGGCCCAGAAGCGAGGACCAGCCAAAATGGTTGGAGGCGTGGGTCCAGATGAACTCGCCCGTATAGGGATGCATCTCTGCAGCCGGACGGTCATCGATCATCGGATAGATGAGCTGCTGGTGCGTGACCTTCACCTCGCCGCGGTCGCGCGCCAATAACGCCAGCCCCGCCGCGAGGCCCCCGCCCGCGCTTTCACCGCCAATGGCGATGCGCGCCGGATCGATATCGAGGTCCTTCGCATTGGCCGCGAGCCATGTGAGCGCGGCATAGCAATCCTCGACCGGGCCGGGGAACGGGGTTTCCGGCGCCAGCCGATAATCGACCGAGACGACAACGGCGCCCTGTTCGCTGGCGGTGCGGGCGCAATTGGGTTCGCTCATATCGGCACTGCCGACGACATAGCCGCCGCCATGAATGTGCAGAAAGGCTGGCTGCGCGGCGCCGCCGCCTGTCGGCGTGTAGACCAGCACGCGCACATCCGGCGCGCCGGCCGGACCGGGGATCATGCGCTCCGTCTTCGCGACGTCGGGCGGCGGCACATAACCCGCGAACATCATCGCCAGCATCTCGGGAAAACCGGCCCGCACGGCGGGCAAGGTTTCGGCATTGAGCACCATCGGCGGGCGCGCATCGAGAAAGGGCAGAAGCTCTTCGTCCACCAGATGCCGCGAATTCATGTTGACCACCCCTTTTCCAATGCCCCGGAACTTTAATCCGGCTTGGTCGGGTAAGAGAAGTTCCAAGTTGGGCTGGCCACCTGGCGGATCTGGCGCCGCCGCTGGAAAGATTTCGTGAATTCTCTGTGACCTCATCCCATCGGGCCAGCGGACTGAACTGTGCCAAATTTGTTTTCCGGTGCGCTGCGTAGGGCTGAAAAGTCGCCCAGCCCCGAAATTGAGATGTGCTAATTTTAATTTCTGCGCCCGATTCGATCATGAAATGGGCATATGCAAGCTTGTTCATATTTTCTGGCCTTCAGAATGCCCCTGCCGATCGAATACTATGTCTCAAAATGAAAAGCGGCTTCTCAACGTGATTTGAGCCAGGATTGTTCTCCAACTATATTCCGCTGCGTGGAAGTTGGAGTGCTGAGCTATGGGACGCGATGGACGACTCTACAAGACGATTGCCATAAGCCCTTCCGACAAGCGCCTAAGCCGGGCGGACTTGCCACCTGCAAAATTGAAACGGTGGGGGCACCGACAAAAGGCGATTGTAGTCCTGGCCGTTGAGGCAGGCCTGCTTTCATTGAAAGCCGCATGCGAGCGCTATCAGATGAGCGCCGAAGAATTCCTTTGCTGGGAACGCACATTGGCCGAGCACGGTGTCAATGGGCTGAAGGCCGGCTTCATGGACCGGCGCACTCATAACGACAAGCCGCTTCATACCCGTGCCACACGCGACAAGGCCGCAACCCCACACCAACAGAGACCCTGGGACACCGAATGACCGCTGGCCGTGACGACGAGCCAAAGGCAAGTCCGGACGGCCATGGCCAGGCGACGCCATGCGCGCCATTGAGACACGAGACTGGAACAAGTCAGTTTGGATGAAGCAACGGTTGCCGGCTGGGCGTGCCGGCATTGATACCTTTCAACGGGGCACTACCGCGAACTGATATCGGGGTGCACGATGGATATGGAAGCCGCACAAACCGTCGCCCACGAAATGCACGCCAAGCACGGCGACGGCGCCGCTCACATCGCCGCTGAACGCGCGGATGAATGCAACAAAGCCGGGGATGCCCCGGGCTTCTACCACTGGAACATTGTGTGCGCGATAATCACGAGCTTCGAGGCCGGACTGCGATCTTCAAGAGCTGAGGCTTGAACGTGCGCTTGCGGCGGCGATTGTCTTCGCCCCCACGAACGGCCGCAATTGCCCGGATCACGCCGCGGCCAGTTTCGCCAAGTGGCCGAGCAGATTTTGCACGCCCTTGAGGCGGGCGGCGGAGGTGTCCCAGTTGCGCGAGATCACGACCTTCTGATCGGGGCGCACCTTCATGGTGGAAGCGTGGTCGGAGATGAGCCGCACCAGCCCCACCGGATTGGGGAACATCCCGCCGCGGAAGCTGAGCGTCGCGCCCTTGGGGCCGGCATCGATCTTTTCCACCTGCGCCGTGCGGCACAGATGCTTGATCGCCACGATCTCCAGCAGCGAACGCACTTCGTCGGGCAGCGGACCGAAGCGATCGATCAGCTCGGCGGCGAAGCCTTCCATCTCGGTACGGTCCTCGATGGTGGCGAGGCGGCGATAAAGCGCCATGCGCACATTGAGATCGGGCACATATTCTTCCGGTATCAGCACGGCGGCGCCGATATTGATCTGCGGCGACCACTGATCGGGCACATCCTCGAAGCCCTCGCCCGTCTTGAGCTGGGCCACGGCGTCTTCGAGCATTTCCTGATAGAGCTCGATGCCGACCTCGCGCACATGGCCGGATTGTTCCTCGCCCAGAAGATTGCCGGCGCCGCGAATGTCGAGATCGTGGCTGGCGACGGAGAAGCCCGCACCCAGTTGATCGAGCGATTGCAACACCTGCAGGCGGCGGTCGGCCGTCTCGGTCAGCTTCTGATTGGCGGGCGTGGTGAGATAGGCGTAAGCGCGCTGCTTGGAGCGGCCGATGCGCCCGCGCAGCTGATAAAGCTGAGCCAGGCCGAACATGTCGGCGCGATGGGCGATGAGCGTGTTGGCGGTCGGGATATCGAGACCGCTTTCGACGATGTTGGTGGAGACCAGCACATCGATCTGGCGGTCATAAAACGCCGTCATCACGTCTTCGAGCATACCCGGCGTCATCTGGCCATGGGCGATCTGGCATTTGAGCTCGGGCACCGTCTCCTTGAGGAATTCCAGGGCTTCCCTGAGATCGGAGATGCGCGGGGCGACATAGAAGCTCTGGCCGCCGCGATAATGTTCGCGCAGCAGCGCTTCGCGGATAACGAGCGGATCGAAGGGCGTGACGAAGGTGCGCACGGCGAGGCGATCGACCGGCGGCGTGGTGATGAGCGACAGGTCGCGCACGCCCGACAAAGCCAATTGCAGCGTGCGCGGGATCGGCGTCGCCGTCAGCGTCAGCATATGGAGATCGGCCTTGAGCGCTTTGAGGCGTTCCTTGTGGCTGACGCCGAAATGCTGTTCTTCATCGACAATGACAAGGCCGAGGCGCTTGAACTCGATCGATTTGGCGAGCAGCGCATGGGTGCCCACGACGATATCGATATCGCCGCTGGCGAGCCCGGCCTTGGTTTCGCGCGCATCCTTGGCATCGACGAAGCGGGAAAGCTGGCGCACCTTGAGCGGGAAGCCGGCGAAGCGTTCGGCGAAATTCCGATAGTGCTGGCGGGCGAGCAGCGTGGTCGGCACGACGACGGCGACCTGCGATCCGCTCATCGCGGCGACAAAGGCGGCGCGCAGGGCCACTTCCGTCTTGCCGAAACCGACATCGCCGCAGACGAGCCGGTCCATCGGCCGGCCGCGTCCCAGATCGTCGATCACATCGGCGATGGCGCGTTCCTGATCCTCGGTCTCCTGATAGGGAAAGCGGGCACAGAATTCGTCATAGACGCCTTGCGGCGGATCGATGGCGGGCAGCGTCTTCAGTTCGCGCGCGGCGGCGATGCGGATGAGTTCGGCCGCGATCTCGCGCACCCGCGCCTTCATCTTGGCCTTGCGGTTCTGCCAGCCCGCCCCGCCCAAACGATCGAGCTGCGTCGTGCCTTCATCGGCGCCGTAGCGCGTCAGGAGTTCGATGTTCTCGACCGGCAGGAACAGCTTGCCGCCATCATATTGCAGCTCGAGGCAATCATGCGGCGCGCCGAGCGCATCGATGCTTTTCAGCCCGATATAGCGGCCGATGCCATGTTCGATATGGGTGACGAGATCGCCGGCCGCGAGCGCCGAGGCTTCGGTGAGGAAGTTCTGCGCCTTCTTCGCGCGGCTGCGCTGGCGCACCATGCGGTCGCCCAGCACATCCTGCTCAGCCATGAAGACGATCTTGTCGGCCTCGAAGCCGTGATCGAGCGCCAGCACCGCGACACCGGCCGCATCGGCATGGAGTTTGAGCGCATCGTCCCAATGGGCCACGGGGCGGATGGCGGTAAGGCCATGATCGGCAAGCACGCCGCCCATGCGTTCGGCCGAGCCTTCGGACCAGGCGGCCACGACGACGCGTTTGCCGGCCTTGCGCAGCGCCGTGAGATGGTCTGCCGCAGACTGGAACACGTTGACGTTTCCGGCCGCGCGCTCGGGCGCGAAATCGCGGCCCAGTCTGCCGCCCGCATCGATGGAGGTTTTCGATTCCGGTGCCTGGAAGGGCGAGAGATCGCGCACCTTGTGGACCGCGAGATTGGTGCTCCATTCCTCGCTGGTGAGATAGAGCGTGTCGGGCGGCAGCGGCTTGTAAGGCGCGGAGCCTTCGGTGGCGCCGGTGCGCAGGAACTGTTTGCGCGTCTGATAGTAATCGTCGATCAGCTCGAAGCGGGCCGTCTTCGCATCCTCGGTCTGATGCGAGAGCAGAAAGAGCGCACGCGGCAGATAATCGAACAGCGTGTCGAGCTTGTCGTGGAACAGCGGCAGCCAGTGCTCCATGCCCTGATGCTTGCGCCCGGCGCTAACCGCCTCATAAAGCGGATCGTCGCTGCCGGCCGGGCCGAAGGTCGCGACATAGCCGGTGCGGAAACGGGTGATGGATTCGGGATCGAGCGGAGCTTCCGTGGCTGGAAGCAATTCGATCTCGGTGATCTGGCCCTTGGAGAGCTGGGTTTCGGCATCGAAGGTGCGGATGGCATCAAGGCTCGCGCCGAAGAAGTCGAGGCGCAGCGGCAGCGCGGTCCCCGGCGGCCACAGATCGACAATCCCGCCTCTGAGCGCGAAATCGCCGGGCTCGCGCACCGTGCTGGCGCGGACATAGCCATTGCGCACGAGGAACGCGGTCAGCACCTCATGCTCGATGGTGTTGCCGACATGGGCGTAGAAGCTGGCCTCGGCAATGGTGGCGCGCGGCGGCACGCGCTGCAAAAGCGCATTGACCGTGGTGATGACGACAGCGGGACCGCTGTCTTTCTCATGGCGCGCCAGCTTGGCCAGCGTCGCCAGACGCGTGGACTCGATATCCGGCTTGGGCGAGACGCGGTCGTATGGCAGGCAGTCCCAGGCCGGGAAGCCGAGCACCGGCACATCCGGCGCGAAGAAGGCCACCGCCTCCATCGCCGCCTGCGCATGGACATCGTCGCCCAGCACGAAGACGACCACGGATTGGGAGCGCCGCGCCGCCTCGGCCACCAGATAGGCGTCGAAGCCACCCGGGGCGCCGCTGACCGCGAAACGGCCCTCGGCCTTGGCGATGTAACTCAGCTTTTCCAACTCAGCGGACCCAGTCGGGATTGTCGCGGTGGCACAGCGCCTTCATCCGGGCGAAGAGCGGGGTGTCGAAATCCGGCTCGACGGGGGCCTTGTCCTGCAGCCACAACCAGACGTCCTGATCCGGTGCGTCGAGCAGGGCCTCGAACTGGTCCATCTCGGCCTCGGACAGCCCGGCCAGCTCGGCCTCGGCAAAGGTGCCGAAGACCAGATCGACCTCGCGGAAGCCGCGCCGGAGGGCGCGGAATTTCAGCCGCTTGCGGCGGATTTCAACAGGGTGGTCGGATCGGGGGGCCGTCATGGGGGGCATATAGCCTCTTGAGGACCGCCATTCCAGTGGAAGAGAGGCCGCACGGGCCTGCCCCGCATTGAGCCGCCATGTCCGCCTCCTATATCGTCGCCCATCATGCGGCCCGCGATTCTGTTCCCCCTGTTTGCCGAGACGCGCACCCTGCCGGGCGTGGGGCCCAAGCTCGAAAAGCTGATCGCGCGGGTGGCGGGGTCGCGAATCCTGGATCTCATCTTCCATCTGCCCAGCGGGGTGATCGACCGCAGCTACCGGCCCAGCCTGATGGAGGCCGAGAGCGGGCGCATCGCCACGCTGACGCTGAATGTGCTGGACCATGTGGCGCCGCGGGACCGGCGCCAACCCTATCGGGTGCGCTGCTCCGACGCGACCGCGACGATCGAGCTCGTCTTCTTCCATGCCCATGCCGATTACCTGATGCGGATGCTGCCGCCGGGCGAGAAGCGCATCGTTTCGGGCCGGATCGAGCATTTCAACGGCCGGCCGCAAATGGCCCATCCCGATTACATCCTGACGCCGGCCGAGGCGGCCGAGATGCCGCTGATCGAGCCGGTCTACCGGCTGACCGAAGGGCTGCCGCTGAAATCGCTGCTCAAGGCGGTGCATGGCGCGGTCGAGAAGGTGCCGGCGATGCCGGACTGGCTCGACAAGCCGTTCAAAAAGGCACGCGACTGGCCGGGCTTCAATGAGGCGCTGGAGGCGGCACATGCGCCGAAGACCGAGGCCGATCTGTTGCCGGAGGCGCCGGCGCGCCAGCGGCTGGCCTATGACGAATTGCTCGCCAATCAATTGGCGCTGGTGATGATCCGCGAGGCCATGCGCGGGCAGAAGGGCCGCGCGCTGACCGGCGACGGGCATCTGCAGAAAAAGGCCACCGCCGCCCTGCCCTTCAAGCTGACCGGGCCGCAGGAGATGGCCGTGGCCGAGATCACGGCCGATATGGCCACGCCCGCGCGCATGCTGCGGCTGCTTCAGGGCGATGTGGGGGCCGGCAAGACGGTGGTGGCGATGCTGGCGCTTCTGAATGCCGTCGAGGCCGGATGCCAGGGCGCGCTGATGGCGCCGACGGAAATCCTCGCCCGCCAGCACATGGCCGCGCTTGAAGCCATGGCAAAGGCGGCGGGCGTGCGCATGGCGCTGCTGACGGGGCGCGAACGCGGCGCGGGGCGCGAGGCAACGCTCAAGGCGTTGGCCGCGGGCGAGGTCGACATTCTCGTCGGCACGCATGCGCTGTTCTCGGAAGATGTGGCGTTCCGCGATCTGGGCCTCGCCGTGATCGACGAGCAGCATCGCTTCGGCGTGCATCAACGGATGCAGCTTCAGGGCAAGGGCCATGCGCCCGTCGATGTGCTGGTGATGACGGCGACGCCCATTCCGCGCACGCTGGCGCTGACCGCCTATGGCGATATGGATGTGTCGCGGCTCACCGGGCGGCCGCCGGGACGCAAGCCGGTGGACACGCGCGTGCTCTCGGCCGAGCGGCTGGGCGAAGTGGTCGAGCATCTGAAGGGCGCGATTGCCAAAGGTGCGCGCGCCTATTGGGTTTGCCCGCTGGTCGAGGAATCCGAAAAGATCGATCTTGCCGCCGCCGAGGATCGCGCCGCCATGCTGCGCCAGATGCTGGGCGACAAGGTCGGCCTCGTGCATGGCAGGATGAAGGGGCCCGAGCGCGACGCCGCCATGGCCGCATTCAAGGCCGGCGAGACGCAGGTGCTGGTCGCCACCACCGTGATCGAAGTGGGCGTCGACGTGCCCGAAGCCACCATCATGGTGGTCGAACATGCCGAACGCTTCGGGCTGGCGCAGCTTCACCAATTGCGCGGACGCGTGGGCCGCGGCGACGCCAAATCGACCTGCCTGCTGATCTATCACGGACCTTTGGGCGAAACCGCCAAGGCGCGGCTCAAAACGCTGCGCGAAACCGATGACGGCTTCATCATTGCCGAACAGGATCTCAAGCTGCGCGGGGCCGGCGAGCTTCTTGGCGTGCGCCAGAGCGGCTTGCCGGAATTCCGCATCGCCGACCTGACCGCCCATGGCGAGCTTCTGGCGGTGGCGCGCGACGATGCCAAGCTGATCCTGACGAAAGATCCGAGCCTTCGAAGCGAACGCGGCGAGGCATTGCGCGTGCTGCTCTATCTGTTCGAGCGCGACGAGGCGGTGCGCTATCTCAGGACCGGTTAGAACTTCGCCCGCAAGCCGAAGCCGATCATGCTGCCTTCATCGACATTGTCGGAATAGACGCCCCAGGCGCCGGAGCGATGATAGATGCGCATGACCGCATCCCAGTGCCGTTCATGGCCGGGAATCGCAACCGCGAACTCGACACTGATATAGTTCAGGAACTTCACCATGCGGAAACTTGGACCATATTGATGGTCCGTGATCTCCGGTGAATTGGGCGCATAAGATGGGCCTGAATAGATGGCCAGACTGGTGTTGTTCCAGGGAAAGCGATCGAAGCGCAGACCGAGGCCCAAAGCGACGGTGGTATAGGTGTGGGTGATGGCATATTCGGTCACCTGCCCTTCGGCGCCGATGCTGATACCCGAGCCGAGATCGATCAGCCGTTTGTCCACGGCCAGCCCGAACATGGCGCCGTTCAGACGCCCCCGGCCGTTGAAGATGTCGGAGGCGCGGCTATAGGAGGCCGGTCCGCCATAGAGCGTGGCCGACCAGCCATTGCCGTCAGCGGCGTGGGCCGCCGATGCTGCAAGCAGGTTTGGCGCGAGTATCAAGGCCCGCAACCATCGCGCATTCAATGTTCGAGAGCCCCCCGGAATGGGATGCAAAAGGAGTGGCCGGAAGTATGCCCTATTGTTCGTTCTTAACGCGGTGACAATTGCGAAATATTGTTCTGCATCAACACACATGCGGAATGAACTTGCCGCAACGTGATCGTCATATTGCATCGCGAAGGCGCTTCCGCTTCGCCGGGGGACATGGCTTACTGGGGCCGGTCAGCGGATCGGAGCCATGACGCAAGACTTCCTGCCCCATCTCGAGCGTGCGCTGGCCGGCGCCCTGCCCGGCTTCAAATATCTCACCGACGCCGCCCGGCTCTCGGGTGGCGCGAGCCAGGAAACCTGGGCCCTCAATGCCGTTACCTCCGGCGCGACGCTGCCGCTGATTCTCAGGCGGACGCCGGGCGGCGGGCCGAGACAGGCCGGTTCGGGCGCCTCGGTGCCGCTGGCGACGGAGGCCATCGTCATTGAGACCTGCCGCGAGGCCGGCGTGGCCGCGCCGCGCGTGCGCTATGTCCTCAAGCCTGAAGACGGCGTCGGCGAAGGCTATGTGATGGAGCGCGTGGAGGGCGAGACCATCGCCCGCAAGATCCTGCGCGACGCGACCTTCGACACCGTGCGGCCGAAACTGGCGCGGCAATGTGGCGAGGCGCTGGCGCACGTTCACAAGGTCGATATCGAGCCGCTCAAATCCATCCTGCCGGTGGTGGACGGGCCGGCGCAGCTTCGTCACTACCGCGATCTCTACGACGCCTATGATTATCCGCATCCCGTGTTCGAGCTGGCCTTCAAATGGCTGGAGCCGCGGCTTGCGGGTGCCACCCGGCAAACGCTGGTGCATGGCGATTTCCGCAACGGCAATCTCATCATTTCTCCTGACGGTCTCGAAGCGGTGCTCGACTGGGAGCTGACGCATATCGGCGATCCGCTCGAAGACATCGGCTGGATCTGCACCAATTCCTGGCGCTTCGGCGCGGCGGACAAGGTGGTGGGCGGCTTCGGCGAGCTCGAAGAGCTGATCGCAGGCTACCGGGATGCAGGCGGCGGCGAGATCGACCTCGAACAGGTGAGAAGCTGGATCGTGTATGGCTCGCTCAAATGGGGCGTGATGTGCATGACCATGTATCAGGGCTTCCGCACCGATCATTCGGTCGAGCGCGCGGCAATCGGACGGCGCGCCTCGGAAACCGAAATCGATCTCGTCAACCTCATCCTGCATGGAAAGATCTGAGCCATGATGGACCAGCCTTCCCTGCGCGAACTGGTCGAGGCGGTGCGCCAGTTCCTTGAAACCAAGGCCATGCCGGAGCTCAAGGGACACACCGCCTTCCATGCGCGGGTCGCGGCCAATGCGCTGGGCATCGTCCTGCGCGAGCTGGAACGCGGACCGGCAGCCGCCGAGGCCGAGCACAAGCGGCTGGTGGAACTGGTCGGCAGCGACGGAACGCTGGACGAGCTCAATCGCGTGCTGTGCACCATGATCCGCGAGGGCAAGGTCGATCTCGACACGCCCGGCCTCGCCCAGCATCTGGAGCGGACAACGCGCGACAAGGTGACGATCGATCAGCCCAATTATTCGGGATTGAAGCAGGACCGCTAGGTCGGAACCGCTTCCCGCGCCGGCTTGCCGCCGAGGGCGATGCGGCCAAGGGCGGCGGCAATCATGACCGCCGCCTCGCCCCAGGCAAAGGCAGGCGCCAGCCACACCGGATCGGATGGCTTGGGATAGAAGAACACCAGCGCATCGCCGAGACCCAGTCCCTTGAGGATCGAAGGGATCAGGAGATAGAGCGCGAACAGCGCCAGCAGCGCTGTGAAGTCGCCACGGCGGCGGCCGGTCAGCGCATGCAGAAGCGCGAACAACGCCACGTCGCGGGTGACGAAACCAAGTCCCGCGCCGATCAGGGCCGCCTCGCCCAGCCCGCCGCCATGGCCCATGCGCCACCAGATCAGCACGGCGGTGAGCAGCACCAAAGCGGCGTAGCTCATCATGAAGCCCTGCAGGCCCTCGAGCGCGCGACCGATCCGGCCGCCCACGAGCTGCGCGCCGAGCCAGCGGAAATGGACCCGGTCTTTGGGTTCGAGGATCACCATCACATAGGTCAGCGTCGCGAAGGTGCTGGCGGCGAGGCCGAGACGCAGCGCCACCGCGCCCCAGCCGGCCGTGTCCGGCGAGTGGGACAACCAGCTGTCGAAACCGGCGACATAGAGCCCGATGAAAACCAGGAAGCCGAGCCAGACATAGGGCCCGTTCTCCATCTTCAGCTCGGTGCGCATCTGGCGATAGCAGCCGGTGAGAATCCATCCCGTGAACAGCGCCAACGACATCAGCAGGAAGGGGCGCGCGTCGAAGCTGTGGCCCCACCAGACGATGAACAGCGCCCGCACCTTGCCGATCAGCATCGAGCCGGCCGGATCGGCCGTCGCCCAGACCAGATAGACCGCGATCGCGGCCAGGATACCGGTGAGCTGATAGAGGAAGATCTCGGCCCGGCTATGGGCCTGGCGGCGCTGCACGGCGATGAGGCTGGACAGAAGCGCCGCGGCCTGGGCGATGATGCCGATCTCCAGAAAATAGACGAGGTCGATCAGCGCGGTGACGATGCCCGCCTGCACCACCTGCTGCGCCAGCATGAGCACAAGGCAGATGCCGCCGACATACCAGTTGAAAATGGTCGAACCGAACAGCTTGCCCCATGTCATCTCGGCGGCGCTGAGCGAAGAGAGGCGCTGCGCATCCCAGGTGCGGTCGCGGATTTCGCCGACGACACTGAGCGCGGCATTGCGCGAACCCCACAGCACGACGACGACGTAATAGATGAAACTTGCGACCGATGCCGGCCGCCAGGCGCTGCCGCCCGAAAGCGCCGCCGCAAAGAAGGCGAGCGCCAGAAGCATCGCCGCCGTCGCCATGCGGCGCGGCGTCAGTTCGAGCCAGAGGTTGCGGCGGAATTCCGGATTCATGCGCGCTTGCCCACCTGCGCGAAATAGGACTTCTTCCAGCGCCTTGGTGGCGGCGGCGAAGGTGACGACATCGAAACCGGCGCCGACCAGATCGCGCACCAGCTTGGCGCGGGCCGAAAGATTGTGGGTGAAGGCGAAGAGCGCGTGCTGCTCCCCGGCCTCGATCACGTCGATACCGGCACCCTTGAGGAAATCCGCAAGATCGCTGCGCGCCGTTGCCAGTTCGAGCATGTAGCGCGGGCGCTCGACATCTCTCACCTTGATGGCCTTGCCGCCGACGATGCGGCCCGCCTCGATGATGATCATCTCGGAGCAGTAATCCTCAAGCTCCGAGAGGATGTGGCTGGAGACCACCAGCGTCATGCCCTCATCCTTGAGAGCCAGCAGCAGGGTGGACAGATCGCGGCGGGCCTGCGGATCGAGGCCGGCGGCCGGTTCGTCCAGCAGCAGCACCTTGGGTTCGTGGACGATGGCCTGACCGATGGCGAGGCGCTGGCGCAAGCCGCGGCTGAGTTCGCCGGCCGGTGTCTCCAGCCGGTCGAGCAGGCCGACGCGGCGGGCCGCCGTCTCCACCGCCGTGGCGGTGAGCGCGGGCGCAATGCCATGGCTCCAGCCCGCATAGGTCAGGCAGCGGCGCACCGACAGCGCATCGTAGAGGCCGAAGAAATCCGGCAGATAGCCGAGGCGGGCATGGATCTCGCGCGGGGCGGCGGTGGTGTCGAGCCCGTCGATCGTGACCGTGCCCGCATAGGGGGGCTCAAGCGCGGCGAGGCAGCGCAGCAGCGTGGTCTTGCCCGCGCCATTGGGGCCGACCAGAGCCGTGATGGTCTGCGGCGCGACTCGAAGCGAGACGCCATCCAGCGCCCGCCGGGACGGATACTCATAAGCCAGATCGGATACGTCGATCATCAAATCCCACACGCGGGCGACCCGGCGCGGAAATCGCCCGCCAGCCAACCCTAAGGCATTGTATCATAGAGATTATGACCGAAGGGTGTTGTCACAGGCTCGCGAGGGGCGGGCCAGTCGCCGCACGCAAGAAACGAACAGAGACGGCTGCGGCCCTTTTGCGATTGCACCCCATACCGGGGGCGGGCTAGGGAACAGGCAGCTCGGAAAGGGAGATTCTGGCATATGAAAACCCGCGCCGCCGTGGCCTTCGAGGCCGGAAAGCCGCTCGAAATCGAAATGGTCGACCTGGACGGGCCCAAGGAAGGCGAGGTTCTGGTCGAGATCAAGGCGACCGGCATCTGCCACACCGACGAGTTCACGCGCTCGGGCGGCGACCCGGAGGGCCTGTTCCCCTCGATCCTCGGCCATGAGGGCGCGGGCGTGGTGCTGGAAGTCGGCCCGGGCGTGAAATCGCTCAAGCCGGGCGACCATGTGATCCCGCTCTACACGCCGGAATGCCGCGAGTGCAAAAGCTGCACGAGCCACAAGACCAATCTGTGCACCTCGATCCGCGCCACGCAGGGCAAGGGCGTGATGCCGGACGGCACATCGCGCTTCTCGCTGAAGGGCAAACCGGTGTTCCATTACATGGGCTGCTCGACCTTCGCGAACCACACGGTGATGCCGGAGATCGCGCTGGCCAAGATCCGGCCCGACGCGCCCTTCGACAAGGTTTGCTATATCGGCTGCGGCGTGACGACGGGCATCGGCGCGGTGATCTTCACCGCCAAGGTCGAAGCCGGCGCAAACGTGGTGGTGTTCGGGCTGGGCGGTATCGGCCTCAATGTGATCCAGGGCGCCAAGATGGTGGGCGCCAACAAGATCATCGGCGTCGACCTCAACCCCGGCCGTGAAGCCATGGCCCGCAAGTTCGGCATGACGCATTTCGTCAATCCGAAAGAGGTGAAGGGCGATCTGGTGGCGCACCTCGTGGAGCTGACCGATGGCGGCGCGGATTATTCCTTCGAATGCATCGGCAATGTGAATGTGATGCGTCAGGCGCTGGAATGCTGCCATCGCGGCTGGGGCCAGTCGATCATCATCGGCGTGGCCGGCGCGGGCCAGGAAATCGCCACGCGGCCGTTCCAGCTGGTGACGGGGCGCGTGTGGAAGGGCACAGCCTTCGGCGGCGCGCGCGGACGCACCGATGTGCCCAGGATCGTCGATTGGTACATGGACAAGAAGATCAATATCGACGATCTGATCACCCACACCATGCCGCTGGACGACATCAACAAGGCCTTCGACCTGATGCATGCCGGCGAGAGCATCCGTTCGGTCGTGATTTACTGACGGAGCTTTCCGGCGCGCGTATCGCGATCCCGCATTTGCGGGATGGGTGTGTGCGTGCGTGCAACTACGTATCGTTGACCTGCATCAACCCGGCCCGCGGTTATGCGCCGAAGCTTTTTCCAGCGTCGGCGGCAAGGATCAAATCGCGTGCGATCATTGCCCTGACGTTCGGATGCCGAATTCGATTGGTCAGCGTGATGTCGCGTGCAGCCGCCGCAAGCAGTGAAATTGGCCGGGGAGAAATCCGCCCGCTGTCCCAGCCCGTGCAAATCGGTGCATGGCGTGACCGCCAGAGACGCCGCATCCGCTCCGAAAACCGCCCTTCGGCCAATCACACGACGAGCGCGCCGCGCATCCGGCAGATTTCCGTTGAGCTGGCCTGGCCGGAGAAAACGGCGCTTGTGGCCGCGTTCATCGTCGCCGTGCTTTGCGTGTTCGGCTGGATTATCACCTTTCTGTCCGTCGAGTTCGTGGCCTATGGACGGCTCGACAACACGCTGGCGCTTTGGACGGTTATTGCCGAGGTGGTCACGATCGTGCCCGCCTGGCTTCTCATGCGCGCCATCGATTTCATCAACGATGGCCCTGGGATGCGCCGGAAGACGGCCCTGCGCCGCCGCGTCGAACCGCAATTCGAGGCGGACAGCGCGGCTCTGTTCGCGGAATAGGCCTTCCCTATTCGAAGAACGCCACGCTGCGCACTTCGATGCTGTAGCGAATGTTGGGATTGGGGAAACTCATATCCTGAAACGCCGTGTGCGGCGTGCGCCAGGCGACCGAATGATCGGAATCGTGGAATTTGAGCAGCAGCGCTTCGTCGCGCGTCATGCCCGAGAAATACCACCAGCGATGCGCCGGGTTATGATGGAAGATCGCGGCGGCCGGCAGCTTCTCCTCGCCCGGAACGGGCGCCAGCAGCGCGTCGCCTTCCGGGATCCGGTCGACCACCATCAGCACATTCTCGACGCCTTCGTCGTCGCGCACGCTGCCATATTCGCAGACGGCCAGCGGCCAATCCTGCGGCGGCTCCGAAAAGGTGCGCCAGAAACTCGAATAGATGAAGCGGCGATAGCCGGGACCGTTCGGGCGAAAGCGTTCATAAACCGCGCGGGCATTCATGTCGGCGCGCTGCGGCGAGGTGTCGATATGGGCCTCGCCCGCCGGGGGCTGCACACCGCCCTTATGGGTGTAACCTTTGACGGGCGTGCGATATTTCGTGAGATCGCCCGAGGTGCGCACCATCCAGCCCATGGGCGCAACGAAATTGGCGCCGGTCGCGGCCTTTATCGCTTCGGCGGCTTCGTCGGGATAGATCCGATCGACCTCATCCTTGTTCATGAAGTCAGCGATGGCGCTTTTGTGCGGCAGCAGCACGAAACCGTGCGCATCGAGGGTGAAGCGATCCTTGATCGGGCGGGCGTCGCGCACCTTGACCGGATAAGGGGCATAGGTGCCCGTGTTCGCCTCCACCCCGGCCGAGACGAAACGGCGGTTCACGGCCGGCCCGCCCGGTTCCAGATAATTGATCAGCGTGTCGACCACGCGGATGTTTTCGTCGAATTCGATGCTGCTCATGACGTTTCCTCAGGGCGCTATTCCGCCGGTTCCGGGCATTCTAGCGCGGAGTATGGGGGCTTGCGCCGTTCCAATCGCGAAATGCGACCGCGCCGGCGCGGCAATCGGGGGGGCTTCCGAAAAAAGTGAAAACAATTCCGCACCCGCCCGCAAGCGATTGACGCGCATGCGAAAACGCCGCCCGGTGGGGCGGCGCTCGTTCAGGCGCATCTGCGGAGATAAAGGAGAGATAGTGTTGCAGCGTCACGCTTCAAGGGGGAGGTCGAACTTTTTTTATGCCCCCTCGGCCCCGATGATCGCCACGGAACACACATTCATCATCGGCGCGCCGCCGAGATTGTGGGTGAGGCCGATCTTGGGGTTCTTGAGCTGACGCTCGCCGGCGCGGCCCTGAAGCTGCAGATACATCTCATAGAGCATGCGCAAGCCGGAGGCGCCGATGGGGTGGCCGAAGCATTTGAGGCCGCCATCGATCTGGCACGGCACCTGGCCGCTCGCATCGTAGAAGCCGTTCATCACATCCTTCACCGCCTCGCCTTCCCTGGAGATGTAGAGATCTTCCATGGTCACGAGTTCAGTGATCGAGAAGCAGTCATGCACCTCCATCATCGAGACTTCCTCGCGCGGGTTGGTGATGCCGGCTTCTTCGTAAGCGCGCTTGGAGGCGATGCGGGCCGTGTGGAAATAGGAGCCGTCCCAGCTGTTGTGCTGGCTTTCGAGCCCGTTGGAGAGCGCGAGCTGCAGCGCCTTGACGGTGATGAGGTCGTGCTTGCCGAGCGATCTGGCGATCTCGGGCGTGGTGACGATGGCGCAGGCCGCGCCATCCGACACGCCGCAGCAATCGAACAGACCCAAGGGCTCGGCGATCATCGGCGCGTTGAGGCACATCTCTTCGGTGATCGCCTTGCGCAGATGTGCCTTCGGATTTCTCGTGCCGTTCTCATGGCTCTTGACCGAGACATGGGCGATGGCGCGCTTGAGATCCTCTTTCGAGACGCCATGCTTGCTGCGATAGGCGGATGCAAGCTGCGCGAAATTGCCGGGCGCCGAACCGTTTGCGTTCCACAGCGGGTTGAGCGTGCCCTGCTCGCGCTGCGGCAGGCCGCCATAGCCGGTGTCCTTCAGCTTCTCGACGCCGAGCGCCAAGGCGATGTCGCAGGCACCGGCCGCCACGGCATAGACCGCGCCGCGAAACGCTTCCGAGCCGCTGGCACAGAAATTCTCGACATGGGTGACCGGAATGTTCGGCAGGCGCAGCGCGACCGAAAGCGGCGTGCCGCCCTTGCCGACATTGACCTCGTCCATCGCGGTGGAGAACCAGGCCGCCTGGATCTGGCTGGTGTCGACGCCCGAATCCTGCAGCGCTTCGAGATAGGCTTCGACCATGAGTTCTTCGGCGCCCATGTCCCAGCGCTCGCCGAATTTCGAGCAGCCCATGCCCAGAATTGCGACCTTGTCCTTGATGCCCGATGCCATGGCGCACCTCCCGGTTACCTGGATAGCGATAGGCGTCATCTAATCGCCGGTGCGCGGCCCTGTAAAGCTGACGGAACGGAAGGTGTTGGCGCACTGCCCAGCACGCCTGCGAAAAAGGCCGCCGCATTGCGGCCCAACGTCTTGGTGCGGTAGCCGCCTTCCTGGATGAAAGCCGTCGGCAGGCCGAGTTCCGCGATGCGGTTGCCGAGCGTCGCGAAATCCGCCGGGCGCAATTTCCACGAGCCCGTGGGATCTGCGGCGGCCGTGTCGAAGCCCAGTGCCACCACGAGATAATGCGGGGCGAAGCGGGCGATGCGCGCCTCGGCCGTCTTCAGCGCCTTGAAGACGTCTTCGACCGTTGCCTGTTCGGCCAGCGGCAGGTTGAGGTTGAAACCTTGCCCCCTGCCCTCGCCCGTCTCGCCCGCGAAGCCGGCGAAATAGGGATAGGCGAAGCTGGGATGGCCGTGGATCGAAACGGTCAGCACATCGTCGCGCGCATAGAAGATGTCCTGCGTGCCGTTGCCGTGGTGGTAATCGACATCGAGCACGGCAACGCGACCATAGCGCGAGAGATAATGCGCGGCGATGGCCGCATTGTTGAGATAGCAGAAGCCGCCAAAGGCGCGCCGCTCGGCATGATGGCCCGGCGGGCGGATCAGCGCATAACTGAAGCGCCGGTCTTCGAGGCAAAGCTGCGCCGCCGTCAAGGCGCAATCGGCGGCGCCCCGCGCGGCCGGCCAGCAATTGGCATTGATGGGTGTGAAGGTGTCGATGCAGAAATAACCCGCGAGCAGCGCAATATCCTTGGGCGGCTTTTCGCGGTTGCGGATGGGAAAGACATACGGATAGGTGCTCTTTCCCGGCGGCATCGAGGCCGAACAGCGGCGGATGAAATCCACCAATGCGCGATCATGCACGGCGGTGATGTGATGCTCCGGGAAATGCTTGACCGGAACCGGGGCCAGCGGCACGGCGGGCGTCAGCCCTTCGAGGATCGAGGCGATGCGCACCGGCGCTTCGACGTAGCCGCGCTCGCGCACATGGAAGATCGCGTGGCCTTCATTGACGACGATGGAAAGTGCGCGATGGTTCGTCGGCACTTGCGGGCGCGCCTTTGGCGGACGCGCAAGCCTGACCGGACCGTCCGTGATCGAAGCCAGCACCTTTTCATTGTATTCGGGCGGACAGAGAGTGCCGTATTTGCGTTCGAGGATGGCGCGGACCACGGCGCGCGCTTCGTCCCGGCCCAGCGTATCGCGCACGCCACAGCCGTCGAACATCAGGTGGGGCGGGCAATCGTCCTTGTCGCTGAGCGGGGTTTCATAGGCCGTGCCGGCGATGGGATAGGCGCCGAAGCGGGCATAGAAAGCGAGCCGCTTCCGGTTCTCGGCCATCACCTCCGGGCCAGCGTGGCACAGCGACGGATCGGCCGGCAGCACCTCGAAGAACAGGCCGATCTTCAGGCCCGCCGCGATCTCGCGCAGGCGCTGATAGAGCGCACCGCCCACTCCGCCGCCGCCGCGGCCGGGTGGCGTGGCCAGATAATCGAGAAACAGAAAGGATGGGGTGACGAAGCGATAGGCGAGCACGCAGCCGCGCAAGCGCTCGGACTCATTCTCTGCCACCAGCACGATGGGGGCCATGCCGCGCTTGCCGGGACGGGCCAGCTTGTCGGCAAGGCCGGTGATGTCGTCCTTGCGGGCGGCGGAAAACTGTGCGGCGAGAATCTGTTCGACCTCGCCAAGGGCCCTGGCATTGGCCGGCGTGAAGCCATCGGCGATACGGCGGATGAGAAACATGAAGGCCCCGACGGACAGCACGCCAGCCTAGCCGAAGGTAGGCCGGCCGGATAGCGGGGAACCGGGACCGCCGCCAGCGCGTTTACCTCTGAGCTGCGGGGTTCCTTTCGGCGTTGCACAAGCGCGCCGCAATGAAACAGGAGCGAGTTCACATGAGACACAAATTTCTGATGGCCTGCGCGGGCGCCGTGATCCTGGGCAGCGCCGCCGGTTTCGCAATGCCGGCCCATGCCGCCGGTGTGAAGGTCGGCGCCCTGACCTGCCATGTCGCCAGCGGCTGGGGCTTCGTATTCGGCTCCACCAAGGATATCCGCTGCACCTATGCGCCGGACAAGGGTGAGCCCGAGCGTTATGCGGGCAAGATCAAGAAATTCGGCGTCGACATCGGCTACACGCGCAACGGCGTGCTGGTGTGGGGTGTCGTTGCGCCCACCTCATCGCTGAAGCCTGGCGCGCTGCAAGGCGACTATGTCGGTGCGACAGCCGGCGCCACGCTTGGCGTGGGCGCCAGTGCCAATGTGCTGGTTGGCGGGCTCGACAAGTCGATCGCGCTGCAGCCGCTGAGCGTGGAAGGCAACAAGGGCCTGAACGTGGCCGCTGGCATCGGCGCCATCACCCTGCACTATGTCCCGATGGGCGACAGGATGCCCGCGCATCGCCCCATGGATCACGACTAGCGCAGCGATCCGGACATGCAAAAGCCCGCCGGGAAACCGGCGGGCTTTTTCACATGCGGCGATGGATTTGTATCAGACCGGAACGGCCTTCCAGAAATAGCGCACGAAGCCGCGTTTGGAATCGAAATCCTTGATGCGGAAGACCATCTTCACCTTGGTGCCAGAGTCGATGGAGCCCTGCTCCACATCGGTGATGTCGGCCATGAAGCGCCCGCCATCGGCAAAGGTGATCATGCCGTAATGGTTGGGCGGCGACATGGAATAGGTGAGGAAGTCGGCCGACCAGCTGAGAACCGTGCCTTCCTGTTCGGCGAAGCTGTATGGGTCCTGGCTGTCCACGGCCTTGCAGTTCGGATTGACGCAGATGCGCGTGCGCGGAAATTGCGCCGTGCCGCATTGCCGGCACTTGCCACCGACCAGACCCGTCAGCATGTCCGATTTGCGATAGACGACGGTGAGCGCCGTCTTCTTGTCGATTTCCGCGCGCATGCCCTTTTCGATGTCCACCAGACCGTTGAAGGCCAGGAACTTCATGTAATTGGTTTCGGGCCTGCGCCGGTCGAGCGCCGCGGTGACGCCGCCGCGCGAGAAGCCGGACAGGGCGTCCGTGGTTTCGAACAGCAGCGCATCGACGCCATTGCCGAATTGCACGACGAGGATCTTCTCGCCCGGCCCCGCATGCTGGAGCGCGTGCACCAGCATCAGAAGCGCGCGCGCCGAGCCGCAATCGCCGACCGTGGCAGCAAGATTGTCGCGCACCGCTTCTGGCGCGATGCCGCAACGCTTGGCGAGGGTCGCGTCGAACTTGGCAAAGGGGCACGGCATGATGAAATGGGCAATGTCGGCCGCCTTCACACCGGTCTTTTCGAGCAACGCCGTGACCGCTTGCGGCACGAGCTTGGTGTAGCCCTCGTCGCGGATCCAGCGATCTTCCCAATTGTAATCGAACTCTTCGCCCTCGCCGCGGAAGTGATCGATGAAATCGACGGTCAGCGAATGGCTGCCGAGGAATTTGGCGATCACGTTTTCGCGGCCGAGGGTGAGGGCAGCCGCTGCATCGCCGAAGGCCAGTTCCTGTGCGCTGGCCGCGCGCGCCTTGCGCTTCTCGCCAGCCAGCACCAGCGGCGCCTTGGCGCGGCCCCCGGCCACCGCATCGAGCCCGGCAATCAGCGCCGAGGTGCCGGCGCGCTGCGAGGCGGTAAGATCGAAGGACGAAATGTTTTCGGACAGGCTGAGCGCGCGCGCCGCGATGCCGCCATTCTGCCGGTCGGCGAACGGCATGGAGGTCGAGGCGAAATAGATCGCATCGATGAAAGCGCGATCGGCGATGGCGTCGGCGGCCGGCAGACAGTCGCGCCCGGCTTCCACGGCCATGGTGACGGAATCCTCGTCCCAATTGGCCATGGCGCGCTCGCCCTTGGCGCGCGCATTGCCCGGCGCGAACCAGGCATTGGCTTCGCCGATCGCCTGACGCTGCAGGCGCAGCCGCGGAATATAGGCGCCGAAGGATGTGATGCCCGTCATGACGTGTCCTGCCCTCGCGAAATTTCGTGATCGGGCGAGGAAACCAGCTTTGATCGCGGCTGACAATCAAAGGCGCGCGGTGACGCTACGGCAGGCGGGTCAGCCTCTCACCGGCATGCAGGCGAGGCCGCGCGCTTTGAGCTGCGCGCACAGCGCATGCGCATCGTGGCGGCCCATCGGCCCCGCGCGCAGGCGCCAGAAGCGGCCACGGCCGGGAAGATCGACGGAGACGATCTGCGGCGTCAGCCCGTCCAGCAGTCCGCCAGCCTTGCCGGTCAGATGGTTCCAGCCATCGGCGGCATCGCCTTCGGCGCGATAGGCGCCGAGCTGCACCCGGGCCGTCACGTGATGGGCGGACGCGCCAAGAATCGCCGGGCGCAGCGACGGAATGCCCGCATCCGGCGTGTAGCTGACGCGGGTCACGGCTTTGGGCTTGGGCGCCGGTTCGGGTGCCAGCTTGGGTGCCAGCTTCGGTGGGTGCAGCACGAAGGCGGCCGGCGTCCAGCTCGTGTTCAGCGCGGCCAGCCGCTGCTGCGCCAGCGTGTAACCCGGCGCGGCGTTCAGCGCCTCGCGGAAATAGTCGCGCGCGGCCAGCGGATTGCCTTGCGCCTCGGCGATGCGGCCGAGACCGTAATTGGAATATTGCGGCTGCGTGTTGCCGCTGGCGAGCGAAGCTTCGTAATCGCGCCGCGCCGCCGCGTAATGGCCGAGGCGGCGCCAGGCATTGGCGCGATTGTTGAGCGCAGCCGGGAAGGCCGGCACCAGCTTGAGGGCCGCGCTGTAATCGGCGATAGCGCGGTCGGTATGGCCCAGCTCGTCCAGCACGATGCCACGATCGAACAAGGCGCGGGCGCGGGTGTCGTCCGACAGCGCATGATCCTTGAGCGCCTGGGTGAAATCGGCAGCCGCGCCAGTGCGGATGCCAAGATGCTCGCGCGCCAGCGCGCGATTGAGAAGGATGTGGGTGCGTTCGGCATGGCTCAGATCGTTGCGGTCGAGGGCCAGCCCCGCCATCCGCACCGCATCGGCCGGGTCGCCCGCGCGCAGGGCCTCGGCCACGGCCTGACCCGCCTCGGCGGCGGTGGCGGCCGGCGGGGTCAGATGGATCGAGGGCTCGGCAATGGCCGCAGCGCTGAGGAGCAGCGCGGCAGTCCAGACGGCGGCAATGGCTTGCTTGTGTCGCATCCGGTCATTCTGGGCCGAGTTGCGGATGGGAGCAGCGCCCGGCAAGGGGAAAAGCCGGGGAGATCAGGCAAAAACTGGGGGCAAATCATGCTCAGGCCAGCGCGGCCACGGCCTCGACCACGCGGGCGACATCGGCCCTGGTCATGGCCGGAAACATCGGCAGGGTCAGGATGTGGCGGGCGGCATCTTCGGCCACCGGCGCGAGGCCGGGGCCATAGCCGCGCGACCGGTAGAAACCCATCAGGTGGACGGGCGCGTAATGGACATTGGCGCCGATCCCCTGCCCCCGCAGCGCGGCGAAGGCTGTGTCGCGGTCGATCTGCGGCGCGAGGCGAATGACATAGAGATGATAGGCGTGTTCGCGCCCCTCATGCACAGCCAGCGGCGTGACATGGGGGATGGATGCGAAGGCATCGTCATACCAGGCGGCGACGCGGCGGCGCGCGGCGAGCCAGTCCGGCAGGCGGGCGAGCTGGGCGAGACCGAGCGCGCATTGCACATCCGGCAGGCGATAATTGTAGCCAAGCTCGACCATGTCATAGGCGAAGGTGCCGGACTGTTCGCGCTTCGCATGATCGCTGTCGATGCCGTGATTGCGGAAGCGGCGCATATGGGCGGCGCGGAGGGCGTCATCCGTCACGGCCATGCCGCCTTCGCAGGTCGTCAGATGCTTGACCGGGTGGAAGGAGAAGCAGGAAATATCGGCCAGCGTGCCGGCCGTGGCGCCCTTATAGGTCGCGCCCGGCGCATGGCAGGCATCGGCGACAATCTTGATGCCGCGCGGCGCGGCAATGGCTTTGAGCGCGTCGTAATCGGCGGGTTGGCCGGCATAATCGACGGCGACGATGGCCTTGGTGCGATCGGTGATACGGGTGGCGACGCTGGCCGGATCGATCAGCAGCGTGTCGGGCTCGACATCGGCGAAGACCGGCGTGGCCCCTTCATAGACGGCGGCATTGGCGCTGGCCGCGAAGGTGATGGCGGGAACGATAACCTCGTCGCCCGGGCCGACGTTGAGGGCGCGCATGGCGGCATGAAGCGCGGCGGTGCCGCTGTTGACGGCGACGCCGTGCGCCGCGCCGCAATACTCGGCAAAGGCTTTTTCGAACTGGGCGACGCGGGGGCCGGTGGTCAGATAGTCGGAGCACAGCGCCTCGACCACGGCCTTAATATCGGCATCGCCGATTTCCTGGCGGCCATAGGGAAGAAAGCGCAGCGCGTCTTCCGATCCGGCCTTGTCAGGCATAGGCGAGCTCGAGAAGTGTCTGCAATCCGCGGGCATCGAGCTGGTCCGGATTGGCGTCGCTCGAATAGGAGAAACCTTCTTCGACCGGCCGGGCGCCGCAATGCAGATAGGCTTCGCGCGAGGCGATGGCGAAACTGGCTAGGATCACGAAGCGATCGTCGAGTTCGACCGTGCAATGCGCATCGTCGGCCGGGATCATGGTCTCGTGCAGCTTCTCGCCGGGACGGATGCCGACAATGTGCTGGCCCAATTTGGGGCTGACGAGGCGCGCCAGATCGGTGATGGTGGTGGACGGGATCTTGGGCACGAAGATCTCCCCGCCGCGCGTCATCTCCATGCTGGAAAGCACGAAATTGACGCCCTGGTTCAGCGTGATCCAGAAGCGCGTCATGCGCGCATCGGTGATGGGCAGGCTTTCCGCGCCCTCGGCGATCAGCTTCTTGAAGAAGGGCACGACCGAGCCGCGCGAGCCGAAGACATTGCCATAGCGCACGACCGAGAATTTGGTGCCGTCGGCGCCGGAGAGATTGTTGGCAGCGACGAAAATCTTGTCGGACGCCAGCTTGGAGGCGCCATAAAGATTGACCGGATTGGCAGCCTTGTCGGTCGAGAGCGCGATCACCTTCTTCACATCGCGGCGCAACGCGGCATAGACGAGGTTCTCGGCGCCGTTGACATTGGTGCGGATGCATTCGAAGGGATTGTATTCGGCGGTCGTCACCTGCTTCATCGCCGCGGCGTGGACCACATAATCGACATCGCGCAGCGCCAGATCGAGGCGATCGCGATCGCGCACATCGCCGATAAAATAGCGCATGAAGGGGTATTGGCTTTGCGGGAAGTCCTGCGCCATCTCCGACTGCTTGAGTTCGTCGCGGCTGAAGATGATGACGCGGCGCGGCTTGTAATTCGCGATCACCTGCTTGACGAAATGCTTGCCGAAGGAGCCGGTGCCGCCGGTGACGAGCACGGACTTGTCGTTGAGGTCAAGCCAGGGCTGCGAGAAATCGCGGAATGGCGAAGCCTCGGCGGCGCGCTCAGGCGCGGGTGCATCGGGCGCGCGGGTCAGTACGACGGCGGGCATGCTCATGACGGGTATGGTCCCCTTCCAGATCAGCGCCAGTTTCCCCGAACGTCGTTAACAACTGGTTCAACGCACAGCAGAGCATTAGTCATGTTCCGGGGACGCGCCGCATCCGTGATATTTTTGAGAAATCTCAATATCTTACGGAAAATTTTGGGATCCCCGGCATGGACGGCTCGGGTTCGAGCCGCTATCTAGGACCTGTCCGCATCCGACGAAGCCAGCCAATCGAGTTCTCCATGCCGTCACCCAAGCCTGTCCGCAAAGCCGTCCTGCCTGTCGCCGGGATGGGCACCCGTTTCCTGCCAGCCTCCAAGGCCGTGCCCAAGGAGATGCTGACGGTGGTGGACAAGCCGGTCGTGCAATATGCCGTCGAAGAGGCGGTGGAAGCCGGTATCGAGCAGTTCATCTTCGTCACCGGCCGCGGCAAGCACATCATCGAAGACCATTTCGACCACGCCTATGAGCTGGAAGCGCTGCTCAGGGAGCGCGGCAAAACCGAAGCGCTGAACAGCCTGTTGGAAGATCTTCCGGTCACCGGATCGGTCAGCTTCACGCGCCAGCAGACGCCGCTGGGCCTGGGCCATGCCGTGTGGTGCGCGCGCCATCTGGTCGGCGACGAACCCTTCGCCGTGCTGCTTGCCCGACGATCTGATGGTCGGCGAGCCCGGCGCGCTGGCGCAGATGATCGAGGCCTATAACCGCGTCGGCGGCGGCGTGATCGTGGCGGCCGAAGAAAAGCCGCTCGAAGAAGTCCACCGTTATGGCGTGATCGATCCCGGCGCGACCAAGGGCAACGCCACCGAGGTGAAGGGCGTGATCGAGAAGCCGAAGGCCGAAGACGCGCCGTCGCGGCTCACCGTCATCGGCCGCTATATCCTGCAGCCGGAGATCTTCAACGAGCTCGACCGGCAGGAAAACGGCGCGGGCGGCGAAATCCAGCTCACCGATTCCATGGCCAAGCTGATCGGCCGCATGCCCTTCCACGGCGTGAAGACCGATTGCACGCGCTATGATTGCGGCAGCAAGGAAGGCTTCCTGCAGGCCAATGTCGCGATCGGCCTGTCGCGCCCGGACATCGCCCCGGTGCTCAAGAAAATCATCGCCGATCTGCTGAAGGACTGAGCGGACTTACGCGGTCATCCCGCCATCGACGGCCAATGTCGCGCCGGTGGTGAAGCTGCTGTCGTCCGACGCCAGGAACAGCACGGCCTTGGCGATTTCGTCCGGCGCGGCATGGCGGCCGAGCGGTATCAGCTCATTGAGCATTTCGGTGGCGTTGCGACCCACGATCTTGGTCAGATGATCCTCGACGCGCGCCTGGAAAGCGTTGTCGGTCGGGCCGGGATGGATTGTGTTGACGCGGATGCGGCGCGGCGCGGCCTCCTTGGCGACGCTGCGCATCAGTCCGACCTGCGCATGTTTGGCGGTGATGTAGCCATAAGGTCCCGGACTGCCCTGCAATCCCACGACGGATGACGTAATGACGATGCTGCCGCCATCGTTCATCTGCGGCAGGCCGTATTTGCAGGCCAGGAACGCGCCTTTGACATGGACGCGCAACACATCGTCGAAGGCGTCTTCGGGATAATCGGCGATGGGGGCGATGGCGCCGAGATTGCCGGCATTGCTGAACAGCACATCGATCTTGCCCCAGCGTTTGACCGTGGCGGCGATATAGGCCTGAACATCGGCGGCCTTGCCGACATCGGCGGTCATGGTCGCGATATCGGGCGATCCGAGTTCGTCTGCCGCCTTGCGCAGATCCTCTTCGCGAAGATCGACCAGCATCACGCGCGCACCTTCGGCGAGGAAGCGCGCCGCCGTGGCGCGCCCGATGCTGCCGGCCCCGCCGGTGATGATGCACACCTTGTTCGCGAGCCGTCCGCTGCCCTGCCCTGCCATATCCGTTTCCTCTGTTATTGGGTCATCACTTCGACGAGCACCGGGCCGTCCGATGCGAACGCGTCCGACAAAGCCGGATCAAGCGCCTGGCTGCCTTCGACGCGACTGGCGCGTACGCCCATGGACCGGGCGAGACCGCAGAAATCGATCTCAGGCAGTTTCGTGCCGACCGGCGCCTTCATGTTGAAGGTTTCGACAAAGCTGTCGAGCGCCTTGTAGGCGCCGTTGTTGACGATGATGAAGGTGATCGGAAGTTTGAGCTGCGCCGCCGACCACAGACCCTGAATGGAATACATGGACGAGCCGTCGCCCAGAAGCGCGATCACGCGTTCGCCCGGCCGCCCCAGCGCCACACCCACCGACGCCGGCAAGCCCATGGCCGAGGCCGCCGCTGGCGCAGGTGTAGAAGCCGTCCTCTTCGGTGATCGGCAGATAATCATGCATCGGCGTGCGGCTGCTCGGCGCCTCTTCGACGATGATCGTGCCGGCGGGTTTGAGCGCCGCGATCTGCTGCATCAGATAATTGTCGTCGAGGCGATCGCCGGAGAGATGAGGCCGGCGCGTCAAGGCGGGCGGCGCGTTGCGGCTGGCGGGCGCGGATGCCTGCAGCAGCGTGCGAAGACCGGCGCGCAGATCGCTGACGATGGACAGACCGACCGGGCTGCGCGCCGCCATGGACGGATCATCGACAAGCTGCACAAGCCGCGCGCCTTCGGGAACAAAGCGCCCGCCGCTTTCGATGTGATAGGTGAAGACCGGCGCACCGAACACGGCGATCATATCGTGGCCCGCAAGCGCCGCCGAAATCGTCTCGCGCGAGGCCGGCAGGAAACCGGCAAACAGGCGATGATCTTCGGGGAAGGCATTGCGCGCCGAAAGCGGGCTGACCCAGACCGGCGCCTGATGACGTTCGGCCAGGGCGATGAGATCGGCCCAGGCGCCATCGCGCGCGACGCCTGCGCCCGCCACAATCACGGGACGCGCGGCCCCGTTGAGCTGCGCCGCCGCATCCGCCAGCAACACCGGATCGCCGGAAACGGTGCGGCTGACAATGCGCGGCTCGACGGGATCGCACAGCCGGTCCCAATCATCGACCGGGACCGAAACGAAGGTCGGACCCTGCGGCGCCTGCATCGCCATGTAATAAGCGCGCGCCAGCGCGGCCGGCACATCTTCGGCGCGCGCGGGCTCGCAGGCCCATTTGACATAAGGCTTGGGAAACTCTGTCGCGTCCTGCGCGAACAGGAAGGGCTCGTAAGGCAGGATCGAGCGCGCCTGCTGGCCGGCCGTGATCACCAGCGGCGTCTGGTTGCGGAAAGCCGTGAACAGATTGCCGAGCCCATGGCCGACACCGGCCGCCGAATGCAGATTGATCAGCGCCGCATTGCGCCGCGCCTGCGCATAGCCATCGGCCATGCCGATGACGACCGATTCCTGAAGCCCCAGCACATAGCGGAAATCATCCGGGAAATCGCGGAACATGGGCAGCTCGGTCGAGCCCGGATTGCCGAACACGGTGGTCATGCCGAAGGCCCGGAAGAGGCGGAAACAAGCCTCGCGCACGGTGAGCGGTCCGGCGGCGATGTTCGTGCGGTCGGGCATGGGCAGATCCTGGCGTTCACAGGCGGGAGCTTAGGCCCCGCGATCTCTTGGGAGCGACAGTCAACCGGCTTGCGGGGCCCTTGCGCAAGCCCTGCCCGCGCGCGCAGCGAAGCCGCATTGCACCCCAAGGGAAGCCGCGCGGGCGATATCGCCGCGGCTCATGGCTTCAACCGGAGCCGTCAGTGCTCGCGCTTGCGCGAGATGACGTAGGATTCGTCGCGGAACCACAGCCCGTTATGCGCGCGCAACACGTCCTTGGTGGCATCGAGATAGGCGGTGTCGCCCATCGCGCGGGCCAGCCGCTCGTCCTCGATCTGCGCCACATAGGCGGCATCGTTCCAGGCGGCGAAGAGCGTCGACGTGCCGATCGAGGTCGCTTCGGCGTCGATCTCGTTGGGCAGCGTGTACATGGCGTAATCGAAGAAGGAGCGTTCGTCGGAATAGGCGTTGAAATTGTAGTGCCGCGCCTTGGGACCCATCGCCGCGCGCGTCTCCTTGAGGATGTCGTGTCGCGTGGTGGCGAAGGGTTGCTCGTCCGGCCAGATCTTGTTGACGATCTCCATGCCCGGATCCTTGCCGGCCGAATGGATGCCGATCAACCGCCCGCCCGGCGCCAGCCCCAGCGCCAGCGGCGCGATCACCTTCTGCGCCTTGAACCGGGCCGAGGCGCGAGCACGATAGGGCTGCGAGGCGATGACGAGATCGTAGTCCGCGCGAACGGCGCCGGGCCGCGGGATCACCTGATCGAGCATGAAGCGGCGATGCTCAAGATAGAGCACCAGCACCACCGGCTTCTCATAGACCGGATTGCCGCTGGTCTTGCTGACGCCCGCGCGCCAGTTCTGCGCCAGGAAGGGTTCGAGATCGTTGATCTGTTCCTCGAACTCGGCCGCCGTGGTGCCATGCAAAGCCACCTCATGCCAGACGAGGCCCGCCGCCGCGGCCGCGGAGGCCGGCACCAGATGCGGCGCCTCGGCATAATAGAGATTGGTCAGGACGAGAACGGTCGCCGGATGCTCGTGGAAGCGGTCCGGCATTTTTTCGAGCGTCAGCCGCACATCCTCAAGGCTGATTTCCTTGCCGACGATATAGAACGGCATGTGTTCGTAGCGCCGGTGCATGCTGCGCATCACGCGCGTCAGCACCGTGCCATCCCCAAGCCCGGCATCGAACACGCGCACGGCCGGCGGACGCGGATGGATATTGGCCAGCTCCAGCGCTGCTGGACTACGTCGGGCGCTACACGCATCGTATCGCCATCTCCAACAACCGCCTGCTCGGCATCGACGGTGATAAGGTTTGTTTCCGCTGGAAGGACTATCGTGACCGCAACCGGCAGAAGATCATGACCGTCTCGGCCGAGGAGTTCATCCGCCGCTTCTTGCTGCATGTCCTGCCCGAGGGCTTCCATCGCATCCGCTACTACGGCTTTCTCGGCAATCGCCATCGTACGCACAAACTTGCTCGCTGTCGCGAACTTCTCGCCATGCCGGTCCCGGAACCGTTGGAGGGCCAATCCGAAAAGGATTACCGCGACCGCTACGAAGAACTCACGGGAGTATCCCTGAAGCAATGTCCAGCGTGTCACCAAGGGCGCATGGTCATCGTCGAAACATTCGACGGCGCCACAACACGCCCGCCGATCCAGGACACATCATGATCGCGGCCAATTCTCTCGCCAGCACACCAGTCCGATTGGCTTGGCGCGACCACGCCACGGAGATGTCGTTGTCCCGGCGCCGTGGAAGCGCCGCCGTAACGGCGTTTTTCCTATTGTCGATGTTCAGAAGTATGGTGTCACGGCCATTTTCGGCGTCGCCGAAGATCGCACTGATCAGGCTCAACCGTCTATTTCGTCACCCTGCGCCTCGGCCTGCCATTCAATCCCCATAGCGGCGGCATCGTGCGGGCGGCTTAGTCCAATCCGTTTTTAGCTCACCGTCGCGATCCCCAAAGCGATCGCGATGCCGTTGCCGAACTGCGGCGCGACGCCAAGCTAAAAACGCTCTGCATTATGCGGAGCACCGCATAAGGTCGAGACTGGGGCGGCTTGGCGCTGCGCTCCGGTGCCGATCACATGCGGTGCAACGCGCAGAGCTTGTTGCCGTCCGGATCGCGCAGATAGGCAAGATAGAGCTTGGGTCCTGCGCCGCCATTGTCGCGCACGCCCGGCGGGTCTTCGATCGACGTGCCGCCGGCCGCAACGCCCGCCTTGTGCCAGGCATCCGCCTGCGCCGGATCCTTGGCGGCAAAGCCAATGGTGCCGCCGTTGGCGTGCGTGGCGCTCTTGCCGTCGATGGGCTTCGAAATGCCGAAAATGCCCGCCGGCGTCATATAGAAGAGACGGCCCTTCGGATCGATCACGCCGGGCCCTACACCCAGCGCACCAAGCGTGGCGTCATAGAATTTCTTCGACCGTTCGATGTCGTTCGATCCCACGAAGATATGCGAGAACATGCGTTTGCTTCCCTTGATGGCATGGCCTTGATGGAGATGGCCGGGAGTTTGCTGCCTCCATCGCGCGGCGGCAACTCTTGAATTGCATGAATTAAGGGGGGGCAAGGTACTTGGTTGCGGACAGCGCGGCCCGGTCGACGGCAAACATGATACAGCAAATAGTTCACGGGTGGCGCTGGACGGGCTTGAGGGTTCGGATGAGCGCCACGATCGCTCCTGTTGGCAAGGCAGCCAGATACCAACACCTGGCCAATTTCGATACCAACAAAATACCAACAAATCGGCTGGCTGGCCAGAACGATCGGTGAACAAGTACGGACGGCGACGGACTGAAATCCGACGCGAAAACAGTGAGTTAACGATCAAATGCGGACGTCTGCGAACGTTGGAGAACGGGAGAGTGGTGCCCAGGGGCGGATTTCGAACCACCGACACGCGGATTTTCAGTCTGAGACTGAACCACTATTTTTCTTTATATATCAATGCCTTAGAAAACGGCATTTTGGAAAACTTCCGCAGGAATGGGGCAGGAAACCGCAATTTTGGAAAGCCGATCCGTATACTGACCACATTGGAATCTCACCCAGTTTCAGGCTCGCTACCGGTGCCCCGCCCGCATCGCTTTCCGCGAGATTGCCGCCGGCCAGACCCCATGCGCTCGTGGGTTTCCATGCCCCGATCGAACAATTCCAAATAGTCGGAAGCCGTCATCTCCTTGAGGGGCATCAATCTGCCTCCCTCCTTCGAGGCATCGATCATCTTGTCCAGATCTCTCACGTCCACCAGCTCCCTGCGGTCGATCTTGAGGAAGGGGACAGAGACGTTCCGCTCGAACATCTCGACGGAGATGCCAAGGTAGGCCGCTTCGGCGGTCTTGCTCAGCAGGCGCGGATCCGACCAGCTGCTTCCGCCGCCAGGACCGTTTCTTGGGCGTGCGACATGATGCTTCCCCTCCCCTGGCGATCGGGGAGTTGGAAAGCCTCGGTTAGGAGAGCCGCACCGGCCTTTAGGCTTTCGCCCTGAACATACGCCGATGCCTCCCCGACCATAGGTCGAGGAGTGCTGTTGCGGCCGCACTCAGATCGCCGCCTAACCGAGGGGTTCCACGCCCCAGCCAGACATACGACCGGCCAATTCGAAGTATATCGCTGCAGATAGGGCCACGCTACCGGCATCCGTCACTACGCTCAGGACCCATTAATTTTCTTGCGGAGATGGCGAACGTTTGATCATTGGCGGCACCGAGAGGTGCACCGCTGCGATATCGGGATGCTGAGTTAATCTAGGACCGCGTAGCCGCGGCCGGCCATGCATCTGTCGACGATCTTGCGTTGGCCGGCGATAGTGGAGGCACCCGCTGTGACACCTCCAGCGACGGCTCCGGTTGCCGCAGTCGATCCGACATACTGCCCGCCGAAGGCTCCTCCGATAGCGGCCCCGAGCAAGGCTCCTACCAGGACACCAGCGGCGGCATTCCTTTCGGGATTACGCTGGGCTGCAAGCGCCCGGCAATCCGTCAGGTCGGACTGGTACAGATCCATGTGGGCTGAGGTCTTGGGGTCAACCACAGGGGAATAGCCACTGACATAGTTGCCGTGGGCGCAAGCCGACAGCACGATCGAGCCTGCGAGAACTAAGGCAATACGTTTCATGGGCATCCTCTCTTTTGAGGATGAGGACTAAGCACGAAATCGAGGCGAAGTGAAACACTACCTGATAGCCTGAAGAGGCGTCCGCGTTTTACAATCAGGGCATATAAATTCGATTATTCCCAAGCGTGTGTTTTCGCCGGGTGCCGGATTCAGCATACGTATTTTTTTGGTATCAAAACAGTATGGGCAGAAGTAGGGCGATGGTCCCTGCTTCTGCGACACCTCCTTCTCGCGATATACAAACGCCCCCGTTTGGTTGCGCTCTCTGGTGTAACCTTTCGCCTTCTCTTCAAAATCTTGCCGCTCTTCGACTATGCGTTTGAACGCCGCCGCTTCTACAACCGCCGCATTTCGTTCCTCTTCAAGCGCTGCGACCTGTTCCCGAGCTGCAAGTGCCAAATCGAACATCTGCGCAGCAGCCGCTCGCAATTTGTCGGGATCACTAGCGCTTCGGATTTCCTTGGCGATCTCGTAGAGTGATCGAAGGGATTTGAGGCGGCGATACCCTCTGCCACAACAACCATGAAGGCGACCCTTTCTACAGTTGCACCATAATACCGGACGCTAACCCGCCGCGCCGGTCTCTGACGTGGCTAAAGCAGCCCTACGCAATGATGCGTAGCAAGAAATACCAGAAGGAAAAACAAAGAGCCATCAGAGCAGTCATGAAAAATATGAATGGCCGGGAATATATTTGTTGAGGCCCCATTGGCACCTGCTTTCCCATTCCACCGTGCCAGCGGACGTTCGAGACTGGGGGCGGTTCTGTCGTCGTATGAAACATCGAGATTGTTACATGCTCGCGCCTACTCAGATTATCAATTCTGACCGTTAGGCTCCCGTCGGGGTTTTCCAGTTCTTCGTAATGACGTTGTGGCCATAAATCGAAATGTTGGGACGAGACATCAACACGATGTCCACTCCTTCAGCGAGCGATCTGCCTACGTTCTGAACCCAAACCTCCTTCGTATAGGCAATGACTGGTGGTGTTAGGTTCTGAAGGGAAAAAGCATGCTGGTGCGAATATGCCCAGATTACCTTAGAACCTGACCCAAAAAGCGCTGAGGATCGCCGAAGGCGGTTGAGCGGAAGCAGTCCCCTGTGATTCGGTCGTGGTTGCGAAGCTACGACGGTGATCACGATGGGATGGACTGCAACCGCCCGGCGCCAGTATGGCCGCCGGGTATCGGCACGTGCAAACGGTTTGACGGATGCGGAGTGGGCCGCGCTGGCACCGTTCATGCCAGCACAAAAGAAGCGCGGCCGACCGCGACAAACCGATCTGCGGTCGGTGCTGAACGCGATCCTGTACATTGCCTGGACCGGTTGCCAATGGCGTGCGCTGACAGACCGGTTTCCGCCGGTCTCGACGGTTCAGCGCTACTTCTACCGCTGGCGCGACGACGGTACGCTGCGCCGGATCAACCACCACCTGATGATGGCGTCGCGCGAAGAGGCCGGGCGCGAGGCCAGCCCCACGGCCGGGGTGATCGACAGCCAATCGGCCAAAACCACCGACGTTGCGGGGCCCAGGGGTTATGATGCCGGCAAGAAGGTGAAGGGACGCAAACGACACATCCTGACCGATACCGAAGGCCGCTTGGTAGCCGCCCAGGTGCATACCGCCGATATCCAGGACCGTGACGGCGCGCCGCCGTTGCTGACATCGATCCGTGCGCTGCTGCCGTGGCTGCGCCACATCTTTGCAGATGGCGGCTATGCCGGGCCGAAACTGAAAGAGGCGCTCGCTGACAACGGCTGCTGGGACATAGAGATCGTCAAGCGATCTGACGCGGCCAAGGGGTTTGTCCTGTTGCCGCGACGCTGGGTCGTTGAGAGAACCTTCGCCCTGCTCAACCGCTGCCGCCGGCTTGCCAAGGACTTCGAAGCCTCCATCGCCAGCGCCGAGGCATGGCTCTTCGTCGCCTCGATCCGCATCTTCCTGCGCCGTCTGCAACCGTTTCAGCGCCAACCCGCCGAATTATCAGTCAGGTTCTTACCGCGACCGGTATAGATCCTTGCTGCAATCCACCCTCCAGCTGAAAGAACAGCCGCTAGCAGTACAGCGATAATCTCATCGCTGCCGACCACACGCTCGAGAGCGGTATTGAGGAGCGATTGCATTCCGAGCCCTTGTGCTTCTTGCTGAGCAAGGTAGCCCAACCTAAGTCCGCGAGAATATTCCCCGCCTAGCAAAGAGCTGTGCATCGAACTTGACTTGACCACCGGATCGCAGTCCGCGTGTCAAACCGAAAGCACTTCACTAACCTTCTGTTTTGCTATGGAATTTTGAGAGAAAACAGTTTTCCAACTAACTTCCCGATTATCGGTGCACTTTGGAAAAATGTTCCGTGTACTGAGCATCCGATATAGCATAACCCATTGAAATTATTGTGTTTGGTGCCCAGGGGCGGATTCGAACCACCGACACGCGGATTTTCAGTCCGCTGCTCTACCAACTGAGCTACCTGGGCATGACCGGATCGGGCCGGTCCGGGCGCCTGTCCATCTGGATCGGCCACCCGGGAGGCCGGTTTTGTAAGAGATGGCCCCGCCCCTGTCCAGCGGGCAATGCGCCCTGCCGGCAAAATCCACAAAGCAGGGCCGGCCAACGATTTAGCCGGGGGTTTAACCGGGGGCTTGGCCGGAGCGGCGGGCGGTCAGCCGCCCTCCCCTGGATCGGCGTCGGGGAGTTTGGTGCCGTCGCCCTCATCCTCGTCGCGGCCGGGGATCGCATAGGCGCCCTTGAGCCAGCGGCCCAGATCGATCTGGGCGCAGCGTTTGGAGCAGAAGGGCTTGAAGCGCACCTCCTGCGGCTTGCCGCAAACGGCACAGCGCAGACGGGTCTCAGCTTCCGACATCGAACCCTTCGCGGGCATATTCGGCGCGCGCCTCGAAGCTGACACGGGCGGCGCCGCGCCGGGCCAGAGCCGGGCGCACTTCATCGCCATGGGCCTCGAGCCAGCGCACCACATCGGGCGCGGCGCGCACGGTGATGGATTTGCCGGGGGCGGCCTGCGCCTCGCGCTCGACGCGGCGGATGACTTCGAGGGCAATGCTTTCGCGCGTGCGCACACGGCCCGAATGATCGCAGGGCCGGCAGCATTCCGTCGTCAGCTTCACCAGCGGATCGCGGATGCGCTTGCGCGTAATCTCCACCAGGCCGAATTCGCTCATGGGCGAGATCTGGGTCGGCGTGCGGTCTTTCGCAAGGCTCGCCGCCAGCACATCCAGCACGCGCTGGATGTTGGCTTCTTCGTTGAGGTGGATGAAGTCGATCACGATCAGCCCGCCAATGCCGCGCAGGCGCAGCTGGCGGCCGATCTCGTCGGCGGCTTCGAGATTGATATACAGACTGGTCTCTTCGAGGCCGGTGGCGGCGGTGTAGCTGCCCGAATTCACATCGATGGCCGTCAGCGCCTCGGTGCCTTCGATGGTGATCCAGCCGCCGGACGGCAACGGCACGCGCGGGGAGACCAGATGCTCGATCTCGTCCTCGAGGTCGTAGAGGTCGAACAGCATGCCCGGGCCCTTGAAGAGTTCGATCTTGCCGGCGGCTTCGGGCATGGCGCGGTCGCAATAGGCGCGCGCAGCGTCAAAGCTCTGCGCATCGTCGATCAGCACGCGATTGGTCTGCGCATCGATCTCGTCGCGCATGGTTTTCTCGATGGGATCGAGGTCGTGATAGAGCGTGGCCGGCGCCTTCGCGCTCTGGCGGCGCGCCATGACAGGGCGCCAGGCTTCGGCGAGGCGCTCAGCATCCTCGCGCAGATCGTGCATCTCGCAGCCGATGGCCGCGCTTCTGAGGATATAGCCGGCGCCCGGCGCCAGCGCGCCATTGGCCTCGGCGATCATGTTCTCGGTGACGGCGGTCAGGCGGGCGCGCTCTTCCTCGTCCTCGATGCGGCGGGAAAGCGCGATACCGGGCTGGTTCGGCACCATCACCAGAAGGCGGCCGGGAATGGTGACATTGGCCGAGAGGCGCGCGCCCTTCTCGCCGATGGGATCCTTGACCACCTGGACGATGATCTCTTCGCCCTCGTGCACGCAATCGCTGATCTTGGGGGCGCGTTCCTCGTCGAAGCCGGGCAGATCGGCCAGGCAGCGCGCTTCGCGGGCGCCGAGGAAGCCGGCGCGCTCCAGCCCGACATCGACAAAGGCGGCCTGCATGCCCGGCAGCACCCGCTGGACGCGGCCGAGGACGATGTTGCCGATCAGGCTGTGGCCGTGGCGGCCTTCGCTCTTCTTCTTCGCCGGGGCGTCGTCGAGGCCGATGATGCGTTCGAGGAACAGCTCCTGCAGGCGGCCATCTTCGACGATGGCCACGCGAATCTCCCCCGCGCCTGCGTTGATCAGGACTTCCTTTTGCATCGGTCACATCGGCAATAGCAGCCCGGCAACAGTATCACGAAACTGTAAAACCGCACCCCCGAAGCAGCGCGACAGTCTCCAAAAGCGGAAGACCCACCACATTGGAATAGGAGCCATTGATCTGCCGGACAAATATTTCGGCGCGACCCTGGATGGCATAGCCGCCGGCCTTGCCCACTCCATCGCCGTGGGCAATGCAGGATTCGATCTCTTGCGCGGTCAGGCGTTTGAAGGCGACGCGCGTCTCGACAAGGCGGCTGCGCACGCCGCCCTTGGCATCGACCACGGCGATTCCGGTCATGACAATATGCCGGCGGCCGGAGAGCAGCTTCAGACAGGCGCGCACCTCGTCGGCATCGGCGGCCTTGGGCAGGATGCGGCGGCCGCAGGCGACCACCGTATCGGCGGCGAGAAAGAGCGCGGGCGCGCCGGTCCACGACGCGGCCGCGGCCTTCGCCTTTTCGATGGCAAGGCGCGAAGCATGGGCGCGCGGCAGCTCGCCCTTGAGCGGCGTCTCGTCGAGATGGGCGGGCTGGACGGCAAGGGGCACAATGCCGGCCTGGGCCAGAAGCGCCTTGCGGCGCGGGCTTTCGCTGGCCAGCACCAGGCCAGGCTCGGGCACGGAGGCGGCGGCCATGGCCGGGCCCGGACTATTTGAAGCGATAGGTGATACGGCCTTTGGTCAGGTCGTAAGGCGTCATCTCCACGAGCACCTTGTCGCCCGTGAGCACGCGGATGCGGTTCTTGCGCATCTTGCCGGCGGTGTGGGCGATGATCTCATGCCCGTTCTCCAGCTTCACGCGAAAGGTCGCGTTGGGCAGCAATTCGCTGACCGCGCCGGGAAATTCGAGAAGTTCTTCTTTTGCCATTCGTCCTCTGGCTGATGTCTTTCGTAAAACAGGGCGGGAGAATGCACCGAAGCGGGCGAAAAGCAAGGCAATCGGGCCCAAATACGCGATTTTTGCGGGCTTTGTGGGCCGGGGGCCGCATGCGCCGCCGCCCACGCGCCCAAACGAAAGACGGGCAGCGCCATAAGGCCCCGCATTCTCGCGAATGCTCTGGCCGGGCGCGCCCGCCTTCTCCCGATCGCTCCGGCAGGCAGGCGCCAGCCCGCATCCGGGCTGCCGACAGGCACCATCCGATCGTCCCCGGGCTTTTTGACGGAGCGGCGGGCCGGCGCGTTCCGGCCCCTGACGCGAAGCATCCGGCTTCGCCACCGATCCCAAAGGGTCGCGCGCGGGCTGCGCGACCTCGCCCTGTATGGGCCCGCTGATTTCCTTTTCATCAGTCCGGCCGCACGTCAGCGCACGGCCATGGGGCATGAGCCTCCTTGGCTTCCAGAATAGAACATAAGAAGAACAAATGGGATTTCAAGGGGCGGGCCAGAAAAATTCTGTCCGTGCCAAAGCCGCGAGCGGGCTCCCGCCCTCTCTCGTTCGGTTGGCCTGTCCGCCGTGCTATGATGCCTGTCATGAACAAACCGGCGCCCGAACCCACCGTCTTCGAACCGGCCGACGATGCGGCCGAAGCCCGCGCGCTTGCCGAGGCCGAAGCGCAGGTGCTGGCCGGCAAGGTGATCTCCCATGACGCCGTGCGGCGCTGGCTCAAGTCCTGGGGAACGCCCGACGAGTTGCCGCCGCCCAAGTGCGGCGAATAGTTTGGGCGGCGCTCGCCGTCGACGATCTAAAAGCATCCGCGACTATATCGGCCAGTTCAATCCGGCCGCTGCCGCGCGCGTTGCGGAACGGCTGGTGACGGCGGCGGACAGTCTGGAAGAATTTGCAGATCGCGGCCGGGCAGCCGACGAGCGGCACCGCGAGTTGCTGGCCGTATGGCCCTACATCATCCGCTATCGCATTGAAGCTAAGCGCGTCGTGATCCTGCGGATACGGCACGGGTATCAGTTGCGCGAATAGTAGCCAACTCAGGCCCACGAAAAATAAGATCAGAAAATCGACTCTGACCCCATTCTTTCACCGGCACGATCACGCTAGCCGTTCCACGCAGCCTCGAGAGATGCTCGATCAAAATGGACATCGGCGTACTCGTTGTGTCCCATGCCACTGTTAGACTCAACGTGAATTGACGCCGGATCGTCCTCTTTCAAAAACCAATACGTGAACCGCGCACCACGCCAAAATTCAGTCGCGATGGGCTGTAGCGGACTACGGCCCGAGAAACGATCAATCTCGCGCCCCCATGCCATAACTTGATTAGTGCTCAGCAGGTCAAGAACCTTGCTACCCACCTCTTCCCACTTTTCCTCGTCTACGTCGTCAATGATGTCCGGCCGTAGCTCGAAAAACGCATCGTGGATTCGCCAGTTTGGCCTAGCAGACGTGACGGCACGCGCTGCCAATACCGCACTCCGTTCGTGACGCCATACTCTGAATGCCGAGAACACAAAAGCCGCAACGCCCGTGACGCCCAAGGCGATGCCCCACGGCCTATTGGGCCAAAGAATGCCCCCGATCATGAGGGGGACACTTAGTCCGCCGCTCATGGCATTGAGCCAATCAGCGGCGAACGCCCTTAGAAAGCTCATGAAGCTTGCATTCATAGACGGAGCTTATAAAGCGAGTCTCGATTCGCCATATAGCCTCGAAAATTCGGCACCACCGCTCCAGAGATCACGCGGCGCCTCTCAAGCATCCCCTGCCCGCTCGACCGCGAAGCGGTCGTGGATTTTTTGCATGAGGTCGTCGCGGACGGCGCGGTAGGCCTGAAGCCGCTGGTCGCGCGTGCCTTCGTAAGCCGTCGCGTCGTCGGTCGGCCAGTATTCGACATCCACCGCCATCGTGGACGTCAGCACCATCGCCTTGTGATGCGCTTCGGGCGACAGGGTGACGATGAGGTCGAAGGAGGCGTCTTCCAGATCCTCGAAGCTTCTGGGGCGGTGCTTGCCGATTTCGATGCCGAGCTCGTCCATCACCTCGACGGCCATGGGATCGAGTTCGCCGGCGCGCACGCCCACCGATTCCACATAGACGAATTTGCCGTAGAGATGGCGCATCAGCGCGGCGGCCATGGGGCTGCGCACGGCATTGAGCGTGCAGGCAAAGAGGATGGCGCCGGGCAGCTCCTCGCCATTGGGCCCCCGCATTGCCCTAACCCTTCAGATGCAGAACGCAGAGAAGCGTGAACAGGCGCCGCGCCGTGTCGGAATCGAGATCGATCTTGCCCTTGAGCTGATCCCGGAGCAGCGCCGAGCCTTCGTCGTGCAGGCCGCGGCGGCCCATATCCAGCGCCTCGATCTGCGAGGGCGGCGCGGTGCGGATGGCCTTGAAATAGCTTTCGCAGACGAGGAAGTAATCCTTCACCAGGCGGCGAAAGGGCGTGAGCGACATCATCACCTTGCGCAAGGGCGCATCGGCTTCGCTGCGAATATCGAAGACGAGGCGGTTCTCCGAGACGCCGAGATGCAGCGCATATGGGCCTTCGGGCGTATCGGCGGGCGCGAAATAATTGTCTTCCAGAAGATCGTAGATCGCGATCTCGCGTTCCTGCTCGATCTGGCGCGTGCGCTTGAGGACCGTGCCTTCATCGAGCTCGATCGAGGCGATGCGCGATGTCGAGCCCTCGGTCATGCGCTCAGCCTTCGCGGGGGCGGTTCAGCCGCGCGGCGATGGAGCGGGCATGGGCATCGAGCCCTTCGGCTTCGGCCAGCGCAATGGCATCGGGGCCGAGGGCGGCGATGCTTTGCGGCGAACAGGACAGAAGCGTCGAGCGCTTCAGATAATCCAGCACCGACAGGCCCGACGAGAAGCGCGCCGTGCGCGCCGTCGGCAGCACATGGTTGGGGCCGGCAATGTAATCGCCCATCGCCTCGGGCGTGTGGCGGCCAAGGAAGATGGCGCCGGCATGGCGCACCCTGGCCAGCAGCGCTTCGGGATCGGCGACGGCGAGTTCGAGATGTTCGGGCGCGATGCGATCCGAGAGGGCGGCGGCGTCTTCCAGCTTGTCCACCACGATGATCGCGCCGAAATCGCGCCAGCTTGCGGAGGCGATCTCCTTGCGCGGCAGGAGCGCCAGCGCACGCTCGACCGCTTCGGCCACCTTGTCCGCGAAATCCGCATCGTCGGTGATGAGCACGCTTTGCGAGGAGGCGTCGTGCTCGGCCTGGCTGAGGAGATCGGCGGCGATCCAGTCCGGATCGTTGGCGGCATCGGCGATGACGAGAATTTCCGACGGGCCGGCGACGGAATTGATGCCGACGCGGCCGAACACTTCGCGCTTGGCGGCGGCGACATAGGCATTGCCGGGGCCGACGATCTTGTCGACGGGCGCGATGGTGGCGGTGCCGAAGGCCAAAGCGGCCACGGCCTGCGCCCCGCCGACGCGATAGATTTCGCTGACGCCCGCGCGCTTGGCGGCGGCCAGCGTCAAGGGATTGATGGTGCCGCCGCTCGCCGGCGTGACCATGACGACGCGCCTGACGCCCGCGACCCTGGCCGGCACCGCATTCATCAGCACCGAGCTGGGATAGGAGGCCGTGCCGCCCGGCACATAAAGGCCGACGCTGTCGAGCGCCGTCCAGCGCCAGCCCAGCGAGGCGCCGGTGTCATCGGTGTAGCGCGCATCTTCGGGCAATTGACGGCGGTGATAATCCTCGATGCGCTTGGCGGCGACATCGAGGGCGTTGAGCGTCGTGATGGTGCAGGCGCGCTCGGCCGCGTCGATCTCGGACTGGCTGATGCGCAGCGTCTCGGGCGTCAGCGTGACGCGGTCATATTTGGCGGTGAGCGCCAGCAGCGCCACGTCGCCCTGATGGTGCACGGCGGCGATGATGGCGCGCACGGATTCGGCGACATCGGCTTCGCTTTCGCGCTTGGCCGTCAGCAGCTGCTCGAAGTCGCGGGCGAAATCGGGCGACGACGCGGTGAGACGCTGGGCCATCAGCCCTCATCCTCATGGCGGGGACGACCGAGCGCGGCCCATTCGCCGGAAATGTCGGCGAGCCCCGCTTCGATGCATTCGACTTCGAGCTTCAGCGCGCCGCCGCCGGCAAAGACCAGCTCGACCTCGCCGCCCGGGTCTTCCGCGCCTTTCGGCGTGAAGCGGATGGCGAGCAGCGAGACCACCGCATCGGGATCATTGCGCTTGAGGTTCAGCGCCTTGGCCGAGATGACGTTTTCGAAGTGGAGCCCGGCGCGGATGCGCGTGTCGTCCTTCGATTCCCAGCGGAAGCGATTGAACAAAGCGGCGAAGCGGCGCGACTTCGGCAGATAGACGAGATCGCCGATGCGGGCCACCGCATCCTGCAGCCGCGCCGAGATGATTTCGAGATCGGCGCTGTCTTGCGCGCCCAATGTGATGTCCTGTGTTGTCATGCCTGTAACCGTACGATATCGGCGCCGACCGCCGAAAGTTTCTCCTCCAGGCGTTCGAAGCCGCGGTCGAGGTGATAGACGCGGTTGACGATGGTTTCGCCCTCCGCCGCCAGCCCCGCCAGCACCAGGCTGACGCTGGCGCGCAAATCCGTGGCCATCACGGGCGCGCCCTTGAGACGGGGCACACCGCGCACCACGGCCAGCTCGCCATCGACCTTGATGTCCGCCCCCATCCGCGCCAGCTCCGGCACATGCATGAAGCGGTTTTCGAACACCGTCTCGGTGATATGGGAACTTCCGTCCGCGATTGCCATAAGCGCCATGAATTGCGCCTGCAGATCGGTGGGGAACGCCGGATAGACATCCGTCGCCACATCGACGGCCATGGGCCGCTCGCCATTCCTGTGGATCGCGATGCCGCGATTGGTGGGCGTGACCTCGGTGCCGATGCTGCGCAGGAGCTTGAACAGCGCCTCATTGGTGTCGGGCCGGGCGCCGACCAGCTCGACCTCGCCGCCGGCAATGACCGTGGCGATGGCATAGGTGCCGGTCTCGATGCGATCGGGCATGACGGCGTAATTGGCGCCGTGGAGCTTTTCGACACCATCGATCACGATCTCAGGCGTGCCGAGGCCGGAAATCTGCGCGCCCATCGCGATCAGGCAATGGCCCAGATCCTGCGTCTCGGGTTCGCGGGCCGCGTTCCTGATGATGGTGCGCCCCTTGGCCAGCACCGCGCCGGTCATGATGTTCTCGGTGGCGCCGACCGAGGCGAAGGGCATCTCATAGGTCGCGCCCTTGAGGCCGCCCGGCGCGCGGGCGAGGACATAGCCATCGGCCAGTTCGATCTCGGCGCCCAGCGCCTCGAAACCCTTGATATGGAAATTGACGGGCCGGGCGCCGATGGCGCAGCCGCCGGGCAGCGAGACCTTGGCTTCGCCGTGGCGGGCCAGCAGCGGGCCCAGCACCTGAAAGCTCGCCCGCATCTTGCGGACGATATCGTATTCCGCCGTTGTCGAGGTGAGCCGCGCCGCCGAAAGGGTGAGCGTGCTGCCCTCGCCCAGCGCCGAGCCCGTCTCCTGGGCGATCTCGACGCCGAAGCTCCGCAGCAGCTCGGCCATGGAGGCGACATCGGCCAGCGCCGGCACATTGCTCAGCGTGAGCGGCTCGTCGGTGAGCAGGCAGGCGACCATCAGCTTCAGCGCCGCGTTCTTGGCGCCGCTGATGGGAATTTCGCCCTTGAGCCGGGCGCCGCCTCGAATGCGAATACGATCCATGACCCCTCACGCGGCGGGCGCCGCCTCTCGCGGCCCCCGGTCTGCAATACCTTGTAGCGGGGGCGTTCTCGCGCGGATAGGCGCGCGCTGACAAGATGTTACTGGCGAAAAGGCTAGGTGTCCTTCTGGGCCGGATTGGGGCCGGGATCGGGCGATGCCGGGGCCTCTTCCCCGCCGGGTTCGGCGGGCCGCGCGGCTCCGCCCTCGGCGAGCGCCCTATCGCGGGCCTTGCGGCGCTTCAGATTGGCGCGCAGGGCCCGGGCCAGACGGGCCTGCTTGTCTTCGGATTTCGGGGGGGATTGGGCCATGGGTGCGGACGGTCTCGCGGCTCTTCGCGGTGGTCGGGGCATGGGGCCGGGCGAAAGGCGAAATTCCGCCCAAACGGGCCTTCCCCTGCCCCACAGCATGGGTTATAGCACCGGCCCCGGGCGGTTTTGCCGCCCCTGGATGCCGGAGTAGCGTAGTGGTAGCGCAACCCCTTGGTAAGGGGTAGGTCGAGAGTTCAATTCTCTCCTCCGGCACCAGTTTTCCCAATGAAATCAACGTTTTTCGGTTCGCCCTCCGTTCGCAAAAGCGGAACCAAATGGAATTTGAGGGCAGAACGAAGAACGACATGCACGGGTGATCCGTGCAACATCCGTGCAGTCCCGCGCTGATCCCGACTTGATTATTCAGAAGTCATACACATATCGTGTGTATGGAATGAGGTGGCCATGCCCAAAGGGATGCCAAGCCGGGAGATAATCCGGCAGATCGAAGAAGACGGGTGGGCCTTGGTGCGCGTGACAGGTAGCCACCACCACTATCGGCACCCGACCAAGCCGGGAACGGTCACCGTACCACATCCGGTTAAAGACATCCCGATCGGGACCATCCGAAGTATCGAACGCCAGTCCGCGATTACGTTCGAATAGGAGACAGCAATGCGGCGCATCTATGTGGCAGTTATTGAGAAGGGAGAAGACGGCTTCGGCGTATTCTTTCCGGACTTGCCCGGCTGCACGAGCTGGGGCGCTACAATCGAAGAGGCCGCAGCCAATTCATTGGTTGCAGCACAAGCACATGTTGCTATCGCAGCTGAGCATGACGAAGAACTCGCTATGCCTAGGCCGATCGGCGAAGTGGAGGTTGGCCCGGACGTTCAAGAGGTACAGCGGCTTCTCGTGCCAGTGGAGGTTGCTGACGCCAGAGTACGCGTGAACATCACGCTTCCTGGAAGCGTGCTCGCTGCACTCGATGCCGTCGCCCAACTCCGTGGAATTGATCGGTCCAGCATGATCGCTGAATTGGTACGAATTTACTCAGCGCCCCAAGCAACACCTGTTGGGCCGACTTATCCATCGGTAGGCTTAGTGCCTTGGCACTTCGAGGCCAAAACGCCTCATCACGTTGGCGCAGTAGCCGCAGGCGATCCTTTTTACATCTACGACACTAACGACCCCGGCGTTGTGACAAGATACGAAAACGCCCCCCGCGTCATGACGAGATACGAAATTGGCCCAAAAGAGCTAATCGGCCCCGTATATCTTGGTGTTTCCGGTCATGAGGGCGAACCCTATCCAATAAAAGAAGGCACAATGGGGCGTGCAGCGGCTAGTGGCCGTAAATCAGGATCGAAGGCAAAAGCGAAGCGATGAATGATCCAAAGCACTCCCCATCATTCGCCAGTCAGCGCCGGGGTAGGTCACGATCATGCAGACCATGAGCTTGATACTTGCAATTGCCGCAGCAAGTTGGACCGGGGGTGCAGGAACTGAACTCAATGGTGGCGCTTTCCGAGATCAAGTCGACGACCGCCTTGCCGCTCGCCCGCTTGTAACAAGCAATAGCGGCGCGGCCGCCGACGTTCAGGTCTCCTCCGCTCCGCGCGGGCTTTCTGGACCACCTGCCGGGCAGCTTCTTGCAGCTGTGTCAGCGCAGCGGCCTCAATCCGGAGGGACGAACTCTACCTCAGTTCGGATACATTTCCGGGGGCCACGTCAACCGCCGCGGCCAATCGCGCCCTTCGCATTTTCTGGCCGCGTTATGCGCAGTGTGTTCCAAAGTGGAAAGCGGAGAAAATTCCAGAAAAAAATGGGCAGGTCATGTCTCAGAAACCTGCCCAAGTTGGGACACAGTCCGGGTTACATTTTGATGTCGAAGCGGAGGTAGGCTTGTAGGCCAAGTGCATCCTCCAACCCCGGCAGGTAGCCGGTGTAGAGAGCGTGCGGTGGTTTGCGATCGAACAGATTGATCGCGCCCACGGCTATCCTGTAACGGCGGCTTGACCCGAAGGAATACGCATACTGGGCATCAAACACTGTCCAGTCCGCGACCCGGCGCTTGGGCGGGGCGGCGAGCGAACTGCCAAGGTCGTCGACTACGCCACCAGTATAACGCATCCCGACCGTGAACGAATTGCCGCCATAAGTCCAAGTGCTGGTGAAGTTGTCGCGGAAGCGTGGCGTCGGATAACCTGGATTGTTCGAATTCCGGCGACCGACGACGTCCACGACCGGCGCATTCTGACCGAGCTGCACATTATAGGCATCGATCCAGCTCACCGCATTGTGGAGTTGCAACGCACTGTCACTGCCGAGCTGGTAGGTATAGTCGGCCTGCAAGTCGATGCCGTCCGTTTCCGTGCTGCCCGAATTGAAATAGCCAATCATCACACCCAGCATGCGACCCGAACTGTCCCGGATGACCTGCGGCCCGGAGGGGTTGGAATCGATCACCTGCTGTGCGTTCTCCCGCGTAATCTGATTCTTAAACTGGAAATGCCAGTAATCTGCGGACAGAACAAGATTGTCGATTGGCACCACCGTGACGCCGAAGTTGTAGTTGGTGGACTTCTCGGGCTGAAGCTTCGGATTGGAGACGATTTCGATCTCGCGGAAAGTCCCCTGGTCAGCCGGCACCTGGAGGGGGTCGAAAGTCTGTCCTTCCTGGACTGTCACCGTGTTGCCCGTCGACTGCGAGAGCGCCGGCGCACGGAAAGCCTTACTCGCCGAAGCGCGCAGCGTCAGCCACGGCAAAGCATGCCAGTTAAGTCCAATCTTGGGATCGAAGGTATTGAATTGACCGTAGTCCTCATAGCGACCGGCAAGCTGCAGGTCGAGATTATGCATCAAAGGCGCGTCAAGCTCCGCGAAGAAGGCCTTGATTGAGCGCGATCCATTTCCGCTCAAATTTTTGCCGGAGAAGCCAGTGAGACCATACTGAGACGCTTGGGCATCTGTGCGTGAAAAGCTCTCCTTGCGCCATTGCCCGCCAATTGCAACACCGACCGGCCCCGCCGGAAGATTGAACAAAGTTCCGCTGATCACGCCTTCGGCGACGTAATATTTGACCTGGAACCCAACCACCACAGGCGCCAGTAGGTTAAAGCGGATCTGCGAGGGATTGCTGGCCTGATCCTTTCCGAAGGGACTGTAGTAATAGCAGTTTCCCTGCCCCGGGACATCGGTCGCCGCCGGATTTCCAAACGGATCGATCGTGCAGTCCTTACCGCCATAACCATCCAACGCGTTCTGTACGGCGCGCAAATTGGTATCGGGCGCGTTCAGCCACTCCGTCGCCTCCGTCCATTCAGCGTCGACGCTGTAGGTCCAGCTTCCGAACAGCGCCCCCTTCGCGCCACCTATAATGTCGCTGGAACTGATCTGATCCTTGTCGACGAGATAGGGGGCGTTACTGCCCAGCACGCGCCCTACATAGGTGGCATTTACACCGAACGGATTGTACGGATTCGACGCCGGAACAGTCAGAGAGCCGGAGGTAATGGGAAGGCTACCGATGCCGCGCCGGATTGCGTCCTGCCGGTACCAGCGGGCTTCAAGAAAAAGCTGATTGTCCGCGTTCAGATCATAATCGACATGCGAATAGACGAGAATTTGATTGCTTTCAGGCCGCAGCGGGTTGTTCTGCTGATAGCTGAACAGACAAGAGCCCAGCGGGAAAGGATTTGCTCCCGAATAGAAGCCACCGGTTCCGGGTGTATCGCAATACGGATCCGCAAACTGGAGCATGCCGGCTTTGTTTTTGGCGTCGTAGAGCGCCGAATAATTGACCGGGCCGTTGACGCCATTGTCGATGATCAGATCTCCGCCGCCCGGCGCGCGCGGTCTTGAGGAGAGGATATAATCGCCAGGCTGCGAGATGCCGGAGGTGTTGTTGAAGTCCGTAATTTTGCGATCCTTCATCTGCAGGCCGCCGGTGTGCGAGAAGCTCGCCGCGACCATTGCATGGAATTTATCGTCGCCGCCGCCGAGCATTGCCTGCACCGTATAACCCGGCGCCTTGTCGACATGAGTGTATTGCGCGCTCGCTTGCAACCCACTGAAGTGATTATTCGGAATTATGTTCATCACGCCGGCGATGGCGTCCGAACCGTAAAGCGCCGAAGCGCCGTCCAGAACCGTCTCCACGCGTTGCACGGCGATCATCGGAATTAACGCATCAAGAGAAACGTAGTTGTTACCTTCCGGATCCGCCTCCTGAGACGCGATACGATGACCGTTCAAGAGAACCAGCGTCGACGACGGGCCCAGGCCGCGAAGATTTGCCGAGCGGGTGGCATGGTTGTCGGCCCCGCCAGCAACCAGATCCTGCACGCCGCCCATGCTTCCGATATTGGCCGTATTGAGATTGAGAAGCCCTTCGATACTGGAATAGCCTGTCTTCTGGATATCCTCGGGCGTGATGACTTGTAGTGGCGACGCCAGCATGTTCGCGCCCACACCGTGCACATAGCTGCCTGTGACGACCACAGTCTCAACCGCAGCCTGGTTCTTCGGCTCCTGAGTGGTGGCATCGGCTTGCGCAACTGCGGGCAGCCCCGTCAACGTCACGAGAGCCAAACAGGACACACCCGCAAGGTATCGCTTACGCGGCACGTCGCGCAGACCGGACATGATTTCTGACAGCATGATAACCTCCCCTTCATGCGCATCCCTCCGACCGGAAGCTGCTCTGCAACCGGCGCAATGCGCGTTATCCTGCTGAACGCTGCCAGCATGGAATTCGGCGGAGCTAACATATACCGTTTATATAAATGAAATAGATTTTGGATAACTATTCATAGAAATACTAAATATATTGAATTCGAACCTCACCGCCGAACGAGCCACAAACCTCGGGCGGTCGCGCACATTGGAACTCATTTGAATTTTCAATGAGCGCATTGAATAAAGAGATTTCCGAAAAGACCGGGGGCTGTACTAGCCTGACGTTCCTGTCGATCCGCAGACGGGTTAGGTCAGCCAGAGCCTAAGTTACGATGTGTTTCTGCGGCATACGCGTCACCGACTTTCGCATCACCGACTTTCGCACCCGATACGAGTAATCCATGCATCTCCCAAAGGCGGTGACGTTATACGAAGTCGGCCCGCGCGATGGACTGCAGAACGAAGCGTTGCCGATCGGGCTGGATGTGCGCGTCGCGCTGGTCGAGGCGCTTGCGGTCGCCCGCATCCGCGATATCGAAGTCGCCAGTTTTGTCTCGCCGAAATGGGTGCCACAGATGGCCGGCGGCGCGGCCTTACTTGCACGAGCAGATACCGGCCCCGACGTTTGCCGCTCTGCGCTTACCCCGAACCTGAAGGGCGCCGAGAATGCGTTGGCGGCCGGAGCGGATCGCTGGGCCGTCTTCACCGCGGCGTCCGAAACCTTCTGCCGGCGCAATATCAATTGCTCGATCGCCGAGAGCCTGGCGCGCTTTGCGCCGATCATGCACCTTGCGGCCACCCACGATATCCCGATGCGGGCATATATCTCTTGCATCACCGATTGCCCCTATGAGGGCCCGATTGCGCCCGGCCATGTCGCGGAGCTCGCCTACAAGTTGCTACAGATGGGTGCGGCCGAGATCAGCCTTGGAGAGACAACCGGGCGCGCCACGCCGAACCGTATTGTCGAGGTGATCGATGCCGTGACGAAGATCGTACCGGTAAACAAGCTTGCCCTGCATTGCCATGACACATATGGCCAGGCGCTCGCCAATATCCTGTCCGCGCTGGAACACGGCGTGGCCGTGGTCGACGCCTCCGTGGGCGGCCTCGGCGGCTGCCCCTACGCCCCAGGCGCAGGCGGGAACGTTGCCAGTGAAGAAGTGGTCTACCTGCTAAACGGGCTTGGAATCAAAACCGGCGTCGATCTGGAACGCCTTGTTGACGCCGCGTGGTTCATTTCGGACGCCCTTGGCCGGCCGCCACGATCGAAGGTCGCCCTGGCGATGCGCAAATCGCGAGGAGCGGGTCAAGATGCTGTCCGGGCGGACTCTCAGGAAGAAATCGTATGAGGCAATCTGTTCTGGCTTTTCTGACCGCCTTCGCGGCGCTCGTCTGCGGCGCGCAAGCGGGCTTTGCCGCGGATCAGCCGGCCGCCCGATGTGCCGATCTCGCCCATCGCACGTTCGGAGACACCAATATTCTGTCGGCGACGCTGCGGCCGGCGGGAGCGTTTTCGCTGCCGAAGCCTTTCGCCATAAGCTTCGCATTGCCCAGCTTCTGCCGCGTCAAAGCCGCTTCGCACCCCTCGTCCGATTCCGATATCCGCTTCGAGGCCTGGCTGCCGCTCGACGGAACTTGGAACGGCAAGCTCGTCGCGGTCGGCAATGGCGGCTATCTTGGCATCGTTCCGACCTGGGAGATGGCGCCCGCGCTGCGCAGCGGCTATGCAGCCGTCGGCGGCGATACCGGCCATGAAGGCGATGGCCTGGCCTGGGGCATCGGCCATCCCGAAAAGATCCGCGACTGGGGCGACCGTTCCATCCATGCCATCGCGATCGGGGCCAAGGCGATCACCGCCGCCTTTGAAGGCAAGGCGCCGCAGGAGGCCTATTTCAACGGGTGCTCGACCGGCGGTCATCAGGCGCTGACCGAGGCGCAGCGTTATCCCGACGACTTCAACGGCATCATCGCCGGCGCGCCCGGCAACAACCGCACGCATCTCAACGTCGCCTTCTTGTGGATGGGTGTGCAGAACCGGCTCGCGCCGCCCGAGGGGCGACTTACCAAAGCCAATCTCAAGATGATCGGCGAGACCGTGCTAAAACGCTGCGACGCGAAGGATGGCCTGAAGGACGGCATCGTCGCCGATCCCAGACGCTGCCGGCTCCCGCCGAAGACCTTCCTGTGCCGCAATACGCATGTGAAGGGATGCCTCAACCCCGCACAGGCGCGGACTTTGACCCGGCTCTATCAGGGCCCGCGCGATCCGCGCACCGGCAAGCAGATCTATCCGCCCTTCACCCGTGGAAGCGAGGGCGGCTGGAACTATCTCCTGAACAGTCCGAAGGTCTATCGCGCCGGCTTTTGGTCCGATTGGGTCTTCGACAATCCGAACTGGTCCTGGAAGATGTTCGACTGGGACAAGAACGTGGCTTTCGCTGATCGCAAGCTTGCCTCGATCGTCAACGCCAACGATCCCGACCTGACCCGCTTCCGCGATCATGGCGGAAAGCTCATCATGTATCAGGGCTGGATCGATCCGGTCGTCTCGGCGCTCGATACCCTGCGCTACTACACGGCCGTCACCAACACGATGGGCGGCCGTCAAGCGACGCGCCGCTTCGCACGCCTCTTTATGGTCCCGGATATGGCCCATTGCGGCACCTTTGGCGGCGGTGACTTCAACATGGTGCCAATCGACGATCCGAAGCACCGCGACGTGCTCAGCATGCTGGACCGCTGGGTGACGAAGGCACACGCACCACGGCGGCTGATCGTCGAACAGCGCAAGGGCTTCACAGGACCGGTGACCCGCACACGCGTGGCATGCGCCTGGCCGAAGGCGGCCGAATGGCGTGGCAAGGGAAGTCTCAACAAGGCTCAGAACTTCGTCTGCAACCGCCAGAACTGAGCGTCAGCCGCGCTCCCGCCGCAACTCCGACACCAGCAGATCCCGGAATGCGGCGGCCGCCGGCGACAGCGTGTAATCGGCCAGCGTCAGGATCGAGATGTCGCGGTGGAGAATCGGATTGACGAGATTGCGCCGCCGTAGGGTTGGTGGCAGGTGTGTCGGTACGCCCGAGGATGGAAGCACTGCATCGCCGAAGCCAGCTTCTACGCAGGCGAGCGCAGTCGCCATCTGATGCGGCTCGACGGCGATGTTCAGCGCAATGCCCTGCATTGCGGCAACACCGTCCATCAGCGATCGAATCGTCGTGCCCGTCGCCATCGCGACCAGCGGCCTGTCCCGCAGACTTGACCAATGGACCGACCGGCTGTCCGCAAGCGGCGAACGACGATGACAGATCAGAACAAGCCGGTCCTGCATCAGGGGCTGAAGACGGATATCCGACAATGGTTGCGAATAGCTGATGGCAAAATCGACCGTCCGGTCGCGCAGTGATGCCAAGATATCCTTGCCAGGCACATCGATCAGGGCCGTCACGATATCAGGATAGAGCTCGCCGAATTTGAGTGTCAGCTTTGGCAGGATCGTGGCGCAAAGCGACGGCAGCGCTGCGATGGTAACGCGGCCGCGCTTGATCGCGCGGTAATCGCGCACACCGTCGACGGCCTCATCGAACTCGGCCAGAAGCTTCTGAACGGTCTTGTAGAATTCCCGCCCGATCGGTGTCAGCTCCACCACGCGGGTATTGCGCTCGAGAAGACGCACACCAAGGTCGGTCTCAAGCGTACGGATTAGCGCGCTCAATGCTGGCTGGGTCAGGTACACCGCTTCGGCGGCCTTCGTGAAATGCAGGTGTTCGGCAACGGCCAGAAATGCCCGCAAGTGGCGAAGATTGATGGCACTCATTGTGTCCCCACTCCCTCCAGGGTCGTCGGTCCCACCGCGGCCGGAAAGCCACCCGCAACGGCGACAGCTTAGACCATATTCATAAGAAAACTAACTTCATTTATTCAGTCAATCGATTTCCTCTATGGCCACCGCACGTTAGGATGCGCCCTCGCCCGCATGGCCATGTCACGGAAGTTGCGGTCGGCAATCGCCGCGACAGAACTGCGGCCATAATTTGGAGATAGGCGTTACATGCTGGATCTGCTTAATGGGGTCCGGATCCTCGATCTGACCAGCATCGTACTGGGCCCCTATGCCAGCCAGATCCTGGGCGATCTGGGCGCCGAGGTGATCAAGATCGAGCCCTGCAGCGGCGATCTGTTCCGTTCGGTGCGGCCGGGCCGGTCCGCCGAAATGGGTGCCGGCTTCCTCAATTGCAACCGGAACAAGTCTTCGCTTGCCATCGATCTGAAGCACCCCGAAGGCGCAGAACTCCTGCGCACATTGGTCGCGTCCGCCGACGTCGTCGTTCACAACATGAGAAGCGCCTCAGCCAAGGCACTCGGCCTGAGCTTTGAGGCGCTCGCGGAGATCAATCCGAAGATCGTCTATTGCCGGGCCCCGGGCTTCGGCGCGAAAGGGCCCTATGCCGGCTCACCCGCCTATGACGACATCATCCAGGCCATTTCGGGCCTCGCACATCTCAACCGCAACGCTGCGGACGAGCCACGCTTCCTGCCGACAATCATCTGCGACAAGGTCGGTGGACTTCATCTTGCCATTGCCGTGCTTGGCGGACTGGTGCGCCGGCTCGCAACGGGCAAGGGCTGCGGTGTCGAAGCGCCCATGTTCGAGAGCATGGTCTCGTTCCTGATGGTCGAGCAGCTTGCGGGCCAGAGCTATGTGCCGGCCCTCGGTCCGGTCGGCTATGAGAGGCTGCAATCGCCCTATCGCCGCCCGTTCCGGACGGCAGATGGCTTCATCGCCATCCTGCCCTACAACACGAAGCACTGGACGAGCTTCCTGACACTGATCGGACGCAGCGACCTAGCGCACGAGTCACGTGTGACCGATCCCGTCCAACGCAGTCAGAGCGTTGGGGAGTTGTATCGGATCATCGCCGACGAGACGCCCGCACGCACCACTGCGGACTGGCTTGAGCAGCTGCGCACGATCGATGTGCCCTGCGCGCCGGTGAACCGGATCGACGACCTTTTCGAAGACCCGCACCTGAACGCGGTCGGCTTCTTCGAAACCTTCGATCATCCGAGCGAGGGCAAGCTGCGCGCCGTCCGCACGCCATTCAATGCTGAAAATTGCGAGACGACGCCGGATCATCCGGCGCCGCGCCTCGGCGAGGATAGCGAGCGAATTCTCCGGGCCGCGGGCATCGACGACGCGCGGCTAAAGGCGCTTGCCGATAGCGGCGTCATCGCGATCGCCGAGCCGCACGGCTGAGCCTCGCCTGACTAGGGCGAAACCTTCGAGACTGTCGGCGCTACACAGCGAAAGCTCGCCGGCTTGTTCGGATCTCCCGAAACATAGCGCGCATATTCCGGATAGGGGCATAGCGGCCGGCGCATCGGAGGTGTCGTCACCTTGCCAGCAGGCACGTTGACCTTTGCGGCGATCAGCTGCGCCGGCGCCTGGCCACGCTCAACCCACCGCGTCAGCGCGCCGAGCGCGTCGACCTTGCTCGGTCCGGGGCCACCCAGGCAATGGCTCATACCCGGCGCCATGAACAGGCGATAAAAGCCGTCGACCGTATGGCGGGAAGCTTTTCTTGTCATCGAACGGTCGAAGGTCGCGATCACCTCGCGGCGGTATTCGATCGGAAGAGTTTGTGCGTTCAGGGGATCACCCCAGCCCTGTACCATCACGAGCTTGCCGCCAGCCTTATGGAACGGCCGCAGATCCGGATCCATGGAGTCGATCTTGGTGCCAAGCGCCGCATCGACACGGGCGACGTCATGGTCCCAGTCGAAGGACCGCCAGATCCAATCTTTGCCAAACACCATATTTTTCAAGAGCGGCACCGCATAGAGCCTCGCGAGCGGGCCCTGGATCAGCGTCCAGCCATAGGCAATCGCCATCTTTCCGGTGAAGGACGGATCAGCCTCCGAGCCCGGCACGAAGCCGGGATAGATCTGCGCACCGGTACGGGGATTGCGCGGCCCCCGATATATCAGCGCCGCGGTTCTGGCTTCGGCGGGCGTGAGGCAATTCTTCGTCTGCCCGGATTTGCAGACGAGATCCTCGGGGCGGATGTGGCAGGCCAGCGGTCGTGCCAGCAAACCATCCTTCAAACCGTCTTTCGCATCACACGTCTTCATCACCGCCCGGTGGAGAAGCTGCAGCTTGGCGTTGGACAGAACTGCATTGTCCTGCGCACTCTTGAGGCCCCAGAGGAAACTCAACATCAAGTGGCTGTAGCCCATGCCTGGGAACTCGGCGACGATGCCGTTGAAGTCGCGCGGGAAGAACTCGGCCTCCTCCATCGCCTGCGCGCCGCCGGTGGAGCAGCCCTGGAAATAGGCGTAGGCCTGCGGCTTGCCGTAATAGGCGCGAACCAGTGCCTTTGCCGGGCCCGCAACGAGATGGGTCGCGTCATGCCCCCAGGCGAGCAGCGCCTTGGGATCGTGCATCCAGGCCGTGCCGGTCCCGGTATGGCCGGTGTCGTTGACCGTGACAGCGTAGCCCTGGCGCATATAGGTCGCGAGCGAGCGCAAATCGATGAAGCCGCCAAAGCCGCCACTTCCGACGGACAGCAGACGCCCATTCCAATGGCGCGCAGGCAGCCAGAGTTCGAAGCCGATCCTGGCTGCGGCCGTCCCCTTCACGCGGCAGAAGGATGGCAACATCATCTTTTCGGCCGGCATCGGCCCCATGGCCGGGATGTCGAACGCGCCGGCCGCCACCGGGGTGGCCGTGGTCACCGCTGCACCGTGGATCCTCGACTTCAGCAGCGCGGCGCAATCAGCCGCCTGCGCACGGACAGCGGGCAACAGCGCCAGCAACGCCAGAGCCATAAAAGGAAGCCGAATTTGCATGGAGGAAACTCCTCAAGCCGGAAGAACGCCGAACAACACGGCCGCCAGCACCATCACCAGCGTTCCGGCAAAGAGATACGGGATCGAAAATTTCTGATGGGCTCCCAGCTCGATACCGGAGAGGCCGCAAACCAGGAAAGTCGCCGGCGTCAACGGACTCACCGGGAAGCCCGTCGTCATCTGCCCCAGCAGCGAGGCCTGGGCGATGGTCATCGGCGTGCCCCCGAGTCCGGCATAGACCTTCGCAATCACCGGCATGACGCCGAAATAATAGGAATCCGGATCGAACAGCAGGCTCAGCGGCATCGACAACACGCCGAGGACAACCGGTATCTGTGTCACGAAGCCGTGCGGGACGTGGGAGATCGCCGCGTTCGCCATCGCCTTCAGCATACCACTTCCGGACATGATGCCGGTGAACGCACCTGCAGCAAACAGGATTGAGGCCATCATCAGCGCGGCCTGGGCATGCGCATCAACGCGCTGACGCTGCTCGATGACCTTGGGATAGTTCATGATCAGTGCGATCGCGGTGCCGAGCATGAAGACCAGCGCCGGCTCGACATAGCCGGAAATCATGGTTCCCAGCACGATCAAGGTCAGCGCGATGTTGGGCCAGAACAGGTGCGGCCGCTTCAGTGCCTCGCGCTCCGGCGTGGTCTCGAGCACAGGAGCTGAACCGCCTGCTGCCAAGGATGCACCAAGGCGCTGCTCTTCGCGATGGCCGAGCCACCACGACATCGTGAAAATGAAAGTCAGGCCGACGATCTGCACCCCAATCATCGGCCGAAAGATATCGGCCACGGGGATATGCAGCGCTGCCGAAGCGCGGAGCGTTGGCCCGGTCCAGGGCAGGAAGTTCACGCCAGCCGCCATCGAAGCGGCGCAGGCCAGGATACGCCGGTCCATGCCCAGATCGAGATAAAGCGGCAAGAGCGTCGGGATCACGACGATGAAGCAAACCGCACCGGAGCCGTCGAGATGGACCAACAGCGCCAGCAAGGTTGTACCCATCACGATCCGGGTGGGCTTCCGTCCGATCACGCCAAGAATGCGCTTGATGATGGGATCGAGAACGCCAGCATCGGTGATCACGCCAAAGTAGAGGATCGCGAACACGAACATCGCGGCGACCGGCGCAATCCGGCTGATCCCGTGGACGATAAAGGTCGCCGTCTCCAGCCCGAAGCCGCCGACCAATGCGGCTATGGTCGGAATGACGATCAGCGCCACCAGCGGCGACAGCCAATTGAGCATGATCGCGGCCAGCAGGACCACGATCGTGACCGCACCAATCAAAGCCAGCATATTACTGCACCCGCTCCCTGAATGCCGATGACCGTAGAGCGCGCTCAGCTGCCGAGACAATCAAATTTTGCGATCCATTGATCAGCTAGCGTTATGCCAAGGCGTCAATGAAATGCCAATCCAAACAGCAGCCAAGCGAAAGGCGCGGCGTCACCACCATGACGCCGCGCCTTGCAGTTGGATCAGGGCTGGATGACCTCGCCACTCAGCGCGGCCGATCCGGTGAGCACGGGATCGGTTGCGGAGCGCGATACGGCGACACCATATTCGCCGGCATCGACACGCCAGCCTTTGGCGGTGGTATCGAAATTGGCGATCAGGCGCGGATCGGCACTCACCGAGACGTGCTGGCTCTGTCCCGGCTCAAGGGACACGCGCTCAAAGCCGATCAGGCGTTCCAGCGGTTTGCCGGCCTGAGAGGTGAGATAGATCTGCGGCACCGCTTCGCCGGCCACCTGTCCGGTGTTCGTGACATCGAAGCTGACGGTGAGCGTTTGGCCGCCTTCCACCGTCAAATTCGAGAAGCTGAAACTGGTGTAGGACAGGCCGAAGCCGAAGGGGAACAAGGGCGTCAGCTTCTGGTCGGCAAACCAGCGATAGCCCACCTTGGCACCTTCGGTGTAATGCACATCGAACACCTGCCCCGGCTTCAGATCGATGCCGGGCATGTCAGGACGCGGGTTCTGATCGATGCTCTTCGGGAAGGTGATCGGCAGGTGGCCGGACGGATTGACCTTGCCATACAGCACATTGGCGATTGCCTCGCCGCCACTCTGGCCCGGATACCAGGCTTCGACCACGGCCTGAACCTTGTCGAGCCACGGCATCAGCACGGGATTGCCGGTTTCCAGAACGACGATCGTGTGCGGGTTGGCGGCAGCGACGGCTTCGATCAATGCATCCTGATTCCCGGGCAACGAGAGATCAGGCAGATCGCTGCCTTCCATTTCCCATTGCGTCGCGAAGACGATGGCGACATCCGAGGCTTTCGCGAGTTTGACGGCTGCGGCCACGTAACGGCCCGTGTCAAATCGGAACTCGGCGTCCTTATCGAGCCCGCGCATTGCCTGAAGCGGTGAAGACGGATCGAAAGTCATGCTGCTGAACGGCCCCATCATGCCTTCGCCGCCGACCGCAACCGTGGGGTACATGCCGTGCGGCGCGTGCGGGATTACCTGGGCCGAGCCCCCACCCGACAGAACACCCGCATCCGCATGGCCGCCGATGACGGCGATATGTTTGGCGCCCGCCGCCAGCGGCAGAGCGTTGTCGGCATCCTTGAGCAAGACAATTCCGTGCTCGGCAACCCTTTGCGCCACTTTGGCATCGGCCTTGTAATCGACCGGCGTCTGCCTGGGCGGATGATCGAACAGGCCCACCGCGAACATCGAGCGCAGAATGCGATGCACCATGTCGTCGATACGCGCCTGGGGAACCGTTCCGTCCTTCACGAGCGCGCGCAGCGGCTTGTCGAAGAAGATCTGCTTGTCGATCTCCTGACCCGATTCCTGGTCGAGCCCCTCGAGTGCGTCATTGGCGCTGTGCACCGCGCCCCAATCGGACATCACCCAACCGGGATAGCCCCAGTCGCCCTTCAGCACAGTATCGAGCGTGAATTTGTTGGCGCAGGCATAATTGCCGTTGACGAGATTGTAGCTGCACATCACCGAGCCAGGATGACCGCGATCATTGGCGATCTCGAAGGCCAGAAGATCGGATTCCCGCAAGGCGGCCTGGTCGATGACGCCATTGGCCCAGTGCCGGTTGGTCTCCTGATCGTTGAGCACAAAGTGCTTCATCGTCGAGACCACGTGCTGGTCCTGAATGCCACGGATGGATTCGCCATCCAGCGTGCCGGCCAGCAGCGGGTCTTCGCCCAGATATTCGAAATTGCGGCCATTGCGCGGATCGCGGGCCAGATTGCCGCCGCCGGCAAGCAGCACGTTCAGGCCCTTTCGCCAGGCCTCCTGCCCGATCATGGCCCCGCCATCATAGGCCAGGCCGGGATCGAATGTGGCCGCGAGCGCCAGCCCTGAGGGCAAGGCCGTCGCGCTGTCGCCCTTGCGCACATTCATCGGATTGGCGACGCCAAGGCTGGCATCGGATTCCTGAAGCGCGGGAATGCCAAGGCGTGGAATGCCCGGCACAAACCCGGCCGAGCCCAGCGCGCCCTTCGGCAACGAACCGTCCTTGCTGAAGAATGGCATCGCAAAATAGCCGTGCAGCAGCGTGAATTTCTCGTCCTGCGTCATACGCTTTTCGACGAGGTCGGCGCGCGCGTCCGGTGACAGGCTGGTGTTCATCCAGGGGCGCGCCGGCCCGGCGGATGCCGGCGCGGCAGCGGCGCAGAGAAGCGCGGCGCCGAACGCCGCCTTGAGGATGGTTCTGGTGGTCATGATCGTTCCTCTCAATGTCTGTATCGCTGCCGGCCCTGCTTAAGACGCAGGCTTCTTCGGCATCGTCTTCTGAAGGGCATCGGCCCGCTCCGCCGTCACATTCAGCCGCGCAGCCCACGGGTCCGCCATCGGCGTCGGACCGGTTTCCTTGAAGTTCATCAGCATGTCCGTCGACGCGTTGTAGCGCGGCCAATGCGGCACCCCCGGGCCGTTGGGATTGCCGTGCCTGGCGAAGTTGGCCCAATAGGCATGCACCTCCTTCGCGATCGCTTCATCGGCCGGTGTCGTGTCCTTGCCATAGGCCGCCTTCACCGTGTCGAACACGTAAGGGATCTCGCTGGCATGGGGCGCGCCCGTAATTTTCATCATCTTGGCGAAGGCCGATTGGTTGAGCGCCTTCTGTTCCGCCGGCGCGACATAGGAGAAGCGGTACTCATAGGCCGGCTCTCCCTGCTTCGAGAACTCGCGCACCGTGAAGCGGGCAGGCTCGACCATCATCTGGTCCATCCCCATCTCCCAAGCCATGGCGCGCAGGGGCTTGTCGCCGTCGGGATCATAGGCCTTACGCGCCGCAGCCGCATATTTTCCGTAGGCGGCAAAGGCTTCCTTCTTGGTCTTCGGGAAGAAGAAGCCGAGATCGGCGCTGTTGGCGCCGATCAGAATCGGCACATGCGCTTCCTCGCCTGTTTCATAGGCCTGTTCCGGCGACATGGTGACGATCTTGCCGTCCACCATCGGCCCGCCATAGGTCTGCGGACCGGACTTGGCCTGCATGCTGCCCATGTTGAGTCCGTCCGTTACCTGATCGGCCGACAGCGCGCGCAGCTTGGCCAGCGCCTCGGGGCCGGTCCCGTCAATACCGTTGGCCTTGGCGAAATTGACACCGAGCGTGTCCGACGAAGGAATTCCCGGCAGATCCTTGCTGAGCTGGCGCGGCCCCATCAGGTTGCCACGCCCGCCTCCGGACTCGACAGCCGCACGCTCGAACAAGCCGCGTGCTTCCGGCGAGCTGAGCAGCATGTGCACCGAGCCGCCACCGGCGGATTCGCCGAACACCATTACATTGTCGGGGTCGCCGCCGAAGGCCGCGATGTTCTTGCGCACCCATTTGAGCGCAGCGATCTGGTCCATATAGCCGTAATTGCCGTGCAATCCGTTCGGATCCTCTGCGGTCAGCGCCGGGAAGCCGAAAAATCCGAAACGGCCGAGACGATAATTGAGGCTGACGAAGACAATGCCGTCCTCCGCGAAGTGCGTGCCGTCATAGACCGCAGGTGAGGAACCGCCATTGACGAAGCCGCCGCCGTGAATCCAGACCATGACCGGCAGCTTCTTCGTGGCATTCGCCGGACGCCAGACGTTCAGATAGAGGCAATCCTCGCTGGGCGTGGTGCGCAGCGGCGCAGCATCCTGCGGGAACGGCTTCTGCATGCAGTCATGGGCGTAGGTTTTCGCCTCGCGCACGCCAGACCAGGCGGCAGCCGGCTGCGGCGGCGCCCAGCGCCGCTTGCCAACCGGCGGCGCGGCATAGGGAATGCCCTTGAAGTAATCGACCGCTCCGCTGTGAACACCGACAAGCGTGCCGTCGGCGATCGTCACTTCGGGCGCGGCAGGCGCCGCCACCTGTTTGGGCTGGGCCGTCTTCTCGGGCTGTGAGAGTGTGGCGCAGCCCGCCAGCAAAGCGCAGCCCATCAGGGCTGCCAATCGGATCTGTCTCATGCTTTCGCTCCCTTTCTTCTCGTCCGCTAAGCCGCACAATGGAGAGGCTGCACGGATTCGCGCTCGATGATTTCGTAGTTCAGGACTCTGGCTTGCGCCTTGCCGCGCGCACGCAGATGGTTGATGAGCATTTCGGTCGCCGCTTCCGCCATCTTCGACACCGGCTGGCGTACGGTCGTGAGCGGCGGCCATAGCGACGACGCCACCGGAGAATCATCAAAGCCGACGATGGAAAGATCGGCCGGCAGAGTCAGCCCCTTACGGAAGGCGGCGCCGACTGCGCCGATCGCCATATCGTCATTGCCCGCGAAAATCGCGGTCGGCCGGTGCGACTGGCGCAGCAGCCGTTCGGCCGCGTCCATACCTGAGCGCGCCGTAAATCCGCCACGCACGCGCCAATCTTCTTCGAGATGCCCGCCCTGCTCCTTCATCGCCGTCAGAAAGCCGCGATAACGCTCCGATGCAGCTGCATGGCTCCGCGGCCCCTGGATGAAGGCAATATCGCGATGACCGAGCGACAGGAGATAGGCGGTCATGTCATAGGCGGCCCGGTAATCATCCATGGTGACATAGGAGGTGCGCTCGATCTGCTTATAGGGCGCAATCCGGACATAAGGAGTGCCGGCCCGTTCCAAGGCATCCATCACCGTGGCGTTGTCGGAAACCGGTGGAGAAAGCACGACCCCGTCGAGTTTTACAGAGGCGAGGAACTCGCCAATATCGGCGCCGAGATTGCGAGAGCCGCACCGCACGGCCTCGATGACGAGATGATAGCCGCCATGCTGGCATGCCGTCATGGCGCCGACCTGCACCTGGGTGACGTATCCCGGACTCGGATTGTCATAAAGGAGCCCGACAAGATGAGACCGCGAGCTTGCCAACGCGCGCGCCCAGACATTGGGTCGAAAATCGAGCTTGACGATGGCCGCCTGGACCTTCGCATGAGTTTCAGGGCGGACATTGGCTTCACCATTGATCACGCGGCTGACCGTCTTGAACGAGACGCCGGCTTCGCGCGCAATATCAACGATCGTGGCCGCCCTCATGATCTATTGGCGTCCTTCCCGCTCGGAGGCTGTGAACCCGGCCGTCACGGCACAATTCCTACCGACGCTGCCTCGGCGACCGGCCGGGCCGCCCGTACGGTATAAAGGCCGTAAAACGCGATATAGAGATAGCAAAGGGCCGGAACGACCAATGCGTAGCCGAGGCCGATCGCATCGGCGGTTACACCAAATATGACAGGAACGACCGCGCCACCGACGATCGCCATGCAGAGCAGCGCCGAACCATTGGGTGTGTCTTCGCCCAGGTCTTCAAGCGCCAATGTGAAGATGGTCGGGAACATGATCGAATTCGCAAGCCCGATCGCCAGAACCGTGCAAGCTGCCGCAACATGAAGCGTCGCCGCAGAGGCCAGTGCGAGCAGCAATGCGACAGACGCATTGAAGCAGAGCACTTTTCCGGCCGCGACCTTCGAAAGGACTGCCGAGCCGATAAAGCGGCCCACCATGGCGAGCCCCCAATAGACGCTGACGAGCGCGCCGGCAATTTGCGCCGCGTTGAAGACATAGCTGTCTCCGAACAGCGCGCCGAGCATATGCGAGGCCCAGGCCCCAATTCCGGCCAGGAACGGCCCCAGCGTTTGACCCTGCATCAGGTAATTGGTCAGCCCGCTACCGATCGACACTTCCGCGCCGACATAGACGAAGATTGCCGCCACGCCGAGCATAAGCCGCCTGTTGCCGAGCACGCTGGAACGGAAGGGATTGGCGTTGGCGTTGGCGCCGCTTGCATCCGGCCCCGGGGTGCGCCGCTTGAGCCAGAATAACGCCGCAAACAACAACAGCACACCGGCGATCACCAGAAATGGCATTTGCACGATCTTCGCTTCCGCGATTTGCGCTGCGGAGCGGGCCGCGTCATTGCTCCCTGCGGGCGCGGCAACCCCACCCTGCAAGAGGAACAACGCACCAATAAACGGCCCGATGAACGTGCCCAGAGAATTGAAAGCCTGGGCCAACGTCAATCGGCTGTGCGACGTCGCACTCGACCCGAGCACGGCAATATAGGGATTGGCAGCGACCTGCAGCATCGTGATCCCGGCGGCCACAATGAACAGTGCCAGCAGGAAGCCCGGATAGACGCCGGCCATCGCAGCCGGCGCGAACAGCAGACACCCCACCGCCATCACGACCAGACCAAGAATAATGCTGCGCACATAACCAAGCCGCGCCAACACCATGCCGGCGGGGATCGAGAAGATGAAATAGCCGAGAAAAAAGGCGAACTGCGTCAGCATCGCCTCGGCGTAGCTGAGCTCGAACAGCCCCTTCAACTTCGCGATCAACGGGTCGTTCAGGACGGTAATGAAGCCCCAGCCAAAGAACAGGAGCACCACGAGCGCAACCATCACCCGGCTGTGCGGCGCACGCCCCTCGCCCGACATATTCACAGTGCTGCCCGCCGACGCCATGCCTGAGAGTCCCCCAACCGCAATTTATCGTTTACGACGCGCCCGCGCGCGCAAGGTCGCACCCGAGGCGCGCGCAACCCAGCAGCGCAGCATCGGACCTGGTAATCAAATGGGTGGGGATCGTCTTCACGAGATCCGCCAGCCGCCCTTTGCCCTCGAAGCGACGGCGAAATCCGCCACGCTCCAGAAACGCCCCCAGTGCCAGGGTCAACCCGCCCGACATGAGAACGCCGCCGCGCGCGCCGAATGTCAGCGCCAGATCGCCGGCTACAGCACCGAAGATTTCGCAGAACATCTCCACCGCGCGACGACCGGATCCACCGTTACGAACCGCGAGCTCGATGACGTCGGGAGCCGCATCAAATTGTGGCGCCGAGCCTTCCATCGCACAGAGCGTCCTGTAGAGCTGAACCAAACCAGGCCCGGAAAGAATGCGCTCAGCAGAGACCCGCCCGTATCGCCGGCCGAGGAACTGCAGAACCTTGATCTCGGCATCTGTCTCCGGTGCGAAGCTGATGTGGCCGCCCTCCCCCACCAAGGTCATATTCCTGCCGCGCTCCCGCACGAGTGCGGAAACCCCAAGACCGGTGCCTGCGCCTATGATCGCGACATTTTCGTCACTGGCACGCGCTAGCGCCGGGCCCACGCGCAGCAAATCGCGATCTCCCAGCGCTGGCGCCGCCGCAGCAAGCGCACAATAGTCATTGACGAGCCTGACCTGGCCGAAGCCGAGATCACACAGCTCCGGCTCGCTCACCGACCAGGCCAGATTGGTCAGTTTCGCTATGCCACGGGTGACGGGACCAGCAACCGCGATGACGGCCGCAGCAGGGCAGCGCACCGTCAGGGATGAGAGGTAGGCCCTGATCGCGGAAGCGAGATCTTCGTGATCGGCGCAAGCAAGCGTCCGTGTATTGCGAAAAACGGGCGGCCCGGTGGTCGAGTTCTCCGCCAGCGCAAACCGTGCATTCGTGCCACCCACGTCCGCCACCAGAACGCGTGCGATCGTGGCATTGCTGGATACCGGGCGTGCCTCGGGAACGACCTCCATCGTAATCACTTGGTCGCAATCACCGATAAAGTCATCCCACCGCTCCTAGCAGGCCACATGACATGCCGCGCAAAATTGCCGCCCAAGTGACACATATGACCCTCTCTACGCTAGCATCGGAAATGGAAGAAAAGAACCGCCTCACGACGCACAGCAGACTTATGCCGTGAGGCGGCCAGATTGGCACATCGAGGAAAGCACGACACACCGCGAAAAAAACTGCCAGCGGGCGTCAGCCCGCTGGCAGTTGGCATTTAGAACGTCTTCGTCAATTGCACGGTGATCATACGTCCGTACACGTTGGCTTCGTTCGCGTCATAGGCAGTATTGCCCGTGGTAAGGACAATCGGCGGACCCCGATCGAACAGATTGATCGCGTTGACCGACAGCCGGGTGCCCTGCAGTTGCGACCAGTCCCAATTGTCGAAGCTGTAAGTTACCCCAGCATCGAACGTGATCCACGCAGGAACGCGGCTGTTGCGATGACCAGCAAGAGGAATGTTGTTCTCGTAACCGCCGGTATAGTTGACGAACAGGTTCGTAGTCCATGCGTCCATGTTCCAGGTAATACTGCCACGCCCACGCCAACGCACCAGATTGTTGATGGTGCCAAGAACGCTACGAACAGGCTGGCCAGCCACCTCTGCACGGTCATCCGTAAGGATTCGATTGGCCTCGATTCCGAACAACCATGCACCAGCATGGTCGCTTTCGAAGCCGTAACTCGCATTGAGATCAAGACCAGCTTCGTTGACCGAACCAGCATTCGTTTCACGGCCATCCAATACGACCTGAACATTGCAGTAGTTATTGCCGATACCATTCAGGTTGCCATAGATGCCGATGGCCCCCACAAACGGCCGAAGAGCCGGGTCATAGGTCGACGAATCGCCGTTCACACAGCCCGCCGGATTGTGGATCGGTGTGACGTATTTGGAATAGAGAGCTTTGTTTGCATCGCTGGAAAGCATCGCGGCAAACGGCGGGCTCGAAATCTGATTTGTGTAGGCAACGTTGTAATAGGTACTCGAGAACTTGAAGCCTTGCAGCCAGCTCGGCGTGTAATCAAATCCGAGTGACCACGTATCCGCCGTTTCCGGCTTCAGATGCTCCGGCGCGCCGAGGAAGAACAGTGTGTTGCTGAGGCAGAACAGCCCGGGAATGCAGACGGTGTGATCGATGTTGGGGTCGGTCGTGTAGTTCGGGAATGACGTTCCGACCTTCACCGAGAACACGAATGGATTGATGTCCGTGAGGCCCGGGGCTCGGAAAGAGGTGCCCCAGGATCCGCGAATTTTCAGGTCGTCGTTGACGCCCCAAGTCGCGCTGACCTTGGGATTGGTCGTGTCCCCGAAGTCTGAATAGTGATCGTAACGAACGGCGGCATCGACCTCAAAAGACTTCACAAACGGCAATGCATTGCGATCGCCAACCACCGGGACATAGAGCTCTGCATAGGCCGAAGTGACCTTCCGGTTTTTCCCGCCAATATTGTCTACAGCGAACTCATTCGCCATCGTGCGCGGCGGACACGGATAAGGCGCATGGCACCCTATGCCCTCATAGCCGTTCGGCGGCAACGGAGACGATTCGAGGATTCCCTCTGCTGCAATATCCGTGCGGTTTGCGCCGTTCAGTACGAATTCCGAATTGTAGAGATATTCAAAACCGAACGCAGCACGCACCGTACCACCAGGCATGTCGAATAGTGGGCCGTTGAACTTCGCGTTGAAGTCCTTGATGCCCATACGACTGTGCTGAACATTGTCGCCCAGGACCATCTTCTTCTGCGCGTCAGTGAGCGGTTCATTGCTGAGCGGATTGATGGCACCGATATTCACGGCGTGCTGGAACGCTCCGATATCGACATTTGTGCCGATCTGGCATTCGCCGCACGAGCGGTCTCGTCCATAGGTGTAGGAAATATCACCATGCCATTCCCAGGGCAGGTTGAGCTTGAACCCGGCGATGGAGGTGAAGTTCTCATCCGGATTGGTCGTGACAAAGTGACTGACGTGATCAGTGAAATTGTACACGATATACATCGGCCCACCGTAGCTATAGCCCGGGGCCGAAGCGGGCGGCGCGATATAATATGGGCTGCCAGGATTGACCTGAACGTTGAAGTTCGCCGCAGCGTCGCGCTGTGACTGAACTGTCGTGATCTTTTTCTTGGTATAGAAGCCTTCGAAATAGAAGCTCAACCAAGGTGTGATCTGCTGGTTGAAGAATGCAGACGCTTGGTGACGCCACATCTGTCCGAGATATTGACGATCATTGATCTTGTCGCGAAGGTTCGGTGTCGCCGACAAGCTGGCCGCCGTCAGACCGACGCCGTTGCCGGCCGGCAGACCGAAATAGACGTATGTGCTGCTGAGGCACGAGCCAAATCCGTATCTGTCGCAATAGGCGACATCGCCGTTATAGCCGGGGACCGCCGTGGTGCTGCGCTGCCCGGGTCCGACGCCGCCGTTCACCACACCGTTGTTGATGCGGTTATCGAGGCCGCCATAGGGTGTCAGATTCTGAGCCAAAATTGGCCGTGCCGAAGCCGGCATGGCGTCCCGATTCGTGTAATCGTAGCTGACGACAAAATTGCCGGCGCCCATACCAAAGAGATGATCCCAGGTATGGCCGGCGGTGATGTAACCGCCATACTCGTTATAGCCATCGACGAATTTCGCACGCCCGCTGGCCTGCACGCCGTCAAAGTCCTTGCGCAAGACGAAATTGACGACGCCGCCAACAGCATCGGAACCGTAGATTGCCGAGTTGCCATCGGCCACGATTTCGATTCTCTGCAAGGCTGCAATCGGAACCTGATTGGCGTCGGTAAACACGCCCGCTGCGCCGGTCGGGGTCAGGCGGTGGCCATCCACTAGGATGAGCGTCGCATTAGCCCCCAAGCCGCGAAGATTGACCGCCGTGCCTTGTGTGCTGTTCGCAGCCCCCCCCGTGGTGCCGTAGCCGGCCGTACCACCCTCCTTAAAAGGGCCAAGATTGGAAACCTGGGGCAGCGTCAACAACACCTGATTGATGTCGGTGTAGCCGGTGGATTCGATCTTCTGCCGGTCCATCGTAATGGATTCCGACCCCACTGGCGCCACGCCGGCGATGTTCGTCCCCGTTGCGGTCACGGTGACCGTTTCAATGCTATTACTGCCATCCTGCGCAAGCGCTGCAGATGGCATTGACAATGCTGTCATGGAAAGCAGCGCAGCTGCCAGAGACCATTTGGTCCGCATGAGTTCCCCCCTGTCTTCCGTGGCACATCGATGCGATGCGCTTTGGATTTTTCTTTAGGCGCCAGCCAGCGCCGTTTGCGGAACAGCTTTCTTTCCGCCTCGCCGCCCGGAACAGACAGCGCTGTCAGCGTACGGCCTCGCTTCTTGCGAGATCAATAAGATATCTCTTAATGCCGCGCGCTATTAATTTTATTTTTCTATAGGTGCATAACCGCGCTATATCCAATCGCGGAACTGCCACCCGATAACTCATAGAAATTCGCATTCGCTGCTGTCGTTCGGCGCAGAACAATACCGGAATCATTTGAGCGCGGCTTGAGGCACGCACGTTCGCCATTGTCGTCACGCAACGCGCATAAGCACCAATAGCGACTGTTCGTTTTCCGTGGCGTAAATTGGGCTATTCAGATTTTGCGAAACCCTGAATGCGCCGCGCTGAGGCGCGGCCCTATCCGCGTAGTGCACGGTGAGCCCGGCCAGGAGGTCGGTCGTAAATCGATTTGGCCGCCGTAGAAGATTTTCTGCATCGGTTGGCAAATATCCAGAGGTACGCCCCGGCAGCATGGAGGGACGTGATGATCGCGTATTGATCGGGGCTCACGTCCAGATGTTCATCACAGACGATGACCGGATGCCGACGGCCAAGGCATTCTGAGATCGTAGTGTCGTCAGCGAGAAACGCTGCCGCCCTTCGAGCGACAATGCAATAGCCGTGGGCTTCCCGCCTCGCCCACGCACCCACGTCCGTCGGCAAACCAAGGGCCTTGTGATACGCGCCCGCTGGGCAACGACATCGCAGGCTGCATTGGTATGGGTGAGAATAGGAAGTGGGCGATCAGCGAGCGATGGCGCGACATCACGGGCGCAGCGCGCACCATGGAAAGTCTTTCAGCAGCCGCCAGGAGCCTCCACAACGACAAGAGGTGCGGAGGATCGAAGCGCTTCACCCTTCTGGCATCGACGTACCAGAGACTCGCACCATCGGCCGCGCTCAGTGCCGGCGCGCTGTGCATCAGAAACATCGTCTCACGCGTGTTCTGAACGTCCCGGCGGGCGGTAGACTTCCCCATTCTGTTGTTGGGCTCCCGAAAGCATCACTCGCGAGCCCGCCCAGGCCCCAACGGTCGGAGACATAATATTCTGCGCTCGCCTGCGCGAAGGCTGAGCCATCGCGCGCATCCAGATCGGCGAAGCCAGCCAAGTATAGGTTGTGGATCGAGACGTCGCGCCAGGCGAGACCCAGGAAGACGCTCTGGCGTGCGGCGGGGGCCTGCCGGTCCGATGGATTGCCACGCAGCTACCAGAGCGCGGCGCGGGCTGCGGGCCGCGCCGCGCCGCGCCGATGGCGAACCAGCACATCTAAGGCGTGATTGGAGCTATCGGCGTTGGCGTCACTGCTTTTTCGCACCTGGCTACACTGTCATGTGACATTTAACGTCATTTCCATTGCGAGATGTGGGACGTTGCGTGACCGGCCCACTCCTTGCTCGGCTACCGGCCGCCAGCACCAGTGGTAATTTGCTGGCCGGTTGATCAACAGGCCAGCAGACCTGCGGCGCAAACGGCGTTACTGAACTAACATTGCGACTGGGCCACTCGATGGGGGCCGGTCAAATAGGCTAGGCTGAGAATCCAGCCCTTCTTTGCCGTCGTCTTCGGCGCGAGAAGCCGAGACATCTCATCGTCTATGACGTGATGTCAGTTGTGCCGGAGATCAAACTGCAACGAATACCGTCAAAAGACATATTCATCGCCACGCGAGATGTGTCGCCAAAGCTAATTTGACTTGCACAGAGTTGTCCGGTGGGAGGCAGAGCCCAAATTACGCGCCGAACGCAGCCATGAAAATCATGACAGCACGCGCGACGTTGGCATCGATTTCTTCGGACGTCGGATCAGGCTTGGCGTTCCACAGGCGGCGATGGTGCAGATCCGACATGCATAGATCGAGGAAATATTGCGCCATCATATCCGGGTCTTCATCACGCAGGTCGCCCGACTTGATGCCCTCTGCCATGAACTCGCCGACGCGGCGCATGCCTTGCCGCGGCCCGGCTTCATAAAAGGTCTGGCCAATTTCAGGAAAGCGCGCAGCTTCGCCGATCATCATGCGATAGGTTGCAATGAACTCATCCGATAGCACGAGCGGCAGGAAGCGCGCGCCGAAACGGGTCAGCGTCGTACGAAAATCCCCGCCTTCGAGCCGGCCCTGATCCAGCAGTCCCGCGACCTCGTCGCAGCGCCCCTGGACCACGGCGCGGAACAGTTCCTCCTTCGACGGGAAGTAATTGTAGAGCGTGGCCTTGGAGCCACCCACGCGCGCGGCGATCGACGACATCGAGGTGCCCGAATAGCCGTCTGCCAGAAAGGCCTCATGGGCGATCTTGAGGATCGCCTCGCGGCGCTCGTCGCGCCCTGTCCGTATCGCTGCTTCCGCTCCCATAACCGTACCGTACAGTTTTTCGTTGACTCTTTCCAATATAGTCGATAATTTTCGCACTGCAATATGACTGTACGGTACGGTCATATCGAGATTGCGAGCGGATCGCGATGGAAAATCCCAACCTTTCCGGGCCCCGACCGGATCACCGACGCGCCGCGCGGCCCCTGATGGCGGCGCTCGCCGGTGCGCTGGCCCTGGGGGCCTGCGCGCCAGATCTCGGCGCCATGCCCAAGCCCGAGCCGATGGGCCGCTATGCGGTTAAGGCCAGCTTCAAGGCCCCCAGGGCCGCCTGGCCCCAGGACGATTGGTGGAAGAGTTTTCACGATCCCGAACTCACCAGGCTGATCGACGAGGCACTCGCCGGTGCGCCCGACCTCAGGATCGCGGAGGCGCGGATGCGGGCGGCCTATGGCGCGGCCGAAGCCAGCGGCGCCGCCCTTTGGCCGAGCCTGACAGGCGATGCCACGGCCGAGCCGACCAAGCAGAGCCTCAACACCGGCTTCCCCGACCGCTTCAAGAGTTTGATGCCCAAGGGCTGGCATACCCAGAGCCGAGCCAGTCTCGACCTCAGCTATGAGCTCGACTTTTTCGGCAAGAACCGCGCGGCACTGGCCGCGGCGACCGGCGACGCCGAAGCCGCGCGCGCCGATGTGGCCGCGGCCCGGCTTTCGCTGTCCACCGCTATCGCGGGGACGTACGCTGATCTCGTGCGCCTGACCGCCGACCAGCGCACGGCCGCAGATGCCGTGCATGTGCGCGAACAGAGCGCCACGCTCGTCGCCAGCCGTGTGAAGAACGGCCTCGAAAACGAAGGCCAGCTTGCGCAGGCCCGCGCCGAAGTGGCCATCGCGCAAGGCCAGAAAGACGCCATTGACGGGCAGATCGCCCGCACCCGCAACCAGATCGCCGCCCTGCTAGGACAGGGCCCGGATCGCGGCCTCCACATCTCCCCCCCGGAGACCGCGCATCTGGCCCCCTTCGGCCTGCCTCCCACCCTGCCGGCCGACCTCGTAGGGCGGCGGCCCGACATCGTGGCCGCAAGGCTGCGTGCCGAAGCCGCAGCCGAACGCGTGCATGTGGCGCGCGCCTCCTATTATCCCAACATCGATCTCACCGCGATGATTGGCGTGCAGTCGCTCGACCCTGCGAACCTGATCAATCATGCCTCGATCATCGGCGCCATCGGCCCGGCGATCCATCTGCCGATCTTCGAAGGCGGCAAGCTGGACGGAAATTACCGAAGCGCGCGCGCAGGCTATGACGAAGCCGTCGCCAGCTATGACAAGACGGTCGCCCATGCGCTGAAGGATGTCGCCGATGCGGTCGCCGACCAGCGCGCGCTCAAGCGGCAGCTCGCCGATGCGCGCACGGCCCTTGGCGAAAGCGAAAAAGCCTATCACGTCGCACAGTTGCGCTATCGCGGCGGGCTTTCGCCTTATCTCGATGTGTTGACGGCCGAAGGCACGCTGCTGACGCAGCGCCGCGCCGTCGCCGATCTCGAAGCGCAGGGTTTTGCGCAGAACATCGCGCTGATCCGCGCACTGGGCGGCGGATTTCACGCCCCTGCCCCGGATCGCATGCCTGCCCTCGCCGACAACACCATCTCGCCCGACAGGAGATAGTCATGGCCGACGCCCATGTCCTCGATCATCCCGCCACGCTCGGCATCAAGGCCAAGGACTGGACCAACCCGCAGGGCCTGACAGGCGACGCCTTGCGCAAGCAGCGGCGCAAGCGCCTGTTCATGGCGCTGGGCGGCTTCGTCGCGCTGGCGGCCATTGCCTATGGCTCATGGTGGTACATCGTCGCCATGGATTACGTGAGCACCGACGATGCCTATGTGCAGGCCTCGGTGGCGCAGATCACGCCGCGCATTGAGGGCACGGTCATCAGCGTGCCCGTGCACAATACCGAGCAGGTGAAACGCGGGCAGGTTCTCGCCAGGCTCGATCCGGCGGATGCGCAGATCGCCCTCGCCCTGGCCGAGGCAAATTACAGCCAGGCGCAGCGCAAGACCGAACAGCTCATGGCCAGCGAAGCCGCGGCGCAAGCCGTCCGTCAACGCGCGCAAGGCCGACCTGACGCGGGCGCGCCTGGACTATCGCCGGCGTGCGGCGCTGTCGAAGACCGGCGCCGTGTCGGGCGACGAACTGAGCACTGCGAAAAACGCGTTCGAGACCGCCAAAGCCGATCTCGATGCCGCCCAGCGCCAACAGGCGGCATTGGCCGCGCTGATCGGCAACACCGATGTTGCGCACAATCCCGAAGTTCTGGCGGCAAAGGCCGCACGCGACAGGGCCAAACTCGATCTCGAGCGCACCATCATTCGCGCGCCCATCGACGGCCTTGTGGCAGAGAACATGATCCAGATCGGACAGCATGTGCAGCCCGGCGCCAAACTGATGACCGTGGTGCCGATGACCCACGTCTATGTTGACGCCAACTTCAAGGAAAACCAGCTCACCGATGTGCAGCCGGGCCAGAAGGTGACGCTGACCTCCGACCTGTACGGCTCCGATGTCGTCTATCACGGCCGCGTGGTCGGCCTCAGCGGCGGCACGGGCTCGGCCTTCGCCGTGATCCCGGCCCAGAACGCCACCGGCAACTGGATCAAGGTGGTGCAGCGCCTGCCGGTGCGCGTGGCGCTCGATCCCAAGGAGCTGGAGGCACATCCGTTGCGCGTCGGCCTGTCAATGACAGCGACCATCGACGTGCGCCAGTAAACAAGCGGAGCCTTCGGCGATGAGCGACATCACGGCAGACCGCATGGACGGCACGCCCGGCGTGACGATGACCGGGCCGCTGCTGTTCGCCGGCATCTTCGTTCTGGCACTGGCCAATTTCATGGCTGTGCTCGACATGACCATCGTCAATGTCGCCGTGCCGCACATCGCCGGCAGCCTGGCCGTGTCGCCGAGCCAGGGCACCTGGGTCATCACGTCCTATGCTGTGGCCGAGGCCATCACCGTGCCGTTGACCGGCTGGCTGTCGGCACGCTTCGGCGCGATGCGCGTCTTCATCACGTCCGTCGTCTTCTTCGGCCTGTTCTCGCTCTTGTGCGGCTTTGCGCCATCGCTGCAGACGCTGGTGGTCTTCCGCGTACTGCAGGGGCTGGCCGGCGGCCCGCTGATGCCAATGTCGCAAACGCTGATCATGCGCATCACGCCGCCCAAGCAGATGCAGATGGGGCTGGGATTGTGGACCATGACCACGATCCTGGCGCCAATTGCCGGCCCGCTTGTGGGCGGCGTCATCGCCAACTCGGCGGGATGGCCTTGGGCGTTCTTCATCAATGTGCCCATCGCCATCGCCTGCGCCTTCTTCGCCTTCATGCTTCTGCGCGGCCGCAACTCCGAACGTGAGAAAAAGCCGGTGGACTATATCGGCCTCGGCCTTCTGATCGTTTGGGTGGGCGCGCTGCAGATGATGCTCGACAATGGTCAGGAAAAGGACTGGTTCGCCTCCACCGAGATCGTGCTGCTGTGCGTGACAGCGGTGGTCGGTTTCCTCGCCTTCCTGATCTGGGAGCTGACCGAGGAACATCCCATCGTCGATCTGCGCGTCTTCCGCCATCGCGGCTTTGCGGCCGCCTCGCTGGCAATGTCGCTGACCTTCGGCTCGCTCTTCGCCAGCATCGTGCTGATCCCGCTCTGGCTGCAGACCAATATGGGCTATACCGCGGCCTGGGCCGGCTATGTCACCGCCTATAACGGCGTTCTGGGGCTCTTCATGGCACCGATTGCCGCCTACCTCTCCACCAAGATCGATCCGCGCAAGCTTATCACCTTCGGACTGCTGCTGATGTCGGCGACGGTCACCGTGCGCGTACTCTTCACGCAGGACATGGAAGTCGGCCAGCTCATCCTGCCCCAGCTCGTCCAGGGCATCGCCATGCCCTTCTTCATGGTGCCGATCATCGGCATGTCCATGGCCTTTGTGCTGCCGAGTGAGCACGCTTCGGCCGCGGGCCTCATCAACTTCCTGCGCTCCATGTCGGGCGCCTTCGGCACGGCTATCGTTACTACGGCCTGGCAGGACGCCACGATCAGCCGCCATGCCGAACTCGTTGGCCAAATCCATGATCCGGCGGGCGTAATGGCCCAGTTCAAGGCCATGGGCATGAGCGCGGCCCAAGCGCTCGATGCCCTCAACAACATGGTTCAGAGCCAGGCTATCATGCTGGCCACCAACCACACCTTCCTGCTGACGGGATTGACGGTGTTGCTGGCGGTCGGCGCCATCTGGCTCGCGCCCAGACCTGTCGAACCGATTGCGGTTGGTCTCACTCATTGAGAGAGGACCCGAGGCTTTACCTCGTCGGCCAAGGGCTTCCGTTAGGTGGCACCGGCCGACCAACACCGACCCGGAGATACGGCGGCTGACGCAGCTCGAAAACGAGAACGCCAGGCTGAAGAAGCTGCCGGCCGACGCGATACCGTGCTTGCCGGCGCGGAGATCTTCACATTGGTTCTGTTTGTGGCCGAACCCTTGTTCGTCCATCGCTGGCTTGAGCGCCAAGCTGCAACTGCTCCGGCACAGACACTCACGCGGCTGCAGCGGCTGCATTGGGCCGCGCTGATCTTCAGCGTTGTCACCATCTTGGGCGCCGCGGCTGGCAGCCATGGAATGTCGTTTTGAGTTCGATGCATCGTTCAATTCCAAGAGCCAGCATGCGCGCGTCTGAAAGCATCGAACAGGCACTGGCGCAGGTTGTTCATCCTGCTGCGATGGGAGGGCGAGCCATCCGGTGTTCACCGCATCTATCGGCTCTATCGCGGGGAGGGACTGGCCGTGCGCAAACGACGGAGCCACCGTAAGGCCGTAGGAATGCGGGCACCGATCCCGGCGCGGTTCAATCCCTGTCGAGCCCCCAAGCCGCCCAGGTCAACGTGCGCGCCGTTGAGTTCTGACCAAGGACGTATGCCGGCCTGGGCGCGGCACTATTGAGAATGCGTTGCATTAGCCTTGACCGCACAGCAAATTCAGGCGTTATGTCGCCGCCATGGTTGATTTGATCGAATTTCGTTCGCGGCATTTCCAGGCAGGCGAAGGCCGGGCGCGGGCTTTGCTCTGGATTTGGGCGATCCTGGTGCTGCTCGCCGGGCTCGCCGCGCCTGCTTGTGCAAAGCCGACAGTGCCCAGCACTGCCGAGACTGTCGAGACCAGCTGGAAGCTGCTCGACTATGTCGCAATCGACTATGATGGCGCAGTGCGCAGCGGCAAGGTCGTGAGCGCGGCCGAATACGCCGAAATGCGCGAGTTTACTGAAACCATCGTGCGCAAGATCGATTTGCTGCCGCCAAAGGCGGCCAAGCCCGACCTGAAACGTCAGGCGCAGGCGCTGCACCAGCTCGTCATGCAGAAAGCGCCGGCCGACCGGATCGCTGCGACGGCGCACATGCTGTCGGCGGCGATGTTGGACGCCTATCCCGTGCCCATGGCGCCAGCCAGAACGCCCGACCCGCAACGCGGTGCGCCCCTCTACAAACAGAACTGTGCGGTCTGTCACGGTGCCGCCGGCGACGGCAAGGGCTCGGGTGCAGCCTCGCTTTCGACACCGCCTGTCGCGTTCAATAACGTCGAGCGCGCCCGCAAGCGCAGCCTTGCAGGGCTCGAACAAGTGATCAGCCAGGGGATCGACGGAACGTCGATGCGGAGCTTCGCCGAGCTGTCGACGCCCGATCGCTGGGCGCTGGCTTTTTACGCCGGCCGCTTCGCGTTCTCGCCGGCTGATGTGCAGCGTGGCGCCAAGCTGTGGCGCGACGATGCGTCGATCCGCACGCATATTCCCAACCTCAAAGCGCTCGTCACCACTACGCCGGCAGCACTCGGCAAACAGATCGGTCAGGCCAAGGCGGACGCGATTATGGCGTATCTGCGCACGCATCCCGAGGCCATCGGCAAGGCAAGTGGCGGCATGGCTGCATCGATCGACCTGGTTGAGCGAAAGCTTGACGAAAGCGTCGCCGCTTACCGCAGGGGCGATGCCGCCATTGCGAAGCAGCTGGCCCTATCGGCCTATCTTGACGGTTTCGAGCCGGTCGAGCCGTTGCTCGGTGCCAGCGCACCTGACCTCATGAGCACGATTGAAACGCGCATGGGCGCATTCCGCGCAGCCATCGACAGCCATGTTCCGGCCACCAGGCTGGCCAATCAGGCCGAGGCACTCAAAGCCCTGCTCGCCGATGCCAGAACGGCGCTGTCGCGTGGAGCCTCGAGCAGCACCACCGCATTTCTCGGCGCCTTCACCATCATGGTCCGGGAAGGGCTGGAGGCACTGCTGATCGTCGTCGCGATGCTGGCGTTCCTGCGCAAGGCGGAACGAACGGACGCGCTGCGCTACGTCCACGGCGGCTGGATCACGGCGCTGGTTGCCGGCGGCGCAACCTGGCTGCTCGCCACCTTCGCAATCGGCATCAGTGGCGCCAGCCGGGAGCTGACCGAGGGAGTCGGCTCGCTGCTTGCGTCGGTCGTGTTGCTATCGGTCGGGATCTGGATGCACGGCAGGAGCCACGCCGACCAATGGCAACGTTACATCCGCGAGAAACTCGCCGGTACGATGAACCGCCAGTCGGGATGGTTCTTGTTCGGCCTCGCCTTCGTGGTGGTCTATCGCGAGGTATTCGAAACGATCCTGTTCTACGCCGCACTGTGGGCACAGGGCAGTGGACTGGCGATGATCGCCGGTGCGGCATGCGCGGTCGTGGTGCTCGGGCTGCTCGCTTGGGCGATGCTGCGCTACAGCCGCACTCTGCCAGTCGGCACCTTCTTCCGTTACAGTGCGTGGTTGATGGCGGTGCTCACCGTCATCCTCGCCGGCAAGGGCGTGGCCGCGCTTCAGGAAGCGGGGTGGATCGACATCGCGCCGCTCAGCCAAGTCCCCCGGATATCGATGCTCGGTCTGTTCCCGACATTGCAGTCCGTCCTCGCTCAGATCGCAGCGTTGATCGCCGTCTTGACCGGGTTCTGGATGGCAAACAGACGCCCGGCATCAGCCTAGTGCGTTTCAGATTTTGGCGGAAACGTAGCCGGAAGAGAATTCGATTGTCGTGCAACTCCGGCCGGTCATCGGGGCGTAGGAGCGGATCTTCATGATTTCCGGAACGACGCATGCAGCAACGGAGGCGCCACGCTGATTCAGGATTGATGGGGGCCGCATTTCTGGGACGGCGCGAACCCGGCCTCGCATCACTCCGCACAGCGACGATCATACGTCAGCAGCAATATGGTGGGCGCTTCGCCTTTGAGCGCGTCGTCACAGCGCAGCCCGCGCAGCTGAGGGCTCTGGAAGACCACCGGAATGCCGGCGACCTGGATTTCGAGATCACAGGGCGCGGCATTGGCGGAAACGTCGCGAAGGACTATTGCGAGGAACAGTCCTTACGGAGGCCCGTCGCTGGATGGCCAGGGTCGCCGAAAGGTCGTCGGCCTTGCTTCGGCGGCGCAAGATAAATCCCAGATTTTGTAATCATGGCACTATTATACCCCGAAAATTCCAGAATGCGATCCGAGGGATATCCCCCCAGGGTACCTTGCCAGGCTATTAATCCCCATTTATTCTGGATTATAGCATGTAAAACCCCAAAAATTCTGCCACAGGGGCGGGCTGGAGGAGTCAATGCCCGAATTTTCCGTCGACAACCTGCCTGAGATCTTCGTTTCGGACACCGCGATTTCCAAACCGGTCTCCGAGGCCGTCGCGCGCGGCCAGCTCCGGAAGCTCGCCTCGCGTCTCTACACCCGCAATCTGACAGAAGACCCCGTGCGGCTGGTGCGTCGCAACTGGTACTACCTGATCTCCGGCTACTATCCGGACGCTCTCATCGCCGATCGGACCGCGCTCGAAAACCAGCCGGCGCAGGACGGTTCAGTATTTCTCATCTCCGACAAGAAACGTGACACCGAGCTTCCGGGACTGACCTTCCGGCCGCGCAAAGGCCCTCCTCCACTCGAGTCCGACAAACCCTTCGTCGGCGGCGCGCGCCTGTCGTCGGTCCCGCGCGCCTATCTCGAGAACATGCGCCCCTCGCGGACGCGCGACGGCCGTGTGGCACGCACACTCATGCATGCCGAACTCGAAACCCGCCTCGAGGCCCTGATCCGGCGGCAGGGGAACGAGGCCGCAAACCGGTTGCGCGACGAGGCGCGTGCGATCGCCCCCGCACTCGGCCTCGATAAGGAATTCGAAGAGCTGAGCGCCCTTATCGGCACGCTGCTCGGTACACGCGATGCCGCAATGCAAAGCCCGGCCGGAAAGGCCCGCGCGGCGGGACACCCCTTCGATTCCGATCGCCTGCATCTTTTCGAAACACTGTTTGCCGCCCTGCGCGAGACCGTTCCGATCGACCGACCGGCTCCGGACCGCGGCGCCGAAGCCAACGGCACGCTTGCCTTTTTCGAGGCATATTTCTCAAACTTCATCGAGGGCACGGAATTCAGCGTCAAGGAAGCCGAAGATATTGTCTTCAACGGCGTCATCCCCGACGAACGCCCGGCAGATGCGCATGACGTGCTCGGCACCTTCCGCATCGTCTCCGATCTCGGGGAGATGCGCCGCACGCCCGGGAGCTTCGACGAGTTCGTCAACGTTCTACGGCGACGCCATGCTATCATCATGGAAGCGCGGCCAGACAAGAATCCGGGCAGCTTCAAGACCAGACCCAATCAAGCCGGCGCGACAGTGTTCGTGGCGCCTGATCTCGTGACCGGCACATTAGAAAAGGGCTTTGAATTTCTTCAGGCGCTGGCCGAGCCGTTTCAAAAGGCTGCGTTCATGATGATCCTGGTGAGCGAGGTCCACCCCTTCGCAGACGGCAATGGCCGCATCGGTCGCATCATGATGAATGCAGAGTTTGTCGCGGCAGGTCAGGAACGCATCATCGTCCCAACGGCCTTTCGCACCGACTATCTGGGCCCACTAAAAGCGTTCTCGCTCAATGCAGAGACCACGCCCTTGATCCGCATGCTCGACCGTTCGCAGCGCTATACGCATGGCATCGACTGGCGGTCGCTAGAGCATGCTCGCGCCATGCTCGAAGAAGCCAACGCCTTCGCACAAGGCGAGGAGGCCAAGCTCCGCGTCGACTGGCACGCATGGAATGTCAAATAACCCCCTCACGACTACCGGACCGTGCCCTGACCGCTCTGCCACGCCAGCACAGCGACGGGCCTATCAAAACCTGCGGGGCGCGGTCCGGCTTCTACGGGCAGCGGCGTCAGTCCGGAGAGACGCCCCTCGCGACAGGTCGGCTATTCAGGGCTGCAGAGATGGTAGCTTGGAGCCGAAGCCGTGCAGAACCCGTGCACCGGACTGCGGTCAAGGTCATAACCCATTGCGGTAGCTGGAAAAAATCTCCCGAATTCCCCGCCTTGGTAAGGGGTAGGTCGAGAGTTCAATTCTCTCCTCCGGCACCAGTTTACCGTCCACCGACGCTTGCAATCCGTCCCTCGCGGCAGTGCGCGATCAGGGCCTGTTGTTGCCCCAGGCCGGTTTGGTGCCGGCTGCTGCCTGACCGCGCAGTCGCGCCGTCTCCCCCGCCGTGGACTGGGGACCGGTATTGCGCGAGACGAGCCCTCCGGCGGGGTTCCTGTTGAACGGCTCCGGATCGCCTTCGCGCAGCTTGAGGCCGAAGATCGGGCTGAGGCCCGGGTGACGGCCGAGCCCGCCATATAGGTCGAAGCCGCGCTCGATCCAGTCCCGCAGCGGATCGTCGTCGGTGAGTGCGGGCGTGTCCGCGACCGAAGCGAGAAACAGGAAGCAGGCCAGCGCGCGATAATCGGCATAGTTCGGCGTATCGCCGCCCAGCCACTTGCTCTCGCGCAACGCGGCGCGGAGCGGTTCGAGTTTCGGCGGCACCTGCGGAAGACGATCCTCGCGGCCGATGATGATGTCCTCGAACTTGCGGCCGAACATGCGCTCGCGGCTGGTGCGGACATAGTCATGGTCCTGCGGCAAGGAACGGTCATGATATTGAAGAATGTAGCAGGTCATCCACGGGCTGATCGCATCGCGCCAGAGCCAGCTTTCCGTCAGTTGGGTCAGCGGCTTGACGCTCGCATTGCCGATCAAGGTCGGGCGGTCGGGATATTTGCGGTCGAGATGTTCGGCGATCAGCCAGCTGTCGAGCACGAATTCGCCATCGTCGACAATCACAGGCAGGCGCTCGGACTTGCCGCCGGTGCGCTCCGGAATGCCGGTGAAGCCGCCCGGCACAAGGTCCATCTCGAAGCCCTTATGTGCAACGGCGTATTTGGTTGCCCAGACGAACGGGCTGATGGTCGCCCCGCTCGCAAGATGCAAATCATACAAGGTGATCGTGTTGTTCTTTGCCACCGGACCGCTCCTCCCAATACCTGCATGCTTTGTAGCGATGAATGATCCCCGTGCAACCGAGGTCGATGTTCAAGGTGATGCAATTTCCCTCTGGGTCCAGAATGCCTTCGGTTTCAGGTCGGATTTGCGATGGATCGGTACCCCTTCGGCCGTAGACGCCGGCGGGACAAGCGCGTTCGATCAGATCTCGCCGCGCATGAGAATTCGCGAAAGAATGGAGCGGAGCTGTGCAGCGCCATCGTTGGGTGCGCCTTGGGCACGCCACGCAACATAGCCGTCGGGGCGAATGAGCGAAGCGCCGTCCGGGCCGATCCCGTAGGCATCGGCGAATGCGCCATCCGGATCGGACAGCTCGGGCGAGCCAATCCTGTGTGCGACAAACGGCAAGCCCGGGACCTCGCGTGATACGCTCGACGCGGCCTCCAGCCATGCGAAGCCTTCCGGTCCGGTCAGGAGCGCGAAGCCATTGCCGAGAAGGTCGAGCGTGCTGACGCGCCGTCCCTGCCTTTCCAGCCAGAGATGCGGAGCACGCGTGCCTGGCCGCCCGAAAAACTCCTGCGGTTCGATATGATCGCTGCTGACCGGGTTGTCGGTGATGATCGCGGGCGAGTGAAGAACGGTCCCCAGTTCAATGGCGAAATCGCTGGCAAGCGGTTCGTAATCCGTCGCATTGAGATAGGGTGCGGTGCGCGTGACATAGCGCGTATAGGCTTGCTCCACCGTGAACCGGCCGGCCGGGCGCCGCTCCATCTCATAGGTGTCGAGAAGTGCCGGGCCTGCCAGGCCTTTGACGACCAGCGCCATTTTCCAGGCGAGGTTGTGTGCGTCGTGAACGCCGGTATTGCCGCCGAACCCGCCCGTTGGCGGCATCAGGTGCGCGGCATCGCCCGCAAGGAAGATGCGTCCTGTCCGGTAGCTCCGGGCGACATCGGCGGTGCAGCGCCAGCGCGCCACGCCCTCGATCTCGACCGGCAGATCCGCAATTCCCGCCGCGGCACGAACCAGCGCGACGAGCCGCTCTTCGGACATGTCGATTGCCGCGTTTGCGGCGCGTTCGGGATCGGCGACCGGATCGCCGATCACATTCACGGCCAGAAAGCCGCGCCGGCCGTCCTTTTCGAGACGGAAGAAACCGGAAAGCTCCTGATTGACGACATAGATGACGGAGAAATTCCGGCCGACGAAATGCCGGGCAAGATCCGCGCGGAAATAGATCGTCATGGAGTTGGAGAAGACACCATGTCCGTCCATCTCGATGCCGAGGTGCTGGCGCAGGCTGCTCCGGCCGCCTTCGGCGCCGATCAGGTATCGGGCCGAGATTGTTTTCACGTCGCCGGTTTCGCCATTGCGAACGGTCGCGGTCACGCCATCGTCGTTCTGGGAAACATCGCCCAGCTCATATCCATAGAGCGCCTGGGCGCCGCTCTCCTCCGCACGGCGGCGCAGGATAGGTTCAAGACCGGGCTGACTGACGAACAGGCGGCGGCACGGGCTCAGGGCATCGACACCTTCGTTGAGGCCGGGGATGAACTCCGCGAGCTGCCGGCCCGCAAGCGACTCCACCGCGACCACAGCGCCATCGGGCGCGAACTCCCGCAGGGATTGTTCGCGGACGGCATCCTCGATTCCGGCCTGCCGGAACATCTCCAAAGTCCGCATATGGAAGAATGCGGCCCGCGGAAGGGGCGACGGTTCGGTGAGGCGCTCGACGGTGAGCGCCGGAATGCCGTGTTGGGCCAGAAATGTCGCCGCCGACAGCCCCACAAGCCCGCCGCCCGAGATCAGGACCGCCGTATCCAGTTCAGTCGCCATGGAAAATTCTCCATCCGGTCAGCGCCCAACGCCGCCTTAAAGATACATGATACATACTTATTTCTACTATCCGAAATATTTTTCGCAAACCGAAAAATAGGACGAAGCCACCTGAACCGGCTTCCGGTACCGATCCGCGCAGGAGGGGCCCGCTATTGCCGGGCCTGCCGAGGCGCCCTTTCCGCCCGCCGCGGGACGTGGGCGCGAATCGAAGTGGAATCGATATTGTGGCGGCCGCTCCCTGTCATCGTCTCGGCCGACGCGATGGCCAGGCCATGGCTGGCGAACCTCGGCTGCGGTATTGGCCCAAAGCACAGGGAAATCGGATTGATTTTGGTCAGGACCGGCGTGGCGGCGTACCGAGCTGTGCCAGAACCGGCTTCAGAATCGGCGAGAGCCGGCGCAGTTCTTCTCTGTGGATCGTTGAGAGTTCCGCAAGCGTCTCCTCCCCCAATGCCGTGAGCGACAGGAGTATCCGCCGTCCGTCTCCGGGGTCGTTCCGGCGCGCGAGATAACCACTGGCCACGAGCCGATCGACCAGACCTACAGCACTGTGATGCCGGATGCCGAGCCGCTCAGCGAGGTCGCCGACGGTAACGGCTGTGCCCCCGGGGTAACCTTTGATGGCGAGAAGGGCCTGGTGCTGCCGGGGCGCCAAGCCGGCTTCCTGAGCGGCGGCTTCGCTGAAGGTGAGGAACCTGGTCAGCAGGTAGCGGAATTCGGCCAGCAGCTGATAGTCGCACAGCGACAAGTCGGAGGCGGCGGCATTTCTCGCCCGTACCTTCTTCGTCCTACCGGCCATTTCCCGCTCCTGTTGATTTATATCGTAGTACGATATAAATGCCATCCGCCATCGACTTCCAACTGGCCATGAAACACATGAGTTCTCCCCGCCCCGCCGATGACACGCTGCGGGACTTCACCGCGGATCCACGCCTCCTTGTCCTGTCGGCCATGGCGGTTGTGACGGGCACGTTCGGCGCCGCCGCAGCCTGGGCGCTGCTGAAGCTGATCGCGCTGTTCACGAATCTGGCCTACTTCCATACCTTCTCGGTCGCACCGTATCATCTTGCGCAGGCACGGCTCGGCCCCGTCTCGATCCTCATACCGGTCGCGGGCGGGATCATTGTCGGCCTCATGGCCCGCTTCGGCTCCGACAAGATCCGCGGGCACGGCATTCCCGAAGCGCTGGAAGCCATCCTGATCGGCCAGAGCCGCATTGCGCCCAAGGTCGCCTTCCTCAAGCCTCTTTCGTCGGCCATCGCTATCGGAACCGGCGGACCGTTCGGCGCCGAGGGGCCGATCATCATGACCGGCGGAGCGCTTGGCTCGCTGTTCGCGCAGTTCTTCGATCTCAGCCCGGCCGAGCGCAAGACCCTCCTGGTCGCCGGCGCGGCCGCAGGCATGACCGCCATCTTCGGCACGCCCGTGGCGGCGGTTCTTCTGGCGGTCGAAGTGCTTTTGTTCGAATGGAAGCCGCGCAGCTTCGTGCCGGTGGCGGTATCCGCCGCCGTCGCGTCGGCCTGGCGGCCCTGGCTGGTCGGCGCCTGGCCCCTGTTTGCGCATGCCGGTGCGCCCGCAATGCCCTGGTGGGGCCTGGCGCTCTGCGCAGCCGTGGGCGTCATCGCCGGGCTGCAATCGGCGCTGATGTCGGTGACGCTCTATGGCGTCGAGGACCTGTTCCGCAAGCTGCCGGTTCACTGGATGTGGTGGCCAGCGCTCGGCGGCATCGTGGTGGGCCTGGGCGGCTGGTATGATCCGGCCGTGCTCGGCGTCGGCTATGACAACATCCGCGCGCTCATCGCCGGGCATATGACGATGCCGGCTGCGGCCTCGCTTCTGGTGGGCAAGGGCGTTGTCTGGATCGCCGCCCTCGCATCGGGCACCTCGGGCGGCGTGCTGGCGCCGCTGCTCATGATGGGCGGCGCACTGGGCGCGATCGAAGCTCATGTTCTGCCGTTCGGCGACCCAGGCTTCTGGGCGCTTGTGGCCATGTCAGCCGTTCTCGGAGGTACGATGCGCGCGCCGTTGACCGCAACGGTCTTTGCGGTCGAACTCACGGGCGATCTTCATGTGATGCCTGCGGTGCTCGCAGCTTGCGCCGCCTCATTTGCGACGACGGTGCTCATCATGCGCCGATCCATTCTCACCGAGCGCCTGGCACGCCGCGGCCAGCATCTGTCCTACGAATATTCCGTCGATCCCTTCGAGGTCATGCGCGTGAGCGAGATCATGGCCAAGCCGGTCGATACGCTGCCCGCGGCCCTTCCGATCGGAAACGCCATCGCCTTCTTTGATGCGGGGCCGGGTATCCTGCGCCACAAGAGCTATCCCATCGTCGACGAGGGCAATCGCGCGATCGGCATGGTGTCCCGTTCGGATATCCTTCGCTGGACGCGCGACGGCCGGAATGAGGACGAAACCTTGCGCGACCACGCGGCTCGGGGACATCTTTTTGTCGGGCATCCGGACGAACCGGTTGGCGCGCTGGCGGACCGGATGGCGACCGCCGATATCGGTCGTGCCCCGATCGTCGACCGGCAGAATGGCCTGCTTGTCGGGCTGGTCGCGCGGCGCGACTTGCTGCGTGTCCGCGCGCAGGCGGCCCGACAGGAACAGGAACGCGACCGCGCGCTACGCCTTTTGGGATAGGGTCGACCACGCGGGCTGCGCTGAGAGGTGACGATGGCGACGCTATCAGTCAAGCGGGTCTACGAACCGCGAGCCAGCGGTGACGGTCAACGCATCCTTGTGGATCGAATCTGGCCGCGAGGCATCCGGAAGGAGGAACTCCAGGACGTGGTGTGGCTTAAGGAGGTCGCGCCGAGCACGGAATTGCGCCGCTGGTTCGGCCACAAGCCCGAGCGGTGGACGGAATTCCGCAAGCGCTACTGGTCGGAACTGGACAAAATTCCCGGAACGGTCACGAAGCTGCGCGACCTGATGAAGAAGAGCCATATGACGCTGCTCTATTCGGCGCGCGACACGGAACACAACCAGGCGGTCGCATTACGCGATTACCTTCAATCGCGCTGAACGTCGGAATCGGCGACCTCGCTAAGGCGTCTCGCCCAGCAGAGTGTTCGTGCAGGCGATGTTCTCTTCGTGTGATCTCAGCATGGCGGTGAAATCCGCATGCAGATCGTCATTGCGTACCTTGGGCAGGATCTCGCGCAGTTTGCGTGCGACCCAGCCCTGGCCGCGATTGATGAAGGCGCGCGCGCTCTCAGATCGCCGATCGCCATGCACTTTTGCGTAGAAGTCTCCTGTCTTACAGCTGGTATGCCTTCGAGCTGGCCAATCCATTTGAGCAGCATGTGCACCAGCGAGCCTCGTCGCCATGGACGTGCCGCATCAGTCGCAGCCAGGCCCGGGTCCGTTCGTCCGCTGCTGTCCGTGCTGCGATGCGGGCGCCAGCGCGCTCGGCTTCAGCATCTCGTTGAGGAAGGCCAGCAACTCATCTCTCGTTGCAAACCCTCATAGGCGTCATCTGCTTCGCTTGCATAGCAAACGGGCGATGCAGGAGATGAGTTCATGGGCATCACGCTTGCCGCGTTGCCGATGGGGCCAATCCTGCGGCACGGGATAATTGCAGCCCAGAGGTCACAGACCAAAGGATGAAGATCGGATCTCATGTCTCGTTTGTCCCACCGCGAGCAGAAGCTTCGACAGCGCCAGGTTGCGCCCGTCAGATCGGTCGAGCGTGTACTATACTGAGCACATCGAGGTTGGCCTTCAGAGCGTCTCGCAGATCTCCTGAGCCGGCGAGGGCCGCAGATGCAGCATGGCCTGCCGCCGTGCGCGAAGCACTCCGCCGTGATGAAGTCCTCCTCCATCTTCCGCACGAGTTCGCCGAGCCCAAATCCGCTCTGGCGCGCGGCCAGCCTGAGCCCGCCGCCGCGACCGCGCGCGGTCTCGAGGAAGCCGTCGCGGCCGAGATCGTACGCCTCCTTCATCAGATAGTTCTTTGAATGCCATAGGCATCGGCAACTTCCTCATCGTCACCACTTCGTCCTTCTTCAGAGCCACATACGTCGAAGCCGGAGCCCGTAATCGGTTAGACGGTCATCGCACGTTTCGTCGCACCAGCTTAAAGAAGAGATGAACGATATTGCTTATCAGCACCAGCCTGCAATAGCCTGCGATCAGAAGTATTAAATATACTTGTTCTGGTGCCCAATGTCAGATTACCGCAACGCCGAAGCCGCTCGGCGAGGCCCAGCGAAGAACGGATCCGGCTCTCATATATCGCTTCTATGCGAGAATCCGGACGGACGAGGATTTCGTCCGATCTTCAACCGTGCCATCGAAATCTGACCCCGCATCTGGAGAAGAGTGTGCCCTTCGTCCTCGGTCATGCGAATTCGGGCCACTACCACGGCGACCCATGAGCTACCCATCTGCGCCTGAAGACGGTCCGGCCAGAGCACTTCCAACGCTGGCTCAGCCTTTTCGGTCAACAGCGCGTGAGCTGCTTGCGGCGAGTCCGCCAAAGCCTTCATGGCCGCGCTGAGGCCATCGCCCGCAGCTTGCAGCTCGGCATGTTCTACCGGCCGGGCGCCTCGACCGCCCATCCGGAGACGCCCCATGACCTTCGTCGTCACCGACAAGTGCATCCGCTGCAAATACACCGACTGCGTGAGCGTCTGCCCCGTGGATTGCTTCTACGAAGGCAAGAACATGCTGGTGATCGATCCGGATGTCTGCATCGATTTCGGCGTCTGCGTGCCCGAATGTCCGGCCGATGCGATCGTGCCGGATGCCGATCCGGCGTCCACGGCTTACGCCGAGCTTAACCGGCGCTTTTCGCAGATCTGGCCCAATATCACCGCGCCAACCGCCGCCGCCGGATGCGGCGAGTGGGACGGCGTCCCGAACAAATATCCGGACAAGTTCAGCGAAGAACCAGGAGACGGGTAATGCTGGTCGCGGCTGTCTTACCGGCTTGCGATCTTGCCTCAGTCGGGGTCGATCAAGAGGATCCAGTCCGCAGACCGCGGCCAGCCGGGCGGCATCTTCGATCGTGATCGTGTCGCCGTGGACCGCGATGCCTTCGCGCTGCAGCGCGGTCAGCGCGCGGGAGAAGCTTTCGCGGGTGATGCCCAATTCGGAGGCGATCAGGTTCTTCTCGTAGGGCAGCACGATCCGCGCCGCCTTGCGCGTCGCGCCAGGGCCAGGATGTAGCAGCCGACCCGTTGCGGCGCCGACCTGAGCTTCAGGTTCTTGATCTGCCGCACCATGCGGCGGAACTGGCCGGCCAGGCTGGCGATCAGCGCCTGCGCCAAGGCCGGCTCGCCCATGACTGCCGCACGGAACGGCGCCGCCGCGATCAGCAGGAAACGCGCGGGCTCCAGCACGCGGGCCTGCATCAGGTAGGGCGAGGGTAATGACCCGCCGCCGGTATCACGAGGTCCGCCGGCTCGACGACCTCGATCAATACCTCGCGCTTCTGGCTCGACGGCCGAACAGGTGCACCGAGCCGGCGAGCACGACGTGCTGGAAATTCGGCATCTCGCCCTGATCGAACAGGACCGTCCCGGCGGCAACCCTGTGACGGATCGCGTTCTGCAGCAGCCGCGGGCGGCCGGCCGCAGCCGCTTGAACAGCGGCAGGTTATCCGGCTCGAGCAGCGACTTCAGTCATCGAGGCTTTTTTACCCGAAAATTCCCGACTTCAAGCATAATATGACGTGATCTTTATCACGTTGAAAATTGATCTTAGTCAATTCACCTGCGGCGTGGGCTCTATAGTCCCGGACGCCTTCCGGGCACGGCTGGCTCCAGGGCGACGCAGTGGCCACGCCAAGGGGCTAGAAACCATGCAGTCCACACTCGCTGCCGAAGCGCCCGAAGACCCCGTAGCAACGTCCTCAAATGGATCCTGCTGGTCGTCGCCGTCGCCTGTTTCGCCGCTCTCGGCTGGACGACGAAGCTCACCTACGAAGCCGCGCCGCCCTTTCCCGACCGCTTCGTCACCGCCAAGGGCGGCGGTCGCTGATGTCCGCCGACGACATCGTGGCGGGCAAGGCCGGCTTCCAGAAGGCCGACCTGATGGATTACGGCAGCCTCTACGGCATGGGCTCGTATTTCGGCGAGGACTACACCGCCGACAATCTCGTCCGGCTGGCCACGCTGACCGAAGACAACATCGCGCAGGCGCCGATACGGCAAGCCGCTTGCCGCGCTTCGCTCGGCAGAACAGCAGGCCGCGGTCAAGGCCGCGATGCAGGCGATGCTGCAGGGCGTCGATCTCACGCCAGCACGAGGTCGTCATGCCCGACGCGCTGGCGGCGGCGATCACGACGCTGCGCGGGCAGATCGTCGCAATGGCTGCTGCGCCACGATTTCGCGCAAGGGCTGGACCCAGGCCTACAGCCTCGATGCCACGACGCGCGCGGCAGACCGCCGATTTCCTGATCTATTCGTCGCTGACCACGGTCGCGCGCCGGCCCGGCAGCGACGCGTCCTGGACCCAGAACTGGCCGTTCGAGCCGCTGGTCGGCAACACGCCGACGACCAGCACCTTCCATTGGACCTGGATCAGCTTCTGCTTCACCTTCTTCGCCTTCGGCGCGGTGCTCTTCATCTACCAGCGCTATCTCGACACGATCCCGACCAGGCGCCGATGGATCCGGTGCTGGCGACGTTTCGCGCCGCTGACGCCGAGCCAGCGCCGGATCTGGAAATATTTCCTCGTCGTCGCCGCGGTGCTGCTGCTGCAGATCCTCGTCGGCTCGATCATGGCCCATTACTACTCGGACCGCGCCGAGCTTCTACGGCATCCCGGTCGACCGCTTCCTGCCGTTCAACTTCCTGCGCGACGTGCATATCCAGTCGCCGATCGTCTGGATCGGCCTGTCGTGGATCGGCGCCGCGCTGTTCCTCGCGCCGGCGATCAGCGGCGCGCGAAGCCAAGGGGCAGGGCTTCCTGGTCGATCTGCTGTTCTGGGTCACGCTCGCGATCGTCGCCGGGGCGCTGGTCGGCAACTATCTCGGCATCATGGGCTACATCGCAGCAAGGCTGGTTCTGGTTCGGCAATCAGGGCCTGTCCTACATCCAGCTCGGCCGCGCCTGGCAGATCGGCTTCTTCGCCGGGCTGGCGATCTGGAGCCTGCTGGTGTTCCGCGCGCTGTGGCCGACGCGCGACAGGCTGTGGGCGGCGACGCGCGCAGTTCTGGACCGGGCGCATCAGGCTCGAGCACCTGCTCTGGGCCTCCACCGTCAACATCGCGCTGCTCTACGTGTTCGGCATGATCCCGCTCACCGGCATCGAGAAATCCTTCACCATCACCGATTTCTGGCGCTGGTGGGTGGTCCATCTCTGGGTCGAGCAGTCCTTCGAGTTCTTCGCCGCGGCGATCAGCGCCTATCTGCTGATGGCGGTGGGGCTGGTGTCGCGCCAGCTCGCCGAGCGCGCGGTCTATCTCGAACTGATCCTGATCTTCCTCGGCGGCGTGCTCGGCACCGGCCATCACCTCTACTGGGCGGGCGAGCCCGGCATGTGGGTGCCGCTCGGCACGATGTTCTCCTTCATCGAGGTGCTGCCGCTGGTGCTGCTGATCATCGAGGCGATCCAGCACCGCCGCCTGATCAAGGCGCATGGCGAGTTCAAATACGGGCTCGCCTACACCTACATCATCGGCGCCGCGTTCTGGAATTTCGTCGGCGCCGGCGTGTTCGGCGGCGGCACGCTCAACGCGCCGCTGGTCAACTACTATGAGCACGCGCACCTTCCTGACCCTCAACCATGCCCATACCGCGTTGTTCGGCGCGTTCGGCCTGCTCGGCATCGGGCTGATCTATTTCTGCCTGCGCTATATCGCGGGCGACGCGCATCGCTTCGGCGAACGGCTCGGGCGCTGGGCGTTCTGGCTCTACAATGGCGGCCTGGTGCATGTGGATCGTGTTCAACTTCTTCCCGATCGGCTGGCCGCAGCTGGCCGCGGTCTACGAGCACGGCCTCGCCTATGCGCGCAGCAGGCGTTCTACGACACGACCTTGTTCTGGCAATGGATGCGGATGCCCGGCGACGTCGTGTTCGCGCTCGGCGCGCTGCTGATGGCGTGGGACTTCATCGTGAAGCTCCGCCCGTTGCTGCCCGGCTTCGTCGGGATTTTCATGCCGGTCCCGCGTCCGCTCCCCGGCGCGCCGCAGGCGCGGAATGAGCATCGCCGCCAGAGCATGCGCCGCGCGCGTCGGCAGCATGCCAGCTTTCCTGACCCAAGGCTTCCGGCCGTTCTTTCTGGCGGCCGGGCTCTGGTCGGCGACGGCGATCGCGCTGTGGATCGTCATGTTCACCACGGGAATCGCTTTGCCCAGCCGGTTCGATCCGCTTGACTTGGCATATCCACGAGATGCTGTTCGGCTTCGTGATGGCGGCGGTCGCGGGCTTCCTGCTCACGGCGATCCCGAACTGGACGCAGCGCCTTCCGGTCAGCGGCCAGCCGCTCGCGCTGCTGGCCGGGTTGTGGTTGCTGGGCCGGATTGCCTGTCTCGTCTCGCGTCGTTGCCACCCTGGCTCGCGATCACGGCCGATCTGTCGTTTCCCGTGGTTCTTGTCGCGGTGGTCGCCCGCGAGATCGTTGCCGCGAGAACTGGCGCAACCTGCCCATGATCGCGCCGGTCGCTGGTGCTCGGCATCGCCAATCTGCTCATGCATCTTGAAGCCGATCGGCGTCGCCATACCGGCTGGGCTTGGCTGGCGGCTGGCGCTGGCCGCGATCCTTGTTCTGGTTTCCGTGATCGGCGGACGCATCATTCCGAGCTTCACCCGCAACTGGCTCGCCCTCAAACAGGTCAAGGACTTCCCGCCAAGCACGGGCTGGCCGACCGTCTGGCGCTCGTGAGCCTGCATGCGGGACTGTTCGGCTGGGCATTCTTTCCGACACAGCCGCTATTCGGTTATCTCTTGATCGCTGCTGCGGCGTGCAATCTCTGGCGGCTTTCACGCTGGCAAGGCGCAAAGACCGCGGCCGAACCGCTACTCCTGATCCTCCATATCGGTTATGGCTGGCTTTGTCTGGGCGCGGGTTTGCTCGGGGCCTCAATGCTGATGCCGCTCGTGCCGTCAGACCGCCGCCATCCATGCGATGACGGCGGGGGCGATCGGCACCATGATCCTCGCGGTGATGACACGTGCCACGCGAGGCCATCCGGACCATGCCTTGACGGCGGACGGTGCCACGCCCCTTCTCTATGGCTGCGTGATCGCGGCTGCAACCATCCGCATCGCGGCCGCCTTTCTGGTCAGTTGGGCGATGCCGCTTCTGATCGCGGCCGCGCTTCTGTGGATCGCCGCTTTTATCCTCTTCATCGTCCAATACGGGCCAATGTTGTGTCTGCCGCGCGAACGGCCCTGGCGGAAGACGGCATGAACGACATTGCCTTTGCCGTCGCCATCCATCTCGCCGCCATTGTCTGGTGGATCGGCGGCGTCGCGATGGTCACGACCGTGGTGCTACCGGCCGCGCGAAAGATGGACGATCCCGGCGCAGGGCTCGCCATGTTCCGGCGCGTCGAGGAGCGTTTCGCCTGGCATGCGCGCGGCGCCACGCTTCTGGCCGCAGCCAGCGGCTTCTACATGGTCGTGGTGCTTCGCCTCTGGCCCTATTTTTCAACGCTGGAATATTGGTGGCTTGATGCGATGGTATTCGTGTGGGCCATATTCACCATGGTTCTGTTTGTTGCCGAACCCTTGTTCGTTCACGATTGGCTTGAGCGCCAAGCCGCAACGGCCCCAGCACAAACACTCACGCTGCTGCAACGACTGCATTGGGTCGCGCTGATCTTCAGCGTTGTCACCATATTGGGCGCCGCGGCCGGCAGCCATGGAATGGCCTTTTAATTTAGCGCTACCACGTAACTCCATTGTCCGGCGAGTACCCGGCATAAAGGGAAAATTGCGTGCTACGACTTTCAGAAATTCGCCGCGACTTCGGGGTAACTGAAGTCTTCGAAGCCCAGAGATTTTTTCTTTGCCAATGGCACAGACGCTCGGATCCTCACGCCCAGTGGGGCGCTCGGCAGATTGCCGGTGCTGGCGGGCCACATCAACGCCGCCTGTAGCGTCATCAAAGATTCCCGCAGAAACTGTCTTGAACGATACCCCCAGCCTCACTTCCCACGCTGCCTTCTGCCTCGTCGCCTGCACAGGTTATGCCTGCCATTGCGCTCTTGCAGGTGCCGGAGGGGTGCTTGGTGGGTGCCCCACGGGCGCCGACAGACCGCGCACTGACAACTGGCATGCGAGCAATGCCGGTGAGACAGTTGCTCGATCTCTATGGCCTTAGAGGGCTTTTCCGTAGATGCGGTAGGTCTTGTAGGCGACACCGCCGAGGCTCTCATTGATGTGGCGCATCGGCATGTTGTCCTCGAGGATCCAGGACAGCTCGATCTGCCGGAAACCCATCTTCACGGCCTCCTTGCGGACCGCGTCGATCACCAGGAACGGCAGGAGACTGCCGATCACGCCTTTCGCCGCCGACCGCTTGATGCCCATCAGGGGCACGCGCGCCGTCTTCACGCCCGCGACCTTCAAACGCCACAGCAATTTCGCCCAGCCGAAGGGCAATATCTTGCCATCCAGACCGCGGATCGCCTCGTTGAGATTGGGCAGGCACACGAGGAAGCCGACCGCTTCGCCATTGAGTTCGACAATGCTGACAAGACGCGGATCGAGAAGCGGCTTCAGCGATTTGGCCAGATGATCGGTCTCGATCGCGGTGAGCGGCACGAAACCCCAATTGTGAAGCCAGGCATCATTGAAGATCTCGGTGATGGTGGCGATCTCTTCGTTGTAGCGCTTGAAATCGATGCGCCGCACCGTGAGCCCCTTGGGCAAAGGCCGGGCGAGAAGCCGGCGCGCGCCGGCAGGCAGATCGACGCCGATATCGTAGATATAGGCGAAGACGTCCTTTTCCTTCGTGAACCCCTGCTCTTCGATGCGCGGGCCGACATAGGGCTTGTCGTGGCCCATCAGCAGCATCGGCGGCGTGTCGAAGCCGTCGACGAGCAGTCCCATTTCCTCATTCGTGTTGAGATTGAAGGGGCCTTCGATGCGCGTCCATGCCGCGCGCGCGCAGCCAGTCCTCGGCCGTGGCGAAAAGCGCGCGGAAAATGGCCGGATCGTCCTCCGCGGCGATCATGCCGAATCGCCCGCCCGCATCGGGACGCACGGCCAGCTCCTGCCGGTCGATCTGCGCGCTGATGCGCCCGACATCGCGGCCATCCTTGCGCGCGATCCAGAACTGCACATCGGCATGGCCGAAAAAGGGATTTTTGGGCGTCAGCGCGTCGAGACGTTCGAGGTGCAATGGCGCGATGTAGTTCGGATCGTCGCGGTAGAGATTGTTCGGCAAGCGGATGAACCTGTCGAGGAGCTTGCGGCCCTCGACAGGGATGATCTCGATTTGCGTCATGATGCGGACCTGAAATCGGATGTTGGGGCGGACGCCGGTGGCGGGCGGTCGCGCGGCGGTGCTCCGGTCAGCACCATCACCTGGGGGTAGCGGCGTGCCTCATCAAGGTCATAGCCGAGATTGTAGACGCTCGCGCTTTTCGGCCGGTCGCGGGCATCGCGGTAATAGGTACCGAGCAGCATGTCCGGGAAGCGGCTGACGATCCCGTAATTGCCGTTCTCATTGTGGAAGTGATGGACGAGATGGAATTGCTTGAGCGTCAGCACCAGGCGGCTTGAAGGCTTGTAGTTGAGGTGCTGGATGCAGTGGACGAATTCGTAGACGCAGGTCGTCACCAGTCCTGCGGAGAAGGCCGCCGCCGCCCCCGGCCAGCCGGCAATGAGATAGCCCAGCGGCATCGTCACGACCGCAATGGTGGGCAGCGTGTTGCTCAGCGAGCCGAACAGGACTTCAAGACGGTGCGGATCCTGATGATGGTCGAAATGAATGCGCTTCCACAGCGCCGCCGACCATTTCATCTTGTAGAGCCAACGGCCGTGCAAAATGTATCGGTGAATGGCGTACCAGGCGAGCGGATAGGCGATCAGCACCGCGAGCACCGGCAGCGCGACCGCTTGCCAGCGCGGCGCCAAGGCAATGGCCGCCGTCGCGGAGAGCAAAGCACAGGCCGCATAGACATGGATCGCGGGATAGGTCAGGTAGGCGCGCCACAACTCGGGCAGCGTCATGCGCCCAAGATCGTAGCTGCGCCCGCGCCAGGCCCGGCCCCAAACCAGCTTTTCCGCCATCTCGCCTCTTGATGCCCCCATGAGCCCCGTCAACGCTTCGAACCGCCCCCCTCGCCTGCCGGCGCGATCGCATGTCCGGGGGCGCGGCCGACCATCCGGCGGAGGCGAAAACCGAGGAATTTCTAGCGCAGAACGCGGACAACGGCAAAGAGGGCCGGCAGCGGCATCCAGCCCGCCGCCGAGGCCGGATTTCGCCTCTATTGATCCACCTTCCCGCCCCGCATAGGTTCAGGCCCAGAGCCCGGCCATGGTATCCTGGCGGTGCCCGGCTGCTCCCGGCTTGCGGCGTTTCCTTCGGACATCCATGAAAATCCTCTTCGCCTTCGAAAATCCTCTTCCGAGCGCCGAAGCGGATGCCGAGGTGTTCATCACGACCGCGAAATATCTTGCCCCGTTAACCGAACAATCCTGGCTGCATGTGCCCGCGCGGGATCACGCCGATCGTGAGGCCGCGGCCGCGCTCGCGGCCATGCCCGCAATCCGCGCCTGGGCGCCCACGCGTCCGGCCGCGCTGCGGCATCTGCTCTGCGGGCTGACCATGGTCTTCCGCAAGGAATTCCGGCAGGCCGATCTGGTGTATACGCGCAATCTCTGGGTCGCCTGGATGGCCGTGACCTTCGGCCAGCGTGTGGTGTTCGATCACTATCGCCCCTGGCCCGATCAAATTCCGCCCTTGCAGTTCTGGCTCTATCGCCTCGTCTGCAATCGACGCTTCCTGATCAACATCTGCCACTCGGACTATACGCGCGCAAAATACCTGAAGCTCGGAATTCCGGCGGACAAGCTGCAATGCGTTCACAACGGCTATGAGCCGCTGCGTTTGCAGGCGCCGGTCCCGATCGAGATCGCCAAGCAGACCGTCGGAATTCCCGCCGACGCGAAGACCGTCGTTTATACCGGGCGCATCAATCACAAGAAGGGGCTGCACCTGGTGGTCGAGGCGGCCAGACAATTGCCCGATATCCAGTTCGTTCTGGTCGGCTCCAATGGCGAAGGCCCGATCGAAACGCTTGCGAAATCGGTCCCCAATATCCGCATCGTTCCCTGGCAGACGGCCGATGCGCTCGCACAATATATTTTCGCCGCCGACGTGTTGCTGATTCCGCCATCGTGGCAGCCGCTGGCCGAATTCGGCTCCACGGTGCTGCCGCTCAAGCTGTTCTTCTATATGGCCTCGGGCCGGCCGATCCTTGCCGGCCATACGCCGGACGTCGAAGAGCTTCTGACGCATGGGGAAAATGCGTTTCTCTGCGATCCCGACGACCTCGGCTCTCTGGTTTCCGGTATCGGCGCATTGACCGCCGAACCGCAACTGGCGGCACGCCTTGCCGCCGCGGCGCGCGAAGACAGCCGCGATCTCACATGGAGCGCGCGCGCCCAGAAGATTGCCGGGATCGTCGAGACGCGGTTGCGCTCGGCGCCCATCGCGCACGGTTTCTGGAGCGCCGCGCATTTCCGCAACTGGGGGCGCCAATCGCGGCGCTGGCTGGTTCACCTGCTGCGCGAACGATCCTGGGTTCTGCCGCCAAGCGCTGTCGTGTCGCCGCCCGTTCCGGCCGAACCCGAGTAACGCCGGGCGCGGGGCATGGATAGCCATCAACGACATCTGGTGCGCGGCTTCAACTGGCTGGGCGGCGCGACGATCCTCAGCAAGGTCATCGATTTCTCGACCATTCTGGTCGTGCTGCTGTTTCTGACCAAGGATCAGGTCGGCCTCGCCTCGCTCATTGTCTCGTTCGGCATGGTGATCGAAGCCGTGAACGGGTTCGGAACCAGCGAGGCGCTGGTGCAGGCGCCATCCATCTCCCGCCAGCAACTCGATACGCTGTTCTGGTTCGTTGTCGGCGCAGCCACGCTGGTCGCCGGACTGACGCTGCTCGCCGCGCCCTGGATCGCGACGCTTTACGGCACCGCCGGAATGGCCACCTATTTTGTCGCAATCGCGATCAAGCAGCCAGTGGTCGGCGCCGCCGTGATCCCTTTGGCGATCCTGAACCGGAATTTGCAATATGAACGCATCGCCGTCGTCAATGTCTGCTCGACGCTGGCCGCGGCGCTGACGCGCCTGGGCCTTGCGGTTGCGGGCGCCGGGGCATGGGCGCTTGTGCTGGGTTATGCCGCGAGCGGCCTCTACACGCTGATCGGCGCCACCATCGCCAATCCCTTCCGGCCGGGATTTCGGTTTCAGCTGTCGGCGATCTCGCCGCTTGTGCGCTTCGGAATGCGCGCCGCCACATCGAACATCTTCGAGCAACTGTTCAAGAACGTGGACTATCTCCTGATCGGATGGTTTTACGGCGCGGCACCGCTGGCGGTGTATCGGGTGGCGTTCGATATCGCCATGGAGCCGGCAATGGCCGTCGGCACGCTGGTCAACCGCACGGCGCTGCCGGTTTTTGCGAAGCTGGCGGCCGTGAAGGACCAACTGGCGCAATCGCTGACCTGGTCGCTGGGGCGGCTTTCAACGCTGGTCTTCCCGCTGATGATGGGCCTGATCCTCGCCGCAGATCCCCTCACCGCGCTGCTGCACGACAAACAGGGCCACAGCTATGCGGCGGCCGCCTTGCCGCTCAAATTGCTCGCGGCGGCGGCGCTGCTGCGCGTGACCGCGCAACTGCTCTATCCGCTCATGATGGGATCCGGGCGGCCCGGCGTGGCGGCGCGCCTCTCGGCGACGACGCTGTTTCTGCTGACCGCCGGAATCCTGATCGCCGGAATCAGCTTTCCCGCACAGACCGGGATCGTGGCCGTGTCGGCGGTGTGGCTTGCCGTCTATCCGCTGCTGCTGCTGTGGGGAAGCCGCTATCTGTGGCACCACTGGGACATTCATGCCGCGGAGCTGGCGCGAACCCTGGTCGCGCCGAGCCTCGCCATCGCCGCCCTGGTCGCAGTCGTGGAAATTGCGCGCCTGTTGGCGGGCGGCGGCGACCCGCGTATCCAGCTCGGACTGGTCGTGGGTGCGACCGCGCTGACCTATTGCGGGCTGTTCTTTCACGCCCGCCGCCAGCCCGCGCAGACAAAGTGATCTGCTAGGCGGCGCCGGACGCGACCGGATCGCTGATCTTCTGCCCGCCAAGATGGCGATCGAGCATGCTCATCTGGTGCACGCAGCTCAGTGTGCAGGTCGGGGCGCAGGACTTTTCCGTATGGTATTCGCGGCGAATGTCCTCGCGCGTATATTCGAGCAGCGGCGTTCCGGGATAGCCGCGCTGCTGCGAACACCAATGCACCTTGCCATCCTCGCAGATGTAGAGGTAACGCGCGCCGGCCCGGCACTTCCAGTCATTGGGCTGGCCGTGCATCAGGTTCTTCTGGAACAGCCAGTAGTTCAGACTGTGGACCACGGAGGGAGAAATCTTCGTGACCTGGGTATAGGCATCCATCTGCGCCGCACTCAGGGGCTTGAGGTTTCCGGTATGGTCATGCAGCACGCCGACCGAGTGTTGCAGTCCGTATTTCGCAGCCGTCTCGGCCACCGTGATCACATCCTGCGTGCGCTCGCCGCTGACTCCCAAAACCGAATTCACATTGACCTTGAACTGGGCGAGCCGCGACAGGAGTTCAAGCTTGCCCTCCACCGACTTCAGGCTCTTCATCGAAATTTCGTCAGGCTCGAGATTGTCGATGCTGATCTGCATGCCCTGCAGGCCAGCCGCATTGAGCCGATCGATCCATTTGCGCGTGAGCTTGAAGCCATTGGTGATCATGGTCACGATCATGCCGTGACCGCGCGCGGCGGCGATGATCTTGTCGAGATCGGGATGCAGCAGCGGCTCGCCGCCGGTGAAGGTGATCGAGGCGGTGTTCAGGCCCGCCAGATGATCGACCCGGGCGAGGATCGTCTCCAGCGGAACCGGGGGCGAAAAATCGTCATATTCGTTGCAATAGCCGCAAGCCAGATTGCAGCGGCGCGTGACCACGAGCTGCGCCAGCAACGGATTGTACCGGGAGCCGACGGCCCGGGCGAGAAACCGCGCACCGGAACCAACGCCTTCAAGCCGGCGGGATATGGACGTCTTGGTCATCAGATATCGTCGAACGCTGCGGTGGTCGAAAAGCGCCGCCCGGAAGGGCCAGGCGCCAGCGAAGGCCCGATTTTGGCATATCCTCGTGCCCGGAAGATACTGCCTGCGCGCCGGGAAACGGCGCCCGCTGCTCAATTCAGGCATCGCCGGGACGCGCGCCAAGGCGGCGGCCACCAGCGCAGGCCCGCGACATCCAATAACCATTCTCCGGAAAAGGAATGGCGAGGCTCCGAAGCGCCCGCAGGCGGCACAGCATAGAGGGTCTCCTGCGCGGGCCAGCGATGGCCCCATGTCCAGGTCCAGGCGCCGTGGCGGCGATAGATGCGCATCAGCCGGCGCGCCATGGCCCGATCGGGCTCGACCACGCGGCGCTGCGTCCAATAGGGCTGCGCGGATAGCGCGCATGCCAGAGGCCAGCTCGCGGCGCCGACGTAATTGGTGAACCAGATCGTATAGCCGAGTTCGGCCTGCAACGCGGCCACGGCGCGATGGACCTGAATGTGGTCGGGATGGCCGTATTCACCCCACGGGTTGTGCGTGTAAATGTCGCGCATGCCGGCCAGAGCGGGTCGCAGCCCAGCGATCAGCATCTGATAGCTGTGCTCGTAGCGGCTCCGCACCTCGGGATCGGCAATCTCGATACCGGCTGCCGTCAACCGCGGGTGCATCCAGTCCACGAAGCGCAGGGCCCCGCTCTCTGCAATCCCCAGATCGACGATGCCGCGCAACGGCAACGCGGCCACAGCACGCCGCCGCGCCGCCGCCTTTTTCGGCTTTTCGAATTGGTCGCCGTAGCAAAAGACAATGCGATCCGCCGACGCGATGACCGAACTGAGCCACAGGGTTTCGTCGTCCGGATGCGCGACCACCAAAGCGGCCCGCTCGCCCGTCACGGCGCCGGTCTTATCTGGGATTTGCCAGGACGCTGTCATAGAAATCCTCGAGCAGCTGCGTTTGCGCGCGCAGATCGAAATGCCGTTCGATGTGGGCCCGCGCCTCTTCACCCATCCGCCGCCGCCTTGCCGGATCCTCCAGCAGATCCATCATCCGCGCCGCCAGCGCACTCGAATCGCGGTCCGGCACCAGAAAACCCGTTCGGCCATCGACAACGACTTCGGGGATGCCGCCGATGCACGAGCCAACCGCCGGCACGCCGGTGGCTGCAGCTTCGAGTGAGACCATGCCCAGACCCTCGGTGCGTCCGCTGGCTGTCCGGATGCTCGGCAACACCAGCATCAGGGCCTTGCGCATCCACGCCAGTACCTCGTCATGCGGCCGGGCCCCGAGAAACTGCACGCGGCCTTCCAGCCCAAGCGATCTTGTGAGCGCCTGCAACGATGCCCGCTTCGGGCCATCGCCAATGATCACCAACTGCACATCCCGCCGACGCTGGCTCAGCTCGGCGAATGCACGGATCAGATATTTCGTGCCCTTCATCTCGACCAGCCGCGCGACATGCAGGATCGTTTGCGTTTCCTCGTCCGGACCGCGCGGCTGGATCGACCGGTAGTCCACGCCCATATAGTGAACGCGCGTGCGCGCCTCGGGAAAGCCCATCGCCAGAACCCGATCGCGAATGAACGAGGACACACAGAGAAACAGGTCGCCCTGCTGCGCAAGCTGGTGCCGGAACAGCGGATAGTTCGCCCAGGCGGGCGAGGACAGCAGAGCCGCCGTGGAGAGCGTGGCATCATAGCCATGGAAGGTCGTGACCAGCGGTATCCCAAGCCGCTTCGCCACGGGAAGCGCATAGACCGCGTCGATACCGAAATGGGCGTGGATGAGCGCCGGCCGCCGGTTCCCCAGCAAGCGCAGATAGGGCGTCGGGCTCCGCGTGATCATCTGCCAGGCAATCCCGGGCAGCGCCGCCCATCCGCCGCGATCCTGCAAGGCCAGCGACACCGCGCCGGCGGGCGGATCGCCGAACCGCATGCGGCCCATATAGAACGGCTTGTATCGCTGCAGCTGTTCGACCTGCTGCCGGATGAACGGTTCGGATACCCGAAACAGGTTCTGACGGAATATCGCGATCTCGCGCACCTGATCCCTCTGTCGGTTGTCTCGATTCCGCATCCTGTCGCCAGGGGCGTCCCCGGAGCCTTCGGCCATGCGTCGATACGGGGCCGCAAGGCTAGAGGGCAAGCAGGCATAGGGGCAAGGCGTGGCTTGCCGCAATTGCGACCAAAACGCTGGACAAGATCGACAACGCCTCCGAGAGTCCGGGGCCGCACGATGCCGCGATGCGGATGGAATGGGATGGGACGATGACTGCTTCCGTTAACGATGGCGCCAATGCGAACAAGCCATCCGGGCGCGCCCCGCGATTGGCGGCCGTGGCTTCGTTGATCGCGTTGCTGTGTGCGACTGCGCAGCCCGTGCGGGCTGCCGCTGCGCCGGCCTGCAATTCCAGCGACCCCAACCAGGTGCGGCTGCAGATCGATGTCCGCGGAATGCACACGACCAAGGGCGACATCACGATCACGATCTATCCGGACGATTCGGCGCACTTCCTGGATGGCGCCTACAAGCTCGCCCGCCAGCATATTGCCGTGACGCTGCCCGTCACCCATGCCTGCTTCGTCGTCGCCGCCCCGGGCTATTATGCGGTCGCGCTCTTCGGGGACGAGAACAAAAACGGGCATTTCGACACCAACTTCCTCGGCATCCCGACCGAGGGCTATGGCTTCTCCAACAACCCGACGCTCTATTTTGGACCGCCCAAGCTGAAACAAGTGCGCATCGCGGCGCATCGCGGCGACAATGCCATCGCCGTTCAGATGAAATATTACTGAGGGCGCCGGCCAACGGTCTCCGGCAGGCGCGATCGCTACTGCGCCGCCTGCACCTGGACCTGAGCGGGCGCGATGAGCCCCATCTCCTGGCCGACCTGACCGAACAATGCCACGGCATAATCGATCTGCTCGGCCGTGTGCGCGGCACTGACGCTCGTGCGCAGAAGCGCAAGCCCCTTGGGCGTCGCCGGCGGCAGGCTCACATTGGCGTAGAGACCCGCTTCCAGAAGCCTGCTCCAGAATTCAAAGGCGGCTTCCGGGCTGGGCATAATCGCCGAAACCACGGGGTTCGGCTCGGGACCAAGATTGAAACCGAGATCGGCGAGACCCGTATAAAGCCGTTCGGCATTTTCGCGGAGCTGCCGGCGCAGAGCGGGCCGCGTGCGCAACTGATGGAGCGCTTCGGTCGCCGCCGCGATCACGCTGGGCGGCAGCGATGCCGTGAACATGTAGGGCCGGCTGGTGACGCGCAGAATATCGAACCCGTCGAGGTCGCTGACACAGAAACCGCCGACGCCGCCGAGGCTCTTGGAGAAGGTTCCGACGATGAAATCGACATCGGCTTCGACACCTTCGGCTTCGGCAAGGCCGCGGCCCGTTTCGCCCAGGGCCCCGAGCGAATGGGCTTCGTCGACCACGAGATAGGCGCCCCACTCGCGCTTCACCTGCGCAAATTCGCGCAACGGCGCCGTATCGCCCAACATCGAATAGATGCCTTCGACGACGACGATCTTGTCGCCGGGCGTATCGGCCAGGCGGCGCAGTCGTTTGGCGAGATCATCCGGATCGTTGTGGCGGAACCGCGTGACCTGCGCATGCCCCAGATGCGATCCGTCATAGATGCTGGCATGCGAATCGGCATCGAGGATCAAATGATCGTTCTTGCCGGCCAGCGTCGACAGAACGCCGGCATTGGCCTGATAGCCCGTCGAAAACACCATCGCGTGTTTGCGGCCGTAGAAATCGGCGAGCGCCTGCTCAAGCCGGATATGGCCATCATAGCTGCCGTTCGCGATCCGCGATCCCGTGGTGCCTGTGCCGAAAATCTCGATCGCTTCGATCGCCTTCGCGATGACTGCGGGGTCGTAGGTCAGGCCGAGATAATTGTTGGTGCCGAGGAGGAGGATCTGCCGGTCCCCAATCCTCGCCTCGGTGGGCGAGAGCACAACGTCGAAGGCGACGTTGAACGGATTGGCGCCTGCGCCTTCCAGCTTTTCATAAAGTGCCGCGATTGGCGCAAACTTGTCGAAGAGCCCCATCGTTCAGCCGCCGCTCTTGAGGCCGCGCACGGTGGATACGAGATCGCCAATCGTTTCGACTTCGGCGATCCGGTCGAGCGGGACAGAGATGTCGAGGCGATCCTCGATCTCCATGACAAAGTCCATCACCGCGACGGAATCGAAGCCAAGATCGTTAACGATGTTGGTCTGATCGGAAAGTTCGACAGGCTTCCCGAGGGAAGCGCGCAACGTATCGAATATCGTGTCCCGAATATCGCTGACCAAGCTATCCATCTGCCCCGTTACCTATTCACCGCCCCTACTGCGCTCCAGCCAGGAACACCGTAACGCACAACCATAGAGGACATTGTACCACGCCGCGACATAGAATTGTCATTGTCGTCGCGGCTGTACATACAGCCCAACGGCCGGGCGGGAAAGGCCATGAGGGGGACCGGAACCGCCACGGGCGGGGCTGGCCGCGACCGCGCCGAGGATTTGGCCGCGGTTACCATGCCCGTTCGAGCCACCGAACCGCTCCAGGGCGGGGTGTGGCTCTTTGCCATGGGGAGCGCCAAGCCTGACAGGCTGGGCGGCGTAGAACCCCGCCCGCCCATAATGGCAGGATCCCGCCGCCAGGGCGGACCAGGCCGGGCACAGCTGTCTTGCCGCTTCCGGTTCGCGCTACACTGCTCCAAGGCGGTCTTCGATCGGTCGGAGCCGCCGCAGGATGGTCCGGCATTTGGGGGGATTTTTGGTATGACAGGTTTTCGGCGTTTTCGCCTTAACCAGTATTCTGGTGCCCAGCCCGGGCCGGATGGCGCGACGAATCGGCACTCACGACCGCGGAATTTGCCGGTGGCGTGAAGAGCATCCAGAATCGCTTACAAACGGCCCGTCGGGGAGCGGGAAGACCCATGGTCGCCATTCCGGTCGGGTCCATAGCCTCGAGGCAAATGGTGTGACGTCTTGATCATCAATCGCTACCTCATTCAGCAAATCAGCAAGCCGCTGGCGACCATACTGGGCATCCTCGCTGTCCTGTTCGGCAGCTTCAGTGCCGCCGGGTTCTTGTCGGACGCGGTGAACGGGCTCTTGCCGACCGACACGATCGCCGAACTGATCGGCCTGAAAGTGCTGATCTCGCTGGAGGTCCTGATCCCGATCTCGCTGTATCTGGCGGTGGTGCTCGCCTTCGGCAAATTGTACAGCGACTCCGAATTCACGGCGATGTTCGCCCTGCGCGTATCACCGGGCCGGGTGATGGGTGCGGTGCTGACCGTGGCCGCAGGCCTGGCGGTCGTCGTGGCCGGGTTGTCGCTGTGGGTGCGCCCCTGGGCCTATCAACAGATGCACGAGATTTCCCGGCGGGCCGCGCTGCAGCTCAATGTCGGCGATATGGGCGCCGGCACATTCTATGTCGGCGACAAGGGAAACCGGGTCATCTATCTTGCCCATCGCGAGGGCCCGAACGCGCCGGCGCGCGACGTGTTCGTGCAGCTCAAACATCGCAACAGCATCCAGATCATCTATGCCCAACTGGCCTATCAGCTGCCGAGCGACAATCCGACAGAGGGACCGGCCGTCTATCTGCGCAACGCCAATGTTTACCAAATCGCCCGCAAGAAAGGGCAAAGCGATCACGCCATCAATGTCCAGGGGATCATCGTCAATCCGAATAGCCGAAGCGGCACGCCGCCCGAATACAGTTCGGTGGCCGCAGACAGCGCATATCTGGCGAGATCCGACGCGCCCAGCGACATTGCCGAATTCCAGTGGCGGCTTTCCACGGCGTTGTCGACGCTGCTGCTGGCCATGCTGGCCGTGCCGCTCAGCCATGCACAGCCACGGCAAAGCAGATATACAAAGATCGGCACGGCAATTCTGATCTATTCGGGATATTATCTGCTATACACCTCGGCGCGAACCTGGGTTCAGAACGGCGTGGTCCCCAGCTTCCCGGGGATTTGGTGGGTGCCGGCACTGCTTGGCCTGATCGTGGTCATAGCCTTGTACGCACCGGACCTGCGCTTCAAATACAGACGCACGCACGCATGATCGTTCTTTTCACAGGCTCGGTAGGCCCCCGCTTCGCACAACACGCTCGCCGGCCATGACCCAGCTCGATCGCTATATTGCGGCTCACGCCCTCAGATTCTTCATTTTCGCGGCTTTCGGCCTGACCGCATTGTTCAGTCTGCTCGAATTCGTCGAACAGTTGCGGTCCGTCGGCCAGGGCCATTACCACCTGGTCGACGCCCTGGCCTATGTGGCGCTCCTGTCTCCGTCCAAGCTGCTGCAAGCGGCGCCGGTCTCGATGCTGCTCGCCAGCCTGCTTGGGCTGGGCGGTCTCGCCAGCGGCTCCGAACTCACCGCGATGCGCGCCCTTGGCATCTCCGAACGCCGGATCGCCGGGGCGCTGTTCAAGCTTGCGGTGCCAATTCTCGCGGTTCTGTTCCTGATGGCGGAATTCGTAATCCCCCCGGCGCAGCAGTTCGCCCAGGCGGAGCGCACGGCCAAGCTCTCCTCCTCGGCGCCAGTCCATGGCGGCGACGGCTTCTGGGCCCAAGCCGATCGCCAATATCTCAATGTCGAGCACTTCGGCTTCGGAAACGTGCCGAGAGATATCAACATCTATGCGTTCACGGCCGACGGTGCCTTGGCGAGCTACATCCACGCAGACCGCGCCATCATCCGGCCCGACGGCACATGGCTCCTGAGTGAGGTCGTGCGAAAGCGCCTTCACGCCGCACAGTTTCAGACCGAATACCTGGCCTCGTTGGCGTGGCATTCCTTTTTGCCCCAACAGCAGGCTCAGCTGCTGGTGCTGCCGCCGGAGAGCATGCCGCCGGTCGAGCTCTATCGCTATGTCCGCGATCTTGAACAACGCGATCAACCGGCAACGCGCTATCAGCAGGCCTTCTGGGCGAAGGTCAGCATTCCGCTTTCCATGTTCGCCATGATCCTGATTGCCATGCCGTTTGTGTTCGCCACGTCACGCGCGCAGAACAGCGGACAGCAGCTCGCCATCGGTGCCATTGTCGGCATCGTATTCACGCTGATCCAGCAAATCAGCGCGCATCTGGACCTTCTGCTCGATCTCAATCCGGCGATCGTCGCCATGGCGCCGCCGCTGCTGCTCATGGCCGCCGCGGTTTATCTCTTCCGTCGCGCACATCGATAGCGCGCGCCGCCTATCCTTGGGCGTCCAGGCCATCCAGAAACAACGCGTATCGTGTGTGCTGTCTGGAGAGAAGAGCGATCAGAATCGCGCTGAAGCCGACTATCTCGAACCAGAAATAGACCTGAGGCGCCCTAAAGAGCGTGCCGACGAAAATCCCGAGGGTCCGATAATTGGCCGACAGCACGGACCAGCGGCGCAAGACAGGCGCGAACACGTCGCGATAGCGCCTTCGGATCGCCGCATCGCGCTCGGGCTCGGCTTCCAGCAGCGCGGACAATCGCGTGTAAAATGCCGGGTTGATCCCGGACACTGTCAATTGGAGCCACACATATTGCCGATAGAGAAAATTCATAAGCCGTTGCGGCGGTGACATGGAAGCGGTGTCCGGCGGCGCCATATCGAGATCCGGAAGTTTCATCGATGTCCGGCCGTGACCCCAGAAATTGTATTCCTGCCGTTGCGCCTCATAGGCCGCCGCCTGGGCCGCGTGGCAGCCGCCGGCGGCCACGACGAGTGCCCACATCCAATCTCCATATTGACGACTGAGAACGATCGCCAAGGCGACATAGACCGCGATGAACGTCACGTAATCGCAGATTCCGTCGAGAATTTTGCCCAGCTCGGATTGCGAATGGGTGAGACGCGCGAGCTGACCGTCGGCGCCATCCATCACATGCCATGCGATCATCAGGACGAAGCCCGCAATCGCGTAGGGCAGATCGAGATAATGGTAGTACGCAAAGGCAGCCGAGATGCCGAACAGCATGCCCGTCAGGGAGACGGCATTCGGCGAGATGTGCATGGCCGCGAAAAGCGGCGTGAGCCGGCTGGCTATCGGATGGATAAAATGGAGATTGGTGAATTCCTCAATCTCTGACGTCCGCCGGACGGGTTCAGCGATTTCCACAAATCACCTATCTCAAAGACATGGCCGGCCGCGCCGTTCGCAGATCAGAGGCGCCCGGATTCCAGCAGCGCCTCGGCCTTCCCGAACGCGATGGGATCGTCGACATCGACCCAGAGCCGGTCCTTGATGTCGAGGACACGCGCCTTGTCCCATTGCGCCAGAACATTCATGGCGCCGGAAATGCTGTCGTCGCCCTGAGCCGCGCTTTCTTCCAGAGCATCGAAGATGATCGGTGTGCACAGGAAGACGCCGGTATCGATGGCATCGAATTCGCGGATGACCTTGCCGATATGTTCGATCCGGCCGTTCGAACATTTTACGCGGGTGACGTCTTCGGGGTCGTTGAGCGGGCTGTCGATGTTGAAATCGACCCCCAGGGTCACCGTCTCCGGCTCGAAGGGCGCGGACGCCAGATGGCGGTAGATCTCCGGATCGACCAGATGGTCGCACATCGTCAAGAGAAATGGCCCATCGAGATAGCGCTTGGCCTTGAGCACCGACAGGCCATTGGCCCGGTCCCACTGGTCGTTGACGATATGGGTGATGGAGACCTTTTCGCGCGCGGCGTACTCGTCGAGTTCCATGCGCAGCTCGTCACCGCGATAGCCGCTGACCACGTAGAACGCGTCAACGCCGGCACTGCGGGCACGGGCAATCACGCGCTCGATCAGCGGGACCCCGTTGATGCGGATCAGGGGTTTGAGCTCGCCCTTTTCCCGGAGCCTGGTCCCCTGCCCCGCGGCCACGATGAGGCATTTCATCAGACGACGGACACTTTCACGGTGTTGTTGCGGATGAAGGCCTCGGTCATGGCATAGGCGTCGTCATCGGTGTGCTGAATGGCCGGGTGCTTGCAGAAATAGGCGCTCGGCGCTTCCAGCATGCCGCCCACGCCATTCTCCAGGGCCAGCTTGCAGCAGCGGATCATGTCGATGACCACGCCGGCGGAATTCGGCGAATCCTCCACCGACAGCCGCATTTCCAGATCCATCGGAATATCGCCGAACAAGCGCCCTTCCATCCGGATGAAGCAGACCTTGTTGTCGTTCTGCCACGGCACATAGTCGCTCGGGCCGACATGGATATCGTCGTCTTCGATGCGCTTCTTGGCGACGGATTGGACCGCCTCCGTCTTGGAGGTCTTCTTCGACGCCAGGCGTTCCTGGTTCTTCATGTTGAGGAAGTCGGTGTTGCCGCCGGTATTGAGCTGATAGGTGCGCATCAGCTTGACACCGCGCTTCGCAAACAGGTCCGTCAGCATGCGGTGCGTGATCGTGGCCCCGAGCTGGGATTTGATGTCATCGCCGATGATCGGCAGGTTGCGCGCCTTGAAGCGATCCGCAAAACGCTTATCGCTGGCGATGAACACCGGCATGTTGTTGATGAACCCGAGACCGGCTTCCAGCGCGCATTCCGCATAGAAGCGCGCGGCCTGCTCCGATCCGACGGGAACATAGTTCAGCAGGATTTCGGCGCCGCTGCGTTTCAGCTCGGCGACGATCTCGGCCTTGGTGGGCTCCGGCGCGTCGGAACGGACGAATGTCCGGTCCTCGACATAGTCCGCCATGTGCTCGGAAATACCGTCGAGCACCGGGCCCATGCGCACGATCACGCCACTATCCGGGACGGTCTTCTGAAAGACCTTGGTGCAGTTCGGCTTGGCGAAGATCGCCCGGCTCACATCCGTGCCGACCTTGCGAGCATCGACATCGAATGCCGCGACGACTTCGATGTCGCAGGGCAAATAGCCGCCGATCTCATCATGCATCAGGCCGACGACGCCTTCACGGCACCGCTCAGGCGTATAGTAGTGGATGCCCTGGATCAGAGCGCTCGCACAATTCCCAACCCCCGCAATTGCGATGCGGATCCTGCGCTTTTTCACTATGGCACATCCTATCTGTCGTTGGTCGGTCAGACGGGCATGCCCTGACCAACCCAACGCATGCCGGCCCCCGCGTGTCGGCAGTGATCACTCTCGCGTCCGGTCGGGAGTGCCGGACTGACACATGAACGTCAAAAATACTTTGCGGCCTCGCCCGAAGCAAGCGGCCACGGCCCGGCGTTAACCGTTCCCGCCCTCGGGGCCGATGGCGGCAGGGATAATCCCCTATCCGGCGGCAGGCAAATCCCGGATGCAGGCGCACACCAGGGCACTGTAGAGCTGATGTGATCGATGGGCCCGCACATAGGCCGGGTCGATCTGCGCCACCCGGGATTTGGTGCGGACCGACGCGTACCAGTGCACCACCCGGGTCTCCGCTGAGAGAACCGCGTCCAGGCGAGCCGCCCGGCCGGTCCGGAACCAGTGCTCGGAGATTTCCGGCGGCAGGGGATAGAAGACCTGTGGCGCGTGCAGGGTCAGGTCAGGCCCCAGATACCGGCCGATCACCTCCTGCAGCAGGTCCGGGCCCAGCGCATAGGCCCCGGGTTGGGGTTCGAGCGGGACCTGCAACATCGCACGGAGATACTCCGCGAACAGGCGCGACCCGGCTTCCGCGCCCATCACGGCGTTGTTGACACCGCGGGCATAAAATTTCTCGAGACGACGAAAATTCTCCCAACCGTCCGGCAGCTTGCGGTGCGCCTTGCGCAGCAGGTCCAGCATGACGTGGCGGGCCAATTTGATCGGCGAACGCGAAAGCCGGACAGCCTTTGGCCAGACAATGACCTCGGTGCCAACGAATTGCGGCGTATCGAGCAGCGGGCGAAGAGAGTTCGTCGTGATCGTATCGAGATCGAGATAAATGCCGCCCTGCAGATACAAAATTGCCGCACGCAGCACATCGGCCCGCATCACGGGACTCACGAGCTTGCGGTAGATCGCCGCCAGTCCGTCGCCAACACCGAGCGCTTCCCCCGCATTGGTTAAGTAGGCTAGCGGATCGACTTGGACGAGTTGTACATGCGGCGCCCGCCTCAATGCCTCGAGTTCGGGTCCGTCTTCGAGCGTATCGGTGTGGTGAAGGAGGATTTCCGGCAGTTCGCTACGTTCAGCAGCCGAAAGAACAGCAAACACGTAGGCCCATGGCAGCTTCCTGCCGATCCAGCAGAAATGCACGCAGGCGGGGATGGTCATGAATTAAGCCTGTCGATAGAAGAGAACAAATGATCCAGGTCAGGCGCGCGGCGCGTTCGCCGTCATCGAAAGCGGGCGCTCGGCCCCACCCGCACTAGTTGCAACCGAGGCCTTGCCAATTGCCATCTCGCTCCGTCTCTGGTACCCGGGACGACCGAGGGGTTACAGCCAGATTTCTGTAGAATGATCGAACCGACACCCGCCTTTCATCCCGGGCAGATCAAACGCCATGCCGATTTTGGTACGATTGGTGAGGCGTTGGACTATGCGGCACAGGGACCCACCGGCCTGAATTTCTTCTCCGGAAAGGGTGCGCTCGTCGAGGCCCTCCCGTATCGCGTGTTGCGTGAACAAGCGCTCGTCCTGGCCCGCAAGATGCTGGCTGCGGGGCTCGAGCCCGGCGACCGGGTCGCACTCATCGCCGAAAGCGACGGCGATTTCGTACGCATCTTCTTCGCCTGCCAATATGCCGGCCTCGTACCCGCGCCCCTGCCCTTGCCCGCCGCTTTTGGCGGCCGGGACGGCTATATCGCCCATCTGCGGCGCATGATCGAAAGCGCCAAGGCCACCGCCGCCTTCGGGCCGGCCATGCTCGACGCCTGGCTGGACGAAGCCGTGGACGGGCTCGACCTCAAGATCGTCGGTACGCCCGCGCAGCTTGAGAACGTCGTTCCGATCTCGGGAGACCTCCCGGTGCAGGATCCCGACGGCCTGGCCTATCTGCAGTTTTCCTCGGGCAGCACGCGCTTCCCGCTGGGCGTCGCTGTGACGCAGCGGGCCTTCATGGCCAATGCCCACTATACCGGACGCTACGGCATGTCGATTGTCGACGGTGACCGCGGCGTGTCCTGGCTTCCCTTCTATCACGATATGGGTCTGGTCGGTTTCCTGCTGATCCCGATGGCCTGCCAGATGACGATCGACGTGCTGCCCACGCGTGACTTTGCGCGCCGGCCGCTTCTCTGGCTCAACCTTATCAGCCGCAATCGGGCCACGCTCTCCTTCAGCCCGTCCTTCGGCTACGAATTGTGCGCACGGCGCGCCGAAACCGCCACGACCGACGGCCTCGACCTTTCAAGCTGGCGCGGAGCGGGCATCGGCGGCGACATGATCCGCCCCAACGTGCTCGCGCGTTTCGCCGAGCGCTTTGCCCGCCAAGGGTTCGACGCCACCGCCTTTGTGCCAAGCTATGGCATGGCCGAGGCGACGCTCGCGCTGAGCTTCACGCCACCCGGCCAGGGTGCGCGGCATGATGTCGTCGACAGATCGCTTCTGGAGAGCGACCACCACGCGGTGCCTGCGCGCGACGCGGATGCACCGACACGCGCCTTCGTGCTGTGTGGACCTATTCTGCCGGACCATGATGTCGAAGTGCGTGACGAGGCGGGCCGCGCGCTGGCCGACCGGCGCGTGGGACGCATCTTTGTGCGGGGCCCCAGCCTCATGAGCGGCTATTTCGGCGCGCCAGAGGAAACCGCCCGCGTCATGACCGCGGACGGTTGGATGGATACCGGCGATCTCGGCTATCTGCTCGACGGCGATATCGTCATTACCGGCCGGGCCAAGGATCTCATCATCGTCAACGGCCGCAATCTGTGGCCGCAGGATCTGGAATGGACCGCGGAAGCGGAGGTATCGATCCTGCGCAGCGGCGATGTCGCGGTGTTTTCTGTCGAAGGCGCAACGGATGAAGAAGTCGTTGTCCTTGTCCAGTGCCGCATTTCGGACCCGGCCGCGCGCGACGCGCTCACCACCGAAATCGCCAATATCTTTCGTGGCCGCTACGGCCTCGAAACGGAGGTCGTTCTGGTTCCGCCGCATAGCTTGCCGCAGACCTCATCCGGCAAGCTCAGCCGCAGCCGTGCGCGTGCGATGTATCTTGCGGGCACGTTCCAACCGGCCACGGCGCGGGTTACCGCAGACGCTGCAGCCGAATGAACCGCGCTCCTGTCGTGGCCGTAACGGGCGCGACGGGCTTTCTTGGCGTGCATCTCGTTGCGGCGCTCGCCCGCGAAGGCGCACAGCTGCGCATTCTGGCGCGCCGCGAACCGGCCCATGACCTGTGGCGGGGCCTCGCATTCGATGTCGTGCGGGGCAGCCTCGAAGACATGCCCGCGCTCGAACGTCTCACCACCGGCGCCGATGCGATCGTGCATGTCGCCGGGCTGATCAAGGCGAAAAATCGGGCAGAATTCCTGCGCACCAACCAGGACGGCACACGTGCCATCGCACAGATCACGCGACAGCACGCACCCGATGCCCGCTTCATTGCGGTCTCGTCGCTGGCGGCGCGCGAACCACAGCTTTCCGATTATGCTGCCAGCAAGCGCGCAGGCGAAGAGGCGGCGCGCGCCGTTTATGACACCGCACCGAACCAGCTTGTGATCGTGCGGCCTCCGGCGATCTATGGGCCCTGGGATCGCGAAACACTCACGATCTTCAAAGCGGCCTCGCATCCCATCGTTCCGGTTTTCGGGTCGGGCCGCGCCGCGATCATCCACGTCGCAGACGCCGCCGGCGCCATCGCGCGCCTGGCCATGGGAGCCGGGAGCGCCGGCCTCTATGCGCTGGCCGACACCAACCCCGCCGGCTACACCATGGCGGAAATCGTGGGGGATGCGGCGCGGGCGGTCGGCAAGAGCCCACGCTTTCTGCGCGTTTCGGATCGCGCCCTCCTCGCGGCAGGCAACCTGTCGTCGCTATGGGGGCGATTGCGCGGCCGGGCGCCGATCTTCAATGCGGGAAAGGCACGCGAGATGCTGCACCCCGACTGGTCCGTGGGGCCGAATGAAGCGCTTCCGCCCGAAATCTACCAATCCAGGATTGGAATTTCCGAAGGATTCCGCGACACCGCAGCCTGGTACAAAGCTGCCAAATGGATCGCCTGATTGATCGGCCCTGCCTGAACGCCTGCAGACCATGATACGGAAATCCGTATATTTCTATTTTATACGATTTTCCGTATTTCACAGATTTATACGGATTTTCGTATATTGACAAATTATACGGAAAAGCGCATATTGATGGCTGAGGTGACATATGCCCCCAGCATCCAGAACCCCAAAGCAACTCGGCACCGAACTCAGGCGCTATCGCAAAAAGCATAGCCTGACCCAGGCGGAGCTGAGCAATCGCATCGGCAAGCGCCAGGCGACGATTTCGAACCTCGAATCCGAGGGAAGCGGCACGCTCGAAACCTTGTTCGCCGTACTCTCCGCACTGGATTTGGAACTGGCCATCCGGCCGCGCTCCAAGGGCGATGTCGCCAAGCTTGGGGACATATTCTAGTGCCGCGTCGCCGCAAATCCGAACGGCTCAATGTCTTTCTCAACAGCCGGCTCGTCGGGCAGCTAACCCACAAAGCATCGGGGGCGATCGACTTCCGCTACGACCCGGCATGGCTTGCATGGGAATACACCATGCCGGTCTCGCTCTCTCTACCGCTACGCGAGGACCGTTACATCGGTGCGCCGGTGCTGGCTGTCTTCGACAATCTCTTGCCTGACAATGCCTCAATCCGCCGTGCCGTCGCCGAGCGCGTCGGCGCAGGCGGCACGGACGCTTACAGTCTTCTTGCCGCCCTGGGGCGCGATTGCGTCGGTGCATTGCAGTTCCTCCCGGACGGTCGCGAGCCTGGACCGGCCGGTGCTATCGAGGGCCATCCCATCAGCGACGCGGAGATCGCCGATTTGCTCGCCAATCTGGCGCGCAGCCCCCTCGGCCTCGAACGCGACGACGACTTCCGAATTTCCATCGCGGGCGTGCAGGAAAAGACCGCCTTGCTTCGCCACAATGGCCGTTGGCAGAAACCCATCGGCATGACGCCGACCACCCATATCTTCAAACCGCAGATCGGCCGCCTTCCCAACGGCATCGATCTCTCCAATTCGGTCGAGAACGAATATCTCTGCCTGACACTCGCCAGCGCCCTCGGCATTCCGGCCGCCAAGGCCGAGATGGCAACCTTCGGCGACAGACGTGTCCTGATCGTCGAACGGTTCGATCGCCTCCTCACGGCAGACAAGCGTCTCCTGCGCGTGCCGCAGGAAGATTGTTGCCAAGCGCTTTGCGTACCTTGGGCGAGCAAATACGAGAGCGAAGGCGGCCCCGGCGTGCAGCAGATATTCAGGCTTCTTGCCGGAAGCGACGATGCGACCGAAGACCGGCGGCATTTCCTGAAGGCACTTATCGTGTTCTGGCTGCTCGGCGCGACCGACGGCCATGCCAAGAATTTCAGTCTCTTCCTGTCGCCAGGCGGTGGCTTCCGCCTCACGCCGCTTTACGATGTGGTGTCTGCGCAGCCCAGTGTCGATGACGGTCAAATCCGCAAGAATCAAATGAAGCTGGCGATGGCCGTCGGCACCAGGCGGCATTATGCCGTCGCAACCATTGCCGGGCGGCATTTCGTGCAGAGCGCAGAGAAGGCCGGACTGGGAAATGCCGACACTTTTGAGGTCATCGACGATCTCATCGCAAACGGCAATTCAGCGCTGGAAACGGTTATCGGCAAGCTGCCCGGAGATTTTCCGCCGGACGTCGCGGACGCGATTGCCCGCGGCTTTCGTGATCGCCTCGATCAGCTCAAGCTTGGCCGAGACCAAACATAGGACACGCTCGCTTGTTCCACGCCGAAACACAGCACTTGCGAACGCCGCCTGCATTGCCAGCGAGCTCGTCGAGCCTACGTCCCGCACCCCGCCTCGTGGCGCGTGTGGGGCGGTTCGGCCCCCTATCGCCATCGTCCACCGCCAGGCTTGCCACGCTACGAGCCGACAGGGCGCCCTTGCACGCCCCGGAGCGGCTACGCGTTCGCGAAGACCGCGTCCTGTGCGATAGTCTCTGCCCGCGCCGGTCCAGTTCCGCCGGCGCGCAACAATGAGAGCCGGACATTGCGCCGTCTCCGGATCGATGTTTCAGCGAGGAAGCCAATACGATGCGTCTCCATCCCACCGGCAAATTCGACAATCACGCGCTGCCGACCAAGCGGATCGAGGTCCGCCCGCTGGCCGCCGCGATGGGGGCCGAGATCTCAGGCGTCTCGATCCCCGAGATTACGGATGAGGCGTTCGAGGAAGTCCGCCAGGCGCTGTTCCGCCACAAGATGATCTATTTCCGCGGCCAGAAGCTCAGCCATGGCGAGCATGAGGCCTTCAGCAAGCGCTTCGGCAACTTTGCCGAGGACGCCTATACCTCCGGCATTCCCGGCCATCCCGACGTCCATCCGCTGATCAAGGAAGCCGACGACCGATCGAAGATGGTGTTCGGCGAGGGCTGGCACACCGATTCACCCTTCCTGCCGCAACCGCCGGCCATCACCATTCTGCGCTCGATCGAAATCCCGCCCTTCGGCGGCGACACGATCTGGGCGAATACGGCGCTGGCCTATGCCATGCTGAGCGACGCCTATCGGGCGATGATCGCGCCACTGCGTGTCCATTTCTCCATCCGCGACGTGCTGCGCTCGGCGCAGGAAGCGGTCGAGCTGCGCGACAGCCCGATCGGAAAGCTGGCCGCCACACGCGAAGCAGCCGCGCTCTCGGAGGATTTGCAGCGCAAGGTCCGCGGCAGCGTGCATCCGATGGTGCGCACCCACCCGGAAACAGGCGAGAAGGCGCTTTATGTCGACGGCGCCTATGCCATCGGCATTGACGGGATGACCGAGGAAGAGGCCGCGCCCATCCTCGGCTTCCTGGCCCGGTACATTGTGAACCACGAATTCACCTGCCGGCTGCGCTGGGAGCCGGACATGCTGGTGGCCTGGGACAACCGGCTCTGCGTCCATCAGGCCTTCAACGATTATCAGGGCTACCGGCGCGAGCTTTACCGCACCACAGTCGTCGGCGAGACGCCGCGCTGAAAACGCCTTCGCCTGGCCGCCAGGGCTGGACGGGCGGCGCGCGTCGCCACGGCGCGGCCCCGGACCTCATGCAACGCACATAGGTATATTCCGAGGCTGTCCACCTTGCCGCGGAATACCTACCTACCACTCAGCAGAACTCCGTGTGCTCCATCCGGATTTTGCAAAGCGCTCTTCCCAGCCCTACCGCGATATCGCCGTCCGGCCGAGATCACGCGCGCCCATGCACGATCAAGAACAGGTGTCCACGTGAAACATACAATTCTTCTGGCCGCAGCTGCGCTGCTGGTCCTGTCCGCCTGCGGCACCACAACGGGTGACCGCGCAGCCTCCGGCGGGCTTATCGGCGCCGGCGCCGGTGCCCTCATCGGTGCCTCCGTCGGCAATCCCGGTGCGGGCGCTGCCATCGGCGGCGTCGCAGGTGCCGCAGCCGGTGCCTTGAGCGATCCTTGCGACGTCAATCTCGGTGACCCGATCTGGAAAAGCCGCCATGCCAGCCGCGAAGACTATCGCAGGCAGTGCGGCCACTACCCGCGCTAATTGAGACAGGTTCCCGCAGCGCGCCCCTGCGCCTGCGGGACGTCCTGTTCCGCCAAGAAACAGCGTCAAATCCTGGAGACTACTCGGCCGCCTTCACGCCGGCCGTCTTCGCTTTGGCGATGCGCTCTTCGGCCATGCGGTCGGCGATGAGATTGGTGGTGCGGCCTTCAAGTTCGGCGCGGCGGAAGATCGCCGTCAGCGTGCGCCGATGCCGAGGGTGCGCTTTTCGATCTCCTCGTCGTTCCAGCCGAAAATCTGACCAGCCACGCGGATGATGCCACCGGCATTGATCACATAATCCGGCGCATAGAGCACGCCCATATCCTTGAGCATCTGGCCATGCATATCGCGGGCGAGCTGGTTGTTGGCCGCACCGGCGACGACGCGCGCCTTGAGCTTGGGGATCGTCTCGTCATTCAGGATCGCGCCCAGCGCATTGGGCGAGAGCACATCGCACGCCACCGTGACGATGGCATCGGTCGAAACCGCGGTCGCGCCGAAACGGTCGACGGCGTGCTTCACCGCCTCCCCATTCACATCGGCGACGATCAGCTTGGCGCCTTCCTTGTGCAGCGCCTCGGCCAGGCCCATGCCGACCTTGCCCAGGCCCTGGATCGCGACCGTCATGCCCTTGGTGGTGTCGGCGCCGAGACGCTGCTTCACCGTCGCCTTGAGGCCGACATAGGTGCCGAGCGTGGTCATGGGACCGGAATCGCCGCCCGTCTTGCCGGGCTGGTCGAAACCGGCGGCGTGCTTGGTGGCGCTGGCGATCACCGGCAGCTCCTTCGGGCCGATGCCGACATCCATTGCCGTGATGTAGCGACCGCCCAGCGTATTCACCGCCGCGCCATAGGCGAGCAGCCTCGCCTTGGTGATGTCGGTGCGGGGATTGCCGATGATGACGGCCTTGCCGCCGCCCAGCGGCAGATCGGCCATGGCGCTCTTGTAGCTCATGCCGCGCGACAGGCGCAGCACATCGGTCAGCGCCTCATCGCCGTTCGCATAGGGATACATGCGCGTGCCGCCGCAGGCCGGGCCGAGCGCGGTCGAGTGGATGGCGATGATCGCCTTGAGGCCGCTCGCCTTGTCCTCGAAGAAGGCCACGGTTTCGTGGTGGTCGAAATCCTGCGCCTCGAACACGCTCATACTGAATGCTCCGTCGGAATCGCCGGCCCGGCCGGCGTGAAAAACGCCCGCACCATACGCTGCCGAAGCGGCAATGGGGTTGCCAATTGCGTCGCGCGCCCGCAACAGAGATGCACGCGAGTGGCACTCCACGGCAACAATTTGCCTGTGCTTTACAGCCCCCCGCGCCGGGTCGTCTAATCGGGGCAAGAGGACCTCAAGCGGCTTCGCGCCAGGGAGCATCGCCATGCCGGCGCTCGACGAACTCAGGACGAAGCATCCCGAGATCCGCCCCGACTTCACCATCGACCAGCACTGGGAGCGTTACGGCGCCGCCGAGCATGGCGTCTGGAAGACGCTGTTCGAGCGGCAGATGCAGGTGCTGCCGGGCCGCGCCTGCGACGAATTCCTGGACGGGGTGAAGGCGCTCGGCCTCAAGCCGGACGCGATCCCGGACTTCGAACGCGCTTCGGACGTGCTGGAGAAACTGACCGGCTGGCGCGTGGTCGCCGTGCCCTCGCTGGTGCCGGATGCGATCTTCTTCGACCATCTCGCGAACCGGCGCTTTCCTGTCGGCCAGTTCATCAGGAAGCCCGAGCAGCTCGACTATATCGAGGAGCCGGATGTGTTCCACGATTTCTTCGGCCATGTGCCGATGCTGGCCCATCCCGTTTTCGCCGATTACATGCAAGCCTATGGCAAGGGCGGCCAGCGCGCGCTGAACGAATTCAACGCGCTGAAGAACCTCGCGCGGCTCTACTGGTACACGGTCGAATTCGGACTGATCGAGAAGCCGGAAGGCTTGCGCATCTATGGCTCGGGCATCGTCTCCAGCCGCGCCGAATCGATCTATTCGGTCGAGAGCCCCTCGCCCAACCGCATCCGTTTCGATCTCGAGCGGGTGATGCGCACGGATTACCGCATCGACGATTTCCAGGAGAGCTATTTCGTCATCGACAGCTTCGAGTCGCTGATGGATCAGACCTATAAGGATTTCGCCGCCATCTATCGCCGGCTCGCGACCGGACCTGCCTACAGACCCGGCGATGTGCTCGCCAGCGACCGCGTACACACACGCGGCACGCACACTTATGTCGGCGGCAGCCACGCGGTGGTTTGAGGCTGCGTCATGGGCCGACGACCCTGAGGGCCCCGATTTGCGCAGCCTTGCGCTTCAGCGCGCGGTCAAAGCTAACAAAGCCCTCACAGCCTTCCGATGCGGCCAAATGAAGAGCGTCCGCGAAATCCATACCCTCCATCGCCCATTGCATCGCAGCTGCCACCTTGGCAGGGGCTTCGAGAATGACACGCGGCATGCCGACGAACGACGTCAATGCTTCAAGGACGGCTTGCCGGTCAAAGCTGTAGAGCCTGCGCAATACCCATTCCGCCTCGAGCAAGACGGTCGTCGCGACGAAGATGTCCTCGCTGTCGATCAGATCGCGGGCCTTGCGCGCCGCTACAGGATCATCGCGCGTGATGAACCGAACGATGATGTTAGTATCGACCGCGAGCATGACGCGCCTTCAATTCCGCCGTCACCGCCATATCCATCTCTTCAAGCGTCTTGGCTTTGCCTTCATGGCGCAGACAGCCATAAACGTCCTCCGGTCGGCTGGGCGCAAAGTGAGGTGCGGACTTCAACACCACGCCCTCATCGGTTTCTTCCACGATGAGACGCGTGCCGGCGGACCAATGCTGCCGTTCCCGGACCGTTTTGGGCAAGATCACCTGTCCCTTGGTCGAGACGATCGTGGTCAGTTTCTTGGGGGCGGCCATCGCACACCTCAATGGTAAGACTAAGGTAAGATAACATCTGCGATACTTACAGACAAGGGTCGAGGACAAAACGCACCGGTCTGGCACAGAAGGCCACGCGTCAAGGCACTCGGACCTTGCCGGAAGATGCGATCCCCAGAAAAACCAGCATCGCGCGGTTGAGGCGGACGATGTCCTCGCCACTCAGCGCGCCGATGCGGTTGCCAAGTTTCGCGCGCGGGACCGTTACGAGTTTGTCGGCCATCAGACGGGACATGCCCTTCAAGCCATTCGTCTCGCTTGGCGCGATCTCCACGCGATAGAGCGGCGCCTCCACCGGATTGGAGGTGAAGACGCAGACCGTGACGGACGCCGTCTCGGCAAAGGCATCGTCTTGAACGATGACCGCAGGCCGAGGTTTGCCCGCGTAGCCGCCACCTGCCGCCACCGTCCAGATTTCACCGCGCTTCATTCGCTGACCGCATCGGCCGCCGCATCGATGAAGGCCTGATCGTCCTTCTCGGCCTCGCTCTTGGCGACAAGCCGCGATTGGCGCGTGGCGTCCTTGAGGAACTTCGGCGCGCGCGTGTCGGGAACCCAGATCTGGATCGGACGCAGGCCCTGATCGCGCAGGCGCTGGCGATGCGCCTGCACCTTGGCGTTACTCGACTTCTTTCCTGCTGCCGTGGCCATGACCAGCCTCCCAGTCGGTTCGGTTACATGTAACCTACCAGATGCGGGCCGTGGCTTCAATTGCAGCAGATCATCGAGGCGCGAACAGCTCCGACATCGTCTTTGCCAGGCCGGCGGCGTTCTCGCCCTGCAGCATCGTGAAATGTGTGCCCGGGACGGTGCGGATCTCGATCTTCGCGGCATGGCCCGGCCAGATGCGGGCCGGATCGGCCATCATGGGATCGCCCTCGGCCGAACGGATGACGGTCAGCGCACCGGGATAATAGCCCGGCCGATAGGCCTCGCCCGCGGCGAGCCCGGCCTCATAGACCTGCTGCAGGGCAGCGGGCACCTCGACCTCCGTCTCGATCGGGCGGACCGCGTGGCGCAGCCCGAGGCGCGAGGCGACGCGCCGCCACAGCCCCTTCGAAAGGCCGGCGGCATAGGCGAGCCTGGCGCAATGGCGAGAGCCCGCGCATGGCCCCGCCATGGGCACGCAGGCGGCGGCGCAGCACATCGCGCCACACCGCCAGCGGCCATTGGCGCATATTGGTCTGGGTGTCGAGCAGGGTCAGCGAGGCGGCTGGCTCGCCCGCCTGCGCCAGCCGGCGCGCCATCTCGAAGGCCACAAGCCCGCCCGACGAATAGCCGGCGAGATGATAGGGCCCCTGCGGACAGGCGGCGCGGATGGCGGCGAGATAATCCTCGGCCATCGCGGCGACGGTCGTGTGCGGGGGTTGCTTGCCATCGAGACCGCGGGCCTGAAGCGCATAGACGGGACCGGCGATATCGAGGCGGCGGCCAAAGCCGAACAGCTCCATCACCGTGCCGCCGACGCCATGGACGATGACAAGCGGCGTGCCTTCGCCGTCCTTGATGCGCACCAACAACGAGGCATCATGCCCGGCGCTGCTTTCAATGAGCATCGCGAGAGACGCGATGGTCGGCGCCTCGAAGATCGCCGTCACCGGCAGATCGACGCCCAGCTCTTCTTCCAGCGCGAACATCATGTTGAGCGTCATCAGCGAGTCGCCGCCGAGATCGAAGAAATCGGCATGGCGGTCGATCGCCTCGCGCGCGAACAGCCGTTTCCAGACCGCCGCGACCACGGCTTCGGTGGTGCCCGCCGCCGTTTCATTGGCGGGGCCGCTGTCGTCTTGCGCGTCATCGGCCTGACGGGCGCGGTCGAGCACTTCGAGCTTGCGCATGTCGGTCTTGGCACTGGGCAGGCGCGGAATGGCCGCGATGGCATAGATGCGTTGCGGCCGCATATGGACCGGAAGCTGCGTCTTGAGCGCAGCCTTGATCTGCTGCGGCAAGATCGGCGGGGGCATCCGGCTTCGCGACGACGTAACCGATCAGCGAGACCGACTGGCCCAGACGGCGCGGCAGCACGGCCACATCGGCGACGCCCGTCTTGCGCGCGGATGGCCGCTTCGACCTCACCCGGCTCGATGCGGATACCGCGGATTTTCACCTGCCGGTCCTTGCGGCCGATGAGGTCGAGAAAACCATCAGGGCGCAGCGTGACGAGATCGCCGGTGTGCAGGATGCGCGCGCGCGGATCGGTTTCGTCCTGAGGGAAGACGCTGCGGTCGCAGCGCCCGCCGCGCCAATGGCCGAGCGCGACGTAAGGGCTGCGCACGACCAGTTCGCCTTCCTCGCCCGGAGCGACCGGTTCGCCATCCGCGCCGAGGATCGCCAGTTCATCGCCGCTGAGCGGATAGCCGATGGGAATGCGGCTACCGTCGCGCGGGAATTCCGGTGGCACGAACCATTGCAGGATCGGCGCTTCGGAAGAGCTGTAGCCGAGCTGGATGCGGCAACCATCCGGCAGCCAGGCGCGCAAGGCATCGATATCCTGCCACAGCACCGCATCGCCGCCGATGCGCACCACGCGCAGCTTCGAAGGGCCCTTCGGCGACAGCGCCATCAGCGTGCGCAGGAGCGCCGGGACGGCATAGATGATTGTGGTGCCACTCTCTTCCAGCCGTTCGAAGATGCGCCGTGCACCGGCGCGCTGCACATCGATCGGCAGCAGCAAGGCGCCCGTCAGCAGCGCGGAGAGCCGCTCGCGAATTCCGGCGATGGTGCAGCCCGAGCTGAGCGGCATGTAGCGGTCATCGGCATCGAGATGGCCGGCATTGACGTGCATGCTCGACGCGGCGGAGAAGCGCGCGCTGGCTGTTGACGATGCCCTTGGGCTTGCCCGTGCTGCCCGAGGTGAAGATCACCAGCGCCGGATCGTCGGGCCCCGCGGGCGTGAAGGCGAAATCCGGCGCGGGGGGCGCCTGCGCGTCGATGCGCGGCAGACCATCGGGCAGGATGCCGTCCGCCGCATCGCCCGCCTGCAGGATCACGGCGCCGAGCCCGGCATCGGCGATCACCTCGGCCAGCCAGGCGGTCGGGTAGTGCCGGTCGAGCGGCACGAACACCCGGCCGGCGGCGAGCGTGGCCAGCATGGCAATCGTGAAATCGTTGGAATCCGGCAGCAGCCCCGCCACCGCCGCACCCGCTTCGGTGGTGGCGGCAATGCGGGCCGCGAGCCCCTGCACCCGCGCCAGGAGCTCGGCATAGGTCAGGCGGGTCCGGCCATCGTCGAGCGCGACGGCCTCGCCATGCGCCTGCGCCTGCTCGGCGAAGAGCACCGCAATCGGCCGCTCCAGAATGGCCGGCGGCAAGGGCGCGAAGCCCGGCCGCGCGGCCGCGTGCCAGTCCAGCGGCCAGGCGGCGCGGGCAAGCCAGGGGGTGAGAAGGCGCTGATCCATGATGACGCAACAAACCGGGACACGCCCGGCAACCCCGGGCTGGCGCGCTTTTCCCAGCAAAAGCCGGGCCGTTTGCCGCCCGAACCGGCTGACGACGGCACCATCTGCGGAACCGGCATCAGGACCGCGAGGCACCGGATTTGCAGCGCTGCGATCACGCCGTCCCGCGCCGGCCCATACGCGGGAGTTTCCGTCCCGAAAGGACACAGGCCATGCTTCATATCGAAACGCCGTTTGCTGCCGGTTCCCGTCCCCTCCACCAGGGCCGACGCGGCCCGCGCCGGCAGCAACGACAACCTGGCGCCGATCCATCAGCCCTTCCCGCAGCTGATCGGGGTGGAGATCACCGAAGCCTGCCCCACCCGCGTGCGGGCGCGGCTCAAGGTGCGGGCCGATCTGTGCCGCTCCGGTCACATGATGCATGGCGGGGCGACGATGGCCTTCGCCGACATGGTGGCCTCGATCGGCGCTTTTCAGAACCTGCCGGAAGGGGCTGCGACCACCACCATCGAAAGCAAGACCAATTTCATCAGCGCGGCCAAGGAAGGGTCGGTGATCGAAGCCGAATCGGTGCCGCTGCATGCCGGCCGCCGCAGCAGTGTCTGGCAGACCAGCATCCGCCGCCAGGACGGCAAGCTCGTCGCCGTCGTCATCCAGACGCAGATGGTGATCTGAAGCCGCACGCGCGGAGCCCACAGCTATTCGGGCAGAACGACAACACCGCGGCGCAAAGCTGCCTGCGCCAACTCGCGATCCTTGGTCAGGAGGCTCGCGCCCTGCCTGAGCGCAAGTTCGAGATAGGTCGCATCATAGGTCGTCAGGCCCTCCGCCCGAGCCAGCAGTAGAATCTCGCGAAAAGCGCGCGCTGTCGTGCCCGCGTCGGTCGTGATCGGCAATTGCGCAATCAGCTCCAGCCGGACAGCGACATCATTGGCGGCAAGGCGCCCGCGCCGCTCGGCCTGAAGAAGGACATTTGCCAATTCCAGATGCCACAAAGCGGGAACAAGCGCGCCCTCATCGCGGACACGTTCCAACAAAGCATCGGTCTGGGTGCCCGCCTCGTCCTCGAAACACCACGTAACCGCGATCGAGGTATCCAAGACCAATGCGGTCACGGGCGGCCTTCGTCGCGCAGCGCCTTCCAGGACAGACCGCCGAGCCTCGTGCCTTTGCGAAGCGCCTTCAGCTGGCCGATTGCCTGGTCGGCTTGAGCCCGATCGAACTGTCGTGCGCCCACCAGTCGGGCGATGGCTTTGCCATGCTTGGTGATGATGACCTCCTCGCCTGCTGCCACCTGATCGAGCAGGCGGGAGAGGTTGGTCTTGGCGTCGAATGCGCCCACTGTGATCGTCATGGCAAACGGCCCTGAATTTCAGACTAGTTGATTATTTTAACCAGATTATATCCTGCTGGCAAGCCTCGCACAGATGAATAGCCGTCGCCCACCTCCCGGACCACGCCTGAGGGTACGGCCACGACCGTGATTGATAGCAACGTCATCGCGCGGCCAAGGAGAGTTCGGGGGGCGAAGCCGATCCCGGCACGACTTCATGCCGGATGTCGCAGCAGCGTGTGACAGACCAGCATCCGCCGCGAGGATGGCAAGCTCGTCGCCGTCGTCATTCAGACGCAAATGGTGATCTGAGAACGCGGCTCAGGGCTGCGACGGCGCGTCCGTCATGGTGAGGCATTGGCGATAGGTCGATACGTAGCGCCGCTGCTGGGTCGCCGCATCGAATCCGTTCCGGGCCGCCTGTTCGCGCTGCTGTACCGCCACCTGCCGGCACCAATTGCCCTCTTCGGGCGCGGCGTGCTCGGCGGCCGCCATGGCGGCAGGCCGGGCGACGGGCGCTGGCCCCGTCATCCGATCCGTAAAGACCGAGGCCAGACATGGTGTTGTCCCAGGTGGAGCAACCGGACAGCGCAGCCGCGATCACGGCAATAACAGCCGCCCGTCCCAGCATCCTCGAAACCATCTGTGCCCCTCGAAGAAGTCCGATCATCGACTTCTAAGGGTTTTCCGCGCGTTTCAAAATAGGCGAGATGGATAGACGACGCAAAAGGCAGGAAATCGGCCTAGCGCCCATAATGGTTGCGGAACCAATCGACGAAGCGCGCGATCCCGTCTTCCAGCACGACAGTGGGTGCGAAGCCGAAATCGCGGGCGGCGCGCGTGATGTCGGCATAGGTCTCGATCACATCGCCCGGCGGGCCTTCAGTGTGTTCGATGATCGCCCGCGCGCCCGTGGCCTTTTCGATCGCGCCGACCAGTTCCATCACGGTCTGCGGGCGGTGGTTCCCCAGATTGTAAATTCGATTCGGCGCAACGTCCTTGTTCGCCGCATACGGCGTTTCGACGATGCGCACCAGCGCGGCAACGATGTCGTCGATGAAGGTAAAATCGCGGCGCAGTTTTCCGCCGCCGAAGACCGGAATCGGCCGGCCGGCCAGGATGGCGTCGGTGAAGGACCAATAGGCCATATCGGGCCGGCCCCAGGGCCCATAGACCGTGAAGAAGCGCAGCCCCGTCTGCTTCAGGCCGAACAGTTCGGCATAGGAATGCGACAGCAGCTCGCCCGCGCGCTTGGTGGCACCGTAATAGGAGACGGGATGGTCGGCGCGGGCGTCCTCCGAATAGGGCGCCACCGTGTCGTTGCCATAGACCGAGCTGGATGAGGCATAGACCAGATGGGCGAGCCCATCATGGTGGCGGGCGAATTCCAGCACATTGTGATGGCCGACGAGATTGGAGCGCGTATAGGCGGCCGGATCGGTCAGCGCGTAACGCACGCCCGCCTGGGCGGCCAGATGCAGGATGACGTCGAAACGCACATCGCCTGCCGCGGCTGCCAGTGCGCCGGGCTGGGCGATATCGGCCTGAACGAAACGGAAGCCCGGGGCATCGCCGATTGCGGCCAGCCGCGCGCGCTTGAGAGCCGGATCGTAATAGGCGTTCAGTTCGTCCACCGCTATGATGGCGTGGCCGCGGGCCAGCAATGCCTGTGCGGTGTGAAAGCCGATGAAGCCGGCCGCGCCGGTGAGAAGGATTTGCATTGGAATACCGTAACATTCCGGCCCAGTGGCCATCACCAAAGCGGACAAACGCTCCGCGCCATGCCAGCCGCCCCTTTCTCTACTGCATATGACCCGTTTTCGCGACACCAAGCTGTACGACCTTCTCGCCGTGGCGCCACTGATGGTCTGGTATGGGGCCGGCATGGCGGGGCTGTGGCCCGAGATCGTTCATGACCTGGCGGGTTTTCATGCCGGCGGCGATGTCCGGCTCGGGCTCGGCGCCCTGTCGAAAATGGCGACACTCGCCTTTCTGGGCCTGCAGATCGTGCTCTTCGCGCTGCGCCAGGTGCCCGTATCCCGCAGCCCCGGCTGGCGCCCGCGCGCAGCAGCCCTGATCGGCGCCAATCTGCAACTGAGCTTCCTGGCCCTGCCGCAGGTGCAGCTAAGCCTGCCGATGGTGATCGCCTCCAGCATCTTTATCCTGCTTGGCACGGCAGCCGCGATCGTGAGTGTCTTGTGGCTGGGCCGCGGTTTCGCAATCTTCCCGCAGGCGCGTCGCCTGACGACGGACGGGCCCTACCGGCTGGTGCGCCATCCCATCTATCTGTTCGAGCAGATCTCGACCCTTGGGGTGATGCTGCAATTTGCACAGCCCTGGTCCGCGCTCATCACGCTCGCCAGCATCGCGGCGCAATTCCCGCGCATGCATTATGAGGAACAGATCCTGGGCGAAACCTATCCCGCCTATCGCGCTTATGCGGCGCGCACCAAGCGGCTGATCCCTGGCGTTTACTGAACCTGCGGCTCCTGCGCCTTCGCGCGCGTCCTGTCCCGCCGCTTCGAGAACCAGACCCAGAGGCTCATGGCCGACAGGAAATAGAGCAACAGGTTCACGGCGCCGTTGACGTCATCAGGCAATTCGAACGACGCGATGCCAAACGAGAGTGACGCCATCAGCGACAGCGGCCTCCAGGGAATCTGGCGCTTGCGCGCCCTCTTCCAGGCCCGCAGTTCTTCATCGACCGTCGAAGACGCCAAGCGCGACGCGGCAGAGATGGGTGGCACAGCGGCCGGCGCGATGTCTGGCACAACTTCGGCAAGGACCGGCGCAGACTCCGGCGCCGATCTGGCGACACGCTGCGGCCGGGATTGGCCGCGCCGGCCGAAGGGACGTGGGTTCGCCATCGGCGCACCTTTCTTCTGGGCCGATAAAGGCTGCCTCAGAGGCGTTAAACTTGTCCTAAGACAGACCCCGACCTTTCGAACACGCCATTGAAACGATTGCACAATCCTGCCACAGAGTTTCTCTTTGCATGGGAGAGCCAAATTCGCTCGGCTGCCCTTTGGCAAGATCGGCAAACACGTCTAAGAACGGCATCCCGAACGGTTTTTGAAATGGATCTTGCGGATATGCACAAGAGGACGGCCTTTCCCGCCATGGCAATGGCAATGGGGCTTCTCGTTTCCGGTTGCGCCGATCTCCAACACGGCTGGGAGGGCACCATGACCGAGATTGGCCTCTATGGCCCGGCCCAGGAGCACCAGCCACTGCGCCCGATGATGGATACCGGCCAAAGAGCCGCCTCCAATTCCACAGGCGCTGAAGAACCTTCCAGCTGGTGCCGGCAATACGCCCTCTCCAGCGCAAAGGCTGCCGCGAGAAACGGCTACGACACGGCAACACAAAAGCGCCGCTATGAAACCACCTATCGGCAATGTGCGAACTTGCCCGTGGGAGCAGTGGTTCGCTAGCGGTGCGAGGCCGAACAGAAATGACGTGCAATAGAATCATCAGACGATGGAACGCATAGAAAGCGTTGTGATCGGAGCCGGCGTTATCGGGCTGGCGGTCGCCCGCGCGCTGGCCTTGTCGGGACGCGAAGTCATCGTCCTGGAGCGCGAAGGCGCGATCGGTACCGGCATCTCGTCGCGCAACAGCGAGGTCATCCATGCCGGCATGTATTATCCGAGCGGAAGCCTGAAGGCCCGGCTGTGCGTGGCGGGCAACAGGATGCTGCGCGAATATGCCGAATCCCACAATGTCGCCTTCAACATGGTCGGCAAGCTGATCGTCGCCACTGACGCCGAGGAAGAGAAGGTTCTCGACACCATCCTGGGCCGGGCCCGCGCCAACGGCGTGACAGGTCTTGCAGCCGATATCCGGCGCCGACGCCAGGGCGATGGAACCCGCGCTCAACGTCGCTTCGGCGCTGTTCTCGCCGGACACGGGCATTATCGATACCCACGCCTATATGCTGGCACTGCAGGGCGATGCTGAACGTGCCGGTGCGGTTGTCGCCTTTCGTGCGCCGGTGACCGGCGGGCGCGTTTCGGCAGGCAATATCGAACTCGAGATTGGCGATGGCACCCGCGTCCAAACCCGGTCGCTTGTCATCGCCGGCGGGCTCAGTGCCTGCGCCATCGCCAGCGCCCTCGGCGTTCCGGACGTTCCGGCCGCCTATCTGTGCAAGGGGAATTATTTCACGCTCACGGGCAAGGCGCCCTTTGCCCGCCTGGTCTATCCCGTGCCCGTCAGCGCGGGCCTCGGCGTGCACTATACGGTCGATATGGGCGGGCGCGGACGCTTCGGCCCGGATGTCGAATGGATCGAGAAAGAGGATTATGCGGTCGATCCGGCGCGTGCCGAAAGCTTCTATGCCGCCATCCGCCGCTACTGGCCGGCTTTGCCGGATGACGCGCTGGAGCCCGGCTATGCCGGGATCAGGCCGAAGATCCAGCCGCCGGGCGGGCCGGCGATGGATTTCATGATTGCCGGGCCTGAGCGGCACGGCATTCCGGGGCTCGTCGCGCTTTACGGCATCGAATCACCGGGACTCACCAGTTCTCTCGCGCTGGCGGAGATGGTTCGCGACATGGTTGCGCAGCCGTAAGAACCGACAGAGCAATACCTCAGGCAGAATTGAGCCGGGTTTCCCACTGATAGGCCGTGCGCACGATCTCATCGAGATCGTCATGGGCCGGTTGCCAACCCAGCGTCGCCTTGATGAGGCGGGAATCGGCGACCAGCCAGGGCGGATCACCGGCCCGGCGCGGTGATTCCTTCACCGGCAATTTGCGGCCGGTTACCCGCTCGACCGAGGCGATCACCTCGCGCACGGATGAACCATGGCCATAGCCGCAATTCATCGTCGTGGAGGCGCCGCCGTCACGCAGGTAATCGAGTGCCAGCGCGTGGGCCGCCGCCAGATCGCTGACATGGATGTAGTCGCGCACGCCGGTGCCGTCGGCCGTGGGATAATCGGTGCCGAAAATATCCAGATGCGGCACGCGGCCCAGCGCCACCTGGCTGGCCCGCTTGATGAGATGGGTGGCCCGGGGGCTCGACTGGCCGGTGCGGCCCAAGGGATCGGCGCCGGCGACGTTGAAATAGCGCAGCACCACATGGCGAAAATCATGGGCCTTGGAGGTGTCCTCCAGCATCCATTCCGTCATCAGCTTGGAGCGGCCATAGGGGCTGATGGGGCCGGTCGGCAGCGTTTCGCTGAGCGGATCGGGGGAGGCCCCGGCATAGACCGTGGCCGTCGAGGAAAAGATGAAATTCTTCACGCCCGAATTGACCGCGGCTTCGATCAGGTTCGCGGGCCACGCCCGTGTTGTTGGCGTAATAGGCGAGCGGATCGGCAACGGATTCCGGCACCACGATGGAGCCGGCGAAATGGATGATGGCATCGACGCCGTGCTCGGCGATCAGCCGACCGATCAGGGCCATATCGCCGGCATTGCCCTCGACGAAGGCTGCGCCTTCGGCCACCAGCCCGCGTGAGCCGGTCGACAGATTGTCGACCACGACCACGGCCTCGCCGCGTTCCAGCAGCGCCCACACCATGTGGCTGCCGATATAGCCCGCACCGCCCGTCACGAGCACCGTCATCGATGTTTTCCCTCCGTTAGGACTAGGCACAGCTCCGGACTGGCCTGACTGTCACAAACACGCTAAACGGTTCGAATATTGAGCTTCTTGCAAGCATCGCCGGGCCCGTCAATGGGGCCCGGGCGGCTTGGCAAAAACTCTTGGAAACTCGACTGCCTTAGCGGAACGTGCCTCGAGGAGGGGTCCATGCGGATTGCGATGATCGGCACAGGTTATGTGGGGCTTGTCTCCGGAGCCTGCCTGTCGGAGTTCGGCCATTATGTGACCTGCGTGGACAAGGACCAGGCCAAGATCGAGGGGCTGGAGGCCGGCACGATCCCGATCTTCGAGCCGGGTCTCGACGATGTGGTTGCGACCAACGTCAAGGCCGGACGCCTGGCCTTCACCACCGATCTGGCCACAGCCGTCAAGGCGGCCGACGCCGTCTTCATCGCAGTGGGCACGCCCAGCCGCCGCGGCGACGGCCATGCCGATCTCACCTACGTCTTCGGCGCGGCGGAGGAGATTGCCAAGGCTCTCAACGGCTACACCGTGGTGGTGACCAAATCGACCGTGCCGGTGGGCACCAGCCGCAAGGTCGAGGAGATCATCAAGACGCTGCGACCGGATGCGGAATTCGACATGGCCTCCAACCCCGAATTCCTGCGCGAAGGCGCGGCCATCGAAGACTTCCGCCGGCCCGACCGCGTCGTCGTGGGATGCGATACCGAGCGCGCGCGCGATGTCCTGCGCGAGGTCTATCGCCCGCTCTATCTCAACGAGACCCCGATCCTCTTCACCAGCCGCGAAAGCTCCGAACTGATCAAATACGCGGCCAACGCCTTCCTCGCCACCAAGATCACCTTCATCAACGAGATGGCCGATATCTGCGAGAAGGTCGGCGGCAATGTGCAGGACGTGGCCCGCGGCATCGGGCTGGACGGGCGTATCGGCTCCAAGTTTCTTCATGCCGGGCCCGGCTATGGCGGCTCCTGTTTTCCCAAGGACACGCTGGCGCTGCTGAAGACCTCCGAGGAGGTGGGCGCGCCCACACGCATCGTCGAAGCCGTGGTGGCCGTCAACGAGGCGCGCAAGACCGCCATGGCCGAGAAGATCATTGCAGCCTTCGGCGGCGTCGACGGCAAGACGATCGCCATCCTCGGCCTCACCTTCAAGCCCAACACCGACGACATGCGCGATGCGCCCAGCCTCGTGATCGTGCCCCATCTGCAGGCCCATGGGGCGCGGGTTCGCGCCTATGACCCGGAAGGCGCGAAGGAAGCCGCGAAGCTGCTGAATCTCGACGTCTGCGAGGACGCCTATGAGGCCCTGGACGGCGCCGATGGCGTGGTGATCCTGACCGAATGGAACGAGTTCCGCGCCCTCGACCTCGCGCGCACCAAAGCACTCCTGAAGCGCCCGCTGATGGTCGATCTGCGCAACATCTACCGGCCGGAGGAGATGGCGAAAGCCGGCTTCGACTATGTCAGCATCGGCCGGCCCTGAGCCCCTTGCCCGGGCTGTGCGACGGAGCCGGGAGCGGCACCTCACAACGGGCTGCAACGCACGGAAAATCCATGGATCACGACCGGCCGCATGGCCTATATCCCGTTGAAATAATTCCCAAAGTCTGAACAAATACAGGTAATACGGCGAGCAGCGGGGCTTGCCGGGAGGGGTGTTATTTCCGTTCGCAGGACAAAGTTGGAGCAGCCTGCCAACGGCCGGAGGCGCAGGTCCGCTGGGCGATGGCTGCGGCCGTCCCGGCTTGTCGCCGGCGGGCTCGTTTGTCCTTGGCGGCCATGCACCTGACGGCCGCGGAGGCAGATCAGCCCGCTCCTGCAAACTACGACACCTATGGCGAGATCGGCCTGCTCGATATGCCGAGCGCCCACATGGCGCCGGATGGCGAACTTGCCTTTACGATGGGCGATGTCGGCAACAGCCAGCGCTACGCCCTGTCCTTTCAAGCTCTGCCCTGGCTTTCGGCTTCGTTCCGCTACAGCCACATCGTCGGCCTCTTTCCGGCTATCGACGACTAACACTTTTACGATCGAAGCTTCGGCTTCAAAATCCGTCTGCTTCAAGAGAAGGCCGGTCATGCCGGATGTTTCCGTCGGCATTCGCGACCTTCTCGGGACCGGCGTCTACAGCGCCGAATATCTTGCCGCCAGCAAGCACATCGGCGACTTCGATCTCACGGCCGGATTGGGATGGGGCCGGCTTGCGCGATACTGCAGCATTTCTCCAATCCGTTCGGTGCCATCTCTGTCGTCATTCAAGACACGCAGCGCCGCGTCACGCCAACCGGCGGCGTCGTGAATTTCGGCCAATTCTTCCATGGCCCCAATGTCGGCATCTTCGGCGGCATTGCCTGGCAGACGCCGATCGATGGCCTGAAGGTTCTCGCCGAATACAGCAGCGACCGATATGACGGCTACATCTATCCCGGCGGCCTCAAATACCGTTCGCCCGTCAATATCGGCTTGTCCTATCGGCCCGTTGACGCGCTGGCGGTCTCGGCTGGCTGGTTCTACGGAACCACCTATGGCTTCACAGTCAGCCTGAGCGGCGACGCAAACACCACAGCCAGCACGGCGGAACGGATCGGGCCGACAGGTTCCCGAGCCCAGTCATCCGAAGCATCGCCGAACAGCAGCAGGCATTGAACCTGCTCATTCAGAGCGAATCCCTGGCGCACGGCGGTGGAAGCCACGCGCTGCGACAAACGCCATCATTTCGCGCGCGCAGAGAACACAGGATCTGATCGCGACCCTGCTGAGCGCGAGGCCGGGGCGTGCGCGACGTCGATGCAGACGGCAACACGCTGATCATCGATGCCGCAAGCTTCGATACGCCCGAGCCCAATGCGCGAGCTATGCCAGAATCGCCTCGGCATCGGGTGCGCATTTCACCTCGATCGCCATGAGCGACCTGCAGAGTGCCGGCGGAACCGTCACATTCTGCCCCGTCGCCGTCCGCGCCAGCCTTGTCCAGGACGATACCCCCGACCGCAAGCCTGCACATGGGCATGGCCCCACGCCGACCGCGTTCGAACACAAGCTCAGCAAGGATCTTGGAAAACAGGGCCTGCTTCTCGAAGCCGTATCGATCAAGAACGGCGAGCTCTGGCTCTATTACGACAATTTCCATTACAGAACCGAGTCCGAAGCCCTAGGCCGCATTACACGCGTCCTGATGGCCGACGCGCCGCCCTCAGTGGAGATTTTTCATCTGACCGCGATGATCGCCGGAATGCCGGCGCAGGAGGTCACGATCGTGCGCAGCGCGCTCGAACGAACCTTGCTGGAGCATGGCACGACGTCCGGACTGGCCGACGCGATAACGGTCAAGGCAGCGCCGCTCGACAGTCCGGGTCTGGAACACCAGTTGACCCCCTATCCGCGCTTCTCCTGGTCGTTCGATCCCAAATTGACCGAACATATCTTCGACCCCAACGCCCCCTTGCAGTTCCAACTCTATGGCCAGCTTGGCGGCAATGTGCAGGTGACCCCGGGGCTGACGTTGTCGACGGTTTTGACCGGAAATTTGTGGAACAATCTCACCTACGCCCGGCCCGCGGGCAGCGCATTGCCGCATGTGCGGACGGATATCCTGAAGTATCTCAAGCAGGGTCAGAACGGCATCGCCTTCCTGGGCGGGGCCTATCGCGCACGGCTTACACCGGAAGTCTTCGCGGAGCTGAAGGCCGGCTATCTGGAAGACATGTATATGGGGGTCGGCGGCGATGTGCTCTGGCGCCCGCAGAACAGCCGTTTCGCCATCGGCTTTGACGCCTACGAGGTTTGGAAGCGCGCGTTCAATCGCCTGTTCGGCATACAGAGCTACCACATCCTGACGGGACATGTGTCGCTCTATTACCGCTCACCCTGGTATGGGCTGAACTTCAAGCTGCATGCCGGGCGCTATCTGGCCGGCGATTACGGCGCCACCTTCGAAGTCACCCGACGCTTCTCCACCGGCGTCGAGGTCGGCTTCTATGCCACCCTCACCAACGTCCCGTTCCACAAATTCGGCGAGGGAAGCTTCGACAAGGGCATTATCATCCACATACCCTTCGATTGGAGCCTGCCCATCTTCAGCCAGTCCTCCTATGATCTCCACCTCAGCTCGCTGACCCGAGACGGCGGACAAAGACTTGCCAATGACGATTCCCTCTATGAGGAAACAGAGCGCACGAGCGATGCCGAGATTGCCCAGCATTTCGATCAGATCATCACGCCCTAGGCCGGCGCTTCGCATGGCAGCCTGCGCAGCGCTGCTCGCGCTGTCGGCCTGCAACAGCGTGAACTTCGGCGGCGGCGATGTGGGCCAGATCTATCGGCTGGCCGAAGCGGCATGGAGCGGCAAGGACCGAGACGTGACGCTGGCCCAGGCCGCGGCCTCGCCTTACGCGTCCATGGGAATAAGGCTGGGCGACGGCCCGCAATCGATGATCATTCTTGCAGAGCGATAGCGGCAAGGAGCGCCTGTGGACCTCGGCAGCGCATGTCACGCTGGCGACGAGAAACGGCCGGATCGTGCGCACGGCCGGCCTCGAGCACAATTTGAGCGGATATCAGACCGTCCGCGACACCGACAACGGAAACGGCATGCGGACGATCCTCTGGTTCGCCGACTTTGCAGATCTCGGTCTGTACTCGGTGCCGATCCTATGCCGGGACCGAAACGCCGGCCCCGAAACGATCACCATCCTCGGAAAGACCATCCATACGCGGCGCGTCAACGAAAGCTGCGCCAGCCAGAATTCGCGCCTGGATTGGACCTTCCACAATACCTATTGGCGAGACCCCGAAAGCGGCCTGACCTGGCGCTCCATCCAGCACGTCCATCCCGGTACCGAAGCGATCGAAACCGAAATTCTAAGACCGCCTGGATAGCTCCCACGACGGCACGGGCGGACGATACGGCTCCCCAAGAACGCGATATGGCACGGATGCCGGGCCAGCGGTCGATACCTACGGTGCTTGCCGATGATCACTTCGACGCTGGCTGACACCTCCAGCGGTGCCACGCCTCACGGATAGGTGACGCGATCAAATTGGGGACCATGTGTGGACGGCCCCCGCCTGGCAAGATGTTTTTGGCATTGATGGCGAACTTGGTCGGATGCGGTCATGTGTCCGGCCTTTACGTGCGGTTCATATGACCGCTGGCCCTGATGAAGTCCGCGGGATCGGCTCCCATTCACGTCATCGCGTTTTCTAACGCCTGGTCCCAATGGCGGGCTTTTCCGATCCCCGGTATCGACCGTTTCGTCATCAATTCCTCAGCATCTCACCAATCTCTTTGACCCTCTTACGGCCTCTCGGGCAGACTTACCGTGCCGGAAGGGGCCTGAACTCCTCGTTCCTTACCAGCATCGCCCAAACGATCCTGGCCATCTTGTTGGCCAGCGCCACCGCTGCAAGCTTGTAGGGCCTTCTGGCAAGCAACGCCGCCGCCCACTTCGTCGTCGTGGCCTTGCCGTTGCGTGCAAATCGCAGCACCGCATGCGCGCCGATCACGAGCAGACGTCGGATGTAAGGATCGCCCTTCTTGCTGATATGTCCGAGCCGCTCCTTGCCGCCGCTGGAGTTCTGTCGCGGCACTAAGCCGATCCAGGCGGCCAACTCGCGGCCCGAGCGGAACAAGCCTGCATCGGTGATTGTGGCTGCAATGGCGCTGGCCGTAATGGGCCCGATGCCGGGGATCGTCTCGAGCCGTCGGCTCTGCTCGTTCGAACGGTGCCAGATAACAATCTTTCGCTCAATCACGGCGACGCGTTCATGAGCATCGCGCAGCTGGTCGACAACAGCCAGAAGGGCCTCTCGGGCAATTGCGGGAATCAGTTCGTGCTCGTCATCTTCGACCAGCGTCACCAGTGTTGCCACGCCGGCGCGCCCCTGGGCCATGACGATCCCAAACTCGGCCAAGTGCACTCGCAGCGCATTGATCAACATCGTCCGCTGACGGATCAGAAGCTCACGTGTCCGGTGCAGCATGAGTATCCCTTGCTGCTCCTCGCCCTTGACTGGCACAAACCGCATCGTCGGACGGGTGACCGCCTCGCAGATCGCTTCCGCGTCGGCGGCGTCATTCTTCTGCCGCTTCACATAGGGCTTCACGTAGGTCGGCGGCATCAGCTTTACCTTGTGCCCAAAAGCCATGATCGATCGGGCCCAGTAATGGGCCGTCGCGCAGGCCTCAATCCCCACCAGGCAAGGCTCCAGCGCTTCAAAGAACTGCAGAATCTCTGCCCGCCGCAGCTTCCGGCGGATCACCACGGTTCCAACCTCGTCCACGCCGTGGACCTGGAAGACGTGCTTGGCGATAGTATCCCTCCGAGGGCGGCCGCCTTGCAGGCGGTGTCGGGGTGGTGAAGAGATAGGCGTATGCCTAGTCATACGCCTATGCCAAAGGTCTCGACGCTTGAGGTGATCGAGACCGGAGCCCGCCGCCGCTGGACGCTGGAAGAGAAACAGCGGATCGTGGCGGAGAGTTTTTCCGCGCCGCGGCAGGTGTCGTCGACGGCGCGCCGGCACGGTCTTTCGACCAGCCAGCTGTTCAACTGGCGGCGCCAGGCCCGCGAAGGCAAGCTCGTCGATGAAGATGAGGCGCCTGGGTTCGTGCCGGCGATTGTCGCGCCGGACAACTCACGCGAGACGCCGGTTGCGGAGGCACAATCGCCGCCCTCCGACGATTCTCCGGCACGCGCGAGCAGCGGCCGGATGGTGCTCGTTCTGGCTGGTGGGCGACGGGTGATCGTGGACCGCGATGTGAACGGCGCCGCGCTGCGGCGCGTGCTCGATGTTCTGGAGCGGCGATGATTTCCATTCCCTCGGGCCGGGTCTGGATTGCTACGGGCCACACCGACATGCGCTGCGGCATGCAAAGTCTGGCGCTGAAGATTCAGGAATGCTTCAAGCGCAATCCCCACGGGGGCGATCTCTTCATCTTCCGCGGCCGCCGCGGCGATCTGGTCAAGATCCTGTGGCATGACGGCCTCGGGACATCGCTCTATGCCAAGCGTTTGGACCGGGGAAAGTTCATCTGGCCTTCGGCGGCAGGCGGCGTGGTGTCGATCACAGCGGCGCAGATGGCGTACATGTTGGAAGGGATTGATTGGCGCAATCCGCAAGCGACATGGCGGCCGCAAAGCGCAGGGTGAGCGAAAAACTCTGCGGCATCTGCTTTTTTGCGACCACAAAGGCTGCGAAGTGTGATTCACTTGACGGCATGGATGCTGATCGCGCCGCCACACCCAATGACATTGTCGCCCTGGAAGCGGCGTTGGCAACGGAGCGTGCGAAGACGCTGGAGATCGCGGCCGAACTGGCGGTCGCGCGCGCCAAGGCGGCCGAAGATGGTGCCCTGATCGCCCATCAGAAGCTGCACATCGCCAAGCTCCAGCGTCAGCTCTACGGTCAAAAGTCCGAGCGTTCCTCGCGGCTGCTCGACCAGCTCGCTTTGAGCTTCGAAGAGGCTGAGGCGACGGCCACTGAGGACGAACTGGCCGCCGAGAAGGCCGTGGCCCAGGCGGTTCATGTCCACGGGTTTACCCGCAAGCGGCCAGAGCGCCAGACCTTCCCGGAACACCTGCCGCGCGAACGCGTGGTGATTGATCCGCCGGCCAGCTGCGCCTGCTGCGGCGGCACGCGCCTGCGCAAGCTGGGCGAGGACGTTACCCGGACGTTGGAGTGCATACCCCGGCAGTGGAAGGTGGTCGAAACGGTCCGCGAGAAGTTCAGCTGCCGGGACTGCGAGAAGATCAGCCAGGCGCCGGCGCCCTTCCATGCCGTACCGCGGGGATGGGCCGGTCCCAGTCTTCTGGCCATGATCATGTTCGAGAAATTTGGCCAGCATCAGCCGTTGAACCGGCAATGCGAGCGCTATGCGCTCGAAGGCGTGCCGATCGCGCTGTCGACTATGGCCGATGCGGTGGGGTCGGTGTGCATGGCGCTGGAGCCGCTCCTGCGCCGCGTCGAGGCCCATGTTCTGGCGGCCGAGCGCCTTCATGGCGATGATACGACGGTACCGGTCCTGGCCAAGGGCAAGACCAGCACCGGAAGATGCTGGGTTTATGTCCGGGACGATCGGCCATTTGGCGGGACAACACCGCCGGCGGCGATGTTCTATTACTCGCCGGATCGCAAGGGCGAACACCCGCAAGCGCACCTGGCGAATTACACCGGTATCCTGCAGGCCGATGCGTTCGACGGCTATAACCAGCTCTATCTACCCGGGCGAAAGCCTGGCCCGATTTACGAAGCCGCATGCTGGAGCCACGCGCGAAGGCCTTTTTTTGCCATGGCGGACATCGACGAGAACACGCGCCGCAAGGCCGCCGGCAAAAAGGAAATCGCGCTGTCGCCGATCGCGATCGAGGTCGTACGCCGGATCGACGCCTTGTTCGAGATCGAGCGCGCTATCAATGGCGACACAGCGGTCGAACGCCTCAATGTGCGCCAGAGGCTGAGCAAGCCTGTGATCGATGATCTGCACGTTTATATGCAGGAGCAACTTGCAAAGCTCGCGCGCGGTCACGATCTCGCCAAGGCGTTCAACTACGTCCTGAAGCGTTGGGCGAGCTTCACCCTGTTCCTCGAAGATGGGCGCGTCTGCCTCTCGAACAATGCCGCCGAACGTGGCCTCAGAGGCATCGCGCTCGGAAGAAAGTCGTGGCTGTTTTGCGGTTCCGATCGCGGCGGACGACGGGCGGCGGCGATGTACAGCCTGATCGTCACGGCGAAAATGAACGGCGTGGATCCGCAGGCCTGGCTGGCCGATGTCCTTGCCCGCATAGCCACCCATCCCGCTCATCGCATCGACGAACTGCTGCCTTGGAATTGGGCGCCGTCGGTGCAGGTGCTCTCCGATCAGGCTGCCTGACCATGCATGTCAACAAGGTCCATCATGTCACCACGATCAGTCGCGTCGCCGCCGAACTCGGCGAAGATGAAGATTGGCTGTGGGACGTTGCTGCCGAAATGGAGGTCGAGGACGGCGTCATCTGGGTCTACGGCGTCGGCGATGACGGTGTCATGGCGTTCACCGACTTCGGCATCGAGAACCTCAAAGATTTTGTCCGAATGCACAAAGACGACCCAGACCTCCTCCGGCGCTCCGAATAGAAAACCTGCTTATCTGCGGCCCAGGCCGGATGGATACGATTGTTCATCGCGTTGAGCACATTAGCCAGCGGCTGTGCGGCGGTACCTGTTCGATCAGCCGACCGGGCAACTGCAGGAACAATATCGCAATAGCGAGCTTGTTCTCCTCGCAGAATGCCGAACGCAAGACGCGCAAGAGCTATCGGACGAGAGATGAAGCCAGGGCCGACCTGTTCGATTACATCAAGCGCTTCTACAAATCATGCACAGGCACTCGACGATCGGATCTCTGAGCCCGATAGCCTTCGAGAGGAAGACAGGATTGGTTTAAACGCCTGTCATCCGAACCGGGGACGCGCCCACTGCTGAACGTCATTTGTGCCCCCCCCCCGCAAGCAGTCAATGTCGGCCCTTTGTGGCCCAGCTTATCGACGCAATAGCGGGCGAGATCGTGACCTGCGATAAGCTGGCCGTTGTAGCCAACAGCTCTGATCCCAGCAACATCATCTGCGACAGCATCAACCGTACCAGGCACGAAATGGTGCAATAGAACAGCCCTGACATGAGCCGTCCGGGCTAGACGTCCTACCTCCGCAGGCGCCAGGTGCTCGCGTCTCATATGGGCGATGGCGACGGCCTTCCGTGCGGACGACCAATGACCAGCGACTGCCATCTGGTCGATGTTCTTCGACACCACAGCGTCGTCGATTACCTCGGAGATAAGAACGTCGGCTCCCCTTGCGAGCTTTGTGACCGCCTTGCTAGGCCCGGTGTCACCGGTGAAGACAATGATGCCGTCCGGCGTTTGAATGCGATAAGAGAAGGACTTCATATTCCGGCGATATCGGGCTGGCATCAGCACGTAGTGCGTGTTCTCCACAGCTCTAACCCAAATCTTGCTGTCTTGGTAGACAAGGCCAGGACGAATAATATCGTGGGCGACGAAGTGTGACTTGATATTCCAACTGGTAATGCCTTCGGCGGCAAAGGTGTCCAAAGGCAGGCTGATGTAGCGTAGGGCCGCATTCACTATCCGCCGCGTGCGAGGTGGGCCGTAAATATCCCATGTGGCCTTATTCTCATTCCAAGAGGACTCGAGAAAGTCGTATGCCATGATGTTGGCAAGGTCGAGATCGTGATCGAGGTGATGATGCGTAATGAAAATCGTATGCACCGTCTGCGGCGAGATCCCGGCTTCGGCCATCCGTCGTAGCGCGCCAGTTCCACAATCAATAAGATAGGTGGTGCCGTCCACGACTAGAAGCGTCGAAGGTTCTGCCCGCTCCTTTAGGATGGCCGGCCCGCCGGCCGTTCCGAGCAAAATGATCTCTGTACCCGCTTCTTGGGCAGGGGCAGCTGATGCCGATACCGGGATCAAGAAAATCGCGCACAGCACAGCTACGGCCAGCTGGACGACGACACGTCCAGATTTATCGGATAGCTGCATTCAACAAGCCTCCTATCATGATAGCGCCGCACCGTGGGGACCTGTCCCTGAGCGGATGCGCCCCAGCCTTGCATCGTCCGCGCACCATGGCGCACACGAGGAGGCATTAGGCACGAAGGAATAGAATGCGAGCGGGCACCCTATAGGTGCCCGCTCTTTATCGTTAGAAATTGTAGGAAAGCGTCACACCAAACTCCCGTGGCTGACCGAGCACATAATCGCCAATTCCATTTGTGGCCTGACTAACGCTTGCGATGTAAGTTCTGTTGAGCAAGTTGTCCACGTACGCGGTGAGCATCCAGTTCTTCGCGGCCGTGTAGGTCAGACGCGCACTCACTAGCGCCTTGGCGGGAATCTGGTTATAAGGCGCTTGGAAAAAGTCCGTCCACTGCGCACCTTGGTAGCTCACCCGTAGCGAAGGCGTCAGCGAGCCGTCTCCAACCGCGATGTCGTAAGAGATACCCATCGCACCTGAGAACTTGGGAGCAAAGGGGATTTGCCGGCCTTTTAGGTTGATGAGGGTCGGTGCCGCAGGAAGCCCGCCGCCCATCACACCCGCCGGCTCCGCCACGTCGAGACTGCCATATGGCGCATCGAGAACCGAGAAAGACGCGTCGGCATGCAGATGGCGCCAATTCAGCCCGAGCTGGCCTTCAACACCCTTGATTGTGGTGCCGTTGACGTTACGCGTCGATCGCGTTGCCGGATTGAAGGGGTCGGTAGCATAAGTCGTCTGGAAACCGTTGTAATCCATGTAGAACGCGCTGAGCGATGTGGTCAGGATATCGTCAAACAACCGTGCCTTCCAACCGACTTCGTAGTTGAGTACGTATTCAGACTTATAGGAGTTAAAAAATGCAGTAGTGCCGCCAGGCTTATAGCCCCGGCTGACTGTGGCATACAGGAAATGATTGTCGGTCACCTGCCAGTCGACGACAACCCGCCCGGTGAACGCGGAAAGGTTTGTCAGCCGATTATTGAGCGGAATCTTGGGACTTGAGATTCCCGCAATCTGCATGTAGCTGCCGTGAAAACCGACACTGTCCCAGCTGTTTCGGGCGCCCACCTTGACCTGAAGGCGCGGCGTCAGCTTGTACCCGATTTCGCCAAAGATGGCTTCATCGCGCCGTATGGAGTCTGTGTAAAAGTAAAGGCCCTGACCATATGGCTGCGCCGGCGTGATAGCCGGTGCAGTGATACCAGGCTGACTATAATCGAGGAGCGTGGCGCCAGCGGTCCAGCTGAAACGCTGATTGCCGGGCGAGATTAGGTCGATTTCGCCGGTGTAGTAGCGGTCATGAATAATGACCTTGCTACTGACTCCATTTGGACCCGCCGTAAAGTCATTGTCCTGAACCGAGAGCTGGTCCGTCGTGTGATACGTACCCATGGCACGCACTGTGAACGCACTTAGACCTGTGTAATTGATGATCGCGGTCGTACGGTTATACGACGTGTTGAGCGACTGGTCAGTGTTGTATGCGACGATGCGATTGCCGACGACGGGCCCCGCGAAACTCTGCGATGGCAGACCATCGGTCTGACGATCACTGTATTGATGGATAAGGCGTATTTCAAGGTCGTCGCTCGGCCGGTAAAGCAACTGGGCGCGACCGACGAAGCGATCGAGATTGCCTGGCTGGTTGGGATATTTCACTGGGCCCGCCACGCCTGTCGGGCCGAGATTGGTGAATGCCGAGTCCCTGTGCTCGAATTGACCACTAATGCGTGCTGCCAGATCGTCTGACAACTGGAATGTCACACCAGCGCTTCCTTCCCTGCGCCCCAAATTACCAAAAGTCGCCTTGGCAAATCCGCTCAGGCCGTCAAAGTCGGGCTTTACCGAGTTGACATAAATTGCGCCACCATTGGCATTTTCACCCTCATAGGTACCTTGTGGGCCGCGCAGCACTTGGATGTTGGATACATCAAAGAAGGAATCCCCAAACACAAACTCGCGCGCGACATAGGTTCCATCCCAATACATCGCCACGCCATCCGACTGGCTGGGCGCCGATTCGGAAATACCAACACCACGGATGTTCAGGTATTTTGTGTTGCCGTAATCCGTGAAACTCACTGATGGCACTTGCGCCTGCAACGTATTGAGATCGGTGATGCCACGGTTGCGCATCATATCACCTGTCAGAACGACAACCGAAATGGGCGTCTTCTGCACATCTTCGCTACGGCGCTCGGCCGTGACGACAACTTCTTCAATCGCTCCATTAGACTTAGATGCGTCTTGCGCATGGGCGGCTGTCTGAAGCGCGGTGCACGCCAACATTGCAGTCGCAATATATCGATAGGTACTCATGGCCCTCCCCTTCAAGTTGCCTTGATCATTTTTGTCAGCGGCAACCGGTTCGCAGCCAAGGGTGCGCCAGCGCCAACATCTAGATGTCCGCCCAATGATATCGATTGCAGCACAAAATGCAAGCGCTATCATAGCGCGGTCAACTTGTCCGGACTTGCTGTCACGCGTGCGCCGCCACATGCGCGCGGCAACGAATGTCGCGCGATCCTATTATGCGTAATAATTTCAGATATCTAGAGATTCCGCCACCGCTCCCACTGAACTGGGAGATGATGCGGCCCTAACAGGGCAGAAAATATATGGGGCAGACACAATGCAACCGCTTTCGTCCACGAGACGAGAAGTGTTGTAAAGGGCGGCCTAAGAGGAAAGTGTGCCCTGGCCGAGCAATAGCCCGCCCGCAAGGCCTGCCCATTCACCCAGGTCCGACTGACAGATCAGCGCCTGTGCAGTTTTGTTATCCATGAAGTAACCGGCCGAGAGTTGCCGGGCGTACCGGCGTATGCGTGGCAGCAATGCCGGAGTGCGCACCACACCGCCGCCGAAGATAATGCGCCGCGCCGAAACGCTTGCTTGCAGCGTGATCGCAAGATGCGCCAGATACCAGGCAATGATGTCATGGGCCGGATGCGCTAGCGGTATCTCGGACAGAGGACGGCCCCAGCGCTCCACAATGGCCGGGCCGCTCGCCAGCCCCTCCAAACATGCGCCGTGAAACGGACAAGCCCCTGGGAATTCCACATCGTCGGGGTGGCGCGGCGGAAAAATGTGCCCGAGTTCGGGATGGCGATAGCCATGGAGCGGGTGGCCGTGGACGATGGTGCCGCCGCCGATGCCGGTGCCGACGGTGACATAACTGGCAACATCGCAGCCTTTGGCGGCGCCCCAGTGATATTCCGCAAGTGCCGCGCCGTTGACATCGGTATCGATTCCGACGGGCATGCCAAAGGCGTCGGCCATCGCCTGGCGAAGATTGATCCCAGCCCAGCGGGGTTTCGGCGTTGCCAGGATCGAGCCCCAATTGGCCAACAATTCATGAAGTTCGAGCGGGCCGAAGCTGGCGATGCCAATAGCGGAAATGGGGCCGAACTGCGTATTCAGCCGCCGCAAGTTCGCGATGACGGCCTCCAGCGTCTCAGCGGGCGTGGTCGTGGGGATCGTGACCGGCTCGCTCAGATCGTCCGGCGAGGACCCAACGGCACATACAAACTTGGTTCCGCCGGCCTCGATCGCGCCGACTCGCAGGCGCTCACCCATGGGCACCTCCGGGATGCTTCAATCAACCGGTCCGAGCGGCCACAAACTCGCGGCAGAATCGCTGCCCTGCTCTCCGTCCTCCAGCTCCGTGCCGAAGTAACGTCGCACCACTTCCTTGCCCTCGGTGTAGCGCAACTCGCCGGCCACCGTCGCAAAGTTGACGGACAGGCTTACCCAGTGAGAGCCCGAGATCCATGTCATGACCAATTCGGTGTCGCTCGGGAACCGGGCCTCGAAGTCGCCGGCAAAGGCCTCGTGGCGGTTGCGAAGCGCGATCAGATCGATGAGCCGGCATACGACCCGACGTTCCAGCTGCTGAAACACTTCCGCTTCAGAATAATAATGGCGGTTGATGTCGCGTCCGACACCGGTCCTGGTCAGCAGCGCGAGATCATTCTCGCCCGCCAACAGGCCCACATAATAGACTTGGGGAATGCCCGGCAGCATGAACTGGATAGCGCGGGCCAGCAGATAGGCCTCCTCATCCCGGCCCATCGCATCGAAGATCGTGGTGTTGACCTGATAAAGGTCGACATTTGATGCGGCAGCGCCCGTGGCCATCTTGCTGGCTCCGCCGGTTCGGTGATGGATCATCTCCACCAGCCTGTCCAACTCTTCCAGCGGCACCAAACCCGGCCGCCTCTCGGGATCGGATGGATCCGGCCCGATATCGACAATGCCAATTCCATCATGCGTGTCGAGCACAGTGACAGCGTTGCGAGGTCGAATCCGAATCCATTCGGCCAGGTTCCGCGCCGACCCGGTGCCGAAAGCATGCAGGATCAGCGGCGGCAAGGCGAAATCGTAAACCCAATCGACATGCCGTGCGATCTCGATCTGGTCCTGGTAGTAAGAATGCACCTCAACCAGCACCTCCATACCCAGTTCCCGCACGCGACTCGTTAGATCGCCGATGAACCGATAGGTTTCGGGTAGCATGAAGCATGACGTGCCGGCGCGTTTGATCGCATAGCCCACCGCATCCAGGCGGATCATGCGAATATCGGCCTGTTTGAAGCGATCGAGAATGCCTTCAAGATAGGCCCTCCCTTGTGGGGCCTCCACATTGATATCCACCTGCTGCGACGTGAAGGTGGTCCAAAGCAGGACCTCTTCACCGGATTTCAGATGCACTTTTGTAAAGGGACGGCCCGGGCGCGGCCGGTAGATCTTCGCCAGGTCGGCATCGCTGGCCCCGCCGGGAAAGACGTCATCAACGCTCAGAAAAAGCCCGGCATGAGCCGATTGCGCGCCATGCTGCAAATGATCCTGAAACTGGGGCAAGTCGGCCGAGATGTGATTGACGATCACGTCCGCGACCACCGCGACCTCACGTGTCAGTGCCCGCACATCCTCCCATCCCCCGAGACGAGGGTCGACCTTGGTGTGATCGCTCGGATCGAATCCAGCATCGGCGCCGTCGATCGGCAGGAAGAATGGCAGGACATGAACGCCCCCGAATACACCTCTGAGCGCGCCCCCCAACAGGGTTCGCAGGCTATCGAGCGTGCCGCTGCCGAGACGATCGGCATATGTAATGAGCTGGACTTGGTTCTTCATGCGCGGTAAATTACAAACGATTGCATAAACAGTAAAGCAAATCCGTATTGGAACCGCCATGGCGAGTGAAGCCCGCGCCGCGCGCAATTTTGGCCTGATCAGGTGGTTGACCTACCTGATGTTCATGATGTTCGCGATGACCAGCGATGCGGTCGGCAGCATCATACCCACCGTCATCAAGGAATATCACCTCTCATTGACCGCGGCTGGCACATTTCACTATGTGCCGATGGCAGCCATCGCTCTGGGCGCCATCGCCCTGGGGGCAATCGCCGACAAGATGGGGCGCAAAAGAGCGATCATCATCGGGTTGACATTGTATGGCGTCGGTTCGGCCGCTTTCGCCGCGGGCAATTCGTTCGAGTATTTTGTATTGCTGCTGGCGATCTCGGGCTTGGGGATCAGCGTTTTCAAGACCGGCGCGCTGGCCCTGATCGGCGACATCTCCACCACGGGAACCGAGCATTCGTCGATGATGAACGCCGTGGAGGGGTTCTTCGCCGTGGGTTCGATTATCGGCCCCGCGATCGTTGCCGTCCTGCTCGAGGCGGGCATGTCGTGGAAATGGCTTTACGTGATCGCCGGTGCGACTTGTGCTGCATTGATCGTGCTGGCGCTCCTGGTGCGCTATCCCAGCGCGCAGTCAGCCGCGAAGAGCCCGCCTTCTCTGACAAGCACGATGCGGATCGCGCGCGATCCCTACGCACTCGCATTTTCGGCCATGATTATGCTGTATGTCGCGGTCGAGGTGGCCATCTATGTATGGATGCCGACCTATCTGGAAACCTATCGCGGGCCGATTGCCTGGCTTCCGGCTTATGCGCTGACGATCTTCTTCGTGCTGCGCGCCGCCGGGCGCTTCGTCGGCATTTGGCTGGTGCGCCGCTTTCCCTGGCAGTGGATCATGGCGCTGTTTGCCGCCGCGATAGTCACCTGCTTCCTAGGTTCGCTCATTGGCGGGACGGCGGCAGGGGTATTCCTGCTGCCCGGCTCGGGCCTATTCATGTCGATGATCTATCCGACGCTCAATTCCAAAGGGATCAGCGGCTTCGACAAATCGGACCATGGCGCCGCCGCCGGCGTCATCCTGTTTTTCACCGCCCTCTCCGCCGCCCTGGGTCCTTTGGCAATGGCTGCGGTGAGCGATGCCTTCGGCTCGGTGAAATACGGCTTTGTGCTGGCGACCGGCTTCGCCTTCCTGCTTTTCGCCTGTCTGCTGGTGAACCTCATCCTCTATCCGCGGAACGCGCGCTTGCGGCGGCTGGACGAAGCGGTTGCCGCGCAACAGGGATTCGCGTCCTGAGCAATCAGCGCTGGCGCTCGATATGAGTGCCGCAGGACTCGCGGATGATCAGTTCCGGGGACATCATGATCGACTCCGTATCCTCACCTTCGAGGCGGCGGAACAAAAGGTCGATCAGATGCTTGGTGCCCTTTTCGATATCCTGGCGGACCGTCGTCAAAGGCGGATTTGTGTGGGCGGCCAGCGAAATATCGTCATAGCCGACAACTGAAATGTCATTGGGCACAACAAGACCGGCAGCAACGATGGCCCGAATTGCGCTGATGGCAATCACGTCAGTGGCGGCGATCACGCCGTCGAACTCTCCGCCTTTGGCGATGAATTCGCTGACCGCCTCATAGGCTCTGACCGCTGTCATATGCGTGGAGATCTGGCGCGGCTTGGCGGTGCCTCGCGGCCCGCGCTTCAAGGCTTCGGCATAACCCTGATAGCGGAGCTTCACCTCGGGTGCGCCTGTGTCTCCCAAAAATACGATTTTGCGCCGCCCCAGTTGCAGAAGATGCTCGGCCGCCAACCGCGTACCGCCAACATTGTCCGAGCCGACCGTGCAATAGGATTGCTGGCCGATCATCCCCCCCCATACCACCAAGGGCTTATAGCCCGCCGCCACCGCTTCCAGCTCGGCATGCTCGGTGCTCTGACCGATGACGATCACACCATCGGAACGTTTGGAGGCGACGAGATCCGCGAGCCAGCCATCCATCGGCGGGACGACCTTCTGCAGGAACAAGCCGTAGCCGCGCTGGGTAATCTCGTCGGCCAGGAGGCCCAGCATCTGCACGAAGAACGGGTCGGAAAGCGGCTGAAGCACTTCATGGCCGAGCGGAATTACGACGCTGATCGTCTGCGTGCGTTGCAGGCGCAGGCTTCGGGCAGTCCAGTTGACCTTGTAGCCGCGGCTTCGTGCGATCTTGAGGATCTTTTCCCGAACGCTCGCCTCAACAAGCGAGCTGCCAGCCAGCGCGCGCGAAACGGTCGATGTGTGCACGCCCGCAATGCGGGCGATATCGGCCATTGTCGGCGGCTTGTCGCTTCTGTCACTGGCCATGGTCTGAAATCCGGCACGCTGCGCGG
>CAWJLC010000007.1:0-241183 GCA_963843675.1 uncultured Pseudomonadota bacterium | reverse complement strand
AGATGTTCTGCGTCAGGCCGTTGGTGAACTGGGCCGTGACATAGCCATTGTTGTCCACCGTGACGCCGGACAGCGAGCCGAACAGGGCGCCGTTGACGTTCGACGAAGTCTGCGACGAGGCGCTGTCGAACTGCGTCATGCCGTCGGAATTGCCGACCGTGCCCATGTTGAACGAGACGGTCTGCGCGGCAAGGCCCGAAGCGGCCGACCAGGGTAACGCCAGTGAGATATTGCCGCTTGCCGGGCTGTTCGCGGTATCGGCGTTGGCCAGGGTGCCGTCGGTATTGAAGCTCATCGTGCCCGAATAGATCGGATTGCTGACGGTGACGTTGCTGGCAGCGCCCTGGTAGCTGACTTCGTAGGACCAGCTGTTGGTGCCGGTCTTCACGAAGCTGAGCTGCAGCGGCTGGGAACCGCCCTGGCTGTCATAGACGTTGATCGTGCGCTGGAAGTCCGGCGTGACCGTGCCCGCTGCCATGTCGCCCGCAGTATAGCCGGCGGTGATCGCGGTGCTGGCCTGCAGATTGGCCTTGTAGGTGATCGACGTTGTCGGGTTCGCCTTGCCGGACAATGCGTTGATGTTGATCGGCGTCATGTCGTTGCGGTCCGACGGGATGTTGCCGTTCGCATCCAGTGCCCAGCCCATCAGATAATAGCCGGACGCATTCTTCAGGTTTCCGGTGGCGTCCGGCGTGAAATTGCCGGCGCGTGTGTAATAGAGCGAATTGGCGGAACCCGGCGAGTTGGGCGAGGTATTGACCGCGAAAAAGCCATTGCCGCTGATCGCCAGATCGGTTGGCGAACTGGTCGTTTGCAGCAGGCCCTGCTGTGAGACGTTCTGGGTCATGTTCGCCGTGACACCCGCGGACGAAACATCGCCAGTGCCGAGCGACGCTGCGAGCAGCGTCGAAAATGTGGCCTCGCCGGCCTTGTATCCCACGGTATTGACGTTGGCGATGTTCGCTGAAGCGGCGCTCAACGCAGAGCTGTTCGCGTCGAGCGATGAGATTGCCGTCGACATTGCTCCGTAAAGGCTCATGGCTCTCTTTCCTTCCGACTGTGCGGGCTTCGCCCGTCATGCCGATTTTTCTATGGGGTGCCGGTTCTCGGCGCCGGATTTCTCTCTAAGGGCTGATCGCCGACACGTCGGTCAGCGGGAATTCGGTACTTCCGATCATCAGTTGCGGGCTCGATCCGGTCAGATCGACCTGGCTGACCGTGCCGGTGGAGGCGACCTGCGGGCTGAGGGTCGTTCCGTCCGTGGCGGTCGGCGTCACCGTCAGCGTGTAGGCGCCGTCGGGAAGCTGGTTGCCGCCATTGTCCTGGCCGTTCCAGGCGAACTGATGCGCGCCGGCGGCGGTTTCGCCGTTTGCCGCGTAGACAACCTTGCCGTTTGCGTCGGTGACAGTCAGCGTGTTGGTGGCCGCAGACGAAGGCAGCGAATAGGTCCAGTTGGCAGCGCCGTTCGTCAGTGCGGCCGTCCCGTTTGTCAATGTTACGTGCTTGCCCAGATAGCTGACGGCATCGGTGTTGCTGTGGCCTTGACCAAGTGAAATCAGCGAATCGAGCTTTGAATTGCCCGAGATCTGCTGCTCGACCTGGCTATACTCGACAAGCTGCTGGGTGAACTGATTGGTGTCCATCGGCGCGGTCGGATCCTGGTTCTGCAGCTGCGTGGTGAGCAATTGCAGAAAGGTGTCGAAATTGCCCGACAGCTGGTTCAGCGCGCTGGCCGAGCCAGTCGAACTGGCCGTGCCGGAGGTTGGCGTCGTGGGGGGGGCGATCGTCGTCATGATGGATCCTCAGACGTGGATATCGAGCCGGACGCTACCGGGCGCGAGGTTGTATTGGGTGCTGGCGGCAGCCGTCTCCGCGGCGCTGCCGCTCGAGGCTACGGCCGATACCGAGAGCGTGCGGCCACGGCCCTGGCCGGACTGGCCGCCGGTGTTCTGCTGCTGCTGGCCTTTGAGCGAGAAATTCAGACCGCCGCCGGCCAGGTTGAAGCCGGTGTCCTTGAGCGCGCGCTCCAGGTGATGGCCGTTCTGCTGCAGGAGTTGCAGGGTCTGCTGGCTGTCGGCGCTGAGATGGGCCTGCGCCGCGCCGCTGTGATCGACGCTGAGCTGCACATGGATATGGCCCAGATCTGCTGGATGCAGCGCGATCGAGAAATGCTGGGTGCCGTTCTGGGAATGCGCGGCGATATTGAGCGCCAGCGCGCCGAAATCATTGGCCGGTACGGCCTGCTGCGCCTGGGCCGCGCTCTGCGCCGCGACGTGGAGCTGTGCGGCGACCTGACCGGACGCCCCATTCGCGCTCGCTTGCATCGCGAAGGGCGCGGCGGCCGTCGGGTCCGTGGCGGTTGAACCGTGCTGCGGAAGCTGGAACGCGGCCTGCGGGATCTGGGGCGCGGGTTTGGGACTGGCGGCATGGCTCTCAGGCCCATGATGTGCGGACGTGCCCGTGCCGTCGCCGCCATGATCGGAGGCGGTGTTGGTGCCGTCATTGGCCGCGGCGGCGGCCTGGCCGGGTGCGGCCGGCGTGGCGCCTTGCGGGGTCTGCGCATTGCCATGAGCGGATTTGCCGGCCGCAGATGCGAGCGCGGCCTTGTTGGCGGGCGACGTCGGCTTGGTCTTGTCGTGCGCGCCATCCTGTGCGACCGGCGCGTTCGAGACCGGAGCCGATCTGGCGCCGAGCGCGGCCAGCACATCCTGCAGCGCGGTTTGGGCGGATGTGTTCTGCGCCGAGGTTGCGGTCGGAGCGGTCTTGGCCTGTTCGCCGGCTTTGGGCGCCGCTGTATTGGGATCGGGCGTGTTGGCGGCGGTTTGCGGTGTGGGAGCGGACGGGGCGCCCGGCGTTGCGGCGCCGGTCTGCGCAGCGGCGTCGCCCGTCGCACCTGCATCCTGCGGACTGCCCGCGGCGGGTTTGGCCTTCGGCGCCGTCGCGTCGGCAATGATATCCTTGGCGGTCTTGACTGTGTCCTGCGGCGCGGCGGTCTGTTCTGGGGTGCCGGTACGCCGAGGGCGGCGAGCAGTGCCGCCGAAGTCTGGTCCGCCGCGGAGTTGTCGGTCTTCTTGTTCTTGTCGTTCTTGCCGGTGTGATCGGTGTTGCCGGCCGTTTTGGCCGTCTTCTTATCCGCGGCCTGGCCGGCATCGCCTGCGGCGTCCTGCAGGGCCGGCGCATTGGCGAGCGCGACCGCAGCCGCCTGGGCCTTGGCATTATCGGAGGCTTTGGCGATGGCCGTCTGCGAAACGTGGATCTGCGCGGTGTCGTTGGCCGCCGTCTTGGCCTTGCCGTCTTTCGTGGTCTGACCATCCGCGCCGGGCTTTGGCTCGGCGGACGGATCCTGGCGCGCGGCGTTCGCAGATGCGAGTGCTGTGGAGGACGCACTGGCGTTGAGTGCCTGAAGAAGCTGTTTCGCCGCGGGGCTGGTTGTGTCCGCTTGCGGTTGCGCCGCTTTTGTCTGGGCGCCGGCCGCTGCATCTGCGGACCCAGCTGCCGCGTCGCCGCCGGTATCAGCAGTGCGGCCCGCCAGCAATGTGGCGAAGATCGCATCGAAGCCGCTATCGCCGCCGGCAGACGCGTCGGCCTTGCCGCCGCCATTGCCGATGGGCTTGGCGGGGGATTGTGCGGCCATGATAGGTGTCGGCGATGCTGGCACGTGATGCGGTCCGTTTGTTCTCGCCGCAGCCGTAGCAAGCCCCGGACCAACTTTCGAAAGCGCGATTTTCCGGCTTTTCCCGGCGCTTTGAACCGTGCCGCGGCCATAAACGGGCGGCACGAACTGCCGCTGCCCGGCAAACACTGCCGCACATCATGCCGTGCGGCCTCTGCAAAAAGCGGCGGTTTGGCTGGCTTCTCGCCGGCCTTCATATGGCACGGGGTTTGCGAATAGCGTCAGCGGGACAAAAGCGTCCGTGTGATTTGCGGGCCAACCGAAGCTGGAGTCGAATCGGTGTCACTGAATGGAATCCTGTCGAGCGCGCTGTCGGCGCTGCAGACCAACCAGGCGGCGTTGCGCACGGTTTCGAACAACATCGCCAATATCAATACGGACGGCTATACGCGCCGCGTCGTCAATCAGGAGGCTCAGGTCTCCGGCAATCAGCTCACCGGCGTCGACATCTCCGAGATTCAGCGCGTCGCCGATCAGTTCCTCAATCAGGAAGTGCTGACCGCGCAGGCGACCTCGTCGCAATATGGTGTCGAGAACACCACCTATTCCCAGCTCAACGGCTTTCTGGGCAAGCCGGGCGACGGCAGCGCGCTGACCTCGCAGCTCGACAATGTCTTCTCCGCCCTTGGCAGCGCCTCGCTGGCCGCGACCTCGTCCACCAATCAGCAGGCGGTGCTGGGCCAGTTCCAGAGCCTGGCCGATACGATCTCGAACCTCTCGGGCTCGCTCTCCAATCTGCAGAACACGGTCGACCAGCAGGTCACCTCCTCGATCGGCAGCGTCAACACGCTGATCAAGAAGATCTACGATCTCAATTCGCAGATCTCGACTGCCAATGCCGGCGGCGACACCTCGACCGGCCTGCTCGACCAGCGCGACCAGGCGCTGCAGCAGCTCTCGCAGCAGATCGGCCTGCGCACCGCCGACGGCCCCAACGGTCAGCTCGTTGTTTCGACGCAGGATGGCGTGCAGCTCGTCGGCGACACCTATACCCAGCTTTCCTATTCGGGCGGCAACAGCAACGGCACTTTCGGCTCGATCATGCTGGACAATATCAATCCGGCGACCGGCCAGAGCATCGGCCAGCCCATGACGCTCGACCCGCATCTGGGCTCGGGCAAGCTCAAGGGCCTGATCGACATGCGCGACGGCCCGCTGTCGCAGCTCCAGCAGGAGCTCGGCAATTTCGCGCGCCAGACCGCCGTCGCCTTCAACACCCAGCACAACGCCAACGCGGCCTTCCCGCCACCGACCACGCTCAGCGGCCGCGACACCGGTCTTTTGTCGAGCGACGCGCTGAACTTCACCGGCAAAACCACGATTGCCGTCGCCGACAGTTCCGGCAATCTGGTCAGCCGCATCGATGTCGATTTCTCGGCCGGCACGCTCTCTGTCGATGGCGGAGCGGCCACCGCCTTCGGCGGTACGGTTGGCGGCTTCGTCTCCGCGCTCAACACGGCGCTGGGCGCGAACGGCACGGCCAGCTTCAGCAACGGCCAGCTTTCGATCGCGGCCACCGGCAGCAACGGTATCGTCACCCAGGACGATGCGACGACGCCAGCCAGCCGCGCCGGCTCGGGCTTTTCGCAATTCTTCGGCCTCAACGATCTGTTCCGCACCGCGTCGCCCTCGATCCTGGCGACGGGCCTGTCGGCCGGCGATGCGGGCGGCTTCGCGGCAGGCGGCAAGATGAGCTTCTCGCTCAAGGGGCCGGACGGTCAGATCGCCAAGACCGCGACTGTCACGGTGGCGGCCGGCGATACGATCGGCAATATCGTTTCCAATCTCAACACCGCCTTCGGCGGGGCGATGACGTTCTCGCTGGCGAGCGATGGCTCGCTCAGCGCGACGCCGTCTTCGAGCTATTCGAATTATTCGCTGAACGTGACGCAGGATACGACCACCCGCGGCTCCACGGCCACGAGCTTCACCCAGCTTTTCGGTCTGGGCATTACGCAACGCTCGGCCGCCGCGCAGGGCTTCACGGTCAATAGCGACATCACGGCTTCGCCCTCGCGCCTGTCCTTCGCGCAAGCATCGATCACGGGCGCGACCGTCGCCGGCGACAGCATCGTGACCTCCGGCGACTCGCGCGGGCTTCTTGCCTTGCAGAACGTGTCGAGCACCAAGCAGAGCTTTGCCAAGGCCGGCGGCATGGCCGCGCAGAGCGCCAGTCTCAGCGATTACGCCGGCGGCTTCTATCAGGACGTGGCGACGCGCAGCCAGACCGCACAGACCAACAACACCGCGCAGACCGACCGGCTGACCGAAGCCAAATCGCGGCAATCCTCGGTGTCGGGTGTCAATCTCGACGAGGAAATGTCCAACATGATGATCTATCAGCAGGCCTATAGCGCCAGCGCGCGCATCCTGCAGACCGTCCAGACCCTCTACGACACGCTTCTGCAGGTGCAGTAAGGAGACTTGCCATGACGATCGACCGCATCTCCACCAATATGCAGGCGCAGTACATGATGAATGAGCTGTCGGTTGCCAGCGCCAAGCTCGATCAGAGCCAGCAGCAGGTGTCCAGCGGCAAGGTTGCGAACGACTATGCCGGGTATGGCGACAAGACGGCCGCATTGGAAGCGGCGCGCTCGGCGGCGACGCGGGCCGACGCCTACAAGACGGCGACGCAATCGGCGCTCGACCAGGCCAATCTTCAGGACACCCAGCTCAACACGCTGTCCGATCTGTCCAACCAGTTGCGTCAGGCCGTGACCACGGCCGTCGCCGACGGTGATGCGTCGTCCTTGATGCCCTCGGTTCAGTCGATCTTCGATCAGGCCGTCCAGGTGCTGAACTCGAAGGACAGCAGTGGCAATTATCTGTTCGGCGGCGACAAGAACAACACCGCGCCCGTGACTGCGACGACCTTTTCGGCGCTGCAGGCGCTGCCCAGCGCCAGCAATGCCTTCGCCAATGGCACGGTGGCTGCCTCGGTCAACGTCGCCGATGGCGAGACGGTCAAGGTGGGCGTGCTCGCCTCCGATGCGGGCACAAAGCTCCTGCAGACCATCAAGGACATTGTCGATTACGACGCCAGCGCCGGCGGCCCCCTTACCGGTACCATTTCCGGCGCCAAGTCCAACTTCCTCTCGGGCGAGATCCAGACCGCGACCACGGCCGCGCAGTCGGTTAACGACGTGCTGGCCACCAATGGCGCGGTCTATAATCGCCTGAAGGGCGCGATCGACCATCAAACCACGCTGTCCTCGCTCTATCAGGGCTTCACCTCGGATATCGAGAATGTGGACATGGCCCAGGCCATCACCAACCTCAACCAGAACCAGACGGCCCTGCAGGCCGCCCTGCAGGTGACGGCCAAGCTCAACCAGGTCTCGTTGCTGAACTATCTGAAGTAATCATCATCGCCGCGCTCTCTCCGGGAAGGAAAGTCCCCGCGCCTTGATGCCGCCATCCGCCCGGCCTATAGGACGGGCCATGAGCGCGCTCGAGGCATATGCCCTTCCCAGGCCCGTCCGGCCGATGCGGGTCGTCGCGGCCATGTCCGGCGGAGTGGATTCGTCGGTCACGGCGGCGCTGCTGGCGCGCGCCGGCTACGATGTCGTGGGCGTGACGCTGCAGCTCTACGATCACGGCGCCGCGGTGCAGAAGAAGGGCGCCTGCTGCGCCGGCCAGGACATCCACGATGCCCGCCGCGTGGCCGAAACGCTGGGAATCGCCCATTACGTGCTGGATTACGAAGCCCGCTTCAAACAGGCGGTGATGGAGGATTTCGCAGCCGCCTATGCGCGCGGCGAAACGCCGATCCCCTGCGTCGCCTGCAATGAGCGGGTGAAGTTCGCCGATCTGCTCGACACGGCGAAGGACCTTGGCGCCGAGGCCATGGCCACCGGGCATTATGTCCAGCGGCTCGACGGGCCGGCGGGGCCGGAGCTGCATTCGGGCCTCGATCCGGCGCGCGACCAGTCCTATTTCCTGTTCCGCACCACGCGCGAGCAGCTCTCTTTTCTGCGCTTTCCGCTGGGCGGGCTCGAAAAGCCCGTGGTGCGGCAGATGGCGGCCGAACTCGGCCTCGTTACGGCCGACAAGCCGGACAGCCAGGACATCTGCTTCGTGCCCTCCGGCAATTACGCGCGCGTGGTCGAGAAGCTGAAGCCCGGCGCCGCCGAACCCGGCGAGATCGTCGACACGGACGGAAACATCCTCGGCCGCCATGAGGGCGTGATCCATTACACGGTGGGCCAGCGCAAGGGCCTCGGCCTCTCCGGCAATGCCGATCCGCTCTTCGTCATTCGCCTCGATGCCGAGAATGCGCGCGTGATCGTCGGCCCGCGCGAGGCGCTGGCCACGCGCACCATCGCCTTGCGCGATGTGAACTGGCTCACCGACGCCATCGGCGCCATCGACTGCAGGGTCAAGGTGCGCTCGGCCCGCGCGCCCGTGCCGGCCCGTGTCACTCCGCTGGCTGGCGGCCGGGCCTCGGTCGAGTTGCTGAATGCCGAAGAGGGCGTGGCGCCGGGCCAGGCCTGTGTCTTCTATGCCAGCGGCGGCACGCGCGTGCTCGGTGGCGGCACCATCGTGTCGGCCGAGCCCGCCCGCGCGGCGGCGTAAGCGACCCGGCGGCGCCCGTGGCCCTGCGCTGGCCCCGATCCGGGCCAAATCCCCGGCCTGAACCCGAAACTTGACAGCTTCGCACCCCCACCGTACATCCCCCGCCTCAGCGGCCGTCAGGCGCTTTGGCAGCGTAGCTCAGTGGTAGAGCAGGGGAATCATAATCCCTTGGTCGGGGGTTCAAATCCCTCCGCTGCTACCAGCCCTTCCACGGCACAGGATTGGAGACGCGACCCTTGGCCAAGACGGCAGGCGTAACCGATTCCGCCGCGGTTCCGAGCTTTTCCGAAGTCACCATCGACGACATCCGCGCCGCCGCCGCCCGCGTCGCCGACGCCATCGAACGCACGCCCAGCCACCATTCGCGCACGCTCTCCAAGATCGCCGGCTGCGAGATCCATCTCAAATTCGAGAATCTGCAATTCACCGCCTCCTTCAAGGAGCGCGGGGCCCTCAACAAGCTGCTCTCGCTGAGCGAGGAGGAGCGCAAACGCGGTGTCGTCGCCATGAGCGCCGGCAACCATGCCCAGGGCGTGGCCTATCATGCCGGCCGGCTCGGCATCCCGGCGACCATCGTGATGCCCGAGGGCACGCCCTTCAACAAGGTCAAGCACACCAAGAATTTCGGCGCCCGCGTGGTGCTGGATGGGCCGACCCTGACCCAGTCCTTCGCCCGCGCCCTCGCCATCGCCCAGGAAGAGGGCCTGACGCTGGTTCACCCTTACGACGATGCGCGCATTGTCGCCGGTCAGGGAACGGTGGCGCTCGAATTGCTGGAGGATGTCCCCGCGCTCGATGCGCTGGTGGTGCCGATCGGCGGCGGCGGCCTGATCTCCGGTGTCGCCATTGCCGCCAAGGCCATCAAGCCCTCCATCGAAATCTATGGCGTGCAGGCGCAGCTTTATCCCTCGATGTATGACGCGGTGAAGGGCGAGCAATTGCCTTGCGCCGGACAGACCATCGCCGAAGGCATTGCCGTCAAGGATCCGGGCGGGCTGACGCAGAGGATCGTCTCGGCGTTGGTCAACGACATCCTTCTGGTGCGCGAGGACGAGATCGAACGCGCCATCGCCTGCCTGCTCGAAATCGAAAAGACGGTGGTGGAAGGGGCGGGCGCCGCGGCCTATGCCGCCGTCGCCGCCAATCGCGAGCGTTTCGCCGGCAAGAAGGTCGGGCTGATCCTCTCGGGCGGCAATATCGACATGCGGCTCCTCTCCAATGTGATCCTGCGCGAGCTTAGCCGCGAGGGCCGCATCCTGTCGCTGCTGGTGGAGATCGAGGACCGCCCGGGCCTGCTCGCCAGGATCGCCACGCTGGTGGGCGAGGCGGGCGGCAACATCCTCGAAGTCAGTCACAACCGCATGATCACCGATATGAGCGCCAAGCTCACCGACCTGGGCATGACCATCGAGGCGCGCGATTCCGGCCACGCCGCCGAAATCCGCCAGACGCTTCTGGACGCCGGCTTCAAGATCCGCGCCTCGTCGACTAGCAACGGGCGCAACGGCGCTAACGCCCAGCGCCTTCTTGCACTCGTCGGTCAACGGTCGATGTCATAGCTCTTGCATTTGGGCATCAGCGCCTTGGCGTCGGCCTCCCGGCCCAGCGCCCTTCAGGATCTCGATGCGCTTGGGCAGCAGCACCGGCGAATCCTCGAAGCGTCGCATCGCCTGCTCCATCAGCGTCTCCGCACCGGCATAGTCGTTCCGTGCGATGTCGAGATCGATCAGCCGCGCATAGACCTCCCAGGACGGTTCGGGCCCCGCCGCGGCCTTGCTCCAGCGCCGCTTCCGATAGCGTTGGCTCGTTCTGCTGATCGTAAAATTCCGAGGCGGCATATTGCGTGTAGGCGTGATCGTCGGTCGGCGTGTCCGTCGCGGTCTGGACATCGCTCATCGCCTTTTGCGGGCGTCGAACTTCGCGGATCGGCAACATAGGCCGCCGCGTCTTCCGCATCGCTGTAATGGGCGAGGAGGGCCGTCAGTTGAAGATTCGAGCGCGCGAGTGCTCTGCGGGCTCCAGGGCAGCAGCGTCGGCGCATGAGGGCGCACGTCGCGATAGTTGCGATAGAGATAGGTGCTAGCAGCGCCTCGCGCTCGGTGCCGGGTGATGCGACGTCGCGTCCTCGGCCATGTTATCGACGGCTTCGTCGAAGGCGAAGATGCAACATCCGCTATCTGGTCGTGAGGGCGTGCGGCCCATGCAAGGTACCGAGCATGCCGCCGACCGCGCCGAAACCGCCCAGAAGGCTGCTGTCGCTGTGGCCGGATTTCTTTTCCGGACGCGCCTTGGCGGCGTCGGCTGCGCGTTTCAGCTTCGGCTTCCTGCTCGGCAAGGCTGTCCATCACGGCGAAGGGCGGCTTCAGGATCATAGCCGGCCTTGACCATCAGATCGAAGCCGAGCGCATCGGCCTGATCTTCCTGGTCGCGCTCCATCTGCGGCATCAGCACATTGCGCTGAGCTTGGCCAGATGCTGGGCGACATTGAGCCCGCGCGCGATATTGCCGCCGAGCGAGCCGCCCAGCGACAGCGCCGTCGATTGTGTCACGATGTCGAAGGCCGTGCCGTGCACGACGGCGAAATATTGCGCCTTCTTGTACCAATCCGGCCGTGCTGATGTCTGTAGATCGCATGCGCGAGTTCGTGGCCGAGCACGAAGGCGAGTTCGTCTTCGGTCTCGAGCTGCTCGAGCAGGCCTACGGTCAGGATCAAGGTGCCGTCCGGCGTGCATTCGCCAGCATAGGCCGGGGCGGCGAGGATGCGCACTTCCGGCTGGAACGCTTGGCGGCAAATTCACGCCGCCAGAGCAGCTTCATCATCACGCCATGCACATAGGCCTGCAGCACCGGCGAGGGCACGAAGCCTTGGCCGCGCGTGCGCATGATGCCGAGCGACGAGCGGCCGTCCCTTGCAGCACGTCGCTGTAGTCGCTGGCCGGTGTCAGCTGGTCGATGGCGCGGCCGTCGCTCGGATAGCCGTTGATGTCGAAACTGTCGCATCGGCCGCTGGCGTAGCGACAGCAAGTCCGCAGGCGAGCGCGCGGCCTGCGACGAATGCTTCGTTCCTCATGGCGTTGCTCCCTCGCTGCCGGTTTGGGCAGCCTTCGCCGAGCCGCGGTCGAGCCGACCTTCTCCTCGTTGCTGCCCATCGCCAGATTGCGGCATACGGGCGGCAGATTGCCGGCGAAGCGGTACTTCACCATGTGCGGCGGCACCCAGTATTGCGCGCCGTTCCAGATCCATGCGCAGCATCATGTTCGGGCGCGCGTCCTGTGATCGGCGTGCAATCGGGTAGGACTTGTCCTGCTCGACGGTCTTCACGCGCTTGCCGTTTGGGCCGTCGTAGAGATCGACTTCCGGCGTGCGCGCCTCGATCACGACGTCGCCCTTTACGCTTGCTGCAGCGTCTCGTCGGCCTACGCCGCGTGCCGGCTAACAGTCATTGCCGCAGAACAGCGCTGCTGCGCAACACGAACATCTCATGACGGTTGTTCCTCTTTGAAGGTTCTCACCTACGCGTCGGCTGATGAACCCGCCGGCGACATGATGCAGATAGCCCCAGATCGCGTCCGGCACGCCCACCAGCAGCATCGCCGCCAGTTCGACCGACACGAACACCACTTCCACCCAGTTCGCGACCGAAAGGCCCGGCCGCCAATGTCAGCGCCAGGCCCGCGGCCAGCGCCAGCGCCCAGGCGCCCATAATGCCAGACATATTCCATCACCTTTTCGAGCAGGAATTCCACACAGTGCGCCGCGTCTCGCGCTTCGGCTTGTGCATGCCGCGCGCGCGCGCGCGCAGATTGCGCATGTGAATCCAGGCCAGGATCAGGATCACCGGGATGATGGCGCCGATCTGGATCGGGTTGTTGTCGAGCGTGGTGCCGGCGATCGTCAACACGTTCTGCTCCGGCTTGCCCGTCGAAGGTGATGAGGTTGTCGAGCGCCATCGCGTGCACGAACACGTTGGCGATCATGCCGTTGACCGGCGTGAACGACTTGTCCTGCACACCCTCGAGCGCGCCGCCATAGAAGACGATGCGGTTCTTGCGCGAGATGCGTCGATGTCGGCGTCCGGCGTGCCCTCGAGCAGCGCTTTGCACCGGGATCACGCCCTCATAGGGGCAGCGCGAGCGCACCTCAGCCGGATCGAAGAAGGCCAGGAAGATGCGTTTGAAGAAGCCGATCTTCGAGGTCGCAGCCATGGATCGTGCCGTCGCTGTCGGTCAGCCGCATCCATTTGGCGTTGGTCGGATCGGTGCGCGTGCCCCACACGATTTCCATGCGTCCATCCGGATTGACGTCGAGCGGCCTGCTTCGGAAACAGGTCGCTATAAACGGCGAGCGCCATCGAACGGCATTGCCCTGTCTCCGGCTTTCGCCGTTCATGCATTTTCCGTGTACGGGATATTGCCGCACCACGCCCTGGTTGACGATGGTGGTGGGATCGACGACGCGCGCGCCCGCCGCGATCAGCTCCTTGCGCACCGGCGGCGTGCCGGGCGGCAGGTCGGTGGCGCCGGCGAAATAGAGCGGCACGCCCGCGCTCCTGTAGCGGCCGATCATCGTCCGACCAGTTCGCCCAGCGTTTCGTCCTTGCGCGGATCGACGAACAGCATGTCCACGACCACGGCCTTGGGGTGATAGGCACAGAAGGGCGCCGAGCACCCGGGCTTGCGCGCCGTAGCTCCAGGGCCAGGGCATCTGCATGTCGGCCAGCGTCGAGTTCCTCGACCAGCGCCACCGAGATCTGGTCGTGGCCCGTCTCCGGATAGAGATAGGGACCGGCGATCAGCAGGTTCGAGATGTCTTGCGTGTAGCGCTGGGTCAGATCGGAGAACCCGAACGGGTTCATCCATATCTGATAGACCGCGAAGGAGAACAGGAAGACGAACACCCACCAGAACGGCGCGCGCAGTCGCAGATGCTCGATCGCATCCTTGTCCGGCCGCCGCGCGCGGGCCAACGTGCGCCCCACGCGCCCCCGAGGCGGGTCTGTGACTGCGTCCCCATGCCTCCAGCACCCTACGCCCGTCTCCCGCCGACACTGGACAGGAGCCACCAAACGACGGATTTGTAACATAGACGTGGGGGCTGCGGTCAGGCGGGCATCGGACTTAGCGCGCGAACTTCTCCGACAGGATGATCGACGACACGGTGCGCGCCACGCCGGCCGCCTTGCCGATGCGGTCGAGGCTGGCATCCATTTTCGCGGTCGTCTCGGCTTCCACCACGGCGATCATGTCGTAGGGCCCGGCCACGGCCGACAGGCTGCGGACCTCGGGCATCTTCCTGAGTTCCGCCGTCACCCGGTCGGCCTGCTTGGGATCAGCCGTGATCATGACCACGGCCCTCAGCTTGCCCCGGTCGGCCTCCTCGGCCAGGCGCAGCGTATAGCCCTTGATCACGCCTTCGCGCTCCAGCCGGGCGATGCGCTCCTGAACGGTGGAGCGGGCCAGCCCCAGCTTGCGGGCCAGCGAGGCCGTCGGCTCGCGGGCATTGGCCCGGAGCAGGGCGATCAATTGGTCATCGCTGTCGCGCATCTGGAGTCCTGCCTCATCATTTCGCCGGATTTCCCTGCGATTCGCTGGAGTATAGCGCCATTTCCGGCGAAATACCGCCTCCGATCCGGCCGGGAACGGCCCTATTCCTTGGGGCTTATCACGTGATCGAGGGAGTGGCGTATGAAGAATGTGATGCTTGTGGGCGGCGGCAAGATTGGCGTTGCCATCACCGAATTCCTGACCGGCACCGGCGAATACAAGGTCACCGTGGCCGACCGCGATGCGGCCAGCCTGGAGCGCATGCCGAAGAACGACCGCGTCACCCTCAAGGAAGTCTCCGTCACCGACGAAGCCGCGTTCGGCAAGGCCGTCGAAGGCCATGACGCGGTGTTGACGGCCACGCCCTACAATCTGACCCCGCTGGTCGCCGCCGCCGCCAAGAAGGCTGGCGCGCATTATCTCGACCTGACCGAGGACGTGGAATCCACCCGCGCCATCCGCAAGCTGGCCGAAGGCGCCGACACCGCGTTCATTCCGCAGTGTGGCCTCGCGCCGGGCTTCATCGGCATTGTCGCCCATGACCTGACGCAGAAATTCGAGAAGCTGCGCGATGTGAACATGCGCGTGGGCGCGCTGCCGCAGTTCCCGCACAACGCGCTGAAATACAATCTCACCTGGTCGACCGACGGCGTCATCAACGAATATTGCAATCCGTGCGAAAGCATCCGCGATGGCGTGACGGTCGAAGTGCCCGCGCTGGAAGAGCTGGAACATTTCTCGCTCGACGGTGCCGAATACGAAGCCTTCAACACCTCCGGCGGCCTCGGCACGCTGTGCGAGACGCTGGAAGGCAAGGTCGAGAACATGAACTACAAGACGGTTCGTTATCCCGGCCATTGCGACATCATGAAGATGCTGGTGCGCGATCTGCGCCTCGGCCAGCGCCGCGACATCATGAAGGACGTGCTGGAGAACGCGCTGCCGATCACCTATCAGGATGTCGTGATGGTCTTCGTGACGGTCGCCGGCTGGCAGGATGGGCTGCTGACGCAGGAAAGCTATGCCAAGAAGATCTATGCGCAGAAGATCAATGGCCGCCTGATGAGCGCCATCCAGATCACGACGGCGGCGGGCATCTGCGCCAGCACGGATCTTCTCTTTGAAGGCAAGCTGCCGCAGGCGGGCTTTGTGCGTCAGGAACAGACGGTTCTGGCTGATTACCTTGCGAACCGCTTCGGCCAGTACTACGCCTGAGCCATAATCCGCACAGACTTTCCTCCCCCGCCCGGCGGGGGAGGAAAAGGACGCATTGATGACCGAAACTGCACGCACCGGCGGCGAAGCGCTCATCGAAGCGCTCAGGATTCACGGCACCACCCACGCTTTCTGCGTGCCGGGCGAATCCTATCTCGCCGCGCTCGACGCGCTCTATGACGCGCGCGATTTCGATTGAACTCATTACCTGCCGCCAGGAAGGCGGCGCCGCCAATATGGCCGAAGCCTATGGCAAGCTCACGGGCAAGCCCGGCATCTGCTTTGTGACGCGCGGCCCCGGCGCCACCAATGCCTCCATCGGCGTGCATACGGCGTTTCAGGATTCCACGCCGATGATCCTCTTCATCGGTCAGGCCGACCAGTCGATGCTGGATCGCGAGGCGTTCCAGGAAGTCGATTTCCGCGCCATGTTCGCGCCCCTGGCCAAATGGGCGGCGGAAATCCGCGATGCCAACCGCATCCCCGAATATATCGCGCGCGCCTTCCATGTCGCGACCAGCGGACGGCCGGGGCCGGTGGTGCTGTCGCTGCCGGAAGATGTGCTGTCGGCTCTCTGCACAACGCCCGCCGCCAAACCCTATCACCGGACCGATTCCAGTCCCTCGCATGACCAGATCAAGCGTCTGCACACGATGCTGATGCAGGCCGAGCGGCCCTTCGTCGTCATCGGCGGGCCGGGCTGGGATGCGAACGCCATCGCCGACATGCGCAAATTCGCGCTCGGCCACGACCTGCCGGTCGCGACCTCTTTCCGCGCCAAGGATCGCTTCGACAACCGCCATGAAAACTATTGCGGCGATCTCGGCATCGGCGCCGATCCCAAGCTGGTCAAGCGCATCGAAGACAGCGATCTCTTGGTCGTCATCGGCGCCCGCCTCGGCGAGATGACCACCAATGGCTATACGCGCCTCAGTGTGCCGAACCCGAAGCAGACGCTGGTGCATATCCATCCCAGCGCCGACGAGCTCGGCCGCGTCTATCAGCCCGATCTGGCGATCGTTGCCAGCACCGCGCCATTCCTCAGGTCTGGCCGCAGAGCTTGGCGCGCCGGCCAAGCTGGTCTGGCACGCCTGGCGCCGTGAAGCCCGCGCCGATTACGAAGCCTTTGCGAAGCCGGTGTCCGTTCCGGCCGCGCTCAATCCGTCCGAGATCTGGGCCTGGCTCAGCGAACACCTGCCCGACGATGCCATCGTTACCAATGGCGCCGGCAATTACGCGGCGTGGCTGCACCGTTTCTATCTCTATCGCGGATACCCGACGCTGCTCGGCCCCACTTCGGGCGCGATGGGCTATGGCCTCCCCGCTGCCGTGGCTGCGAAGATCGTCCACCCTGAGCGCACCGTCGTCTGCGCGGCAGGCGATGGCTGCTTCATGATGAACGGACAGGAGCTGGCGACCGCCGTGCAATATGATGCGGCGATCATCGTGCTGGTGTTCGACAACGCCACTTACGGCACGATCCGCATGCATCAGGAACGCGAATATCCCGAGCGGGTCGTTGGCACGGATTTGCGCAATCCCGATTTCGCGGCGCTGGCGCGGAGCTATGGCGCGCTCGGCTTCCACGTCACGCGCACCGAGGATTTCGCCGACGCTTTCCGTCAGGCCGAAGCCGCGAAACTTCCTTCGCTCATTCACATCACCATGGACGCCGAAACGATCTCGCCGACCGCGACGATCAGCAAGCTGCGCGCGGCCAAGTCATAGGAGTATCCCATGCACGCATCCGAAATCCTCGCCCATTTCGGCATCAAGCCGGCCGGCGATCATCCGGTGCATTCGCCGATCGACGGCGCGGAGATTTCCCGTGTCGCGTTTGATGATGCGGCGAGCGTCGAGAAGAAGATCGCGGCTGCCGCCGAGGCCTTCACGGCATGGCGCGTGGTGCCGGCGCCCCGGCGCGGCGAGCTGATCCGCCTGCTCGGCGAGGAGCTGCGCCAGCACAAGGATATGCTGGGCCGCCTCGTCACGCTCGAATGCGGCAAGATCCATCAGGAAGGCCTCGGCGAAGTGCAGGAGATGATCGACATCTGCGATTTCGCGGTCGGTCTGTCGCGCCAGCTTTATGGTCTCACGATTGCCTCGGAGCGTCCGGCCCACCGCATGATGGAAACCTGGCATCCGGCTGGACCCGTGGCCGTGATCTCGGCCTTTAACTTCCCGGTCGCGGTGTGGTCGTGGAATGCGGCGCTGGCCATCGTCTGCGGCGATCCCGTCATCTGGAAACCCAGCGAGAAGACTCCGCTGACGGCGCTGGCCGTGCAGTCCCTGTTCGAACGCGCCATCCATCGCTTTGGCGAAGCGCCCGCGCATCTCAGCCAGATCGTTCTCGGCGCGCGTGAAGTCGGCGAACTGCTGTCGAAGGATGCGCGCATTCCGGTGGTTTCCGCCACGGGCTCCACGCGCATGGGCCGCGAACTGGCGCCCATCGTCGCCGCGCGCTTTGGCAAGACCGTGCTCGAACTGGGCGGCAACAACGCGATGATCGTCGCCCCCTCCGCCAAGCTCGATCTCGCCAGCCGCGCCATCACCTTTTCGGCCGTGGGCACGGCGGGCCAGCGCTGCACCACACTGCGCCGTCTCTTCGTCCATGAACTCGATCTACGAAATGCTGGTGCCGAAGCTGAAAAATATCTGGGCGAACCTGCCGATCGGCGATCCGCTCAAAAAGGGCACGCTTGTCGGCCCGCTGATCGACAGGCAGTCCTTCGAGAATATGGAACGCGCGCTGGCCTCGGCCAAGGATGAGGGCGGCAAGATCACGGGCGGCGGCCGCGTGCATGAAGCGGCCCATCCGGGCGCTTTCTACGTGAAGCCGGCCATTGTCGAGATGCCGGGCCAGACGGCGACCGTCTGCCACGAGACCTTCGCGCCGATCCTCTACGTCATGCGCTATTCGAATTTCGATGAGGTGATGGCGCTGCACAACGCCGTGCCGCAGGGCCTGTCGTCGTGCATCTTCACGCAGGACATCCAGGAGGCGGAGAAGTTTGTCTCCGCGGCCGGGTCGGATTGCGGCATCGCCAATGTGAATATCGGCCCGTCGGGCGCCGAGATCGGCGGGGCCTTTGGCGGCGAGAAGGAAACCGGCGGCGGCCGCGAGAGCGGCTCCGATGCCTGGAAGGCCTATATGCGCCGCCAGACCGCGACCATCAATTATTCCGATGCGCTGCCGCTGGCGCAGGGCATCGAATTCGACGTCGTGTAACAGAATGGAACAAGGGAGCGGGCGATCCACAGAATTCGCCCGTTCCCGTTAACCGCTTCTTAACGTCGTCCTTCGTGGGGCTGCCCCCATCCCTTACGCTCTGCGCATTGATAGGGGGATGCAGCCGATGCCGAAATCGCTCGCGCAATGGACCGGGATCATCGTCACGACCATCGTCGTGCTCGGTTGCGATATGGATGTGCTTTACGCCGTGCCGCTCGGCATTCTGGCCGGCGCGCTCGCCACCTTCTTCATGGCGCTGGCCGACGGTTATGACACCGCCCGCGCCGAAAGCCGCAAGTAAACCCGCGCAGCGCGCGGCTTAGCTCGCATCCGGCGGGATTTCCTGGATCGCCTGTTCCAGTTCCTGGAAGGTGGGCTGTGCCGAGGTCGGCACGCTGCCGCGGCCGATTTCCACCGACACCTGCGCCGCATTGCCGTGCAGATGGGCGACCAGAATATCCTGGATCACGTGATAGAATTGCGCGTCTTCCTCGACGATGGATTTGAGGCGCACCGCAATCGGCGCCACGATGCCATAGGCCAGGAACACGCCCATAAAGGTGCCCACCAGCGCCGAGCCGATCATGCCGCCCAGGATTTCCGGCGGCTCGGAAATCGCGCCCATGGTCTTGATCACGCCCAGCACGGCGGCGACGATGCCCAGCGCCGGCAGGCCATCGGCCATGGTCTGTAGCACGGTTGATGGGTTCAGCGCTTCGTGATGGTGCTTTTCGAGTTGCTTCTCCATCGCCGCTTCGACCTGATGCGGATCTTCCAGGCTCATCGTCATCATGCGCAGTGTGTCGCAGATGAAGGCCAGCGCGAAATGATCCCTGGAGATGCGCGGATAGCGTTTGAAGATCGAGCTGTCCTCGGGCTTTTCGATATGCGCTTCGAGCGCGATCAGGCCCTTGGACTTCATTGTCTTGGTCAGGAGAAAGAGCAGGCACAGAAGATCGGTGTAGTCGGTATGCTTCCATTTCGGGCCGGAAACGATCTTGCCCATCTCCCCGCCCATTTGCTTGAGCGAATAGATGGAGCCGCCGACCAGCATGGCGGCGATGGCCGCCCCGCCAATGGTGATCATCTCGTGCGGCAAGGCCTCCATGACCACGCCGAGCGAACCGCCGGACAGGATGAATCCGCCGAACACGGCCACGAACAGGAATACAAGTCCGCCGATCTGAAGCATGGAAGGATCAAAGGCCCCCGGTTCCGGTCCCGCGCGGACCGGCTCGAATTGTCCGGTTAGTATTAAGGCTAGGGCTTAAAGAGCGATGAATGCGCGCCGGTTTTGGCGGCTTTGCACCGTCCCGTTTCGTTAACGAAAGGTGCGTATCGGCGCCGGTCCCTATTCGATCGTGACGTCGTCTTCGAAATCGTCCGTGCGGCGCCAGGGTCCGGCGAATTTGGGGTCTTTCTTGCGCCGGCGCTCGGGGCCGAAATAGCCCTTGCAGCGCACGAAGGGGCGCGGCCGCTCCACAATCTCGGTGATGCGCAGCAGCAGGTTCTGCGGCGTGATCGGCTTGGCCAGGAATTCGGTGACGCCGGCATCGCGGGCGGCCTCGACCCGGCCGCGCTCGGTATGGCCCGTCACCATGATGATCGGCACGTAGGGGTTCGGGCTGTCCTTGGCCAGACGCACCATCCTGGTGAATTCGATGCCGTCGACGGGCTTCATGGAAAGATCGGTGAGCACGAAGTCCGGCGACCTTTCCCGCAGCATCTCATAACCTCTGGCACCGTCGCCGCATTCGAGCACGTCGTTGACGCCGAGCGCCTTGAGCAGCGACCGCAGGAGCAGGCGCATGTGATGGTTGTCTTCGATCACAAGCGCCTTGAGGTGACCAAATGCAGATCCAGTCATGGCGCACCATCCTTCACCGCCGTGGCGCGGATGTGCAATGCTCTGGCAAATCGGAGTGCCACGGCTGTAGGTCCGCCTTCTGGAATCAGCGCCAAGAATAAGCCGTCATTCTTATCAACTTCTAAACAGATTGCCTGGAGTTTACGGGATGAGCCTCATCCGCAGATTGCGCCAGCGGGCCCTGACCACGGCCATTATCTGCTTCCGGGCAGCCCTCTCCCAGCTCGCCTTCGGCGTCAGCGCTATCGTCACCGATGAGGCGGGCCGGGTACTCCTGGTGCGCCCGCGTCTCGGCCATGGCTGGGCGCTGCCGGGCGGCGGTGTGGCGGCCGGGGAGCCGCCGGCCGAGGCGGTCTTGCGCGAATTGCAGGAGGAGGTGGGCTATGGCGGCGGCGAACCGCCGGCCCTTTTCGGGCTCTATACCCGCCGCGTCGCCTGGGCCACCAATCTGATCGCGGTCTACCGGCTTGCGGGCGGAGAGGTCGATTTCAAGCCCAATTTCGAGATCGCGGAGATTGTCTGGGCCGATCCGGCCGCGCCGCCCCAGGGCACGCAATCCGGCACGGCGCGGCGCCTCGCCGAATTCACCGGCCAGGCACCGCAGCGCGCCATCTGGTAGATCAGATCGGGTCCCAGCCGAACACGGATGTCGTGGCGCCCAGATCGGTGAAGCTCGGTTCCATCGCCGTCATGCAATGTTCGGCGATGGTCGCGGGCGTCCAGCCTTCCACCTTGCCCATGCCGCGGATCGGCCGCGGCTGGCTCATCAGGAAGATCTCGTTGCCGCGCGCGGTGAAGATCTGGCCCGACACGTTCTTGGTCGCCGGGCTCGCCAGCGACACGGCCAGCTGCGCCACCTGATCGGCGCGCATCATGTTCTTCATGCGCTCGACGCGCTTGGCCGACGCCTCGTCCTTCACCGGAATGGTCGCGATCATGCGCGTCCAGGCGAAGGGGGCAATGGTGTTGGCGCGCACATTCTTCATGGCGCCTTCCATGGCGATGATGCGCGACAGCCCGGCAATGCCCATCTTGGCGGCGGCGTAATTGGCCTGACCGACATTGCCGATCAGCCCGGAGGTGGAGGTGAAGAGCACGAAGCTGCCTTCCTCCTGCTCACGGAAATGGTTCACCGCCGCGCGGCAGACATTGTAGCTGCCCTGCAGATGCACATTGATGACCGCATCCCAATCGGCGTCGTCCATCTTGTGGAACATCTTGTCTCTCAAGATGCCGGCCGGATTGATGATCGCGTGCAGGCCCTTGAAGCTGTCCATGGCCTGCTCGATCATGCGGGCCACGCCCTTGCGGTCGGCCACGCTGTCGGAATTGGCCACGGCTTCACCGCCGGCCGCCTTGATCGCGTGGACCACCTTTTCGGCCGGGCCGGCATCGCCAAGATCGCCGCCGCCGACGCCACCGCCCAGATCGTTGACCACGACCTTCGCGCCTTCCTTCGCCGCCAGCAGCGCGCATTCCTTGCCGATGCCGTTTGCGCCGCCCGTGACCAGAACGACCTTGCCTTCCATGACGCCCATGGGCTTAACCTCCGAGAGAGTTATATATGGCCCAAAGCCTAGCGGTGATGCAGGGCTGGTAAAAGAGATGAAGGCGAAGGACCCGCGCATGTGGGAGATCAAGCCCGAACGCCCTGAAGACGCGCCGCTGATCGAGGCGTTGACGGCGCAGAGTTTCGGCCCCGGCCGTATCGTCAAGGCGGCCTGGCGCCTGCGCGAAGGCGTGGACCCGGAGGCGGGGCTGAGCTTCGTCGCCGTGGAAGACGGGATCTTGCGCGGTTCGGTGCGCTTCTGGCCGGTTGCCGTGGGGGCCGCCCGGACTCTCCTTCTGGGTCCGCTGGCCGTACAGGCCGACCAGCGCGGCCGCGGCATCGGCATCGATCTTATGAAGCGCGGCATCGCGGCAGCGAAGGCGGCCGGCTGGACGGCGATGATCCTGGTCGGCGACGAGCCCTATTACGCCCGCGTCGGCTTTGCGCGCCTGCCGCCGGGAAAGCTCAAATTCCCCGGGCCGGTCGATCCGGCGCGGGTGCTGGGCCTGTCGCTGACACCGGGCGCCGCGCTCGATCTCGCGGGCGTGGTACGCCGCGCCCGCATCGACAATCCCGTCTGCGCCAGTGGCGCACCGCTCGGGGGCAGGACATGAGCGACGAAACGCTGGGCTCCCGCCATATTCTGACGCTCGAAGCCGAAATCGGCCCGCCGGTCGAGGTCGGCGATCTGGGGGGATATTGGCGCCGGGCAATCCCGATCCTGTCGGGCCGCTTCTCGGGCATCGCTTCCGGCAAGGTTCTCCCCGGCACCGATTGGCAGATGCAGCTTTCCGACGGCACCATCGAACTCGAGGCCCATTACGCACTCGAAACCGAATCCGGCGCGCGCATCGAAGTGACCTCGAAGGGCCTGCGCACCGGCTCGCCGGAGGCGCTGGCGCGGCTGGCGAAGGGCGAACGGCTCGAACCGCACGAATATTATTTCCGCACCGCCATGCGCTTCCGCACCGGCGATGCCGCTCTCTTTCATCTCAATCACATGCTGGCCATCGGCCGGGCCGAGCGCTTCAAGGCGGGCGTCAACCTCACCGTGTTCGAGATTCTGTGAGCGAAGCGCTCACTCTTATTATCTTCGTCGCCACCTATGCGGTGATCGCCATCGGCCGCGCGCCGGTGCTGCGTATCGATCGGGCCGGGGCTGCCCTTCTCGGCGCCGCCGCGATGGTGGCGGTGGGCACGCTCACGCTCGGCGAGGCTTATGCCGCCATCGACATGAACACCATCGTGCTGCTGTTCGGCATGATGATCCTGGTCGCCAATCTGCGCGTGGCCGGGTTCTTCGGGCTGGCCGCATCCTGGACCGGCCGCTACGCCCATCGTCCGGCGCTGTTGCTTGTCGCCATCGTCGTGGTGGCTGGCGTGCTCTCGGCCTTTCTCGTCAATGACACGGTGTGCGTGATGCTGGCGCCGCTGGTGGCCGAAAGCGCGCTGGCCATGAAGCGCCGCGTCGAGCCTTATCTCCTTGCGCTCGCCATGGCGTCGAATGCGGGCAGTGTCGCCACCATCACCGGCAATCCGCAGAACATGGTGATCGGCAGCGTCTCGGGCATGTCCTATAGCGGTTTCGCCGCCGCGCTGGCGCCGGTGGCGTTGATGAGCCTGATCGTCGTCGCCGCATTTGCGATTCTTTATTACCGGCGTGATTTGGACGGTGGTGCGAGGCTGCCCGACCTGCCGCAAGACGCGGAAATCCATCCCTGGCTTCTGGCCAAGGCGCTGATCGCGACGGGCGCCGCCATTGTCTTGTTCTTTCTCGGTGCGGCACCGGCTGAGGTGGCGGTGCTGGCGGGCGCGGCGCTGCTGCTCACCCGCCGCATCAAGCCCGCGCGCATCTGGCGCGAGATCGACTGGTCGTTGCTGGTGATGTTCGCTGGTCTCTTCATTGTCGTGCATGGGCTCGAAAAGGTGGCCTTCTCGCCTGAACTCGTGGCCAGCCTCAAACAGATGCACCTCAACCAACCGGCTATGCTGGCGGGCCTCACCGCGCTGCTGTCCAACATCGTCTCCAACGTTCCGGCTGTGCTGCTGCTCAAGCCTTTCGTGGCCGGGCTGGCCGATCCGCATCGCGGCTGGCTGATCCTTGCCATGGCGGCGACGCTGGCCGGCAATCTCACCATTGCGGGCTCGGTCGCGAACCTGATCGTGGTCGAGCGCGCCCGCCGTGCCGGTGTGACGATCACCTTCTGGCAACATTTGCGCGTCGGCGTGCCGGTGACGCTGATCACATTGGCGCTTGGCGTTTGGTGGCTGACGTGACCGCACACGCCCTCGCAGGCATTGCGGCCCGCGCCGAAGATTTCGTCCTCATCACCGGCTGCTCCGGCGGCGGCAAATCCACGCTGCTGGCCGAGCTGGCGGCGCGCGGATTTGCCATTTGCGAAGAGCCGGGCCGCCGCGTCGTGCGCGAGGAAACCGAATGCGGCGGCGATGCGCTGCCCTGGGTGGACCTCAAGGGTTTCGCGATCCGCGCCGCGCGCCTTGCTTTGGACGATCTGGCACGCGCCGCCGAACGCGATGGCATCACGTTCTTCGATCGCGGTCTGATCGATGCCGTCTGCGGCCTGCAACGGTTCGGTGCGGCGGTCCCGCCGGATATTGCGCAGGCGTTTGCGCAGATACGCTATGCAAGCACCGTCTTCCTTGCCCCGCCATGGCCGGAGATTTTCACGACCGACAGCGAGCGCCGCCACGGCATCGCCGATGCACGCATCGAATATGACGATCTCGCAGGCCGTCTTCCTGAACTCGGCTACACGCCGGTGCTGCTGCCGAAAGCTTCCGTTCAGGCGCCGGCCGATTTTGTGGTGGCTCGCTTGGCTTAGCGATCGGCGTTCTTCAGCCGATTGTCGAGATCCTCTCTTTGTTTTTGAACCATGGGGTCGGCTGGAATCTTTCGGGCGGTGTAGAGGAGGTGGACAAAGGCGGCCGCAAACAGGCCGATAAAATACCGATAACCGACCATGGCGGCCGCGATCATTCCGTTTGCCGGCATGTAGGCGGGAAAGGCCCGAGCCAGTGCGCTATCGGCAAGGAAAGACATCTTGTTCGCCATTCCCATCGCCAGCTGCGAGAAAATGAAGGTGCCCGTACCGAAAAATGTTGGTGTCACAGCCATCGGATGCGGACAACCCGAGACGCTGAGCGCCTCGTGCCCGGGCATGAACCACGGATAATAGTATATCGCCACGCCGAGCACCGTCGACGGAATGAAAAAGCCGTAGAAGAGGACCAACAAGGCTTGCCGGACAGCTTCGCGCTGCTTGTTGCCCACGCGCTCATCGAGTTCGCGTTGCCAGCGCATGATGCTCTTCCGCCTTGAGGGCCTGCGGCCGGGCGGGCTGCTGATCTCGACAACGAATTCGCGGTGCCGGTTCGCATTCCAGATCGACAATCCTGCCACGAAAATCCCGCCTGCAAGTGCATAGAAGCGCCACGCCAGCCATGACGTCGCCATCGCCCCTGCCGATGTGGCCCAAGGTCTTATTGTCAGTACAGCGCTTGCGAGCCAGTGCCCCATATCGTGCCCCCCATAATCCCATGGGGATGTTACGTGAGGCATCCAGATTGTGCTACCTGGCGTTGTGTGCGGTGCAACAGCGGAGCGAGGTGCAGTGGTTGCTGCGCAGCATCCGCCCGTTCGCTAATGCCCCTCCACCCGCAAGGCGACGAGGCCTGCGCCCACCATGTGGATCGACGGCACACAGCCATCGACCTGCCAATGCACCGAGCCGCCGCTCTTCTCAGCTAGCGGTTTCAGAATGCGATCGGTCGCGCGCATATCGGCGACGTCCTTCGGGCTCAGCGGCCCGGCCGCAAGCGGTCGCGTCAGTCGTCGATCCGTTCGAGCGTCCACATCGCGCTCCACCAGCCAGGCCCAACCGGTCCAGCTTCCAGCTCTCCATGTTCGACATTGAGGCACTCGTTCGGCTTCCAGCGGTTCCGCAGCCGCACGAAATCGGTTCCCCGTACGGGCTCGATGGTCCACATGGCACTCCACCAGCCCCGTTCGATCGGTCCGGCGTCGACGTAGCCATTTTGGATGTGGATGTATTCGTTGGGTTTCCAGAAATTGCGGAGGCGGACGAACCCATCAGGCCCCTCTTCGACGGTCCAGCGCGCGCTGTACCAGCGGCCCCGGATGGCCCCACTCGTCAACCGCCCGGATTCGATGTTGAGAAACTGATCGGGTTTCCAGCGGTTGTGGATCCGCACGAGGTCCCGGGTTTCCCTCCAATCGCGATGGTGATGATCGCGCCAATGGTGATAATCGCGATCCTGCGCCACGGACGGAGAGACCGTCGCGAGCGAAAAGAGCATCGCGATCGCCGGAACGAACATGAATTTTGCAAAGAATGCGTGACGGTTCATGTCTCCCCCCCAGGTCGCCTTCGATGCCGGAATTGTATCATGGGCCATTCCCGCGCGGAATAGCTCAGCGCCCCTCCACCCGCCAGGCGATCAGCACCGTGCCGAGCAGCAGGATCACCGCGATCCAGGCCGGCAGCAGCGGTTGCTGTTCGACGCTGGTCACGCGGTAGGCGCCATTGGCGCGCAGGCCGATCCAGTCCGGTCCCCAGGTGATGCGGCCCGGTCCGACCATGCGGATCGACGGCACGCCGCCGTCCACCAACCAATGCACCGAGCCGCCGCTCTTCGCGGCCAGCGGTTTCATGATGCGATCGGTCGCGCGCATGTCGGCGACTTCCTTCGGGTTCAGCGGACCCGCCGCGGCCACCGTGCTCAGCGTGCCGTCGGTCAGGCGATATAGCCCCAATTCATCGGCCTTGGCGGTGCCGCGCCAGCTTCCCGGCTCGACTTCGTTCAGGGTCACGGTCGTTTTCTTGCCGCCGGGCGCGGTCACGGTCACCGGTTTTGCCGTCTTCGCCATGGTGTGGCGGTCGATGGTCATCGTGCCGTTCGCGATATTGGCCGAGAGCCGCTCCTCTTCGAGCTCCGGCTCCTTCATCAGCCAATGGGCGAGGCGGCGCAGCAATTCGGCATCGGGCCCGCCGCCTTCAAAGCCGCGCGCCCACAGCCAGGCCTGATCGGAGAGCAGCTCCGCCACGCGGCCCTTGCCGACATGATCGAGCACCAGCAGCGGGGAATCGTCCGGTCCCTTCATCACCGTCTCGCCCGAAACCTTGGTCGCGCCGATCACCCGGAACCAGCTTCCCCATGTGGGCGGCTTGTCTTGCGTGTTTGCGCCTTTGAGATCGTGCGTCACGGGATGGGCCTGGCCCGTCGCCGTTACCAGCGGGCGGAATTTCTTGTCGATCACCTGGCCCGTCGGCTGCGCCGGCAGCACACCGGCCAGTGGCGTGCGGTAGATGCTCTGCATGTTCGCGAATTCCGGACCGGCCGAGACCAGGAGCGCGCCGCCCTGATCGACATAGCGCGCGATATTGGCGAAATAGGCCAGCGGCAACAGCCCGCGGTCGCGATAGCGGTCGAAGATCACCAGATCGAACTGGTCGAGCTTTTCGTCGAACAATTCGCGCGTCGGAAAAGCGATCAGCGAGAGTTCGGTGATGGGCGTGGAATCCTGCTTGTCCGGCGGGCGCAGAATGGTGAAGTGGACGAGATCGACGCTCGGGATCCGCCTTCAGCAGCGAACGCCATACCCGCTCGCCCGCATGCGGCTCGCCCGAGACCAGCAGCACGCGCAGGCGGTCGCGCACGCCGTTCACCGCCACCACGGCGCGGTTGTTTTCCAGCGTCAGCTCGGCCGGGCCGGGCTTGGCGATCAGTTCGATCACATTCTCGCCGCCATGGGTGATCGGTACCTTGATCGTGGTCTTCTTGCCCGTCGGCACCAGCCTTGTGTCGGTGTTCTTGCCGTCCACGCGCACATCGACCTCGGCATAGCTTTGCTTGTCGCTGCCGAAATCGTCGACTTCGAGTTCGATCTGCGCGTCATGGCCGACAATGGCGAAGCGCGCCGCATTGGTGACGGTCAGCTTGCGGTCGCGCGCATTGTGCTTGCCGGCGATCAGAACCTGAAGCGGTGCCTTCAGATGCATCTTGTCCGGCGGCGGGGCGTCATGCACTTCGCCGTCGGTGATCGCAATGGCGCCGGCCACGCGGTCCGGCGGCACATCGGCCAGCGTGTTGTCGAGCGCGGTGAAGAGTTCGGTGCCGTTGTCCTGGCCGCGATTGTTGGTGCGGACAATGGTCTCGCGCACTTCGAGGTTCTTGTGGCGCTTGAGGGCCTCTTTGATCGCGGCGGCGGCCTTGTCGGCTTCTTCCTTGCGCTGGCCCACATCCATGCTCTGCGAATGATCGACGATCAGCGCCATCACGTCCGACAGCGGCTCGCGCGTCTCATGCACGATCAGCGGATTGGCCAGCGCCAGCAGCAACACGGCAAAGGCCAGCCCCCGTGCCCAGGCCCCGCGTCCGCGCATGACCAGTGCAGTGCCTGTCACCAGCACGGCCACGCCGATCAAGAGCCACAGCGCAATCAGCGGCACATGCGGCGCAAAATCGATGGCATAGCCGGTCACTTGCCCAGTCTCCTGAGCAGGGCCGGCACATGCACCTGATCGGCCTTGTAATTGCCGGTCAGCGCATACATCACGACATTGATACCGAAGCGGATCGCCATTTCGCGCTGGCGGTCGCCGCCCGGCGTGCAATCGACCAGTGGCACGCCGTTCGAATCCACCGCCCAGGCCGCGGCGTAATCGTCACTGCCGATGATGACGGGGGAGACGCCGTCGCCGCCGCGAATGGGCGCGGCATCGGCGCCGCCCGGCGGCAGTGCCTGCACCCAAACCTTGCCGCCGGCCCAGCGGCCGGGAAAGCTCGACAGCAGATAAAAGGATTTGGTCAGCACGTGGTTGGAAGGCACGGGCTCCAGCGGCGGCAGGTCGAGCGTGCCGAGCAGGCGCTTCAGCGTTTCGTCGCCGGGATTGTTGGCCCCGCGTGTCGGTCCCAGAGTCGGCTCGCGCGTGTCGATGAACAGCGTGCCGCCATTGCGCATATAGTCCTGCACCTTGGACAGGACCTCTGGTGACAGGTCTTTCTCGCGCGGGTCCATCGGCCAATAGAGCAGCGGAAAGAAGCTGAGATCGTCCTTCGCCAGGTTCACGCCCACCGGCGCTTCGGGCTCGTAAGAGGTGCGCGCCTTGAGCCACAGGCCCAGCCCGGTGAGCCCCGCCTTGCTCATGGCATCGACATCCGGCACGCCGGTGATGACATAGGCCAGCCGCGTGCTCAGGGCGGCCTTCATGTCGAAGCCGTCGGCCGCGCGGGCCGGATGCGGCGCCGCGATCACCAATGCGAACAGCAGGGCCGTGGCCCCGCCTGTCATCCAGCGCGGCACGCGCAAGAGCCCGCGCAGCCATAGTGAGATCATCGCGTCCGCGAACAGCAGCAATAGCGCCGCTGTCAGCAGCCACGGCGCCAGCGGTCGGGCGCGCATACCGGTATAGATGCTGCGCGGCACGGCCACATCGCCGATCGGCGTCAGCACCGTGTCGGCACCCACCACATTGAGCGCGAATTGTGCGCCCTCGCTGCCATATAGCCCGGGCGGATGTTCGGGCGAGGGTTTCACCTTGGCAAATTGATCGCCGCGGATCGGCAGTGCCTCGGCCGGCGGCTTGTGCAATTGGCCGAAGCCGTCCAGCACCGCGGCGGGCGGGAAGCTGGCATTGGCGGCGGTGCCCATCTCGCCGGGATGCGCGCCGCCCGCCAGCGTCAGGATGCGCCTCAGCATATCGATATAGAGTTTGGACATCGGCAGTGACGACCAGCTTGGTCCCGCCGTGACATGGAACAACACGATCCAGCCGCGCCCGCGCTGCTCGGCGGTCACGAGCGGGGTGCCGTCTTTGAGCCGCGCCCAGCTGCGCGTGCTGAGGTCCACACTGGGCTCGGCCAGCACCTGCCGCGACACGGTCACGTCTTCGGGGATCGAAAGCCCGCGAAAGGGGCTCGCATCGGGGAAGGGCGCCAGATGCTGCGGCTCGGCCCAGCCCATGGCGCCGCCGAGATAGCGCCCGCCCGCGCGCAGTTTCACCGGCACGAGGCTGCCCACGTCTTTCGTCATGCGCGGCCCGGCAAAGCGCAAGAGCACACCGCCGTCTTCGACAAACTTCTCGACCCGGGCATGATCCTCGCCGACGATCCGTCCGATATCGATCAGCGCCAGCACCGACACGTCCTTCTTCAGCTCGGCGCTGATGGTGCCCTGGCTCACATCGGCATAGGGCGACAACGCGCGCGTCAGGTAATAAGAGCCGGAGAGCAGCGGTTGCTGGTCTTCGACATTCGTGGCCGAAACGAGCCCCACCTTGCGCCGCTTGGAAGATGTATCGAGCAGGCGCACGGCCCCGGCCGAATTCTCATTGGCGATGGCGAGCCGTTCCGTCTCGTTGCGCAGTTCCAGCGGGAGCTTGAGCACGGTGGTTGTCGAAGCGCTGCCGGGCGCGAAATCGAAATCGGCATTGGCGAGATTTTCGCCGCGGCTGCCCAGCGCTTCCACCGTGCCCTGCCGCGTGCCCTCGCCGCCGGCGCGGATCAGTGTCAGCTTGAAGCCGTCCGTCGCATTGTCCGCAGGCTTCAGCGCCAGCGGCACCTTGCCGGGGGCATCGGTGGTGAGCCGCACCGCGCCGATCTTCGAAAGCGCTGCGGCCGTCTTTTGCGCATCGCCATGATCGAGCCCGTCGCTGAACCACAGGATCTCCGGCTTGCTGGCGAAGGTGATCTTCTGAAGCGCCGCCACCGCCTGCATGCGGTTCGGCGCCCAGGGCTGCGGCGCGAGTTCGCGCGCGCTGCGTGCCGCTCTGCCCGCATCGAGCAGGCTGATCTGCGGCGCGTGGCCGGAAGCGGTCGGCACGATCGCGACGGGCCGCCCCTGCCGCGCCGCGCCGGCCAGCGCATCGCTGATTGCGGCCTCGCGCGCTTTCCAGGCATGGGCCGCGGTCCAGTCATTGTCGATGAAGAGAACCAGTGGGCCCGATCCCGCCGTTTTCGGCGGTGTGCCGATGCTCGGCCCTGCCAGTGCGATGATGATCAGCGCAGCCGTCAGAAGGCGCAGCAGCAAAAGCCACAGCGGCGTGCGCGCCGGTGTTTCTTCCGGGCTCGCCAATCCCAGCAGCAGGCGCAGCGGCGGAAAGACGATGCGCCGCGGTGCCGGCGGCGTCACCCTCAGCAGCCACCAGATCGCGGGCAGCGCGATCAGCGCGGCCAAAATCCAGGGCGTGGCAAAGCTGAGCGCGCCGAACATGGCTCACGCCCCGCGCATGGTGACGGGCACGCCGCCCAGATTGGCATAGAGTGCGACCAGCGCCGTCTCCGGCCGCTTGTCGGTGCGATGGGCGAGATAGCTCCAGCCCAGCCGCCGCGCCAGCGCCCGCAGCGCGTCGCTATGCGCCTTGAAGCGTGCCTGATAGGCCGCGCGCGCATTTTCGGCACGGCCCAGGATTTCGTGCTCGCGCAGGCCTGCGGCTTCGAAGCGCGTGCGTCCCTGATACGGAAAATCCTCTTCGGCCGGATCGATGATGTGGACGAGGTGGCCGGAAAGACCGGCATGGGCCAGCCGCTTCATCGCGCTCTCGATGCCGTCAAGCGGCGAAAGGAAATCGCTGAACCAGACGAATTGCGCATTCCTGGTCACCGGCGCCTCGGGCGGTAGCGGGTCGTCGCCTGGCGGAAAGTCGATCAGCTCATGGGCGATGCGGCGCAAGGGTGGGCGCCCCGAACCCGGTCCATGGCCGTCGCCCAGAAGCGCAATGCGTTCGCCGCCGCGGATCAGGAGCGCGCCCAGCGCCAGCGTCAGCACCGTCGCGCGGTCAAGCTTGCTCGCTTCGCTATAGTCGGATTTGAAACGCATGCCGGGCGCGCCGTCGCGCCAGAACCACACCGCTTCGGCCGCTTCCCATTCGCGCTCGCGCACGAACAGATGCTGCGACTTGGCCGATTGGCGCCAGTCGATGGTGGTGGCCGCGTCTTCGGGTTGATAGCGGCGGAACTGCCAGAAGGTCTCGCCCATGCCGGCCTTGCGCCGCCCATGCACGCCGAGGCTGACGGAGGAGGCCAGCCGCTCGGCGGCGACCAGCAGCGGCGGCAGGCTGGCGGCCAGCGCCTCGGCCTGTTCGCGCACGGCCTGCGATCTGCCGGCTTTTTCTTTGATGCCGGGCGCACTCATGCCGCCAGCCTTTCGCGTCAAAGAATGCTCCGGGTGAGCCGGTCGATCACGTCCGCAATGGTCGTGCCTTCGGCGCGCGCCGAGAAATTGAGCGCCATGCGATGGCGCAGCACCGGATGGGCCAGCGCCACCACATCGTCGACCGACGGTGCGAAACGGCCTTCGATCAGCGCTTTTGCACGCACCGCCAGCATGAAGGCCTGGCTCGCACGCGGCCCCGGTCCCCAGGAGATGAAGTCCTTCAGGCTCGCATCGCCGCCGTCGCCCGGCCGCGCCGCGCGCACCAGCTTCAAAATCGCATCGATCACCTTCGCGCCCACCGGCAGGCGGCGCACAATGGCCTGCGCTTCGATCAGATCCTGCGGCGTGCAGACGGGCCGGATTGTCCGTTCCTCGCCGAAGGTGGTGGAGAGCAGCATCTGCCGCTCGGACGCTTCGTCGGGATAGCCGACATCGATCTGCAACAGGAAGCGGTCGAGCTGCGCTTCGGGCAGCGGATAGGTGCCTTCCTGCTCCAGCGGGTTCTGCGTCGCCAGCACATGGAAAGGCTTCGGCAATTCATAGCGCGTGCCGGCCACGGTCACGTCACGCTCCTGCATGGCCTGCAGCAGCGCCGATTGCGTGCGCGGAGAGGCGCGGTTGATCTCGTCCGCCATCAAGAGCTGGGTGAAGACCGGCCCCTTGAGGAAGCGGAAGCTGCGCCTGCCGTCGCCGGCCTCTTCGAGCACTTCGGAGCCGATGATGTCGGCCGGCATCAGGTCGGGCGTGAACTGGATGCGCTTCCAGTCCATGCCCAGCGCCACGCCCAGCGTCTCGACCAGCCGCGTCTTGGCGAGGCCCGGCACGCCGATCAGAAGCCCATGGCCGCCGGCCAGCAATGTGACCAGCGTCTGGTCCACCACATCGTTCTGGCCGAAGATCACCTTGCCGATGGCCGCGCGCACGGCCCCGAAGGTCTGGGCGGCCTTTTCGGCCTGGGCCACGGCCGCCTCGTCTGGGGCATCTCCGGCGATGGTCTGCGAATCCGTCATGAAAACTATCCCGCTGGCCTCAAAGCTTGCCGGCCGCCAAAACTTGCCGGCACTAAGCCTCGCGCCTATCTTGGAATTTAAGAGCGGGCCGCCGGGTGAGGCGTTTATGTTGCACCCTGTGCCCGCCCACGCAACCGGCAAGAGCCCGGCTTCGCCGCACTGGCCCGACACAGATGTGTGAGAGTGCCGAGACCCCGGGCCGGCCGGGGATTTGAGGAGATTCGAACGAGTTATGGCGGAATCGGGGTTTTCCATGGGGCTGGCCAGCTTGCAGCGCGAGGCCGCTGCCGGCCGCAGCCTGCCGCCGGTCGAGCGCTGGAACCCGGAGCATTGCGGCGACATCGACATCCGCATCGCGCGCGACGGCAGCTGGTTCCACAATGGCAGCCCCATCGGCCGGCACGAACTCGTGCGCCTGTTCTCCACGATCCTGCGCAAGGACCCGGACGGTTACCATCTCGTCACGCCGGTCGAGAAGATGCGCATCACGGTCGAGGATGCGCCCTTCATCGCCGTGCTCCTGAACTGTGGAGGGCGAGGGCCGGGACCAGCGTCTGACCTTCACGACCAATGTCGGCGATGAAACGGTGGCCGGGCCGGACAATCCCATCCGCGTCGAAACCGATCCCGAAACGCAAGAGCCCGCGCCCTATGTGCATGTGCGCCGCGGCCTCGAAGCCAAGATCGCGCGCGCGGTGTTCTATCAGCTCGCCGATCTGGCCGTGCCGGGCGAGGGCGAGCACGCAGGGTTCCTTGGCGTATGGAGCGGCGGCAAATTCTTTGCGCTGGGGCGGGGCTAGATGCGTGTCTCCGCCGATCTCGCGCACTGGCCGCAGCGCATCGCCGAGGAAGGGCTCGCCGCATTGCGCCCGCATCTGCTGGCCGATGCGCCCAAGGCGCCGACCGTCGCAACGCGTAGCGATTACGATCTGACGCCCGAAAATCGCCCCGCCGAGCCCCGCAAGCTCAGGCCGGCCGCGGTGCTGATGCCGATCGTGTTGCGCGCCGAACCCACGATGCTCTTCACCCGCCGCACGCCGCATCTGGCGCGCCATGCCGGCCAGGTGAGCTTCCCCGGCGGCCGCGTCAATAAGGACGACACCAGCCTGATCGAAACCGCCTTGCGCGAAACGCAAGAAGAAACCGGCATCACGGCCGATTTCGTGGATGTGGCGGGATTTCTCGAAACCTATGAAACCGGCACCGGCTTTGCCATCGTGCCCGTGGTCGGCATGCTGACGGAAGGTTTCCGCCTCGTGCCCGATCCCGGCGAGGTGGACGAGGTGTTCGAGGTGCCGCTCTCCTTCCTGCTCGATCCGGCCAATCGCGAGCGCAAAAGCGCGGAATGGCAAGGGCAGCGGCGCGAATTCTATGCCTATCAATACGGGCCCCATTACATCTGGGGCGCGACGGCGGCGATCCTGGTCAATTTCATGGAGCGATTGGGCGCATGATCCGCATCATCCTCGAACGCATGGTGCTGTTCGCCCTGCCATTCGCCCTGTTCACGGCCTATGTCTTTGTGTTCCATCGCCGCCTCCAGAACCCGCGTCCCGATACGCCCTGGTTCTGGCTCACCGCCACCGGCCTTGTTCTGGTCATTTTGAGCTTCTTCTATGTCGGACTGACCGATGGTGAGAGCACCAGGGGCGTTTACGTGGCGCCGCAATATGTGGACGGCAAGATCATCCCCGGCCATGTCGACAAACAGGGCAAACCCCCATGAGCGCCTCTATGAGTGCCCCCCATGATTGATTGTCTCGATCCGGCGACACAGCGTTGGATGACCGCGCCGGAAACACGCGCTGTGATGGGCGCGCTGACGAAGGACGGCGGCGAAGCCCGCTTCGTCGGCGGCTGCGTGCGCAATGCGCTCCTGGGCTGCGCCGTCGATGACATCGACATTGCGACGCCGCTTGTGCCGGACGATGTCACCAAGCGCCTGCAGGCGGCGGGCCTCGGCGCCGTCCCCACCGGCATCGCGCATGGCACGGTGACGGCGATTGCGAACGGCGTGCCGTTCGAGATCACGACCTTGCGCCGCGATGTCTCGACCGATGGCCGTAGAGCCGTCGTCGCCTTCACCAAGGATTGGGCCGAAGATGCCCAGCGCCGCGACTTCACCATGAACGCGCTCTATGCCGCGCCTGACGGCACCATCACCGACACGGTCGGCGGCGTGGCGGACCTCAAGGCGGGCCGTGTGCGCTTCGTCGGCGATGCCACCACGCGCATCCGCGAAGATTATCTGCGCATCCTGCGCCTGTTCCGCTTTCATGCCTGGTATGGCAAGGGCGACCTCGATCAGACTGCACTTCATGCCGCCGCCGCCGAACGTGGCGGCCTGCAAAAGCTCTCCGGCGAACGCATCGCCAAGGAAATGCTGAAGCTGCTGCGTGCCGACAATCCGCTCGCCTGTCTGCGCGTGATGGCGGCCAGCGCCATCCTGCCCGAGATCATGCCGGGCGCGCTCTCCATGGCCCGGCTCGAACGGCTCGTCACGATCGACACCGATGCCTTCTTCACGCCCGACGCCGTGCTGCGATTGGCTGCGTTGCTGCCCGACGATCCCAAGGCCGCCAGCGCCTTGTCGGAGCGCTGGAAGCTTTCCAATGCCGATCGCATCCGCCTCGAAGACCTCGCCGGCGGGCGCGAGAAGATCGTCTCCTATCTCTCCATTCGCGAAGTCCGCAAACTGCTCTATCGCCTTGGCCAGCAGCGTTTCCGCGATCGAGTCCTGCTGCGCTGGGCCGAGGATGCCAAGCCTTCGAATGCGATCCAGTGGCGCGCGCTGCTCGCCATGGGCGATAGCTGGACCCGGCCGGACTTTCCGCTGACGGGCCGCGATGTCATGGCCGCGGGCGTGCCCGAGGGCCCGCAAATCGGCCGCGTGCTGGCGGAAGTCGAGGAATGGTGGATCGACGCCGATTTCACCGAAGACGAATTCTCGCTGGCCGAACGCCTGAAGGCGGTGGTGCAGGCCACGGTGTATTGATGGTGTTTACGGTCCTCGACACGCTCTCGCTCCCCGGCAATTCCGACAAGCCGAATGACGATGCGCTGGCGCATTTCGAGCGCGCCGCCGTGGTGTTCGATGGCGCGACGGGCCTCGGCGAATCCCTGCTCCCCGGGACAAGCGATGCGGCCTGGATCGCGCGCTTCGGCGCCAACCGGCTGATGGCACATCTGAAGGAGGGCACGGCGGCGCAGGTCGCGCTCAAAGCCACGCTCGAAGATGCGACACGCTCTTTCAACGGCCTCGCCCGCCGCAAGCCCAAAGAGACTTATGAAATCCCTTTCGCTTCGATGATGCTGGCGGTCGAAAGCGTGGCCGGCTTCGATGCGCTGTGGTTCGGCGATTGTGCAGCCTTGGTGAAGCGCGACGGCGAGGCGGGGTTCATCGTCGGTGAAGCCTTCGACAAGAAGAGCGCCGAACGCGACGGTGCCGCGCGTCTTGCCGCCAAAACCGGGCTGGCGCCGGCCGCCGGTGTCAACCGGCCCGAGATCCTTCCGGCCCTGCGCCGCGCCCGCAATCGTCTCAACACGGATGGCGGCAGCTGGGCCTTCGGCCCCGATCCGCGCGCCGCTGACCATGCCGGCTTCGCCCGCGTCGCCGCGCCTTCCGGCACGCATGTGCTCATCGGCAGCGATGGCTTCCTGGCGCTGGTCAGCGAATATGACCGCTACGATATCGAAGGCTTGATCGCGGCGGCGTTGTCGAAGGGTCTGGCCGGTTTGGGCGAGGAATTGCGCGCCATCGAAGAGGCCGATCCCGATGGCCGCACCTATCCGCGCTTCAAGAAAAGCGACGATGCCACCGCGCTGTTGTTGCGGGTGGGGTAGGGCCTGGGCCTATCCTGCGACGTGCATGATCTCCCAGGCGCCGAACCAGATCATCCTCAGCGCCACATAGAGCACGATGATGAGCCCGGCATAGCTGATCCAGGGATGGCGCTGCAGCAGCTTGGCGATCAGCGTGGCGGCGATGCCCATCAGCGCAACCGAGAGCACAAGCCCGATCCCCAGCACCCAGACGTGATTCATCGCGGCGCCCGCCACGGCCAGCACATTGTCGAGCGACATGGACAGGTCGGCGATGATGATCTGGACGATGGCCCGGCGCGTGGAGGCGCCGTCGTCGAACAGGCTACCGCCATTGCCGTTCTCGTCGTCGACCGCGGCCACCGTGTCGGCGCCTTCGCTCTCCTGCCGGTATTCGGTGATGTCGCGCCACAGCCGCCAGGTCACCCACAAAAGCAGGATGCCGCCGGCAAACATCAGCCCGATGATTTCGAGGATGCTGGCCGTCACGGTCGCCAGCATGACCCGCAGGATCACCGCGGCGGCCAGCCCCCAGAACACCACCTTGCCGCGCTTGGCCTTGGGCACGCGCGCGGCGGCCATGCCGATCACCACCGCATTGTCGCCGGCCAGCACGATGTCGATCAGGATGACCTGAAGCAGCGCGGCAATGGAGGGATCGAGGAAGTGCAAATCGAACTCCGGGCTCGGAACCTGTGAGCTTAGGGCCAGCGGGCTTCAGGGGGCAGGGACATCAGGATGGCGTCGACATTGCCGCCCGTCTTGAGGCCGAACTGGGTGCCGCGGTCGTAGAGCAGGTTGAATTCGACATAGCGGCCTCGCCGCACAAGCTGATGGTTGCGGTCGGCGTCACTCCAGGCTTGAGACATGCGCCGTCTTACGATGTGGGGATAAACCTCCAGGAATGCGAGTCCCACGTCCTTTGTGAAGGCGAAATCGGCTTCGGAATCGCCGCTTCTGAGGTGGTCGTAGAAGATCCCGCCCGCCCCGCGCGGTTCATTGCGGTGCGGCAAAAAGAAATATTCGTCGCACCATTTCGTGAACTTCGGATAGTAGCCGGCATCGTGCTTGTCGCAGGCTTTCCGGAAGGCCGTGTGAAAATCGGCCGCGTCGTCATCATTGGGAAACATCGGCGTCAGGTCGGCGCCACCGCCGAACCATCCGCGCGTGGTCACGATATGGCGGGTGTTCATATGCACGGCCGGCACATGCGGGTTCTGCAGATGGGCGACGAGGGAGATGCCGCTGGCCCAGAAGCGCGGGTCTTCGCTCGCACCCTCGATGGTTTTGGCGAATTCCGGGCTGAAACGGCCATAGACGGTGGAGATATTGACCCCCACCTTCTCGAACACGCGGCCCTTCATGATCGACATCACCCCGCCGCCGGTCTCCTGACCGTCCTCGGCCGGGCGCGTCCAGGCCTTGCGCTCGAAGCGGCCCGCCGGGCGCTCGGAAAGCTGGCCGGTATGCTCGTCCTCGATGGCCTCGAAGGCGGCGCAGATGCGATTGCGCAGTTCCTCGAACCAGGCCCTGGCCCGGACCTTGCGATCCTCGATCTCTTCCGTGCCGCTCAATGCGGAAATCCTTTCGTCTGCCGCAGCGCCTCGCCCAGCACCATGGCGCCGGCCTGCGCCACATTGATCGAGCGCAGCCCCGGCCGCATGGGGATCGTCAGCCGCGCATCGGCCGCGTCATGAACCGCTTGTGGTGCCCCCGCACTCTCGCGGCCGAGAAGCAGAGTGTCCGAGGCCGCAAATTCGTAGTCCGTGTAGGAAAGCGCGCCTTTGGCCGTCAAGACAAGCAGCCGCCCGCCCTGGGCCCGGTGGGCGGCGCGGAAGGCCTCCCAGCTGGCATGGCGGGTGACCTCGGCCTTGTCGAGATAATCCATCCCCGCCCGCTTCAGTGCCCGGTCGGTCAGCAGGAACCCGGCCGGTTCGATCAGGTCGATGCCGACCCCCAGGCAGGCCCCCAGCCGCATCAGGCTGCCGGCGTTCTGGGGGATGTCGGGCTCGAAAAGGGCAAGGCGCATCGGGTTGACCTGTGGATAACCCCCCTCGAAGGGGCTGGGCGGCGGGCAATCGCCCTCAGATGGGGCGTCCGGGCTCCGGAAAACAGGGTCACATCCGCGCAGTCCGGGGCCGTCCGCGCGCCCAAGGCCCGATCAAGTGCCGATTCCAATGGGATCGGCGCAAGGCTCGGGCGGATTTGGCATTTTATGCGTCATCGTGCCGCAAGACCCTCCAAAATCGACTCTCTATTTTACCGCCAACTTCAGGGGGCGCGCCGGTATTCCGGGGGCAGGCGCGAGTCCCGTCCATTTGTCTCCCCGCCCGTGTTCTTGGAGAAGGTGACCCGTGGCAAGCACGACCGCTGCCGACCCGACACGGCGCGACTTTCTGTACATCGCCACAGGTGCCACGGCTGCGGTCGGGGTGGCCGCCGCGGCTTGGCCGTTCATCGCCCAGATGAACCCGTCCTCCTCGGTTCTGGCGCTGGCCTCCACCGAGGTCGATCTGGCTTCCGTCGAGACCGGCCAGCAGATTGTGGTCATGTGGCGCTCCAAGCCGGTCTTCGTGCGCCGCCGCACGGCGAAGGAGATCGCGGAGGCCAAGGCCGTCCCGCTCGATCAGCTTCCCGACCCGCTGGCGCGCAACGCAAATTTGCCGGACACCGCGCCGGCCACCGACGCCAATCGCGAAATCAAGCCGGACTGGCTGGTCGTGGTTGGCATCTGCACGCATTTGGGCTGCATTCCGCTCTTTAACGAAGGTGACTTCGGCGGTTATCTGTGCCCTTGCCATGGCTCGCAGTACGACACTGCAGGCCGAATCCGCCGGGGCCCGGCGCCGGAGAATTTGCCGGTCCCGCCCTATGCCTTCCTGAACGACACGAAGATCAAGATCGGCTGAGGAGCTTTAATCGAATGGCCGGCCATTCCACTTACGAACCGCAGACGGGCTTCACGCGCTGGCTCGATTCCCGCCTGCCGATCCTGCGTTTTGCCAACGACACCATGACGACGTTCCCGACGCCCAGGAACCTCAACATGTGGTGGACCTTCGGCGGCATCCTGACGCTCTGCCTCGCTGTGCAGATCGTCACCGGTGTCGTGCTGGCGATGCATTATGTGGCGAACGCCGATCTGGCGTTCGACAGCGTCGAGAACATCATGCGCAACGTCAATTACGGTTGGCTGTTGCGCTACATGCACGCCAATGGCGCGTCGATGTTCTTCCTCGCGGTATACATCCACATGTTCCGCGGCCTCTATTACGGCTCCTACAAGGCGCCGCGCGAGGTGCTCTGGATCCTGGGCGTCATCATCTATCTGTTGATGATGGCCACGGCCTTCTTCGGCTATGTGCTGCCCTGGGGCCAGATGTCCTTCTGGGGCGCGACGGTGATCACCAACCTGTTCAGCTCGATCGACCAGATCGTCCCCCATGCGGGCACGGCGATCACGACCTGGCTGTGGGGCGGCTTCGCAGTCGGAGATCCGACGCTGAACCGCTTCTTCTCGCTGCATTACCTGCTGCCCTTCGTGATCGCGGGCGTGGTCGGTCTGCACATCTGGGCGCTGCATGTGCCGGGCAACAACAATCCGCTCGGCATCGACGTGAAGGGGCCGCAGGACACTGTCCCGTTCCACCCCTACTACACGGTCAAGGACGCGTTCTACATGTCGCTGTTCGTGATGCTGTTCGCGGTGCTGGTGTTCTTCGCCCCGAACTTCGTCGGCAATCCGGACAATTACCTGCACGCCAATCCGCTGGTGACACCGGCCCACATCGTCCCCGAATGGTACCTGTTGCCGTTCTACGCGATGTTGCGCGCGGTGCCGCAGAAGCTCCTGGGCGTGGTGGTGCTGTTCGGCGCCATCGTGACGCTGGCGCTGATCCCGTGGCTCGACACCTCCAAGGTGCGTTCGCTGCGCTTCCGGCCGATGCTGAAGCCCTTCTTCTGGTTCCTGGTGGTCGATTGCATCATTCTCGGCTATCTGGGCTCCAAGGAGCCGCAGGCGGTCCTGCATCTCGGCAGCAGCATCGAGGTCTCGTATCTGTGGATCGCGCGCGTGGCGACGCTCTACTACTACGGGTTCTTCTGGCTGGCCCTGCCGATCATCGGAATCGTCGAGACACCCAAACCCCTGCCTGACAGCATCGCCAAGGCGGTGCTCGGCCGCGACGCGCAAGCGCCGGCTGCGGCCGAGTAAGGAGATAGATTATGCGCATTGCTCTCCGCCTCGGAATTACCCTTGTCGCGGCCGGCCTGTTCGCCGGCCCGGCATTGGCCGCCGATATCGTCCCGCCGGGCACGCCCACGGGCGAAGCCCTGCCGGCCAAGGATGTCTCCTTCTCCTTCGAAGGTCCGTTCGGCACCTATGACCGTGCGGCCCTGCAGCGTGGCTTTCAGGTCTACAAGGAAGTCTGCTCGGCCTGCCACAGCATGAATCTGGTGGCCTTCCACAGCCTCGCCGATCCGGGCGGTCCCGGCTTCACCGAGGCTCAGGTCAAGGCCATCGCGGCCGGTTACAAGGTTCCGGCCGGTCCGAACAAGGAAGGCCAGACCACCGATGAGAACGGCCAGCCGCTGATGCGCCCCGGCCTGCCGTCGGATCACTTCCCGGCGCCCTTCGCCAATGAGGAAGCGGCCCGCACCGCCAATGGCGGCGCGTTGCCGCCGGACATGTCGTTGCTGGCCAAGGCGCTGGAAGGCGGCCCCGCCCGCATCTATTCGGTCGTGACCGGCTTTGGCACCACCCCGCCGCCGGGCTTCAAGCCTGCCGAGGGCAAGTTCTTCAACCCCTACTTCCCGGGCTGGAACATCGGCATGCCGCCGCCGCTGGTCGATGGCGCGGTCACCTATTCGGACGGCACCAAGGCCACCGTCGATCAGGAGGCGCATGACGTCGCCACCTTCCTGATGTGGGCCGCCGAGCCGAAGATGGAACAGCGCAAGCGTCTGGGCTTCGAGGTGCTGATCTTCCTCACGGTCCTGTCGGGCTTGCTCTACCTCAGCTATCGCCGGGTCTGGAAAGACCTGCACTGAGGCGCTGAACCGAACGAATGAAAGGGCGGGAACCGATGGGTTCCCGCCCTTTTTCTTTGCCTGCGGGGCCATGCAACTAGTGGTAGTTCAATTCGCCATCGCGCCCTATATTGGAGGCAATCTCCAGGGAGCATGGGCCGATGTGGATCGTGGTCGAACTGTTACTCTTGGCGCTGTGCGCGGCCCGTTGGGCCCCGGACACACGCATCGGCAAATTCCTGCGGACCATATTGATCGATGCTCCCGCCGACGCATTCAGCCGTGCGACGCCGCTGAAGGTGATTGTCTGGTTGATCGTTTTCGCCGTCTTGGCGGCGATTGTGGTCGGGGCGCCTGAATGGATCGCGATATTCGGCTTCGGTGACCTTGTCGCTTATGTCGACGTCGGCGTGATCCTGCTCCTGGTCAGCGCGATCGAGCGCTCGAAACTGCCATTTGCCCGCGCCGCTCGGCTCGTTCGCCATATTGGCGCGTACCGCATTGCCCGCCGGATCCGGGGCTGGAGGGCGCGCCGTCTTCCGCGCTCCAGCGGATCGAAGACGCCGCCCACCGACGACGATGGCCATGCCATATGGGGCTTGGCCTTGGCTTAATCTGCAACGGCCGGCCAACGGGCCGGCATCGTACCGTTGTCGATATTGGGGCATTTTGCGCCGGTGCGGAGCAAAAATACTGGCGCAGCCACCCGCACATGTTAAAAGCCAGCGGCAACGCGGAAGGCCTTTTTCATGACCAGGACCGTTCTCGGCATCATCGGCGGCAGCGGCGTTTACGACATCGCCGGCCTGGAACATGCGCGCTGGGAGCGCGTGGCCAGCCCTTGGGGCGAGGCCTCCGACGAACTGCATTTCGGTACGCTGGACGGCGTCGACATGGTGTTCCTGCCGCGCCATGGCCGCGGCCACATCCAGTCGCCGACCACGATCAATTACCGCGCCAATATCGACGCGCTGAAGCGCGCCGGCGCCACCGACATCATCTCGCTGTCGGCCTGCGGCTCCTTCCGCGAAGAGCTGCCGCCGGGCACCTTCGTCATGGCCGACCAGTTCATCGACCGTACCCACAACCGCGAAAAGACCTTCTTCGGCGAAGGCTTCGTGGCGCATGTGTCGCTCGCCCATCCCGTCTGCCCCAAGTTGCAAAATGCGCTGGTCGAGGCCTGCTACGAGGAATCCATTCCCCATGTGAAGGGCGGCACCTATCTCGCGATGGAAGGCCCGCAATTCTCGACGCTGGCCGAAAGCAGGCTCTACAAGAGCTGGGGCTGCTCGGTGATCGGCATGACGGCGATGCCCGAAGCCAAGCTCGCCCGCGAGGCCGAACTGCCCTACGCCATCGTCGCCATGGTCACCGATTTCGATTGCTGGCACCCGGACCATGATCACGTCACGGTGGAGACCGTGGTGAAGGTGCTGACCGGCAATGCCGACAAGGCCCGCGCGCTTGTGAAGCGCGTGGCGACCAAGGTGGGCCCGGAACGCACGCCCAGTCCGCTCGGCGTCGAGACCACGCTCGACACCGCGATCATCACCCATCCCGAAAAACGCAACGCCGAACTCTTCGCCAAGCTCGATGCGGTGGCGGGACGGGTGCTGAAGCAATGATTTGCGGCGGCTGTTTCACAACACAGCCGTCATGGCCGGGCCTGACCCGGCCAACCATCTGGCGCGCGGCGACGCGCCTATGACTCTCTTGCGCCCGCAGACGCGGGCGCTGATGGGTGGCCGCCTCAAGGGCGGCCATGACGATCAGGTTTAGCTGGAAAGGCAGACCCTTATGGATTTCAAAACCGCCATCCGCACCATCCCGGATTATCCCAAACCCGGCATCATGTTTCGGGACATCACGACCCTGCTCGGCAATCCGCGCGCCTTTCGCGCCGCGATCGATCAGCTCGTGCAGCCCTATGCCGGCGTCAAGATCGACAAGATCGCGGGCATTGAAGCGCGCGGCTTCATCCTTGGCGGCGCGGTGGCGCATCAGCTCTCGGTCGGCTTTATCCCTGTGCGCAAGAAGGGCAAGCTGCCCCACACCGTGATCGGCGAGGAATATGATCTCGAATACGGCAAGGACCGCGTCGAGATTCATGTCGATGCCGTCCAGCCGGGCGAGCATGTGATCGTGGTGGACGATCTCATCGCCACCGGCGGCACCGCCTTCGCCGCGATCAAGCTGCTCGAACGCGCCGGCGCCAAGGTGATGGGCTGCGCTTTCGCCATCGACCTGCCCGAGCTCGGCGGCGCCGACAAGCTGCGCGCCCTCGGCAAGGAGGTCGTCAGCCTGGTGAGCTTCGAGGGGCATTAGGCGTGAAGCTTTACAGCGCGCCCACTTCGCCCTTCGCCCGCAAGGCGCGCATCATCATCTTTGAGCTGGATCTCGGCGGCCGCGTTGAGGAAGTCCAGATCGACCCGTGGAGCGATGATGCTCTGCGCCAGCGCAACCCGCTCTCACAGGTGCCGACACTGGTGCTGGATGACGGTTCGGCCATCTTCGACTCGCGCGTCATCTGCGAATATCTGAACGAGATGGGTGGCGGAAAATTCTATCCGGGCCAGAGTATCTGGCGCGGCACGCAAGGGCGTTGGCGCGCGCTGGGGTTGCAGGCACTGGGTGACGGGATGCTGGATGCCGCCGTGCGCTGTGTGCGCGAACGGCGCTTGCCCGAAGCGGATCGCAATCGGGAGATGCTCGCAAGGCAGAGCCGAGCCATCCTCTCCGGCCTCGACATGCTGGAGCGCGGTTGTGCCAAATTCCCTGAGACCCCGACCATTGGCGAGATCACGATCGGCTGCACGCTCGGCTATCTCGATTTCCGCGATGTCTGCGCGAACTGGCAAGAGGGCCGGCCGGCGCTTTCCGCCTGGTACGAGCGCTTCGCCCGCTATCCCTCCATGATCGCCACGGCCCCGCCGGCGTGATCGTGGTGGCGAATTCACGCTGCGTTGGGCTGTCGGGCGGCGTATAGTCCTCCAGTTCAGGGAGGCGCCCTCCAGGAAGGTTGATCACCGATCAACTCCGGAGGTTCTGCCAATGAAGCTTCAGAACAAAATCGCCATCGTCACCGGCGCCGCCAGCGGCATCGGCAAGGAAATCGCGCTGCGCTATGCGGCGGAGGGTGCGAAAGTCGCCATCGCCGATCTCAAGCTCGACGCCGCCAAGGAGACGGCCGAGGAGTTCTCGTCGAAAGGTTACACCGCCATGGCCGTGGCCATGGATGTGTCGAACGAAGACGAGGTCAATGCCGGCGTCGCTGCTGTCGTCGAGGCGTGGGGCGGGATCGATATTCTCGTCAGCAATGCCGGCATCCAGATCGTCCATCCGATCGAGGAGTTTCCCTTCGCCCAGTGGAAGAAGCTGCTCGCCATTCATCTCGATGGCGCCTTCCTCACCACCAAGGCCTGCATCCCGCATATGTACAAGGCCGGCAGTGGTAGCGTGATCTATATGGGCTCGGTCCATTCGAAAGAGGCGTCGGTCCTGAAGTCGGCCTATGTCACGGCCAAGCACGGTCTTATCGGCCTTGCCAAGGTCGTCTCGAAAGAAGGTGCCAAACACGGCGTGCGCGCCAATGTGATCTGCCCGGGCTTCGTGAAGACGCCGCTGGTCGAAAAGCAGATTCCCGAACAGGCTGCGGAGCTGGGCATCTCCGAAGACGATGTCGTCAAGAAGGTGATGCTGAAAGACACAGTCGACGGCGAGTTCACGACGGTCGATGACGTCGCCGAAGTGGCGTTGCTGTTCGCGTCGTTCCCTTCGAATGCGTTGACCGGACAGTCCCTCGTCGTCAGCCATGGCTGGTTCATGCAATAGGCCGCGCAATGGCAAAGGCGAAAACCTCCGAAGAAAACATCCTGGTGCTGCAGGGCGGCGGCGCGCTCGGCGCCTATCAGGCCGGGGTGTATGAAGAACTGGCCGAAGCCGGGATCGAGGTCGGCTGGATCGCCGGCATCTCCATCGGCGCGATCAATGCCGCCATCATCGCCGGCAACGCGCCGGAGCATCGCGTCGAAAAGCTGCGAAGCTTCTGGTCGCGCATGTCGGAGAACGCGCTGGGCCTGCCGTTCTTCGAAGGTGCGGCCCCGCGCGAGCTGGCCAATGAGGCTGGGGCCGCCTGGATCGCGGCCTTCGGCGTGCCCGGCTTTTTCAGCCCGCGTCTGGTGCCGCCACTGTTCCAGCTGCGCGGCTCCGACGATGCGCTCAGCGTCTACGACACCGCGCCGCTCAAGCGCACGCTGGAAGCCCATGTCGATTTCGCGTTGCTCAATGCGGGCGCAACCCGCCTCAGCGTCGGCGCCGTCAATATCAGAAGCGGCAATTTCGCCTATTTCGACAGCCTCGATCAGACGCTCGGCCCCGAACACATCATGGCCTCGGGCGCGCTGCCGCCGGGCTTCCCGCCGGTCGAGATTGACGGCGAATTCTATTGGGATGGCGGCCTCGTCTCCAATACGCCGCTAGATTATGTGATGGCGCGCGATGGCTGCGCCGGCGATGCCGCGATCTTCCAGGTCGATCTGTTCAGCGCTCGCGGTCCGCTGCCGCAAACCTTCACCGATGTCTTCGAGCGCGAAAAGGACATCCGCTTCTCCAGCCGCACCCGTCTCAACACCGATGTGGCGCGGCGCAATTGCGCGCGCAGCGCGGCGCTCCAGAACCTGCTCGCCAAGCTGCCGGACGCGCTGGAGGCGGATCCCGATGCCCGCTTCCTGGCGGCGGACGGCAATTGGACCGGCTCTCTGGCGTTGGCCCATCTGATTTATCGCAGCAAGGCTTACGAGACCCAGTCGAAGGATTATCTGTTCTCGCGCCGGGCCGTCCGCGAGCACTGGGCGGCCGGCCGCCACGATGCCCGCCACACACTCCACCATCCCGAATGGCTGGCCCGGCCCCGCGGAACGCCGGGCATCACGGTTTACGATCTGGCGCGCGAGGACGAGGACGTCTGAGCTGAGCCCGGTTTTCACCCTTGAACCGTCACGTCGAAACGCCATATTGCGGTCTCCCCGCACGCGCCGCTCGCGGTACCGCGCGGGAGAGGGGCCCCACTCCCTCGCGAAAAAGGGCCCGAAACGCGAAAACAGAAATCAGGATGTTGGGCTTTGGCGGCTATCCCTCCCACATCTTGAAAGCCGGATCGGAGCGGACATGAAGATTTCAGGCAAGCACTACCGCACCATCTGGCCCATCAGCGGCGAGGCGGTCGAGGTCATCGATCAGGCCCGCCTGCCGCATGAATTCGCCACCCAGATCCTCGACAGCGCCGAGGAATGCGCCCGCGCCATCCGCACCATGGTGGTGCGCGGCGCGCCCCTGATCGGCGCCACGGCCGCCTATGGCATGGCGCTGGCCATGCAGGTCGATGCCACCGATCCAGAGCTGGAGGAGGCCCACGCCCTGCTGCTGGCCACGCGCCCCACCGCCGTGAACCTGCATTGGGCGCTGGCTCGCATGGAGGCGAAACTCAAGCCGCTTCCCGCCGGCGAACGCGCCAAGGCCGCCTGGGCCGAGGCCGCCGCGATCTGCGACGAGGATGTCGAGACCTGCCGTTCCATCGGCGAGCACGGTCTTGCCATCCTCAAAGACGCCGCGGCGAAGAAGCCGGGCCAGACGCTCAACATCCTGACCCATTGCAATGCCGGTTGGCTGGCGACGGTCGATTGGGGCACGGCGCTGGCGCCGATCTATATGGCCCATGATGCGGGCATCGATCTTCATGTCTGGGTGGACGAGACGCGCCCGCGCAATCAGGGCGCCTCGCTCACCGCTTACGAGCTGGGCGGTCATGGCGTGCCGCACACCATTATCGCCGACAATGCCGGTGGCCACTACATGCAGCACGGCAAGGTCGATCTGTGCATCACCGGCACCGACCGCGTCACGGCCAATGGCGATGTCGCCAACAAGATCGGCACCTATCTGAAAGCGCTGGCCGCGCACGACAACGACGTGCCGTTCTATGTGGCCCTGCCGTCCTCGACCATCGACTGGTCGCTCCATTCCGGCCGCGACATCCCGATCGAGGAACGCAGTGCCCGACGAACTCCTGAAGATGACCGGCCGCTTGCCCGATGGCGGCCTGGCCACGGTCGAGATCGCGGCCCCCGGCAGCCCCGGCGCCAACCCCGCCTTCGATGTCACCCCCGCGCGGCTGGTAACAGGCTTCATCACCGAACGCGGCGTGTGCAAGGCGACGGAAGAGGGCTTGCGGGGGCTGTTCCCAGCTTAAGAAAATTTGTCATCCCCGGCGAACATTCGCATCGCAGATGCGGATGTGAGGGAAGGGGACCCAGGAGGTCCCGCTGGCTCCCATTTTCCGGAGATGACACGGACGAGTAATATCTGCAGCAATCGCGCTGCGTCGAATCCTGGGTCCCCTTCCCCTCGCTACGCTCGGCCGGGGATGACAGGTGGAGTGGTTGAGAGATGAAATCCCGCTGGTCCGATCACGACGCGCAAGCGTTCATCGAACGCTACGCCGAACAGGGCATCAATGAAGATATTGCCCTGCGCACCTATACGACGCGCCTTCTCGGCTCCGATCCCAAGCTGGTGCTGCATGGAGGCGGCAACACCTCCGTCAAGACCACGGTCAAGGACATGCTCGGCGACGCGGTGGAAGTGCTCTGCGTCAAGGGTTCGGGCTGGGATATGGGCGCCATCGAGCCGGCCGGCCTTCCCGCCGTGCGCCTCGCCCCGCTGCGCCGCCTGCGCGCCTCCGACACGCTCTCCGACGAGGACATGGTCGCCTTCCAGCGCATCAATCTGCTCGATCCGTCTTCGCCCAACCCGTCCGTTGAAACGCTGCTCCACGCCTTCCTGCCGCACAAATTCGTCGACCACACCCATTCCACCGCCGTGCTGGCGCTGACCGATCAGCCGGACGGCGAAGCGCTGCTGCGCGAACTCTATGGCGAGCGCGTCGCCACCGTGCCTTACGTGATGCCGGGCTTTGCGCTGGCCAAGGCTGTGGCGGATATCTTCGACAAGAACCCCAAGGTCGAAGGTCTGCTGCTGGTGCGCCACGGCTTCTTCACTATGGGCGCGACCGCGCGCGAAGCCTATGAGCGCATGATCGAATTCGTGACGCTGGCCGAAGAGCGTTTGCAGAAGAACCGCAAGCCGCTCACGCAAGCCACACTGCCCGCAAAGCTTGCCAGCGTCGCCGAGATCGCGCCGATCCTGCGCGGCGCCGTTACCATTTCGCGCGACGAAACCGCCGGCACGGTCAAACGTCAGGTCCTCGACTTCCGCAGCTCCGATGCGATCCTGAATTACGTGAACGGTGCGGACCTCGCGCGCTATTCGCAGATCGGCGTCGTCACGCCCGATCACACCATCCGCACCAAGAACTGGCCGTTGATCGTGCCCGCGCCGGAAGCCGGAAAGCTCGACGCATGGAAGAGTGCGGTGAAAGAGGCGGTGACCGCCTATGTCGCGCGCTATCACGATTACTTTGCCCGCAACAATGCCAAGTCCGCGCAGAAGAAAATCGAGCTCGATCCCTTGCCGCGCGTGGTGCTGGTGCCGGGCGTGGGCCTGTTCGGCCTTGGCGCGTCTTCGAAAGATGCCGCCATAGCCGCCGACATTGCCGAGAACACGGTGGAGGTCATCACCGATGCCGAGGCCGTCGGCAGCTTCCGGCCCATCGATGAATTCGATCTGTTCGAGATGGAATATTGGTCGCTGGAGCAGGCCAAGCTCGGCAAGGCGAGCGAAAAGCCGCTGGCCCGTCAGGTCGCGGTGATCACCGGCGGGGGCTCGGGCATCGGGGCGGCCACGGCCAAAGCTTTCGCGAAGGAAGGCTGCGAGATCGCCATCCTCGACCGCGACCACGAGGCCGCCGTCGCTGCCGCGAAGGCCGTGCACAAGAACGCGCTCGCCATCGCAGTGCGACGTGACGGATGCGGCCTCGGTGCGCGCCGCCTTCGCCAAGGTGGTGGAGGCCTTCGGCGGGGTCGATATCGTCGTCTCCAATGCCGGCGCGGCGTGGCAGGGGCGCATCGGCGATGTCGACGATGTCGCGCTGCGCAAATCGTTCGAGCTCAATTTCTTCGCCCATCAATCGGTGGCGCAGGCCGCCGTGCATGTGATGCGCGCGCAGGGCACGGGCGGCTGCCTCTTGTTCAACACCTCCAAGCAGGCGATCAATCCGGGCAGGGATTTCGGGCCTTACGGTCTGCCCAAGGCCTCGACGCTGTTCCTGATGAAGCAATATGCGCTCGATCACGGAAGCGACGGCATTCGCTCCAACGCTGTCAATGCCGATCGCATCCGCTCCGGCCTTCTGACCGACGAGATGGTGGCCTCACGCTCCAAGGCGCGTGGCTTAAGCGAAACCGATTACATGAGCGGCAATCTGCTCGGCCGCGAAGTGACGGCCGCCGATGTCGCAGACGCCTTCGTCTATCTCGCCAAGGCGACGAAAACCACCGCCGCCACCCTCACCGTCGATGGCGGGAACATCGAGGCGAGTTTGCGTTAAACGCCTTCCGTCATGGCCGGGCTTGACCCGGCCACCCATCGCGCGCGCATCCGCGCGCGAGAGACACGTCGTCGGAAGATGGCCGGCTCGGTGGCCGGCCATGATGAAGCGGGAGATTGTCTCCCATTCGCACTGAACTGTTCCAGTGTTCGTCTTTACGCGTTGAAGCGGAAATGCATCACGTCGCCATCGGCGACGACGTATTCCTTGCCTTCCAGCCGGAACTTGCCGGCATCGCGCGCGCCCGCCTCGCCCTTGTTCGCGATGTAGTCCGCATAGGCGATGGTTTCGGCGCGGATGAAGCCGTGTTCGAAATCGGTGTGGATCACGCCGGCGGCCTGCGGTGCGCGAGACCCTTTGGTCACGGTCCAGGCGCGGGTTTCCTTCGGCCCCACGGTGAAGAAGGTGATGAGGCCGAGAAGGCCGTAGCCGGCGCGGATCAGCCGGTTCAGGCCGGGCTCTTCCAGCCCCAGCGTGCCGAGGAATTCGGCGCGTTCCTCCTGCGGAAGCTGGGCCACTTCCTCTTCGATGCGCGCCGAAATGGTGACGGCGCCGGCGCCTTCGCGCGCGGCCTTCTCTTCGACCAGCTTGGAAAATTTGTTGCCGATCTCGGCCGAGGCCTCGTCGACATTGCAAACGTAAAGCACCGGCTTTTGCGTCATCAGGCCGAGCTGGGAATAGGGCGCGCGCTCCTCCGGCGTCAGTTCCGCATTGCGCGCGGGCTTGCCGTCGCGCAGAAGGTCAATCGCCTTCTGCATCAGGCTCGCCAGTTCCCTGGCTTCCTTGTCGCCGGATTTGGCCTTCTTCTCCAGCGGCGTGATGCGGCGCTCCAGGCTTTCCAGATCGGCCAGCATCAGCTCGGTTTCCACCGTGTCGGCATCGCCAACGGGATCGATGCGGCCTTCGACATGGGTGATGTCGTCATCCTCGAAGCAGCGCAGCACATGGGCGATGGCATCGACTTCGCGGATATTGGCGAGGAACTGGTTGCCGAGGCCTTCGCCTTTCGAGGCGCCGCGCACCAGCCCGGCAATGTCCACAAAGGTGATGCGCGTGGGGATGATCTCTTTCGAGCCCGCGATCGTGCACAGCGTCTCGAGGCGCGGATCGGGTACCGCCACATCGCCCACATTGGGTTCGATGGTGCAGAAGGGATAATTGGCCGCCTGCGCCGCCGCCGTTTCGGTCAGCGCATTGAACAGCGTCGACTTGCCGACATTGGGCAGGCCCACAATTCCACATTTGAAACCCATCACTCGTCCTTCGAACCGTTGTCCGGCGCGTCTTTGGCCGGCTTTGATTTCTTTTTCGGCGGCGCGGCGATCAGCGCCACCTTGTTCATGAAGCCGGTATCGTCGTCTTTCGCCAGCAGCGGCGCGGCCTCGGCAATGCCGTCCAGCATCGCCACCAGCCAATCCTCGTCCGATTTGGCGAAGTTGCCCAGCACATGGCCATGTACGCGGCCCTTCTCGCCGGGGTGGCCCACGCCGATACGCACGCGGCGGTAATCGGGGCCCAGTGCCGCCGTGATCGAGCGCAGCCCGTTATGTCCCGCATCGCCGCCGCCGGTCTTCACCTTCAGCTTGGCCGCGGCCAGATCGATCTCGTCATGGAACACCACGACCGCGGTGAGCGGCAGCTTGTAGAAACGCGCGAGCGCGCCGACCGAAATGCCGCTCTCGTTCATGTAGGTCATGGGCTTCAAGAGATAGGTCTTGCGGCCCAGAAGTTCGCCATCGGCCACCAGTCCCTGAACGCGGCTCTTCCACGGCCCGAATTTGTGGCGGTCGTAGATCGCGTCCACGGCCATGAAGCCGGCATTGTGGCGATTGCGCGCGTATTCGCTGCCGGGATTGCCCAGCCCTGCGATCAGAAGCGGCGTGTCGGGGATACGGGGCGCCATGGTCCTCAAGCGTCAACAAGCTCGAGTGGTGGCGCGAAACGCCACCCTCATCCTGAGCTTGTCGAAGGATGAGGGGGCGTGGGTTTCGAGCTTACTTCTTTTCGGCGGCCGGTGCGGCAGCCTCGGCGGCGGCTTCGCCTTCACCCTCGGCGGCGGTCGTCGGTTCGGTCATGCCGGACGGCGCCACAATGGAGGCAATCGTAAAGTCGCGCGCAATGGTCGGACGCACGCCCTCTGGCAGCGCCATCGCCGAGATGTGCAGCGAGTTGTTGATGTCCATCTGCGACAGATCGGCTTCCAGCGCTTCGGGAATATTGTCGGCGGGGCAGATCAGCTCCACCTCATGGCGCACGATGTTCAGCGTGCCGCCGCGCTTCATGCCCGGGGACACCTCGTGGCCCGTGAAGTGGACCGGGATGTCCAGCGTGATCGTGGCGCCCTCTTCGAGGCGCATGAAATCGACATGCACCGGACGGTCGGAGACCGGGTCCAGCTGCACATCGCGCGGGATCACGCGGGTCTTCTTGCCCTCGAGCTCGATATTGTAGAGCGAGGTCAGGAAGCGGCCGGTGCCGACATGGCGTTCGAGCTCGCGGCTCGACACCATCACGGGTTGGGGCGCGGCATTTTTGCCGCCATAGATGATGGCCGGGGTGAAACCGTTCTGGCGGGCCTGATAGGCCGGCCCCTTGCCGGTGTTGGGCCGCGGTTCGGCCTTGAGGTCCAGCGTCTCGCGCATGCTCGTAAATCCTTGAATTTTCAGCCGTTCGCCCGGCCTCCGAGCCCTGAGGCCCGGAAAGCCGGGGTTTTTAACGGATGCGGGCTGGCTTGGCAACCGCCAAGCCGTCCCTCACTTCTTGCGCGCGGCCAGCCAGTGGTCCACGGCCGGCAGGCGGTCGTGGCGGACACCGATGGCATAGGCGATCGCGGCCTCCACCGTGATCGCGGTTCCCTGCGCCGTCGGCGGGACATGGGCCTCCACATAGGCCTTCAGCTTCTCGAGGGTCGCCGGATCGAAGGTCCCGGCGGCCGTCCGGGCCGCGAATTCGTTGCGGCTGTCCGGCTCGAGCCAGCTGTTGATCTCGGCCAGATGGGCCATGGTGAAGTTGAAGGCCATATCCGGGTGGTCGGAGCCCGCCACGGTGCGGATGATGCTCGGCCGCACCGTCACCGGCGCCTCGTCGGTCAGCGCCAGCTCAAGGGCCTTCCGGGCCAGGGCGGGATCCGCGGCCCGGCCCAGATCGGCATAGAGCTGCGAGCGCAGCAGGGCGGTCGGGGCGGTTTTCGCCAGCTTGTGCAATTCCTCCCAGATCTTCGGCGAGGCATTGGTCGAGACGATATTCAGGACATTGCGGCGCATCTCCGGCGACAGGCTGGCCGGGTCCTTGAGATAGGCCGCGAAGCGGGCATCGGCCTCGGCGATCACGGTCTTGTCGCCGAGCAGGCTCAGGGCCGACAGCAGGGTGCTACGCAGCAGGGGCACATTGGGGCCCTCGCCCGCCTTGGCGGTCCAGCCCACCTGCGCGAACACCGGATCGAGCAGGCCAGTGGCATAGGCCCGGAAGGTGGCCCGGCCCGGCAGGCCGCGATAATACTGGTCCAGACCGGCAAGGCTTCCTGCGACCGAGCGCAGCACCAGCGGATCCATACCGGGCGCCGCCTTTTCGGTCAGGTCCAGGAAGTTGGCGAGCGGTTCGTAGCCGGCAAAGCCCAGCGCGCTGGCATCGGCCAGCGTGCCCAGCTGATCGGCGGGGGACAGCGCCGTGAAGTGCTCCGCAACGCTATGGGCCAGGGGGCCGGCATAGAGCGTGCGGTAATAGCCGCCCTGGCCGGCATTGACGACCGGCACCGCGCCGGCGGCCAGCGAGAGATGTGCGGGATGGCCGGCCGAGACCAGGCCGCGCCATTCGTACTTGCTGCCCAGCACCTTGACGATCACCGGCACGTCCCAGGTCCTTTTCGCCTTGCCGGATTTGTCGGCGGCGAAGCGGTCCTGTGTCAGCGTGATGCCGGACTTGTCCTGCGCCACGCGGATCAGCGGCACGCCGGCCTGGAGCGTGAAGCCATGGGCGATGGTCGCGACCGGAACCGTCTGTACCTTGTCGAGCGCGGTCCACAGATTGTCGGTAACGGCGTTGCCGTATTCATGCGCCTTGATATAGGCGCGCACGCCGGCGCGGAATTTCTCGGCGCCGAGATAATCCTCCAGCATGCGGATGACGGACTGGCCCTTCAGATAGGTGATGGCGTCGAACGCCTCATTGGCCTGCATCACGTCGTGGATGGGCTGGATGATCGGATGCGTGCCTTTGCGCGCATCGATCGACATCGCATATTCCTTGCCAGCCATGGCCTGCAGCCAAGCCTTCCATTCCGGATGGAAGTTGTCGGTGACTTTCAGCTCCATCCACGAGGCGAAGCCTTCGTTGAGCCAGATGTCGTCCCACCACTGCATGGTGACCAGATCGCCGAACCACTGATGCGCCATCTCATGGGCGACGGTGATGTAGACGCCGCGCTTGTCGCTTTCGGTCGAGGTCTTGGGATCGATCAAAAGGTCGCGGTCGAAGAAGAAGATCGCGCCCCAGTTCTCCATCGCGCCGAAGAACTGGCTTTCGCCGGGCCCCGCGATCAGGTCGAGCTTGGGCAGCGGATATTTCACGCCGAAATAGTTTTCGTAATAGGGCAGGATCTGCGACGCGGCATTGAGCGCGAATTTGCCCCGCTCGGTATCGCCGCGGGTCACGACGACGCCCACATCGACGCCGTTGACCTTGCGCGTGATGCGCTCGAAATCGCCCAGTCCGAAGAACAGCAGATAGGACGACATCTTGGGTGAAGTCTGCGAAGGTGACGCGCTTGAGGCCGCCCGCCAGCTTGTCGCTGGTGGCGATCGGCATGTTGGAGAGCGCCATCTCGTCGGCCGGGACGGTCGCCGTCAGCGTGAAGGTCGCCTTGTGCGCCGGCTCGTCCCAGGAGGGCACGAAGCGGCGGGCATCGGAATTCTCGAACTGGGTGTAGAGCGCGCGCCTCGTGCCCTTGGCCGTCTTGTAGTCGAGCGCGAAGAGCCCGGCGGCGTGCTGATAGATCTTGCCGCTATAGGCGATTTCGAGCACGTGATGGCCGGCGCTGGCCGGCACGGGGAAGGTGAGGGTCGCGGTCTGTTCGGTCGTATCGAAAGCAACCTTCGGCGCTGCGCTCTCGCCGCTCAGCGAGATGTGGCTGAATTTGAGGTCGGCCGAATTGAATTCGATCGTGCGCGAGGCCTTTTTCAGATCGATGTCGATCTTGACCTTCCCGGTGAAGGTCAGGTGCTTGGCGTCCGGCGTGATCGCCAGGTCGTAATGCGACGGAACGGCATTGGCGGGCAGGACGATGCGGCTCGCATCGGCGGCCGAGGCAGGGCCGGCCAGAAGGGCCGCGGTGAGACTCGCGGCGGCAAACAGACGTTTCATGGTGGATCCCTCAATCACGGGTGCGCTCCTCGGGGGGCGCACGAAATTGCGGCGGATTGTGCCGGTTTCAGCGGGGCTCCCGAAGCAACTCTGCGCCAGCCGGCGCCGGGCTCAGCGGTAGCGGCCGAAGAAGCGTTCCGGCAGATAGGTCAGGAAGACGACGCCGCCCAGCAGCGTATAACCGATGATGCCCCAGCCGCTTTCGCCCAGTGGCAGGAGCCCAAGCCCATAAAGAAGGCTCGCAATCGCCCCCAGAAGAAAGAACGGGCCGGTCCAGTAGCAATGCAGCCGCCCGCAGCGCATGGCGTTGACAAGGCTGCCCACCGACATGATCAGGCAGGCTCCGGTCCACACCCAGGTGCGGATCGCATAATCGATATGGATATAGCCGGTCACGGCGATGGCCAGGATCGGAATCCAGAACACCAGCACGGCCAGCGGCAGGCTCGCGAACAGGTCGCGTGGATGGACGGTCGAATTAAGCCGCATGGTCTGGCTCCATTGGGACGCCGCGCTTGCGGGGGGTCGAAGATACGGCCCGGAAATTGCGGGCCGCCCGCCGGTCAGTCGAAGAGGCTGGACACGCTCTCTTCGTTATTGATGCGGCGCATCGCTTCGCCGATCAAGGGGGCGATCGAGATGCGCCGTATATTCGCGCATTTGCGCATTTCGTCGGTCGCGGCGATGGAATCGGTCACGACCATGGATTTGAGCTTGGACGCGGCGATGCGCGCCACCGCCCCGCCGGACAACACGCCATGGGTGGCATAGGCGCAGACATCCTTGGCGCCCTTGGCAATCAGCGCCTCGGCGGCGTTGCAGATCGTGCCGCCCGAATCGACGATGTCGTCGAACAGGATGCAGGAGCGGCCGGTCACATCGCCGATGATGTTCATGACTTCGGATTCGCCGGCCCGCTCGCGGCGCTTGTCGACGATGGCCAGATCCGCGCCCAGCCGTTTGGCCAGGGCGCGCGCCCGCACCACGCCGCCGACATCCGGCGAGACCACCATCAGATTGTCCTCGCCCAGATAGTCGAGAATGTCCTTCACGATCACCGGCGCGGCATAAAGATTGTCGGTCGGGATGTCGAAGAAGCCCTGGATCTGGCCGGCATGCAGATCGACCGTCAGCACGCGATCGGCGCCGGCCTTGGTGATCAGGTTGGCGACCAGCTTGGCCGAGATCGGCGTGCGCGAGCCGACTTTGCGGTCCTGGCGGGCATAGCCGAAATAGGGGATCACCGCCGTGACGCGCCGCGCCGAAGCCCGCCTCAGCGCGTCGATCACGATCAGCAATTCCATCAGGTTGTCATTGGCGGGATAGCTCGTGGACTGGATTACGAAGATGTCCTCGCCGCGGACATTCTCCTGTATCTCGACGAACACTTCCATGTCGGCGAAGCGGCGGACCTGCGCCTTGGTGAAAGGCAGCTTCAGGTACTGGCCGATCTTCTCGGCCAGTTCACGGTTGGAATTGCCCGCGATCAGCTTCATGCCACGCGCTCCGTCCATGTCCACCATCCGCCCGCTCACGCAATAACCGCCACACCCGGCGACGCCGGAATTTGACGGTTCCGTAACGCCCGGGCGGGTTCTAGCAAGCGGGGGGAGGGCGGTAAACCGCGCGGACGCGGCAAGGCGCCGCCATCCACGTGAAATTTCCGCTCAAACGAGGGCGATGGCCGACACCTGGCGGCCGTAATCGGGCTCGCCGCGATGGGTGGTGCGGCGGAAACTGAAGAATTCGCCGCTCAACGCATAGGTGCAGGCGCCAAGCCGTTCTATTTGCGAGAGCCCGGCCGCCGCCAGCCTGCCGGCCACATAGGCTTCGAGCGCAAAGCGGAAATGTCCGGTCCGCTCAGACGCGATGAAATACTGGGCATTGGCCGGATCGGCCTCCACGAAGCGGGCGCGGAATTCCGGCCCGACTTCATAGTTCTCTTGGGAAATACAGGGGCCGATGGCGGCGCGGATGCGGGCCCTGGCCCCGCCCAGCCCTTCCATGGCTGTGAGTGTCGCCTCCAGCACACCGCCAAAGGCGCCTTTCCAGCCGGCATGGGCGGCGCCGATTACGTGGGCCTCCGGGTCGACGAACAGCACCGGCGCGCAATCGGCCGTCAGGATGCCCAGCGCGATGCCGGGCGTTTTCGTCACCATCGCATCGGCCTTGGGCCCGTCGCCCAGCGGCCAGGGCTCGCTGACGGTCACGGCCGTGCCGCTATGGATCTGATGGACATTGATGAGCTGCGCGCCCAGCGCGTCGGACACGCGGCGGCGATTCTCGATCACAGCGGCGCGGTCGTCGCCCGATCCCGGCCCGCAATTGAGGCTCGCGAAGATGCCGGTCGAAACGCCGCCCGTGCGGCCGAAAAACCCATGGGCAATGCCGGGCAGGACGAGCGTGTCGGCGCGCAAAATATGCATGGTTAAAATCCCGGCGGCGTGGCGGCGCCTCCGGGCAGGATCGCCTGCGCCTGGAACAACGTCCCCATTTCGCGCGCGCCCATCAATCGCGAGACAGCGGCTTCCTGCGCGGCGGCGGTTTGCGGATTGGCGCGGGCAAGCTGCTCGGCGCGCGCTTCCAGGCCGAGCCGCTCCAGCAGCGTGCCCTGGCCGATGGGGCCGAAGCTCTGCGCCTTGGCGCGGGCCGCCGCCGCGGCCAGCGCCGCGAAATCGACATGGGCGGTAAGGTCGGCCTCGCCGGGTGTCTCCAGCACGGACGCATAATGGTGCGCCTTCACCGCCTGCAGCGTGTCGCCGAAGCCGGCTTCGGCTCCATAGCCGTAATCGACGATCAGCGCCGCGCCGCCGCGCATGGCGATGGCGGTCGCGATCTCTTCGGCATAGGCAACGGCCGCAGGCGCGATCTCATAGACTGCGCCGGCGTCCGCTTCACCGCGTGCTTCCGGCACGGCAAGGGTCTTTGCTGTCACCGGGGCCAGCGCGAAAGCGAGCTTGCCGTTTGCGTCCAGCGTCACCATGCGTTCGTGCCAGCCATCTTCACCCTTCACATATTGGCGGATCGGCAGCGCATCGAAGAATTCATTGGCCAGCACGAAAAGCGGCCGGTCGGCGAGGCTGTCGTCGAAGCTGCCGCGCCACGTGATCCTGGCGCCCGCGTCTTTCAGCGTCTGGTGCTGCACGTCTTTCAGTGTCGGGCTGTTCTCGACCATCACCACATCGATGGCGGCTAAAAAATCCGGCGCCGCCTTGGCCGCCGCGCGCAGCATGTCGGCCATCAGCGTGCCGCGCCCGGGCCCCAGCTCGATCAGCCGCGCCGTTGCGGGCGAACCCTGATCGCGCCACACCTGCACGGTCCACAGGCCCAGCAGCTCGCCGAACATCTGGCTGATTTCCGGTGCGGTGATGAAATCGCCGCCGCGGCCGAAGGGATCGCGCGTCGCGTAATAGCCGGCTTGTGGATCGTGCAGCGCCAGCGACATGAATTGCGCGACCGAGAGCGGGCCTTGGGTTTGAATCAGCCGCGCGATGCGCTCGCCGAGATCGTTCACGCCTTCGCCTTGCCGTCCGTGTTCTTGGGTCGCACCAGTGCATACCACAGGAAGAAGGCGCCCGCCGCCAGCATCAGCGCCGACAGCGTCTGGCCCATGGTGATGGGGCCCATGAAGGGCGCGTCCGGCTCGCGGAATTCCTCGGCGATGGTGCGGAAGATCCCGTAGCCGATCAGGAAGGTGGCGATCAGAAGGCCCGGCTTCTCGTGCCAGCGCAGCTTGCGCAGCGCGAACTGCATGATCGCGAACAGGAGGATGCCTTCGAGCCCCGCCTCGTAGAGCTGGCTCGGGTGGCGCGGCACGCCGCCGGCCAGCGGATTGGGGAAGATCATGGCCCAGGGCACATCGGTCGGCCGGCCCCACAATTCGCCATTGATGAAATTGGCGATGCGCCCGAAGAACAGCCCGATGGGCGCCACCGTGGCGACGAGGTCGCCGATGCGGATGGCGTCGAGACCGCGCTTGCGTGTGAACAGCCACACCGCGATGGCCACGCCGATCAGCCCGCCATGGAAGGACATGCCGCCCTGCCAGGCCGCGATGATCTTGATCGGATCGTGCACGAAGCCCCAGGGCAGCCCGGTGCAATAGGGATAGGACTGGTCGCCCGAGCACAGGATGATGCCGTAGAACAGCACCCAGCCCAGCCGCCCGCCCAGGATCACGCCGAAGGTGGCCCAGACCACCAGATCGCCGATCTCCTCATTGTTGGCGGGCGCCTTGCCCTTGAAGGGCGCGTTCGCCCACAGCCTCGCCTGCGCCAGCTCCTTGAGGATCAGCCACCAGCCCAGCAGCAGGCCGGAAATATAGGCCAGCGCATACCAGCGGATCGCCAGCGGGCCGATATGGACCAGCACCGGACTGATGTCGGGATAGGGCAGGAGGGCTTCATAGACGTGCATCGGGGCTAAAACGCTCTGCTTCGGCTGGCCTGTCAAGTTATGGCCGGGACAGGTGACGGCCGGTTAACGCGTCGCCTTGCCCCGTCCTGCCGCCCGGGTCCATATAGCCGCCAAGGAGTAATGCCCATGCAGACCGACAATCGCATCCTCGACGGTGTGGCCCGCCTCTTCACCGATGCCGCCGGCGCCGCCCAATCAGTCCGCAGCGAGGTGGACACCTTCATGCGCCAGCGGCTGGAGCGTCTGGTCACCGATATGGATTTCGTGCCGCGCGAGGAGTTCGAGGCCGTCAAGGCCATGGCCGCCAAGGCCCGCGCGGAAAACGAGAAGCTCGAAGCCCGCCTCGCGGCGCTGGAAGCCAGGCTGGCGGAGAAGGCCGGGGCCTAATCCGCCGCCGCGCCGTGATCGGCTTGGGCATGATCGCGGCGGGCGCACGCGGTGCGCGCGGGACGTGTCGTCGATCGTCAAAAGACGAGTCGGATCAGGCCTCTGCACGCCCGCCAGGTGTTCGCAAACGGCCGAGTGCGCGATCCGCTGTGCATAGCCCCTCCGATCTGTGCATCGTTTCTCGCGGTGTCAACTCCGAATCCGTGTTGCTGGCGCAAAGCTGTGAATTGTCTGCGGTGAAGGAATCCGTATGGCCTCCGACTCTTGTCGGCGCACAAATGCTTGTGTCAGGTTGGGTCAAGGGTGCTTCGTTTTGTGCCCCACGCGCGTCGAGGAGCGTCATATGACCGTCGCACATCACGACGAACTGATTTCCGGTCCGCACCCGCTCGACATGCTCGAGCGCTCGGTGGAGGACAATGGCTGGCCGTTCGAACGCAGCGGGCGCGACGAACTGAATCTCTCGGTTGCCGGGCGCTGGTGTGATCATCATTTCAGCTTCACCTGGCGCGAGGATCTGCAGTCGCTGCATCTCAGCTCGGCCTTCGACATGCGCGTGGATATGTCCCGCCGCCACGATGTCGCCGATCTTCTGATGTTCGTGAACGCCAAATTGTGGATCGGCCATTTCGATCTGTGGCCCGATGACGGCGCGCTGATCTATCGCCATGCGATGATCTTCCCCGAGGCGCGGGCCAGCGCCACGCAATGCGAAGCGCTGCTCAATCTCGCGGTTGAGGCTTGCGAATATTACTACCCGGCCTTCCAGTTCGTGCTGTGGGGCGGCAAGTCGGCCGAAGAGGCCATTGCTGCCGCCGTGCTCGAATGCGCGGGCCAGGCTTGAAACCGAAACCGGCCTGACGGCGAAGACAACCGTGGCAAGCGTGAGCCCCATTCTTCTGATCGGTGCGGGCCGCATGGGCGGCGCGCTTCTGGCCGGTTGGATCAAGCGCGGGCTCGGTCCCATCGCCATCGTCGAGCCCAAACCGTCGGAGGCGCTGCTCAAGCGCGCGAAGGCGGCGAAGATCACGGTTCACGCCAGCCTCGCCGATGCGCCCAAACATGTGCGCGCCTGCGTCGTCGCCATCAAGCCCCAGCTCCTCAGAACCGAAGCGGCCACCTTGCGCGGCATCGCCGGAAGCGGCGCGCTGATGGTCTCCATCGCCGCGGGCACCTCCATCGCCTCGCTGACGAAAGCCTGGGGACGCGGCGCGCGCATCGTCCGCGCCATGCCCAACACGCCGGGCGCCATCGGCCGAGGGATCTCCGCGCTCTATGCGCCGAAGAAGATCGAGCGAGGCCGAACGCGCGCTGGCCGATTCTCTTTTGGCGGCTTTGGGCGAAACGGTCTGGGTCGGGCGCGAGGCGCTGATCGATGCCGCCACGGCCGTCTCCGGCTCCGGCCCGGCCTATGTCTTTCATCTGGTCGAGGCCATGGCCGAAGCCGGCCGGGCCGAGGGTCTGCCGCGCGATGTGGCCGAAAAGCTGGCCCGCGCCACGGTGATCGGCGGCGGCGCGCTGCTTGATGCCGATCCGCGCCCGGCGTCCCAATTGCGTCAGGAGGTCACCAGCCCCGGCGGCACCACCGAGGCGGCGCTGAAGGTGCTGATGTCGGCGCGGGGCCTGGGGGCCCTGATGGCCCGCGCCATCGCTGCCGCCAACAAGCGCGCCAAACAGCTCAGCGCTTGAGCCCGCGCGCGCGCCGCGCGAACATGGTCCATGGCTCCCCGCAAGACTTCCAAACCCACACCGCCCGCCGATCCCAAAGTCCGCCTTGCCGAGGCGGCGCTGGGGCGATTGGCGAAGACGGGCTGGCATGACCTGACCCTTGCCGCCGTCGCCAAGGCGGCGCGTGTCCCGCTCGCCGAGATGCGCACGCTCTGCGGCTCCAAGCCCGCGCTGTTCGGTCTGATCCTCTCGCACATCGCCGAACTGGTGACGGCGCGCTATGTGCCAGAACCCGGTACGGCCCATGACCGCATCTTCGAGGTCGCGATGTGCTGGTTCGATGTGCTGGTCCCGCACAGGAAGGCCGTGGCCTTGCTCCATGCCGGGCTGAAGCGCGATCCGCTCACGCTGCTGGCCGCGCGCGACGCCATCGCGAGCACGGCAAGCTGGCTCTTGACGCTGGCCGAAGCCGATACCGGCCCCGCGCTGCCCTTGCGTGCGCTTGGTGTTGCCGCCGCCATCGGCCATGCCGTTCCCGCCTGGCTCGACGATGGCCCCGATCTCACCAAAACCATGGCCAGCCTCGACACCGATCTCAGGCGCGGCGAAACCGTGCTGGATCGCATGCGCCCGCAGGACAAGGATTAGACCGGCAGCCGGATCACGGCGCGCAAGCCGCCCAGCGGGCTGTCGGCGAGTGTCAGCTCGCCGCCATGGGCGCGGGCGATGTCGCGGGCGATGGCAAGCCCCAAGCCGCTGCCGCCGGTCTGCAGATTGCGCCCCTCGTCGAGGCGATGGAACGGGCGGAAGGCTTCCTCGCGGCGGGCCGCGGGAATGCCCGGCCCGTCATCGTCCACGAAGATTTCGACATGGGTGCCGTCTTCGGCGCGGGCCAGCGAGACCATCGCGCGGCTGCCATGCTTGAGCGCGTTGTCGATGAGATTGTTGAGACAGCGCCGGAATGCGTTGCGTTTGACCGCCAGCGTCACGCCGCCGGCAAGCTCGGTGCCGATCCGGGCCTTGTCCTCGCCGCGTGCGGCGGCCTCAACCGTCGTGCGCACGAGTTTCGAAAGATCGGTGATCCTGGCATCCTCGCCGCCTTCGCCGCGCGCGAAGTCGAGATACTCGTCGAGCATGCGCTCCATCTCGGCGATGTCCTCGCGCAGCGTCTCCGCCTCGGCATCGTCCATCATCGCGAGCTGCAGCTTCATGCGCGTCAGCGGCGTCTTGAGATCGTGGCTGACGCCGGCCAGCATCTCCGTGCGCTGCTGCACATAGCGTTCGATGCGCTCGCGCATGGTGATGAAGGCCTGCGCGGCGCTGCGCACTTCGGTGGCGCCGCGCGGCTTGAAATCGGGCACGTTGCGCCCGCGGCCAAAGGCTTCGGCGGCCCGCGCCAGATGCTCGATCGGCCGCATCTGGTTGCGCAGGAAGATGATGGCGATGGACAAGAGGATCAACGCCGAGCCCACCATCCACAAAATGAAGATGCCGGCCTTTCCGGCGAGCGCGCGCTCGGTCGGGATCATCAGCCTGAGCGTGCCGATTTTGAGATCGACCGTGAGGTCGATATAGCGCCCGATGATGCGCGAATTGAAACGGGGCATCACACCCAGCCGCTGCTCCAGCACGAGGCCCAGCGTGCCGTCGATCTGACCGACGCCGTGATGCACCGGCAGGCCGAGATGGGCCCCCGGCTTGAAGTCGATCTGATAGCCCAGATCGCCCGCGGCCATGTCGAGCAGCCGCGTGCGCGTCCCGGGATCGCGATGGGTGATGGCGATATCGGACAGGAAGGTGACTTCGCTGGCGATGCCAGCGGTCATGTGCCGTGTCATCGTGTCGTAGTGGCGCGCGAAGAAGGCGTAGGTGACGAAGCCTTGCAGCAGGATCACCGGCGCCACGACGATCATCAGCGAGCGGCCGAACAATTTGCGCGGCAGGGCCTGCTTCAATGCGCGCCGGGGATTCCACATGGCTCAGACCACCCGGTCGGGCACAAGCACATAGCCCACCCCGCGCACGGTCTGGATGTAGAGCGGCAGCTTGGGGTCTTCCTCGATCTTGCGCCTCAGCCGCGTGACCTGCACGTCGATCGAGCGTTCCAGCGCCACCCCCAGCCGGGTGCACAGATCGGCGCGGCTGAAAGGCCGGCCGGCATGGGCGGAAAAGAGTTTGAGCATGGCGGCTTCCGAACTCGTCAACCGCACCGGCTTGCCCTTGCGCCTGAGTTCGCCGCGCTCGGGATCGAACACGGCATCGCCCATCCGGATCTCGCGGATGGCGGCGGCCGGCGGCGGGGCGGCGCGGCGCATCAGCGCCCCGCAGCGCAACAGCAATTCGCGCGGCTCGAAGGGCTTGGGCAGATAATCGTCGGCGCCCTGTTCGAGCCCGGCAATCCGGTCGGCCGGCTCGCCCCGCGCCGTCAGGATCAGGATCGGCACATGCGAATGGCTGCGCACCGATTGCGTCAGCTCCAGCCCCGTCTCGCCCGGCATCATCACGTCCACGATCAGAAGATCGAAGGCGATGGATTTCATCAGCGCCCGCGCCTCGGCCGCGTCCGAGGCGACGCTGACGCGATAGCCATTGCCGCTGAGATAGCGCCTGAGCAGGTCGCGCAGCCGCGCATCGTCGTCCACGACCAGAAGATGGGCCTGCTCGGCGGGCTGCAGGTTCGGCGCGCTCATCGATGGGTCTCCGGGGCGCCTGTCTTCCGGTTGCCGGCGCCGGACAGCGCCCCCAGTACCCGGCGGAATCCGGCCACGGCCTCGGGGCCTGCCTCGCGGAAGGCGCGCACCACGCGCGGGCGTTGGGTTTCCCACAATGCCGCTTCGAGGGCCTCGCCCTTCCCGGTCAGGCGCAATTGCCGCATGCGCCGATCGTCCGGCGCCGGCCGCCGCTCGACATAGCCCGCATCCAGCAGCTCGTTCAGCACCCGCGAGAGGCTCTGCTTGGTGATCTTGAGAATGGCCAGCAGCTGCGCCACGGACAGGGCTGGGTTGCGTGCAATGAAGTACAGCGCCCGGCGATGGGCCCGCCCCAGCCCGGCCTCGCGCAATTCGGCATCGCCTTCGCCGAAAACATCGGTGAATGCGGCGAAAAGCAGGTCCACGCCCTGCTTCAACTCCTCATCGCGAAGGTATAAAGGGGAGGCGATGGGCCGTGGTTCGGTGGCGTTTACGTCAGTCATGCTGACATATCTAGGCCGCCGAGGGCCCGCAAGGCAAGAGGGCCGGGTTCCCGGCCCTTACACAATTGTACGGTGAGGAACCCAAATGGCTGCGACGCCTTCCTTCGACGATCGCGATGGCTCTCTCTGGCTCGACGGCAAGCTCGTGCCGTGGCGCGAGGCCAACACGCATGTGCTGACCCATGGCCTGCATTATGCGTCGAGCGTATTCGAAGGTGAGCGCATCTATTCGGGGCGTATCTACAAGCACAAGGAACACATCGCCCGCCTGTTCGCATCGGCGCGCATCCTCGGCATCAAGATGCCCTACACCGAACAGCAGATCATCGACGCCTGCTACGAAGCGGCCCGCGCGCAGGACATCACCAATGGTTATGTTCGCCCGGTGGTCTATCGCGGCAGCGAGATGATGGCGATCGCCGCCCAGCAAACGACCACCCATGTCGCCATCGCGGTGTGGCAGTGGCCGTCCTATTTCAATCCGGCCGAGAAGATGAAGGGCATTCGCCTGGGCATCTCCGAATGGCGCCGGCCGGCCCCGGATACGGCGCCGACCGCGGCCAAGGCGGCGGGCCTCTACATGATCTGCACCATGTCGAAACATGCCGCGGAAGAAGCGGGCTATGCCGATGCGTTGATGCTCGACTATCGCGGCTTCGTCGCCGAAGCCACGGGCGCCAATATCTTCTTCGTCAAGGATGGCGAGTTGTACACGCCGACGCCCGATTGCTTCCTCAACGGCATCACGCGCCGTTCGGTGATCGCGCTGGCCAAGCGGCGCCAGATTCCGGTGCACGAACGTCACATCCAGCCGGACGAGATGGAAGGCTTCACCGAGTGCTTCATCGTCGGTACGGCGGCGGAAGTGACGCCGGTGTCCGAGATCGGGCCCTACAAGTTCAAGCCCGCCGAACTCACCGAAACGCTGATGAACGACTACATGGAAGACGTTCACCGCGAAAAATCGCTGGCCGAGATCTGAAGATCGACAGCCGTCATGGCCGGGCCAGGCCCGGCCATGACGGATCAGGAGCTCTTACTCCCAGCGCTTGGCGGCTTCGTCGTCGCTGTCGCGCGCCTCGACCCAGTGTGCGGAACCGTCGCGCGTTTCTTCTTTCCAGAAGGGCGCGCGCGTCTTCAGGTAGTCCATCAGGAAATTGGCGGCCTCGAAGGCCGCGGCGCGATGGGCCGACGCCACGACGACCAGCACGATGCGCGCGCCCGGCAACAGCTTGCCGATGCGGTGGATCACGCTCACGCCCATCAGCGGCCAGCGCGCCCGTGCCTCTTCGACATGGGCCGTGATTTCGCGCTCGGTCATGCCGGGATAATGCTCCAGCGTCATCGCGGTGAGCCCGTCATCGCCGCGCACATGGCCGGAAAAGGTGACGACCGCACCGATATCGCCGCGCCCATCCGTCAGCGCCGCAATCTCGGCGTTCACGTCGAAGTCGTCGCTCTGAACAGAAATCTTCGTCTGCATCGGGGTCACCCCCCTGTCACCGGCGGAAAGAAGGCCACTTCATCGCTGTCGCTGACGGCCGCATCCCAATCGGTGTGCTCCTGATTGACCGCCACCCGCAACCGCTTGTCGTCGGCAAAGGCTCGCGCATGGCCGCCGCCGCGCGCCGCCAGGAAGGCCGCCAGTTCGCGCACCGTCGTCACGTCGGGCGGCAGCGTGACCTGTTCCTCGCTCTGCCCGATCGTCTGCCGGACCCAGGCGAAGTAGAGCAGCGTCACGCGGCGGCCCCGCCCGAGGTATCGCGGTCGGGCCGCACATGGACGAGCCCGGCGCGGAAATAGATATAGCCGGTATAGACCGTCAGCCCGGCCGCCACCCACAGCGCCACATAGGCGAAGGCCAGCGCGCCGGGGATCACCTTGTCGGCGGCGGGGCCCAGGATCATGGCGCCGATGGCGATCATCTGGATCGTGGTCTTGGCCTTGGCGATGGAGGTCACCGGCACGCTGACGCGCACGCCCGCCAGGAATTCGCGCAAGCCCGACACCAGGATCTCACGCGCGAGAATGACCAGCGCCGGCACCAGCTTCCAGCCGTCGAAGGCCCCGCCGGCGACCAGCATCATCAGCGCGGTGGCCACCAGCACCTTGTCGGCAATGGGGTCGAGCATGCGGCCGAAATCGGAATAGGCCCCCAGCTTGCGCGCGGCCAGCCCGTCCAGCGCGTCGCTGATTCCGGCCAGGCAGAAGATGCCGAAGGCCACCAGCTTGCCCGTGGTACCGGGCAGGGCGAAGGACAGCGCGAAGACGGGCACCAGCGCGATGCGGAACAGGGTCAGGATATTGGGCAGATTGAACATGGGCTTACCTTACCCGAGAGGCTTACCCGCTGGGGTGGAAGAAGTCGAAAATTTTCTTGGCCAAAGTGGCGCTGACGCCGTCCACAGCCTCCAGATCGGCGAGGGACGCCCCCGCCACGGCCCGCGCCGAGCCGAAATGCTGCAGCAAGGCGCGTTTGCGCGCCGCCCCCACCCCGGCCACTTCGTCGAGCGGATTGGCGCCGATGGCCTTGGAGCGCTTCTTCCTGTGGCTGCCGATGGCGAAGCGGTGGGCCTCGTCGCGCAGGCGCTGCAGGTAATAGAGCACCGGGCTCTTGGGATCGAGGCGGAAGGGCTCGCGGCCCGGCATGTAGAAATGTTCACGCCCGGCATCGCGGTCCGGCCCCTTGGAGATGCCGACCAGCGTCACATCCTCCACACCCAGATCGGCAAACACCTGGCAGGCGATGGAAAGCTGGCCCGGGCCGCCATCGATCAGGGCGAGGTCCGGGCGCTTGGCCCGGGCAACGTCACTGGCATCCTCGTTGCTCTGTTCCTTCATCAGGCGGGCGAAGCGGCGCGTCAGCACCTCGCGCATCATGGCGTAATCGTCGCCCGGCGTAAGCTCGGTGTCCTTGATGTTGAACTTGCGGTACTCGCCCTTCTCGAAACCGTCCGGCCCGGCCACGATCATCCCGCCCAGCGCGTTCGTGCCCTGGATGTGCGAGTTGTCGTAGACCTCGATGCGCCGCGGCGGATTTTCCATCCCGAAAAGATCGGCCACGCCTTCCAGCAATTCGCGCTGCGCCGAATTTTCGGCCATGCGGCGGCCGAGCTGTTCGCGGGCATTGTTCAGCGCCATCTCGACGATGTCGTGCTTTTCGCCGCGCTGCGGCACGGTCAGTTCGACCTTGCGCTCCATGCGCAGTGTCAGCGCTTCGGACAGAAGCTCGCGCTCGGCCACATCTTCGCTCAAGAGGATCAGCGGCGGCGAGGGGCGCTCGTCATAGAACTGGCCGATAAAACTTTCGAGCACTTCGGCGCTCGATTGCTCGGCGCCGCCGCGCGGAAAATAGGGCCTGTTGCCCCAGTTCTGGCCGCTCCTGAAGAAGAACACCTGAATGCAATATTCCCCGCCCTGCGTGTGCAGCGCGAACACGTCGGCATCGCTGAAGGTGGCGGGATTGATGCCCTGGTTCGCATGGATCTGGCTCATGGCCTTGATGCGGTCGCGCAGCCTTGCGGCGCGTTCGAAGTCCAGCGCTTCGGCCGCTTCGGTCATGTCCTTGGCGAGTTGTCCCTGCACGGCGCGGCTCTTGCCGGTGAGAAAGCTTTCGGTCTCGCGCACCAGTTCGGCATAGCCCGCTTCGTCGATGCGTCCGACGCAGGGTGCGCTGCACAACGCTTGATCTGGAACAGCAGGCAGGGGCGGGTGCGGCTCTCGAACACCGAATCCGAACAGGTTCTGAGCAGGAAGGCGCGCTGCAGCGTGTTGAGCGTGCGGACCACGGCGCCGGCGCTGGCGAACGGCCCGAAATAGACGCCCTTGGCGGTCTTCGCCCCGCGATGCTTGAGGATCTGCGCAAAGGCATGGTCCTGCCTGAGCAGGATATTCGGAAAGGATTTGTCGTCGCGGAACGACACGTTGAAGCGCGGCTTGAGCTTCTTGATGAGATTGAGTTCGAGCAGCAGCGCTTCGGTTTCGGAGGCTGTGGTCACGAACAGCATCTCGGCCGTCTCCGCGATCATGCGCGTGATGCGGTCGTTGTGTCCGCCGGATTTGGCGTAGCTGGAGACGCGCTTCTTCAGGCTCTTGGCCTTGCCGACATAGAGCACGTCGCCCTTGGCATCGAGCATGCGATAGACGCCCGGCGCATCGGGCAGGGTCTTGAGATAGGCCTGAATCCGCGCCGGCCCTTTGAGGGGCGCTGTGTCGGGTCTTGAAGGATCGGTCGTCATCGCGGCCTGATATAGGCGAATTCGCTGCGATCTGCGAGATGGTCGTCCGTTCAGGTCGCGCTTGCCGGTCGCGGTATGCGGGCGCCGCGCTCGGTCTCCGCGGCGCACCCGGTGTCCGCGGCGCGCGGGATTGTCCGCGCGGGCGGGAACATGATCGTGCAGGTGGTGCCGTGATCGGGACAGCTTTCGATCGACAGCTGTCCGCCGTGCAGTTCCGCCAGCCGCTTGGTGACCGGAAGGCCGAGGCCAATCCCGCCGGTGCCATGCGTCAAAGGATCTGCGACCCGTCCAAATGGCGCCAGCGCGATATTGATCTCCTCGCCGGTCATGCCGATCCCGTCATCCTGGACGTGCAGAACGATCGCATTGCTGCCCGACAGCGCGCCGCCGATTGTGACGTGGCCTCGTTCACGCGCGAATTTGATGGCATTGCCTGCAAGGTTGAGAATCATCTGCCGAAGCTTCGCCTCGTCACCGTTCAGCAACGGCAGGTCCTGCGGTATTGCGTTGACAAGAGCGACGTTGGCGGATTGCGCGGCGTCCGTCAGCCCCTGCAGACACTCGGCCCCGAGACGCCGGATGTCGACCGGGCTCTCCGCCAGCGTGAGCACGCCGGTCTCGCTCTGCGAGAGCTGGAGTATTTCCTTGGTCAGCTGCAGCAATTGTTCGCCGCTTGCATGGATGTCGTCGACATATTCGGCGTAGCGCGGGTTTCCGATCGGACCGAAGATCTGCGCTCGCATGGTCTGGGCGAATCCGAGAATGGCATTCAGGGGCGTGCGCAGCTCATGGCTGAGATGGGCCATGGTCGACCATTTCTCGCTGCGGGCGGTATCGCGTTCGCTGCGCGCCCGCAGCAGAGAGGTGTTCAGGGCTTCATTGTCGATCTGCAATTCGATCGTCCGGGAGACGGCCATGTTCAGTTTTTTCGCGGCGATGCTCACCATGACCATATAGAGGAGAATGAGCGCGCCATTGCCCGCAATCTGCGCATCCGGCTGCAAGAACGAAACGAACGCGAGCGCCAGGGTGAAGGGAACGACATAGGATATGAACGCGCGGTAATAGGAACTCAGGGTCGTCAACGCGCCGGCCGTCATGCCCGCGCCCACCAGCGTCAGCAGAACGAAATCGTCCGGGCGGCCATAGAGCGGAAGCAGCAGGCAGAGCACCCCCCACAGCATTCCGGACGCCAGCGACCCGAGGCAGAAATACAGCCCCCAGTGCTCTTCGTCTCGGCCGGGATCGGCGTCGCGCTGGAAGCGCCGGTTGAGTTCCAGGCGTGCCGCCGCCACGGCGACGGTCGCAAAGCCCCATGCCGCGAGGATCCATCCCGGATAGGAGTGGCGCAGGAAATAGAGAACGACGCCCCCCACCAGGAAGTTGGTGGGAATGGCGAAGGCTCCGCGATACAGGGCCTGCAATTTGGCATGCCGAACCCGGTTCGCGCGGTCCTGGGGACGGGCAAAGAGATGTTCGGTCGGCCCTCGTGCATCAGTCGGTGTTTCAACCATTTGGCAGGACTGCCGTCAGCGACCCCGCAAGGGTTGCACGCCGCGCGTAAAGTCTGCGTAAACGGGCTGGCTTCGGGGAAAATCGGTCGGAATGGCTGGGTGGGGGCGCCGGTCAGGCCCGCACGCGCTCGATCTCGACGCCGGCGCTCTCGGCGCCGGGCAGGGCATGGAGCTTTTCCACCCGCACCCGCGCGGTCTTCACGCGGGCATCGACGAAGCACAGTTCGGCGATGCGCTCGGCCATGGTCTCGATCAGATTGATATGGCCGGCCGCGATCAGCTCGCGGATGCTCTGGGTGATCTCGGCATAGTCGACCACCTGGTCGAGCTTGTCGTCGATCTTCACCGCATCCTCGACGGCCAGGTCGACATTGATCCGCACCGGCTGCACCTTGCCATATTCATGGGTGTAGATGCCGATCTGCGCATGAACTTCCAGATTGCGGATGAAGACATGGCGGATCGCGCGCGCCGAATCGGCGATGCGCAGCGGCTGCACATTGGGTGCTTTGGTCATTTCATTCCTTCCCGCTGACATCGGGCGTTTGCCAGACAAGGTGCTGGCCGCCATCCACGGCGATCATCTGGCCGGTCACGGCCGGGGCGTCCAAGAGATAGCGCACGGCCGCGCACACGTCGTCGGGCTCGGCGCCGCAGCCCAGAACCGTCGCTTCGCGCTGGCGGGCGAAATCGGCTTCGCTCTGGCGTTCGTTGCGCATGGTCGGGCCCGGTCCCACCGCGTTGACGCGGATGCGCGGTGCCAATCCCTGCGCCAGCGTCACCGTGAGCCAATGAAGCCCGGCCTTGCTCAGGCTGTAGGTCATGAATTGCGGCGTGGGTTTGAGCACGCGCTGATCGACCAGATTGACGATGGCGCCGCCCATGCCTTCGGGCAGGGCCGCGGCGAAGGCCTGCGACAGCACGAAGGGCGCGCGCAGGTTCACTTCCATATGCGCATCCCAGGAGGCGCGGCTGGCGCTCTGCCAATCGTCGTTCTCGAACAGCGAGGCGCTGTTGACGAGCGCCGTCAGCGGGCCCAGCTCGGCTGTGGCCCGGGCCACCAGCGCCTGGGTTTCGGCCTCGCGGGCAAGATCGGCCTTGAACAGGGCGACGCGCCGTCCGGCGCGCGAGACGGCCTCGGCGGTCTCGCGGGCATCGGCCTCGGAGGTGTTGTAGTGCAGGGCCAGATTCCAGCCGGCCCCGGCGAGGTCGATGGCAATCGCCCGGCCCAGCCGCTTGGCGGCGCCGGTGACGAGAGCGGTGCGGGGAGTGGCCCTGTCGGTCATGGCGGGCTTTTAGAGCAATTCCAGGAAAAGTGGAAACCGGTTGATACGCTGGCGCTACCAACTCCGTCCGGAATTGCGACCAAACAAAGAGATCGAGCCGGGCCGGGAAAGTCATGTCCGGCCGTTTCGCCGCGGGTTTCGGCCTGTTTCAGGCCGCGTTCTCAGGTCCGGGCCCGGCTGGCGATGGCCGTCTTGATGCCGGCGAATGGGCCAAAAGCGAACGGGCGGCGCATCGCTGCGCCGCCCGCTGCAATATCGTTCCGGCGTCTCTGTGCCGTCAGCGATGCTGCCGGTTCATCTGGTTCATCATGATGATGTCCATGATGATGCCGGTGGTGATCGCCACGAGGATGTAATCATTGTCGACGCGCACCCAGCGATAGCCGCGCGGCGGCCGGCGCAAATTGTAGCGCTGCCAGTCGTTGACGTAATATTGCGAACCCCGATAGTCGCGATAGAGCCTGTCGCCGCGCGACCAGTGCGGGCGGCCGACATGGGCGCGCGGATAGCGCTCGCGATAGGCATTCGGATTGCGCCTGTCGTTGCGCGCACGATTGCGGTTGTTTGAACGATCACGGTCGCGGCGGCGGTCGTTTGCGCGGTCGCGCCTGTCCTCGCGATCGCGCTGCGCCAGTTGCACACCGGCGACCGATGTCTGGGCCACGGTGTTGTCGCGCGCCGGCGATGCGGCGACGGATGGCGTCGCCCAGGCCATCAACGCGGCGGCTCCGGCGGCCAGCAAAATCTGTTTCATTGCATCTCTCCTCTGCGTCCCCGCGCGACGCCCCATCTCGCGGAATTTCGATGGGCAAATTCTAGGATGCGCGGCGCGCCCGCGAACCCTCGGAACAATACCTATGAGGAAAGACTGTTATTGCAGGCGCTTGGCGATCAGCCCAGCAGCGCCGACACCGTCTCCGGTGGGCGGCAGAGCCTGGCGCCCGTATCCGTCACCACAATCGGCCGGTTGATGAGCACCGGATGGGCCGCCATCGCATCCAGCAAGGCGCCATCGTCGGCGCCGTCGAGGCCCAGCTCGCCATAGACGGCTTCCTTGGCGCGGACGAGATCGCGCGCGGCGACGCCCATTTTTGCGACCAGCGCGGCCAGTTCGGCGCGGCTCGGCGGCGTCTTGAGATATTCGATGATGGTGGGCTCGAAGCCGGCCTCGCGGATCAGCGCCAGCGCGCCCCGCGAATTCGAGCATTTGGGATTGTGATAGATCGTGATCTGCATTCCGTGCCTCCCGTTCCTGTTGTAAGCTGGCCCCATGGCACTGAGCAAGCAGGAGCTTTACGACTTCATCCGGGCGCGGCCTCTGGCCGTGCTGGCGACGGTGTCGGCGTCCGGCGCGCCTGAAGCGGCGCTGGTCGGCATCGCGGTCACGCCCGATCTCGAGCTTGTTTTCGACACGCTCGACGCCACGCGCAAATTCCCCAACCTTCTGCGCAATCCGCGCATCGCCTTCGTCATCGGCTGGGATACGGAAGAGACGCTGCAATATGAAGGCGTCGCCGATCAGCCCGATGGCGAGGCGCTGGAACGCTTGAAGGAAATCTATTTCGCCGCCGTGCCCGAAGGCGAAGCCCGGCAGGATTGGCCGGGCCTCGCTTATTTCCGCGTGCGTCCGCGCTGGGTGCGGTTTTCGAGCTATTACCGCCCGCGCCGCGTCGACGAGATGAGTTTTCCCGCCTGACGCTATTCGTTCGGGTTGACGCCCTTGAACTCCAGCACCACGCGCTTCTGTCCGCTCGCGGGCGGCGAGAAGCTGGCGCTGCGCGGCGGCTGATCCTTGTGCTCGATGAGGCTTGCCGTCACCGAATATTTTCCGTCCGGAAGCTGGAACAGCACCCAGGCGCCCGAGCAATCGATGCTCAGCAATTCCGTGCCGGCTTTCTTCAGCACCACATGGGCGCCGGCAAGATATTGCGCGGCGCCATTCGAGAACTCGACGCGGATGGGATAGGCCTTCCAGCGCGGATCGGTCTGCGCCTCCTCGCCGATGCCGGTGCAGACGGTGGTGATGCCGTTGATCGTGATCGGCCGGTCCATCGGCAGCCGGTCGGCCATGGCGGGCGAGGCGAGCGCGGCGGCAAGGCTCGCGGCCAATGCGGCCCCGGCCAAGAGATGCGTAAGTTTCATGAATTCCTCCAGACGGATGCGCGAAGGCTGCCCACTGTCTGTGGCAAGTCTGAGGCGGAGTATGGTTGCCCGTCCGCGATTTAATCCTGATCTGCCTCAAGACCTCAGGCGTCCCGGCCCGCGTTGCCAATAGTGCTGGAAGCCCCTATATTTGCGCCTGTTGGGGCCGCGCGAGCCTAGAGAAAGTTTCAAGCGCGTCCATGCGGATGACCGGTCAGCGCGAAGCAAGGGCCGGGGCAGACGGCTTGGAGTGACGTCGACGCTTTTCCTGAAAGACACGCGGTTTTGACGCGCATCGGGCAGGGTGCACGGCGCGCAACTATTGCTTTCAGGAGAAAGCTTCATGTCGACCACCGGTACGGTCAAATTCTTCAACACCACGAAGGGCTTCGGCTTCATCGCGCCGGAAGATGGCGGCAAGGACGTGTTCGTCCACGTCACCGCCGTTCAGGCTGCCGGCCTCAGGGGTCTCGACGAAGGTCAGCGCGTCAGCTTCGATATCGAAGCCGACCAGCGGGGCCCGAAGGCGGTCAATCTTCACGTCGTCTGAGTTGAAGAAATGAACGGGAAACGGCGTGGGTGGAAATGCCCGCGCCGTTTTCTTTTCCGGGGGCCCGGTTCATTCCGGATTCGGTTGCCACAATTCGATCTTGTTGCCCTCGGGATCGACAATCCAGGCGAACTTTCCGTTCGGATCGTCATCGTTGCGCTTCAGGATTTTCACGCCCTTCTTTTCGATCCGCGCGAGAAAGGCATCCATGTCGTCGACCGCTAAGTTGATCATGAACGGCTTTTGCGACGGTGCGAAGTAATCGCTGTTTTCCGGGAACACGCCCCAGACCACCATCGGCGGATGCCCAGGCGCATCGGTGCGGAGCCCGGCCCCGCCCCAATTTTCGATGGGCATGCCCAGCACGTCGCGATACCAGGCGCTGAGCGCCTTGGGATCCTTGCTCTTGAAGAATATGCCGCCGACGCCGGTGATGCGTCCTGTATCGCCCGCCGGTTCGCCGTGGCCGGATGCCGGATTTGCCATTGCCGCCGCCATGATTGCCAGAGCCAGAATTCGCATATGCATTGCAGCCCCCATCTTCGGCATAGTCTAGACATCTTTTCCCGCAGCCGCACCTCGCATGACCGGCTCAAGGCACCAGTATGGCCGCGCCGGACAGCCGGCCTGAACGCGGATCGGATGGGCCGCTGCCAGCGTGAGAAACGCGTCCGCGTCGGCGGATGTTGTGGATGGGGCAAATCCCTGTCCACAACGTGCAAATCCGTGCGGCAGACTGCACAGGCTTTGATCGAAACCCGAATCTGGCCAGGCCCGGGATTGGGCCCGGGGAACTCCTCCAGCCGCAAAGGCTTGCCCTTTTCGTCGAACCTCATCGCGCGCATGGCCGCCTCCTTGCGTTTGGGAACGCAGCATCATTCTATGGGGTCAGCACCGGCTTTTTGACGCCGCAATTTTGAGGACCGATTTTGGGTTACGAACCACCCGGCCGCATGGATTTGTTCGATGGCGACGCGCTGCGCCGCGATCTGACCGCGCTCGCCCGCGCCGAAAGCGATCAGGGCAAATTGCGCAAAGCTGCGCTGGGCCTGATCAAGAGCCGCTTCCTGGCCGCCCGCGAAGAGGTTCAGGCGCGGGCCGAGGCCGGCACGGTCACCGGCCTGATCGCCGCGCGCACGCTCTCCGACCTGCAGGATGTCACCATCCAGGTGATCTACGATTTCGCGACCAAGCATTTCTATTACGCGCAGAACCCGACCATGGCCGAAAAGCTGGCCGTGGTGGCGACCGGCGGCTATGGCCGCGGCCTCCTGGCGCCGGGCTCGGATATCGACCTCTTGTTCGTGCGCCCTTTCAAGCAGACGGCCTGGGGCGAGAGCGTCATCGAATTCATCCTCTACATGCTGTGGGATCTGGGCCTGAAGGTCGGCCATGCCACGCGCTCGCTGGCCGAATGCGTGCGCCTCTCCAAACAGGATGTGACGATCCGCACGGCGCTGCTCGAAGCGCGCTTTTTGTGGGGCAATGAAGATCTCTACGAGGATATGCGTTCGCGCTTCTGGGCCGAGGTTGCGACCGGCACCGGGCAGGATTTCGTCGAGGCCAAGCTGGCCGAACGCGACGAGCGCCATTCGCGCCAGGGCGAAAGCCGCTATCTGGTCGAGCCCAACATCAAGGAAGGCAAGGGCGGCCTCAGAGATCTGCAGACGCTCTACTGGATCGGCAAATATGTCTATCACGTCGAGGATGCGGTCGATCTCATCAAGCACAACGTCTTCACCCATGACGAATTCCAGACGTTCCAGAAAGCCGAAGCCTTCCTCTGGGATGTGCGCTGCCATCTGCATTACGCCGTCGGCCGCGCCGAGGAACGGCTGAGCTTCGATGTGCAGCCGGATCTGGCGAAGCGCCTCGGTTTCCTCGGCGACGACCCGCGCAAGGCGGTCGAGCAATTCATGCGCGCCTACTTCCTGGTGGCCAAGGATGTGGGAGACCTCACCCGCATCTTCTGCGCCGCGCTCGAAGAGCAGAACAAGAAGCACAAGCCCTCGCTCACCAGCCTGTTGCCCGGCTTCCTCAAGCCGCGCACCGGCACCGAGGATTTCTATGTCGAGAATGGCCGCCTCAATGCCAAGCTCAATGTCTTCCGCAACGATCCGGTCAATCTGATCCGCATCTTCCATGTCGCCGATGCCAAGGGCGTGGATGTCCATCCCCATGCCTTGCGCAACATCACGCGCTCGCTCGATCTCGTCACCGACCAGATGCGCGCCAATGCGGATGCCAACCGCCTCTTCCTCGATATTCTGACCTCGCGCCGCAATCCGGAGATCGCGCTCAGGCGTCTCAACGAGGCCGGCGTGTTCGGCGCCTTCATGCCGGAATTTGGCCGCGTCGTCGCGCTGATGCAGTTCAACATGTACCACCACTACACGGTGGACGAGCATTTGATCCGCGCCGTCGGCAATGTTGCCGCCATCGAGCGCGGCGAACACAAGCACGATCACCCGCTCTCCACCGAGATCGTCAAGCGCATCAAATCGCGCGAAACGCTTTATTGCGCCATGCTGCTGCACGACATCGCAAAAGGCCTGCCGGGCGATCATTCCGATGTCGGCGCCGAGATCGCGCGCGCGCTGTGTCCGCGCCTGGGGCTTCCGCCCGGCGAAACCGAGGATGTGGCCTGGCTGGTGCAGAACCATCTGCTGATGAGCGATGTGGCCCAGCGCCGCGACATTGCCGATCCCAAGACCGTGCGCGATTTCATCGAGGCGGTGCAGACACCCGAAATGCTGCGCCTGCTCGTCGTGCTGACGGTGGCCGATATCCGCGCCGTCGGTCCGGGCACCTGGAATGGCTGGAAGGGCCAATTGCTGCGCGAGCTCTATCACGAGGCCGAAGCGGCGATGAGCGGCGGCGACACCATGCCGGCCCGCACGGCGCGCATCGCCAGCGCCAAGGGCCGGCTCGAAGAGCGCCTCGGCGATCTTTCCGAGGAAGCGCGGCTGCGCGCGCTCGCCCGCCATTACGATGCCTATTGGCTGGCCTTCGACACCGATGCGCAGGAACGCCATGCCCGCCTGATGAGCGCGGCCGATGCGAAGGGCGATCTCCTGACGCTATCGGTCGAAAGCAATGCCTTCCGCTCGGTCAGCGACATCGTGGTCTATACGCCCGACCATCCGGGCCTGTTCTCCAAGCTGGCCGGCGCCATCGCGGTGTCGGGCGGCTCCATCGTCGATGCCAAGGCCTTCACCACTTCGGATGGTTTCGCCCTCGACATCTTCTCCGTGCAGGATCAGCAGGGGCATGCCTTCGGCGACGGCGCCCGCACCGAGCGCCTGCGCCAGACCATCGAAAAGACGCTGGCCGGTCAGATGCTGCCGCGCGCCGCGCTGGCCAAGAAGAAGCTCAAGCAGCGCGCCGCGGCCTTCACCGTGCGGCCGAAGGTCAACTTCGACAATGAAGCCTCCTCCAGCGCCACCGTGGTCGAGGTCGAGGGGCTGGACCGGCCGGGCCTGCTCTATGACGTGACCCACGCCATCTACCAGGCGGGCTTGCAGATCTCCTCCTCCATGGTGGCGACCTATGGCGAGCGGGCCATCGACGTCTTCTATGTGCGCGACGGCTTCGGCCACAAGATCACCCACCCGGACCGTCTGGCCACCGTCAAGGCGAGCCTCGTCAAGGCGCTGGAACCGGTCGCGGGCCAAACCGCCGCAGCTTGAAGCCCGGCCCGCGCAGCTTGAAGCCCAGCCCGCGCAGCTTGAAGCCCAGCCCGCGCAGCTTGAAGAATGGGCGTCGGGCGGGCATAAGGCGCCTTCTTCATTTTCAGGGCTTTTCAGGGCGCAAAACCGATGACGACCACCCATCCTCCCCTCGTGCTCTCCGGCATGCAGCCGACCAACACGCTGCATCTCGGCAATTATCTGGGCGCGCTGAAGAACTGGGTGAAGATGCAGGACCGCATGGACTGCCTCTATTGCGTCGTCGATCTGCACGCGATCACGCAGGATTCGGCCTATGGCCAGCGCGACACGCTCGCCGCCTCGATCCGCGAGGTCGCGGCCGCCTATATCGCCGCCGGCATCGATCCGAAGAAGAGCCCGGTCTTCAACCAGAGCCGCGTGCCCGAGCATGCCGAGCTGTCCTGGATCTTCTCCTGCGTCGCGCGCCTGGGCTGGATGGACCGCATGACCCAGTTCAAGGAGAAGACGGGCAAGCACAAGGAGCGCGCCAGCGTCGGCCTCTACACCTATCCGGTGCTGATGGCCGCCGACATCCTGATCTACAAGGCCACGCATGTGCCGGTGGGCGAGGATCAGAAGCAGCATCTCGAACTGGCGCGCGACATCGCCCAGAAGTTCAACAATGATTTCGGCGTGCCCGATTTCTTCCCGCTGCCCGAACCGGTGATCATGGGTCCGGCCACGCGCGTCATGTCCCTGCGCGACGGCACCAAGAAGATGTCGAAGACCGACGAAAGCGACATGTCGCGCATCAACCTCACCGACGATGCCGACACCATCGCCGCCAAGATCCGCAAGGCCCGCACCGATCCCGAGCCTCTGCCGTCGGAGGCCAAGGGTCTGGAAGGCCGCGCCGAAGCCGAGAACCTGATCAACATCTATGCCGCGCTGGCGGATGAGGAGACGGAAACGGTGATCCGCCGCTTCGCCGGCCAGCAGTTCTCGCAGTTCAAATCCGAGCTGGCCGAGCTGGCGGTGGACAAGCTCACCCCCGTCGCCGCCGAGATGCGCCGCCTTCTGGCCGACCCGGCCGAGATCGACCGCATCCTGGCCGATGGCGCCGAGAAAGCGCGGGCCCTCGCCGCCCCGATCATGGACGAGGTGAAGAAGGTCGTCGGCTTCCTCTGAGGCCGACCGCCCGTTGTGGGGAGGTGGAGGGGGCAGTTGAACTCTGCCGCCCGCGGCCCCATCTATAGGCGGCAAAGCCGAGAGGATGCGCCATGGATCTGGGGCAGAAGGTCCGCCGGGGATGGCGGCAAATCCGCGAGAGACTGCAGGGCTGGGGCGCGAAGATGTCCCACACCGGCGCCGATGACGGCGCGCCCGCGGCTCCCCGGCCCGGCCCCAATCCGGATGCCCCCCATCACGAGCATCGCTGGGGCTTCATCGCCCGCGTCGCCCTGATCGTGATGCTGGTGCTGGTCGTGGTCTATCCGACCATCGCCTGGTTCTACAGCCATATCGACGACGACCCGTCCTTCGCCGCGCCCAATGGCAGCGTCCGCGCCGGCCAGAGCCAGTCCGTCGCCAACGCCATCGCCCTCCTCAATCAGGAGGTCAATGTCCGCGCCTGGCCGGCCAACGATCCCTGGTTCTTCCCCAATGCGCTGCTCGACAACATGCCCAATTATCAAAAGGGCATTCTGGCGGCGATGGGCCGCTTCGCCTTCGAGCTGACCGATCAGGTCGGCCGCGCCCGCGGCTCCTCCGAAGCCGATCCGGATCTGCAGACGGCGGCGGGCCTGCTCCAATATCCGCCCGATGTCTGGATCTGGAATCCGTCCACCTCCTTCTGGCCGACCGCAACGTCGGAATCGCAATACAGGAAGGCCATCAGGGCGCTGACGAAATACAATGAGCGCCTGGCCGCCGGCAAAGCGGTGTTCGACACGCGCGCCGACAATCTCAAATTCACGCTCGACCGCATGGCCGCCGATCTGGGTTCGTCCTCCTCGGCGATCGATCAGCACATCCGCGACACCGCCGGCTTCCCGTTCCAGAACCAGACCGACGATATCTTCTACACCACCAAGGGCCAGCTCTATGGCTATTACGTCGTGCTCAAGGGGATGGAGAAGGATTTCGCCGGCGTCATCAAGCAGCGCGATCTTCAGGTGCCGTGGACGAACATGATGTCGAGCTTCCGCGCCGCGATTGCGCTGAGGCCCATGGTCGTGCTGAACGGCGCCGCCGACAGCGATTTCGTGCCCTGCACCTTGTGCGGCGAAGGCTTCTGGCTGCTGCGCGCCCGCACCCAACTGCGCGAAATCACCAACATCCTGCAGCAATAATGACCCCCATTCGTCATGGCCGGGGTCGCAGCGACAGCGTCGCGACGCCCGGCCACCCGTCCTAGCGACAGCGTCAGGACGCGAGCGTCCGCGAGCCATAGAGTCACTTGCGCCCGCAGACGCGGGCGCTGATGGGTGGCCGGCTCGGTGGCCGGCCATGACGGAGATAAAGCGATGCAAAGCGCCGCGTTTCCTTGCAACGCGGCCGTTCCCTGTCCCGCAATTGTCACAGGCGCACGCGGACGGTTCATCTGGCGTTCAGCCGCGCGCGGCCACCCTCTCCCATGGCTGGGACGCAAAGAGATGGGAGATTTGCGATGACACGAGCATTCGCGAACAGCTTGAAGACCGGCGGGCTTGTGGCCTTGCTGGGATTGGCCGGGCTCGCCGCCACAACGACGACGGCCTCGGCGCATTACCGCACGACGCGATGCGATCGCGACGGCGACCGTTGTGCGGTTCTGCGTTGCGACGATGATGGCGATCGCTGCTATCGCGTCCGCAGCTATTACCGCGGCGATCGCTATGACCGGCGCTATGGCCGCCGCGACGGCCATTGGGTGTGCGATGACGATGGCGATCGCTGCCACTGGGTGCGCGGCTATTATGGCCGCCCGCATATCGGCGTTCACTTCGGCTGGAACGACTAGCCTTCCGCAGCGTCCGCCCGGCCCCTCCGCGTGAGGGGCCGGCGCGTGCTGGACGAACAGCCGCCCAGCGCCGACAATCGCCGCCGCAAGAACCACATCTCAGCGGAGGCAAGCATGTCCAACTCGATCGACCCCACCCGCCCGCAATTCGACGCCTTCAAGGCGTTGCCGCGCGACACGCCGATCCACATGCTGAACCTGATCCGGCTGAAGAAGATCGCGGATTACCCTGAAGGCCACCCCGATCACGGCAAGGGCCTGAGCGGCGCCGAGGCCTATCGCCAATATGGCGCGACCTCGGGGCCGGTGTTCCGCAAGCTCGGCGGCAGGATGGTGTGGTCCGGCAAGCCCGAATGCGTGCTGACGGGCCCGGAGAGCGAGCATTGGGATCTCGCCTTCATCGCCGAATATCCGAATGCGGGCGCATTCCTCGCCATGGTGACGGATGCGGGCTATCGCGAGCACGTCGTCCACCGCCAGGCCGCGGTCGAAGACAGCCGCCTCATCCGCATGGCCCCGCAAGAGCCGGGCGAAGGGTTCGGGGAGTAGGGGGCAGTGAAGGGCAGGCTCAGTGTTACCTTCGATGGGAAATCATGATTACGCCTGAAGGGGGGCGTGGATTGCATCAGTTCGAAGTCGTCTTCCTCACCGGCAGGCTCTTCATCACCTCCATGACGGCCGCTACATACGGGGCCAAGGGGTGTTCGTCGCAGAAAGACCGGATCTGCGTTTTGTATGCGTCCATCGCAGCGCCATCGATATAGCGATAGACGCCATGATCGGCGGAAGTGGTCAGATTTAGAGCACTCATAAATCCTTGAGCCCAAGTGAAATAGACATCTTCAGCTGCGCCTGTATTCGCCGCGTAGTCCTTCGCAAAATTAGCGCACGACCGCATTCCGACTCCATAGCCCTCGCCTGCGGGTGGTTGGGCCATCGCTACCGTTGGCGTCACAGCGATAAGGTACCATAGCAACACCACTTTTCTGATCATGATCCCCTCCCATCCGACTGCGGGAATTAAGTGAATTAAGTGGAAATAATACCCAGTTCTGTTTGCGCCTAGGAGCGGGTAGGCGCGCGTGACGGCGGCACCTAAGCCGATGACTGGCCTAGAGACCTAGCTCCTCGGCGCTCGGCCTTTTGGGAGCACCGCGATCCGCGTACATCCAAAAGTGATCAATATGAGCATTGCCGGGAAAGTTAGTTGCATCGGACCAAAAGCTACGGAGTGCTAATCGGATGGAGTTTTCATCTACATCGCCCTCATAAGTGCTAGTGGTCTTTCCTGTCCAATTTATCCCCTGTGCCTCGAGCCGCCTCTTCAACATGCTGCGAAGTTGTGTCTGTGGCCTATTAGCGCCGTTCAGGGAAAATCGAATGATCACTCGCATGGCCACTCCTCTGAAGGAATTCTCCGGATTCCGGAATAATGCTTAGCTCGCTTGAGCAGCCCCAGCACAGCTGCGGATGCTGCCATCACGCCATCACGATCTTCAACTGCCGCCCGACAGCCTTCGCGTATTTCTGCAGCGAGGTTGTCGACGGCATCGTGCGGCCGCTTTCCATGCGGGCGACGGCGCTTTGCGAGGTGCCCATGCGTTCGGCCACCTGTTCCTGCGTCAGCTTCGCTTTCTGGCGTGCGGTGATCAATTCATGCACCAGCGCGAATTCGGCTTCGAGCGCGTCATACTCGGCTTTTACCGCCGGGTTTTTCAGCGCCTTCTTCTTGAAGGTGTCGAAGCTGAGGTCGTCCTTCTTCTTCGTCATCGGTCCCGTAACTCCTTCAATCGCGCCGTGGCCAGCTCGATCTCGCGGCGCGGCGTCTCTTGCGTCTTCTTGATGAAGGTCCGCAGGATCACCACGCGCTTGCCGCTCGCGGCCACATAGATCGAACGCGCAATGCCGTCACGGCCCTTCATGCGAATTTCCCAAAGCTTGCCGTCGAGATGCTTCACATGCGGCGGATGCACGGCGGTCAGTCCGAACGTCTGGATCATGTCGCCGACGCGCAGGAACCGCCCCAGCATGTCCTCCGGCAAGCCATAGACTTCGTCATGCGCCGTCCGGTTGACGAACTCGACCGTCCAGCTCAATTTTGATATATAGCAGAATTGATATAATCGCAAGTCATGCTGCCCCTCCGTTCACTCGCCCAAGAGTTGAGAGGAAGGCTAACACCACTCAGCCAGCCAGGCACCGCGCGTGGCAATTTCGGAAATAAATCTCCTCCTCACCCCTTGAAACGGCTTTTAGTCCTACCCATATCCACCCCGAGGCTGGAATGGAGATGGCCAGGCAGGAGAGATCGCGAGAAACGCGGGAACATACAGGGCAAGGATGCGGGTCTTCGCGCGCATTACGGGTGTCCCAACGGATGATGGCCGCGGTGACGCGCCCCCGCTCTTCCGGACGGTCACGAAGCCTGAGGCGAGACGAAGGTGCGGAGCAGTGCGCGGCTTGAATGCGCGCGCATCGCCCGCCGGCCGTAATCTCGACACGCGACAGGCGGGCACTCCCCGGGACGCGCGGCGATCATCCATCGCCCGCGCGGAGGGCGATCCCGCCTTTTGCCTGTTCGGAAGAAAAGAATGCGCGGCTTACGCGACGATGCGGGTTTCCCAGCCGTCGTAATCGCCGCCGGCTTCGAAGGCGAGGTCGTAGAGGAACAGCGTCACCTGCTCCATGGCCTCGTCGCTGGGCACGTCGCGGTGCCACAGCTGCGCGCCATACATCTCCCACGGGCCCATCGGCTCGGAGGTGCCGCGCAGCGAGAAGCCGGCATGCACGCAACGCTCGACATAGTGGCTGCGGGAATCGGCGCAGGGGAAATAGGCCCAGTGGTCGATCTCGCGCACGACGGTGCGGAAATCGCCCTGCTGTTCCAGCGTCTCGCACAAGGCCCGGCTGGCCGCGACCTGCATATCCCGCTCGTTTAACATCTGTGCGTAAGACCCTGTTGCTACTCGACTCGGGCCGAATCACTCACCGGCCCCGAGCAGGATGAGTCACAAGCCGCGCCCGCGCAATCGCCAATGCCGCCTGGGCGACACTCCGTAGGCGGAATTCATGGTGAAGAGGGTTCCGAACGCTGTTCGGCGGGGCGCGGATGGGGCTCGGACGCCCCCTGGAACGCCGCCCTCGAACGCCCCCCTAGAACGCCATCGCGATCAGCCAGCCGCAGCCGCCGGTGAAGGCGAAGGCCAGGAGCGCCCACACCCCGTCGCGCGCCGTCAGCGCCAGCGAGAACGCCACCACCGCCGCATTGGGCACGATCCCGGCCACCGGCACCACTTCGATCACCGGCGTCACGATCGCCACCAGCAGGCAGGTGATCGCGATCATGGTGAAGAACGGCCCCTCGGTCAGGAAGGTCAGGCGCGGGCTGATGAAGCCGTCCACGAAGCGCGCCCCCGGCCGCATGGTGTCGAGCGCGCGGGCAAATCTGCGCGCGGAGATGGCGCGCCGCTTCAGCCGCTCGGGCAGCCAGAAATGCTCCCAGCCCAGCAGCATCTGCACGATGATCAGGATCTCGATGACCACCATCACCATCGGCACGAAGGGAATGGCGCCGATGGGCGACAGCCCGATCAGGCTGGGCACCAGCAGCATCGGCCCGAAGCTGCGCGCGCCGGCGCCCGCCATCACCTCGCCAACGGAAACCTCCCCGTCGCCATCGTGCTGCGCGATGGCCGAAAGCTCGTCGAGAATCTCTTCCAGCGTGCTGGGCTCGGGGCGGATGGGCTCGGCCGGACCGGCCCCGGCGGGCATGTCTTGCGTCCCGGCGTCTCCGCCATTGGCCGCGATCTCGGGCATGGGCCCTCTCAGCCTTTCCGCCCGGCGATCTTCGGAGCGCAGGCCCGATCATGCAAGCGGGGCGCGACACTTTGCGGACGCAGCCGTTCTGCTAGGCTGGGCCAACGAAATAGAGGAGGTCCCCATGCACACACGCATCTTCGCCGGTCTTCTGTTCGCGTTGTCTCTGGTTTCGCCCGCCTTCGCCGCGCCGGCCGCAGCGCCCGCCGAGGCCGAGGTGGTGGCGCCGTTCCACGCCTTCATCGATGCCTTCAACAAGGGCGACATGAAAGCCGCCGCCGCGGCCTATGCGCCGCACGCCGTCATCGTCGACGAGATCCCGCCCTTCCTGTGGCGCCACAGAGCGTTCGCGCATTGGAGCGCGGCCCTCGAGGCGGCGTGGAAGGAAGGCGGCCTCACGAGCGGACACCTGACGCTCGCCGCCCCCACGCAGTTCGCGGCCGGAACAACGATGGCCTACGCCATCATCCCCGCGCATCTCACCTTCACCGAAAAGGGCAAACCCGCCAGCGAGGACGGCACCTTCACCGTAACGTTCAAGCCTGCCAAGCAGGGCTGGCGCATCTCAAGCTGGACCTGGACCACGAAACACTGAGGCGGGGCGCCTCTCTCCTCCGTCATGGCCGGCCACCGAGCCGGCCATCCATCCGGTGCGCGTCGGCGCGCCAGTGACTCTATCGCTCGCGGACGCTCGCGTCCTGACGCTGTCGCTAGGACGGCTGGCCGGGTCAAGCGCACCGCCACGGCCAAGCGTGCACTGGGCCGCGAGCAGCTACGCCCCCACATCGGCAAGGGCGGAGGCAAAGGCGAACTCGCCGACCGCCTCTACAAATAGGCCACCGACAAGATCATCGGCATCAGCGACGCAGCGGTAGCGGTGCTGGAGGGGTGTTTTTGAGCGGGAGTCAAGCACGGGATGTAGTAGGCTGGGTGGCAGCGTGTTTGACCGTGGCGTGCCAAGCACTAGGTTTGGAAAAGTACCGAATCAAGACCAATTTCGATTGGAATGGGGCGACTGGGCCACGAAGCGCTCAACAGCGCCCCTACTCTTTGAAGAGTTGCAGCTATGGCAAGAAAGAAGCGACAGCTAACAGTCAACGTGGTCCTGGATACGAATTCCCTCTTCACGGAGGCCGCACACGCGCTGCTGAACTTGGAGACCGCTGAACTAATAGGCGAGTCCAATACAAACTCTGACATTAACACGGTGTGGCATCTCCCCGAAGTGGTGCGAGGAGAGCGCAAATACCAAATGATGGTGCGGGCCGAGCGACTGCTTCCGCAACTCGAAAAACTCGAAAAGCTTCTCGGTCATAAGCTCGGAATCACTCGTGAAACGCTTCTCGAACGCGTTGAAGCTGCAATATTAAACCAGATGCGCGAGTTGGGAATTCAGGGACTTCCGCTAGATTCAACGAAGGTGGATTGGGCGCGGTTAATTGATCTGGCGGTGAATCGCTTGCCTCCGTTCGATGGTGGTGAGAAGGAAAAGGGCTTTCGTGATGCGGTCATTTTGGAGGCTTTTTGCCAGTTAGTCGAAACAGCGCCTAAGACGCCATCGATATGCAGGACGTTCTTGATCACGAATGACGAACTATTGAAGGCGGCTGCGGAGGCGCGCGTTCAGTCGTGCCAGAACGTACGTGTCCTTGGTAGCTTGGAAGAATTTCGGACCATCATAAATGCGCTAAAATCAGAACTTGATGAGGCGGTTCTTAGGGATGTTTTGCCAAAGGCTCGGAAGCTTTTTTGGAATTCTGATGATCCAAGCTGCCTCTGGCATAAGGCGGTTAAGAGCGAGCTGTTCGAAGAGAATGCACGCATTATTGGATCGAAGCCGCAAGGTGCTTTGACCGTCAAAACCTCAGGCATCGAGCTCCCGTCAACAGCCTTCATCAAGAAGGATGGTCAGAAAATATATTTTGAAACTAAGGTGCAGGTAGATGTTGAGGCCATAACGTATAAGGCGGTGCCTGCTCTCACCTCGGGCGCTATCACATTGGGTGATAGCGTGGGAAGCGGTGCGTTGACGTTAGGCAGTGTACAGGGGCAAGGTGGTGGTGCATTGCCAACTATAAAAGCGCCGAACTATTTGGCGAACGCACTTGGCCTTCAGCCGCCGTCAGTTGAAGAGATGCGGCAAACAGGGGCACATTCGTTTGCCGCTAGATGGCACGCAACTCTCACGACCGCCGGTAAGCTTACTAACGCGCAACTGGATAGTTTTCAGCACCTCGAGTCTGCTTGGGCAGACTGAACGAGACCGTATAACAAACGCTACAAGACGGGGCGACTTGGAACAGGCTGCCTGACAGGCCCCTACCGACTCCTGCTCCCAAACGTCTTCGGCACATTCGGCCGTCCCGCGCGCTTCATGCGCGTGCGCCCGCCTGCCGGCCTTCTTGTCGCCGCGCACCGCCGCTTCGCCGGCTTCGGCCACGGCTTCCTGCCTTGCAAAGGGATCGTCGGCGATGGTCAGTTCCACGGCCTGCAGCCGCTTGATCTCGTCGCGCAACCGGCCCGCCTTTTCGAATTCCAGATCGCCGGCCGCCTCGCGCATCTGCTTTTCCAGATCGGTGATATGCGCGCGCATATTGTGGCCGATGAACGCCGCGCCTTCCTCGGCCATGCCGGAAAGCCCCGAATCCACCGTCACATGATCGCGCTCATACATCGAGCCCATGATGTCGGAGATGTGCTTCTTGATGCTGGCCGGCGTGATGCCGTTGGCCTCGTTATAGGCTTTCTGCTTCTCGCGGCGGCGGCTGGTCTCGGCCATCGCCCGCTCCATCGAGCCGGTGATCTTGTCGGCATAGAGCACCACCTTGCCGTCCACATTGCGCGCGGCGCGGCCGATGGTCTGGATCAGTGAGGTTTCCGAGCGCAGGAAGCCTTCCTTGTCGGCGTCGAGAATGGCCACCAGCGCGCATTCGGGAATGTCCAGCCCCTCGCGCAACAGGTTGATGCCGATCAGCACGTCGAAGGCGCCCAGCCGCAAATCGCGAATGATCTCGATGCGCTCCAGCGTCTCGACATCCGAATGCATGTAGCGCACGCGGATGCCCTGCTCATGCATATATTCGGTCAGGTCTTCGGCCATCTTCTTGGTCAGCGTCGTGACCAGCGTGCGATAGCCCTTCTGCGCCACCTCGCGGCATTCGGCGATCAGGTCGTCGACTTGTGTCTCCACCGGTCGAATCTCGACCGGCGGGTCGATCAGCCCGGTCGGCCGGATCACCTGTTCGGAGAACACGCCGCCGGTGCGCTCCATCTCCCACGGCCCCGGCGTCGCCGAAACATAGACGGTCGCGGGCCGCATCGCGTCCCATTCCTCGAATTTCAGCGGCCGGTTGTCGATGCAGCTGGGCAGGCGGAAGCCATATTCGCTGAGCGTGAATTTGCGCCGGTAGTCGCCCTTGTACATGGCGCCGATCTGCGACACCGAGACATGGCTTTCGTCGCAGAACACCAGCGCCTCGTCGGGCAGATATTCGAACATGGTCGGCGGCGGCTCGCCCGGTTTGCGCCCCGTCAGCCAGCGCGAATAATTCTCGATCCCGGCGCAGCTGCCCGTGGCCTCGATCATCTCCATGTCGAAGGTCGTGCGCTGTTCCAGCCGCTGCGCTTCCAGCAGCTTGCCTTCGGCGCGGAACTGTTCGAGCCGCTGGATCAGCTCGGCCTTGATGCCCTTGATCGCCTGCGCCAGCGTCGGGCGCGGCGTCACATAATGCGAATTCGCATAGACCTTGATGGAGCCCAGGCTGCCCGCCTTGCGCCCCGTCAGCGGATCGAATTCGGTGATCGAGTCCACCTCGTCGCCGAACAGTTCGATGCGCCAGGCCCGGTCTTCGTAATGCGCCGGGAAGATGTCGACCGTATCGCCGCGCACGCGAAAGGCGCCGCGCACGAAATTCTCGTCATTGCGCCGATATTGCAGGGCCGAGAGATCGCGCATCAATTCGGAGCGGTCCACGCGCTTGCCCTGCGCGATCGTCAGCGCCGTGCCCGAATAGGTTTCGACCGAGCCGATGCCATAGATGCACGACACGGACGCCACGATGATCACATCGTCGCGCTCCAGAATCGCCCGCGTCGCCGAATGGCGCATGCGGTCGATCTCTTCGTTGATCGAGCTGTCCTTCTCGATATAGGTGTCGGTGCGCGGGATATAGGCTTCCGGCTGGTAATAGTCGTAATAGCTGACGAAATACTCGACCGCGTTCTCCGGGAAGAACTGCTTGAACTCGCTATAGAGCTGCGCGGCCAGCGTCTTGTTGGGGGCCAGGATCGAGCGCCGGGCGCTGCACCGCCTCGATCACCTTGGCCATGGTGAAGGTCTTGCCCGAACCGGTGACGCCCAGCAGCACCTGATCGCGCTCGTTCGCGCGCGCCCCGGCGACGAGTTCGGCAATGGCCGTGGGCTGGTCGCCCGCCGGCTCATATTCGCTGACGAGCTTGAAGCGCTTGCCGCCTTCGGATTTCTCCGGCCGCTCCGGCCGATGCGGCACGAATTCGCCGTTCGTGGCGGGCGGGGTTGGCGGCGCAGGATCGTAAGCCGTCCCCGCCGGTGCAATCGGAACCGCCGCCACGGCCGCCTCGAAGCGCGCCGCGCCTTCGCTGAAGCCGGGCTGCCTGCGGGCTTTCGCCTTGCCGCGCGCCGGCTTGGGAACCTGTCCGTTGTTATGCGCCATGGGCCGAATATAGAGGCTGCCGGTTGTTCCTGCACCTGCCCGGTGTGCTAGGCAGGCTTGCGAGGTTGGCAAAGGTGGCGGATCCATGAAGGCAATTGCATTGAGCGCGCTGGTTCTGATCGCCGCGGCGGGGCTGGCCATGCCCGCGCGGGCCCAGATGGGCGGCATGGGCGGCGACGGTTCCATGGGCGGAATGGGCGCGGGCTCCATGGGCGGTATCGGTGCCCATGGCCCCGGCACTTTGCCGCCGCAACCCAGCACCGGCAGCCACGATCCGGAAGGCGAAGCCGAGGAATTGCGGCTGGCGGGCCGTTGCGATCGCGCCGTGCCGATCCTGCGCGGTCTCGTGGAAAGCCCGCGGAATTATCCGATTTCCAAATACAATCTCGGCCTCTGCCTGCTCGATCTGGCGGCGGCCGATCACGATGCGGCGCAGGCCGCCCGCCAGCGCCAGGAAGGCGCCGTGCTGGATCGTGCGCGCGGCCGATGGCGGGTTCGGCAATGCGGAAGCGAAGGCCGTGACGCTGTATCTGGATGGCGTCGGCGTCGCGGCCGATCCGGTGGAAGCGGAGAAATGGGCCCTGATCTATCATGGCAATGGCACGCGCTTCGCCCTCGGCCTTCCCGATATCGATTCGGCGGTGCGCGACCGGCTCGACGCCACGCTCGACGATAACCAACTTGCAGAGGCGCAAGCGCGCGCCGATTCCTGGGCTGCGAACCGGCAATAGCGGGAATGCGCGCGGGCGCTCATGCCGCCGCTTCGGCCTGCGCGGCCCAGGCGAAATCGGGGTAATAGGCGTCCATCATCCGGTCCGCATAGGCGACGAGATTGTCATAGGCTTCGGCCCGCCGCCGCAATTCGCCGGTGAAGAATGGCGTCAGCACGCCGGCCACCATGGCGAAGGCCGTGGCATCGACGCCGCTCGGCGCCTCGCCCATCACATAGGGCTTGTCGCCGAGCATGGTCGACAGGGCGCGCAGTGAGCGCGCGCCCAGCGCGGCGATCTCGGCATCGCTGTGCCGCCCGAAACCCTGGGCCCGCAGCATGGCGCGCACGCTTTCGCGCGCGCCCTTGCGCGCCGCGTCCGGCAGCCCGTCGAAGAAATGCCCGGGCCCGTTCTCGAAATTCACATCGTCCATCCAGCGGTAATGGACCAGCGCGAAATAAAGATGGTCTTCCAGCATGCGCTCGATGCTCCAGGCCAGGGCGCGCTCTGCCGTGCACAGGCCGTCGTCGAAATCGAAGTGGTGCTCGTCCTCGATATGGCAGCGGATGAAGGTCGAATCGCCCAGCCTGTGTGCGCCGATCTGGATATAGGGGATTTTCCCCTTGGGCGCCTCCTGCGGGCGTCCGCGCTCGAATTTGTAAGGAATGCCCGCCATCTTGAGATGGACCTGGCTTTTCATCGCAAAGGGGCTCCTGTCCGGCAGTCCGAAGCCCGGGCCCGCACCGTAGAATGTCATCGTCATTTTCACCTCCATCGTCGGAGGCTGGATATACTGCCACGCTGCTGACAACATGCTGTCAGCAGCATTGCAGTAGATTTGTCTCATGAAAGTGCCGCTATGAGACGCGCCGACCGGCTCTTCCGCATCATCCAGATCCTGCGCCGCCGGCGCCGGCCGGTGACGGCTGTCGAGATTGCCGGCGAGCTGGAAACCTCGGTGCGCACCATCTATCGCGACATCGCGCAATTGATGGCGGACCGCGTGCCGATCCGCGGCGAGGCGGGCATCGGCTATGTGCTCGATGGCGGTTTCGACATGCCGCCCCTGATGCTGACGGCCGACGAGATCGAGGCCGCCATGCTGGGCGCGCAATGGGTGATGGGCCGCGGCGATTCCGTGCTCACCCGGGCGGCCGGCGATCTCGTCGCCAAGATCGGCGCGGTCGTGCCCGAACATCTGCGCCCGCTGCTCCTCGAACCGGCCTCGATGACGCCCACGGTCCGGACGGTCGAAGCCGACGCCATCGATATGGGCCGCCTGCGCACCGCCATCCGCACGCAAGGCAAGCTGCGCCTGCTTTATCGCGACGAAACTGAGCGCGGAGACCGATCGCATTATCTGGCCCATCGCCGTGGCCTATTACGAATCGGTGCGGCTGATCGTCGGCTGGTGCGAATTGCGCGAGGGCTTTCGCCATTTCCGCAGCGACCGCATCGTCCAGGCCGATTTCCTCGACACGCGCTATCGCACCTCGCGCGCCAAACTCCGCGCCGCCTGGAAGAAAGAGCGTATGGCGGCGATGAGCGGCAGCTCCACCGGGAAAAAGGAGGACAGGATCATGATCGAAGCCAGCTGCCATTGCGGCGCCGTCCGCATAGAGGTCCCGTCCGCACCGGAGACGGTGACGTCCTGCAATTGCTCCATCTGCCGCCGCCTGGGCACGCTCTGCGCCTATTACCCGCCTGCCGCTGTTGCCGTGCACGGCGCCACGGACACCTATGTCTGGGGCGACCGGTCGATGGCCTTTCACCGCTGCAAGATCTGTGGCTGCAACACCCATTGGAGCGCGTCCGATCCGGCGCTGGATCGCATGGGTGTCAATGCGCGGCTGATGGCGCCCGAGATTGTGGCCGCCGCGCGCATCCGCAGATTCGACGGCGCCGACACATGGACCGTCATCGAAGAGGGTTAGCCATGAATGGCGCGGCTATCGGCGGGAGCTTCATCGCGTGCTGACATACCATAGTCGCGCGTGATATCGGCGATGCGCAGTCGGTAGTCGCAGAACAGGCCGGCGCGGCCCTGGGTCTGTGCCGCACGGTGTGCTTCCAGTTGCCGCCACCGAACCACTGCGTCTTCGTCCCGCCAGATGGAAAGCGAAAGAAGCTTGCCCTTTTCGCTGAGCGATTCGAAGCGTTCGATCGATACGAAGCCGTCGATCTGCAATAGCTGTGTCCGCAGGGCCGCGGCTATGTCGAGATAGGCCGCCCGCGCCGCCGCGTCCGCCGGCCAGAGTTCGAAGAGGACCGCGATCATGCGCGCACCATTTCGAGGAATGTGCGCTCTTCGCGGCGGATGAAGCGTTCGTTTTGGGCGAAGGCGAAATTGGCGCGGCCGTGTTCGTCCTCGCGCAGCCGCGCGCGATATGCTTCATAGGCGGCAAGGCTCTCGAAGCCGATCATGGCGTAGGCGATATCGTTGGTACCCTCCAGCGGCAGGAAATAGCCCAGCAGCTCACCCCCGCAGGCCGGAATGATGGCGAGCCAGGCTCGGGCATAGCGCTCGAAGGCCGCGCGCTGGAACGGATCGATCTGGTAGCGGATGTGGCAAACGACATTCATACTACGGCCTCCATCGAATTGTCGGAGCAGTTTAGCGCTTGCCGCTACGATGATGTTTCGCTCATGATCGAAGCATGAATGTACCGGCTCGTCAGCTCTCGAAGGATGGTCCTTCCATCGCCCAGATCGCGGCACTGGCCGGCGATCCGGCGCGGGCCAACATGCTCATTGCGCTGCTGTCCGGCCAGGCGCTGACGGCGAGCGAATTGGCGAGTGAAGCCGGCATTGCGCCGCAGACGGCGAGTTCGCATCTGGCTCGGCTCGAAGCCGGCGGTCTGATCGTGGCTGTGAAACAGGGGCGTCACCGCTATGTCCGGCTTGCCGACGCAGATGTGGCGCGGATGCTGGAGATGATGGCCGGCGTCGCCGCCCGCGCGGGCCATCTGCGCACACGGCCCGGGCCTTCGGATCCGGCGATCCGCAAGGCGCGGGTCTGCTACGATCATCTGGCGGGAGAGATGGGCGTCGCGGTGTTCGATGCCTTGGTGGCGCAGGCACATCTGAGGCTGCGCGGCGAGGACCTGCAGCTCACGCGCAAAGGTGCCGCATTTCTATGCGATTTCGGGATAGATCCCGAGGCGTTGCGCAGCTTGCGCCGTCCGCTCTGCCGCACCTGCCTTGATTGGAGCATGCGCCGCTATCATCTGTCGGGCAGTCTTGGCGCGGCGTTATTGGACCGGCTTTACGATCTTGGCTGGGCCGCGCGCGCGAAGGACAGCCGTGCGATTATTTTCAGCCGGCGCGGCGAATCCGCTTTCACAAAGCAGTTCCGGTTGTGATGCCGGCTTTGTTCTGGCTTAAAAGGCGTGTGCCAGCGCCTCGCGCAGTCTGGCGGTCTCGCCGCGATGCACCTTGTCCGCCAGAATGTTGCGAACCGAAAGCTCGCGGCCATAGAACGCCTCGTTCCAGTTATCCTTCGGTTCGAGAATGGAGCCGTTCAGCGTCAGCCCGCCATAGGCGCCGACACTCGATGCCCAGACGATGATGTCGCCCGAGAGATTGCCGCTGGTCGCGCCTTCGGCCGCGGCGCCGAGCGTGACGACCGTGAGCCCCGCGCCCGCGCCGAACTTGAACTTGCTGCGCTCGACGGCCCGAAGTGCGCGCTTGCTCATGACGAACATCACGAGCTCGGACTTCTCCAGCCCGATCTGCAGGCCGAAGGATGCCGAGGCCAGGGTATAGAACGCCGGCTGGCTCCAGCTGCGGCCATGGCGTTCCAGCAACACGCCGTCGCCGCCTTCGCCGCCGAAGATGAAGCCGCCCTTGACGAGCGCAGGGACGATCAGCACGGCCCGCGCATCGCGCAACAGGCTGCGCGACGGCCCGAAAGTCTTGTCGTGACGCATATGATGGACGGTGGCCGTCGCATCGCCCAGAAGCGCGGTCTGATCGCTGGCCATGGCCGGGCTGGGCGCGAGCGCCAGCATAACCGTCATGGCAACCGCCGCTGTCAGCCCGCCGGCCCAATCTGCAATCCGCATGTCCTGTCTCCCCGCAAAAGTCGTGACGAAACGGGCCGGAGTCTGCGCCGGTCCGGCCCCGATTGTCTTGCGTAAACGCAATGCCCGGGAAATGGTTGTCTTTGCCTGCCGCCGCGTGTGACCCGATAAGATTCTGTTCACAATCATTCGCATTTGTTCGTCCTCCCATGACAGGCACACAGGAGGTGACGATGCGCCATGTTCTCGTTCTTGCGGCCACATTGCTGGCCGGTTCGACGGTCTGCACCCTGGCGGGCGAACGGGTAACGAACCCGCGCGCCGTGGTCGTGCGCGGCATGAATGCTGCATTCTGCGATGCAAACAGCATTGGGGCTGGCAGCGATCCGAAGGTCGGTGTCAACACCGACGTCCAGAATCTGTCCGTGAATTGCGGCCCTGACGGTAAGACGGGCGTGGATCAGTTGCGCACGACGATTCCCAACCCGCACATCTGCTGGGCCAAGCTCGAGGATCTGGAAGCCCGCAACAGCGCTATTATCCTTGCCACTGACCCGTTGCCCAACAACGGATATCATTGCCTCATCCGCGACATCACGCCGAATGAGATGCGCAAGGCGCTGCACTACAAACCGTGATGTCCGGCGGGTTCGCTGGCTGTCTCTTCCGCGCCTATTCGGCGGCCTGCAGCACCGGGCGCAGCCGCAGTGCCTCGATGGCGGCGGCGCGCTGGGTCTCCGGGCGCTCATAGATGAGGCTGGCGCCGTCCCACACCTCCATGCGGCGGGTGCCGGGCAGGCGCATGGCATGCGCAAGGATGCGTGCCTGCTTTTCGCCGGCGCAGGGCGCCGAAAAAGTGCCGATCAGGGCCCCGGCCTGGTCGAGGTAACAGATTTCGAAATGCGGCATGGTGGCCTCCATCACACTCGGTTTCATGCCCCCACGACCGGCCCATTTTTCGAGGTTCGGCGCGACCCGGTCGAGTGACCATTTGGGGGCCGCGCGTCGCCTTTCCGGGCATCACTCTCGCAGGGCCTATCCAAGCATGCCGAGATGACGGCCAAGCGATGGTTTGATTAAGTCTTTTTGAGTTCATGCGAATTTGCGATCCTGCTCCCGGGCCAGGGCCCGTTTGGGGCCGGATCGCGGCCTGCCGTGACGCGGCTGTTGAAATCGGCCCGGCCGCTTCCCACATTACAAAAACGGGCGGGGCGCGATGCCCCGGGCAGGAGGCTTTGATGACTGATATCCACCAGCCGAGCATGCAGTCACGCGAGGAAAGCGGGCGCACGATCTCGATCATCGTCTATCTGCTCTATCTCGCCGCGCTGGTGAACGGGCTGACGGCGATCGTTGGCGTGATCCTGGCCTACGTCAAACGCGACGATGTGCGCGGCACGGTCTATGAGAGCCACTTCGCCAACGCCATCGAGATTTTCTGGGTCTATATCGTCGGCATGCTGATCGCGGTGCCGCTGTGCTTTATCTTTATCGGCATCCCGCTGGTGGTGGTGCTCTATATCTGGGTGCTGTTCCGCACCATCAAGGGTCTGGTGCGCGCCAGCGATGCGCAGCCCTATTACTGAGCGGCGTCAGCGGTCCGTTTGCCGTTCACGGCAGAACATCCAGCCGATCAGCCCCAGCATGATCGATATGGCGAAGGCATAGGGCACGATGTCGTAGAGCAGCCAGGGCGCCGTCGCCGCGGTGTGGAAGGCCATACCCATCTCGGCGCCCCACAGTTTGCAATCGCCGATACCGCCTTCATTGGCCGCGCAGCCAGAATAGGCCGTCGCGAACACCGCCAGCGTCGGCAGCACCAGCGCCGCGATCGGCAGCAGCAACACGCTCATGGCCGCCAGCAAGGGCTGGCGCGCGAACAGCGCGGCGATGGCGGCGGCAATGCCCAGGACGATCAGCAGCAGCGAGTTCGTGCCAAGCGTCCAGGCCAGGTTCAGCGTGTCGCGCAGACCTCCGCCCAGCGCCATGCCGTGACAGGCGCCCGGGCCCGGCGCGCATTGCAACGCCAGCGCCGTGGCGCGCACGATCCACACGAGCAGAGACGGCGCGAGCAGCGCCGCGGCGATCAACGCCCAGACGCCGAGCGCCGTATGCCGTTTGGGAGGCGGTGGCGGTGGCTCGAACATATGCATGGGCTACTGAAGCACAACCGGCCGGCCGAACTCTCGATTACTCTTCGAATATGATTAATTTGCAACGGATTGGACGCACTCACTGCGGCGGAAGGGCCATGGGCTGGCCGATCAACCGCCAGCGCCCGTTGGCGATCTGCGTCAGATAGGCGGCATGCAGGCCGAGATGGTCTTTGGCCGTGTAGTCCACCGGCACGCCGCCAAGCGCCGGATCGCTCCACGCCGGCATGGCTTCGAGCACACGGGCAAAGCGCAGTGGCGTCGGATGCGGCCCGCTGCGCGCGAGCGCGGCGGCGAACAGCTTGCCGTCGAGATAGGCGCGCAGCGCCTGCATCGAGGCGATGCTGCGGAAGCGCCGTTCATAGGTCTCGATCCAGACGCGCAGCCTGGCATTGCGCGTCGTGGGGTAGGGGATCGGGATCGTCGTCACCGAATAAAGCCCCTCCACCGTGCGCCCGCCCAGCGTGGCGGCCTCCGGCACATAGCAATCCTTCGGGCACAGGAAGGTGGGATACCAGCGCAGGCCATGAGCCTGGGCCAGGGCCCGGAAGCTTTCCTGCGGCACCGCCCCCAACACCACCAGCTCGGCGCCGGCCGCGCGCAGGGCCAAAAGCGGCTTGGACAGGTCTTGCGCGCCCGGTTCGTAGGTCGCCGCGGCGGTGGGCTGGAGGCCGCGCCGCGCCAGCTCGCGCACGGCCCCGCGCAACGCCGCCCGTCCATAGTGATCGCCGCGATAGAGAATGCCGACACGCAGCGTACCGCGCAGGTCGAGCAGGGCCTTGAGGCCGAGCTGGATCTGTGCGGCGACCGGCAGATCCAGGCCGAATTCGAGCCGCCGCGCCTCGGACCGGGCCGTGTGCGCCGGCACGAAGGGAAAGAGTTGCAGCACGCCCGCGTCCAGCACCATCGTCGTCGTCGCCGAGACGGGAGGCGTGCCGTTCGAGCCGATCATGGCAAAGATGCCGCGCTTCAGAAGTGCCCGCGCCGCGGCCCGTGCCTTGTCGGGATCATAGGCGCTGTCCTTGGCCACCAGCACGAGCTTGCGGCCGTCCACGCCGCCATGCGCATTGATCTCGTCGAAGGCCATCTGCAGCCCATTGCGGATGGCGATGCCCTCGGCGGCGAGCGGGCCGGTCAGGTCGAGCACGCTGCCGACCGTGACCGAATGGGGGGTCACCCCGCGCGCCGGCACCACGGCCGGCGGGGGGCGAAGCACCACCGCGCCCGCATCCGTGCCGCTGGCGCCCAGCAGCACGACGGCGAGCAGTGCGGCGGCGCGCCGGATCATGCAGTGGCCGAGGGGCGCGCCTTCACGCGCGCGAACCAGGCTGTGAGATTCTTGAATTCCGGCTTGAGCGGCTGGCCGACATTGTTGCCGAAATCCAGGAAGCAGTAGAGATGGATGTCGGCGAGAGTGAAGCGCTTGCCGCAGACGAATTCGCGCCCGTCCGCCATCTGCCCGTCGAGCCATTTGAGCCGATCCTGCGCGAGGGCCTTGAGGCCATCGGCCGCTTCCGGCGCCGTGAAGATACGGCCCTTGAACAGGTCCAGCCCCTGGCTGAAGCGGAAGCCCATCGCCATCATCTCGGTGATGTTGAGATCGATGCGGCGCATCCACATGCGGGCTTCGGCGCGCTCTTCCGGCGTCGCGCCGATCAGCGCCGGGCTCGGGAATTTCTCTTCGAGATATTCGCAGATCGGCAGGATCTCGGAGACGAACTGGCCGTTGTCGAGCTCCAGGCACGGCATCTGGCCATGCGGGTTGCGCTTGAGATGCGTATCCCCGCGGTTCTCGCCCTTGACGAGGTCGACTTCGACCTTGGGGATGTCGATGCCCTTCTCGGCAATGAACATCCGCACGACATGGGGATTGGGGCCGATCGAATTGTAGAGTTTCATTGTGGGGCAGTCCTTTGCCTGTTTCCTCGCGGCCCGAAGCCTAGAGCAACGGGTGCGGAAGTGGAAACCGGATTTCCGCACAAAGTCGCCACCGGGAGGGAAGGTGGGGGCGCCAGAAGCCGTCGGCCATGGAAAGACCCCAATCGCCGGGCGTCCAGCCCCAGAGGCGCCACAATGGTTTGCGAGAGTGTGGGCGTGGATCGTTATCGGTTGGCGTTGTCACCATGAGCCGGACACGTTTGCACCATTATGTACTCCTGACGGGCGGTTGGACCGCGCTCGGCGCTGGTGCCCTGCTTCTGCCGCTGCCCGTGCCCATGCCATTTCCGGTTGCCGGTGTGCTTCTGCTCACGGGCGCGGCGATCCTGACAAGTCATTCGCGCCGCTTCCGCCACGGCCTGCAATATGCACGCTATCGTTACGGCTGGCTGTCGCGGAGTGTGGAGACGGTGGCCATACGCTCGCCGCAAAGCGTGCGCCGCATGGTCCGCCGCACGCGGCCCGATCTCATCGAACGCCATGCCCGTCGCCAGGCCGCCCGCGATCTCAGCGCCGTCTGACGCGCCTCTGACATCGCGATGCGCGCGTGCTAGCGTTGCGCCATGGCTATTCCCTTCGACCGGAATTTCGACGTCCCCTTTGGCGAGGCAATCTCCGTTTCGCCCCTGATCACGCGGGTGCTCGCGCCCAATCCCGGGCCGTTCACCTTCAAGGGCACGGGCGTTTACATTGTGGGGCAGGGCCGCGATGCGGCGGTCATCGATCCCGGCCCGGACCTGCCGGAGCATATCGAGGCGCTGAAGGGCGCGCTGGAAGGCCGCCGTCTCACCCATATTCTCGTCACGCATACCCATTCCGATCATTCGCCCGCCGCGGCCCCGCTCAAGGCCTGGTCGGGCGCGAAGACCTATGGCTTCGGCCCGCATGGCTCGGGCAAGGAGGACGGGCTCAAGCTCGAAGAAGGCGGCGACCGCGACTTCGTGCCGGATGTGCGGGTAAAGGATGGCGATGTGATCGCGGGTGACGGCTTCACCTTCGATTGCGTCTACACGCCGGGCCACACCTCCAACCATATGTGCTTTGCGCTGCGTGAAGAGCGGGCGCTGTTCACAGGCGATCATGTGATGGGCTGGTCGACCACGGTGGTCGTGCCACCGGACGGCGATATGGCCGCCTATATGGCGAGCCTCGACAGACTGATCGCGCGCGACGACAAAATTCTATGGCCGACGCATGGCGGACCGGTGCGTGATCCGAAGCCGTTTCTCGTCGCCTATCGCGATCATCGCCGCGACCGCGAGGCGCAGATCCTCGCCTGCATTGCCGATGGCCTCGACACGATCCCGGCCATGGTGGCGCGAATCTATGCGCAGGTGGACAAGCGCCTCCACCCCGCCGCCGCGCGCTCCGTCGAAGCCCATCTCATCCAGCTTGGCGATGAGGCCCGCGTCACACGCGACGGCGATACCTACCGCCTTGCCTAAGCCTTCGTCTTTGCCAGCATCTTCTCGAAGGCGCGGATGCGGTGCGCGTTCTTGCCGATATCGGAAATCCCCACCCGGCTCTCCGAGCGGATGTCGAGCTTGGCGCCCATGCCGCTTGGCCGCACGCGGATCACGATGTCGTCGGTGAAGCCGAAGAAGAAGGTCGTATCGCTGGCTTCGATGCGCCCCTCATTGGCGTTCTCGGCGACAATCTTCCAGCCCATCGCCTTGGCCGCCTTCAGCGCGCGCGCATAGAGCGTGGCGGGCGAGGTCAGGATCTGGATGGTGTGGATGTCGGTATAGGCTTTGCGCTGGGCCTGCGCCACGGTTGTCGATTTGCCCTGCCACATGATCTTGGCGTTGCCGTCATAGTCCGTCGAGTTGAGCGCATGGTCGGCCTTGCGCAGCGGCAGCACGGCGCGGAATTGCGGCGGGTTGGCAATGTCGGTCGTGATGTCGTGGATCGGCGGCACGCTCTTCGCGATGCTGAGATTGTAGAGCGGCAGCGACACCACGACGACCGCGCCGATGATCCCGATCAGACCCCAGCGCGCGCCGGACCAGTTTTTGACGATGGCCGCCGCGATCAGCCAGATAATGCCGAGCGCCAGCGCGCCGAGCCCGATATAGATGCACCAGGGGAACAGCTTCAAAAGCCCGAACTGGAATCCCCACCAGCCCATCTGCTTGCCGAAGCCGGCGCCCAGTCCGATGGCGAGCGAAACGATAAAGCCCGCGAATACGAGTTTCGCGAGATTGGGAAGAATGCGCATTGTGTCCTCCTTGCCGCCCCCCTTGTTGCCCCGGTCAGGCAAAACTGTCAGGCAATTGTGGGCAGGCGATATTCGGCGAATGTTTGTCTCAGCGTGAGTTTCTGAATCTTGCCTGTGGCGGTATGCGGAATGGAATCGACGAAAACGACGTCGTCCGGCATCCACCATTTGGCGATCTTGCCGGAGAGATATTTCAGGATGTCGTCCTTGGTCGCGCTTTGGCCCTGTTTGCGCACGATCACCAGCAGCGGGCGCTCGTCCCATTTGGGATGGGTGATGCCGATCACAGCGGCTTCGGCCACGGCGGGGTGGCCGACGGCGATATTCTCGATCTCGATGGAGGAAATCCATTCGCCGCCGGACTTGATCACGTCCTTGGCGCGGTCGGTGATGGTCATGTAGCCGTCCGGATCGAGGGTCGCGACATCGCCCGTGTCGAACCAGCCCTCGGCGTCGAAGGCGTCGGCGCCCTCGCCCTTGAAATAGGCCTTGGCGACGGAGGGGCCGCGCACCTTCAGCCGGCCGAAGGCCTTGCCGTCGCGCGGCAATTCCTTGTCCTCGTCGTCGACGATCTTCATCTCCACGCCGAAGGGGGCATGGCCTTGGCGGACCTTGTAGTCGAGCTGCTTTGCGTAGGGCAGGTCCTTCATGCCGGCTTTGAGCGTGCCCAGCGTGCCCATCGGGCTCATCTCGGTCATGCCCCAGGCATGGACGACTTCCACCTCATATTTGGTCTCGAAGGTTTCGATCATCGAGCGCGGCGCGGCCGAACCGCCGATCACGACGCGGCGCAGATGCGGCAATGTCTTGCCGGTCTGTTCCAGATGCTGAAGCAGCGCCAGCCACACGGTCGGCACGGCCGCGGTCATCGTCACCTTTTCGGTTTCGAGCAGCTCGCAGATCGAGGGACCGTCCATCGCCGCGCCCGGCATCACCATCTTGGCGCCGATCATCGGCGCGAGGAAGGCGAGCGCCCAGGCATTGGCGTGGAACATCGGCACCACGGGCAGAATGGCGTCGGAGCCCTGTACGCCGAGCGTATCGGTCTGCCCGCCGATCAGCGCATGCAGCACATTGGAACGATGACTGTAGAGCACACCCTTGGGATTGCCCGTCGTGCCGGAGGTGTAGCAAAGCCCGCAGGCCGTGTTCTCGTCGAATTCGGCCCACGCGAAATCACCGTCCATCGCGCCGATGAAATCCTCATAGGCGATGAGATCGGGGATCTTCGCCTCGGGCAGATGGGCGCGGTCGGTCATCGCCACGAACAGCTTGATGCTGGGCATCTTGTCGGCGATCTTCTCGACCAGCGGCGCGAAGGTGATGTCGAAGAACAGCACCTTGTCTTCGGCGTGGTTCGCGATCCAGGCGATCTGGTCGGGGAACAGGCGCGGGTTCAGCGTGTGATAGACGGCGCCGACGCCGGTGATGCCGTACCAGGTCTCCAGATGCCGCGCCGTGTTCCAGGCCAGCGTCGCCACACGGTCGCCGGGCTGGATGCCGAAACGGGCCAGCGCCTGGGCCACCTTGCGCGCGCGCGCGGCGATGCCGGCATAGGTCGTGCGCGTGATCGGCCCCTCGACCGAGCGGCTCACGATTTCGCGGCCGCCATGATAGAGCGCCGCGTGATCGATGATTTTGTGGACCAGCAACGGCCAGTCCTGCATAAGCCCGAGCATCAGTTCCCAACTTCCCTTGGCGGTTTCACTATCACACTTCGGCGTCCTGCGGGAATTGCCGGCCCGGCCCCGGACGTCTGAAGAAACTGTCATCTGCTATTTGCGCTCGATCAAGCTTCGGCCGGGCATTCCATGCGATTTCGCGGCATAATTGCCGGATAGCTGGCCCCGGCGGCATCCCATGCTCCGGGCCTCCGGCAACGACCGGCCGGCACAATCCGCGAGCGATCATGGCAGACATCATCCCAGACCCGTCCGAACAGGTCCAATCTCCGCAACATGCCGCGGCGGAAGGCCTGAGCACCGCCGAAGCAACGGCCCGGCTTGCCCAATACGGCCCCAACGCCATCGCCGAACAGCGCACGACCCTGCTGCAGCGCCTGTTCGCATATTTCTGGGGCCCCATCCCCTGGATGATCGAGGTCGCGGCCGCGCTATCCGCCGCGGTCGGCCATTGGGAGGATTTCGGCGTCATCGCCGCGATGTTGCTGATCAATGCCGGCGTCGGCTTTTTCGAGGAGAAGAATGCCGACGATGCGATCCAGGCGCTGAAACAACGGCTGGCACCCAGCGCGCGTGTCCGCCGCGATGGAAAATGGATCAATCTGCCGGCGCGCGACCTCGTGCCGGGCGACCTCATCGCCGTCAAGCTGGGCAACATCGTGCCGGCGGATGCCGAGGCCGTGAAGGGCGATTACGCTTCGATCGATCAATCGGCACTGACCGGCGAATCCCTGCCGGTCGACAAGAAGGTGGGCGACGTTCTCTATTCCGGCTCCATCGTGCGCCAGGGCGAGATGGAGGCGATCCGTCACCGCCACCGGCATGAATACTTTCTTCGGCAAGACCGCCCGGCTGGTGGAGACCGCGGGCGCGCGCTCGCATTTCCAGCAGGCCGTGCTCAGGATCGGCAATTTCCTCATCTACATCACGCTGGCCCTGGTCGCGGTCATCCTGATGGTGGCGCTGTGGCGCGGCGACAGCCTGGTCGAGACGCTGCTGTTCTGCCTGATCCTGACGGTCGCGGCGATTCCGGTGGCGCTGCCTGCGGTAATGAGCGTGACCATGGCCGTCGGCGCCTCGGTGCTGGCGCGGATGAAGGCCATCGTTTCGCGCCTCGTCTCCATCGAGGAGATGGCGGGCATGGACATTCTGTGTTCCGACAAGACGGGCACGCTGACCAAGAACGAACTGACGCTCGGCGATCCTGTGCTGTTCGAGGATGGCGACGCCGCCGATGCCATCCGCGCCGCGGCGCTCACCTGCGACCGCGATGGGCCCGATGCCATCGACACAGCGATCCTCAAGAGCGGCGGCGATCAGGCCTTCGACGGCGTTGAAATTCTTCACGTCACGCCCTTCGATCCCGTCCACAAGCGCGCCGTCGCCGAACTGCGTGAGGGCGGCGCGCAATACAAGACCGCCAAGGGCGCGCCGCAGGCGATCCTCGAACTGGTCGGCGGCAATGCAGCGCTGGCCGCGCGCGTCAACAAGGGAACGGAAGATCTTGCCGTCCACGGCTACCGCACGCTGGGCGTGGCCCGCACCGATGCGTCCGGCACGTGGCAGTATCTCGGCCTGCTTGCCGCTGTTCGATCCGCCGCGCGACGACAGCGCCGCCACCATCGCCGAAGCTGAGAAGCTGGGCCTGTCGATCCGCATGGTCACCGGCGATCACGGCGCCATTGCCAAGGAGATTGCGGGCAAGCTTCACCTCGGCACCAATATTCTCAGCGCTTGCGATGTGTTCGGCGAACCGGGCAAGGACGGGTTGCACGTCGATCCCGACCGCATCCTCAACGCGGACGGTTTCGCGGAAGTCTTCCCCGAGCACAAATTCGATATCGTGCGCACCTTCCAGCGCGCCGGCCACATCGTCGGCATGACGGGCGACGGCGTGAACGATGCGCCCGCGCTCAAACAGGCCGACGTTGGCATTGCCGTGTCCGGCGCAACGGATGCCGCGCGCGCAGCCGCCGATCTGGTGCTGACCGCGCCGGGCCTGTCGGTGATCGCCCGGGCGATGGAAGAAGCGCGCCGCATCTTCGAGCGCATGACGTCTTACGCGATCTACCGTATCGCCGAGACCATCCGCGTCCTGTTGTTCATGACGGCCTCGATCCTGATCTTCAATTTCTATCCCGTCACCGCGATCATGATTGTGCTGCTGGCGATCCTGAACGATGTGCCGATCATGGCCATCGCCTATGACAATGTGCGCGTGGCCGCCCATCCCGTGCGCTGGGATATGCGCCGCGTGCTGGTCATCAGCACGGTGCTCGGCGTGCTCGGCGTGATCGCGTCCTTCTCGCTGTTCTGGATCGCGGAGCGCATTTTCGGCCTGCCCAGGCCCACGATCCAGACGCTGATCTTCCTCAAACTTCTCGTCGCCGGTCATTTCACGATCTATCTGACCCGCAATCCCGAACTGGTTCTGGAAACGGCCCTGGCCCAGTTGGCAGCTCGTCGTCGCCGGCGAATCCACGAAAGTCTTCGGCACGCTCGCCGCCGTCTATGGCTGGCTGATGCCGCCCATCGGCTGGGGTTACGCCGCCTTCGTTTGGGGTTATGCAATTCTGTGGTTTGTGTTCAGCGATGCCGTAAAAATGGGCGTCTATCATCTCGAGGCGCATGGTTCTCACCGTCGCCGCAGCGGTTGGACGAAAATCGGCACCAGCTTGCACGGTTGAATGCGCGTTAGGCGTTGACGCGACGTGCTTCGGGAGACTTAATCGCGCTTTCCTTTGCGCCCATTTCCGCAAGGTTCCGTCATGCCGCTAACAAACATGCAGACGCGCGATGTGCAGTCCGTTCTGCACCCCTACACCAATCTCGTGAAGCATCGCGAAACCGGCCCGGTGATCTTCGAGCGCGGGCAGGGCGTTTTCGTCTATGATGACAAAGGCAAGGACTATATTGAGGCCATGGCCGGGCTGTGGTGCACGGCGCTGGGCTGGGGCGACAACGAACTCGCCGATACCGCGGCCGAGCAGATGCGCAAGCTCGCCTTCGGTCATCTCTTCGCCGGCCGCAGTCACGAACCCGCCATCGCGCTGGCCGAGAAGCTGAAGGACGTTGCGCCGTTCCCGGTCTCCAAAGTGTTCTTCGCCAATTCCGGCAGCGAGGCCAACGACACCCAGATCAAGATGTTCTGGTACGCCAACAATGCGCGGGGCAAAGTCGCCAAGAAGAAGATCATCTCGCGCACCAAGGCCTATCACGGCGTCACCATCGCCTCGGCCAGCCTCACTGGCCTGCCGGCCAACCATAGAAGCTTCGACCTGCCGCTCGATTTCGTGCGCTTCACCGATTGCCCGCACTATTACCGCAATGCGGAGGAGGGCGAGAGCGAGGAGCAGTTCTCCGCGCGCATGGCGTCCAATCTCGCCACGCTGATCGAGGAAGAAGGTCCCGAGACCATTGCCGCCATGATCGCCGAGCCGCTGCAGGGCGCTGGCGGCGTCATCCTGCCGCCCAAAGGCTATTTCCCGGCCATCTCGGCGGTGCTGAAGAAATATGACATTGCGCTGATTTCCGACGAGGTCATCACCGGCTTCGGCCGCACCGGCAACTGGTTCGGCTGCGAGACCTTCGGCTTCCAGCCGGATTCCATGTCGGTGGCCAAGGCGCTGTCCAGCGCCTATCTGCCGATCTCGGCGGTGATGCTGTCCGCGGAGCTGGCCGATGCCATCGAGGCCGAAAGCGGCAAGATCGGCACCTTCGGTCACGGCTTCACCTATAGCGGCCATCCGGTGGCGGCGGCCGTCGCGCTCAAGACCATCGAGATCTACCAGTCGCGCGACATCCTGGGCCATGTCGCCAAGGTGAGCCCGCATTTCCAGGCCCATCTGCGCGGGTTGGGGGATCATCCGCTGGTGGGCGAGACCTCCGGCGTCGGCCTGATCGGCGGTATCGAGCTGGTCGCCGACAAAAAGACCAAGGCCAGCTTCGAAGCCGCCAAGGCTGCGGCGGCGACGATCGCCAAATTCGCCGAGGAAGAAGGCGTGATCGTGCGTCCCCTGATGGGCGACCGCATCGCCATCTGCCCGCCGCTCGTCATCAAGACGCAGGAGATCGAGGAACTCTTCGCGCGCCTTGGCCGCGCCCTCGACAAGGGCCTCGATTGGGCCAGGCGCGAAAAGCTCCTCGCCTAGGCTGAATCGGGCGCAATCCAGGGCGATTTCCGTTCTGCGGTGCCGCGTGCTAGTGTCCCTGCGTGGCGCGCGTACCGCGCCGGCCTGTTCCAGGCATCATTCGTACCGAAAGTGCGCCTTGGCGTGCGGCACGCCGTGTCCAACGTGACGTGGTCCCCGGTGCACAAGCGAAAGAACCCTATGTCCAGTTCACAGGATCAGCGCATGACAGCGCGTACACGGGCGCAGTCGCATTTTGCGGCCTCGGAAAAGCGCGATGCCACCGTGCGGGCCGAGCTCGAACGGGAGCGCACGGCGGCGGAGGCCAAAACGGCCAAATTGCGGGCCCTGCGCCTGGCAAAAGAGGCTGAAGACAAGGCCGAGGCCGAGGTGCAGGCCGCCGCGGATGCGGAGAAGAAAAAGAGCGCTGCGGCGGCCAGGAAAGCCCGCTCCACCGCCTCCGGCAAGGCCGCCGCCTCCTAGCATTGTATTTTCGCGCATTTTGACGTATAGAACGGCTACGCGACGGCGTACCGTCTGATGAGCGCACGACTTTCTTGAATCCCTGCCCGCCTAACGCGCGCCCGGACGAGACGATCGACCCCTTATCCAGATGAATTCGGCGTCACAGCGTCCGCACGTGCATGTCGCGCGTGGGGAACCCGATGACTTAAAGGATATATCATGGCCATCGGAACCGTGAAGTTCTTCAACACCACCAAGGGCTTCGGCTTCATCGCGCCGGATGGCGGCGGCAAGGACGTGTTCGTGCACGCCACGGCCGTCGAACAGGCCGGCATGCGCAGCCTCAACGAAGGCCAGCGCGTCGAATTCGACATCGTGCCGGATGCGCGCGGCTCGAAAGCGGCCAATATCAAGGCGGCCTAACCGTCCTTGCCATTGCCTATGGCGGCGGGGGCCGAAGCTCCCGCCGTTTGTTTTCCACCCCAAGCCGAGAAGGTGATTCTGACACATGTCTTCTTCCTTGGCCCACAACTCCACCAAATCGCAGGCGGAACTGGGGCTTACAGTCGACCTCATTGAAATTTTGCGTGCCCATCCTTCGGGGTTGCGGCGCTGGTCCGTGATGCGCGCGATGCGCAGCCGTCACGAAGCCGCCGGCCGTTCCATCCCGCAGAAATTCGAAGACGATATCGAGCGCGTGTTCCGTCGCATGTCCTCCGGCGAGGATCAGCAGGCGGTGTTCTATCGCCCGGCCGAACGGGCCGGCGAAGTCTGGGCGCTCCATACCGAGCATGCCGATGTCTGGCTCCACGAAGAGGGCATGGCGGCCTGACCGCCTGAACGCCCGAAACGCTGGATGGACGCGGGCGCCCGCCCTTTGCGGGCATGCGGCGCCTGCCATCCTTTCCGCAATTCCCTTTGCCGTCTCTGCGCGGAAATTTCGCATCCCTGTCATCTTCGGCAGGGAACTTTGCATGCTCTAATCCCTTATCCGGTGAGGCGCCCCGCTATATCCGTTTCCCCGCGCGGGCAGCCGCGCGTCCCGCTTTTACTGTCACCATTCAGGAGATTCTCGCGCCATGGCCGATGCCTTTACGCTTCCCCCGCTGCCCTTCGCAGACACCGCGCTCGATCCGGTGATCTCGGCGAACACGCTGAGCTTTCATTACGGCAAGCATCACGCGGCCTATGTCACCAATCTCAACAAGATGGCCGCGGGCACCGAATTCGCGGATCTGGACCTCGAAGCGGTCATCAGGAAGAGCCATGGCAGCAATCCGGGCATCTTCAACAATGCCGCCCAGGTCTGGAACCACACCTTCTACTGGAACAGCCTGAAGCCGGGCGGCAGCGCCCCCTCGGGCAAGCTCAAGGCGGCGATCGAGGCCTATGGCGGGCTCGACAAGCTGAAGGCCGATTTCGGCGATGCCGCCAAGACGCAGTTCGGCTCCGGCTGGGCCTGGATCGCGGCCAAGGGCGGCAAGATCGAGGTCCTGAAGACCCCGAACGCCGAGAACCCGATGGTGGCCGGCGCCACGGCCCTGCTGACCGTCGATGTCTGGGAGCACGCCTATTATCTCGACTGGCAGAACCGCCGCCCGGACTATGTGGCAGCTGTGATCGACAAGCTGCTGAACTGGGACTTCGCGGCAGAAAATTTCGCCAAGGCGTAAGTTTCAGTCTTTTTTGCAAAAGGGCGGGCTTCGGTCCGCCCTTTTTCGTGTTTTGCTATTGACGTTCACGTAAACGGAATCAAAGCTGCCAGGCAGGGAGAGAAACTAACCGGGAGGACCGGACGGGCGAAAGACCCGCCGGTGGACTGCATGAGCCGCACCTACACGATCCGCGATCTGACCAAGGAATTTTCCGTCACGGCGCGCACGCTGCGCTTTTACGAGCAGGAAGGCTTGCTCAGCCCCGAGCGGCGTGGCCAGGCCCGCATCTATTGCGGCCGCGACCGGGGCCGGCTGACGCTGATCCTCCGGGGCCGCCGCGTCGGCTTCAGCCTCGCCGAAATCCGCGAGATCCTCGACCTCTACGATATCGGCGATGGCGGCGTGGCCCAGCTCGAGCACAGCCGCAAGAAATTCGCCCAGCGCATCGCCGAGCTCGAACAGCAGAAAAAGGACATCGATGACTCGGTGGCCGAGCTGAAGCTGGGCCTGGAGAATATCGCCCACCGCCTCTCCGAGCATGAGGAGCAGGCGCGCCCCGCCCCCCGCGTCTCCGGCTTCAGCGTCATGCCGGCCGAGGGGTAATCCTTGTTCTGCCTCCCCCTCGTGGGGAGGTCGGAGCGCGGCACGCGCTTCGGGTGGGGATCGGCGCGGGTGTCCGACATCGTCCTCCCACCCGAGATTGCTCGCGGTGCTCACAATTTCGACCTCCGCACGAGGGGAGGTCAGTCGCGACATGAGAGAACTGCCATGCCCATCAATCCGCTGCAGGTCGAAGCGCCCAGCTACATGACCGAAGATCTGCGCATCTTCGAAGACGGCGTCGAGAAATTCCTCGACCGCGAGGCCGTGCCGAATTCCGATCGCTACATCGAAAACCACATGGTCGATCGCGAATTGTGGACCAGGGCGGGCGAGGCCGGTCTGCTCTGCCCCTCGATCCCCGAAGAGTATGGCGGGGCCGGCGGCAATTTCGCTCATGAATCGGTGATCATCGATCTGCTCGGCAAGAAGGGCGTCGATGGCTGGGGCATCGGCCTGCACAACGGCATCGTCGCGCCGTACATCTATCACTACGGCACGGAGGAACAGCGCAAGCGCTGGCTGCCGCGCCTCGCCACCGGCGAACTGGTCGGCGCCATCGCCATGACCGAGCCCGGCACCGGTTCCGACCTGCAGGGCGTGAAGACCTCCGCCAAGCGCGACGGCAACGGCTATGTCATCAACGGCGCCAAGACCTTCATCACCAATGGCGGCACGGCGAACCTGATCATCGTCGTCTGCAAGACCGATCCCGCGGCCGGCGCCAAGGGCACTTCGCTCGTCGTGGTCGAAACCGACGAAGTCGAAGGCTTTCGCCGCGGCCGCATTCTCGACAAGCTGGGCCAGAAGGCGCAGGACACCGCCGAACTCTTCTTCGACGAGGTCAAGGTGCCGACCACCAACCTTCTCGGCGAAGACGAGGGCCGCGGCTTCATCCAGCTCATGCAGCAGCTGCCGCAGGAGCGCCTGATCATCGCGTTGCAGGGCACCGCCGTGATCGAGCGCGCGTTGGCCGAGACGATCGATTACGTCAAGCAGCGCAAGGCCTTCGGCAAGACGATCCTCGAATTCCAGAACACCCAGTTCAAGCTGGCCGAGGTGAAGACCAAAGCCACGGTGGCGCGGGTCTTCGTCAACCACTGCACCGAGCTGTTGCTCGAAGGCAAGCTCGACGCCACCACCGCATCCATGGCCAAGCTCTGGGTCACCGACATCCAGTGCGAGATCGTCGATGAGTGCCTGCAGCTCTTCGGCGGCTATGGCTATATGAACGAATACCCCATCGCCCGCATGTATGCCGACAGCCGCGTGCAGCGCATCTATGGCGGCACCAACGAAATCATGAAGCTGCTCATCGCGAGGAGTTTGTAATGACGGCAGGGAGCCCATTCTCTCCGTCATGGCCGGGCTTGACCCGGCCACCCATCGGCGTTCGCGTCCGCGGACGCAAGAGAGTCATTGGCGCGCCGACGCGCGCCTGATGGTTGGCCGGCTCGGTGGCCGGCCATGACGGTTTGGTTTGGATTGCACTTCGAATCCGAAAGGAACGGATCAATGACGGATTGCTATGTATACGACACCGTGCGCACGCCCCGCGGCCGCGGCAAGAAGGATGGCGCGCTGCATGAAGTGACCGCGCTCGAACTGGCGACGCAGACGCTGAAGGCCGTGCGCGACCGCAACCATCTCGACACCGCCATGGTCGATGATGTCGTGCTCGGCTGCGTCGATCCGGTCGGCGAACAGGGCTCGGACATCGCTCGCATCGCGGTGCTCAATGCCGATTACGCCGAAAGCGTCGCCGGCGTGCAGATCAACCGCTTCTGCGCCTCCGGCCTCGAAGCCACCAATATGGCGGCAGGCCAGATCATGTCCGGCCAGTCCGACATGACCATCGGCGGCGGCGTCGAAAGCATGAGCCGCGTCGGCATGGGCGCGTCCGGCGGCGCCTGGTCCACCGATCCCTCCATCGCCTTCAAATCCTATTTCACGCCGCAGGGCATCGGCGCCGATCTCATCGCCACGATGGACGGCTTTAGCCGCGACGACGTCGACAGCTTCGCGGTGGAAAGCCAGAAGCGCGCCGCCAATGCCTGGGACAAGGGCTACTTCGCCAAATCCGTGATCCCGGTGAAGGACATTCTCGGCCAGACCATTCTCGATCGCGACGAGCATATGCGCCCCGAAGCCACCATGCAGTCGCTGGGTTCGCTCCGGCCGGCCTTCGAACAGCTGGGCGATTTCGCCGGCTTCGATGCGGTGGCGCAGCAGCGTTACCCGGAAGTCGAAAAGATCAACCACGTCCACCATGCCGGCAATTCCTCCGGCATCGTCGATGGCGCCGCCGCCGTGCTGCTCGGCACAAAAGAAGCCGGTGAGCGCGGCAACCTCAAGCCGCGCGCGCGCATCCGCGCCTTCGGCTCCATCGGTTCGGAGCCCTGCATCATGCTCACCGGCCCCGCGCTGGTGACCGAGAAGGTGCTGGCCCGCGCCGGCATGACGGCGAACGACATCGATCTGTTCGAACTCAACGAAGCCTTCGCCTCGGTCGTGCTGCGCTTCATGCAGGTGATCGGCGTCGATCACGACAAGATCAATGTGAATGGCGGCGCGATTGCGATGGGCCATCCGCTCGGCGCCACCGGGGCCATGATCCTGGGCACGGTGCTGGACGAGCTGGAACGGCGCGATCTCAACACCGCGCTAATCACTTTGTGCGTCGGCGCCGGCATGGGCACCGCCACTATCATCGAACGCGTCTGATCGGAGACCCGCCATGAACCTCACCAATTTCAAATGGGATCTGGACGCCGACGGCATCGTCACCCTCACATGGGATGTGCCGGGCCGTTCGATGAATGTGCTGACCAACACCGCCATCGCCGAAATCGCGCAGGTGGCCGAAAAGGTCGCCGGCGACGAAACCATCAAGGGCGTCGTCATCACCTCCGGCAAGGACAACGGCTTCTGCGCGGGCGCCGCGCTGGATGAGATGGAAGGCAATGCGTCTTCCTCCGGCGGCAAGATGAGCGAGCAGGATGCCATCGCCGCGCGCTTCAATGGCGTGATGCAGTTCCACAAGGCGCTCAGGAAGCTCGAAACCTGCGGCAAGCCGGTGGCCGCGGCCATCAATGGCCTCGCGCTGGGCGGCGGTCTCGAAGTCACGCTCGCCTGTCACTATCGCATCGTCGCCGACAATCCGAAGATCCAGCTCGGCCTGCCGGAATCGAAGGTCGGCCTGCTTCCTGGCGGCGGCGGCACGCAGCGCCTGCCGCGCCTGATCGGCGCCATGCAGGCCATGCCGCTGCTGTTGCAGGGCACCAGCCTCGATCCGCAAAAAGCGCTGGCCGCGAAGCTGGTGCACAAGGTGGCGCCCGCGGACAAGCTGGTCGAAGAGGCCAAGGCCTGGATCAAGTCCGGTCCCGAAGCGGTGCAGCCCTGGGACAAGAAGGATTTCCGGATTCCGGGCGGCGGGCCCTATTCGCCGGGCGGCAGCCAGGTCTTCACCATGGGCACCTCGATGCTCAGGAAGCAGTCTTACGGAAATTATCCGGCCCAGCGCTACATCATGTCCTGCGTCTATGAAGGGCTGATCGTGCCGATCGATGCGGGGCTTCGCATCGAAGCGCGCTATTTCACCAAGCTCTTGATGCAGCCGGAAAGCCGCAACATGATCCGCACCCTGTTCCTCTCCATGCAGGAGCTGGGCAAGGGCGCGCGCCGTCCTGCCGCCGAGCCGAAATCCAACGTCAAGACGGTGGGCGTGATCGGCGCGGGTGTCATGGGCTATGGCATTGCCTATGTCTCGGCCAAGGCGGGCATCGAAGTCGTGTTGATCGATTCCAGCGAGGAGCGCGCGCAGGCCGGCAAGGACAATTGCGCCAAGATCCTCGACAAGGCGATCTCCCGCGGCAAGTCCACGCCGGAGAAGAAGGCCGAGATTCTGGCCCGCATTCATCCCAGCGCCGATTATGCCGGCCTCAAACACGCCGATCTCGTCATCGAAGCGGTGTTCGAGGATCGTGGCGTCAAGGCCGAGGTCACCAGGAAGGTCGAAGCGGCGATGCCGGCCGGCGCGATCTACGGCACCAACACCTCGACGCTGCCGATCACCGGCCTCGCCGAAGCCAGCGAACGTCCGGCGCAGTTCATCGGCATCCATTTCTTCTCGCCGGTGGACCGCATGGGCCTTGTCGAGATCATCATGGGCAAGCAGACGGGGCCGAAGGCTTTGGCCGTCGCCGTCGATTATGTCCAGAAGATCAAGAAGACACCGATCGTCGTCAACGATGCGCGCGGCTTCTACACTTCGCGCTGCTTCGGCACCTATCCGGGCGAGGGTATGGCGATGGTGGCCGAGGGCATCCATCCGGCCATGGTGGAAAATGTCGGGCGCATGGCCGGCATGCCGATGGGCCCGCTGGAAGTGCTCGACAGCGTCGGCCTCGACACCCCGCTCAAGGTGGCGCGCCAGACCCGCAAGGATCTCGGCACCAACGCGCCGAACCAGATGGAAACCTTCCTCGAGGACGTGGTCGAGAAGAAGGGCCGCCTCGGCCGCAAGAACGCCAAGGGCTTCTACGACTATGACGACAAGGGCAAGCGTCTCCACCTCTGGCCCGATCTCGTCGCCAGCCGCGACTGGAGCACCGATGCCGATGTCGAGGAACTGAAACAGCGCTTCCTCACCATTCAGGCATTGGAAGCGGCGCGTTGTTTCGAGGAGAACGTGCTCACCGATCCGCGCGATGCCGATGTCGGCGGCATTCTCGGCTGGGGCTTCGCGCCCTATTCGGGCGGGCCGGTGTCCTACATCGACACCATCGGCGCCAAGGCGTTCGTTGCCCGCTGCGAGGCGTTCGAGAAGAAGTATGGCGAACGCTTCAAGCCCAACAAACTTCTGATCGACATGGCGGCGAAGAACGAAACCTTCTATTCGCGCTTCGCCCCCGCCAAGGCGGCGGCATAACACCTTCGCTCACCCTCTCCCCCATTGGGGGAGAGGGCAGGGTGAGGGGTGTCGATGCAGCGCGTCGCGCCTTGCCTCGCCCCGGCGCGCCTCCTGAGTCGCTTCAACGCAATTGAGACAAACGAGGAAACGCCATGTCCTACGGCCCCTACAAGGAAATCCGCACAGAGGTGAAGGACCAGATCCTCACCCTCACGCTCCACCGTCCCGAAAAGCTCAACGCCTTCACCGCGACGATGATGAAGGAGATGATCGACGTCTTCACGCGCGTGAACGATGACGACGATGTGCGCGCGGTCGTGGTCACGGGTGAGGGGCGCGCCTTCTGCGCCGGCGCCGATCTCTCCGCCGGCGCCAACACCTTCGATGCCACCAAGCGCAGCGATCGGCCGGAACGCAATGCCGGCTCCGCCGACACGGTCGATTTCAGCGATGAGCGCGTGCGCGACGGCGGCGGCCGTGTGACGCTCGCCATCTACGAATGCCTCAAGCCCGTCATCGCCGCCGTCAATGGTCCGGCGGTCGGCATCGGCGCCACCATGCAGCTTGCGATGGATATTCGGCTGGCATCGGACACCGCGCGCTTCGGCTTCGTCTTCTCGCGCCGTGGCATCGTGCCCGAAGCCTGTTCGAGCTGGTTCCTGCCGCGCATTGTCGGCCTGCCGCAGGCGCTCGAATGGTGTTATTCGGGCCGCGTCTTCCCGGCCGCCGAAGCCTTGAAAGGCGGCCTCGTCAGCGAAGTTCTGCCGCCCGACCAGCTCCTGCCGCGCGCCTATGAACTCGCCGCCGAAATTCGCGACAACACCTCGCCCGTGTCGGTGGCGCTGATCCGGCAGATGATGTGGCGCCTGGCCGCCACCGATCATCCGATGGAAGCCCACAAGATCGACAGCCGCGGCATCTATGCGCGCGGCGCCTCGGCCGATGTGCGCGAAGGGGTGATGAGCTTCCTCGAAAAGCGCGCGCCCCATTTCCCTGACAAAGTGTCGGCGGACATGCCGCGTTACTTTCCGTGGTGGGACGAGCCGGATTACGGCTGACACCCGGCCGCGGCCCGCACCACGGCGGTTACGGTTTGGTATAGGCGCGGCGAAGCTTGTTTGAAATCAAGGCAGGCCGCCGAAGAGCCGCACAATGTCGTGGCATGACGCGCTATGACATCCGCTTCCTGAACCACGCCCTTTCGATTTACGGGCGCGACGAGATGCTGTGCGCCTGCGACGAGGATGTCATCGAACGGGCACGGCAGCTTCATCGGCATGGCATCGGCAAGGGCTATGAGATCTGGGATGGCGAGCGGCTCGTCCACACAGAAATCCACCACTAATGGTATCGCCTACCTTGCCCACCTGCCGATTTCCGTGTATCTGGCGTGACATTCTCTCAAGGGTTGTATGGAGGATCCCCCATCACCCATTTCGACACCACGCGCGCGGGCCAGATCCTCGCTAATCTGCCGCTTTCGCCGGCCAACCGGCGGCTGGCCGATTACTGGCTGGAATTGTGGGACGGCGATCTGCTGCCGCTCAGGGCGCGCTTTTCGCCGGCGCGCGTGCGCGACCTGTTGCCGGGCATCATGATCCAGGAAATCGAGCCCGGAAAGCGGGTCTGTGTCCGCCTGTGCGGCACGGCCATCACCGAGGCCTTCGGGCGCGATCTCACCGGCGCCGATCTGATCGCCATCTCGCCGGATGACACACGCGAATCCCGCCTTGCCTACCACAACCTGATTGCCGAAGGGGCGATCGGGTTCGGCGTCCGCCGCAGCAAGACGCGCTACGGCATGGCGGCGGAAAGCCAGGAATTGCATCTGCCGCTCCGGGACGTGATGGAGAGCGGTGGCCGCCTCGTCCTCTTCCACAGCGATTGGCGCGCCCGCGGCGCCCATCCCGGCGTCGCCGAAGTGCCCGATGTGCTGAGCTGCCCGGTCGAAGTGCGCGCAATGTCCCTCAGCGAAGACGGCACGGTGCGGACATGGTCGCGCCCGGCCCGGTCGGAATAACAAGGCCGGTCCGGCGCTTGATCTCGCGCAAGTGCCGGCGGCGACCGGACGGCTAACATCGGGGTGTCCAAGGGACGGAGGCGCCGATGCGCAGGCGGATGATCATATTGGCCGCGGTGGCCGTGCTTGGCGGGGCGGGCCTCGCCGCAGCCCAGATGGGCGGTGGCATGATGGGCCAGGGGATGCGTGGCGGCATGGGGCCCGGGATGATGGGAAGCGCCCGCCACAATCTCTACATGCATGAAGGCCTGCCGCCGGCCTATGCCGGCAAAACCAATCCGCTGAAGATGACGCCAGCCCTGCTCGGCGAAGGCCGCAAGCTCTTCGCCGCCAATTGCGCCGTCTGCCATGGCGCGGAGGGGCACGGCGACGGGCCGATGGCCAAATCGCTCAATCCGCCGCCGGCCGATCTGTCAGCGACGCTGTCCATGCCGATCGCGCAGGACGATTTTCTTTACTGGACCATCGCCGAAGGCGGGGCGCCGGTCGGTTCGGCCATGCCGGCCTTCAAGACAACGCTCAAGCCGGACCAGATCTGGTCCGTCGTCAGTGCGTTGCGCAGCGGCGATCTCAAGGGGAAATAGCGGGCGAGAATGGCCGCGTCAGTGCGGCGCGAGCGGCTTTTGGGCGAACATGCTGCGCCAGATGCGCTCCATCCAGCCCTTCCCCGCCCGCAGCGGAGAGGCGCCGTCCCGGCCATAGCGGCCAAACACCAAATGACCCATCATCGCGAATACTCCGATGTGCCCGTCTGAATGACGTACACGGATGATACGCACAAAGAGCACCTGCGGCAAGTTGGCCGCAGGGGGTGATTGGTTAATTGTGGCCTGCAAAGATTAACGTCTTCCTAACGCAGACGTTCCGCGTGGTCGTCCGTGCACGTCATTTCCAGTGCGTGGAAAGCCGTTTGCCCCAGGAATCCAGGAGATCGCGCGCGCATTCGCTGCTCGACATCTGGCTGGTCTGCATGCGCGAGAAGGCCTCGATCCCGCTTTCGGCGAAGGGCAGGTGGATGTCGGCGCGCCGCGCTTTCTCCACCGCCAGTGCCCGGCAGGGCTCCACTTCGCCATAGGCCGTGTAGAGCCCGGCCAGCGCCAGAAGGACCAGCACGACCGGCAGGCCGATCAGAAAACGGATCATGGAGTTTCCCCTGCACCTTCGAAGTGGCTGCACCCAGTCTAGCGCAAAATGCCTGGAAGCGTATCCGCGCCGCCTCAATAGCCCGGGCTGGGATCGGGGATGGGATTGCCGGACTCGGCGCCCGGCGCGCGGACGGTGCGGCGGCAGGACGAATAGCCCGATTTCCAGCCGGCACGATAGGCGGGAATGGAATTGAAGGCCTCTTCGTTCTGCACCGGGCCGTGGCGATAGGAGGCGCCGGCATTGGTGGCCGCCAGGCAGCCATCGGAATAGCCGGCGCGATAGGGCTGGCTGCTCTGCATGGCCCGCTCCTGCGCGCTCGTGCAGCCGGTCAGCGCGGCGGCCAGTGCCATAACAAAAAGCGCGGCGGCTTTGTTCATGACCGGCAATCTAGCACCGCTCAGAAATAGCGCCATAGAAGATAGATCTGCGACACGGCGATCGAGGCCAGCATCATCGGCATCGCCGCCAGCGTGAATTTCATGAAGCTGAAGCGCACGCCGTTCTTTTCGGCAATGCCGGCCACCATCAGATTGCAACTCGCGCCCACCAGCGTGCCGTTGCCGCCCAGGCAGGCGCCCAGCGACAGCGCCCACCACATGGGGATCAGTGCGTGCGGGCCACCGAGCGCCGGGCCGAGAGATTTGATCAGCGGGATCATGGTGGCGACGAAGGGAATGTTGTCGACAATGGCCGACAGCACCGCGCTCGACCACAAGATCCCGCTCGCCGTGACCGCCTGATTGCCGCCGGTGGCTTCGAGCAGCCAATGGCCCAGCATGTCGAGCAGGCCCGCTTTCTCCACCCCGCCGACCACGACGAACAATCCGACGAAGAAGAACAGCGTGATCCATTCCACTTCGTGGAAGGCTTGCGTGACCAGTTCGCTGTGGCGGTGATTGTGCTGCGGGATGGTCTCCAGGAACATCATTGCGCCTGCGCCGGTCAGCGCGATGGTGGCCGCCTCCAGATGCAGTTGATGGGCGAAGACGAAGGCCAGCACCACGGCTGCGATCACGGCCACCGACGACCACATCAGATAGTGGTCGACGATCATCTCGGCCGGCTTGAGCGACATCATGCGCTCTTTCTCTTCGGGCGCGGCTTTCAGGCGAATGCCCCAGATGAAATGATTGGCGACCATCTGCAGCAGCAGAACCAGCACGACGACCGGCGCCAGATTGACGACGAAGGCGTTGAACGACAGGCCCGCGGCCGAGCCGATCAGGATGTTGGGCGGATCGCCGATCAGCGTCGCCGTGCCGCCGATATTGCCGGCGAAGATCTCGGCCACGAGATAGGGATAGACCGGCACTTTCAATTCGCCGCAGATGATGAAGGTGACCGGCACGAGCAGCAGCACCGTCGTCACATTGTCGAGAAAGGCTGAAAACACGGCCGTTACCAGCACCAGCGCGACGAGAATACCGGCGGGCGAGGCGCGCGCCCATTGCGCGGCGCGGATGGCGACATAGCCGAACACGCCGCTCTTCTTGGCCACGCCCACGATCATCATCATGCCGGCCAGAAGGCCCAGCGTGTTGAAATCGACCGCCTTGATGGCTTCGGCCTGGTCCATCACGCCAAGAATGATGACGAGCCCCGCGCCGATCAGCGCGATCACGGCGCGGTTGACGCGCTCGGTCACGATCAGCGCATAGGTCACCACCAGAATGGCGGTGGCGGTGACGAAGATGTCCGGATGCGCGGCGCCCGTTCCCCCCGTCATCGCCGCTCAGCCCTCGCGCGTGATCGCCGCGATCGCATCCCAGTAGGAGACGATGCCGGCGAGCTTTTTGGTGTCGCGTTCGACCACGGCCAGCGTCGTGTGGCGGCGACAGAACAGACGAATGGCCTCGATCTCGGGCGTGTCGGGATGGAGCGTGACGGCCTCGCGATCGCACCAGTCGCCGACGCATCGCTCGCGGATGGCGCGGAACTTGGTGCGCAGCGCGGCCGGATCGTCGTCGACGAAGCGCAGATTGGGCAGCAGGTCGCCGGCCAGCGCCACCCGCGGCACCAGCAGGCCCAGAAGCTCGTAAATGCCGAACATGCCCAGGAACACGCCCGCGGCATCGACCACCGGCATGTTGATATAGTGATGGGCGATCAGGGCCTTGGCCGCATCGGCCACGCTGTCGCCTTCCTTCAGCGTCAGCGGATTGGCGGTCATGATGGCGGCGCAGCTCATGGATGTCCTCGAATTGGCACGGCGCGAGAAGGGCCCGGCTGCTCTAGCCCGGGCGCTCCGGCGCATCAAGCTCGGGCCCGAAACTCATCCAAGCTCCTGTGGCGGTTGTTTTCGCGATTCGGTACAACAGAGGCAGGGGAGCGGCACTGGAGGAACTGTCTTTCATGTCGTCCACACAAGCACTGACTGGCGCTGAATATCTGCGCATGGCCGAAGAACTGGAAACGATGGCCGCTGCCGTCGCCACGGATGGCCGGCTCGATCATCACTTCGCCGAACGGCTTGGCCTTCTGGCGCGCCAGATGCGCCAGGACGGCGCCCGCCTCATCCCGGGGTCGGAAGCGCCGGCCGCATCCGCGACCTGATCGTGCCATCCCGCGCATCACCGCTGCGGGCGAGGCATCGCTGCGACCCGTAATCAGCATAAAATCCTACAACCATTTTGTCCCGTTCGTGGCAGCGCGTATACGGGCCATTAACCTCAATTTTCCATCTTATCCCCTCATCATGAGTCCGGGCCTCAAAATTTTTTCCGCTCCAAGTCACTGGGGTGCCTCCATAATTCTCGATGATATTCAATTTATAGTTGTTTTCTTATCCCCGTCCGCCTGTTTTGAAGGATAATTGTCCTAGTCGCTGGTTCTCTGGGTGGGCCGGCGGTCATCAAGGGAAGGGACAATCATGGGCTCGCAGAGGGACTCCGGGGATTTGCCCGGGACGGGGTGTGTGGAGATGACGGCGGCCATCGGCGCGGTGTCGCCGGAGCTGGGCGTGGCCCAGATCATGGTGGCGCATGTCTATGGCGTGCCGCTGGACAGCCTGCTCGCCGCCACGCGCAGGGGCCGGCGCGCGGCCGAGGCGCGGCAGGTGGCGATGTATCTGGCCCATGTGGTGTTCCGCATGAGCCTGGCCGAGATCGCGCGCAGTTTCGGCCGCGACCGCACCACGGCGCGCCATGCCTGCCGCCATGTCGAGGAGCTGCGCGAGGATCCGGCGCGCGACCGGCTTCTGGCCTGGCTCGAAGCGCTGCTGCGCCAGGCGGCGGGCGCGGGCCCCGGCAGCGGGCCGCCATGCGGCTGCGGCGACGGGCTCACCATCGATCTCGACGCCGAGGTGCTGCCGTGAGCGGCGGCTCGCTCGGCGAGGGGCAGATCGCACGCGAGGCGCGGCGTGTCTTCCGCAAGCTTCTGGCGCCGGGCGCCCATATCGCCGCCGATCCCGATGGCGTGGGCTTTGCGCTTTTCGTTTCGGACCGCGCGAAGACGCGCCGTTTCGCCATCGCGCCGGAGGTGATGGACGCGTTCCTGCGCCGCGACTGGCTCAAGCCCGCCAGCGGCGATCCGGAGCGCTGGCATCTCAGCGCGGCGGGCGAGGGCTGGTATCTGCGCGCGCAGGCCGGCGCCGATGGTTTCGCGGCCCAGCATCAGGCGCGCACCGAGAAGCTGGTCGAAACCCATGAGGGCACGCGCCGCGTCCTCGTCAATGAAGGCGAGTCGCCTTTGGGCTGGCTTCGCAAGCGCAAACGCATCGACGGCGCGCAATTCGAGGCGGGCGAACGCCTGCGCCGCGATTACACCATCGCCCAGCTCACCCCGCGCCTCGGCGTCGATCTGTCGGCGCCGATGGTGCTGGGCCGGCGCGGCGCCAAGACCCATGAAGTCCTCAGCGACACGGTTCTGGCGGCCAAGCAGCGCTTCCGTGCCGCCATGGCCGCGGTGGGGCCGGGGCTGGCCGATCTGTTGTTCGATGTCTGCTGCCACCTGACGGGGCTGGCCGATATCGAGCAGGACCGGCAATGGCCGCGGCGCTCGGCAAAGGTCGTGCTCGACATCGCGCTCGATCGCCTCGCCGGCCATTACGGCATGCGCGTCACTGGCCGCATCCGCGCGGCCACCCGTGCCTGGAAGAAGGAGGAGGGGTGAGCTACGCTTTCACGCCCAGCCGCAACAGATATTTGTGCACGCCGTCGAGCACGAGGTCGCCATGCTGATTGTGCACGCTGGCGCGCATGGTCACGATTCCGGTCGTGCGTTGCGGCGTCAGCGCGGTGATCTCGAGCGCGGGATAGAGCGTGTCGCCGGGATAGACGGCCTTCAGGAATTTCGCATTCACTTCGATGAAGCCGATCAGCGCCTCGCCGATCACATGCGGGAACAGGCCGGCGCCCGCCGCGGTGAAGGCCAGCACCTGCAGCCCATGGGCCAGCGGGGCGGCGTGGCCGAGGCGGCGGCAATATTCCTCGTCGTAATGGATCGGATGGTTGTCGCAGCTCAGCGTCTGGAAGGCGGCGAAGTTCGCATCCGTCAATGTGCGCGAGGGATTGCGGAAGATCTCGCCGACATTCAGCTCTTCGAAGCTGCGCAGGCTGACAAGGCGATGGTCCTGGGGGTCGAAATCTCGCTTTTCGCCGCTCTTGCTCATGGTCGCCGCTCCCTTGGTCCCCGATTGGGCGAAGGGAAGGCCGTCAAGTCAATGGCGCGTCAGGTCAATAGGACGTCCTGGGGACGGCGGCGATCAGTCGTTATAGGCCAGATGCTGCTGGCGATGGCGTTCGGCCTCGGCGGTCTCGAGTTCGCCCTTGACCTGGTCGAGACTGCTGACGGCGAGGCTCTGAAGGCGGTCGACGAAGCCGAGCGCCGCCGCGCAGCTCTCGGCATGATCGACGCAGGCCTGTTGCGGCGCGCTCACGGCCTGTCCGGCGATCCTGGTGATCGAGGCTGGCAACATCGATGCGGCGTCGCCCGGACGTCCCAGTCCGAGATTGGGCTCGTGCGGCATCAATACGCCGACGACGGCAATCCAAAACAATCCACGCAAGATCATGGCGGTCCTCACTCGGGCGGTTCTCTCTCCGACACGAGCAAGACTAGGGCCGGGATTTTGCTCCCCGCTGAAACCATTTCGTAAAATTGAATACGTCTCGGTTAATTCCGGAAATCCAGCATTTTAAGGAAAATCGTGCATCACCGGACTGCGAGTGTTTCGATTCAAAACAACCGCGAAATTGAATCGTCTCAAATTAAAATTTTCATCAAATGCGTGCCTGTTCCGGATTGGGGCAAGGTGTCGTCCCACATCCGTCATGGCCGGCTCGGTGGCCGGCCATGACGACGCAAAGATGGAGGGAGATTACGCCGCCGGCAGGTCGAGCGTCGCGGTGAAGCCTTCGCCGTGCTGGCTGTCGAAGCTGAGGCTGCCGTCCTGCAGCTCGGCCAGCGCCTTGACCAGCGGCAGGCCCAGCCCGCTGCCGCCGCAATGCGCGGCGGTGTTGCGGCAGGCCTGCTCGAAGGGCTTGGCGATGCGCTCGATGTCGAGATGGCTGACGCCCGGCCCGTCATCGGCGACGCGGATGAGAATGCGATCCCCGCGGGCCTCGGCCGTCAGCCGCACCGTGCCGCCATTCTGCGTGAAGTTCACGGCGTTGCGCGCCAGTTCGCCCACCATCGTCGCCAGCGCATTCTCGTCGCCATGAATGGCGAGATCGCCGCAATCGCCGACCGTCAGCGTCAGCGACTTGTCTTCGGCCTTTCCGCACACCAGGTCATAGGCGCCATCGAGCAGCACCCGCGCCGGCACCGCTTTGCGGCTCAGCGGATAGCGGCCGGCCGCGATCTTGGTGAGATCGAGGATCTGGTTGAGCATGGTGAGCAGATTGCCGCCGGCGGTGTGGATCAGATCGGCATATTCGCACACCTGTTCGGTCGAGAACTGGCCGGGCGCCGATTTGAGCAGATCGGAAAAGCCGATGATGGCGTTGAGCGGCGTCTTCAGCTCATGGCTCATCGTGCGCAGAAAGGTCTTCTTCGCGGCATCCGCGCCCTGCTCGGCATGGTCGAGGCGCTGGGTCAGATCGGCCAGATAATTGGCCTGGCTGTCGAGCACGCGGCGCGTCGCCGTGAGGGCTGCGCCCTGTTCGGCAAAGGCGGCTTCGGCGCGCTGGCGGTCGGTGACGTCGGTATAGACGGTGGCGCGGCCGCCATCGCGCGTGGCCCTCTCGCGCACCAGATAGGCATGGCCATTGGCCAGTTGCACGGTCAGCGCACCGGCGCGGGCGCGGTGCGTTTCGAGGCGCTTTCCGATCCAGGCTTCGGCGTCGCCGTCGAGCGTCACCAGACGGCGCTGCGCAACATCGCGGATCAAATCTTCGAAGCGTTCGCCCTGAAGATCGTCGCAGTGCCTGATGCCGTGGAGTTTGGCGAATTCGGGATTGCACATGATGAGGCGGTCATCGGCATCCCAGAAGGCGAAGGCGTCGGCGGAGAGTTCGATCGCCGTGCCGAGCCGTCCCATCGCGTGGCGCGCGCTGGTGGCATCGCTCCACAGCGCGATCCAGCCGCCATCGGCGGTCGCGCGCGTCTTGATCTCGATGATGCGGCCATCGGCCATGTGAATGTCGCGCGGCGCATAATCGTTGCGCGCAAGCTGGGCTTTGCGGTCGGCGATATAGGCGTCCTCGCTGCCGGCATAGAGATCGGGTGCGATTTCGCCGCTGTCGATCTCCAGGCGCACAAGCTCTTCATAGCTGCGCCCGACCAATGCGTGGGCCGGCGGCATGGCGCGGAAGATGTAACCGAAATGGCGGTTGAGATAGATCAGCCTCTCGCGCGAATCATACAGCGTCACCGCCACGCGCAGGCAGTCGAGCGCCTCGAGCATGGCGATGGGATCGCCATCCGGTGCGTCCAGATGCTGGTCCGCCGCGTTTTCCGGCATTTGCGCGAGATTCACAGGAAAGGCCCCCTCCAACTGGGGGGAGTATGCCGGCGCCCGCTTTCGGAAATCTTGCCCGGAATGCGCCGGCGGCCGTGATCCGGTCATCATCGTTAAGAAACGATGAATCAGATTGGCCTCAAATCTTGTGGATTTCTCAACACCGGGCCAATCGATTCAGTCTTCGTTAAGCCTGCCGGCGCGAGGATGCCCCCCGCATGCAACGTGCAGTGCGAATTGTGGCAAGCATGGCCACGGGGACGAGGCAAATACCGGGTGACAGCAAGGCTCGAGACCATGGCGGTTCTGTCGGGGCGGGGCGCGGCAAGCGCCCGGCGCCGCTTCGTCGTGGTCCAGGCCTCCAAGGCCGCCGCCGGCGCGCTTCTGGCGGCCGTCTTTGTGGTTCTGGTCGGCCGGCCGGATGTGGCCGAAGGCATCGCGCTTGTCGGGCTTCTGGCACCCGCCGTGCTGGCGGCGTTGGGGCTGACGCGCCTGCCCCTGCCGGCGCTGGAAACCGCCTCGCTGGCCCTGTTTGCAATCCTGATCGGCTATCTCGTGGCCATTACCGGGGGCATGAAGTCGCCGCTGGTGGTGTGGTTCGCGCTGGTTCCGGCCGAAGCGGCACTGGCCGGCGGCAAGCCCGCCGTGATGCGGGCCGCGGCCGCGGCCGCGCTGGCCCTGATCGCCGTGGCAGTGATCCAGGCGTTTCACGTCCTGCCGGTCTCGCGCATCCAGTTGCCGGTCTGGCCGATCTATGCCGGTTCGGCCTTCGCCGCCGTGATCCAGGCTGCCCTCGTCGCCACCGCCGCGCAGGAGCGCCAGCGTCAGGCCGACATGGCGGCGGCCGAAGGCGCGGCGATGTACCGGTTCCTGGCCGACAATGCGATGGATCTCATCACCCGCCACGGCGCCGATGGCCGTATCCGCTTCGCCAGCCCGGCCGCGCGCAATCTGCTCGGCCGCGCGCCCGAGCAGCTTCTGGGCGCGGCGCCGGCCAGCCTCGTTCATCCCGACGATTTGAAGACCTTGCAGGCGGCCTTTGTCGAGGCCAGCTATTTCGGCCGCGCCGCCGCCGCCGAGGTCCGCCTCCGGCGCGCCGATGGCACCCATGTGTGGACCGAGATGCGCTGCCGCCCGGCCCAGCCCGCGGGCACCGAGGCGGCCGACATCGTCGCCGTCACCCGCGACATCTCCGAGCGCAAGGCCCATGAGCGCGAACTGATCGATGCGCGCGACGAGGCCCAGGCGGCGAGCAAGGCAAAGTCGCACTTCCTCGCCAATATGAGCCACGAGCTTCGCACCCCGCTCAACGCCATCCTCGGCTTCTCCGAAGTGATGACGCATGAGATGTTCGGGCCCGTGGGCAGCGCGCGCTATCTCGAATATGCGCATCTCATCAATGAATTGGGCAGCCATCTGCTCGAGCTCATCAACGGCATTCTCGACATGTCGAAGATCGAGGCCGGCAAATTCGAGCTCAGCGAAGAGACCTTCGATTTCGAAGACGTTGCCGGCCAGGCGCTGGCCTTCGTCAAGATGCAGGCCGACCGCAAGGGTGTGGCGCTCAAAATGACCGTGCCGGAAGACTGCCGGCGTATCGTCGCCGACAAGCGCGCGGTCAAGCAGGTGCTGGTCAATCTGCTCACCAACGGGGTCAAGTTCACCCCGCGCGGCGGCGCCGTTGCGATGCGCGCGGCGCGCGACGATGCCGGCATCGTGCTGTCGGTCAGCGATACGGGCGTCGGCATTTCGCAGGCCGATCTCAAACGTCTCGGCCAGCCCTTCGAACAGGCCGAGGGCGCCCATGTGCGCACGCAGGAAGGCACCGGCCTCGGTCTGGCGCTGGTCAAGGCCCTGGCGGCGATGCATGGCGGAGAGGCCGCCATCGAATTGGTGCTCGGCGAAGGCACGACGGTGCGCGTGCGGTTTCCCTATGCGGCCACCGGCAAAGATGGTGAACGGATGGCGCCGGTCTGTCCGTTGCCGCGGCGCGCCTTGCGCGGTGCGGCCTAAGCCGCTGGCACGTTAACGTCTTCCGCAATAAGGACGGAACCTATCCGGTTCTGTACCACACCGATTGGCGGCCCTCGGGTGCCGAATGGTTCGGCGTCGATCCCAGCTATGCCACGACACCCGCTGACGATTTCCGTCTCATCGCGCTTGACTGACCCGCCCGCGACGGCGCCGGTTAAGCCTTTCGCGCCTCGATCTCTTGCCGATGTCTGTTCTCTCCTATCCGTTTGGCCTCTGGAGAGCGGCGGCCAAATCCTTGATAGTCGCGTCATGGACGCCGAGGTGATCCGCAATAGGCTCAAGGCCCTGGCTGTCGACCCGCTGAATCTTCAGATGGTGGAGGTTTGGCTGTCGCTGTCCGGGAACGGCGCACTGCCGCGGCGCGAAGCCTTCGATCCGGCCGCCGTCAGCGAGTTGTTGCGCGGCTGTGGTCTGTTCGACGTCAAACCGGGCGAGAGCGTGACCTGCCGGATCGCCGGCATGGTGCTCAAACTGATCTTCGGTCCCGATGTCACGGGGACGGATTGGCTGGCGAGCACCCCGGTGCGTCACCGCGCCCAACGTCTGGCGCGCTATAGCGCGGTGGCCCAGGGCGCGATCGGTGTCGGCCGGCGCCTGGCCTTCGCCGAGGGCCGCGAGCCGGTGCGGGTCGAAGAGGTGATGCTGCCCTTTCTCCGCGGTGAAGACGGTGTCGGCCCGGTGCTGGTCCACACCGACTGGCGGCCGTCGGGCACGGACTGGCTCGGCGTCGATCCGACCTATGCCGTGACCCTCGCCGACGAGTTCCACCTCGTCGATCTCGACTGAGCTGCCCATCGCCACGTGGCCGTGCTACGACGCGGACCATGACGGTTCCCCGCCTCAAAGCCGGCATTTTCGTCCGTGCCCTGATCCGCCGCGTCGAGGTGGCCGGTGCGGCCGCCTATGTCGTGCACAAGGGCGCGGAGGAGGCGGGCGCCGTGGTCCTCAAGCTCGCCCCGCTCGATGGGACCTGCACCGTGCTGTCGCAGGCGCGCCGCGGCGCCGAAGGCGAGCTCGTCTGGGTCAAGCCGCTGGGCGCGCGCGTGGACGAGGCCGCCGCCAGCGCCTGGTTCGACAAGCAGATCCGCTTCGACCCCGACCTGTGGATCGTCGAGATCGAAGACCGCGAAGGCCGCAGCTTCGTCGACGAGCCGGTGGTTTAGCCCGGCCTAGAGCAGCGCGCTCACCGCGCGAAGTGCTTCGTGGATGGCGCCATCCGTCATCGCCGCAACCTGCTGCACAAACCCGATCGCAAGATTGGCCAGCGAATTGCCTTCGCCCAGCGCATAGGCGAATGAGACAATCATGGTCGCGGCGATGATGACGCCACCGAACCCTGAAGAAACCGTACGCATTGCACCCTGTCCTCGCTTTGGTGTCGGTACCGTCCCCAGTCCCCGAATGCGAGCATGCGCAAGAATCTCTTGACCGCGCGTGGAGATGCGCGCGGGCCTCTGACTTAAATTTGGTGAACAGTGTCTGAAAAAATGGAGGGAGCGGCCGCCGCAGGACGCGGCGCTTCAGAAGCTCAGGCTGGTCAGCGCCACGGCGGCGGTGACAAGCACCAGGGCCAGCGTGCATTCGGCGGCGATGCGTTCGGCGCGGCTCCAGCGTTGCCAGTCGCGCTTGAGGTCGTGCCACGAGCTGGGGGCATGCGGTGCGGCGGCGTCTATCGCGGTCTGCGGGCGTTGCGAAATACCGTCCATGACAGCTCTCCCGACTTCTTCGGCACGAAAAAGCTCTCATGCCGGAGCGGCCGCTACAATTTGTATCCAACCTTACAGTAAAAGACTTATTGCCCGATTGCGGCAGCCATAGGGCCCGGGGATGACAAAGTCCGGGCCATCGTGTACCTCCGCGCCATCATGAGCGACACCGCCACCCTGCAGCCCGGAACACCGGCGGCCGAAGCCGCGCGGCGCCGCACATTCGCCATCATCTCCCATCCGGACGCCGGCAAGACCACGCTGACCGAGCATCTGCTGCTGCTGGGTGGCGCCATCCGCGCGGCCGGGCAGGTCAAGGCCCGCGGCGAGGCCCGCCGGGCGCGCTCGGACTGGATGAAGATCGAGCAGGAACGCGGCATCTCGGTCACGAGCGCGGTGATGACCTTCGAATATGGCGGGGCCATCTTCAACCTGCTCGACACGCCGGGCCATGAAGACTTCTCCGAAGACACCTATCGCACGCTGACGGCGGCCGACAGCGCCGTCATGGTGATCGACGCGGCCAAGGGCATCGAAGCGCAGACGCGCAAGCTGTTCGAGGTCTGCCGCTTGCGCGACATCCCCATCGTCACCTTCGTCAACAAGATGGACCGCGAGGCGCGCGATCCCATCGAACTGCTCGACGAGATCGCCGATCAGCTGCAGCTGGAATGCGTGCCCATGAACTGGCCGGCCGGCATGGGGCTGAACTTCCGCGGCATCTACGATCTTGCCGCCAACGAATTCGTGCCCTTCGCCATGCGCGGCGATCATCCCGGACGCGTCGCCGCGGATGCGTTGGCAAGCGTCCTCAGCGCGGAAGAAAAGACCCAGCTCGAAGACGAGGTCGAACTGGTGCGCGGCGCCAGCCCCGCCTTCGATCTTGCCACCTATCGCGAAGGCCATCAGAGCCCGGTCTATTTCGGCTCGGCGCTCAAGAATTTCGGCGTCGTCGAACTCATCAAGGCGCTGGTGGACCATGCGCCGCCGCCGCGCGCGCAGACCGCCAAGACGCGCACCGTCGCGCCCGGCGAAAACGACGTCACCGGCTTCGTCTTCAAGGTCCAGGCGAACATGGACCCCAACCACCGCGACCGCATCGCCTTTTTGCGGCTGGTGTCGGGCAAGTTCCGGCGCGGCATGAAGCTCAAGCAGTCCGGCACGGGCAAGGCCATCGGCATCCACAATCCGATCCTGTTCTTCGCCCAGGAGCGCGAGACGGTCGATGAAGCCTGGCCCGGCGACATCATCGGCATTCCCAACCATGGCGTGCTGCGCGTCGGCGATACGCTGTCGGAGAGCGGCACGGTCGTCTTCACCGGCATCCCGAATTTCGCGCCGGAAATGCTGCGCCGCGTGCGCCTGGCCGATCCGATGAAGCAGAAACATCTGACGCGCGCGCTTGAAAGCCTCGCGGAAGAGGGCGTGACCCAGGTGTTCAAGCCGATGATCGGCGCGCAATGGGTGGTCGGCGTGGTCGGCGCCCTGCAGCTCGACGTGCTGCGCGCGCGGCTGAGGGCCGAATACGGCCTTGACGCCGATCTCGAACAATCGCCTTACGACACCGCCCGCTGGATCGCGGGCCCGGAGGCCGAGATCGAGAAATTCCTGAGCGTCTATCGCAGCCAGATGGCGACCGACCGCGACGGCGCGCTGGTCTTCCTGGCCAAAAGCCAATGGGAAGTCGGCTACGCGAACGAGAAATTCCCCAAGCTGAGCTTCGCCAAAACCCGCGAACGCGCCGAAACCCACGGCGACGACTAAGCCGGCTCAGGCCGCTTGTGTCTTGCCCGGACGCTCGGCCCTGTGCGGATGCGCGCGCCAGAAGCGCACCAGGCTTTCGGCCCCGTCTTGCGGCACGGCGTCATAGGCGGTGAGCCGCTGCTCGCGTTCGTCCGCATTGGGCGCGAACAGAAGCGCCAGCGCGGAGAAGGTCGTGCGTTTCAGATGCGCGCCCTTGCAGGCGGCGGCCAGCGCTTCGCCGCTGGGCTCGGCCAGGATGCGGGTCGCCAGCACATCGTCAATGCCGAGCGCATGGGCAAAGGCCGCGGCCGGATCGCCGTCGCCGCGCGCGGCGGCCACCAGGTCCGTTTCCCCGCCATTGGGCGCTCTCATGTCATGGCCCGCGCCGTCATGGGCCAGCGCGTTGCGCCGAAGAATGGCGGGCTTCACATCGTCGGGCGCGTCGAAGAACAGCCGGTTGAGAAGGCCGATAGGCGCATCGGGCTGGGCGGCGAAGCGGCGCGCCAGCATGGCCCGCATTTCGGGCTCCACATCCTCGGCCGCCTTTTCGAGCAACAGATCGAAATGGGCCCGCATGGAGAACGCATATTCCTCGGGCCAGTCGAGCAGCAGATCGGCCAGCTCTTCGACCAGCTTTGCGCGCGCCGCGGCCGTGGCCTCGGCGGCGAGGTCGAGAAGCTCTTTCAGGCGTGTGCGGGCGTCCGGCATGAGGAAGTCTCCCGCACGCCATCAAACACCTGAAATATTAAGCTTTCGGTACCATCGGGGCCATCCGGCGCCCGCGCGGGCTTAATTTCCCACGGTCACCCAGGTGTCGGGCCAGAAGCCGTTGAACGTCGTGCGCACGGCCACCGAATAGGCGCCGATATTGTCGAAGACGATGAAATCGCCCGCCTCGATGGTTTCGGGCAGCATCACCGGGCGCGGCAGCACGTCCAGCGTATCGCAGGTCGGCCCATAAACGCGGTAGGGCGCCGTGCCCGCCGGCTGCTCGCTGATGCGGCCGCGCTTGTCGGCGGTGAAGACGCGGGTCGGGTAATCGCCGGTCCAGCCGGGCAGCGTCAGCTCGTCGAAGCTGCCATAGGTGCCGTCATTGATGTAGAGCTTGTCGCCCTTGCGCAACACCACCTGCGTGATCAGCGACAGGCCTTCGGCGATCAGCGCGCGGCCCGGCTCGCACATCACCGGCACCTGCTTGGGCAGCGTGTCGAGCGCTTCCTTGATGGTGTCGAAATACCAGTGATAGGGCGGCACGTCATTGCCCGAATAGGGCCCGGGAAAGCCGCCGCCGATATCGAGCGCCTGGATCTCGACGCCCGCCAGTTGCGCCGTGCGCCGCGCCATCTCGATGGCCTGCGCGTAAGAAAACGGCGACAGGCATTGCGAGCCGACATGAAAGGTCAGGCAGGGCTGGGCGCCGGCCTCGGCCACGCGCTTCAGCAGCACCGCGGCTTCTTCGGGCGGCGTGCCGAATTTGGAGGAGAGTTCGAGCAACGCCCCGCCCAAAGGCGTCGCGATGCGCACGAACACGCGCAGCTTTTTGGGATCGCCGGTTTCGGCCAGCAGCTTTTCCAGCTCGAAATCGCAATCGACGACGTAATCGCGCACGCCATATTTCGTGAAGGCGGCTTTGGCCGCGCCGGGCAGGCGCACCGGGGCCATGAAATGGCATTGCGCTTCGGGAAAGCGCGTCTTGATCATCTCGACTTCGCGCAGGCTCGCCGTGTCGAAATGGCGGATGCCGGCCGCCCACACCTGATCCAGCACCTGCGGCGCCGGATTGGCCTTCACCGCGAAAAGCGGATCGCCCGGGAAGGACTCGAGAAAGCGCGCGGCCGCCACCCGGAACTTCTCCGGATGGATGACATAGACCGGTTCGACCGGGCGCGTGGTGGCGATCACGTCCTCGATGGTGGCGTAAGAGGGGATCAGGCCGGCGGGCTGCACGTTCATGCGCGCTGCTCCTTCGCGAGCGGTGTCCATGGGCAAAGCCCATGAGCGGGGTCGATGGGCGCGGGTCATAGGGCCGGGCCTCCCCGGGGTCAAGGCCGGGTGCGCCCGGAAAATGTGACAATCGCCAGCGCGCGGCGCAAGCGGCTCCCGGCAGGCGCTTTTGCGCGCCGGATACGCTATCGTTACCGGGTCGGCGCGGCGGGGATCGCCGCGAAGGGGGCAATCTGTGAGGTAGGCCCCATGCTCTTGAGCGCCATCCTTCTGCTGATCGTGCTGTTCGCGCTCCCCTTGGTGCTCGACCATGGCGGCTCCTTCCGCGAAGTCGACGACGAACGCGACCGCCGCTGACGCTGCTTTGCAGTGTTGGGCAGGCGGGGGATAATGCTCGCGAATCTCCGGATCGCGTTCCGCTCTTGCCCGCACTTCTCTCCCTTTTCCGCATCGCCAAGCGCTTCGACTCCGATCGAAGGACCGGGGGTCTGGAAGCCATTCGCCGCCTCGATCTCGAGGTGGCGGCGGGCGAATTCGTCTCGCTGGTCGGTCCCTCCGGCTGCGGCAAGTCCACGGCCTTGCGCGTGATCGCCGGCCTGCTCGCCCCGACAGAAGGCACGGTGGCCTTTCCCGCCGGAAGGCCCGAAATCGGCTTCGTCTTCCAGGAGCCGACGCTGATGCCCTGGGCCGACACGCTGGCGAATGCGGCTTTGCCGTTGACGCTCAAAGGCGTGGCCCCGGCCGAAGCCAAGGCGCGCGCGGAACTTGCGCTGGCCCGGGTCGGCCTCGCCGGGTTCGAAACCTCTTACCCGCGTGAACTCTCCGGCGGCATGAAGATGCGCGTCTCCATCGCCCGCGCCATGGCTGCGCAGCCGAAGTTGCTGCTTATGGACGAACCCTTCGCGGCACTCGACGAACTGACGCGCCAATCCCTCAATGACGATCTCATCAAGCTCGCCGCCGAAGATGGGCTGACCGTGCTCTTCGTCACCCATTCGGTGTTCGAAAGCACCTATCTGTCCAGCCGCGTGGTGGTGATGACGCCGCGCCCGGGCCGCGTCTATGACGACATCGCGCTATCGCCGCCGCCCGCGCGCGACGAACGCTGGCGCATGACGCCGGACTTCGGCCGCGACGCCGCGCGGGTTTCGTCCGCGTTGAAGGCAGCGATGAAGGAAGGTGCGCAATGAATCGCACGATGCGCATTCTCACCCCCATTCTCGTCGGCATTGCCGTGCTGGCGCTGTGGGAGCTACTCGTCGACATCTATCAGGTGCCGCAATTCGTGCTGCCGGCGCCGAGCGCGATCTGGCTGGCCTTCATCGCGAACTTTGCCTCGCTGATGGCCTCGCTGTGGACCACGCTCTCGATCACGCTGGCCGCTTTCGTGCTCGCCGTGATCGGCGGTGTGGCGCTCGCCGTGCTTTTTCAGCCAGAGCAAGCTGATTGAAACCGCGCTTTACCCTTACGCCGTGGTGCTGCAGGTCACGCCCGTCGTCGCCATCGCGCCCTTGATCCTGATCTGGGTCGGCTTCGACCATATCGATCTGGCGCTGCTGATCCTGGCCTGGATCGTCGCCTTCTTTCCGATCCTCTCCAACACCACGCTGGGCTTGCGCTCGGCCGATCATAATCTGATCGATCTGTTCCGCCTTTATGGCGCCTCGCGCTGGCAGATTCTCGCGCGTCTGCAATTGCCGACGGCCATGCCCTATCTGCTCGGCGCCATGAAGGTGTCGGGCGGCCTCGCGCTGATCGGCGCGGTGGTGGCCGAATTCGTGGCCGGTTCCGGCACCGCCACGGGGCTGGCATGGCGCATTGTCGAAGCGGGAAACCGGCTTCAGATCGCCAAGATGTTCGCGGCGCTGGCGCTGCTCTCGGCGCTCGGCATCGTCATCTTCTTCGCGCTGAGCTGGCTCGAATGGGCGCTGCTGCACAAATGGCACGAAAGCGCGGTGAAGAAGGCGGGCTAGCCTTTCCCCGTTTTCACCGGCGCCGATTCCCGCACCAATGCCATCGCGATGAGCCCGATGATCGCAGCCCCGGTCCAGTAATAGGCGGGCGCCAGCGGGTTTGCGGTCACCGTGATGAGCCATTTGATCATGAACTGCGTCGATCCGCCGAAGATGGAAATCGCGAAGGCATAGATCGTCGCCACCGCGCCCGAACGGATCGAGGGCGGCAATTGTTCGGTGATGGTGACGATCACCGGCACCGAGGACACCGCGGCAAAGATCACCATGATCGCTTCGGCGCCGTAGAGCGCCGTGACATTGCGGAAATGATCGATTGCCCAGAAGCAGGGGAAGATCGCGAGCACAAGAAGGATGCCGGGAATGATCATCACGGGCTTGCGGCCGAATCTGTCGGAGAGCCAGCCCGACAGCGCCTCGAAGGCGACCGAGAAGCTGCCATTGACGATGGTAACGCCAAAGGCCAGCGCCGCCGACAGGTGCAGCGTGTCGAGCGCATAGGTCGTCATGTAGCTGATCGTGTAGGCGCCGATCGTGCTGGCGGTCAGCATCATCAGGCCAAGCACAGTGATGGCGAGATAGGGGCGGATGCGCGCGCGCAGGCTCAGGCTGCCGGTGGTGGCGTCGGGCGCCAGCGCGGCGTCGTCGGCCTTGTGCAATGTCTCGGGCAGCGAGCGGCGCAGCATCAACCCGAACGGCACGATGGAGGCGCCCAGCAGCATCGCCGCGCGCCAGCCCCATTCCTGAAGCTGCGTGTCGGTCAGAAGATTGGCGAGCAGCACGCCGATGCAGCCGGCGACCAGCGAGGCGCTGTCCTGCGTCGCATATTGCATCGACAGATAGAAACCGCGGCGATGCGGCGGCGCGGCTTCGGCCATGAAGGCGGTGGTGGGCCCGACCTCGCCGCCAAGCGCAAATCCTTGAACCAGCCGGAACAGCAGCACCAGCGCCGGCGCGGCATAGCCGATCATGGCGTAGGATGGCGTCAGCGCCAGCCCCGTGATCGCGAACCCCATCATCGAGAAGGTGATCAGCATGGTCGGCTTGCGCCCGATGATGTCGCCCATGCGTCCCAGCACGATGGCGCCGATGGGCCGGGTGATGAAGCCGGCGCCGAAGGTTGCAAGCGTTGCGAGCAGGCCCGCCGCCCCGCTCTCTTCGGGATAGAAGGTGCGCGCGATATAGACCGCGAAATAGGAGAAGGTCAGGAAGTCGTAAAACTCGAGACCGTTGCCGACGAACACCGCCATCACATGGCGGATGGGAACGGCGCGCCGTGCAGCGGGTTCGTTCATGACGTCTCGTGCCCCGGCGCGGATTCGCCCATGATCGCGATGGCGACCACGCTCACACAGAGGGCGGCGGTCATGTAATAGGCCGGCGTCATGGGATCGTTCAGCGTCTGGTTGAGCCACTCGGCGATGTATTGCGCGCTGCCGCCGAACACGGCGATGGCGAGCGCATAGACCACCGACATCGCGCCGGAACGGATGCGCATCGGCAATTGCTCGGGGATGGTCATGATGCCGACGCCCACGCCCCCGGCCAGCAGGAAGGTGAGCAGGAAGGCGACCGCAAGCAGCAGGGGCCCTGCCGGCAGCGCATTGAGCGCCAGAAAGGCCGGCACGGTCGAGATCGCAAGCAGACCCAGCGCCGTCAGCATGACTGGCTTGCGCGCGCCAATGCGGTCGGAGATCAGCCCGCCCAGCGGCGCGCCGATCACGCCGCCAATGCCGATGCACAGCGTGGCGCCGAAGGCCCAGATCGGCGCCATCTTCAGCGTCGCCTGCGCATAGGTGCCGAGATAAAGGATCACATAGGTGGCGATGGTGCCGCCGCCCAGCATCATCAGGCCGAGAAGGGCCACGCGCCAGGGCGAACCGGCGGGGGCGTGCGTCTCGGCCAGTTCGGCTTCAGTATGCATGGTTTCGGGCAGCGAACGGCGGATTATCAGGCCGAAGGGAATAATGATGGCGCCGGCGAGGAAGGCGGCGCGCCAGCCCCAGCTTGCCAGCGCTTCGGGGGGCAGGATGGCGGCGAGACCGGTGCCCACGCAGCCGGCCACGAAGGTCGAGGCATATTGCGACGCCGATTGCAGGCTGCCGTAGAAGCCGCGCTGTTCCGGCGGCGGCGCCTCGATCAGGAAGGCGGTTGTCGGCCCCACTTCGCCGCCCAGCGCAAAGCCCTGGATCAGGCGGAAGCAGATCAGGAGGACCGGCGCGGCAACGCCGATGCTTGCATAGGAGGGCGTGAAGACGACGCCCAGCATGCCGAGGCCCATCAGCGTGAAGGACAGGAACATGGCCGGCTTGCGGCCCCAGCGGTCGCCGAGCATGCCGAGCACGAGCCCGCCCAATGGCCGCGTGGCGAAGCCCGCCCCGAAGGTGGCGAGCGAGGCCAGAAGGCTCGAGGCCGGATCGGAGGAGGGAAAGAAGGTCTCGCCGATATAGATGGCGAAGAAGGAATAGGTCAGGAAGTCGTAGAATTCGAGCGCATTGCCGATCGTCACGGCTGCAACATGGCGCTTCAGCGGCGGCGCGCCGTCAGTCATGACGAGGCCGTCCGCTGCACGAGCCCGCGATCTCTATCGACATGCCGGCCCCGCTTGCCCACTTGCCCCGGGCCAGCCTAGCGGCTCCGGTGGGACTGCGGAACCCCGCCAGCGCGGCTCATCCGGCTCTTCTATTGGCTTAAGCTTGTCTTCAGGGCCTTCGTGCTAAGGCAGGCAGTCGTAGGTTTGGGGAGGACCGCCGGTGACAGAAGCGGCCGCACAGCAAAGCCTGCCTGCGCGCGCTCTTCTGGAGGCGCAGGGCGAAATTCTCGACATGATGGCCGAGGATGCGCCTCTGCGCGACACGCTCACGCGCATCGCCGAGCAGGTCGAGGCGCTGGCGCCGCCGGCCCTGTGTTCGATCCTGCTGATGCAGGCCGATGGCAAGCATCTGCGCCCGGCCGCCGCCCCCAGCCTGCCGGAGACCTATTGCGCGGCCATCGACGGGCTCGAGATCGGGCCCAGTGTCGGCTCCTGCGGCACCGCCTCCTTCCGCAAGGAACCGGTCATCGTCACCGACATTGCCACCGATCCCTTGTGGGCGGGCCCGCGCGATTTCACCCTGTCCTTCGGGCTTAGGGCCTGCTGGTCGCTGCCGATCCTCGACAGCGAGGGCGCGGTGCTCGGTACCATTGCGCTCTATTATCGCGAACCGCGCGCGCCGTCCGATCGCGACTGGGGCCTCTTGGCGCCAAGCGCCAAGCTCGTGCGTCTGGCGCTCGCCACCCATCGCAAGGAAGAGGAGTTGTGCGCCAATGAGACGCGCTGGACTCTGGCGGCCGAAGCCAGCGGCGTCGGCACCTTCGATGTCGATCTGGTCACCGGCATCGATCAGTGGTCGACCACCTTCAAGAATATTCTCGGCCTTCCGGAAGAGACGAAACCCGACCGCTCTGCCTTTATCGAGATGATTCATCCCGACGACAAGGCGCTCTTCACCAGGAGCTTCGGCCCGATACCGTCTGCTGCCGGTGCAGCTCCGGGGTACGCTGTCCCCGGGGACCCTGCCCCGAAGAGAGAGGATCTGCGCATCATCCGCGCCGATACGGGCGAGGCGCGCGCCGTCGTGCTGAAGGGCCGCGTGCTCGTCAACGCCGAGGGCGCGCCCGTGCGCGGGGTCGGCACCATGGTCGACATCACGCCGCAGCGCCGCCACGAACGCGATCTGGCCGAGGCCAAATTCGCGGCCGAGGAGGCCAATCTCGCCAAGTCGCGCTTCCTGGCCGGCATGAGTCACGAATTGCGCACGCCGCTCAACGCCATCATCGGCTTCTCCGATGTCATTCGCCAGGAAACCTTCGGGCCGCTGTCGCCGCCGCGCTACGCAGGCTATATCGACGACATCCATCGCAGCGGCGAACATCTCCTCAGCCTCATCAACGATGTGCTCGATATGGCCAAGGTCGAGGCCGGCAAGTTCGAATTGTCGCCGGCGACGCTCGATCTGGCGGCTCTGGCAGATCGCGCGCTGACGCTGGTGGCACCGCAGGCGGCAAGCGGCGGCATCCGGCTGGTACGCGAGATCGCGCCGGGGCTGGCCGTGACCGCCGATGACCGCGCGATGCGCCAGGTGCTGGTCAATCTTCTGTCCAACGCGGTCAAGTTCACCGAAGCCGGCGGCAGGGTTTGCCTCTTCGCGCACCGCCTCGACGATGGCGGGCTGGCCCTCGGTGTGGAGGATAGCGGCGTCGGCATGAGCAAAGAGGGGCTGGCCACGGCGCTCGAACCCTTCGGCCAGGTTCAGGGCACGATGATGGTGGCCGGCAACGGCACGGGTCTGGGCCTGCCCATCGCCAAATCTCTGGTCGAGGCGCATGGCGCACGTTTCTGCATCGAAACTGCGCCCGGCAAGGGCACGCGGGTCTGGTCCGAATTTCCGCCCGCGGCCGTAACGGCGGCCCGCGGCGCGGCCTGAACGCGTCGTTCAGGCAATCTCGGCGGCCGCGCGCGCCTGCCGGCGCGCCCCCAAGTGATAGAACACGACGCCTATGACGCCGGCACCCACCGTCGCGATGGCGATCTTGAGGAAGGTCGCCAGCGGATGCGGATCGCTGCTGCTCGGTACGAGGCAGCACAAGGTTGCGATCACGGTCGAGACGAGGCCGGCAAGCCCCAGCACCCGGCCCATGCGCGCGCCGCCCGGCGGCACCCAGGCATCGGCGGCGTCGGGCCAGCGGCTGCGGGCGAGATAGGCGATGAAGACGAGGATGTAAGGGATCGTCACCGTGAGCACGCTCATGGCGACAAGGAAGTCATAGGCCGCGGCGGCGCCTTCGCCCGCCTGGCTCAGGATCACGACGAAGAAGACAAGCCCGCCCTGCAGCAGGATCGAGGCCACCGGCGCGCCAGTCTTCTCGTCCTTGCGCGCAAAGGCCGGCGGCAGGAAATTGTCGATGCCCGCTTCCATCGGCAGCCGGGTGCCGATGCCGAACCAGGCCGTGAAGCCGCCGAGCAGCGACAGCGCGAACAGCGCAATTGCGACCGAGGCGAGCGAGGGCAGGCCGACATGGTTGAAGGCGGCATGGATCGCGTCCGGCAGGCCCGCAAGCCGCGTCAGCTCGGATTGCGGCAGGATTGCCAGCATCGCCGCCGTACCCGCCGCGTAGACGACGACCAGGATGATGCCGACCGCCGTCAGCGCGCGCACCACAGTCTTGATGCCGCCCTCGATCTCGTCGCGCAGGAAGCCCAGCGTTTCCGAGCCGCACATGGCGAAGATGATCGTGCCCCACAGGATGGCGCTGTCGAAATTGGCGGTGGGGATATAGCTGGATGATGCGAAATCGGTGGCCACCGTGCCGCGGCCCGCCAGCATGATCGCGGCGGCGGCCAGAAGCGCGAACACGGCCCAGCTTCCGGCGGCGCCGAAATTGGTCAGCCATTTGCCGGTCCGAAGGCCGAAGAGCTGGAACGCCGTCGCGCCTGCCGTGATGGCGAGCGATACCAGAAGATAGAGCGCGGTGTTGTGCGTGGCGCCGAAGAAGCCCAGCACCAGCCCGGCGAGGAAATACACCGTGCCCGCGAAATAGGGCATCAGGCTGATCCAGTAGAACCAGCCGCACAGGAAACCTGCCAGCGGGCCATAGGTGTCGCGCACCCACAGATAGAGCCCGCCTTCGCCGGGAAAGCGCGAGGCCATTTCGGCCGTCGCCACCGAAAGCGGCAGATAGAAGGTCAGAAGCGCAAGGCCCCAGAGCGGCAGCGCCGAGGCGCCCGAGGCGCCGGCCACCGGCAGCCAGCGAATGCCGAGCATGGCCACGCTGGCGAACAGCGTCGCATCGATCAGTCCCAGCCGTTTCGGCCCCGCCTCAGCCATGCCGTCTCCATTTTGCCAGGGCGGCTTTCTCGCCCGCCGTCAGATAAAGCGTTGCCGCGATGCCGAACTGCTTTTTCGCGCCGGCCTTGTCGCCGGTGTAGGCGAGCGCTTCGCCCCATTTGAGATGCAGCCGGCCCCAATTGGGTGCGTCTTCGTCGGCGCTTTCGAATTTTGCGAGTGCGAGGTCGGAGCGATTCTGCAGCATCAAGGCCTCGCCCCAGCCTTCCAGCGCATCGGCATAATGCGGCCCACGCGCATGGGCGGTGGCGTATTTGGCGACAGCCTGGCCATAGCGGCCTTCGTCGCGCAGCGCATCGGCCCAATCGGTCAGACATGCTGGTAGCGAAGGCGTGCGGGCGGCGCACAGCGCGCCCCAATGGTTGGCGGCCTTCCAGTCATGCGCCATCGTCGCGATGCGAAGGCGAATGCGCAGGCAATCGTCGCAGTCCGTGGGCGTCGGGGCGACGAGCGCCTGTGCCTGTGCGATCCGTCCGCCCATGGCCAGGGCATAGGCCCGGAGCGGGGCGAGGGTCCGGCTGCGGAAGGTTTCGGCCCCACGCCCGATCGTCTTGGATATCTCTTCCAGCTCTGCGGCCTCGGCGAGCGCGACCTTCCAGTCGCCGATGACGGTGTGGCCAATGAAGCGGCGCGCAATGTAATTGATCTTTCCGAGCGGGGTCCGAGGCACGGTGGTCGCCGCGGCCTTTGTGGCTCGCTCCATGCCGGCGTAGTCGTGCGCGAAGGCGTAATAGCGGATCTCGTCGCCATAGGCGCCATCGTGGCTGCCGGTATAATCGGGCAGGGCCGTTACCTGCTCGCTATAGCGAATGGCTTGCCTGTAATCGCCATCCAAGACCGCCTGCGCGGCTTCTTCGGCCAGGCGGTTGACGGTGATGGCCTGCGGATTGATGTCCGGCTCGTCCCCAGCGCGCAACAGTTCTACGACTTTGTGCAGGGTCCGGTAGGCCGCTTCGCCGTGCTCCAGCCCGGACTGGATCGAACGCAGATTGATATAGGCGAGGATGAAGCCGGGCCGTGCGGCGATGGCGCGATGCAGATCGTTTAGCGCTTCAGCGTTGTCGCCGCGACTTTGCGCGAGGTTGGCAAGGCCGACATAGGCCCAGCTCCGTTCGGATTTCGGGCCATGCGCGATCAGGCCTTGATAGGTCGCAGCCGCTTCCTTGGTGCGGTTGGCAGTCTGCAGATAGACGGCATAGCGATAGGGCTGGGTCTTTGCATAGACGGCTTCCGCTGCCTTCTGCACCAAGGCATCGAGCTCGCCGTTCGTGCCGGTGAAGCGGCGTGCCGGTTCGCTGCCGACGCGCGCAGCGACCGTGAGCTTGCCGCCGTCATCATAGACCTCGCCGCTGATGCGCGTCTGGTGGCCCAGCCAGCGATGCAGATAGCGATTGAGTTCGCCCAGTGACACGCCCGTCTCCGGGATCTGCACCTGAATCTCGTCGCCCCAATTGTTCTGGTAGGAATCGGCGGCGCGCATGGATTGGGTCTGCTGCTGCAGTGCCGCCAGTCTGTCCTGCAGTTGTGCGGCCACCACTTGCCCGCTGAGCCCCTTGGCCGTCATGTCCGCCGGGACCGAGAAGGGCTCGATGACGAGGCTGGTATCGTTGGCCGCCGACAAGATCATCGCACCGGCCGCCACCAGGATCGCCAGGATCACGAGGGCCACCGCACTCTCGAAGGCGGCCTTCATCATGACGCTGAAATGGCTGAAGGGCTCGAAGCGGCGCTCTTCCTCGAGCTGCTCGATCTTGAGGCGGGCCAGCCGTGTGGCCTCGTCCAGATAGGTGTCGGCCTTGTCAGTTCCGCTCCGCGCGCCCGCCAGGGCCGCAGCCAGCGTATCCTCGCTCCCGTCTTCGCCTCGCCTCTTTGGTCCGGTTTCCCGATCCATCGCCAACCCCTTGCCTGTCCACGATCTTCGCTGCCCCCGCGGGCGGCGCAACCATAGATTTTGGCGATGATATGGGCCACTCAAAGATATTAAACGAGTGGAAATTGTAAATTACAAATAAATACATTTTCTGAATGTGATCTATTGATTTCCCCGGTTGGAATTGCAATTTATCCGCCATGGCAAAGGGACCGCAGATTTTGACCGCAAACCGGCTGACCGATGGCGCCGTGCTCTATTGGACGGGCACCGCCTGGGCCGAGCCCATGGCGGAGGCCGCGCTCTATGACGAGGCCGAGGCCGCCAAGGCCGCGCTGGCCGGGGCGGCGCGCTCGGTGGCGGATCGGCTCGTCATCAATCCCTATCTGTTCGAGGTCCGGATCGAGGATGGCGTCGCCGTCCCCGTGAAGGAGCGCGAGCGCGTGCGCGCCGCCGGCCCCAGTGTGCGCCGCGATCTCGGCAAGCAGGCCGATCACACGCTGGCGCCGCATTTCCACATCGGCCCGGCGCCGCAGCCGCCCGCGCCGGTCGAGGGCGAAGGCCCGGAGGCATTCGATGTATCGCTATGACGAATTCGATGCCCGCTTCGTCTCCGAGCGGGTGGAGCAGTTTGCCGGCCAGGTGCAGCGCCGCCTGGATGGCGAGCTGAGCGAAGACGAGTTCAAGCCGCTGCGCCTGATGAACGGGCTCTATCTGCAACTCCACGCCTATATGCTGCGCGTCGCGGTGCCCTATGGCACGCTGGCCTCAAGGCAGTTGCGCAAGCTCGCCCATATCGCCCGCAAATATGACAAGGGCTATGGCCATTTCACCACGCGCCAGAACATCCAGTACAACTGGCCGGCGCTGGTCGATGTGCCTGCCATCCTGCGCGAGCTGGCCGAGGTCGAGATGCACGCCATCCAGACCAGCGGCAATTGCATCCGCAATGTCACGGCCGATCATCTGGCTGGGGCGGTCGCCGATGAGATCGAAGACCCGCGCATCCTGGCCGAGATCGTCCGCCAGTGGTCGAGCCTGCATCCCGAATTCACCTTCCTGCCGCGCAAGTTCAAGATCGCGGTATCGGGCACGGTCACCGATCGCGCCGCCGTCAAATATCACGACATCGGCATCGAGATCGTGACGAATGCGGCCGGCGCAATCGGCTATCGCGTGCTGGTCGGCGGCGGCATGGGCCGCACGCCTTACGTCGCACAGACGATTTCGGAATTCGTCGAGAAGGAACACATCCTCGCCTATCTCGAGGCGATCCTGCGCGTCTACAACCAGTCCGGCCGCCGCGACAACATCTACAAGGCGCGCATCAAGATCCTGGTCAACGCGCTTGGCATCGATGAGATGCGCGCGCAGGTGCAACGCGAATTCGAAGAGATCAAGGCGAGCGGATATCTTCAGCTTCCCGCCGAGGAGGTAGCGCGCATCGCCGCCTATTTCGCGCCGCCGGATTTCGAGAACCTGCCGCGTGCGGTGCTGGCCTTCGAAACCGCCAAAGCGAAGGATGCGGCGTTCGCCAAATGGTGCCGCCACAATCTCGCGGCCCATCGCGCGCCCGGCTATGCCATCGCCACGATTTCCTTGAAGCCCATCGGCGGCGTGCCCGGCGATGCCACGGCCGAGCAGATGGAGGCCATCGCCGATCTGCTCGACCACTATGCCATTCCCGAAATCCGCGTCAGCCATGAGCAGAATTTGATTCTGCCGCATGTGAAGAAATCCGATCTGCACGCCATCTTCACGCGCCTCGGCGAACTCGGCCTCGCCACGCCCAATGCCGGCCTCGTCACCGATATCATCGCCTGTCCGGGTCTCGATTATTGCGACCTTGCCAATGCGCGCTCGATCCCCATCGCTCAGCGTATTTCCGAACGCTTCGCGGCGCTCGACCGTCAGGAAGAACTCGGCGAACTCAAGATCAAGATTTCCGGCTGCATCAATGCCTGCGGCCATCACCATGCCGGCCATATCGGCATTCTCGGCGTCGACAAGAAGGGCGTCGAATATTACCAGCTCCAGCTCGGCGGCTCGGGCGCCGAAGATGCCTCGATCGGCGACATCATGGGCCCCGGCTTCGGCGAGCACGAGATTGCCGATGCGGTCGAGCGTGTCGTCGATGAATATCTGAAGCTGCGCCAGGCTGGCGAGCGCTTCCTCGACACCTATCGCCGCGTCGGCATGGAGCCGTTCAAACACGTGGCCTATCTGGAGCAGCTTCATGCCGCTTATTAGAAACGGCGATTGGGCCGAAGACGAATTCGAGACCGTGGCCGACGATGCGCCGCTGCCCGCGAACGGCGCCATCGTTTCGCTGAAGCGGTTCGAGGCCGAGCGCGAGGCGTTGCTTGCCCGCAATGCCAAGCTTGGTGTTCGCCTGGCCTCATCCGATTCTCCGCTGTCGCTGGGCGACGATGTGCATCGCCTGTCGGTGGTCGTGCTCGAATTCCCGAGCTTTCGCGATGGCCGCGGTTTTTCCTGGGGCCGCATGCTGCGCACGCGGTTGGGCTACAAGGGCGAAATCCGCGCCGCCGGCGGCTTTTTGGTCGATCAGCTCGCCTATCTCACGCGCGTCGGCATCGACAGCTTCGACGGCGATGCTCGCATCACGCCCGAGGCGCTGAAACACGCGCTCGGCGAGATGACCAACGTCTATCAGCCCTCGGCGGACGGCAAGAAAACCATTCGGCAATTGCGCGCGGGTTAAGGCAGCCCCCCATCCCGCCGCCTCATTCTCGCCGAATTTGCACCGGATTGGTCGCGCCGCCCGCGCCTTCGACAATTTGCGACACTCATTTCCGGCAGGTCATGTGGCCCGGCACTATGTTTCGGATGTCACCCCCCAGGGAGTTCCTCCGATGCAAACGAAATTTGCCATTCCCCTCCTGGTCGCCGGCCTCGCCCTTGGCGGCGCGGCGGCCTTCGCTGCCGATCAGCCGCCGCCCGGCGGTCCGATGGGCCATCATCATTGGCGCATGGACAAGAAGGACATGGCCGAACATCTCAAATCCATGTGCGAAAACCGCTATGCCCATGCGGTCGGCACCATGGCCTATCTCCAAACCCGTCTCGCTCTGAAGGGCGATCAGAAATCGGCCTTCGAGAACTGGAAGGATGTCGTGCTCGGCTCGGCCAAGACACGCACAGATGCCTGCGTGGCGATGAAGCCGCCGGCCAAGCGGCCGTCGCTGGTCGAGATGGCGAAGTTCCGCGAGACCATGCTGGAACACCGTCTCGCCGATCTGAAGGCGCAGATGCCGGCGCTGGAAACGCTTACCGCGTCGCTTGATCAGAAGCAGGAGCACATTCTGGAACGCGCGATCGGCAAGATGATGCGCGAGGGTCACGGCCATCGCGGCTTCGGTCATGGCGGCATGCGCGATCACGGCGACCGTGGCGGCATGCGCGGTCATGGTCCGATGCCGGGCCCCGGTCCTGACGGCCCCGGCGCGCCGAACTAAGCCTCCGGTCTTGTTCTGACCGGCAACGCGAAGCCCGGGACGTGCCCCCCGCGTCCCGGGTTTCGTTCGTCAGGGATTGTGCTTGTTCAGCCCCACGCCCTTGTTCACAAAGCGCGTGGTGTAGGCCTGTTTGTAGTCCAGATTCTTTGGATAGAGCCCTTCGGCGCTCATCGTCTCGAAGAACAGTTTCCAGCGCGCATCGGTCATCGCGCCCAGCCCCAGCAGCTTGGCGTCGCCGCTCATGACGAGGCCATAGCTCTTCATCTTGGCGATGCTCTGCGCGATCACATCATCCGTCATCTCCGGATTGTCTTTTTTGATCAGCGCGTTTGCCGGTTTCGGATCGCCATAGAGATAATCCATCCAGCCTTCGATGCTGGCATCGACAAAGGCCTGCACCGCCTTCGGATTGCTATCGATCCACTTTTGCGGCACCAGCACCATATTGGCGTAACCGGGATAGCCGTCATTGGCGAGCAGGAAGACCTGCGGCTTGAAATGGGCTTCCTTCTCGATCGTATAGGGTTCGCTGGTGAGATAGCCTTCCTGGATCGCCTTTGGATCGGTCAGGAAGGGTGCAAGGTTGAAGGTGTATTTGCGGATCTGCGAATCCGTGAACCCGAACTTCGCCTTGAGCCAGGGCCAGAACGCCACCGTGCTCGCATCCGCGATCATGATCGGCTTGCCCTTCATGTCGGCCAGCGATTTCACGTCGGGCCGTGGATGGGTGATCAGCACCTGCGGGTCTTTCTGGAACACCGCCATCACCGCTTTGATCTTCGCGCCCGCGCGCACCATGTTGAGCGGAATGAAGCCGTTGGAGCCGATGCCGAAATCGGCCGCGCCGCCGGCCAGAAGCTGGGGCACGTTCACGCCCGGCCCGCCCTCGACGATCTTCACATCGAGCCCGTGTTTCCTGTAGAGCCCTTCGGCCAGCGCCTCATAGAAGCCGCCATGCTCGGCCTGCGCCTTCCAGTCGGTCACGAAGGTGATGTGGGTCAGCTTTTGCGCCACCGGCGCGGGCTTGGGCGCGGGCGCGTCTTTCTTCTTCGTGTTGCCGCTCGGCCCGCAGGCGACCAGCAGCATCGCCCCCGCCAGCACTGCCCCCGTCAGCACCGCCATCGTTGTCTTGAATTTCATTGCCTGCCCCATTGCTCGCCCGGTTCTGTTTACCACCGCGGAGCCGTGGTGCGGAAGCGGGGCAATATCTCCGCCACCAACAACCGTCATGGCCGGGCTTGACCCGGCCACCTATCTGGCGAGCGTCTGCGAGCCATGAAGTCATTTGCGCCCGCCGACGCGGGCGCTGATGGATGGCCGCCTCAAGGGCGGCCATGACGGACAGGTGCTAAAGCAAACGCGTCTGCGTTGCCGTCACGGGCGCGGCGTCTTCCACCCGCTCGACCAGCTCCGGCCCCTCGTTCCGCACATTGCCGACGCGTGCGCTCACCGGCCAGGCGTCGATCGCCTCGGGCGGGCAGGGAACCAGCAGCGCCTTCAGTTCGGCCTCGCTGGCCGGCTCCTCGCCCAGCCATTTGCCCCAGTCCGATTTGTCCAGCACCACAGGCATGCGCGGATGGATCGGCGCGATCTTGGCATTGGCATCTGTCGTGATGATGGTCACGGTGCGGATGCGCTCGCCTGTGGGGCTGACCCAGCCTTCATAGAGCCCCGCCATGACCATCGGCTTGCCGTTCGCCATGGCCACGGCGAAAGGCTGGCGCGTGTCCTTGGGATCGGATTTGCGCCATTCATAGAACCCGTCGGTGACGACGAGGCAGCGCCGGCCCGCTGCCCAGGCGCCACGAAAGGCCGGTTTCGTATCGATGCTTTCGGCGCGCGCGTTGAAAGTGGAGAAGGCGATCTTCTCGTCCTTGGCCCAGGCCGGGATCAGCCCCCAGCGCATCATCACCGGCCGCCGCTTGCCATTGTTGTCGCGCACTGCCGTCAAGAGGTCTTCGCTCGGCGCGATGTTCCAGCGCGGCGCATAATTGGGAATGCGCCCTTCCTCCGCGAACGTCAGTTCGATGCGGATCTGCGAATAATCTTTGACGAGGCGTGTTCGTCCACACATGCGAGCTTGTTGCGAATTGGAGCGTTGCGGGTCAAGCCCGCGTGCTCATTCCGCTGCGTGGCGTTCCTGATCGCGCTGCAAGCGCTCGGCCTGAAGCCGGTCGACTTCGCGGCTCAGACGCAGGCCATAGAGAAACATGCCCAGTCCGAAGACCGCCATGCCGATAACAACGATGCCGTAGCTATCCATGCATCTCTCCTCTGGGCGCAATATACCAGGCACCGGCATGGAACGCGATGCCAAGGCCGAAGCCCGCCAGGCTCGACAGTGCCGCGACGGGGCCGTTCAGCAGCGGGTGGATCACCGATGCGCCGATCAACGCATAGCCATAGGTCGTCAGATTTCCGACCAGAAGCTTGATCCGCGCCCGGTCGGCGGCTTCTTTGAGCGCCTTTCCCTCGACAGTCTGATCCATGGCCCCGCCCTCTATGATGTGAACATATGGGGAACGGAAACTGGATTCAAGCGCGGAATGGGTCGGCTGTCTCCGGCCTCAATGCGGCTGGTTGGGGTCGATGCCGTATTGGCGGTCGTCCTGGCTGCCGTTCTGGGCGGGCGCCTGTTTCCAGCGCGGATCGCTGCGCCATTTGTAATTCGGCACCTTGCGCGGCGGCGGCGCTTCGCTGTCATCGGAATTGTCGCCATATTGCCCGGAACTGTCCGGCGCGGGCGTGCGCTGCACCGCCGCCGGCGGATAGCGTCGCACGCTCTGGTCCTGCGGCGCGGGCGCTGCCGGACGCCGTTGCTGATTGTCGCTGCTCTTGCCGTCGCGGCCGAACAGCCAGTCCCAGAAGTCGTGATGGGTTTGCTGCGGCGGCGGTGGTGGCGGCGGCGGGGCCTCGTTATCGGGATTGCCGGAAGACAGCAGCACGCCGTTCTGATCGGTTGGATCCATCATCACCGGCGGCTGGGTGCGGTCGAGCGGCGTCGATTTCAAGCCCTTCTCGGCCGCCGTCATGGTCAGGTGCCAGATCTCGGCCGGCAGGCTGCCGCCCGTCACCACCCGCATGGGCGAGGAATCGTCATTGCCGACCCACACCCCGGTCACGTAATCGGCCGAAAAGCCCATGAACCAGGCGTCGTGATAATCCTGCGTCGTGCCGGTCTTGCCGGCGACTTCATGGCCGGCCACGGCCGCGCGCCGTCCGGTGCCGTCGGTCACCACTTCATAGAGCATCGCGGTCAGATCGCGGTCGACATGGCCGGCGATCACGCGGCTCGGTTTGGGCGGCACCCGGCGATAGAGAATATCGCCGCGCGTATCCTCGACGTCGGTGACGAGATAGGGCGTCACGCTCATCCCGCCATTGGCGAACACGGCATAGGCGCGCGTCATCTCGAACGGCGTCACCAGCGAGGTGCCGAGCGCGATGGAGGGCACCGCTTCGAGCGGCGAGGTGATGCCGCAGCGCTGCGCCGCGCGCACCACCGCGTTGACGCCCACTTCCTGCGCCAGCTCGGCGGTGATGGTGTTGACCGAATGGGCCAGCGCATCGGAGAGCGTGATGGTGCCGAACTGCTCGCCGCCATAATTGGTCGGCTTCCAGCCATTGATGTCCACGGGCTGGTCGGTGCGCATATCCCAGGGGCTCATGCCCTGTTCCAGCGCCGCCATATAGACGAAGGGCTTGAACGACGAACCGGGCTGGCGCAGCGCCTGCGTGGCGCGGTTGAAGACGCTGTCGTCGTAATTGCGTCCGCCGATCAGGGCCGCAACCGCACCGTCGGGCTTCATCACCACGACGGCGGCCTCGGAGGCGCGGCGGTGTTTGCCCTGTTTGTCCAGCACGCTGGAGATGGATTTGCGCGCCGCGTCCTGGATTTTGGGTTCGAAGGTTGTGTGCACGACAAGGTCGGTGTCCGGCGTCTTGCCGTCCACGGTGATGAGCTGCTTGGCCTGATCGGCGGCGGTGTCGAAATAATAATTGCGCGCATCCATCGCACTGCGATCGACGATCGTGGCGGGATGCGCCATGGCCCATTGGGCCTCGGCCGCGCTGATCGCCCCGGTCTCGACCATGGCGCGCAGCACGGTCTTCGTGCGGCGCTGCGCGGATTTGAGATTGCGCCGCGGCGAGAAGGCGCTGGGCGCGCGCGTCAGCGTCGCCAGCATGGCCGCTTCCGGCAGCGACAATTGCGTGGCCGATTTTCCGAAATAGGCATGCGCCGCGCCGTCCACGCCATAGGCGCCCGAGCCCAGATAGATGCGGTTGAGATAGAGCGTGAGGATCTGCGTCTTGCTGAGCGATTTGTTCAGCGCCGCGGCATCGAAGAGTTCGGTGAATTTGCGCGCGAAGGTGCGTTCCTGGCTGGTGTAGACGATCTTGGCCACCTGCTGGGTGATGGTCGATCCGCCCGCCACCACATGGCCGGCGCGCAGGTTCAGATAGGCCGCGCGCAACAGGCCCTTCACATCGATGCCGGAATTGGTCCAGAAGCTCCGGTCCTCCATGGCGATGAAGGCTTCCGGCAGATAGGCGGGCATCTGCTTCAGCGTCAGCCGCTCGCCGACAATGGCGCCTCTGTGGCCCACCACATCGCCATCGGCATCGACGAAGGAAATCGCGATCGGCCGGTTGGCGGTATAAAGCGTTTGCGGATTGGCGATGGTGGGCGCGAACTCGCCCAATATCTGCGGCAGGAAGCTGACGAACAGAATGCCGGCGCTCAGCGTCGCGACCAGCGCGGCACCCGTCCATGCGAGGCCGCGGGCATGGCGCGCGAACCAGTCGCCAATGGCGCGTCCGATCCAGCGGAACGGCAATGCGAGATAATCCAGCGGTCCCAAGCGGTAATCCTGCCCTCGTGCCCGTTCTTGCTCACCGATCTTTGCGGCACTTTCAAGGCTTTAGCAGTTAACGCGTTAAGAAGCCCCACCATTTTCGTCGCTTTTCCGGAGCCGGGTCCCAACTTTGTCGCAAGGCGCGCCTTCGCCATCGGGGCGAAGCCGGTTCCCTCTGTGCGGCGATGCGCGCGCGCGGCCTCGGATACATAATAGGCATGCGCCAATATCGCGCAGCCGTCAGGGAGCCCGTCCATGCTGAAACTCTACCATGCCGAGCCGGTCGCCAATTCGCTCAAATCGCTGATCCCGCTGCACGAGAAGGCGCTGGACTTCGAGAGCCGCTATGTCGATCTGCACAAATTCGAGCAGCACGAACCCTGGTTCACCGCCATCAATCCCGAAGGCCAGGTGCCGGTGCTGGATCATGACGGCTTCATCGTCACCCACACCACCGTCATCAACGAATATCTCGAAGACGCCTTTCCCGATGCCCCGCCGCTCAGGCCCAACGAACCACGCGGCAATGCGCGCATGCGCTACTGGAACAAATTCATCGACGAGCATGTGATGAACTATGTCTCCATGCATGGCTGGCACCGCATGGTCGGCGTCATCGCCCGCGGCATCGAGAGCGGCGAATTCGAAAAGCTGGTCAATCGCATTCCGCTTCATGAGCAGCGCGAGAAATGGAAGACGGCGCGCTCCGGTTTTTCGCAAGACGATCTCGACAACGCCACGCGCAAGATCACCGTCGCGCTGCAGAAGGTCGAGGACCAGCTCGGCAAGAGCGCGTGGCTGGCCGGCGACCTCTACACGCTGGCCGACATCAACTTCTATGCCCATTGCGGCATGATGGTGGAGCGCATGTTCCCCGAGCTGGAGGTGGACGCGAACTATCCCGGGCTGGTCGCCTGGCGCGAGCGCATGACGGCCCGCCCCGCCGTCGCCGCCGCCCTTGCCGGGCCGGACCACACCAGCCCCGCGCTTCGTACATTTACGGGGCATGCCCGGTAGAAACCGGGAGAAGAGGCTGTCTTTTCATATGGGGGTGTCTTCAGGCCCTCGACTGAATTCTTAAATACATGTAACAATCTCATGACCGGCCATTGCCGGAGAGGCTGGCCAGCCCGAGCGCCTTGCAGTTTTGCGTTTCGCCGCTGGGCTTCGCCTTGATTGGAGCCATGTCATGCCGTCGCCGGAAGAGTTGCGCTCAGCCTGTTATGCAATCATTGCAATTGCCAGGGCCGAGCCGAACGATGCGGTGAAGCGGATTCTGGCTGGCCGCGCCTTCGCGCTGGCGCAGGACGCCCAGCTTCAGACGTGGATCGAGGATCGGCCCGTGAAACAGGCCGCCGCGCGCTAGGCCGGACCGGCCTCACAATCGCCACCCCCGCACAATCACACAAACTCTGTAAGGTCACTCTAGCCAGCTGCGTCAACCTGTCCTAAGCTTCATGCAACAACAAGAATATGCCCAGGAGGAAACACGCATGGCATCCATGGCTCCGCGCAGCGAAAGCCGCCAGACGGTCAATGGCATCTGCTGCGCCGCGCCCATTCTTCTGTCCATCATGGCGCTGACATTGGTGGCCCAGGGCCTTGTCCAGTTCGGCGGCGCCATCCCGGCCGATGAGGGCCTGCACGCCGATCTCTTCCGCATTCTGATGGCGGTGCAGATTCCGCTGATCGCGCTTTATGCCGCCACGGCCGATTGGAGCGCCCGGGCCCGCACCCTGCGCATGCTCGGCGTCCAGCTCGGCGGCTGGATCACAGCCATCGCCGCCGTCGCCGCCTGGCAATTCAGCGCCGCGGCGTAAGAGCTTCCCCAACCTGTCATCCCCGTCCCGCACACGCACGGCAACGCCGTGCGTGTGAGGGAAGGGGACCCAGGTCGTTCCGCCAGCTTGTCCTTGAAGAATTCGTCACCGCAGCTTTGTTTGCGCCCGTGGCGCTGCGTCGGGTCCTGGGTCCCCTTCCCTCGAACCGCACGCTTCGCGCGCAGTTCTCGCCGGGGATGACAAGTTGGGAAAAATCCTATCCCCCTCTTGAAGCGTCACGCTGCAAACACCATCTCGCCTACATCCACGAAATTGCGGGGCGCGAACTCCCATTCCTCTCTCCGTCATCACCCGGCGAAGTCCGGGTGACCCAATTTCCTTCCGGCATTTAAATGGGTGGCCCGGAGTCGATAGCGACAGCGTCTTCGACGCCGGGCCATGACGGTGGTAAGGAGCGAAAATCTCCGCGCACTCCGCGTCTCCGCGTGCCCCCGAAAACGCCGCCCAAAAAAAATCGAAAAAAATTCGTCGCCCCCCTTGAAGCGTGACGCTGCCGATACCATCTAGGCTATATCCACACAGTTGCGAGCAGCGAAGAGCGGCCGGGTTATCCCCGGCCGTTCTCGTGTCTGCGCGCGCAAACCCGCGAAAAATCCGAAACCGCCAATGCCCTTATGCAACGACTCCGCCGTCGCGGCGCGCCAACGCGCGTGGCGCGAAGAGGCTCGCCGCGCCGCCGAGGCGATGCTGGCCGACACCCCCGAAGAATGGATGGATGCCATGATCCAGCGCTTCCTGCTCGAAACGAGCAAGCAGCTCGAAGCCCTCGAACAGACCAAGGCCCCCACGATCCCCGAACAGGCGCAGCATGCCCGCACGCTCGCCATGCTCGGGCGCAATTTCGCGGGCTTTGCCCAGTTGCACGCCCAGCGCCTGACGCGCGAACAGAAGGTGGCGATGAGCCATGACGAACTCTGCGACAACCTTCACGGCCGCCTCTTTGCGGGCGATGGGGCCGGCGAAGGCGCGGCAAATCCTGAAAAGGATGCCGCGCCATGAACTCGATCGCATCGAAGGCGCCTGGGATTTCTGGGCGCGCCGCGAACAGCGTCCCCCGGATGGCGACTGGCGCATCTGGCTGTTTCTGGGCGGGCGCGGCGCGGGCAAAACGCGCGCCGGCGCCGAATGGATCGCCGAGGGCGTGCGTACCAAATGCATGCGCCGCATCGCCCTTATCGGCGCCACCCATCAGGACACGCGCAGCGTCATGATCGAAGGCAGCTCGGGCCTGCTCACCTGCGCGGAGGGCGCGAAATACGAACCCTCCAACCAGCGCATCAAATGGAAGGGCGCGATCCTGCATGCGCTCTCGGCCGAGGAGCCGGATTCCATCCGCGGCTACCAGTTCGATGCCTGCTGGGCCGATGGCGATCGCGCACCGAAGAAGGGCAAGTGAACGCGCATTCTACCTCCTCCTTGTGGGGAGGTAAATTTCCTCCCCAACGTCACATTGACCTGCCGCACTCCCCCTGCCTTCATGCGTGCTCCGGCCATTGGAGCATGCCATGAACGTCACCGACGCCATCGCCAGCCGCAAGACCATCCGCGCCTTTCGTTCGGACCCGGTCAGCCGCGAGACGCTGGAGCAGATTCTCACCCTCGCCTTGCGCGCGCCCTCGGGTGGCAATCTCCAGCCCTGGCGCGTTTATGCGCTACTGGACGGCGCGCGCGACGAGCTGGTGCGCCGCGTCGCCAAGGTGCGCGAGGAGCATCCGATGGGCTCGCCGCCGGAATACCAGATCTATCCGCCCAAGCTCAGCGAACCTTACAAGAGCCGCCGCTTCCGCATCGGCGAGGCGATGTATGCGACCCTCGGCATCCCGCGCGAGGACAAAGCCGCGCGTCTCGAATTCTTTTCCGGCAACTGGGATTTCTTCGGCGCGCCGGTCGGGCTGATCTTCACCATGGACCGGCAGATGCAGGAGGGCCAATGGGCGGATCTCGGCATGTTCATGGAAAACATCATGCTGCTGGCGCGCGAACACGGGTTGCACAGCTGCCCGCAGGAAGCCTGGGCCATGTTCTCGCCCACCATCCGCGCCTATCTGGATGTGCCCGAGAACGAGATGATCTTCTGCGGCATGGCCATCGGCTTTGCCGATGAGGATCACCCGGTCAACAGCCTCCACAGCGAACGCGCGCCGCTGAACGAGATCGTGACCTTCCGGGATAAGGCCTAGCTTTGTCACGGCGCCGCTCCTGCGCTTTTGATAAGAATTGGCGCGCCGGTGCTTACGATTTCCTAGGGCCACCTCCGGCCCCCTCCCATTGCCAAGCCTGAAGCAGCTAATATCCCCGCGCGGGGACGGTTCTGCCGCTGTGCGCAACAGGGACCGGACACCCGCCGGGGCGGGGCCGGCAAGGCGGTCGAAGGTGCCCTGCGGAGAGGGAAGGATCATGCGAATTCTGTTTCTTGCGGCGGCCATGGCCGCGCTCGTGTTCAGTGCCGTGCCCGCCGCCGCCGATCCGCCCGACTGGGCGCCGGCCCATGGCTGGCGCGCCCATCATCACCACGAGGATGACGAGGATGGCTATCGCCCGCGTCACCGCGAGGATGATGACGGCGAGTATGATTATCGCCCGCGCCGCCATGAGATGCGGGTCGTGGCCGATGACGAGCGCATCTATCGCGGCCGCGACGGCCACTATTACTGCCGCCGGTCCGACGGCACGATGGGCCTCGTCGTCGGTGCGGCCGTGGGCGGGCTGATCGGAAACCGCATCGCCCCCGGCCACTCGGCGGTTCTGGGCACGATCCTCGGGGCCGGTGCCGGCGCCCTGCTGGGGCAGGCGATCGAACGCCAGACCATTCACTGCGAATAGGACAACGGGGAGCAAGAGAATGAGAAACCATCGCGCCGTATCGGCGGGGCTTCTGGCGGCAGCGCTCACGCTCGTCTGGGCCGGCCCCACATCCGCCGAGCCGCACCCTCACAGGGACCGTTCCGCCGAACACCGCAAGGACGACAAGTTCACCAAGAACGAGATCGTCGCCGCGGCCTCCGGCTTTTTCGGCGCGACCACCGAGGCGGTCGCCAAGGCGGTCGAAAAGATCTTCTCCGAAAACGGCCTGCCCGACGCCTATATCGAAGGCAGCGAGGGCTCCGGCGCCTTCATCGTCGGCCTGCGCTATGGCTCGGGCAGGCTGGTGCGCAAGGGCGGGGGCTCGGTCAAGGTCTATTGGCAGGGCCCCAGCGTCGGCTTCGATGTCGGCGGCAACGCCTCCAAGGCGTTCATGCTGGTCTACAATCTGCGCAGTCGCTCGCGGCTCTATCGCCGCTTTCCGGGCGTGGACGGCAGCTTCTATTTCGTCGCCGGGATCGGCGTAAACTATATGCGCGCGGACGGCATCACGATCGCGCCGATGCGCACCGGCGTCGGTCTGCGCGCGGGCGTGAATGCGGGCTATCTGACCTTCACGCGCGAGGAAACGCTCAATCCGTTCTGATTGCGGAGCGCGCGCTCAGCTCCGCATCCACAACGCCAGCGTCAGCGCGCCGGCCAGCAATGCGAACCAGATCACGGCGGACAGGATCGAGCTCTGCGTTGCCGCGCGTTGTTCCAGCCAGGTCTTGGGCCGGATGCCGCGATAGAAGAACACGGCCTGCGCGGCGAGATTCACCGCCGCCACATTGACCAGCAGCAACCCGCCGGCGCCCAGCGCCGCGCCCCAGCGTCCGACTTCGGCTTCCACGCCCAGCGTCACGGCCGGTGGCAACAGCGCCACGGCCACCATCACGCCGACCAGCGCCGTTGCCGCGCCCGAAGTGATGGAGAGTGCCGCCGCCGCGCCGGAAGCCAGCGCCAGCAATGCGCTTTCCGGCCCCACCGATGTGCGCAGCAAGAGTTCATGCGTCGGCGCGCCCGCGCCCAGCACGAAGGCCAGGCCATAACCCAGCACCACCGACAGCGCCGTGCCGACGGCCAGCGCCTGGGCGCCGCGCAGCAACAGCCTTGCGCTGCCCATGGCCGCCCCCAGCGCCAGCGCGATATTGGGCGAGAGCAGCGGCGCAATCACCATGGCGCCGATGACGACGGCGGTGTTGTCGCTGATCAGCCCGGCCGCGGCCACGATCGCGGCCAATCCCGTCATCAGGAAGAAGTCGCCCGTCAGCGCCGCGCCGCGCGACACCGAATTGACCAGTTCTTCGCGCGTGGCGCTGGTTTGTTCGCGCTCGAAGGCGCTGGCTTCCTCTTCGGGCAGCGGCTTTTCCGGCAGCGAGATTTCGACCGGCAGCAGCGAGATGCGCCAGTCCTCGGCCGAACCCAGCACGCGCTGCAATTCGTCGAGCAGGTGCTGGCGCCCTTGCGCCCGCGTGATGAGGTGGACGACGGCCGTGCCCGCTTCGGCGGGCGTGAGCTGGGTCTTCTCGATCACGGCGGGGCAGTCGGCCGCCGCCTCGATGGTGTCGAGAAAGCCCTCCGGCGCGATGATTTCGATCAGGCGCAAGGCCATCGAGAACCCTTGGGGCGAATCTCCCGCCGCCAGTGTGTCACAGGCGCAAGGCGCGTGCGAATAGACCATCGTGAGGATATGAGAAACCCGCACGCGGTCGCTCGCGTGCGGGCTCTCACTTTGCGGCCGATGCGCTGCCCGTGGAGGGGCGGTACCGTGCAGCGCGGGCCGGTTCCGGATCACCCGGAACCTCGTGGGGACGGCCCTCCCTTTGTGCTCTTAACCAGACCGGCCCGTGTCTTTGGCGGGCCCTTCTGTGTTAACGGGGGAGGGCGGTCCCGATCCGTTGACCGCAAGACTGTCACCGCCGTGGTGAACCGGAGCTGAGGCCGGCGTTCATCGCCAGTTCATCGCGCGCGCGTTAGGAAGGCTCATGCGCTGGTATGGTGTCCTTGCTGTGCTCATTGCCGTCCTGGGCGCCTCGGCCCCGGCCGCGGCCCAGCCTGTGCGCCCGCTCGATCAGATCCTGCCCCATATCCGCGCCAGCGAGCCCGGCACCTTCTACGATGCCCAGGGGCCGTTTCGCGGGCCGGACGGGCGCATGCATTACCGCCTCAAATGGATGACGCCCTCGGGCCGCATCATCTGGCTCGACACCGATGCGGCGACCGGCCGGGTGCTGGGGCGCGAAAGCGGCCCGCGTTATCCGGCCCGGGATCGCGACGACCGCAGCCAGCGCCGCTACGCGCCCCCAAACAACAATCGCGAGAACTGGCAGGACGATCGCGGCGGCGAGCCGCTCCGGCAATGGCGCCAGCGCCTGCCCTTGCCGGATTGGCGAGACCGCGACCGGCGCGGCGGCGACCGCGATGACGACGGCCGGCCATATCGGTGATAAGGGAGGCGGTATGCGCATTCTGGTGGTCGAGGACGACAAGGATCTGCAGCGTCTCCTGAAAAAGGCGCTGGACGAGGCCGGCTATGTCGTCGACATCGCGGGCGATGGCGAGGAAGGCCATTTCCTCGGCGATACCGAGCCTTACGATGCCGCGATCCTCGATCTGGGCCTGCCCGTCATGGACGGCGTCACCGTGCTGGAGAAATGGCGCAAGGCCGGCCGCACCATGCCGGTCCTGATCCTGACCGCGCGCGACCGCTGGTCCGACAAGGTGGCGGGCATCGATGCCGGCGCCGACGATTATCTGGCCAAGCCCTTTTACACCGAGGAATTGCTGGCGCGTGTGCGCGCGCTGCTGCGCCGCGCCGCCGGTCACGCCTCGGCCGAGATCGAGATCGGCGCCTTGCGCATCGACACGCGCACAAGCCGCGTCACGCTGGACGGCAATCCGGTCAAGCTCACCAGCCTCGAATATCGCCTGCTCGCCTATCTCGCCCATCACAAGGGCCGCGTGGTGTCGCGCACAGAATTGGTCGAGCATCTCTACGATCAGGATTTCGACCGCGACTCCAACACCATCGAGGTCTTTGTCGGCCGCCTGCGCAAGAAGATCGATGCGAATCTGATCCAGACCGTGCGCGGCCTCGGTTACACGCTGGATGCGCCGAAGGAGACGAAGGCGGAGAAAAAGGCGTGAGCCTGCTCCTCCCGTTCTCCGTCATCGCCCGTCGCGACACTGGCGCTGCGACTGTCCGGGCGACCCACTTGAATGGCGAAAATTGGATCACCCGGACTTCGCCGGGTGATGACGGATGTGAAGAACGGCGCAAGGCACCACTCCACCTCCCCGCGTTCACCGCATGAAACTCCCCCGCCCGCAATTCAACTCCCTGGCCGCCCGGCTCCTCGCCGCCGCCGCGGTGTGGACGGTGATGGGCCTCGTCGCCGGCTTCTTCGTGTTCTCGAGCGTGTTCCGCGCCTCGGTCGAATCCAATTTCGATTCGCGCCTCGCCTCCGACCTCGACGGCATGATCGCCGCGGCCGAACCCGATCCGGGCGGCGGCGTCTCGCTGCAGGGCCGCTTCACCGATCCGCGTTTCGAGCGCATCTATTCCGGCTGGTACTGGCAGATCGTGCCCGACAAGATTACGGGCGGGGCGCCCGGCAGCGATCAAACCCAGATCTCGCGCTCGCTGTTCGACAAGACGATCCGGCGCACCGACACCAGCAAATCCAAAACCCTCATCTGGGGTCATGGCATCGGCCCCGAAAACCAGCGCGTGCGCTTTGTCGCCCGCCATGTCGAATTTCCGATCCTCTCCACCGCCGCGCCAGGCGACACGCGCGGCTACACCTTCCTCGTCGCCAGCGATATGAGCGAGCTTCAGGACCAGATCGAAGATTTCAACCAGATGCTGTTCTGGTCCTTCGCGCTTCTGGGCGCCGGGCTGATCGGCGCCATGCTGTTCCAGGTGCGCATCGGCCTGCAGCCCTTGCGCCGCTTGCCCATCGCGCTCGCCCATATCCGCGACGGCAAGGCGCGCCGTCTCGTCGGCGATTTCCCCACCGAGATCGAACCGCTCGCCACCGAGGTCAACAATCTCATCGGCCATAGCGAGGAGGTGGTGGGCCGCGCCCGCACCCATGTCTCCAATCTCGCCCATGCGCTGAAGACACCGCTCAGCGTGCTCACCAGCGAGGCCCACGCCGAACCCGGCCCGCTCGCCGACAGCGTCATGCGGCAGGTCGAGGCCATGCGCCGCCATGTCGATCATTATCTCGCCCGTGCCCGCGCCGCCGGCGCGCTCGATGTCATCGGCACGCGCGCGCCCGTCCAGCCGGTGCTGAACGATCTGGCCCGCGTGCTGCGCCGCATCCATGTCGAGAAGAATGTCACCATCAATGTCGATTGCCCGCTCGATCTGGCCTTCCGCGGCGAGAAGCAGGATCTCGAAGAGATGGCCGGCAATCTGATCGACAATGCCTGCAAATGGGCGCGCGGCCGCGTCAACGTCGCCGCCCGCCGTGTCGAGGGCGGCAAGCTGTTGCTCACCGTCGGCGATGACGGCCCCGGCCTCACCGAAGATCAGATGGCCCGCGTCGGCGAACGCGGCGAACGGCTCGATGAAAGCGTGCCGGGCACGGGTCTCGGCCTCGCCATCGTCGGCGACATCGCCAAGCTCTATGGCGGCGGCCTCGCGCTGGCCCAGAGCGAACTCGGCGGCCTGGAAGCGAAGCTCACACTTCCTGCGATCGGATAACCTCCAATTGTCATCCCCGGCTTGTCATCCCCGGCGAGCATCGTCCGCGAAGCGGGCGGTGCGAGGGAAGGGGACCCAGGACTCCAACGCAGCGCCGCAGCTGCCGATATGGTTCGAGCAAGCCCTATTGGAAAGGCGGGAGCCAGTGTTACCTCCTGGGTCCCCTTCCCTCGGACCATGCGCTGGCGCGCCTGATCCTCGCCGGGGATGACAATTGAGGATAGGTTCGCACCGATCATCAGGGGAAACACCACATGACCGATTCCAAATTCGCCCGCCGCGCCATCGTCACCGGATTGGGCGCTGGCGTGGCCTTGACCGCCGCCGCGGCCCGCGCCGAAACAGCCGGCCGCATCCGCACCCGCGCGCTGGCAGCCCACGATGGACGCGCAGGACGACTGGATGGAGCTTCCCGGCAAGCATCGCTTCGTCTTCGATTCCATCAGCCCCAAGGGCGCGGGCGAAGCGCTGTCCTTCGCCAACAATTTTCTCACCTTCAGCAAGTCCGGCTATGGCATCGCGCCGACCGACAACGCGACCATCGTGATCATGCGTCATCTGGCGACGCCCTTCGCCTACAGCGATGCGATGTGGGCCAAATATGGCGCCGTCTGGGGCAAGCTCCTCAAGCACACGGACCCGCAGACGAAGAAGATCGCGCTGCGCAACACGCTGATGACGGTGCCGCCCAAGACCCCGGCCGACGAGGCCGTCTCGATTCCGATCATGGTGGGCAAGGGCGTTCACTTCGCGGTCTGCGGCGCCGCCACCCATTTCATCGCCGGTGTGATCGCCAAGGCGACGAAGGCCAAGGCGGACGCCATCTATGCCGATCTCGCCGCCAACCTCGTGGCCAATGCGCATATGGTTCCGGCCGGCATCGTCGCCGTCAACCGCGCCCAGGAACGCGGCTACGCGTTTTCCTATATCGGCTGACGGACTGTCCTTCTCTGCAGGCGGGCGCTTGACTCCGGCTGCCACGTCTCGTATTTAGCCAATTAGTTATATAACTGATTGGCTAAATAAATGACCGATCCCCTGTCCCAGACCTTTTCGGCGCTCGCCGATCCCACCCGCCGCGCCATCCTCGCTCGGCTGGCCCAGGGCGAGACCACGGTCAATGATCTGGCCGAACCCTTCGACATGTCGCTGCCCGCCGTTTCCAAACATCTCAAGGTGCTGGAGGGCGCCGGTCTGATCTCGCCGCACCCGCGAGGCGCAAACGCGGCCCTGCCGCCTCGAACCACAGGCGCTCAAGGCCGTCGATGGCTGGCTCGAAGCCTATCGCGAGATGTGGGAGCAGCGCCTCGACCGTCTCGAGGACTATCTCGCCCAGTTGCAGAAGCCGAAACGCAAACCCGTGCGCAAAGCCAAGGAGAAATCCCGTGGACGCAAACGCCACTGACCTCGACGCCCGCTCCATCGTCACCACCCGCCTCATCGATGCGCCGCGCGATCTGGTCTTCGCCGCCTTCGGCGATCCCAGACATCTGGCGAACTGGTGGGGGCCGGACGGCTTCACCACGACGACGCATGGTTTCGATTTCCGCAGCGGCGGCGTCTGGCGCTTCACCATGCACGGCCCCGACGGCCGCGATTACGAGAACCGCATCACCTATGACGCAATCGAGCCGCCCGAACGCATCGTCTACCGCCATGGCGGCGGCGAAGAAGCCGAGCCCGTGCAATTCCACAACACAATCACCTTTGCGGAGGAGGGCGGCGGGACGCGGATCACCATGTGCGGCGTCTTCCCGACCGCCGCGGAGCGCGATCGCGTCGCCCGCGAATACGGCGCCGTCGAAGGCGCGCAGCAGACCATCCGCCGCCTCGCAGAATACGTCACCACGCTCTGAGCCCGAACAAAAAGGACGACGCCATGACCGGCACCAAGGACTTCCCTCTCGTCATCACCCGCACGCTCAACGCCCCGCGCGCGCTTGTGTGGGATTGCTATTCGAAGCTTGAACATCTGAAGAAGTGGTGGGGGCCCGTCGGCTTCGAATGGATACACGGCAGTCTCGACTTCAAGCCCGGCGGCATGTTCCATTACGGCATGCGCGGACCCAATGGCGTCGAGATGTGGGGCCGCTTCGTTTATCAGGCGATCGAAAAGCCCGAGACGATCGACTTCATCAATTCCTTCTCCGATCCCACCGGCGGCATCGCCAAGCCGCCTTATCCCGGCATGGAGAAGTTTCCGCTCGAAGTCATGAACCACATGACCTTCGAAGCGCGCGGCAACCAGACCGACCTCGTCTTCCAGGGCGGCCCGCACAACGCTTCCAGCGACGAGCGCAAGTTCTACGAAAGCTGGCTGCCCAGCATGAACCAGGGCTTCTCCGGCACCTTCGCCCAGCTCGAAACCTATCTCGAAACGCTGAAGGGGTAGGAGCGAAGGCACGGTCTCTTATTCATTCGTCATCACCCGGCGCGCAGGTTGCGCGTCCGGGTGACCCACTTGAACGGTCGAAGCGATGCGGTCCCGTTCGTCGACCATGCGGAAGCGAAAACCCGGAAGGCCCGTTTCTCTATCGGCAGATTGCGCGCACCATTCCTGTTGCAGGGAATGTACAGCCTGGAAAGGGGCGGGGAGCGGCCAGTGCTGCAATCACGAGCATGAAGAACAGTCCGATCAGAAATAGCGTAGTCAGCGCAGGATGGCGGCCGAAGTCCCATCGCAGCGCCACCGGCATCAGCCAGATACCGGCCACGACCGCGGCGACGATTGCCGTAAGGATCAAAAGGTCGAGAATCGCGATCAGCATGTGTCGGCGTCGTCAGGCGCGTTTCCGCCGCGCGGGTTTGCGGGGCGGCCGTTCCTCTTCCAGCTCCGCGAGCGTCTCGATCTGGACGGGAGGCCGTCCCGGAAACTCGGCGACAAGTTTCAGATTGCCGCCCATCGCCGCAAGATATTTCCGCATCGTCGAAAGCAGGAGATCGGCCCGGCGTTCGATGCGCGAGATGCTCTCCTGTTCCATGCCGAGCTCGGCGGCGAGGGCTTTCTGACTCTTGTGGAAGGCGCGACGGATTTCGCCCAGGGTCATGATTTCCTCGATCTCCCGGGCGGTCTCGGCTTCGATCTGCGCGCGCCGCTTGCGCGGCAACGCCTTCATGACTTCGGAGAGCGTCTTGGACATGGTGGGCCTCACTTCATACGCTGAACATATCGTGCAAACCGCGCCTCCGCGGTGGCGATCAGTTGCTTGAAGAACGCCTTCTGGTTCGCGCCTTCCTTGTTGCTCGCGCACAGAAGAATTGCCCGGCGTTCCGGATCGAATGCGTAGGCGATGCGCCAGACCGCTTTGCCGACCGGCGCGCGCAATTCCTTCATGTTCGCGTAGGACGAACCGGCCAGCGTGTCCGCATAGGGCCGGGGCAGCTGCGGGCCGAACTGTTCCAGCAATCCCGCGCGCGCCAGGATCTTGTTCTGCACGTCCTCGTCCAGCGCCGCAAACTCCGCCAGGAATGCGTCGTCGAAGACGACCTCCCATTCGGTCTCGGCCATGCGCGCATCCCGGATGTCATTCCCAAACGCGGACTGGGAGAATTATGACCTCGGAGGCATATGATGTCAAGATCATATATCGAGAGGTCACCCTCCGCTCAGGGCCTGGACGATGGCGACGCTGTCGCCGGGCCCGAGCGGATGGTTCATGTCGAAGGTCTGCGTATTGTTGACGAACACCCGCATGTGCCGGCGGATGCGGTCCTGTTCGTCGATCATGCGAAAGCGCAGGCCCGGATAGCGCGCATCGAGATCGGCGAGCAGCGCGGCAAGGCTCGCGCCCGTCCGCCTCCACCTCGCTCGGCGCCGGTATAGGAGCGCAACGGGGCTGGGGATCAGAACCTTCACGCCAGCTCCGCCGCCTCCACCGCATAGATCTCCGGCAGATGCCGCGCCATGTTCTTCCAGCTCTCGCCTTCGTCGCGGCTCATCCAGAGTTCGCCGCTCGTGGTGCCGAAATAAAGCCCGACCGGATCGTGCCGCGTCGGCTCGTCATCGCCTGGCGCTTCACCGTCCACCAGCCCTGGCTTTCCGGCATGCCCGCATTCTGGCGCTTCCATGTCTTGCCGGCATTCTTGGTCACGAAGACGCCCGGCTTGCCGTCCGGGCTGGTGCGCGGCCACACCATGGTGCCGTCCATCGGAAACACCCAGGCCGTCTTGTCGTCGCGCGGATGCACGACCATGGGAAAGCCGACATCGCCGACCTTCTTCGGCATGGCCTTGCCGACGCGCTCCCATGTCGTGCCCGGCCGGTCGAGGCGATAGATGCCGCAATGGTTCTGCTGATAGAGCCGGTCGGGATTGGAGGGCGCCAGCCGCACGCAATGCGGATCGTGAAAGGCGATATTCGCGGCGTCGAAGCCTTCGACGACTTCCATGCCGTCGATCAGCAGGCGCCAGCTCTTGCCGCCATCGGTCGTTTCATGCACGCCGCCGCTCGACATGCCGAAATAGAGGTGCCCCGCATCGCGCGGATCGACATTGAGCGAATGCAGCGTCGGCCCGTCCGGCGTGCCGCCCTGATCGTCGCCCCAGATGGCCTGAAAGTCCGGATTGTCGTTGACCGAGGAAACAGGCGCCCAGTTGTCGCCGCCGTCTTCGCTGCGGAACAGGCCTTGCGGCGAGGTGCCGGCATACCAGACGCCCGGCTCGCTGGCGTGGCCGGGCGTCAGCCAGAAGGTCTGTTTGACGCTGCGGCCCTTGCCGTTCGCATCCTTGGGAAAGGCCGGCGGGCGCTTCACTTCGCTCCAGTGCTTTCCGAAATCGGTGGAGCGGAACATGGTCGGGCCCAGATGGCCGGTCGAGGCCGCGGCCAGCAAGGTGCGCCCGTCGCGCGGATCGAGCACCAGATGATTGATGATCTGTCCGAGAAAATGCGGTCCGTCCGTTTCCCATGTCCGGCGCGCGGCATCGCCCTTGAAAATCCAGGCGCCCTTGCGCGTGGCCACCAGCAACAGCGCGCGCGGCTTTGCCGGCGCCTTCTTCTTCGTCTTCTTTGCAGGCTGTGTGCGGGCCATGCCGCTCTCCTCTCTCTCGGGCGCCGCGAAGCATACGCCAATTCATCTTCGGGGGCGCGGCGAAACCCGAAGGGATGGGAGGCTTACGTTATGGACCACAGTTCCGTGCGCAGGCTTTGGGGATCGGCAAGCTCCGCGTCGAGTTCGTCATGTGTGCGCGCCCAGACCGGATAGGCATCGGCGAGCAGCGCGCGCCCCGTCTTCGTCAGCGCCAGCCGCCGTCCGCGCCGGTCTTTTTTATCGACGGCGATGGTCACAAGTCCGCGACGCTCCAGCGGTTTCAGCGCCGCGGTCAGCGTCGTGCGGTCCATGGCCAGCAGATTGGCGATGTCGCGCATCACGGGCGGCTCCGGCCGGTTGAGCGACATCAGGAGCGAGAACTGTCCATTGGTGAGATCGAGTGGTGCGAGTGCCGCATCGAATCTGCGCGCCAGCGCCCGCGCCGCGCGCTGTGCCGCCAGGCACAGGCAGCGATCGCGCACCTGCAATGTCGAATCGTGGGAGAGGGTATTCGGTTTTGGCATGGCCATTTCACGAATTCGGTTTTGACTTGGCCACATTATGTTGATATCAACCCAATCAGTCAAGGGATGCGGGAACGGGAAGGGCCCCATGAAACTCTATTATTCCGACGTGCTGATGCCGCGCAAAGCCTGCGCTGTTGCGAAACATCTGAATGCGCCGCTCGACTATGTCTATCTCGAGCTCGGCAAGGGCGAGCACAAGACGCCGGACTATCTGGCCCTCAATCCCAACGGCAAGGTGCCGACCCTGGTCGATGGCGAGCAATCCCTGTGGGAAGCCGATGCCATCATCATGGCGCTCGCCATCGACACGGGCTCGGAGCTGTGGCCGTCTGATCGCCGGGCCCAGGTCGAGGTGATGCGCTGGCTCAGCTGGAATGCGAGCCATTTCAATCCGCCCTGCGGCGCGCTCTATTTCGAAGGCGTGATCCGCCCGCGCTTCAATCTCGGTCCGGCCGATGCCGCCCAGGTCGAAACCTCGACCGCGGAATTCCGCGCCGTGGCGCCGGTGCTCGAAACCCATCTGAAGAAGCGCGATTGGCTGGTCGCTGACGCGCTCTCGGTCGCGGATTTTTCGGTCTCCAATGCGCTCTTCTATGCCGAAAAGGCGCAGATGCCGCTGGAGGACTTTCCCGCCATTCGCCGCTGGCTCGACCGGCTTTCCCAATTCGATGCCTGGCGCGATCCGTTCCCCACCAGATAGCGCAACCCCACGAGGAACCTTGCATGCCCAATATCACACCCTTTCTCTGGTTCGACACCGAGGCCGAGGAGGCTGCGAACTTCTACGTCTCGCTCTTTCCCAACTCGAAGATCACGAAAGTCGTGCGCAATGGCGAGGCGGCGCCGGGCCCGACCGGCGCGGTGATGACGGTCGCCTTCGAGCTCGACGGCAAGCCCTTCACCGCGCTCAATGGCGGGTCGATGTTCAAGTTCACCGAAGCGGTGTCCTTCGTCATCCACTGCAAGGACCAGGCGGAGATCGACCGCTATTGGGATGCGCTCTGCGTGCAGGGCGAAGGCCAGTGCGGCTGGGCCAAGGACAAATACGGGCTTAGCTGGCAGATCGTGCCGGCGGAGCTGCCGCAGATTCTTTCCGGGCCCGGCGTGGGCGCGGCGATGGCCGCGCTGATGCCGATGAAGAAGCTCGATATCGCAACCCTGAAAAAGGCGGCCGCGGCATGACGATCACACTCTACGAACTGGCGCCGACCCGCTCGGCGCGGGTGCGCTGGACGCTTCTCGAGCTGGGCGTGCCATTCGAAAGCGTCACCGGCGAGCCGCCGGATATCTTCCAATCGCCGGCGCTCAAGGGCGTCCATCCGTTGAGCAAGGTGCCGGCGCTCGTCGACGACGGCCGCAAGCTTTACGAATCCGCGGCCATCTGCAATTGGCTCGCCGACAGCCATGCCGACAAGGGATTGATCGCGCCGTCGGGCAGCTTCGCCCGCGCGCTGCACGACCAATGGACCGCCTTCACATTGTCCGAGCTCGAAGCCTATCTGTGGAGCACCGCGCGCAACACCTTCATCTATCCCGAGGCCGAACGCATCACCGCGATGTTCGAACAGAACGCGATGGAGGCCAGGCGCGCGCTCACCGTCTTCGATGCTCACTTCGCGGACAATGACTGGTTGGTCGAGAACCGCTTTTCAGTCACCGACATCTTCGTGGGCTTCACCCTCAACTGGGCGCGAATGGTGGAGCTGACCGCGGAATTCGAACACGTTACCGCCTATCTGAACCGTCTGTTGTCGCGTCCGCTCTGCCCCTATCGGCGCGATTGAACCCACAAGAAGGACAGCCCCATGGCATGCCGTCTGTATCTTTTCTTCAATGGCGATTGCGAAGCCGCCTTCCGCGCTTACGAGAAACATCTTGGCGGCAGCGATGTGATGCTGATGCGCTATGGCGGCACACCGGGCGAGGCCATGGTGCCGGCCGACTGGAAGGACAAGATCATGCACGGCGCCATGCGTCTCGGCGATGTGATGCTTCTGGCCTCCGATGCGCCGCCCGGGCGCTATGACCGGCCGCAGGGCTTCCGCGTCAATCTCTCCCTCGAAACGGTCGAAGACGCGCAGCGCGCCTTCGCGGCGCTGGCCGATGGCGGCACGGTCGAAATGGCGCTGGAGAAGTCCTTCTTTGCGCCCGCCTTCGGCCAGCTGCGGGATCGCTTCGCCATTCCGTGGCAGGTGATGGTCGATCAGCCGGGCTGACGCCGGGCAATCGCGGCTGCGCGCGCCATGGGCGACAAGACGGCGCAACGGATCAACGAAGGGTTTCGAGACATGATCACCGTCTTCGGCGAAGGAAGGGGTTTCCGGGTCGTCTGGCTGCTGGAGGAAATGGGGCTGCCATACCGGCTGCGGCCGGTGGATCTGCTGGCCGGTGTCGAGAACGATCCGGAGTTTCTGGCCGTCAACCCCGCCGGGTTCATCCCGGCGATCCGGGACGGCGACGTCACCATGGTCGAGTCCATTGCCATTCTGGAATATCTGCTCGCGCGCTATGGCCATGGATCAAAGAGCGCGGCGCCGCTCGCACCCGCGCCGCACGATCCAGCGTTCCCCGCATACCTGCAATTCCTTCACCTCGGAGAGGCCGGTCTTGGCGGCACCATTCAGCTCGTCGTCGTCAGCAGAAATTTCGCGCCCGAGACCGAACGCGACAACTGGGGCGCAGGCTGGACGCTGGATCAGTTCAACAGACAGCTCGGACATGTGACGCGCCGGCTCGCGGACGCACCCTATATGGCGGGCGATGGGTTCACCGCCGCCGACATTTCTGTGACCTACGCCCTGACCTTGGCCTCACGCGCTGGCGGTATCGTTCTCGGCGAAGCGGAGCGCGCCTATGTGGACCGCACCACCGGGCGCGACGCCTACAAGCGGGCCATGGAGACGTGCACGGCCACCAAGGCATGGGCCGCCAAGGCGGCAGGGCAATAACGCCTTTGCTCGCTTCATTGCGGTTCAGGTCTCGTATTTATGCGCCCTCGGCCTCAATCATGCGGGCCGTGATAATCGTAGACGCCCTGTGCGATGGCATAGCAGGCCAGGCGCACGGATTTGGGAATCTCGACCTTCTCGCCGTCGCGCTCGCCCTTTTCGTAATACTGGACCACGCGCCGCTTCAGCCCCAGCGCATCGGCCGCTTCCTGCTGGGACAGCTTCAGGCCCTTCCGCCACAGTTTGAAGTCGCCAGGTCGCACCTTGAGCCCATCCCATCTCGCCGCCGCCGCCGCGCGGAGGCGCATTAAGATACGGGTAAGAATAATGGAGGCGGCCGCCGCCCCGCCACTTTCGCAATCCTTTCAAGCCGCTGTTAACTTCACTGGGGTTAATTACAGGGCTGTGACGGCCCCTGAATGGCCGGAAAAGGGGATGGGTCTGCGATGATCGCGCCCAATAAGGCGGAATTGCTGCAGAGGTTCCTTGGGAGTCTGCCGCCGGGCACGGCTGCGCGACTGGCCAAGGCCGTCGAGGTCGACCGCCTGAGCGACGGCCGGATGCTGCCGCATGACCTGATTCTGGATGGCCTCAGGCCCAAGCTGCGCTCGGCCGAACCGGCGCGCACGCTGACCCCCACCCGCGTCTTCTGCAGCCCCTTTGAAGATCTTCTGACCAGCCGGCCGCGCGACGGCAAGCAGAAGGGCCGCATCGCCCGCGATTCCATCCAGCCGGTCTGGAACTGGCTCGAAACCACCCTCGCGCCCGAGGCGATGGCCGCCTATGTGGCCGGGGTTAAGGAGGCCGTCCTCGGTTATCACCGCGAAGTGGCCATGAGCTGCGCCGCCGAACTGTGGCCGGCCGCCGCCGAGGCCATCCTCGCCGCCCTTGCCGATGAGGCCGGGGCCAAGGCCGCGCGCCGTGTGCTGGGCAGCGAGGCGGCGCTTCACGATGCGCGCGAGATGGCGCTGATGCTGTCTGTCGGCCCTGAGATTCTCGAAGTGCAGGCCCAGCTGGAAAAGCCGGTCACCCGCATGACCGACGATCTGCTCTGGCCGCTGCGCGATATCTACACCCGCATCATCGAGAAGACGCCCGATGCCGCCCCCTATGTCGCCGTCATCGTCATGGCGCGGCTGGAGCGGCCCTGGGAAGCCCTGAAGCTGCCGCTCTTCGTCTCGCGCCAGTCGCAGGACACGCTGATCTCGTCGACCGATATGGGGCTGGTGGGCGAGGTGCTGTTTTCCGATCTCGATCACTATCTCTCCGTGATCCGCGCCGCCCGGCCGGTGCAGTTCGATGTCGATGCGGTGTGCGGGGCGCTCGCCGGCTTTGCCGAACTGTCGATGGGCCTGGTCAAGGAAGTCGAGATGCGCCGCGACGGCAAATGGGGCCAGCGCCTGATGAAGTCGCGCGCCACCGTGGCCGAGGCGCTGGAAGTCTTCATGGAAAAGGCCCCGCGCGAGATTTTCGCGGCCCTGCCGACGCATCGCGCCAGCTATCGGGGCGGGCCCGTCTCGCCCGATCTGGTCAAGGCGCCCGATCCTGAAAAACGCGCGCGCGCGCTCGACTATGCGCGTCTGGTGGCGGGCTGCCGGCCCTTCGCCCAGGCCGCCTCCTTCGCCGCGGCGCTCAAGAATGCCAGCGACGAAATTCGCATCGGCCTCAACCTCTACAATGAGGAATTGCTGCGCGAATTGCGCGCCGCCGAACCCGGGAACGAGACCCGGGCGCATGCCGTGGCATATTTCGAACTCGCCGTTGCGCTGACCAGCCTGTCCTTCAGCGAAGAGGAAGGCGAGCTCTTCCGCCGCCGCGGCCGCGCCGCTCTGGCGCCCGCCGCCGCCGCGTAACGCCTACACCACGCCGTCCGCCTTCAGCGCGCCAATCTCGGCTTCGCTATAACCCAGCTCCGTCAGCACCGCGTCCGAATGTTCGCCCAGTAGCGGCGGGCGCATCCGCACGGTGCCCGGCGTTCCATGCAGTTTGATCGGCGTCGCCGCCACAGGCGCTGTGCCGATTCCGGGAAACGCGACATCGGTGAAGATATCGCTGGCCTGGATATGCGGATCGGCCAGCGCCTCGGCCATCGTATAGACGGGCCCGGCCGGCACGCGCGCGCCTTCGAAGGCGGCGATGGCCTCGTCATTGCTGCGCGCCATGCACCATTCGCCGACGCGGGCGCTGATGATCTCGCCGTGATCGCCGCGCGCCTTGTCGGACGAGAAGCGCGCATCGCCGATCCACTCCTCGGCGCCGATCAGCCGGCAGACGCGCCGGAACAAGGGATCGCCATTGACGGCCACGGTGATCCAGCCGTCCCTGGTCTTGTAGATGTCGGACGGCGCCGCCGTCTGGCTGCGGTTGAGCGTCGGCTTGCGGCCCGGATGGGCCACGGCCTCTTCGATCAGCATGGTGCTGAAAAAGGTCATGGCCGTGCGGATCAGCGCGCCTTCGACCAATTGGCCCTTGCCCGTCTTGTCGCGCTCCCTGAGCGCCGCCATCACGCCGAAGGCCAGCAGCGAGGCGGTGCCGAAATCGAGATAGGGCGCGGCCGCGCGCACGGGCTGCTCCTCCGTGCCGGCGAACTGCACCGCGCCGCACATGGCCTGCGCCACGCCGTCAAAGCCGACGCGATCCGCATAAGGCCCGTCCAGCCCGAAGGCCGAGACCACGCCCAATATCGCGCGCGGATTGGCGGCGTGCACCGTTTCCCAATCGAGGCCCATCGCCTTCAAAGCAAAGCCGGGCAGATTGGCGATCACCACATCGGCGCTTTCGACCAGCTTTCTGATGACGGCGCGGCCCTGTTCGGTGCCGGGGTTGAGCGTCAGCGATTTCTTGCCCCGGTTCATCTGCAGGAACATGGCGCCCTCGCGCGGGGAGCCGTCGTCGTTCTCGGCCAGCGGGATCAGGGTGCGGTCCTCGCGCCCGTCCTGTTTTTCGACGCGGATCACCTCGGCGCCGAAATCGGCCAGCAGCGCCGCGCAATAGGGCCCGGCGATATAGCGCCCGAAATCGATGACCCGGATACCCTCCAGAACACCTGCCATCCTGTCCTCCCGAATATCTGTTCGGAAGGACTATAGCGGCCCGGCCCCGAATTGCATGACCGGACTCGATGGCCGCGGCTCGCCCGCGTCATGGCAAAGGGGCTGCCCGGTCCGACTGTTTCGGCCCGGCTCGATCCCGGAACACGCCCATGCCGCCGAAACTCAATCCGCTCAAGCTCAATCCCTTGCAGCTGCGCACGCTGACGGTGCTGCAGGCGCTGGCGCGCGTCGCCGGCGCGGCTGAGGAAGGCCCCGGCCCGGGCGAAGTCACCATCGTTCAGTTTCCGAACGCGCATGGCGACCACTTCCACCTCGGCGATGCGACGGTGGCCGGCAAGGACATGACCGGGCTTTACAACGAGAAGGTCTGGCATGCGCTCGAGCGCAAGGGCGTGGCCCGTTCCGAATGGCCGCGCGCCATCACGCTGACCAAAGAGGGCCGCGAATACAACACCGGCCTCTACGACGACATCCTGCACAACCACGCGCATTAGCGCTGATTGTCATCCCCGGCGAAGCGCGCGTGCGCAAGCACGCGAGGTGAAGGAAGGGGGATGACAGTTACGGTGCTGCTCGCTTCAACGTCACCAGTTTTTCCGTGAACAATGCCGCGCCCTCGTCGCTGGCGAGGAACGCGTCGAGCTTTTGCGGGGTCGCCGTCAGCTCCACATCGCCCAGCTTGCCGTCGGCCACCGTCCCCGCGATCGCGCCCGAGGCAATCGCCGCCTTCGTGGCCTCTTCGCCGAGCAGATAGAGCGTCAGCGTGCCGTCCTTGCCGAAGCGATAGAGAACGGGGATGTTCGCGTTCGGGTCCTTGGCCGGTTTGCCGTCGTCGCTCACAACCTGAACATTGAGATAATGATGCCCGCCCAGCGTCGCGCTGGCCGCGCGATAAAGGCTCCACTCGCCGTCCTTCCTGGCTGCTGCGCCGGTCGACACCAGCAGCGCCGTGATGGTGCCGTCCTTGGCCGCGATGAGGTGGAAATAGCCGGGCGGGCCGTTGTCTTTCTTCTTGGTCTTCTCGGCAACCGGCCGCCAGGTGCCGATCAGCGCCGGGTCTGCGCTTTGCCCGACCGTGGTTCCCACCGGCGCCTTGCTCGTCACCGGCAGGCAGCCGGCCAGCATCAGCGCCAATCCGGCACACAGAATCGTGAGACTGCGGAAGCGAGACATGCGGATATCCCCTATTGCGGTGATCCGGTCTCCAGATTACCCGGAATTCAGGCGAAACGGGGCAGATTCGTCCCATGCGACCGTGGCCCGCCTTGGACCGGCGCGGGCCGCTCTCTATATTGCGCCCACCCGTGAGGAGATGCGTACCTCTCATGAATCCGAAGAAACGCCGCCGTCTGGCTTTTGCCGTCGCCATCCTGCTCGCCGCCGGGGGCGGCACATGGCTGGTGCTGGGCGCGCTGGGCAGCAATGTCCTGTATTTCTATAGCCCCAGCGAGGTCGCGGCCCAGCATGTGCGCCCGGGCGTCGATTTCCGCATCGGCGGGCTGGTGGAGACGGGCAGCGTCACCCATGGCAAGGGCGCCGAGGTGCGCTTCACCGTGACCGACGGCAAGGCCGCGACCCCGGTCGATTTCAATGGCGTGCTGCCCGATCTGTTCCGCGAGGGGCAGGGTATTGTCGCCATCGGCAAGCTCGACCAGGGCGGCACCTTCGTGGCCAGCCAGGTTCTGGCCAAGCACGACGCCAAATACATGCCGCCCGAAGTGGTGCAGGCCCTGAAGAAGGCCGGCCGCTGGAAGGAAGGCGAAACAGGTCCCGTAGCGCCTGCGGGCTCATAAGGCAGATTATGACCGGCGAACTCGGACAGCTTTCTCTCACACTTGCTCTCGTACTCTCCCTGATCCAGGCCGGCGCCGGTCTGTTCGGCGCACGGCCGGCCGCAGAGCGCGCCCGTGCCGTGGCCTCGGGTGCGGGGCTCGGCTTTTTCGTCTTCGTGGCGCTGGCCTTCGGCTGCCTGACCTATGCCAGCGTCACCAGCGATTTCTCGATCCTCAACGTCGCGCAGAATTCCAACACCGCGAAGCCGCTGCTCTACAAGATCACCGGCGTGTGGGGCGATCACGAAGGCTCGATGCTGCTGTGGATCTTCGTCTTGTCGATCTTCACGGCGGCGATCGCATTTGCGAAACGCGGCGGTGAAAGGCTGACGAGTGCGGCGCTCGGCGTGCAGGGGCTGCTGGCCGTCGCCTTCGTGCTCTTCATTCTCTTTACGTCGAACCCGTTCCTGCGCCTCGATCCGATGCCGTTTCAGGGCAATGGGCTGAACCCGCTGCTGCAGGACCCCGGTTTGGCCTTCCATCCGCCGATGCTCTACATCGGTTATGTCGGCCTCTCCGCCGCCTTTTCCTATGCCGCCGCCGCGCTGATCACGATGGAAGCCGATAGCGGCTGGGCGCGGGCCGCGCGGCCCTTCATGCTGGTGGCCTGGATCGCCTTGACGCTGGGCATCACGCTCGGCAGCTGGTGGGCCTATTACGAACTGGGCTGGGGCGGCTTCTGGTTCTGGGACCCGGTGGAGAATGCCGCGCTCATGCCCTGGCTGCTGGGCACCGCGCTCTTGCATTCGGCGCTCGCCACCGAACGCACCGGCGCCTTCCGCACCTGGACTTTGTTGCTCGCCATCGGTGGTTTCTCGCTCAGCCTGATCGGCACCTTTCTGGTGCGCTCGGGCGTGCTCTCCTCGGTGCACAGCTTCGCAAGCGATCCCACGCGCGGCACCTATATTCTCGGCATGATCGTGCTCGCCATCGGCGGAGCGCTGGCGCTGTTCGCCTGGCGCGCGCCCAGGCTCCAGGGCGGTGCGGTGTTCGAGCCGGTCAGCAAGGACACGGCGCTGCTGCTCAACAATGTCTTCCTCGTCGCGGCCTGCGCCACCGTGTTTCTCGGCACGATCTATCCTTTGGCGCTGCAGGCCTATAACGGCACGCGCATCTCGGTCGGCCCGCCCTTCTTCGCCGTCACCTTCGCGCCGATCTTCGTGGTGCTGGTGCTGCTGGTGCCGTTCGGCCCGCGCCTCGGCTGGCGCAAGGGCAATCTGAAAGAGGCGCTGCGCGTCCTCGCCCCGGCCATGGGGATCGCCGCGGTGGCGGCCATCGCCGTTCTCGCCATTGCCAGCCCGCGTTCGCTGGCGGCGGCCGGCGCCTTCGCGCTGGCGGGCTGGGTGATCGCGGCCAGTGTCATCGATCTCGTCCGTCGCGGACATATTCGCGCGTTGCCGGCCTCCGCCTGGGCCTCGACGCTGGCCCATATCGGCCTCGGCGTCACGCTGCTGGGCATCACCGGCACCACGGTGTGGCGCAGCGAGGCGATCGATGTGCTGGGCCCCGGCCAGTCGATGAATGTCGGCGGCTACACGCTGACGCTCGACCATGTCGAAACCGTCCAGGGCCCGAACTACAGCGCGGAGCGCGCCATCATCGATGTCTCCGACCACGGCACGCTCATTACCACCGTGGGGCCGGAGAAGCGCATGTATCCCACCCAGGGCATGGCGGTCTCCGACACGGCGATCCGCACGACGGGTTTCGAGGATCTCTATCTCGCCCTCGGCGATCAGCGTGAGAACGGCCGCTGGACCGTTCGCGCCTACACCAATCCCTTGGCGCCGTTCATCTGGTTCGGCGGCGCCTTCATGGCGCTGGGCGGACTCGCCAGCCTGTGGGGGCGGCTCAGGCGCAAGGCCCGGGTGCCCGATGCCCAGGCGGTGGCGGCCGAATGAAACGGTTGCTGTTCCTTGTGCTGTTCGCGGCGGGCCTGATGGCCGCGTCCGTCCCGGTCCTGGCCGAACCCGACCTGCCGCAGGCGGTGGAGGATCAGAACGGTCCGGCGCATCTGTCCGATCCGGTGCTCGAAGCGCGCGCCGTTGCCCTGCAGAAGCAGCTGCGCTGCCTCGTCTGCCAGGGCGAGAGCCTCGACGAATCCAACGCCCAGCTCGCCAAGGATCTGCGCCGCCTGATCCGCAAAAGAATCCTGGCCGGCTCTTCCAATGACCAGGTCATCGCCTATCTCGTCTCGCGCTATGGCGACGTGATCTTGATGAAGCCGCCCTTGAAGGCCGCGACCTACATTCTGTGGTTCGGCCCGCTGCTTGTGCTCCTGCTCGCGGGCGGCGTTGCGGCCATGGTCGTGGTTGGGGCGCGCCGCCGCGCGCGCAGCACAACCGCCTGATATCCCTTAAGGATTACCGCTTTTGAGGCTTGCCTGGAGGGTTTCCAGAATTGTAATGATCGTTTAATCTTTCATACAGGAACAGGTAATTCGCAAGGTTTAGAACCCACCCGTCCCCCAGTTGCAGTCACCGCGGGAGGGGCGGGCGGCCGCCGCAACGTGAAGGAGAGTGCCATGAGTGAAGACCAGCAGCCCCACAAGCCCAAAAATCGCCTGCTTGCGGCCGTGTCGGCCGGCGCCATCATTGTCGTTGGCCTCGGGGCCTTCGCCTGGCTGCCGCATCCGGCCGCCGATCAGGCCGCCAGTTCGGGCCCGCTGATCCAGGTTTCCGACACCAAGCCCGCGCCCGCGCACACGCCGCGCATGCTGGAAAGCGGCTCCCCGTTCAGCTTCGCCGATCTGGTCGAGCGCGTGGCCCCGGCCGTCGTCACCGTCACGGTCGAAGAGAAGGCCAAGGATCCGCAGGTGGCGGCGCAGGACCTGCCCGCCCCGTTCCGCGATTTCTTCCAGCAGTTCGGCGTCAATCCGCAGCAGGTTCCGCGCCACGCCATCGCCATGGGCTCCGGCTTCATCATCGACAAGACCGGCTACATCGTCACCAACAACCATGTGGTGGAGGACGGCCAGAAGATCACGATCAAGCTCAAGGACGGGCGCAAATTCACCGCCAAGCTGATCGGCACCGATCCGGCCACCGATATCGCGCTTCTGAAGATCGACGCCAAGAAGCCGTTGCCGACCGTCGAGTTCGCCAATGACCGCCATGTGCGCGTCGGCGACTGGGTGGTGGCCGTCGGCAATCCCTTCGGCCTCTCCAACACGGTGACGGCCGGTATCGTTTCCAGCCTCGGCCGCTCCATCGGTAACGGGTCGTATACGGACTACATCCAGATCGACGCGCCGATCAATCGCGGCAATTCCGGCGGGCCGACCTTCGACATCGAAGGCAAGGTCATCGGCATGAACACGATGATCTATTCGCCCTCCGGCGGCAGCGTCGGCATCGGCTTTGCCATTCCGTCCTCGACGATCCACGACGTCGTCGATCAGCTCAAGGCGCATGGCAAGGTCACGCGCGGCTGGCTCGGCGTGCAGATCCAGAACTTCACGCCCGACATGGCGGCCAGCATCGGCAACAAGGACATGCAGGGCGCGATCGTTGCCAAGGTCGTGTCCGGCAGCCCGGCCGCCAAGGCCGGCTTCAAGCAGGGCGACGTCGTCCTGGCCGTCAACGGCTCGCCGGTCAGCGATGCCCGCGATCTGACGCGCCGCGTCGGCGCGCTGCCGGTCGGCAGCAATGCGAGCTTCACCGTGATGCGCAACGGCAAGAAGGTCACGCTCAAGGCCCATATCCTCAAGCGTACCGAGGACGAGGTGGCCTCCGGGAACGGCGGCAATCAGGGCGGCAAGCCCGGCACCGCCGAAGCCATGGGGCTCGGCCTGTCCTCGATGACGCCGGACCTGCGCCGGACCTACAATGTCGATCCCGGCATGCATGGCGTGCTCATCACCAAGGTCGCGCCCAACAGCGATGCCGCCGACAAGGGCATCCGCCCCGGCGATGTGGTGGTTTCGATCGGCAACCAGGCGGTCACCTCGCCGGACGACATCTCCAAGCGCGTCAAGCAGGCCAAGGCCGAAGGCCGCAACAGCGTCCTGGCCCTGATCGCCACGCAGAACGGAGAGCGTTTCGTGGCCTTGAAGCTCGACAACGCCTGACGATACCGGGCGGCGCTCCGAAAGGGGCGTTGCCCGTCCCGCGCCGGCGGCAGCGGCCCCATCCCCCCGTTGCTGCCGCCGGTGCGGACCCGCCGCGGGGCTCGTGGTACAGCGTCCGGCCTCCGGCCGGCAAAAGGAACGAAAGCAATGCGAATCCTTGTCGTCGAGGACGATCTCGAAGCCCAACGTTATCTCGTGAACGGCTTGAAGGAAGCCGGTCATGTGGTGGACGATGCGGCCGATGGCGAAACCGGGCTCACGCTCGCGCTGTCGCGGCCCTATGACGTGGCCATCATCGACCGCATGCTGCCCAAGATGGATGGCCTGCACATGGTCGAGGAATTGCGCGAGCATTCCAACGCCACGCCGGTCCTGTTCCTGAGCGCGCTCTCCGAAGTGGATGATCGCGTCAAGGGCCTGAAGGCCGGCGGCGACGACTATCTCACCAAGCCCTATGCCTTTGTCGAGCTGCTGGCGCGGCTCGATGCGCTGATGCGCCGGCGCAGCCCGTCCTCGGTCAAGACGCGGCTGCAGGTCGGCGATCTGGAGCTCGACCTGCTCACCCGCACGGCCACGCGCGGCAGCGCGGCGATCGACCTTCAGCCGCGCGAATTCCGCCTTCTGGAATATCTGATGCGCCATGCCGGCCAGGTGGTGACCCGCACCATGTTGCTGGAGAGCGTTTGGGAGTATCATTTCGATCCGCAGACCAACGTGATCGATGTGCACATTTCCCGGCTTCGCGCGAAAATCGACAAGGGGTTCGATGTCCCGCTGCTGCACACCGTCCGCGGCGCAGGCTACATGATCCGTGCGCGCGCCTAGTCTCCTTCGCACCCTCGCGTTCCGGATCGTCCTCGTCTATGTGACCGTCTTCGCCTTGTCGACGGCCACCATCGTCGCTTTCACCTACTGGAACACCAAGCGCGCGCTGGACGCCGAGACCGATCAGGTGATCCTGGCCGAGATCACCGGCCTTTCGGAGCAATATCAGCGCCTGGGGCTGGCGGGTCTGACCGATGTCATCGTCTCGCGCTCGGTGCGCGGCGGACCGGCGCTCTATCTGCTGACCGATGCGCGCAACCTGCCCATTGCCGGCAATCTCGATTCCTGGCCGCATATCGAGGCCCGTGACGGCGATTTCGTGGAGTTCGACTATGAACGCCGCGCCGGCGACAAGCACGAGACGCGCCGCGCCCGCGGGCGCATCTTCACGCTCACCGGCGGCTTTCACATGCTCGTCGCCCGCGATGTGCATGAGCGCTACGAAAGCCAGCGCCTGTTCACGACCACGCTGCCCTCCTCGGTAGCGCTGTTGCTGCTGCTGGCGCTGGTCGGCGGGCTTTTGATGAGCCGCAATCTTTTGCGCCGTCTCGATCTCATCAATTCCACCAGCAAGGAGATCATGGCCGGCGATCTGTCGCGCCGCGTGCCGCTCACCCGGTCCAATGACGAGTTCGACGATCTGGCCTCCAACCTCAACTCCATGCTCGACCGCATCGAGCAATTGATGCGGGGCCTGCGCGAGGTTACGGACTCCGTCGCCCATGATCTCAGATCGCCGCTCAACCGGCTGCGCAATCGCCTCGAAGGTGTCTCCATGCGCCTCGATCCGGACAGCGACGCCGGCACGGAAGTCGAATCCGCCGTGGCCGAAACCGATCACGTCATCGCCACCTTCAACGCGCTTCTGCTGATCGCCGAAGCCGAAGCCGGCGTGGTGCGCGAGGCGATGACGATGGTCGATCTGCCGAGCGTCGTCGAAGGCCTGACCGAACTCTACGAACCCGTCGCGGAAGAGAAAGACATCACCCTCGACGTGCAGCCCGGCACCACCGTGCCGATCGAGGCCAACCGCACGCTGGTCTCCCAGGCGCTCGCCAATCTGGTGGACAATGCCATCAAATATACGCCGCAAGGCGGTCACGTCCGCATTGCGGTCGAGGAGCGGGCCGACGGCGTGGCGCTCATCGTCGCCGATAACGGCCCCGGCATTCCCGATGCCGATCGCGACCGCGTCATCGATCGTTTCGTGCGTCTGGAGACGAGCCGCAATTCCCCGGGCACGGGCCTCGGCCTCAGCCTCGTCTATGCGGTGGCGCGCCTGCACGAGGCCCGGTTCGAGCTGGCGGACAACCATCCCGGCCTCAAGGCGACGCTGATCTTCGCCCGCGGCTCGCGCCGCGCCCAGCCCCTCCCGCAATCGCCGCGCCCCACGCCGCGAAGCTGATCGGCATCATCGACCTCCTCACACCGGGGCGGTAGAACAGCATCATGTCCGATGCTTTCGCCGCCCATGCCGCATTGCCTCAGCCGCACGATCCGGCCCGCGCCGCCCGCACGCTGGAGGATCTGGCCAAGGGTGAGGCCGGCTTCGCTCCGCCGCCTGCAACCCGCGCCGTGCTTGCGGCGGCGTTCGGCAACAGTCCGTTCCTGGCGCGTCAGGCGCTGCGCGAGCGCGACCTCTTTCCTGCGCTGGCCGCACGCGGCCCCCGCGCCGTGCTGGAGGACATCATGGCGGCGGCCCGCGCCGTCGCCCTGGCCGAAGACCAGAAGATCGCGATGGCGGCGTTGCGCAAGGCCAAGCGCCGCGCCGCGCTCACCATTGCGCTGGCCGATATTGCCGGGCTGTGGGATTTGGCCACGGTCACGCGCGCGCTGTGCGATTTCGCCGATGCCTGCGTCTCCGGCGCGCTGCGCTTCCTGTTGCGCGAAGCTGCCCTGCGCGCCGGTCTCGCCGAAACCGATCCGGCAAGGCTCGAAGCCACCACCGGCCTGACCGTGCTCGCCATGGGAAAATACGGCGCCTTTGAGCTGAACTATTCGAGCGATATCGATCTCATCGTCTTCTACGATTCCGAAGTCTTTCCCTTCCGCGCCAAGGGCGACATGCGCGCCGCCGCCGTCGAGATCGTCAAGGGCCTGGTCAAGCTCCTCGGTGAAACCACGGCCGACGGCTATGTCTTCCGCACCGATCTGCGTCTTCGGCCCGATGCCGGCGCGACGCAGGTCGCAATCTCGCTGGCCGCGGCCGAAAGCTATTACGAAGGCATGGGGCAGAACTGGGAACGCGCCGCCATGATCAAGGCGCGGCCCTGCGCCGGTGATCCGCGCACGGGCGAGGCTTTCCTCAAAGCTATCGCGCCCTTCATCTGGCGCCGCAATCTCGATTACGCCGCCATCGAGGACATCCATTCGATCAAGCGCCAGATCCACGCCCATGCCGGCCACGGTTCCATCGCCATCGCCGGCCACAACATCAAGCTCGGCCGCGGCGGCATTCGCGAGATCGAGTTCTTTGCCCAGACCCAGCAATTGATCCTGGGCGGGCGCAATCCCGAGTTGCGTCCGCGCGCGACCCTCGATGCCATCGCCGCTCTGTGTGCGCGCGGCCTTGTCAGCCAGGAGGCGGTGGACGATCTCACCGGCGCCTATCGTTTCCTGCGCACGCTCGAACACCGCCTGCAGATGGTCGAGGATCAGCAGACCCACACCGTGCCCAAATCGCCCGAAGAGCTGGCCCATATCGCCTGCTTCATGGGCTATGACAGCGTCGAGGCGTTCTCCGCCGCCCTGCGCACCGAGCTCGAAACCGTGCAGGGCCATTATGCGCATCTGTTCGAGCGCGCAGCCCCGCTTTCGGGAACGGCCGGCAGCCTCGTCTTCACCGGCGTCGATGACGATCCGGATACGCTCGAGACTCTCGCCGGCATGGGCTTCAGGGATGCGCGCCACATCGCCCATGCCATTCGCGGCTGGCATCATGGCCGCATCCGCGCCACGCGCAGCGAGCGCGCCCGCGAAATCCTCACCGCGCTTGTCCCGGCGCTTCTGAAGGCGCTGTCCGGCACCGCCGATCCCGATGCCGCCTTTGTCCAGTTCGACCGTTTCGTCTCGCGCCTTCCGGCGGGCGTGCAACCCTTCTCGCTGTTCCTGGCCAATCCGCATCTCTTGCGGCTGGTCGCGACGGTGACCGGTTCGGCGCCGCGTCTGGCGGACTATCTCGGCCGCACGCCCGCCGTGCTCGATGCGCTGCTCGATCCCGGCTATCTCGGCGAATTGCCAAGCCGTACGCGCCTCGACCGCGATCTCGCGGCTCAACTCGCAAAGGCGCAAACCTACGAACAGAAGCTGGACGATGCCCGCCGCTTCGCGCGCGAACAGATTTTCCGTGTCGGCGTGCAGATCATCGAAGGCCATGCCGAGGCCGATGAAGCGGGCCCCGCGCTCGCCAATGTTGCCGAATCCGTGATTGCGGCGCTTCTCGTGGCCGCCGAAGACGAACTTGCCGCCACCGCCGGCCATGTGCCCGGCGGCGCCTTCGTGATCGTCGCCATGGGCAAGCTCGGCGGCCGCGAGATGACGGCCAATTCCGATCTCGATCTGATCTTCGTCTATGATGCGCCGCCGGATGCCGAAAGCTCCGACGGTCCGCGTCCGCTCGCCGTCAGCGCCTATTACGCCCGTCTCGCCCAGCGCTTCATCGCCGCGCTGACGGCGCAGACGGCCGAAGGCGGCCTCTACGAAGTCGATATGCGGCTGCGCCCCACCGGCAATAAGGGCCCGGTCGCCGTCAGCCTGGAATCCTTCGCGCGCTATCACGCGAGCGATGCCTGGACCTGGGAAAGGCTGGCACTCGCCCGCGCGCGCGTCATCGCCGGCGAAGCCGTGCTGGGCGAAAAGGTTGCCTCTGTCATCTACGACACGCTCACTGCCGCACCTGACCGCGCAAAACTCTTTGCCGATGCGCGCGAGATGCGCGGCAAGCTGGCGGCACAGTTCCCCGGCAAGAACCGCTGGGACATCAAATACACAGGTGGCGGGCTGATCGATCTCGAATTCCTGGCGCAAACGCTGCAGCTCTCGGCCGCGCACGATGCGCCGGCCGTGCTCGACACGGGCACGGTCCATGCCTTCCAGAAGCTGGAGAAGGCCGGCGCGCTCGCGCCCGACGATGCCCATGCCCTGATCGCGGCGGCCAAGCTCGAAAACGATCTGCAACAGGTGCTGCGCATCGCCCATGAGGGCACGCTCGATCCCGACGCGGCGACACCCGGCCTGTGCACGTTGCTCGCCCGCGCGGGCCGCGCCGGGGATTTCGAAACGCTGGAGGCTCAGCTCTTCGCCGCGCAAAGCCAGGTGCGCGCGCTCTATGACAGGTTGATGGGCGAAGCCTAGCGCGGCAACAGCACCAGCGCCCCCGGCTCCCAGGACAGATAAACCTGCGTTCCGCTGCGATGATCGGTGACGATCTCGCGTTCGGCATTTTGTGCCGCGACCGCGATGGGCTGGGCCAGTCCCTCGACACTGACGTGGAAATGGCTGCGCTCGCCCAGATAGGCGCTCGTGTGCACGGTGCCGCGCACGGCATGGCCTTCGCCATGGCGTTTGGCCGACAAGCGAATCTTCTCCGGCCTCAGCGCCACCAGAATTTCCGCGCCGGCCTGCGCGAAATCCGGCGCGTCGGCGCGTGGCATCGCCAGCACGCCCAATGGTCCGGCTTCGATGGTCACGAGGTGATCGTCCGCGGCGCGCACGCGGGCCTCGAAGAAGTTGATCGTACCGATAAAATCGGCCACCTCGCGGCAATTGGGCGCCTCATAGAGCGCGCGGGGGCCGTCGATCTGCAACACCTTGCCCGCGCTCATCACCGCGATACGGTCCGACATGGAGAGCGCTTCTTCCTGGTCATGTGTCACGAAGACGAAGGTGATGCCGACCTCCTTCTGCAACTGGCGCAGTTCGATCTGCATCGCTTCGCGCAGTCTTTTGTCGAGCGCGCCCAAAGGCTCGTCGAGCAAGAGCACCTTGGGCCGCTTGACCAGTGCCCGGGCCAATGCCACGCGCTGGCGCTGGCCGCCGGACAATTCGCCGGAGCGGCGCGTGCCGAACCCGGCAAGCCGCACCATCTCCATCGCCTCCTCGACCCGGCGCGTCAGCGCGGCGCGGCCGAGCCGGTCTTTGCGGAGCCCATAGGCGATGTTGTCGAACACATTGAGGTGCGGAAAAATGGCATAGGACTGGAACACCATATTGGTCGGCCGCCTGTTGGGCGGCACATCGCCCATCTTTTTGCCGTCGATCCAGATCTCGCCTTCGCTCGGAAAGTCGAAGCCCGCAATCATGCGCAACAGTGTTGTCTTGCCGCAGCCCGAAGGGCCCAGCAGCGAGAAGAACTCGCCCTGCCGGATGGCGATCTCGGCGGCATCCACGGCCACGACATCGCCGAAACGTTTGCTCACGCCGTCGATGCGGATAAAGCCGTCGTGCAAAGTCTCGTCTCCGTTCATGCTCATGTTCAGGCGCCCACCCGCCGCTTCTCATGCGCCATGCCCAGCCCGCGCACCCATTCGGCCAGGATGACGAGGCCGGTGGAGGCGATCAGGATCAGCGCCCCCAGCGCCAGCACCACCGGGAGTTTGAAGGGGAAGCGCAGCTGGCTCCAGATATAGATCGGCAGCGTCGCATCGGTACCGGCCAGGAAATAGGCGATCAGGAATTCGTCGAAGGAGACGAGGAAGGTCAGAAGCAGGCTCGCCACGATGCCCGGCATGACGAGCGGAAAGGTCACCCGCCAGAAGGTCATCCAGCCCGTCTCGCCGAGATCGAGCGAAGCTTCTTCCAGGCTCAGATCGAAGCCGTCGAAGCGTGACAGCAAGACGGTGATGGCGAAGGGCACGCAGATCAGCACATGGCCCACCAGCACGCTGTAGAGCGACAGCGGAAGCTTGATCATGTTCATCAGCAACAGCAGCGAGATGCCCAGCACGATGTCGGGAATGAACAGCGGCAGGCTGGTGAAGCCGAGAACGAAGGCGCCGCCCTTGAGCTTGTAGCGCGTGACCGCCCGCGCCGCGAGCAGGCCCAGCACCGTCGAGATCAGCGAGGCGGCACCGCCCACCTTCAAGCTGTTGAACAGGGCGCGATGCATATCGGTATCGGCCAGCATCTGGCCATACCATTTGGTCGTGAAGCCGGAGAGCGGAAAGGCGATGAACACCGAATTGTTGAACGAGAACAGCGGCAGGAACAGCACCGGGATGTAGAGAAAGGCGAGATAGCACAGCGGCATAGATGAACAGCCCGCGCCCGCCTTGTCCGAATGCGCGGCGCCCGGCCATCATTTCACCTGCGCGATGGCAAGGCGCAGCGCCTGCACGGTCAGGATGGTGACCACCGCGACGGCGGCCATGCTGAACAGCGCCAGCGCGGCGCCCAGCGGCCAATTGCCGATCTTGATGAACTGAATGGCGATCACGTTGGCGATCATCATGCCGCTGCGTCCGCCCACCAGCGCCGGCGTCACGTAATCGCCGGTGGTCGGCACGAAGATCAGCACCGCCGCGCCGAGCACGCCCGGCATGGAGAGCGGCAGGATGATGCGAAAGAAGCGCCGCACCGGCCCATCGCCCAGATCGGCGGCGGCCTCGAGCAGCGCGCGGTCGATCTTCTCGAGGGAAACATAGATCGGCAAAATGGCGAAGGCGGCCCAGGCATGGGCCAGCGTCACCACCACGGCCGTCGTGTTGTAGAGCAGAAATTCGAGCGGCTGGTGGATGACCCCGAGCGCCATCAGCCCCGAATTGATGACGCCATTATAGCCGAGGATCAGCTTCCAGGCGAAAACGCGCAGCAGATAGCTGGTCCAGAAGGGAATGGTCAGCGCGATCAGCCATACGAATTTGGCTCGTCCGGCGCGGAAGGCCACGAAATAGGCCATCGGATAGGCCAGCACCACCGTCACCAGCGTCACCATCCCCGAAATCGTCAGCGAGCGATAGAACAGCGTGCGATAGGCCGCGCGGTCGAGGATCTCGCCATAGCGCGCCAGCGTGAGATGGGTGTCGAGCGCGTAGCCGGCCTGTGTCCAGAAGCTATAGAGCGCCAACAGCAGCAGCGGCGCGGCCAAGGCCACTGTCATGATGATCATGGTGGGCGAGAGCAGGATATAGCCCTTGCCCGCATCCGAGCGCGTCAGCCAACGGCTCAGCCACACGCTGCGTGTCGTCTTCAGGCTGATATCCGCCGCGCTCATCGCCGCTCCAATGTCCCGTCAGGAATTGTTACGGCCCGTCCATGCCCCGCGCAACGGCGCTGCGCCGTCTCAGGGCTTCAGGCGCTTGATCCATTCGGGCAGCGCGAAAGACGCCGCGTGGATATCCGCGTTGTAATAGTCGGTCTTGATCTTGGCGCGCTTGAAGGCGGTCTTGGCCTTGGCGATGCCGGCCGGTGTGCCCAGTTTCTTGCCCTTGCCGGCCCAGCTCAGCGCCATGAAGCCGCCGACATAGGTCGGCACCACGGTCAGATAGAGCCCCGATTGCGGGAAGAACTGCGAGAGCTCCTTGAGCGCCTCGGTGATTTCCTCGGGCTGATAGAACGGCACGCCGGTCTGGAAGGTGGCAAAGCCGCCCGGCTTCAGCGCCGCCTTGATGCGGTCATAGAAGGTTTCGCCGAACAGCGCCTTGCCCGGGCCCACCGGATCGGGCCGGTCGGCAATGATCAGATCGAAGCGGCCCTTCGATTCCTTGCGGCCGAGATATTCGAAGGCATCTGCGATCTCGATCTTGAGGCGCTTGTCCTTGAACGCCTTCTTGTTGATCTCGCCGAAATGCTCCTTGCAGAGTTCCACCACGCGCCCGTCGATATCGACCAGCACCACTTCCTTGACGCGGCTTGTGCTTCAGCGCCTCGTCGGCGATCGAGAGGTCGCCGCCGCCCACAATCATGATCCGCTCGACCTTGCCGTGCTCGAACATCGGCAAATGTGTCAGCATTTCGGCATAGGCGGATTCATCACGGGTCGTGATCTGGAGGATGTTGTCCAGCGTCATCACCCGTCCATTGGAGGGCGTGTCGAAGATTTTAACCCGTTGGAACTTTGTCTTCTCGTCCGCCAGCGGCTTGCCGCTGATCTCCAGCGTCTGCTCATAACCCTTGTGGAGGCGTTCCTTGAAGCTCTTGGCCATGGCGGGTTCCTTCTCGTCTTGGCAGGGGAATGGCGGGCGCGGGTTTTAGGGCTGTGGGGCGACGCTGTCTACCATGGGTGGGGCCCGGAGGCTCCGAAAGGCGGTCGCGGCGATTTGTGACAGCGGCAGCTCAGAAAAAATTATCTCTAGGGGAATTTACGGCTTGCGTAGGGGGGGCTCGTGCCTATATTTCGCCTATCCCGGAAACGGGATAAAGGCGGTGTGCGGAAGCGTCCCTTCCGCGCGCCGCTTTCTTCTTGGCGGTGTTCCGGTGACCGTTTTGAAGCGGAGATGGGCGCCACAGGTGTCAACACTCTGAGGAGGTAGGTGCCAGGATGGCTCGAACTTGGACTCGGTGTGGCGGCGATCAATGGAGCCCGGCCTGCAAAGGTGCGCGCTCCGGCGAGGACCGTCCCGGTTCCTATTCCCCCTGGGGATGAGGACCGCAAGGATCATTTCATCACTCGTAACGGACTGACCTATGCGGGAAGTCACCTGATTATCGATCTGTGGGAGGCCGAAGGCCTCGACGACCGCAGTCGAGTTGAAAATGCGCTGTTGGACGCTGTGAAGGCGGCAGGGGCTACGCTTCTGCACATTCACCTTCATACGTTCTCGGACGGCGGTGGCATATCTGGTGTCGCCGTGCTCGCCGAAAGCCACATCAGCGTTCATACATGGCCTGAAAAGGCCTATGCCGCTTTTGACGTGTTCATGTGCGGCGAAGCCGAACCCAGACGGGCGCTGTCCGTGTTCAAGGAAGCGTTCAATCCGGGCCGGGTCGTCATCGGTGAACACAAGCGCGGCGTTTTGTAATCCGCCACATTATCCGGACCTGAATTAACCAAGGGCGGAAATGGCTCCCAAGAGCCGTTTCCGCCCTTTGGTCATGTCTGTATCCTTGGGCCGCGCGCGAGCCTTCGCGTGCAAACCATGCCGCATGGCTATGAGACGGGGCGGGCGCGGCAGAAGGGGGCAAGTGGGGCTGGTGCGCTACGACGCGGCGATCATCGGCGCCGGCGGCGAAGGATTGGCCGCCGCGATCGTCCTGGCCAAGGCCGGGCTGTCGGCCCTTGTGGTGGACCGTGCGGCGGCGCCGGGCGGGCGCCTCGTCACCCGTTCCTTCCATCCCGGCTTTTCTGCCGGACCTTATGGCGACGACGTCGCCGAGATCCCGCCCGCACTGTTCCACGAACTGGGCCTGGCCGCCGCCGGGCTGGCCATGGCACCCGCTCCGGCATCGCTGGCGCTATGGCCCGGCCGGCGCCACGTCATCGGCCGCGATGCCGGCGACGGCGCCGCCGCGCTGTTGCACGAGGCCGCCGCCCGGCGTGCGGCCATCCTCGCCCGCGCCGCACAGGACGCCGCCACGCCGCCGCCGCGCTTCACCGTCTTCGCCGGCAAGCGCGCCGCGCCCTGGCCCGCTGAGGATTGGGCGACGGAGAGCCTGGCTTCGCTCGCCGCCGCCCGTATCGCCTCGGCCGATGGCGCGGCCCATCTGATGGCGCTGGCGCTGGCCGGCCGCGCGGGCGATCCCTTTCTTGCCGGTTCGGCGCTGCACCTTCTGGCGGCGCCCGCCGGTTTTGCGAGCCCCGGCGGGCCGGGTGGTCTTGCCGCGGCGCTCGAAGCGCGGGCGCGGAGGGCCGGCGCCGAACTGCGCTGTGGCGTCGAGGCGATCGAAATCCGCCGCGAGCGGCGCGGCGCCACGCTGGTGCTGGCCGATGGCAGCGAGATTGCCGCCGCCGCCATCCTCTCCACCCTCGATTTCAAACAGACCTTTCTCAGCCTCTTCGCCTGGAGCAGCCTGCCGCCGGCTCTGGGCGCCCGCATCGGCCAGTACCGCATGGATGGCGGGGCGGCGCGGCTTCTCCTCGCCCTCGATGCGCCGCCCGATCTGCCACCCTTCGCGCTGCGCAGCCCGCTTCATGTGATGCCGGATCCGCAGCGCCTTGCTGCTGCGCACAGCGCCTGCCGCGCCGGCCTCATTCCCGACCATCCGCCGGCGGTCGCGCGTTTCGTCTCCGCCTCCGATCCCGGTCTGGCGCCGGCCGGCAAGGCCGTACTCACGGTCACGCTCGGCGCCATTCCGCACCGGCTGTTCGATGGCGGCTGGACGCGTGACAAGCGCGATCTGCTCAAGGCCCGCGCGCTGCGCGATCTCGAAGCGGTGCTGCCGGGCCTCAGCCCGCGCGTGCTCGCGAGCCAGCTTCTCGTGCCCCCCGATATGGAGGCGGCGCTCGGCATCACGGCGGGCGATCTCATGGGCGGGGAAATCGCGGCGGACCAGATGCTGGGCCAGCGCCCCTGGCTCGATTGCGCCGCCCCGCGCACGCCGCTTGCAGGTCTCTATCTCGCCGGCGGTTCGACGGCGGCGGGCCTGGCCGCAAGCCTGGCCTCCGGCGCCGAAGCGGCACGCGCCATCATTGCCGACAAACGCGCGGGGCGTCTTCCATGAGCGCCAATGGCAACCGCGATGTCGTCGTCATCGGCGCCGGGATCGGCGGGCTGACGGCGGCCGCCTATCTCGCCCGCGCCGGCCTCAAGGTCGTGGTGCTCGAGGCCGGCAATGCGCCCGGCGGTCTGGCCGCGGCCCCGCCGCTGGGAGCTGAGTTCGCCGTCCCGGCCGGCGCGCCCTGGCTTCAGGCGCTCGACCCGCGCATCGTCCGGGATCTCAAACTCGCCAAGCGTGGCTTGCGCTTTGCGGTGCGCGACATGCCGCTGGTCGGTCTCCGGCCCGATGGCCGCCATGTGGTGATGACGCGCGATGTCCATGCCACGGCCCGCGCGCTCGCCATCCATTCCAAAGCCGATGGCGAGGCCTGGACGCGCCTGCGCCGCGATTGGGAAAAGCTGGCCCGCGCCCTGCGCCCGCATTGGTGGGGCGATGGTGCGGTCCCGGCCCATGCCGGCGATGCGCTCGCGCGTCTGACACGCATCGGCGCCGCCGCCTTTCTCGACGGCCGCTTCGAATCCGATGCGGTCAAATCCACCCTCGGTGTCGCGGCGCTGGCGTCCGGCCTGTCGCCGCTCGAACCGGGCTCGGCGCTCGCCATGCTGTGGCACGATGCGCAGGAGATGTGCGGGTTTCAGGGCGCCGCCGCCATCCCCAAGGGCGGTCCGGCCACGCTGGTGCAAGCATTGATCGCGGCGGCCAAAGCGGAGGGCGCGGATATCCGCACCGGCACGGCGGCGGCGTCGATCCTCACCCATGGCAATGCTGTCGCCGGTGTCGAACTCGGCAATGGCGAGCGCATCGCCGCGCCGCGCGTCGTCTCCAGCCTCAGCCGCCGCCGCACGCTATGCGATCTCCTGCCCGCGGCCGAGGCCGGTTTCGCCGCCGCCCGGCTCTGCGACGATCACCGTCCCGCGGTCGGCGCCGCGCAGGTTCTGCTGGCGCTGGATCATCTGCCGGTCTTCGGCGGCATCGCCACCTCTGCGACGGCGCGCTTCGTGATCGCCGAGCGCATGGAGGCGCTCGTCGCCGCCCATGCGCAGGCACGGGCCGGGCATCTGCCGCATGACCTCTCCTTGATGTTCGCGCTGCCGAGTGCCGCCGATCCGTTGCTGGCGCCGCTCGGCCAGCATGTGCTCTCGGCGGTGATCCGCCCGGTGCCGCTTGCCCCGGCGCGCGGCTGGGAGGCCCTGAAACCGATGCTGCGTGATCGCGTGCTGGCGGCGCTGGCGCGGCACGTGCCCGACATCGCCCGTCACGTGACGCGATCTGTCGTGCTGACGCCCGCCGATTTTCACGCGCTTTCGGGCCATGAAGATGTTAGCAGCAGCGTCGAACACATGCTGTCCGGTTGGGATGCGCGGATCGACACGCCGCTTGCCGGCCTGACGCTGTGCGGCGCCGATGCCGAGCCGGTGCCCTGCGCCTCGGGCCGCGCCGGCCGCATCGCGGCAGCGAAGATTGTGAAGGAGAAGTTGTCGTGAGTGCCAATCCGGCCCGTGTGCGCGCGACGCCATTTCACACCCGCGCCGCCGCGGCCAATGAGGCCAATCAATGGACGCCGCGCGGCGGCTTTACGCTCGCCCGTGATTATGCCGGCGTGGCAGACGAGGCGTTGGCGGCGCGCTTCCGCGTCGGCCTGATCGACATTTCTTGGCGCTGGCGCGTCATGCTCGACGGCGCGCGCGCCGGGGAATTCGCCGCGCGGCTTCTCACCCGCGATGCCGCGCAGCTCGCGCCTGGCGGGTCGCTCAAGGCGGCGTGGCTGGCTGATGGCGGCGGCGTGCGCGGCACCGGGCTCATCGCCCGTTTCGGCCGCGAGAGTTTTCTGCTCGTCTCCGCCGCGCCCGATGCGGCCTGGATCGCCGATGCCGCCGCCCGCTTCGATGTCGGGTTTCGCGATGTCACCGAGGCGGATGGCGGCCTCGCGCTGGTAGGCCCTTACGCGGCGGCCACGCTTGCCCGCGCCGGTCTCGATCCCGATCTGGAGCCGCTCGCTTTCAAGCGGCAATTCTGGCGCGGGCTCGACATCACGCTCTCGCGCTGGGGCGAGTTTGGCGGCTATGAGCTGTGGTGCAAGGCCGAGGACGCGCTGATCCTCTGGGACCGTTTGATGCGCGCGGGCGAGCCTTTCGGCATTGAGCCGCTCGGCCTGGACGCAGCCGACATTCTCGATCTCGAAGCCGGCATTGCGCGGCCGTTGCGCGATTGGGATCCGGCTAAGGACGGCAACGTGTCCGCGCCCAGCCCGCGCGCGCTCGGCATCGAAAGCCTGATCGATGAGGACCACACCGATTTCAACGGCCGCACTGGCTGGATCGCCGCGCGCGATGGCGAAGCCTTCCGCCTCACCGGCCTTTTGATCGAGGCCGAGGATGCCGCGCCCTTCACCCCGGTGACGTGGCAGGGCCGCACCGTCGGCCACACGCTCAGTTCGGTCATGTCGCCGGCCTTGCGCCGCGCCATCGCATTTGCCCGGCTGGAAGTGGCATTGGCCGAACCCGGCACGGCGCTCAGCCTCACCCTGTCGCCGACGAAAGACCGGCCGGAATTTCGCACCGTCGCCGCAAAGGTCTGCGACTTGCCATTTCTGCCGCCGCCCGATCCGATCACGCCATAAGCGGCAGCGGCGCTCAAAGCCCGGCCTTGATCTCCGTCCAGGCGTTGATGATCTCGGGCTTGTTCTTGAGCCGCTTCTGGAAGAGGCCGCTCTTGAGGAAGCTCTCGACATCGCGCGGCACGCCGAGATTCTCGAACACCGAGTTCGGAACTTTGGCCAATGCTTCCTCATTGGAGGGTTCGTCGCCGATGTGCTCGATCGTGTAGGTCGCCGCGGTGTCGCTGATGGAGGAATCGATCAGCGCCAGCGCCTTGGCCTCGTCGGACGGGTTCTTGTGCATCACAAGCCCGCAGACATAGGTGAACATGCCGCCCGGAGGGTTCATATAGGCGACGGGTTTGCCTTCCTTGTGCAGCGTCGCATAGGTCACGCGCCAGCTCATCGCCGCCACGATTTCGCCCGAGGCCAGGCCTTGCGCCAGTTGCGTGTCGTCGCTTGAGACGAAGCGCACATTCTGGATCAATTCGCGCAGCTTCGCCTTCACCTTGTCCCACTGGGCGGGCGTCATGTTGTAGGCGTCGATGCCGATCATATGGGCGATGAAGGGCACGGTGTCGTCGACACCGTCCAGCACCGAGACGCGGCCCTTGTATTTGGGATCGAACAGGATGTTCCAGCTGGGCTTCTTGGCGTATTCGGGCGCCAGATCTGTGCGCACGGTGATGGAGGTGTTGCCCCAGTAATGCGGCACGAACCACACCTTGCCGGGCCCGGCCGAAATCCCCGGCAGGCTGCGCAGCGTCGGCGAAATCTTTTTCCAGTTTGTGAGCTTCGAGGTGTCGATCGGCTGCAGAAGCCCGGCTTCCTTCCAGCGCGGAAATTCGTAATAGCACGGCCCCATCACGTCGGGATGATAGCCTGCGCGCATCTTGGCATAGGCTTCGTCCTCATCGGCATAGATCGCGACCTTTGGCGTCTCGTGATATTTCTGCTCGTATTGCGCCAGGAAGGGTGGGTCCATGTAGTCTTCCCACTGGAACAGCGTCGGCGGGCCGGAACCGGCATAAGCCCGCTCCGCCGCCACGCCCGCAAACAGCCCCACCGCCGCCACCAATGCGGCCACGCTCAAAACCCGCTTCATTGCCATGGTCGGCTCCGGATAAATGATCTGCGCGGCGTTCCCGCCTGCCTTTGAACGGTAATCAGCGCCCGGCCGTTAGGCAATCGCGCATCGGTGCCACAGGGTGGGGTTTCTCGGCTCCACGCATCCCCTTATCATCGGCGGCGTTGCCCGCTTTCCGTGTGAGAGAGTCCATGAACAAACCGGCGCCGCCGTCCAGCTTTTCGCAGCCGGCCTTCGTGGCCGCGGCGCGGGCCGAGTTCGAGGCCCTGCGCGGGGCGCGGCCCGATCTCGAAATATTCGATGCCGTTCTGGCCGATATTTGCGGCGTGTTGCGCGGCAAGCGGCTGCGCATCGACGAGGCCGCCAAGCTGTTCGAATCCGGCATGCAAATTCCGCACTCCATCTATTTGATGGATGCCCATGGCGAGATGACCAATCCCTTCGGCCGCGGCTATGGCGATGGCGATCCCGATGGCACGGCCTGGCCGATCCCCGGCACGCTCACGCCCGTCTGGGATGACGGAAGCGGGGCGCCGCGGGCACAGATGTTGATGAGCCTGCGCGATGCGGCCGGTGCCTCAGATCCGGCCGAACCGCGCGCGGTGCTGGAACATGTGCTGGCCCGCTTTGCGGAATTGAAGCTGACGCCCGTCGCCGCCCTCGAACTGGAATTCTATCTGATCGATCCGTCGCGCGGCGACGGCGCGCCCCTGCCGCCGATCAATCCGGAAACCGGGCGGCGCGACCGCACGGCGTCCGTTTACAGCATCGAGGAGCTGGATCGTTATCGCGCCTTCATCGCCTCGCTGCGTGATGCGGCGGCGCTTGCGCGCATCCCGCTCACCACCACCAGCAAGGAATATGCGCCCGGCCAGTTCGAGGCCAATCTGCACCACCAGCCCAATGCCTGCGATGCGGCCGATCACGCCATCTTCCTCAAGCAGGCGGTCAAGGCCGTGGCCCGCGCCCATGGCTTCGCCGCCAGCTTCATGGCCAAGCCTTATATGGAAACCATCGGCAGCGGCCTGCACATCCATGTCAGCCTGCTCGACGAGAACGGCCGCAACGTCTTCGACGACGGGTCGGCCGAAGGCTCCGCCTCCCTGCGCCATGCCATTGGCGGGCTTCAGGCGCTGATGCCGGAATCGATGGCGCTGTTTGCGCCCAATGTGAATTCCTATCGCCGCTTCCAGCCAAACATGTTCGCGCCGGTCAATCGCCGCTGGGGCATCAACAACCGTTCGGCGGGGCTGCGTGTGCCGGTCGGTCCGGGCGAAGCGCGCCGTGTCGAACATCGCGTCGCTGGCGCCGATGCCAATCCCTATCTGGCGGTGGCCGCGGTGCTGGCCGGCATTCATCACGGCCTCGTCTCGAAGCGCGATCCAGGCCCGCCGGCCGTCGGCAATGTCTCGCATCAGCCCGATACGGCGCTGCCCTTCAGTCTTGGCGATGCGCTCGCGCGCTTCGGCGGCGACACGCTCAACGCCTATCTGGGTGCGGAATTCGTCACGCTCTATCGCGAGACCAAGCGTATCGAGGCTGAGCGCTTCGCGCGCATCATCAGCCCGGCCGAATACGACTGGTATCTATAGGTTGCGATAATAGGTCAGCGGGATCGGGTGCGGACCGGAATGTTCCTCGCCCAAATTGTAGATCAGCTTGAGCCCGGCGGTTGTCAGCGGCCCGCGTTCGCCCTGCTCGGTCGAGACCTGCGTGTAACCACCGGTCAGTGCCAGCACCCAGCCCGGCGCAAAGGCGTAGCGCAGATCGCCGCCGCCAAAGGCGCCGTCCGGGCCGTAGCGGTCGATGGCATAGCCGCCATAGGCATCGGCCCACAGCCCGTCGAGCAGTTCGGTGCTGAGCGATCCGCTTAGCGCATGCACTTCGAAGGTGCGCATGTCGAGCGGGCTGAACGGCGCCGGCGCCGCGCCCTGATAGCGGACATTGCGCAGCACATAATCGCCGTTGAATTCGTAAGCGGCCCCGGCCCATAGCCCGCCGAGATTTGTCAGATAACGCAGGCTCGCGCTGGCGCCCGCCGTATCGGCGACATTGTCATTGTCCTTGATGCCATAGCGCGTCACATGGCCCACGATCTGGGCCGTCAATCCTTCGCCAAGCTCATGCGAAACACCCAGCACGACGCGCGAACGGTCCGCGTGATCGGCGACGGCGAACAAGGTCTCGTCGAAGGGGGCGCGATATTCGGCCGAAAGGCCCCAGGCGCCATCGTGCAGCTCTTCGGCATAGGCGAGGCGTCCGCCCCAGCCGCTCTTGCCCCACAGTCCTTCGCCGCTCAGCTCGCCGCGCCCGAACACGCCGCCAAGGTCGAGCGCGATCCCGGCCGAGGCCGACAGCGCATGCTCGTTCACCGCTTCGTCGGTGCCCTCGAAGGTGCGCACGGCCTTGGCGTTGGCATAGGTATCGTGGACGCTGGCGATCAGCTTGACGCCGCCCACAGGCACGGTCACGGCCAGATCGCCACTGGCGATGGTGCCGTCGCTGGGCTTGCGCCAGCCGCCAGCCAGCGTCACGCCGGCCTCATGCTGTTCCGGCATGGCGCTTTCGCTGTTTTGCGTCGCCGCGATCGGCTGCAGCTTCGCCATCAGTTCGACAGGCGCGCCATGGCGATGGTGGCCAAGATCGGCGCCGCGCAAGGTGAAGGCCGCGCGCTGCGGCGCTGGCTGCATGCCGTCGAGCGCGACATCGCCGCCACCGGCGCCGAGCTGACCGCGCAGCTGCGGGCCGTTCGCGGCGTGGCGCTGCGGCGCCATGCGCAAGTCGAAGCCGCCCTCGGTCTTGCGCGTCATGAAGGTCACCGGCCTCGCCGCGCGGATCACCGCGGAATCGTAGCCGGAATAGGCATTGTCCACCCAGCCGGGCAGGGCGGTTTCGAGCTGGTCGAAGACAGCGCGATCCGCCTGTCCATCGAAGGTCAGAACGATCTCGTTCTTGGCCGGGTCGGTGCGCGCGTCCTTGAGCGCGATCCCGGCAAAGTGGATCACCGCATCGGGCGACGAGCGCTCGACCGTGAACGCCTCGCCGGGCCGGGCGCGATAATCGTTCCGAAAATCCTGCGCCTGCGCGGTGGCGGAAAGCATCAAGAGAGCGGCGAGGCCGAGCCCCAATGTTCGAGTTGCGGAGTGGGTATTCGCCATCGTCCTCATGCCTTGGGTAACCGCAATTCGGCCGTGGTGCCCTGGCCGGGCGCACCCGCCAGTCGCAACGCGCCGCCCATCTGCCGCGCCAGCACCATGGCCACGGCCAGTCCCATGCCCACGCCCGTCACGGCGCCCGGCCGATCGAAGCGGGTGAAGGGCTTGCCGGCTTCGTCCTGTTCCTCGCGCGTGAAGCCCAATCCGCTATCGCTGATGGAGGCGACGATGGCGCCTTCCTCGCTGCGCACCGACACGCGCACGGCCCCGCCTTCCGGCGTGAATTGCAGCGCATTGGTCATGAGGTTGGCGAGAATGCGCTTGACGCCCAGGCTGTCGGCAATGGCGGGCGCACAGTCGGCGAGCGAGACCGTCATGCGGATGCGGCGCGAAAAGGCGCGCCCCGCCAGTTCGTCCACCACCTGTCTTGCGACGGCGGAGATATCGACAGCCGCCCGGTCCACCGGATGGCGTCCGGCTTCCAGATTGGCGAAGTCGAGCACATCGCCAATCTTGGCGTGCAGGTGCCGCCCGGCCGAACCGATATCGCTGGCATATTCGACATATTTCGGATGGCCCGGATCGCCGAAATAGCCCTGCGCGATCACTTCGGAGAAGCCGATGATCGCGTTCAGCGGCGTGCGCAGCTCGTGGCTCATATGCGCCACGAATTCGGATTTGGAACGCTCGGCCTCCGTGGCGCGGCGCTCGGCATCGGCGAGGCGGATGAGAAGTCTGGCATCGCTGCGCGGCGTCCCGCGCAGGCTGCGCAAGCGGTCGGAGGCGCGCGCCCGCCGCTCGAATTCGCGCACGAACACAACGGCAAGCCCGGCGCCGGCCAGCGCGGGCCCGATGATAAAGAAAGCGAACAGCGGCAGCGAGGCATACCAGGCCATCAGCGCCTTGCCGGTACGGATCGAGGCGCCGGTCACGACCGGCCAGCCCGGCACGATGTGCAGCGCGACGAGGCGGCGGTCGGCGCCATCGCCGATGAAACGGGTCTCGTGATCGCTGTCGCCCAATGCCAGTGCATCCATGGCCGGGGGCGCGTTCCAGTTCGCGCCGAGCTCGAGCAGCGTTCCGCTGCGTGTCGCCAGCACGCCGGAGCGCATCCTGGCCGGGTGCAGCAGCGCATCGGGATCGATCTGGACGGCGACGATGCGTTTGCCGAGCGCGAAGAGCAGGGCGAAGCTCTCGCCATCCGTGCCGGGAACGACGACGCGTCCGGCCGCGGCATCGGCCAGCACCGCGTCGCTGAGCGGCAGCAGACCCTGCGGCGCGCCCTTCATCTGCGAGAGCACATTTCCGGAATTGTCGAGCAGCGCGATATTGCGCAGCGCCTTGCCGCCGGCATCCGACAGCGCGGCCGAGGCTTCGGCCGATCCCGTGGCATTGGCAAAGGCCGTGCCGAGCGCGGCATAGCGGTCAAGCTCCACCGATAGATCGCTGGCCATCTCCGCGGCGCGGCGGGTTTCGAACTGACGCGCCTGGTCGAGGGCGCGGCCGCGATCGAGACGAAGCTGGATCACCCCTGCCGCCGCGAAGCTGCCGCAGATCATCACCAGCGAGAGCACAACGGTGGTGCGCACATTGCGCGTGGCAATGGCGGCGGTCCGGGCGGCCGCACGTGAGATCAGGCTGGAAGGCCCTGGGGCTGCTTCCTCGAACGCCATGGATCCCCGTATGCCCCGCGCGAAAGTGATTCGTTCTTGTTGATGATACGAATCGGCGAGTCGCTGTCGAATAGCGCCCGAACAAACAGAGTCCGAATCACCGTGCGCAGCGATGGGGCAGGCGGGTCAGCCCAGCATCTTCGTCGCCACCTCATAGAGGTTGGAGGACAGGCCCTCCATTCCGGCGATGGTGTCGAGTTCGCCCTTCATCAGGCCCTGCCGGCCGGCATCGTAGCGGCGCCAGTTCTCGAAGGCCCCGGCCAGGCGCGCGGCGATCTGCGGGTTGATGGCGTCGAGCCTGCGCACCATCTCGCCCACGAGGCGGTAGCCGGAGCCGTCCGCATTGTGGAAGCGCAGATGATTGCCGGTGAAGGCGCCGATCAGCGCCCGCACCCGGTTGGGATTGCGGATGTCGAAGGCGGCATTCTCCATCAGCGCCCGCACGCGGGTGACGGTGTCGGCGAGTGGCGAGAGCGCCTGCAGCCCCATCCATTTGTCGAGCACCAGCGGATCGCGCTGGAAGCGGTCGTGGAAATCGGCGAAGGCGGCCTCGCGCTTCGGGCTTGCCATGCGCGCCAGCGCCGCCAGCCCGGCCATCATGTCGGTCATGTTGGTGGCGCCGCGATAATGCGCATCGGCCACGCCGGCCGCCGCCTCGTCATCCGCCGCCGTCAGATAGCGCAGCGCGCCATTCCTCAGCGCCCTCCGCCCGGCCGACGCCGCATCGGGCGAGAAAGCCGCGCTGCCCGCCAGCCTGTCGTAAAGTTTCTGAAAGCGCGGGCCATAAGCCTCCGCAATCGCGCCGATCAGTGCCATTCGGGCGGCATGGATCGCCTCGGGATCGGCCGGCGTCCTCGCCAGGGCCAGCTCGCCTTCGCCAGGTGGCGTCAGCATCTGCGCGGCGAAGGCCATGTCGTCCTCGGCGCGGTCGAGCACGCGGCCGATGGCGTCGATATAGATATTGTCAGCTTTCGGCGCCGCGCCCGTCTTGGCGACTCTCGGCCATGTCGAGCAGCATTTCCGTGGCCAGCGCCTGTCCGGCTTCCCAGCGATTGAAATCGTCGCGGTCATGGGCCATCAGCGCCGCCCGCCCGGCGCGCGATGTCGGCGTCTTGACATGCACCGGCGCCGAAAAGCCCCGCCCGATGGAAAGCAGCGGCTCTTCGTCCACGCCCACGAACACGAAGCGTTGCTGCGCCTCGGTCAGTTCGAGCACCCGTTCCTCCGGCCCGGCCGCGTTCTCGCCGTCGAGCGTCAGGGGCAGCGCCGCGCCGGATCGGCCGACAAGACCCAGCCTCAGCGGGATCTGCATCGGCGTCTTGTCGGGCTGGCCCGGCGTCGCGCCCAGCTTCTGCGTCAGCGTCAGCGCATAGCGTTTCGCCGCGGCATCATAGTCGCCCTTGGCTTCGACCACCGGCGTGCCGGACTGGTGGTACCAAAGGCGGAACTGGGTGAGGTCGCGCCCGCAGGCATCCTCGAAGCATTTCACCCAGTCTTCGACCGTTGCGGCCTCGCCGTCATGGCGTTCGAAGTAAAGGTCGGTGGCCTTGCGATAGCCTTCGGGCCCCACCAGCGTCTTCAGCATGCCGATCACCTCGGCGCCCTTTTCATAGACAGTGGCGGTATAGAAATTGTCGATGGTGATGTAGCTCTGCGGCTGCACGGGATGGGCCAGCGGGCCGGCATCTTCCTGGAACTGGCGCATGCGCAGCATCTGCACATCCTGGATGCGCTTGACGCCGGCCGAGCGCATATCGGCCGAGAATGTCTGATCGCGGAACACGGTCAGGCCTTCCTTGAGCGAAAGCTGGAACCAGTCGCGGCAGGTGATGCGGTTGCCGGTCCAGTTGTGGAAGTATTCATGCGCCACAACACTTTCGATGCGCTCGTAATCTGAATCGGTCGCGGTCTCGGGGCTCGCCAGGATCAGCTTGTCGTTGAAGATGTTGAGGCCCTTGTTCTCCATCGCGCCCATATTGAAGGCGGAGACGGCCACGATCATGAAGATGTCGAGATCATATTCGCGGCCGTAGGTCTTCTCGTCCCATGTCATCGCGCGCTTCAGCGAATCCATGGCATAGGCCGCGCGGGGCTCATTGCCGTGTTCGACATAGATGGCGAGATCCACCTTGCGCCCGCTCATAGTCGTGAAGCGGTCCTCGATCTTGCCGAGATCGCCGGCCACCAGCGCGAACAGGTAACTGGGCTTGGGGAAGGGATCGCTCCACACGGCGAAATGCCGTCCGCCGCCAAGATCGCCGCTCTCAATCAGGTTGCCGTTGGAGAGAAGCACGGGCAGCGTCGTCTTCGGCGCCTCGATGCGTGTGGTGTAAACGCTCAGCACATCCGGCCGGTCGAGGAAATAGGTGATGCGGCGGAAGCCTTCCGGCTCGCACTGCGTGCAGAAAATGCCCTTGGCGAGATAGAGCCCTTCCAGTGCCGTGTTCGCGGCCGGCGAAATTTCTGTGACGATTTCGAGCGTGAAGGCGTCCGGCACCGCGCGAAGCGTCAGCGTCTCGTCATCGACCTTATAGGCATCGGCGCTCCAGCGCCTTGCCGTCGATTGCCACCGAGACGAGCGTCATATGCTCGCCACTGAGCACCAGCGGCGCATCGGCCGCGCCCATCCGCTCGATCTTCGTCGTCGCGGTGACGCGCGTCGCCTGCGGATCGAGGACGAAATTCAGATGGGTTTCGGCGATGCGGAAATCGGGCGCGCGATACTCTGCCAGACGGACGGCGCGCGGGTCTTCGGTGCGCATGGGAACCTCGGTGCTGTCGGAACAGCATGGGTCTTACCCCGTCATGCGGCCAAGCGGAAGCGCCGGGCCGCCGCGTGCCCGGCGCTCGCGCAATTGTGTGGTGTTTTGCGGTTCCCCGAGGCGCGCCCCGCTCAGCCCGCGGCGCGGTCCACGTCGGTGACGATGTCCTGCGCGGCATGGGCGAGGTCCGCCAGAGCCGCCGGCATCTCCTCGCCGGATTTGCGGGCCCAGTCCACCAGGGTCGAGGCCAGCTCGGCCAGCTTCGGCGCCGCCGCGATCAGGCGGGCCTGGCGTTCGATCTTCTGCGGGTCGAGGTCGTATTCCGCGCCCGGCACGCGCCAGCCGCCCCAATCGGTCTCGCCGGTGATCACCACCGGAAAGGTGCCCGGCACGGGATGGCGATTGCAGTCCTCGGCCGGCTGCCATTTGTTGCGGGCGCGGATGATGCGCCAGCTCTGATCGGCGTCGCCCGGGCCAGCCGCCTTCGGCTCTTCCGCCTGCAGCTCCTCGGCGGAGAATTCGCGGCCCAGCCCGACATCATAATAGACGCGCAGGGGCTCATCGAGGCCCTTGGTCCAATGCGGGATGACCTTCTCGATCAGCGCCCAGGTGCCCACCGGGCGGACGTAGACGCGCTGGTTCTTGTGAAATTGTGCTTTGGCCATGGCGGCAGCCGATCCCATTTTTTCCGGAAGCCCTAGCGTAAGCCTGCCCCCTTAAGCCCCAGTTAAGGTGGAGCCGCGAATTGCCCCCATTGCGCCCGCCGAAAGCGGCCTTATCGTGTCGCCTGACAGACAATCAAACGGGTGGAAACGCATGAATTTCGATTTCTCCGACGACCAGAAGATGCTGCGCGATCAGGCGCGCCGCTTCCTCTCCGAGAAGTGCCCGCCCAAATCCGTGCGCGCGGTTCTGGAAGGATCTCAGGGTTACGACGCGTCACTGTGGAAGGGCATCGCCGAAATGGGCTGGCTGGGCACGGCGATCCCGGAAGCCTATGGCGGGCTCGGCCTCGGCTATCTCGAACTTTGCGTCGTGGCCGAAGAGCTGGGCCGTGTGCTGGCGCCGGTTCCGTTCTCCTCGACCATCTATCTCTTTGCCGAGGCGCTTCTGGCCGCCGGCAGCGAAGAGCAGAAGTCGACGCTGCTGGCCAAACTCGCCGAAGGCGGTCTTGTCGGCACGCTCGCCCGCACCGAAGGGCCGGGCGCGGTGACGCCCAAATCGATCCGCACCACATTGCGCGCCGGCAAGCTGAACGGCACGAAGGTCGCGGTGGTGGATGGCATGGATGCGGACTACGCCGTCGTCCTCGCCCGCACTTCGGATGAGCCTGGCGAACGCGGTCTCGGCCTCGCCCTTGTCGATCTCAAGGCCAATGGCGTCACACGCAAGGCGCAGGATTCGATCGATCCCTCGCGCAAACATGCCGAACTGATCTTCACCGATGCGCCCGCCGAAGCCTTGGGTGCGGCCGGTGAAGGTTGGTCGATCCTGGCAAATGTGCTCGACCGCGCGGCCATCCTCACCGCCTTCGAACAGGTCGGCGGCGCCGATGTCTGTCTTGTGCAGGCCAAGGATTATGCGATGGAGCGTTATGCCTTCGGCCGTCCGATTGCGTCGTATCAGGCGATCAAGCACAAGCTCGCCGATATCTATGTGAACAACGAGCTGGCGCGCTCCAATGCCTATTACGGCGCCTGGGCGCTGTCGACTGCCGCGCCCGAATTGCCGGTGGCCGCCGCCGCCGCGCGCGTCTCCGCCACCCAGGCGTTCGATTTCGCGGCGAAGGAAAACATCCAGACCCATGGCGGCGTCGGCTTCACCTGGGAGTTCGATTGCCACCTCTATTACAAGCGCTCGCGCGAACTGGCCCTCAATCTGGGTGCCCAGCGCAGCTGGAAAGACAAGCTCGTCACCGCGCTCGAACGCTCGAACGCCGCCTGACGTTATTGATATTCGAGGAACGATCCCATGGATTTCGAAGACACCCCCGAAGAAGCCAGGTTCCGCGCCGAAGTGCGCAAATGGCTCGATGCCAACGCGCCGAAGAAGTCAGCCGGCGATGGCGGCGAACTGGCCGAACGCAGCGACAAGACCTTCCTCGCCGCCTGCCGGGCCTGGCAGGCCAAGAAGGCCGATGCCGGCTATGCCCGCATCACCTGGCCGAAGGAAGTGGGCGGCTATGGCGGCACGCCGATCCAGCAGGTCATCTTCAGTCAGGAAGAAGGCAAGACACCTTCGACCGAAGGGCTTTACGGCCCCTTCGCGATCGGGCTTGGCATGTGCATCCCGACGCTGATGACCTATGGCGCGAAGGAAGCCATCGGCCGCTATGTGAAGCCGGCGCTGCATGGCGAGGAGATCTGGTGCCAGCTCTTCTCCGAACCGGCGGGCGGCTCGGACGTCGCCGGTCTTCGCACCCGCGCCGAGAAAGACGGCGATGGCTGGGTCATCAACGGTCAGAAGATCTGGACCACCGGCGCGCAGATTTCCGATTACGGAATTCTGCTCACCCGCACCGACGCGAATGTGCCCAAGCACAAGGGTCTGACGATGTTCTACATCGACATGCATGATCCCGCGGTCGAGGTGCGTCCGATCAAGCAGGCCTCGGGCGCCTCCGGCTTCAATGAAGTTTTCTTCACCGATCTCAAGGTCAAGGATTCGCAGCGCCTTGGCGAGGTGGGCGATGGCTGGCGCGTGGCGCTGACCACGCTGATGCATGAGCGTCTGGCCGTGGGCGGTGGGCAAGGCGGTGGGCTGGATGTGCCGCAGCTCATGGCGCTGGCGCGCGAACTCGAACTCGAAGACGGCCCGGCCATCAGGAACGCCGCCGTGCGCGAAAAGATTGCCGACTGGTATGTGCGCTCGGCCGGCCTGAAATACACGACCTATCGCACGATGACGGCGCTTTCGAAGGGCCAGCAGCCGGGGCCGGAAGCCTCGATTGCCAAGATCGTGGTGGCGCCCAAGCTGCAGGACCTGTGCGGCTTCGCCACCGAACTCGAAGGCGAAGTGGGCGCGCTCAAGGGGCACGACGCGCCCATGAATGGGATGTTCCAGATGGGATGGATGAGCGCGCCGGGCCTTCGCATCGCCGGTGGGACGGATGAAATCCTGAAAAACATTATTGCAGAACGGGTTCTTGGCTTGCCTCAGGACGTGCGTGTTGACAAGGATGTCGCCTTCAACAAGCTGCCCAGCGGACGCTAGGAGACACGTCATGCCCCTCGATACGCTCGACCACTACACGATCAATTGCGCCGACATGGAAAAGACGCGCGATTTCTATCGTGATGTGCTGGACCTGAAGGACGGGTTCCGTCCCGACCTGGCGTTCCCGGGCTACTGGATGTATTGCGGCGATGCCGCCGTCATCCACATCCTCGACCGGCGCGGCGCGCTGCCGGAGAATGACGACGCGGTTCACAACAGCCCTACGGGCTCGCTGGATCATGTCGCCTTCAACGGCCATGACGTTCAGGCGATGATCGCGAAACTCAAAAAGCTCGGCATCACCTATCGCGAGAACATCTTTCCCGAATTGCCGCTGCATCAGCTGTTCGTCGCCGACCCCAACAACATCATGGTCGAACTGAATTTCCGCGAGCGAAGCGAAAAGCCCGCGTAAGAATGACAAACCAACATTGGAGAATATGAATGATCGGATATGTGACGATCGGTACGAACGATCTCGAAAAGTCCAAGGCCTTCTTCGACAAGGTGCTGAAGGAGCTGGGCGGCACGCGCGGTTTCGCCTCCGAGCGCATGCAGGGCTTCACCTCGCCGGCGGGCGCGATGCTCGCGGTCTGCACGCCCTATGACGGCAAGCCGGCCACGGTCGGCAACGGCACCATGGTGTCGCTGGCGGCGAACACGCGCGAAGTCGTGGACAAGGTCTATGCCGACGCAATCGCGGCAGGCGCCACCGACGAAGGCAAGCCGGGCGAGCGCATGCCGACCTTCTACGGCGCCTATTTCCGCGATCTCGACGGCAACAAGTTCTGCGTCTTCAAGATGGGCTGAGTTCTACCTCCCCCTTGTGGGGAGGTCGGAGCGCGATGCGCTCCGGGTGGGGGGCGGACATTGACGCCGGTCCCCCACCCGGTATCGCTCGCTCCGCTTACGCCATCGACCTGCCCGCACGGGGGCGGTAAGAAGGTGGCCCATGCCCATTCAGTCTCCGTGCATCAATATCTGCGAAATCGATTTTGCGACCCTGCTCTGCAAGGGGTGCGGCCGCACGCGTGCCGAGGTCGCCGGCTGGCTGTCATTCTCGGATGATGAGCGTGCGGCGATCATGGCCGGCCTGCCCGAACGCATGAAGAAGGCGGGGATGCCGCCGCTCAGCCGGTCTCGCTGACCTGCTCGCGCCCTAGCGGATCGGGGTCGAGCACGCGGCCCTTCATCGCCCCCAGCCAGTCGAGACCGCGCGCGAGTTTCACATTCTCGCCGATCACGAGGATGGCCGGGGCCTTGCTGCCGGTCGCTGTCGCACCCAACGCGCCCAATGTCGTGACAGCCACGCTTTGGCCCGCATTGCTGGCATCGCTGACGATTGCCGCCGGCTCATCTGCTTGCCGTCCGGCCGCCATCAGCGTCTGTGCAATCTCATCGGCATGGGCCAGTGCCATATAGAGCACCAGCGTCGGCGAGCCTTTGGCCACCGCCGTCCAGTCGAGATCCGGTAGCCCGCCATCGGCGCCGTGGCCGGTGATGAAGGTCACGGCGTGATTGGTGTCGCGATGGGTGACGGGAATGCCGGCATAGGCCAGCCCGCCGATCCCCGCCGTCACCCCCGGAACGATGCGGAAGGGAATGCCGGCGCGCGCCAGCGTCAGCGCTTCCTCGCCGCCACGGCCGAACACGAACGGATCGCCGCCTTTCAGCCTGAGCACCCTGAGGCCCTTGCGCGCCAGCGTCACCAGGCTGCGCGAGATGTCGCCCTGCTTGGCGCTGGGTCTGCCGCGCCGCTTGCCGGCGAAGATCAATTCGGCGCCCGGCCGCGCCAATTCCAGCAGCGCAGGGTTGACGAGCGCGTCGTAGAGCACCACATCCGCCGCCGCGATCGCGTGCAGGCCGAGAATTGTCGCAAGGCCCGGATCGCCCGGCCCGGCGCCCGCCAGCCACACCCAGCCGGGTTCGAAAGCGGGCAAGCCCAGCGTTTCGGCCAGGCGCTGGGTGGCGGCACGTTCGGCGGCGTTGAGTGGCGTGGGTTCGGTCATATTTCACACTATATCGATGTATGAAAAATTATATCACATGATTGAGACGTAGGAAACGAAATCGGGGAAACAAGAGGAAATTTGCGTCATCGCAGCGAAATCGCGGAATTCCCGCGTTATAGAGGGGCCGATTCCCAACGCATTCGAGTGACCATGACCGACAAACCCCGCGCCGACCTCAAGCCCAACACCCTCGCCTATGAGAACGAAGCCCTGGTCTCGCCCAATGGCTTCCGTGAATACGATGCCCGCTGGCTGTTCGGCAAAGAGCTGAACCTCCTGGGCGTGCAGGCGGTTGGCCTTGGCCTCGGCACCTATTTCCACGAGCTCGGCATCAAGCCCCAGGTCGTCACCGGCCACGACTACCGCGCCTATTCGCTCTCCATCAAACAGGCACTGACGCTGGGCCTGATGGAGGCCGGCTGCGAGGTTCTCGATATCGGTCTCTCCACCACGCCCATGTGCTACTTCGCGCAATTCGCGCTCGATGTGCCGGCCTGCGCCATGGTCACCGCCAGCCACAACGAGAATGGTTGGACCGGCGTGAAGATGGGCGCCAACCGTCCGCTCACTTTCGGCCCGGACGAGATGCTGCGCCTCAAGGCCATCGTCCTCGGCGGCGAAGGCAAACCGCGCGCCGGAGGCTCCTATCGCCGCGTGGAGAACATGCGCGAGACCTATCTCGAAGACCTGACCAAGGGCCACAAGCTCTCGCGCCCGATCAAGGTGATCGCGGCTTGCGGCAATGGCACGGCCGGCGCCTTCGGCCCGGAAGCGCTGCGCCGCATCGGCGCCGATGTCGATCCCCATGGACGAGACGCTCGATTTCACCTTCCCGAAGTACAACCCAAACACCGAAGACATGGAAATGCTTCATGCGATGGCAAGATCGCTGAAGGAAAACGGCGCCGAGATCGCGCTGGGCTTCGACGGCGATGTCGATCGCTGCGGCGTGGTCGATGACACGGGCGAGGAAATCTTCGCCGACAAGGTGGGCGTGCTTTTGGCGCGCGATCTGTCGACCCGCATTCCGAACGCCAAATTCGTGGCCGATGTGAAATCCACCGGCATCTATGAGATCGATCCGGTGCTGAAGGCCAACGGCGCCACCACCGATTACTGGAAGACCGGCCATTCCTATATGAAGCGCCGCACCAACGAGATCGAGGCCGTCGCCGGCTTCGAAAAGTCCGGCCATTACTTCTTCCGCGCGCCCATCGGCCGCGGTTATGACGACGGCATCGTTGCCGCCATCGCCATCCTCGAAATGCTCGATCGCGCGGGCACGAAAAAGATGTCGCAACTGGTGGCCGAGCTGCCCAAGACCTGGGGCTCGCCCACCATGGCGCCCTATTGCCCGGACGAAAAGAAATACGACATCGTCGATGCGATGACGAAGGAATATGAAGCGCTGAAGGCGAAGGGCGAAACCGTCCTCGGCCAGAAGATCGTCAAGCTGGTGACGGTGAACGGCGTGCGCTTTACGCTGGAAGACGGCACCTGGGGTCTGATCCGGGCGTCCTCGAACAAGCCGTCATTGGTTGTGGTGGTCGAAAGCCCGGTCTCTGACGCCCAGATGCGCGCGATGTTCAAGGATCTCGATGCGCGGTTGTCAAAGCACCCCGAAGTCGGCGAATACGATCAGAAGATCTAGGCTGCCTGACTGCGTGCAGGCATTGCCAAATGTGCGAGCGCATCGCGCAAGGTCTGCACATTCGCGCCCGGCTTGGTCGCGTTCTCGGAGAGATGTCGGCGGAACAGGCGCGCGCCCGGCTTTCCGTTGAACAGGCCGAGCATGTGCCGGGTCATGGCGTTGAGCGGCACGCCCTGTTCCAGCTGATACGCCACATAATCGATATAGGCCTCGACTGCATCCTCGATCCGCACCGGCTCGCCGCCAAAGAAACGCGCATCCACCTCGGCCAGCATCGCCGGATGCTGATAGGCCGCGCGCCCCAGCATCACGCCATCGACGAATTGCAGATGCGTGTCCGCTTCTTCCAATGTCTGGATGCCGCCATTCATGACGATGGTCAGGTCCGGATTCTCGGCCTTCACCCGCACCACCAGATCGTAATCGAGCGGCGGCACGTCGCGGTTCTCCTTCGGCGATAATCCCTTCAGCCAGGCCTTGCGCGCATGGACGATGAAGGTGCGCACGCCGGCCGCCTTGCACGCCGCTGATCATCTCGCGCAGCGCGATCTCCGGTTCCTGCTCGTCCACGCCGATCCGGCATTTGAGCGTCACCGGCACGTCCACCACCGCATTCATCGCCGCCATGCACTCGGCCACCAATTGCGGTTCCTGCATCAGGCAGGCGCCGAAGCGTCCCGACTGCACGCGGTCGGACGGGCAACCGACATTGAGGTTGATCTCGTCATAGCCGAACTCGGCGCCAATCTTCGCGGCCTCCGCGAGCCGCACAGGTTCGCTGCCGCCCAGTTGCAACGCCACCGGATGCTCGCGTGCATCGAAGCCGATCAGCCGTTCCCGGTCGCCGCGGATCACGGCTTCGGCCGTCACCATCTCGGTATAGAGCAGGGCGTGCTTCGTCAGCCCGCGATGGAGCATCCGGCAATGCCGGTCGGTCCACTCCATCATCGGCGCCACGGCGAAGATTTTGCCCTTGGGGCTCACGTCTCGAATTCCGGGTCCAGGTTTCGGGCTTTCCTTGCCCGCCTTTGGCCTTTCAAGGCAAGCCGTTTTCCGGGCCGCCCGCGCCCGGTGCCCGGTTTAACGCCAGTTTAAGCGGAATGCGGCAGGCTGGTACGGCGAGGCGAGGAGCAAGGCCGGAGCCATGTCTGTCGAAGCAACCAGTGCGGCCCTGAGCGGCGAAGCCGAGCTGGCGCACGCATTCGCCGATGTTCCCGATCTTGATCCGGCGCAGCTCGAGGATCTGGCGCAGGTCCTGAAACCTGACCAGGTGCTGACATTGGCACAGTCCTATTGTGCCGCGACTGCCGACCTTCTGGCCACGCTTGATCGCGCCGCCGCCGATACCGACTGGGCCCAGTTGCGCGAACTGGCGCATGATCTGAAGGGCACCTCCGGCAGCTTCGGCGCCTGCCGTCTGCAGCATCTGGCCGAAGCGCTTGAAGATTGCTGTGTGGAAGAACAGGGCGCGGAAGCTTCCGCCTGTGTCGCGGCGATGCATCGCGCGCTTGCCGGGGCTCGTTCCGCGATTGAGACGCAGCTCGCCGCACTGGAAGCGTGACGCGGTTATCCGTGTCGGCCTTGCAGTGGAGTATACCGTTCCACAACATTGTCGCAGACAATTGGCTTCCGATTGTCATAGCGGCCCGCTAACCTGCCGCCATGCGGATATTGATCGTCGAAGACAATGCACGTCTGGCGGGCCTGATGGCGGCGCTGCTCACCGATCATGGCTATGGCGTCGATACCGCCGAAACGGTGACGGCGGCGCGGGCCGCCTTGTCTCCCGGCGGTTACGATCTGGTGCTGCTCGATCTCTCTCTGCCGGACGGTGACGGCCATGCGGTGCTGGAAACCCTGCGCGAGGGCGATAGCGGTGTCTATGTGCTGGTCGTCACCGCGCGCGGCGATGTCGACAATCGGGTGCGCGCGCTCAATGCCGGCGCCGACGACTACATCGTCAAACCCTTTTCCGATGAGGAGCTGGTGGCGCATATCCACGCCGTCACGCGGCGTTCGCGCCAATTGCGCGAGGCGGTCTTGGCCGCCGGCAATGTCCGGCTCGACACCGCCTCGCTGACATTGACCATTGCAGACCATATCGCGCCCATTACGCCGCGTGAGCTGACCGTTCTGTCGGCCCTGCTCGAACAGCAGGGCAAGGTGATGCCGCGGGAAAAACTTGAGCGCGCCGTCTATTCCGTCGACAGAGATGTGACGGGCAATGCGGTTGAAGCGGTGGTTTCGCGTCTGCGCCGCCGGCTTGGTGCCGCTGGAGCGACGGTCGACATCACGGCCATGCGCGGCATCGGCTACATCCTGACGGAACGCGCGCCGTGCTGAATCGGGGACAGCCGAAGTCGCTGTCCTGGATTCTGGCCGTGCGTATGGTGACAGTGTCGCTGACGATCTCGGTGTTGCTGACGCTGGCTTTTATTCTGCATTATCTTTCCGATATTCCGCGCCTGCGCGAAATGACGTTGCAGGCCACGACGACGACAATCGCCGCAGAGCTGGCGGCCGGCCGCGATCCGGCGTCGTTGCAGCTCTTTCGCGCCTATCCTAGGTCCTATGGATTTCGCGTATTCGATCGCCGTTCGTTGCGGCACCGCCGCATTCTCGCCTCTGCCAATACGCGGTGGCTTCCGCCGGTCCAGCATCTGTCGCCGGACGGGCACGATCCTGCCGTCGTAGGTCGCGATCTCTTCGAGGATTTCGAGCAGTTGCATCCAACGGCTGCGCAGCCTGCCGGCGAGCCCGTCTCCCTTCTCATTCATCGCACTGTGCTGAAGGGGCACAAATACTGGATCCAGACCTATATGATCGGCGATCCGGCTTGGGCCGGTCTGATGGTCATCGCCGAAAAGTTGATCACGCGTGTTTTCATTCCACTGATCCTGCTGGTTCCCGCATTGACGCTGGCAATGTTTTTGACCACCCGTGCCGCGCTTGAGCCTGTCCGGCGGCTGGCGCGTGAAGCCAGTGCCATCGGCGGAGCCGTGGCGCGCGGTGAAGCGCTGACCCCCGTGTCGGAAGGCGGCATGGCGCGCGAGTTCGCCGATGTCGCGGCGGCTGTCAACGCCATGCTCGCCAGGCTCGAACGCTCACTGCAATTGCAGAAGCAGTTCACGGCCGATGCGGCCCATGAATTGCGCACGCCGCTGGCTGTGCTGCTGTTGGAGGTATCGCGTCTGGCGCCCGGTCCCGAGCGCAGCCGCATCAAAGCCGATATCGAAGGCCTCGGTCATGTCGTCGATGAATTGCTGCGCTTTGCCCAGGCCGAAGAGGCGATGGCACAGGCCCGCGAGCAAGTCGATCTCGTCCCTTGCGCCCGCCAGGTTTGCGAGGCTGCTGTCCCTGCGGCAGTTGCCCGGCGCCAGAGCATCGAATTCGATCATGCGGGCGCTGATGTGACCGTGTCGGGCAGCGCCGCGCTGATCGAGATCGCCATCCGCAATCTTGTCGACAATGCGCTCACCTATTCCCCGGCCGGTGCCACAGTGAGCGTCTGCGTCGAACCGGGCCCGGCCGTGATCGTCGAAGATGACGGGCCCGGAATCCCCGCCACAGAGCGCGCGCGAATCTTCGATCGCTTCTGGCGCCCGGATGCGAAGGGTGGCAATGGCGCCGGTGTGGGGCTGGCGTTGGTCCGCCGCGTCGCGCAGCTCCATGGCGGCGATGTCCGGCTCGAAGACCACCCCCCTCACGGCACCCGCATGGTGCTCACCTTCGCGCCGCAACCCGGCCGCGCATGAACCGGTTCGGTTTCAGCAAAGCCGGGCTCGACGCGGTCGGGCTAAATGCGCAACTCTGCCGGGCTCCGGGCGGCGAGCAAATCAAGAAGAACATCACCTGACCGGATCAGGGGAGGAACCAGAATGGCCAATCAGGGCGAGCCGGCCGGCGGGCAAGGTACGCAGGGTCACAACCGGATCCGGCGCATCGCGACGGAAGAGGCCTGGAGCATTCCCGAAATCCCCAAAGCCCAGCTGGAACTGCTGAACGGGCCCTGTCCGCCGGACGATGCCTCGCTGCGCATGGGCGCGATGTTTGCTGGCCTACCGGAGGTCCAGAAGCAGCTTTGCGATATCGGTCCGGGCCGCATCGCGCGCATGGACGAGCTGGGCATCGACCGCCAGCTCCTTTTGCTGACCGCACCGGGCGTGCAGGTGCTCGACGCGCGCACGGGCACCGAGCTGGCGGCACTGTCGAACGACCGTCTGGCCGAAGCCTGCCGCAAATATCCCGATCGCTTCTCCGGCCTCACCGCCTTCGCGCCGCAGGATGTGAAGGGTGCGGTGAAGGAGATCGAGCGCGGCATGACCAAGCTCGGCCTCAACGGCGCCGTGCTCAATTCGCACACCCAGGGCCATTATCTCGACGAACCGGCCTTCGAGCCGATCCTCGAAGCGCTCGAGCATTTCGATGCCGCGCTCTATATTCATCCGACCAGCCCGCCCTCGAACTGGGTCTATCCGTATGAATATCGCGGCTTCATCGGTGCGCTGGCGGGCTTCTCCCATGAGGTGTGGATGCACACCATGGGGCTGATCTTCTCCGGCGCCTTCGACAAATATCCCAAGCTGCGGCTTGTCATTGGTCATGCCGGCGAGGCGATGCCGCTGCTGCTCTATCGCTTCGACTGGATGCAATCCAATGCCGATGGCCGGCCGGGCCTGCGCGGCGGCCAGCCGCCCGTGAAGCTGAAGCACAAGGTCTCTCACTACTTCCACAACAATATCTGGGTCACGACCAGCGGTGTGGCCTGGGAACCGGCGATCAAGTTCTGTATCGATGTGCTCGGCCCCGAGCGCGTGATCTATGCGATGGATTATCCCTATCAGGTCTCGGCGGACGAGGTGGCCACCTATGACAATCTCGACATTCCCTTCGAGCACAAGAAGATGCTGATGCAGACCAATGCGGAGCATGTGTTCCGCCTGCCGTCTTTCGGTTGACCGGTCGGAACAGGGTCTCGATGCCAGCCCAGAACGGATATGATTATGTCATCGTCGGCGCGGGCTCGGCCGGCTGTGTATTGGCCGCCCGATTGAGCGAGGATCCCGCCTGCCGCGTGCTGCTGCTGGAAGCCGGCGGGCGCGACCGCGGCAATCTTCTGGCCATGCCGCTCGCCTGGCGCGATGCCTTCCTGCACAAGGATTTCGGCTGGCACTATATGAGCGAGCCGGAACCTTATGCCGACAATCGCCGCATCGCCGCGCCGCGCGGCAAGGTGCTGGGCGGCAGCTCCTCGGTCAACGGCATGATGTATTCGCGCGGCCATCCGCGCGATTTCGATCAATGGCGGCAGATGGGCGCCGAAGGCTGGAGCTTCGCGGACATCCTGCCCTATTACCGCAAGGCCGAAAGCAATTGGCGCGGCGAATCCCTCTATCACGGCAAGGACGGCCCGCTCACCGTCTCGCGTCACATCACCGATAATGCGCTCTATCCCAAGCTGATCGCGACGGCCGAAAAGCTCGGCTATCGCGCGCTGGACGATTTCCACGAAGCCAGCACCGAAGGCTTCAGCGCGCCCGACTTCAACACGCATAAGGGCCGCCGCGCCAGCACCGCCGCGCGTTATCTGCGCCCGGCGATGACGCGCCCCAACCTCACGGTCGAAACCGGCGCGTTGACGACGCGCGTCGTCCTCGAAGGCAATCGTGCGGTCGGGCTCGATTATGTGAAGGACGGCTTGGCGCGGTCCGTGCGTGCCGAACGCGAGGTGATCCTCTCCGGCGGCGCGTTCAATTCACCGCAGCTGCTGATGCTATCCGGCATCGGCCCGGCCGATGAGTTGAAGGCGCTGGGCATCCAGCCGCAGCATGATCTGCCGGGCGTCGGCCGCAATCTGCAGGATCATCATTCGGTCGGCGCGATGTACAATGCCGCCGGCCCCATCACCTTCAATTCCGAACTGCGCTTCGATCGCATGGCGCTTGCCGCCATCCGCTGGAAGCTGTTCGGCAGTGGGCCCATTGCCGGCCTGCCGGTGGCGGCGCAGGGCTTCTACCGTTCGCGCCCCGAACTCGACCGGCCCGATGTGCAGATGCTCATCAGCCCGGTGTCCATGGGCGCGCGCGTCTGGTTCCCGGGCTGGCGCAAGGGTGCGGGCCATGTCTTCTCGCTCGCCAATGTGATGCTCTATCCGGCCAGCCGCGGCTCGGTGCGCCTGCGCTCGGCCGATCCCACGGCGCCGCCGGCGATCCATTTCAATGTGCTGGCCGAGGAGGCGGACCGCGCATCCTTCCGCCGCATGATCCGCTGGACGCGAAATTACTTCGCCACCGAACCGGCCAAGTCGCTCGTCACCGGGCCGCTGATGCCGGGGCGGGAGGTCGAAAGCGATGCCGATCTCGATGCCTATGTGCGCGCCACCATCGGCACGGCCATGCACCCGACCTCGACCTGCGCCATGGGCATGGGCGAAGACGCTGTGGTCGATCCGCAATTGAAGGTCCGTGGGCTCGCGGGCCTGCGCGTTGTCGATGCCTCCGTCATGCCGACCATCGTCGGCGGCAACACCAATGCCCCTGTCATCATGATCGCCGAAAAGGCCGCCGATATGATTGCCGGCCGCGCGCCATTGCCGGCGGCTGCGCTCTGACCCTCTGCAAGGAGACACGCCCATGGATTATCAGTCCGGCCCGCTCAAGCTCGAACATGTGTTCGACATTCGCATCAACTTCAAGGATCGCTGGATGCTTGGCCCCTGTCCGGGCGGCGACCATTATGGCTACACCTCGGTGCAGGACGGCCAGGTCGAAGGCCCGCGCCTCAACGGCAAGGTGGTCGATGTTTCCGGCGCCGATTGGCCGACGGTGCGTTCGGACGGCGTCGTGGAACTGCAGGCGCATTACATGCTCAAGGCCGATGACGGCACGCTGATCTATATCCGCAATCTGGGCTATGTGTACGGGCCAAAGAAGGGCGAGAACGGCGCGCCGGATCGTCCCGGTTATTTCCGCTGCACGCCCTATTTCCGCGCGCCGGACGGCCCGCATGAATGGCTCAATCGCACCGTCATCGTTGGCGGCGGCGAACGCCATCCCGATCCGGACGGCGATTATTCCATCTTCCGCTATTGGGCGGTGTCCTGAGCGGGCTCACCCCTTCCAGGGTTTGCCCGTCACCGGATGCGGATAGTGGAACGGGATTGTCGGCGTCTCGGGCCAGTATTTCCGCTCGGGCAGGATTTCGTCCGGTCCCGCTGGATCTTCGGGAAAGGTTTTGGTCGCGGTCCAGTTGACCGGCTTCCAATGCGCCCAGCCCTCTTCGAAGGTGCCGTGATAGACGACATTGTAGTCGAGCTGCTTGATCTTCCAGATGCCGTCCTCGTTGACGTAATCGTTCTCGTAGATGCCGCCTTCCCACCATTGCTGCAGGCCCGCCATAACCGGCCCTTCCTTGGTGATGTGGCTGCCGGCCTGCATGAAGCAACGAAAGCGGGCCTTGGCCGTCTTGCGGTCATCGGCCACGTCGATGATCTGCTGCGATTGCTGGTGATCCAGCAGGAAGCCGTAGATCGGGCCGTTGTGGCCGTTCGTGAAATTCTGGCGGAAGCGATCGAAATAGAGCCGTTTCAATCCGGCTTTGCCCTTGTAGAGCCCGCCTGCGAACACGATAGAGCCGTGATCGGAAAACAGGTCGACCACCTCGTCATACAGGCATTTGTCGAGATAATAGCCATAGGCATATTGGAGCCGTGTGATCGCCTCCTTGTCTTCAAGCACGCCGGTACGATGGGCCAGTGCTTCGTATTCTTCGCGTGTGATGGGCGTTTGGTTCGCCATGGCGCGTTGTCTCCCCGGTTTCGCTGCTTGTAGGATGCGGTCGTGATCCGTGCGGCGTGGGCTTATCCTATCGCGGACGCTGCGGCCCATGCGACCGAGGGCGACATGAATACATGCGCGGAAGGAACGGCGCTGACAGGGAGATGCATTTCATGACCGGACGTCTTGAGGGACAGGTGGCGCTCGTGACCGGTGGCGGCCGCGGCTTCGGCCGGGCCATCGCGCTGGGCTTCGCGCGTGAAGGCGCGGCCGTGGCGGTGACGGCGCGCTCGCGCGGCCAATTGGATGCGGTGGTCGATGAGATTCGTGCATCGGGCGGCAAGGCCGTGGCCGCGGCCGGCGATGTGACACGTCCTGAAGATGTTGACCGCATTGTCGGTGAGGCCGAAGCCGCGCTCGGCCCGCTCAGCCTCTTCGTCAACAATGCCGGTGTGCCCGGCCCCTTCGGCCCGATCTGGGATGTGGATGCCGAGGGCTGGTGGAACGCCCAGGCCGTGCATATCCGTGCGCCGATGCTGTTCCTGCGCCGCATCATGCCGGGGATGATCGAGCGCCGCGCTGGCCGCATCATCGTGATCTCGGCCATCGCCAGCCACATGGTAGCGCCCTATATGTCGGCCTATTGCACGGGCAAGATCGCGCAGAACCGCATCGTCGCGCAGGCCGCCGCCGAAGCGAAGGATCTGGGCGTGCAGGTCTTCGCCATCGATCCCGGTTTTGTTTTCACCCAGCTGGCCAACGACACGCTGAACGATCCCGCCGCCCAGCACTGGCTTCCCGGCATGATGGCGCGGCTCAAGGAACGTCAGGCCGAAACCGGCGAGGGCAACGATACCGATCTGACGCGCTGCGCCGAACGCTGCATCGCGCTGGCCTCGGGCCGCTACGATGCGCTCACGGGCCGCTACACCGAACTGCCCGACGATCTCGATGCCATGCTCAACGAGATGGAGGCGACATCATGAGTGACGACCGGCTCACGGCATTGGAGGCGCAGGTCCAAACCCTGTCGCACGAACTCGGCCGCCTGCAGGACGTGGCGGCGATCCGCAAACTGCAATTCGCTTATGGCTACTACATGGACAAGTGCCGCTTCGCCGACATCGTCGAACTGTTCGCCGACGATGCCGAGCTGCATTTCATGGGCGGCATCTTTGAAGGCAAGGCCGGCGCGCGCCGGCTTTATGGTGGCGCTTCGGGCGTCGAAGGTCCGGCCTATGGCCTGTTGTTCGAGCACATCATCGCCCAGGACATCGTCGATGTGGCCGAGGACCGGCGCACGGCCCGCGGCCGCTTCCGCACCTTCATGCAGGGCGGCGTGCATGACACCAAGACCGATGCGCCGCCGCAATTGCCGGCCCAGTTCTGGGAGGCCGGCGTCTATGAAAACATCTATGTCCGCGAGGGCGGCATCTGGAAGATCAAGCTGTTCAATTACAATGTGGTCTATCAGGCGCGCTATGAAGAGGGCTGGGCGCACTCGCCCGTCCAGCCGCTGATGGTCTCGACCTATGAGAAGACCTGGCCGGAAAACCCGCGCGGGCCCGATCGCATCGGTCCGCCGCCGCCGCGCTGGCCCGAACCGGTGGTGGTGCCCTATCACTACGCGCACCCGGTCACCGGCGCGCCGCACCAGATGTGATCGGCCGCCGGCAGCCAGTCCCGTCTATTTCTGTGCGTCGCTGATCAGGCTATCCACCTGAACCATGGCCCTGTCCTCGGACTTCTGCGCGCAGGTCTCGTCTTTCGGCTGCAGGGGAAAGAGCTTGTCGAGCTCGCTGCAGAGATCTGTGGCGGTGGTCTTCACGCGCATCTTCAGTTCTTCGACATCGGTATGTTTGGTGAGGTCGAGGTCGGAAAAGGCGACGTTACGGGAAATCGTCGTCGTCTCAACCGGGGTTCCGGTCGGAGTGCGGTCGGTGACGATCGTTTGCTGGACGATGCGGGGCGCCGTGACGACGATGGTTTCGAGCGGCTGTGCGCCGGCGCCGGATCCGGTCAGCGCAAATGTCGCGCCGAGCAGGGACGAGAATATGGCGAAGCGGATATGTGTGCGGCGTTTCGAGGACGGGAATGCGCGCATGGCAGGTCTCCACAATGAAGTGACCCCGCCCGGGCGGAAGAATGGCCCAGCCATGGCTGCGGTTCTTGATCTGGCGCAATGGCCTCGCCGCGCCGGCAATTGCCGACGTTGTTCTCAGGGAGATTGATGCGTCGCCGGCGGCGTCAATCGATCCGCCACATCCCGTCGATGCGGCGCGGGCCGGTGCCGTCGCCGCGCAGGCTTCCCGGCAGCAAGGCCTGCGGCAGATCCTGATAACAGACCGGCCTCAGGAAGCGGTCGATGGCGAGTGTGCCGACCGAGGTGCTGCGGCCGTCCGAGGTCGCCGGGAACGGGCCGCCATGCACCATGGCATGTGTCACCTCCACGCCAGTCGGCCAGCCATTGGTCAGGATGCGCCCGGCCCGCCGTTCGAGCACCGGCAGCAGCTTTCCGGCAAGCGGGATGTCGCCGTCTTCCAGATGCAGCGTTGCGGTCAACTGGCCTTCCAGCCCTTCGAGCACGCTCAGGATCTCGGCTTCGTTTGCGCAGCGCACGATGACCGAGGACGGCCCGAACACTTCGTGCGACAGCGCCGGGGTAGCGAGGAAGTCCCTGGCCGTGACGCTGAAGAGGAATGGCTGCCCGCAATTTGGCCCCGTGCTCTTGGCGCCTTCGCCGAGCAGCTCGGCCTTGCCGCTCTGGCGCAGCGCATCGACGCCTCTGGCATAGGCGCCATGGATGCCGGGGGTCAGCATCGTCGCGGCTGGCTTTTCGGGGATCATCCCGCGCGCTTTGGCGATGAAGCGGTCGAGCGCCTCGCATTCCATCGCGATCACAAGGCCGGGATTGGTGCAGAACTGGCCCACGCCCATGGTCAGCGAATTGAGGAAGCCATCGGCAAGGGCCTCGGCCCGCGCCGCCAGCGCCTGCGGCAGCAGGATGACGGGATTGATGCTGCTCATCTCGGCATAGACCGGAATCGGTTCGGCGCGCTTGGCCGCGATCTCCATCAGCGCCAGCCCGCCGGCGCGCGAGCCGGTAAAGCCCACCGCCTTGATGCGCGGATCGGCGACCAGCGCGCCGCCCAGCGCATTGGCCGGGCCTGCCACCATCGAGAACACGCCTTCGGGCAGGCCGCAGCTTTTCACCGCCGCCGCAATCGCGCCGGCCACCATCTCGCTGGTGCCGGGATGGGCCGGATGCGCCTTGACCACGACCGGACAACCGGCCGCCAGCGCGGCGGCGGTGTCGCCGCCGGCCACCGAAAAGGCGAGCGGGAAATTGCTGGCGCCGAACACGGCCACGGGGCCGAGCGGGATCTTGCGCATTCTGAGATCGGACCGCGGCATCGGTTTGCGCTCCGGCAAGGCCGGGTCGATGCGCAGACCCTGCCAGCCGCCATTGCGCAGCTCGGCCGCGAACAGGCGCAATTGCCCGCAGGTGCGCCCGAGTTCGCCGGTCAGGCGTGCGGGCGGCAGGCCGGTCTCGGCTTCGGCGCGTTCGGTCAGCGTCTTGCCCAGGGCGGCGATGTTGTCGGCTACGGTCTCAAGGAAGCGGGAGCGGCTTTCATTGTCGGTGGCGCGATAGGTGTCGAAAGCGGCCCATGCCAGCGTGCAGGCCCGTTCGACATCCTTCGCTTCGGAGATGCTGAACCCCGGCGCCAGGTCTTGGCCGTTGCGCGGGTCGACGGCGTGGAAGGTTTCGCGCGACGTCACGCGTTCGGATCCGATGAAGAATTGGCCGGTCAGGGACATGGAAGGGCACTCCGGGGCTGCTGCCCGGGGGTACAAGACCGTCCCGGGCTTCAAATAACTCGTACATATATAAGGCACGGTACAGCCCGATCAACGCCTGAGCGCGCGTGGACCGGAATTTCGGTCAAGAGTTTCCGCAATATGTTTGCCCAAAGTTTGCCCAAGAGTTTGTCCGCACCGGCCCGGCACAAAGCGCTTGCCTGGCTTTGGGCGCTCGGCTAGCTTTTGTCTAAGTAATTAAAGATGCGCGGTCGAGCGTTTCGAGGGAGGGGAAATTATGGGCAGCAGCGGGCGAGTGGAACCGCCGGCCGCGAAGGCTGGCGGAGTGGCCGGTGTGCGCTATGGCCTGGCCTTGAGCGTCCTGGCGACCGTGTTCTTCATGTGGGGCTTCGCCACGGTGCTGAACGATATTCTCGTTCCGCATCTCAAAGCCGTGTTCGACCTCAATTATGCGCGCTCGCTGCTGATCCAGTTCGTGTTCTATCTGGCCTATCTGCTGATGTCCTTGCCGTCGGCCCGGCTGTTGGAGCGCATCGGTTACAAATCCTCGATCATTGTCGGCCTGTTCGGCATGGCGTTCGCCGCGTTGCTGTTCCTGCCCGCGGCCTATTTCGTCTCTTACGACATCTTCCTGGCGGCGTTGTTCGTGCTGGGCACGGCGATTGCGCTCTTGCAGGTCGCGGCCAATCCTTATGTCGCCGTGATCGGCCCGCCGGAGACGGCATCGAGCCGCCTCAACCTCGTGCAGGCGCTCAACTCCGCCGGCACGATGATCGCCCCAATTTTCGGCGGTCTTCTGATCCTCGGCCGCAGCACCTCCGGCACCGCAGCGGCCGGCCATGCCGAAGTGTTGAGCCATGCCCAGCGCGTCGCCGACGCGCAGGCCGTGCAGCTGCCATACATCCTGATCGCCGGCATTCTTGTCGTGTTGGCGCTCATCGTCTGGAAGACGCGCCTGCCGGCCCTTGGCGCCGCAACGCAGCGGCACGCGCGCGAAGAGCGCAAGAAGCACAGCCTGTGGCGCCATCGCAATCTCGTCTTCGGCGTGCCGGCGATCTTCATCTATCTGATTGCCGAAATTGGCGTCGGCTCGACGCTGGTGAATTTCATCTCCCTGCCGGATATCGGCGCGATGAGCCATGAGCATGCCGCCGATTATCTCGTCCTGTTCTGGGGCGGGGCGATGGTCGGCCGTTTCATCGGTGCCGGCATCATGCGCTTCGTCAGTCCGGAACGGCTTCTGGCCTTCGTCAGCATTTGCGCGCTCGTGTTGAGCGTCACCGCGGTTTCGACCGGCGGCCATCTGGCGATGTGGTGCCTGATCGCCATCGGTCTGTTCCACTCGGTGATGTTCCCGACCATCTTCACGCTGGGCATCAAGGGACTGGGCCCGCTGACGGAAGAAGGCTCGGGCCTTCTGATCATGGCGATTGCGGGCGGCGCGCTGTCGGCGCTGCAGGGCGTGATCGCCGACCGCTTCGGGCTGCAGCTCTCTTATCTGCTGCCGGCGGCCTGCTACATCTATGTGCTGTTCTATGCGGTGTGGGGTTGCAAGGTGACGGCCGCGCTGCCGCCCGAGCAGCTTGCCGAGACTGCGTGATCAGCCGCGCCGTGGCGGGCGCGCGTTCATCGTGTCCACCAGCGCCAGGTCGACGAGGTTGGACATCGCCGCATAGGCCGCATTGGGATTGGCCGCCGCGATCGCATCATAGACGCGCTGATGGTCCGGAATCGGATCGCGCGGCAGCGGGTTTTCGCGCTGCTTGAAGATCGTGGTCCACGACATCGCGGCGCCGACGCCGCTGATCAGCGAAACCAGGAACATGTTTCCGGTGGCGCGCAGGATCGCCGAATGGAAGGCAAGATCCGCGTCCCGTCCGGCTTCGGTGGCCAGCGTGTCCTTGGCCATATCCTCCAGCGCCCGCCGCATCTCTTCGAGGTCGGCCTCGGTGCGGCGCTGGGCGGCGAGCGCGGCGGCGGATGGCTCGATCATGCGGCGCAGCTCGAATAGCCCGTTGAGAAAGTCCTCGTCCGGCTCGAATTCGAACACCCAGGACAGCACGTCGGGATCGAGCAGGTGCCAGGTCGATTGCGGGCTGACGCGCGTGCCGACCTTGGGCCGCGAGACGACAAGCCCCTTGGCCGCCAGGATGCGCACCGCCTCGCGATAGACCGTGCGCGAAACATGCAGATGTTCGCTGGCGGCGATCTCGCCGTCGAGCAGGTCGCCCGGCTTGTAGACGCCGGAGATGATCTTGACGCCGAGATTGCGCGCAATCTCGCCGTGCAGGCGAAGCGGCTTTTTGACGTTCCGCTTGCGCGTTTCCGGTTTCTCGGCGGCCGTGGGGCTGGGGCTTTATTTTGGTCTTGTTGCTCACAACGCCAGTTTAGGCGCAATCGTGGGCGCTGCAATCATGATGCGCCGGATATCCAGAAACTTCCGAAGGAAAAGCACGATCGCGAGGCCTAGCCGCCGAAGCGGCCCGGCATCAGGCCCCGAACGCCCGGGTCGATCTCGAAAAGGCCGCCGGCCAGCGGTTCTTCGTCCTTTCCGATTCGCGCCGAGGTCACGAATAGCCGGTCGAGATCGGGGCCGGCAAAGGCGCAGCTTGTCGGGCGCGACACCGGCATGGGAAGCGAGCGCTCACATTTGCCGTCCGGCGTGAAGCGGCTGATTTGTCCGCCATCCCAATGGGCGACCCACAACCCGCCCTCGCGGTCGGTCGTCATGCCGTCGGGATAGCCCCATGCCTCTTCGAAGGCGATGAAGACGGCCTTGCCGCCAAGGCTGCCATCGTCGTTGAGGTCGAACCGGTAGATCAGCCGCTTGGCGCTGTCGGTGTGATAGAAGGTCTTGCCGTCGGGGCTGATCGCCGGCCCGTTGCAGACATGATAGCCGGTATCGATGCGCTGCCAGTGCCTGTCGGGATCGAGCCGCCACAGCGAGCCGCGTTCATGCTCTTCGGCATCGTCCATCGTGCCAGCCCAGATGCGACCGTGGTTGTCGGCCTTGGCGTCGTTGAAGCGGTTGCCACCCAGTTCCGGCTCGAGATTGCCGAACACCGTGATGCTGAACGGGTCGAGCTGCAATTCGGCAAAGCCGGATTTGGTTCCGGCGATGAAACCGGGCCCCGTCTCGCGCTCGATCACCCAGCCGGTGCGCTCGGGCAGTGGCCAGCGTCTCTTCGAACCATCGGCGAGGCCGAAGCGGTGCAGGGCTGGCGCCTTGATGTCGACCCAGTAGAGGGCCTGCTCGCGCGCGGACCAGAGCGGCCCTTCGCCCAGAATCGCCCGGGCCGGCCATACGCATTCGACGGCGGTGACGCTCTCTGTCATGGGCGCGTCTTTCGGCGCTTTGCGCTCAATGATTGTCGCGCGGCGTGCCGGATGTTCTGGCGACGTCCTGATATTTCACGGCCATCTCCAGCACCATGCCATCGCCCATCTGGCCGGTCAGGTCGCGCTGGATTTCCTGCCACGGCGTTTGCGAGGCGGGATAGGGAAAGCCGCCGCGCGCATCGAGATCCTTGCGCCGGCGCGCGAGGTCCTCGTCGGAAATGAGTATGTTCGCCGTGCAGCGCTTCAGATCGATGCGCACACGATCGCCGGTTTGCACGATCGCGAGCCCGCCACCCGCCGCCGCTTCCGGCGAGGCGTTGAGGATCGATGGTGAACCCGAGGTGCCGGATTGGCGCCCGTCGCCGATGCAGGCCAGCGAAGTAATGCCGCGTTTGATGAGCGCGGCCGGCGGCTGCATGTTCACCACTTCCGCAGCCCCGGGATAGCCGATCGGCCCTGCACCGCGAATGAACAAGACGCTTTCTTCCGTCACGCCCAGCGCGGGGTCCTCGATGCGGTGGTGATAATCCTCCGGCCCGTCGAACACGATGGCGCGGCCTTCGAAGGCTTCCGGATCGTTCGGGTTGGAGAGATAGCGCTTGCGGAATTCGTCGCTGATCACGCTCGTCTTCATGATGGCGTTGTCGAACAGATTGCCGCTGAGAACGAGAAAGCCGGCATCTTCGCGCAAGGGCCTGTCGATGGGCCGGATCACATCGTTGTCTGCGATCTCGCGCCCACGACAATTATCGCCGATGGTGCGGCCATTGACGGTGCGCGCGTTCTCGCGAATGAGACCGCGCTTCATCAGTTCGTTGACCACGGCCGGCACGCCGCCGGCATGGTGGTAATCCTCGCCCAGATAGTCGCCGGCCGGCTGCAGATTGACCAGCAGCGGCACGCCATGGCCATGGGTCTGCCAATCGGAGAGCGGCACGTCCACGCCCATATGCCGGGCAATGGCACTGATATGGATCGGCGCATTGGTCGAGCCGCCGATGGCCGTATTGACGACGATGGCGTTGTGGAATGCGTCTTTCGTCATGATCTCGCGAAGGCTTCAGATCGTCATGCACCATATCGACAATGCGCTTGCCGGTGAGATAGGCAATCTGCTGGCGTTCGCGATAGGGCGCGGGGATCGCGGCCGCGCCCGGCAATTGCATGCCCAGCGCCTCGGCCAGCGAATTCATCGTCGTCGCCGTGCCCATCGTGTTGCAATAGCCGGTTGAGGGCGCGGCCGATGCGACCAGCTCGACGAACTCGGCATAGTCGATTTCGCCTGCGGCCATTTTCTGGCGCGCCTTCCACACGATCGTGCCCGATCCGGTGCGTTCGCCCTTGTGCCAGCCGTTCAGCATCGGCCCGACGGACAACGCGATGGCCGGAATGTTCACCGTCGCCGCCGCCATCAGGCAGGCCGGTGTGGTCTTGTCGCAACCGATGGTCAGCACCACGCCGTCAATCGGATAGCCATAGAGCAGTTCGACCAATCCGAGATAAGCCAGGTTGCGATCAAGCCCTGCCGTTGGCCGCTTGCCGGTTTCCTGAATCGGATGGACCGGAAATTCGATGGCGATGCCGCCGGCTTCGCGAATGCCTTCGCGCACGCGCTCGGCCAACACCAGATGGTGGCGGTTGCAGGGCGAAAGATCCGAGCCCGTCTGGGCAATGCCGATGATCGGTTTGCCCGATTGCAATTCCTCGCGCGTCAACCCGTAATTGAGATAGCGCTCGAGATAGAGAGCGGTCATGCCGGGGTTGGCCGGATTGTCGAACCACGCCCGCGACCGAAGCCGGCGGGGGGAGGAAGGGTCGTCGTCGCGATGCTCTGCCATGACACTATGCCTTGATACGGGGCTTCAAAGCCTTTGACAGCTTTTGCCGCCGATGTCTATTTGTACGAGAAATATTTCCGGATTGGGAGCGGGATTGACCAGGGTGCGGATCGGTATTGTGGGGCTGGGCAAGATCGCCCGGGACCAGCACGTGCCCGCCATTCGCGGGAACGATGCCTTCGAGCTCGTCGGCTCTGCCGACCCGTCCGCCGAGGTTGCCGGGGTTCCGTCTTACAGGACGCTGGACGACATGCTGCGCGAGGCCCGTCTCGATGCGGTCGCCATCTGCACGCCGCCCCAGGTTCGCCACGAAATTGCACGCGCCGCGCTCGATGCCGGTCTGCATGTCCTGCTCGAGAAACCGCCTTGCGCGACCGTGGGCGAGGTCGAGGATCTCGCCGGCTGTGCCGCGCGCGCCGGTACCACGTCTTTACACCGCCTGGCACTCTCAGCATGCGCCCGCAATCGGTGCGGCGCGGCGCTGGATCGCCGAGCATCCACCGCAGCGGATCGAAGTCGCCTGGCGCGAGGATGTGCACCGCTGGCATCCCGGCCAGAAATGGATCTGGGAGCCCGGCGGGTTGGGCATTTTCGATCCCGGGATCAACGCCTTGTCGATCCTGACGGCGATCCTTCCGCGCGCGCTCTATATCCGCAAGGCACGCCTGCAATATCCCTCGAACCGCGCCGCGCCGATTGCCGCCGATCTCGTCATGGCCGATTGCGAGGGCCTTGAGGTGACGGCCGGTTTCGACTGGCGGCAGACTGGCCTGCAGACCTGGGACATCGCGGTCGAGGCGCATGATGGCGAGACGATGGTTCTGTCCATGGGCGGCAGCCGCATCTCGACGCAATCCGAGCCCACGGGCGATGCGTTGGACGGCGAATATCCCGGCATCTATCGCCGCTTCGCATCGCTGATTGCGGACGGCAAAAGCGAGGTCCATGCCGCGCCCTTGCGGCTCGTTGCCGATGCCTTCTTGATGGCCGATCACGTTGCCGTGGAGCCCTTCGTCGAGGCCTCGGCGCAGCGTTGATGATTGGCGCCGGCCGGGGCGGCCCGTGCCGCGCATCTGGCCGTTTGACGGATAGCGATAACATCAATATTGTCTGAGTAATAAGACCAGCAAGCGCGGCGGCCGCCCGGCCAGCCCCATGACCCTCGGGGGAAGCAGATCATGCGTTCAGCAGAACTTCTGGCCAGTGCGGCCATCGTCGCCGGCTTTGCCTTCGCGCCGGCCCATGCGGCCACGGCCACGCGCGGCGTGTTCGGCACATTGAAGGACGGCACCAAAATCGAATCCGTCACGCTGTCCAATGCGCATGGCATCACGGCCCGCATCATGACGCTGGGCGCCGATCTGCAGTCGCTGGATGTGCCGGATCGCCATGGCCACAGCGCCAATGTCGTTCTGGGCTATGCGACGCCGCAGAAATATCTCGATGTGCCGAACTTCTTCGGCGCCACGGTGGGCCGCTATGCCAACCGCATCGCCCACGCCACCTTCAAGCTCGACGGCAAGACCTATCACCTCGACAAGAACGACCATGGCAATTCGCTGCATGGCGGCTTCAAGGGCTTCGACAAGCAGGTCTGGAAAATCGCCTCGGTCAAAGGCGGCAAGGAGGCCAGCGTCACCCTCGAATATCTAGAGCCCGGATGGGCAGGGCGGTTATCCCGGCAACCTCCATATCACCGCGACCTATGCGCTGAACGGCGACAACACGCTGTCGCTGACCTACAAGGCGATCACCGACAAGCCCACCGTCATCAACATCTCCAATCACAGCTTCTGGAATCTGCGCGGCGAAGCCAGCGGCCACAGCGTCATGGACGCGCATCTGACCATCGACGCCAACGCCATCACCCCGGTGGACAAGCTGCTGATCCCCACCGGCGAAATCCGCAAGGTGGCGGGCACGCCCTTCGATTTCCGCCATGGCCAGACCATCGGCAGCCGCATCCATGACGGCCATTCCGAGCAGCTTCTGATCTGCAAGGGTTACGACATGAATTACGTGCTCGACGGCAAGATGGGCACGATGCACCGCGCCGCGCGCCTCGAAGATCCCACCACCGGCCGCGTCATGGAGATGTCCACCAACCAGCCGGGGCTGCAGCTCTATACCGGCAACTTTCTCGATGGCTCCGTCGCCGGCACCAGCGACCACATCTATCGTCAGAGCGATGGCGTCGCGATGGAAGCCCAGCATTTCCCCGATGCGCCCAACCAGCCGAAATTCGCTTCCGCCACACTGCGCCCGGGCCAAACCTATGTGAACGAGATCGCCTACCACTTCTCGACGGTGAAGTAGGAGCGCGCCGCCTCAGGCCGACAGCGGCTGATATAGCCGCGTCGGCTCGCGGCCGATCGCGTAGAAGGGCTTGAAGCTCTGCGTGCCGCTGAGTGCGGTTGCCCGCCATTCCGCCGCACCGGCTTGCACCTGTTTCGCCGTCAGCACTTCGCCCCGCTGCATGTCCAGGAAGCGGTCGCCGGTTGCGAACAGCGCCAGCGGCCCGTGCATCAGCGCCACCAGATCCTTGTGCTGTTCGTCCACCGCTTCCAGGCGCGTCGGCTGATCGAGTGTCAGTTCGATGCGGTCGCCGTCTCTCCACTCGCGGTGGATTTCGGCGAAGCGGCCCGATGTCAGATCCATCGCGTGACGGTGGCCATTGATGGCGACACGCGTGTTCGCGCCGGCCCAGGCCGGAATGCGCAGCCGCACGACGAAGCGCTCCGACGAGGCGTGCGCACGGTCATCGTGATCTCCGGACGAAAGCGGATATTGCGTTTGCTGTTCGAGCGTGACGGTCTTGCCGCCGCGCCGCCATCGCACGCGCGACGGCACATAGAGATTGACGGTGATGCCATCCGCATCGCTTGAAATAGCTGCTGATGCCGTAATCGGCCACCACCTGGCCCAGCGTGCCGAAGCAGCAGGGGCAGTGATATTCGAAATAGAGCTTCGAACCGACCAAATTGTAATCGGAGTAGTAGAAGCCGGTGCCGTCGGGCTTCATCGGCAGCGCGCCGAGCACGGCGTTGTAGAGAATGCGTTCCATGCTGTCGCCATAGCGGCTGTCGCCGGTCGCGCGCATCAGGTAGCGCCCGGCCTTGAAATGGCCGTAGGAGCCGCAGGGCGTCTCGAAGCTGGCATGGGTCGTGTGCAGGCTCTCGCCCAGCGCGCCCGAGCCGGGTTCGACGAAGCCTTCATTCGGTCCCCAGCCGCCGGTGGCAAAGCTCTGTGCCAGCACGAAGTCGAAACCGTGTTTCGCCGCGCGCAGATGCTTGGTGCTGCCGTCCACGAGCCAGGCCTGCATGGCCGAGCTGAAGGCATTGACGTGACTGTAGGCGTGCTTGCCCGGCAGCACGTTGTCGCCTTCGGCCAGCGGATCGAAATATTCCCGGTCGAGCAGATAGCGCCGCGCCAGCTTGTGGAAGCGCGCGCCGGCCCCACGCTGCCAGGCGAGGTAAAGGTTCTCCGGCAGGGTGTAGGATTCGTCCCAGCCGAAGGCCATGTTGGGCATGACCAATTGCTTGCGCATCTCCGGCCGCGTCAGCGCCTTCTTCGGCAGATGGGGGAGGGCGGCATCGAGCGCGTGGTTGAGTGCCTTCAGCGCCGTGCGGTCATGCGCGAACTGGTGCGCATCGATCAGCCCGCAATTGATCTTGTCGAAGGTGTAGGCCGGCAGCGCATAGCCGTCATAGAATTTGGAGGTAATGGCCGGCGCGAAACCCGATACCAGCCGATGTACCTTCGCCGCCGTCGTGCGGTCGCCGGTGATCGCCGCAAAGCGCGCCAACGCCGAGACATGTTGACCGAAGCTGTGGCCGGGAATGAAGCCATGCATGTCGCGCGGCGGATCGAAGCGCGGCGAGGCATTGTACCAGCCGCCGAAATCCGGGCCCGGCGCGGCCAGCCCGGCCTTTTCGCGATAGGGCTTGAGCAGCGCGTCCTCGTCGAGGGCGAGAAGCGTCGCATGGGTGGCATCGAATTGCCGCTTCAGCGACCCGTCCAGCAATGTGACATCGCCATAGTCGAATTGGGCCATCCGTGTCCGCGGTGTCGCGGCCTCGGCGCCACCGCCGATCAACGGCGCGGCCGCCGCACCGGCGAGCAGCGCACCACCCGTTGTCAGAACCGATCGCCGTGTGTGCATGCTCTCCTCCCGGTCAGATCGCGCGCAGGCGATAGAGCTCGGCGCCATGCGGCGGCACATGCGCGGAAAGCGTATTGTGTGCGCCGCCAATCCATTTGCGGCGCCACAGATCGCGCACCCGGACACGGCCGAGGCCGAGCGCAGAGAGCGCGACCGGCACCGTGCCCGCCTGGTCGTTGAGATTGAACAGCGCGACATAGGTGTCGCCATTGTCCGGAGCCTTGGCGGTCCACACCACATGACCGTTTGCGCGCGTGAGCTGACGGCCGCCCTGGCTTGCCTGATTGACCGCGATGATTTCGGGATTGGTGAGCAGCGCTTCGGTTGCCGCATCGAGCTTGCGCAGATCCCCGCCCATGATCAGCGGTGAGCGCGCGATCGACCACAGCGTCATCACCGTGCGCTGTTCGTCCGCCGTGAAGTTGGTCTTGCGCTTGCCCAGTTCGAGCATGCCGAAGGGCAGCATGTCGGCATCGGGCCAGGCGCCCGGCTTGCGGTGCGGGGCCCAATCGGCCAGGCGCTGAAACTGCGCCTCGAGCAGCGGCCACTTGTCCCAGAAATCGTCGCTGATGCGCCACATATTCGCGTGGTCCGCGGCATGGCTTGCATCGTGCAGCGGGGTCGGTCCGGGCGACAGGCTGAGCACCATCTTGCGGCCCGATCGGTCGATGGCGCGGCGCACGGCGTCGATCTCCGGCTTGTTGCGGTCATAGGGGCGGCTCAGATCGTCGACCTTGACGAAGTCCATGTCCCAGGACGCGATCAGCTTGAAGACGGAATCGTAATAGGCCTGTGCACCCGGCTTCGACATGTCGATGCCGTACATGTCGCCGTTCCATTTGCAGATGTTCACGCGGTCCGCAATTTCCCCGCATGTGTGTGTGGTGCCGAGGATCGGCAGATTGCGGTCGGCGGCCAGCCGCGGCACGCCGCGCAAGAGGTGGATGCCGAATTTCAGGCCCTGGCTGTGCAGATGATCGGCCAGCGGCTTGAAGCCGGCGCCATTCGCGGCAGAGGGAAAGCGATTGACGGCCGGAAGCAATCGTCCCCACGCATCCATCGCCAGTGGCGCATCCTTGCGATAGAGGTAGCCATTGGCGCCGGGCTCGTACCATTCGACATCGATGGTGAAGACATTGTAGCCGGCCGGCCGCAGGCGCCGCGCCATGATGGCCGCCACCTCGCGCGCTTGAAATTCGCTGATCGTGGCGCCGAAACTGTCCCAGCTGTTCCAGCCCATCGGCGGCGTCGGCGCCCAGTCGCGAAAGGCCGGCGCGGATGGGGACGCAAAGGCGTGCGATCCCTTGCCCAACAGGGGCAGCGCTGCGGCAAGGCCGAGCAGATTGCGCCGGTCGATATTCATTGCGATGTCCTCTTCGTTCTTATGGCTTCCGGTTACAGCGGCGCGACGCGCACCACTTCTTCGGGCGCGACCACCAGGGGATTGCGCAGGGGCAGCGAAAAGCCTGGCGCGGTGATCTCGAACACATCGCCCGGCCTGGCGCGAACCCCGTCCGAGAAGGACAGCGTCGCCGTGCCGAAGAAATGCACATGCACATCGCCCGGGCGCCGGAACAGGGCGTATTTGAAGTGGTGATGCTCCAGATTGGCGATGCTGTGGGACATGTTCTCCTCGCCCGTCAGGAAGGGCTTTTCCCACAGCACATTCCCATCTCGCAGAATCCGGCTGGTGCCGCGCAGATCGGTCGGCAAGTTGCCCGTTAGCAGTTCCGCGCCCAGCGCGGCCCGGCGCAGTTTGGAATGCGCCAGCCACAGATAGTTGCCGCGTTCGGTGACGTGGTCGGAGAATTCGTTGGCCAGGCAGAAGCCGAGGCGATGCGGCGCGCCGGCTTCGTCGATGATGTAGATGCCGGCGATCTCCGGTTCCTCGCTGCCGTCCTGCGCGAAGGCGGGTGAGGTCAGCGGCTGGCCGCTGGCGACGATCGAACTGCCGTCGCCCTTGTAGAACCATTCCGGCTGTACGCCTGTCCGGCCCGGCGCGGGTTTGCCGCCTTCGACGCCCATCTGGAACATGCGCATCGAATTGGTCGGATTTCCCGCGGCGGCAGCCTTGTGCATCTTGTCGCGGCCTTCCGCCGAGCCCAGATGGGTGAGCCCGGTGCCGGTGAGAAGCAAATGCGCCGGATCGGGATGATCGATGGGCGCGAGCAGGCGGCCGTCTTCGGCGGCGCGCGCAAGATCGACGCTCTCAGTCCCGATGCGGGCCTCGGCCGCGGCCACGAGCCCGGTCCCTGCGGCGAGCGCCGCACGCGCCAATTCGTAGGTGCTTGCGATTCCGTCGAGCAGGCGGGCCGCTCCCGCCTCCTTAAGGCAGGCGACACGGCGCATGCCGTGTTCGTCTCGAAGCTGGATCAGGCGGCCGGACATTGCGGGGCCCCTCAAGCGTATCGGCCGGACGGCGCGCGGCGCCGCCTGGCATGCGGGGAGGGGAGAGGCATGGGCGAGACCTTTCGCGTGGCACGATCACTAGAACGGCACAATACTCATACATTATAAGCGTTTTGATCTCCGATCAACAGGGGCTTCCTGAGGTCTCGGCATGGATGGTTGAAATTTTCTTGTACTTGCCTGTTGCGTGCCATAAAAATTGTCTGAGTAATTTGCGCGGGCGATCGGCTCTCGCCGGGGCTCGCAGAGCCATGGCAAGGCCGGTTGGCCGACCGCGAAGATCCAAGACCGAGAAGGAGGGAATGACCCGATGAAGTCCCTGAAGCCGATCCAGTCGGCGGCATTCGCGGTAGTCGCGACGCTTGCCTTTGCGCCCGGTGCGCATGCCGAGGCGCCGGCCGCGTTGTCTGCCTCGGTCACGATCCATGCCGACAAGCCGGGCGCCACGATCAGCCCGGAGATTTTCGGCCAGTTCTCCGAGCATCTCGGCCACGGCATCTATGGCGGCATCTGGGTCGGCAAGCACTCCAAGATTCCCAACACCGATGGCTTCCGCAAGGATGTGATAGGCGCGCTCAAGGCGCTGCATGTGCCGGTGGTGCGCTGGCCCGGCGGCTGCTTCGCCGACGAATATCATTGGCGCAACGGCATCGGCCCGGCCGCCAAGCGCCCGACCACGGTCAACACGCAATTGGGGCGGCGTGCCCGAGCCCAACAGCTTCGGCACCGACGAATTCATGACGTTCGTCCATATGATCGGCGCCAAGGCCTATATCACCGGCAATCTTGGAACCGGCACCGCCGGCGAGATGGCCGACTGGCTCAAATATCTGACCTCCGACCAGAACACGACGCTCACCCGTATGCGCGCGGCCAACGGCCACAAGGCGCCGTACAAGGTGCCCTATTGGGGCATCGGCAATGAAAGCTGGGGCTGCGGCGGCGACATGCGTCCGCAATATTATGTCGATCTGTTCCGCCGCTATTCGACCTTCCTGAAAGCGCCGCCGGGCGCGCGTCCGCTGTTCGTCGCGAGCGGCGGCTATGACGAGAAAGGTTCGCCCTGGACCGAGGCGCTGATGAAAGATGGCGGCCCCAACGTCGGCGCAATCTCCTTCCACTATTACACGCGTCCTTTGACGCAGGAGTGGGCGCACAAGGGATCGGCCACGAACTTCCCCGAGAGCCAGTGGATTTCCACGCTCGTCAACGCGGAGAAGATGGATGGCTATATCTCCGAGAACACGGCCATCATGGACAAATACGATCCGAAGAAGCGGGTCGGGTTCTTCGTCGATGAATGGGGCACCTGGTACGACACGGCGCCGGGCCACAATCCGGGCTTCCTCTTCCAGCAGAACACGATGCGCGATGCCGTGGTCGCGGCCACGACGCTCGACATCTTCGAAAAGCATGCCGATCGCGTGCGCATGGCGAACATCGCGCAGACCATCAATGTGCTGCAGGCCATGATCCTGACCGATGGGCCGAAGATGGTGCTGACCCCGACCTATCAGGTCTTCAAGATGTATATCCCCTTCCAGGACGCGACCCGCCTGCCGTCCGACGTCAAGGCGCCGGAATACAGCTACGACAAGATGTCGGTTCCGGCGATCAGCGTTTCGGCGGCGCGCGAGAAGAAGGGCGAGCTGGTCTATGCCCTCACCAATCTCGATCCGGACCGGGCGGTCAACGTCACGACGACGATCGATGGCGCCAGTCCCAGAACGGTTCACGGCACGGTTCTGACGGCCGCGAAAATGGATGCGCATAACAGTTTCGCCAAGCCGGACGAGGTGCATCCCGTTGCATTCGATGGAGCCAGCCTCAGCGGCGGCACTCTGAATGTCACCCTGCCGCCCAAATCGGTGGTCGTGCTGACGCTCAAATAAGCCGCCGCGCCGGTCGCACACACATCATCGCCGGCGCCGTCATGGCGCCGGCGCCTTTGTTTGTGCGAGGGCCGCTGTACCGGGCACTGGCGGCATGATGGGCTCATCCTGGAAATTGGGGTGCAGACTCGATCGCTGCTGTCTGCGCCCTGCCAGTCATTCACCGGCACTATAACGTCATGATCATGGCTGATGACTTCGTGCGCGGGTCCCAAAAGGGGCGCGCTGGTTGATGCCGCACAGCTTTCTCTATCTGCCGGATATTTGCTGCGGGATCGGATTGAATGTCGGTCATCATCAATTTGTGATCGGCAATTGCGCGGGGTATGCGCGGCCGGTTAGCGTAGTGCCCTGGTTTCCACGGGTTCGTATTTGAGAGGCTGATGATGCGTGCTTTCTTCCATATTCCGCGCCGCACGCTTGGCGCCGGTGTCTGTCTTGCTGCGTTTCTTGCTGCCGGCACAGCGTTCGCCGATGCGCAGGCGCCGGATCTGCCGGGCCCGATGCCGCCGGCGGACAATCAGAAGATCGCGCACGATCTTTTCCGTGACCTGATCGAAATTCGCTCCGTCCACGATGTCGGCACGAAACAGACCGCCGATGTCATTGTGAAATATCTCAAGGCCAACGGCTTCAGCGATTCCGAAATCCATGTCTTTCCCGAGACGAAATATCCCAGGCAAGTAAATGTCGTCGTCCGACTGAAGGGCAAAGGCAAGGGCAAGCCCATCATGTGGATCGGCCACATGGATGTTGTTGATGCCAAGGCCGAGGACTGGACGGTGCCGCCCTTCAAGTTCGTCGAGAAGGACGGCTATTTTTACGGCCGCGGCACTTCCGACATGAAGGATCAGGATACGGCCATGGCGGCCAGCCTGATCCGGCTGAAGAAAGAAGGCTATGTTCCCGACCGCGACATCATCGTGGCCTTCACCGCCGATGAGGAAGTGGGCGAGGAACAGGATGGCCCGGCCTTCCTGCTCAAATATCGCCGCCCTTATGTCGATGCGGGGCTCGTAATCAATCCCGATACCTCGAGCGGGGAGATCGTCAAGGGCAAGCGTCGCGACTTCACGGTAGAGACGACGGAAAAGACCTATGCCACCTTCACCTTTACCGTGACCAACAAGGGCGGGCACAGTTCGGAGCCGCGTCCGGACAATGCGATCTACCAGCTCTCGCATGCGCTGGTGCGCTTGCAGCACTACAATTTTCCGTTCAAGACCAATGCCACCACCCGGCTTTATTTCAAACATGTGGCCTCGCTCCAGTCCGGGCAGGAACGCAAGGACATGCTGAAACTGGCCAGTTCTCCCAAAGTCGATTTGGCCGCCGCCAAACGCCTGTCGCGTGACGTGGCGATGAATGCGATTCTGCATACAACCTGCGTCGCCACGATGCTCAAAGCGGGGGTGCAGGAAAACGCCTTGCCATCGCGCGCGGTGGCGACCGTTCAGTGCCGGGTGTTCCCGGACGAGACGATCGCCCAGACCAAGGCCACACTCGAAAAAGTTGCCGCCGATCCCGCCATCAAGGTCGAAACACTGGGCATGATAACCCAGGCACCGGAATCGCCGCCAGCGCCGGCGCTGTTCAAATCGATTAAGAATACTGTTACCTCGATGTGGGGCGATTTCCCGGTGGTTCCGGTGATGTCAGCCGGTGCCAGCAATTCCATCTTTACGCGCAACGCCGGCATTCCGAGCTACGGCATCGGCGGCGCCTGGGAGGATATTGATGATATCCGCGCCCATGGCCGCGACGAGCGCATGAGCAAGTCGACCTTCTATCAGTCAGTCGAGTTCACATATCGTCTGATGAAAGAACTGACGGGCGGCACGATCAAGCCCGGTCAATAATCTCACAGCAAACCGGCCAAGGGGGAGGGTGCCATGCGCATCCTTCCCTTTTTTGTTTCGATGCGACAGCGCGATCGCGCCGAGGCATCTCAGATCGGATAACGATCCATCACCGGGCCAAGCGCGGCAATCAGCGGGTCCAGGTGCGGCAGGAAATGGCGCCAGTGCTCCACCGCGTCGGTATAAACCGGCTGGCGCACCTGTTCGGAGCTGGCGGTGCGAACGGCCCTTTCCGTTTCGTAGAAGCGCAGGCACTGTTCTTCGAAGGGCAGGCCGCAATAGTCGAGCAGGCGCCGAACCTGCGCCTCGGTGTCCGCGACGATCTCCTCATATTGCGCGCGATGTACCCGGCCCGGACAGCACCCGATCCCAGTGATCCATCAACTCGACATAATCTCGATAGTATCGTCCTATATCGGCAAGATCGTAGGTAAAGGTCTGGCCGCGGGCAAATAATTGCTTGTAGCCGGAAAAACAACAGGCCATGGGATGACGCCGTGCATCGATGATTTTGGCGTTTGGTAAAATCAGGTGGATGAGGCCGATATGGCTGAAAATTGTTCGGCATCTTGTCGATGAAGAAAGGCGTGCCACCGGTGCGCTGCACCTGCGTGCGTGCCAGATATTCCTCGCCCAGTTCGATCACTTGCTCCGGAGACAGCTCTTGGAATATTTCGGGATATTCCGACGCGTCCTCGCGCGTGTCCTTGCCTGCCAGCCGGCGCGAAATGGCGATGATGTCGGGCAATTCCATGGTGCCTTCGACCTGGGAATGGCTGGACAGGATCTGCTCCAGCAAAGTCGAGCCCGCGCGCGGCAGCCCGACAATAAAGATGGGGTCCGGGCGCCGGCATCCCTGTCCCGCACGGGCCTCGAAGAACTCAGCCGTCAGGCAGGCGATGCGCCGATCCTTGTCGCTGGTGTTCTCGTCGGCGTTGTAGGGCACCGTCTTGCGCCGTGCGGCATTGCCGAGTGCATAGGCGGCGAAGGCCGCATCATAGTCGCCGCGATCCTCCAGGGCCTTGCCCAGCGCAAAATTCAGGTGGATGTGATCCTCGCTGTCACCGGCATTGCGTTCGATCTGCCGCTGCATGGTTTCCAGATCAGCGTCGGTAAAGCGGAAGGTTTTGAGATTGGCCAGGCTCCACCAGGCCTCGCCCAGGCTCGGTTGGCGGCGGATCGCCTGGCGATAGGCGGCGATCGTCTCCTCCTGCCGTCCGACCGCGCGCAGCGCATGGCCATAGCTCATATGCGCCTTGGGCTGATCGGGATAATGCTTGAGCACGCGTTCATAGATGACGATCGCCTCATCGAAGCGGCCAATTCGCACCAGAATCGAGGCTTTGAGCAGCAGGTGATTGGGATCGTTCGGGTCGCGCTTGAGCAGGACGTCGAGCTGCTCAAGGGCGAGCTCATATTTCTGCCGGCGATGAAGGGTGATCGCGTAATTGCCGCGTGCCAAACGGTAGTCCGGTGCCAGCTCCAACGCCCGGGCGAGCAGGTTCTCGGCATCCTCGAATTTGGCCAACCGCATGCCGACGTCGGCCAACATCCGGATCGCAGCCACATCGGTCGGGTGCTGTTTTAGAACGTCGCGGCACAACCGCTCCGTCTCTGCCAGCTTGCCGCGATAGAGCAGGTTTGCCGCCTCGACCAGCCTGGGGTTGTGGCGGCGGTCGTCAGGTGCCGCTGATAGGCTTTCTGGCTGCCCGCCTCGTCGCCGGCCAGCAGGAGTTGGTCGCCCAGCGCCCGCCATGCTCCCGGCATGTCGGGCTTGAGCTTGACCGCCCGGCGCAAAGCCGCAATCGCGTCGCTGCCGCGTCCCGCTGCGCCGAGGGCGAGGCCATACTCATATTGAAACCCGGCCGCATCCTTTGCCGCCTCGGCGCCGATCTCGAACGCCGCAAGCGCTTCCTCGGCCCGGCCCTGCAGCCGCCGGGCGGTGCCCAGAATCTGTAAGGCTGCAACAGAGCCCTGAAACACCTTCAAAATTTCAATGGCCTGTGCCTCGGCCAGCGCGGCATCCTGCTGCAGCAGATGGGCGGCATGCTCGAGTGCGGTCTTGAGATCGCCCCTTGGGTCACGCTGTTGCGGCGTGCTCATTCCTATCCATCCGGTTGTTGTGTCTGCGTCTTGCACCAGCCCTTCAGGCCGGCGGGGCTGCGATGGTGTCACGCTAGCAAGCCACGGCGATCTTGTCGAAATCCTAGTCAACTGTCCAATTAGCGGTTATCTTCGGCCAATAATGATGGATTTGACGGCTCTTCATACGCCTGCGAAATGATGCCATCGATTTCAAGAATGCCTTTAATTTCAATGGCTTGCGCGAAGATCGTTGATCACCTAGCATGACATATCGGCGACAGTTTTTTTGAACGAGGACAGAAGACGAAACGTCTGCCTTGTGTGCGTTGCGGAGACGTGGCGGCGGCTGTCGACGGGGGAGTGATTGCAGCAAGCAATTTCAACTTCACTCACTGAGGGGCATAAACAGATGAATAGTTCCAGAATTGCGCCGCGCTTGGTGACGGCGTTGCTAGCATCCTCGATGCTGCTTCCGGCATCAGCCGCATTTGCCGCCGATGATAATTCCGGCATCGAAACAGTCGTCGTGTCCGCTGAAAAGCGTACCGAGGATCTTCAGAAGGTTCCGATCGCGGTCGAGGTGCTCGACGCGTCGAAGCTCGAACAGTTGAACATCAGCAAGTTCAACGACTACATCAACTTCCTGCCGACGGTTTCGTATCAGACGCTGCGTCCGGGCGAGTCGCAGGTTTATATGCGCGGCGTATCGAGTGGCGGCGACGGCAACCACTCCGGCTCGCTGCCGAGCGTTGGCGTCTATCTCGACGAGCAGCCGGTTACGACTATCAACGAAGTTCTCGACGTTCATGTCTATGACGTTGCACGTATCGAAACGCTGGTCGGCCCGCAGGGCACGCTGTTCGGCGCAAGCTCGGAAGCCGGCACGTTGCGCATCATCACCAACAAGCCGGACCCGACGCACTTCGAAGGCGGTTACGACCTGGAGGTGAACCATGTCGATCATGGCGATTTCGGCTACACGGGCGAGGGCTATGTCAATATCCCGCTGACCGACAAGATGGCCGTCCGCCTGGTCGCCTGGCATGAACATGATGCCGGCTACATGGACAACGTGTACGGCACGCGCACCTATCAGGTCAGCGGCATCACCATCGACAACAAGAAATACGTCAAGAAGAACTTCAACGACGTCACAAGCGACGGCTTCCGCGCGGCACTGAAGGTCGATCTCAACCAGAATTGGACCGTCACGCCGTCCGTAATCTATCAGCACGAAAAGTCGAACGGCGTCTTCGATTATGATCCTACGCTGAAGGATCTGCAGGTGATGCGGTTCGCGCCGGATCACTACAAGGACGAATGGGTTCAGGCCGCGCTCACGGTTGACGGCAAGATCGGCGATGTGAACGTGACCTATGCCGGCGCCTATATGAACCGGCATCAGCACAGCATTTCGGACTATTCGGCCTATTCCGAATACGCGTCCTGGATCGAAAACTACTACACTTGCTATTTCGGGCCCTGTACGGATCCGACGGAGATTCTGACGACGGGCGACAATTTCCGCCGCCAGAGCCACGAATTGCGCGTTCAGTCGGACCAGGACCAGCGTCTGACCTGGATCTTCGGCGCTGCCTATCAATATGCCTCGTGGAGCTACAATTACGAGTACCACATCCCGGGCCTGAATCCGGCTGCGGTCATCACGGCACCGGACGACCAGTATCAGACCAAGCAGGAACGCGTGGACAGTGAAGCTGCCCTGTTCGGAGAGGTGTCGTACAAGATCCTGCCGAAGTTGAAGGCCACGCTCGGCTTCCGCGTGTTCCGCAACAAGCATTCGCTGACCGGCTTCACGGGCACGGTGTGGTGGCCGAACTGTACCTACAAGTGCAGCAACGCGCCCAATATCGACGCGCATTCCTCCGAGTTGGATCATATCCTGAAGGTCAACCTGACCTATCAGGTGGACGACAACAAGCTGGTCTATTTCACGCGCTCCGAAGGTTATCGCCCCGGCGGCAGCAATCGCGTGCCCAACGCGATCGGAACGTCATACAAGCCAGACTTCGTCACCAATTACGAACTTGGCTGGAAAACGTCCTGGCTCGACAATCGGCTGCGGGTGAACGGCGACATCTACCTGCTCAACTGGGAAAACTTCCAGTATGGCGTCTACGACCTTGCGGTCTCGATCCTGACGACGACGACCAATGTCGGTCAGTCGCAGTCGAAGGGCGCGGAACTTCAGGTCACCTGGGTGCCGATCGACAAGCTGACGCTGTCGCTCTCAGGGACCTATACGGACGCCAAACTGCAGAACAACTACTACGAGACACCTGCGGACCGCCTGGCGAACACCCCGCAGGCAACTCCTGGCACCCGCATGCCCTTCGTGCCGCAGGTCCAGGGGACTTTCGTCGGGCGTTATGCCTATGAACTGTTCGGGTTCGATGCGTATTCGCAATTGTCGGCCAGCTATACGGGCGGCAGCTACAATGCGCTGGAGCTGGCCAAGCGCCAGAAACAGGACCCATATGCCATCGTCAACCTGTCGACCGGCATTTCCAGGGACAACTGGACCATGGAGCTGTTCGTCAACAATGTCGGCGACACGCGGGCCCAGATCTACAAGAACAATTACGACTTCAACTATCGCATCACGACCAACACGCCGCGCCTGGTCGGCGTCCGCTTCAGCCAGCGCTTCTGATCGAAGGCTGCAGCAACGAAGCCGCCGCGACGCTCGCCGTCGCGGCGGTTTTTCTATTTTCCGTTCTGATGAAGCCGGCCGGTGTCACTCGCCGAAGAGTTGGCGGGCAGCCGACTTGCACAGCGCGATGGCGCGGCTCCGAGAGGTGCGATTGGGGGCGAGACAGAAATCGAGCCACAGCCCATCCATCACCGCGAGTAGAATGGCGATGGCATCCTTCATTGAAAGTGTCAGGTGATTTCGCGGCAGGCGCTCCATGGCTTTGCGCATCGTCTTGCGCAGGCGTCGGTCGAAGCCTTCGCTGACGGCGGCGAAATCGGGGTTGTTCGGCACCAGGGTCCAGAAAGCAGTCCAGGCGCCCAGCACCTCCGCATTGGCCCAGTCGTGCGAGAACATCGTTTCGAACATACGCTCCAGGCTCTTCCACGGATCCTGTGCGTGGTCGCTCAGGGCGACTTCAAAGCGGGCGAGGAATTCGTCGCAGAGCTGCTGATAGGTTTCGAGCAGGAGGTTGTCCGGGTTCTCGAAGTAATGTCGGAGCAGGCCGTGGCTAACGCCGGCCTGGCGGCAGATCTCGCGCCCGGTCGTGCCACGCGGGCCGAGGCGGGCGAGACAGCTCACGGTAACCCTGAGCAGGTCCTGACGACGGAGCGTCGGTTCCTGGCGCTTGGCGCGGGAAGGCTTGCGGGATGCCAGAAGTGGTTCGGCGCCGTTGGTGGCCTCGGCAGTTTTGCTCATCGCGATCCGGTGGCCTTCCCGTCGTTCTTCCCCTGCGCCAAGCTGGCACCGTATTGGCTTAGCGTCTTCCGGCACGGAACGAAAGAAGCCAGGGGCGGCCCATCCCCTTCCAGGCTCCTAGCGCTTTCGATCCTTCAGCACCTGGGCGGCGGCGTTGTGGCCCGGCGCCCCGGTGACGCCGCCGCCGGGATGGGCGCCGGCCCCACAAAGATAGAGCCCTGGAATCGGCGTGCGGTATTGCGACCAGCCGGGCACGGGACGCATGGCGAAGAGCTGGGCCATGTTGAGATCGCCGTGGAAGATATTGCCTTCCGTGAGGCCATAGGTCTGCTCCAGGTCGAGCGGCGTCAGCATTTTCCGCGCGACAATGGCAGCAGGCACATTGGGCATGTGACGGGCGATCTGGCGGATGATCTCATCGGCCAGGGCTTCGCGCTTCTCGGCCCACGTGCCTTCGCGCAGGCGATAGGGCAGGTACTGGATGAAACAGGTCATCATGTGCCGGCCCGGTGGGCACAGGCTGTCATCGACAAGGCTCGGAATCACGCAGTCGATCCAGAGCTCGTCCGGGATGTCGCCGAAGCGAGCGGTGTCGGCGCAGCGCTGGGCCCCTTCAAGCGTCGGCACGATGGTCAGCACCGAACGCTCCAGCGGCCCGGCATCGGCGGGGCGGTCCAGCACCCTGGGCTCTTCCGACAGCACCAAATTCAGCTTGGCGGCGGGGCCGGCCATCTTGATGGCGGCGATATCGCGGCGGAAATCTTCCGGCAGGTGTTCGGCCTCGACCAGCCCAAGGAAGGTGCGCTTGGGATCGGCATTGGAGAGGACGATAGGGGCTGCGATCTCCGTTCCGTCTTCCAATACCACGCCGGTCGCGCGCCCGCTTTCCACACGGATGCGGGCGACTGGGGCATCGGCCACAATCTCCGCGCCGAAATCGCGCGCCGAGGCGGCAATCGCCTGAGTAATGGCGCCCATGCCCCCATGACATGGCCGTTGAAGCCCTGCACCTTGTGGTCGCCGCCAGCCAGAAGGTGGAACAGCAGACCAACGGCCGAACCCTGCTCATAAGGCCCGCCATGTTTGCCATAGACATTGTTGGCCAGGAACATGCGCTTGGTTTCCTCGGCCTCGAAATGGCGATCGAGGAATTCGCCGAGGCTCCCGGTGAGGAACGCGATCATTTCGGCGGTTTCGCCGCCGCTGATGTGACGGAACCGTTTCAGGAGCCGCCAGCCTTCGCCCAGTCTGCCCAGCCCGGCGGCCGCCAGATCCGGCGGCGGCTCTAGGAAGAAGGGCTGCAGATAGGCCGCCAGTTTCTTGAGCTGACGATCGACTTTCAGGAAGGTGTCCCCATCGCGCCTGGAGAAGCGGCGAACTTCGTCGGCTGTCCGGTTCACATCGGCCCACCAGCGGATGATCTGTCCGTTGCCCACCGGCGCGGTGAGGATGGGATCGCAGGCGACCATCTTGAGGCCGTATTCGCCGAGCTTCAGATCGCGGATCACCGTCGGCATCAGCATGGAGGCGATATAGGAGGTGAAGGACACACGGCAGCCCGGCGCGCGCACCGGGTCGACCTCCTCGGTCACGCAGGCCCCGCCAAGGATAGGCCGGGGCTCCAGCACCAGCACCTTGAGACCGGCCCGGGCCAGATAGGCCGCGGCCGTGAGCCCGTTATGCCCGCCGCCGACAATGATGGCCTCATAACGCGCCTTAATGGCCGCCGCGCCCGCTTCCGCCTGATTGTTCAAATCCGCTCGCCTGTCCCGCTTCGCCGCCAGATTTGCCCGATTGCGTCCTATGAGGCAACTGTCTAATAAGGGGGCCGAGCCAAGGGGGAGATCGCCCATGCCGAACGAGCCGAAGCTGACGGGAGCGATGGAGGAGTCGCTTGTCGAGCGCCTATGTTACTCCGGACCGTTCCGCGCCGACAAGGCCAATATCTTCTACCGCGAATGGTTCTGCGCCGGCCGCGCCGAACAGATCCCGCAAGCGGCGACCATCTGA
>CAWJLC010000006.1:0-925172 GCA_963843675.1 uncultured Pseudomonadota bacterium | reverse complement strand
GTGCGCGGGGATTTCGAAATCCTCGGCCGCGAGATCTATGGCAAGCCGCTTGTCTATCTCGACAATGCCGCCTCGGCGCAGAAGCCGCGCCAGGTGCTGGACCGGATGCGCGAATTCGCATCCACCGATTACGCCAATGTGCATCGCGGCGTGCATTATCTCTCGGCGGTCGCCACCGACGCCTATGAGAAGGCGCGCGAAAGCGTGCGGCGCTTCCTGAATGCGGGCTCCGAGAACGAGATCGTGTTCACCAAGGGCGGCACCGAGGCGATCAATCTGGTGGCTTCGAGCTTTGTGAGCCCGCGCATCGAGCCGGGCGACGAGATCGTGCTGAGCGTCATGGAGCATCACTCCAACATCGTGCCGTGGCATTTCCTGCGCGAGCGGCAGGGCGCGGTGCTGAAATGGGTGGATGTGGCCGATGACGGCTCGCTCGATATCGAGGCGCTGGATGCCGCCATCGGGCCCAAGACCAAGCTCGTTGCCATCACCCATATGTCGAATGTGCTGGGCACGGTGACGCCGCTGAAGGAAATCGTGGCGCGCGCCCATGCCAAGGGTGTGCCCGTGCTGGCCGATGGTTGCCAGGGCGCGGTGCATGGCCGCGTCGATGTGCGCGACCTCGACATCGATTTCTATGTCGTGACCGGCCACAAGCTTTACGGGCCCACGGGCATCGGCGCGCTTTACGGCAAGCTGGCGCATCTCAAATCCATGCGGCCCTATCATGGCGGCGGCGAGATGATTGCCGAAGTCAGCCGCGAGAAGATCACCTATGCGCCGCCGCCCGCGCGCTTCGAAGCCGGCACGCCGCCGATCATCGAGGCGGTGGGGCTGGACGCGGCGCTGACCTATATGACGTCGCTCGATCGCGACGCGGTGCATGCGCATGAAGCCGATCTTTATGCCTATGCCCGTGAGCAGGTGCGTCAGTTCAACTGGCTGAAGGTGATCGGCGATGCGCCGGGCAAGGGCGCGATCCTGAGCTTCGAATCCGAGGGCATGCATGCCCATGATCTGGCCACCATCCTCGACCGCGAGGGCGTGGCGGTGCGGGCCGGGCACCATTGCGCGCAGGTGCTGATGGATCGCTTCGACACGGTGTCGACGATCCGCGCCTCTTTCGCGTTGTACAATACGCGTGCCGAAGTCGATGCCCTGATCGGGGCGCTGGCCAAGGCGCGGGACATCTTGGGTTAGTGGTCATGGATGACAGTCTGCGTGAGCTCTATCAGGAAGTGATCCTCGATCATTCGCGGCATCCGCGCCATTTCGGGGCGATGGAGGGCGCGACCCATATGGGCGAGGGCCACAATCCGCTGTGCGGCGACCGGGTGAAGATCTATCTCATGATCGACAAGGATGGCCGCGTCGCCGACATCAAGTTTGAAGGCAAGGGCTGCGCGATTAGCCAAGCATCCGCCTCGCTGATGACCGAGATGCTGGAGGGCCGCACCCTGGCCGAAGCCGAAAAATTGATGGGCGGCTTCCTGCATCTGGTGAAGGGCGAAGAGGTCGGCGACGATCTGAACGAAGACGATCGCGAAACGTTGAATGTGATGGCCGGGGTGTCGGCCTTTCCGATGCGCGTCAAATGCGCGACCCTGGCATGGCATACGATGAAATCGGCGCTGGAGGGCGGTTCCACCGCGAAAAGCGAATGAGTGCGGAAGGCGAAACGCGGAATATGGAGGCCCGGGCGGGCGAAGGCTCCGGCCTGACGCCGGAGGAGCTCGAGGATTTTACGGCCAAGCTTGTGGCCGCGCTGAAATCCGTCTTCGATCCGGAGATCCCGGTGGACATTTACGAACTCGGTCTTATCTACAAGGTGGATGTTGCCGACAACAAGGATGTCGATGTCGACATGACCTTGACGGCGCCGGGCTGCCCGGTGGCCGGCGAGATGCCGATCATGGTGCAGAACGCGCTCGAAACCGTCGAAGGCATCGGCAAGGTGACCGTGAACATGGTGTTCGATCCGCCCTGGACGCCGGAGCGGATGAGCGAAGTCGCCAAGCTCGAACTCAACATGTACTGATGGGTGATCCGATATGACGACCGCCACACAGACGACACGAACCCGGCGCCCGCGGCCCAAGCCCGTGCGGCTGACGGACGCCGCCGCCGCGCGCATTCGCGAAATCATGGCCGAAGCGAACGGCGAATATGAGGGCGTGCGCGTGGGCGTCACCAATGGCGGCTGCGCCGGCATGAGCTACACGATGGACTATGCCGAGCATTCCGAGCCGCTGGACGAGGTATTCGAGGATCAGGGCGTCAAGATCTTCATCGAGCCCAAGGCGATCCTCTTTCTGCTTGGCACGGAAATGGATTTCATCACCGAGAAATTTGGCGCCCGCTTCGTCTTCAACAATCCCAACCAGACCAGCGCCTGCGGCTGCGGCGAGAGCGTGGCCATCACGCCGGCCGCGGATGAGGGTGAAGACTAGGATTTGCGTGCGCGGAGCTGCGGCAGCGCTGACAGAAAGACCAGCGCGCCGCCGAAAGCGCTGACCCATCCCCAGCCGCCTGCCGCATAGGCGTATGTCGCGCCGGCCGAGCCGAACGCGCCGCCAAGGAACATGCCCGTCACCATCACCGTGTTGAGGCGATTGCGGGCGGCGGGATCGAGGGCATAGATCACATGCTGGTTCGAGATCAGCGTGCCCTGCATGCCGCAATCCAGCAGCACGACGCCTGCGATGAGCCCTGCAATGGCGTTCCAGAATCCCAGCACCAGCCAGGCCGCCAAAGAGGCAGCGACCCCGACGATGGCGACGACGCGCGGGCCCGATCTGTCGGACAGGCGCCCGGCGATCGGCGCGGCGGTGATGCCGGACAGGCCGACGATCCCGAACAGGCCTGCGATATCGGCGCCGAGATGGAAGCGTGGCTCCTGCAGATGCAGCGCCAGGATCGTCCAGAAGGCGGAGAAGGAGGCGAAGAGCGCGGCCTGGGTCAGCGTGGCGCGGCGCAGGGCTGGCAGATCTCTCCACAGATGGAGCATCGACCACAGCGCCGTGCCGTAGCGCAGCGACATGGTGGGGCGGCTGCGCGGCAGGCTGCGCGCCATGAGGGCGGCGCCAAGCAGCGCCAGCGGCACGCCCAGCCAGAAGGTGATGCGCCAACCGAGATATTCGCCCGCGAATCCGGAAAAGGTACGGCTTAGAAGAATGCCGGCGAGCAATCCGCTCATCACGGCGCCGATGGTGGCGCCTCGCCGTTCGGGCGGAGCCAGCGCGGCTGCGAAGGGCACGATCTGCTGTGCCACCGACGAAACCATGCCGACCAGCAGCGAGGCCCCGACCAGCATCCAGGCACTGGGGGCCGTGGCGGCGGCCACGAGCGTCACCCCCAGCGCGAGAAATTGCAGGACGATCAGCCGCCGCCGCTCGACCAGATCGCCCAGCGGCACGAGCAGGAACATGCCAAGGGCATAGCCGAGTTGTGTCGCCGTCGGCACGAACCCGGCCACGGCGTCGCCCGGGAAAGCGCGCTCGATCAGGCCCAGCATGGGCTGGTTGTAGTAGAGGTTGGCGACGGCCAGGCCGCAGGCCAGTGCCATGGCAAAACTGGGAACGGCGCCGGTGCGCGTAGTCGGCGATGTCGTGTCGGTCATGATGTGGGGGCAGGTCCTGGTGTTTGAAGGCTACCCCAGCCCGCGCCGCGTGTCCGCGCGGCGCATTGATGGAAAGCGGTGGCGCCGCCGGATCGCTCCGGCGGCGCCGCGCCACTTACCAAAGCTGCACGCGCTTGTCCGGGGCGAGGTAGTATTTCGCGCCGGGCTTGACGTGGAAGGCCGCATACCACGGCGCGAGATTGCGCGTCGTTCCGATGACGCGGAATTTCGCCGGGCTGTGCTCGTTCGAGAGAACCTGTGCACGCTTGGCGCTGTCGCGTTGCTTGAGACGCCACACCTGACCGTAGGACAGGAAGAAGCGCTGGTCGCCGGTGAAGCCGTTGAGGACCGGAGCCGGCTTGCCTTTCAGCGACAGGTGATAGGCCTTGTAGGCGACAGTCAGCCCTGAGAGGTCGGCGATGTTCTCGCCCAGTGTGGCGTCGCCCTTGATATGCAGGCCCGGTAGCGGCTCATAGCTGTCATATTGTGCAACAAGCGCTTTGGTCTTGGCGTCGAAGTTCTTGCGGTCCTTCGCCGTCCACCAATTGTCGAGCTTGCCGTCGCCGTCATATTTCGAGCCTTGGTCGTCGAAGCCATGGCTGATCTCGTGGCCGATGACCGCACCGATCGCGCCATAGTTCACGGCCGGGTCGGCATGGGGGTCGAAGAAGGGCGGCTGCAGGATCGCGGCCGGGAAGACGATCTCGTTGAGCGAAGGGTCGTAATAGGCGTTCACCGTTTGCGGGTTCATTTGCCATTCGCCCTTGTCGACCGGCTTGTCCAGGCGCTTCACGTCACGATTCCATTCGAACGCGCTGCCGCGCTGAATGTCGCCGATGAGATCGTCGCGCTTGACGACATAGGCCGAATAGTCGCGCCACTTATCGGGATAGCCGATATGGGGCGTGAACTTGGCCAGCTTGTCGAGCGCCTTCTTGCGCGTTTCGGGCGTCATCCACTTCAGGGTCTCAAGATCGTCCTTGTAGACGCGCAGGAGGTTATGCACCAAGCGTTCCGCCTTGGTCTTGGCTTCGGGCGGGAAGTATTTGGCGACATAGAGCTTGCCGAGCGCTTCGCCGAGCTGCGCATCGAGCAGATGCGTGGCGCGGGTGGCGCGGGGCAGCTGCTGGGAGCTGACCCTGGATGACCTTGCCGTAGAAATCGAAATTGGCCTGATCCACGGCCTTCGGCAGATAGGGCGCGAAGGTGTGCATGTAGTGGACGATCAGATAGTCGCGCCACACCGAAACCGGCGTCTCGGCAAAAATCCTGGCGAATTTCGGAAAGGCCGACTTTTCGGCGACGATGACCTGACGCTCGCCCTTCGGGCTCGTCAGCGGAATGTCCGCGGTCTTGAAATAGGCCTTCCAGTCGAACTCGGGCGCGAGCTTTTCGAGCTTCGAGAACGACATCGGGTTATAGACCTTGTCCGCATCGCGGCGCTCGGCATGCGTCCATTGCACTTCGGCAATGCGGCGTTCGAGGTCATAGACCGCAGCTGCGCGCTTTCCGGCATGGTCGAGACCGGCCAGCTTCAGCATGGTCGCGAGATATTTCTTGTAGGCGGCCTGCGCCGTGACGATCGGCTTGTCCGTCTTCAGGTAATAGTCGCGGTCGGGCATGCCGAGGCCGCCTTGATACAGATTGACCGAATAGGCGTTGGGGTTCTTGTCGTCGATGCCGATCGCCACATTGAAGGGGCTCGCCGTCATCAGGCGCGATGAGCCCATGACGGATGCGATTTCCGCCTTGGTCTTGAGGCCTTCGAGCGTCGCCAGATCCTTCCGGACCGGCTTGAGCCCCTTGGCTTCGATGGCCTTGGTGTCGAGGAAGGCATCATAGAGGTCGCGCAGCTTCTTCTCATCGGCCGTCAGCGAATTGTAGGGCTTCGCCTCAAGCTCCTTGAGGATGGTCTTGATGCGGGTCTCGCTGAGGATCGCCAGACTGGTGAACGAGCCGATGCGCGAACGGTCGGCCGGGATCTTCGTTTTCTTGAGCCAGTCTCCGTTCACATAGTCGAAAAAGTCGTTTCCGGGTTTGACGGACTTGTCCATGCCCGACAGGTCGACGCCCCACTGGCCGAGTTCGGGCTTGCCGGCCTGCGTAGCGTTCGTCTGGGCGGCAAGGCCCGGCGTCGCCACCATGCTGGCGCAGACCACGCCCGCAAGCAGAAACATGCTGCGTTTCATCATTGTTGCTCCACTCTGATTTTCCGGTATGGCCATGCAGCCGCGGTCGCGGCGGGCCCCTCTTCAATTGTGCGGATTGGGCCGCAATTTGCGCGTGTATGCAAGTCACGACCTTGCGACCCGGTGGCGGGAAATATCACAGCGGCCGGCCGGGAATGGCACTTCTTGCGCGGCCCACATGAAAGCCGGCGAGGGCTATTTGCCTTCGAATTTGGCCGGGCGCTTTTGCAGGAAGGCCTGGACGCCTTCCATGAAATCCTTGGTGCGGCCGGCGCGCTGCTGGGCCTGCCGTTCCTGGTCGATCTGCGCTTCGTAATTGTTCTGCGGGCTGTCCCAATAGAGACGGCGGATCTGCGCCAGCGACGCGGTAGGGCCTTCGGCCAGTTTTGTTGCCATGGCGGTGGCATCGCCCATCAGGCTTTCATCGTCGCTGACGCGATTGATGAGGCCCCATTCGAGCGCCTTCTCGGCCGGCAGCTTCTCGGCCAGCATCGACAGTTCGCGCGCGCGCGCCAAACCCACCAGCCGCGGCAGGAGCCAGGTCGAGCCGCCGTCGGGCACAAGGCCAATGCGCGCGAAGGCCTGAAGGAAATAGGCCGAGCGCGACGCCATGATGATATCGCCCATCAGCGCGAAGCTCATTCCGACGCCAGCGGCCGCACCGTTCACCGCCGTGATGAAGGGCATGTCGAGATTACGCAGCTTGCGCAGGAATGGGTGATAGGAGGTTTCGAGGGCCGCGCCCGCATCGAGACGCTTGCCGGACATGCCGGAGGAGAGGTTGGCGCCGGAACAGAAGCCGCGGCCTTCGCCGGTCAGGATCAGCGCGCGAAAGCCGTTGGCTTTGTCTTGCACATGATCGATCGCCTCGGAGAGCCCGCCAAGCATTTCGAGGCCGACTGCGTTCATCACCGCAGGATCATTCATCGTCACGACGGCGATACTGCCGTGTGCCGTTACGTAAGCCTTTTCGAAATTCGTGCGCATCGCGTCTCTCCCGATATCTGTCGGGAGAGAGCATAGGCGCGGATCGGTGCCGGAGGAAAGATCGCTCTCAGGCGGCGGCGCTGCCCGACTGGCTGCCGGGCAGCATGCTCATGACGCAGTTCCTGCCGGCATTTTTCGCGGCATAGAGGCAGGCATCGGCGCGTTGGATAAGCGATGCCGGCAACTCGGCCGGACCAAACTCGGCGGCACCGACGGAGATCGTGATTGTGCCCAGAATGTCGCCGGTCGATTTCTTGACCAGCTTCTTGGACTGTACGGCCTCGCGGATCTGGTTGCCGAGGGTGACGGCGTCGGTGAGTCGGGCACCGCGGACGATGACGGCGAATTCCTCGCCGCCGTAGCGGGCGGCGGTATCGCGGCCCTTGACGTTCTCCGACAGACAATTGGCCACGAGGCGCAACACCTGATCGCCCGTTTGATGCCCCCAGCTGTCGTTGAACTGTTTGAAATGGTCGATGTCGCACATCAGCAGCGACATCGGTTCGCCCTCTTCCTGTGCCGTCTGCACCGCGCGGATCAACTCGGTATCGAATGCCTTGCGGTTCGATATGCCGGTGAGCGGATCGGTGAGGCTTTCCTTGCGCACATCGTCGAGCTTGCGTTTGAGCTCGTTCACTTCGCGCGAGGAGGTCTGCAATTCGCTTTCGAGCGATTGGGTGCGTTCGGCCATGCTGCGGGTCGCGGTGCGCAGGCTGTTGACCAGCTTGCGCAAGGCGGCCGGCGACTGGTCGCCGCCCAGCTCGCCGCTGGCTTCCGACAACGCGCGGCTGTAATCGACCGTATTTTGCCCGGCCTCCGCCAATTTGCCGAGAACGGTCTCGAGGGTGTCGGACACGCCCTGACCGAGATTGTCCATCGCGTCTTCGAGGCGGCCCTTCGTAAAGAAGCGCTTCCTGAGATCGTCGAGCACTGTGGGGGTGAAGGCCCTGCGGCCCGCGATCATGTCGCCCATGATGCGCGAGACGGCGGGGTTGTCGCCGGCGGCATACGCGTAGAAGAGTTCGAAATTCTCAGGCGTTGGCGCGACCGAGCGTTCGACCATCAGGCCGATCGCAGTCTTCGCCAAAGCTTGCGCACGCTCGTAGCGGTTCACGTCCCATCCCCCAACTGCCCGGCGGCGAGGTTATCCGTGCGCCTGCCGAGCCGGTGTAAATCTTGCTCTCCGGGGTCGAAACAAACCGTTAAAACTGGGCGTCAAACTCCCTCAAAACGGCGCAAAATCGCATGATGGGATTGATGGGACGTGGGCAGGCTGCTCTACTTGACAAAACGTCACCCCAAGCCGGGTGCGAGGAGGAAACGATGAGCGTGGCAGAAGCGAAGCCGCAGGCCGCAAACAGCGATGAAGGCCGGATGAGAGCCGTTCTGGAGGCGCAGCGCCGGGCCCATATCAAGGCCGGGCCCCCCAGCGCCGAGCAGCGCATCGAGTGGATCGACCGGGCCATCGGGCTCCTCGTCGGGCACAAGGACCAGATCGCCGAGGCGCTGCGGCAGGATTTCGGCCACCGCTCCGTCCACGCCACGCTTGTTAACCGATGTCGCCGGCTCGATCGGGCCGCTTAAACATGCCAAGGCGCATCTCAGGAGCTGGATGAAGCGCGAAAAGCGCAAGGTGAGCCCGGCGCTTCTGGGCCTGTTCGGGGCCAAAGCCTGGATCGATTACCAGCCCAAGGGCGTGATTGGCGTGATCAGCCCGTGGAACTTCCCGGTCAACCTGACCTTCGCGCCTCTGGCGGGCATTTTCGCCGCCGGCAATCGGGCCATGATCAAACCCTCGGAGTTCACCCCGCACACCTCCGAGCTGATGGAGCGCATGGTCCGCGGCGCCTATGACGAGACGGAAGTCGCCGTGTTCCCGGGGGGACCGGAGGTGGGGCAGGCGTTCTCGAAGCTGGCCTTCGACCATCTGCTGTTCACGGGCGCAACCTCCATCGCCTATCACGTGATGCGGGCGGCGGCCGAGAACCTGGTGCCGACGACGCTGGAGCTGGGCGGCAAATCGCCGGTCATCGTCAGCCGTTCGGCGGATATCGATCTTGCGGCCAAACGCGTGATGTTCGGCAAGACGCTGAATGCGGGGCAGATCTGCCTGGCGCCGGACTATGTCTATGTGCCGGAGGAGAAGGCTGGCGAATTCGTGGCCTCGGCGACCAAGGCCGTGACGGCGATGTTCCCGACCATGAAGGACAATCCGGATTACACCTCCGTCGTCAACCAGCGCCACTACGACCGCCTGACCGGTTATATCGACGATGCGCGGGCCAAGGGCGCACAGATCGTGGAGATCAATCCGGCGAAGGAGGATTTCCGCCAGCAGCCCTTCCACAAGATCCCGCCGACGCTGGTGCTCAATCCCACCGAAGACATGAAAATCATGCAGGACGAGATCTTCGGGCCGCTGCTACCGGTGAAGACCTACAAGCAGGTCGACGAGGCGGTGGATTATGTGAATGGGCACGACCGGCCGCTGGGGCTCTATTATTTCGGGCAGGATGCGGGCGAGCAGTCCAGCGTGCTGACGAAGACGACCTCGGGCGGCGTGTCGGTCAACGACGTGGTCATGCATGTGTCGATGGAAGATCTGCCCTTCGGCGGCGTCGGTCCGTCGGGCATGGGCGCCTATCACGGCATCGACGGCTTCAAGACCTTCAGCCACGCCAAGGCCGTGTTCCAGCAGGCCAAGATGGATGTCACCGCGATGATGCGTCCGCCCTATGGCGCGAAGATCGCCAAGATGATGGCAAGCCAGATCAAGCGCTGACCGGCGCGCGGAAGCCTCAGGCGTCCGCGGCTTTCGGTGCTTCGTCCGTGGACGGAGCATCTGTCGCATCGGTCTGGGCGGCCTTTCTGGCGCGGGGTGCGCGCTTGCGGGCGACCTTGCGCTTCGGCCGGTCTTCCGTCGGCTGAGCGTCGGCCTCGACCGTTTCGGCCGCGGCGTCTGCATCGGCAGATGCATCGCTTGCGGTTTCCGCGTCGCTCTTCGCTGCCTTCCTGGCACGGGGTGCGCGCTTGCGGGCCGGCCTTTTGGGCTTGGGCGTTTCGGCGGCAGCTTCGTCTGGCGCCTGCGCCACGGCTTCGGTTTGAGGCGCGGCGTCCATCACCGGCTCGGCTTCGGCCGTCACGTCGCTGCTTTGAGCCGTGTCCGCGCCGGCGTCTTCGGTCTTCGCCTCGTCGGCGTTGGCCTCGGATGTCCGCGTCCTGCCCCTGCGGGCGCGGGATTTCCGTGCCGGCCTGGTGTCCTCGGTGTTTGCAGCCTCGGTGTTTGCAGCTTCGGCCGCGGCATCGGCGGCTTCTTCGGCGGCGTGCGAGGCTTCGGCCTCGGCCAGCTCGGCAGCTTCTTCTTCCGCCGTCTTGGCGACCGGCAGTTTCACCGGCCTCAGAAGGAAATGCGGAAGCTGGATGGCATCGGCGGTGGCGCCTTCCATATGGGGAGGAAGCTCGCCGGCGGCCGGCAGCTCTGCCGGGGCGTTGGCACGCTCCTGCGATTTGCCGCGTCCGTGTTCGCGTTCGCGGCGCGGCTTTTCGGCCTTCCGCGGTTCGGGTTGCGCAACCGCCTCGACGGGCGCGACCACACGTTCGGTCGGCTCCATGGAGGCGCGCTGGCCATGATCCTTGATCGGGCGCGAACGGTCGCGGTCGCGTCCGCGGCCACGATCGCGTCCGCCGTGACGATCCCGGTCGCGCTCGCCGCCGCGCGGCTTCAGATCCTCGCGCGGCTCGATGCCTTCGATCTTGCGGCGGGGCAGGGTCTGCTTGATCAGCTTCTCGATGGCATCGACCGACTTCGCGTCGCGCGAGGACACCAGCATGAAGGCATGGCCCGAGCGGCCGGCGCGGCCGGTGCGGCCGATGCGGTGGACGTAATCGTCGGCATGGAAGGGCGCATCGTAATTGAAGATGTGGCTGACGGCCGGAATGTCGAGACCGCGCGCGGCCACATCGCTGGCGATGAGGAGCTGCAACTCGCCGCTCTTGAATTCCTCGAGCGTCCTGGTGCGCACCGACTGGTCGAGATCGCCATGCAGCGGCGCGGCCGAGAAGCCGTGCTTGCTGAGCGAGCGCGCCACCACATCCACATCGCGCTTGCGATTGCAGAAGATGATGCCGTTCTTGATCGCGTTGTCCTTGATCAGGCGGCGCAGCGTCTCGCGCTTGGCCCAATCATTGTTCGGGACCTCGATGATCTCTTGCGTGATGTTGGCCGCGGTGGTGGCCGGGCGGGAAACTTCGACGCGCGCCGGGTTGTGCAGGAACTGCTCGGTCAGCCGCGTGATCTCGGGCGGCATGGTGGCCGAATAGAACAGCGTCTGGCGCGTGAAGGGCAGCAGCTTGCAGATCTTTTCGACGTCGGGGATGAAGCCCATGTCGAGCATGCGGTCGGCTTCGTCGATGACGAGCACCTGCACGCCGGTCAGCATCAGCTTGCCGCGCTCGAAATGGTCCATCAGGCGGCCGGGCGTGGCGATCAGCACATCGACGCCGCGATCCAGCTTCCTGTCCTGCTCGTCGAAGGAGACGCCGCCGATCAGCAGCGCCATCGAAAGCTTGTTGTATTTGCCGTAGCGCTCGAAACTCTCGGACACCTGGGCGGCCAGTTCGCGCGTCGGCGCCAGGATCAGCGAACGCGGCATGCGCGCCTTGGCGCGGCCGCGGGCCAGGATCTCGATCATCGGCAGGGTGAAGGAGGCGGTCTTGCCCGTGCCCGTCTGGGCGATGCCGATGATGTCGCGGCCCATCAGCACCTGCGGGATGCCTTTGGCCTGGATCGGCGTGGGGATGGTGTAACCCGTCTCCTTGACCGCTCTCAGGATCTCATCGGAGAGACCCAGATCGTCGAAGGTGACTTCAGGTTCGGCCGGGGCTTCGCGGTTCGGGGCCGGTTCCGGCGCGGCGTCAGCATGGTTGCGGGCTCGCGGCGCGATCTCGAGCCGCTGCGCGTCGGCAGGAGCCTTGTCATCCTGAGTGCTTCGCCGTCCGTGGTCTCGGGGGCCTGGGTCTGCGGTGGTCGTTGCTCGAAGAAGATTCCAAAACGGGCACTTCCAGGCCGGCATGCGCGCCGGCGCTTGTTTCACTGTTCATACGCTCCTTAACGGGCGCATGACTGTGGCGCCCTGTCGGCCTGCCCGGATGGCGGCCGAGTCCTTGTGAGCCCGGAAAATAGGGCTGAACGCCGCAAAGTCAAGGACGGAACAGGAACATTCGCGGCGAATGGGCCACAGCGCGGCGATTTGGCCACAGAGCCGGCCCGCTGGCCCCCGCCCCGGATGGCCGATTTCCGCCAAGCCCCTGATGGGGCGTCCATATGCGGGAGAGTTGTTATTCGATTTTGGGCCGTTTTTCCGGACCCCCGGGGGGATCGATCCGGCCCGCAGGGCTCTGGCTACTCCTTCGATGTGGGGCGCACGGGGCGGAATTCAAGTGCCCATCGTCGAACCAGCACCTGCCAGGAGGTCTAGAGGGCGGTGGTGGCGCTGCGCGGCGCGTAACCAGTTTGAGAATGATGCGGGTCATTGCCCGCCGAGATTGGACCGGCGCCGTCCGGTGGGGAATGTTTCCGCTTCTTCCCAAAGACGCCTTGGGTCCGGGTAGGTCTCTATCGCTCGCGGACGCTCGCGCGATGGGTGGCCGGCTCGTAGGCCGGCCATGACGGAAATTATCTGAGAGTGAACGCGCCCTCACGCAATCCCAAGCCCGCGGATCATGGCGTAGCCGATGGCGCCGATCAGCAGCAGGGATGCCGTCACCGCCGTGGTGACGCGGCCGCCGGCCATGGCCACGGTGCGGACGTCCACGCCCAATCCCAGCGCCGCCATCGAAATGATCGTCAGCCAGGTCGTGGCAATGGCGGCCGGGGCCAGCACCGCGTGCGGCAGCACATGCAGCGAGCGCGCGCCGGCAAAGGCCAGAAAGCCGATGATGAACCACGGCACCAACCGGTGCAGGGGGAGCTTGCCGGGGGCCGGGCGATCGCCGGCCGTGACATGGGGCGGGGCTTCGTCGGTTTCCTCGCGCAGGCGGCTCGACAGCAGCGACAGCACCAGCACCACCGGGCCCAGCGTCAACACGCGCACCAGCTTGACCAGCGTGCCGATCTGCAAGGCGACATGGCCGACCGGCATGGTCGCGGCCAGCACCTGCGGCACGGCATAGACCGTCAATCCCGCCAGCACGCCATATTGGGATTGCGAAAAGTGCAACACGGGAATGAGCAGCGGCAGGGCCAGCACGACGATGACGCCGAGCACCGCGGTGAAGGCGATGGAGGCGACCACATCGTCCGAGTCCGCACCGATCACCGGCGCCACGGCGGCGATGGCCGAATTGCCGCAAATGGAATTGCCGCAGGCGACGAGGATGGCCATGCGCTTGGGCAGGCCGAGCAGGCGGCCGATGCCGTAGCTCGATGTGATGGCAATCGCCACCACGGCGACGATGCCGCCGATCAATTCCGGGCCGATGCGCATAACCGTCTGTGCACTGACGGATGCGCCGAGCAGCATCACCGCGACCTCGAGCAGCGTCTTGGCGCTGAAGTCGATGCCGGGAAACCATTTGGCCGGGGGCGTCCACAGGCTGCGCACCGCCGTGCCGACGAGGATGGCGAGCACCAGCGCTTCCAGCCAGGCGCGGCCGAAGAGCCGGACTTCGAAATATTGCAGCACCCAGGCCACCGCCGTCACCGCGATGGTGAGCGCAAGGCCGGGAAGCAGGATCCGGGCCCTGGCCGCGGATCTGCCGAAAATGGAAACGGACGCGCTGGCGCCTTTCGGCAGCGGAAAATCACTCATGGGTCGGCCCCTTGTTGCACCGCACTGTGTGGCGTGCGGGATAGGGCGCGGTCCAACGCGAAGTCTCAATGGGATTGATCGCCAGATCAGATTGATCGAGGCAATCTGATTATATTAATTTATTGTAACGTGAGATCCCGGAGCGCTTCTGCCCGGGCAGGCGGCGGCGCGCGCGGGCCGCGCGCGTCACCGCCATTCGCGCCGGTCCTCAGAAGTTGTAGCGCAGCGTGCCGTCGATCACGTTCTCTTTGTATTTGGTCGAGAGCAGGTTGGAATTGCGGTCCATGTAGCGGTCCTCGACCGTGAAGGCGAGGCGACTGGTCAGCGGCACCTCGGCCGAGGCCTGCACCGTGGAGCGGTTCTCATAGCGCTTCACGCCGATGGACGGGGTGATGTTGTCGTAGTCGCGGCGCAGATAGGTGTAGCCCGCCTTGAACTTGACCGTGGTGAAGCCGAGATCGAGCGGCTGCTGCACGGAGGCGGTGAAGGCGTAACCCTTGTAGTCATATTCCGCGCCGGTGGTGTTCTCGATCTGATATTGCGCGTCGAGCGAGAGATAGGACTTCGCGCCATTGAAGAAATAGAACAGCGTCATGTGCGGCTCGTGGTGCGAGGCGTCGCGCGCCACATAAGTGTAGAAGCTGTTGCGGTAATAGAAGTAGGACGCGCGCAGATAGAAATGCGGCGCCACGAAGCCGGAAATGCTCGGGTTGACGACCTGCATGTCGAGAAAGCTGCGGCCGGCCAGAAGCAGGTGATAGAAGGAATAGGACAGGCCGAGCGTCGTGTGGCCCCAGTCGGTGGTGCCCGACATGCCCAGCTCATGGCTCTGAATGTCGAAATTGCTCAGCGTCGTGTGCAGGCTCTGCGAGAAATCGTAGGAGACGGAAAGCTTGCTGGACTTCTCGTCGACGAGCTTGTAGCCGGCGTCGAGGCCGAAATTGGCGATGGTGTCGCCTTTGCCCGCCTTCACGTCGAGGGCAGAGACGTTGACGTTGTTGTCATAACTGTAGCCAGCCGAAAGGCCGAGCGACCAGGGCTTGGCGTCGGCGGCTTGTGACGGGCTGATGGCTGCAAGGCTGGCGGCCGCCATAAGCATTGCGGCGGCCCAGGATTTGAAACTCGGCATGTTGACTCCCCCCTCGACAATAAGAGGCAGCAACGCCGTCGATGGTTGAGCGTTGCTGCCAGTGGTGACGTGATGTGGTGGCTTTGACGGTATGACTACGATTTGGTTGTCGGCCGGTATGGGCGATCCATGGCGCCGGCCGGACGCCATGGACCGTTTGCGGGATCAGCCGTTTTCGCTGTCTTTCGCGGCCTGGTCGGCGGCGTCCTTGGCGGCCTGATCGGCAGCGCTTTGTGCCGCGTCATTCGCAGCCTGGTTGGCGGCGTCTTTGGCAGCCTGTTCGGCAGCGCTCTGTGCCGCGTCGTTGGCGGCCTGCTGTGCCGACTCCTGCGCGGCCTGATCGGCGGCGTCTTTGGCGGCCTGATCCGCAGCGCTCTGTGCCGCGTCATTGGCAGCCTGCTGCGCGGAATCTTCGGCCGCGTGTTGGGCGGCTTCCTGCGCAGCCTCGTTGGCGGACTGCTGGGCCGCATCTGACGCCGCATGTTCGGCGGCATTCTGTGCCGCTTCGTTGGCGGCTTCGTTGGCCGCTTCCTGTGCGGATTGCTGCGCGGAACTTTCGGCGGCTTCCTTCGCGGTATCGTCCGCCGCTTCTGTTGCGGACTCGTTGGCAGCGTTCTTGGCGGCTTCGTTGGCGGAGCTGTCTGCCGATTCCTTGGCCGTGTCGTCGGCGGCCTCTTTGCTGGCCTCGTTTGCGGCATCCTTCGAGGCGTCGCTGGCCGCATTCTGGCTGGCGTCGGTCACGGCGGAGTTCGCGGCGTCGCTCGCCGATTGTGCCACTTCGGTGGCCGCGGTGGCGCCCGGAACTTGCTGGGCAATGGCGGCGGTTGCCGAGCCGGCGAGCAGCATCGCGGCCAGCAGGTTCACGGTATGCTTGTAAGCCGATGTCCTGTTCATGATCGTTCGATCCTCCTAAGACGCGATGTCAGGTTCACGTCAGTCTCAATGTCAGCGTTATGTCAGTTTCGATATCACGCATGGCAAGACGGGAATGCGCAAACCTGTGTACGGCACCAATTGCTGGAATCACCTTGCATCAATAGCAAAGATTCTCAGAAAAATGTCGTGACCAAAAACAGACATGCGGTGGCGCGCGATCGGGAAAGCCCGTATTTGCAGGCGAAACGGCCGCACGCCGCCCAACTCTGGCGGCGAGCTTACGAAACCATAATGTGCGGTAGTGCGCTTACTCGGCGGGCGCGGGCACTGCGTCGTTCTTGTCGGCGGGAAGGAAGAGCGCCGCGAGTGCGGCCAGCAGGGACAAGCCCGCCAGCGTCGTCAGCAGATACCAGAAGCCGTCCTTGGGATCGTAGAGGCGCGCAACGAGGAAGACGCCGAGCGGTGTGCCAATTGTGGCCAGACCGTAGCGCGCGCCGAAGACAATGCCGCGGCGCGTCGGCGGGGTGTAGCGGGCCATGAACATGGTCTCGATCGGCGCCATGCCTTCGCCCAGTGCGACGAAGACGACGGCGGCGATACCCAGCATCCAGCCATGCGACAGCGCCAGCAGCGGCAGCACCATGGCCGTGGCCAGCAGACCGGCAATATAGCCGCGCTTGGCCGCGCCGCGATCGGCGAAATGGCCGCCGGCAAACTGTGCCGACGAGCCCAGAAGCTGAACCGCGCCGGCCGCCAGACCGATGGCGAAGAATCCGTAATGGCCGAGCCCCGTACCGATCTCGACCAGTTTGGGCAGGGCCGCGCCGAAGGCCGAGACCAGTGTCAGCGTCACGATCATGGTGATGGCGAGCACGCCGAAGGTGCGCGTCATGTCGGCGCGCGACGGCGGGGCGTGATGGGTGTGCGCATCGTCGAAGCGGTCGGTGATGCGGCCGCTGATATGGAACCAGGCGAGCGCGGCGCCCAGCGCCAGCGTGATCGCGCCCGGCACGATGAAGCCTATGCGCCAGCCCGCCAGCGTGGCCAGCCCGCCCGCGATCACGGGGCCCGCGGCGACGCCGATGCTGCCGGCAATGCCGGTCTGCGCGATGGCGCGGCCGCGCAGGCGCGCATGCTTGACGACCCAGGGAATGCCGACCGGATGATAGATCGAGCCCGACAGGCCGAGCAGGCACAAGGCCGCTTCGAGCATGAAGGTCGAATTGGACAGCCCGGCCAGAATGCCCGCCACGCCGAGACCGAGAAAACAGAGGACCAGCACGCGCGTCTCGCCGATGCGTCCGCCCAGCCAGCCGGCGAAGGGCGCGCCCAACCCCACCAGCATCGCCCCCGGCGTCCACAGCGCGATCAGCTCGGCATAAGACAGATGCCATGTCGGCCCCATCACCAGAACGAGGGTGAGATAGAGCGTCAGCAGCACATGGTTCATGCCATGGGCCGCCGAAGCAAAGAACAGAACGGATCGCGGCGCGCTCGGTTGGGCCTTGGGCCGGGCCATGGATGGCATCCTTGTTACAGAATGCGGAGCCTAGCGCGGGGTGGGCGGCCGGTCACCTTCGCGATGCGCATGGCAGCCGCGCAGGCCTAGCCGGCGATGCCGTGTTCGAGAAGGAGGCGCAGCTTGGCGGTGATACGGCGGACCTGATCGAGCTCGCCGTCGAGATTGCGCATGGCGGCGGCCTCGTCGCCGCACCAGCTGTCGGAGAGGATGCGGGCGCCGGCGCTGATGCGCAGCACGGCCGTTTCGTCGCCGCTCGTGGTGCGGATCGCGACCGGCTGGCCGATATGGCAGAGCTGCGCCGCGATGGCCTTGTCTTCGGCGCTGGCGCCGGGCGGCAGGCGCATCGAGACATCGCAATTGAGCGCGCGATAAAGGCCGGCCGCCACCTCGCGGCTGACAGTGGCCCCGCCCGCGCGCATGCGGAAGGGCAGGATCGTGCGCGGCGTGAATTCGCCGTCGCTATCGGGATCGCTGGAGTCCGGCGCTTCGTCGTCCAGCAATTCGAAGCCGGCATCCGCAATGAGGCGCGAGGCGCTGTCGCAGAAGCGGGCCAGCGCATAGTCGCGGAAATTTTGCGGCACGGCGCGATAGGCCTCGATCTCGGCCAGCGCCGCTTCCCAGCGCAGCCATTGGCCGGCATTGAGGGCATCCGGCAATTGCGCCCGCAGGTCCGGCCAGGCCGCGGGCCAGTCCCCGGCATGGCCATAGGCGCATAGACCGTCAGGCAGGCGCGCGCGGGCAACCGTGCCCGCATGAATGGCGGGCACCAGCAGCGCGCCCGAAAAGGGCGGGCCGGTGAAGAATTTGGAACCGGTGATCAGCACCATCTCGCCACGGGCGAGCGCGGATTTGAGCCGCGCGGGGCTGGTGCGCAGCTGGCAGGCATCGACAACGATCTGCACGGCGCCCGGCCAGCGCGCGGCGATCTCGTCGAGGCAGGCGCGGCTGGGGGCGCGGCGCCACAGCTTGGAGCGGTCCATCGTCTGCAGCAGGACCCTGCGGCCGTCGCGCACGCTCGCCGCGATGGCGGTGAGGACGGCGTCGTCGATGGCGTCGGCCGTGTGCCGCCGTCCGGTTTCGTCCGTAAGCGGAATATCGATGCAGGCCGTATTGGCGAAACCTGCGACGGGATCGCCCTTGGTGACGGCGAGGCCGCGCGCGGTCGTGGTGTTGAAATGGCGGCCGGTCAGGGCGAAGCCGGAGCCGCTGCCGGTTTCATCCGCGGCGACGACGATGCTGGTCAGCGGACCGTCGAGCACGGCATGGGCCGCGAAGAGGGCCTGAAGCTGGGCATCGGTGCCCGACGGCGACAACACGACCGACACCCCGGTGCCGGCAAGGCCGAGCGCGATGGTCAGCTCACGCCGGAGATCTTCAAGCCGTGCGTCGAAGGCATCCTCGCGGGCGATGGCCGAGGCGATCAGCGTGTCGCGCGCCGCGCCCGCGCGCAGGAAGGCGCGCTCCGAAATCGATGTCGCGGTGGAGGAGGCGAAGGTGAAGGCTTCCGGGCGGGGGCTGGGGCGGCAGCCATAGCCATTGAGCCTCGTCAGCGGGTCGACGGCGAGGCGCGTGTCGCCGCCACCGGCCAGAAGCCGGTCGAGCGGCGCGAACAGCGGCACAAGCCGCGGCGGCGCGGCGGCGTCGAGGCCGGAAGGTTTGAGCCGGGGAAGCGCCATCGCGCAGACCTCCGCCGGCTGGGGCGCCGGCAGCGCCATTCTCGGCCGCAGAGCGTTAAGAGGGCGTTTCCCATACCAGCCGGGGTGCGATTAGATTGCCCGCATGTTGCCCGATATTCTCGAAGACCATCTCGATGTCGTGTTCGTGGGGACGGCCGCGGGCCTCGTCTCGGCGCAGGCCGGGATCTATTACGCCAACAAGCAGAACAAGTTCTGGCCGACGCTGGAAGCCATCGGGCTGATCCCCGAAGGCTTCGATCGGGCGGAATTTCCGCGGGCGCCGGAATTCGGCATCGGCTTCACCGATCTGTGCAAGACGCGGGCGGGCATGGACCACACGCTGGCGCGCGGCGATTTCGATATCGCGGGATTGGAGAGGAAGTTGCGCAAGGTGATGCCACGGGCTGTGGCCTTCACCAGCAAGAAGGGCGCAAGCACATTCCTGAACTGCCGCTCGACGGAGCTGGAACTGGGTGTTCCGCTCGCTTACGCGGAGGATTTCCCGCCGGTGTTCGCCTTGCCGTCGCCCTCCGGTGCGGCGACGGGGCATTGGGATATCGCGCCATGGCGCAAGCTGGCGCGCTGGTTGAAACTCAGTCCAGCTGCATCGCTTGCGACGTCACCCGCATCAGGGCGGCGCGCAGCCGGTCGGTCTTGAAGGGTTTGAGGATATAGCCCTTGGCGCCGGCCTTGAGGGCGTCCATCACCATCGTGCTTTGCGCGTGGGAGGACACCATCACGATCTGCGCATCGGCATAGGCGTGGGTGATGCGGCGGGTGGCTTCGATGCCGTCCATATCCGGCATGGTCAGATCCATGGTGACGAGGTCGGGATTGCATTCGCCATAGGCCGAGATTGCTTCGAGACCGGACTTGGCGGTGCGTACCACCTTGTGCCCGAGTTCTTCGAGCGCGCGCTTCAAGAGCTGCGCGGCGACCATGGAATCATCGACGACAAGAACATTGAGTGGGGTCATGGGTGCCTCGTTCATGCGGCATTGAGCTGGAGATCGAACTTGTTCTTCGGCCCGATCAGGTAAATCGAAAGGCTTCCCGCCTCCGTGGCGATCGACACGGTGCGATAGATCGCATGCGGGATGCGCGGAATATCCCTGGCGCCCTCGACCAGCACCGGCGGTGTCAGGACGGTGCGGGTGCCGGGCGGAGAAAATTCGGCGATCCAGTTTCCGGCGATGACATTGGCCATCTCGCCGAGGCCCGGTTCGCGGAAGTCTTCCGCTTCCTCCGGCACAAGGCCGAGCGCGAGCGCCAGGCGCTGAAACAGCGTCTCGTCCAGCTCCGGCGAGAAACTGAAGGCCGCCAGAAATCCAGCCTCGCCGCCGACGCCGACAATGGCCGTCCTGTGGTCGAGTGTGATCTCCGCCGGCGCATTGTCCGCGTCGGCCATGGCGGTCACGGCGATGCCCATCTCGGCTTCGAGATAAGACCGGGTGCGCTCGCCCAGCGAGGACATCATATGCGCCAGGGTTTCCTGTTCCTGCATCATGGCGCCGACCCTATCGAGGCAGGTTCTAGCGATTTGTGATGAATTGGCAGGAACTTCTATTCAAATTTTAACGGCACTCGACAAGCGCGCGGCTTCGGGCGAGGCTGGCGGCAAACAGGGCTGGAGGCGCGTATGGACTGGAAGCCTGTCGGGCGGGTGCTGGCACTTTTGGCGGTGGCCGTGGGGCTGTGGGCGCTGGCGAAATACGGGCAGGCCGAACCGGCGGTGCTGGGGCCCGATGCGCCTGCGACGCAATTCTCCGCCCGGCGCGCCCATGACATGCTGGCCCGCATCCTGGGACCGCAAAATCCGCATCCCGCCTCGACCGCCGAGAACGCCGCGGTGCGCGCGCGCATCATCGCCGAATTCGCGAAGATGGGCGTGACGGCGAAGACCTATACCGGCATGGGCTGCAACACCTCCAAATGGGCGGCCGTCCTCGGCTGCGCCACGGTCACCGACATCATTGCGCCGATCCTGCCGGGGCCAAAGAACGGTGATGGCAAGGCCATCGTGCTGCTCGCCCATTACGATTCCGTGCCGGCCGGGCCGGGCGCGGCCGATGACGGATCGGGCGTGGCCAGCGTGCTCGAAGCGAGCCGGGCGCTGATCGCGCGCGGCGGCAAGCCGCTGCATCCGGTGATCGCGCTGCTGAGCGATGGCGAGGAATATGGCCTGCTCGGCGCCGACGCGTTCCTCAACAATTCCCAGCTGCGCGACAAGGTCGGCGCGGTCATCAATATCGAGGCGCGCGGCAATCAGGGGCCGAGCCGGCTGTTCCAGACCAGCCCCAAGGCGTCGAAGATTATTGATCTGTATGCGGATCATGTTCCGACCTATGCGACGAGCTCGCTCTATGCCGAGATCTACAAATTCCTTCCCAACGACACCGATGTCACGGTGTTCCTGCGCTACGGCATTCCGAGCGTCAATTTCGCCATCGCAGACCGTGTTGCGCATTACCACACCGCGCTCGACACGCTGGACCATCTGAGCCTGACCAGCCTGCAATCGCAGGGCAACGATGCGCTGGGCATGGCGAGCGCGCTGATGAACACGCCCTATGCCGATCTGAAGGGCCGGACCGATGTCTATGCCGATGTGCTGGGGCGCTGGTTGCCGCGCATGCCGGAAAGCTGGGCGCTGCCGCTGGCCATTGTTCTTCTGTTGCTGATTGCGGGCGCGGTGGCGATCAATGACGGGCGCAGAATGCACGGCGGCGAACGGGCGCGGGCGCTGGTGATCTTTCCGCTGCTCCTGATCGGAGCTGGGCTGCTGGGATGGCTGTACAGCATCGTCGCGGGGCTCGTCTCCGGCATGCCCGATCCGTCTTATGCCTATCCCAGCGCGATGCGCTTTGCGCTGGGCTTCGGCGTGGCGGCTTCCGCACTGGCTGTCTCGCGGCTGGCGGGCGTGCGCGCGGCGGCGGGTGCGGTGTGGCTGTGGCTGGCTGTGCTGGGCGTGGCCGTGGCCGCGTTCCTGCCCGGCTTCAGCCCCTATTTCCTGTTGCCGCTGGCCGTCGCTGCCGTGGCGATGATGGCGACGGCGCGACTGGGCTGGGCCACGGATATCGGGCAGTGGGCGCTGTTCGTTGCGGCGCTGGCCGCGCTGGTGATGTGGATGCAGCTGACGGCGAGCGGCGAGACGCTGATGGGGCTCAAGCTGCATCCGCTGTTCACGATCCCGGCCGCCATCGGCGTCGCCACACTGGTGCCGCTGCTGGCGAGCGACGGGATCGACAGGCGGATCTGGCAATATTCCGTAGTCGGATGTTTTGCGGCCGGGCTGATCGCGGCCATCGCCGCGGGGCTCGAGCCGGCCTATAGCGCCATCGCGCCGCAACGCCTCAACATCACCTATGTCGCCGACAAGGCGAGCGGCAAGACGGAATGGGCCGCCGAGACGGGCGCGCCGCTTCCGGCCTCGCTGGACGCGGCAGCCGATTTCTCGAAGATTCCGGCAAGGCCATACCCCGCGGCGCGCGGGCTCGCCTATCTGGCGCCGGCGCCGCGCGCGCAGCTTGCGATGCCGGGCGCGGCCGTTCTGGCCAATGCGAAATCGGGCATTCTGCGCCGCGTCACATTGGGGCTCAGCGGTTCGTCGGACGCGGCGATGATGCTGCTGGTCCTGCCGGGCGATCTGGGCCTGAAGAGCGTGACGCTGGGCGAGCGGCAATTGCCGATCCCGGCAAAATGGGCCGGCCGCAAGCAGATCGTCATCGCCTGCGAATCCGCCGATTGCGCATCGGCGGCCGTCACGCTGGAGATGGCGGCGACCGGCGCGATCAAGGCCGATCTGGTTGAGCGCCGCGCCGAGCTGCCGGGCTTTGCCGAAACGCTCCTGGCGGCACGGCCGAAAACGGCGGTGCCGTCGCAATATGGCGACGGCACGATGCTGGTCTCCCCGATCACGGTACCCGCAGTGAAGTGAGCGCGGGTTCTAGCTGTCCTTCTTCTCGGCGACCGCGCCGGCCGTCTTATGGCCGCCTTGCGTCTTGCCGAATTCGGGGCGGCAATGGCCGTCAAGATAGGCGCCGGATTCGATCTGGATGTCGCTGTGGATCACATCGCCTTCCATATGCGCGGTGCCGGTGAGCTTGACCTTTTTGGCTTCGATCTTGCCCTCGACCGTGCCGGCCAGTTCGACCGCCTCGCCATAGACCGTGCCCTTGACCTTGGCACCGGCGCCGACCTTGACCGTGACGCCGCGCACATCGCCTTCGACCTGGCCGTCAATCTGCACATCTTCGGTGCTTTCGATCTGGCCCGTGATCTTGACGGCCTTGCCGATCACCGACACGCCGGACGATGACATCGTGGCCGGTGCGGGCGCCGTCCGTGCGATCGGTTGCGCCGTGGCCTGGCCGCGTGCGGGCTCGGCCGCCGGGGCCGCTCCGTTGGGCGCCGGCGTGGTCGTGGCGGTCTTCTCGGCCGGTTTGTCGTGGCGGGTGAACATGGTCATGGTCTGGTCTCCGGGAGTTGATCGAGAGAGTTCGAAATAATTCGGCGGCCGCCAGGGCATGCGCCCGTCGATGCGCGCGCCCTGTTCGACGGCGATGGTGTGATGGAAGATGCGCCCCTCCACATCGGCGGAGGCTTGCACCGTGACATTGAGGGCGAAGATGCGGCCGTTGAAACGGCCGGCCAGGCACACATCGCGGGCCACGATGTCGCCCTCGACCTCGCTGCCACGGGCCAGCACGACACGTTCCGCATCGATGCGCCCGCGCACCCGGCCCTGGATGGTCAGCTCGCCTTCGGCCTCGATCCTGCCTGTCACCGCGAAGCCCTGGCTGAGATGTGAGTTCTGTGCAGCCGATTCGCGGCCGTGCGCCGGACTGGCGGGCATGCGCAGGGTCTGGACGGACATACGGGAACCTCCATCAATGGAGCCACTCAAACCTAATTCCGTGACGCAGGCGAGTCGATGGCCCAGGCGGTCACAGCTTTGCTACAAGCGCCGGATCGGGCGGACCGAACCATAGCGGACAAAAAGAGTTGCGGACGCAACATCGAAATGAGGGACGAACGGCATCAAAGGCGGAAAATGGCCGTTGGGCGGGGTCCGGAAATTGCGCTTGAAGGGACAATCAGCCTGAGAATCCGCTCAGCGCGGCGGCCGCGCCCGATCTGAGCGCTGCCGCGTCCGTCGTGAGCGTGACCAGGTCGAATCCCATCTCGGCCATGCGGCGCGCATAGGGTGAGGCGGTGCAGAAAATGCCGGCGCGCTTTTTGTTGTCATGCGCGGCGGCAACGATACGCGCCAGCGCCTGGAGCATTTCCGGTTCCTCGCGGTCGGAGCCGGGGCCGAAGCCCAGCGCCAGTCCCAGATCGTTGGGCCCGACATAAAGGCCCGTGATGCCGTCCACGGCGGCGATGTTGCGCGCGGCATCAAACCCCTCGCGGGTTTCGATCATGGCATAGATTTCGAAATTCGCCGTGCCGCCGCTATAGGGCGCGGCCCCGGCGCGCAGGGCGGCGAGCATGGGGCCGTAACTGCGCTGTCCCTTCGGCGGGTAGTGGCATGCGGCCGCCAGCTTCAACGCATCGCCCACCGAGCCGATCATGGGAACGATGAGCCCGTCCGCCCCCATATCGAGCAGCCGGCCGATCATGCCCGGATCGTTGGCAAGCGGTCGGACGAAGCGCTTGGGGCGCGCCTCGCCGAGCGCCATCAGCGTCTGCGCCACGGCGGCATCGTCGAACAAGCCATGCTGCATGTCGAGCGTGACGCTGTCGAAGCCCGCGCGCGCCATGAGCATTGCGGAAAAGGCATCGGGGATGGAGAGCCAGCCATTCGTCTCGGTCATCTGCGCGATCCTTTGCCTTGGCGCTTACGGCTTGCGGGCCGATACCAGCGAATAGTAACCGGAGCTGGGCGTGGAGCGAACATCGGTGAAGCCGGCACCTTCGAGAATGGCGGTCAGCTCGGGCAGCGCATATTGCTTGCCGCGGGTGCCGAGCAGCATCAGCATCGAGAAGGAGGCCGTGGTCGCGGGGCCATCCTGATTGTCGGTCATCAGCTGCTCGTGCAGCACGATGCGTCCGCCCGAGGGCAGAGCCGCAAAGGCTTTGGCGGAGAGTTCGGCGCAGGTCTCCTCGTTCCAGTCGTGATAGATGTTGGAGAAGAAGAGGGCATCATAGCCGGTGGGCCAGGGCTCTCGGAACATGTCCACCACGACCGTGTCGACGTTTGTCACGCCGGCTTCGTCAATATAGTCCTGCGCCGCCACGCACATGCCGTCGATGTCGAGCACGGTGGCGTGCATGCCGGGCCGGCTCTGGGCCGCGGCGATGGCGAACACGCCCGAGCCGCCGCCGACATCGAGCAGGCGCTTGACGCCGTCAAACACCTTTGTGCGCGCGGCGGCAATGGCGGCGGCCAGCGAATGGGCATGCATGAAGCGGGCGATGAAGCGGGCGCGCTCGACATCGACCTTGCCGGCTTCCCAGGATTCGACGGACGCGCCTTCGATCTCCTTCGCCTGGGCGCGCAGCATGTCGATCAGGCGTTTGTGCGCGGGCAGGGATTCGCGATAGCCATGGAAGATCGGGCCCCAGTAATAGGGGCTTTCGGGATCGAGATAGGTGCGCGACACGGGCATGGCGCGGTAAAGCCCCATGCGCTTTTCGATGAAGCCCAGAGACGCCAGAAGCCCCAGATGGATCGAGAGCGCGCGCGCATTGACCTTCAGCGTCGCGGCGAGGGTTTCGAGGCTGAGCCCATCTTCACGCAGCGCCGCGAACAGACCGATTTCGTCGGCAGCGGTGATGGCGGGCAGGTAATGCACCGTCAGCCAGACATCCCAGATCAGGCGGTCGTCAACGGGTGGCGGCACATAGGCGGGCATGGCGTCTCCCCAGGGCGAAAATCTCTGCGCCCGCGACGATGCTAGCTCCGCGCGCTTTGCGCAATGGCCAGCATGGCATCGATGTCGAGATGGGTTTCCATCGCCGCCGCCAGCCGGTCGAGACTGTCTTCGACGGATTGGTCATAGGCGATGCCCACGCTGGCGCCGCCGAAATGGGCAAGGAAGGAGGCGCGCATCGCATCGTCGGCGAAGAGGCCGTGGACGTAGCAGCCGAGCACATGGCCGTCGCGGCTGATGGCGCCATCTTCGCTGCCGTCGTCGAGACGGAGCAGGGCGTGCGGGCGCGGTCCCGAATTGCGCGTGCGGCCGACATGCATTTCATAGCCGTGGAAGCGCGCGCCCGTGAGCGCGCAGGTGCCGGTGACCGGGCGTAGGGTCTTGTCGCCGGAAAGTTCGGTGTCGAGATCGAGCAGGCTTAAGCCTTCTTCGCGCCCGGCAATGCCTTCAAGGCCCGTGGGATCGGAGACGCTGCGGCCCAGCATCTGATAGCCGCCGCAAATGCCCAGCACCGCGCCGCCCTGGCGCAGATGGGCGCGGAGGTCGATGTCCCAGCCTTGCGCCTTGAGGAAACGCAGATCGGACAGCGTCGCCTTGCTGCCGGGCAGGATGATCAGATCGCAATCGCGCGGCAGCGGTGTGCCCGGCATGACGAAGGTGAAATCGACAGAGGGTTCGAGCTGCAGCGGATCGAAATCGTCGGAATTGGCGATGTGCGGGAAGACGGGTACGGCGATGCGCAGGCGTTTTCCGCTTGCGGCTTCGGCAGGCGCTTTCTGTTCGATGGCGTCTTCGGAGGGCAGGGTGAGACCACGCACATAAGGCAGGACGCCGAGGCTGGGCCAGCCGGTGCGCGCGGTGATCTCCGTGAGGCCGCCATCGAACAGCGAGACATCGCCGCGGAACTTGTTGACGAGGAAGCCCTTGATCATGGCCCGATCGTCCGCGTCGAGCACGGTGTGGGTACCGACCAGGCTGGCGATGACGCCGCCGCGCTCGATATCGCCGGCCAGGATCACGGGCACGTTCAGCGCGCGGGCAAAGCCCATATTGGCGATGTCGCCCACGCGCAGATTGGTTTCGGCCGGGCTGCCGGCGCCTTCGACCAGAACGATGTCGGCTTCGCGGGACAGATGCTCAAAGCTCTCGCGCACCGCCGCCATCAATCGCGGCTTGAGATCCTGATAGGCTGAGGCAGCGTAAGGTTCGCGCAGCATGCGGCCCTGCACGATGACCTGCGCGTCCACATCGCTCTGCGGCTTGAGCAGCACCGGGTTCATATGCACCGACGGCGCCACGCGCGCGGCGCGCGCCTGCAGCGCCTGCGCCCGGCCAATCTCGCCACCATCCGGCGTGGCGGCGGCATTGTTCGACATGTTCTGCGGCTTGAACGGGCGCACCGCGAGGCCGCGCCGCGTGAGCGCGCGGGCAAGACCCGCGACCAGCAGCGACTTGCCGACATCCGAGCCGGTGCCCTGGATCATGAGGGCATGAGTCATGGCGCGATCCTATCGCCGCGCCCGGCGGATGTCAGACATCCACATCCGCGGCGGCGAACTGGGCGTTTTCCTGGATGAACTTGAAGCGCAGTTCCGGCTTCTTGCCCATCAGATCGTCAACCATCTTGTCGGTCGAGACCTTGGCGTCGTCGCTCGTTACCACCTGGATCAGGGTGCGGTGGCCGGGGCGCATGGTGGTTTCCTTGAGCTGCGCCGGCATCATCTCGCCCAGGCCCTTGAAGCGGGAGATGTCCACCTTGGCATTGGCCTTGAACTCGCTCTTCAGCAAGACGTCGCGATGGGCGTCGTCGCGGGCATAGATCGATTTGGCGCCATGGGAGAGGCGATAGAGCGGCGGCATGGCCAGGAACAGATGCCCGTTCTCGATCATCTTCGGCATCTCGCGATAGAAGAAGGTCAAGAGCAGCGAGGCGATATGGGCGCCGTCGACGTCGGCATCGGTCATGATGATGACGCGCTGATAGCGCAGATCGTCTTCGCGATATTTCGAGCCGGTGCCGCAACCCAGCGCCAGCACGAGATCGGAGAGCTCCTGATTCTGGGCGAGCTTGCCCGCCGCGGCGCTGGCGACGTTGAGGATCTTGCCGCGCAGGGGCAGCACGGCCTGTGTGGCGCGGTCGCGCGCCTGCTTGGCCGAGCCGCCGGCGCTGTCGCCTTCGACCAGGAAGATTTCCGTGCCGGTGTGGGCGTCGCTCGAGCAATCGGAGAGCTTGCCGGGCAGGCGCAGCTTGCGCGTGGCCGATTTGCGCTGGGTTTCCTTTTCCTGGCGGCGCCTGAGGCGCAGGTCCGCCTGCTCGATGACGAAGGTCAGCAGCCGGTCGGCTTCGGGCGGGCTTTCGGCCAGCCAATGGTCGAAATGGTCGCGCACCACATTCTCGACCAGCCGCTGGGCGTCCGCCGTCGATAGCTTTTCCTTGGTCTGGCCCTGGAATTCCGGTTCGCGGATGAAGACGGACAGCACCGCCGAGGCGGCGGCCATCACGTCGTCCGGCGTGATCGAGGCCGTCTTCTTGTTGTTGGCACGCTCGCCATGGGCGCGCAGGGATTTGGTCAGCGCATTGCGCAGACCCTGCTCATGGGTGCCGCCCATCGGTGTCGGGATGGTGTTGCAATAGGATTGCAGCATCGGATCGCGATCCGGCACCCAGGCCACGGCCCATTCGACCGACCCCTTGCCATCCTTGTTTTCGGTGCGGCCGAAGAAGGTGCGCGGGGTGACCGTCTCCTTGCCCTCGATCTCGGTCCTCAGGAAGTCGAGCAGCCCGCCGGGGAAGTGCAGCGTATCCTCGACCGGGGTCTTGCCGCCCTTGATGAGGGCAGGATCGCATTTCCAGCGGATCTCGACGCCGCGGAACAGATAGGCCTTGGACTTGACCATGCGATAGAGCGCGGCGGCGGAGAAATGCGCCTCGTCGCCGAAGATCTGCGTATCTGGTTTGAAGCTGACGATCGTACCGCGACGGTTGACGCCGCCGGTGTGCTTCAGCTTGCCGATGGGTTTGCCGCGCTCGAAGCGCATCAGATGGTTCTGCTTGTCGCGGGCGACCTCGACTTCCATCCATTCGCTGAGCGCGTTGACCACCGATGAGCCGACGCCGTGCAGCCCGCCGGAGGTGTCATAGACCTTGCCGCCGAATTTCCCGCCGGCATGCAGCGTGGTCATGATCACTTCCAGTGCCGACTTGTTCTTGAATTTGGGGTGGGGGTCGACGGGGATGCCGCGGCCATTGTCGCGGACGGTCAGGACATCGTCCGGACCCAGTTCCAGCTCGATCCGATTGGCGAAGCCGGCCACGGCCTCGTCCATGGCGTTGTCGAGAATTTCGGCTGCGAGGTGGTGGAGCGCCCGCTCGTCGGTGCCGCCGATATACATGCCGGGGCGGCGGCGCACCGGCTCCAGCCCCTCCAGGACCTCGATATCCTTGGCGGTATAGGCCTTGGAGGATGCGGCGGGGGCGGACTCGAACAGATCGGGGGACTTGGCCATGGATGTGCGGCGGCGCTTTCTTGCTGAATCAGGGTAAGGCGAAATTAACGAAATCCGCGCGTCCGTCCACCGGATAGGACACTCGGCGAGATGGGGGGCTTTTTTTTAACGTTGTGCCCCTAGGTTGCCCAATGGAGCCAGGTGGCTGCTGGCAATTCGACCGGGATTTTCGGGAATGATCGGAAGGGGCAAGACGAAGGATACGGCAAGTGCCGACGGCATGGGCGCGGAGCGGAGGCGGCGCGCACAGGTAGAGACCGTCGCCGCCAGCATGCCGCTGACGATCTGGCTCAATCCGAGCTGGGCTGCGGTCGCCATGCTGCCCTTCATGGGCTTCTTTCCCATCTTCGGCAATGTGCCGGTCCTCAACCAAGTTGCGGCCGTGGGCCTGCACCTCGTCAACAGCGCCATCGCCGTGGTGCTCTTTCTTCTCTATCGGTACAATCCCACCAGCCCGCGCGCCTGGATGAATCGCTTCGTGGCCTTCCAGACCCTGATCGGCTTCAGTTGGGGGGCGATGATCTGGCTGTTATGGGTCCCCGGCAATGCCGTCAACAATGTCATCGTCATAGCTCCGATCGTGGCTGTGTTGTGGACCTATGCGGCCTCGCGCAGCCTACATCTGGGGCTCTATATGGCCGGCGTCATGCCGATCTTGGCCCTCGCCATGGCGCGTTTCCTTGACAACCCGCAAGGCGCGGCCCGGGCGCTTGCGTTCATCTTTCCAGTCACATTCCTCTATACGATCTTTATCGCCATGGGCGGCAAGAAGATCAGCGATACCGTGCTGCGGACGCGTTTCGCGAACGAGGATTTGACGAGCGAATTGCGTGGCGCCCGCGACGAGGCCCTGCGCAAGCGCTACGAGGCCGAGGCCGCCAATGCTTCGAAGACGACGTTCCTCGCCAATATGAGTCACGAGCTGCGCACGCCCCTGAATGCGATCCTGGGCTTTTCGGACATCATCGCCAATGAGACCTTCGGGCCGGTGGGCGTGACGCGCTATCGCGACTACGCGCAGGATATCAATATGTCCGGCAGCCATCTGCTATCGATCATCAACGACATTCTGGACATTGCCAAGATCGAGTCCGGAAAGATGGTGGTGGATCCGACACACCTGGACCCGCAACGGATCATCGACAATGCCATGCGCGTTGTGGCGGCAAAGGTGCGCGAGAAGGGCCAGCACCTGTCGGTGCGGATTGCACCCGATGCGAATGAAGTCTTTGCCGACGAACGGGCCTTCAAGCAGATCGTCATGAACCTGGTTACCAACGCGGTGAAGTTTACGCAGATGGGCGGCGCCATTACGGTGCATGGCCGGCGCTGCGAAGATGGCGGCTTCGAGCTCATTGTCGAGGATGACGGGCCCGGCATCGACGTCTCTCTCCTTAACAAAATCTTTCAGCCCTTCAACCAGGTCGACAATCGCTACAACCGCCAGGAAGGCGGGACGGGGCTGGGCCTGTCGCTGGTGCGCGGATTGGCCGTGCTGCACGGCGGAAAAGTCTGGATCGAAACCGATCTGGGCGCGGGCGTGCGTGCCCATGTGCAATTCCCGCCGCATTCACAGGAAGGCCGGAAAAATCCGCCGACCGCGGCGCGGCTGACGGCCTGACCGACTGCAGATTGTTGTAACTCTAATAAATTTTTAGCGGTCTGGGAGATAATGTGACGGCGGCCTGAATGTCGCGATCCGAGGGGGGACGAGCCGTGGGTTATGGTCAGCGGCTGCGAATGCAGAGGAGCGCCGATGGGCGTGTTCTCAAAGCGCAGCTCAATCTCATTGCTGACGTATTGCAAGGTGCGCAGATTCCCTCGCCGGTCTGGGCGACGGCGCTTGCGCTTCTCGTCTCGCAACTGCGCATTCTGGGTGCCGTCAACCTCGGGACGGCGCTGATCCTGCCGCTCGTCGTCGGCGCGGTGACCCTGGTGGCGGCGCGCTTTGTCGCCCATTACCGCCGCGAGACCGCAGCCGATACCAGCCGGGAAAGGCTGGAGCCCTGGTTTACGCGTTTTATCGGCCTGCAGATTGTCATCAGCGCCTCCTGGGGCCTGGTTCCCTGGCTGTTGTGGCAGGACGGCAGTGCGCTCAATCACCTCTTCCTGGTAGCCGTCTGTACGGGCATTCTGGCATGGCTGGTGCTCACGCGCGTTACGCATATCGATGTGTTCATGGCATCGGTGGTTCCGATGCTGGCATTGTCGATGCTGCGTTTCCTGTTCGCCGGAGCGATCCTGGAGGCGGTTGCTGCCGCGGCATTGTGCGGTTTCATGGCGCAGATGTTCTATGATGGACGCCGATTGACGCACCGCCTCGACGAGGACTCGCGCCTGCGCTTCGAAGTTGAAGATCTGGCGCGCGAACTTGAGGAGGCGCGTGACGAGGCACTGAGGAAGCGCTTCGAGGCCGAGACCGCCAATGCCTCCAAGACCGCGTTCCTGGCCAATATGAGCCATGAGCTGCGCACACCCTTGAACGCAATTCTGGGCTTCTCCGAGATTATCGCCAAGGAATGCTTCGGCGCCGTGGGAAGTCCGCGCTACGTCGAATATGCCGGCGATATTCATTCCTCGGGCGCGCATCTGCTCAGCCTCATCAACGATCTGCTCGATGTTGCCAAGATCGAAGCGGGCCGTATGGATATTCAGCCCGAGCCGCTCGATGCCGCCAAGACCTTTGAATCCGCGCTCAAGCTGGTCGGCGCCAAGGCGCGCGAGCATCGCCAGACGCTTGTGATCGAGACCACGCCGGATGCCGGCGAACTCTTCGCCGACGAACGCGCGCTCAAGCAGATCCTGATCAATCTCGTTTCGAATGCGGTGAAGTTCACGCCCGAAGGCGGGCGCATCGCCGTTCTCGGCAGCCGTGCGCGCTCCGGCGGTTTCCAGATCATGGTCGAGGACAATGGCCCCGGCATTCCGCTCGAGAAGCTGGATCGCATCTTCAAGCCGTTCAGCCAGGTCGACAACCGCTATGACCGGCAGGGCGGCGGCACGGGCCTTGGGCTGGCGCTGGTGCGGGGCCTTGCCGAACTTCACGGCGGCCGCGCCTGGCTCGAAAGCGAGCCGGGCAAGGGCTGCCGCGCCTTTGTCGTATTTCCCGATGCTGCCGACGCTCCAAAGATCGCGAGCGAGGCAGCTGCCTGATCTTCTACTCCCGACCGACTGCACCCTAGAGATGAAGGCCGGGGATTTTCCCCGGCCTTTGTCGTTCCGGGCTTAGCCCGAGACCGGCACCGGCGCCGGAATCGGACCGGCAGCGCGGGGCGGACGCCAGCGCCATGGCATCCGGCCAAGAAAAAAAGGCCGGGGCGAAACCCCCGACCTTTTCCACGCGATAGGCGTCGGATCAGACGCTGTAATACATCTTGAACTCGACCGGATGCGGGGTGTGCTCGAGGGCATAGACCTCGTTCATCTTCAGCTCGATATAGCTGTCGATGAAGTCGTCGTTGAAAACGCCGCCCTTCTTGAGGAAGGTGCGGTCGGCATCGAGGTTCTCCAGCGCCTGGCGCAGCGAGCCGCAGACCTGCGGCACTTCCTTGAGCTCTTCCGGCGGCAGGGCATAGAGGTCCTTGTCCATCGGGTCGCCCGGATGGATCTTGTTCTCGATGCCGTCGATGCCGGCCATCAGCAGCGCCGCATAGGCGAGGTAGGGGTTCGCGCCCGGATCGGGGAAACGCACTTCGACGCGTTTGCCCTTGGGGCTGGACGAATGCGGGATGCGGCAGGAGGCCGAACGGTTGCGCGACGAATAGGCCAGCAGCACCGGCGCTTCGAAGCCGGGGATCAGGCGCTTGTAGGAATTCGTCAGCGGGTTGGTGAAGGCGTTCAGCGCCTTGGCATGCTTGATGATGCCGCCGATGTAGTAGAGGCAGGTGTCGGACAGGTCCGCATAGCCCGAACCGGCGAAGAGCGGCTTGCCGTCTTTCCAGATCGACTGATGGACATGCATGCCCGAGCCATTGTCGCCATAGATCGGCTTGGGCATGAAGGTGGCCGACTTGCCATAGGCCGCCGCGACCTGATGGATGATGTATTTGTACATCTGCATCTTGTCGGCGCACTTGGTCAGCGTGCCGAACTTGAAGCCCAGCTCATGCTGCGCGCCAGCCACTTCGTGGTGATGCTTTTCCGGCTCCATGCCCAGATCGCCCATGATGGCGAGCATCTCGGAGCGGATGTCCTGGGCCGAATCGACCGGCGGGACCGGGAAGTAGCCGCCCTTGACCGCGGGACGGTGGCCGAGATTGCCCATCTCGTATTCGGTGCCGGAATTGAAGGGGCCTTCCATCGTGTCGAGGTAATAGAACGCCTTGTTCATCTGCACGTCGAAGCGCACATCGTCGAACAGGAAGAATTCGGCTTCGGGGCCGAACACGGCCGTGTCGCCGATCCCGGCGGCGGAGACATATTGCTCGGCGGCCTTGGCGATCGAACGCGGGCAGCGGCCATAGCGCTCGCCGGTCGAAGGCTCGACGATATCGCAGGTGATCACCATCGTGGTCTGGGCGAAGAACGGATCGATGAACGCCGTGTCGCAATCGGGCATCAGCGTCATGTCGGATTCGTTGATCGACTTCCAGCCGGCGATCGAGGAACCGTCGAACATCGTGCCGTCGGTCAGGAACTCGTCATCGACCATGGCGGGATCGAAGGTCACGTGTTGCCACTTGCCCTTGGGATCGGTGAAGCGGAGGTCGACGAATTTGACCTCCTTCTCTTTGATCGTGCTCAGGATGTCGCTGGGATTGGCCATAGTCAGGTCTTTCTTTGGGTCAGTGTTGGATTTGAAATCGGACGTGGCGGACTAAAGGGCGTCGGTACCGGTCTCGCCGGTGCGGATACGGATGGCCTCTTCGATATTGAGAACGAAGATCTTGCCGTCGCCGATGCGACCCGTGCGCGCGGCCTTCTGGATCGATTCCACGGCCGGCTCCACCTGTTCGTCGCCGACCACGATCTCCACCTTCACCTTGGGAAGGAAATCGACGACATATTCGGCGCCGCGATAGAGCTCGGTATGCCCCTTCTGACGGCCGAAGCCCTTGGCCTCGGTCACCGTGATGCCCTGCACGCCGATTTCCTGCAGGGCCTCTTTCACCTCATCGAGCTTGAATGGCTTGATGATCGCTTCGATCTTTTTCATGCATGACTCCTTGGCCAGCCATCGGGCCAGCCCCGCCCGGGATTAGCAGGGGTCATGCCAGTTTTTGACAGTGATATCCACAAGCAAAATCAATGGTTTAACAATATTCTGCCGACGCAGACAGATATTGATGCCCAAATTTTATGCAAAGTGATGCATTCATGAGCAGTCATGATGCTACGGTTCCGGCTGTCGCGACGCAGGCAGGGGCATTGTCAGCCGCGCCACGGCGTTGCAAATCTGCGCCCCGTTTTTCCCGGAGTGGGCCGATGGCGCCGCGCGCTTCCAGTCTGAACCCCGTCTTCGCCAATCTTGGCACCACCATCTTCACCGTGATGTCGGCGCTGGCGGTCGAGCATGAGGCCGTCAATCTGGGGCAGGGCTTTCCGGATGAGGACGGGCCGGTGGCTATCCGTGAGGCGGCGGCCAGGGCGCTGATCGACGGGCCCAACCAGTATCCGCCGACGCGCGGGCTGCCGCGGTTGCGCCAGGCGATCGCCGATCATGCCAAGCAATTCTACGGATTCGATTTCGACCCGCAGACTGAGGTGCTGATCACCTCGGGCGCGACCGAAGCGTTGACGGCCTCGATCATGGCGCTGACCCCGCCGGGCAGCGAGATCGTGCTGATCGAGCCGGCCTATGATTCCTATCGCCCGATTGCCGAGGCCGTCGGCGCGGTGGTGAAGAGTGTGGTGCTGGAGCCACCAGCCTGGCGGCTGACGGAAGAGGCGCTCTCCGCCGCCGTCACGGACAAGACCGCGGCCATCGTCATCAACACGCCGCTCAATCCCGTCGGCCGGGTGTTCGACCGCGAGGAGATGGAAGCGCTGGCGCGCGTCGTGCGGCGCTCGAAGGCCGTGGTCATTTCGGATGAGGTCTATGAGCATCTGACCTTCGACGGCCTTCCCCATGTCTCGCCGTTGTCGCTGCCGGGCATGGAAGCCCGCGTGGTGCGGGTGGGCTCGGCGGGCAAGATGTTTTCGCTGACCGGTTGGAAGATCGGCTGGGTGACGGGGGCGGCGGAACTCGTCGATGTCGTCGCCAAGGCGCATCAGTTCATCACCTTCACGACATCGCCGGCGCTGCAGATCGGCATCGCCCATGCGCTCGAGCATGAGATGGAATTCACGTTGGGGTTGACCGAGCGTCTGCAAGACAATCGTGACGCGCTTGCGAACGGGTTGCAGAAACTCGGCTTCGACATACTGCCCTGCGAAGGCACCTATTTTCTGACCGCGGGCATTCGCGGCTTGACGAATGAGCCGGACCGGGCTTTTTGCGAGCGGCTGGTGAAGGAGGCAGGGGTGGCGCTGGTGCCGCTGAGCGCATTCTTCGCTGGCGGCGAGCCGGACCATCTGGTGCGTTTCGCCTTTTGCAAGAGCCGCGCGGTGATCGACGAGGCGCTCGCGCGGCTGGAGAAATACTTCGCGGCGTGAGTGCATCCGTCACCCATCGCGTTCAAGACCCGAGAGCTGAAGGTTTCATTGTGACAGACCGTATCGATCCGAAAACGCCGATCCTGGTCGGCGGCGCGCAGTTCACCCAGCGCACGGCGCGCGAAGGCAAGATCACCGAAGGCCTCAATCCCATCGAAATGCTGGCCAGGCCCGCGCGCGAGGCCATGGCCGATACCGGCGCAGCGCTCGCCGATCTCTCCGCCGCGATCGATACCGTGGCCGTGGTGCGCTTCACCGCCGACACGCCTGGCGATCAGGGCCGGCTGGTGGGGCGCATGTTCCGCAATCCGCCGGCGGCACTGGCCAAGCATGTCGGCGCCGCGCCGCGCCGTGCCTTCTACACGGCGACCGGCGGCAACACGCCGCAATGGCTCGTCAACCGCACGGCCGAAGAGATCGCGAACGGCGAATGTGAAGTCGCGCTGCTGGCCGGCGCGGAATATCTGGCCACCTTCATCGGCGCGGCCAAGCAGGGTATCGATCTGGGTTGGGCAAATTCGCCGGATGCCGATTTTGGCGGCGATCCCGAAGAGATCGGCTATATGCGCGCCGGCGTGAACGCCCATGAACAAGCCTATGGGCTGCAATTCCCGGTCAACACCTATCCGCTGTTCGAAAACGCGATCCGTGGCCAGAAGGGCCGCTCGGTCGAAGACCATCTGAAATGGCTGGGGCAGTTCTTCTCGCCCTTCTCGAAGGTGGCGAGCGAGAACCCTTACGCCTGGTTCCCGACCTATCGCTCGCCCGAAGAGATCGCCACGCCGACGCCGCAGAACCGCTTCGTCGGTTTTCCGTACACGAAGTATCTCAACGCCGTGATCGAAGTCGATATGAGCGCGGCCGTGGTGATGACGAGTGTCGGCAAGGCGAGGGAACTTGGCATTCCGGAATCGAAATGGGTGTTCCTGCATGGCTGCGGCGATGCCAGCGACATCTGGAATGTCAGCGAGCGCGTGAATTATCACTCGTCGCCGGCCATTCGCACGGTCGGGCAGAAGGCGTTCGCGATGGCGGGCAAGACCGCCGCCGATATGGACTTCATCGATCTCTATTCCTGCTTCCCCTCGGCGGTGGAAATCGGCTGTCAGGAGCTGGGCATTGCCGAGGACGATCCGCGCGGGCTCACCGTCACTGGCGGGCTTCCCTATTTCGGCGGCGCCGGCAATGACTACGTCATGCATTCCATCGTCACCATGATGGAAAAGCTGCGCGCCAATCGCGGCACGTTCGGCCTCTGCACCGGCAATGGCTGGTATGTGACCAAGCATTCGGCCGGCATCTATTCGACCACGCCCACCGAAGGACCGTGGCAACGCGAAAACCCCAAATCCTACCAGAAGGACATCGACGCCGAGGCGCATCCGGAGGTTGAGGAGGCGCCGGACGGTCCCGCGACCGTCGAAACCTATACGGTTGTCACCGACCGCAAGGGCAAGCGCTTCGGCCTCGTCATCGGCCGGCTCGAAGACGGCCATCGCTTCCTCGCGCACACGCCGGATGACGATGCCATCCTCGACTGGATGATGAACAAGGAGATGCTGGGCCGTCTGGGAGACGTCGGGCCGACCACGACGACCAATCTGTTCCGCTTCCGGTAGGACCGGCCCCCTCGCAGGATATGCGCTTAGGCGACGTGGTAACGGCCGATCCGGTGGCGAAGCCATCTTCGTGGACAAGTGCCCCGAGGCGGTTGCGGTTCGGGCGCGAACACGCTTAGCATTCGCGGACTCCTATCCCTGATTGCGAAAGACCGGACCATCGCATGGCACGTCTGTATCTCGTACGTCATGGCCGCGCCGAGGCCGGTTTCGGAGAAGCGTCCGATCCCGGTCTCGACGAGCGTGGCCACAAGCAGGCCGAAGTCGCGGCCGCGCGGCTGGCGCCACTGGGCCCGCTGGCCGTGCGCAGCAGCCCGCTCAAACGCGCGCAGGAGACCGCCGTGCCGCTGGCGAGCCTGTGGAAATGCGAGCCGCTGATTGATGGCGCGGTTGCGGAAATTCCCTCGCCGACGCTGGATCTGGCCGAGCGGATCGAATGGCTGCGCGGCTTCATGCGCGGGTCGTGGCGCGATGTCGGGCCGGAGCTGGCCGGGTGGCGCGAAAATCTGATCGCCAATCTGCGGGCGATCGAGCAGGACACTGTCATCTTCTCGCATTTCATCGCGATCAATGTCGCGGCCGGGGCGGCGCTGGACGACGATCGCGTGGTCGTGTTCTCGCCGGACAATTGTTCGGTGACCGTCTTGGACGTGGGCAGCGATGCGCTGTCTCTGATCGACAAGGGCCACGAGGCGGAACGCACGCGCGTGAACTGACAGGAGTGCCACGGCGATGAGCAAGGAGCCGCACGAACTGGGGGCCGCGGAGCTGTCCGATGCGTTCGATGCGCACGAATTGTCGCCCGTCGAGGTCACGCAAACCTGTCTTGCCCGCATCTCCGCGCTCGATGCCGAGGTCAACGCCTTCTGCCATCTCGACGAAGCCGCATCGCTGGCCATGGCCGAGGCCTCCGAAGAGCGCTGGATGGCGGGCGAACCGCTTTCGCCGCTCGATGGCGTGCCGGTGGCGGTCAAGGACCTTCTCCTCACCAAGGGCTGGCCGACGCGGCGCGGCTCGCTGACCGTCGATCCCGCTGGTCCGTGGAACGACGATGCGCCGACGGTCGCGCGCCTGCGCGAGGCGGGGGCGGTGCTGATCGGCAAGACGACGACGCCCGAATTCGGCTGGAAGGGCTCGACCGATTCCCCGCTCACCGGCACGACCCGCAATCCCTGGAACCTGGCCAAGACGCCCGGCGGCTCGTCGGGCGGCTCGGGGGCGGCGCTGGCCGCGCGCATGTGCCCGCTGGCGCTTGGCACCGATGGCGGCGGCTCGATCCGCATTCCGGCCAGCTTCACGGGAACCTTCGGTCTCAAGCCGAGCTTCGGGCGCGTGCCGGCCTGGCCGCTCTCGCCCTTCGGCACGCTGGCCCATGTCGGCCCGATGACGCGCACCGTGCGCGATGCGGCGCTGCTCATGAACGTCATCGCGCAGCTCGATGCGCGCGACTGGTATGCGGTGCCTTACGAACCGATGAATTACGCGGCCGCGCTTGGGGACGGCATCAAGGGCAAGCGCATCGCCTATTCGAAGCGTCTCGGCTATGTGACGAAGATCGTGCCGGAGGTCGAAGCGCTGGTGGAGAAGGCGGTCAAGCGCTTCGAGGCGATGGGCGCGATCGTCGAGGAAGCCGATCCGCCGGGCGGCGATCCGGGCGAGATTTTCCGCACCCTGTGGTGGGCGGGCGCGGGCTATCTGCTCGGCGACCTGCCGGAGGAGAAGAAGGCCCAGCTCGAAAAGCCGCTGCGCAAGATGGCCGAAGAGGGCAAGGCGATTGCGCTCAAGAGCTTTATGGCGACGACGCTGGCGCGTGCCGAATACGGCGCCAAGCTGCGCCAGTTCATGGAGCGCTACGACTTCATCGTCACGCCGACAACGGCGACGCCCGCCTTCGATACCGGCAAGCTCACCCCGCTCGACGATGACGGCAATGCCTGGATGGCGTGGACGCCGTTCTCCTATCCCTTCAACCTGACACAGAAGCCGGCGGCCAGCATCAATTGCGGTTTCACATCGGACGGCCTGCCGGTGGGGCTGCAGATCGTCGGTCGCATGCTCGACGATGCCGGCGTGCTTCAGGTCAGCGCGGCCTATGAGGCGGCCGATCCCCATTTCGACAAGGTGCCGGAGGGGTTTACCACTGATCCCGGCGACGGGCGCAGCGCATGGCTCTCGCCGGGGATGACAATCAGGGTGCTGGCATCACGCGTTCGAAGCTGCTACAGACCGAGACCATGAACGCGCATCTGCATTCGAGCCGACGCCGCCGCACCTCTTCCAGGGGCGGGTAGGCGCGCGCGATTTTCACAACGCGATAGAAGCTTCAACCCCGCCGGTCGCGCGGGGTTTTTCATGTCTGCCCCGCCGCCGGCAAACGCCCCGGAGGCGGCGATGCAGACCGATGACTTGAGTGCCAGCGTGGAGGAGGCGTGTCTGAACGCCTGGCCCGCGCTCAAGGAAATCTTCTATGACGGCTGGCTCATCCGCCTGGCCGAAGGCGAAACGCGCCGCACCAACTCCGTCAATGTGATGGGCGCGGGGCGCTATGCCGTTGCCGACAAGATCGCCTATTGCGAGGCCGTCTATCGCGCCCATGGGCAGCCGACCTATTTCCGCATCCGCTCCAATGACGATCCGGCGCTCGATGCGCTGCTGGCGGCGCGTGGTTTCCGCGCCGAGGATGAGACCTTGACCCTGTTCATGGATTTCGCCAGCACACCGCCGCAAGCCGCTGATCGCGATATCGAAATCATCGGTCAGCCGCCGAGCCTCGAATGGCTGGCGGCGCATGCGCGCTTCACCGGCCGGCCGGTCGCGCCGATCGCCGATGACGGCGACATCCGGCGGCGGCTGCTCGATCTGGTGGGATTGCCCATCGCCTTTGCCGCGGCGCGCGATGGCGACGGCCATATCGTTTCGCTGGCCTATGGCGCGCTGCATGACGGGCTGGTCTCGCTGCAATGGGTGGCGACCGATCCGGCGCGGCGGCGCGAGGGATTGTCGCGGGCGGTGCTCGCGGCGCTCATGGGCTGGGCGCGGGATCAGGGCGCGACGGGCGCCTGCCTGCAGGTGGTCGCGACCAATGCGCCGGCCATCGCGCTCTACAGGCAGTTGGGATTCGACCGCGAGCTCTATCGGTATCATTATCGCGTGCAATGACAGCCGAGATTCTGACCGTCGCGGAAATGTATGCGGCCGACACCTATGCGGCCGAGCATGGCGTGGCCACGCTGGCGTTGATGGATGCGGCCGGCGCGGCCGTGGCCGAGGCCGTGCATTTGCGCTGGCCCGGGGCCAAGGTCGCGGTGCTGTGCGGTCCCGGCAACAATGGCGGCGACGGCTTCGTGGCGGCGCGGATGCTCGAGGGCTTCGGTCACGATGTGGCCGTGGCGTTGCTCGGCAAGCGCGCGGCGCTGACGGGTGATGCCGCCATCATGGCCGAGCGCTGGGACGGGCTCGTGGTGCCGCTGACGCCGGCCATCTTCCGCGAAGCCGATGTCGTGATCGATGCGCTGTTCGGCGCCGGCCTCGCGCGCCCGCTCGACGGCGCTGCCAAGGAGACCGTGGTCGCCCTCAACAGTTCGGGGCTGCCGGTGGTGGCCGTCGATGTGCCGAGCGGGCTGCATGGCGATCTGGCCCAGGCCTTTGGCGGGGAATGCGTCGAGGCCGATCTCACGGTCACCTTCTTTCGCAAGAAGCCGGCGCATGTGCTGATGCCGGGGCGACATTTCTGCGGCGATGTCGAGGTGGCCGATATCGGCATTCCCGACGAGGCGCTCGAATTCATCCATCCCCGGATGTTCGAGAACGGGCCCGATCTGTGGGGTAGTGATTTTCCCTGGCCCGATCCGATGGGCCACAAATATGCGCGCGGCCATGCCGTGGTGGTGAGCGGACCGGCCCATGCGACGGGCGCGGCACGGCTCGCGGCCCATGGCGCGCTGCGCGTGGGGGCGGGGCTCGTCAGCGTGGCAAGCCCGATGGATGCGGTGGCCGTCAACGCGGCGACACTGACCGCGATCATGGTCAAGCCTTTTGCCGGAACCAACGGGCTCGCCGAGCTTCTGGCGGACAAGCGGCTCAATGCCGTCGCCATCGGGCCGGGCTGCGGCGTGGGGATGGAGACGCGCGCCATGGTCGAGGCGGTGTCCGCATCCGGCGCGGCGGCCGTGTTCGATGCCGACGCGCTGACCTCCTTCGGCGATGACCCGAAGGCGCTGTTCGCGCGCACGCGTGAGAGCACGGTGCTGACGCCGCATGCCGGCGAGTTCGAGCGGATTTTCCCGGGCCTTCTCAAACGCTTGCCGACGCGCGTGGAGGCGGTGCGCGAGGCTGCCGCGACGGCCGGATGCGTCGTGCTGCTCAAGGGGCCGGACACCGTGATCGCCAATCCTCAAGGCGATGTCACCGTCAACACCAACGCGCCGCCGACATTGGCGACGGCCGGGGCGGGCGATGTGCTGAGCGGTTTGATCGCGGGGCTGATGGCCCAATATCTCGATTCCTATAAAGCAGCCGCCGCAGCGGCGTGGCTGCATGGGGAGGCGGCGACTCTCTTCGGGCCGGGTTTGACCGCGGAAGATCTGCCGGAGCTGCTGCCGGCCGTGCTGACCGCACTCAAGGATCATCTCGATGAGCAAGGTTTCCATCCGCCGGGCCGTGCAGGCTGACCTGCCGGCGCTGCTCGCGATCTACAATCATTACGTTGCCGAAACCCATGTCACCTTCGATCTCGAACCGCGCACGCTCGAACAGCGTCAGGCGTGGTTCGATGCCTTCGCACCGGCGGGCCGGCATCAATGCATCGTCGCCGCGCGCGATGGCGCTGCGATCGGCTGGGCCTGTTCGGGGACGTTCAAGGAGAAGGCGGCCTATCAGACCTCGGTCGAAACCAGCGTCTATCTGACGCCGGGCGAGAGCGGGCAGGGGTTTGGCCGGCGACTTTATGAAGAACTCTTCACCGCGCTGTCAGGCGCCGATGTGCATCGCGCCTTCGCCGGAATCGCACTGCCGAACGATGCCTCGATCGCATTGCATCGCGCGCTGGGCTTCGAGCCGGTCGGCGTCTACCAGGAGGTCGGCCGCAAATTCGGCCGCTTCTGGGATGTGGCCTGGTACGGTCGCGCCGTGAATTGACGACCATGGATTGATGGCAGCGGACCGCACGCACACAAGCCCCGCTGCCATCGGCAGCGGGGCTTGTATTGTGTCTCAGGTAATCAGGAACGAACGGCTTAGCCGCGCGGGCCCTTGTGCATCTGCATGCTGTCGACCTTGGTGTTCAGGTCGTTGACTTGCTGCGATGCTGCGTTGGCCTTCTGCTCGGCTGCAGTCGCCGTGGACTGTGCCTGATCGGCGCTCGTCTGTGCATGCTGAGCAGCGGCCAGGGCCTGATCGGCCGTGCTCTGAGCTTTCTGGACTGCGTCCGTCGAAGCACAACCACTCAGGATGAGTGCAGCACCGCCGAGCGAAAGCAGGGTGACCTTGCGGAAAATCTTTTGCATCGAATGTCCTCCTAATGCGTCTTTCCCAATGATATTCGCTGCCGCCAGTCGCTGCGAATCACTCAGGACCCTAAGATAACGCGGTTGCGCTGGAAAGCGATGCACGCGTGACATTTTTTGGGGAGGGTATTATTCCCTATGCGTACGCGTTTTCAGTCACTTAGGCTGTGGCTCATGGATGACAGCATGGACAGAAATCGAACAGGCGCGGCGGAACGATCGGTCCGTGATGCATTTCAGGGCAATCACATTAACTACATTGCTGGCACTGATGGTGGCCGGCTGCGCGAGTGTGAACGCAGACAATGGCGGGCCGGATGCCGCATCGCCCTTCGCCGCGTCGAGCAGGGAGAAGACGCAAGGAGCGATCCGCGCAGTGCTCGAAGGCAAGGAGGCGATGCCCTCCCGCGACGAGCTGATATCGTTCTATGCCGAACGCGAATACCGGCCGGTGTGGACGGGCAGCTACAAGGCGCGGGCGCGCGCGGCGCGTGTCGCCTTTACATTGGCCCATGCCGAGCGGCAGGGATTGCGCCGCAGCGACTATCCGGATGCTTCGTCGCGGGCGAATGCCCATCCCGAGCCCGGCGCCGAAGCCGCGCATTACGATCTGATCCTGACGCGCTCGCTTCTGGCCTATGCCCATGACGTTCGTCTCGGACGTCTCGCGCCCGATGCGGTCTTCCATGATGTGAAACTGCCGGCGAGGCATTTCGACGCCGTTGCCGCGCTCACCGCGGCACTCGACGATCATCATTTCGATGCCTTCATGGATTCGCTGCCGCCGCCCGAGGCGCAATACCAGCGGCTGGTGAAGGCGCTGGCCCATTACCGTGCCGTCGAGGCCAGGGGCGGGTGGAAGCATTTGTCCGCACGCACGGCAACGCGCGCGCGCTTGGCCAGGCGCCTCGCCGACGAAGATCCGGCGTTGGCGAAACTCGCCCATCCATCGGACGACGAAGTGAAATATGCTCTGCGCCGTTTCCAGGCGCGTCACGGCCTCAAGCCCGACGGCAAGGTGGGGCCGGCGACGCTGGACGCGCTGAATGTGCCGGTTGGCGCGCGGGTCAAGACGATCATCGCCGATCTGGAGCGCTGGCGCTGGATGCCGCGCGAGATTCCGTCCACCTATATTCGCGTCAATGTGCCCGATCAGAGCGTGGCTTTTATCCGCAACGGCAAGGTCATCCTGACCTCGAAAGCCGTGATCGGCCGCAGGGACAACACGACGCCGATCCTGATCACCCATGTGAAGGCCGTCATCGCCAATCCCTATTGGGATATCCCGGACGATATTTCGGCCAAGGCTCTGGTGCCGCGCCTGCGCCGCAATGCGCGCTATCTCAAGACGCGCGACATGGTGCTGGTCAACGGGCCGCCCGGCGATCCCTATGGCACCAAGGTCGATTGGCGGAAGGTGACGGGCGACGTGCTGCCCTATCAGATCCGCGAATTGCCGGGCCCCAAGAATGCGCTGGGCAAGGTCATGCTCGACATGCCCAATGTCTTCTATGTCTATCTGCACGACACGCCGGCCAAGAATCTGTTCACGCTGAGCGACCGCGAGCGCAGCCATGGCTGTGTCCGGGTCGAGAAAATCGATCAGCTCGCGGCCCTGGTTCTGGCCGGCAGCGATGCCGATCCGAAGGCGGCGCTCAAGACCGCCTTCGCCTCCGGCAAGACCCAGCGCCTGGCGCTGGCCAAGCCGCTGCCCGTCTTTATGGATTACTGGACGGCGACAGCCCATGCGAACGGCACGGTCGATTTCCGGCCCGACCTCTATCGCCGCGACAAGATTCTGGTCGCCCGTCTGGAGGGCAAGCCCCGGCCGCCGCCTCTCCCGAGCGCCGCGCCGGCCCAGACCGGCCCGGGCGATGATGCCGATATCGGGCCCTAGACGGGCCGGCCGGCAGGCCGTGGCGCCGCAAGGGCTCATTTTGCCCTTCGCGTGCCCCTCGGCGCACTAGCCCGGCCGGAAAAGCCCTGTTATAGGGGCGCCCTTCCGGACGGCTCTCTATATAGAAAGTCCCCGGAGGAGCCCGGACGCGGGCGTGGCGGAACTGGTAGACGCGCTGGATTTAGGTTCCAGTGGCGAAAGTCGTGGGGGTTCAAGTCCCTCCGCCCGCACCAGCCTTCGCCCGCGAGGCGGGAGAAGGTTGCCAGGCCGAAACCCGAGATGGGCGTAGGCGGGCTGACCTCCGCCGGGCTTCGGCCCGGCAGGCCAGCCACATCAGGATTCGAATTAGGAACGCCCAATGCAGATTACCGAGACCGCCACCGAAAATTTGCGCCGCGAATTCAAGATCGTGATCGGCGCCAAGGACCTCGACGAGCGCCTGACGGGCAAGCTCACCGAGATCCAGCCCCAGGTCCATCTGAAGGGCTTCCGCCCCGGCAAGGCGCCGGTCTCCTTCCTGAAGAAGACCTATGGCAAGTCGATGATGAACGAGATCATCGAATCCGCGGTGCAGGAATCCGTGCAGAAGACGATGGCCGACAATGCGCTGAAGCCGGCTTTCCCGCCGAGCCCAGACCTTGTCAGCGACATCGCCCAGGTGGTCGAGGGCAAGGCCGATCTCGAGTTCAACCTCAAGATCGACCTGATGCCGGAGATCGAGCTGATCGATCCGGCCACGCTGAAGGCCGAAAAGCTCGTGGCCGCCGTCAGTGACGAAGAGGTCCAGGATGCGCTGAAGAATCTCGCCGGTCAGGTGCGGACCTATTCCGACAAGCCGGAAGGCGAGGCCGCCGCGCTCGACGATCAGGTCGTGATCGATTTCGTCGGCAGCGTCGACGGCGAGGAATTCGAGGGCGGCAAGGCCGAGGGCTTCAACCTGACCCTCGGCTCGGGTCAGCTCATCCCCGGTTTCGAAGAGCAGCTCATCGGCGCCAAGGCCGGCGATACGCGCGACGTCAATGTGACCTTCCCGGAGGATTACGGCGCCGAGAACCTGGCGGGCAAGGCCGCCCTGTTCAAGGTCACGGTTCAGGGCGTCAAGGCCCCGGACGAGGTGGCGATCGACGACGAGCTTGCCAAGAAGGTCGGCCTCGACTCGCTGGCCAATCTCAAGGACCGCGTGCGCGACCAGCTCAAGAAAGACTACAGCCAGGCCAGCCGCATGCATCTCAAGCGCCGCATCCTCGATGCGCTCGATGCCGCGCACAAATTCGATCTGCCGCCGACCATGGTCGAGAACGAATTCAATGCGATCTGGAACCAGGTTCAGGAAGAGCTTCAGCGCGAAGGCAAGTCCGCCGAGGACGAGGGCAAGTCGGAAGACGAGCTCAAGACCGAGTATCGCGAGATCGCCGAGCGCCGCGTGAAGCTGGGCCTGGTGCTGGCCCGCCTCGGCGAGCAGAACGGCATCCAGGTGGCCAATGAGGATCTGAACCGCGCCATCATGGAGCAGGCCCGCCGCTTCCCCGGCCAGGAACAGCAGGTGTTCCAGTATTATTCCCAGAACCCGCAGGCCCAGGCCGAAATCCGCGCGCCCCTGTTCGAGGAAAAGGTCGTGGACTTCATCGCCGAGCTGGCCGAGGTGAGCGAGCGCGACGTGCCCCGCGACATTCTGTTCCTCGACCCGGACGAGGCGGCCGAAAAGCTGGCCGAGGGCGGTGCGGACGAAAAGCCGAAGGCGAAGGCAAAAGCCAAGCCGAAGGCTGAGGACAAGGCCGACGACAAGCCGAAGGCTGAGGCCAAGCCGAAGACCAAGGCCAAGAAGGCCGAAAAGTCCGAGGGCGAGGCCGGCGGCGAATAAAGCCGCGCCCGGCCGCACGCCGGCGCTTGGCGATTTCGTGCGGGATTGCGCCGGGTTGCCGCCCGGAGGTAATTGACAGGTAAGGGCCTGTCACTAGGCTCGGCTGCGGATATGAATCACGCCGAGAGCCCCCCTCGGCGAATCGAAAGGCACTACGGGATCACATGAAAGACCCGCGCGACGTCTACATGAACACGCTCGTTCCCATGGTGGTCGAACAGACTGCCCGCGGCGAGCGCGCCTATGACATTTATTCCCGGCTGCTCAAGGAGCGCATCATCTTCATCACCGGACCGGTGGAGGATTACGGCGCCAGTCTGATCACAGCCCAACTTCTCTTCCTGGAGGCGGAAAACCCCAAGAAAGAAGTGCATATGTACATCAACTCGCCGGGCGGCGTGGTGACGGCGGGCATGGCGATCTACGACACCATGCAGTACATCCGCCCGGCCGTGCAGACGCTGTGCGTGGGTCAGGCCGCCTCGGCCGCCTCGCTGCTGCTCTGCGCCGGCGACAAGGGCATGCGCTTTGCCCTGCCGAACGCCCGCGTGCTGGTGCACCAGCCCTCGGCCTCCTATTATGGCCAGGCGGCGGACATCGCCCGTCATGCCCAGGAAATCGTCAAGCTTAAGGCGCGGCTGAACGAAATTTATTCACACCACACGGGTCAGCCGGTGGAGGTGATTGAAAAAGCCCTGGACCGCGATACGTATATGACGGCCGAAGAAGCCAAGACGTTCGGCCTGATCGATGAGGTCCTGTCGCAGCGGCCAGAGCCCGGTGCGGAAGGGTAAAATTCCCCAGGCGGTAGCCCGCGGGGCCGGGATTAAACAATTCTTGATCCCGCCGCGTCTATCGTGGTCGAATGATGACGAAGGGGTCAGCCGGATCGGACTGGCGCGATTCGTGCAACATCCGGACGCATGGTTCGGATAGCGTAGAGATCGGTCATTTCGTGGTGGGCAAGGGACCCAGGAGAGCCCATGAGTAAGTCAAGCGGCGGCGAGTTCAAGAACACGCTGTACTGTTCGTTCTGCGGCAAGAGCCAGCACGAGGTCCGCAAGCTGATTGCGGGCCCGACGGTGTTCATCTGCGATGAATGCGTCGAGCTGTGCATGGAGATCATCCGCGAGGAGAACAAGACCTCCTTCCTGAAATCGCGCGATGGCGTGCCGTCCCCGTCGGAGATCTTCAAGGTTCTCGACGATTATGTGGTGGGTCAGGCTCACGCCAAGCGTGTGCTCGCGGTCGCGGTGCACAACCACTACAAGCGCATCAACGCCTCCGGCAAGAACGGGGACGTGGAACTCGCCAAGTCGAACATCATGCTGATCGGCCCGACGGGCTGCGGCAAGACGCTGCTGGCGCAGACGCTGGCGCGCATCCTCGACGTGCCGTTCACCATGGCCGATGCGACGACGCTGACCGAAGCCGGCTATGTCGGCGAGGATGTCGAGAACATCATCCTCAAGCTGCTGCAGTCCGCCGACTATAATGTCGAGCGCGCGCAGCGCGGCATCGTCTATATCGACGAAGTCGACAAGATCAGCCGCAAGTCGGACAACCCCTCCATCACCCGCGACGTGTCGGGCGAGGGCGTGCAGCAGGCCCTGCTCAAGATCATGGAAGGCACCGTCGCCTCCGTGCCGCCGCAGGGCGGGCGCAAGCATCCGCAGCAGGAGTTCCTGCAGGTCGACACGACCAACATCCTGTTCATCGTCGGCGGCGCCTTTGCCGGTCTCGACAAGATCATCTCGTCCCGCACGCAGGGCAATTCCATGGGCTTCGGCGCTCAGGTGCGCGGTGCGGACGAGCGTGACACGGGCGATATCCTGCGCGACGTGGAGCCGGAAGACCTGCTGAAATTCGGCCTGATTCCCGAATTCATCGGCCGTCTGCCGATCCTGGCGACGCTGGGCGACCTCACCGAAGAGGCGCTGATCGAAATCCTGACCCGGCCGAAGAACGCGCTGGTCAAGCAATATCAGCGCATGTTCGAGATGGAAGGCGTCAAGCTGCGCTTCCAGGACGAAGCCATGGCGGCGATCGCGCAGCGCGCCATTGTTCGCAGGACCGGTGCTCGCGGCCTCCGCTCGATCATGGAAGGCATCCTGCTCGACACGATGTACGACCTGCCGACCTTGCAGGGTGTTCAGGAAGTCGTGATCACCTCCGAAGTGGTCGAAGGCGGCGCACGTCCGCTCTACACCTATTCGGACAAGGGCCAGGCTCGCGAATCGACGGCGTCCTGACGGACCGTCAGGTTTCCACGCGCATTTGTGGCAACACAATGGCCGATCGGCCCCGGAACGGTTACACCGGACGGGCATCCCCTTTTGTTGTCTTGAAACTGCCCCGGCTGGGGGCCACCTTAGCTTTATCGGAGTCGGCCCAGCGGGGAGGCTCCATTTTTCGGTTCCGTGCGCCCAGACGGGGTTCGGCACCCAACAAGCACCCGGGCCGGACGGCCCGGCGAGGAGAACAAAATGTCCGACAGTGATGTTGTGACCGTGCCCAAGGGCGAAAGCGGCGGCCAGTTGGCGCCAGTGCTGCCTTTGCGCGACATCGTCGTGTTTCCCCACATGATCGTTCCGCTCTTCGTGGGCCGCGAGAAATCCGTGCGCGCGCTCGAAGAAGTGATGAACGACGAAAAACAGATTCTGCTGCTGACGCAGAAGCACGCCGCCGACGACGATCCGACGCCCGACGGGCTGCATACGATCGGCACGCTGGCCACGGTGCTGCAGCTTCTGAAGCTGCCCGACCAGACGGTGCGCGTGCTTGTCGAAGGCAAGTCCCGCGCCGAAGTGACGGGCTTCACCGACCGCCAGGATTTCTTCCAGGCGAAGATCCAGCACATTCCGGAGACGGGCGGCGAAGCGCGCGAAACCGAAGCGCTGGTGCGCACGGTGAAAACCAATTTCGAGCAATACATCAAGCTGAACAAGAAGGTGCCGGCCGAGACGCTGGCCTCGGTCGCGCAGATCGAGGACCCGGCCAAGCTCGCCGATACCGTCGCGTCGCATCTGTCGGTGAAGATTCCCGACCGCCAGCAGCTTCTGGAGACGCTGAAGGTCTCCGAGCGGCTGGAGCGCGTGCTGGCGCTGATCGAAGGCGAGATCGGCGTGCTGCAGGTCGAGCGCAAAATCCGTTCGCGCGTGAAGCGCCAGATGGAGAAGACGCAGCGCGAGTACTACCTCAACGAACAGCTCAAGGCGATCCAGAAGGAGCTCGGCGAAGGCGACGAAGGCCGCGACGAGCTCGCCGAAATCGAAGAGCGCATCCGCAAGACCAAGCTGTCGAAGGAAGCGCGCGAGAAGGCGCATGCGGAGATGAAGAAGCTCCGCTCGATGAGCCCGATGAGCGCCGAAGCCACGGTCGTGCGCAACTATCTCGATTGGCTGCTGTCGCTGCCCTGGGGCAAGAAGTCCAAGGTCAAGAAGGACATCGCGCTGGCCGAGAAGATCCTGCACGACGATCACTACGGCCTCGACAAGGTCAAGGAACGCATCCTCGAATATCTGGCCGTGCAGCAACGCGCCGGCAAGATGAAGGGACCGATCCTGTGCCTCGTCGGCCCGCCGGGTGTCGGCAAGACCTCGCTGGCCAAGTCGATCGCGAAAGCCACGGGCCGCGAATATGTGCGCATGAGCCTCGGCGGCGTGCGCGACGAAGCGGAAATCCGCGGTCACCGGCGCACCTATATCGGCTCGATGCCGGGCAAGGTGATTCAGTCGATGAAGAAGGCCAAGAGCGCCAACCCGCTCTTCCTGCTGGACGAGATCGACAAGCTGGGTGCGGACTGGCGCGGCGATCCTTCGAGCGCGTTGCTCGAAGTGCTCGACCCCGAGCAGAACCACACCTTCAGCGATCATTATCTGGAGGTCGATTTCGATCTGTCGGATGTGATGTTCATCACCACGGCGAACTCGCTGCGCATGCCGCAGCCGCTGATGGACCGCATGGAGATCATCCGCATCCCCGGCTACACCGAGGACGAGAAGGTCGAGATCGCCAAGCGCCATCTCATCGACAAGGAAGTGAAGGCGCACGGGCTGAAGGACGGCGAGTGGAGCATCACCGATGAGGCGCTGCGCGACCTGATCCGCTACTACTCGCGCGAGGCCGGTGTGCGTAACCTCGAGCGCGAGATCGCCAACCTGACCCGCAAGGCGGTCAAGGAAATCGTCTCGGGCAAGGCGACGTCGATTGCCGTCACCTCCGACAATCTCGGCGACTATGCCGGCGTGCGGAAGTACCGCTTCGGCGAGATCGAAGGCGAGGATCAGGTCGGTGTCGTCACGGGCCTGGCCTGGACCGAAGTCGGCGGCGAGACGCTGCAGATCGAAGCCGTCATGCTGCCCGGCAAGGGCCGCATGCAGACCACTGGCAAGCTCGGCGAAGTGATGAAGGAATTGATCGACGCGGCGCGGTCTTTCGTCCGCTCCAAGGCGACCAGCTTCGGCATCAAGCCGCCGATGTTCGACAAGCGCGACATCCATGTGCATGTGCCCGAAGGGGCCACGCCCAAGGACGGCCCCTCGGCCGGCGTCGGCATGGCGACCTCGATCATCTCGGTGCTGACGGGCATTCCGGTCCGGCGCGATGTCGCCATGACCGGCGAAGTCACGCTGCGCGGCCGTGTGCTGCCGATCGGCGGCCTCAAGGAGAAACTGCTCGCGGCCTTGCGGGCCGGCATCACCACGGTGCTGATCCCCCAGGACAATGAGAAGGATCTCGCCGACATCCCCGACAATGTGAAATCGGGCCTGAAGATCGTGCCCGTCTCCAATGTCGAGGAAGTGCTCAAGGTGGCGCTGGTGCGCATGCCCGAACCCATCACCTGGGAAGAGCCCGAAATTCTGCCGGGCGCCCTTCCCGAGGGCGAAGGAGCGAGCGCGGTGACGCACTAAGCCGCTCCTGCGGTTGCCCCGGATTGGGGATATCTGACCATCGGGCCCGAGTCGTTGCCGATTTCGGGCCCGTTTTTCCCAGAAAACCGGGGATTTCCTGGATTTTGCACTTGGGGTGGCCCCGCTTCGGCCCTAGACTCTGTCGGACCGGGAGCGAATCGCGCGAAAGGAGCCGAGCCGTGAACAAGAACGATCTGACTCAGCAATTGGCCGACCACACAGGACTGGCCAAGACCGATGCGGCGAAGGCGGTCGATGGCGTGTTTGACCTCATCGCAGGCGCACTGAAGCGCGGCGACGAAGTGCGTCTGACCGGTTTCGGCGTCTTCGTCGTGGCCGAACGGGCAGGCGGCAAGGGCCGCAATCCGCAGACCGGCGAAGAAATCACCATCAAGCCGTCCAAGCAGCCGCGCTTCCGCGCCGGCAAGCAGCTCAAGGACGCACTCAACCCGTCCTGATCTTCCTCTAGCCGGTTTCCGGCTCCAGATAGAACAGAGCTTCGACGCTGGTCTGAAGCGTTTCCGCGAGGGCCAGCGCCAGCACCGTGGACGGCACGAACACGCCGTTTTCCACGGTGTTGATCGTCTTGCGCGACACGCCGATCCGCGCGGCCAGTTCGCCTTGCGTCAGGCCGTGTCGCGCGCGCGCGTCCTTGAGGCGGTTGGCGAGGCGGCGCTCAGCCATCGCCGCGCCCCGCGCGCCAGTCGAGGACGAGGTGATAGATCATCGGCACGGCAACACCGGCCGCCAGCACGGCGGGCAGTACGGTGGTCGCCGGCGCGAGCCGATACAGAACCGACGAGATAGGCCGCGCTCAGCATACCCATGAGCGAGAGATAGCCGATGCGGACGGTGCGGGCCCTGAGCGCACGGGCCAGTTCGTCGCTGAGTGCTTCGCGATAGGATTTTCGCGCGAAGCCATAGCCGAAGGCTGACGACGCCGGAGAAGGTCAGCGCGACGAACAGGAATGAAAGCGGCTGAAACAGCCTATCCCACGAGACATGGTCGCGCAGAAGCGCGGCCCGCGCGGTCAGATTGTGCGCCATCACCGGCAGCAAGATCAGGATCATGATCGTGAGCCAGCGCCAGCGCGCCGAATATGTGTCGATCTGTCGGCGCAAAATGCGCTCGCTGTGCGCGTCCTTGCTGGGCCGATTCCGCACGAGCGCTATCACGATGACGGCAACAAGCGCGAACGGAAAGAAGCTCCAGGACGGCGGCGACAAAGCCGTGTGAAATGCCCAGCGGTGTTAGAAGCCGGAAATGCTCGGCGGCCAGCAGAAGAAGCACCAGGCCAACAAGCGCGAGCAGCGGAACCATCAGCTCCCGGACGCGCCGGCGATAGCGCCGCCGCTCTTCGGCGATGATCTCGTCGTCGGTCCGCGGATTATGCGTCATGACACGTTCCTTCGGTTCGATTCTCAGTCATGGCCACTTCCCGCGCGCCATTGCAGGGTGAGGAAATAAAGGCCGGCAAAACGATGACGGCGGCGATGGTGCCGGGCAAAGCGAGCGCGGCCCATGAGGCGTGAACAAGCTGCGCGATCAGAACGGCGCACAGCGCGATGACGGACAGGATGTAGCCGAATATCGCAGCCCTGTGCTGCTGGGCGCGTGTCAGCTCGTCGTTCAGTGCGCGGCGCAAGGGGCCTTTCAGGAACATCGGGCCGAAGCAGACCATCAGGGCCATCAGCAGTGCGAACACAGAAAGTTCGATCGCGGGGGCCATCGCCCCGGGCCGGTCAACGATGTCGTGGAGGTGGCGCGCAAACGCGGCGTTGCGGGGAAGAAGGATGGTCATTGTGGTCATGGCGGCAAACAGGATCAGCAGGGCGAACCAGAAGACATACATCCAGCGGAACCGCTGCTGCTGGGCGTCGAGGGTCTTGCGCAGGAGATCTGCGTCCGAAAATGCGTCGGCCGAAGGCGGCAGGTAATCGCGGTTGAGGAAGACGCTCACGATCCACGCCAGCAGGACCAGGAATGCCGGTGCGCCTACAACTTCCCGCGGCAAATGCAGGACGAAGCCGCCGGCGAGGAGCGCGATTATGACGGCGAATGCGAGCATCACCGTCCACAGCATGCGCCCCTGCGCGCGCGCGGCCCGTTCCATCCTGGCGATGATCTCGTGGTCCGCTTTCCGATCATGCGCCATGATCTGCTCCGTCGGTTCGGCCCCGTCGCATTCGCTCCGGGTGGCTTGGGCATGTAACCTATAGGTGACTGTAACCCACAGGTTACAAAATGCAAGCCCCCTTATTGAGCGGTAGCGCAAATTTCCTGTATGAGCGGGGCACCGGGCGGTTAGCTCAGCGGTAGAGCATCTCGTTTACACCGAGAGGGTCGGGGGTTCGAAACCCTCACCGCCCACCATCCTGCGCTTGTTTTCGATCCAGGACGTCTCGCGACAAAGCCTCGCTTGACCTTGGTCCGGTGCGGTGTCGAAGTCCCGGCCATGCGAAATATGATCCCCCTTACGCTCGGGCTCGGCGCGGTGTTGCTCCTGTCGGGCTGCGCCAGCGGGAGCGACCGGCCCGAATCGCAGGCATCGGCGTTCCGGCCCGCCATCAAGGCGCTGATGCGCTTCGACGCGAATCACGACGGCATCCTCACCAGGGGCGAAGTCGAGGCGGGCCTTCGGGCCCAATTCGCGCGCGACGATACCAATCATGACGGCAGGCTGGACGAGAATGAGGTTCGCGCCGTCAATGAGTCGCGCTGGGCGAAAGAGGGGGCCACCGCCTCGCCGCTGGTGGACTGGAACCATGATGGCTATGTGGATTTCGCCGAATTCGCCGCCGGGCCGATGTCGCTGTTCGACCAGCTTGACGTCAACAATGATGGCGTCCTCTCGCGCGAGGAGCTGAAGCCCCCGCGGGCGCGGCCGGAACGGCCGGGCGGAGAGCAATCCGGTCGCCATCGGCGCGGTGGCGAGGGCCGAGGGCAAGGCGGCGGGGAGGGTGGCGGAGACGGCGACGGGGACTGACACAATTCTTTGGTTCCAGCCGCTTATTCGCCTTGACTTGCCCAATTGCGCGCCGTACACGGGCGCTCTTTCGCGGACCCGGCCGTCTCGGCGGCCGTGATGCGGGGGCGTAGCTCAGTTGGTTAGAGTGTCGGCCTGTCACGCCGAAGGTCGCGGGTTCGAGCCCCGTCGCTCCCGCCACTTTCCACAGCATGGCTGTGGCGGGTGGTTTGTCTGTCGAAGTCTCCCGGCAAATGTGGATGTTCCGTCATCTCGCTTGCTGCCGGTGACGATTGCATTTGCACACGTTGCATGATGGACATGTCCGGCGATACGCCGCGGCGGTGCCTCAAGAAACCCTTTGAAAAGCCCGCGAATCTTACGCTAAACCCGCGTTGCGTGCGGGCCGCGCCTGCCTATACTGCGCCCGCGAAGTGACCCCCGGTCCGGCCGCGCTGACGGCAAGCCCGAAAGGCAGCTTGGACTCAAGACCCTGCCGTCGTTCCGACGGTGCAAGGAATACGCGATGAACGGGCTGTTGATGGAGTATCTGCCGATCCTGATCTTTATCGGGATCGCCGCAGTCGTTGCCCTGGCGCTTCTGGTGGCGCCGATGCTGATCGCCCCCTCCAAGCCGGACCCAGAAAAGCTTTCGGCCTATGAGTGCGGCTTCAATGCGTTTGGCGATGCGCGCATGAAATTCGATGTGCGTTTCTACCTCGTCTCGATCCTGTTCATCATCTTCGATCTCGAAGTCGCCTTCCTGTTCCCCTGGGCCATCACCCTCAAACAGACCGGCATGTATGCCTTCTGGTCGATGATGGTGTTCCTGGGCGTTCTGACCATCGGCTTTGTCTACGAATGGAAGAAGGGAGCCCTCGAATGGGAGTGAGCCCCGAAAAGCTGGCCGCCGGCATGGCAGGCCGCTCCACCGTCGAAGGCGGCGCCGCGATCGCCGACAACGATCCCTATTTCAAGATCATGCAGGCGGAGATGGCCGAGAAGGGCTTCATCGTCGCCAGCGCCGATGCGCTCATCAATTGGGCGCGCACCGGCTCGCTGATGTGGATGACCTTCGGCCTTGCCTGCTGCGCGGTCGAGATGATGCAGGCGTCCATGCCGCGTTACGATCTCGAGCGTTTCGGCATCGCTCCGCGCGCATCCCCGCGCCAGTCCGATGTGATGATCGTGGCCGGCACGCTGACCAACAAGATGGCCCCGGCCTTGCGCAAGGTTTACGACCAGATGCCGGAGCCGCGTTACGTGATCTCGATGGGATCGTGTGCGAATGGCGGCGGCTATTACCACTATTCCTATTCGGTGGTGCGCGGCTGCGATCGCATCGTGCCGGTCGATATCTATGTGCCGGGTTGCCCGCCGACGGCGGAAGCCCTGGTTTACGGAATCATGATGTTGCAGCGGAAGATCCGCCGCACAGGCAATATCGAGCGCTGAGGACGGTGATGAGCGACAGCCTCGAAGAGCTGGGCAAGACGATCGCGGCCGCATTGCCGGGCGCGGTGAAGGGCCAGACGATAGCGGCGGGCGAACTGACCGTCACCGTCGAGGGCGGCGAGATCGTGCGCGTCATGGAGACGCTGAAGAACGATCCGCGTTTCGATTTCAAGCTGCTGATGGATATCGCCGGCGTGGACTGGCCGCAGCGCGAGCCCCGGTTCGACGTCCATTACCACCTGCTCTCGATCACCAAGAATGTGCGCGTGCGCATCACCGCCGGTGTGGCGGAGGGCGCGGCCCTGCCCACCATCGTCGAGGTGCATCCCGGCGCGAACTGGTTCGAGCGCGAAGCCTTCGACATGTATGGCATCGTGTTCTCGGATCATCCGGACCTGCGCCGCCTGCTGACCGATTACGGCTTCTCGGGCTATCCGCTGCGCAAGGACTTCCCGCTCACCGGCTATGTCGAGGTGCGCTATGACGACGAGACCAAGCGCGTCGTCTATCAGCCCGTGCAACTGACGCAGGCGTTCCGCGACTTCGATTTCATGAGCCCGTGGGAAGGCGCGAAATACATTCTGCCCGGCGACGAAAAGGCCCAGGCAGGCGACGCCAAGGCGCCGGAGGACAAGAAATGAGTTTCCCCGGCCAGATCGACAGGCCCGACGAGGGCTCCAAGACCACGATCAACTTTGGGCCCCAGCATCCGGCGGCGCATGGCGTGCTGCGCATGGTGCTGGACCTCGACGGTGAAGTCGTCACCCGCGTCGATCCGCATATCGGCTTGCTGCATCGCGGCACCGAGAAGCTGATCGAACACAAGACCTATATGCAGGCCATGCCCTATCTGGACCGGCTCGACTATGTCGCGCCGATGAACCAGGAGCATGCCTTCGTGCTGGCGATCGAGCGGCTGCTCGGCGTCGAGGTGCCGAAGCGCGGGCAATATATCCGCGTGCTCTATTCGGAGATCGGCCGCATCCTCAACCATCTGCTCAACGTCACGACGCAGGCGATGGATGTGGGCGCGATGACCCCGCCGCTGTGGGGCTTCGAAGAGCGCGAAAAGCTGATGGTGTTCTATGAGCGGGCCTGCGGCGCGCGTCTGCACGCCAATTATTTCCGCACCGGCGGCGTGCATCAGGATCTGACGCCCGAGCTGCTCGAAGACATTCACGAATGGTGCAAGCACTTCCCCAAGGTGCTCGACGACATCGAGGGACTGCTGACCGAAAACCGCATCTTCAAGCAGCGCAATGTCGATATCGGCGTCGTCAATCGCGAAGAGGCCGAGATGTTTGGCATGTCGGGCGTGATGCTGCGCTCGACAGGCGTGCATTGGGATCTGCGCCGCAGCCAGCCTTACGAGTGTTATGACGAACTCGATTTCAAAGTGCCCGTCGGCAAGAACGGCGACTGCTACGACCGCTATGTGATGCGCATGGAAGAGATGCGTCAGGCCACGCACATCATGGTCCAGTGCATCGAGAAGATGCCGTCCGGCCCGCATGTGACCGAGGACCATAAGGTGACGCCGCCGACGCGCGGCGAAATGAAGAAGTCGATGGAAGCCTTGATCCATCACTTCAAGCTCTACACCGAGGGCTATCACGTGCCGGCCGGCCAGGCCTATGCCGCAGTCGAAGCGCCCAAGGGTGAGTTCGCCGTCTATCTGGTCGCCGATGGCACCAACAAACCTTATCGCTGCAAGTTCCGCGCGCCGTCCTACGCGCATCTGCAGGCGATGGATTACATATCGAGGGGCCATATGGTGGCCGACGTGTCGGCGATCCTCGGCTCGCTCGACATCGTGTTCGGGGAGGTCGACCGTTGAGCCTGCGCCGTTTAGCTCCCGACGAAATCCAGCCCAAGAGCTTCGCCTTCAATGCGGAGAACAAGGCGCGCGTCGAAAAGGAAATCGCGAAATATCCGCAAGGCCGTCAGGCCTCGGCCGTGATCGCGATGTTGTGGATCGGCCAGGAACAGGAAGGCTGGGTTTCCAAGCCGATGATCGAGCAGATCGGCGCGACGCTGAAAATGCCGTTCATTCGCGTGCTGGAAGTGGCGACCTTCTACACCATGTTCAACCTGCATCCCGTCGGCGACCACCTCGTGCAGGTGTGCACGACGACGCCATGCTGGCTGCGCGGCTCCGATGCGATCGTTGCGGCCTGCAAGAAGCACATCGCGGCAAAGCCCGGCGTCGTCTCCGAGGACGGCAAGTTCTCCTGGATGGAAGTCGAATGCCTTGGCGCCTGCGTCAACGCGCCGATGCTGCAGATCGGCAAGGATTTCTATGAAGACCTCGACGGGCCGAAGACCGAGGCGCTGCTCGAAGCCTTCCGCCGCGGCGAAACGCCGAAGCCCGGCCCGCAGAACGGCCGCCATTCGTCGGAGCCGGAAGGCGGTCCGACAACGCTGAAAGAGGTGCAGTCGTAATGCTGAGCGACAAGGACCGCATCTTTACGAACCTCTACGGGTTCAACGATCCCGGGCTGAAGGGCGCGATGGCGCGCGGCGCCTGGGACGGCACCAAGCAAATTCTCGAGCGCGGCATCGATGCCATCATCGAAGAGATGAAGAAGTCGGGCCTTCGCGGCCGCGGCGGCGCAGGCTTCCCCACCGGCATGAAGTGGTCCTTCATGCCGAAGGAGGTGAAGGAGCGGCCGCATTATCTCGTCGTCAATGCCGACGAATCCGAACCCGGTACCTGCAAGGACCGGGATATCATGCGCCACGATCCGCACACGCTGGTGGAGGGCTGCCTGATCGCCAGCTTCGCGATGCGCGCGCATGTGGCTTACATCTATGTCCGCGGCGAATTCATCCGCGAACGCGAAGCGCTGCAGCGCGCGGTCGACGAAGCATATGAAGCCAGGCTGATCGGCAAGGACAACATCCACGGCTATCCGTTCGACCTTTATGTGCATCACGGCGCCGGCGCCTATATCTGCGGCGAGGAAACCGCGCTCCTGGAAAGCCTGGAAGGCAAGAAGGGCCAGCCGCGCATGAAGCCGCCATTCCCGGCCAATGCCGGCGTCTGGGGTTGCCCGACCACCGTCAACAACGTGGAATCGATCGCGGTGGCGCCGACCATCCTGCGCCGCGGGGCGGACTGGTTCGCGGGGATCGGCCGGCCGAACAACACCGGCACCAAGGTGTTCTGCATCTCGGGCCATGTGAACAAGCCCTGCAATGTCGAAGAAGAGATGGGCATCCCGCTGAAGGAGCTCATCGAGAAACATGCCGGCGGCGTGCGCGGCGGCTGGGACAATCTTCTGGCCATCATTCCCGGCGGCGCCTCGGTGCCGCTGCTGCCGAAAGATATCTGCGACGACGTGCTGATGGATTTCGATTCACTGAAGGCGGTGCAATCGGGCCTGGGCACGGCGGCGGTGATCGTGATGGACAAGTCCACCGATGTCGTGAAGGCGATCCAGCGGCTGGCTTACTTCTACAAGCATGAGAGCTGCGGCCAGTGCACGCCCTGCCGCGAAGGCACGGGCTGGATGTGGCGCGTGATGACGCGCATGCAGAAGGGCGACGCCACACCGGCCGAGATCGATCTTCTCTACGAGGTCACCAAGCAGGTCGAAGGCCACACCATCTGCGCGCTGGGCGATGCGGCTGCGTGGCCGATCCAGGGCCTGATCCGTCATTTCCGCCCCGAGATGGAGCGGCGCATGTCCGAGCGCAAGGGCACATCCGCGCCTTTGGCCGCGGAATAGGGAGAGCACCATGATCAAGCGCATCGTGTTCCTGGCATCCGTGTTCGCGCTGGCGCTTGCGCCTTCGGCCTATGCCGGCCCGAAGGCCAACAAGGCGCTGGTGATGAAGGCGTTCAATCTCCTGTTCGTGCAGCACAAGGTCGACGAGGCCGTCGATACCTATTTCGATCCTGGCTACATTCAGCATAGCCCGATGGCGGCGACCGGCTCCGAGCCGATGCGCCAGTTCTTCAAGAAGTTCTATGCCTCCGATCCCCAGGCCAGCGTGAAGGTCGATCACGTGCTGGCCGACGGCAATCTGGTGGCTGTGCACTATCTCACCAAGTTCAAACCGGAAGACCGTGGTTTCATGGTCGTGGACATCTTCCGCGTCGCCCATGACAAGATCGTGGAACACTGGGATGTGGTGCAGCCGGTGCCCGCGAAATCCGCGAACGACAACGGAATGTTTTGATGGCCACGCGCAAACTCGTCATCGACGGCAAGGAAATCGAGGCCGAAGAGGACCTCACGCTGCTGCAGGCCTGTGAGCAGGCGGGCGCGGAAGTGCCCCGCTTCTGTTATCACGAGCGCCTGTCGGTGGCCGGCAATTGCCGCATGTGTCTCGTCGAATGGGTGGGCGCGCCCAAGCCGCAGGCGAGTTGCGCGCTGCAGGTTCGCGACATGCGCCCGGACCGCGACGGCACGCCGGCCAAGATCAACACCAATTCGCCCGTCGTGAAGAAGGCGCGCGAAGGGGTGATGGAATTCCTGCTCATCAACCATCCGCTGGATTGCCCGATCTGCGACCAGGGCGGCGAATGCGATCTGCAGGACCAGGCCATGGCCTATGGCCGCGCTTCCTTCCACCGCTTCAACGAGAACAAGCGCGCGGTCGAAGACAAATATATGGGCCCGCTGATCAAGACGATCATGACCCGCTGCATCCAGTGCACACGCTGCGTGCGCTTTGCGACCGAGGTCGCCGGCGTGGCGGAGCTGGGCCTGACCGGGCGCGGCGAGGATGTCGAGATCACGACCTATCTCGAAAAGGCGTTCTCCTCCGAGCTGTCCGGCAATGCCGTCGATCTGTGCCCGGTGGGCGCGCTGACGTCGAAGCCCTATGCCTTCAACGCGCGGCCGTGGGAATTGCGCAAGACCGAATCCATCGATGTGATGGATGCGCAGGGCGCCAATATCCGCGTCGATGTGCGCGGGCGCGAAGTGATGCGCGTGCTGCCGCGCATGAATGACGACGTCAATGAAGAGTGGATCTCCGACAAGACGCGCCATGCCCGCGACGGCTTGCTGCGCCAGCGCCTCGACAAGCCTTATGTCCGTAAGAACGGCAAGCTTGTGCCGGCGAGCTGGGCGGAAGCCTTTGCCGCCATCGCCGCGAAGGTGAAAGCTACGGCGCCGGAAAAGATGGCCGCTGTGATCGGCGATCTGGCCGCGGCCGAAGAAATCAAGGCGCTGAAGGATCTGATGGGCGCGCTGGGGGCGGCCAATCTCGAATGCCGGCAGGATGGGGCCAAGCTCGCCGCATCGCCGCGTCAGGGCTATCTGTTCAATTCGACCATCGCCGGTATCGATGCCGCCGATGCGATCCTGTTCATCGGCACCAATCCGCGCTGGGAAGCGCCGGTGCTGAATGCGCGCATCCGCAAGCTGTGGCTGAACGCGCCGGTGAAGATCGCCAATGTCGGCGAAGCCTATGACCTGACCTATCCGGTCGAGCAGTTGGGCACGGGTGCCGATGTGCTGGAAGCCATCGCCAGCGGTTCGCATCCCTTCGCCCAGGTGCTGAAGGATGCCAAGCGGCCGATGCTGATCCTCGGCCCCGGCGCCGTTGCCCGCGCCGATGGTGCGCAGGTGCTGAAGCTGGCCGCGAAGATCGCCGCCGAGACGGGCATGATCGGCCCGGCCGCCTCGGCGGAAGAAGGCGGCTGGAATGGCTTCAATGTTCTTTCCACGGCCGCGAGCCGTGTGGCGGCGATGGATCTCGGCTGCGTCAGCAAAGGCGGGATGGCCGCGATCCTGGGCGGCGGAATGGAGTTCGTCTATCTGCTCGGCGCCGACGAGTTCGATATGGCGAAGCTCGGCCAGGCCTTCGTCGTCTATCAGGGCACCCATGGCGATGCCGGTGCGCACCGCGCCGATGTGATCCTGCCGGGCGCGGCCTATACCGAGAAGTCCGGCCACTACGCCAATTTCGAAGGCCGGGTGCAGCGCGGCGAACGTGCTGCCTTCCCGCCGGGCGACGCCAAGGAAGACTGGGCGATCCTGCGCGCGCTTTCCGACGTTCTTGGCAAGACGCTGCCTTACGACAATGTCGATGCCTTGCGCGCGGCGATGCTGGCCGATGTGCCGCATTTCGCGGATGTCGGCACAGTGCCGGCGCGGCCGGGCGCCGATCCGGCGATCTGGAATGCCATCGGTGCCGACGGTGCGGTCGACAAATCTGCGCCACTTGCCAGCCCGATTGCGGACTTCTATCTCACCAACCCGATCGCGCGTGCGAGCGAAGTGATGGCCGAATGCAGCCGCATCTTCGTGAACGGCGCCACCCAACTGGCCGCGGAGTAAGGGATGTTCGTCCACGCTTTCGAGAGTTTGGGACTGCCCTTCGGCTGGGCCTGGTTTGTGGGCACCGTTGCCAGCATCCTGGTGCTGACGGTCGGGCTTTTGCTCACCGTCGCCTATGTGCTGCTGGCCGACCGCAAGATTTTCGCCGCGGTGCAGATGCGGCGCGGGCCCAATGTGGTGGGCGCCTTCGGCTTGCTGCAATCCTTCGCCGACCTTCTCAAATTCGTTTTCAAGGAAGTGGTGATCCCGGCGGGCGCCAACAAGGTGCTGTTCCTGATCGCGCCGATGATCAGCGCCACGCTGGCCATCGCGGCCTGGGCCGTGATCCCCTTCGATACGGGCTGGGTGGTGTCGAACATCAATGTCGGCGTGCTCTACCTGTTCGCGATTTCCTCGCTCGGCGTTTACGGCATCATTGTCGGCGGCTGGGCCTCGAACTCGAAATACCCGTTCCTGTCGGCGCTTCGCTCGGCGGCACAGATGGTGTCCTATGAGGTTTCCATCGGCTTCGTGCTGGTCACGGTGCTGCTGTTTGCCGGCTCGCTGAACCTGACCAAGATCGTGGAGGCGCAGCGTCATGGCTGGTTCGCCTTCACCATCCTGTTCCCGATGTTCATCGTCTTCTTCGTCTCGGCCATCGCGGAGACGAACCGGCCGCCCTTCGATCTGCCGGAAGCCGAATCCGAACTCGTGGCGGGCTATATGGTCGAATATTCCTCGACCCCGTTCCTGCTGTTCTTCCTGGCCGAGTTCGTGAACATCTGCCTGATGTGCTCGCTGCTCACGATCCTCTTCTTCGGGGGATGGCTGCCGCCGCTCTCCATCGCGCCTTTCACCTATGTGCCGGGGATCATCTGGTTCCTGCTCAAGGTCGGGTTCTTCTTCTTCTGCATGGCCACGGTTCGCGCCTTCGTGCCGCGCTATCGCTACGACCAGCTGATGCGGCTGGGCTGGAAAGTGTTCCTGCCGCTCTCGCTGGTCTGGGTCGTCGTCGCCGCCGCCTGGATCATGATCTTCCCGCACGGGATCGGAGGCTGACATGGCATTCCTCGACCGCTCCGTCCGCTCGTTTTTCCTCTGGGAGTTCGTCAAGAGCTTCGGCTTGGCGCTGCGCTATTTCGTCGGCCCCAAGGCGACGCTGAACTATCCCTTCGAGAAGGGCCCGCTCTGCCCGCGCTTCCGCGGCGAGCATGCGCTGCGCCGCTATCCCAACGGCGAAGAACGCTGCATCGCCTGCAAGCTGTGCGAGGCGATCTGCCCGGCGCTGGCCATCACCATCGAGGCCGAGCCGCGCGCCGACGGCAGCCGCCGCACCACGCGCTACGACATCGACATGGTGAAGTGCATCTATTGCGGGCTGTGCCAGGAAGCCTGCCCGGTGGACGCCATCGTCGAAGGGCCGAATTTCGAATTCGCGACCGAGACGCGCGAAGAACTTTTCTACGACAAGGAGCGGCTGCTAGCGAATGGCGACCGCTGGGAGCGCGAGATCGCGCAGAACCTGCAACTGGATGCGCCCTATCGATGAGCCGGATGATTTCGATGCCCGCCTCGCGGGCAGTTGAGGGGGAATGGCCGTGCTGACCGCAATTGCCTTCTATGTCTTCTCGGCGATTCTGATCGCGTCGGCGCTCATGGTGATTGCCGCGCGCAATCCCGTGCATTCGGTGCTGTTCCTGATCCTGGCCTTCTTCAACGCCGCCGCCTTGTTCGTGATCCTGGGGGCCGAGTTCCTGGCGATGATCCTGGTCATCGTCTATGTCGGCGCGGTCGCGGTGCTGTTCCTGTTCGTCGTCATGATGCTCGACCTCGATTTCGCCGAGCTGAAGAAAGGCGCGCTGCAATATCTGCCGATTGGTGGATTGATCGGGCTGGCGCTGGCCGTCGAGCTGATCCTGGTCGCCAGCGTCTGGGCCTTTGCGCCGGATGCGGTTCATGCGCTGGCGCATGCGACGCCGGCCGGCATGACCAACACCGAAGCGCTCGGCCACATCATCTATACCGACTACATCTACTACTTCCAGACCGCGGGGCTTGTGCTGCTGGTCGCCATGATCGGGGCCATCGTCTTGACGCTGCGCCACCGCCCGGGCGTGCGCCGGCAGAACATCGCCGCCCAGGTGGCGCGCGGGCCCAAGAGCGCGGTCGAACTCGTCGATATCAAACCGGGGCAGGGGGCCTGAACATGACCATCGGTCTTCCCCATTATCTTGCGCTCGCGGCGGTGCTGTTCACCATCGGGGTGTTCGGCATTTTCCTGAACCGCAAGAACATCATCGTCATCCTGATGTCGATCGAGCTGATCCTGCTCGCGGTCAACATCAACTTCGTGGCCTTCAGCGCCTATCTGGGCGATCTGGTCGGCCAGGTCTTCGCGCTTTTCGTATTGACGGTGGCGGCGGCCGAAGCGGCCATCGGGCTTGCCATTCTCGTCGTCTACTTCCGCAATCGCGGCACGATTGCGGTCGAAGACGTCAACCTGATGAAAGGCTGACGGCTGATGTATGCGGCGATAGTTTTCCTTCCGGCGCTGGGTTCGCTCGTTGCCGGGCTTGGCGGCAAGATCATCGGCCATCGCGCGGCCGAGCTGGTCACCACATTTCTTCTGTTCACCTCGGCGGCGCTCTCCTGCTTTGCTTTCTATGATGTGGCGATCCTGGGCCACAGCCAGATCGTGCAGGTCGCGACCTGGATCAGCACCGGCAGCTTCGACGTCAACTGGACCCTGCGCATCGACACACTGACGGCGGTGATGCTGGTGGTGGTGACGGGCGTCTCCTCCCTCGTGCACCTCTATTCCATGGGGTACATGCACGACGATCCCGGCCGCTGGCGTTTCTTCAGCTATCTGTCGCTGTTCACCTTCGCCATGCTGGCGCTGGTGACCTCCAACAACTTCCTGCAGATGTTCTTCGGCTGGGAAGGCGTGGGGCTGGCGTCCTATCTGCTGATCGGTTTCTGGTACACCAAGCCCGAAGCCAATGCGGCGGCCATCAAGGCCTTCGTCGTCAACCGCGTGGGCGATTTCGGCTTTGCGCTCGGTATCTTCGGCGTCTTCTTCGTCTTTCACACGCTGAACTTCGCCGATGTGTTCGCGGCCGCGCCCTCCATGGCGGGCAAGAGTTTCGTCTTCGCCGGCCACAACGTCGACATCATGACGACGCTGTGCCTGCTGCTGTTCGTCGGCGCCATGGGCAAGTCGGCCCAGTTCCTGCTGCACACCTGGCTGCCGGACGCGATGGAAGGCCCGACCCCTGTCTCCGCCCTGATCCACGCCGCCACCATGGTGACGGCGGGCGTGTTCCTGGTCTGCCGTACCTCGCCGATGTTCGAGCAGGCGCCGATTGCGCTTGACGTCGTCACCTTCATCGGCGCGACCACGGCCTTCTTCGCCGCCACCATCGGCCTGTTCCAGAACGACATCAAACGCGTGATTGCCTATTCGACCTGTTCGCAGCTCGGCTACATGTTCGCGGCGGCAGGCGTGTCGGCCTATGGCGTGGCGATGTTCCACCTCTTCACCCATGCCTTCTTCAAGGCACTGCTGTTCCTGGCGGCCGGTGCCGTGATCCATTCGATGCACCACGAGCAGGACATGCGGAAGATGGGCGGGCTGGCCAAGCGCATTCCCTTCACCTGGGCGACGATGCTGATCGGCAATCTGGCGCTGACCGGCGTCGGCATTCCCTTCACCGTGATTGGAACCGCCGGCTTCTATTCCAAGGACGGCATTATCAATGCCGCGTTCCACAGCACCTCGCCGATGGGCGCCTATGCCTTCTGGATGACGCTGATCGCTGCGGGCCTGACCAGCTTCTATTCCTGGCGCCAGTTCCTGATGACGTTCCACGGCCGCTATCGCGGGCTGGACCACAATCCGCGCGGCATGGTGGAGGCGCATGACGATCATGGCCACCACGCGCCGAAGCTGGAAGAGATTCATGAATCGCCGCTGACCATGCTGATCCCGCTGGGCGTGCTGGCGCTGGGGGCGTTGTTCGCCGGTGCCGGCTTCGCTCACTGGTTCGTTGGCGGCGATGCGGCAGGGTTCTGGAACAAGGCCGTTGCGGTGATCGCCGGTCATGGCGGGACGGGCGAAGTGCCGGTGTGGGAAGAGTTGGCGCCGATGGTGTTGACGATCCTCGGTTTCGCCATTGCCTTCTACTACTACATTCTGAACCCGGAGCTGCCGCCGAAGATGGCGGCCAAGCGGGGCATGCTCTACCTGTTCCTCTACAACAAGTGGTACTTCGACGAGCTCTATGACTTCCTCTTCGTGAAGCCTGCCTTCAGGCTGGCGCGCTTCCTGTGGAAGCGGGGCGACGGCACGGTGATCGACGGGCTCGGCCCCGACGGTGTCGCCGCGCGCGTGCTCGATGTCACGCGTGAGGCCGTGCGCCTGCAATCGGGTTACGTTTATCACTATGCCTTTGCCATGCTGATTGGAGTGGTCGCACTCGCCACATGGTTCATGGTTGCGGGAGTCACGCCATGAACCACATCCTTTCCATCGTCACCTTCCTGCCGCTGGTCGGCGCGCTCTTCATCCTGTTGACGCGGGGCGCGGAGGAAACGCGCGCGCGCAATGCCCGCTGGATTGCGCTGTTCACGACACTGGCCGATCTCGTGGTCGCGATCATTCTTTGGGCGCGGTTCGACGGTTCGACGGCGAAGTTCCAGTTCGTCGAACAGGCGCATTGGCTGGGCGGCGGCATAACCTATCACATGGGCGTGGACGGCATTTCGCTGCTCTTCGTTGTGCTGACGGCACTGTTGATGCCGTTCTGCATCCTCGCGAGCTGGACATCGATCCAGAAGCGCGTTGCCGAATACATGATCGCCTTCCTGATCTTGCAAACGCTGATGATCGGCGTGTTCTGCGCGCTCGACATCATGCTGTTCTACGTCTTCTTCGAGGGGCAGCTGATCCCGATGTTCATCATCATCGGGGTGTGGGGCGGGCCGCGGCGCGTCTATGCCAGCTTCAAGTTCTTCCTCTACACGCTGCTCGGATCGGTGCTGATGCTGCTGGCCATCATGGCCATGTATTTCCAGGCCGGCACGACCGACATCGTCACGCTACTGCACACCCATTTCTCGCCCGCCATGCAGACCTGGCTGTGGCTGGCCTTCTTCGCCAGCTTCGCGGTGAAGATGCCGATGTGGCCGGTTCACACCTGGCTGCCGGATGCCCATGTCGAGGCGCCCACTGCCGGTTCCGTGATCCTGGCGGGTATCCTTCTGAAGATGGGCGGCTATGGCTTCCTGCGCTTCTCGCTGCCGATGTTCGCGAGCGCCACGGCGACCTTCGCGCCGCTGATCTTCGCGCTCTCCATCATCGCCATCATCTACACCTCGCTGGTGGCGCTGGCGCAGGAGGACATCAAGAAGCTGGTCGCCTATTCCTCGGTCGCCCATATGGGCTTCGTGACCATGGGCATCTTCACGCTGACCCAGCAGGGCGTGGATGGCGGCGTGTTCCAGATGCTGAGCCACGGCATCGTCTCGGGCGCGCTGTTCCTCTGCGTCGGGGTGATCTACGACCGCATGCACACCCGCGAGATCAAGGCTTATGGCGGCCTTGTCGCGCGCATGCCGATCTATGCGGCCTGCTTCATGGTGTTCACGCTGGCCAATGTCGGCCTTCCGGGCACGAGCGGTTTCGTCGGCGAATTCCTGACCATGCTGGGCGCCTTCGCCTACAACACCTGGATCGCGATCTTCGCGGCCACGGGCGTGATCCTGTCGGCGGCCTATATGCTCTATCTCTACCGCCGCGTGGTTTTCGGCAAGCTGGTCAAGCCGGGCCTGCAGACGATCCAGGATCTGTCGCTGCGCGAAGTTGCGATCCTGGTGCCGCTGGTGGTCATCACCATCGCCATGGGCTTCTATCCCAAGCCGATCTTCGATGTGACCAGCGTGTCGGTGGCCAATCTCATTCAGGAACACAAGACGGCGCTGGCCATGGATCACGCGCCCGAGCTTGCCGCCATTGCCGGCAAAGGAGAGGTGCGGTGAATTCGATCGCGAACGATCTGGCCGTTCTGCTGCCGGAACTGATCCTGGCCATCAGCGCGCTGGGGCTTCTCCTGGTCGGCGCCATGCGCGGCGACAGCGCCACGCGCGCCATCTCCTTCGCCGCCGTGGTGGCGATGGGCCTGTCCGCCTATGTGATGCTGGCCAATGGCGGCGTCTCCGCGGTGGCCTTCCACGGCGCCTTCGTGGTGGACGGCTTCGCCCGCTTCGCCAAGGTGCTGATCCTGCTGGGCTCGGCGCTGACGTTGATCATGAGCCATGGCTATATGGAGAATGCGAAGCTGAACCGCTTCGAATTCCCCATTCTCGTCATGCTTGCGACCGTCGGCATGATGCTGATGGTGTCCTCGGCCAGCTTCATCTCGCTCTATATGGGGCTGGAGCTGCAATCGCTGGCGCTTTACGTGCTCGCCGCCTTCAACCGCGACAGCGCGGTGTCGAGCGAGGCGGGGCTGAAATATTTCGTTCTCGGCGCGCTGTCGCTCCGGCATGATGCTCTACGGCATCTCGATGATCTACGGCTTCACCGGCTCCACCGAATTCAGCGTGGTCGCGCAAGTGGCGACCGCCGGGCACATCTCCATCGGTCTGATCTTCGGCATCGTCTTCCTGATCGCCGGGCTGGCCTTCAAGGTCTCGGCCGTGCCGTTCCACATGTGGACGCCGGATGTCTATGAAGGCGCGCCGACGCCGGTCACGGCCTTCTTCTCCATGGCGCCGAAGGTGGCGGCCATGGCGCTGTTCCTGCGCGCCATGATCGGGCCGTTCCCGCATGCGATGCATGAATGGCGGCAGGTGATCATGTTCATCTCGGCGCTGTCGATGATCCTGGGCGCCTTCGCGGCCATCGGCCAGACCAACATCAAACGGCTGATGGCGTACAGCTCCATCGGCCATATGGGCTATGCGCTGTTGGGGCTTGCCGCCGGCACGGTTGCGGGCGTGCAGGGCGTGCTGCTCTATCTGACGATCTATCTCATCACCAATGCCGGGGTGTTCGTCGTCATCATGGCGATGAAGCGGAATGGCGAGCAGGTGGAGACGATCTCCGATCTCGCCGGCCTGTCGCGCACCCAGCCGCGCATGGCCTTCATCATGGCGGCGCTGATGATTTCGCTCGCCGGCATTCCGCCGCTGGCGGGCTTCTGGGCCAAGTTCTATGTCTTCCTCGCCGCCATCGAGGCGCATATGTATGCGCTGTCGGTGCTCGGCGTGCTGACCAGCGTGGTGGGCGCCTATTACTACTGGCGCATCGTCAAGCTGATGTATTTCGACGAACCGGCCCCGGCCTTCGATCGCGATATGGGTCTCGCCAACAACACGATCCTCGTCGGTGTGGGCGCGTTCACGCTGCTCTTCATCGTCGGCGGCGCGCCGCTGATCGCGGCGGCCGGTCATGCGGCGGCGGCGCTGTTTCCGTGATCGCGCGCCCGCGTGGCCTGACGGCTATGCGCTGACGGAATTCGAAAGTCTCGATTCCACGAATGAAGAGGCGCGCCGGCAGGCCGCCTCCGGGGCGGTGACGCCGATCTGGATTCGCGCCGATCGGCAGACGGCCGGCCGCGGCCGCCGCGGGCGCAATTGGGAAACGCCGGGCGGCAATCTCGCCGCCACGCTGTTGCTGCATCCCGACAAACCGGCCGGCGAATGCGCGCAGCTTTCCTTCGTCTCCGCGATTGCCGTTGCGGAAACCGTGGGCCTTCTCGCACCGAATGCCGACATCAAGGTGAAATGGCCGAATGATGTTCTGGCCGACGGCAACAAGATCGCCGGGATACTCCTGGAATCCGCCAGCGGCCCCGGGCCGGCGCCGCTATGGCTCGCCATCGGCATCGGCATCAATCTCGCGCATTTCCCGGACGGCACCGAATTTCCGGCCACCTCCATCGCCGCGCTGACCGGAACGGCACCGTCCGCGCGTGACGCGCTGGGGTCTCTCGCCACCCATTTCGCGAAATGGTATGACATCTGGCGTGCGCAAGGCTTTTCGCCGATCCGTGATGGATGGCTGGCGCGCGCGGCGAAACTGGGCACGCGTATCCGCGCCCGCCTGACGAATGAGGAGACCTTCGGCGTGTTCGAAGGCATTGACGAGACCGGCGCCCTGATCCTGCGCGAAAGCGCGGGCAAGACGCGCGTGATCGCCGCCGGCGACGTGTTCTTCTGAGGTCCGCCCATGCTGCTCGCGATCGATGCCGGCAATACGAATATCGTCTTTGCCGTTCATGACGGTGAAAAGATCCGCGCCGAATGGCGTGCCGTCACGAAGACGGCGCGCACCTCCGACGAATATGCGGTCTGGCTCAGCCAGCTTCTGGCACTCGAAGGCCTCAGCTTCGCCGATCTGGACGAAGCGGTCATCGCCACGGTGGTGCCGGCGACCCTGTTCGATCTGCGTGCGCTCTGCCGCACCTATCTCAAATGCGAACCGATCATCATCGACAACACGCTGGACCTGGGCATCGGCATCAATGCCGACCGGCCGTCCGCCGTCGGCGTCGACCGGCTTTGCAATGCGGTGTCGGCGCATGAGCGTTACAAGGGCGCGGTGATCGTGGTCGATTTCGGCACCACGACGAATTTCGACATCGTGGCCGAGAATGGGGATTTCGACGGCAGCGTTCTGGCGCCGGGCGCCAGCCTGTCCATCGAAGCGTTGCATCAGGCCGCGGCGATGCTGCCGCGCGTGGCCATCCACCGGGTCCAGAAGGTGATCGGGCGCGATACGGTGCCGGCCATGCAGTCCGGCATCTATTGGGGTTATGTCGGCCTCATCGGCGGGTTGATCGACCGGATCAAGGCGGAATACGGAAAGCCGATGACGGTGGTGGCGACCGGCGGCCTTGCGCATCTTTTCCAGCCCGATATTCCGACGATCGATCATGTCGATCCCGATCTGACGATCCGCGGCCTTATTCAGATCTATGCCCGCAATGCGGGCAAGCGCGGGAAGCCCGCGACGTAATGACAAAACGCGAAGACGAACTGGTCCTGCTGCCGCTGGGCGGCGCAGGCGAAATTGGAATGAACTTCAACGCCTATGGCTTCGGGCCGGAGCACGATCGCAAATGGATCGTGGTCGATTGCGGCGTGCTGTTCGGGCGCGAGGGCACCAATCCCGGCGTCGATCTGATCATGCCGGATATTTCGTTCATCGCCGAGCAGGCCGAGAATGTGCTGGCCATCGTGCTGACCCATGCGCATGAGGATCATATCGGCGCGGTGCCGCATCTGTGGCCGCTGCTGCGCTGTCCGGTCTATGCCACGCCCTTCACCGCGCATCTGGTCGAAGACAAGCTGGCCGAGGCGGGTCTCTCGGATGAAGTCGAGGTCGATGTGGTGCCGCTGGGCGGGCATATCGAGATCGGCCCGTTCGAGATCAATTACATCTCGATCACGCACTCGATCCCCGAACCCAATGCGCTGTCGATCAAGACCAGGTTCGGCACTGTCGTGCATACGGGCGACTGGAAGCTCGATCCCGAACCGCTGCTCGGCGAACTGACCGACGAAGCGCAGCTCAAGAAGCTGGGCGACGAAGGCGTGCTGGCGATGGTGTGCGATTCCACCAATGCGCTGGCGCAGGGCCATTCGGGCTCGGAAGCCAAGGTGAAGCAGTCGATCGGCGATCTCATCGGCTCGCTCAAGGGCCGCATCGCCGTCACGGCTTTCGCCTCGAATGTCGCGCGGCTGGACACCATCGCCAAGGCCGCGCGCGAACATGGCCGCGAAGTGGCACTGGTGGGCCGGGCCATGCACCGCATCGTCGGCGCGGCGAAAGAGACCGGTTACCTCAAGGATTTCCCGCGCACGTTGGACGAGGCAGAGGCCGCGCAATTGCCGCGCGACCGCGTGCTCTATCTCGTCACCGGCAGCCAGGGCGAACCGCGCGCGGCGCTGTCGCGCATCGCCACCGGCAACCATCCCAATGTTGCGCTCACGGCCGGCGATAGCGTGATCTTCTCCTCGCGTATCATCCCGGGCAACGAACTGGGCATCTTCGAACTGCACAACCGCCTGTCGGAGATCGGCGTCGAGGTGCTGACCGAGCAGGATCATTTCGTCCATGTCTCCGGTCATCCGTACAGGGATGAACTTGCCGAAATGTATCGCTGGGTGCGGCCGAAGATTTCGGTGCCGGTGCATGGCGAGTTGCGCCACATGGCCGAGCATGCGCGGCTCGCGAAATCGCTGCAGGTGCCCGAAGCCGTGGTGATCCAGAACGGCCAGATGCTGCGGCTGGCGCCCGGCAAGGCTGAGATCATCGATGAGGTGCGGTCCGGCCGCATCCATCTCGATGGCCGCGTGCTGGTCGAGGAGGGCGAGGGATTTGCCCGCCATCGCCGCGCCATGGGCTTTGCCGGGCTGATCGCGATCACGCTGGTGCTGGACCAGAAGGGCCGCGTGGCGGCAGAGCCGTCGCTGTTCCTCGAGGGCGTGCCGGATGCCGTGCAGCCGGCGATCCGCACGGCGGTGGACGAAACCCTGCGCCGCCACAATCCCAAGCGCGCCGACGAGAACGACCTCGCCGAACAGGTCCGCCGGTCGGCCCGCAAGGCCGCGCAATATGCCTGGGGCAAGAAACCCGTGACGCGGGTGGACGTGGTGTGGGTATAGACCCTGTGCCGGGCGGCCGGTAATCTCGCCCCGACAGCTATTGGAGTGACGCCATGATCGGCCGTTTGAACCATGTGGCCATCGCCACGAAAGACATCAAGAAGGCCGCGGCGGTCTATCGCGACACGCTTGGCGCCAAGGTTTCCGGGGAAGTGGCGCAGCCGGATCACGGCGTCACCACCGTCTTCGTCGAGCTGCCCAACACCAAGATCGAACTTCTGGAACCGCTGGGCGAGAATTCGCCCATCGCCAAATTCCTTGAGAAGAACCCGAATGGCGGCATGCATCATGTCTGCTACGAGGTGGATGACATTCACGCCGCCGTCGCGCAGATGAAGAAGCAAGGCGCCACCATCACCGGCACGGGCGAGCCGCGCATCGGCGCCCATGGCAAGCCGGTCGTGTTCCTGCACCCGAAAGACTTTGTCGGCACGCTGGTCGAACTGGAGCAGGCGTAAAGCATATGTCAGCCGGCGAAGGTGCATTGATTCATTGGGTCGCGGTCGGCGGCGCCTATGCCATCCTGTGGTGGATGACGTTCTTCATTCTGCTGCCGATCGGCATGTACAATGAGGACGATCCGCCGGGCCAGTTCACGCTGGGCGAAGCGCCCAAACCGCAAGCCGAAACACCCGCGCCGCGCATGCGCATGCGCACCAAACTGCTGCTGGCGACGGGCATCTCCACCGTGCTGTGGGCGATCTTCTATGCTCTGGTGCTGACGAAGGTGATCGATCTCTAGCGCTACCCCAGCGCCACCATCACGGCGAAGGCCGCGGCGATCACCGCCACGGCCGCGTTCACGTCTCTCCATCGTCCCGACACGATCTTGATCGCGGTATAGGTGATGAAGCCGATGCCGATGCCGGTGGCGATGGAATAGGTGAAGGGAATGGCGAGCGCCGTCACCAGCGCGGGGGCTGCTTCGGTGAGGTCGGACCAGTCGATGTCCTTCAGTCCCTTTGCCATCAGCGCCGCGACGAACACCAGCGCCGGCGCCGTAGCATAGGCCGGCACCGCACCGGCCAGCGGGCTGAGGAACAGGCTCAGCAGGAACAGCACGGCGACAACCACCGCCGTCAGCCCGGTGCGGCCGCCGGCCTGCACGCCAGCCGCGCTCTCGATATAGGCCGTGACCGGCGAGGTGCCGAGCAGCGCGCCCACCGTGGCGCCCGCCGCATCGGCCGTCAGTGCCTTGCGCGCATTCAGCAGATGTCCCTTCTCGTCGAGCAGATCGGCCTGATGCGCGACCGCCGTCAGCGTGCCCGAGGTGTCGAGCATCTCGACCAGCAGAAAGGTGAAGGTTGCCGTGGCAATGGCCGCCGCGCTCGCGCCCGTGAAGTGTACCTGCAGCAGCGTCGGCATCAGCGAGGGCGGATGGCCGATCAGGCCGGGCAGGGGCTCCAGCCCCGCCGCCACCGCGGCAAGCGTCGCGGCCACGATGCCGATCAGCACCGCGCCGATCACCCCGCGCGCGGCCAGGGCGAACATCAGGATGAAGGCCCCGGCCGCGATCAGCACCGGCGGGCTTGTCAGCGCGCCTTCCTGGATCAGGGTCGCCGGGCTCGCGACCACGATCCCGGCATTGGCGAAACCGATCAGGGCCAGGAAGAAACCGATCCCGGCGGCGATGGAGAGCTTAAGGCTTTTTGGGAGGGCGTTGATCAGCCATTCGCGCGCCGGCGACAGCGACAGGGCCAGGAACAGGATGCCGGAGAGGAAGACGCAGCCCAGGGCCAGCCGCCAGTCTCCGCCCAGCGCCGGCACCACCGTAAAGGCGAAATAGGCGTTCATCCCCATGCCCGGCGCCAGCGCCACCGGGAGATTGGCGTAGAGCCCCATCACCGCGCAGGCAAAGGCCGAGGCCAGGCAGGTGGCCACGAACACCGCCCCCGGATCGAGGCCGCCCGCGGCCAGGATCTTGGGATTGACGAACATGATGTAGGCCATGGTCAGGAAGGTGGTCGCGCCGGCCACCAGCTCGCGGCGGAGGCTCGTGCCATGGGCCGAAAGCCCGAACCAGTTATCCAGCATCCCCGCGACTCGCCCTTAGCCCTCTCAAGGCAGCGTGGCCGGGCGGGCGGCGCGGCGCAACGCCTGCGCTTCGGGCAAAAAGAAAGGCCGGTTTCCCGGCCTTTCTACCGCGTTTACCGCGGAATTTTCTCCCCGAACTTGGCCGCTCTTTGTGGCGATCAATACGTTCTGTTTATCAGTCGGAACGCAATATGGGGAGAGCACTTACCGCAAATGTGGGCTTCTGTCACGTAATTTTCAGGCAGTGTGACATGAAAACGTCGTATCATTCTTACAACGTCAGGGTTTGGCGAGGGCATATCTCCGCCCAAAGGGGCTGGAGGGACCGTTTCTCCGCCCATATGGCGCTGTTCGCCGTCCTTTTCGGCCTTCTTCCCCTGCTACTGGCCGGTGCTGCGGCCATGGCGGCGCCCCAATCGGCACCCATGTCGAGCGGCAATGATTCGCTGCTGTTTCCCCGCTCCGGCCCCTGCTGGGGTGCCACCACCGGCGCCGATTATATCGGCGGGGCCGATGCCGATGGCCATTTCGTGGCCCCGGCCGATCTCCCCGGCACCGCTGCCATCAAGCTCGACAGCGAGACGGTCTATGCCGACATCAGCACCGGCCATCGCGGCGAGACCGCCAATGTCGCCGTGGACGTGAAGGGCCTGAAGGCCGGGCTCGAAGCCCCGGACGCCTGCCGCCCGCGCCGGCGCTGACCTTCCCCAACCATTCTTGACTTAACCTGTCCCGATCCGGGACTCTGGCTGCCGCGGGCAGGGCCGGAGTGAGGGATGACGCGTGGGGAATTGCGCGTGAGGATCGGCAGCATTGCGGCCATCGTCGTGCTCGCTCTGGCGATGGGGGCATCGTCGGGCGCTGAGGCGCGCGGCTTCTATCCGTGGTTCATCGCCAGGACGCATTGGAGCGCGGCCGACGAGAAGGGCTTCGAACACTTCGTTCAGGCCATCGGCGAGAGCGATTGCAGCTCGTCGGAGAGCTGCGTGCGCGCGCCGGCCAATCCCTACCATCATTCCGATCCGCGCTGGTTCGATGTCGATCTGGATTGCGCCAAGTGGCCGTATTTCCTGCGTGCCTATTATGCCTGGAAGAACGCATCTGCCGTTCTCCTATGTCGATGCCATCAGCGGCGGGGCCGATCTGAAATATGGCAAGCACGGCAACCGTCCGGTTTCGCGCGAAAGCCTCATCGACCATGGTCACGGCATCAACGGGCCGAAGGCGATTTATGAGCTGACGGACACGGTGTTCTCGGCCACCTATCGCACCGATGCGGACCAGCGGCGCGGCGTGCCGTCCGATTTCTATTCGCCCGCGATCGGGCCCGGTTCGATCCGGCCGGGCACGGTGATCTACGATATCAACGGCCATGTCGGGATCGTCTACAAGGTCGATGCGGATGGGCGCATCTATTACATGGACGCCCATCCCGATTTCACCGTCACGCGCAGTGTCTATGGCGGCCAGTTCGGTCAGAGCCCGGCGCGGCTGGGCGGCGGCTTCAAGAACTGGCGGCCGCAGCGCCTGATCCATGCGCATCGCAATCGCGCGCGGACATCTCATCGGCGGGCGGATCGTGCTGGCGAAGGACAAGGGCATTCCCGATTTCTCGCTGGTCCAGTATCGCGGCACGCTTGGCCATGCCCGCAGCGTGAAAAAGGCGCGTTTCGCCTATAACGATATCGAGCTGGGCTTCTACGAATATGTGCGCGCCGCCGTCTCGGGCGGAAAGGTGAAATACAATCCGGTCTATGAACTGCGCGAGAGCATGCGCACGCTCTGCAACGATCTCAAGGACCGCGCGCAATATGTCGACAATGCGATTTCCGAGGGCATTCAGAACAAGCCGCATCCCGCGCGCCTGCCCGACAATATCTACGGCACCGACGACAATAGCTGGGAGAGCTACTCCACACCCTCGCGCGATGCCCGCATCCGGGCCGAGGTGGTGCAGTTCCGCAAGGAGCTGGCCGGCATGATCCAGATGTGGATCCATCGCGATCCGCGCATCGTCTATGACGGCCAGTTCCTCAAACAGGATCTGACGAAGGCCTATGAAGCCGAATCGAGGCGCTGCACCATCACTTATCTGAGTTCCGCGATGAAGCCGGTCGCCATGACGCTGGATTCGCTGATCGGGCGCCTGTTCACCATGTCCTTCGATCCCTATCAGTGCATCGAGCGGCGCTGGGGCGCGCGCGCGGCCGAGGCCGATAGCTGCCGCGACGGGCGGCGCAAGCGCGAATGGTATGAAGCCGAGCAGCGCCTCCGGAACGAGATCGAGCCGGATTATCAGCGAACCATGAATTTCACGTTAGGTGAGCTCCGGGAACGCAAGCCCGGCAGCGGCCGCGACAGCCATCCCGATGCCGATATCAAAGGGCTCATCGTAAATATGAGCGATCAGATACCCTTTGCGGGAATGCGGCCGGTGGGCCGCTGAGACCGGTTTATTGAGGCGGGTCAATACCCCAAGGGCAGGGATCGGATTTGATGGTGCCAAGAACTTCGCTTGGGGCGAGTTGGACCATGGATTTGGACCTGGATCTGGACCTGGACATTCACTCTATCGCGCGCTGGGCCGTCTCGGTCTATGGCGCCGAGGCCGTGCCGATCATCCGCCGGCGCGCGGCCGAGAACCTCATGGCCGACGAGCCGGAGGCGGCCGAGACCTGGAAACAGGTGGCAGACGTCGCCAACCACTACCTCTGTGGCCGCCACCTGCATTGAGCCGGACCCGCGCCGGGTGATGTGATCCGGCTACGGCTTGTTGGCTGCATGCACGCCGTGCAAAGTCGAAGCGTGCACCTGCGAATTTTTCCGATCGCGCTTTTGCGCTGCGTCTGTTTCGCCGTTCTGTTCGCCTGTGCGAGCGGAACGGCCACGCATGCGCAGGACCATAAGGGGCGCGAATTCCAAGAATGTCCCGACTGCCCCGTGATGGTCGCGATCCCGGCCGGGCGTTTTGTCATGGGCAGTCCGAAAAGCGAGCCGGGCCATTTCGATTCCGAAGGGCCGCAGCATATCGTGCGCGTCAAGGCCTTCGCTCTCGGCAAATATGATGTGAGCGTCAAACAGTTTCTCGAATTTCTGACCGCGACCGGCTATCAGCCCGAGCCCTGTAACACGATCCTCCACGACCGGTGGATCAGCGACGGGCCCGGCCGGGCCTATTCGCCCGGCCAGACCGAGCCGCACAAATGGCCCGCCACCTGCCTCGACTGGCACGATGCCGATGCCTATATCGCCTGGATCAACGCGGCCGTGCGCCGCGCCCATCCGGGGATCGCTTACCGCAAGGGCGGTCCCTATCGCTTGCCGAGCGAGGCCGAATGGGAATATGCGGCGCGCGCCGGCACGACGACCGCGCGCTGGTGGGGGGCGGGCATCGGCAAGGACAACGCCAATTGCAATGGCTGCGGCAGCCCCTATGACAACAGCGTGCTGGCGCCGGTCGATGCCTTCAAGCCCAATCCGTTCGGGCTCGCCGGCATGCTCGGCAATGTCTGGGAATGGACCGCCGATTGCTGGCATCCCAGCTATGTCGGCGCGCCGGACAATGGCGGGGTATGGAAGGGCGGCGATTGCAGCAAGCGTGTCATCCGCGGCGGCTCCTGGGACAACACCCCGATCTTTATCCGCTCCGCGGTGCGCAGCGGCGGGGCGCCCGATGGCAGCGAACTGGATTACTCCAGCTATGCGGGCATTCGCGTGGCCCGCGATCTGCCGTGACGCTCAGCGCAGCGTGTCGCGCGGATCAAGCGTGAGCGTGAAATCGCGCGCCGGCCGGGCGACGCCTCCGGGGATATGGAACGGCGCTGACAGGATCACGGCGTTGCGGGCGCTGATGGCGATGTCGCGATAGACGGGGTCCTTGTTGTAGCGCTGCCGGTCCAGGATGGTGATCTTGGCGAGCGCACCGGTCTTCGTCAGCCGGACATGCAGGGCGATCACCATGTGGCGGTCGCCGAGTGTGGCGAGGTCCAGGCTCCAGCGGCGCAGGACCTGGGCGCGGATATAGTCGCGCACGCTATAGGCGGCCGGGCCGGGGGCGGCGCCGTTGCTGGTCGCGGTCATGTCGGACGCGCCGTCCGGGGACAGGCGCAGATCGCTGTCGGGCCGGCGCAGCTTGGCGAGGTTCCGCAACTGGACTTCCAGCGGATCGACGGCGGGCCGCGTGGCGTTGGGGCGGACGCCTTCGGGACGCGGCGCCGCCAGCGGCCCATGTGCCGCCTTTTGCTGCGGCGCCGGCGCATGTGCCGGGACGGGCGGGGCCGTGGTCTCGTCGCCGAGGCTGACCAGATCGACCGGCACGAAACGGGGCTCGGGCGGCTGCACCGGCTGGCGCATCAACATCAAAACGACCAACGTCAGCGCCATCCCGTGCAGGAACAGCGAGCCCAGCACGCCGGGCGCGGCGTCCAGTGCGGCATGATGCTCGGCCAGCCAGGCTCGGGCATCTGCCGCGATGCGGCCCAGACCGGATTTCATTCGGCAATATTACTGCAGCCGTCCGTGGCGGGCCATCCGGTCCGGCACGCATCTGCGGCCCCGCAATTGCCCAAATCGGCGGCTCTCATTAGAAGAGAGCCTGATTTCCCGGCCACATCCGATTCAGGGCAACCATGCGCCTTTCCCGCTATTTTCTCCCCGTCCTCAAAGAAACTCCTGCCGAGGCCCAGATCGTCAGCCACCGGCTGATGCTGCGTGCCGGCCTGATCCGCCAGGAGGCGGCCGGCATCTATGCCTGGCTGCCGCTGGGCATCCGCGTGCTCAACAAGATCAAGGCCATCGTCGACGAGGAGATGGTGCGGGCGGGGGCCATCGAGATCCTGATGCCGACGCTTGCAGTCCGCCGATCTGTGGCGCGAGAGCGGCCGCTACGAGGCCTATGGCAAGGAGATGCTGCGCATCACCGATCGCCACGACCGCGACCTGCTCTATGGCCCCACCAATGAAGAGATGGTGACGGAAATCTTCCGGAGCTATGTGCGCAGCTACAAGCAGCTGCCCATGAATCTCTATCACACCCAGTGGAAATTCCGCGACGAGGTGCGCCCGCGCTTCGGCGTCATGCGCGGCCGCGAATTCCTGATGAAGGATGCCTATTCCTTCGACGTCGATCAGGCGGCGGCGAAGAAGAGCTACAACCGCATGTATGTGGCGTATCTGCGCATCTTCGCGCGGATGGGCCTCAAATCCATTCCGATGCGCGCCGAGACCGGACCCATCGGCGGCGATCTCTCTCACGAGTTCATCGTGCTGGCCGAGACCGGCGAGAGCGGCGTGTTCTGCCACAAGGATCTGCTCGACATGCCGGTCCCGGGCGAGGACACCGATTTCGATGCCGATCTCGAACCCATCGTCACGCAGCGCACCGCGCTTTATGCCGCCACCGAGGACGTGCACGACCAGGCGCGCTTCGAAGCCGAAGTGCCGGTGGACAAGCGCCTGTCCGCCCGCGGCATTGAAGTGGGACAGGTTTTCTATTTCGGCACCAAATATTCGGTGCCCATGAAGGCTGTCGTCACCGGGCCGGATGGCAAGGAGGTGCCGGTGGAGATGGGCTCCTATGGCGTGGGCGTGTCGCGCCTCGCCGGGGCTATCATCGAGGCCAGCCACGACGAGGCCGGCATCATCTGGCCGGAGGCCGTGGCGCCCTTCACGGTGGCGCTGATCAATCTCAAATCCGGCGATGCGGACACCGACGCGGCCTGCGAAGATGCCTATGCCAAGCTGAGTGCGGCGGGCGTCGAAGTGCTCTATGACGACACCAACGAACGGGCGGGCGCCAAATTCGCGAGCATGGAGCTGATCGGCATTCCGCATCAGCTCGTCATCGGACCGCGCGGCCTGAAGAGCGGTGTGGTCGAGGTCAAGAACCGCGCCACCGGCGTGAAGGAAGAAATGAGCCTCGAAGCCGCGGTAAAGCGGTTTGCGGGGTGAGGGGCGCCGGTAATTGATTGTTTGTATCTTATAGGATACAATGTTTGAGCTCGTCGAAACTGACTATTTCTCGAATTGGATTCGCGGGCTGAAGGACAGGCGCGCCCGATCTCGGATCGTCACGCGACTGGATCGTCTGAGGCTGGGCAATCCCGGCGATGTGCGGCCAGTGGGGCATGCAGTTTCTGAGCTGCGAATTCCATATGGCCCCGGCTATCGGGTTTATTACCTGCAGCGCAACGAAGCAGTTCTGATTTTGCTGGCAGGTGGAGACAAGAGTTCGCAACGCCGTGACATCGCGAAGGCGCTCGAGCTGGCGGAAGAGGTGAGGAACATGCCATGGCCGGAATGAAACTTCGTCCCTATGACACGGCGGAATATCTCGAGACGGAAGAGGATGTCGTGAATTATCTCGAGGCTCTCTTCGAGGACGGCGATCCCGCGCTGATCGCACACGGATTGGGTGTGGTGGCGCGCGCAAAGGGTATGAGCACAGTTGCCGAGAAGGCGGGACTGGGACGGGAAAGCCTTTACAAGGCGCTTTCGCAGGACGGCAATCCGGAACTGACAACGCTTCTGAAGGTCCTGCATGCCCTGGGCCTGAAGCTCACTGTGACTGCGGACGCCGCGTGAGCGCTTCGAACAAGCCCGGCGCGGCGATGCGCCCCTTTTCCGCCTTCGAATGGCTGATCGCGGCGCGCTATCTCAGGCCCAAGCGCAAGGACGGCTATATCTCGGTCATCTCGATCCTGTCGCTGCTCGGCATCATGATCGGTGTCGCCGCGCTGATCATCGTCATGAGCGTGATGAACGGTTTCCGCGAGGAGCTTCTGTCGAAGATCCTGGGCCTCAACGGCCATGTGATCGTGCAGGGGCTGAGCGGCAATCTGCCGAACTTCGATGATGTCGCCGCGAATGTGCGCAAGGTGCCGGGTGTCACCCAGGTCACACCCATCGTCGACGGGCAGGTGATGGCCTCATCCGACGGTGTGACCACGGGCGTTCTGGTGCGTGGCATGCGCAGGGCCGATCTCAAGGCCGATACCGCCGTCGCAAAGACATTGTCCGATGGCGCGCTGGCGCGCTTCCAGGGCGGGGACAGCGTGATCCTGGGCGCGCGTCTTGCCGACAAATTGCGCGTGGTGCCGGGCATGACCGTGACGCTGATCGCGCCACGCGGAAATGTCACGCCCTTCGGCGTGACGCCGCGGGTCAAGACCTACACCGTCGCCGGCACCTTCCGCATCGGCATGAGCGAATATGACCAGACCTTCGTCTTCATGCCGCTCAAGGAGGCGCAGCTCTATTTCAATACGGGCGATCAGGTGAGCGGCCTTGAAGTGATGGTGAAATCGCCCGATCGGGCCAGCGCCATGGCAGGCGACATCATGCGCGCGGCCGGGCCGGACAGCCGCGTGCTGACCTGGCAGGCGATGAATTCGAGCCTCGTCGGCGCGCTCGAAGTCGAGAAGAACGTGATGTTCATGATCCTGATGCTGATCGTGATAGTGGCCGCGCTGAACATCATTTCGGGCCTCATCATGCTGGTGAAGGACAAGGGCGGCGACATCGCCATCTTGCGCACCATGGGGGCGACGCGCGGCGCGATCATGCGCGTGTTCCTGATCGCCGGCTCCAGCATCGGCGTGGTCGGCACCTTCCTTGGTTTCATCATCGGCATCGTGTTCTGCGACAATATAGAGGCGCTGCGGCAATTCCTTTCGCGGCTCACCGGCACCAATCTGTTCAATCCCGAGATCTATTTCCTCTCCAGGATGCCGGCCAAGGTCGATAGCGGCGAGGTGATCGCCGTGGTCGGGCTGGCGCTGGTGCTGAGTTTCCTGGCGACGCTCTATCCCTCCTGGCGGGCGGCCAAGCTCGATCCGGTGGAGGCGCTGCGTTATGAGTGACACGCCCGCGCTGCATCTCGATCATGTCACGCGCACCTACAGCCAGGGCGAGGGCGAGCTCGAGGTCTTCCGCAATATCAGCCTCTCGGTCATGCCGGGCGAGCTGGTGGCGCTGGTGGGGCCGTCGGGCTCCGGCAAGTCGTCGCTGCTGCATATGGCGGGGCTGCTCGAAGCGCCGTCGAGCGGTGAGGTGTTCATCGCCGGCAAAGCCGCCTCGCAACTGCCCGATCAGGAACGCACGCTGCTCAGGCGCGACACCATCGGTTTCGTCTATCAGGCCCATCATCTGCTGCCCGAATTCACGGCCCTCGAAAACGTTGCCATGCCCCAGCGCATCGCCGGGTGTTCGCGCGGCCAAGCCGAAGCGGAAGCCACGAGGCTTCTGACGCTGCTGGGTCTCGCCGAGCGGCTGACCCATCGCCCGGCGCAGCTTTCGGGCGGCGAGCAACAGCGCGTGGCCGTCGCCCGCGCGCTGGCCAACAGTCCGCGCCTGCTGCTGGCCGACGAGCCCACCGGCAATCTCGATCCCAAGACCTCGGGCGGGGTGTTTGCGGCGCTGGTGGCGCTGGTGCGGGCCGAAGGGCTGGCGGCCCTGATCGCCACCCACAATCACGAACTGGCCGCCCAGATGGACCGGGCGCTGGTGCTCCATGACGGAAAGCTGGTTGAGGGTTTGGACGCGGCCGAGTAGCGGGCCGAATAGTTAAGGTCGGCGCAGAGTTCCATGTTCTAATTTTGTTCTTGACGAACGGAATGAGAACAAATAGCCTCCATCTGTCTTCGGGATGGAGAGTGTGATGACGATCTGGATGAAAGATGCGGCGGCGGGTTTGGGGTTGGTGGTGTTCATCGCCTGCGCCTTCGTGCTGGCGGGCGCGGCCCAGGCCATGATGGCGGTGAGCTGAGCGCCATTCCCTGTGGATGGCCGCCCGTGCCGCGTTTCCGCCGGCGGGCACCGCGCCGATACTGGGCCCTCACGGCATAGCGGGAATCGGACACGGATATGGCGGATCGCTCGAAAGCTTTGGGGCGCGTGGCGGCGGGTTTCGTCCACCTTCGGGTGAAGAGCTGCTACGCGATGCTCGAAGGGGCGATCCGGCCCAAGGAGATGGTGAAGTTGGCCACCTCCATGAGCATGCCGGCCGTCGGTTTCTGCGATACCAACAATCTGTTCGGCGTCTTCGACGTCTCGGAGCATCTGGCCAAGGGCGGGGTGCAGCCCGTCTGCGGCACGCTGATCTCGGTCGATCTGGAAGACGCCCCGCCGGTCGCCGGCATGACGATGCGCGCCGCGCCGCCGTTGCTCCCGCTCTATGCGCAGAACGAGCTGGGCTATCGCAATCTCACCAAGCTCCTGAGCGCGGCCTATCTCGAGGCTGCCCCGGGCGACTACCCCCATGTGAAGGCCGAAAAGCTGACCGAATTCTCGGGCGGACTGATTGCGCTGACAGGCGGGCCCGGCGGCCCTCTCAACAAGCTTCTGGTCGAGGGCCAGATCGAGGCGGCCGAAGCGGTGCTGGACAAGCTGATCGCCATCTATGGCGACCGGCTCTATGTCGAGCTGCAGCGTCACGGCCTGGCCGAAGAACGCGCCGCCGAGAAATTCCTGATCGATTTCGCCTATGACAAGGGCCTGCCGCTGGTCGCCACCAATGACGTCCATTTCGGCCGCGAGGACATGTATGAGGCGCATGACGCGCTGCTCTGCATTGCCGGCAGCACCTATGTCTCGCAAGCCGATCGCAAGCGGCTGACGCGCGAGCATCGCTTCAAGACCCCGGCCGAGATGACGGCGCAATTCGCCGATCTGCCAGAAGCCATCGAGAACACGCTGGAGATCGCCCGGCGTTGCGCCTTCCGGCCGCTGAAGCGCAAACCCATCCTGCCGAAATTCGAGCCCGAAACCGGTCTCGCCCCGGCCGACGAGCTGAAGCGTCTGGCGGAGGAGGGGCTGGATCGCCGCCTTGCCGAAAGCGGCCTCTATGCCCCGCGCGAGGAGTACGACACGCGGCTCTCCTATGAGCTGGGCATCATCAATCGCATGGATTTCCCGGGCTACTTCCTGATCGTCTCGGACTTCATGAAGTGGACGCGCGCGCACCGCATTCCGGTGGGCGTTCGTGGCTCCGGCGCCGCCTCGCTGGTGGCGTGGTCGCTCGACATTACGAACCTCGATCCCTTGCGGTTCGGCCTGTTGTTCGAGCGCTTCCTCAATCCCGAACGTATCTCCATGCCGGACTTCGATATCGATTTCTGTCAGGAGCGGCGGGACGAGGTCGTCCATTACGTTCAGCACAAATATGGCCTCGACCGCGTGGCCCATATCATGGCGCTGGGATCGCTGCAGGCGCGCGCCGCCGTGCGCGATGTCGGCCGCGTGCTGCAATTGCCGCTCGGTCTCGTCGACCGCATCGCCAAGCTGATCCCCAATCCGCCGGGAAAGCCGGTATCGCTGGAGGATGCGCTGCTGCAGGAGCCGCGGCTGGGCGAGATCGCGGACTCCGAACCGGCGGCCAAGCGCCTGTTCTCCATCGTGCGCAAGGTCGAGGGGCTTTACCGCCATTCCTCCACCCATCCGGCCGGCGTCGTCATCGGCGACCGTCCGCTCGACGAGCTGGTGCCGCTCTATCGCGATCCGCGCTCCGATATGCCGGTGACGCAATTCGATTATGAGGACGCGGAAAAATCGGGCCTGGTGAAGTTCGACTTTCTCGGCCTGAAGACGCTGACCGTCATCGCCAAGGCCGAAGAACTTCTCAAGCGCCGCGGCATCGATCTCAACACGCAATCGATTGACTTCGAGGACGCGCCTACGTTCGAGATGCTGGCGCGCGGCGACAGCGTCGGTGTGTTCCAGCTCGAAAGCACGGGCATGCGCGATCTGATGCGCAAGATGAAGCCCGACCGCATCAACGACCTCGTCGCGCTTGTGGCGCTCTATCGTCCGGGGCCGATGGATTCGATTCCGAAATACATCGCCTGCAAGAACGGGCGCGAAGAACCGGAATATCTCCATCCCAAGCTCGAGCCGATCCTGAAGGACACCTATGGGGTGATGACCTATCAGGAAGATGTGATGAACATCGCCCGCGAGCTCGGCGGCTATTCGCTGGGCGAAGCCGATCTGTTGCGGCGCGCCATGGGCAAGAAGATCGCCTCGGAGATGGACAAGCAGCGCGGGCTGTTCATCACGGGCGCGAGCGAGCGCGGCGTCGACCCCAAGATCGCCGAACAGATCTTCGAGCAGGCGGCGAAATTCGCGGGCTACGGCTTCAACAAGGGCCATGCCGCGGCCTATGCGCAGGTCGCCTATCAAACGGCCTATCTGAAGGCGAATTACCCGGTCGAATTTCTCGCCGCCTCGATGACGCTCGACATCGGCAACACCGATCGGCTCAATATCTTCCGTCAGGAAGCCCAGCGCCTGAACATCGAGGTGCGTCCGCCGGATATCAACCGCTCCGAAGCGCCGTTCTCCTGCGATCACGAACAGGGCGTCATCTATTATGCGCTGGCCGCCGTGAAGGGCGTGGGCCGTCAGGCGATGGACCATGTCGTGGCGGTGCGTGCCGAGGGCGGGCCGTTCAAATCGATCGCCGATTTCGCCCGCCGCATCGATCCGCGCCTCGTCAACAAGCGCTGTTTCGAAATGCTGGCCCGCGCCGGCGCCTTCGACCGGCTCAATCCCAATCGCCGCCAATTGGTCGAGAATGGCGATGCCGTGCTGGGCGATGCGACGCGCAATATGCGCGAGCGCGAAAGCGGCCAGCAGGCGCTGTTCGGCGAGGTGGCCGATGCGGGCGACGATCTGCGCCTCAACACCGTGCCCGACTGGTTGCCGCATGAAAGACTGGGCGAGGAATTCGGCGCCATCGGTTTCTATCTGTCGGGCCATCCGCTCGACAATTACGAAACCGCGCTCAAACGCCTGCAGGTCTCGACCTATGCGCAATGCGCCGCCGACAAGCGCCACGCCTTCGTCACGGTGATGGGCGGCACCATCATCAAGAAATCGGAACGGCGCGGGCGCAACGACCAGCCTTACGCTTTCGTGTCGTTCTCCGATGCCACCGGCATGTATGAGGTGATGTTCTTCCCCGAAACGCTGGCGGCCACGCGGCCGCTGCTGGAGGCGGGCAAGTCGGTGCTGCTCAAGGTCAACGCCACGCGCGAGGGCGACGAGCTCAAGCTGCGCGCGATCTCGGCCACCGATCTCGACAAGGCCGCGGCCAATGCCGGCGAGGGATTGCGCATCTATCTCGAAGGCATCGAACCGCTGGGCGCCATCGCCGCGCAATTGCGCGATCCGGGCAAGGGCATCGTCACCATCGTCGTGCCGGCGAGCGATGGCCAGGAAGCCGAGATCAAACTGCCGAAGACGTTTCAGGTGAACGCTGTGCTGCGTGGCGCGATCAAATCGCTACCGGGCGTGGCGGCGGTGGAGAGCGTGTAGCGCGTTCTACTTCCCCACAAGGGGAGGTAGAATTCAGAGTGAAGCCACCGCTTTGCCCAACCGCTCCAGCCCTTCGCGCAGGCGCTCCGGGTTCTGGCCGAAGCAGATGCGCACGCAGGAATCGCTCGCCATGTCCTCCGGCGGGGCGAAGGCCGAGCCGGGCGAGACGCCGACCCGCGCCGTCTTCACGAGATTGCTCGCGAATTCGAGGCTGTTGGTCAGGCCCTTCGATCTGCAGGAAGCCATAGAAGGCGCCTTCGGGTTCGATCCAGCGGATGCGGTTCTGGCTGGCGAGGAACTCCTCCACCACCTTCCGCCCGGCGCGGCAGTAATCGAGCATCTGCTTGCGGAAGGCGTCGCCCTCGGGCGTGAGCGCGGCCAGCGCGCCGAACTGGGCGAAGGCGGCCGGCCCCGTATTGTTGCCGACGCAGATGACCTCCATCTGCTTTTCCAGCTTCAGCGGATGCACCAGCCAGCCGATGCGCCAGCCGGTCATGGCCCAGGCCTTGGAGAAGCCGTTGACCACGAACACATTGTCATCCGGTTCGGCGATCTCCAGGAAGGAGGGCGCGTGCTGCCGTTCGCCATAGACGAGCGTGCCATAGACCTCGTCGGAGATGATGGCGATGCCGCGGGCGCGCGCGAAATCGAGCACGGCCTGCTGTTCGGCGCGCGTCGCCACCCAGCCGGTGGGATTGCCGGGCGAGGCCATGAAGATGGCCTTGGTGCGCCCGTCGCAGGCAGCCAGCAGCTTGTCCATGTCCAGCCGCCAGCCGGCCGGCGCGCGGTTCCAGTCCTCTTCCAGCCGCACGAAGCGGCATTCGCCGCCCACCACCTGCGCGGCCTGGAAGATCGAGGGCCAGACCGGCGAGACGATGACGACATTGTCGCCGGTCTCGACGAGGCATTGCAGCGCCGTGACCATCGCCAGGGTTGCCGCGCCGGGCAGGGAGATGCGGCGCTTGTCCACTCCACCCCCAGCACCCGGCCGTAGAATTCGGACAGGGCCGCCCGCAGCGGCTTGATGCCCCGCGCGCCGCTATAGAAGGTGCGGCCCGTCATCGAGCGCCTGTTTGGCGGCCTCCCGGATGAAAGGGTGGGGTGACGCGGTCGGTCTCGCCGAACCACAGGGGTATGATGTCGGGGTCGCCCAGGCCCAGCGAGGCCACCTGGCCGATGCCATTGGGCTGCAGGCTCAGGATGCTGGGCCGGATCGGGCCGGAATTGCTGGTCATGTCAGGGCTTTGGCTGGAATTGGCGGTATTGCCCAGAGTTCGCACAGAGCCGCTTGCGCCCGTCAACCCACATCCGTATAACCCCTGCCATTCCGCACACGAGGGTGGGTATAGGAGCGAGTTGCCCCATGCCCGTCCGGTGCCCGCTTCGGGTGATCCCCTCGTGTCAGGTTGAACCGGAAAAGGAGAAACTTTCCAATGGCATTGCCAGAATTTTCCATGCGCCAGCTGCTTGAGGCCGGCGTGCATTTCGGCCACCGCACCCAGCGTTGGAACCCGAAGATGGCGCCCTACATCTATGGCGCCCGCAACGACATTCACATCCTCGACCTGACCCAGACCGTGCCGCTGTTGCACCAGGCTCTGGTCACGCTGCGCGAAGTGGCGGCCTCTGGTGGCCGCATCCTCTTCGTCGGCACCAAGCGCCAGGCCCAGGAGCCGGTGGCCGCGGCGGCCACGCGCTGCGCCCAGTACTATGTGAACCATCGCTGGCTCGGCGGCACGCTGACCAACTGGCAGACGGTGTCGCAGTCGATCAAGCGCCTGCGCGTGATCGATGAAGTGCTGGACGGCGGCCAGGCGGCCGGCCGCACCAAGAAGGAACTGCTGCAGATGCTGCGCGAGCGCGACAAGCTCGAACGCTCGCTGGGCGGCATCAAGGAAATGGGCGGCCTGCCGAACATGCTGTTCGTGATCGACACCAACAAGGAATCGATCGCCGTCGCCGAGGCGCGCAAGCTGGGCATCCCGGTCACCGCGATCCTCGACTCGAATTCCGATCCGGATGGCATCGCCTATCCGATCCCGGGCAATGACGATGCGGCCCGCTCGCTCGCGACCTATTGCGATCTCGCGGCGCGCGCCATCATCGATGGCCTGTCGGAGAGCCAGGTGGCGGCCGGTGTCGATGTCGGCGAAGCCGAGGCGCTGCCGGATCTGCGTCCGGCCGAGGAAATCGCCGCGACCGCCCCGACCGCCTAAGCTTACGGAGTACCCGAAATGGCGAACATTACCGCCAGCATGGTGAAAGAACTGCGCGATATGACCGGCGCAGGCATGATGGACTGCAAGAACGCGCTCGGCGAGGCGAACGGCGATATGGACGCCGCCGTCGACTGGCTGCGCACCAAGGGCCTCGCCAAGGCCGCCAAGAAGGCCGGCCGCGTTGCGGCCGAGGGCCTTGTCGGCGTCGCGGTCGATGCCGGCACCGGCGCGATCGTCGAGGTCAATTCCGAGACCGATTTCGTGGCACGCAACGATGAGTTCAAGACCTTCGTCAAGCGCGCCGCCGAACTCGGCCTGACCACCGGCGGTGACGCCGAGACGCTGCTCGCCAAGCCTTACGAGGGCGATGCCTCGGTGTCCGACACGCTGCAGGCGCTGATTGCCAAGATCGGCGAGAATATGAGCGTGCGTCGCGTGGCTGCGCTGACCGTCAATCCGGGCGTGGTGGCGACCTATATCCACAATGCGGCCTCGCCGGAACTCGGCAAGATCGGCGTCCTCGTCGGTCTGCAGTCCGAGGCCGATCCGACCGCGCTTGCCGCGCTTGGCAAGCAGATCGCGATGCACATTGCGGCGGCGGCGCCGATCGCGCTGTCGGCCGATCACGTCCCGGCCGAGACGGCCGAACGCGAGCGCGCCATCTTCGCCGAGCAGGCCCGCGAGAGCGGCAAGCCGGACAACATCATCGAGAAGATGGTCGATGGCCGGATGAAGAAGTTCTTCCAGGAATCGGTGTTGCTCGAGCAGGTTTTCGTCATCGACGGCGAAACCCCGGTCCGCAAGGTCATCGAGAAGGCGTCCAAGGATCTCGGCAAGCCGGTCGAACTGGTGGGCTTCCTGCGCTACGCCGTGGGCGAGGGCATCGAGAAGGAAGACAGTGACTTCGCCGATGAAGTGAAAAGCATGGCCGGCCACTAAACCGGACGGGGAGGGCGCGATCATGGGTGCGACGCCGAAGTACCGCAGGGTCCTCCTCAAGGTCTCCGGCGAGGCCCTGATGGGCTCGGAATCCTTCGGCATCGATGTCGCCACGGTCGAGCGCATTGCCGCCGATGTGAAAGACGCGGTCGAGGCGGGCACCCAGGTCTGCCTCGTTATCGGCGGCGGCAATATCTTCCGCGGGCTGGCCGGCGCCGCCAAGGGCATCGACCGCTCGACCGCCGACTATATGGGCATGCTGGCCACGGTCATGAACGCGCTCGCCATGCAGGCGGCGCTGGAGCGGGCCGGCATCCCCACAAGGGTTCAGTCGGCCATCCCCATGACCACGGTCTGCGAGCCCTATATCCGCCGCCGCGCCATCCGGCATATGGAGAAGGGCCGGGTCGTGATCTTTGCGGCCGGCACCGGCAATCCCTTCTTCACGACGGACACGGCCGCCGCCCTCCGTGCCGCCGAGATGAACTGCGAGGCCATGCTCAAGGGCACGCAGGTGGACGGTGTTTACACGGCCGATCCGAAGAAGGACCCGCAGGCCCAGCGTTTCGATTCTCTGAGCTATCACGAGGTGTTAACGCGCGATCTTCAGGTTATGGATGCATCGGCTGTGGCCCTGTCGCGCGAGAATGGCATTCCGATTGTGGTGTTCTCGATCCATGATCGCGGGGCGCTGGCATCGGTGCTGCGCGGCCAGGGCCGCTGCACCATAATCGAAGAACGCGGCGCCTGACGGCGCGGCCGCCGCGGCCCGGACGGTATGCCGGGTGGACGGCGTGAAATGGGAGGGCCAGATGGCCGAAGGTTTCGACAAGGACGGTTTCAACCGCCGCATGAACGGCGCGGTGGCCACGCTCAAGAGCGAATTCTCGGGCCTCAGAACCGGCCGCGCCAGCACCAGTCTGCTCGATCCGGTGGTGGTTGACGCCTATGGCAGCGAGATGCCGCTCAACCAGGTCGGGACGGTCTCGACGCCCGAGTCGCGTATGATCACGGTGCAGATCTGGGACAAATCGATGGTTAAGGCCGCCGACAAGGCGATCCGCGATGCCGGCCTCGGCCTCAACCCGCAGATCGACGGCCAGCTCCTGCGCATCCCGATCCCCGAACTCAACGAGGAACGCCGCAAGGAACTGGCCAAGCTGGCCTCGAAATATGCCGAACAAGCCCGGATCGCGGTCCGCAATGTCCGCCGCGACGGCATGGAAGTCCTGAAAAAGCTCGAAAAAGACCACAAGATCGGCCAGGACGAACACCATAAATTGGGTGATGAATTGCAGAAGCTCACGGATGCGCATATCCGTGAGATTGACGATGCGCTCCATGGCAAGGAGCAGGAGATCATGCAGGTCTGATCGCGTCGGCGATTGCGTACCCCTCGTTGCGGCCAGAATGGGAGTCCCATGACCAGCGTTTTCCCGGACAAGGCGAGCCTGCCGCGCCATGTCGCCATCATCATGGACGGCAATGGCCGCTGGGCGCGCAAACGCCACCTGCCGCGCGCAGCCGGTCATGTCGCCGGGGTTTCGGCTGTCCGCCATGTGGTCAGGGCCGCCACCGATATCGGTCTTGAGAACCTGACCCTTTACGCCTTCTCCTCCGAGAACTGGAAACGGCCGCGCACCGAAGTCAGCCATTTGATGGGCCTGTTCCGGGCCTATTTCCGCGACGATGTCGACGAGCTGGTCGAGCGCAACGTGCGTATGCGCATTATCGGCAGCCGCGCCCGTGCCGATGGCGACATCCTCAAGATGATCGAGGATGGCGAACGGCGCACGGTCGCCAACACTGGCTGCAACGTGACCTTCGCCTTCGATTACGGTGCGCAGGAGGAGATCGCGGCGGCAGCCCGCGCCATGGCTGAGGCCGCTATCCGTGGTGAACTCGATCCGGCGCAGATCACCCCCGAGCTCTTGTCTTCGCAGCTCCTGACCCGCGATCTTCCCGACCCCGACCTCATCATCCGTACCAGCGGCGAGCGGCGGCTCAGCAATTTCCTTCTCTGGCAGGCGGCCTATGCCGAGCTGATGTTCGTGGACACGCTGTGGCCCGATTATTCGCGGGGCGAATTCGTGGACGCGCTCGAGAAGTTCGGCCAGCGCGAGCGCCGCTTCGGCGCCGTTGCGCCGGAAGCCGTCGCTTGAGTGCGGGCCCTGCCTTTGCCACCGCGCTGCCCCTCGATCAGCATCCGGACGGGCCGGGACCGCTTCTGCCGGAGGCGGGCCTGACCATGCAGTATGAATGGATGCTGCGCCCGGTCTTCGGGCTTCTGCTGGCCGCTTTGGCGCTCGCCGCCATGATTGCCGGCGGACCCTGGTTTGCCGGCTTCATTGCTCTTGGGACCATTGCCGGGGTGCGCGAATGGCACCGCATGATCCGCAAGGGCGCCTATAACCACTACGTGCTGGTCAGCGGAATCGGGATCGCCGTGGCCCTGGCTCTGCCGGTCTGGGCGGCACAGGGCCCGGCCGCCATTTCGTCGCCCTTTGCCTGGGCCTTTGCGGCGCTGGGGCTGGCGGCGCTGATTGATGCCGGGTTCGGCGTCGTAGCCAAGGCTGGGCCGCTCTGGCAGGCCATGGGCCCGCTTTATCTGGGGGTTCCGGGGCTGTCGCTGTTCGCGCTGCGGGCCGCGCCGGATCACGGCTTGTGGCTGGTGGCGATCCTCTTCGCCGCGGTCTGGGCCACCGATACCGGCGCTATGGTTTCGGGCAAGCTGATCGGCGGGCCCAAATTCGCCCCGATCTTGTCACCCAACAAGACTTGGGCCGGCTTCGTGGGCGGGACTATGCTGGCTGCGGTCGCCGTCGCCGTGATTCTGGCGGTCCTCGGGGCCAGTCCGCTCCGGGGCGCGGTGTTCGGTGCGGCGGTGGCGGTGGTGAGCCATGCCGGCGATCTGTTCGAGAGCTGGCTCAAGCGCCGCGTCGGACGCAAGGACAGCGGTCACCTGATCCCCGGCCATGGCGGGGTGCTGGACCGTATCGACTCGATCCTGTTTGCGGCGCCGGCCTGCGCCGCGTTCCTGCTTCTGTTTGGGGCGCAAACGATTTTGGGAGTGCCGTCGTGATCCCCCGACTTGAATCCTCGGCCGATGCCTTCGACCTGACCCATTCCCTCGCGCGGCGCGTGACGGTGCTCGGCTCGACCGGTTCGATCGGCGTGTCGACGCTGAGCGTCATCGAACATGCGCGGCGTACCTATGGCGCCGACGCGATGCCGCTTGAAGCGCTGACGGCGCAATCCAATGTCGAGAAGCTGGCCGAGCAGGCGCGCGAATTCCGTCCGCGCCGGGCGGTGATCGGCAAACCCGAGCTGCACGACAAACTGAAATCCCTTCTCGAAGGCACCGGCATCGAAACCGCCGCCGGCAAGGAGGCCGTTGCCGACGCTGCCGACATGCCGGCCGAGACGGTGATGGTGGCGATCGTTGGTGCCGCGGGCCTGCCGCCGGCGCTGAGGGCCGTCAAGCGCGGCGCCACACTGGCGCTGGCCAACAAGGAATGCGTGGTGGCGGCCGGCGATCTCTTCCGCCGCACGCTCGATGCCTCGCGCGCCACGGTGATCCCGGTCGACTCCGAACACAACGCCGCCTTCCAGTGCCTGGAGTTCGATCAGGCCCACGCCATCGACAAGGTGATCCTCACCGCCTCGGGCGGGCCGTTCCGCGAATGGACGCGCGAGGCGATGCAGCACGTCACGCCGGAACAGGCCGTGGCCCATCCGAACTGGTCGATGGGGGCCAAGATCTCGGTCGACAGCGCCACGCTGATGAACAAGGGCCTGGAGGTGATCGAGGCCCATTACCTCTTCGCCCTGCCGCCCGAGAAGCTGGATGTGATCGTCCACCCGCAATCGGCGGTCCATTGTCTCGTCACCTATACGGACGGCTCGATGCTGGCCCATCTGTCGGCGCCGGACATGCGCACGCCCATCGCCCATGCGCTGGCCTGGCCGCGGCGGATCGACGGCCCCGCGCAGCGCCTCGACCTGGCGGCTCTCGGGAAATTGACCTTCGAGGCCCCGGATCGCGAGCGCTTTCCCTGCCTGGCCCTGGCCGAGGCTTGCTTGCACCTGGGGGGGCTGAGCCCTACGATCCTCAACGCCGCCAATGAGATCGCGGTCGAGGCATTTCTGGACCGCCGGATCGGCTTCTACGACATCGCCCGGGTGGTGGAGGATACGCTCGCCGCGGACCGCTCCAATGTGAGCGAAGCCCCGGATTTGGAAACCGTGCTGGACGTGGACCGCCGGGCGCGTGAAACGGCGGCTTCGCTCTGCCGCAAACTGGCGGCCTGAGCGGGCGCAGCCCAGGAGATTTGATGGTGCACGCGTTGGTCGAATTGCTGCAGTGGATCCCACTGGGATTGCCGGCATTTCTGTTTGTGATCTCGATCGTCGTCTTCTTCCATGAGCTGGGACATTTCGGGGTTGCGCGCGCCTGTGGTGTCGCCGTCGAGACCTTCTCCATCGGCTTCGGTCCGGCCATCTTTGGCTGGAACGACAAGAAGGGCACCTATTGGAAGGTGTCGTGGGTTCCGCTCGGCGGCTATGTGAAGTTCGCCGGCGACGCCGATGCGGCCTCGACACCCGACCGCGAGAAGATCGCGCAGATGACGCCGGAAGAGCGTGCGCATCTGTTCCAGGACAAGCCTCTGTGGCAGCGCGCGGCCGTCGTTGCCGCGGGACCGGCCGCCAATTTCGTCCTCGCCATCGCGATCTTTGCGGCGACCTATATGCTTATGGGACAGCAGATGCTGCGCCCCGTCGTCGGTTCGGTGGCGCCGCACAGCGCCGCGGCCGCCGCCGGTATCAAGCCCGGGGACCGGATCCGCACCATAGGCGGTCAGCAGATCGCCTCCTATTCCGATGTCCAGAGCATCACCGCGATCAATGCCGGCCACGCGCTGACGATCGGGGTGCTGCGCGACGGCAAGCCGCTCAATCTCACGGCGACGCCGCGGCTCGAAACGATCACGGATCGCTTCGGCAATACGCAGACAGTCGGCAGCCTCGGTATCTCGCCCCGGCTGGCGGCCTATGTCGGCGCGGTTCGGCCCGGCAGTGCGGCGGAGGCGGCCGGCCTCAAGCCAGGCGACACGATCACCGTCATTAACGGCATGCCGATCCACGATTTCAGCGACATGCAGACCATTGTCGCCAGCCATGCGGGCAAAGCGCTGACGCTCACCGTGTCGCGCGGCGGCAAGATCCTGACGCTGAGCGCGACCCCGCGCATGGGCGAGGCCAAGGATCTCGACGGCCATGTCCGGCAGCAGGCCATTCTCGGCATCACCAGCGGCATCAGCCATGGCGAGGTCGAGATCGTCCGATACGGCCTCTTCGGCGCGGTGGGTGAGGCGGCGTCCCAGACCTGGTTCGTGGTGCACAGCACCATGAGCTATCTGTGGCGGATCGTGGCCGGCCAGGCCGATTCGAGCCAGCTCAGCGGGGTGGTGGGCATCGCCCGGGTCTCCGGGCAGGTGGCGAGTATCGGCTTTCTTGCCCTGATCAATCTGGCGGCTCTCATTTCCGTAAGCATCGGACTGGTAAACCTTTTTCCTGTTCCCATCCTCGACGGCGGCCACCTTCTGTATTATGCATTCGAAGCAGTTTTGGGTCGGCCGCTTGGGGCACGTGCCCAGGACGTCGGTTTTCGCGTGGGGTTGGCGGTCATGCTGGGGTTGATGGTGTTAGCCACCTGGAATGACCTTGTCCGTTTAAACCTCTTCTGACATTGAACAGCGCACCGGGGCCGGACTGCCCCGTCGTGTGAGACTAGAGACGAGCGGATGAGCCTGATCGCCCACCCTTTTGCCCGCTATCGGCGCGCGGCCCTGTTGCTGGCCTCGAGCGCCGTGATTGCGCTTCCCGCGCCGGCCATGGCGCAGGCCCTGAACCCGCACATCTCCGGCGCGCGGGCCACGGGTGCGACCGTGAAGAAGGGCGCCATTATCCAGCGCATCGCCGTGCGCGGCGCCCAGCGCATCGAGCCGGCGACCGTGCTCTCCTATATGTCGATCCGCGAGGGCGAACCCTATAACGAGCTGGCCGTCGACCGCTCGTTGAAGACGTTGTTCGCCACCGGCCTGTTCGCCGACGTCAAGATGAACTGGAACGGATCGACCCTGACGGTGAACGTGGTCGAGAACCCGATCATCAACCAGGTCGATTTCGAGGGGAACGACAAGGTCTCGACCAAGGACCTCAAGAAGGAGGTTCAGCTCAAGCCGCGAACGGTCTTCACGCGCAACAAGGTGCAGGCCGATGTCCAGCGCATCATCGAGCTCTACCGCCGCAACGGCAAGTTCGCCGCCACCGTCGATCCCGAAATCATCCAGCGTCCGCAGAACCGCGTCGACCTGATCTTCTCGATCCATGAAGGCCAGACCACGGGCGTCTCGCGCATCTCGTTCATCGGCAATCACGTGTTCGACGATTCGACGTTGCGCAGTCAGATCGCGACCGAGGAAAGCGCCTGGTGGCGCATCCTGGCGTCCAACGACAATTACGATCCGGACCGGCTGACCTTCGACAAGGAACAGCTTCGCCGCTTCTATCTGAAGCGCGGCTATGCGGACTTTTCGGTCAAATCGGCCGTGGCCGAGCTGACGCCGGACCGCAAGGATTTCTACATCACCTTCACGATCGATGAAGGCAAGCTCTACCATTTCGGCAAGGTGAAGATCGATTCCTCGATCAAGGAGCTGACGCCCGAGCAATTGCGGCCGCTGGTGCCGATCAAGGATGGTTCGGTCTACAACGCCGAAGAAGTCGACAAGTCGATCGACGCGCTGACCAACGCCGCCGGCACCAAGGGCTACGCCTTCGCCCAGGTCCATCCGCGCATCCGCCGCGATCGCAAGACCCACACCATCGAGGTGATCTTCAAGATCGACCAGGGGCCGCGCGTCTATGTCGAACAGATCAACATCACCGGCAATTCGCGCACGCTCGACAAGGTGATCCGCCGCGAGTTCCGGCTCGCCGAAGGCGACGCCTTCAACCGCGTGCTGGTCGACCGGTCGCGCACGCGTATCAAGGCGCTTGGCTTCTTCAAGGACGTCAAGATCAAGACCTCGCCGGGCTCGGCGCCGGACCGCACCGTGCTGAACGTACAGGTGGAGGAGCAGTCGACCGGCCAGCTTCAGATCGGCGCCGGCTATTCCTCGACCAGTTCCTTTGTCGGCCAGTTCAGCTATTCGCAGGCGAACCTGTTCGGCCGCGGCGAATTTTTGCGCGCCAGCATCTCGCTGTCGTCGATCCAGAAACAGTATCAGCTCAGCTTCACCGAGCCCTATTTCATGGATCGTCCGCTGTCGGCCGGCTTCGACCTGACCAAATACACCGTCAATTACGACCAGGCCTATTATCAGGGCGATTCCACCGGGGCGAGCATCCGCTTCGGCTTCCCGACCTCGGAATATGGCACGGGCTACCTGACCTACGGCTACACCATCCAGAAGGTTAATCCCTATCCGAACGCGCCGCAGGCGGTGCTGCTGGCTACCGGGACGTCGCAGACCTCGATGATCGGCTATAGCTACAGCTACAATACGCTCGACGATCCCATCAAACCGCGCAAGGGCATGGTGTTCGTGTTCACGCAGGGCTTTGCCGGCTTTGGCGGCAGCCTCAAATATCTGCGCACCGAAAGCACCTACTCGGTCTATCACCCGGTGATCTGGGACGATCTGATCGGGGCCCTGAAGCTCAGGGCCGGCTACATCACCGGCTATGGCGGCCAGCATGTCCGCCTCAACGAGCGCTTCTTCAAGGGCGGTGACAGTTTCCGCGGCTTCAAGCTGGCGGGCATCGGCCCGCGCTATGTCCGCGGCGGCCAGGAGAGCGCGGTCGGCGGCGACGCCTATATCATTGGTTCGGCGGAACTCAGGCTGCCTGACTTCCTGCCACCCAGTTACGGAATTTCGCTGTCGTTGTTCACAGATTTCGGTACGCTGGGCCACATCGATACGGGCGTGGCACCTTGCACGATCAACAGCACGACCTGCATCAAGGACAATATGGCCCTGCGAGTTTCTGCCGGCATCAGTGTCGGCTGGAAGTCGCCCTTCGGCCCGGTGCAGATCGACCTCGGCGTGCCGGTCGTGAGAGAACCCTACGACAAATCACAGGTCATTCGTTTCAGCGCAGGGACAGGACTCTAAACCCATGAAGAAAACTGACATCACCGGCCTTATGGCCAAAACTTGCGCGGCCGCCATGTTCGCCGCCGCGCTTTCCGTCAGCGGCTCTGCCGTGGCGCAGGCCCAGGATGCCACGCCGCCCACCGCCAATACTCCGGCTCCGAAAATCCTGGTCATCGACCGCAGCGCGATCCTGCGCGGCTCGAAGGTTGGCGAGGACATCGCCAAACAGGTGAAAGCCTATACGAGCTCCGCCGAGACCGAATTCAAGGGCGAAAGCGATCACCTCAAGGCCGAAGGTCAGAAGCTGCAGCAGCAGCTCGCGATCCTCTCGCCGTCGGTGAAGAAGCAGCGCATCGCCGCATTCGAGAACGAGCAGAAGGCGTTCCAGGCGAAGGTCCAGAAGCGCCAGGACGAAATTCAGGGCGGCGTCCTGCAGGCGCGCCAGCAGGTCGAACAGGCTCTCGGCCCGATCCTGAAGGGCATCATGACCGAACGCGGCGCCAATCTGCTGTTCGATCGCAGCGTCGTGGTGCTGGGCACCATCGACGTCGATGTGACGGCGCTTGCCATCGACCGGCTGAACAAGAAGCTCGACAAGGTGAAGGTCAGCCTCGTGGAGCCGCCGAAGGACACGCAGGGACAATAATGGAGCGTGCGGGACACTCTCGGGTGTCCCGCGGCGGACGCATATGGCCGACCCTCGCTTCTACGACAATTGCGGCCCCTTCACGCCGGCAGATTTGTGTGCCGGCATCGGGGCCGAATTGTCGCGGGCGGCGGCGCCGGACAGCCTGATCCATGATGTCGCCGCGCTCGATGGGGCGGGGCCGCTCCATCTGGCGTTCTGCACCGGCACCAAGGCCGCGCTCAGGGCGCTTGCCGAAACGGCGGCGGGCTTTGTTCTCGTACCCGAGGGGATCGATCCCTCGGCCGCGCCGTCCGGGGCGCTTCTGCTGACCGCGCCGGCGCCGGAGGCGGCTTTTGCCGCTGCTGTCCGGCGCTTCTATCCCGGGGACATTCTCGGCAGCTGGGCCCAGCAGACGCCGGTTGATCCCAGTTCCATCATTGCCAGCGATGTCAGCCTCGCGCCGGGTGTCGTGATTGGGCCGGGCGCCGAGATCGGGGCGGGCACGCGCATCGGCGCCAACACCGTGATCGGCCGTGGCGTCGCCATTGGCCGCGATTGCGAGATCGGCCCCAACGTCACCATCTCCCACGCCTATCTGGGCGATCATGCGGTGATACAGGCAGGGGCGCGGATCGGTGAGCCGGGCTATGGCTTCACGTCGAGCGCGAAGGGCCATGTCCGCATTCCCCAGATCGGGCGTGTTCTCATCCAGGATTTGGTCGAGATCGGCGCCAATGCCGCAATCGACCGCGGGGCGCTGGGCGACACCGTCATCGGCGAAGGCACCAAGATTGATAATCTGGTTCACATTGGGCACAACGGCCGTCTGGGTCGGCACTGCCTGATCACCGGACAAGTCGGCTTCGCCGGGAGCGTGGAAGTCGGCGATTTCGTCGTGATGGGCGGTCAGGTCGCGATCGCCGATCATACCAGGATCGGCGACGGCGTGCGGATCGCGGGCAAGGCCGGCTTGCCGCCGGGCGAATATCCCGGCGGAACGGATTATGGCGGCTTTCCGGCCCGGCCCATTCAGCAATGGCGGCGTGAGGTTGCGACTCTTGCGCTTCTCGCCAAGCGGCGCAAACGAGACAAATGATGACTGAGACGAATACGCAAGACGGCCTGGTGCTCGATATCGAACAGATCAAGCTGCTGCTGCCGCATCGCGCGCCCTTCCTCTTCCTCGAAAAGCTGACGGACATCGTCCCGGGCGAGAGCGCGGTGGGACATAAGGCCGTCTCCTTCAACGAGCCCCATTTCCTCGGCCATTTTCCGGACTATTCGGTGATGCCCGGCGTGCTGATCGTCGAGGCGATGGCGCAGGCTGCCGGCGCGCTCGTCGTTCATTCCATGGGCGATGCCGGCAAGAAGCAGCTCGTCTTCTTCATGGGGATCGACAAGGCGCGCTTCAGGAAGCCCGTTGTGCCGGGCGATATGCTTCGCTTTCCGGTCAGGATGCTGCAGAAGCGCGGCCCCGTCTGGCGCTTCGAAGGCAAGGCCTATGTCGGCGATGCGCTGTGCGCCGAAGCCGAGTTCAGCGCCATGATCCGCAAATCGGAGTAGAACGGCCAGTGAGCGCACATCGCCCGGGCGTCCATCCTACCGCGCTTGTCGAGGACGGCGCGACGCTCGGAGCCGATGTGGAGGTCGGCCCGTTCTGCCTCGTAAAGAGTGGAGCGGTGCTGGGCGATGGCGTCAGACTGCTCTCCCATGTCGTCGTCGGCGGCACGACAAAAATCGGTACACGGACGATTGTTCATTCCCATGCCGTGCTTGGCGGAGAGGCGCAGATCCGCGGGCTCGACCCGGCCGGAACGGCGCTTCAGATCGGCGCCGATTGCACGATCCGCGAACACGTGACGATCAGCTGCGGCAGCCCCCATGGCGGCGGCCTCACCGCGGTCGGAGATCGCGGCTTCTTCATGGCCTACAGCCACATCGCCCATGACTGCCATATCGGTGACGGCGTGACCTTCGCCAATGGCGTTCAGCTTGGCGGCCATGTCCATATCGGCGAGGGCGCCAATTTCGGCGGGCTCTCGGCCGTGCAGCAATTCGGCCGCGTCGGGCGCTTCGCCTTTGTCGGCGGCGTCACCGGCATCAATGAGGACATCATCCCCTATGGCATGGCGTTCGGCGACCATGCCCAACTGGCCGGGCTCAACCTCATCGGACTGAAGCGCCGGGGCATCCCGCGGCCCAACATCCATGCGCTGCGCGGTGCGTTCCGCGCCATCTTCCAGGCCGAGGATGGCACCGTCGAGAGCCGCGCCCTGGCGGCTCGCGATCGCTGGCACGACATGCCGGAAGTGCAGGAAGTCGTCTCCTTCATCCTGGAGCCCGCCAAGCGCCCGATCTGCACCGCGCGCAAACGCGGCCCGGACGAAGACTGATGGCGACGCTTGGCATCATCGCCGGCGGCGGTGCGCTGCCGCTGGCCGTGGCCGAAGCCGTCCAGGCCACGGGCCGCAAGGTGTTTCTTCTGGCGCTCAAGGGCTGTGCCGACGACAGCGTTTCCGGGTTTGATCACGAATGGAATTCGCTGGGCGAGGTCGGCCGGGCGATGAAGCTGCTGCGCGCGCATGACGTCGACGAGGTGCTGCTGGCCGGCAAGGTCGCGCGGCCGCGTTTCTCCGATCTCAAGCTCGACACCAAGGGCGTGATGGTGCTGCCGAAAGTCCTGGCGGCCGCGCGCAAGGGCGACGATGCGCTGCTCAATTGCATGGTGCAGATGTTCGAGGCCGAAGGCTTCCGCGCCATTGGCGTAACCGAAGCCGCACCGGCATTGCTGGCGGGCCAGGGCGCGCTCGGACGTATCGCTCCGTCTACGGATCATTTGGCCGATATTGCGGTGGGCGTGGGGGTCGTGCGCGCGATGGGTGCACTCGACATCGGCCAGGCGACGGCCGTATGCGAGGGGTTGGTGCTGGCCGTGGAAGCCGCCGAAGGCACCGACCGCATGATTGCGCGTGTCGGCGAATTGCCCGAAGCAATTCGGGGTGTGCCCGGAAAACTGAAGGGGGTGCTGGTCAAGGCGCCCAAGCCGCAGCAGGACGGCAAGACCGATCTGCCCGTGATCGGCACCGACACGGTGCAGAACGTCGCAGCCGTGGGGCTCGCCGGCATCGCCATCGAGGCGGGCTCGGCACTCATCATGCAGCGCGACGCCGTGCGCGAAGCGGCCGATGCGGCCGGCATCTTCGTCTATGGTTTCGCGCGCGACGCTTATCCCGGCTGACATGGCTGAGCTTCCCGCCAAACCCCACTCGGTGATGCTGGTCTGCGGCGAGCCCTCGGGCGATCAGCTCGGCGGCGAGTTGATGGCCGGGCTGAAAGCACTCGAACCTTCGATCGTGATCACCGGCGTCGGCGGCGCGGCTATGGCGGCGCAAGGTCTGAAGACGCTCTTCCCGCTCGACGACACGGCGGTGATGGGCCTGCGCGAAGTCGTGCCGAAGATCCCCGTGATCCTCAGACGCGTGCGTGAGGCGGCAGACTATGCGCTGCAGATACGCCCCGATGCAGTGGTGCTGATCGACAGCCCGGACTTTACCCATCGCATCGCCCGGCGCCTGAAGAAGATTGATCCGGCCATCCGCACGGTGAATTATGTCGCCCCGCAGGTCTGGGCTTCGCGCTCCTATCGCGCCAAGGCGATGGCGCGCTATTTCGATCTGGTGCTGGCGTTGTTGCCGTTCGAAGCGCCGTTCTTCGAATCCTATGGTCTCAAGACGGCCTTTGTCGGCCACCCCGTGATCGAGCGCATTGCGAAGATGACGGGCGGCGCGGCGTTGCGCGCGCGGCTCGGCATCGCGGCCGATGCGCCGCTGCTCTGTGTGCTGCCGGGCAGCCGCACCAATGAGGTGCGTCTGCTGCTGCCGATTTTCCGCGAGGCCGTCGCGATCTTGGCAAAAAAAATTCCCGGCCTTGTCTGCGTGTTGCCGACGGTGGCGCATGTGTCGGCGCGTGTGCGCGAAGGCGCAAAGAATTGGCCGACCCCGCTCCACATCCTCGAAGGCGATGACGACAAATTCGCCGCCTTCGATGCGGCCGATGCGGCGCTCGCGGCTTCCGGCACCGTCACCACCGAACTTGCGCTGTCGCGCACGCCGATGGTGATGGCTTACATGCTTGGCTGGCTCACCTGGAAACTGATGCGGCCCTTCGTGAGCGCGCCCTTCGGCACGCTGGTCAATGTTCTCCTGGGGCGCGAGGCGGTGCCGGAATTCTTGCAGGAGAAATGCAGGCCCGAAGGCCTGGCGGCGGCACTGCTGCCGCTCATGACCGATAAAGCCGCGGCCGAGAAACAACTGGCCGATCTCGACGAAGCCACGCTCAAACTGGGCCGAGGAAAAGAAGCACCAAGCCTCAGAGCGGCCGAGGCGCTTCTGGCCTTCATGCGCGAGGCACGCATGAAGGCCGGAGCATAAGGCTCAGCGCCGCGTCAGCGGCACGTAATCGCGCATCGGCGCGCCGGTGTAGAGCTGGCGCGGACGGCCGATCTTCTGATGCGGGTCTTCCAGCATTTCCTTCCACTGCGCGATCCAGCCGACCGTGCGGGCCAGCGCGAACAGCACCGTGAACATGTCGGTCGGGAAGCCCAGCGCCTTCAGCGTGATGCCCGAATAGAAATCGATATTCGGATAAAGCTTCTTCTCGACGAAATAGGGATCGTTGAGCGCGATCTTCTCCAGCTCCATCGCCACCTTGAGCAACGGATCGTTGTGCACGCCCATCTCGTCGAGCACGGCCTTGCACTGCTGCTCCATGGCGCGCGCGCGCGGGTCATAATTCTTGTAGACGCGATGTCCGAAGCCCATCAGGCGGAAGGGATCGTCCTTGTCCTTGGCGCGGGCAATGAATTCCGGAATGCGATCGACCGTGCCGATCTCTTCCAGCATCTTGAGCGCGGCCTCGTTGGCGCCGCCATGGGCCGGGCCCCACAGGCAGGCAATCCCGGCGGCGATGCAGGCAAACGGATTGGCGCCTGACGAACCGGCCAGACGCACGGTCGAGGTCGAGGCATTCTGTTCGTGATCGGCATGCAGGATGAAGATTGTATCCAGCGCCTTGGCCAGCACCGGATTGATCTTGTATTCCTCGGCCGGCACGGCGAAGCACATGCGCAGGAAATTCTCGGTATAGCCGAGATGGTTCAGCGGATAGACGAAGGGCTGGCCGACGCTGTATTTGAACGCCATCGCCGCGATGGTCGGGATCTTGGCGATCAACCGGTGGCTGGCGATTTCGCGCTGCTGCGGATCGTTGATGTCGGTCGAGTCGTGATAGAAGGCTGACAGCGCGCCCACGACGCCGCACATGATCGCCATCGGATGGGCGTCGCGGCGGAAGCCGCGGAAGAACGCGGCAAGCTGTTCATGCACCATGGTGTGGCGCGTGACCGTGGTGTCGAATTCCTCCATCTCGGCCTTGCTCGGCAACGCGCCGTAGAGCAGCAGGTAGCAGACTTCCAGGAAGTTCGAATGCTGGGCCAGCTGATCGATGGGGTAGCCGCGATAGAGCAGCACGCCGTTTCCGCCGTCGATGAAGGTGATCTGGCTTTCGCAGCTCGCGGTCGAGGTGAAGCCCGGATCGTAGGTGAAGACGTCCGCCTCGGCATAGAGCTTTCGAATGTCGACGACGTTCGGGCCGGAGCTGCCGGAGAAAACCGGTAGATCGAAATCCTTGCCGTCATAGCTGAGCTTGGCGGCGCCTGCTGGGGTGGCTTTGCTGTCTTTGATGGTCATATGACATTCCTCTCTCAGCCGCCCCGGGGGAGGCGGCCGCATGTCTTGCACTGCAGCAATTATAGGCGGAACTGGTTAATCACGTCACCTATTTAAGCGAAGATCGCGGCTTCGCCTTAAGGTCTTGTCATCCTGCGCAAGCCCTTAAGCGGACTAGGGATTCCTCGCGCCCCAGCACCGCCAGAACGTCGAAGATCGGCGGCGACGAGGCCTTGCCCGTCAGCGCCGCGCGCAATGGCTGGGCGACCTTGCCCAGTTTGAGTTCTTTGGCGTCTGCGAAGGCGCGGACTTTTTCTTCCAGCAGGGCTGTGTCCCACGCCCCATCGGCGAGAATGGGCACGAGTTCGCCGAGCAGGGCACGGGCGTCCGGCGGCAGCAGCTTCTCGGCGGCGGCATCGAGCTCGCGCGGACCGTCCGTATACAGAAAATCTGCGGCCTGTCCCAGCTCGACCAGCGTCTTGGCGCGCTCCTTGAGGCCCGGCATGGCGGCGGTGAGACGCGCCATGGCCTTGTCGTCCAGCGTCTGGGGCGGGTCGAGGCGGGAGAGCAGATCGGCGGTGATGCGGGCAAGTTCCGCATTGTCCATCTGGCGCATGTAGTGCCCGTTGAGATTGTCGAGCTTCTTCATGTCCATGCGCGCGGCGCTGCGGCCGATGCTTTCCAGATTGAACCATTCGATGGCCTGCGCCGTCGGAATGATCTCGTCATCGCCGTGGCTCCAGCCGAGACGCAGCAGGTAGTTGCGCATGGTCTCGGGCAGATAGCCCATATCGCGATAGGCTTCGACAGCCAGCGCGCCGTGACGCTTCGAGAGCTTGGCGCCGTCCGGCCCGTGGATCAGCGGCACATGGCCGTAAATCGGCTCGGGCCAGCCCATGGCCTTGATGATCTGCAATTGGCGCGCGGCATTGTTGAGATGATCGTCGCCGCGAATGACATGGGTGATGCCCATATCGTAATCGTCCACCACCACGGCCAGCATATAGGTTGGCGTGCCGTCCGAGCGCAGGAGGATCATGTCGTCGAGCTGGTCGTTGGCGAAGGTCACATCGCCCTGCACCAGATCGCGCACCACGGTTTCGCCCGTCTGCTCGGCCTTGAGACGCACGACGTAAGGCTTGCCGTCCTCTTCGGCCGGGCCGGGCGCGCGGTCGCGCCAGCGCCCGTCATAGCGGGTGGGCTTGCCGGCCGCGCGCTGCTCGGTGCGCATGGCGTCGAGTTCTTCTGCGGTGGCATAGCAGCGATAGGCCTTGCCTTCGGCCAGAAGCTGTTCGGCGACCGCGCGATGCCGGTCGGCGCGGGCGAACTGGTAGACGGTCTGCCCGTCCCAATCGAGGCCCATCCAGTCCAGACCATTGAGGATCGCGTCGATGGCCTCGCTCGTGGAGCGGGCGCGGTCTGTGTCCTCGATGCGCAGCAGAAAGGTGCCGCCGGTGTGCTTGGCGTAAAGCCAGTTGAACAGCGCCGTGCGGGCCCCGCCGATATGCAGGAAGCCGGTGGGCGAGGGGGCGAAGCGCAGGACGGGCTTGGATTTGTCGGTCATGATACCTTGGAACTGTCCGGGCCGGCGTTCGCGGCCATGTAACTTGCCGTGGCTTCTAGCAAACCGGGTTTCGTGGGGGTAGGTCCGTCACCGTTTTTCCGGCGATTTGCGCTGTCCGAATGGGCGGTGGCGGTGCCGCATGTCCGGCCGGAGGCCATCGGGCCATGGCTGCGGCGCGCCTGGGAGGCGGAGGCCGACCGCCGGCCGCTGTGGCTGCCCGTGGGGCTGGGCGCCGGTATCGGGGCCTATTTCGCCCTGCCGCGGGAGCCGGGAGCCGGGCTGGGCCATCGTCGCGGCAGTGGTGGGGCTCATCCTGGCCATCTGGGCCGGGCGGCGGCGCGACGCTCCGGATCTGAGGGCCATGCTGGCGCTGACCGCCGCCATCCTGATCGGCTTCGCTGCGGCGGAGTTCCGCACCGAGCGCGTGGCCGCGCCCGTGCTGGTGCGCAAGATCGGCCCCGTCCATTTCGACGGCCGCATCCTCGCGGCCGATGCCCATGGCAAGGGCGCGCGGCTGCTGCTCGCGGTTCCGTCGATCGCCGCGCCTCGCGCCCGCGCACGCGCCGCATCGGGTGCGCGTCTCGGTGCGCATGGATCCCGCGCAGCTCACGCCCGGACACTGGGTGCACATGCTGGCCGTGCTGATGCCGCCGCCGGCGCCTGCCGTCCCGGGCGGCTACGATTTCGGCCGGTGGGCGTATTACCAGGGCATCGGTGCGGTGGGTTACGCCTATGGCAAGGCCAAACCGATGGCCGCGCCGCGCCCCGACACATGGATTGAAGCGCTGTCCGCGGGCATCGAGCGGCTGCGTGATGCCGTCACCGCGCGGATTCGCCATGTCCTGCCCGGACGGCGCGGTGCGATTGCGGCGGCGCTGATCACCGGCAAGCGCGGCGGCATCGATGAAGACGACCGCAATGCCTTTCGCGATTCCGGCCTCGCCCATGTGCTGTCGATCTCCGGTCTGCATCTGGCGCTGGCCGGCGGCTTTTTCTTCTGGGTGGTGCGGGCGCTGCTCGCGCTCATCCCCGCCATTGCGCTCACCTATCCGATCAAGAAATGGGCGGCGGTGGCGGCGCTGCTGGGGGCGGGCACTTATCTCATCCTCAGCGGCTGCGGCGGGCCGGCGGTGCGCGCCTATATCATGCTGGCGGTGATGTTCACGGCGGTGCTGGTGGACAGGCCGGCGCTTTCGATGCGCTCGATCGCGCTTGCGGCCGCGATCATTCTTCTTGCCAAACCGGAAAGCCTGATCGAACCCGGTTTCGAAATGTCTTTCGCGGCGGTGGCGGGATTGATCGCGCTGGCCGAATGGGCGGCGGCGCGGCGCATGCGCAATCCGGATATTGATATGGCGCGCGGGCTGTTCGCGCGGGCGCGGCGTTATCTGCTCGGCATTGCGCTGGCCAGCATCGTCGCGGGGCTGGCGACCGCGCCCTTTGCGATCTTCCATTTCGATCGCGCCTCGCAATACGGCCTGCTCGCCAATGTGCTGGCGATGCCGGTGGTGGGCCTTCTCATCATGCCGGCGGCGACGGCCGCGATGCTGCTGATGCCGTTCGGCCTCGACAGATGGGCACTGATCGCGATGGGCAAGGGTGTCGGGTTGATGCTCGCCATCGCCGAGTGGGTGGCAGGCCTTCCGGGTGCGGCGACCATGGTCGCGGTGTGGCCGCAGGCCGCGCTGCTGATTGTGGTGCTGGGCGGATTGTGGATCACGCTATGGCGCGGAAACTGGCGCTGGCTCGGGCTTGCGCCGATCTGCCTGGGATTGCTGATTGCCGCGTTTGCAAAGCCGCCCGACATTCTCATCGCCCGCAATGGCCGCGATGTGGCCGTTCGGCTGGCGAGCGGCAGGCTTGCGCTGTTGCACCAGCCGAAAGACGATTACGCCGCCGCAAGCTGGCTCAAACGCGACGGCGATGCGCGTGCGCCCGACAAGGCGGTCGCAACCGTACAGGAGGGCGTGCGCTGCGACGCCGATGGCTGCATCGCGCATCTCAAGTCAGGACTGGTGATGGCGCAATCGGCCCGCTTCGATGCGCTGCATGAGGATTGCGATACCGCACAGATCGTCGTCAGCGCCGTGCCGACGCGCTTCACCTGCCGCGCACCGCGTCTCGTGGTCGACCGTTTCGATGTCGCGCGCAACGGCGCCTATGCGATCTGGCTCGGACGAGGACTTCGATGTGGAAACCGTGCGCGAAGGCGCGGCCACCGCCCGTGGAGCGCATACCCGGCGTGGCGCTGGCGTGAGCACAAGACGCACCACGCCTACAGGTATTTCAAATCGCGAAGACGGCGCGGGTTCAATAGCGCCGGATAAGGCCCACCAGCTTGCCCTGCACGCGCACGCGGTCGGCGCCGTAGAGGCGGGTTTCGTAGGCGGGGTTGGCCGCTTCCAGCGCAATCGAGTCGCCGCGGCGGCGCAGGCGTTTGAGCGTGGCTTCGGCCTCGTCCACCAGCGCCACCACGATGTCGCCGGTATTGGCCGTGTTGGCTTCCTGGATGATGACCGTGTCGCCGTCGAGAATGCCGGCATTGATCATGGAATTGCCCGTGACTTCGAGCGCGTAGTGATCGCCGCGCGTCAGCATGGCGCTGGGCACCGGCACTTCGGCCACCTTGTTCTGCAGCGCTTCGATCGGCGTACCGGCGGCGATGCGGCCCAGCACGGGCACGGAGATCGAGCCTTCTGCATCGCCATTGGCGGAGCGGCGCGGCGTTCCGGCCTGACGGGCATCGCCGGGCAGGCGGGCCTCGCCGCGCATCGGGCGCGATCCCGGCGGCGGGCTCATGCGCTGGGCCTGGCTGCGTGATGTCGCAGGGCGGACATTGTCCGCCATATTCTCCGGCAGCTTGATGATTTCGAGCGCGCGGGCGCGTTTTTCCATCCGGCGCAGATAGCCGCGTTCCTCGAGCGCCGTGATCAGGCGGTGGATGCCGGACTTGGATTTGAGATCCAGCGCATCCTTCATCTCGTCGAAGGAGGGAGGAATGCCGGTTTCGCGCACGCGCTCATGAATGAACATAAGCAGCTCATATTGCTTGCGGGTCAGCATTCTGTCCGTCTCCCCATATCCCTGTCGCGCGCCCGGCCACCCGAACAAATCCGAAACATGGAGAATTGTTCTACTTTAGTTCTACAATCTCGTCAATGCGCAAGATCTGGGGCCGGGGGCGAGAAAATGGGGCCTCAGATGCCGTCGAGCGGCAGAACATCCGCAGCCTCGCCGGCCACCGCTTCGGGCGCAAAAGGCGGGCGCACGATCAACCCATCGGCGCGCGCCAGGGCCGAGAGCATCGAGGAATCCTGGATCGGCAGCGGCGTCGCCCAGGCCTCGCCGTCACGCAGTTCGAGGGTCGCACGAATATAATCCTGCCGCTTGTCATTGGCCTTGAGCGGCGCGGCGAGGCGCGCGCGGGTGAGCGGCGTTTGTGTGTCCGTGCCCAGCATCGCAGCGATGGCGGGGCGCAGATAGAGCAGGGCGCAAACCAGCGTCGAGACCGGATTGCCCGGCAGGCCCAGCAACGGCAGCGCGCCGAGGCGGCCGAAGATCAGCGGTTTGCCCGGCCGCATGGCGATCTTCCAGAAATCGAGTTCGAGCCCTTTGGGCCCCAGCGCCTTCTGGATCAGGTCGTGCTCGCCGACCGAGGCGCCGCCCAGCGTCACCAGCAGATCGGCGCCCGCTGCGCGCTCGGGCAAAGCGGCGACGGCCTCGACCGTGTCGGGGATGATGCCGAGATCCAGCACTTCGCCGCCCCAGCTTTCGATCAACGGTTTCAAGCGCATAGCCCGACGACGCGACGATGGCGCCGGGCGTTTTCGGCGCGCCGGGAAGGGTGAGTTCATCGCCGGTGGCGGCCAGCGCAATGCGCGGGCGGCGGCGCACGGAAAGTTCGGGCACATCGCCTGCCGCGATCAGCGAGACATCACGCGCCGTGAGGCGCTTGCCCGCTGGCGCCAGCACGTCGCCGGTTTTGAAATCGAGTCCGGCCGCGCGGATGTGGCGGTTCGGTCGTGCTGCTTCCTTGATGGTGACGCTGTCGGCGCTGGCGTCCGTGTCTTCCTGGATCACGATGGCATCGCCGCCCTCCGGCACCACGCCGCCGGTGAAGATGCGCACGGCTTCGCCTTTGCCGATGGTTCCGGTGAAGGGGTGGCCAGCCGGTGAGCTGCCGATCACCTTCAGCGTCACGGGCACGGTGGCCGCGTCTTCAGCGCGCACGGCATAGCCGTCCATGGCCGAAACCGGCGCAGGCGGCTGCATCATCCGTGCACGGACGTCCTCGGCCGCGACACGATGGGCGGCTTCGGCCAAGGACACGGTTTCGCTCTCGACCGGTTTGAACGCGGAGGTGATGCGCTGAACCGCTTCGGCGACGGGGATCATTTCCCGGCCCTGAACATGTCCTCGACGCGCACGCGCGCGGCGGCGGCGAGCTTTGCGGCCGTATCGTTGTCGATCGCGCGCGCCTTGCCGGTGAGGTAGGCGTAGATCTTCGCCGTCGGCACGCCGGCCTGCTTGGCCCAGTCGGTGGCGCGCAAGCCGTTGGACGTCATGAAGGCGCGGAAGGCGTCGCGTTGCGCATCGGGCATGGCGGGTTGGCGCACATCCGTCACTTCGCCCATCAGTGTTTTCGGTGCCGGCTTTGTGCGCGCGCCGGGCGCCGAACGATAGCCGGTGGAGACATGGTCCGCACTCGTCGCGGGGATCGGCGTGGCCGTCGCCGCATGGGGTGCGATATAGCTGCCCGACTTGCCGCCCGATTTCGTCAGTAGTCGGATGGTTTCGATAACCGCGCCTTTGTCCACCGCCTTGACCATGTCATAGACGGTCAGCGCCGCGATCGATGCCGCCGTCAGCGCCTCCATCTCGACGCCGGTCTGGCCGGTGGTTTTCACGGTCGAAATAATGCGCAGCGCATGGCGCTCGGCCAGCGGTTCGAAATCGATCCCGGCCTTGGAGATCGGCAAGGGATGGCACAGCGGGATCAGTTCGCTGTCTTCTTGGCCGCCATGATGCCGGCGATGCGCGCCGCCGCCAGCACATCGCCCTTGGGGCCGGTTCCGGCAATGGCGGCCTCATAGGCTTCGGCCGACAATTGGATGATGGCCTCGGCCGTGGCCTCGCGCGCGGTCACGTCCTTGCCGGAGACGTCCACCATGCGGGCCGCGCCGCTCTCGTCGAGATGGCTGAGCTTGCTCATGCGGCCATTGTAGCGCCCAGCAGCGCTTTCGTCGCGGCCGTCACATCGTCCTGCCGCATCAGGCTTTCGCCGATCAGGAAGGTGGAGACCCCGGCCCCGGCCAGCCGCGCCAGATCGGCCGGGTCGCCGAGCCCGCTTTCGGCCACGATCAGGTTGCCCGGCGGGATCAGCGGGGCCAATCGCAGCGTCACCGCGATGTCGGTGACGAAGGTTTTGAGGTCGCGATTGTTGATGCCGATGAGGTCGGGCCCGAGAAACAGGGCCCGTTCCAGTTCCGCTTCATTGTGGATTTCGACCAGCGCGTCGATTTTCCAGCGCCGGGCTTCGTCCGTCAGCGCGCGTGCTTCGTCGTCCGTCACGGCGGCCATGATGATGAGGATGCAGTCCGCGCCCCAGGCCCGCGCCTCGGCCACCTGATAGCGCTCGAACATGAAGTCCTTGCGCAGCGCCGGCAGCTTGCAGGCCGCGCGCGCGGCAGTGAGAAATTCCGGTGCGCCCTGAAAGGACGGCGTATCGGTCAGGACCGACAGACACGCCGCGCCGCCCGCTTCATAGGCGCGCGCCAGCGACGGCGGATCGAAATCGGCGCGGATCAGCCCCTTGGACGGGCTCGCCTTCTTGATCTCGGCGATGAGGCCAGTGCGGCCAGCATGTTTCTTCGCTTCCAGCGCGGCGCGAAATCCGCGCGGGGCATCGGCATCGCGGGCGCGCGCTTCGATCTCCGCCTGCGGAATCTTCGATTTCGCGGCAGCAATCTCTTCGCGCTTATAGGCGGCGATCTTGTCCAGAATGGTCATGGCACCGCCTTTTGCGACACGGCGATCAGCCGATCAAGCGCAGCCTTGGCATTGCCGCTGTCGATGGATTCGGCGGCGAGCTTCGCGCCGGCTTTGAGATCGGATGCGACATCGGCCACCACCAGCGCCGCGGCGCTGTTGAGCAATGTAATATCGCGGAAGGCGCCGGGCGCGCCGTCCAGCAGCGCCAGCAATGCCTGTGCGTTGTCTTCCGGTTCGCCGCCCTTCAGATCGGCCAGCGACACCCGCGCAATCCCGATCTCTTCCGGCGTCACCTCGCGCATCGTCACCGCGCCGTTCTCCAGCACCGCGACCGTGGTCGGCCCGGTCGTCGTCATCTCGTCGAGCCCGTCACTGCCATGCACAACCCAGGCCTTCTCGGTGCCCAGCGCTTTCAGCACATGGGCCAGCTTCTCCACCCATCCGGCCGAAGAGACACCCAACAATTGCCGCTTCACCTGCGCCGGATTTGAAAGCGGCCCGAGGAAATTGAAGATCGTGCGGAATCCCAATTCCTTGCGCACCGGCGCCACGTGGCGCATCGCGCTGTGATAGGTGGGCGCGAACAGGAAGGCGAACCCGGCCTCGCGCAAACAGGCTTCGGCCACGGACGGGGCCACATCGATCTTCACGCCCAGCCGCTCCAGCACATCGGCGGTGCCGCTGCGTGAGGAGGCGCTGCGATTGCCGTGCTTGGCCACGGTCACGCCGCAGCCCGCCACCACCAGCGACGTCGCGGTCGAGATGTTGAAGGTATCGTGCCCGTCGCCGCCCGTGCCGCACAGATCGATGGCGCCTTCGGGCGCCGTCACGGTGGCCATCGCCGCGCGCATGGCGCGGGCCGCCCCCGTGATCTCTTCGACTGTGGGGCCGCGCTGCGCCAGCGCCGTCAGAAACGCGGCGATGCGCACGGCCGAAACCTCGCCGCGCATGATGGCGGCAAAGGCATTCGCGGCCTCGGCCTCGCGCAAGCTCTTGCCGGCGACAAGGGCCTTCAGCGTATCGGTGAAACCGTCCGCCATCACGCCGGTTCTTTGGACGCCGCGAAATCCGCGCAGATGTCGAGGAAGTTCTTGAGCAGCGCATGGCCCTGTTCGGAGGCGATGCTCTCGGGATGGAACTGCACGCCATGCACCGGATGGCTCTTGTGCATCACGCCCATGATCACGCCGTCATCGGCCTTGGCCGTGACCTCGAGAACCTCTGGCATGCTCTCCGGCGCGATGGTCAGCGAGTGATAGCGCGTGGCCAGGAAATTGTTGTTGAGGCCGCGGAACACGCTCTTGCCGGTGTGATGGACGCGGCTGAGCTTGCCATGTAGCGGCTCGGGCGCGCGCACGATCCGGCCGCCATAGGCCTGGCCGATCGACTGGTGGCCCAGACACACGCCCAGGATCGGCATCCGGCCCTTGGCCTCACGGATCACATCCAGGCAGATGCCGGCCTCGTTGGGCGTGCAGGGCCCGGGCGACAGCACGATGCCGTCGATCTGCATGCCCAGCGCCTCGGCCGGGGTCAGCTCGTCATTGCGGCGCACGACGACCTCCGTCCCCAGCTCTCCCAGGAAATGGTAGAGATTGTACGTGAAGCTGTCGTAATTATCGATCAGTAGCAGCACCTGGCACCCGCTTTCCCGCGATCCTCGCGGCTCGTCCGGTCGCTATTTTCGCCAAGGACGGGCCGGAAGGAAAGGTGGCATTGCGCGCCGGGCTGCGCACCCCCGGAAAGCGGCCATTGCCCACCCATTATGACCAATCCAGCCGCGGAAAAAGTCGCGGGAACGAACGGGCTTGATGTGCGTCAACACATGCGCAGCGCTGCAGCGCAACACTGCTCGCGAATTCACTGACCGGGAGAGTTTCCGATGAAAAACGTACACTGGCAGGACTGGACCATTGCTCTGGTGGCGGCCTGGCTGTTCGCGACGCCTTGGGTTCTCGGCTTCGAAAGCGCGGCCGTGGCCTGGAACTTCTGGATCGTGAGCGCGGTGATTGCCGTGTTGGCGCTGATCGAGACCGCGGCCTTCGACCGGGTGGTCGAATGGGCCGTGGGCGCCTTGGGCACCTGGATGCTTCTGGCTCCGCGCATCATGGACTTCAAGAGTGACGCGCTGACCTGGAGCGCGGCGATCAGCGGCCTGATCATTGTCGGCCTCTCGGCCTGGTCGATCGGCGACGCGCATGAGATTCTGCCGAAGTTCTCGCGCCCGAAGGACGATCTGCGCGGCGACATGCAGGGCATCGCTGTGCCGGACGAGCATGAGCACATGGCCGGCGCCAGGGTGCGCCGCCCCGATGCGGGGCCGGGCATGGTGACGCCGGGCGTGGGCACCCAGTCACCGGGCCAGACGTCTCACGAATAGACCAACCTCGAATGAACCCGTGCCGAAGGGGCCGCTAGAACGGCCCCTTCAGTGTATTGTTGCTGCGGTTCTCGTCCGGGATCACCTGATCCGGGTCGATTGTGGCGGAGGTGATGGGTTTGGTGCTGTCGACCGGCACCTCGACCTCGCGCTGCTGGATCCAGGCCTCGGCCGGAATGCGCCGGCGGATTTTCGTGCCGTCGCTCAGAACGACTTCCAGCCAGGCCGGCATCACCAGCCTGTCGAGATTGGCAACGGTGACGGTCGCGCCCTTGGCCGCATCGCCATCCGTATAGGCGACCTTCGTCACGGCCAGATCGGCATCCCAATTGTGGAAGAACCAGCCGCGCCAGAACCAGGACAGGTCCTCGCCGCCGGCGCTGTCCATCTCGCGGAAGAAATCCGACGGCGAGGGATGCTTGAACGCCCAGTCGCTGATGTATTTGCGGAAGGCGAAGTCGAAGCGCTTGGGTCCGAGGATCTGTTCGCGCAGCAGCTTCAAGCCCAAAGCCGCTTTGAAATAGGTGACGGGGTGGCGGTATTTTTCGCGGATCGCATCGGCGCGCGTCATGATGATCGGCGCATCCGGATCTTTCAGCACCGACTGGATTTCCTCGACCGGATTGCCGCCGCCCGGCGCGAATTCGGCGTCGCGCTTGGGCCCGAATTCGCCGTGGTTGAAGTCGTCCGATTCATAGGTGTCGACGAAGGTGTTGAAGCCTTCGTCCATCCAGGCGTCGCGGCGTTCGTTGGAGCCGACGAGCATCGGGAACCAGCTATGGCCGATCTCGTGCGCGCTGATCCAGAACAGGGGCTTGCCCTTGTCGGTGATGCCGTCAAAGGCCATGCCGGGATATTCCATGCCCGAGGCGGGGCCGGCGACATTGATCGCGGCGGGCCAGGGGAAGGGATACCAGCGGCGTGAGAAGTTCTCGACCGAGTCCTTGATATATTGGGTCGAGCGGGTCCAGGCATCCTTGCCCACGCTCTCCACCGGATAGAACGACATCGACAGCGCGCTCTTGTGATCCGGTAGATTGATGCGCGCCGCATCCCAGACGAAGGCGCGCGATGCCGAGAAGGCGATGTCGCGCGTGTCGTGCATCTGGAAATGCCAGGTCAGTTCGCCGCTCTGTTTGGGCCGGCTGGCCGGATTGTTCACGTCGCCCGGCGCACGGATATAGACCGTTGCGTCCGACGCGCGCGCCTTGGCGAGCTGTGCCTGTTCCGGGGCCGTCAGCACATCCTTGGCGTTGACGAGTTCGCCCGTGCCCGCGACCAGCATGTCGGATGGCACGGTGACGGTGTAATCGAAATCGCCATATTCGAGATAAAACTCGTTGGCGAGATAGGGCAGCGTGTCCCAGCCTCTGAGATCGTCATAGACGGCCATGCGCGGATAAAACTGCGCCATATCGAAGATGTCGCCATTCTTCGACGGGCCCCAGCCCATGCGCCCGCCCCAGCGGCCGGGAATGGTGAAGTGCCAGGCGATGTGCAGCTTGAGTGCGCTATGCGGTGCCATCGGCACGGGCAGGCGAATCTGCATGCGCGTGTCGGAGATGAGGGTGTCGGCCTTGTAGGTCTTGCCGTTCATCTCGACCGAAACGTTGTCGAGTTCGAAGCCCTTGGTGTGCAGCTTGGCCATCGCCGCATAGCGCTTGGGCACCGGGACCGCCAGCGTAGCGCGCGAATCCGCCTTGTAGTGGTTCTGCTCCATGCGCAGCCACAGCGCATCCAGCCGGTCGGGGCTGTTGTTGGTGTAGGTGATGGTTTCGTCGCCGGTCAGCACCTTCTTCGCCGGTTCCAGATGCACGGCCATCTTGTAGTCCGCGCGGTTCTGCCAATAGGCCGGCCCCGGCGCGCCATTGCCCGAACGATAGGCATTCACGGGGTGGGGCAGGGTGAGCTTGGCGAAGGTCTGAAGCGGGTCGTAGCGGCCAGACGCTTTCATGTCCTTCTGGGCCGGGGCGGGCGTCTTGTCGCCCGGTTTTCCACAACCCGACAGAACAAGAACGGCAGCCAGCGCGAGGCCGAGTGGCAATTTGGTCATAGTGAAAATCCGGTCAGAAGAGGCGGGACGAACAGATGCGCCTACTATGACGCGATCCGGCGCGGCCCGGCCAGTCTCTTTTGCGTGTGTGGATGTTGTGGGCGGAACTGGCGGTGGCGTTGACACTGTCCCCCAGCGCTTTCCTATTGATGCATGGTGCGCGTCAAAGCGATTCGAGCCAGGAAAAGGCGCATGCGGCCCGCCGATCTCGGCGCCGCCGAGGGCGCGTTCTGGCTCGTGCTGACAGTGGCGCTGCTCTTTGGCGGCGCGCGCGCGGTCTCGGGCTTGCCGTCGCTGATCGGTGTTTTCCTGCCGAGCGGCTTCATGGCGGCGCAAGCCGATGTGCAGGGCCCGGCGGGGCGCGTGAACCTGCCGCTGCATTTGCCGCGACACGCCGATGCCGATAACGCCGATGCTTTTGGCCCGCAGGTGTTGACGCCGGTGCCCGCGCGCGGATTTCCGGACTGGCTGGTTGAGCGCGTGAAATATGCGCGTCTCGCCTCCGGTGCGTCCGCCACGGCGGCGTTACCTGCGCGCGCCCCGGCCATCGCCATCGTCATCGACGATCTCGGCCCCGATGTGGACGGCACGCGCCGCGCCATCGCGCTGCCTAAAAATGTGACATTGTCTTTCCTGCCTTATGGCGACGACACGCGCACGCTGGTGCGCATGGCCGAACGCGCCGGCCATCAGGTCATCGTCCATGTGCCGATGGAGCCGGAGGGGCGCGAGGATCCGGGCCCCATGGCGCTCAGAACCGATCTGCCGGCCAGCACCAATCTCGCTCGTCTCGACTGGGCGCTGTCGCGCGTGCCGGGCCATGCCGGCATCAACAATCACATGGGCAGCCGCTTCACCCAGGATACGGCCGCGCTGATCCCGGTGATGGAGCATCTGGCGGGGCATGTCGGCTTCTTTCTCGATTCGCGCACCACGCCGCATTCGCTGGTGATCCCGATCGCGCGCGCCTTCGGCATCGCCAGCGCAGGGCGCGACGTGTTCCTCGACGACGCGCAGCGTGGCTCTTATGTCGAAAACCAGCTTGCCGAGACCGAGCGCGTGGCGCGCGAAACGGGCGTTGCCATCGCCATCGGCCACCCGCATGACGTAACGCTGTCGGCGCTGAAGGTGTGGACCGCACGCATCCGGGATCGCGGCTACCGCCTGATTCCGCTGTCTACAGCCGTCCGCCTCAAGACCCGGCAGGACGCGATGAAGATCGCGACGGCGGAGAAGTAGAGACGGCGACTATCTTGGCGCGAGCGGGCGCTTCGCGACGAAGATGGCCTCGCCGCGGATCAGGCCGTAGCGCAAGATATCGTCGGGGCAGGCCGTGAACTGGTTCAGCGTGAAGCCTGCCTCGCTGATGCGCTCGCGAATATCGGCGCCGTAGTAGCGGACGTGGTCGGCTTGGCCGAAATGCAGCGCACGATCTGCCGGCGCCGTGACGGCAGGGTTCTCGTAGGTGCGGCGCCAGCCTTCGACGATCGGCACGGCGATGGCTGCCAAGCCGCTGGGACGCAGCACGCGGTAGATCTCGGCCAGCGCCTTGCGATCGTCGACATGTTCGAGAACGTGGGAACAGATCACCGCGTCGAAGCTTGCATCGGCCGCGTCGATGGCCTCGATATTCAACACGCGGTCGGCCCGTCCAGGGGTGATGTCGGCGGTCACATAGCGTGCGGCAAGCGGCCGGATCAGGCTGGCGAGGCTCTTCTCCGGCGCGAAATGGAGGACCTCCTTGCCCGCGATCGCCTTGGGTGTGCTCTCCAGCCAGAGCTTGAAGAGCCGGTCTCGCTCGACCGAACGGCAGCGCGGACACCTGGCATCCTTGCGCGTGCCCTTGCCGGCGGGACCGAACGGTCCCTCATAGCCGCAGACATTGCACTGCCGGGGATGGCGCGCGGGCAGGGGCCGCAAGCGGGAGCTGATATACGATGCCGTGACGACAAGCGACCAATAATATCTGCCGATGGCATTCATGACGGGCGCGCGCCTTCGATTTTGGAGGGAACTTGCCGATAGATACCTAGCGTCCTCGCGGTCGCCCTGTCGACCGGCTACCGCGCCGCCATCCGGACCCGCTCCGGGGGTTCCGACCGCGATCCCGGCTACCGCCCCCGCTTCGCGGTCGAGGCGTAGCGCACGGCTTCTTCGGCGGCGGCCATCAGGGCTTTGGCCTTGTTGACGCTCTCCTGATATTCGAGCTCGGGCACGCTGTCGGCGACCACACCGCCGCCCGCCTGCACATACATGGTGCCATCCTTCACCACCGCCGTGCGCAGCACGATGCAGGTGTCCATCGAACCGTCGGCCGCGAAATAGCCCACCGCGCCGGCATAAACGGCGCCGCGCTTGTCCTTTTCGAACTCGTCGATGATCTGCATGGCGCGAATCTTGGGCGCGCCGGTCAGCGTGCCCGCCGGAAGCCCCGCCGCCAGCGCGTCGATGGCGTCGAGCCCCGGGCGGATTGTGCCTTCGACATTCGATACGAGATGCATCACATGGCTGTAGCGTTCGATGAAGAAGCTGTCGGTCACTTCGACCTTGCCGACATCGGCGACGCGGCCGACATCGTTGCGGCCGAGATCGAGCAGCATCAGATGTTCGGCACGTTCCTTGGGATCGCCCATCAGTTCCTCGGCCAGTGCCTTGTCTTCTTCGTCCGTGGCGCCGCGCTTCCGCGTCCCGGCGATGGGCCGGATCGTGACCTTGCTGTCGCGCAGGCGCACGAGGATTTCCGGTGACGAACCCACGATGGAAAAGCCCGGAAAGGCGAGGTGATAGAGGAAGGGCGAGGGGTTGAGGCGCCTCAGCGCGCGATACAGCGCAAACGACGGCAGCGCGAAGGGCCGGTGGAAGCGCTGGCTCGGCACCACCTGGAAGATGTCGCCGGCGCGGATATATTCCTTGGCGCGTTCGACGATGTCGAGATATTCCGTATGCGTCATATTGGAGCCGATCTCGGCGCCCATGGCGAGATCGTCACGCGGCGCGGGCCGCACGGGCAGGGGCCGTTCGAGGTCGGACACCGTGTCCTGCACGCGTTCGCAGGCGCGCGCGTAAGCAGCGCGGGCGTCGAGCCCCTTTTCCGGCCACACCGGCGAGACGACGAGGATCTCGTCCTTCACCGTGTCGAAGATTGCCGTGATGGTCGGGCGGATCAGGATTGCATCTGGCAGGCTGAGCGGATCGGGCTGCGGCGCGCCGAGCTTGGTCTCGATCAGCCGGACCGTGTCATAGCCGAGATAGCCGAACAGGCCGACCGTCATCGGCGGCAATCCGGCCGGCAGGTCCATCTGCGTCGCCTTCATCAACCGCCGCAACGCCTGCAAGGGCTTGTCCGCATCATCGTCCGGAACGAATGCGTCCGGATTGGCGCGTGCATCGCGATTGATCTCGGCCCTGAGATCGCGGATGCGCCAGATCAGGTCCGGCTTGAGGCCGATGATCGAATAGCGCCCGCGGCTTTCGCCGCCCTGTACGCTTTCGAGCAGGAAGGCGTTGTCGCGCGCCTCGGCCAGTTTCAGATAGGCCGAAACGGGCGTTTCCAGATCGGCGATCAGCCGCGCATAGACGACCTGCGGCGTGCCCGCCTCATAGGCCAGGGCAAAACCCGCAAACTCCGGTTCAATCGCCATGGCGCGCTCAAGATCCGCTTCCGGTGACCGTGTCCACCATTTTCTGGTTGATGGTGACGCCCTGGCTCTGACGCGCGGCCATCGCCAGCGAGGTCGGCAGGTCGTTGCCGACCTGACTGCCGATCTGCTTCAGGAATTGGGCATATTGCGCGTTGGCCGCCGTCATCGGCGGCGGATGGGTGACGCCCGTAATCCGCGCCACGATATAGCCGTCGCCCTTGTCGGCCTTGCCGAACACGACGGCGCCCGGCTTGGCGTCGAAGATCTTGCCGAGCAAGCCGGCCGGGATGGCGCCGGCCGGCGATCCACGCTGCAGCGCCGGGCTGTCCTCGACCTTGACCTTCAGCGCCTTGGCGATGGGGTCGAGGCTCTTGTCCTTATCGGCGGTGGCGCTCAGCGCCGCGACCTTGGTCAGGAGCGCGTCGGCCTGCTTCTGCTGCATCCATCCGGCTTCTGCTTTGGCGCGCACGGCATCGAGCGGCTTGAGCGCCGGCGGGGTCACGCCATCCACCTTGAGCGCATAGGCGCTGCCATCGGGAAGCTGGAAGGGATCGCCGGCAACGCCGACATCGGCCTTGAAGACCTGATCGAGGAACTGCGAATTCGCCGGCACATCGGCCTTCTTGCCGTCCGGCATCAGGCCGTCCTTGTCGATGGCCTTCAGATGCACCGCCTTCATGCCCGAGGCGGTGGCCGCCTGGCTTAGCGTCGCGCCGCCGGCCATCGAATCCTCGAACTTGTTGACGATCTCACTGATCTTGTCGGCCGCCAGTTGCTGCTGCACCTGCTTCTTGAGCGTGTACTTGACCTCGGCAAAGGTCTTGTTCATGCCCGGCACGATCTTGGTGACCTTCAGGATCACCCAGCCGAAATCACCCTTCACCGGCTTCGACACGCCGTCCTTGGCCAGTGCGAAAGCGGCCCCGCCGCGGGCTTTGCCGAGGTCGGCTTCCTGCACCTCGCCAAGCTGGATGTCCTTGGCCTTGAGGCCGCGGGCCGTGGCAATGTCCGCGAAGCTCTTGCCCTTGGCGATCTCGGCCGAGGCGGCCTCGGCCGCCTTCTGATCGGGGAAGGTGATCTGCTCGACGTCGCGCTTCTCGGGGATCTGGTATTTCTGCTGGTTCAGCTCGTACTGGTTCTTGAGCTGCTTGTCGGTGACCTTGATCTCATTCGCCAGATCGGCCGGCGTGATCGCGGCATAGGTCAGCTCGCGATATTCCGGCGTCGAGAACTGGCCGGCATGGGCCTTCACATAGGCCTCGAGTTCGGCGTCGCTCGGCTTGGCAATGGTGCCGGCCGCTGAGGCGGGCACCTCGATATAATGAACCGCGCGCACTTCATTGATGTAGTCGAACAGGGCACGGCCATATCCGGTTGGCAGCTCCAAGCCATTGCTGGTGGCATCGAGAAGCTGCGCGCGCGCCGCATCGCTGCGCACGGCCGCGATGAAGCTCTGCTCGGTGAAGCCCGACTGGCTGACGACGCGCAGGAACTGGTTATGGTCGAAATTGCCGCTGGGGCCGGCAAAGGCCGGAATGGCGCGGATCTGTCCGGCCACGGCATCGTCCGAAACGGTCAGGCCGAGCCGGCCGATCTCCTGATCCACGGCCACGCGGCTGATGATGCGGTCCAGAACCTGCCCGGGCAGGCCCATCGCCACGGCCTGCTCGGAGCTGAGGTCGGTGCCGAGACGCCGGCCCTCATTGCGCAGCGAGTTCTGATATTCGTGCTGAAACTCGTCCTGGCCGATCTTCACATTGCCGACCGTCGCGACGCTGGTGTCGGTCGTGCCCTTGAAGATGTCGGCGATGCCCCAGACGCCAAAGCTAAGGGCCAGAACCCCCAGAAAGATGGAGGCAACCCAAGAACTGGCGAATTTGCGCATTTGCTGGAGCATGAGGACTTCCGAAAACGTGGCGGTGCCAAAAGATGGCGGTTAAAGGCCGCGGATGATAGGGAGAGGCCTGGCTGACGGCAAGGCGACGAACCGTCAAGAATCCGGGAAGTTGAGGGGAGATCGTATCGCATGCGGCCGTTGATCGCTGGCAACTGGAAAATGAACGGAACGGCTGCGGCGCTGGCCGAAATCCGCGCGCTGGCTGCGCACATGGCCGCAGCCGCCCCGGCCGCCGACATGCTGATCTGCCCGCCTGCCACACTCATCAGCCGCGCGGTCGAGGCCGCCGGCGGAAGGCTGCCGATCGGCGGACAAGATTGCCATGCCGCAATCTCCGGGGCCTATACCGGCGATATCAGCGCCGAGATGCTGGCGGATGCCGGGGCCGTGGCGGTGATCGTCGGCCATTCCGAGCGGCGCGAGTATCACGGCGAGAGCGATGGGGCCGTGGCCGCGAAGGCCGAGGCGGCGTGGCGTGCTGGCCTCAGCGCCATCATCTGCGTCGGCGAGAGCGAGGCCGAGCGCGATGCCGGCCGCGCCCTCGATGTCGTGGGCGCCCAGATTGCGGCCAGCGTGCCCGCCACCGCCCGTGCCGCCAACACGGCCGTCGCCTATGAGCCGATCTGGGCCATAGGCACCGGCCGCACCCCGACCCTGGCCGAGATTGCCGAGATGCATGGCCATATCCGGGCGGGCCTGAAGGCGCGGCTGGGCGATGAGGGTGCCGGCGTGCGCATCCTCTATGGCGGCTCGGTCAAACCCTCCAATGCCGCCGAAATCCTGGCCGTGGTCGACGTCAGCGGCGCCCTGGTGGGCGGTGCAAGCCTTAAAGCAGCGGATTTTATTCAAATCGTTTCTGCTGCTTGATCAAAGGTTTAACTGCGCCTGCCCACGCTTTCTTAATGCCGCCCTGCCACCCTTGCGCGAAGGTTCAGGATCCAACTCTGGGGGGCCGCGCGGAGCATGGCGCGCATTTCCTACGATACCGTCGAAACGCTGGTTTATGACCCGGTCGCGCCCAACCGGGCCATGACCCGTTCGGCGCTTTATTCCATGGGTTTCCGCCGCATCGAGACAGTGGCGAGCCTGGACGCGTTCAACGAGTTCATCATGCGCCGCCCGCCCGACCTTGCCCTGTGCGAGGCCCAGGGTGTCGAGGATGCGCTGTGCAAGTCGATCCAGGTCGTCAGGCAGGGGATGGTGGCCTATAACCCCTTCCTGGTGGTGATCGTGACCGCCTGGGAGAATCACAATTCCCTCGTCACCCGGGTCCTCAATTCCGGCGCCGACGACCTGATTCTGAGGCCGTTCTCGACCTCGCTTCTGGAAAGCCGCATCCAGCAGCATGTCGAGCGCCGCAAGGGCTTCGTCATTACCTCGGAATATGTCGGCCCGGACCGGCGACGCGAGAACGGCCCCCGCGCGGGGGAAGACCTGTTCACGCCGCCCAATTCGCTGAAGATGAAGGCCAAAGAGCGCATCAGCAGCGAGGAGGCCGCCCAGCGCCTCGATACCGAACTCAAGGCTGCCCGCGAGACCCTGACCAGTGAGAAGCTCCGGCGCGACGCATTTCAGATCTGCGTGCTGTGGCGCCTGATGCAGGGCTATGAGGCGAAAAACGGCAAATATGATGTGGACCTCGAGCGGTTGCGCCATCTGGCGAAGGCCGTCTCGCGCCGCGCCCGGGACACCGAGTTCGAGGCCGCCATCGAATGGTGCGACGGCGTTCTGAGCGCCATCGAGGGGGTGGAACTGGGCGTGGATCGCGCCGCCTCCATGCATTTGCTCGGCCATGCGGCCCTCAAGCTCAATCAGGTCTTCGCCGCAGACCGATCGCAGGACGAGAATCTGGCCGAGATCGACGCGACAGTCGCCGTCGTGCGCGCCCGCCATCAGACCGCAATCGCAAGCTGAGCGTCATCGTCCGGTTGCCGCTGCGAACGCCCCGCCTGCCGGGCCGCCATCCCCGAAGCCTTTGACGGATCAGGGGCGATGGGGCTTGGCGCGGGGCTTGCTTTCGTCTAAGACCCGCCCCGAAACGGGCCCAGGAGCCGGTCAGGAGCCGTCATGCAAACCGTCCTTATCATCGTGCAACTCCTCGTCTCGGTGGCGCTGGTGATCGTCGTCCTGATGCAGAAATCGGAGGGCGGCGCGCTGGGCATTGGCGGCGGTGGCGGCGGCGGTCTGTTCTCGGCGCGCGGCGCAGGCGACGCACTGACGCGCACGACAGCAATTCTCGCGGTCGTGTTTTTCGCCACGTCGATGGCGCTGGTGCTCCTGGCCCTCCATAGTCGGCCGCAGAAATCGATTCTTGATTCGGCCCCGGCCAAGCCGGTTTCGAGCCCGATCACCGGGAAAGCGGACACCAAGCCGGCCGAAACGTCCAAAAAACCGGCGGCGCCGGAAGTGCCGGGCCTGCCGTCTCCGCAACATTAGTTATCCGCGCGCCGCCTTTCGCGGCGTTTTCCGAAATTCCGTATTGATTGATCGGGTTCCGATGCGATTGCGCTTGAGCAAGGCAATGCCATGCGCCTATGGTCCAATTCCATGGCGCGTTTGATTTTCATCACTGGCGGCGTGGTCTCCTCACTTGGTAAGGGTCTTGCGTCAGCCGCTCTCGGAGCGCTTCTGCAGGCGCGTGGCTACACGGTCCGCCTTCGGAAGCTGGATCCCTATCTCAACGTCGATCCCGGCACGATGTCGCCGCTGCAGCACGGCGAAGTATTCGTGACGGACGATGGCGCGGAGACCGATCTCGACCTCGGCCACTATGAGCGTTTCACGGGTGTGGCCGCAGCGAAGTCGGACAATGTCACCTCGGGGCGCATCTATTCGGATGTGATCGCCAAGGAACGGCGCGGCGATTATCTCGGCCGCACCGTGCAGGTGATTCCGCACGTCACCGACGCCATCAAGGAATTCGTGCTGACCGGCAGCGACGAAGTCGATTTCCTCCTCTGTGAGATCGGCGGCACGGTCGGCGATATCGAGGGCCTGCCGTTTTTTGAGGCCATCCGCCAGCTCGGCAACGAGCTCGGCCGCGAGCATGCCTGTTTCGTGCATTTGACGCTGCTGCCCTATATCGAGACGGCAGGCGAGCTGAAGACCAAACCGACCCAGCATTCGGTCAAGGAACTGCGCTCCATCGGCATTGCCGCCGATGTGCTGCTGTGCCGCTCGACCCAGCCCATTCCGGATGACGAGCGCCGCAAGATCGCGCTGTTCTGCAATGTCTATCCCGAGCGCGTGATTCCGGCGCTCGACCTGAAGACGATCTATGAAGCGCCGGCCGCCTATCACGCCCAGGGTCTGGACACCCAGGTGCTGAACGTCTTCGGCATCAAGGATGCGCCCGCGCCGGATCTGTCGCGATGGGATGAGGTCGTCGACCACGTCCACAATCCCGAGGGCGAGGTGAAGATCGCCGTCGTCGGCAAATACATCGCCGTCAAGGATTCCTACAAATCGCTCTCCGAAGCGCTCACGCATGGCGGCCTCGCCAACAATGTGCGCGTCAAGATGGAGTGGATCGATTCCGAAATCTTCGAGCGCGACGATGCCGCCGTCTATCTCGAAGGCGTCAACGGCATTCTCGTGCCCGGCGGCTTCGGCGAACGCGGCACGGAGGGCAAGATCCGCGCCGTGCAGTTCGCGCGCGAGCGCAATGTGCCGTTCCTCGGCATCTGCTACGGGTTGCACATGGCGGTGATCGAAGCCGCGCGCAATCAGGCCGGCCTCGACGGCGCGGGCTCGACCGAGATCGACAAGGGCGCCAAGCATCCCGTGATCGGCCTGATGACCGAATGGTCCAAGGGCAACGCCGTCGAGACGCGCCGCGAGGATGCCGATATGGGCGGCACGATGCGCCTGGGCGCCTACACCGCGAAGCTCACGCCTGGCAGCCGCGTAGCCGAGGTTTATGGCACCAGCCAGATCAGCGAGCGCCATCGCCACCGCTACGAGGTCAACACCGAATACACGCCCAGGCTCGAAGCGCACGGCCTCAAGGTCACGGGCTGGTCGCCGGACGGACGGCTACCCGAGATCATGGAACGCGCCGACCACCCCTGGTTCATCGGCGTCCAGTTCCACCCCGAGCTCAAAAGCCGCCCGCTGGAGCCACACCCGCTATTTGCGAGCTTCGTGAAGGCGGCGGTGGAGCAGAGCCGGCTGGTCTAGAGCGTTTCATGTTTTGACGGAAGCGTATCCGGCGTTGGCAATGTAGTTGGCACATTCGTTTGGTTGGATGGTGGCGACGAGCCCGCCGAGGTGGCGCCAAGTGTCTTCGATGCTGCGCTTCTGAGCGGCGCGCATCCAGTGCTTGATCTTGGCGAAGGTCTGTTCGATCGGATTGAGGTCGGGCGAGTAAGGCGGCAGGAAGCGCAATCTGGCGCCTGCCGCACGGATTATCTGGCCGACGGCTGCCGATTTGTGGGAGCCGAGATTGTCCATGACGACGATGTCGCCCGGCTTCAGAATCGGCGCGAGTTGCTGCTCGACATAGGCGCGGAAGGTTGCACCGTTGATCGGTCCGTCAAAGACGCAAGGCGCCGCGAGCCGGTCATGGCGAAGTGCGCCGAGGAAGGTCAGCGTGCGCCAGTGACCATGCGGAGCGAAGGCGCGCAGGCGCTTGCCCTTGGGTCCCCAGCCGCGCAGCGGCGCCATGTTGGTCTTGATCCAGGTCTCATCGATGAAGACCAGCCGCTCGGGATCGGGGCGGCTCTGCCAGGAGCGCCAGCGTCGCCGCTTGCGCGCGACATCGGCTCTGGCCTGCTCAAGGGCGAATAGCGTTTTTTTTGAACCGCAGGCCCTTGCGCCGCAGGAATTGCCACACCGCATTGTGCGAGACCGTTACCCCGCGCGCAGCCAGTTCGGCCTTCAGCCCATGCAGCGTCAGGTGTGGCGTGGCTGCCAACCGCTCAACGATGAAGTCACAATGCGGTTCCAGCACCGGCCTGCGATGGCCACCCATCCTGCCCGGCGCCACTGAGCCGGTTGCGCGATGGCGCTGCGACCACTTCACCACCGAGGACACCGCCACGCCGAACCGGGCTGCCACCGCCCGGCAGCTCTCGCCGGCCGCAACCGCAGCAACAACGCGCTCACGAAGATCGTTCGATAGAGGACGAGCCATGAGATGCTGGCCTCCTACCCAGCCAGCATCTTGAAATCGAACTCGCGACCCAACGGGAATCCTAAATCGATTCAACTGAGCCATGAAACGCTCTAGGCAGCGCCGCACGCTCTACTTGCGCGAATGGGTGTATCCGTTTGCGACAAGGAAGTCCTTGAACGCCAGATCGGCGCGCAGGACATCGTCGAGCAGCCGGTCGAAGAGTTCGAACGTCATCTCCGCAGTGGTCGTCGGCTGTGAGCGGACGGTAGCGTGAAACGCGTCCAGTTTGGCGAGGATGCCGGCATGATGGGCGGCGTGACCATCGGTGCCGCCATATCGCACCTGGGCCATTTCCGCTTCTTCATGTTCAAAGTGCGCGGCCATGTGGTCGCGCAAATTCGCCACATGGGGGGCGAAGCCGGCGCCGTTGATCGGCCCGCCATTGGCAAATTCCGCCGCGATATCGTTGAGGATGTCGAACAGCGTTTGGTGCTCACGGTCGATGCTCCCGAAGCCGACGAGGGCGGCCCGGGGGAGATCGAAGCGCGGGCCCGCGCCTGGCGGCCGCGTCGATGAATCAGGCATCGGGAAACCCCGCGGTATCGATTGCGGCGGATGATATGTCCGGCATCTGAGGATGGAGGCCGGGTTGCAGGCCGCGCGTGGTTCGCGTTCTGGGTGACAATGGGCTCCCATCCTTAGGAATTCGTAAATCCGGGCTGCCTAGGATGAGGCCATGCGCGGTGCCGCCCTGATCCTGTCCGGCTTTCTCAGTGTGGCTCTTGCCGCGCCAGCCTTTGCCGTGCCGGCCTTGCGCTACAGCATCGAAGTCCCGCCGGGCGAGGACGGCACGCCACCGGCCGCCGCCCCGCTGACACCGGTCGAGGCACAGATGGCGGCGCCGGTGCGCACGGCCACTGCCGAACCGGTCGCGCATCCGCCACTGCGCTACAGCATCGAGGCCGAGGGCGCGCCGCCATCGCAACCTGCTTCGCAATCCGCGCCGCAGACCCCGCGCTATTCCGCCGGCATGCCGCCCTCTTCTGCGCCCGTGCAACAAATTGCCGTCACCCAGCCGGCCGAGCGGACCACCGTGTCGCGCCGCCGGCCCGGCTATCGTCTCGGACCGGGCGACAAGGTCCATGTCACGGTCTATGGCGAGGGCGATCTCTCCGGCGATTTCGAGGTCTCGGGCGGCGGGCGCATTGCCTTTCCGCTAATTGGCGATGTCACGGCCGCGGGCCTTACCGCGCCGGGGCTGGGCGACACGCTGACCAAGAAACTGGCTGGCGGTTACCTTCTCAATCCGCGCGTATCGGTCGAGGTCGTGACCTACCGCCCGTTCTACATCATCGGCGAAGTCAACAAGCCGGGAAGTTATCCGTACACGGATGGTATGACGGCGATGAACGCCATTGCGCTTGGCGGCGGCTTCACGCCGCGCGCCGACGAAGACGACGTCTATATCCGTCACGAAGGCCAGGCGAAGGAAGTCGACATGCCGGCTGACGCCTCCACCGAGATCAAGCCAGGCGATGTGGTGCGCGTGTCGGAAAGTGGTTTCTGGTCCGTCGTCGGCGTGCTCCAGCCGGTGACAAGCCTGATCGGCGCCGCCCGCTACGGTGTTCCCTGACGGCAAGTATTCGAGCCGCGCAGGAAAACGCCCCCGCAGCGCGCGCTCCGGGGGCGATGTGTTTCAGGGCGGCGTCCGATCAGTAGAACAGCCCGTAGACCACGCGCAGGATACGCCCGTCATAGACGTCGACCAGAACGGCGTCATTGCCGTAGTGCACCCACACATAGCCATAAGGCGGGTTGGGCAGGCCGAAGCGCCAGTAATCATTGATCCAGTAGGTCCGCGCCCAGAAAATGGATGGCAGGATCATGCCGAAGGCCCAGCGCCGGTAATACCAGCCACGCGGGCGGTCATAATGGCGCCAACGATAGCGTTGTTGGGATCTGTAGTTGCGCTGCCAGTATCCGCGATTGAAATTGCGGTCGTTTGCCCAATTTTGCGGGCGGTGGCCGTGGCGATAGTCGCCCCAATTGTAGCGGCGGAAGTCGCGGCGGACATCGCGACGCTGCTGGGGGTTGCGCTGGACGTCGCGGCGTTGTTGCCGCTGACGTTGCTGGACGGCGGGGCGTTGCTGGCGGCGTTGCTGGATGGCGGGGCGCTGCTGTTGCTGACGCTGCCGTACGCCCGGACGTGTTTGCGGTTGTTGTTTGGTCTTGTCGCGGTCCCGTTTGCGATCGCGATCGCGATCGCGATCTCGATCCCGCTGGGCCAGTTGGATGGTTCTGTTTGTTGCCGCAGCGGCGTCCGCGGACGGGGCGATACCGGTGGTGTGTCTTGCCAGTGCCGGCGTCGCGAGCGCGAGGCTCAAGGCCGCAGCCGCCGGCACGATCAGCCATTTCATGTTTGGCTCCTTGTTCGGTGCGCGTTGCCGCGGCTCAGTAATAGAGGCCGTAGACCACGCGCAGGATGTAGCCGTTCGACACGTTGACGAGGATCGCGTCGGACCCGTAGCGGACCCAGACGAAGCCATAGGGCGGATCCATCAGGCCGTACTGCCAGTAATCGGTGATCCAGTAGTCGCGCGACCAGAAGATCAGCGGCAACACCATGCCAAAGGTCCACTGCCGGTAATACCAACCCTGCGGGCGGTTGTACCGATCCCAGCGATAGCGGTGCTGGGCGCGTTCGTTGCGCTGCCAGGCCCGCAGATCGAGGCGCGGATGCTGGCTCCAGTTCGATGGGGCCTGGCCCTGCCGGTACTGACCCCAGTTGAAGCGCTGGTTGTTACGTTGCACATCGCGGCGATCCCGAGGCTGCAGCGGAGCGACGTTGCGCTGCTGGGGAGCGACGTTGCGCTGTGCAGGCTGGCGCACATTGCGCTGGTCCTGACGCTGGTTCGAGCGCTGGTCGCGCGTGCGGGTCCGATCCTGGTCCCGGTCCTGGTCGCGCTGGGCGATCTGGGTCGTGGCGCTCCTGCTGGCGGCGCCCTCGACCTTGCTGAGCGCGGCGAGCGCCGGCGACGCGACGACGAGGCTCAAGGCCGCCACCGTCGGAATAGTTAGCCACTTCATACTGGGTTCCTTTCGAATAGCCATTCCCATTCGCCGGCACGATGGGAGCCTCACCATGAACCGGAGCTGAATGTTTCTTTTTGAGGCGGATCAAAAGTTCCCGGCAGAACCGGAGCTCGGGAAAGGGCTCCGCCTGCCGCGCGAAAGTGGTATAGAGCGGCCATGACCGCCCAGACACCGATCTCGCCCGCCCCGAACGCCATCGTTTCGACCGCCAGCGCCAGTTTCGGCAATGCCGAGAAGCTCGCCATCATCGCCGGGCCCTGCCAGCTCGAAAGCCGTGCCCACGCGCTCGAAATGGCGGTGGCTCTGAAGGAGATCGCGGCCAAGGCCGGTGTCGGCCTCGTCTACAAGACCAGCTTCGACAAGGCCAACCGCACCAGCGCTGGCGCCCGGCGCGGGCTGGGGCTGAAGGCCTCGCTGCCGATCTTCGCCGAGATTCGCGAGACGTTGGGCCTCGCCGTCCTCACAGACATCCATGAGCGCGAGCAATGCGCGCCCGTGGCCGAGGCCGTCGACATTCTGCAGATCCCGGCCTTCCTCTGCCGCCAGACCGATCTGCTCGTCGCCGCCGCCGAGACCGGCAAGATCGTCAATGTGAAGAAGGGCCAGTTCCTCGCGCCCTGGGACATGAAGAACGTCATCGCCAAGGTGACGGGCGCCGGCAATTCGAATGTGCTGGTGACCGAACGCGGCGCGTCCTTCGGCTACAACACACTGGTCTCCGATATGCGCGCGCTGCCGATCATGGCCGCCTTTGGCGCGCCGGTGATCTTCGACGCGACGCATTCGGTGCAGCAGCCCGGCGGGCAGGGCGCTTCGAGCGGGGGCGACCGGCGCATGGTGCCGTATCTCGCCCGGGCAGCTGTGGCGGCCGGCGTCGCCGGTGTGTTCATGGAAGTGCATCAGGACCCGGACAACGCGCCGTCCGACGGTCCCAACATGCTCAAGCTTCCCGACGTGCCGGCACTGCTGGCCGACCTCGTCGCCATCGATGCGATCGTGAAGAAGCGGGGCTAAGCCCGCCTCACCCCAGAATCACGAACGACGCCACGATCCCCCAGACCGCCAGGATGATGAGCACGACGAGCGCGATGGCCTGGATCAGGAAGCCGGTCTCGCGCTTTTCGGGCGCCGCCATATAGCCGAGCATGTAGATCACCCTGCCTACGACCCAGACGAAGCCGGCCACCGGCGGGATCCAGCCGCCGAACCAGATCTCGGCCACCCATAGCGCGGGCAGAAAGGCCATGGCGCCTTCCATCGTGTTCATGTGAACGCGCACGGCCCGCTCGAATTCGTCATGGCCGGTCATGGCCGGGGCCTTGATGCCGTGCCTGGCGCGCATCCGCCCCACTTGCATACCCATCCAGAAGAACAGTAGCACCGTCAGTATGGTGACGATGGCCGTGTAGAGCATGTCTGCCGAGGCCAGCCCGTTCATGATCGTTTCCCCCAAAGGATTGTTCGGGGAGCACTCTAGCCGGATTCGCGGCCCGCGGCCCCCTGTTCCGGAGGCCGTGCCTTGAAGCGCTCCGGGCCATCGCCTAGAAGGACGCCGCCGCAACCCTTTGGGGATTTCCGTTATGACTGCCATCATCGACATCACCGCCCGCGAAATCCTCGACAGCCGCGGAAATCCCACGGTCGAGGTGGATGTCACCCTTGAAGACGGCTCCTTCGGCCGGGCCGCGGTTCCCTCCGGCGCCTCCACCGGCGCCCATGAGGCGGTCGAGCTGCGCGACGGCGGCACCCGCTATGGCGGCAAGGGGGTCGAGAAGGCCGTGAATGCCGTCAACACCGAGATATTCGATGCCCTGGCCGGGCTCGAGGTCGAGGAGCAGACCCGGCTCGATAGCCTGATGTGCCAGCTCGACGGCACGCCCAACAAGGCCCGTCTTGGCGCCAACGCCATTCTCGGCGTCTCGCTGGCGGCGGCCAAGGCGGCGGCCGAAGCGGCCAACATGCCGCTCTACCGTTATGTCGGCGGCACGGCGGCGCGCGTCCTGCCGGTGCCGATGATGAACATCGTCAATGGCGGCGTGCATGCCGACAATCCCATCGACTTCCAGGAATTCATGATCGTGCCCTATGGCGCGGAGAGCTTCCGCGAGGCGCTGCGCATGGGCGCCGAGATCTTCCACACGCTGAAGAAGCAGCTCCACGATGCTGGTCACAACACCAATGTCGGCGACGAGGGCGGCTTCGCGCCAAACCTGAAGAGTGCCGACGAAGCGCTTGGTTTCATTGTCAATGCCATCGAGAAGGCCGGCTACGAACCGGGCGGGAATGTCGGCCTGGCGCTCGATCCGGCCTCCAGCGAGTTCTTCAAGAAGGGCAAGTATGAGCTGGCCGGCGAGGGCAAGTCGCTCGATCCCGACGCCATGGTGAAGGTCTATGAGGATCTTTGCGCGCGCTATCCGATCGTTTCGATCGAAGACGGCATGGCCGAGGACGATTGGGACGGCTGGGCGGCGATCACCAAGGCGCTCGGCGCCAAGGTGCAGCTCGTGGGCGACGATCTCTTCGTCACCAATTCGGCGATCCTGGCCAAGGGTATCGAACGCGGCGTGGCCAACTCGATCCTCATCAAAGTCAATCAGATCGGCAGCTTGAGCGAGACTCTTGAGGCCGTGAATATGGCCCATCGCGCGTCCTACACGGCCGTTATGAGCCATCGTTCGGGTGAGACCGAGGATTCCACCATTGCCGATCTGGCGGTCGCCACCAATTGCGGACAGATCAAGACCGGCTCGCTGTGCCGCTCCGACCGTCTCGCCAAATACAACCAGCTCCTGCGCATCGAGGAGATGCTGGACGATCAGGCGATCTACGCCGGCCGTTCCGTCCTCAAGCGCTGATCCAACTCTGCAAGGATTGCCTCCATGGCCATGAAAAAGAAGAAGGGCGTCCCCCAGCCCTTCGCGACGGAAACCAAGGACCAGCGCTTCGCCGGCACCTTCGAGGTGCTGGTGCCGGTGGAAGGGCGCGTGCGCCCGTTGCGGGCGGCGCAGCAGTTCAATTCCCTCAAGGCGGCGGAGGACTGGATTCACTCGCCCGACGGCGCCGAGACCATCGAAAAAATGATCGCCGAGGCCGCGGCGTAAGCTTCGTGCTTCGAGGCCCGGCTGTGCCGGGCGTCATCCTGAGGTGCGAGCCCGCATTGCGGGCGAGCCCCGAAGGACGATTCCTCTTGACGCTGCGAATCACCGTGTGATTCGGTGAGGCATGCGAATCAGACGCAGCGTGACCCGCTTATTTTCTGCCCTGGTGATCCCGGCGATCTGCGCCGCGACCGTGGCCTATTTCGGCTATTACACGGTCTGGGGCCCGCGCGGACTGGTGGCGCTCAACACCGTCAACACGCGGCTTGCCCTGCGCGAGGACCAGCTTGCCAGCCTCAAGACCCAGCGCGCCCGGCTGGGCCACCGCATCAAGCTGTTGGAACCGGGCTCGGTCGACCCCGACATGGTCGAGGAGGTCGCCAATGAGCAGCTTCTTGAGGGCGTCCCCGGTCAGGTCGCGGTTCCGCGCCATTCCCCCAGTCAAGATCCCAGCCATTCCCATTGATCGCGCGCGGATTTGCGAAGGCAGCCGATACGGTTTGCGAAGGGCAGCCATGCGTGCTTCGTGACGAATTGTCATCGCTTGCCAAACCGCGGATGGCTTGCCAAAACCGCCCTCGCGCTGCCGAATGTCCCCCCTTTCCGGCGCCTTTGAACATAGGAGCGATTGTCCATGGCCGACGCCGCTGCGGGCCAGACCCCAGCCTCCACTGACGCCGCGCCCGCCGTCGAGGCGAGCCGGGCGATCCAGCTCTATCGGGACATGCTGCTGATCCGCCGCTTTGAGGAGAAGGCGGGCCAGCTCTACGGCATGGGACTGATCGGCGGGTTCTGCCATCTTTATATCGGTCAGGAGGCCGTCGTCGTCGGGCTGCAGGCCGACGTCGGTGACAACGATCAGGTCATCACCGCCTATCGCGATCACGGCCATATGCTGGCCGCCGGGATGGACCCCAAGGGTGTGATGGCCGAACTCACGGGGCGCGAAGCCGGCTATTCCAAGGGCAAGGGCGGCTCCATGCACATGTTCAGCCATGAGAAGCGCTTCTATGGCGGCCATGGCATCGTCGGCGCCCAGGTGCCGCTTGGCACCGGGCTGGCCTTCTCCAATCGCTACCGCAAGAACGGCGCGGTGACGCTGACCTATTTCGGCGACGGCGCGGCCAATCAGGGTCAGGTCTATGAGAGCTTCAACATGGCCGAGCTATGGAAGCTGCCGGTCGTCTATGTGGTCGAGAACAACCAGTATGCGATGGGCACCAGCGTGAAGCGCGCCAGCGCCGATCAGGACTTCTACAATCGTGGCGCGTCCTTCGGCATCCCGGGCGAAAAGGTCGACGGCATGGATGTCGAGGCCGTCTATGCTGCCGGCAAGAAGGCCATGGAGTGGTGCCGCGACGGCAATGGCCCCATGATCCTGGAGATGAAGACCTATCGCTATCGCGGCCATTCCATGTCGGACCCGGCCAAGTACCGCACGCGCGAGGAAGTCAATGAAGTCCGCGAGAAGCGCGATCCCATCGACCATTTCGGCCAGAAGCTGATTGCGCGCGGGCAGATCGACGCCGACGGGCTCAAGGCCATCGACAAGGAAATCCGTCAGATCGTGAACACCGCCGCCGAATTCGCGACCGAAAGTCCCGAGCCGGCTCCCGAAGAACTTTACACGGATGTTTACGCGTAAACATGTCCAGCGAAATCCTCATGCCCGCGCTCTCTCCGACCATGGAAGAGGGCAAGCTCGCAAAGTGGCTCGTCAAAGAAGGCGACGATGTCCGCTCCGGCGATATTCTGGCCGAAATCGAAACCGACAAGGCGACGATGGAGTTCGAAGCCGTCGATGAAGGCAAGATCGGCCGCATCCTCGTGCCAGAAGGCACCGAAGGGGTGAAGGTCAACCAGCCCATCGCGACGCTGCTCGCCGATGGCGAGGACGCCAGCGCCGCAACGGCCGCGCCCGCACCGGCTGCGCCCGCTGCGCCGAAGGCCGAAGCGAAAGCGGAGCCTGCGCCCGCAGCTGCGGCCGCACCTCCGCCGCCGCAGGCCGCCACGCTGGCCGATCCAGAAGTGCCCGAAGGCACCGAACTGGTCACCATGACCGTGCGCGAAGCCTTGCGCGATGCCATGGCGGAGGAGATGCGCCGCGACGGCGATGTCTTCCTGATGGGCGAGGAAGTCGCGCAATATCAGGGCGCCTACAAGGTCAGCCAGGGCCTGCTCGAGGAGTTCGGCGCCGACCGCGTGATCGACACGCCGATCACCGAACATGGCTTTACCGGCCTCGGCGTCGGCGCGGCCTTTTCCGGCCTGAAACCGATCGTCGAGTTCATGACCTGGAACTTCGCCATGCAGGCGATGGACCAGATCATCAACTCCGCCGCCAAGACGCGCTACATGTCGGGCGGGCAGATGCATTGCTCGATCGTGCTGCGCGGGCCGAACGGCCCGGCGGCGCGCGTCGGCGCCCAGCACAGCCAGGATTATTCGAGCTGGTACGCCCACATTCCGGGCGTGAAGGTGGTCGCGCCCTATTTCGCCGCCGACGCCAAGGCGCTTCTCAAGGCCGCGATCCGCGATCCCAATCCGGTGATCTTCCTCGAGAACGAGATCTGCTATGGCCGCTCCTTCCCGGTGCCCAAGCTCGACGATTATGTGCTTCCCATCGGCAAGGCCCGCGTCGTCAAACAGGGCAAGGACGTGACGCTGGTGGCGCATTCGATCTGTGTCGGCCTGATCCTCGAAGCCGCCGAGAAGCTGGCGGCAGAGGGTATCGACGCCGAGCTGATCGATCTCAGAACCCTGCGCCCGCTCGACACCGCGACCGTGATCGAAAGCGTCAGGAAGACCAACCGCATCGTCACCGTCGAGCAGGGCTGGCCGGTGTGTTCCATCGGTTCGGAGATCGCCTCCGCCGTCGCGCTCGAGGCTTTCGATTATCTCGACGCGCCGCCGACAAAGGTCACGGGCAAGGACGTGCCGATGCCTTACGCTGCCAATCTCGAAAAGCTGGCGCTGCCGACGGTGGAGGATGTGATCGCGGCGGCCAAGGCTGTCTGCTACCGGGGGTAAGCGGCGATGGCCGGCGACAAACCGATGCGCTGGAAAACAGGCGGATGCCATTGCGGCGCCGTCGCCTTCGAGGTTGAGGTGCCGGATGCGGTCGAACTGGTCGATTGCAATTGCTCGATCTGCCGCAAGACCGGCTATCTGCACCTGTTCGTTGCCCGCATACACTTCAAGCTGCTGAGCGGCGAAGACAAGCTGACGACCTATGCCTTCGGCACGGAGGTCGCCAAGCATTTCTTCTGTTCGGTTTGCGGGATCAAATCCTTTTACATCCCGCGTTCGCATCCGGACGGGTACAGCGTCAATTTCCGCTGTCTCGATCCGATGGACTTCACCTCCGTCATCACGACCGAGTTCGACGGCACGCTGTGGGAACAGAATGCCGGCAAGCTCGCGCCGCTGGAGAGCAACTAGTGTCCACCAATATCCTCATGCCCGCCCTGTCGCCCACCATGGAAGAGGGCAAGCTTGCCAAATGGCTCGTCAAGGAAGGCGATGCGGTCAAGTCCGGCGACATCCTGGCCGAGATCGAAACCGACAAGGCGACGATGGAGTTCGAAGCCGTCGATGAGGGCAAGATCGGCAAGATCCTGGTGCCTGAAGGCACCGAGGGTGTGAAGGTGAACGCACCCATTGCCGTGCTGCTCGATGACGGCGAAGGCACCGACGCAATCGGCGCGGCCATGGCCTCGATCAAGGATGCCGTGAGCGCTGAAACCGGCCCCGCCGAAACGCCGAAGGCGGAAGCACCCAAACCCGCTGCGCCGAAGGCCGCCGCGCCTGCGCCGGCGCCCCTGAAGACCGAGGCACCTGCGCAGCCTGCGCCCGCCGCGCCGAAGGTGTCGGGCGAGCGTGTCTTCGCCTCGCCGCTGGCGCGCCGTCTGGCCACGCAATCGGGCATCGATCTGGCCGCCGTCACCGGCACCGGCCCGCGCGGCCGCGTCGTGAAAGCCGATGTCGAAACCGCCGCCAAATCCGGCGTCACCAGACCGGCCGCGCGGCCCGCCGCTTCTGCGGGTGGCGCGGGCATTCCCGGTGTGGCACCGCTGCCCGATGCGCGCCTCTTCTTCAAGCCCGATGATGTCGAGGAAATTCCTCACGACTCGATGCGCAAGGCCATCGCCAAGCGCCTGACCACGGCCAAGGCGCTGATCCCGCATTTTTATCTCACCATTGAGTGCAACATCGACAATCTGATGGCCGTGCGCGGGCGCCTCAATGCGCAGGCGCCGAAGGGGGAGGGTGGCAAACCCGCCTACAAGCTCTCGGTCAACGATTTCATCGTCAAGGCCTGCGGCATGGCGCTGATGCGCGTGCCCGAGGTCAATGCGAGCTGGACCGACGATGCGATCCTGCGCCACAAACATGCCGATGTAGGCGTTGCCGTGGCGCTTGATTTCGGCCTCATCACGCCCATCGTCTTCCGCGCCGAAGAGCAGGGCCTGGTCGCGATCTCCAATCAGGTGAAAGAGCTGGCCGGCCGCGCCAAGGCCAAGAAACTCAAGCCATCCGAGTTCGAAGGCGGCAGCTTCGCCATCTCCAATCTGGGCATGTTCGGGATCAAGGAGTTCACGGCGGTCATCAATCCGCCGCACGCCGCGATCCTGGCGGTCGGCGCTGGCGAACAGCGCGCCATCGTGAAAGACGGCAAGATCGAAGCCGCGACCGTGATGAGCGTGACGCTGTCCTGCGATCACCGCGTCATCGACGGCGCCACCGGCGCGCGCTTCCTGCAGGTGTTGAAGACCTATCTCGAAGACCCGGCATCCATGCTGCTGTAGGGCGCGCGAGGGGGCGCGGGTGAACCATGAGCGGTGACCTCGAAGGCTTGGTGGAACTGGGCGGCGTGGCGGTCGCCGAAGCCGCATTGCTGGCGGGCCATGCGCGCACCCATTGCCCCAATTGCGGCGCCAAATTCGATGGACCCTATTGCGCCCATTGCGGCCAGGAGCGCGACACGCACCGCCGCACGGTCGGCCACCTGCTGCATGATTTCTTCGAAGACATCTTGAGCTTCGACAGCCGCATCCTGCGCACGGCCCGCGCGCTGGTCAGCCAGCCGGGCGAACTATCCTGCGCCTTTCGCGACGGGCGCACGCGGGCCTATGTGCCGCCGATCCGGCTCTACTTCTTCGTCACGCTTCTTTTCTTCCTGATCCTCAGCGTGTCGGGCATCGCCATCCTCAAGCTTGATGTCCACACCCACATCATGACTGCCAAGGAAGTCGCCCGGATCCAGAAGAGTGTGACGGCGAGCGAGGCGACGACCAAGGGCGCGGCGGGTTCGGGCAAGGTCAACTTCAATCTTGTCGTCGGCGGGTCGAATACCATCAAGGCTGGCGCCACCTATCCATCCTTCACCACGCGTTTCTTCGCGCCGCTCGATACCGCGCCCCGATCCATCTCTCCGCAGGTGCAGAAGGGTCTCGATCAGATGAAGGCCGATTTCGCCAAAGCCAAGGCGGCGATGGCGGCCAAGGGGGAAAAGCCCGGCTTCGGCGACTGGATCATCGATCGCATCCAGACGACCATGACCACGCTGGCGCACGACCCCACGGCCATCAACGGCCCGCTGACGACCTGGATTCCGCGCGCGCTGTTCCTGCTCCTGCCGATCTTCGCGCGGATTGCTGGCGCTGTTCCACTGGCGCCAACGCCAGACCTATTTCTTCGTCGACCACCTCGTCTTCTCGCTCAATGTGCACAGCTTCGGCTTTGTCGTGCTGATCACCGCGGTGTGGCTGGCGCAGGTCCTGAGTGGCGGCACGGTCGGCTGGCTGGTGCTGGCGGCAGTGGGAATCTACCTGCTGGTGGCCATGAAGCGCTTCTACGGCCAGAGCTGGGTCCGGACCGCCACCAAATTCGCATTCGTTTCGTTCATCTACACGGTGTTCTTTCTGCTGCCCGCGCTGGGTATCGTCATTGCCGTCAGCGCCCTCGAAGCCTGAACCGCCGTCACACAGTCTAGGAGACCAATATGGCGGAAGCCTTCGACGTTATCGTGATCGGCTCGGGCCCGGCGGGCTATGTCAGCGCCATTCGCTGTTCGCAGCTCGGCCTCAAGACGGCCATTGTCGAGCGCGCGGAGCTGGGCGGCATCTGTCTGAACTGGGGCTGCATCCCGACCAAGGCGCTGCTGCGCTCGTCGGAGATCTATCACCTGATGCACCGCCTCGATGAGTTCGGTTTCTCGGCCGACAACATCAAGTTCGATCTCTCCAAGATCGTGGCGCGTTCGCGCGCGGTGTCGAAGCAGCTTTCGGGCGGCGTCGGCTTCCTGATGAAGAAGCACAAGATCACCGTCATCGTGGGCGAGGCGAAGCTGGCCGGGCAGGGCAAGGTCAGCGTGACGAAAGACGGCAAGGCGGCCGACTACACCGCCAAGAACATCATCCTCGCCACCGGCGCGCGCGCCCGCGTGCTGCCGGGGCTGGAGCCGGACGGCAAGCTGATCTGGACCTATCGCGAAGCGCTGATGCCCAATGTCATGCCGAAGAAGCTGCTGGTGGTCGGCTCCGGCGCCATCGGCATCGAATTCGCCAGCTTCTTCCACACCCTCGGCGCCGAGGTCACGGTCGTCGAAGTGATGGACCGTGTGCTGCCGGTGGAAGACGAAGAGATTTCCAAGCTGGCCGAGAAGGCCTTCAAGAAGCAGGGCATGGGAATCCGCACCGCGACCACGGTCGAGAAGCTGGAGAAGGGCGCGGACAGCGTCACCGCCACACTGAAGACGAAAGACGGCAAGACCGAAACCATCACCGTCGATCGCGTGATCCTGGCCGTCGGCATTGTCGGCAATGTCGAGAATATCGGTCTCGAACTGGCCGGCGTGAAGGTCGACCGCACCCATGTCGTCGCCGATCAATGGGGCGCGACGGGCGTGCCCGGCATCTGGGCCATCGGCGATCTCGTCGGCGCGCCCTGGCTCGCGCATAAGGGCATGCATGAAGGCGTGATCGTGGCCGAGCGCATCGCCGGCGTGAAGGGCGTGCACCCGCTCGACACCTCAAAGATTCCTGGCTGCACCTATTGTACACCACAGATCGCCAGCGTCGGCATGACGGAAGCCAAGGCCAAGGCCACCGGGAAAAAGATCAAGGTCGGCCGCTTCCCCTTCATCGGAAATGGCAAGGCGATTGCGCTGGGCGAACCGGAAGGGCTTGTGAAAACGGTGTTCGATGCGGAGACAGGCGAGCTTCTGGGCGCGCACATGATCGGCGCGGAGGTCACCGAACTGATCCACGGCTACACCATCGCCCGCACCGGCGAACTGACCGACGCGGAACTCAAGCACACCATCTTCCCGCACCCGACCCTGAGCGAAATGCTGCACGAAGCCGTGCTCGACGCGGACAAGGCGGCGCTGCATATTTAGCCCACTCGTCATGGCCGGCCACCGAGCCGGCCATCCATCTGCCGCGTGTCCACGCGGCGGAGAGACCCTATGGCTCGCGGACGCTCGCCCGATGGGTGGCCGGGTCAAGCCCGGCCATGACGGAAAGAGTGGTGTGTGGTGAACGCGCCGCCTGCGCCTACACCCTCTCTTGTCATTCCCGGCGAACATCGCGCGTCAGCGCGGTGTGAGGGAAGGGGACCCAGGACTAAACGCAGCTCCGACGCTGACAGGAGCGGTGTACGACGATCTCCTGAAAGATCGAGCCAGCGGCACAGGTCAGGCTCCCAATTTCTCCCTGTGGCCATGCGCTCATTGCAACCCTGCAATCACATGCGCCGCACTTGAACACCCTCTCACCCATTCCCACATCCTCTTTCAGAAACGAAGGAGGCCGTGCATGGCCGCGATTTTGTTGCACGACTATTAGGGCCCGCCCGGTCCGAACGTTCAGCCCAGCGGGCACATACAGGGTAAGGTCGCGCTCCCCGCGCGAGGACCCAGGAGGACAGGAGGCGGGTGCCGGAATCACACCGCTTCACATGGAGCCGAAATGGCGAGGCTCCCTCCCTCCCCGAAACCCGAGGTGACGTGAAAGGTGCCTGTCGGTTGTCCGTTGAATCGGGCAGTCGCCGGGCCTGCCGGAGCGTCTGATCCCAAGGCGGGTTTGCTCGCGCGACGTTGATGTCGTGCGGCGCCCGCCTTTCTTGTGCGCTATCCCTCGATCAACCGTTCGATATCGCTCGCCACGCCTGCCATATTGTTCGTCGTCAGCGTCACCAGCCGTGCATGGCCTTTGCGGTCGAAGAAGAACACCGCCGAGGAATGGTTCACTTCATAAGGCTGCGTCCTGGTCAGCTTCTTCACCGCATAGGCGACGCGATAGCGCCGGGCGAGGATGGCAATCGCATTGTCGGTGCCGCGCAAGCCATCCATCTCGGGCGAGAAGGCGTTCACATAGGCCTTGAGGATCGGGGCGGTGTCGCGGTCGGGATCGACGGTGACGAACAGCACGCGCACCTGTTTGGCATCCTTGCCCAGGCGGCGCAGGCTTTGCGACAGATTGGCCAGCGTCAGCGGGCACACATCGGGGCAATTGGTGTAGCCGAAATAGAGCAGCACGATCTTGCCGCGATAATCGGCGGCGGTGACGGGCTTGTCGTCATTGGCCCGCAGCATCGTGAACTGAAGGTCGGGCAGCGCGCCGGTGATGTTGCGGCCGTGCCAGCCCGTGCTGCTATTGCCGCAGGCCGCCAGCACGAGACAGGCGGCGAGGGCAGCGAAAGGCGCAAACCGGCGGAAAGCGGTTCCGATCATGGTCCGCCCCATAGCATGGCGGCGGCGGCGTGCCGGGTTCCACCGGCTGTGACCAATCGCCTCGCGCGCGGGCGCGTCGGCGGACAGGCCGCCCGCCCATCGTATAAGAGCGGGCAGGAACGCCCCGAGGAAGAACAGAGCGCCCGTGGCCGCCGCGATCACAGATACTGCCGAAACAAGCGGGCTTTCGCCCCGCGCCGCCTGGCTTGCCTATGGCGGCGTGCTGGTGGTCGGCGCGGTGCTCTATTTCCTCTGCCGCTTTTTCCCGGCCGATCTGCCGGTGTGGATGCCGTGGGAATTCTCCTGGCCGATCTATCTTGCCACCACGCTGGCGCTGGGCTGGTTCGCCATCGGCTATCGCCGGCTGCCGCGTGCGGCGCGTCCGCCGGCATGGCGCGTGGCATTCTATGTGCTGGGCGTCTTGCTCTCCTATGCGGTGGTGCAAACGCATTACGATTATCTCAGCCAGCACATGTTCTTCTTCCATCGCGGCCAGCATCTGGTGCTGCATCACCTGGGGCCGTTCCTGATTGCGCTGGGTGTGCCCGGCGCGGCGTTGTGGGAAGGCATGCCGGATTTCCTGAAGCCCGTGTTGCGCTCGCCGCCGGTGCGGATGATCGTCAACACGATCCAGCATCCGGCCGTGGCGCCGGTGCTGTTCGTCGGGCTGATCTATGTCTGGCTGGTGCCCGCGATCCATACGCGGGTGATGCTGGACGACAATCTCTATCAGCTCATGAACTGGTCGATGGCGATCGACGGCATCTTCTTCTGGTGCCTGATGCTCGATCCGCAGCCGAAGCCACCCGCGCGCGTTTCCATCGGCATGCGTGCGCTGCTCACCATGGCCATCGTGCCGCCGCAGATCGCCATCGGCGCGCTGATCGCGCTGTCGAGCAGCGATTTCTATCCGGTCTACAAGATCTGCGGCCGCATCCTGCCGATCTCCGCGATCACCGATCAGCATTATGGCGGACTGATCCTGTGGATTCCCTCTTCGATGATGAGCGTGATCGGCTTGATCCTGATCCTCAACATCCTGCGTCTCAACGATGAAAGGAACGAGCATGCGCTCCGTGAAGCTTCTTAGTGCGGCGATTGTCCTGGCGGCGCTGTCGGCTCCGGCCTATGCGGCCGATGTTACGATCACCGATGGCTGGTTCCGCGCCCTTCCTGCGGGCCTTCCGGCCGGCGGCTATTTCACGCTGACGAACAATGGCAACACAGAGATCGCGCTCACCGGTGCCAAGGTCGCGGCCTGCGGCATGGTCATGCTGCACCAGAGCGTCGAGTCCGGCGGCATGGGCCGCATGGTGCATGTGGACAAGGTCAGCGTGCCCGCCCATGGCAGCGTCAGCTTCAAGCCCGGCGGCTATCACATCATGTGCATGAAGCCGAAGCCCGCCATGAAGCCCGGCGCCACGGTTCCGGTGACGCTCGAATTCGAAGGCGGCGCCACGGCCACGGCCGAATTCGCGGTGAAGAGCGCGACCGGGAAATAGCCTAGTACCCGATTGCCGAGCCGTCCTTGCGCATTTCGGCGGCGCCCCAATAGACGCCGTTTTTCGCGTCATACTGGATCGCCTCATAGCCGCCGAAGGAACCGGTGCCTCCGACGATCCTGTAGCCACGTTTGGTCAGCTCTTCCTTCACCTTGGGATCGAAGCCGCCTTCCATCTCGACCGTGCCGATGCCCTGTGACGGCTCGCCTGTGGGCTCGGCATTGCCGTAATGGCGCCAGCGTGCGGCATCGCCCGCTTCCTGAATGTTCATGCCGAAATCGATCATGTTGACCAGCACCTGGACATGGCCTTGCGGCTGCATGTCGCCGCCCATCACGCCGAACGCCATCCACGGCTTGCCGTCCTTCAACGCGAAGCCGGGGATGATGGTGTGGAAGGGCCGCTTGCCCGGCGCATAGACATTCGCCGCGTCGTCTTTCAGCGAGAACAGTTCGCCGCGATCCTGGAACATGAAGCCGAGCCCGTCCGGTACCAGCCCGGATCCCATGCCGCGATAGTTCGACTGGATGAGCGAGACCATCATGCCGTCACTGTCGGCGGTTGTGAGATAGGTCGTGTCGCCGTCGAACAGGCGCGGATCGCCGGGCCCGAAATCCGGATTGGCGTGTTTGAGGTCGATCAGCTTGCGGCGTTCGTCGCCATAGGCGTCTGCGATCAAGCCCGTCATCGGCACGTCGGCAAAGCGCGGATCGGCGTAATGCCTGGCAAGGTCTTCGAAGGCGAGCCGCTTGGCCTCGAGCATCGCCGTGATCGCATCGGCTGAGCCTGCACCCATGCTCTTCAGATCGAAGCCCTTGAGGATCTGCAGCATCTCGAGCACGGCAAAGCCCTGGCCATTGGGCGGCAGCTCATAGACGTCATAGCCGCGATAGTTCACCGATTGCGGTTCGACCCACTCGCCTTGATAATCCGCGAAATCGGCATAGCGCAAAGCGCCGCCGATGCGCTGGAAATAGGCATCGATCGTTTGTGCGATCCGGCCCTTGTAGAACGCATCGCGCCCGCCTTCCGCGATTTCGCTCAATGTGTCGGCGAGATCGGGGTTCCGAAATAGCTGGCCTTCGGCCGGTGCCTTCCCGTCGATCAGGAAGGTGGTACGGGCGTTGTCGAGCTCTTCGATCATCGCCTTGCTTTTCTCGAAGGCGGCGAAGTTGAGTTTCCAGTATTTGGCGGCGAGCTGAGACACCGGAAAGCCGTTGCCGAGCATAGTCGATTGCCGGCGCCAGAACGTCTGCCAGCGAAAGTTTGCCGAATTTTGCATGCAGCGCGCCCCACGCGTCGATGGTGCCGGGCACGGTGACGGTCAAAGCGCCCAGCGGCGGGATGTGATCCTTCGCCGGCACACCCATCCGCGCATAGACCGCCGCAACCGCCTCGCGCATCTGGGCGAGGCTGCTGCCCTTCGCGGACGGGCCGGAGCCGTTATAGCCATGGAGCTTTTTCGTCTTCGGATCCCAGACGATGGCGAAGCAATCGCCGCCGATACCATTGAGCACAGGAAGCATCAGGCCCAGCGCGGCGTTGGCGGCGATGGCTGCATCGACGGCGCTGCCGCCTTTCTTGAGAATGTCGATCGCAATCTCGGAGGCCAGCGGATGTTCCGTCGCGGCCATGCCATGCTGCGCCACCACCGGCGAGCGCGTCGCCCAGGTGAGACCCGAATAGCGTTCGCCGCGGCCGATCCCTGCCGCCTGCGCATCCGCCGCCACCGAAAATCCCATCACCATCGCCGGTGCTCCCCCGATCCGTCGCTCAGGCCAACATCACTCTTGCAGTTCCGCGAAGCTCACATGGCAGGAACCGCCATGCTTTTCGAAATAGCGCTGGTGATAGGCCTCGGCCGGCCAGAAGGGTTTGGCCGCTTCGATCGATGTGACGATCGGATTTCTGTAGCGTCCCGAGGCGGCGGCCTCTTCTTTCTTCTGTTCGGCGATGGCGGCCTGCTCGGGCGAATGGGTGAAGATCACGCTGCGATATTGCGTGCCGAAATCCGGGCCCTGGCGATTGAGCTGGGTCGGATCGTGCATCTTGAAGAACAACTCGACCAGCCTTCCATAGTCGAGCTTGGCGGGATCGAAACTGACTTCGACCACTTCGGCATGGCCGGTCGTGTCGGTGCAGACCTGCTTGTAGCTTGGATTGTCGACGGCGCCGCCGGCATAGCCGCTGACGGCATCGATCACGCCGGGCACCTCGCGGAAGAAATGCTCGACGCCCCAGAAACACCCCGCACCGAATGTGGCCTTTTCCATCGCAGTCTCCATGGCTGAGCGGAGACTATAGAAAGCCGCCCGGGCCCGGTCACGTCACGATTGCAGGCGGGTTTGACGGCGGGCCGGGCGGAGCCTAAGTCGTCGCCCATGCTGGATGCGCCGCTCCGCAAGCTGATCGATCCGCCGCTCAATCGGGCCGGCGCGGCTCTGGCGCGGGCCGGCCTCAAACCCGACTGGGTCACTTGGGCGGGCTTTGCCCTCGGGCTTGCCGCCGTTCCAGCCATCGCTGCCCACCGTTACGATCTCGGCCTCGGCTTCATCGTCGCCAACCGCATCGCGGACGGGTTGGACGGCGCCATCGCCCGCCATAGCCGCGTCAGCGATGCCGGCGCCTTTCTCGACATTGCGCTGGATTTCATCTTCTACGCGGCCGTGCCTTTTGCCTTCGCACTGGCGCGTCCCGAAGAGGCGCTGGCGAGCGCCTTCCTGATCCTCAGCTTCGTGGCGGCTGGATCGAGTTTCCTGGCCTATGCCGTGATCGCGGGCAAGCGTGGGCTTACGACCGATCTCAACGGCTCCAAATCGATCTATCATATTGGCGGGTTGACCGAGGGCAGCGAGACCTTCATTGCCTTTGCGCTGGCCTGCCTGTTTCCGAACTGGTTCGGCGCGATCTGCATCATCTTTGGCGCGCTTTGTTTCATCACGGCCGGCACGCGGATCGGCGCGGCCGTCGTCAACTTCCGGGACACATGAAAACCGTCATCATCGGCGCCGGCGTGGCCGGACTTTCCATCGGGTGGCGTCTGGCGCAGGCCGGCGTCGAAATCGTCATTCTGGATCGCGGCCAGCCGGGGCGCGGCGCGACATGGGCGTCGGCGGGCATGATCGCCGGCACGGCCGAAAGCGGCGAGGCACCCGAGGGGGAGATGCCCTTTGCCCGTCTTTCCATGGCGCTGTGGCCGGACTTTGCCACCGAGCTTGAAGAGGCCTCGGGCGAGCGCTTGTCCTATCGCCGCGATGGCGCCTTGCTGATCGCGCGCACAGTGGATGAGGAAGAAGCATTGCGCGCCCGTGCATCCGCGGCGGGCCTCGAGTTCCTTGCCGCCGATGCGGCGCGGGCGAAAGTGCCATCCTTGGCGCCCGATATCCATGGCGCGCTCTGGGCGCCCGACGAAGCGCAGGTCGACAACCGGGCGCTCGGCCGGGCCCTGGCGAGTGCCTTCGTGCGCGCCGGAGGGACGCTTTCGCCTAACGAGACCGCGGTGCTGGTCGAGGGCAAGCGTGGCGGCGGGGCCATCGCGCGCACGCCCTTCAAGATCCACCATGGCGACGCCGTGCTGCTCGCCACGGGCGCCTGGACGGCCCAGATCGGCGGACTACCGGCCGAGGCCGTGCCGCCGGTGCGTCCGGTCAAGGGCGAGGTGATCGCGCTGATGCCGCCAGAAGGCGCGGTGCTGCCCGAACCGCTGGTCTGGGGCAGCGGCTCCATCTATCTGGTGCCACGCGGCAAGCGGCTCTTCGTCGGCGCCACGGTCGCCGAGGCGGGCTTCGATACCGCCCTGAGCGCGGAGGCGCCTGCCTGGCTTCAGGCCCGCGCCGCCGAACTGATCCCGGAGGTGGCGGACTGGGCCATCGACGAGCATTGGGCGGGCCTCAGGCCCGGCTCGCCGGATGGGCTGCCGATCATCGGCCAGACCGCGGTCGAGGACGTGTTCGTGGCCTCCGGCCAGTACCGCAACGGCATCCTTTTTGCTCCGGGCATGGCGGAAACTGTGCCACCGCTCATTCTGGAGCAGCGGATCGCCCCGGAAATCGCCCCCTTCGATCCCAAGCGGTTCCGGAATTAGGCAAGGTTCGCCACAAGCCTTGCCGCCGGCGCCCGCCTCCAGTAACGACAATGGCTCTGTGAGGGGCGTGATCGCGGCATGGCGTATGCGTTTGTCGGCTTTGGCCTGGTGCTGCTGATCATCGGCAGCGAAAGCGTGCTGCGCGGCGGTATCGGCCTGTCGAAGATCTTCGGCCTTTCGCCCCTTCTGATCGGCTTGCTTGTGGTCTCGGCCGGAACCTCGGCGCCAGAGCTGGTGGTCTCGCTGGAAGGCGCCTTCCACGGCGCGCCGGATCTGGCGCTCGGCAATGTCATCGGCAGCAATCTCGTCAACATTCTCCTGATCCTCGGCCTTGGCGCGATGATGCGGCCGATCCCGACCTCGCCCAAGATCGTGCTGCGCGACGGCGGGGTGCTGGTTGCTGCGAGTGTGGCGTTGTTTGTGCTGGTGCGCGCCGGGACTATCACCCGCCAAGATGGCTGGATGCTGCTGGCGGGCTTTCTTGCCTATGTGCTGCTGTCCTTCTTCACCGATCGGCGGCGGGCGCCCTCGCATCGTACCGGCGACGTTCGCGATCGGGAGGGCGGCGGACCGACGCCGGCCATGAGCGCGCTGTTGTTCATCTTTGGGCTCGCCTGCCTCTATTTCGGCGGTGCCTATGTGGTGGATGGCGGCGTGGCGGTGGCGCGGCTTTATCACGTGCCGCAGGCAGTCATCGGCCTGACGCTGATCGCCGTCGGCTCGTCGCTGCCGGAGCTGGCCACGACCATCGTGGCGGCGATCCGCGGACAGACCTCGATCGCCATCGGCAATCTGATCGGCTCCAACATCTTCAACATCCTTCTGGTGCTCGGGATCACAGCCACGGTCCATCCATTGTCTGTCTCGCCGATGGTGGCGGGCGCGGACATCTATCTGATGCTGGGGGCTGCGGTGGTGGTGCCGCTGATGCTGGCGGCGCGCTGGGAGCTCGGGCGTGCCCAGGGCGCGTTCCTGATGCTGGCCTATCTCGGTTATCTGGTGTTCATCGCCTGGCGGCAGGGTTTTCTTGCGCCGGGTCTGTTCGGACATTTGTGATGGACCGCTTCGAACTTCACGCGCGCCTCGCCGCCGACACTCTGCCGGTCACCGACTGGGCATTGTCGCGTGTGCGCCTGATGAACGACGCCCGCTTCCCCTGGCTGATCCTGGTGCCGCGCCGGGCCGGACTGACCGAACTGCACGACCTCAGCCACGCCGAGGGGCTTGTCCTGATGGATGAGCTCAGGCGGGCCAGCGCGGGCCTCAAGGCCGTGACCGGGGCGGCCAAGATCAATGTCGGGGCGCTGGGCAACCTGGTGCCGCAGCTTCACATCCATGTCGTGGCGCGCAATCCCGGCGATGCCGCCTGGCCCGGCCCGGTCTGGGGCGCCGGCGCGGCCGAGCCCTATGCGCCGGGCGCGGCCGACGCCCTGATCGCGCAATTGGCCGCCTTCCACTAATTATCCCGGCATTAACCATTCTGGCACGCCGATTGCCTATACCGTTGTGTAGAACACGACGGACCTGGACCCGATGCTGGCAGAAGCCACGACCACCCTCCAGACGACCCGCAGCGAAGTGCTGAGCGCCCTGCGCCAGGCCAGCGCGGCGACGGGCTCGGATTTCGACTATCTGCTGGGCACGGCGATGCGTGAGAGCAGCCTGAAACCGCAGGCAAAATCATCAAGTTCGAGCGCCGAGGGGCTGTTCCAGTTCGTCTCCCAGACCTGGCTCGGGATGATCAAGCAATATGGCGCCAAATATGGGCTTGGCTCTTATGCCGATGCCATTACCAAGGGCGCGAATGGCCGCTACCACGCGGAAAATTCCGCCGACCGCCAGGCAATTCTTGCCCTGCGTACCGATCCCAAGGTCTCGGCCCTGATGGCCGGCGAGTACGCCAACGCAACCAAGGCCCATCTGCAGAGCCGGCTCGGCCGCGATGTCTGCAGCGGCGAACTCTATGCCGCCCATTTTCTCGGCGCCGGCGGAGCCTGCAAGCTGATCGAGATGAAGGATGCGCAGCCCGGCGCCAGCGCGGCGGCCTGTTTCCCGGATGCGGCCAACGCCAATCGCAGCGTCTTCTACAATCGCGACGGTTCGTCCAAGACCGTGGCGCAGGTCTATGACTGGGCCGTGCGTCAGCCGCGCGTGCCGCACAACTTCCTGGCCCAGGCCGAGGCGTTGACGCAGTCGGGTGCGCCTCTGAATTCCGCGAGCACGCAGCCGCATTCCCTTGCGTCAGCTCTGTTCGCGCAACCGCGCAGCACGGCCGATCAGATGTCGACACTCAGCCTGTTCACGGATGCGCCTGCCGCCACCAATACGACCTCGCTTCTGGGCATGAGCCTGCCGCAGGCGCCCTTCGTGCTGACGCCGGGCGTGGTCAACATTCTGGCGTCGCTGACCCCGGACAGCGGACACAAAAGCGACGCCGACAAGACCAGCTGATCCACGGCGTTGCGCCGTCGCTTGGCCCCGCCGCTGACAAGCGGCTAGACTTGGCCAAAAGCGAGGATTGATGGCGGATTCCAAACCAGCAGCAGCGATTATTCCGGCCGCGACCATTCTGATCGCGCGCGATGCCCCGGATGGGCTTGAAGTGTTCATGGTGAAGCGCCATCACCAGATCGATTTCGTTGCCGGCGCCTTGGTGTTTCCGGGCGGCAAGGTGGCGAAGGGCGATCATGACGCGGCGCTTTGCGATTTTGTCGATGGCAGCGCGGCGCTCTCGCCGGATATGCAGGCGCTGGCTGCGGCCGCCATCCGCGAAGCATTCGAGGAATCGGGAATTCTGTTCGCGCGCGAAGCCGGCGCCGACGAGCTTGTGGACGCCGAACGGCTTGCGCAGCTCGAACATTATCGCCCGGCGCTGGAAAAAGGCGAAATCGGTCTGCTCGACATGGTGCGCGCGGAAAATCTGCGCTTGGCCTGCGACCGGCTTGTGCGTTTCGCCCATTGGATCACGCCTGAGAACATGCCCAAGCGGTTCGACACGCATTTCTTCCTGGCGGCCGCGCCGCCGGGCCATGCCGGCAGCCATGACGGGCGCGAATCCGTCGAACTCGGTGTGGATCCGCCCGACCGATGCGATCGCAGATCGCAAGCGCTGGAATGTGATCTTTCCGACCAAACTCAACCTGATGAAGCTTTCGGTCACCGATCGTGTGGACGCTGCGCTTGTTGCGGCGCGCGCGGCGCCACCGCTCACGGTGACGCCATGGGTCGAGCAGAGTGAAAAGGGGCCGGTTCTGCGCATCCGTGCCGATGCGGGCTACGGCCAGACATCCGCGCTGTTGAAGGAAGCGCTTTAGCCTTTGCTGCCGTCGCCGAGAAATTCCGAGACGCGGGCGTCGAGTTCGCTCGCCAGGGTGTTGGCGACCGTGTCGTCCGCATCCTTGATGTTCTGCCGCACGATCACACGGATCGCGCTGACATGGGCGTCGATGAGCGCCAGTGGCACCTGGATATCTTCGGCGTCGAGCAGCTTGCACAACGAGTATGCGACCCGCGCGACAAGAGGGAATTCGAAGGTCCGCGCCTGTCCGCGCAGGTCATGGGCGGCGCGATAGAGTGCATCGCGCGCGTCCTTCGCCCCCGATGCCTTGAAGACCTCATAGGTCTCGCCCAGTGCCGCGACGTCGGCGCGAATCCAGTCGCTGAATTCCGACTTGAGATTGTCCAGTGCCTTTTCGGCGCGTTTGACGGCTGCCATGTCGATACCGGCGGCGCGGCCGCCGACCTTGGCCTTGAGCATGTTCGGCGGCATGAAAATTTCGATCGGCTGTTCTTTTCCCATATCAACCTCTCGGGTCAGGCGACGGCGTTGAAGGCCGCATCGGCGACCGCTGCATCGTCTGCGGCGCTGCGGCGTTCGGGGCCACGATATTCATTGCCCTCACGGCGCCGCCGGCACGGACCAAAATAACTCTTCGTGCGCACAAAGGGCCGTGGATGTTCAATTACGGCAATTAGCCGCGTAAGGATCGCATTGACTGAAACAGGTTTGGCCAGGAATTCGTTGACGCCGGCATCGCGCGCTTTGCGGACGCATTCAATGCTGGTGTGGCCGGTCAGCATGATGATCGGCACATAGGGGTTGGGGCTCGCGGCAGAGGTGCGGATCATTTTGCTGAGGTCTATCCCGCTCATCCCCTCCATCATCCAGTCGAGCAGAACGACATCGGGACTGTATTCCCGTAGCATCGCCCAGGCGCGCTTGGCATTGTCGGCTTCGTAGATTTGCACAACCCCGAATGCGTGCAGGATCACGTTGACGAGCTTCCGCATATGCGGGTTGTCGTCGACTTGCAGAATCCGCAATCGGTCAAAACGGTATCCGCTCATTGGCCCCGCGTCCGACCAGCCATGTCGGTCGGCTATCCCCTTTACCGAAGGTCAGGTTAGGAGCGGCATCTTAATGAGAGGTGAATTTTATCTAATCTATGAACTGCTCGGCTAGAATTCGCTCGTCCAGGCTGTGCCCGGCATCGAACAGCATGGTGACGGAAATCGAGCGATCCTCGGCCACTTCGACGGCCGTCACGTCGCGGACCTCGAAATTGTCGGCGACAGCGCTGACGGGGCGTTTCTCGGGTTCCAGGATCTCAAAACGGGTGCGCGCCCTGTGCGGGAGCAGAGCCCCACGCCAGCGCCGCGGGCGGAAGGCGCTGATGGGCGTGAGCGCCAGAAGATCGGCATCGATGGGCAGGATGGGGCCGTGCGCGGACAGATTGTAGGCGGTGCTGCCGGCCGGAGTCGCGATCAGCACGCCATCGCAGACCAGCTCGGCGATCCTCACCTTCTCATCCACACAGATGCGAATCTTGGCGGTCTGCCGCGTCTGGCGCAGGAGGGAGACTTCGTTGAATGCAAGCACTTCGATGCTCGTCTCGCCGGTGAACGCACGCATGCGCAAGGGGTGCAGCTGGGCGCTTTCGGCGGCGGTCAGCCGCTCGTCGAGCCCGTCGATCTCGAACTCGTTCATGAGAAAGCCGATGGTGCCGAGATTCATGCCGTAGATCGGTTTGTCCTTGCCCAGGAAGGCATGGAGTGCCTGCAGCATGAAGCCGTCGCCGCCGAGCGCCACGATGATGTCGGCATCGTCCGGACCGGCATCGCTGTAGCGGTCGCGCAGCGCGTCGAGCGCGGTCTGCGCGTCCTCGGCGGGCGAGGCGACGAAATGCAGCTTGGCCGCCATGCCGCTCTCAGCCCCCCGTGAGAGACATGTGGCGCGCGACCGCCGGCGCGCGCCGCGTGCGGTCGATCACGAAGTCATGTCCCTTGGGCTTGCGCCGGATGGCTTCGTCGATCGCCGCTTCGAGACGCGCATCATCGGGCGAGGCTCTGAGTGGCGCGCGCAGATCGGCGGCATCGTCCTGACCCAGGCACATATAGAGCGTTCCCGTGCAGGTGAAGCGCACGCGATTGCAGCTTTCGCAGAAATTGTGCGTCAGCGGCGTGATGAAGCCGAGCCGGCCGCCGGTCTCGGCCACGCGCACGTACCGCGCCGGCCCGCCGGTGCGATACTCCGTCTCTTCCAGTGAGAAGCGCTCGGCAAGGCTCGCGCGCACCTGCGACAGCGGCAGGTAGCGGTCGGTGCGATCCTCGTCGATCTCGCCCAGAGGCATGGTCTCGATCAGCGTCATGTCCATGCCGCGGCCATGGGCCCATTCCAGCATGGGAACGATCTCGTCCTCATTGACGCCCTTGAGCGCCACCATATTGATCTTGACGCCAAGCCCGGCGGACTGAGCCGCATCGATGCCGTCCATCACCTTGGCCAGATCGCCCCAGCGCGTGATGGCGCGGAAGCGTTCGGGATCGCGTGTGTCCAGTGAAACGTTGATGCGCTTCACGCCGACATCGGCCAGGCCTTGCGCGAAGCGGCCGAGCTGGCTGCCATTGGTGGTCAGCGTCAGCTCCTTGAGGCTGCCGTCCTCCAGCCGCCGGCCCAGCCCCTCGAACAGATGCATCACATTGCGCCGCACGAGCGGTTCGCCGCCGGTGATGCGGATGCGCTCCACGCCCTTGCGGATAAAGGCGGCACAGGCCCGCTCCAGTTCCTCAAGCGTCAGCATCTCCCGCTTGGGCAGGAAGGTCATGTGCTCCGACATGCAATAGACACAGCGGAAGTCGCAGCGGTCCGTCACCGAAACGCGCAGATAGGAGATAGGGCGGCCGAAAGGATCGATCATGGCCGGAGCCTAGAGCAATTCCAGGAAAAGTGGGACCCGGTTTTCCGCCCGGAATTGCGTCAAAATGGAGGCTGGCCCATGCACGGGCGTCATCTGCTTCCGGGCATCGCCGTCAATTGGCGAGTTGGGGCAGGCTACGGACCTTATTCAACGCGTCGGGTTTGGTGAAATTTTTGAAAATGGCCTCGACATCGCCCTGTTCCTGCGCGGTCAGGCTTTGCTGCCGGCCCCGGCACTGGCGTGAGAGCTTGAATACGGTCGAGAACACGCAGCGGTCGATGCCCACGGCCCGGCAGGCCAAGGCCACCGGCGCGGCGCCGTTCTCGTAGAGAACGTAACGGAGCTGCTCGAGGGTCATCTGGAGGAGCTTCGCGAAGGCCAGTTCGAACAGGTCGATCTGGCCCTGATGCAGCACGCGCAGCAGGAAGCCGGCGCGCAGCTGGCCGGCGGCGGACAGTTTGTCGACCAGTTTGGCGGCGCCGGCCCCGGTATCGCCTGCCGGCTTCGCGGTGGCCGGTGACTGGACAGCGTGAACGGCGGTCGCGAGTTTGGGCTCGGCGGACGGGGCCGCGGCCGGATAGCTCGCCCTGATATGTGCCTTCAAACCATCGGATACCCAGTCGCACATGCGGTCGGCCAGCGGGCGGGGCAAATCATCGCGATGGGCGAGCGGATCCTGCAGAGCGGCGATCTGGCGCGATTTTTCGACCAGTGTTTCGAATGTCTCTGGCGCGATCTTGGCCGTCTCGTTGCGCACCAGCGTTACGAGCACGCTCTCGGAACCGGTCCGGACCAGCACATCGCACACGGGCTCGCCGATATGCGCGCGTTCGGCGCAGGCTGTCTGATGATCTTCGCCGACATGATCGAGCAGCGTCAGCAGCTCGGCGTCGCCGATCCGGCGGCTGCGCAGGATCAGCGGCCGGGCGACTTCGATGCGGTCGTCCGCCAGCATGAGAATGAGATCGACCGGGGCGCCATCGTCATCGGCCAAGCGTTCGGCCAGTGCGATGCGGATTGCCATCTCCACCTCGCCGGCGAGGCGCTGCAGAATCTCGCGCATCAGCGTGCGTTCGTGCTCGGACAGCCGGGCCGCCTGCGACTGATATAAGGAGGCAATCGCCAGATAGATATCGCCGCGGCGCGCACCTTGCGGATCGGCGGCGAGCTGCGACAGCCGTGTCATGCTGCCGAGATCCTGTGCCGTAAGCCCCACACCAGCCCCCACTTAATGTCCGCTCCATGCGGCGTCCCCGTAAAAATACTAGGCACGGGGGCGTTAACAGGGCGTAAACGTTAACACTTCTAAAGGATATTCCCGCCCGAACCGTCGGTGCGGCGCGCAACTCTATCCATTCCACTACCGTTGGTAGGTGGAGGCCTGGCCGAGACTCACTGAATGTTGCGCAGCGCATGGAGCTTGCCGGGTATGGCGTTCGAGGCATTTCTGGCGGCGATATCCGCCGAACCGCTCAAGCTGGTGGCGGAGCATTGGGCGGCTGTGCGGGGCGGGCGGAGCGTGCCCGGTTGGCGCGACATCCGCCCTTCGGCCATCGCGCCGCAGCTCTCGATCCTGTGGTCCTGGAAATACGATGCGGCCACGGATCGCTTCACCGGCCGTTTGGCCGGCGATGCCGTCGAAGCCATCTTCGGCCGCAGCTTCCGGGGCGCCGACATGCGCGAGATATTCCCGGCGGCCGACTATGAGTCGCATCTCCGCCCGCCACAGGCGCGTGGCGACCGAACCGGCCCTGTTCCGTGGCCGCGGCTTGGTGTTCCGCCATCTCGATCGCTATGGCATGGGCGAGCGCGTCATCCTGCCGCTGTCGGACAGCGGCAATGCGTGTGACGGCATCGTCGGCGCCACAGTCTATGAAATGGCCACGGGCAGCCGACCACCGGACGTTGAAGCCCAGCAGGAGATCGAGGAGTGGTTCGCGATCGACTGACGCGTCGCGCCGTCGTGCTAGTCTGGGCCGCGGCCCAATCAGCGAATCTTCGATGACAACAGACGCGCCCTTTCTTCTCGCCATCGACCAGGGCACGACCTCGACCCGCGCCATCCTGTTCGATGCGGCGGTCCGGCCTGTGGCCTCCCACGGCATCGAACTGCGCCAGATTTACCCGGCCAATGGTTGGGTCGAGCATGACGCCGAGGAGATATGGGAGGCCACGCTGGCCTGCTGCCGCGCAGCGACCAGGGGCATCGACGCCAAGGATATCGCTGCCATCGGCATCACGAACCAGCGCGAGACGACGCTGATCTGGGACAAGGCGACCGGCACGCCGCTGCATCACGCCATTGTCTGGCAGGACCGGCGCACGGCCGAGCGGTGCCGCCAGCTCAAGGAGCAGGGCCACGAGGCGGCGGTGGCGGCCACGACCGGCCTCCTTATCGATCCCTATTTCTCGGCAACCAAGGTCGAATGGCTGCTCGACAATGTGCCCGGCGCCCGCGCGCGGGCCGAGCGCGGCGAACTGGCTTTCGGCACCATCGATAGCTGGTTGATCTGGAAGCTCACCGGCGGTTCGGTGCACGCCACGGACGTCACCAACGCCTCGCGCACGCTGCTGCTCGACCTGAAGACGCTGCATGGAATGAGGCGATGCTGTCGCTGTTTCGCGTGCCACGCGCGATGCTGCCGGACGTGCGTGCCTGCGATAGCGATTTCGGCACCGTGAGCCCGGAGCTTCTTGGCGCACCCATTCCGATTTGCGGCGTGGCCGGAGACCAGCAGGCGGCGGTTGTAGGGCAGGCCTGTTTCGCGCCGGGCGATGTGAAATCGACCTATGGCACCGGCTGCTTTGCCCTCGTGAATACGGGCAGCACCGTTCCGACCTCCCGGAACAAGCTGGTGGCGACCGCGGCCTATCGCATCAAGGACCAGACCGCTTACGCCATCGAAGGCAGCATCTTCATTGCCGGCGCAGTGGTGCAGTGGTTGCGCGACGGCTTGGGCGTGATCCGCGATGCCTTCGAGATCGAGGCGCTGGCCCGCACGGCCAAAGAGGCCGACGGCCTTTATTTCGTGCCCGCCTTCACCGGCCTCGGCGCACCCTGGTGGGATCCGGACGCCCGTGGCGCGATCATGGGCTTGACGCGCGATGCCGGTGCCGCCGAGATCGCGCGCGCGGCCCTCGATGCCGTTTGCTACCAGACCCGCGATCTTCTCGAAGCCATGGGCCGCGACATGGCGGCGGCGGGCCTCGGTGCGCCGCGGGCAATCAAGGTCGACGGCGGCATGGTGCGCAATGACTGGTTCTGCCAGCGCCTGGCCGACCTCACCGGCCTGCCGGTGGAGCGCCCGGAACTGACCGAAACCACAGCGCTGGGCGCGGCCTATCTGGCTGGGCTGGGCGCGGGCGTGTTCCGCGATTTCTCCGAGATCGCGGGCGCCGCGGTGCTCGATCGTCGTTTTGAGCCGGGGCTTAATCCCCAAATTCGTGATGGGCTTTACGAAGGCTGGGGCAGGGCCGTCGGCCGTGTCCGCGCGCAACATCCGGGCGGGGTTTGACAGGGCTCGCATCGGGGCCCCAAGCTTGTCCAAATCCAGCCATTTGCCGAAGGAGCCTGCCCATGAGCAGCGCCGCCGAGAAATTGATGACGCCGCGTGCCGAGGGCCACGACATCCCGTCGCTTGAAGGCAAGGTCAGCCCGGAGGAGTGGGCGCTGCGCGTCGACCTCGCCGCCATGTATCGCCTGGTCGCGCTCTACGGGTGGGACGACATGATCTTCACCCACATCTCCGCGCGCGTACCGGGGCCGGAGCATCACTTCCTCATCAACCCCTACGGCCTGCTGTTCGACGAGATCACCGCCTCCAGCCTCGTGAAGATCGATCTGGACGGCAACAAGGTCGAGCCGTCGCCTTATCCGGTGAACCCGGCCGGTTTCACCATTCACAGCGCCATTCATATGAACCGCGACGACGCGCATTGCGTGATCCATCTGCACACGGTGGACGGTGTCGCTGTGGCGTCGCAGGCGCATGGGCTTCTGCCGATCAGCCAGCACGCCCAGCTCGTTTGCGGCGATCTGGCCTATCACGACTATGAAGGCGTGGCCCTCGAACTCGACGAGCGCGAACGGCTGGTCAAGGATGTGGGCGACAAGAATGTCGTCGTCCTGCGCAATCACGGCACGCTCGCCATGGGCAAGACCTGCGCCGACGCGTTCCTGCGCATCTATCATCTGGAAAAGGCGGCTGCGATGCAGGTCCGCGCCTTGGCGGGCGGCACGGAAATCTACGGGAACAATCAGGGTGTCGCCGAGAAGAACGGCATGCTCGGGCGTGCGGCCTTCGACGGGCCGATCAGCGCTCTGGCCTGGCCGGCGCTGAAGCGCAAGCTCGACCGCGTCGACCCCGGCTACAAACACTAACGCAACAGATCAACACCACACGATCACAACCACGGGCAGACCATGAAATTTGGAATTGGACAATCCGTTCGCCGGACGGAAGACATTCGCTTTGTGACCGGCCACGGAAGCTACACCGACGACATCCATTTTGACGGTGAGACGCAGGTTGCCTTCAACCGCAGCCCTTATGCGCATGCGAAGATCAACAGCATCGACACGTCGGCGGCCGAAGCCGCGCCGGGCGTGGTCGCGGTGCTGACGCAGGCCGATGTCGAAGCCTTCGGCGCCGGTCCGATGCCCTGTCAGCTACCGCTCAAGAGCCGCGACGGCTCGGACATCAAACCCACGCCCAAGCCGCTTCTGGCCAAGGACAAGGTCACCTTTGCTGGCGAGGCCGTGGCGATGGTGATTGCCGAGACCTATGCCCAGGCCAAGGATGCCGCCGAGCTGATCGAGATCGATTACGACATGCTCGATGCCTGCGGCACGCTGGAAGCCGCCCCCAACGGTCCGCAGATTTGGGAAAGCGCGCCCGGCAATCTGTGTTTCGACTGGGCGATGGGCGACGAGGCGGGCGTCAAGGCCGCGCTCGATGGGGCCGCGCACAAGGCGCATGTCCGGGTCGTGCAGAACCGCATCGCGCCGACCTCGATGGAAACGCGCAACGCCTCGGGCCTTTACGATCCGTCCACGGATAAATTTACGCTCTATTCCGGCAATCAGGGCTCGGGCAATATCCGCGGCCGCCTTGCCACGGTGATCCTCAACATCGCTGAGGACAAGCTGCACCTCATCTGCCCCGATGTCGGCGGCGGCTTCGGCATGAAAGGCTTCATCTATCCCGAGCAGGCGCTGGTTCTGATCGCGGCCAAGAAGGCGGGCCGTCCGGTGCGCTGGTCGTCCGACCGCAGCGAAGCCTTCCTTTCCGACGATCACGGCCGCGACATGATCACGGAAGCCGATCTCGCCCTCGACAAGGACGGCAAGATCCTCGCCATGCACATTCATGGCAGCGCCAATATGGGCGGTTATCTCTCGCAGTTCGCGCCGTTCATTCCGACGCTGGCTGGTGGGCGCATCTTCGGCGGTCTCTACAAGATTCCGGCGATGTACGCGGAGGTGAAGGGCTATTTCACCAACTCCGCGCCGATCGATGCCTATCGCGGTGCTGGCCGCCCGGAGGCCGCCTATCTGATGGAGCGGCTGATGGACGAAGCCGCGCGTGTCAGCGGCATCGATCGTGTCGAACTGCGCAAGCGCAATCTGCCGACACCGGCGGAATTGCCGTACAAGAACTGGTTCGGGCTTGGCTTCGATTCCGGCGACTATCCGCACATGCTGACCGAGGGATTGAAGCGCGCCGATGTGGACGGCTTCGCCGCTCGCCGCAAGGACAGCGAAGCCCGCGGCAAGAAGCGCGGCCTCGGCATCGCCTATTATGTCGAGATCACCGCCGCTGCCGGCAGCGAGCCCGCGCGCGTGACCTTCACCGAAAATGGCGGCGTCATTGCCTATGTCGGTACGCAGTCGAACGGGCAGGGCCATGAAACCGCCTTCGCCCAGGTCGTGGCCGAACGTCTCGGCGTGCCGTTCGAATCCATCACCATCAAACAGGGCGATACCGATTGGGTGAATGGCGGCGGCACTGGCGGTTCGCGTTCGCTCAACATGGCGGGCGGCGCGCTGCAGGTGACCTCCGACGAAGTCATCCGCAAGGGCAAGGACGCAGCCGGACAGGTGTTGCAGGCGGGCGGCAACGATGTCGGCTTCAAGGTGGACGATGACGGTGTTGGACGCTTCAGCGTTTCCGGCACCGATCGTGCGATCACCGTGACCGAACTGGCCGTCACGCTGAAGCGCGAAAAGCTTCCGGGCTTCGAAGACGGTCTCGATAGCGATGGCACCTTTAACGGCGAAGCGCCGACCTTCCCCAATGGCTGCCATGTCTGCGAAGTCGAAGTCGATCCGGAGACGGGCAAGGTCGATCTCGTGTCCTATTCGGTCCTCGACGATTTCGGCCGCGTCATCAATCCGATGCTGGTTCGCGGCCAGGTTCATGGCGGCGTGGTGCAGGGCCTCGGACAGGCGCTGCTCGAGAACTGTGTCTATGATGCGGAAAGCGGCCAGCCGATGACCGCGAGCTTCACCGACTATGCGATGCCGCGCGCCGACGACATGCCGGACATCGCCTTCGCCTATGAAGAGCATCTGTGCAAGACCAATCCGATGGGCGCCAAGGGCTGCGGCGAAGCGGGCACGGTGGGTGCGATGCCCGCCGTGATCAGCGCGGTGTCCGATGCCATCGGCGTGGCGCATATCGACATGCCGGCAACGCCGGAGAAAGTCTGGCGGGCGCTGCAATCCGCTGCCTGAGTGTGGGCAGGGTTGGGCAGTATTTTGGCAGCGGAGCCGGTCGATTTGACTTGATCGGCTCCGCTGACCGAAAGTCAGTTCATGGCTGGGACAGATTCGCAAACGGCAGAGAAGAAGGCGGCGCGTCCTGCGCGGCGCAAGCCTGAGAGCCTGTCGAAGCTCAAGCGTGCCGCGCGCAAGCTGTTCGTCGAGCGCGGTTACCATGCCACGCGCCCGCAGGATATCGCGCGCGAGGCCGGCCTCGGTCACGGCACCTTCTATCTGCATTTTCCCGACAAGCGCGCTTGCTTCCTGTCTTTTGTCGACGATGCGCGCCAGGAACTGGATGCCTATACGCGCGCCAGCGCCACCTCGGCCTCCTCGCTGGAAGAGTTGATCGCCAATCTGCTCAACGCCATCTACGACTATTCGGAAACTCATCCGGGCGTGCTCAATGCAGCGATGACCGATGAAGCGGTGATCGATGCCGAGGGCGCGCAGGCCACGCCGCTGTTGCAGCGCTGGGGCTATGACTGGGCCGAGTTCGTGCGCAATGCGGTGGCGCAAGACCGCGCGGTGGCCGATTACGATCCCGATATCGTCGGTCAGGCCATTCTCGGCGCCGTGCATCAGGCCGCAAGCGAAGGCTGGCGCGCCGGCCGGCCGCGCCGTGAAGTGATCGACAATCTCACTCGCTTCCTGGTGCGCGCGCTGCGGCCCTGAGGCCGCCTATCCGCCGAGGTGATAGGTCACGCCGGCGATCAACGCATTGTTCGAGAAGTTCTGATACGCTGTCGCGCCGCCGCCAGAGATTTTGCTCGCTTCGGATTGGGTCCACCGATATTCGCCGAAGACGGAAACGTTGTTGGAGATGGTGTGCCTTAGCCCGGCTTCAAGCTGATAGGCTGGCTCCCAATTCTGTCCCTGCATTCCAGCCACCTTGGCACCGACGTTCTGAAAGCCGATTCCTGCGCCGATGTAGGGCGTAGTGGCGGAATTGTGCATCAGGTCATATTTTCCGTTGAGCATGAGGCCGGTGGCATCGACATGCCCGCCGGCGTGTTTGCCGCCGAGACTGTTGAGATCGGCACGCGCCGTCAGGGAGTTGAGTTCGATCCGCGTGCCGTCGCCGAAATCATAGCCGATAGCACCACCGAAATTGTATCCGGCATTGAGGTCCTCTTTCAGGGTCCCGGCCGGTGTGTGGCTCAGGTTCTGATCCGGCATGAGGGAGACGCCGCCTTCGCCCGTGACATAGGGCCCCGCTGGCGCGGCGGATGCGGTGCCGATCCCGGCGGCCAGAGCAAACGCGGTCGCGGAGGTGAGGAACGAAATCCGAGTCATGGTGCACTCCCTTACGCTGGGGCTTCGCGATATGCGGAGCCCGGACCATGACTACGTGTGGGACCCGGGTGTGGTTGCGTCAAAACTACGTAACATATTGAGAAGATGTGACATTCTGTGGTCACGTACGGCGCGTGACCAACGAATTCTTGGCAGCGCGATTGACAGAAAGTGTAGGCTGACAAAATATCAATAATAACGGTGCCGGTCGAAGCAGGCGCCGGACCAGGGAGAGGCCCGGCAATGCCCAAGCTCGTCTACACGACCGACGACCTCATCGCGGAACACCCTTACGCCAAACCCCATGTGGAAGCCGGCTACACGCTTCATGGCGGATTCGATGCGAACGGCCAGTATATTTCGCCGCGCACGCTCCATCGCTGGCCGGCGATCCGCGCCTGGTCCGAGGCGCTTGAGGCGCGCGGCGGAAAACCGATCGACTCGTCACAGCAATTGATGGTGCGCGGCAATTTCCCGAATGTGGAGCAGGAAACACTGCTTCTCTCGCTCGGCGTCGGCCAGAGGCTATGGAATGCGCTGACTGTGACCGGCATCATCGAAGCCCGCGGCAAGCGTCTGGCGGAAGCCACTGCGCCGAATTTTCAGGACATCGTTGTCGACGACATTTCGGACACGGCAACCGGACATCTCAACAAAGGATTGTTGCGCGCGCATGGCCTTGACGAGGGCGGCGATGGCGTCAAGGGCGGGCACGACGCGATGTGGTTCGCGGTGCGCGACCTGCTGTTCGGCAAGGATGCCTGGCCGTTGCCAAACGTTCCGGAGAGCCTTTCCCGCCCTGAGATCGGTCGCACCATGCCGCAAATCCCGAAAGAATATGAGGAGTGGATTCTGCTTCTGATGAACGTGCTGATGATCGAGGTTCGAGCCGAGAACTTCTTCAACTTCTGCACACGCGTGATGCGCGATCCCCGGAACTTCATCGACTGCCGCGAAGCTGCGCTGCATGCCGCCGATCTGGTAGACCGTATTCGTGTCGACGAAGCGTCGCATGTCGGCTATCTGACGTCCGTGATCTCGGAACTGCGCAGCTTCACCTTCAAGACAGTCGATGGCGACACTGTCGCCGGCAAAAGCTTCATCGATCCTGTGTGGAACAGCATGGTGCAATGGCACACGGTCACGAACGCCGATTTCGACCGCCGGCAAACGCGCCAGACCGTTGAACATCTACTGGCCGCACATGGCTATGGCGCGGATGAGATGGCGCGCTTCGACGCGCTCGAACAAAAGGATGCAGCATGATCGCGGATTTCAAGGGCAAGACAGCGTTCGTGACCGGCGGGGCCGGCGGTATCGGCCTGTCCATGGCGCGCGCCTTCGGCCGGGCGGGCATGAATGTCGTGCTGGCCGACATCGACGGGCCGGCGGCAAAGGCCTCGGCTGAAGCACTGGCGGGCGAGCAGATCAAGGCCGTGGGGGTGCGCTGCGATGTGACCGAGCGCGCAGCCGTTCAGGCCGCGGCGCTGGAAGCCATCGCGGCCTTCGGCAAGGTTCACATCGTCTGCAACAATGCCGGCGTCGGTGTCGGCGGGCCGGTTGGGACCGTCACCGAGAAGGACTGGGACTGGATTCTCGACGTCAATCTCAAAGGTGTCGTCCACGGCACGGCGACCTTCGTGCCGCTGATCCGCAGCCATGGCGAAGGGGGGCACATCGTCAACACCGCTTCGATGGCGGGCATGATCAGTCCGCCGGGCATGGAGCCCTATAGCGCCACGAAATTCGCGGTGGTGGCGATGACAGAAGGCTGGGCCGCGCAACTTGCGCCCGAGAATATCGGCGTCTCGGCCCTGTGCCCCGGCTTCGTGCGCACGCGCATCCATGAAAGCGGCCGCGCGCGGCAGGATAAATATGGAGGTGCCGGTGCGGTCGACGCGCTGGGGCAGGGTGAAAACGCGGCTGCAGAGGCCGTCCTTTCCGGGATCGATCCCGATGTCGTCGGCGCGCGCGTGCTGGAAGCGATCAAGGCCGGCGAGACCTATATCTTCACCCATCCCAATATGCGCCAATTCGTTCAGATGCGCTTTGCCGGCATCATGGCCGGTTTCGACGCCGCCGATGCGAGCGAAGCGCTCAAGGCGGTGAAGGAATGGGCGGACCCATTGCCGCGCCAGCCTGGACAGGAATAGGGCGATGAAGTTCGGGATATTCTACGAGCATCAATTGCCGCGGCCGTGGGCGGAGGGTGACGAACTCAAGCTCTTTCAGGATGCGCTCGATCAGGTCGAACTCGCCGACCGCATCGGCATCGATCACGCCTGGGAGGTCGAGCATCACTTCCTTGAGGAATACTCGCATTCCTCGGCGCCGGAAGTGTTCCTGGCCGCCTGCTCGCAGCGCACCAAGAATATCCGTCTCGGACATGGCATCACGCTGATGCCGCCAGGCTATAATCATCCCGCCCGCGTGGCCGAGCGCATCGCGACGCTCGATCTGGTGTCCAATGGACGCGTCGAATTCGGCACGGGAGAATCGTCGGCCGCGCTCGAACTCGGCGGCTATCGCGTGCCGGTCGAGAAGAAGCGGGCGATGTGGCGCGAGACCACAGAGCAATGTCTCAACATGATGGCGATGAATCCCTATCCCGGGTTCAAGGGCGAGTTCTTCGAAATGCCCTGCCGCAATATCGTGCCCAAGCCGGTGCAGCGTCCGCACCCGCCGGTCTGGGTGGCATGCTCCAATCGCGAGACCATCAAGCTAGCCGCGCGGCTCGGCATCGGTGCGCTGACCTTCGCTTTCGTCGATCCGGCCGAGGCGAAGCAATGGGTGGACGACTATTACCGCATTATCCGAGAGGAGTGCGTGCCCATCGGCCATGCCGTGAATCCGAACATCTGCATGGTGACGGGTTTTTCGGTGCACAAGGATCACGATGAAGCCGTGCGGCGCGGCGTCGATGGCTTCAAGTTCTTTGGCTATGCGCTCGGCCATCACTACATCTTCGGCGAGCACAGGCCGGGCCGGACCGATATCTGGAAGAACTTCGAGGCCGCAAAGGACAATCTGCCGGCCGGCCCCGGCGCAGGTGGCATCGGCACGCCCGACGAGATGCGCGCCCATTTGCGCAAATTCGCCGATGCCGGTGTCGACCAGGTCGCCTTCATTCAGCAGGGCGGCCGCAATCGCCATGAACATATCTGCGAGGCGCTGGAGTTGTTCGCCTCCGACATCATGCCGGAGTTCAAGGAACGTGAGGCTGAACGTCAGACCGCGAAGATGGAAGCGCTTGCGCCCTTCATTGAACAGGCCTTCGCGCGCAAGGCGCGCATGAAGGAACTGGCCGACGATGAAATTCCAGTCGTCGAAGCCCTGGGCCGCCAAATCACGGAAAAGCCCGTCAAGGCGCCGAGCGCCTAATTCATTGCAGGCTGCGGGCTGCAGCTATTGCGATAAAAAATAGGTTGCACAACCTGTAAGTAATCTGCTTAGTTGCATTAGCGCAGGTTTCGTACCCGCGAGCGTTGTGTCTCCCAAAAATCAGCGTCGGCGTTCGGTCCTCCTCTCGGGCCGGCGAGCGGCTGCGTGTGCCCGGTATCGAACATGCGAGGGCAAGCCATCTCCATGGCATCCAATTTATTTTGCAACGATGGTTCGCTCCCCGAAGAGCCGGAGCTGGCCTTCTGCCGCCAGACCCAGTCTTTGCCATTGGAGGCGCCCGGGGGCGCGATCCATACAAACGATCTGAGTGCGGAAAACCTCGCGCGTCTGGCCGTCCGTCATGGCCGGCTACCGGTTGCCGCCATCTCGAAAGGCGATCTGATTGCGGCCCTTGAGCAGCGCTTCCGCTCCGAATTGACGGAGGCGGCGACGCACGGCCTCGAACGGAGCCATCCCGAATTGTCGGCGCGCCGCGTCGTGGCTTGGGGGCAGGGCCTTGGCGCCGTCGCGATCCTTGCCGCCGGGCTGCTGGGTGCGTGGCTGGCGCCCTTTGCGGCCGGCGTCACCCTGGCGCTCCTGCTCTGCCTGGGCTTCGTTGCCAACGCGCTCTTTCGTGCCGTTCTCGTCTGGGCCGGTGCCGGTTCGGCCGGAACTGGCACGTCGCCCGATGGTGCGGATGCAGCGCTGCCGCGCTATTCGATCCTGGTCCCGCTCTATCGCGAGGCGCGTGTTGTCGAGGCGCTGGTGGCGGCCTTGCGGGCCCTCGACTATCCATCCGATCGCCTTGAGATCGCGTTGGTGGCCGAAGCAGACGATGACGAGACGCTTACGGCTCTCGCGACCGCATCGCTCGACGAACGCTTTTTCGTGCTGGCCGTTCCGCCCGGACTTCCCCGCACCAAGCCCAAGGCCGCGAACTATGCGCTTCAGCTCCTGTCGGGCGAGTTCATCGTGATCTATGACGCCGAGGACCGGCCGGAACCGGATCAACTGCTGAAGGCAGTGGCGGCATTTCGCGCCGCGCCCGAAAGCGTCGCCTGCCTGCAGGCGCGCCTCAACTTCTACAACGCGCGCGAAACATGGCTGACGCGTATGTTTGCGCTGGATTATGCGCTGTGGTTCGATTTCCTGCTGCCCGGTCTGGAAACCTTGCGCGTGCCGATGCCGCTGGGCGGCACCTCGAACCATTTTCGCACCGATGCCTTGCGCGCCATCTGCGGCTGGGATCCCTACAACGTCACCGAAGATGCCGATCTCGGCATCCGGCTGGCGCGGTTGGGTCTGCGCGTCGCCACGCTCGATTCCACGACCTATGAGGAAGCGCCCGTCGCCTTCGGAACCTGGCTGCGCCAGCGTTCGCGCTGGATGAAGGGCTATATGCAGACCTGGCTGGTGCATATGCGCAATCCGGCGCGTCTCGTCACGCATGCCGGGATCGGCGGCCTGTTGGGCTTGCAATTGTTCGTCGGCGGCACCTTTCTGACGGCATTGCTCAACCCGCTACTCTGGGCCGCGTTTCTGGTCAGCACGATCTTCGGCGATGCGCCGGCGACGAATTTCCTCAACGTCCCCTTTGCGCATGCTTCGGCGCTGAGCCTGTTCGCCGGCAATGCGCTCTTCACCTATCTGGCGATGCTTGGGCCCTATCGCCGTCGCTGGCTCGCATTGACGCCGCATGGCCTTGCGGCGCCGGTCTACTGGCTCCTGATCTCGCTGGCCGCCTATCGCGGATTGTGGCAGCTCGTCGTGCGTCCGTGGCATTGGGACAAGACCGAGCACGGTCTGACCCGCGAGCCGCTCATTTTTGGCGAGCCTGCGCCATGATGCTGGCCGCGCCCGATGTCCTGTTGCCTACGATGCTCCTGTCGGGGGGCGGTTATGCCGGGTTGCGTCACAGCGGCTATGAGAGCGGCAGCGCAGCGCTCCTCATGCTGCTTCTGGGCGGGCAAGCCGGGATACTGGTCGCGATCGCATTGCCGGGACATTCGCTGTGGCTGGCGGCCGGCGTGGCGGGGCTTGCGGCAAGTTGCGCCGCCTTCGCAGCCCGGGAGGATGTGCGCAGGCTTATTCTCTTCGGCGGGGCCCTGGCCGCGATCCAGCTTTGCGATCCCATGGGTGCGCTTCTCGCGGCGGGCATGTTGCCCGCGGCGGTGTCCATCGGCGGGCGCCATTACGATGGACGCGAGGCTGTCGGCCTTTATGCACTGCTCCTCTTCCTGCCGGTGCTGACCGCCGCGACGTTGCTTTATTTCGGGCCCGTGCGTGCCGCCGGCCTGTTGCAGCCGCCCGGTAGCTGGCTCGCCGTTGGGACACCAATAAGTCTGCCGGCAAGACTGGCGGTTGCTGCAGCGCCCGTTGTGATTGCAGCGCCGGCTCTGGCCCTTGTGTGGGGAAAGAAGCCGGGCCGGGCCATAGCGTTCGTATCCGCGGCATTCCTGTTTGCGGGATTGGTCGCAGCCTGGCGCGGGGCGATCCGTGAACCGGTCACGCTTCTGGCCGCGGCCGCGCCGCTCACGGGGGCGGCCGTTGCGGCGCTGCCGGAGGGACCGTGGCGGAGCGGGCAGGCGATCGTCACCTGCGCGAGCTGCCTGGGGTTGTCCTGGGCGGTGTTGATCCTGGTCTGGCGATAGAGGATGCGCAGCGCGGCGATCCTTTTGGGTGCCGCTCTCATGCTCGTCGTCCCGGACGCCGCTTGGGCCGGCGCCTGGACGGAGCCGGAAGGCCGTTCGCAAATTCTTGTCGGCGTCACCTACAGCCATGCCGGAGCTGGCTTCGATGACCATGGCAATCCGGATGCCCCAGTGACCTACGAAAAGGCGCTGGTTCAGATCGATGCCGAATATGGCTGGAACGACTGGCTGACGCTGCTGCTGTCGCCGGAATACGCCCATGCCCGCCTGATCAAGCCGCAGGAAGCGCCGCAATTGGGCAACGCCTTCGGTCTGGCCGGCGGCGTCCGCGTGCGGCTACGCAAGGATGTCGGCATCGTCTCCGCACAGCTTACGCTCAAGGCCGCAGGGGCCTTCGACACATCCGTCTCGGCCGGCGGCGCGGTAGGCCGGCAGATCGAATTGCGGCTTCTCTACGGAACGGGCTTCTCGCTCTTCGGGCGCCATGGCTTCTTCGATGCCGAGATCGCGCAACGCTGGATTGCAGGCGCGCGCGCCGACGAGGTCCCCATCGACCTCACATTGGGCCTGCGCGTAACGAAGCGCGCGCGTCTGTTGCTGCAGAGCTTCAACACCATCGCGCAAGGCAACGCCTCTCACCCTTATGGTTACTATCGGGTTCACAAGATTTCGCTGTCGGTCGTGACGGATATCCGCCCGGGAATTTGCCTCGAAAGCGGGGCATATATGGCCGTCGCCGGACAGAACGCACTGGCTGAGAAAGGCTTCGTCGTGCGGGTGTGGCTCCGCTTCTGATCCACGCCGGCGGGCTCGTTGCGATGCCTTGAGGTCTCGGAAAAACCGCTTCAAACACCAGCTATTGCCCTAACGTGACCTTAAGCCGTTGTAATTCAAGTTAGGTTTGCCAGATTGGGCAGGGCTAGGGCACGAGAATCATCTAACATGCGAAACATGGCAGAACCCAGCACTCAAATGGATGCGGACAAGACTGGCCGCACCTGGGAACGAAATTCCACGCGACAGGCGATCCTCGATGCGGCGCGCCAGCTGGCCGCGCGCGACGGCGCCGACGCGATCACTTTGAGCCGCGTGGCCGCGGAGGCCGGTTTCGCGCCGCCCGCCGTCTATGCCTATTTCGTCAGCAAGGACGATCTGCATCTGGCGGTCGTAGCGGACGATCTGGAAAAGCTCGCGCGTGCCATGCGCGGTGACGACGGCGCCGATGCGGCGCCGGACGAGCCGGAAGACAACGAAGCAGCTGCGCAGGAAGGCTCGGTGGCCGCGGAGATCATCGCCTTCAATCCCGTCGCGGCAGAGGAAAGCGAAGATGTAGACGAGGTCGTCGATCAACCGGAGGAAAGCGCCGTCGATGTGACGCCGCAGAGCGAAGATGCGGACACACCCGAAGAGGTTGCTTCCGCCGCGTCCGCGCTCGACCACGACGGCGCGGTCGATGCCGAAGACGATGTGAGTGCCGATCTCGAGGCCTGGCTCGAAGAGAACGAAGCCGGCGAGGCCGTGATTGAGGCCGAATTTTCACCGCAGGCTGCGGCCGAGGCGGTGGCCTCTTCGCTGGTGTCGCTGTCAGAGATCGAGCAAGCGATCGGTGTGGTGATGGGCGAGGGCGGCGACGACTATGTCGAGCCGTTGCCGCCTGGCGAAGATGTCCCCGATGCCTTCCCGGAGGAAGCGCTTGAGGAGCCGGCGGACGGCGTCGATGCGCTGGAAGAGACAGTGCAGGCCGAAACGCCGTCCGTGCCGCTCACGCCCGGCGTGGCGCCGACGATGGAAGCGGCCATTGCAGAGTTGCAGCAGGCCGTTGCCCGTCTTGAACAACGTCCCGTCGATTCCTGGCTTGAGCGGCGCCTGCGCGTGTTCGAACGCACGCTGGCCGATATCGAACGCCGTATGGAGAAGGTCGAGCGCGACAGCACGGCGGCCTTGTCCACCGTCAGCGAAAGCTTCAAGGCGCTGGAAGAGCGCTTTTCCGATACGCAAGACGGTGCCGCGCGCGGTGTCGCCGAGAGCGACGAACGCCATCGCGCGGCCACGGCCGATCTGCGGCTTTATATGAAGGATCTGGCCGGTCGTCTGGGTGCGGTCGAGACCAGCTTTTCGCGACTGCTCGGCGATCCGTCGACCATGCCGCAGGTGTCGGCGGCGGATATGGCCGCCATGGATCCGCCGGACGATGACACCGTGGCGCCGGCCGCTGCATCTGAGCCGGAGGCTTCGTCGGCCCCGCGCGCCTTACGTGAGGCGACCGGCGAGCATTATCTGTCGGCGGCCCGACGGGCTGCCAATTCCGCGGCTGCCGAGGCCGATCATCCGCGCGTCCGCGGCGCGCTCGGTTTCTTGAAACTGCCGGATCTCGACAGTGACGACGCCAACGCGCCGGGCCTTTCCGTATCGCGCCGGGCGCTGAAGATCATTGCCGGGATTCTTACGCTCCTCGTCGTGGTGATTGTGGGCAGCATCGCGCTGCGCGGTACGGTAAGCGCAGATGCCATCCCGACTGCGACCGTCACCAAGACCATCGCCGTGTCGCCGGATGAACGTGTGGTCTCGCTGGCCAAGGCCGGCAACGCGAATGCGGAACTGGTCGTTGCCCTTAAGCTGATGAACGGTGACGGGCTCGCGTCGGATATTCCCAGCGCGGCGCATTGGCTGAAGAAGGCGGCGGCCCAGAAACAGCCGGTCGCCGAATATTGGCTCGGCACGCTTTATGAGCGCGGCCGCGGCGTCGACAAGGATCAGGCCAAGGCCGTCTCGTGGTACGAAGCCGCGGCCAAGGCTGGCAATGCCAAGGCGATGTATCGTCTCGGCGTCGCCGATGCCGAAGGTTGGACCGGTGAGCCGAACTATGTCGCAGCGGGTGACTGGTTCGGGAAGGCCGCGCATCTCGGTATCATCGATGCCGCATTCAATCTGGCCATTCTCTATGAGCGCGGGCAGGGCGTACCGCAGAGCCTGACCCATGCCTTTGCCTGGTACAGCATTGCGGCCGGGCAGGGCGATGCCGTGTCCAAGGCGCGGCTCGATGCGCTGGTGAGCCAGATTACGCCGGATCAGGTTGCGGCGGCACAGGCCGAGGCGGCCAAGTTCAAGGCCACGGAACCGTCGGTTGCCGCCAATGTCGATCCAAGCGTTCGTCAGGTGGCGGCACAGCACTGATTCATCGTGGCCATGAGGACGCGGTCAACTGCGCCTTGCGCAAGTTGCTTGCCGATTATGCCTTCAAGCCGGTCCCCTATCCGTCATCGAGGCTATCTGCGTGAGGTGGCCGGCCGATCCTGGGCCGGGATCGCTGGCGCGAAGGGCCCGGGCGCGGCAGGATGGGCGCGTCCCGAGTTCCTGCCCTGAGGGTTCATGCTCCAGCATCTCGACCCCGGCCTGCTCATTGCGCTGATTGTTGCCATCGGCATCGCCGCGCAATGGCTGGCCTGGTGGCTGAAGCAGCCGGCGATCCTGATCCTTCTGCTGGCGGGACTTTTCGCCGGGCCGGTCTTCGGCGTGCTCCATCCCGATGCGCTGTTCGGCAAACTGCTTTCGCCGGCCGTGTCGCTGGGTGTGGCCGTGATCCTGTTCGAAGGCAGTCTGACGCTGAAGCTGCGCGAACTGCACGGACAGGGGCAGGTGGTCACGCGCCTCGTCGCCGTGGGGGCGCCGGTCTCCATGCTCGTCATTGCCAGTGCGGCCTGGGCGCTTGGCTTGCTGCCGTGGGAATTGGCGCTGCTGTTCGGGGCGCTCGCCTCGGTGACGGGACCGACCGTGATCCTGCCGATCCTGCGCACCGTGCGACCGACCAAGGATCTGGCCAATATCCTGCGCTGGGAAGGCATCCTGATCGATCCCCTGGGCGCACTGGCGGCCGTGATCCTGTTCCAGCTCGTGGCGCTCGGGGCGGAGCGCGGCAGCGACTTTCTTCTGGCCATGCGCATCTTCGGCATCGGCATCGGTCTGGGCGCGGCCGCCGCGTTCGGTTTCGCCTTCGTGCTGCGCCGCCATCTGCTGCCGGATTATCTGCGCAATGTCTCGGCGCTGGCCATGGTGCTGCTGGTCTTCACCCTCTCCAATCTGTTCGCGCATGAATTGGGCCTGCTCGCCGTCACGGTCATGGGCCTGTTGATGGCCAATCTCAAAGATGTGCCGACGGACGACATCCTGGATTTCAAGGAAAGTCTCACACTCCTTCTCACCTCTGGCTTGTTCATCGTGCTCGCCGCGCGCATGCCGCTGGATGCCTTCCGGCTCGACTGGCTGCGTACCGCGCTTCTCCTCGGCATCATCCTGTTCGTGGCTCGGCCGCTGACCGTGCTGGCGTCCACGCTGGGCTCGGATTTGCCCTGGCCACAGCGCGCCGTGCTCGCCTGGATCGCGCCGCGTGGCATCGTGGCGGCGGCAATTTCGGCCGTGTTTGCGCTCCAGCTTCAGGCGCTCGGCGTGGCCGGTGCCCAAAGCCTCGTCTCGCTCACCTTTGCGGTCATCGTCGTGACGGTATTCGTGCAGGGGCTGACGGCCCGGCCCTTCGCGCGCTGGATGGGAGTCGCCGATCCCGAAGCGCACGGCATCTTGATCTTGGGTGGCAATCCCTTCGCACAAGCCGTTGCACTGAGCCTCAAATCACTCGATGTCGATGTCATCCTGGCTGACAGCTCGTGGGACGAGATTCGCAAGGCCCGCATGGCCGGGGTGCGAACCTATCTCGGCACGCTGGTGTCCGACGATGCCGACCGCCGCCTCGATCTCGTCGGTATCGGCATGCTGCTGGCGCTATCGCACCGGGCAGCGCTCAATTCGCTGGCCTGCCTGCGCTATGCCAATGAATTCGGCTCGGCCAATGTCTTCAATGTGCGCATTGCCAAGCCCGCCGAAGCGGCCACCCGGCCGGAAGGGCGAATCCTGTTCAAGGAGACGGCGACCATCGAACGGCTGGAGGCGCTGGTTGTCGAAGAGGGCTTCGAGATCCGCCATGCGCGGCTGACCGAGGAATTCGACTTCCAGAAGATGGTGCAGGCGCAGACCGAGGCGGGTGTCCTGCTCTACGCGGTTTCGCCGATGGGCAAGGTCTTCCCGTTCTCGGAGGACCACACCTTCCGCGCCGGTCCGGGCTGGCGCGTGGCCTATCTTGACCGCGCCAACAAACCGGCCGCGGAGGACAAACCCCAAAGCGCCGCCGACCGCGCCCGCACCCATCTGAACGAACCCATGCCCAGGAAGCTGCCGGAATAGAGACTGGGGCGCGACCGTTGGGCCGCAACTGCGCCTGTTTTCCACATCGCCCATTGCGCCAGATCGTTCATGTAAACGTCGTGGGATCAGGATGTGGCGCCCTCTCGGCCGGCCCTGCGCCTGGCGCGGACGGTGTCTTCCCTGTCGACGGATTCGAGCTGCTCGTTGACCCGCTTCAGGGTCTCCTCGATTTCGGGAATGAGGACGTTTTCGAGGGCCTTGGCGCGGCGCTCGATGCGGCGGTATTCGCGCATCAGCCGTCCGAGGTCTGCGGCCAACGCACCGGCCTTGGCGATCCCAGGAAGGAGTGCGGCAAAGGCGGCGCGACAGGCTTCGGCCTCGGGCGAGGGATCGATCGCGGGCGGCGCTGTTCCCGCCTCGGCCGCGAACACCGCATCCCGCAAGAGCGGCACGGCAAGAAATAGCATGCGGGAAAAGCGCGGCGCTGTGGGCGGCTCCGCCGGTACCGGATAGGCTTGCAGCACATCCAGGCCGTGGCGTTCGACCGCGGCGGCAAGTGCCTCCCTTGCCCGGTGACGAGTGGCCTCCACCTCGCGTTGTTTTGCTTCGTAGTCGCGCAGCACGCGCATCATCTCACCGGCCAGCAGCATGCGGGTCTCGTCGAGCAATTCATAGCCTTGGCGCATCAACCGGCCTTCGTCGGCCAGCGCCAGCGCCGCGGCGCGCGTGGGCGTCACATCACGCATTGGCCGCCCCTGCACGATATGTCGCCAGCTGCGCATCGGAGAGCCGCGACAGTTCGGCGAGCGGAAGCAGGCGAAGTACGTCCCAGCCCGCCGCCATACTCTCTTCCAGCGTGCGGCGCTCCTGCTGATGGATGAGGTCGCGCTCGAAGCGGTCGGCGAATTCGAGATAGGTGCGGTCAGTCTCGGTCAGTCCGTCGCGTCCCACGACATTGGCCAGCACACGCACACGCACCGCGCGCGCATAGGAGGCGAAGAGCTGGCTCGCAAGCGCAGGGTGGTCGGCGTGGGAATGGCCGTGGCGGATACCCTGATCCATCAGCCGCGACAGGCTCGGCAGAACGCTGATCGGCGGATAGATGCCCTTGTGATCCAGCGCCTTGTCGAGCACGAGCTGACCCTCGGTGATATAGCCGGTGAGGTCCGGGATGGGATGGCTGATGTCTTCGGCCGGCATGGTCAGGATCGGCAGTTGCGTCACCGTGCCCTGGCTGCCCCGTCGGCAACCGGCACGTTCGTAAAGCGAGGCGAGATCGGAATACATGTAGCCGGGGTAGCCCTTGCGACTCGGCACCTCGCCATGGCTTGCCGAAACCTCGCGCAACGCCTCGCAGTAATTCGTCATGTCGGTCATGATGACCAGCACATGTCGGCCTTCTTCCGTTGCCAGATATTCGGCGGCCGTCAGCGCGAAGCGCGGCGTCAGGAGGCGCTGGGTCGAAGGCTCGCTGGCGAGATTGAGGAACATCGCCGTATGGGCCAGTGCCCCCGAATCCTCCATCGCGCGGCGGAACGTTTCGGCCGTGTCGTGCGAGACGCCGATCCCGGCGAAGACGATGGCGAAGGCGTCATGGCCCTGGCGCAGGCGCGCATTCTGCGCGATCTCGCTGGCGATGCGGTCATGCGGCAGGCCGCCGCCCGAGAACAGCGGCAGCTTCTGGCCGCGCACGAGACAATTGAGCAGGTCGATGGCCGAAAATCCGGTTTCGATGAAATCGGCCGGCAGTTCGCGATGTGCCGGATTGAGCGGGATGCCGTCGATGCGCAGGCGCTTGTGCGCCGCCACGGGCGGGCCGCCATCGGCGGGCTGGCCGACACCGTTGAAGATGCGTCCCAGAAGCCCCGGCCCAACGGCAAAATGCAGCGGCTCGCCCAGGAAGCGCACGCGGACCTCGCCGAGCCCGAGACCGGTCGTCGCCTGCAGCACCTCGACAACCATGGCGTCTTCATCGAGCGCGGCGATGCGGCCCAAACGCGGCTCGCCATCCGCGCCGAAAACCTCCACCGCTTCGTTAAGGCCGACGTCCACATTGCGTTTGAGGAAGAGCAGCGGTCCTTCGATGGCCGTGGCTGTGCCGCGCGCAGAAAGTTCAGGACGCATGGGCTTCTCCCTTGAGGCCGGCCAGTGCGGATTCCATCTCGTTCTGCAGGGTGGAAAATTCCGCGATCCTGTCTTCGCCGATCTCTTCGCCCATGCGCTTCAATTTGCGCAGGATCTCCAATTCTCCGATCGCCTGGGGCGCGACGCCGCGCGCCACCGCGGCCTCGGCTTGCGTGACAAAGCGCACGATCAATTCCAGCATCGCCGTCTGGCGTGCGGCGGAGCAGTAGCGGTCGACATCGGAGAAGGCCGATTGGCGCAGGAAGGCTTCGTTGACGAGTTCTGCGCTCAAGAGCGTCAATTGCTGGCGTGGCGGCAGCGCATCTTCGCCGACGATGCGCGCCATGCGTTCGAGGTCGGCCTGTTCCTCCAGAAGCGAGAGCACGCGCTCGCGACGCGAGATCCAATGCGGGCTGCCGTGGACGGCCCACCACGATGCGAAGCGCCCGGCACCGTCGGAATAGGATTGCAGAGGATGAACGGCCGGATAGAAGCGTGCTTGCGCCCGTTCGCGGTCGAGGCCCCAGAAGCAGCGCACGAAGCGTTTGGTGTGGCTGGTCACGGGCTCTGAGAAATCGCCGGCCGGCGGGCTGACCGCGCCGATGATGGTGAGCGATCCCGTCTTGCCGCAGAGCGTGGTCGCCAGCGCCGCGCGCTCATAGAACTCGGCGAGGCGCGAGCCTAGATAGGCCGGGTAGCCCGCTTCGCCCGGCATCTCGCCGAGCCGGCCCGAGACTTCGCGCAGCGCCTCGGCCCAGCGGCTGGTGGAATCCGCCATCAAGGCGACATGCAGCCCTTGATCGCGGAAATATTCGCCCACCGTCACGGCCGTGTAGATGCTCGCTTCGCGCGCGGCTACCGGCATGTTCGAGGCATTGGCGATGATGACCGTGCGCTCCATCAGCCCGCGCCCAGTGCGCGGGTCGGCCAGGGCGGGGAATTCGTGCAGCACTTCGGCCATCTCGTTTCCGCGCTCGCCGCAGCCGACATAGACGATCACATCGGCGTCGCTCCATTTGGCCAGGGTTTCCTGCAGGACGGTCTTGCCGGTGCCGAAGCCGCCGGGAATGGCGGCGCACCCGCCGCGCCCCACCGGAAAGAGCGTATCGAGAATACGCTGGCCGGTAATCATCGGCGCCTCGGCCGGCAGCCTTTCGCGGACCGGCCGGGCTTCGCGCACGGCCCAGTTCTGGAAGAAACCGCATTCGCGCAATTGGCCGTCCGGTGTTCGCACGGCACAGAGCACAGTCTCCGGCGCATAGTCGCCGTCCTCTGCGACGCGTTCGATTTTGCCGTCCAAATCGGGCGGCAACAGGCAGCATTGGCGCACGCCCTCGCCGGGCACTTCGCCGAAGATGGCGCCGCCGGATATGGTGTCGCCGGTCTTGACGCTCGGGCGAAAGCGGAATGTTGCGGGTGCTGGCGCATCGTCCAGCGGACGCAGCAGCCCATCGAAGATGTGTCCGAGCAGCCCGGGCCCCAAGCGGACGGCAAAGGCGTGGCCGCTGCCATCGACGGCGTCGCCGGGCTTAAGGCCGGTGGCGTCTTCATAGACCTGGGCGATGATCTCATCATCCTTCAGGCGGATAACTTCGCCCGGAATTCGCTTCGGCCCGACTGCGATCGCCTCGCCGACGCGGAAGGTATCCGTCGCCGCCGCGCGCAGGACCGGTCCGCCGATCCATCTTATCCGCGCCTTACCCATGGCGATCGATCTCCGAAAGCAGCATCGCGGCGATGGTCTCGTGATCGGCCAGAAGGCCGGCCGCGGTTGCATCCAGCGCCGCCTGCGCGGTCTCGATGCGCAGGCCCGCTTGCAGGTCGCCATCCGCACGGAAGGTGAGGGCGCTTTGCCCGCCGACCACCGCCTGGAGTGAGTCCCGATCTTCGGAACTGAAATCATTCGGGTGGATCACCGCCCATGTGCCGGCCGGCAGATGTTCTTCGGCATAGCGCGCCGCCGCCGCGATCCAGACATCTCTGGCTTGCCGGTCGCGCCAACGCGCAATGAGGGCTTCGGCCAGCATCGGCCATGCACGCTCGACCAGCGCATGCACGCGTTCTTGCTTGCGCTTGCGGGCATCGCTCTCCAGCTGCGCCTTGGCGCGCGCCAGACGCCGCGCGCCTTCGCGGCGCAGCTCGCGTAGCGTGTCATGCGCCCTTGCGCGCGGGCCATGATGGGCGTCAGCGATCAGCCGCGCCGCTTCTTCCTGCGCCAGATCGTGGATCGCCCGGCACTCGGCAGCGATCTGCTGCTCGATCTCATCGAGCAGCGCGCGCGACTGCGCCTCGGCAATAGAGGCCGTGCTCATTCTTCAATGCCCAGGGCCGCCCTGAGCCTCCTTGCGAGGTCCGGGGGTGACGCATGTTCGCGAATGTCGGTGATGACCGCAACGAGGGGCGCCTCGCCGAGCAACGCCGCATCAAGCGTTTCGCGCCGAATGTGCTTTGCGGTCTCGGCTGTCAGGATCACGAATGCGGCGCGTTTGCGTGCGTCATCGAAGGCGGCGCCTGTCTCGTCCGCCGTCGGGACCACGGTTTCGATCCCGGTCAGCCGGAAGCCTGCCGACGTCAATTCGTCGCCGATGAAGACGATCCCGTCCATCTCAGCCCGCGCGGTTGAGGATCAGGACGGCCACGATCAGCCCATAGATCGCGATGCCTTCGGCGAGGCCGACAAGGATCAGCACGCGTCCCAGAAGTTCCGGCTTCTCGGCCAGTGCGCCGACGGCGGCGCTTCCCACTGCGGCCACCGCATAGCCGGCTGCCAGGGTCGAGAGCCCCGCCGCGATCGCGGCGGCGATCATGGCCCATTGCGCGACGCCGGGGGCAGCAGCGGCATGCGCGCCGGTCTGCGCCGCAGCGGGCACGGCACCGATCAGGATGGCCGTCAGCACGATCGCGACGATGGCGGAAAGCCCCGCCACGGCGGCGGGCAGTCGCAGATTCGGTTTCATGCTTGTCTCCTCGGAGTTTGTGTTGGGGCGGGTGGCAAGGGCGTCGGCGGCGGCAGCGGTTTGAATTCGCGGCCCGTCCCGGTGAGAAAGCGAATGAAGAATTCGAACAGCATCAGGCGCGTGGTCTGGATGCCGACCACGAGCCCTTCGAGGGCGATCACCAGAAAATTGCCGAGCGTCAACACCACCCAGAAGAAGACAGGTCCCGTCGCGCCGGCGACATCCACGATGGCCGCCGAAAGTCCCGCATGCGCCAGCGCAAAGGCGCCGATGCGCGCGAAGGAAACCGTGTTGACGAGAAGGCGTAGGATTTCCTCGGTGAATTCCGCGGCGCCTTGGGCGAGGGCGCCGAGCCCGCGTTCCCTGGCCATCAGGGCTGAGCCCAGGATGAACCAGGCCGCGCCGAGTCCGCCAAGCGCCAGGGCTTCGACGTAGAAGGGCGTCGCCAGCAACCCGACATAGGCGAGCGTCAGTCCCGCTCGATATCCCCACCAACGATGCGCCACGCTGCGCCAGTGCATCTGCACAGCATCGAGCAGAAGCCCGATCGCCAGCACGCCGACGCCGATCGCGACCGAGGCGATGAGAATATCAACCGGCGCCTCCAGCGGGTGTAGCCAGAGGGCCGGCACGATGTCCTCTCGGCAGAACACGCTGCCGAACAGAAAGCCGAACACCGTCGCCGACACGCCGCCGGGGATCAGGATGCGAAGGAGCGGCACGCGCGCGCCGAAGATAAGCCCGGCCGCCAGAATGACCAGCCCCTGTCCGACATCGCCGAACATGAAGCCGAAGATCAGCGGCACCACCATCGCCAGGATGATACTCGGATCGCTTTCGTGCGCGGCCGGTATGCCCAGCATCCTTGCAAAGACCTCAAAGCCGCGCACCCATGCCGGATTGTGCAGGATCATCGGCGCGCTCAGTCCCGGCGGCGCCTCGGTCAATCTCAGGACATAGCGCACATTCGCTGCATCCAGGGCCCGGCGCAGGCGCTTGCCTTCGCTGTCGCTGCTCCAGCCGGTCACCCAGGCAAGGCGTTCGCTGCGCTGTAGCTTGTCGGCATGGCCGCGGATCCATTCGAGCAGCATGATGTCGCCCAGCGCCTGGGCGAGGTCCGAGGCTTCGGTTTGCGCGGCAAGTGCGACCTTGCGGGATTTGAGCTCGTGCGTCAGTGCCGTGATGCGTTCGGCGATCGTGTCGATGGCGGTGTCGCGCTTCGGCGGCAGCCAGCCGGGCAGGGTGATGGCGCGGCCCTTGGATGTGGCGAGTGTCTGGTCGAATGCCATGATATCCGCGGCGCGGCCGACGATCAGCATATAGCGGGCACCGGGGTGTCCATCTCGCGCATCCCACATCTTGAAGAGCGCGAGCGAGGGAAGTTGCGGCAGCTTCGCCGCAGCGTCGAAGCGCGCCAGCCTTGTCTGCATGCGCGGGCCAGCGCCGGCAAGAAGCGCAAGGTCCGGGAGTTTGTCTTCTGCCTCGTCAAGGGCCTCGCGCAGCACGCCAAGCGCTGCGATCTCCTGGCCAAGATGTTCGATCTCGGCAATGAGCGGGTCGGCATCGCGTACCCATTCGCTGACGGTCCGACACGCATTGTCGAGCATGCGGTCGGGGTGTTCGGGCTGTCGGTCGGCGGGCGGTGCGGCCGCGCGCCAATAGACGGCGTAACGTTTGGCCATCTCGCGATAGATCTTGAGCTGGTCGTCCAGTGCATCGAGCGAGAGCGTGCCGCCGCCGCCGCGCGCCTCCAGTTCGACCATGCCGGTGCGCGAAAGACATTCCATCGCGCGCGCGAGGTCCTGATGCGCGGTCAGAAGTTCGAACCAATGCGCGGCTTCGGGGCGCAGCGTCATGCCGCGCTCCTCATGGAATCCGGGAACAGCCGACGGCGGACGAGCCCGCCGCGAAAGCGCTCGAGATCGAGCAGAAGCAAAGCGAGGTAGCTGAATAGCGCCGCCGGTCCCTCGGCCCCGCGCCGGAACAGCAGCGCCAGATCCTTTTGCAATTGGCGCCGGTAGAGCCCGCTGCCGTCGCGGCTGCCGGCCTGGCGAAGCGACGCCATGTGCCGCGCGATGGTTGCGCCGAAGCGTTCGAGCATGCGCCGATGGCTGGTCGTGTCGCGCGGCCACAATGCCCGCCAGTGCTCGGACCAGCGCGCAACCGCTTCCGTTCTGTCTTCGGTCATTTGGAGGGGAAGCTCGGCAAGTGCCTGAAGCCAGAGCACGGCGTCGCGCCACGCGGCCGGTGCCCAGCGCGCCACTTCGCTGACGCTATCGTGCCACTCCGCGCGCAGCAGGCTTTCCATGGCGTGGCTTGTCATGGCCGCATCGAGACGGGCGCCATAGCGCGCCAGGAACGTCCCGCGCGCATTCTCCAGAAAGCGGTCGGCCGATTTAGCGCTTTCGATTGCGCGCCAGCCTGCCTCGTCGAGGCGTGCGCCGTAGCGCGCCTGCAACCGCGCCTGCGCATAGCTCCATTGTGGCCCGGCCGCCATCGGCTAGACCGTCAGCTTTGCGGCGAGGCGCCGGGCGGCCTCGGCCAGCACGGCATCCGATACCGGCCCCTGCGTTGCTGCGCCGGTATCGGATACCGTCTTGAGCGTTTCGACCTCATGGCCGATCCGTTTGAGGTAGTGGTCATGGACCCGGGCGAGCCGCTCGTCCGCGCGTCGCGTGATCGCCGCAGCCTCGGCGCGCGCGTCGGCCGCAGTCTGCTTTGCTTGCTCCGCGCAGCTTTCGAGCCGCTGGTTGCCGACGCGTTCGGCCTCCAGAACCCGTTCCATGGCCGCGACGGCGGGATCGCCTCCCGCGCGTTCGCTCGTCGGCAATACCACCATCCGCCGGCCTCTCCGCAGACCCGGCCCCTTAGGGGGCCGGTGCGTTATCCGCCTCAGAATGATGGGAGGGAGAGATGGCGTCTCTGCGTTGGATCAATAGGCGCGCTTCGCCGCGCGTCGATAGATGAAAGCGGACACGAGCCACAATGCTACGAAGCCGGCGATGATCGCGCCGCCCACGCTGCCGGGGGAATCTTGCAGCGCCGCGATCCAGCCGGATTGATGGGACAGCGAAGGCAGGCTGTCGCGCAGCAGAGCCAGAAGCTCGATGCCGCCGACAATCACGGCGACGACCACAGAAAAGAACGTCACCGTCAGATTGTAATAGAGCTTGCGGGCCGGTTCTGCGAATGCCCAGCCATAGGCCCGCGCCATCAGCGCACTATCTGCGGTGTCGATCAGCGACATTCCGGCCGTGAACAGCGCCGGGAAGATCAGGATCGACCAGATCGGCAGGCCGTTGCTGGCCGCAGCAGCCGAAATCCCAAGCACCGCGATCTCGCTGGCGGTATCGAAACCGAGCCCGAACAAAAAGCCGATGGCGAACATGTGTTTGGCTTTCGACACCAGCCGGAAGGCGCGGGCCAGCAGGCGGCTATAGGGCCCTGTTAGTGTCAGCGCGCCGTCGCCTTCGCGCGCTTCGCCGCGCTTCTGGCGGCGGATGGCGTCGATCACGCCTTTCAGAACCACCACATTGGCGGCGGCAATCGCCAGCAGGAAGACAATGGACACCGTTGTGCCGATGGCGCCGCCGATCTCGCGGAAGCGGGCGATGCCGGGCAGGGCGGAATTGGCGGCCAGCGCAACGCCGATCGAGGCCAGCCACACCACGGCCGAATGGCCGAGCGAGAAATAAAGCCCTGTCGTCTCGCAAGGCCCGCCGGCATGGATGAGCTTGCGCGTGACATTGTCGATGGCGGCGATGTGATCGGGATCGACGGCATGGCGCAGTCCTAGCCCATAGGCGAGCAGTGCCGTGCCCAACAGCACGGGATGACCCGCGAACAGCGCGAAGGCCCCAGCCCAGACGATCAGATTGGCCGCGATCAGCGGCCCGAACAACCTCACGGAATCGGCTCGCATCATTCCGCCGCACTCGCGGGCTTGTCATCTTCAATCAGATGATCGGCGATAATCTCGACCAGACTGCCCAGCTCGCCTTCCCATTTCAGCGCCGCCTTGCTCTCGTCCATGGTCAGCCGGCAATTGGAGCAGGAGGAGACCATGGTCTTGGCCCCGGTCTTCTCCACCTGATCGATCTTGATCTTGAACACATCGTGACGAAGCTTCGCGGCCCGGCCGATGGCCTGCACACCGCCGCCGCCGCCGCAACACCAGTTGAGATTTCCGGTCGGCGTCATCTCGCGGAAGTCCTTGGCGAAGCCGTCCAGGAGGTAACGTGCATCTTCCGTCGCGCCGCCGCGCCGCGAGATCTGGCAGGGGTCGTGATAGGTGATGGAGTCTTCCAGTGGCTTGAGCTTTAGCTTCCCCTCGCGCTTGAGCTGCGCCATGAATTCGGAGATGTGCAGCACCTCGAAGGGCAGGGGCCGGCCAATCATGTTGGCACCCGCCCAGCGCAGCACGCCGAAAGCATGGCCGCATTCGGGCACCACGACGGTCTTCGCCCCGACCGCCTCGGCGGCTTCGACGATGCGCGTCACCATCAGCTTGGCAATGTCGCCCTTGCCGGAGAGATAGCCGAAATTGGTCGCCTCATAGCCCTTGCTGCTCAGCGTCCAGTTGAGGCCGGCATGGTTGAGCAGCCTGGCCATGGCCACGATGGATTTGGGGTATTTCATCGTCTCGATGGAGGAGACGGTCAGCAGCACGTCGGCCTTGTCCTTGTCGAGCGCGATGGGCACATCATGCTCATCCTCGAGCCATTCGATACGTTCCTTGAGCTTCTCGGCGGTCACGCCCAGCGGACTGCCATGCTCGCGCGAATTCTCGGCTGCCTGCAGCAGGTCCTCCGGCCCCAGACCCGCGGCCACGAAAGCCTGCCGTGCGCCGCCGACGATGGAGGCGATGTCGATGCCCATCGGGCAGATGGTCGTGCAACGCCCGCACATGGTGCAGGTGTCGAACAGCAACTCTTCCCACGCATTCAGATCGTCTTCGGTGACTTTCGGTGCGAAGAGCGAGAGCGGGAATTTCGTCCGCCGATAGGCCTTGGCGATGGGAAACAGTTTATAGGCCGGGGTATGGCGCGGATCGCCCGAAGCTTCGTAGAAATGGCAGGCATCGGCGCATTGCCCGCAATGCACGCAGGCTTCCAGATAGCTGACGAGATGTTCCTCGGTATGGGCGAGGAAGACGCGGGCGGCGGCCTCGACGTTGACTTTTCCGGTCATGGCGTCACCTCACCTTGATCTCAACGAGTTCGTCGCCGTTCGGGTCAACCACATGAACGGCGCAGGCGATACAGGGATCGAAGCTGTGGATCGTGCGCTGGATCTCCAGCGGCTGCTTGGGATCGGCCAGCGTGTGGCGGTCCATCAACGCGGCCTCGTAAGGTCCGGGCTGGCCTTTGGGATCGCGCGGGCCGGCATTCCAGGTTGAGGGCACCACTGCCTGATAATTGTCGATCTTGGTGCCTTTGATGACGACCCAATGGGCCAGTGCGCCACGCGGCGCTTCCATGAAGCCGACGCCCCTGGCCTCGGCCGGCCAGGTCGAGGGAGCCCATTTCGCTTCATTGTGCACGGACAGATCGCCCGCCTTGATGTTGGCGAGCAGTTGATCGAACCACACCGGCATCTGGTCGGCGATGATCTTCGATTCCAGCGTGCGCGCTGCCGTGCGGCCCAGCGTCGAGTACATCGCCGTCAGCGGCAGATCGAGTTTCTTGAGTGCATAGCCGGCCAGTTCCTGCGTCGGCTTGTGGCCCTTGGCATAGAGCATCAGCACGCGTGCCAGCGGACCCACTTCCATCACATGGCCCTTCCAGCGCGGGCTCTTGAGCCAGGAATAGCTCTGGTCCACGTCGAGCTGCTCGTAAGGCGGCTTGGGCCCGGTGTAGTGCAGCTTGGTTTCGCCGGTATAAGGATGCAGGCCTTCCTCCTTGCCGCCCGAATAGTCGTAATAGGAATGGGCAACGAATTCCTGGATCTCGTCGGGATTGTTCATGTCGACGGGGTGTATCGTGGAAAGATCGCGGTTCAGGATCGCACCGGAGGGGATCATCCAGCTGGCCGGATCGTCCATGCCCTTTTCCGGGAAGTCGCCATAGGTCATGAAATTGCCGACGCCTTCGCCGCGCGCAAACCAGTCCTTGTAGAAGGAGGCGATAGCCAGCGTGTCGGGCAGATAAACCTGATCGACGAATTCCTGCATCCGCTTGATTACGGTCTTGATCGTGTTCAGCCCCTCCATGTTCAGGGCCGTGGCCGCTGTGGCGCCGGAGCCGACACTGATCGGTGAGGGCGCGCCGCCGACCAGAAAGTTCGGATGCGGGTTCTTGCCGCCGAAGATGGTGTGGATCTGCACCACATTCCGCTGCCAGGCGAGCGCCTCCAGATAATGTGCCACGGCCATCAGATTGGCTTCCGGCGGCAGCTTGTAGAGCGGATTGCCCCAATAGCCGCCGGCGAAAATGCCAAGCTGTCCGCCCTCGACGAAATTCTTCAGCTTCTTCTGCGTGTCGGCGAAATAGCCCGGACTTGATTTCGGCCAGCTCGAAATTGATTGCGCCAGTTGCGAGGTCGCGGCCGGATCGGCCTTGAGCGCCGAGACGACATCGACCCAGTCCAGCGCATGCAGATGATAGAAATGCATCACATGGTCATGCACATATTGCGCGGCGATCATGAGATTGCGGATCAGCTGCGCATTGGGCGGGATGGTGTAGCCGAGCGCGTTTTCCACCGCGCGCACCGAGGCGATGCCATGCACCAGCGTGCACACCCCGCATATGCGTTGGGCAAAGGCCCAGGCGTCGCGCGGATCGCGGTCCTTCAGGATCAGCTCGATCCCGCGCACCATGGTGCCGGCGCTGTAGGCGCTGGTGATGTTCCCGCTGGCATCGGTCTCGGCCTCGATCCTGAGATGGCCTTCGATGCGGGTGATGGGGTCGACGACAACGCGCTCGGTCATATCTGTGCTCCGCGGCGGCTATAGAAGATGCCCGTCTCGCTGCGGGTCAGGAACACCAGGAAGGCATGCATCAGCTTGCCGAAGGGGAACCAGATCAGGAGCAGCGACACCGACAGGATGTGGATGGCGAGAAGCGTCTGGTAAGGCGCCCACAGATGGGCCACCGCAATCAGCCCGGTGAAGACGGGCAGCGTGGTCACGAACCAGGTGAAATAATCGTTGAAGGTCGAGATCAGTCTGAGCACCGGGCTCGTCAGCCGTTTGATCAACGCGGCAAACAGGGACGCCAGCGTGATCACCGAAACGATCTGAATGACGCCGCTGGGCAGGTTCGCCCAGGAGACACCGAATAGCCCTTTCAAGAAGAGAATGTGCTGTGCCAGCCCGAAGACGATTATGGCGAGCCCCAGATGGAACACATAGGAGTTGATGGTCGTGAACAACGACACGGTGCTGTAGGTCTTGGCTGGCCAGAGATGGCGCACGAAACCACGCACGGCGCCCGAGACGGCCGATGGCGCGCCTTTCCGTTTCACCGAGCGGTCCCTGGCCCAGGGCAGCAGCAGCAGCGACAGCAGCCGCCAGGCCACGCCGAACACGAACACGGAAAGGGCGATCTCCAGCGCCGGCCCGCGCGCGAAATCGAGCAGGGTCATGACTGGTTCTCCTTTTCCGCCGCGTGCTTCTTGCGCCGGGCGAGCCAGGCCGCACCTGCGCCAATCGCCGCGCCCGCTGCCACCGCGCCGCCGATCACCTCGGCATCGCTGCCGCCGGTATGCTGCGACAGCGGCGTGTAGAAGCTGCCCTTGTCCCAGAAATTCGGTTCCGAGCAGCCCAGGCAGCCATGGCCCGACTGTATGGGGAACGAAACGCCGCCATTCCATTTGACGGTGGCGCAGGCATTGTGCGTGATCGGGCCCTTGCAACCGACCTCGTAGAGGCACCAGCCCTTGCGTGCGCCTTCATCGTCGAAGCTTTTTGCGAACAGCCCCTTGTCGTAGAACGGCCGACGATAGCAACGATCATGAATGCTATCGCCGAAGAAGCTCTTGGGCCGGTTCAGGTGGTCGAGATCGGGCACTTTGCCGAAGGTCACAAGATAGGCGATGGTCCCCGCCATGGCTTCGGGAATGGGCGGGCAGCCGGAGATGTTGATGACCGGTTTGTCGGTGACGATGTCGGACACCGGCACCGCGCCCGTCGGATTGGGATTGGCGTGGGGAATGCCGCCGAACGCCGCGCAGGTGCCGACCGAGATCACGGCCAGCGCATCGGCGGCCGTATCCTTCAGCGTTTCCAGGTTGGTCTTTCCGGCATTGGTGGAATAGACCCCGCCGGCGCCGGTCGAGACCGAACCGTCCACCACCACCACATATTTGCCCTTGTTCTCCTTCATCGCCGCAAGCCGCGCTTCTTCGGCGGCATAGCCGGAGGCGGCCATCAGTGTCTCGTGATAGTCGAGCGAGATCACATCGAAGATCAGGTCCTCGATTGTGGGGTTGAAGCTGCGTGTGAGGGATTCGGTGCAACCCGTGCATTCCTGGAAGGAAAGCCAGATCACCGATTGCCGTTTGGCCTTGGCCAGCCCCTCTGCCATGGCGCTTGCCATCATCGGTGGCAGCGCCATCACGCTGGCGAGATAGCTCGTATATTTGAGCAGAACGCGCCGCGAGATTCCGCGCCGGGCCAGCACATCGCCGATGGTTTCCTCAGACATGGGGTTCCGCCTTCCTGTCGGTGCGCTGCGCCAGATCGCTGCGCAGGCGCGCGGCTGCCGCGGCAATGTCGTCGTCATGGCTCATGAGGATGTCGGGCAGGGCGGTGATCTCGATGCGCTCGACCGCGACCGCGTCGTTGGCACCGTAATGGCGCACCCACCAGACGCCGGAATAGCCCGTCTCCCAGACTTCACTCGGCCCGGCGATATCGAGCTTGGCGTCGACATCGCCACGGCCCAGCAGCGCTTCCAGCTCGACGCGGTCGGCCTCTGTCATTGGAAGGCTCAAGAGATCGATCGCGGCCGGCGTGCCTCCGGCACAGGCGAGCGCGTCCAGAAGTTCGCCGATCTCGGCGAGCACGCTTCTGGCGATGCCGGTGTGAAAGCCTTCGCCACCATTGCACTCAGCGTCCATTGTTCCACTCCGCCAAGAGGTTTTCGATCGCTGCGCAGGCAGGCTGGATCGCTGCCTGCACCGCCGCAGTCGGTTCCAATCCCAATGTCGTCTTTTCCGGTTGCACCGCGACCAGCGCACGCCGCTGGGGCGCGAAGCCGGCCAGTTGCGCGGCCATGATGAGGTCGGCCAGCGCCACCTCATGGGCGGTGCGCTTCTTGCCGCAAAGCTGGGCATCCATCGCCGCGCCTTCGAAGCAGCGCACGGTTCCCGGCTCGGCGCCCATTTCCATCGCGTCGATCACGATCAGCTCCCCGAATTCCTCGATCTCGGTGAGCAGGGTCAGGCCGATCGTGCCGCCGTCGCGCAGGGCAATGACATGGCCGATCAGGCCCTTCTGTTCGCGCGCCTCCAGCGCCCGCACCACATGGATGCCGACCCCGTCATCGCTGAGAAGGATATTTCCGAGTCCGAGGATCAGCGTATGGGTCGCTGCGATATCGGTCTGCATGATGGCCCCGGCAATTGAAGGTAACCATCCTTGCTGTTGTGGATTAGCAATCATTGATGTGCATCAAGCCCGGCGCGGGAGCGCAGGGGTTAGAGTGCCGCGGAGTTCAATCTCTGGACCGGAGAGATGACATGTGCCTTGGCGTACCGATGCGGGTGGTCGAACGTGACGGTTTCGTAGCCCACTGCGAGGCCAAGGGCATTTCGCGTGACGTCAATCTTTTTCTCCTGCAACATGAGGATGTTGGCCCGGGCGACCACGTCATGGTCCATGTCGGCTATGCCATCCAGAAGATGAGCGAGGCCGAGGCCGAAAGCGCCTGGGCGCTCTATGACGAGATGTTTGCAGCCGAAGACGCGCGAGCGGCCGATGCATGAACTTTCCGTCACGCAGGCGCTTTTGCGGCAGGTCGAAACTGTTGCGGCGCAGCATGACTCGCACCGCGTCGTGGCAATCACCTTGGCCATCGGCCCGCTCTCGGGCGTCGAGGCGCCGCTTCTGGTGCGTGCCTTCACCGTGGCCCGCGCTGGCACGATCGCCGAAGAGGCCATGCTGGAAATCGAAACCATGCCGGTCACGGTGTGGTGCGGGGCCTGCGATGCCGAAACCGAAGTTGCGCCCAATGCGCTTTTGTGCGGCAGCTGCGGCACCTGGCGGGTCGATCTCAGATCGGGAAACGAGTTGTTGTTGAAGCGTGTGGAGCTGGCGGCGGCGGACGCCGCCATCGCCGCGGAATAGGGAGCGGGCCATGTGTCAGGAATGCGGATGTGCAACCTCGGGCGGCGATATCCACGTCCACGATCACAGCGGCAAGATTGCGACGCGCGCGCCCGATACCCATTCCATTGAGGTGCTGCACGGCATCCTGCATGAGAACGATCATGAGGCTGCGCACAATCGCGAACATTTCACGCGCCACAACGTCCTCGCCGTCAATCTGATGTCCTCGCCCGGCTCGGGCAAGACGGCACTGCTCGAAGCCACCATCGACGCGCTGGGCGACAAATATCGTATCGCCGTCATCGAAGGCGATCTCGAAACCGAGAACGATGCCGCCCGCATTCGCGCGAAGGGCGTGTCCGCGATCCAGATCACCACCGGCCAGACCTGCCACCTCGATGCCCATATGGTGCATGACGCGTTGCATGCGCTGAATTTGGACGATGTCGACATCCTCTTCATCGAAAATGTCGGCAATCTCGTCTGCCCGGCCGGCTTCGATCTCGGTCAGCATGAAAATGTGATCTTGCTCGCGGTCACCGAAGGCGACGACAAGCCGGCAAAATATCCGGTTATGTTCCGCGCCGCCGATCTGGTGCTGCTGTCGAAATCGGACCTGCTCGCCGTGCTCGATGATTTCGCACCGGAGAAAGCAGAAGCTCATATCCGCAAGCTGGCCAATGCCGCCCCTGTCGTGCCGCTCTCGGCGCGCCGGCCCGAAACGCTCGCGCCCTGGTTTGCCTGGCTGGAACAGAACCTCGCAATGGCCCGCGCGCCTGCACAAGCTGCGGAGTAGGGCGATGGCCGCCTCCGACGCCAAGCAATGGCTCGCGCGCATCCGCGATCTTCCCTTGAAGGCCCGCGTGCGCGTCATGAATGTCTGCGGCGGCCACGAACGCTCGATCTCCATGGCGGGCTTGCGCGGCGCGCTCCCCGAACAGATCGAACTCATTCCCGGCCCCGGCTGCCCGGTCTGTGTCTGTCCGGAGGAGGATGTTCATGCCGCCATCCAGCTCGCGTTGCGCGACAATGTGATCCTCGTCGCCTTCGGCGATATGCTGCGCGTGCCCGCCAATGTGCCCAAGCGGGAGCCGCGCTCGCTGGAACAGGCGCGCGGCGCCGGCGGCGATGTCCGTCCCGTGGCCTCGCCGATGGAGGCGGTCCGCATCGCGCGCGAAAACCCGGACCACGAAGTCGTCTTCTTCGCCGCCGGCTTCGAAACCACCACGGCGCCAGTTGCCGCGATGGTGGCCGAAGGTCTTCCGCCGAACCTCTCCATCCTGTTGTCGAGCCGTCTCACCTGGCCGGCTGTTGCCATGCTGCTGGACAGCGAAGAGGCCGGCTTCGATGCGCTGATCGCACCCGGCCATGTTGCGACGATCATGGGCCCGGAAGAGTGGCGTTTCGTGCCGGAAAAACACGGCATCCCCTCCGCCGTCGCCGGCTTTGAAGCCGACAGCCTGCTGGCCGCGCTCTATTCGGTGTCGCGCCAGCATCTGGAAGGGGAGGCCTTTCTCGACAATTGCTACACCAATGTCGCCTTGCCGAACGGAAATCCCACCGCACGCCGCCTGATGGACGAGACGCTCGATGTGGTCGATGCGAACTGGCGCGGCATTGGCACGATCCGGAAATCTGGCCTGGCTCTCAAACCCGAACTCGAGCGCCTCGACGCCGGCCGCCGCTTCCAGCTCGATCGCGAAGCCGCCCGCAAGCGTGCCGGTCAGATGCCGCCGGGCTGCGATTGCGCCCGCGTTGTGCTTGGCAAGATCTATCCCAATCAATGCGTGTTGTTCGGCAAGGCGTGCACACCGCGCAATCCGGTCGGCCCCTGCATGGTGTCGGATGAAGGCGCCTGCCGCATCTGGTGGGCCTCGGGCGTTAGAGGCAGCGATGAACCGGCCCCAGCAGGATATTGACGGCACGGCACTCGCCGCGCGCCGGCTGATCGTTTCGGGCCGCGTGCAGGGCGTGGGCTTCCGTCCCTTTGTCTATCGTATCGCGCGCGCACATGATCTCACCGGCTGGGTACGCAACGAGACAGGGCAGGTTGTGATTCATGTCGAAGGCCGTCCTGCCGACATCGCCGCCTTCGAAAGCGCTCTCACACATGAAGCGCCGCCACTGGCGCGTCCACATCTTGAAAGCGCGGAAGCTGCAGCTCCCGAGGCCACGCCGGACTTCCGTATCCTTGCCAGCGATGCTTGTGCCCATGCCGATATCCATCTGCCGCCGGATCTGTTCTGCTGCGACGATTGTCTCACGGAGCTACTGTCTCCGAGCGAGCGACGCCATCGCTATCCCTTTACCAACTGCACCCAATGCGGCCCGCGTTACACCATCATCGCCGCGCTGCCCTATGACCGGCCCAATACCGCCATGGCCGGTTTCGATCTCTGCCCAGATTGCCGCGCCGAATATGAGAACCCGCTCGATCGCCGCTTCCACGCCCAGCCGCTGGCTTGTCCTGTTTGTGGCCCGAAGCTGATCTTTCACAACAACGGTTACAGTCACGCCGAGGGTGACGCCGCGCTAACGGCGGCCATCGCCGTGCTGCGCGGTGGTGGTATCGTCGCGGTCAAGGGCGTCGGCGGTTATCACCTGATGTGCGATCCGGCCAATGACGAGGCGGTCGAACGCCTGCGCGCCCGCAAGCGCCGCCCGCACAAGCCGCTGGCCGTCATGTTCCCACAAACCGGCACAGACGGCCTCGATGCCGTCCGCGCCTGCGTCGTGTGCGACGATGCCGAAGCCCGCGCCGTTCTCGATCCCGCGCGCCCTATCGTGCTCGCGAAGCGCGGCGCCGATTGCGCACTCAGCGATGCACTCGCCCCCGGCCTCGCCGAGCTGGGTGTGTTTCTGCCCTACAGCCCATTGCATCATCTTCTGCTGTCGGAGTTTGGCGGTCCGCTGGTTGCGACCAGCGGCAATATCAGCGGCGAACCTGTGCTGACGGACAATGGCGAGGCCCAACGTCGCCTTGCCAAGGTCGCGGATGCGTTTCTTCACCACAATCGCCCGATCCTGCGCCCTGCTGACGATTCCGTTGTGCGCGTCATCGCGGACCGCCCGCGCCCGATCCGCATCGGCCGCGGCTTTGCGCCGCTGGAACTCGAGGCTGCGCGCAGCTTTGCGGAACCGACGCTCGCCGTCGGCGGTCACATGAAAGGCGCTATCGCCTTGGGCTGGGGCAATCGCATCGTCGTCTCGCCCCATATCGGTGAACTCGATTCCCCGCGCAGCCTTGCCGTGTTCGAACAGGTCATCGCCGATCTGCAGGCCCTCTATCGCGTTGAAGCCAAACGCATCGTTTGTGACGGCCATCCCGATTATGCCAGCACGCGCTGGGCCGCAACGCAGGGGCTGCCGCTCCAGCACGTACAACACCACGCGTCGCATGCCTCCGCTTTGGCCGGCGAGCATCCCGGGATCGCGCGCTGGCTGACTTTCGCGTGGGACGGTATCGGCCTCGGCGGCAATGGCGATTTGTGGGGCGGCGAAACCCTTCTCGGGGCGCCGGGAGCCTGGCGCCGCGTCGCCAGCTTCCGCCCCTTCCATCTCACAGGCGGCGATGCGGCCGGCCGCGAGCCCTGGCGTTCAGCCGCCGCGCTGTTCTGGGAAGCCGGCCGTGACTGGCACCCGAACATCGATGGTGCTGTGCTCGCGCGTCAGGCATGGGACAAGCGCATCGGCACGGCGCGAACCTCGTCTGCCGGCCGCCTGTTCGATGCCGCCGCCGCGCTGGTGCTTGGCATTGAAAGTGCGAGTTTCGAAGGGCAAGGCCCGATGATGCTCGAAGCCATCGCCGCTGATGATTGCGAGGCTATCGCCTTGCCGCTGGCATGCGACGAAGCGGGCATCCTGCGCGCAGATTGGCAACCATTGCTCGCCATGCTGACGAATGAATCTCTCTCGCCGGCCAAACGCGCCGGGATCTTCCATGAAAGCCTTGCGCAGGGGATCGAGGCCCAGGCCGCGGCGCTGTCCGCAACCGAACAGTTCGATGCGGTCGGTCTGACCGGCGGCGTGTTCCAGAACCGCCGCCTCGCCGAGCGCACATTGGCATTGCTCGCGGCGCGCGGCATTCGCGCCGTCCTGCCCGAAGCCATCCCCGCCAATGATGGCGGCCTCGCCTTCGGTCAGCTCATCGAATCCCTGTATATGGTTGCGCCATGACCCTCGATCGCCACATCACGCTCGCTCATGGCAATGGCGGTCGCCATATGCGCGCCCTGATCGAGGAGATTTTCGCCCGCCATCTCGCCAATCCGTCGCTCGATGTTGGCCTCGATGCCGCGCCGCTGGTACTCGATCCCGGCCTTATACCGTTCATCACCACGGATGGGTTTACCGTGCAGCCGCTCGAATTCCCCGGCGGCGATATCGGCTCGCTTGCCGTCAATGGCACGGTCAACGATCTGGCCGTCTCCGGCGCGCTGCCGCGCTTCCTCACCCTGGGCGCCATCATCGAAGAGGGGCTCGAGGTTGAAACCCTTGAGCGCATCGTCGCCGGCCTGGGCGCTGCCGCCCGCACCGCAGATGTGCGTGTCATTGCCGGCGACACCAAAGTCGTGCCGCGGGGCCAGGGTGGCGGGCTTTATTTCGCGACCACGGGTGTCGGTCTGCGCGCGCCCGATTGCACCCTCGCGATGAACACGATCCGCGATGGCGATGCGGTTCTGGTCAGCGGCCCCATCGGCGATCACGGCATCGCGGTGATGCTCGCGCGCGAGGACTTCGATCTGTCCGGGGATGTGCGCTCCGATTGCGCCGCCGTCACGCCGCTCACCGCGCCGCTGGCATCGCTGGAGGGCGTGCGCTTCATGCGCGATCCCACGCGCGGCGGCCTGGCCACAGTTGCGCATGAAATCGCCCTCGCTACCGGCCGCACCATCCGCCTGCGCGAGGAGGACGTGCCGGTGCGCGAGGAAGTGCGCTCCGTCTGTCAGATGCTGGGCTACGATCCCTATTATCTCGCCTGCGAGGGCCGCGTGGTGGCCGTGGTCGCGCCGGGCATCGCCGATGACGTTGTCGCCCTGTGGCGGCGCATACCCGGCGGCGAGGGCGCGGCCCGGATCGGCACGATCGAGGACGGCCGCCCGCATCTCGTTCTCGAAACCGAGATCGGCGGCGAGCGCATCCTCGAAGAACTGGAAGACGACCCGCTGCCGAGAATCTGCTGATCGGGCAGATCGGGGCAATCGATCTGATGGTGCCGGCTGCAGGAGAACTCCGCGCCGCCGTCTAAGGCACTAAACCCCTTGCATTTCCTAGAGAAACACCCCTTTTCTGGGGTGCATCTCTGGGGGCCAATATACCATCATGCCGCTCAACATGGCGAACCTCGAACGGCGCGGAAGCAAGCTGTACGTGGTCAAGACTATCCCGCCCTCTCTGTGGGCCATTGCAGGCAAGAAGCGTCTCCGCAAGGCGACTGGCACGGGCGACCTCCAGCAGGCGTGCCGTAGACGGCCCGCGATACTTGCGGAGTTTGAGAAGCAGCTGAGCGCGTGGAGAAGGACTGCTACGAGCGTCTCAGCAGACCCGCTCTTGGAAGAGGCACAGCGCCTCGGTGATTGGGCGAGGGAACAGTCCTCTGACGACGAGGGCGTCTTGCTCGATCTAGCAGAAGGGGTGGCCCTTCAGGCCGCGCCCAAGTGGGTAACGTCCTTGGAACAGGTTGAGCAGCTCCCATCCGCCACTCAGCGCCGCATAGAGCGCCTCTACAATACCGGATTGGGCACGCGGACGTTGGTGGACCTACTGGACAAGTTCCTCGACCAGAAGGCGCTGGCGGCCAGTACAAAGCTGGAATACCGCCGCGACATTGAGAAGTTCCTAGCGTGGTCCAACGTCGTCCGGCCTGAGCAGGTCAGGCCAGACAGAGCTGCATCTTCGTGTTGCGTGCACAGATGCCTTTCTCAGAGAGCTGCTTGCGCAAACGCCCGAACACAACACCCCTAAGATGCTCATCGTTGAACAACTTGTAGCGCCCTGCATACCTATGCTTTGGGTTCTGAAAGGGAGCTAACGTCACTCCCGGCGAGTTCAGATAGCTCTTGCACTCGACAATCTTCAGGCGGTTGTCGCGAGCACTGTATGCGACTACGTCCAGCTCCCAGCGAGGGGACGAGGGCCGCCCAATGGACCTCTTTTCCTCTTTGGTCAGTTCGACCTTGACCGATGTGCGCACCCAATAGCCTTCGCGCCAAAGGACTTCTGCTACCAGTCGTTCAAAGGCATCCATGCAAAATCGACCCGATGCGTATTTCAAAACTAGGATACGTCGGCACCCCCGAGCGCGCTAACCGCCTCTTTTGCGTCCATCTCCAATGTGCCACGGACAGAGGACTCCGATGGCATACGCTTCCAGCAGCGCTCTCTGGCGTGCACTCGCGACTACGAGACAGCGAAACGAACAGGCCTTGCGGAGACGGCTGCCGTCGCGGTCGTACTTTTCACGGGTGAAGGAAGAACGTCCGGCTAAATGGTCGCGGAGGCGCTGGTGTATCCCGTTCTTTGCGCGGGCGTACTACCGACGTGCAGCACGCGGTCCTTAGGGTCGTAGATGACATAGACGCCTTTTCGCTTCGGGGCCTTGAGCTTCCCTCCTGCTGCAGGGAAGGGGGCGGGCGTCTGCTCCTGAAGTGCATCAAACAAGCGACGGATGCGGTCCCGCTCGTCCATAGAACCCTCACGTGGTCTTAAGGCCAGCTCAGAATGCCGCCGTGCTTGCATTGTTTGTAGTGGAACCCCGCGTTCGCTGCCCATGTCCAAAATGTGTGGTGAGATGTGCCCGAGGAGGGAGGCGGTGAGGGGTTTAATTGGGGTCTAATTGGGGTCTAATTACCCCATATATTTCCATTTAAGACGTTGATTTATATATGATTTACGTTAGTGGTGCGGCTGCAGGCCTCAAAAAAGCCGATTAAGCGACTGTTTTTGAAATGAGAATCGAGTCGCTTTGGTGACGGCTACCAGCACAAAGACCAACAGATTGCTCTAGACGCTTGATATGGTGCCTCTTTTCGCGCTGAAGATTTTTTTGCGATCTCTTTCGGCGAGCGTGTTTAGTTGTCACGCTCGATCTTCAGAACTTTCAGCAGCGAGGGCACCTGCACCAAGCGGCGGCGGCCGATGGAGACAGTTTTGAGTTCGCCGCCCTTGATCAACTCGTAAAATTTGGTGCGGCCCATGCCTGCCGCTCTGCAGGCCTCGTCGATGGTGCAGGTGGGTCGCTGCATGAACGGGATTTCGCTCGATGAGCTCTGCATGCGCTTGGAAGCGGTCGGCCGAATCTTGGCGGATGGCGGGTGATCGAACAGATCCGCTGCGATGCGCGGTGGCTCGGAACTTTCATCACGGGTCATAGTGGCCTCGCAGGACAGAACTGGCTCCGGCGAAGAGGTTTGCACGGCCACGCATTTCGTCAACGGCCCTTATACACTCCCAAACCGTCTCTTGTACGCCCGAGCCGCGTCGCGTCGGCACAAACCATCTTAGTCACCACAAGCCAACCGATGCGTAGGGAGGCTCACACGATGAACCTGCAGGTGATTTGCCGGGAGCATCGCTCCGGGCCAACGCATTCGTGCATCCCAAGCCATGGCTGGGCCATGCAGGCGGGCGGTCCATGCCCCGAAGCCCGGCAGGGGCGCGAGGCGTGAGGCCTCGCGCGGGCTTGACCGGCCGCCGCGGCCCGGCAGCCTGCGGGATGCACGAAGCTTCACATGCCGATCGAAAGCCCACGGCTGCGGCCGAGCTCCCATCGAATGCCGTCGCCGATAACTATTCCGGAGACCGTGCGGCCCAGTTCCTTTTCGATCACGGGCCGCCACGGGACCAGGGTGAACTCCCTGGACCGGGTCTCGACCATGGCGTATTTGCCGCTCACAAGCTCCATGGCGCCTTTGTAGCGGCCAGTGATGCGTTCGCCGTCCTTGGCCATGTGGAAGGCTCCACCCTGCTCGCCGGCCAGCTCCCGGCCTTTGTCGGCGAGTTCGCGACCGACGAGCGTGGCAAGCAAATTGGCGCGATAGGCAATGCTGTCGCCGTCCTGCCGCGCCAGCCCCTGTTCGATCAGCCATTGCTGGCGGCGGATCAGGGCGTTCTGCGCATCACGGCCGAACCCGCCGTCACGGATCGGGGTAGGCTCGCGCGCGATCAGTTCCCGGTCGAGCCAGTCGCGCCGTTGGCGGTGATCTGAGCCTCCAGATCGAGTGAAGAGAGGACCCGGACGCCGAGCTGCGGATTGCGCCTGGTGTCATAGGCTTGCGCACGATCCAGATAGTCGCGCGGAATGTCCCAGCCATTCTCGTTCAGCCGCTCGACGATGCCGGCACGCCGGAGCGCCTCCAACCGCCGGATATGGGCACGGACGAACTCGGCCGGATCGCCGCCGGGAACCTTCTCCATGTCCTGGACGATGGACAGATGGATGGCCGGCTCGTAGAGCCCTCCGCTGCCCCGCGCGATCTCATTGATCGCTTTGTCGGCTTCGCGGGGGCGGGCAACGGCCCGGCCGACCTCCACCACCGCGCCGATCTGCACGCTGTCGGACTGGGTGCCCGCCATCTCGGCGTAATGCACCCGACCATCGAGGCCATCCACGACGACATGAACCCGGTCCGACATCTCATCGGCGGAAAGGCCCTTGCCGATGACCCGGCCGATCACCATCTGGCCAGTCTGCGCCGCACGATGGATGGCATAGCCTTCAGGGCTACGCTGAAGCCCGCACTCGGTGAGGGTGCGGTGCATGGTCTTGATGATGTCGCCGCGCTCGCCCAGATCCCTGAGGGTCTTGTCCATGCCGGCGGCGAGTGTCCAACGGCCGGTCTCGACCTCCCGGGCCAGGCCCAATCCGTCCAGCTTGCGAAGCCGCTTGAGCAGGCGATAGCGCTGGGCATCCAGCGGACCATCCATCTTGGTCTCGGGCCGCATGTCGATGGTGCCGTCTTCGCCGATCTTATCGATCAAGGTCCGGTCGAGCCGGGTGAAGCGCTCCTGCCCCACCTCCCGGTCCAGCTGCTGCGCGACCTCCAGCTCGCTCTGCAGGCCCAGCTCGCGGGTCAGGATCTCGCTGGCCCGGTAACGGATGCCGTGGGCGATGTAGTCGCCGGCGATGTTGAGGGCCTTGCCGTCCTCCGTCACACCACGCACCACGATATGGGTGTGGGGGTGGCCCGTGTTGTGGTGATCGACCGCCACCCAGTCGAGACGGGTTTCCAGATCGCGCTCCATCTGGTCCATCAGATCGCGAGTGAAGCGCTTGAGGTCACCCAACTCAACCCCATCCTCGGGCGCCACGATCAACCGGAACTGGTGCCGGTCGTCAGTGCTGCGATCGAGAAAGCTCTTGCCGTCCGGCACGTCAAGCCCGCGGCCGTAGAGTTGCCCTCGATCGTCCTCGCGGCTGACGCCGTCGCGCTGGAGATACCGCAGATGGGCATAGGCGGCCCGGCTCGCGGGTCCCTTGAGCTTCACGTAGCGGGCCTTGACGATGATCCGACGCATGCGCAGCCGCTGGCCCGAGCGGCCGTCGATGTCGAGCCCGGATCGCGTGGCAAGCTCCGCATCACCTTGGCGCCGCGACCATGGGCGTTGTAGCGGCCGTTGCGGGCTGCCTTGCCACCGCCACGCAATGCTTTGCCGATGTGCTTGGGATTGCCACCCGCCTTGGCGACCGCGACCATCACCTGGCGCTCGAACGACAGCACCTTGCGCGCGCTGCGCCCACTCCGGTCGGCGCGCGGCCTGCCCGGCCTCACGCGGAAATCGTCATCGCCCATTGCCATGGACGAGATGTTTGCACGCGACGTGTCCGCTTCAAGCGCACCAGCGGATTGAACGCGAACCAAATCTCACCGGCGAACGACGGCGAACAACGAGACCCACGATGGCAGCAAAATTTCCGTAGTTGGCGCTAAGATGCTGACAGCCAACCCCATGTGCAGACAGCATCTCTGCGAAAGCAGGCACCGCGGATCGCATCCGCTTTATCTTGCTGTAACTGCATTCCGTTCCGCCGCTCTCTCCATCAACAGAATCGCTGCCGCACTTTCCCGGACATGGACCAACGAACCCAAACGCGTGTGCGTCTCTGTCATCTGGCTCAGAGCCTGTCCCCTGTATGGGCGCCGTTGACAGAAAGCCAGTAGCGCGAATCCGCGCATTTGCAGCGTGATTTTGTGGTCTCGAAATGCACTTGAACCAACAGGTGGAGGCAATTCCGCGCCGCCATTCGGCGATCAGGCGGCGCCGCAAACGCATGGATGATGGCAGAAACTTGAACGTGGTTTGCTCGTCAAAGACCACGCACATAGCGCTTCCAAGGCCCCCTTTGGCGCCATCGAACTATCGAGAATCAGCCGCCGCCGTGATTGATTTTTGTCCTGCGAGTCACTGGTCGCTGCGCCTCCGATCCAGCAATCTGATGAAGTTGCACTTGCGGTTGGGCGGCGTGCAAGCTCCTCAAATAGCTCCGAAACACCTCCACATCTCCTGTTGCCGCGGTGGAGTTGCCCCGAAAGCTGCTCCTATTTCTTCTTTTCAGGCAGCGGGGCCTCATGCGGAGCCTGCTGCGCCGGCTCGCGACGCACCATCACCGGGCCGCTGCAACTGATCGAACCGATCGTGTTGCGGCCGTAGTCGACAATCTCATCCTTGCTCTTGACTGGCTCATGCTTCACGCGCACGGGGATGTAGAGATAGCAGACGCAGCCATCGATCGGATCGCGCCAGCGCTGAATGACTGTGTCCCGGAAAGGGCCTGCATATTGCGCTTCAAGCCGCATGAACGAAAGCGCGGCGTCTCCACCTTTGCGCCATTGTCAGGCTTGACGTCGATATCGATCGTGCTGTCGGCTCGAGCCGGACCATGAGGCCAGATTCCGGCGAAATAAATAACAGCGCCCTCGCCACGACCGCGATAACGCAGACCGCAAGAATGAACGAGATGGTGCGGCGACGCCCTGCCGGCCAATGATTCTCCGACATAGTGCTCTGTCCCCTGAATGTTCATGTGCCGCCGAGCGGCAGTCCTGAATTGATAGACCATATCGGCGCAAGGGCTGCCGCCACGCTGCCGCAGCCATGCCTGACCGCGATCATGCCCACGCGCATTACCAGCCAAAGCCGATGGCCGCCCCGGCCTGCGCCTCTCCGTCGCTGTAGGCGCCGCCCAACGAGAGGTTCACGTTCTTGCTGAGACTGTGCCAGTCGCCGACCGCCACCGCGCTCTCGTTGCCGAAACCGCCGACGCCGACGGCCACGCGGTTTCATCTTCGATGTTGGCGCTGGCTGGGCGATCTGAGACATCGCCGCGCTCATCGCGCCGACGCGGTCGATGCAATTGCCGAGCGCGTGTCCCAGCGCGTTGACCCGCGCGTCGGTATAGTTGTTAGCTTGGCCCAGCGTGTCTGCGAGCCCGGAATTGAGCTGACCGACATTGACGGCATCGGTATCGGCGGTGCCGGCCGCGACATTGGTGATGCGCCGTTGCTGCGTGCCCGAACCGACCGATACCGTATTCGCCTCGTTGGCAGTCGAGCCCGCGCCCAGCGCCACGCTGTTGTTGGCGCTGGCCGTGGAATTGGCGCCGAGTGCGGTCGAATTGTTGCCGGACGCGGTGGCATTGTTGCCGACGGCGGTCGCCGGATCGGCATCGGCCACGGCGCCAGCGCCGATGGCGACGGCCCCGGTCTTGGAGGCACTCGCGCCTTCGCCCATGGCGACCGCATTCTTGCCCGCCGCCGTGGAATTACCGCCGATCGCAACCGCACTGGTGCCGCCCGCCGTCGCCGCGGGCCCGGTCGAGCTCACCTGCATGTATTTCTGCGAGGCAACGCCCAGAGCGTGGAATTGATGCTGCTGACGTCGAGGTTCAGATTGCTGATATCGGCGGTGTTGGTTGCGGCCGAGGTCTGCAAGACGCCAATATCGGATGTGTTTGCCGTGATGTTCGTTGTGTTTGTCGCGATGTTTGCCGAGTTGATCGCGACGTTCTGGTTGGTGGTGTAGAGTTGGCTGCCGGTGACCGCATCGGTGCTGGTGGCGGACAGCGTGCCTGCCGCGACATTGACGATCTTGCGCTCATTGCCGGGCGAGCCGACCGAAACGGTGTTGGCCGCATCGGCCACAAAGTCCTGGCCCAGCGCTACCGAACCGGTGGCCGTTGCGTTCGCATTGTAACCGAGGGCCAGCGACGAGCCGCCGGTCGCTTCCGCGCCATAGCCGAGGGCGGTGTCATAGCTGACGCCGCCCCCGCTGACACCGGCCACGCTGTCGCCGCCGATGGCAATGTCGCCGACACCGTTCGCCGTGCTGAAGGCGCCAACGGCCGTGCTACTGTTGCCGCTCGCCGTGCTGTTGTTCCCATAGGCCGCGCTGCTGATGTCGCTCGCCGTGCTACCGAAGCCGTAGGCCGCGCTGCCGCTGCCGCTCGCCTTGGCCTCATCGCCGATGGCGATGGCGTAGTCGCCCGTGGCCGCCGCTGCATTTGCCGTCGTCGCGTCACCGCCGATGGCAATGGCATTGCTGCCGCTCGACATTCGCGTTGTAGCCGATGGCGGTGGAATCGGTGGAGGTGGATGTGACATTCGCGCCTGTGCCGTAGATCGAAACGCCGGTGGCGCCATTGTCGGTGGCGCCACCGCCGGTGACGACGGAATTGGCGGCTGAGACGGCGCCCGCGCCGATGCCGATGGCATTGGTGCCGCTGGACTGCGCGTTGTCGCCAATGGCGATGGCGCCGGTGCCCGAGGCGCTTGCCGCGATGCCCGTGCCACCGGTGTCGTCTTCGGCGAAATCGGTGGTGACGGTGCCGATACGCGCTGCAGATCGTAAAGCTGGCCGCCGTTCACCGCGTCGGTGCTGGTTGAAGAGATCGTGCCGTCGGCGACATTGACGATCTTGCGCTCGTTGCCCCTCGAGCCGACCGAGACCGTGTTGGCGACATCGGCGACGGAGCCTTCACCCAGCGCCACCGAATTCGCCGCCGTGGCCTGCGCATTGTAGCCCATCGCCAGCGAAGACCCGCCCGTCGCCTGCGCGCCATAGCCGAGGCGGTGTCGTAGGTGACGCTGCCGCTGTCGACGCCGGCCACGCTCGCCGTACCGACGGCGACGTCGCCAGTGTTGTTGGTCGTGGCGCCGGCGATGCTGCTGCCGTTGCCGCCGCCCAGCGCGACGGAATCGTCACCGTTGTTCGCATAGGAATTGGCACCAATGGCCGTGGCGTAGGCGGCATGGGACTGGCTGTTATCGCCGAGCGCCACGCCTTGTGCGGAAGCAGCCTCCGCGTTGTTGCCGATTGCGACCGCCGCGGAGGCGCTTGTAATACTACCTGATCCGATCGCAATACTGTTGCTGCCATAGGCATCGCTGAATTTGCCGAAAGCCATGCTGTAAGCGCTCTCCGCGATCGCGTCGTGGCCCAGCGCCAGCGAGGACCCGCCCTGGGCATCCGCCTGGTAGCCGCCGGCAAAACTGCTGCCGCCCGCCGCCCGCGCCTGATAACCGACGGCCGCCGCATCATCGGCAAGTGCCCCCGCGGCACTGCCGAGCGCGCTGTTCTGATATCCGGTGCCCAGCGAAACGGCATGTGCGCCGCTGGCCTGTGTCTGGTTGCCGATGGCGAGGGCGCTGTCGCCGGTGGCCGCGGCGGCGCTGCCGCTCGTGGCATTGCCACCGATGGCGATGGCGTTGGCGCCGCTGACCGTGGCGTTGTCGCCGATGGCCGTGGAATCGGTGGAGCTTGCGGTGACGTTGGCGCCGGTGCCGTAGATCGAAACGCCGGTGGCGCCGTTGTCGGTCGCGCCCGCGCCGGTGACGATGGAGTTCGCGGCGGACACCGAATTGGCGCCGATGGCGATGGCGTTGTCGCCGGAAGCAGACGCGGTGTCGCCGAATGCCATGCTGTCGGTGCCACTCGCCGTGCTGCTCAACCCGAAAGCCGCGCTGCTCACGCCGCTGGCGGTGCTTGCTGTGCCCAACGCGAGGCTGTTGCCGTTTGTGGCAGTGGCGCTGACGCCTACTGCGACGTTGTACCCCTGGACCGGGTTAGCGCCGCCGCTCGTCCCAGCAGTCGCTCTGGTCCCGATCGCAACGTCTCCGTTCAGATAGGCGTGCGAAGCCGAGGTGCCGCTGCTGTTGCCGCCGATGGCGACGGAGCCAAGACCATCCGCGTGGCTGAAGGCGCCGCCGGCATAGCTGTCTTGGCCGGAGGCGCTTGCGCTGTAGCCGCCCGCGAAACTTGATCCGCCCGTCGCCGTTGCGCCATAACCGAGCGCGGTGTCGTAGGTGACGCTGCCGCTGCTCGCCCCCGCCACGCTGGAACCACCGATGGCGATGTCGCCGGTGTTGTAGGTCGCCGCGCCATTGACCGTGCTGCCGTCGCCGCCGCCGATGGCAATCGCGTTCGCGCCATCGGCGAGGCTCGTGTCGCCGCTGGCCATGCTGTAATCGCCTTGCGCGTCCCCACCCTCCAGCGCCAGGCTATTTTTGCCGGCGGCGGTCGTGTAGTTGGCGTCGTCGGTCCCGCCCAGGGCCGAGGCACCGATGCCCGAGGCTATCGTGTAATTGCCGAGCGCCGTGGCGGATTCCGCCGAGGCATGGGCTATATCGCCCACAGCGATGCTGTCAGCGCCCGTTGCCCTGGTGTCGAGGCCAATGGCTATGCTGTCGAGGCCACTCGCCGTGCTGTAGGAGCCATAGGCCGCGCTGTCGGCGCCGCTCGCCGTGGCGCCCTGCCCATAGGCCGCGCTGGAACCGCCGCTCGCCGTGCTGCCTGTGCCATAGGCCGCGCTGCTGCCGCCCGTCGCTTGCGCGCGGTATCCAACCGCGGTGTCGTCTTGATTTATCAGGCTGCCGCCGCTGATGCCTGCGACGCTGGAACCGCCGATGGCGATGTCGCCGGTGTTGTAGCTTTTCGCGCCATCGCCGTTGGCGATGGCGCTGGTGCCGGTAGCGGTTGCATTGCGCCCGAGGCGACGCTGTAATCGCCGCTGGCCATGCTGTTCTCGCCATAGGCCGCGCTGCCTGTACCGCTTGCTGTGCTGGCGAGGCCATAAGCCGCGCTGTCGAGCCCGCTCGCCATGCTGCCATTGCCATAGGCCGCGCCGTAATCGCCGCTGGCAGTGCTGTTCTGGCCATAAGCCGCGCTGCCGGGGCCGCTCGCGGTGCTGTCGTTGCCATAGGCCGCGCTGGACGTGCCGCTCGCCTTGGCGCCGTCACCGACGGCAATGGCGTAATTGGCGGTGGCCGCCGCCGCGTTCGCCGCCGTCGCATCGCCGCCGATGGCGACGGCGTCCACCCCGTTCGCATTGGCGTTGTAGCCGATGGCCGTGGAATTGAGCGAGGTCGCGGTCACATTGGCGCCGGTGCCGTAGATCGAGGCGCCGGTGGCGCCGTTGTCCGTGGCACTCGCGCCGGTCACGATGGAGTTCGCCGCCGAGACAGAATTGGCCCCGATGGCGATGGCGTTGTCGCCGGAAGCAGACGCCGTGTCGCCGAATGCCATGGAGGATGCACCCGTGGCCTGCGCCTTGTATCCTGCCGCATAGCTTTTCCCGCCCGTGGCCTGCGCGCCATAGCCAACGGCCGTGTCGTAAGTCACGCTGCCACTGAAGACGCCGGCCGTGCTGGTTGCCCCGATGGCGATGTCGCCGGTGTTGTAGGTGGTGCTTTCAGTGCCAAAGGCCACGCTGTAATTGCCGCCGGCCACACTGGTATCGCCGACGGTCACGCTCGAGGCGCCGTACGCATGGCTACTGTTGCCATAGGCCGCGCTGAAATTGCCGCTCGCATCGGCGGATGTGCCGCACGCCGTTGCATCGGTGCCCCCCGCCGTGCCGCTGCCGCAGGTATTGCCGCCGGCCCATGCGGGCGCGCCGGCCAGCGACAGCCCAAACACCAGCGCAACCGCCGCGCCGGCCAGAAGCCGCGTCCGTCTGGTCAACCAATTCACACCAATGCCCCAACCGGCGCTGTGGTTCACCCCAGCGCGCTCGCCGAATTTGCGTCCTATTTCCCGTCTTGGATCGCATGCGCGCGGAACCGCGATCCATGGACAGACGTCTCAGCGTTAGGCATTACAGAAATTTTATGAAACCAGCTGCCCAGAACCTCGGCGTGGGTCGCAGGCGCGGCAGCGCGGATGCGAGACCCGGCAAGGGCCGAGGGGGGCTCGCCGTAATGGTGCTTGATCAGGCGGTGCAGATGCCCCGCATCGCTGAAGCCCCAACGCTCGGCCACCGCCGAAACCTGTCCCCGCGTCGCCGGCTGCGTCGCAAGCTCGCGCGCGGCGCGCGCAAGCCGGCGCATGCGGATGAAGCGGGCAACGCCTCCGTCCTCTGGGAAATGGCGATAGAGGCTGGCCCGCGAAATATCGAACGCCGCACAAATATCCTTCACCCCCCATCCCGAGCGATCGATCCGGGCCTCGATGAAGCGCTCGATCGACAGGCGGCGCGCCTGCGCAATAGCGTCCGACACATGGCCGCGCGCGGGCGAAATCGCCAGGGCGGCAACCAGCGCCGCAAAGCGCTGCGCCTCGTCCGCCGCGTCGGCCTGGGTGATGCCATCGAGCCGGGCAAATTGCGCAAGCAAGAAATCAACCAGGATGCGGCCTGCGGCCGTGCCGGCGGACAGCGAAAGGAATTGGGGGTGGCGCGAGGGGTCGTAGCCAACCGCGGCATGGGGAATGAGAACGCCATAGGTTGTGACCCCGGCCGTCACATTCACGAAGGCGCGTGACATGTCGATGATCTGGATGGCCCCGGCACGATGCTCGATATCAAGGTCGCCGGCGCGGCCACGGCCGCTCCCGGTCAGGTAGATTTCGACCAGAAGGAGATCATGGTCCTGTCCCTTGAGGCGGTGCGGCGCGTGCTCGAACACCAGATCGTTGAAGCGCGCCTTCGAGAACAGCAAAGAGCCGAGCTGCCAGACGGCCCAGCCGCCGTCATAGGTCGCGCCCGATTGCATTTTCACATCGTAGAATGGGCGCACCAATTCGCGCTGTGCATCGAACCTGTGATGGGGGGCAAATTCTTGAAAGTCCGTGCCGCTGAAGGGCAGCGGCACAAACGCCGTGTCAGGTTCGCTCCGCTGGTCGGCCTGGCGGCGTTCTCCAGTGGAAGTGTAGTGCAACTCTCGCCGCCCAGCCAAAATCAAGCCCGCAGATCCTCCCCCAGATTACAGTTTGGTATGTATAACCGTGCATGACGAGATAGCACAGCAAAAGGGAAACCTTTGGTTAACCATGCTGAGGATCTGAGGGTTTGCAGCCGAGGGCGGGCTGCGGAGCCACTATCCGCCGGTCTTGGCGTGGTGACCGCCAATAGAAACAACCTTGCCGGCTATTCTCAGATCATCGAGATAATCCGCCCACCATTGCATCATGCGAATGCGCTCGTCCCAAAATTCGCCGCGCGCGTAGGCGCGGCGCACGTCGTTTCTCTCGATGTGCGCAAGTTGGCGCTCGATTGCATCCCCGTTCCAGCAGCCGGATTCATTCAACAAGGTGGCCGCACTGGCCCGAAACCCGTGTGAGGTCGCCTCATCGTTGCCGTAACCAAGTCGGCGCAATGCAGCGTTCAAGGTGTTCTCTGAAATGGGTTTCGTGATCGTTCGCACGGACGGGAACAACAATCGTCCGTTGCCGGTGATGCGCCGCAGGTCTGCGAGAATTGCGGAAGCCTGACGAGGCAGCGGCACTTTGTGAGCGCGACGTAGCTTGGTCCGCGCGGCCGGAATCGTCCAAACAGCCTTCTCGCTATCGAATTCCGACCATTCAGCCGCTCGCAATTCGCCGGGGCGCGGGAACAAAAGGGCCATGAGCTGCAGTGCCAACCAAGTTCGATCGCTGGCCACTGAAGCCGTCTATGGCCCGCAAAAGCGCGCCAAAGGCTTTGGCGTCGATAATCGCAGCATGGGGCTTCGCGGGCGGTCGGGCTAACGCACCGCGTAATGCGTAGGTGGGATCGTTCTCAGCTCGACCAGTCGCTACGGCGAGCCGGCACACCCGGCCAATGGTCGAGCGAAGACGGCGGGCGGTCTCGTAGTTTCCGCGGTTCTCGACCTTGCGCAGGACGTCCAAGACTTCGGGCGGCCGAATATCATCCACGCGCTTGTCCCCCAGAACCGGATAGACAAGTTCCAGCAGCCATTCTGTCTTTTCCAGGGTGGCTGCGGCACGACCGCTTCGCGCCTGCAACGCCAAAAGCTCATCGCCGATTGTGCGAAACGTGACCTTGGCGGCCAGCGCTTCGGCTTTGGCGCGCTTTCTCGCTTCCGATGGATCAATCCCCCTGACCAGAAGCTTTTTCGCCTTGTCACGCTCGTCGCGGGCTTCCGCCAAAGACACGATCGGATAGGGGCCAAAGGACAGAAGCTTCTGCTTTCCGGCGAACCGATAAGCGTAGCGCCATAGCTTCGAGCCGCTCGGATGCACCCATAATTGCAGCCCCCATCCGTCCGACAGCTTCTTGATGGTCGCGGCAGGTTTTGCGGTGCGACAGGCGACATCGCTCAGCGGCATGTTGGCCTCTCTGGTGCAGCGCTCCGATACCAACATGGGCACCCGCTCATACCAACACAAGTACCAACGGATGTTCCGGATGCAGACGTACACCGAAGAACAAAAGCGAACGTGAGAGTTCGAAAATCCGTTCCGCTTTAATAGCTTAGTGCGCGAGAACGGATAATGGCGAGCGGTGGCGAAGGGGGAGGTGGTGCCGGCTGCAGGAGTCGAACCCGCGACCTACTGATTACAAATCAGTTGCTCTACCAACTGAGCTAAGCCGGCCCCGTCGGGCGCCCGGCCTTCTGGCCCCGCCCGGATCGCTGGATACGCTGCCCGGGGCTCGCGCGCAACCGCCTGCTTAGGGCGCCCCCGCGGGTGGGACGGCGGGGTGGGCCGTCCCCGTCCGGCCGGTGTGGAGCACGTCCGGCGAGATCGCCCCGCCCGAGATAATCATGGTCATGGCCTGATCCATGGTCATCTCCGTCGGCACCACCGATTTGACCGGCACCAGCTCCAGATAGCCTGAGGTCGGGTTGGGCGTGGTCGGCACATAGACGGCGGCCACGTCCTCGCCCGTGCTGGCATCCTTCATCACCCGCATCACGAAGCCGATGGCGTGCATGCCGGGATGGGGGAACTCGATCAGCACCACCCGGGCCGTGCCGTCCGGCTTCTGCTGCAGCACGGTGACCAGTTTCTTGGTCGCCGAATAGATCGTCTGCACGAAGGGGATGCGCTCGATCAGCCGCTCGAAATAGCCGATCAGCTTGACCCCGATCACGCGGCTGGCGATGGCGCCGATGGTGTAGAGCGCCAGCAGCGCGATCAGGATCGCAATGACGGCGCGCACCCGCTCGTCGGCCAGCCAGGGCGCGACCGGTGGGTAGGTGCCGTCCACGAAGTCGGTCATGGCCCCGGCCAGCGGCTGTCCGGCGCGGGAGAGCAGGCCCAGGAAAAAGTCGAACACCACCCAGACGACCACCAGCGGGATGATGGTCAGGAGCCCCGCCAGCAGGTTCTTCTGGAAATGGGCGTGGAAGAAACGCGGCTCAGGTGCGTCCTGCGTCATCGGGGCCTCCCCAAATGGGCCATTTTCCGGCAAAGACCCGCCGGCAAGGTTGGATGGATTCGGCGATACCTATAGTCTGCCCGCCTCCGGACATCCATCAAGCGGCAGATTATGACCCGTATCCTCATTACCAGCGCATTGCCCTATATCAACGGCGTGAAGCATCTCGGCAATCTCGTCGGGTCGATGCTTCCGGCCGATGTCTATGCGCGTTTCCAGCGGGCCCGGGGCCGCGAGACGCTGCTGATCTGCGCCACCGACGAGCATGGCACCCCGGCCGAACTGGCGGCCCACGATGCCGGGCAGGATGTGGCCACCTATTGCGCCGAGCAGCACGAAATCCAGAAGCGGCTGGGCGAGGGGTTCGGCTTTTCCTGGGACCATTTCGGCCGCTCGTCCAGCCCGCAGAACCGCGCCCTGACACAGGAGCTGGCGCGCGCTTTATGGAACGCCGGTCACCTGGATGTGCGCACGACACGGCAGGTCTATTCCAATGCCGAGAAGCGATTTCTTCCGGACCGCTATGTCATCGGAACCTGTCCCTATTGCGGCTATGAGCGCGCGCGTGGCGATCAATGCGAGAACTGCACCCGCGTCCTCGATCCCACCGATCTGAAGGAACCGCGTTCGGCGCTCTCGAATTCGACCGACATCGAGATCCGCGACAGCGCCCATCTGTTCCTCAAGCAGTCTCAATTCGTGCCGCAATTGCGCGAATGGATCGACAGCCATGAGAATGATTGGTCGCCGCTGGTGCTGTCCATCGCGCGCAAATGGCTGGATGAGGGGCTCCACGATCGCGGCATCACGCGCGATCTTGAATGGGGCGTGCCCGTGCCCGACGACATCGCCGATGGCCAGCTCAAGGGCAAGGTCTTCTATGTCTGGTTCGATGCGCCCATCGAATATATCGGCGCCAGCCACGAATGGGCCGATGCCAACGGCAAGGGCGATGCCTGGAAGGACTGGTGGTATGGCGAAGCCGCCAAAAGCGTCCGCTATGTCGAGTTCATGGGCAAGGACAATGTGCCGTTCCACACGGTCGGCTTTCCCGTCACCATCATGGGCTCGGGCGCGCCGTGGAAGCTGGTCGACCAGATCAAGGGCTTCAACTGGCTGAACTATTATGGCGGCAAATTCTCGACCAGCGGCAAGCGCGGCGTGTTCATGGATACGGCGCTGGAAATCCTGCCGGCCGATTACTGGCGCTATTATCTGATGGCCAACGCGCCGGAGAGCGCGGACACGAATTTCACCTGGGAGCATTTCGCCTCCGTGGTGAACAAGGATCTGGCCGACGTGCTGGGCAATTTCGTCAACCGCGTCACCAAATTCTGCGTCTCGCGCTTCGATGGCAAGGTGCCGGGCGAGGGCGCCTATGGCGATGACGAGCGCGCGTTGATACAGGAGCTCGAGGGTCGGGTTGCTCAGTACACGGACTTGATGGAAGCGATGGAATTCCGCAAGGGTCTCGCCGAACTGCGCGCGATCTGGGTGGCCGGCAACGAATATCTCACCAAGGCCGCGCCCTGGACCCACGTCAAGACCGATCGCGACCGCGCGGCGGTGGGCGTGCGCATGGGCCTCAATCTCGTGCATCTGTTCGGCCATCTGGCCTGGCCGGTGATCCCGGGCGCGGCGCGCGCCATCCATGACGCGATCATGCCCGCGCCGGCGATCATTCCCTGGCCGGGCGGCTCGATTGCCGAATTCCTGGACCAGCTCGAAGGCGGCCAATCCATTGCAGCGCCCGAGGTTCTGTTCGCGAAGATCACGGATGAGCAGATCGCCGAATGGACGGCGCGTTTCGGCGGGGCGGACTGACATGGCGGCGCTGCGCATCATCCGTCTCGAGGATGCGGCGGCGCTGCGCGACATTCGCCTGGAGATGTTGCGGCTTCATCCGGAAGCATTTGCTGCAGATCTGGAGACCGAACAGGCGATGACAGTCGCCGATTTTGCGGCGCGTGCGGCCGGGTCGATGACTTTTGGCGGCTATGTCGATGAGTCGCTTGCGGGAATGGTCGTGTTCGTGAGGCCGCAGCGCAGCAAGATCGGGCATACTGGCATGCTGGCCGCCATGTATGTGCGCGCAGCCTATCGCGGCTCGGGTCTCGCCGACGCCCTGATCGAAGCTGTGATCGATCATGCCATCGGTGAGGCCGAGCAAATCGAACTTGCGGTGAATGTCGAGAACACACGCGCCATTGCGCTTTATCAGCGCCACGGTTTCGTTCCGTTCGGCCGCAAGCCCCGTTCGATACATGTCGGCTGCAAATATTATGACGAGATTCTGATGATGCGCCCGCTGGCGCCGCATATTACCCGCTGATCACCTTCCAGCCGTCGGTGCCGAGCGCCTCGAGCGGCTTGAAGCGCGATTTGTAATCCATCTTGTCGCTGCCCTCGACCCAATAGCCGAGATAGACGTAATCGAGCCCGCGTGCGCGCGCGGCGGCGATATGATCGAGGATCATCTGCGTGCCGAGGCTGCGGCCGACTTCGCCGGGATGGTAGAAGCTGTAGACCATGGACAAACCGTCGCTGAGCACGTCGGTCAGCGCGCAGGCCATCAGCGGGCCGGGCGTGCCGTCCTCCTTGGGGCGCCGGTATTCGACGATATGGGTGTCGACCGGCGTTTCCTCGACCATGGCGACATAGTCGAACAGGCCCATATCCGACATGCCGCCGCCGGCATGGCGCGAGTCGAGATAGGTGCGCAGCAGTGCGAATTGTTCGCGCGTGGCCTGGGCCGCCACTTCCTGGCGCACGAGATCGCCATTGCGCTTGAGGATCCGCCTCTGGTTGCGCGTCACCGCAAAGCCGTTCACCGCGATCCGCACCGAGACGCAGGCACTGCAGCCGTCGCAGGCCGGCCGGTAGGCGATCATCTGGCTGCGGCGAAAACCGGAATGGGTCAGCGCCTCGTTGAGCGGCTGGGCCAGCGGGCCCGAGAGACGGGCGAACACCTTTCGCTCCACCCGGCCCGGCAGATAGGGGCAGGGCCCGCCGGGCGTCAGGAAAAATTGCGGCAGGCGATGGCTGCGCTGTTCCGTCAAGTCACCGGTCCCGTAAGCGTGGCGCGTCCCGAGTATGGCAAGACTGACGGCATCTGCGCCAGTGCGTTCCAGGGCCGCGCCGGTGAATTAGAGTTGGTGATCGGGCGGAACCGGCGGCGCTTCCCGCAACAATACGATGGAGATGCGCCGGTTGGCGGGGGCGTTCGGGTCCTCTGGCAGCAGGGGTTCGGAGCCCGCCTTGCCGGCCACTTCGTAGATCTGGTCGTTGGAGACACCGGCCCCGGTCAGGACCGCGCGCGCGGCATTGGCGCGGTCGGCGGAGAGTTCCCAGTTGGTCATGCCGTTCGGGCCTTCGAAGGGCCGGCCGTCGGTATGGCCGCTGATCGCGACGCGATTGGGCAGGCGGTCGATCACCTTGGCCACCGCCTCCAGCATCTTCTGGGCATAGGGCATGAGCACCGCGGTTCCGGCCTGGAACATCGGGCGGCCGTCCTGATCGACCAGCTGGATGCGCAGGCCCTTCGGCGTCTGGTCCGTGATCACCTGGCGCGACAGGGCGGCGATATCGGGCATGGCCTGCATGGCCTGGCGGATCAATTCGGCCGCGCTCTCGAATTCTTCGCTTTCGGCCGACGGCACGGCGCGCTGCATGTGGTTGTCGCTCTGCACCTGCGAGGCCGGCGCTTTGCCCTCGGCCGCGGTGTTCCCACCTTCCGATTTGGCCTTGTCCTTGGTGCGGGTTTGCTCGGAGGGGGCCGGCGGCGTCTGCTTCTGAGCGATCGACATGGAGCCGGCCGCGCGTGCCCCCTTGGGCCCCAGCACCATGCCGCCGAGCACGCCGCCGGCGCCGCTGGTGGTCTGTGAAATGCTTTGCGCCGCGAAATAATCGGCGATGCCGCGTTTCTGTTCCGGCGTGGTTGTGTTGATCAGCCACATCAGCAGGAAGAAGGCCATCATCGCCGTCACGAAGTCGGCGTAAGCGACCTTCCAGGCGCCGCCGTGATGGCCGCCATGCCCACCCTTCTTCACTTTCTTGATGATAACGGCGCCATCATTTGCCATGGCTGACCCTGATCCCATTGCCCCGGCGGCGTGGGTTCCGGACGCGGGGTTTTCCCGGCGGCGGACCTCGCCTAGTTTCTGGGTCTAGAATGCGCCCTGCGGTCTTAACCAACGGTTGACCGGGCGACAGGGCCGCCCATGAGGAGTGGAGCATGACCGATACGCGCGCCTTCCGGCAGGCGCTGGGCAGATTTCCGACGGGGGTGGCCGTGGTGACGACACTTCCCCAGGGCCGTCATCCCATGGGAATCACCGTGAATTCCTTCACCTCGGTCTCGCTCGAGCCGCCTCTGGTCCTGTGGTGCATGGACAGGCGGTCCGATCGCTACGCCGCCTTCACGGAGGCGGCCGGCTATGTGATCTCGATCCTCGGCACCGCGCATCAGGAGGTCTCCTCGCGTCTGGCCAAACAGGGAGCCCACAGCCTCGAAGGCATCGAATTGCTGGAGACCGAATTGGGGCCGCCGGCGCTGGCTGATGCGCTGTCCGTGTTCGAATGCGCGGCGCACTCCCTCCATGAGGAGGGCGATCACGCGATCCTTGTCGGCCGGGTCCTGCAATTCGCCCAGCGCGAGGCCGGCGCTCCGCTGGTGTTCTTCAAAGGCCGCTACGGCGCGCTCGCGGAGTCCTGCCTGGACTGACGCAAGGGCTCTCCACCCGTCCAACTGTGTTGGGAATGCCACGCTGTGGCGGGGAATCCAATTTCCCCCGGCCCGTCACCGAAGCTTCACACAACGGTCACTCATCCGTCGCGGCGCCTTGGCAACGATGCCCGCACAAGAGGGGCCGCGGGGCCTTCGGCGCGAGAGCAACTGCCGCTCGCGACCGGGCTCCGAGGTCGGCGCCTTACCCAATGGAGAGTGAGCGATATGAAGGGGAAGACAATTCTGCTGGCCACCGCTGCTGCCGCCATGATGGCGACCACGGTTGCGCCGGCCAGTGCCGCCGACTGGTGGGAGAACACCAGCATCAACGGCCGGATGTACTACGACTTTACCTATCTGGATAAGAAGACGGCCGGCACGAAATCGTCCGACAGCGGCACGAGCTTCGACATCAAGCGCTTCTATGTCGGTATCGACCACAAGTTCAACGACGTCTTCTCGGCCAACGTCACGACCGACTTCACTTATGACGCCGGCGCCGGCGCGACGCAGGTCTACATCAAGAAGGCCTATCTCGAAGCCAATCTGTCGCCCGCGCTCGACATCCGCTTCGGCTCGACCGATCTGCCGTGGATTCCGTTCGTTGAAGGCGTTTATGGCTACCGCTATGTCGAGAACACGCTGATCGACCGTTCGCATTTCGGCACCTCGGCCGACTGGGGCGTGCACCTGAAGGGCAAGTTCGCCGACGGCATGTTCGAATATGCGCTCTCGGCCGTGAACGGCGCCGGTTACAAGAAGACCTACCGCACGAAGGGCATCGATTTCGAAGGCCGCCTGAGCGCGCATGTGTCGGACTTCACCCTGGCTGTCGGCGGCTACACCGGCAAGCTCGGCGCCACGCAGGGCTCGACGACCTATCACACGGCCAACCGCTTCGACGCCCTGGCGGCCTATGAGGCCCATGGCGTGCGCCTCGGCTTCGAGTATTTCCATGCCAATGACTGGAACAACGTTTCCACGGTCGCGAAGGACAGCTCGGACGGCTATTCCGTCTTCGCCTCCTACCAGTTCGACCCGCAATGGGGCGTGTTCGGTCGTTATGACTGGATCAACCCGAAGAAGGACGCGAACGCCAAGCTGCAGGACAACTACTTCAACGTCGGCGTCGCCTTCACGCCGTACAAGATGGTCGACTTTGCGCTCGTCTATAAGCGCGACAAGGAAGACACGACCACGCTGCCGTTCTCGCCGCAGGTCACGTCCGACGAAGTCGGCCTGTGGGGCCGTCTGCGCTGGTAACAGCTCGGATCGCGGGCTCGCCTGAGCCCGCATCCATCCCCTTCTTATCGACCGTCCACCGGGCGGCTGGCGGGGTGGAGGCGGTGCCTCCACCCCGTTTCGTTTGTGCCGGCCGGATGGGGAACCCGGCTATGCGCTGACTGCAACCCCGCGTTGCGGCCGCGAATTTCGGCCGAAAACCGGCGATTTCTCCGAAATTTTTGCGGCAGGCGCGTCAGATCTTCACCTTGCGGAAATAGTAACGCGGCTTATATTCTCCCTGCTTAAGAGATGCTGCGATGCAAGAATCCTTTGACCGCGACCTGATTATCGTCCTCCACGAATTGGCGCACAGCCTGCGCATTCGGGCGGACAGGGCCGCGCGTGCCCATGGCATGACGCGCGCCCAATGGATCATTCTGGCCCGGCTGGCGCGCCAGCCGGGCATTTCGCAGAACGAGATGGCCTCGATCTGCGAGGTCGAGCCGATCACGGTCGGACGGCTGGTGGATCGCCTCGAGGCGCGGGGACTGGTGGAACGCTGCCCCGACCCCACGGATCGGCGGGTGCGTCGGCTCAAGCTGCTGCCGGCCGCGCGGCCGATTGTCGAGGACATCACGGCATACCGGGCAGAATTGAATGCGGAGCTGGCCGATGGCCTGACGGACCGCGAGCGGGAGGATCTGATCGATACGCTCCTGCGCATCAAGAACAATATGGCGGCCGATGGGACAAATTGTCCCAAACGTCAATCGGCCGGAGGTTAGTGAAAATGTCGGCAACGCACACCGAAACAAATTCCCACGGCTATACTGCAACTGTGCAGAAAGGCCATGTCTCCAAAGCGGGTGAATTCATCTCGCGGCTGAAATCCGACCGCGCTTTGCTTCGTCGCTTCCTGATGATCGGCGGCGTGGCCCTGGTGGCCAGCGTGGCGCTGGTGCTGTGGCTGATCGGCGGCCGTTATGTCGAGACCGACGATGCCTATGTCCAGTCGGCCAAGCTGATGGTCTCGACCGACGTGTCGGGCCTGGTCCAGGACGTGGACGTCAAGGAAGGCCAGCACGTCAAAAAGGGCGAAATCCTCTTCCGGCTGGATCCGCAGCCGTTCCGCATCGCGGTGCAGAACGCCAGGGCCCAGCTCGACCAGACGGCTCTGACCATCGATTCGATGAAGCAGGACTATCTGCGCATGCAGGCGGACATCCGTTCGCAGGCGGCGCAGGTCGATCTGGCCCAGCGCAATTACAACCGCTACGCCAAGCTGCTTAAGGCCAATGCGATCTCGCAATCGACCTATGACCAGGCGCGGGTGACGCTGTCGAGCGCGCGCGATCAGATGGCCGCGCTTGAACGCACAGCCGACACGCAGCTCGCCAAGCTTGGCGGCAGCCTCGACATTCCGACCAAGCAGCATCCGCAATATCTCGAGGCTCTGGCCAAGGTGGATGAGACGGAGCGCCAGCTCGACCATTCGGTGGTGCGCGCGCCCTTCGACGGTGTCGTCGCCGAAGTGGATTCGCTGCAGCCGGGCACCTTGGTGATCTCGGCCATGAGCGCCTTTTCGACCACCAGCGCCGTCGGCCTCGTTGCCTCGCATCACAGCTGGATCGAAGCCCATCTGAAGGAAACCGATCTCACCCATGTCCATCAGGGCGATCCTGTCACCTTCACCGTCGATACCTATCCCGGGCACACTTGGCATGGCCATGTCGAGGCCGTGAGCGCCAGCACGGGCTCGGCCTTCTCGGTGCTGCCGGCCGAAAACGCCAGCGGCAATTGGGTCAAAGTCGTTCAGCGCATTCCGGTCAAGATCGCTATCGATCGCAAGCCCGGCGATCCGGATCTGCGCGTGGGCATGAGTACCATCGTCGACATCGATACCGGCCATCGCCGCTGGTATCGCCTCCTGCACGGCTAATGAACGCGGCGGAATTGAACGCACCGCACCGGAGCATCAAGTAATGAGTAGCGCGCTCGGAGAAACCACCGGGGCGTATGAAAACAAGTTCGAACTGACGATCGTCCTGCTCTGCGCCATGGCCGGCACGTTGATGCAGGCGCTCGATACGACCATCGCGAATGTGGCCTTGCCCTACATGCAGGGCAGCCTTCAGGCCTCGCGCGATCAGATCACTTGGGTTCTGACGTCCTACATCGTCGCCGCCGCCATCATGACGGCGCCTGTCGGCTGGATTGCCGCGCGCTTCGGCCGCAAGAATTTTGCGATCCTCAGCCTCGCCGGCTTCACGGTCGCCTCGATGCTGTGTGGCATGGCGCAGAACCTCGACCAGATCGTGTTCTTCCGCCTGGCACAGGGCGTGTTCGGTGCGGCGCTGGCGCCGCTGTCGCAATCGATCATGCTCGACCTCTATCCGGCGGAGAAGCGTGGCCAGGTGATGGCAATCTGGGGCATGGGCGTGATGGTCGGCCCGATCCTGGGGCCGACCCTGGGCGGCTATCTGACCGATCATTACAGCTGGCGCTGGGTGTTCTACGTCAATGTGCCGTTCGGCATCGCGGCGGTCACCGGCATCTGGTTCTATCTGCGCGATACCGTGCGCGACTCGGCGTTGCGCTTCGACTGGTCGGGTTTTGCCGTCGTGGCGATCGGCCTCGGCGCGCTGCAGCTCATGCTCGACCGCGGCCAGAGCAAGGACTGGTTCAGCTCCGGCGAGATCATCGGCGAAGCGGTGCTTGCCGGTCTCGGCCTCTATCTCTTCGCCGTGCATATGTGGACGACGCCGAAGCCCTTCATTCCGAAGCCGCTGTTCAAGGACGTCAATTTCGTCTCCTCGCTGGTGCTGATGTTCCTGATCGGCGTGGTCGTGCTCGCCAGCTCGGCGCTTCTGCCGCCCTATCTTCAGAGCCTGGCCGGCTATTCGGTCACCGATACGGGCCTGCTCATGGCGCCGCGCGGTGTCGGCACGATGTTCGCGATGATGCTGGTCGGCCGGCTCGCCAACCGCGTCGATGCGCGCATGTTATTGGCCTTCGGCACCGGAATGATTCTGCTGTCCTTGTGGGACATGGCGCATTGGACGCCGTCCGTTTCCGCCTGGACCCTGGTCTCGACAACCTTCGTTCAGGGCATTGGCCTTGGCTTCGTCTTTATCCCGGCCAATCTTGTGGGCTTTGCCACGCTTCCCGCTCCCTTGCGCACCGATGCCTCGGCCTTGCTGAACCTGATCCGCAACATTGGTAGTGCCATCGGTGTCTCTGTGACAACGTCCCTGCTGGCCAACAGCATCCAGACGGCGCACGCCAATATTGCCGGTCATGTCTCGATGTTCAATCGCATGCTGGGACAGAACGGACCGAGCATGATCTGGAATCCGCAGATCCCGTTCGGCCTGCAAAATCTGAACGGCGTTATCGAGCGGAACGCAGATGTGATCGCTTATGCCAATGATTTTCTCTTCATGTTCTTCACCTGCATTCCGGTTCTGATAGTGATCGTATTGATGCGTCCGCCGCCGAAAGCGGCAGCGGAGAGTGTTGCGGAATTCGTCGAGTAGTGCCGGCAAGAGGACGAGCGGGGTTGTTATGACGAAGCATGTTGCCTTTATCGGGCTCGGGGTCATGGGCTATCCGATGGCCGGGCATCTGGCCGCGAAGGGTCACAGCGTGACGGTCTATAATCGTCACGGCGAAAAGGCTGCGCGCTGGACGTCCGAACACAAGGGTAGGGCGGCATCGACACCGGCCGAGGCCGCCAAAGATGCCGACATCGTTTTCGCCTGCGTTGGCCGCGATGCCGATGTCGAGGCGGTGACGCGTGGGCCTGACGGCGCCTTCAAGGCGATGAAGAAAGGCGCGGTGTTCGTCGATCACACCACGGCCTCTGCCGGAATCGCGCGCTCGCTCGCCGCGGATGCCGACGCGGCCGGCTTCGGCTTTGTCGACGCGCCGATTTCGGGCGGCGAGCAGGGCGCGAAGAACGGTCAGCTCACCATCATGTGCGGCGGCACCGAGGCCGCTTACGCCCGGGCCGAGCCGGTCATGGCGGTCTATGCACGCCAGTGTCGCCTGATCGGTCCGGCCGGCGCCGGTCAGCTGACCAAGATGGTCAACCAGATTTGCATCGCGGGCATCGTGCAGGGGCTCTCCGAAGGGCTCGCCTTTGCCCGCGCGGCCGGTCTCGATCCGCAAGCCGTGATCGATGTGATTTCCAAGGGGGCGGCGCAGTCGTGGCAGATGGAGAACCGTCACAAAACCATGCTGGCCGGTGAATACAATCACGGGTTCGCCGTCGAGTGGATGCGCAAGGATCTGGGGATCTGTCTGGCCGAGGCGCGCAACAACAACGCCTCGCTGCCGGTGACGGCGCTGGTCGATCAGTTTTATGCCGAAGTCGAAAACATGGATGGCGCGCGGTGGGACACGTCCAGCCTGTTCGCACGTATGGAATTGCTTAGGAAAGGACGAGCATGAGTGAACACGGAAACGGTATGAGTGAACGCCGAACTGGTTCCTATCATCACGGCGATCTGCGCAATGCCTTGCGCATCGCGGCCCGCGAAATTCTGGAGGAGGAGGGTCTTCCGTCCCTGAGCCTCAGGGCGGTGGCGCGCCGTGTTGGTGTCAGCCACGCGGCCCCCTATCGCCATTTCCCCAATCACGAGGCTCTGCTGGCAGAGCTGGCGATCGAGGGCTTCGACGAATTGCGGGACGGTATCGTCGCGGCCGGCGCCGCGCCGGGCGTCCAGGCCGATCGGATTGCCGGCATCGGCGGCGCTTATATGCGCTTCACCGCGCGCCGTCCGGCGCTGGCGCGGTTGATGTTCGGTCCGCAAATGCCCAACCGCAGCGCCTTCCCCGAACTCGGAGAGGCGGCGGATTCCGTTGGCGCGGAAATCGGCAAGGCGCTCGATGATTCCGTTCTTGGCCTTGCGGTCTGGGGCTGCGTCCACGGCATGGCGATGCTCGTGCTGGAAGATGTGATCGATCTGGGCCAGCGCCGCGCCGGCCTCGATGTGTTACCGACGCGCGCGGAGATCCTGTTGCGCAGCCTGCTGTCACTGGCGCCGGCCGCCTAGAGCCGGACAGGATCGATACGCGGCGCAAACAAGAACAGGCGCCGCGCGGGACGCTTCAGGGAGCGTCCCTCAATCCACCTTATGGGTCTGCACGAGGTTCTCGATGAACCCGTGCGCAAGCGCGTGATAGAGCGACTCGCGCTGGATGATCTGCGAGATGCCGAAACCGATGAACGAGGCCATCATCAGCGGGATCACCATCTCGTTGGCGTTGGTCATCTCGCCGAGAATGACGGCCGAGGTGATCGGCGCCTGTGTCACCGCTGCGAAATAAGCGGCCATCCCGACCACCACAATGGCGCCGGCCGAATGCAGGCCCATGGCGCTGCCGATGATGCTGCCCAGGCCCGCGCCCACCGCCAGAGACGGCGCGAACAGCCCGCCCGGAATGCCGGAGAGTGTCGAGGCCACCGTGGCGATGAACTTCAGCGGCGCGAAGCTCCAGGTCAGGAAGTGGCCTTCGACGGCGTGGCGCGCGGCGTCATAGCCCGTGCCGTAGGTGGTGCCGCCGCTCAGCAGGCCGCAAATCGCGACGGTCAACCCGCAAAGCCCGGCAAAGATCAGCGCCCGCTTCATCGGCGCCGAGCGGATGAAATCGCGGAAGTGGCTCGTGCCCCAGACCACGGCCTTGGCGAAGGCGCCGCCGCCAAGGCCGCCGGCTACGCCGCAGATCAGCACCGCGACCCAGTCCTGCCAGCTATGCAGCACCGCCGAGGTGGTGCCGAAATAGGTGTAGTTGCCGATGATGCCGATCGAGGCCAGACCGGCAAAGATCACCGCGATCAGCACCAGGCCGCTGGCACGTTGCTCGAACGCCTTGCTCATTTCCTCGATGGCGAAGACGACACCGGCGAGCGGCGTGTTGAACGCCGCAGCGATGCCGGCGGCCGAGCCTGCGAGGATGAGGCCGCGTTCGAGCCCCATGCCGCCGGCGCGCGCCGTGAACAGCATGATGGCAGCGCCGACCTGAACGGTCGGGCCTTCGCGGCCGATCGAGGCGCCGCAGGCAAGGCCGAACAGCGTCAGCAGGATCTTGCCGAAGGTCAGGCGCAGCGAGAGCAATTTCTGCCGTGTCTCTGGATCGCGGAAGCGGCGGGCGGCGATGGCCTGCGGAATGCCACTGCCTTCCGAGCCCGGAAATACCGCGCGCGCCACGAACACCGAGATCAGAAACCCCACCGGCGTGACGATCAGCGCCACCCAGGGGTTGAACAGAACGCGGTGGAACAGGCTTTCGGCATGGGTGGCCAGCGTCGCGAAGACGATACTGACCAGTCCGACGGTCAGCGCGCCGCCCCAGAACACCAGACGCATCCGCCAGTGGCGGCTGGTAAAGCGCAGAAAGCGGTAATGACGGATCGCGTTGAGACGACGGCGGTGGCGGACCACGGACGATTCCGATCGGATTATGAAATTTAGGACACGTTCAGGCAGTCTGGCGCGGCGGGCAATCTGTCGTCAAGTTTGCACAGGAATGAACTTGTTATCATGAAATTGAGGTGCGCCCAATCCCGCGCGGCGTTCTGTCCGATGCGGGGTCTGCGTCTGCGATGACGTCGCTCATGACCTCGGTCTGCACGATCCCGACGTGCACTTTTGTCCACTGTTCCAAGTCGGGCCCGCAGGCTATGCAGACCGCGACGGATCGCGCAATCCAGCGGTCACGGCGTTGCCCTCGCCCAGAAGCGTGCATTCCGCCCGGCAAAAACCGATCGCCGGGCGAGCAGGCGTGGATGCCAAGTCGAAGACAAGTGGAAGAACGATTTCTGCAGAGTCATTGCCATGAGTGAAACTTCGCCGACCCCATACAAGCCCGGAGAGAACCCGCAGGCGGAGGAGCGAGAGGGCTATACCGAAGCGCGCCACCGTATGCGTCGGCGCGACAGGAGCTTGCGCCGGCTGTTGTTCGTCTCGCTGTTGGCGCCGGTCGTCGGCGCCGGTGCCGGTCTGGTCGATGCGATCTTTCGCATGACGCTGGAAGAGGCCAACCGGCTGCGCGACACGGTGATTGCGTTTGCACATGGCGCCCCGGTGCTTGGGTTTGTGCTCATCGTCGCGGGTGCGGCAGCTGCCGCGGCGCTTGGCGCATGGCTTGTCAGGCGGTATTCGCCGCATGCTTCGGGCAGTGGCATTCCCCAGGTCGAGGCCGCGCTCAACGGCGAATTGCATCCGGCGCCGCCGCGCCTTTTGCCCGTAAAATTTTTCGGCGGTCTCTCGGCCATCGGCGGCGGTCTGGCGCTAGGTCGCGAAGGGCCGAGCGTGCAGATGGGGGCCGTTGTCGCCCATCTCGTCGGTCAGTTGTTTCGCCATTCCGAAGAGGAGTTGCGGCTGTTGCTGGCGGCCGGTGCGGGCGCAGGACTCGCGGTCGCCTTCAACGCCCCCATTGCCGGTGCCGTCTTCGTGCTCGAAGAACTGGTGCGGCGGTTCGAGGCGCGCATGACCATTGTTGCGCTGGGCGCGTCCTCGACGGCCATTCTGGTTTCGCGTTATTTCCTCGGAAAGGCGCCAGACTTTCACGTCGCGGTAACGGTGCCTGTTTTGACCGGGACAGGGCCGCTTCCCTATGCGACGGATGCAAGCTGGGCACTTTATATCCTGTTGGGCATCATCGCCGGAATTGCGGCAAGCCTGTACAACCGCAGCATTCTCGGCGCGCTGACGCTGACTGGGCGGCTCGATCGCGTACCGGTCGAAGCCAAGGCTGCAGTGATCGGCGCGCTGGTCGGGATCACCGGCTGGTATTTTCCCCATCTGATCGGGGGCGGCGATAACATCACGCAGAGCTTGCTGGCCGGCGGCGTTGCGATGAGCGCAATTCCATTCGCCTTTCTGGTTCGCTTTGTTCTTGGCCCGCTATCCTATGCGGCGCGCACGCCGGGCGGCCTGTTCGCTCCGTTGCTGGTGCTCGGCGCGCAGCTTGGCCTGCTCTTCGGCGGGCTCTGCGCGCACCTTTTCCCACAGCTCGGAATCTCTCCCGAAGCGTTTGCTGTAGTCGGCATGGCCGCGTTTTTCACCGGGATCGTGCAAGCGCCGGTGACGGGGATCGTTCTGGTCACGGAGATGACCGCTGCCTTCACGACGCTGTTGCCGATGTTGGCGGCTTGCTTCGCGGCGATGCTGATCGCCCACCTGCTGCGCTCAACACCGATCTATGACTCGCTGCTCGAGCGCCTGATCGGCGAAGCGCATCCCGGCCGCGCTCACGCGCCGGCTGCGCACGTCCCCGCGACGGCTGCCGCTGGCGGCGAATAACGGTCCGGGTGGTGGCAAGGTTTACGGGCAAGCGCTTCGCGCTTGTCCGTTCGTCGCTTCAGGACGAGAGCAGTTTGGCAGCGTCGCGTGCGTAATAGGTCAGGATGCCGCTCGCGCCCGCGCGCTTGAAGGCGAGCAGGCTTTCGAGAACGGCGCGGTCACGGTCGAGCCATCCGTTGCGGATGGCCCCTTCGAGCATCGAATACTCGCCCGACACCTGATAGGCGAAGGTCGGAACGGCAAATTCGGTTTTCACCCGCTGCACGATGTCGAGATAGGGCATGCCGGGTTTGACCATCACCATGTCGGCGCCTTCGGCCAGATCCAGCGCCACTTCGCGCAGCGCTTCGTCGCTGTTTGCCGGGTCCATCTGATAGGTGCGCTTGTCGCCGACCAGCGCCTTGGCCGAACCGACCGCATCGCGGAACGGGCCATAGAAGGCGCTCGCATATTTGGCGGCATAGGCCATGATCAGCGTGTCGGTGTGGCCGCCGGCTTCGAGCGCGGTGCGGATGGCGCCGATACGCCCGTCCATCATGTCGGAAGGGGCGATGATATCGCAGCCGGCTTCGACCTGGACGAGGGCCTGTTTGACCAGGATTTCGACGCTCTCGTCATTGGCGACATAGCCGTCGACGATCACGCCGTCATGGCCGTGATCGGTATAGGGATCGAGGGCGACATCGCACAGCACGCCGATCCCGGGCGCCGCCTGCTTGATGGCGCGTACGGCGCGGCAGACGAGGTTGTCGGGATTGGTGGCCTCGCGCCCCTCGGGCGTCTTCAGCTTGGGATCGGTCTGCGGAAACAGGGCGATGACCGGAATGCCGAGGCTCTGGGCCTCGATGGCCGCTTCTGCAATCAGATCGACGCTCAGCCGCTCCACGCCGGGCATGGCCGCCACGGGCTCGCGCCGCGCCTGGCCGTCGATGACAAAGAGCGGCCAGATGAAATCGGCAGGCGACAGCGTGGCTTCCGCCACGAGACGGCGGGTCCAGTCCTGGCGCCTCAGGCGGCGCATCCGCAGCGCGGGAAATGAAGAAATCGGAGACATCTGCCCTTTTTTTTCCAGAGCGCGGCTACGTCTACGCGCTCGCTATGCCGCAAGGCAAGGCGGTAGAGACGGGCGACCTGCCGCAGGCGGCCGGGCAGGGGTGCCAACGCCCCGTGCGAGTGCGGGCCCGCGTGAGTGTCGGACAGCCGGCTCGCCTTCAGGGCGAGCGTGTAGCATTGGATTAAGGTCTTGAGGTTGCTGCACCATCGCGGGACTTATCCATAAGATATTGATATATTTATATTATATCGCGTTTTCGCATCGTCTGTGACCTTTTTTGCCATTTACCTCAGCTTAAGATCGAAGCCGTACCCTGAAGATCAACAACAACAACAGGTGGGCTCCACGGAAAAACCGTGGGGAAAAGGGTATGACGGCGTTGGCCAAACCGCAGGATGCGGCTGTGCTCGACAGTGTGCAGACCGCAGGCAAACATTATCTTGAAGCGCTCAATCTCATCGAGCGGCTGCATCGTCAGCTTCTCGACGTGATCAAGGACGAGCTCGACCGCAAGGACGAGCGCGAGATCAACAGCGTGCAGGCGCTGTTGCTCTTCAATGTCGGCGATCAGGAACTGACGGCCGGTGAGCTGCGCACGCGCGGCCATTATCTCGGCTCGAATGTCTCCTATAACCTGAAGAAGCTGGTCGAAGGTGGCTATATCCATCACGAGCGTTCGGAAGCCGATCGCCGCTCGGTGCTGGTCCGCCTGACGCGCAAGGGCGAAGCCGTGCGCGACATGCTGAGGGTGCTCTTCGATCGCCATCTCGAATTGCTGGAGCCGGTTGGCAATGTGGGCGAGGCCGATCTCACCGGGATCAGCACCACGCTGCGCCGCCTCGAGCGCTTCTGGATCGATCAGGTCCGCTTCCGGCTCTGAGCCATCCGGTCAAAATTGGCTCTGGCGCTGCCTTTTCATTGCGCCAGGTCAAGGTCGGCACGCCGCGCCCGCGTTACACGGGTCCCGCAACCGCGGCGTGCGGACTGTGACAAATTGCTTGGGGCTCAAGGGGGGCTCTGCGCTATCCTCGCGCCGCATCTCGTTGCCGCCGCCAGACCGGGGACGGCAGCCATGAGGCTCGAGGTATATGGCGTTTGCCTACAATGACAGATTTCGCGACGCGCTGGCTGGCCTGAAGCATGAGGGCCGCTATCGCGTCTTTACCGATATTGTCCGCGCCCGCGGTGAATATCCCCACGCCGATTTCCACACCCAGGGCGCCAAGCGCCCGGTAACCGTGTGGTGCAGCAACGACTATCTGGGCATGGGCCAGCATCCCAAGGTGCTCGCCGCCATGCACGCGGCTCTGGATGAGACAGGCGCAGGGGCAGGCGGTACCCGCAACATTTCCGGTAACACCCATTTCCACGTCGAGCTGGAGGCCGAGCTTGCCGATCTTCATGGCAAGCCGGCGGCGCTGCTCTTCACATCTGGCTTCGTCTCCAACGATGCGACGCTGGCGACCTTGGCCAAGCTGCTGCCGGGCCTGATTATCTTCTCGGACGCGCTTAACCATGCCTCGATGATCGAAGGCATCCGCCATGGCGGCACGGAAAAGCGCATCTTCCAGCACAATGACATGTCCGATCTGGAGGCCCAGCTCGCGGCCGCGCCCGAAGATGCGCCCAAGCTGATCGCCTTCGAGTCCGTCTATTCGATGGACGGCGATTTCGGCCGCATCAACGAGATCTGCGATCTGGCCGACAAATATGGCGCGCTGACCTATATCGACGAGGTCCACGGCGTCGGCCTTTATGGCCCGCGCGGCGCTGGTGTCGCGGCGCGCGACAATGCCATGGACCGCATCGACATTGTCGAGGGCACGCTCGCCAAGGCGTTCGGCGTGATGGGCGGCTATATCGCGGCTTCGTCGGAAATCGTGGACGCCATCCGCTCCTTCGCCCCCGGCTTTATCTTTACGACCTCGCTTGCGCCGGTCCTCGCGGCGGGCGTGCTGGCGAGTGTGCGGCATCTCAAGGACAGCGATGCCGAGCGCGAAACGCTGCAGGAGCGGGCCGCGCATCTGAAGCGGCTGATGGCGGACGCGGGACTGCCGGTGATGGATTCGCCGAGCCATATCGTGCCGCTCTTCGTCGGGGATGCCGCGCTCTGCAAGCAGATTTCCGACGAGCTGCTCTACGATCACGGAATCTATGTTCAGCCGATCAATTTCCCCACCGTACCGCGCGGCACGGAGCGGTTGCGCTTTACGCCTTCGCCTGTCCACACCGACGAGAAAATGGACGCGCTGGTGCGCGCGCTCGATACGGTCTGGACGGCGCACCGGCTCAAGCGTGCGGCCTGATCCCTATCTGTCCCTGCCCAATCTGTTAGGATAGCGGCTGAGCAATCTTGTCCGTCTGCGGGAGGGGTTCATGCAGGGCGACGAAGATGAGGAGCCGCGGGCCTGGTTCCGCGAGCGGACATTCGGCATGGGCTGGACGCCAGTGATCTGGCAGGGCTGGCTTGTCTGCGCGCTTTTTCTCGGCGCGGCCATCGGGACGGCGAAGGGCGCGCAATCTCTGGTGCACTGGCTGCACGTCGCTCCGAACTGGATGTTGGCGAGCTTTGTCCCGATAGCGATCTATCTCTGGATATTGTTGCGGGTGATCGACCGTCACCGGGAAGCCTATTGAGGGTATGGCGGTGGGCGAAGGCGGCCGCGAAATCTATGTCGAGTTCGTGGTGCGGGGCGCCTATGTGAAGGCGACCGCAATCGATGGCGCGACGGGCCTTGAAGCCAGCGTGGTTGGTCTGGCCACGGCACCGCGTGCCGCGCTCTCCGCCGCTGCGGTTCGCAAGCTCGACTATGTGCGCAAGCAAAAAGGCGGAACCTGAGGTTCCGCCTTTCTTGTCGGATTCTGGTGCCGTGCCTCAGGCGCGGCGGCGCCCCTTGGTCACTGGCGCGGTGCGGCCGAGACCGATCTTTTTGGCGAATTCGGAGCGCTGCGCAGCATAGTTGGGCGCCACCATCGGGTAATCGGCGGTCAGGCCCCATTTTGCGCGGTATTCGTCCGGTGTCAGATTGTAACGCGAGCGAAGATAGCGCTTCAGCATCTTCAATTTTTTTCCGTCTTCCAGGCAGACGATGTATTCGGGCGTCACGGACTTCTTGACCGGGACGGCCGGCTTCTGCGTGCTCGCTGTCTCCAAAGGCATGCCGGTGGAAAGACCACCAAGCGTGGCATGCACGCTCTTGATCATGCCTGGGACTTCGGCGACGGGAATTGGATTGTTGCTGACATAGGCCGCGACAATGTCACTGGCCAGCCTCAGCAGGTCATCGGATTTCGTAATCTGGGTATCGTTCAAACTGGTCATTTACTGAACCCCTAAGACGTTGGGTCGGACACGTCAGCTACCGCTTACATTGCACTTGTCGCATATAAAATCGGTCCAGTCTAGCGTATGAGTAATCGGGAGATGGCTTCATCCATGGAAAAAAATACAATCAAGGACAGAGATAGATGGCATCATAATTCTTCACTACCTTTCGAGGGTAATCGGGAATTCATTATCTCGCATAAGTTGCACGTCAATTTTCATGAACTCATGTTGAGAAATCGTATCGAGTTGTGATTGTTCATCTATAAATGCATAAGGGCTCCATCCTTTAATGCGCCGGGATCCCTGCCGTGGCTGTGCGGTCGACATGGAGGGTGCCCGCATGGCCCCTATGCCACGCGGTTCGCAGTCGCCCACTAGATTTGGTAAAGCCGAAGCGTTAGTAACGCGGCGGACAGTGCGGCTGGCGGGCGCTCGCAGCCTGCAGAAACCGCAGTTTTGACAGCAGTTTTCAGCGAGGCGTTAGACATGGCGGCGGTATCGAGCGCAGCCGGGCCACAGAGCTCCGGCTTTTTCACCCAGGGACTGGCACAGAGCGATCCGGAGGTCGCGCGGGCGGTCCAGGACGAACTCGGCCGGCAGCAGGACAAGATTGAGCTGATCGCCTCGGAAAATATCGTGTCGCGGGCGGTGCTCGAAGCCCAGGGCTCCGTTCTGACGAACAAGTATGCCGAGGGTTATCCCGGCCGCAGATATTATGGCGGTTGTGAGTACGTCGATGTTGTCGAAGAACTTGCCCGGGACCGGGCCAAGCGCCTTTTCGACTGCGACTACGCAAATGTTCAGCCACATTCCGGTTCTCAGGCCAATCAAGCGGTCTTTTTTACTTTGATGCAGCCGGGCGACACCTTTATGGGGCTGTCGCTGGCGGCCGGCGGTCATCTGACCCACGGCTCGCCCGTCAATCAGTCGGGCAAATGGTTCAAGCCGGTGTCCTACGGCGTGCGCCGTCAGGACCAGCAGATCGACATGGACGAGGTCGCGGCGCTGGCCAAGGAGCACAAGCCGAAGGTGATCGTGGCGGGCGGCTCGGCCTATCCGCGCTTCATCGACTTCAAGGCCTTCCGTGAGATTGCGGATTCGATCGGGGCTTATTTCATGGTCGACATGGCCCATTTCGCGGGACTTGTGGCTGGCGGGGTCCATCCCAACCCGCTCGACCATGCCCATGTCGCCACCACGACCACGCACAAGACCCTGCGCGGCCCCCGCGGCGGCATGATCCTCAGCCGCGATGTTGAGATGGGCAAGAAGATCAATTCGGCCATCTTCCCGGGCATCCAGGGCGGGCCCTTGATGCATGTCATCGCCGCCAAGGCCGTGGCTTTCGGCGAGGCGCTGAGGCCCGAGTTCAAGCTCTATTCGAAGGCCGTTGTCGACAACGCCAAGGTGCTGGCCGAGACGCTGCAGGCGGGCGGGCTCAATATCGTCTCCGGCGGCACCGACACCCATCTCATGCTGGTGGATCTGCGTCCCAAGGGCGCCAAGGGCCGCGATGTCGAACATGCGCTCGATCGCGCCAACATCACCACCAACAAGAACGCGATTCCCTTCGACCCGGAAAAGCCGGCCGTCACGTCGGGCGTGCGTCTGGGTTCGCCGGCGGGCACCACCCGCGGCTTCGGCCCCGCCGAATTCCGCGACATCGGCAAATGGATTGTCGAGATCGTCGATGCAGTCGCCAAAAGCGGCGAAGCAGGTGATGCTGCGGCCGAGGACAGTGTGCGCGAACGCGTCACCGCGCTATGCCGGCGCTTTCCCATCTATAGCTGAGGAGACAGTCGCCCATGCGCTGCCCGTTCTGCGGTCACGACGACAGCCAGGTCAAAGACAGCCGTCCCAGCGAGGACAATTCCGCCATCCGCCGCCGGCGTCATTGCCCGGCCTGCGGTGGCCGCTTTACGACCTTCGAGCGGGTGCAGCTGCGCGAGCTGATCGTCACCAAGAAGAACAACCGCCGCGAGGCGTTCGAGCGCGAGAAGCTGGAACGCTCCATCATGCACGCGCTCCGGAAGCGCCCGGTCGAGCCCGAGCGCGTGGACCGCATGATCACGGGCATCGTCCGCCGTCTGGAAAGCATGGGCGAGAACGAAATCCCCTCCACGGTGATCGGCGAGCTGGTGATGCAGGCGCTGGCCAGCCTCGACAAGGTCGCCTATGTGCGCTTCGCCAGCGTCTACAAGAATTTCCGCGAGACCAAGGATTTCGAGAACCTGATCGGCGAGCTCTCCGGCGACGAGAAGGATTGAGCGGCCATAGCGTGGGCGACGTGAGGCGACATGTTGGTGTGGCTGGAATCTGGGCCTTGTCCTTCGCCGTTTGCGCAGCAGCAATCGCACTCTCATTTCGGCATGCTGATCTGCCGATTGCGCTGTTTTTCTCGAAACATACCAATTACCTCAGCCCTGTAGGAAAGGGGCTCGGGAGTGCAGTCATCCTCACGGCAGAAGCGATTACGGTTGTAGCACTCGTTTTCGCGCGCTTGATGCGTGGGCGACTTCCGCCCCTTGCAGAGGTCTTGGCTATCGCATGCCTCACTTCAATTTGTGTTTATGGAATAGATAGTAGCGTACTTAAGCTATTTTTCGGTGTTCCAAACCCGGGCGATGTTCTGCATGGCGCCAGACACGCGTTCAATTTTTTGGGTGGTTCTCCTCAAAGCAGCTTCCCCTCCGGTCACATGGTATTGGCCGCGGCCTTCGCCGGCGTCTTCATGCGGCTTTACCGAAAAAGCATTTGGCCGCTTTCGGCCCTTCTGGTGCTTGGGGCTTCCTTACTCGTGTGCGGCAACTGGCATTTTCTCAGCGATGTAATCGCAGGGACCTTCATCGGCATATCAGCGGGGCTGCTTTCCGGGCAGCTATGGACGGTCCACTCAAATTTGGACACTGCCCCCCCTTGAAGCGTCACGCTGCAAACACCATCTGACCTAAATCCACACAATTTCGAGCCTCCCGGCCCCGGCGCATTGCCGGGCTCGTGCCATGACATATGGCCGCGAACCGCGTAAGAAACGTTCCGAAGCCCGGGCCGAGCCCATGCCCCATTCGATCCAAGCCCCCACATCCGATGATCTCCGGTACATGCGCCATGCGCTGGCGCTGGCTGCGCGCGGCCTTGGCCGTGTTGCGCCCAATCCGGCGGTCGGCTGTGTGATTGTCTCGCCGGAAGGCCATGTGATCGGCCGCGGCTGGACCCAGATCGGCGGTCGCCCCCATGCCGAGACCATGGCGCTCGTTGCCGCCGGGGAGGCCGCGCGCGATGCCACCGCCTATGTCACGCTGGAGCCCTGCGCCCATCACGGCCAGACGCCACCTTGTGCGGACGCGCTGGTGGAGGCCGGTGTCGCGCGCGTGGTCGGCGCCGTCGAAGACCCCGATCCGCGTGTGAAGGGGCAGGGTTTCGCGCGCCTCCGTGAAGCCGGAATTGCCGTTACGACCAATGTGCTGGCCGATGCGGCTATGCAATTGAATAAAGGATTTTTTCTGCGGGTGAGCACCGGCCGGCCGCTGGTCACCCTGAAGATTGCCCAGAGCCTCGACGGCCGCACGGCCAGCGCTTCGGGCGAGAGCCAGTGGATCACGGGCGTCGAGGCGCGCCGCCACGGCCATCTGCTGCGCGCCCGACATGATGCGATCCTCGTCGGTATCGAAACCGCGCTGGCCGACGATCCGGCGCTGACCTGCCGCCTGCCGGGTCTCGAAGGCGCATCCCCGATCCGTGTCGTGCTGGACAGCCGTCTGCGTCTTGGTTCGGCTTCGAAGCTCGCGCAAACGGCCGGCGACGTTCCGACGCTGGTCTTCACCACCGCCAAGGCCGACAGCGAGGCGCTGCTGGCCGTTGGCGTCGAGGTGATCAAGACCGCCGCCGATGCCCGTGGCCAGCCGGATCTGGCGGCCGTGCTTACGGCGCTGGCCGAGCGCGGCGTCACCCGGCTTCTGGTCGAAGGCGGCAGCATCGTCCACGCCGCCTTTCTCAATCGCGGGTTTGTGGACCGGCTCGAGGTCTTCACGGCGCCCATGGTCCTGGGCGGCGCCGGCAAGGGTTCGGTCGGCGCATTCGCCGCACTCGGCCTCGAGGAAGCCCCGCATTTCGTAAGGGAAAGTGCCCGCCGCCTTGGCCCTGACATGCTGGAAAGCTATGTGGCCAAATCCTGAAAGGGGCCCTAAAAGGGGCATCCAAGAGGAGCTGCATGTTTACGGGAATTGTCACCGATGTCGGCCAGGTCCGGCACATCGAAACGCGCGGCGACACGCATATCGTGATCGCCACCCATTACGATGTCTCCGAGATCGCCATGGGCGCGTCGATTGCCTGCTCGGGCCCCTGCATGACCGTGGTGGACAAGGGCAACGCCGCCGATCGCTGGTTCGCGGTCACGGCGTCCGGTGAAACCCTGTCCAAGACGACCATCGGCGACTGGAAAGTCGGCGACAAGGTGAACCTCGAACGGCCAATGAAGGTTGGCGATGAGCTTGGCGGCCATATCGTCACCGGCCATATCGATGGTGGGGCCGAGCTGAAGATGGTGGTGCCCGAAGGCGAGTCCATCCGCATGGTGTTCGAGGCGCCGGTGAATCTCGCGCCGTTTATCGCCCCCAAGGGATCGGTGGCGCTGGACGGCATCTCGCTGACCGTCAATGAGGTGGATGGCGTGCGTTTCGGCGTCAACATCATCCCCCACACGCAACAGGTGACGACCTTCGGCCGGCTCACGCCCGGCATGAAGGTCAATCTCGAAATCGACCTTCTGGCGCGTTATGTCGCCCGGCTGGTCAAGGGTTGAGCATGAGTTTCAAGGAATATATTTCGTCCGTCGAGGAACTGATCGAGGAAGCGCGCAACGGGCGCATGTTCATCCTCGTCGATGCGGAAGATCGCGAGAACGAGGGCGACCTCGTCATTCCGGCGCAGATGTGCACGCCGCAGGCCATCAACTTCATGGCCAAACACGGCCGCGGACTGATCTGCCTGGCGCTGACGCAGGAACGCGCGGCCGCGCTTAACATCCCGATGATGACGCAGACGAACGGCGCGCCGCATCAGACCGCTTTCACCGTCTCCATCGAAGCGAAGGAAGGTGTCACCACCGGCATCTCCGCGCATGACCGTGCCCACACGATTTCTGTCGCCATCGATCCCACCAAGGGGCCGGGCGATATCGTCATGCCGGGCCATGTCTTTCCGCTGGTGGCGCGCGATGGCGGCGCGCTGGTCCGTGCCGGCCATACCGAAGCGGCCATCGATATTCCGCGCCTCGCCGGTCTCTACCCGGCCGGCGTGATCTGCGAGATCATGAACGATGACGGCACCATGGCGCGCCTGCCGGATCTGGTGCAGTTCGCCCAGCTTCACGGCCTCAAGATCGGCACCATTGCCGACCTGATCGCCTATCGCCGCCGCTATGATCACTTCGTCGAGCGCGCGGTCGAAACGCCGTTCAAGAGCCATCACGGCGGCGACTGGCGCATGATGGTCTACATCAACACGCTCGAATATGCCGAGCACATTGCGTTGGTGAAGGGCGATATCTCCACACCCGAGCCGGTGTTGGCGCGCATGCACGGCCTTAACATCTTCTCCGATCTTCTCGGCTACGAAGAGTATGAGAAGGGCGTTCTGGAAGAATCGATGCGCATCATCGCCGAAGAGGGGCGCGGCGTGGTCGTGATCTTGCGCGAGACGCGTCCGACCTTCATTTCGGATGTGCTGATGCGGCGCCTGCCCGACGACATGGAGCGTCGCCGCCTCAAGGAATATGGTGTCGGCGCGCAGATTCTGCTCGATCTCGGCGTGCACGACATGATCCTGCTCACAGACACGCCGGAAAAGAAGGCCGTGGCCCTTGAAGGCTATGGCATCAACATTGTCGGCACGCATGCGATCCGCGGGCCCAGGGGGAGCCAGACATGACTGATACGCCTTCGGTGCTCATCGTCGAGGCACGCTTCTACAGCCACATCTCGGATGCGTTGCTTGATGGCGCCACTGCGGCGCTGGAGAAGGGCGGCGCCCGTTTCGAGCGCATCGCTGTGCCCGGCGCGCTGGAGATCCCGGCCGCCATCGCCTTCGCGGCCAAGGCGGGCGAGGGCGCGGGCCAGCGCTTCGACGGCTTCATCGCGCTGGGCTGCATCATCCGCGGCGAAACCTATCATTTCGAAATCGTCTCCAATAAATCGGCGCGCGGCGTCATGGAACTTGGCATCCATCACGGCCTGGCGATCGGCAACGGCATCCTGACCGTGGAGAATGAGGAACAGGCGATGGCGCGCGCGGCGCGCGACCAGCTCGACAAGGGTGGCGATGCCGCTCGCGCTTGCCTCGCCTTGATCAACACGCGTGCGCGTCTGGGAGTTCATCGTTGATCGTGACTGACCTTGCCACCCCTGCGCCTGCCGATCCCAACGCCCGCCGCGCGGCGCGTTTGGCGGCGGTGCAGGCCGTCTATCAGATGGAACTGACGGGTATCGGCGCCGAAGAGGTGATCGAGGAATTCATCGATCATCGTTTCACTCGCAGCCTCGATATTCCAGCCGGTCAGCCCGATGAAGAGTTCTTCGGCGATGTCGTGCGCGGGGTGCCGCGCCTGCAAAAGGAGATCGACCGCGCCGTGGCGGGATCGCTGGCCGCGAACTGGAAGCTGCAGCGCATCGACTCGATCCTGCGCGCCATCCTGCGCGCGGCCGGTTATGAACTGATCGCGCGACAGGACGTGCCGGCGAGAGTCGTGATCGATCAATATCTCGATGTCGCCCATGCCTTCTTCGATGGCGACGAGCCCGGCTTTGTGAATGCGGTTCTTGATCGGATGGCCCGCCGCAAGCGCGCCGCCGAGTTCGGAGAGACGCCGCCCGATGACGAACTCCAGTTCTGATCGCCCGAACGAATTCGCGCTGATCGCCGAACTCTTCGCGCCGCTGGCTCGTGACGCGCCGGGCGCGTTCGGCCTCCTTGACGATGCCGCCGTGATCGCTCCGCCCGAAGGCTGCGAACTCGTCACCACGGTCGATGCGCTGGTCGAGGGCGTCCATTTCCGGGCCGACGATCCGCCTGAGCTGATCGCGAAAAAGGCGTTGCGCGTGAATCTGTCCGATCTCGCCGCCAAGGGCGCGGAACCGGCCGGCTATCTTCTGGCGCTGGTGCTGCCGCAATCGAAGGACATGAATTGGTTGCGCGGTTTCGCGCGCGGCCTCGAAGAGGACCAGAAGGCCTTCGCCATTCCGCTTCTTGGCGGCGACACCACGCGCACGCCCGGCCCGCTGACGCTGTCCATCACCGCCTTCGGCACCGTTCCGAAGGGACAGGCCATCCGCCGCGCCGGCGCCAGGCCCGGCGATCTTGTCTTCGTCTCGGGCACGATCGGCGATGCCGGCGGCGGGCTTGCGATCCTGAACGGTGAGGCGAAAGGGCCAAGGAACGAGAATGACAGCCTCGTCGCCCGCTACCGCCTGCCGACCCCGCGCCTCGCGCTCGGTCGGGCCCTGCGCGGCCTCGCCTCCGCCAGCCTCGATGTCTCGGACGGGCTCATTGCCGATCTCGGCCATATCGCGGCGGTCTCCAAGGTCCACATCGCCGTGGAGGCTGCCGCCATCCCGCGCTCGGCGGCCCTCAGCGCGTTGTGGGGTGAGAGCGCCGAGGCCATCGCCCGCGCCGCCACCTCGGGTGACGATTATGAGCTGGCCTTCACGGCCCCGGCCTCGGCCCGCGAAGCGATCCAGGCGGCGGCTGCGGCGGCCAGTGTGCCCGTGACCGAAATCGGCCATGTGGAGGCCGGTGAGGGCGTGCATCTGCTGGACGAGACCGGCGTCGAGCTTTCCATCCTCCGCAGCGGCTGGACCCATTTCTGAGGCGGTAACGCCATTTTAGCCAAACCCTGCGAGCCTCGGCCCATGCGCCGGATTGCCGTCCTTCTTGCCGCCATCTTCGCCCTGGGCCTTGCCGCCCGGCCGGTGCTGGCTGCCGACGCAGCCAAATCCGAGCCCAAATCCGACGCGAAGCCCGGCACCAGCGTCGATATGCCGATCCTGGTCGCCCCGATGAGCGTCGACGGCCGGTTGATCGCCTATGCCTATATCTCCAGCACGGTGATCGCGACTTCCGCGGCGGCGGCCATCGATGTGCGCGCCAGAACCCCCTTCATCCAGGATGCCTTCATCCGCGACGTCAACGGCGCCTCCATCGTCGATCCGAAGGATACGAGCAAGGTCGACCGGCCCGCGCTCAAGGCCCGTCTCCTGAACGATGTCCGCAAGGCCGTCGGGGCGGACAAGGCCGTCTCGGTCCAGTTTTCGGCCCTTCAGGTGACCCCCCTCAGGCCGGCCGGCAGCTAGGGCAGCCTTCCGCCGGGTCAGGGCCCATTTCGTCGCCAATCGCTTCTTTTTATGCGCGAAGTTGCCTCCTGCTGCGGCATTTGGCACATTCCGCGCGCTTCGGGTCCCTGGGAATCGCACCGGGCCCGGACTGGGAGTTTTGGGGGAAGCGGCATTCAGCCGGCCAACTCGGGTTATCCGCAAATTCGGCGACAAAGGAACTATAAGCGATGAGCTTGGAGCTTGAACTTGTATTGGCATGCGGGCTGCTGGCGCTGCTCTACGGCGCCTGGACCATCCGGTCTGTGCTGGCCATGAGCGCGGGCAATGAACGCATGCAGGAAATTGCGGCGGCCATTCAGGAAGGCGCAGCCGCCTATCTGAACCGCCAGTACACGACGATCGCCGTGGCAGGCGTCGTCATCTTTATTCTCGCGTTTGTGATCTTCGGCTGGCAGGTGGCTGTCGGCTATGTGATCGGCGCCACGCTGTCCGGTCTGGCCGGCTATATCGGCATGAACGTGTCGGTGCGCGCCAATGTGCGCACCGCCGAAGCTTCGCGCAAAGGTCTGGCTGAAGGCCTCTCCGTTGCGTTCCGTTCGGGCGCCGTCACCGGCATGCTGGTGATCGGTCTGGGCCTGCTCGGCGTTGCCGGCTACTACGCCTTCCTGCGCTATGGCCTCAAATTGGACATTGCTGATGAGACGCAGGGTCGCATCATCACCAATGCTCTGGTCGCGCTGGGCTTCGGCGCGTCGCTGATCTCGATCTTCGCCCGTCTCGGCGGCGGTATCTTCACCAAGGGTGCGGATGTCGGCGGCGACATGGTCGGCAAGGTCGAAGCGGGTATCCCCGAAGACGACCCACGCAACCCGGCCACCATCGCCGACAATGTCGGCGACAATGTCGGCGACTGCGCGGGCATGGCGGCGGACCTGTTCGAAACCTTCGCGGTGACGACGGTTGCGACGATGGTGCTGGCCTCGATCTACTTCACGGGCGCGGAAAAGAACGCGCTGATGCTCTATCCGCTGGCGATTTCGGCGATGTGCATCGTGACCTCGATCGTCGGCACCTTCTTCGTGCGTCTCGGTTCGAGCAAGAACATCATGGGCGCGCTCTACAAGGGCGTGATCGTGACCGGCGTGCTGTCGCTCATCGGCCTGTGGCCGCTGACGAACTACATCCTGCCGGGCGGCATCCATGCGATGTTCTCGATCGGTGCGCTGAGCGTGACCGGCGTCAGCCTGTTCTATTGCGGCGTCATCGGCCTCGCGGTCACAGGCGCCATCATCTGGATCACCGAATACTACACCGGTACGGAATTCCGCCCGGTGAAGGTGATCGCGCAGGCATCCGTCACCGGTCACGGCACCAACGTCATCCAGGGCCTTGCGGTTTCCATGGAAGCGACGGCGATGCCGGCGATCGTCATCTGCGTCGGCATTATCTCGACCTTCATGCTGGCGGGCCTGTTCGGCATCGCCATCGCAGTGTCGACGATGCTGGCGCTGGCGGGCTTCATCGTGGCGCTCGACGCGTTCGGCCCGGTCACCGACAATGCCGGCGGCATTGCCGAAATGGCCGGTCTTGAAGGCGACGTGCGCAAGACCACCGACGCGCTCGACGCGGTCGGCAACACCACCAAGGCTGTCACCAAGGGCTATGCGATCGGTTCTGCCGGTCTCGGCGCGCTGGTGCTGTTCGCGGCGTACACCGAAGACCTGAAGTACTTCGTCGCGCATTCGGACGTGTATCACTACTTCTCCGGCATGTCGGTGCCCGAGTTCAGCCTCGCCAATCCGTGGGTTGTGGTCGGTCTCTTCATGGGCGGCCTGCTGCCTTACCTCTTCGGCGGCATGGCGATGACGGCGGTGGGCCGTGCGGCCGGCGCCGTGGTCGAGGAAGTGCGCAAGCAGTTCAAGGAAATGCCTGGCATCATGCAGGGCACGCAGAAGCCGAATTACGGCCGTGCCGTGGACATGCTGACCAAGGCGGCGATCCGCGAAATGATTGTGCCGTCGATGTTGCCGGTGCTGTCGCCGATCGTGCTGTTCGTGATCGTCGACCGGATCGCGGGCAAGTCGGAAGCCTTCAATGCGCTGGGTGCGATGCTGCTCGGCGTGATCGTGACCGGCCTGTTCGTTGCTATCTCGATGACCTCGGGTGGTGGCGCGTGGGACAACGCCAAGAAGTACATCGAAGACGGCCATCACGGCGGCAAGGGCTCGGAAGCCCACAAGGCCGCGGTGACGGGCGACACCGTCGGTGATCCCTACAAGGATACCGCCGGTCCGGCCGTCAACCCGATGATCAAGATCACCAACATCGTGGCGCTGCTGCTTCTGGCAACGCTCGCGCACGGTCTGTGATCGTCACGGCATAAAGACAACGGGCGCGGCGAGTGATCGCCGCGCCCGTTTCATTTTTCATGCCGTCCGGATGTGTCGGGACGAACCTGTCTTACGGCCCGGGATTGCCGCCGCCCGGATTGCGCTCGCCGCCGATGCCGCCGCTGCCGCCGCCGCCGAGGGGCACGCCCGGCGTCGAATTGAGCAGCTGCTGCAGGAAGGTCAGCTCGCGCCCGCGCGTCGGCGTCTCGCGCGTCTCGAACGCCACCACATGGCCGTCCCGGAGCCCGTAATGGTGCAGGCCGGCGACATGGCCGGATTTGTCGAACTGGACCGCCAGAATGTTGCGCTTGATGACGTCGGCATCGAAGAAGGCGACCGTCTTCTGCACGCTGGTGATGTAGTACCAGTCCTCGCCGCCGAAGGTGGCGCGCGTGGACGGATCGCCCAGCTTCTGCTGAATCGTCGTCTTGGTATCCTTGCCGACGGTGATGGAGGCCTCGGCCACCGGGTCCGGCAGGTATCCGCGCTTGCTGATCACCGGGGTACAGCCGGACGAAGCCAGCGCCGCAAGCGGAATGGCCGCGGAAAGAAGCAGTACCGGAAGTCGCATACCTGTCCTCAACACTGGTGCGCAGGCGGTCTGTATGGCATGTGCCATGCCACGCCTTGCGCGCCCCACCGAAGTGGGGCCATGGGTCCCCGCACCCGATGTGCTAGCCTTGGCCGCCGCCCGTTGCAAGCGGTCATGACGGAGAAGCTGAATATGTTGAATGCGTTGCGCAGGTCCGTCGCGCACCGACGCGCCGCCGAATCGCTGGCTTTGGCGATCGCCACCCGCGCCCGTGCGCCCGAATTCTTCCGCGATCTGGGCGTGCCCGACACCTTCAACGGCCGCTTCGACATGGTGGCCCTGCATGGCTGGCTGGTGCTGGAGCGGCTGGAGGCCGAGCAGGCCCGCTCCGTCTCGCAGGGGCTGATCAACGCCCTGTTCGAGAGCTTCGAGGACGCGCTGCGCGACCAGGGGGCCGGGGATATGGGCATGGGCCGGCGGGTCAAGAAGATCGCCAATGCCTTCTATGGCCGGCTGGGAACCTATCGCGACGTCCCGGACCGCCAGGCCCTGGAACAGGCGCTTCTGCGCAATATCTATGGCGAGGACCGGGCCTGCGAGGCCGTCGCGGCCCGGCTGGCCGATTATGTGCTGGCCGTGCGGGCGCGGCTGGAGAATCAGCCTTGCGCCGCGGGCACGGCCGATTTTGGCCCCATCGCGCCATAAGGAGCGCGTCATGACCAGCGAAACCCCGCCGATCGAGCATTTCTACGACCTTTCCAACCTCTCGGAGGCCGGTGATGAGGTCCGCATCGCCGCGGCCACCGAGCAACTGCCCGGCCTGGCCGCCTGGTTCGACATCGAGGGTGTGGAGCGCCTTGAGGCGGTGGTGACGCTGACCCGCAAGGGCAAGCACCATTTCCTCTACGAGGCGGTGCTCGCGGCGGATCTGGTCCAGTCCTGCGTCGTCTCGCTGGAGCCGGTGAAGAGCCACCACGAATTGCGCTTTTCCCGCGATCTGCGGGTCAAGCCTCGCCAGGCCCGGCACCGCGTCGCCGAGGAAGAAAAGGGTGGAATCCTGACCCTCGCGGCCGGGGAGGACGAGGTGCCGGAGGAGCTGGACAGCTCGCGTTTCGATCTGGCCCTTCCGCTGCTGGAGGAATTGTCGCTGGATATCGATCCGTACCCCCGTTCAAGAGGTGTGGAATTTGAGACGTCGACGGAGGAAAATCCCAAGGAAGAGAGCCCCTTTGCCGCGCTCAAGCGGCTCAAGCAGGGCGACGGCTGAATATCCGGCCCCTCCGGGATCAATCCGCCATTCAAACCGCTTGAATCGGAGAGGCTTTTCGGTTTACCTCCGCGCCTTGTTTCGCCCAGCGGGATTGCGGTGTCACGGGTGCGCCCGTGCGCGCCGAACCGGCTGGGTCTTTGAAGGAGTTGATCCGCCATGGCGGTACCCAAGAGAAAAACATCGCCGTCCAGGCGCAACATGCGCCGCGCGCATCATCGCCTTGCTCCGACGAGCCATGTCGAGTGCTCCAATTGCGGCGAGCAGAAGCGTCCCCATCACGTTTGCGAATCCTGCGGCCAGTATAATGGCCGTGAGGTCGTGAAGGCCGAAGGCTGAGCCGTTCGCGTGCACGCCGCAGCCGTCCGGCTGCGGATGTTCCATGAACCAGCGAGGCGAAGGTGGGCCGGGACCTGACCGTTTCGATCGATGCAATGGGGGGCGATGCCGGCCCCGGCGTCGTCATATCTGCATTGTCGCGATCGATTTTGCGCCATCCCGCTGTGCACTTCATCGTCCATGGCGACGAGGCCGTGCTGCAGCCGCTGCTGGCGCGCCGGCCCAAGCTGGAAGGTCGCGTCACCCTTCGCCATGCCCCCGAGCGCGTGCGCATGGAGGACAAGCCTGGCCAGATTCTGCGCCGCGGCCGCAACACCTCCATGTGGGCCGCGATCGACTCTGTCGCCAAGGGTGACGCCCAGGTCGTCGTCTCGGCCGGCAATACCGGCGCGCTGATGGCGATGTCGATGTTCCAGCTCAGAACCATCGAAGGCATCAGCCGTCCCGCCATTGCGGCGCTGTGGCCGACCAAACGCGGCCAGTCGGTGGTGCTCGATTGCGGCGCCAATATCGAATGCGATGCGCAGCAGCTCGTCGATTTCGCGGTCATGGGCGAAGCCTTCGCGCGCGCCATCCTCGGGCTCGAACGGCCGAGCGTGGGCCTGCTCAATGTCGGCGCCGAAGAATTGAAGGGCGGTGAAGCCGTGCGTGGCGCGGCGGCGATCTTGCGCACCGTCAATCTGCCGATGGAATTTGCCGGCTTCGTCGAAGGCGACGACATCGCCGAAGGCACCGTCGATGTCGTGGTGACGGACGGCTTCACCGGCAATGTCGCGCTCAAGACGGCCGAAGGCACGGCCAAGCTGGTTGTGCATTTCCTGCGTTCGGCGCTGCGCCGTTCGCTGCTTGGCCGCATCGGAGGCTTGCTGGCCAGCGGCGCGCTCGGCGCGCTGCGCCGCAAGCTCGATCCGCGCGCCTCGAATGGTGGTATTTTCCTCGGCCTCAACGGTGTCGTGGTGAAGAGCCATGGCAGCACCGACGCGTTGGGCTTTGCCAGCGCACTCGATATGGCCATCGATATGGCGCGCGCCGAGGTGATCCCGAAGATCATCGCCGACCGCGCCGAAGTCACAAAACCGGCTGACGAAGACGAAGATGAAGCCGGGTCTGGAGCGGCAGCGTCTTGAGTATCATTCGTTCCCGGATTCTGGGTTGCGGCGCCTATCTGCCCGACAATGTCGTCACCAATTCCGATCTCGCCAAGCGGGTCGACACCACCGACGAATGGATTGTCGAGCGCACCGGCATTCGCCGCCGCCACGTCGCGCGCGATGGCGAGATGACGTCGGACCTCGCCCTCAAGGCATCCGAGGCCGCGCTCGCCCATGCCGGCGTGTCGGTCGACGAACTGGATCTCATCATCTGCGCCACCACGACGCCGGACGAGACCTTCCCGGCTACGGCCACCCGTGTGCAGGCCCGTCTCGGCATGACGCGCGGCTTCGCCTTCGATGTGCAGGCCGTGTGCTCGGGCTTCGTCTACGCCCTGTCCGTGGCCGACAATTTCATCAAGTGCGGCCAGGCCAGGACGGTTCTCGTCATCGGCGCCGAGACCATGTCACGGCTGATGGACTGGACCGACCGCACCACCTGCGTCCTCTTTGGCGATGGCGCCGGCGCAGTCGTCTTGCGCGCGGGTGAGGGCGAGGGCACCAATGCCGACACCGGCGTCCTCAACACCCAGCTCTTCTCCGACGGCCGCCTCCACGATCTGCTCTATGTCGATGGCGGTCCGTCCTCGACCCGGACAACGGGCTTCCTGCGCATGCAGGGCAAGGAGGTCTTCCGCCACGCCGTGACCAACATCTCGGCGGCGATCCGCGCCTCGGCCGATGCGGCGGGTGTGGGGATCTCGGAGATCGACTGGTTCGTGCCCCACCAGGCCAATCAGCGGATTCTCGACGGCACGGCCCGCAAGCTGGGGATCGCGCCGGAGAAGGTCATCTCCACCGTGGCCGAGCACGGCAACACCTCGGCGGCCTCGGTGCCGCTGGCGCTGGCGGCCGCCGTGGCCGACGGGCGCATCCAGAAGGGCGATCTGGTCCTGCTAGAGGCCATGGGCGGCGGCTTCACCTGGGGCGCCGGCCTCATCCGTTGGTGAAGATCGCACAGAATTCACGCCGATATCACAGCCTATCCCTTTGAGTTGACGCGACTTCTTCCAACGCCTAGCCTTTCGGTCAGCGAAGGGAGTCGCGCGCCATGTCCAGCCAGACCTTGACCCGAGCAGATTTGACCGAGGCCGTCTTCAAGGCGGTGGGCTTGTCGCGCAATGAATCGGCGCAAATGGTCGAAGATATGCTTGAGGAAGTTTGTTCGGCTCTTGCCGAAGGCCAGTCGGTGAAACTTTCCTCATTCGGAACGTTTGCCGTTCGGCGCAAATCGCAACGTGTCGGCCGCAATCCCAAGACCGGCGATGAAGTGCCGATCGCCCCGCGCCGCGTGCTCGTCTTCCGTCCCAGTCATGTGCTGAAAGCCGTCATCAACGGCCAGACGCCTGTATTCGAGGCGGACGCATGAGTGTTGCTGCGGCCAGTGCGAATGGCGGCGGATATGCGAAATCGCCCGAGGCGTTTCGCACCATCAGCGAAGTCGCCGTCGAACTTGATGTGCCGCAGCATGTTTTGCGTTTCTGGGAATCGCGTTTTGCGCAGGTAAAGCCGGTGAAGCGCGGCGGCGGGCGCCGCTATTACCGTCCCGAAGATGTCGATCTGTTGCGCGGAATCCGCGCGCTTCTCTATTCGGACGGTTTCACGATCAAGGGTGTGCAGAAGCTGCTGCGCGAGCAGGGCGTGCGCTATATCGCCGATCTCGGCCGCACCGATTGCTCACTGATGGCGCGCCTGGCCGAGGATGAGGACGAACCGCGCCATGCCCGCGCGACCCTCGCCGCCGTCGAAGCGACCCATTTGGATGCGGCGCCGCCGGCCGGTATTCGCGCCGTAGCGGTGGATCGCGTCACGCTCGATGAAGCCACCCGCGAAAAGCTGGAGGTTCTGCTGGCCGAGCTGGTGCAGCTCAAGCATCGCCTGCGGGCAGCCCAGACCCACGCCATGGCCGTGGCGGTCGCTGCCGAATAGGCGCCTCGAATACGATCCTCACGCCCGTGCGCATTTGCTCGAATTTCCTGTCTTTTCGCCGTTGCCGCGCCGGGAGTGCCCGACTATAGTCCGCCACCCTCGGCACCCCACCGAGGTGCGGGCGGCCTCCGGTCCCCGGCAATTTTGGTTTCGGAGCGTGGCGCAGCCTGGTTAGCGCACTTGTCTGGGGGACAAGGGGTCGGAGGTTCAAATCCTCTCGCTCCGACCAATCTCATCACTGACGGCAAACGAAGCTGGCGGCATCGTTCGGATTGCCCGGGCCGTTGTATTGCGCGTGGCCCGGCCAGGCGCAGAGCGGCCGGCTGCGACCGGGAAAGGCCCGGCCTGTCGCGATCACGCGTCTCGGCGCCTTGTCCTTCTCCGTCCAATCGACCACGGCACTCAGCAGGTCGAACTGGTCGAGCGATGGGCCACCGCCACAATGCAGCATGCCCGGCACGAGAAAGATCCGGCTCGAATGCGCGCGGACCTGGCGCATGCCGCCCGATGCTTTCGCCATCCGCTTGTAATAGCCGAGCGTGTCGAGCGGCGAGAACCAGGGATCGCTCCAGCCATGAAAGAACAGCATCTTGCCGCCATGGCCAAAGAAGGTGGTGAGGTTGGTCCAGCGCGACGTGTTGGTCAGCATTTCCGTTCCATTGTTGTCGACGCGGTCCCGCATGCGATCGACATTGAAGGACGCTGTGAATTTGGGATTGACGGGGCTGCCGCCTGCGCTGGCCAGTATGCCGGGGATGAAGCCCGTTGCATCCATACCGGAATCATAGGGAAACGCAGGATAGATCTGCTCGCCCGCCGCGTCCTTCGCACCGGCAAATGCCGCCTTCAGGGCATGAACCTGTTTCGCCGAAAGGCATGTTGCGGTCTTGGCGCCCTTGCACGTCAAAACCGCCGGGTCGAAATGACATTGCCGATGATCGAAGATCATGCCGTCCTTGAGGCCGTCCTTGGCATCACAGGCCTTCAGAACGGCATCGACGACAAGTCTGCGATCGATCGGTGAGAAGGCCTTCTCTGCTTCGGGATTGCCCGCCGCATCCTTCGGCGCGATCAGGCTTATCTGGTATCTGAACCATGCCAGACCGAGATTGGAGCGGCCGGTGTTCATCGCCGGGTCGCCCGAGACGATGCCGTCGAATTGATCGGGATAGCGCTCTGCCGCGAGCATCGCTTCACGTCCGCCGGTAGAGCAGCCGGCGAAGTAGGAGAATTTCGGCATCCGGCCGTAGTAGTGCGCGATAATCGCCTTCGCCACCTCGGTCACTTTGCCGACCGAACTGGTGGCAAAATTGAGTGTGGCTTTCTGATCTGCATAGAAGGACGAGTCGAACACCGCGCCCTTATGCCCGCTATCGGTCGAGACCACGGCGAAGCCGCGTGCCAGGGCGGGGCGGTCGCCCGCGGCGGTCATACCGATCGGCGGATAAAGCGTGCCGTCGAGCCCGCCGCCGCCCTGAAACAGGAAGCGGCCGTTCCAGTGATCGGGCAGGGCAATGGCGAAACCGATGGCGTAGTGGACGCCGCCGACACCGATGCGTGGATCGATCACGCCTTGCGCCAAGCAATGCGCCGGAAGGGCGACACCCACGGTCATGGGGGCGGGCGGCTGCCATTTGACGGTATGGGGCGGCGCCTCCGGCACCGCTTCCGCTTTGTCGATCGCCATCGTCGCGTACGGGATTTTGAATCCGCTGAGGCTCGCGCATGTGATGGCCGGCGAAATCTGCGCGGCGTCGGCCGGTCTTGGCGCCAGGAGGAACGCGGCGATGCCCAATGCTGTGGCCATCGCAAACCAGAAGCTCCGCCGGAAATTGACGCTCTGCCTCATTGTCTCCCCCCCGATTTCTTCACCGTAAAGTTCCCCGCACGCCGGGTGGGCGCGGACTTCATTCGAAGATCTGTTCGCTGCCTTGCCCATAAGGGCTCCTTCTTCCCAAGAGATGAAGGCTCTGGCAATCCCGGCGCGCTGTCATCCCTTCGCTCCGAGCAATGGTCGGCGAGGGTGGGAGGATGGTGGAGAGGGACAGAACAGGCGAAATCACAGGAGAAACCGAGCGAAATCAACGTTATGCGCCGTCTCATTGTATTTTGCCGGTTGGACGCTTATATTACCAACCACGCGATAGCGTAATGTCTGATGAGCGCGCGAATTGTTTGAATCCCTGCCCGCCAAGCGCGCGCCCGGACGATGCAGCTAGATCACTCCAACCAGATGATACTGCGCTCTGAGCGTCTGCATGTGCATGTCGTGCGTGCGGAACCCGATGACTTAAGGAAAATCAAAATGGCCATCGGCACAGTAAAGTTCTTCAATACCTCTAAGGGTTTCGGATTCATCGCGCCGGACGGCGGGGCCAAGGACGTTTTCGTCCATGCCACGGCTGTCGAAATGGCTGGTATGGGTAGCCTCAGCGAAGGCCAGCGCGTCGAATTCGACGTCGAGCCCGATGCGCGCGGCTCCAAGGCTACGAACCTTCGCGCCGCCTAAGGCGCACCGCCGATAGGTGCAGTGTGGCGCGGCGAATGTCGGCGCCACCTGCACTTGCCGGCACCCGAAGCTGCACAGATCGAATCCGTTCTGGCAGTTCCGATTTCCTTTACGGCAGATCCGCTCAATGCGCGGTCTGTGCACCGTCGACGACAAACGTCTGTCCGGTCGCAAAACTCGCCAGATCCGAACACAGATAAAGCACGATGCCGGTGATCTCTTCCGGCTGCGCCGCACGCCCCACCGGGCTGTGGGCCAGCAGCACGGCGCGGAACTCCGGATCGTCGATCCAGCGTTGCGTCATGGGCGTGGCGACGAAACCGGGCGCAATCGCGTTGATGCGGATGTTCTGCTTGGCGTAATCGAGGGCGGCCGCCTTGGTCAGTCCGATGACGCCATGCTTGGCGGCGACATAGGGCGCCATGCCCGGATCGGCCACGAGGCCCGCTATCGAGGCCGTGTTGACGATCGCGCCGCCGCCGGCTTCCAGCATGTGGCGGATCTCGTATTTCATGCAGAGGAACACGCCTTCCAGATCGACGGCGAGCACGTCGCCAAAGGTGTCGTCGGGCATGTCGGCCATGGGCATGGTCGGCGGCAGGATGCCCGCATTGTTGAAGGCGCAATCCATTCGTCCATAGGCCGAGAGCGTGGCATCGACCAGCGCCGACGCCTGCGCGCCCTTGCGCACATCGGTCTGTTTGAAGAAGGCGGTGCCGCCGGCCTCCGTGATCAGCTTCACGGTTTCCGCGGCCTGCTCGTTGACGTCCCCGATTGCGACGCGCGCGCCCTGGCGGGCGAAGGCGAGCGCCGTGGCCCGGCCGATACCGGTGGCGCCGCCGGTGATCAGAACGGCCTTGCCCGTGAAATCCAGCAGATTGTCCGCCATGCGTCGTCCCTCTCCCCAACAAGCCCCATGTCACGCAGGCTCCGCGCGTCCATAACGGCGCGCCTGGGAACGGTTATCGGCGGCGCCCGCGAACATGGCAATCCCGGCCAGATCCGACAAATTGCCAGATAAAACTAGCAATATGACGGATAAATTGGCGTTATTTGGCATCTTTATGGCTTTTCGTTAGCGGAGGCAGCGGCGACCCTTGTGGCAAGGAGCGCGGCCGAGTCCTGGCCCCGCGCGCAAACGCTGTTCAAAGGTGTGAAGATGGGGCGCAAGCCGCTTTTGATGATGACCGATGCCGGTCACTATGACGTTTCCTATGTCATCAATCCCTGGATGGCGCCCGATGCCTGGTCGAACGACCGCGAGGGCCATCTGGCCGAAGCCGTCGCGGCTTCGAACACGCTCAAGGCCGCGCTCGAAAAGGCCGGTGCCGAAATTCTCACCATTCCCGGCGTCGAAGGTCTTCCCGATCTCGTCTTTCCCGCCAATGCCGCAATCGTGCTCGATCGCCGCGCCATCGTCGCGCGTTTTTCCTGCGCCGAACGCCAGGGCGAAGAGCAGGTGTTCCTCGATGCCTTCAAAGCGCTGAAGGCGAAGGGACTGTTCGACGAGGTTTCGATCTTTCCCGAAGGCGTGTTCCAGGAAGGTGCGGGCGACTGCATCTGGGACAAGACGCGTCAGCATTTCTGGGCCGGCTATGGCCAGCGCTCGAAGCGTGACGCCATTCCCGTCATCGAGAAATTCTTTGGCGAAAAGGTCGTGCCGCTCGAGTTGATCAGCCCACGTTTCTATCACCTCGATGTCTGCTTCCTGCCGCTCTCCGGTGGCGAGGTGGTATATTATCGCAAGGCCTTCTCGGAAGAGGCGCAGGCGACGATCAAATCCATCGTGCCGGCCGACATGCTGATCGACGCCAGCGACGATGATGCGGCAGCGTTCAGCGTCAATGCCGTGAACATCGACAAGCAGATCGTCATGGCGAAGCCGCCGCAGCGTCTGGTCGATATCCTGACCGAGCGCGGTTATTCCGTGACCGGTGTCGATCTCGCGCCCTTCATCATGTCGGGCGGTGGCGCCTATTGCATGACGTTGCGCCTGGATCGTTCGCGTGGTGATGTGCCGGCCGACGCGAAACTCGCGCAAGCAGCAGCGTCCTGAATGATCTTATAAGTGGAGCCTATGATGGCAGCCTCCTATCCCGTTTCCAGCAAACCCGTTTCGACCGCCGACTATATCGCGCTGGAGAACCGTTACGGCGCCTCCAATTACAAGCCGCTCAATGTCGTGCTGACGCGCGGTGAAGGCGTTTACGTCTGGGATGTCGAGGGAAAGCGCTATCTCGATTGCCTCTCGGCCTATTCGGCCGTCAATCAGGGCCATTGCCACCCGAAGATCCTGGCAGCGATGACCGAGCAGGCCTCAAAACTCACGCTCACATCGCGCGCCTTCCGCAACGACCAGCTTGGCCTGTTCTACGATGAACTCTGTACACTGACGAAATCGCACAAGGCGCTGCCGATGAATTCCGGCGCCGAGGCGGTGGAAAGTGCGCTCAAGGTCGCGCGGAAATGGGGCTATGAGGTCAAGGGCGTGCCGGAAGGCAACGCGGAGATCATCGTCTGTAGCAACAATTTCCATGGCCGCACACTGGCCATCGTTGGCTTCAGCACAGATCCCACCGCGCGCGATCGCTTTGGCCCCTTCGCGCCGGGCTTCAAGGTCATTCCCTATGGCGATATCGATGCGCTCGAACAGGCGATCACGCCCAACACGGTTGCCTTCATGGTCGAGCCGATCCAGGGCGAGGCGGGCGTCATCATTCCGCCGCCTGGCTATTTCCGCAAAGTGCGTGAGCTGTGCACGAAGAAGCGCGTGGCGCTGATCCTCGACGAGATTCAGACCGGCCTCGGCCGCACCGGCAAGCTGCTGGCCGAAGAGCATGAAGGCATCGAGGCCGACCTCACGCTGGTCGGCAAGGCGCTGTCGGGCGGCTTCTATCCGGTCTCTGCCGTGCTCTCCAATGTCGAGGTCATGGATGTTCTGCGCCCGGGCGAGCATGGCAGCACCTTTGGCGGCAATCCGCTGGCCTGCGCCGTTGCGCGCGCGGCGCTGCGGGTGCTGGTCGAGGAAGACATGATCGGCAACGCCGCCGCGATGGGCGCGCATCTCACCTCCTCGCTCGAGGCGCTCAAGAGCCCCATCATCAAGGAAATCCGTGGCCGCGGCCTGATGGTCGCCGTCGAGCTTCATCCGCATGCGGGTGGCGCGCGGCGCTATTGCGAGGCGCTGCAGGCGCGCGGTGTGCTGTGCAAGGAGACGCACGACCACACCATCCGCATCGCCCCGCCGCTGGTCATCACCCGCGCCCAGATCGATGCGGCGCTGGAGCATTTCTCGGCCGTCCTGGCTGGCGAGGCGGTCACGACAGCCGCCTGAGAGGCGGATTTCCGCTTCGCCCGGCAAAGCTGCTAAGACTCCTCGCATACGAAATTTCCGGGGAGTAAGCCGCCGGGCGATCCGGCGGACAGCCATATTTTGAAAAACCTGTATGAGGGCCTTCACGGCGCCGAAGAGCGCGAAGCCGCCTATGAGGGCTTCGTTCGCGCCAAGCTGAAGATCAATTACGCCGCGCATTTCCTCCACGGCATGTTCGGCATGACGGGCTTCCGCCTCGTCAATGCGCCGACCTTCGTGCCGGCCTATCTGCACATGCTCTCGGGCTCGGATGTGATCGTCGGCCTCGGGCTGGCGCTGCAGCAGCTCGGCGGCGTGGTGTCCGGCGTGATCGGCGCCGCGCAGATCGAGCATCGCCCCCATGTGCTGCGCATTGCCATGGTGCTGGGTTCGCTGATGCGGCTGCAGATCCTGGGGCTGGCGCTGGCCGGGTGGTGGCTGACCGGCCAGTCGCTGCTGATCGCGGTGCTGTTCTTCCTCTTCATGCTGGGCCTGTTCTCCGGTCCGCAGAATGTCGTCTTCCAGTTTTTGCTGGCGAAGGTGATTCCCGTGCAATGGCGCGGTCGCTTGCAGGGTCTGCGCAACATGATGGGCGGGCTTGTCGCGGCGGGGCTGGCCTATTGGGCCGGCCACACGCTCATCCAGAACAATGTTTGGGGCAATGGCTATTCGGCGACCTTCCTGGCCGCCTTCGTTCTGACGAGCATCGGCCTTCTCATTCTCGGTCTTCTGATCCGCGAGCCGGAATTGCCGACACTGCGCCCGCGCATGCGCATGGTAGATCGCTTACGCGAATTTCCGGCGTTGCTCAAAGACGATCCTGACTTCTTCTTCTTCATGATCGCGCGCAGCTTCGCGGTGGCGGGCCGTGTCGCTTCACCGTTCTACATCGTCTATGTCGCCCATGAGATTCAGCTCACCGGCCAGACGATCGGTCTTTTGACTTTCGGCTTTCTGATCGCCTCGACAGTCAGCAATCTCCTTTGGGGTCCGCTGGCCGATCGCTTCGGCTTTCGCATATCGTTCGTGGGGGCACTGGCAACGTGGATCGCCTCGACCATCCTGTTGATGAGCGTGCATCTGATCTGGCCGATCTTCATTGCCTTCTTTGGCCTGGGTGCCGCGGCGGCCGGTTATCAGATCAGCTCGCAGAACATCGTGCTGGAGTTCGGCCATCGCGACGACATGGCAATGCGGCTGGCGCTGTCGAATTCGGCGGAAAGCCTGATGTCGACTATTGGTCCGCTCGCCGGCGGTGTGATTGCTGCCAGTCTCGGCTACGCCACCGTGTTCTGGACGTCCAACGTCTTTCTCGCCGTCGCGCTTGCGCTTCTGATTTTCCGGGTGAAGGAACCGCGCGGCCGCGCGGTCAGCTGACGACGTCGCGCGCGTCCGGATGACGCTGGAACCAGGCCGCGGCATAGCTGCACACCGGCTCGATCTTCAAGCGGTGCTGGCGGGCCAACGCGACGATGCCTTCCATCAGCCGTCCCGCGGTTCCCTTGCCGCGCAGGGCCGGCGGCGCCTCGACATGGGGAATAACGACCAGCGCCCCATAGCGCCTGTAGGTTGCAAAGGCGGTGTGGCCCTCTTCGGTCAGTTCGAAGCGGCTTTGTGCGGTGTTGTCGATAATCTCGGCCATACCCATATTCCACAGTATAGATCTTGCGCTTTCAGATGCCACGGGTCCGGGCAGGGCTCATTGCGCCAGATCATTTCGCCGCAATTTCAGGCGGTTAAGGTTTATCAGAGGCGCCGGCGCGGCCGGATCGGGAAAGTGTAAGCGTATGCGTATGATTGGGCGGATGGGAAAGCGGGCCGGTCAGGCCATCGCATTGGCGTTGTTGGTGACGGCAGCGCAGGCGGCGCCCGTCGTCGGCCCCGGCATCACGCCCGATACCGTGGCCCCGGCGCTCAAATCGAGTTCTGGAAGGGCCGCTCTCGGCCCATGCGCCCGGCGGTGGTCCCGATCGGGCGGCGCTTCAACGTTTCTATCTGGCGCGCGATTTCCGGCCCGTCTGGCTCGGCAATCCGGCTGCGGATATGGCTGTGTCCGCGCTGGAGCATGCGGGCGCCGACGGCCTCGATCCAGCGCGCTATCACGGCCCGTCTCTGGCCGCCCGCCAGCGGCTGGACTCCGACGGGGCCGCTGCCAGCTATGACATGGCGCTGACCGATGGGCTCTTGCGCTACGCCCAGGATCTGCGCCGCGGCCAGATTGCCAATCCCGCAAAGATCGACGACATGGTCGGAATTGTGCGGCCCGGTTTCGACGCGGTCTTCTCGCTGTCCTCGGCGCTCCAAAATGGTGAGCTTGGCCATTGGCTGGCCGATCTGCCGCCCGCCCATCCCGAATATGCCCGCCTCAAACAGGCGCTCGTTCGCTATCGCGAGGCAGTCGCGAAAGGCGGTTGGCCGAAAGTTCCCGAGGTTCGCAAGATCCTTCTGGAACCCGGCAATCCGGAACTCGTGGCCCTGCAGGGCCCGTTTGCAAGCCGATGATCCGGCTTTGGCCGGAACCGCCGACGACGATATGGCGGCACTCGAATCAGCCGTGAAACACTTTCAGGCGGAAAACGGGATCGAGGTCGATGGTGTGGTCGGCCGCAAAACGATTGCCGTGCTGAATATTCCAGCCGATCAGCGCGTCGCCCAGATCGAAGCCAATATGGAACGCTGGCGCTGGCTGCCGCACGAATTTCCCGCGCGTTATGTCGCGGTCAATACGGCCGACGCCACGCTCAAGGCCGTCGACGACGGCAAGGTCGTGCTGACCTCGCGCGTGATCGTTGGCAAGGTGAAAACGCCATCGCCGCTCTTCAACACCAATGCCGTGGCGCTGACCATCAACCCCTATTGGAACGTGCCGACATCGATCGCGCGCAACGAGATATTGCCGAAATTGCGCCGCAATCCGGCCTATCTCTCGACCCATCATATGCAGATCATTCATGGGCAGATTCGGCAATTGCCGGGTGCAGACAATGCGTTGGGCTATCTCAAGGTCGAGATGCCCAATCCGTTTTCGAGCTATTTGCACGACACCGCCTCGCGCCGGCTCTTTGCGCGGGACGAACGCCATCTCAGCCACGGATGTATCCGTGTACAGAATATCCAGCCGCTGGCCTCGTGGCTTCTGACCGGCGATATGGACAAGGGCCTGGAGCGCATTCGGACGGCGATCGCAACCGGGGAGACGCAGAAGATCCCCCTTGACAAGACAGTGCCGGTTTTTGTGCTCTATTGGACGGCAGTGCCGAGCGTCGACGGAAAGCTGGAGTTCCGGCCGGACGTTTATGGACGCGACAAGAGGCTGATCGCCGCGCTGGCGGGACGGCCGAAAGTGGACGCCGCAGATCTGGGCGTCAAAGGCGATACGGATTGCACTGGCTGGTCGTCCGCATCGTTGCGATTGTAGCCGCGAGCCCTGCATGTCGGGGGCATGTGCGGGCAATCCTTCAAACGAACGCGAAACACGATTGAAGGATGCGTGGATGAAAACACGACGCCAATTGCTGCATGCCGGAACGGCCGTCCTTGCCGCCGGCGTTGCCAGCCCAGCGCTCGCCAAGATCGCGCCCGCGGATTACCGCGCGGTGGCGTTCAACAATCTTCACACGGGCGAAAAGGTGAAGGTCGAATATTGGGCCGAGGGTCGCTACATCCCCGATGCGCTCAGGGAGGTGGACCATGTGTTGCGTGACTATCGCAACAATGAGGTTCATCGGATCGATCCCAAACTGCTCGATCTCTTGAATCATCTCCATCATCGCCTGGGCAGCAACCGGTCGTTCGAGGTCATCTCCGGCTATCGTTCACCGGCCACCAACGCGATGCTGCACCGTCGCAGCCATGGCGTCGCCACGCACAGCCTGCACATGAAGGGCATGGCCATTGATATCCGTCTTCCGGATCGCAATCTGGCGGACCTTCACAATACCGCGCTGGCGATGCGCGCGGGCGGCGTCGGCTACTATCCGAAATCGGACTTCGTCCATGTCGATGTCGGCCGGGTGCGCCGCTGGGGCGGCTGATGCCGGCCCCATGACTGTGATGGTGACTTCCGTAGCGTAAGCGATTGCCGCCGCCCTGTTCCCGCGTCACGATAGCCGGAACAGGGAGGACGCATTGGCCTGGAACTTTGGAGACATCCTCGACACCATCGCGCCGCTCCTGCCGGCCGATGCGCCCGCAATCATCCATGGCGAGCGCCGCATCGACTGGCCGGAGTTCACGCGGCGCACCAACAATCTGGCGCGGGCCCTGATCGCCGGCGGCGCGAAGCCGGGCGACAAGGTCGCCTTCTACATGCGCAACCGCAGCGAATATGTCGAAACGCTGGCCGCCTGCTTCAAGGCCCGGCTGACGCATGTGAACATCAACTACCGCTACAAGCCGGATGAGGTGTTCTACATCATCGACAATTCGGATGCGCAGGCCGTCGTCTATGGCGATGAATTCCGCGATGTCATGGCGGAGATCCAGCCGCGCCTGATCAAGGCGGGCCAGTTCATTGAAATCAGCGAGAGCGGCGAGGTGGCGCCCTTCGCCACGCGCTACGAAGACCTTGCCGCCGCCGGCGATGGTGCACCGCTCGACATCGTGCGTTCGGGCGAGGACGAACTCTTCCTCTACACCGGCGGCACGACAGGCATGCCCAAAGGCGTGATCTGGACGCATGACGCATTGCGGCAGGTCCAGCTCGCTGCCGCGCGCCGTCTCGGCCCTGTGCCGGAAACCATGGAGCAATTGAAAGCGGCCATTGGGATGATGGGCCCGGGCCCGCGCGTCATCCCGGCCTGCCCGTTGATGCATGGCACAGGCCTGTTCGTGGCGATTTCCACCCTCGCCAGCGGTGGCTGCATCATCACGCTGCCCTCCGCGTCGCTCGACACGCAGGAGCTGTGGTCGGCGGCCGAGCGCCACAAGGCGGCGACGATCGTTATCGTCGGCGATGCCTTTGCCCGCCCAATGCTGGCCGCCCTGGATGAAGCGCCGGGAAAATACGACCTGTCGAGCATGGTTTCGATCGTGTCGTCGGGCGTGATGTGGACGCAGGAGAACAAGCACGGCCTGCTCCGGCACATCCCGCAGGTGCAACTCGTGGACAGTTTCGGTTCGTCGGAAGCGGTCGGCTTCGGCTCGTCGATCACCACGAAGGATGGCGAATTCCAGACCGCAAAATTCACAATCGGTGAACGCTGCAAGGTGTTCGATGAGAACGACGTGGAGGTCGCGCCCGGCAGCGGCAAGCCCGGCATCATCGCTATCCGCCCGCCGATCCCGAAGGGCTACTACAAGGACCCCGAGAAGACGGCCAAGACTTTCCGCATCATCCATGGCGAGCGCTATGTCATGCCCGGCGATTGGTGCGTGGCCGAGGCGGACGGCACGCTGACGCTTCTGGGCCGCGGGAGCGCCTGCATCAACACGGCCGGCGAAAAGGTCTATCCCGAAGAGGTCGAGGAGAGCCTGAAGACGCATCCCGCAATCGAGGATGCGCTCGTGGTCGGTGTGCCCGATGAGAAATGGGGTCAGGCGGTCACGGCCATCGTCGTGCTGCGCAACGGTGCGGGCTTCGATGAGGCCGCGCTCCGCGCTCATGTTCGCGATCGGCTCGCGGGCTACAAGGTGCCCAAACATGTGATGGCGACCACCACGGGCCTGCGCGCGCCCAATGGCAAGGCCGACTACAAGGCCGCCACGGCCATCGCCAGGCGCGAATTGGGGATTGGCTAGGCCCGTTCGTTCGGGTCGCGATGCATCCAGGGCATCATCAGCCCGATGGGGATGATCCACAGCGTCCCGGCCACGGCGTAGTAGAGAAAGGCCTCATACCAGGCTGCGTGCGGCAGCACGTGAATCGCCACCGCCATCGCCAGCAGGGCGTAAATCGGTAGCCAGATCAGCGTGATAATCGTGCCGATGAGCTTCTTGATACGGGGGCTGAGAGGACGCATTCGACGCATGGACCTTGGGCGGCGAGGGGGTTATCAGACCTTTCGTGGCGAGAGGCAACCCGGCACCATGAACGCACTCACCCCCGAATTCCAATCGGCCCGGACGCTCAGGGCCCGCCGCGCGGTCGGCATCTGGCTGCTGGTCGTGGCCGCCATGATCGCGGCCATGGTGCTGGTCGGCGGGCTGACGCGGCTGACGGGCTCCGGCCTCTCCATCACCCAGTGGCATCCCATCTCCGGCGTGATCCCGCCCATGAGCCATGCCGCCTGGCAGGCAGAGTTCGACAATTACAAGCTGATCCCCCAGTACAAGCTCGAGAATGCCGGCATGACGCTGGCCCAGTTCAAGGGCATCTTCTGGTGGGAATGGAGCCACCGCCTGCTGGGCCGGCTGATCGGCGCGGTGTTCCTGTTGCCGTTCCTCTGGTTTGCTTGGCGCGGCGCCATTCCGCGATCCGGCTACCGGCGCATGATCGGGCTGTTCCTGCTGGGCGGGCTCCAGGGCCTCGTTGGCTGGTGGATGGTGACGAGCGGGATTGAGACATCGACGCGCGTCTCGGTGAGCCAATACCGGCTGGCGACCCATCTCGGCCTCGCGCTGTTCCTGTTCGCCGTCATTCTCTGGACGGCGCTGGAATATCTCCGTCCCAAACAACCCGGCGCGAAATCAGCGCCACAGGCCATGTGGGCCAAAATCATCGCGGGCGGAATCTATCTGCAGATGCTTTTGGGCGCGCTGGTGGCGGGCCTGCATGCCGGCCTCATCTACAACAGCTGGCCGTCGATGGATGGGCGCTTCGGGCCGGAGAATCCGTTCTTCAACCATCCCTGGTGGATCAACTTTTTCCAGAATCCGGGGCTCGCGCAGTTCGATCACCGCATCGGCGCCTATCTGATCTTCTTCGGCGCGGTGGCGCTGTTCTGGATGGCGCGCAGCTTAAAGGGCGCGCAGAAGATCACAGCGCACGCGCTTCTGGGATTTGTGATTTTGCAGATCACACTCGGCATCCTGACGCTGCTCAATCAGGTGCCGATCCCGCTGGCGGCGCTGCACCAGATCACGGCCGTGGCTTTGTTCACGACCGCAATCTGGCACGCCTATGAGATCTCAGGCGCGAAGGCCCGCACCGCTCAGCCGGCCGCGCTCAACGCCTGATCCAGATCGGCGATGATGTCCTCGACGCTCTCGATGCCGATCGAGAGCCGCACGACATCGTCCGTCGCGCCGGATGCCTTCTTCTGTTCCTCGTTCAACTGGCGGTGCGTGGTCGAGGCCGGATGGATGATGAGGCTGCGCGTGTCGCCGATATTGGCGAGATGGCTGAACAGCTGCACCGAATTCACAAGTGCCACACCGGCTTCGTAGCCGCCCTTCACGCCGAAGGTGAACACCGAGCCGGCACCTTTCGGGCAATAGGTGCGATGCAGCCCGTAAAACGGATTGCTCTCAAGCCCTGCGTAGTTCACCCAATCGACACGGCTGTCCTGCTTCCAGCCACTTGGCGACTGCCAGCGCGTTGTCGCAATGGCGCTGCATGCGTAGCGGCAGCGTCTCGGTTCCGGTCAGCACCAGAAAGGCATTGGTCGGCGACAGCGCCGGTCCCAGATCGCGCAGGCCCAGCACGCGGCAGGCAATGGCGAAGGCCATGTCGCCGAACGTCTCCCACATCTTCATGCCGTGATAGGAGGGGCAGGGCTCACTGAGGGTCGGATACTTCCCGCTGCCCCAATCGAACTTGCCGCCATCGACGATGATCCCGGCCATGGAGTTGCCATGCCCGCCGAGAAACTTGGTGGCCGAATGCAGCACGATGTCGGCGCCCCATTCGATCGGCCGGATCAGATAGGGCGAGGCCAGCGTGTTGTCGACGATCAGCGGCACCCCGGCGCTATGCGCGATGGCGGCGATGGCTTCGATATCGGTGATGATGCCGCCGGGATTGGCGATGCTCTCGATGAACACCGCCTTGGTCTTCTCGCTGAGGGCGTCGCGGAAGGTTTCGGGCTTGGTGGCGTCTGCCCATTTCACATGCCAGTCGAACTTGGCGAAGCTCTGGCTGAACTGATTGATCGAGCCGCCATAGAGCTGGCGCGCGGCCACGATCTCGTCGCCCGGCTCCATCAGCGTGTGCAGGGCAATGAGCTGTGCGGCATGGCCCGAAGCCACGGCCAGCCCCGCGCGTCCGCCTTCCAGCGCTGCCACCCGCTCTTCGAGCACGGCGTTGGTTGGATTGTTGATGCGCGAATAGATGTTGCCGAAGACCTGCAGGTTGAACAGCGCGGCCGCATGGTCGGCATCTTCGAACACATAGGCCGTGGTCTGGTAGATCGGCGTCGCGCGCGCACCCGTGGCCGGATCGGGCTGCGCCCCGGCGTGAACGCTGAGTGTGTTGAAGCCGTATTCGCTCATGGCTGTTTCCTCTTCGGTTTTTGTGTTCCGCTCAGGCCGGTTCGCGCGCCATGGCGTAATATTCGTCGTTCGGGCGCATGTTGAGGAAGCTCGCCATGCGGTTCGACAGCGCGAAGAAGGCCGCGATGGCGGCAATGTCCCACACATCCTCGTCGCTGAAGCCGTGCGGCTTCAGGGCCGCGAGATCGTCGTCGCCGACGGCCTGGGAGTGCAGGCAGATCTTCATCGCGAAATCGAGCATGGCCTTCTCGCGCGCAGTGAGATCGGCCTTGCGATAATTGATCGCGACCTGATCGGCGATGAGCGGGTTCTTCGCCCGGATGCGCAACACCGCGCCATGGGCGACGACGCAATAGGTGCAGTCATTGGCGGCGCTGGTCGCGACGACAATCATCTCGCGTTCGGCCAGCGACAGCCCGCCGTCCTTCTCCATCAGTGCGTCGTAATAGTCGGAGAAGGCGCGGAATTCGTCAGGCCGGTGGGCGAGGGCGAAAAACACATTGGGAATGAAGCCGGCCTTTTCCTGCACGGCCAGGAACCGCTCCTGGACATCCTTGGGCAGGTCTTCAAGCTTGGGAACGGGATAACGGCTGATCGGTTTGTCTTCCATGGCGGCCTCCCTCTAGTGTTTGTGTTTCAGCGTCCCGCCCTTGCCGAACAGGGCCGGCTTGCGATTGTCGATGACGCGGCGGTTCACGCCCATCCAGCCGATCTCGCCCGAGAAGCGGCCATGCTCGATCTTCGGGCATCGATCCATGATAACGGTCAGCCCGGCATCGCGTGCCAGCGCCTCGGCCTCTTCGCTGATGACGCCGAGCTGCATCCAGACGACCTTCAGGCCAAGCCGGTCCTTTTCCTCCAAGGCCTCGCGCACGATGCCGGGGGCCGCGTCGCTTCCGCGGAAAATGTCGACCATGTCGATCGGTCCGGGCACATCCTTGAGCGACGCATAGACCTTGCGGCCCAGAATCTCCTTGCCCGCCATGCCCGGGTTCACCGGATCGATGAGGTACCCCTTGTCGAGCAGATATTTCATCGCGAAATAGCTCGGCCGTATGGAATTGCCGCTCGCGCCCACCATGGCGATGGTCTTGGTGGTGCGCAGAATGCTCTTGATCAGCGTATCGGGATATTGGGGCATGGAGGGCTTATTGGTCCGGCCAGTTGGGATCGCGCTTGTCGAGGAAGGCACAGATACCCTCTTCGGCTTCAGCCGCAAGCATGTTTTCGGTCATGACCTTCGAGGCATAGTCATAGGCGTCCGTCAGCCCCAGTTCGCGCTGGCGGTAGAAGGCCGCCTTGCCGGTCTTGATCGTGGCGACGGGCTTGGTGGCGATCCTCTGGGCCAGCTTCATGGTCTCGGCTTCCAGGGCACCCGGTCCCACCACGCGATTGACCAGCCCCATGCGCCAGGCGTCCTCGGCCGGGATCATCTCGCCCGTCAGCAGCATCTCCATGGCGTGCTTGGGCGAGAGATTGCGCGACAGCGCCACCATGGGGGTGGAGCAGAACAGGCCGAGATTGACGCCGGGCGTGGCAAAGCGGGCCGAGGATGAGGCCACAGCCAGGTCGCAGCTGGCCACCAGCTGGCAGCCGGCCGCCGTCGCGATGCCCTGGACCTCGGCGATCACCGGCTTGGGATGGCGGACGATGGCCTGCATCAGCTCCGAGCATTGGCGGAACAGGGCGGTATAGGCGGCGTGGCCCTTGTCGGCCTTGCTCCGGCAGGCCGTCATTTCCTTGAGGTCGTGGCCGGCGCAGAAGGCCTTGCCTTCGGCGGCCAGCACCACCACATGGGCGCTGCGGTCGGCGGCGGCGCGGTCGAGCGCCTCGGTCAGGGCGCCCATCAGGGCAACGCTGAGCGCATTGCGGGCCTCCGGCCGGTTGAGGGTGAGGCGGAGGACGGCCCCGTGGCTCTCGGAGCGGACGAGCGGGTCGGCTTGGTGCGTGTTCATACACCGACTGTAGGCCGATCCAGCCCGGGCTTGAACCGCGGAGACGGGGTACCGCAAAATGACGGTATTATGGTACCGCATTCGCTAAATCACTGTGGTACGGGCCTTTTGACGCTTGACCGGCCTCCAAAACGTCCCTATACGGCGCCTCCTGATTTGAACCGGACCCGCAATTTGGGCCCGGAGCCGCGCCGGCCAGCTGCCGGCCATGGAGACGGACAATGAAAACCTACTCGGCCAAGCCGTCCGAGATCGAGAAGAAGTGGATCGTGATCGACGCCGAAGGGCTCGTCGTCGGCCGCCTGGCGACGGTGATCGCCGACCGCCTGCGCGGCAAGCACAAGCCCACCTACACGCCCCATATGGATTGCGGTGACAATGTCATCGTCATCAACGCAGACAAGGTGCTGCTGACGGGCAACAAGCTCAAGAACAAGGTGTACTACCACCACACCGGTTACATCGGCGGCATCAAGGAACGCACAGCTGGCGCTATCATGGCCGGCAAGTTCCCGGGCCGTGTGATCGAGAAGGCGGTGGAGCGCATGGTTCCGCGCGGTCCCCTCGGCCGCCAGCAGATGTCGCATCTGCGCGTCTATGCCGGTGCCGAGCATCCGCATGAGGCGCAGGCGCCGGAAGTGCTCGACGTGGCGTCGATGAACCCGAAAAACACCAATTACCGTAAGACGAAGGTGGCCTGACCATGGCGGAAGAAGTGAAGAGCTTCGGCGATCTGAAATCGACGCTGATCAAGGCTCAGACCGAAGAGACCAAGCCGGAAGCCGGCGAGACGGCGCAGCCGAACCGCGATGCGCAGGGCCGCGCCTATGCCACCGGCAAGCGCAAGGACGCGGTTGCCCGCGTCTGGATCAAGCCGGGCCGCGGCAAGATCACGGTTAATGGCCGCGAAGAGAAGATCTATTTCGCCCGTCCGGTGCTGCGCATGATCCTGCGCCAGCCGCTGATCGCCGCCAATCGCGACGGCCAGTTCGACGTCGTCGTCACGGTCAAGGGCGGCGGGCTTTCCGGCCAGGCCGGCGCCGTGCGTCACGGCATCTCCAAGGCGCTGCTCGCCTATGAGCCGAGCCTGCGTCCGGTGCTGAAGCAGGGCGGCTTCCTCACGCGCGACCCGCGTACGGTCGAGCGCAAGAAGTACGGTCGTCCCAAGGCGCGCCGCAGCTTCCAGTTCTCGAAGCGCTAAAACGCGCGGAACAATTTTCGCATTCAATACAGCGGCCCGATGCAGATCGGGCCGCTGTTTTATTTTGGCGGTGCGACCGCGCGCATTGTCCGCCATCTGAATTATGTCGCTAGTCATTCGCTCTGCGTGCGGTGTTGCGCTGGCTATTTGTGCCGCGGTGATCGGCGCCGGTCCTGCAATCTCCAATTCACTCCCAGCTACCCCGGACGGCGTAGCGAATTTTGTTGAACCGTGGCGTGCGGACAGTGCTTTGGCACCGAACGCAGGTCCGCGTCCGATGTTTGACACTATCGCTAAGGCTGCGCATTGGTATGTAATCTACTGCTTTCAAATCGGAGTTTGTACGCTGCCTCGTATCCAAAGAGATGGGCTCGACCTTCACATCGGCGGAAGGTTGCGAGAAATTCGTGTCCGGGCTGGCAGAAACCAGCAAGAGTTGGGACAGCAATTGGGAATCTCGTTCCAACAGATTCAGAAATATGAGAGCGGTACGAACCGGATATCCGCCAGCGTGCTTTTTCGCCTGGCGCAGATTTTCGATGTTCCGCCCAGTTATTTCTACGAGGGCATCAATGCGGCCATGACGAATATTCCGCCGGCCGTGCAATTGGAGCAGAACGAAGACCGCGTGCAGGAGTTCGCGCGCACGGCCGAAGGCACTTTGCTGCTGGATGCCTATCTCAGGCTCGATGATCCGGCGATCCGCAAGCGCGTGTTGGCGTTGATCCGCTCGATGGCGTCCACGCCTGTAGACGAGACGACCACGGTCCCGTGAAGACAATCCGCAATGCTGACGGCCCGCTGACATTTGCCGCGCGTGCCGGCAGACCTGCCGCCTGAGCTAAGACGGTCGCCTGCTTCCGTCAGGCATGGGCGGCGCTGTCCGGCGTGACGTGCGGCGGAGGCGGGCCGTAGCCGTTGTTGCCGGCCGTGCCGGGTTGCGCGTACCAGTAGATAAGGAGCGCCGCCGCGGCGAGGGTCAGGATCGGCAACAGCACCGCCGACAGGATGGCCGATCCCATTTCTCCGCCGGCCAGCGCCGCAGCGCCCAGCACGATCATCAGAAACACGGGAACGACCCCGATCAGAATCCACCAGCCGCTGCGGTCGGTGTCGTGGAGCCGGCGCACGCTGATGCCGATGCCCGGCAACAGCAGGGCCAGCCCGAACAGGCCCGTCAGCACGCGGGTGCCGATCACCGCCTGGATGACGGCAAGGCCGACATAGATGACGAAATAAGCGAGAACGTAGTACCAGAATTCCCGACGGGCGCAGCGGCCCTGAAAATCGAGATAGTGCTCGGTCACAGTGCGGCGGAAAGTCTCCGCGACGGCGTTCGGATCCATGGATCATCTCCCGCAGATGTGCACATAGTCCGCCCGCCGGGGGCGGGCACATCCTTCGCCCATCGGCAAGAGCGCGCGCGAGTCTCGATTTGTGAGCGACTCGCGAGCCACGTGAGTTAAACAGTAACATGACAGGCCGTTCATGATTACGGTCAATATCGGCAGCAGAGGCGGCTATGGTAGCCAGGATCTTCATTGATGGGGCAGCAGGCACGACCGGGTTGGAGATCCGCGAGCGCCTGGCCGGCCGTTCGGAGCTGGAACTGGTCCGGCTCTCCGATGCCGAGCGCAAGGATGCCGCGGCCCGCAAGGCCGCGCTGAACGCCGCCGATCTGGTCATTCTGTGCCTGCCCGACGATGCGGCGCGGGAGGCCGTGTCGATGATCGACACCCCGAAGGTCCGCGTCATCGACGCCTCGACCGCGCACCGGGTCGCACCGGGCTGGGTCTTCGGCTTCCCGGAACTGGAGCCCGATGGCTATGAGCGGCTGGCTGCGGCGGCGCGTGTGACCAATCCCGGTTGCTATTCGACCGGGTTCCTGGCCGCGGTCCGGCCGCTGGTGCGGGCCGGCACGATCCCCGACGACTATCCCTATTCGGTCAACGCCGTCTCCGGCTATTCGGGCGGCGGAAAATCCATGATCGCCGAATTCGAGGACAAGGACGCGCCGGACTACACGCGCACGGTCGTGCGCAGCTATGCGCTGACGCTGGCGCACAAGCACATTCCCGAAATGACGGAACGCGGCGGTCTCAAACATCCGCCGGTCTTCTCCCCCAGCGTCGGGCGCTATTACCGGGGCATGCTGGTGGACGTGCCGCTGCAGCTCTGGGCGATGCCGAAGCGGCCGCGCGTTGCGGATCTTCATGCCGTTCTGAGCGAGGCCTATGCGGGCCGGCCTCTGGTGGAGGTCGCGAGCCTCGACGAGGCCGCATCACTCAAAACCGTCGATGCCGAGGCGCTGGCGGGGACCAACAAGCTCAAGCTCTATGTCTTCGGCAACGATAAGACCGGGCAGGCGCGCGTTGTGTCCGTGCTCGACAATCTTGGCAAGGGCGCGTCCGGCGCGGCGGTCCAGAAGTCTCAACATCATGCTCGGTCTTCCCGAAACGACGGGCCTGATCTGATGTGCTCGCCGGTGGCGATATCCAGAGCGCCGGAGACCGTCTGATGTATCGTCCTCGCGCTTTCGTTGTTGACGATGTGCCGTCCTTGCATGCCGTTATCCGCGATTGCGCTTTCGCGACGATCGCAGTCGTGGATGACGGTGCAATCCGTTTCGCCTATGCGCCGGTGGTGCTGGATGCAGAATCGGGATCGATCCGCTTTCATCTGGCGCGGGCAAATCCTGTGGCAGAACTTGCCGACGGCGCGAGCCTCGCCGTCAGCTTCACGGGACCTGACGCATACATTTCGCCGGACTGGTATGAGAGCGAAGGCCTGGTCCCGACCTGGAATTACATCGCGGTCGAAGGAACCGGTGTGGCGCGGCGGCTGGACGATCAGGCCCTGAACCAATTGCTGGTCGATCTGTCGGCCTCGGAAGAGACCAAGCTGCTTCCGAAAGCAGCATGGACTCTCGACAAGGTGGAGCCGCGCAAACTGGCGGCACTGCAGCAGGCGATCGTTGGCTTCGAACTGGGCTTCGAGACGTTGCAGGGCAAGTTCAAACTCAGCCAGGACAAGAAACTGTCCGACATCGATGGCGTGATCCGGGGGCTTGAAGCGCGTGGCGATGCACGCAGTCTTGCCATCGCGAGCGCTATGCGGGCGGCCCGTCCCGGCTAGCTGCTATGCCCCTTGGGCACCATCAGATGGAAGACTGTGGTGCCGATCAGAATCAAAAACAGGATGGTCCCTGCCATCGGTCGCGCCGAGTGGTCGTAGAGAAGGCTCGCGACTGTGGCCCCCAGCGTTCCAACACCGAATTGACCGGTGCCGATCAGGGCGGAGGTCGCGCCCGCGCGCGCCGGATCGCGCGCCAGCGCGCCGGCCATAGCATTGGGCATGTTGAAGCCGAGCGTGGTCAGCAGTGCGAAGAGCGGAACCAGAATTCCCCACACGCCGCCGAACCCCGTGAGTGCGTCGATGAACAGGATGGCGGCAACGGCGAGGGCGGCTTTGGTCGCCCACCGCAGAATGGTGGCCGGGTGGTGGCGGCGCACCAGCCTCGCGTTGATCTGGCTGGCCGTAATCAGGCCGATGCCGTTGGAGCCGAACACCCAGCCGAAGGCCTGTGGGGGGATGCCGTAGACGCTGATGATCACGGCGGCCGAGCTGGCGACGTAAACTGTGAGGGCGCCGCTGTTGAAGGCGCCGGCGAACAGAAAGCCCACCACATCGCGCAAGCGAAACACGGCGCGAAAACTGGCGAGCACATTCTCACGGGCCGCCTGTGCGGCGGTCTCTTCGGAACGCGATTCCGGCAGCAGGAAGAGAACAGATGTGAGCAGGACGGCGCCGACGCCGGTCAGCAGCCAGAAGACTGTGCGCCATGTGCCGAACATCAGGACGAAGCCGCCGAACAGCGGCGCGAAGATCGGCGACACGCCCATGATGAGGATCAGCCGCGAAAACATGCGTGCGCTCTCGCGCGCTTCGAAATGGTCGCGCACAATGGCCCGCGCGATCACGGCCCCCGAACAGGCGCCAATGGCCTGCAACAACCGTGTCGCCATCAACACGGGAATGGACGGCGCGATTGCACAGCCGATGGTGCCGATGACATAGAGACCAAGCCCGGCAAGCAAGGGACCGCGCCGTCCCATGCGATCCGACAGCGGACCGTAGACGAGCTGGCCCACGGCCATGCCGAAGAAGAAGATGGCGACAGTCAGCGCGGCCTCGCCCTGCCCGGAGTGCATGTCGCGCGCCAGCTCGGGCAGGCCCGGCAGATACATGTCGACCGACATCGGCCCGAGCGCGGTCAGGAAGCCGAGTATGAGCGTCAGAAGGATGGTCGAAGGACGGCCGCCGCCGGCTTCGCGTTGCGCAGATGGGCTCAAGGATGAAACTCTGCCGATGACGTTGCAGAGTGCATACAGGCCGCGGCGCGATGTGGAAACGGGGCAGGGCGGGATTTTGCGCCCACTTTGCCCACGCTCCGGGCGCGTCCGCAGGCGGCGATCAGCGCGCCTTGACCTTCACATATTCGCCCGGCGCATCGCCGAGAACCTTGAGTTTGCCGCCGCCCGGCTTGCGCGCCTGGACCTTGCCGCCCGAGAGCTTGGACAGCCACGCATCCCAATCCGGCCACCAGGAGCCCGGATGTTCGACGGCATCCGCCTGCCATTCCTCGATCGTCTTCGGCAGCGAGTCGTTGGTCCAATATTGATATTTGTGCGCGGCCGGCGGGTTGATGACGCCGGCAATATGACCGCTGCCGGCAATGATGAAGCGGATGGGCCCCTTCATCAGCCCGGTCGTCTTGTAGATCGAGCGGAAGGGCGCGATGTGGTCGTCCTTGGCGCTCTGCAGATAGACCGGGATCGTGACCTTGCCGAGATCGAGCTTCACATTGTCGATGACCACCTCGCCACGCGCCAGCGCATTGTTGCGATAGAACTGGCGCAGATAGAAGAGGTGCGTGGCCTCGGGCATGCGCGTCGTGTCCGAGTTCCAGTAGAGCAGGTCGAACGGCACCGGCTCCTTGCCCAACATGTAGTTGTTGATGACGAAGGACCAGATCAAATCGTTGGCGCGCAGCATGTTGAAGGTCGTGGCCATCTTGCCGCCTTCAAGAATGCCGCCCGCCGCATTCATCTGCTGTTCGAGCGCTTCGAGCTGTGCGTCGTCGATGAAGACCTGAAGATCGCCGGCCTCGGTGAAGTCCGTCTGGGCTGCGAAGAAGGTGGCGGCGTTGACGCGTTTGTCGTTGGTCGCGGCCATATAGGCGAGCGAGGCGGACAACAGCGTGCCGCCGATGCAATAGCCGATGGCGTTGACATCATCGGTGCCGCAGGCTTCGCGCGCCGCGTCGACGGCGGCGAAAATGCCTTCGCGCATATAGTCTTCGAAGGTCTTCTTCGCGAGACGTTTGTCCGGATTGACCCAGGAGACGACGAACACCGTGTAGCCTTGCGCCACCGCCCAACGAATGAAGGAGTTCTTCGGCGTGAGATCGAGAATGTAGAACTTGTTGATCCAGGGCGGGAAGATCACCAGCGGGCGTTGATAGACCTCTTTGGTCGCCGGCTCGTACTGCAGAAGCTCGATCAGGTCATTGCGGAAGACGACCTTGCCCGGCGCCGTCGCAATGTTCTCTCCGACATGAAAACTGTCGGTGGATTGACGGATCGCCAGCTCGCCGTGGCCGCGTTCGATATCCTCGAGCAGGTTGCCGAGCCCCTTGATCAGGTTCTCGCCATTGCTCTGCAGCGTCGCCCTCAGCACTTCGGGATTGGTGAGGACGAAGTTGGTCGGCGCGATCGCGTCGGCAAACTGCTTGGTGTAGAACGCGACCCGCCTGCGCGATTTCTCGTCCAGCCCCTCCACGCTTGCGGCCGTATGTTGCAGCCAGTTCGCGGTGAGGAGGTAGGATTGCTTGATGAAATCGAAGACCTGATTGTCCTGCCAGTCCGTGTCGCGAAACCGCTTGTCGCCCGGTGCGGGTGTGACGACCGGCTCGACCTTGCCGCCCATCATGTGCCGCGCCGTGCGCTCCCAAAGCTCCATATAGTCGTGCCAGAGCTGGATCTGGGATTCGACCACGGCCGCCGGATTGGTGGCCATGCCCTTGAGCAGCTCGAGAAAGGCCCCGGTCAGATTGAGCGGATCGAGGGGTTCGGTTCCGGTTTTGCCGCGTTGGCGGCGCAGAAAATCGGCCAGCAGCTTCTGGGACTGGACCCCGACCTGCACCATGTTGCCGGCAAATTCGGCCGGATCGGCGATCTTGTAGGCGGGGCTGGATTTGGGCTGGGTCTCGGGGGGAGGCACAGAGGCGTCCTTGGATGGGGAATGTGTCTCGCTGCTGCGAGACTTGCGGGCTGCAGCCGGTTTTGCCTTGGTAGAAGTTGTCTGGCCGGATTTTGTTCCGGCGGATTTGTCGGTCGGCTGTGTCACCCGCTTCGGCATCTGGCCCGGCCTGTGTTTCGTGGATGACCACCGTGCCGTGATGCTCGGCCGCCCGCAAGGTGGCGTGTTGCCCGTCTTCGGCGGTGGTTCGGGCCATTTTGTCCGGGATAATCCAGATTTTACGGGCGCTTCGTCTTGGAACGAAAGGGCACGCCTTGTATATGGGGGGCTGGGTGAGACGCGCCGGGCGATCAGGCTCGGTGCGGGGAACGGAGGGTTGTATGGCATCGCTTCAGCGCCGCTGGTTCAAAGCTCTTACGCGTGTTGCGGCTGTGATGCTTGTCGGCGCGGCGGTGAGCGCCTGCTCGACCGTGCCGAGTTGGGTCGACCCGACGAGCTGGATGGGCCCCGATGTGCCCGATCAGACTCAGGCGTCGAATGACACCTATCCCGATCTCTCCAAGATTCCGTCGGCGCCGCAGCAGACCGCGAGCAATGACAGCGCGGCCGTAGCCAACTCGCTGGCCCAGGCCCGCAACGACGTCCAGTACAGCGCCCAGGCCCTGCGTGGCGGCACAGAAGCGGCGGCCGCGCCGCCGGCTCCGGCCCCGACCAAGGCGCAGATCGCGCAGGCCGAGGCACAGGCTTCGAAGGCGGCTCCCGAAAAGCAGGAAGCCGCTGCTAAGCCTGAGGCGGAAGACGCGGCACCCGAGGCGAACGAGCCGGCGCCCGCCGCGGCGCCCGAGCCGGACGTGGCGACCGCCCAGGAACCGCGCCTGCCCGCGCCTGCCAGCGCGGAGCCTGCCGTCCCGGCGATCCGCGCGATGACGACGGCCCAAAGCTCGGTTCCCGGCGCCATGCCGGCGATCCCCGTGGCCGGGCCGGATGGCTTCGAGCCGTCCAAGGCCCCGCCGCTGGATGCGTCGGTGGCGCAATACGTCCCGGCGCCGATTATCGCGCGCTATGCCCAGACGGGTTCCGTGGCGCCTGTCGCCACGGCAGGCGGAAATGTGAGTTCTGAGGGCGCCAAATGGCGCCCGGCAGGCCATCCTCGGGACCGGGCAGAGCGATGTCGGTGGGCCGGAATTGATGAGCGGAGCGGTGGTGGCCGATCTTGGAACGCTCCAGGGCAGTGCGGCCCAGCCCAGCGTCTACACCGACATGTCAGGTCTGCGGCCTGCTGCTGTGGTGCATTTTCCAGGTGATTCGGCGGGATTGACCGCCGCCGGGCGGAGCGCCATCAAAATGGTCGCCGAAGCCTATCGGGATCGCGGCGGGCAGGGCTATGTCCGGGTCGTGGGCCACGCGTCGAGCCGCGCGGGAAAGATGTCCCTGGTGCGGCGCATGGAGATCAATTTCCGCAACTCGCAGAACCGCGCCCGGGCCGTCGCCCGGGAGCTGATTCGCGAAGGCGTGCCGGCCAACAAGGTCCTGATCGATGCGGTCGGTGACAGCCCGTCCGCCGATGGCGGGGGAGACGGCAACCGGCGGGCGGAAATCTTCCTGCAGGGCTGATTCCGAGGCGTCGTGCGCGTCTGCGTCGGGAAGACCCGTTGACGCAGCCAGCCTTTGGATTGATCTTGCGTGGAGGCGCTGCTGAGCGTCAGAAACGGTCCCGATCCATGCAGAATGAATTCCACCGCATCCGGCGGTTGCCACCTTACGTCTTCGAAGAAGTCAATCGGCTCAAGGCCGAGGCTCGCGCGCGCGGCGAGGACATCATCGATTTCGGCATGGGCAATCCGGACATGCCGACGCCCAAGCACATCGTCGACAAGCTGGTGGAGACCGCCCGCGACCCGCGCTCGAATCGCTATTCGGCCTCGCGCGGCATCAAGGGGCTGCGCCGGGCCATGGCCGCCTATTACGAGCGCCGCTTCGGTGTGAGCCTGAACCCGGACACCGAGGTCATCGCGACCCTGGGGTCGAAGGAGGGCTTCGCCAATCTGGCGCAGGCCATCACCGCGCCCGGCGATGTGATCCTGGTGCCGAACCCGGCCTATCCGATCCATGCCTTCGGATTCATTCTGGCCGGTGCCGCGATCCGCCATGTGCCCGCGACCTCGCCCGAGGAATATCTCAGAAGCGTGGACCGCGCCGTGCGCCATTCGGTGCCGTCGCCGACCGCGCTGGTCGTGAACTATCCCTCCAATCCGACGGCACAGGTCGTGGGGCAGGACTTCTATCGCGAGATCGTCGCTTTCGCGAAGAAGCACGAGATCTGGGTGCTGTCGGATCTGGCCTATGCCGACATCTATTTCGATGACGCCAATCCGCCGGGTTCGATTCTGGAAGTGGAAGGCGGCAAGGATGTCGCCGTCGAGTTCCAGTCGCTGAGCAAGACCTATGCGATGCCGGGCTGGCGGATGGGCTTCGCGGCCGGTAACCCAAAGCTGATCGGCGCGCTGGCCCGGATCAAATCCTATCTCGACTACGGCGCCTACACGCCGGTGCAGGTGGCGGCGACAGCGGCGCTGAACGGGCCGCAGGATTGCGTGGACGAGATGCGCTCGATCTATCGCAACCGGCGCGATGTACTCGTCGATACGATGGGCCGTGCCGGTTGGGAGATACCGGCGCCCGAAGCGTCGATGTTTGCATGGGCGCCCATCCCGGAGAAATTCCGCGACATGGGGTCGCTGGAATTCTCCAAGCAGCTCCTCGTCCATGCGAAGGTCGCGGTGTCGCCGGGCCTGGGCTTTGGCGAATATGGCGAAGGCTATGTGCGTATCGCGCTGGTCGAGAATGAGCAGCGCATCCGCCAAGCCGCGCGCAATGTGAAGCGCTTCCTCAGCATGCGCACAAATGGGCCGGCGCAGCCGCAATTGGAAGACGCAAAATGACGACACCCCTGAAGATTGCGATCGCCGGGCTGGGGACGGTCGGCGGCGGCGTCGCGCAATTGCTGTTGCAGCATGGCGACGAATTGGCCGAACGCGCCGGGCGCCCGCTCGAACTGATCGCCGTGTCGGCGCGGGACCGGAAGAAACAGCGTGCGGTCGATGTCTCCGGTCTCGACTGGCGTGACGATCCCGTCGCGCTGGTCGATTGTGGCGCTGACGTTATCGTCGAACTGATCGGCGGCGAGGAAGGCCCGGCACGCGCGCTTGTCGAACGCGCGCTCAAGGCCGGCAAACATGTCGTCACTGCGAACAAGGCACTGCTGGCCTATCACGGTGCGGAACTTGCCGGCCTCGCGGAGGCGCATGGCATCGCGCTCAAATTCGAGGCGGCGGCGGCGGGCGGTATTCCGATCGTCAAGGCGCTGCGCGAAAGCCTGGTCGCCTATGGCATCGATGCGGTGCGCGGCATCCTCAACGGCACCTGCAACTACATTCTCACGCAGATGGAAGCGACCGGACGCGCCTTCGAAGATGTGCTCGCGGATGCGCAAAGGCTGGGCTTCGCCGAGGCCGATCCCACGCTGGATATTGGCGGCGGCGATACCGCACACAAGCTCGCCCTGCTCTCGAGCCTCGCCTTCGGTATCGTGCCGAACCTCGATGCCATCAAGACCGAAGGCATCGCCCATATCACGCCGGACGATATTCGTTTCGCGCGGGAGTTCGGTTTCCGCATCAAGCTGCTCGGCATGGCGCGGCGCACGGCCGACGGGCTGGATCAGCGGGTTCAGCCGGCCATGGTGCGGGCGGGCACGCCTCTGGCCGATGTCGACGGCGCCTTCAATGCCATTGTCGCGGATGCGGGTGCGGCCGGGCCATACTTCTTCGAAGGGCGCGGCGCCGGTGAGGGGCCGACCGCATCGGCGGTGGTGGCCGACCTGATCGATGTCGCGCGCGGCGCCAACGGCCCGGCGCTGGGGCGGCCTGTCGCCAGGCTGCGGGCCCTTTCGGGCAAACCGCCGGAACGGATTTCCGCCTATTATCTGCGCTTCAACGTTCTCGATGTCCCCGGCGTGCTGGCGGAAATCGCCACACGACTGGCCGAATCATCCGTTTCCATCGAGAGCATGATCCAGCGCGGCCGCGCTCCGGGGGAACCTGTCTCGATTGTCATGATCACCCATGAATGCGCGGAGACCCATGTGGCGCGAGCCTTGAAGGTGATCGCCGCCTCGGACAAGGTTCTCGGCGCACCGTGCATGATTCCCATGGAAGCGGCCTGACGCGCCGCCGCCGGGGCATCGGGAGAAACGATGAGCCAGCCTTTAGACCGCGCCTTTGCGCTGGAAGCCGTCCGTGTGACGGAGGCGGCGGCGCGGGCCGCTGCTGTGCAGATCGGCCGCGGCGACGAACATGCCGCGGACCAGGCTGCCGTCGAGGCGATGCGGGCCGCCTTCAATCAATTGCCGATCTCGGGGATCGTGGTGATCGGCGAGGGCGAGCGCGACGAAGCGCCGATGCTCTATATTGGCGAGAAGGTCGGCGCCGGCGGTTTGGACGTCGATATCGCGCTCGATCCGCTTGAAGGCACGACGCTGGTGGCCAAGGCGCTTCCGAATGCGCTCGCCGTGATGGCAATGGCCGAGCCCGGCACGCTGCTCAACGCGCCCGACACCTATATGGACAAGATCGCGATCGGCGGCGGCTATCCGGACGGCACCATCGATCTCGATGCCGATCCGCAAGAGAATGTGCTGTCACTGGCGCGCGCCAAGGGCGTCAAGCCCGGCGAAATCACAGCCTGTATTCTCGATCGTCCGCGTCATAGCGATCTGATCGAAAAGGTCCGCGCCGCGGGTGCCGCCGTGCGGCTGATCAGCGATGGCGATGTCGCGGGCATCATCGCCACCACCGATCCCGCGACAGGGATCGATATCTATCTCGGCCGTGGTGGCGCGCCGGAAGGCGTGCTCGCGGCGGCGGCCTTGCGCTGCACGGGCGGACAGATGCAGACGCGGCTCGTGTTTATGAAAGAGGACGAACGCGCGCGCGCCGCGCAGCTCGGCATCACGGATTTCAATCGCAAATATTTGCTGACGCATCTTGCATCGGGCGATGTCGTCTTCGCGGCGACCGGCGTAACGGATGGCGCCATGTTGCGGGGCGTGCGCCGCGAACGCGACCATATGTGGACGGAGAGCGTCGTCATGCGCGCCGAGACCGGCACCGTGCGCTGGATACGCGCCCGGCATCGGATCAAGCATGGTCGCTGAGGCGGCCCATCTGGCACCGCCCGCGACCTTCGGTGTCGCGCGTTCCTTCACGGGCCGGCGCTGGAGCTTGCGTCAAGCCGATGCCGGCATGGCCGGTGCCCTGGCCGGCGCGGCCGATCTCTCGCCGGCCCTCGCGCATATTTTGGCCGCGCGCGGCGTCGCGCCGGATGCGTTGCCAGACCTGCTCAATCCAACTCTGAAGCGGCTCTTGCCCGAACCGCTGGCGCTCAAGGATATGGACAAGGCCGCCGCGCGCACGGCGGCCGCGATCCGCAACAACGAACAGATCGCGGTTTTCGGTGACTACGATGTTGACGGTTCGTCGTCGGCCGCCTTGCTGGTCGATTTTCTGACCGGCATTGGCCGCAAGCCGCGCGTCTACATCCCGGACCGGATGACGCGAAGGCTATGGCCCCAATGCGCCCGCGCTTCTGCAATTGCAGAAGGAGGGCGCCAGCCTGGTTCTCACCGTCGATTGCGGCGCCGCCGCCGTCCTGGCGCTGACCGCAGCGAAAGATGCCGGTCTCGATGTCGTGGTGCTGGACCATCACGCGGTCGAAACCCTGCCGCCCGCCGTTGCGCAGGTGAATCCGAACCAGCCGGGAGACACATCCGGCCTGGGGCATCTCTGCGCGGCCGGCGTGACGTTCCTGTTTCTGGTCGCGCTCAATCGCGCCCTGCGTGAGGACGGTTGGTACGGCGCGAGCAACATCGCCGAGCCCGACCTGATGCGGCTTCTCGATCTCGTCGGCCTCGCCACGGTGTGCGATGTCGTGCCGCTGGTCGGCGTCAATCGCGCATTCGTTCGCGCCGGCCTTGCGCGCTTGTCGAAGCTGGAGCGGCCGGGCTTCGCGGCGCTCGCATCCCTGTGCAAGATTTCGGGACCGCCCACGCCCTATCATCTTGGTTTCGTCATCGGCCCGCGCATCAATGCCGGCGGACGGGTCGGCCGCTGCAGCCTGGGTGTCGAACTCCTGACGGCGCAGGACGGCGAAGCCGCCATGGCCCTCGCGCAGGCGCTCGATCAGCACAATCGCGAACGTCAGGCGCTCGAATCCATGATCCTCGATGAGGCCATGGCGATGGCCGCGTTGCAGGACAATGCGCCCTTCGTTCTGGCAGCCGAGAGCGGCTGGCATCCGGGCGTGGTCGGCATCGTGGCCGGCCGCCTCAAGGACCGCTTCGGCAAGCCGGCGCTGGTCGTGGGCTTTGAGGGTGGCGAGGGGCGCGGCTCGGCCCGCTCGGTGCCGGGCATCGATATCGGCGCGGCGGTGCGGGCGGCGCGTGAGGCGGGGATCCTGAGCGCCGGTGGCGGTCACGCCATGGCGGCCGGCTTTTCGCTGGCCGAAGACCGGCTCGATGCCTTCCGCGCGTTCCTGGCCAACTATTTCGCGGATACCGATGGCGCGTTGGCCGCGGCGCAGGAACTCGATCTCGACGCCATGGTCTCGCCGGCGGGGGCCACCCCGCGCCTGGTGGAGGATATCGCCCGGATCGGCCCCTTCGGCGCCGGGAACCCGGAGCCTCTGGTCGCGCTGGCCGACCTCCAGCTCACCTTTGCGGATGTGGTCGGAAAGGATCATGTCCGGCTGCGGCTGAAAGGCGGGGACGGCGCCAGCCTCGAGGCCATCGCCTTCCGGGCCGCGAGCGGGCCGCTGGGCGAGCGGCTTTTGGGGGCACGCGGTGCTGTAATCCACGTCGCCGGGCGGCTCAGGGCCGATAGCTGGAACGGCCGCGTCCGGGTCCAGCTGCAGCTTGAGGATGCCGCCCCGGCCGGCGCCTGACAGCCCGAAAAATTCTTGGGTTTCCCACACTTGCCAAGGCAGCGCAGGGCCGCTATAGCCCGCCTCCACACCGATGGCCCGCCTGTCTGCTTCGGCACCGGGCGGTGCGATGCGCGCCCTTCGTCTATCGGTTAGGACTCAAGATTTTCAATCTTGCAAGAGGGGTTCGACTCCCCTAGGGCGCGCCACTCTCCGTTCGATATAAAACTGTAAGCTATTTCAATGGCTTACTTGTTACAAAAATTCCCGATACCCCACACGTATACCCCACACGCTTTGGGGCGGATTGTCTCACACTCGCAAGACGAGGAATCGAGCGCTTTAGATCGGCAACGCGCATCGGGCTTGTTTGGGGCGGCAGACTTCGCGGTCAACTTTCCTTCCGTCAACGCAGGGGCTGAAATGCCAGTTTTACGAACGGTCGCACCACGAACAGCGGACGAGCCGGGGCGTATTCGTCAGCTGTTTGACGCTCTGCAAGAGCGGACGCCCATTCGTTTCCCGGCGGCGGGAGGAAAGCTCAAGGCTCCGAAGAGAAGAGGGGTCTATGTCATCTACGGTCCCAAGGGGCGGGTGCTCCACGTCGGCATGACGCCCCGCGCGAAGAATGGAATATTCCAGCGCCTCCGTGACCATCTAGCCGGACGCTCCTCCTTTACCCGTGAAAAGTACGGACGGGATGGCAGCCGTCTCCGCAACGGCTGTTCGTTTCGCTGCCTCATAGTCGCGAGCGCTCGCCAGAGGGCGCTGCTCGAAGCCTATGCTATTGGTGCCCTTTGTCCGTGGCACATTGGGGATGGAAGCAAATGCGGCGAATAAGTGCCGCGCACCCCATCAAAATCGCCGTGGGCAAGCGCACGTTCAATGGCGTCCACGCTCCACTTACCGGACTCATTCAAGAGAGTGCTCGCGGTTGACCTGAACCCACGGTACGCCATTTCGTCGGTGCCATAGTCCAGTCTCCTCAGCTTGCCTTAGCCTCTTGGGGCCCATCGCCGCTTGGTTCCTCTCCACCACCCGAGAAATGGGGTATGCTTCGAATGGAGCATCGGTTGAGACGACGCTGGAACTGTGGGCGTCTTCGCTGCGGGACGTGAAGACACGGATACGTCCGTTGTTCACACAGGAGCGAGTGGCAGCATCGGCGGGACAGTTTCTGGATGGCTTGTTGGGCAATGAGCCGCGTAAAACCGGCTGGATGCGGGCGGAAGCGGCGGGCGATAGCGGCCCCTGGCGCCAGCAGGCCATCCTGGGTCGCGGCAGATGGGACGCCGACGCCTTGCGCGCTATCGTGCGCGACTATGCGTTGGAAACGCTGGCCGATGACAACGCGGTTCTGGTCATCGACGAGACTGGCTTTCTCAAGCAGGGCAAAGCCTCGTGCGGTGTTGCGCGCCAGTATACGGGTTCGGCGGGCAAGATCACCAATTGCCAGATTGGCGTGTTCGCCGCCTATGTCTCGCGCCACGGCCATGCCTTCATAGACCGGGCGCTGTACCTGCCGAAAGAGTGGACGGACAATCGCAAGCGTCTGAAGGCGGCGCATGTGCCGGAAGATGTGGGTTTCGCCACCAAGCCCCAGATCGCTCGCAAGATGATCGCCCAGGCCATCAGAGCCAAAGTCCCCTTTGGCTTTGTCGCGGCGGACAGCGTGTATGGTACTGGCAGCATCGAGACCATGCTGCGCAAGGCCGGCAAGGGTTATGTTCTGGGCGTGGCCGCCAACCATGTGTTCCACTCCTGGAGCCAGAAGCTGCATATCGGCGGCACCGCTGCAGAGATCGCGCAGAACCTTCCCAAAAGCGCTTGGCAGCGCCTGTCGTCCGGTGAAGGAACCAAAGGCCCGCGCCTGCACGATTGGGCCTATCTCGAATTGGCCGACCTCGATGCGGTCGAATACAACAGCAGCCTGACCGGAACATGGACGCGCGGCATGCTCATCCGCCGCCATATCGCGAATGGTGATCTGGCCTTCTTCTCGACCTGGTGCCCCACCGGCACGCCTATGAAAAAGCTGGTGTTCGTGGAAGGCCATCGCTGGGCTATTGAAGACAGCTTCGAGACTGCCAAGAATGAGTTTGGTCTTGACCACAACGAGACGCGCTCCTGGCATGGCTGGCACCGACACGTCTCGCTGGTCATGCTCGCCTTCGCCATGATGGCCGTCATCCGTCTCCACGCCAATGCCGCGTCGCCTAAAAAAACAAAGCCTCGCCTGGCGACGATCAAACGCTCCTGATCCGCTGGTCGGTCCAGGAAATCCGCCGTATTGCCAGCAAGCTCGCACAGCGGCGTATCCAACCCGCCCGCATCATCGCATGGTCATTCTGGCGACGCGCTCACCAGGCCGAGGCACGCAGCGCTCACCTCAAAAGAAAAAAGCAACTGTAATGCTAAGAGAGGCGGTTCAGCCCATATATTTGACTTAAACCACCTTAAGAAATTGGGGGCAAAGCGGAATTGCGCCGGCCGCAATGGCGCATGCGCAAGAATGGACGGTGCGGCACGATCCCCAAGTTCCTGCGTGGTCAGTATTTTGTGCGAGCAGCGTGACGCTGCTGTGTCAGGTGTCAATAATCAGTATACAGAATTATTGTGCAACCCATTGAAAACGCGCGTGATTTTGTATCCGCCCGCGCGGCCTTCACTTGGCGGAAAGACTCTTTTTGTCAATTCTTGAAGATGCTTTTCTTGTCCCCATTTCCATTGGCACAGACTGGAATGGAGATGCCGAACAAGAGATCGCGAGAGACGCAGGACCATACAGGGCGAGGGTGCCGTTCTTGCGGGCATCCATGATGATGCAACGGATGAAGCCGGTGCGGCGCGGGTGCGATTGGCAATCCCGGCCCCGGTACCGGAGCGGAACGAAGGCCGAGGCGGGATGAAGGTGCGGAGCGGCTGCGTTGAAACGCGTGTGCGGCCCGCCTGCCGGAGGCTCGAAGGTCCAGGCGGGCATCGCCGGGGCGGGGACGGCGAGAAAAAAGAAGCCACAGCCGCTTCGAAGATCCCGCCTTCCGCCTATCTGTAGAGCCGCCATCTCCTGCTAGTCTGACGCCATGATCAAACCCGACTTTGCCGAGGCAGAAAGCCTGGCCGCGCTCCTGCGCGAGGCGCGCCGCGCCGTCGTCTTCACCGGCGCTGGCATCTCGACGGAGTCCGGCATCCCGGACTTCCGCTCGCCGGGCGGTATCTGGACGAAGATGGCGCCGATCGAGTTTCAGGATTTCGTCGCCTCCACCGATCTGCGGCGCGAGGCCTGGCGGCGGCGCTTCGCCATGGAGGAGATGTTTGCGAGCGTCGAGCCGAATGCCGGCCATCGCGCAGTCGCCAGGCTGGTGGCCGATGGCCGCGCCACCCACGTCATCACCCAGAACATCGACAATCTGCATCAGCAGTCCGGCGTGCCCGAGCTCCAGGTGATCGAACTGCATGGCAACACGCGCTACGCCAAATGCCTCGACTGCGGCACCCGGCTGGAGCTGGAACCGATCCGCACCCATTTCGAGGCCCATGGCGATGCGCCGGATTGCGTCGATTGCGGCGGGTTGGTGAAGACGGCCACGATCTCCTTCGGGCAGGCCATGCCGGAGCTCGAGATGGCCCGGGCCGAGGAGGCCACGCTTGGCCTGCGACCTGTTCATCGTCCTGGGCTCGTCGCTGGTGGTCTATCCGGCGGCCGGCTTCCCGGCTCTGGCCCGGCGCAACGGGGCCAAACTTGTCATCGTCAACCGCGACCCGACCGATCTCGACGCGGCGGCCCATCTCGTGCTCCACAGCCAGATCGGCCCCACTCTTGAGGCCGCCGTTAACGCGCTATAAGGAGCGGTGGACGGCATAGTGGCGATGGTTAGTATGGCGCCAGATTCCCCCTCCGGACCGATTAGGAGTTCCCCCCTTGTTCCGCCTCGAAGATGAAGAAGAAAAGCCCGACACCGCCAAGCCCGAACCGCAGGCAGCCCCGGTCGCCCAGGCCCTCTACAAATCGCGCACGGTCCTGATCTTCGGCGAAGTCGACATGAAGATGGCCGAGCGGGTCACCGCGCAGCTCCTGGCGCTCGCCTCGGAGAGCAATGATCCCATCCGCGTGATCCTCAATTCGCCCGGCGGCCATGTCGAATCCGGCGATACGATCCATGACGTGATCCGCTTCTGCGGTCCGCCGGTGAAGATCGTGGGCACGGGCTGGGTGGCCAGCGCCGGTGCCCATATCTTCCTCGGCGCCAAGCGCGAGAACCGCTTCTGCCTGCCGTTCACCCGCTTCCTGCTGCATCAGCCGCTCGGCGGCGTGCGCGGCCAGGTCAGCGACATCCAGATCGAGGCCGAAGAAATCCTGAAGATGCGCGAACGCCTCAACCGCGAGATTGCGGCCGAGACCGGCCAGACCTTCGAGAAGGTGGTCGCCGATACCGAGCGCAATTTCTGGATTGGCGCCGACGATGCCGTGAAATACGGCCTCGTGAGCAAGGTCGTCAGCCGGTCCGACGAGGTCTGATCCATGACCGGCGCCTCACCCTGGTGGCGCGGCGCGGTCATCTATCAGGTCTATATCCGCAGCTTCGCCGACGGGAACGGCGACGGGCAGGGCGACTTCGCCGGGCTGATCTCGAAGCTCGGGTATCTCGCCGGGCTTGGCGTCGATGCCCTGTGGCTGTCGCCGATCCACCCCTCGCCAAACCGCGACTGGGGCTATGACGTTTCGGACTATGAGGGCGTCCATCCCGATTACGGGACCGACGCCGATTTCGAGGCGCTTCTGGCCGAGGCCCACCGGCTGGGCCTTAAGGTCATGCTCGACGAGGTGCTGGCGCATACCTCGGACGAGCATCGCTGGTTCCGCGACAGCCTGAAGGGCGACGACAAGGCTGACTGGTATGTCTGGGCCGATCCCAGGCCGGATGGGACGGTTCCGAACAATTGGCTGTCGGCCTTCGCCGGCCCGGCATGGGCCTATCAGCCGGCCCGGCGGCAGTACTACCACCACAAATTCCTGCGCCAGCAGCCCAAGCTCAATTGGCGCGAGCCTGCCGCCCGGGCCGCGGCGCTGGCGGTGCTGGACCGCTGGCTGGCGCGCGGGGTGGATGGCTTCCGCCTCGATGTTGCAAACGCCTATCTCCACGACGCGAAGCTGACGGACAATCCGCCGGTGCCGATGGAAGCCCGCACCGCCCATCACTGGGCGCATGCGCCGAACCTGCAATTTCACTTTCACGACAGCAATTTGGAGGAGAACATTGAAGCCCTGGATGAAATCCGGCGCACCGTAGACGTCTACCCGGATCGCTTCGTGATGGGGGAGTTCTCGGAGGAAGCGGCGCGCTGCGGTTGCTACGCGGCCCCCGATGCGGGGCTTCACTCAGGCTACAGCTTTCCGCTGCTGGAGGCCCGCACGCTGGGGCCGGGCTTTATCCGCGAGCACTATGCAATGCTGTCGGCCCATCCGGACCATTGGCCGTCGGTCGCGTTCTCGAACCACGACGTGATGCGCACGGTGAGCCGCTTCGGCGGCAAGGAGCCGGCACCGGAGCTCGCCTCCCTGATGCTGGCGCTGCTTCTGAGCCTGCGCGGCACGGCGCTGCTCTACCAGGGTGAGGAGCTTGGCCTGCCGCAAGCCTCGATCCGGCGGGATCAGCTGAAGGATCCTGTGGGCGACCTCTACTATCCCTACATCTACGGGCGGGACGGCTGCCGCACGCCCATGCCCTGGGATGCCGACGCGGACAATCTGGGCTTCACGACCGGTGAGCCATGGCTGCCGATGGCCGAGGCGCATCGCGAGCTGGCGGTCTCGCACCAACTCCAGCAGCCGGCATCGACGCTCAACTTTGCCCGGCGCTTCCTCGCGGCCCGCAAGGCATGTGCGGCGCTGCGCTTTGGCGAAATCGACTTCATCGATACGCAAGAGCCGGTGCTGGCCTTCATCCGCAGCCGGGGTGAGGAGCGGATCCTGTGCCTGTTCAACATGAGCGGCGAGGAGGCGTCCTGCGCGGATCCCCGGATCGCGCAGGGTGCCAGCCTCGGCATCGGCTGCGGGGCAGTTCAGCTTGCAGGTGAGAAGTTGACGCTAGGCCCCTACGCCTCCGAGTTCATCCGCTTCTGACAGCGCCTTGAGCAGGGCATCGAACGGCAGCAGCACGCAGGTATGGCGGCCGGGAATGGATGCGGCGCCCTCCAGTGCCGCGTAGGCATCGAAGGGAGGTTGGGGTGCTTCGCCCGCGCCTGTAAGCATCGCCACGACGGCCGCCCGCAAAGTCTGAACCTCGCCCTTGGTCAGTCCTTTGGCATCCCGTCCCAGGATCGAGGCCGACGCCTGTGTGAGAACACAGGCTTTGGTCTCATGTGCGAGGGCTGCGATGCGCCCACTTTCGAGCGCGATATCCATTTCGATCTTGTCGCCACAGGCCGGGTTATGGGCGCTGCCATGGAGATGCGGTTCCTCGAGCCGGCCGGCGCCGTGTGCATCGGCAGCGAGCCGCAACAGGGCGCGGGTGTAGAGAGGATCGCTCATAGGCGTGTCCGATAGATGGCAAGCGCTTCAGGCGTGTCGATATCCGTCAGAGGGGCATCATCTGAGGCTTCGATTTCGCAGACCAGTTCGCCATAGGTGCTGATCAAGTGTCTTGCGCCAACATCACCCTCTATCGCCAGCATTTCCGGGAAAAACCGCCGTGCCCAAAGCACCGGATTGCCACGCTTGCCATGTCGGGTCGCAACGCAAATCGCGCGGTCTTCGCCGGGATCGAAGCCGGCAATCAGCCGGTCGATGAGGGCGGTATCGACGCCGGGCATGTCGCCCAGCAGCACGACCGCGCCATCGCAGTCCTCCGGCAGAGCATTGAGTCCGGCCTTCAGCGATGTACTCAAGCCCTTTGAAAAGTCTGGGTTATCGATGAACTGAACATTCAGGCTGTCGAGCGTTTTGCGGATTGCAGGCGCAGCTTTCCCGGTCACGACCAGAACTGTTTCGGCCTGGCTGGCCAGAGCGGCCTCAACTGTGTGGCGGATCATGGGCTTACCACCCACATCTTCGAGCAGTTTGTTGGAGCCCATGCGCGAGGACATGCCGGCCGCCAACACGATCGCGCCGATCGCCGGGGCGCGTGCGGGCGAGGCCGGACGTTCGTCGCGAGGCTGCGGGCGGGTGGGGATTTCGCTCAGCAGACCGCCGACCCCCATGGCGGCAAATGCGGCCCGGTCTAGCGGAAGCCCCGCCAACACGCGCCACAACACGAAGTCGAAGCCATTGAGTTTGGGCGAGCGGGCGCAGCCGGGCAGGCCGATCACCGTGGCGCCATCCAGGTCCCCTAAGCAGCAGGAGGTTGCCGGGATCCACCGGCATGCCGAAATGGCGCACCACGCCGCCAGCTTGTTCGATCGCCGCCGGGATGACATCGCGCCGGTCGGTGATCGCGCTGGCTCCGAAAATCAGGATCGGATCGCAGCCGGCCTCGCGCGCCTCGCGAATGGCCGGCGCGAGGGCATTCGGGTCGTGCGCCGTTCGTCGCTCCATCGCTATGGCTGAGCCTAGTGGGCCCAGCCGCGCATCCAGGGCGGAACGGTTCTTGTCGAGGAGGCTGGGTTTGGTGCTGGGCAGCGAGGTGGAGATCAGGGCCACGCGCTTGGTCGCGAAGGGCGCCACGGAGACAGCCGGCCCGGCGGCCAGTAGCGCTTCCGCGGTCTCGACCGCGGCACGCGGCGCGGCAAAGGGGATGATCTTGACCGTCGCCAACATTTGCCGCGGCGTGACGCGGGTGAAGGGCGGCAATGTCGCCAGCGTCACAGTCTCGTCGACGGCGTTGAAGGCATCGACCAGATCCGGATTGACCACGGCCAGGCCGTGCCCCTGGGCATAGAGATTGGCGCGGCCGGTGAACGCGGCGGCGATGCGAACCCCGTCACCGGCGCAACGCGTCGCAAGGCGGGCCGCTGCTTCGTCTTCGGCGACATCACCGGCGTCGAGCCGGGCGACGACGACTGTATCGATGCCGGCCGCTGTCAGCGCGTCAATATCGTCAGCCGAGAGGACCCGGCCCTTCTTGAACAGGCGATCCCCGGCGCGCGCGGCATGCGCGAGGACCGTGCCCCGGGCCGCCTGTGTTGGAATGGAACCGAACTGCATGGCGGCAGATTACGCGGCCCTGGCCTCACGCGGCAAATGCAAGATGGCCCGCAGGCCGCCACCCGGCCGGTTTGCCAGCTCGATCGAGCCGCCATGGCCCTCGGCGATGGCCTTGACGAGAGTCAGGCCCAAGCCCGCTCCGCCGGTTTCCAGGCTGCGCGAACCTTCCAGGCGCACGAAGGGCTCGAACACGCGGGACCGGTCTGCCTCGGCGATCCCCGGCCCCTCGTCCTCGACGATGATGGCCACCATGCCATCCTCCTCTTCGAGCCGGACATGGGCCGATTTGCCGTAGGCAATGGCGTTCTCGATCAGGTTTCGGATCGCGCGGCGGATCTCGTTGGGCCGGCACGAGACGGGAACGGCCGCAGCGGAGTCCCAGGTCACGGACTTCTCCATTTCTTCGAGGTCCGCGCAAATACTGTCAACAAGAGCTGCGAGGTCGATCTTGCGACGTTTTTCCCAGCCGGCGCCTCGTGCGGCCGTCAAGACTGCTTCGGTGAGGGTCTGGAGTTCTTCGAGATTTTTCTCGATCCGCTCTCGCACTTCGTCATCGGCGATGAATTCGGTGCTGATACGCATCGCCGTGATCGGTGTGCGCAGATCGTGGCCGACGGCCGAAAGAAGCTGCCTCTGGCTCTCCAGGGTTCGCGTGACCTGGTCGGTCATGGCATTGAAGGCCACCGCAGCGCGGCGCACGTCGTCCGGGCCAAGTTCGGGCAGGCGGGGCGCGTCGCCGCCACGCGCGACTTCGCTGGCTGCATCGGCCAGCTTCGACAGGGGGCGCGCGACGCGCCGGGCGACAAAAGCGGCAACGGCCGAGGCGGTCAGCATGGCGACCAATGCCGCCAGGAGGAATTGTAGCGGCCAGGGTTCTGGCCGCGGCAGAAAGACTGTCGTCACAAGCTCGGTGCCGCGCACGACGGGAAGCGTAATCTCGACGATGCCGGCAATGCCGCGCCCGTGGCGCGAATGGCGGTGAGCCATGTCACCACGCGCATTGGGCGGCAGCAGGCGTACGCTCACAGGCTCCTTCTGGCGCACCGCTGGCAGCATGGCCCGGGCCCGTGCCGCCAGTGCCGTCTCCTTTGCATCCATGGGCTCGGCGGTGGGCTTGCCGAATTTGAGGCGGAAATGCCACGGCCCGGAGCTCATTGTGCGGACCGCTGCCTCGCGTTCGCGATGGGGAATGCCGGACAGAAGCGTGGCGGCTGAAGCCGCACGGTCGAGCAAACGCTCCATCAGTGCGCTTTCAGTTTGGCGCTCGTGGCTGGAAGCAAACCAAAGGGCGATGCCGAGATTGGACAGCATCACGGCCGCCGCGGTGACAACGATGAGTTGCGCAGCCAGCGTTTTTGGCCACCAGAAACGGCTGAGGCGTCTCATGCGCGCTCCGGATCCACGGCCAACATGTAGCCGCCGCCCCACACGGTTTTGATGTAGCGTGGATTTTTGGGGTCGGGCTCGATTTTCTTGCGCAACCGGCTGACATGATTGTCGATCGAGCGATCGAACAGCTCCGCCTCGCGGCCCTTGGTGAGGTCCAGAAGCTGGTTGCGCGTCAACGACATCTTGGGCCGTTCGATCAGGGCCATCAGCAGGCGGAATTCGCCGCTTGAGAGCGGTGTCGCCAAGCCATCGGGCCCCAGGAGCTCTCGCTGACCGGTGTCGACGGTCCAATCACCAAAACGGATTCGCTCGGCCTCAGGCGGCTTCTGATGTGGTGGCAGGGCCTGCGTTCTGCGCAGCACGGCGGCAACACGGGCCACCAGTTCGCGCGGCGAGAAGGGCTTGGGGATGTAGTCATCGGCACCCATTTCGAGCCCGATGATGCGGTCGACTTCTTCGCCGCGCGCTGTAAGCAGGATTACCGGAATCTGAGAGGTCTCGCGGATGGAGCGGCAGAGGCTGAGGCCATCCTCTCCCGGCATCATCACATCCAGCACGACAAGATCGATGGCCGAGACCCGCATGGCCTTGCGCGCGGCCTGGGCGTCGGCAGCCGCACTGACCCGATAGCCGTGCTGGCGCAGATAGCGCGCCAGCGGCTCGCGGATATCGCGGGCATCCTCGACGACGAGGATGTGAGGGCTTGTTTCGGTTGCCATGTCTGTCCGTCCTGGTTCCAGAATGTGGCTTTCCGGAGCCGTCCGCAAATCCATTTGTCGCAAAGTGTAGTCGGTGCCAGCCGGCAGCCGACACTTTGTGACGTCTTTCCCTCGCAGCGACAAAGTTTTGCGAGAGCTGGGCGCGATGCTCTGTATCTTCAAGGAAGGGCATCCAAGGAGACGCATCGATGAAAAAGTCCATTCGCGTGGCCCTGCTTGCTGGCGTGGGGCTCGCACTTGGCAGCACCGCTGTTCTGGCTCAGATGCAGCCGCCGCCTCCCTCGCCGGATATGTACGGCTCCGGCTCTCTACGTGGGCACCGGGCCGATCGCGTTCTGCGGGATTTCGATCTCAACAAGGACGGCAAGATTACCAAGGCCGAGCTGGACAAGGCGATGGCTCAGCACTTCGCGGCGGCGAGCGGCGGCGCACAAGCCATGACTGAAGCCCAATTCGCCGCCGTTCATGAAACGTCGCTGCACGATCATGCGGAAAAGCAGTTCCGTCGGATCGACTGGAATGCTGACGGCGTCCTGTCCCTGGCCGAGTTCAGAGCGCCGATCCGTGCCCGTTTCGAGAGGTTGGACAGGGACGGCAGTGCGGCGGTCTCCTGCACACCGCCACATCGCGGTGTACGCAAGCCTCACGCGGATATGAAGGGCGTGCACAAAGGGCACAAGCTGGGAGAGCGCCACATCGGGCGCCGTTCCGGCAGCGCGCTTGGCATGCTGTGCCGGGAGGCTGATCTCAATAAGGACGGCAAGTTGACCCGTGCCGAGTTCGATAAGGCCGTAGCCGATAAATATGCCGCAACGGTCAAGGGCGGGGCCGGCATGACACTGGCTGAGTTCTATGGCTTGGAAAAACTGCGGTTCATGGATCGTGAGGCGCGTCTGTTCAAGCGGCTCGACAAGAACCACGACGGCAAACTTAGTGAGGCCGAATTCGCCGCGCCGGGCGAGAGGCTATTTGCCCGACTGGATACAAACAAGGATGGCGTCCTGACCCGCGGCGAACTTACCGCTCCCCGCCACAGCCACCGTGGCCGGGGCAAGAAGCCGGGATAGCCCCCCTTCTCGGCTCAAGCCGACGCGCGGATGGTGGATTTTCCATCCTTGCCGCCATCCGCGCGAAGGCATTGCGTTATCTCCGCGAGGATTGAAATTGCGATCTCCGCGGGTGAGCGCGCGGAGATCGCCAGGCCGATCGGGCCATGAATCTTCGCAAGCTCGTTGTCCGTAAAGCCATAGTCTTTCAGGCGTTCCAGACGTGAGGCATGGGTCTTCTTCGAGCCCAAGGCACCGATATAGAAGCATGGCGAACGCAAGGCCGTCGTAATGGCTGGATCGTCGATTTTTGGGTCGTGGGTGAGAGCAACAAGCGCACTGCGGCGGCCGAGCGGCGACTTGGCCAGTGCCTCGTCAGGCCAGTCATGCGAGAGTGCAATTCCGGGAAAGCGCTCGGGCGTAGCAAAGGCGGTCCGCGGATCGATGATACGCACGCTGTAATCCGCAAGCCGCGCCATTTGTGACAGAGGCTGCGCGATATGGGCCGCGCCGACAATGACCATGTCTAATGGTGGATTGTGCACGGCAAGGAACCAAGCCCGTCCCTCAAACTCAAACGATCCGCTCTTGTCGGCGCGCGCAGCTGTGGTGGCGGCGTGTTCAAGTTCAGAGGCTGGCGGGGCAGTAGGGTCGATCAACTTTTCGTCGCCGGTCGCAAGGTCGACAGCACGCACGACGGCGCGAGCTGCCCTTCGAGCTTCGTTCAACGCCGCGAGCGTATCCTTGCGCATAATTGTCTAGACGATCGGTTCGACAAAGATCTGAATCTGGCCGCCGCAAGCAAGGCCGACATCCCAAGCTTGCTCGTTGCTGACGCCAAAATCGAGCGTCTGTGTGGCTCCGGTGTTTATCGATTCGAGCGCGCTTTCGATGACTGCGCCTTCGATGCATCCGCCGGAGACCGAGCCGACAAAGGCGGCATCGTCACGGATCGCAATCTGGCTGCCGGCTTGCCGTGGCGCCGAGCCCCAGGTCTTTACGACCGTCCCCAGCGCCACTTTGTGGCCCTCGGCCAGCCACTGCGCCGCCGTGTCGAGAACCTCATCATGCGCCGGTGCGCTCATCCGCTCAGCGCCGCCGTGACGGCACGCTTGGCCATAACGGTGACCAGATGGGCGCGGTACTCGGAAGAGCCATGCAAATCCGAATTGAGATCGTCGGCTGAAACCTTCACATGCGCAATTGCATCCGCCGTAAAGTTGGATGTGAGGGCCGCTTCCATCTCCGGTACGCGGAACACGCAGGGACCAGCACCGGTCACCGCGACGCGCATACCGCTGCCGGTCTTGGCCACGAAGACCCCAACCATCGCATAGCGAGAGGCCGGATTCGGGAACTTCGCATAGCCGGCCTTTTCCGCGCGCGGAAAGGAAATCTCGCTCACGATCTCGCCTTCATTGAGCGCGGTTTCGAACATGCCGGTGAAGAATTCGTCGGCCGCGATTTCGCGCTTGGTCGTCTTGATCGTCGCCCCAAGAGCAAGGGCCGCGGCCGGATAGTCGGCGGCGGGGTCATTGTTGGCGATGGAGCCGCCGATCGTTCCCATATGCCGGACGGCCGGATCGCCAATCTCCCCGGCGAGAAAGGCGAGGGCAGGGATCGCCTTGGCCACATCGGCCGAATTGGCCACGTCGGCGTGCTTGGTGGCCGCACCAATGGTGACGGTGCGGGCATCGACGCGGATAAAGGCGAGGTCGGCCAGCCCGGAGATATCGACCAGCGTCGGCGGATTGGCGAGGCGCTGCTTCATCGTCGGGATGAGAGTCTGCCCGCCGGCGAGGATCTTGGCATCGGGATCGGCCGCGATAAGGGTTGCGGCTTCGCTCAGTGATTTCGGCTTCGCATAGGTGAAGGGATAGGTGATCATGACGCGCTCCCGATTTCCTTCGCGGCGGCCTCGATGGCGCTCACGATGTTCTGGTAGCCCGTGCAGCGGCAGATATTGCCCTCAAGCTCTTCGCGGATTGTTTTGCGGTCGAGCTCGGGTTTGCGACGTATCATGTCCACGGCCGTCATGATCATGCCGGGTGTGCAGAAGCCGCATTGCAGGCCGTGGTGCTCGCGGAAGGCCTCCTGCACGGGGTGCAGCTTGCCGTCCTTGGCGAGACCCTCAATCGTCGTCACCTCCGCGCCATTCGCTTGCACAGCAAACATTGTGCAGGATTTCACAGCGCGGCCGTTTACATGCACGACGCACGCACCGCACTGGCTCGTATCACAGCCGATATGCGTGCCAGTCAGTCGCATATCTTCGCGCAGGAACTGGACCAGCAGCGTGCGGTCTTCAATTTCCGCGGAAACGGATTGGCCGTTCACCGTCATGGACACGGCAGCCATGCATGCACTCCTCAGAATGTTCCGATAATGACCAAGTTTCGGCCTTGAGGCGGGGGGCGGTCAAGCCTCTCGCTCGTCAGAGCACCACGCCAAACAGGACCAGCAAAATTACAATCACGCCAATCAGGCCCACGACCCAGATTTCCGGGGCAACGCCGCTCCGCGTGGCGCCGGGTTGACCGGTACCCTCCGTCGCCGCGGCGTGGATGGCCGCTTCGGTGGCGATGGGCTCCATGGGAACGCCGGCAGCCTCGGACTCTGCCAGCGCGATCGCCTCGGCGCGCCGCGCGGCCTCATCCGCTGCCGCTTCCGCGCCTGTGCCCACGGTGTCGGCGAACTTGGCAAAAAAGTCGTCGGCGATCTGGCGGGCAGCCCCGTCGATGAGGCGCTGGCCGATCTGAGCGAGCTTTCCGCCAACATTGGCCTTGGCTTGGTAGCTGAGGGTCGTGCCGCCATCCTCCGGCGCCAGCACCACCTCCGCCTCACCCTTGGCAAAGCCGGCGACGCCGCCCTGGCCCTCGCCGCGAAGGACGCAGCGGTGGGGCGGGTCTAGTTCTTCCAGCGCCACCTTGCCCTTGAAGGTGGCCGAGACGGGCCCAACCTTCAGCTTCACCGCAGCCTCGAAATGGGTATCGTCCGTCTTGGCCAGAGACTGGCAGCCTGGGATGCAGACGCGCAGGGTCTCTGGGTCGTTGATCGCCGCCCACACAGTTTCTGGTGAGGCTGGAATGGTGTATCGGCCGGCAAAATCCATGGCTAGGGCGGTTCCTTCGAGCGGAAAAAGAATGAAGTGCGAGCAAGACCTTAGTAACGCGTGCTGCGCGGCGGTACAATTCTAGGCTGTATTAATCCAGGAAGTGTCTTTCACTCGCGCGTAGATCGTGTTAACTTTAGATTTACCATTTGTAGCAGTCTGTGATTTGGGGCATCGGGGATGGATACGACGTTTTCGGCATCGTCGGGGCTAGGCGAAGCCGCTGTCGAGGTGACTGGCCTCGTAAAGTGGTTCGATCTGGCAAAGGGCTACGGTTTCATCAAACCATCTGACGGTCTCGATGGCGACATCTTGCTCCATCAGACATGTGTGCGGCAATCCGGTTACAAGGCCGCCTACGAAGGGGCACGGGTGGTCTGCGAGGCCGTAAAAGGCCCTCGGGGCCTTCAAGCTCGTCGGCTTCTGATGCTCGACAATTCAACCGCCTCGCCGCAGGCCGTCACCGGGGCCCGTGCCGCGCGTTATGTCGCGGAGCCGAACGGGCCAGCCTTTGACGCCACGGTCAAGTGGTTCAACCGGGGCAAGGGCTACGGCTTCGTGTCGCAAGGGCCGAATACACCGGATGTCTTCGTTCATATGGAGACGCTGCGGCGTTACGGAATACATGAGCTCTATGAGGGGCAGCGCGTCAGAGTGCGCGCTGGTGACGGCCCCAAGGGTCAGCTGGCGGCGGAAATCTCCGTTCTGGATTCTTGACCTCTTAGATCCTCAGCATACGGTTCGTGCTGCCCGTGCTAAACTGGCTTGGGTATGTTCTGTATCGCGAGGGGATTTCATGCGTAGCATTTTGGCGGCATTTCTTGGCTTGGTAGCGCTTCTGACCTGTCCTGCAATTGCAGGCGTGGCCAAGCCTCTGCCGCACTCCGTTGTGGTGATCGACACGACGCGCGGGCCAGTTCGCTTTTCCGTTGAAATGGCCAGTGACAAGGCGTCCCAGGAGCGTGGGCTGATGTACCGCCGCTCGCTGGCGCCGAACGCCGGCATGCTGTTCGACTTCCAACAGCCCAAGATGGTTACATTCTGGATGCGGAACACCATCATTCCACTGGATATGATCTTCATCAGGGCCGACGGCACGGTCTCGACCATCCATGCCAACGCGGTGCCTTACGCGTTGACGCCGATCCCGTCGGCCGAGCCGATTCGCGCAGTGCTGGAGATCAACGGCGGTCGGTCCGCCACGCTTGGTATTCAGCCTGGGAACCGGGTCCATAATCCGATCTTCGGCCAGCCCTGAGGCGGTTTCGCCTTGCGGTGGCGTCACCGTTGAAGCGCGCGGCGTGAGCGTGTATGGGACAGCAATCCGCCGGGAGGCCCGGGGCGTGGCGCAGCCTGGTAGCGCATCTGCTTTGGGAGCAGAGGGTCGCGTGTTCGAATCACGCCGCCCCGACCAATCTTTGCCGCCGTTCGCGGCTTTGACTGGCAGGCCATTCGCCGGCGGGCAGAGGAGAGAGCATGCGCGCACGTATCTATCGCCCCAGTAAGACGGCCATGCAGTCAGGCAAGGCCGGGACCCGGAACTGGGTCCTGGAATTTGAGCCGGAGTCGCCGGTGTCACCCGATCCGCTGATGGGCTGGAGCGGCTCGGCGGACATGCGCTCACAGGTGGAGCTGGAGTTCGGCTCGGCTGAAGACGCGGTTGCTTATGCCGAGAAGCACGGCATTCCCTATCAGATATTCGAGCCCCTCCCACAGGTGGCCAAGCCGAAATCCTATTCGGACAATTTCCGCTACGACCGGAAGATCCCCTGGTCGCATTGACCGGCGGCCGGCGCGCATCGGCACGGGATGCTGTATGTTGGCGCTGGCTGGACCCCGTAGCTCAACTGGATAGAGCACCTGCCTTCTAAGCAGGATGTTGCGTGTTCGAGTCACGCCGGGGTCGCCAACAAATCTTGCGATTGCGAATTTGTTCGCGGCATGGATGGCCAGCGCCGTCGCCCGGATCAAAGATTGGCGGTTACTGTGAGATATACCCGGCGTTCGACTTCAGGCGCGGAGGTTTGCCGCTGCGGCGACTGCAGCAGGTTCTGCCCGGAAACCGCCAGCGTTAGATGGTCGGTCATGCGATAGGCGATGCGGGCGTCCATGGATACATAATCAGGAATGCGTACAAGCGTCCCACCGGGAGTTGACGAGCTGACACCCTGGATACTGTCGAATTGCGACTCGTAGCGGAGATACCCGTCAATCTCCCATAGGTCCCGAGCCCAGCCCAGATTGGCGTTTACGACATGCACGGGGTTGGTGTGTTCGTAATCGACGAGAGCGTTCGTCACGTTGAAACCTGGCGCGAAGTGATCGGCGATCACCTCCGGTGTATAGCTGATACCCCAGCGCCAGTCTCCGGTCGTGCCGCCCAGCGAAATTTCTGCTCCCATAGCCGCCGAGCGGCCGATATTTGTGGGCGCTGCAAAGATGTTGAGAGCCGGTGCGATGCCACCGAAATTCGCCAAGAGATCGCGCGACGCCTGGTAGAACAGTCGGACCTTCAGCCGGGTATCAAAGGCCGGCAGCGCGTGATCCCAATCCAGCCCGTAATTCATCACGATGGTAGGTTTGAGATAGGGAACCCCACTGACGTAGCCGACGGGGAGGGCGAACAAGAGGCCGCCGAGGTTTAGGAGATTGGGAACCTGGACGCCACGCGCGACGGTGAGCCGGAGCGCATCAGCACTATCGGGTTTCCAGACGATACCACTGTTGAAGCTGACCTCGGTCAACGATCGCCCGTTCCAGTCCGAATTCGACAGGCCGAAGCCGGGCGGGATAAGGCCACTGCGTCCCAGGGTCAGATAATCGACGCGGATGGAATTGGTCAGTGTCAGGTCAGGCTGGATCGTCCAGGCCCACATCGCGCCTCCAGCCAGCACGCCATACGAGACGTCAGCGCCGGCAAGCGGCGTCGACTTCAGGGCATTATGGCGGTATTCGCCGGAAATACGGAATATATGGTCATTTCCGATTTTGAAGATGTCCTGCAGCTGAACAACGGAGACCTCATTATCCATCTTGTAGACTAGTGCGAGCGGATCAGGAGCAGCCTGGACTGCCTTGAACCAGTTTCTGTAAGCGGTGAGTTGGAGAATGCCGGCATCGGTTTCCGCCGAGAGGAAGAGCTTGAGGGAATTGGTTCGATAAGGGGTGTAGAAGGTCGTGTAGAGCGGAGAGATTTCGGGCTCAGACGCTTCGCTGTGCGAGAGTTCGAGGCTGACATCGATTCCATGCTTGAAACGCGCGTGCCCCAGCACGTCAATGGCCTTGCGGTCGTCGCCGCGGCGAGTGCCGAGATCCCCGGCGCGTTGCGGGCTGGAGAAGTCGTCGGCTCTGTGTCCACCAAGAGAAATGCGCAAGCCCGCATCGTCGTCAATCCTAAAGGTGGTGATCGCAGAGCCTTGCACGAGGCCCTGGGTGCCGCCGCGGATCGAAGCGGTGTTCACATCGTCGTAGAGCGGATCGTAGGTCACGATATTGATGACGCCGTCTACGGCATTGAAACCGAACAGGGCGCTATTAGTACCCATCACAATTTCGATCTGCCGGATATCGGGGAGTTCGACCGGCACCGCGCTCCAGGGTGTGTAGCCGTAATGGTCGGCATAGACCTGACGTCCATCCACCAGCACGAGTAGACGAGGCGATTGCGCCTGGTTGTGGCCGCGCACTGCGACATCGGCCTGATCGTTGGTCCATTGCAGGACATCGACGCCCGGGACATGGCGCAGGACGCCGGGAATATCACGTGCACCGGAGCGACGAATGTCTTCCGCCGTTATGATGATCATGGAAGCGGGGACATCCCCGGCGCGCTGAGGCGAACCGGTTACGGACGTCGTGACGGCCTCTCCGAACAAACTTTCTAACGCGCCATAATCCATCGGTTGTGCGTAGAGTGGGGATGTCGAAGCATATAGCGTTGCCATAAAGGCGGATAGGCGTAGCGCGCTTCTGCAGTGATGACGCGCTTTCGTTGTCATTTCTATATTTCCGTGATCATGATGCGAAATACTGCGGCAAAGCCGGTTCCACTGGCTTGAGCCGCACTCCGATTAACAATGACCTCGATCCGGGGCTGTGTGCGAACTCCCATGGTGCAAGCGCCATTGCGCACCTGGGAAATGTCGAAGGTCACGCAGGTAATCTTGCGGGCATGGCTGATGCGGGCGAGTTGTGCGGCTTGCACGCCGACACCCTGTGTCAGGAAAAAGAGGTCGACATTCGCGTTATTCGCTTGTGACAGGGAGACCAGCGTCGGTTTGAAGATGCGGTCCCCGACCCGTAGGCCGGTGTCCATGAGTGATGCGATCTCATGTGCCTGCTGCTCGGACTCTGCATTATCGGGTAGGTAGACAATGCCAACCCTGACGGGCCCCGCACGCATCGCTTCGATAAATCCAATCGCACGAGCAGCGACGAGCAAATCAGTGCGAGACAATCCGGCAAGAGCTGTTCCGATCGGGAGGAGCAGTGCCAGAATTGCCGCCACGAGCCTGAAAGCACACCGTCTCAATGATGAGCGTCCTTTTCTCGATGCCGTGTAATTTCCTGCTTTTTGCGCGCGAGCGTATTGTGGTCCTCCGGCGCGATACTACGGTTACGCAGAAGATCACCGGCGCGATCGGAAGCAACAGGTTCGCTGAAATAGAAGCCTTGTGCCTTAGTCGGCGTGCCCGTAGAAATTAACAATTCGCGCTGCTCGCGCGTCTCAACACCCTCGGCCATGACGCCTACACCAAGTTCTTTGGCGAGGTTGATCATGACGCGGATCATGTCGGCGCCCTCCGGATCGGTGAGAGCCTTGGAGATGAGGGAGCGGGCAATCTTGAGGTGGCTGACGTTGTAGGATTTGAGGTAGTCGAAAGACGAATATTCGGTACCGAAGTCGTCGATTGCAATCTGCGCCCCCAGCCGGTTCAGCTGGGTCAGGACATCGCTTCCAGTCCATTTGAGTTGTGCGAGTGTCGCCTCCGTGACATCGAACTCGATGTCCGAGGCGCTGAGATTCCACTTTTGCAAGGTGCTGACGACATCCTGGGTCAACTCGCGTGCATTCTTGAGCTGGAGCAAGGAGAGGTTGATCGTCAGGAGCCGCGGGGCGATTCCCTCGTCGCGCCAACGGCGGAGTTGCTGGCAGGCGCGGTCGAACACCCAATGACCCAACTGCATGATCGTACCGGTCTGTTCGGCGGCAGCAAGAAAGTCGGGCGGAAAAAGCAGGCCTCGCGTCGGATGATTCCAGCGCACCAAAGCTTCGATGCCTACGATTTTCCCGGAAATCACTTCGACTTGCGGCTGATAGTAAAGCTCAAGCTGCTCTTTATCGAGCGCTTCGCGCAATGCGGTTGTTAGCGCTACTCGGTCGCGCACCTTTTCATCAAGGTCCTCACTGTGGAAGCGGAATTGGTTCCGGCCCTGATCTTTGGCACGATAGAGTGCGAGATCGGCCTGGCCGAGCATAGCATCTGGTCCGCTGGTGCTTTCCGAATAAGGGGCGATACCGATGCTGACAGTGATGTGCACGTCATTCCCGTCAAGCGAGTAGGGGGCGGAGAGCGCGCGCAATAGCTTGCTGGCGAGATCGCCTGCATAAGATGGATCTTCCAAGTCGGTCTGCAGAATAGCGAATTCATCACCGCCGAGCCGGGCAATGACGTCGTATTCACGGGTATTCGCTCGTAACCGTTCGGCAATTTCCTTGAGCAATTTGTCACCAACCGGATGGCCCAGGGTATCATTGACGTCTTTGAAATGGTCAACATCGAGATAGAGGACGGCAAAGGCGTCGCCCCCGCGCTGCGAAGCTGCGAATCCTTGTCTCAGGCGATCGACGAATGTGTTGCGATTGGCGAGACTGGTAAGTCCGTCGGTTCGCGCAAGAAGAGCGATCTTCTCTTCCGCAATTTTGCGTTCGGTAATGTCGATGATGATGCCCTCGACTTCGATCAATCGGCCGAGCTTGTCGCGGACTGGGGCATAACGATTTTCGACCCAGCGGAGCGTGCCATCACCTGTGCGCAGCCGGAACTCGATCGTTCCTCCACCGGCTCCTTTCTGCAGCGTCTTGGTCATGGCTTCGCCGAAGCGGGCCTGATCTGCCGGATCGATCATCAGCTCAGGCCAGTGGGTACTGGCCATCAGCTTTTTCGGGTCATGGCCGAACTTGGTGACATTGGGCGAAATGTAGGCGAGAGACAGTGACGGTTCGCCGCGCAGCCGGTAGAGAATTGTCGGGCTGTTCTGGACGATCATGTTGGCGTCGGCAAGCTCCTTGACATAACGCGCGCGCACCAGCGCGACGCCGATCAATCCCGCCAGGGTTTCCAGCCCGTCGGTTTCCGCCCAGCTCCATTTGCGCGGCTCGGTACCGGAGTCGAGAAAATGCAGTGTCCCCCACAGCCGTCCATCGATTAGGACAGGAATTTGCAAACAGGAGCGCATGCCCAATCCGCGATATTGCTCGCGCAAGTCATCGCGAATGTCGTCGAGCGTGCAGCTGTAAGGATGTCCGCTGAGGGCCGGCGCAATAGATTGCGGGAAATGTGCGGTCAGGTCGATATCTTGAAAGAGCGGATGATCGATCGCGGGAGTAACACCCGGGGCACACCATTCCTGAGATATCCTGGCGTGCATATGGCCCTCTTTATCCGCGGCGATGGCTATGAGTTGCACACGACTGACGGCCACGGTCTGACCGATCAATTCAAGGACTGCGGCGACGGCATCTTCATACGCATGCGAACCGAGTAGTTCGGACGCGCTCTTGGTCACCGCGTTGAGGAGGGCGTCGTGCTCGCGCAGCGCCTTTTCTGCCACGCGCCGTTCGTGAAGCTCGGTTTCCAGGCGTGAGTTTGCCTCACGGAGGTCTTGGGTCCGTTCGGTCACGGTCTGCTGCAGTTCAAGTTGGAAGGCCGTCAGCTGAGACGCTCGATCCTCTGCGAGGGCGGCCTGCTTCTCCGCATTGCCGCGCTGACGCAATGTTCGTGCGAGAAGATGGGTGAGGAAGAGAAACGCCAGAGTGGCAGCTGCAAGAAGACCGGAGCCCCACATCAACTCCCACTGCCAGCTTGCGAGCGCGTCGGCCTGCGGCAGCGCCGCATGGACTGTCAGCGTTCCTCTCGTCTCTGCTACAAAGATGTAAGGCGCGCGCTCGTTGTTTGGGGGGTGGCCGTCAACGATCTTGCCGTTATCAATGACCCAAAATGCGGAGGTGGGATATTGCAGAAAGGCGTTCCAGATCGCCTGCGTTCGTTCGGCGGTATGCTCGTCTTTGGTTATGCCCGCGCGGGTCGCCAGCTGATTGAAATCGGCGAGCGTAGAAGCGGTGATGGAGAGTTGCGTTCTGGCTTGTTCAATGTCGTTCGCACGCTCGCTGATTTTGAAGAAGGCCGCGAGTCCCCAAACGATAATCAGGGCACCGATGACTGGTAGAAAGACGAGCCGCTCCAGACGACGATTTGAGCGGCGGTTGGTTTCGTCGTCCGGCATCACAATCCCCACAGCGCCTCGGCATGAGCCCCATGCGGAGGTGTCGGAGGAATTGTGGGGCCGCAGACAATTGAGCCTGTTGCGCGAAATCAATCATGTTGCGGACCGATTTGCAGGCGGAGCAGTCTGCTTCATGTGGATGGGGGAGGTATAATTACGGAATGGCGGCGGCCCGATGCGAAGAAGTGGCGGCCGGAGACTGCAGCGCCTCATGGACGCTGCAGCCTATTGGCATCAATAACCGTCCGGGTCGTCGTCGTATGGCGGTGGCGGAGGAGGCGGCGGGGGCGGATAACCGCGGTCGTCATAGCGCGGCCGGTTGCCATACCCGATTTCGTTGCCGCGATGCTTCATGCATTGTGCATAGGCGATGTTGTATTCGCGTTGGGTGCTGTACTGTTTGTCTCCAGGGCGGGCAGACGAGCCTCCGATGGCTGCACCCGCCGTGCCGCCGACGATCGCGCCGCGTGTGTCGCCGACTGCAGCCCCCAAGGCGGCACCGAGCGCGGCACCGATAACCGTGTTGCGCGCGATCTCGTCATTGGCGCGGTCTATGCGTCCGGCGACGCGGTCTTCCGCATATCGCTCACATATATTCTGATCGTCCTGGAACTGGGAGAAGGACCTGTGTTCGCCCGGCATGACCGGGACGGTCGGGCCCATCGGCTGCGTTACGCAACCTTCCAGAGTAAGAACCGTTGCAAGGGCGGCGGCACTCACCATGACTCTACGCATTGCTTGAGATCCTTCTGCTACGCGGAACATCGGCGGGCAGCCTAGCCGCAGGGCCGCCGCTATCCTGTTGATTTCCCGCAAGATGAGCCTCGGCTCCCCGACATGAACGCAGGATGAATGGAAGGGCTGCGGCGCCAACCCGAAAATGCGTGAGATTGCAAGATTGACCTGTGTGGTCCGGGGCGTAAAAAGCCCGCGCGTCACACGGCGCCCGGGGGAGAACGGATGAAGATCGTCGGCAGGACATGGACGAACTGGTCGGGCGGCGTGACCTGCAAGCCGCGCGAGATCGTGGCTCCGAGGGACGAGGTGGAGCTGGCGGCTGCCCTGCGCAACGCGGACGGTCCTGTGCGGGCGCCGGGAACGGGGCATTCCTTCACCCCGCTCTGCGCCAGCGATGGGACGCTGGTGGATCTGGCGGCCTTTACGGGCTTGAAGGGCGTGGATGCCGGTCGAGCGCACCGCCAGCTTTGGCGCGGCGACGCCGCTATGGGCGGTGGGGCCGGCGCTCTACGGCCATGGCTTTGCGCTGGCGAATATGGGCGACATCGACCGGCAGACACTGGGCGGCGTCGTCGGCACCGGCACGCATGGAACGGGACCGACGCTGGGCAGCCTGTCGGCCCAGGTTTCGGCCTTCCGCCTGATCCTGGCCAATGGCGACGTGCTGCAATGCTCGGAGAACGAGAACCCGGAGATCTTTGCGGCGGGGCGCGTCTCCATGGGCACATTGGGGCTGATGCCGGAGATCACGGTGAAGGTGCTGCCCGCCTACAAGCTGGCGGAGCACAATTTCGCCCTGCCGATTGCCGAGCTGTTCGACAAGCTCGAGAGCCTGGTCGCGGATAACCGGCATTTCGAATTCTTCTGGTTTCCCTATGCCGAATTGGCGGTGTGCAAATCGCTCAATCCGACCGAGGCGGAGGCGCCGGAGCCGCGTTCGGCGGAAGAGATGTGTGCGCGCGGCGAAGGTGAGAACTTCGATATGCGGGTCTTCGCCGGCATCAATGAGTTCCTGCCTTACACACCGTTCCTGCTGAAGGCCTCGCACAAGCTGTTCTCGCGGCTGATGCCGGGACCGGAGAAGGTGCGCTGGAGCTATGAGATATTTCCGAGCCCGCGCAATGTGCGTTTCAACGAGATGGAATATGCGGTGCCGCTGGCGAAGGGACCGGAATGCTTGCAGGAGATCGTGCACACGATCCGCAAGGAAGGCATCAACACCGGCTTTCCGATCGAGTACCGCACCGTGGCCGCGGATGATGTCTGGCTCAGCCCGTTCTACAAGCGCGAGAGCGCAACCATTGCGGTGCATCAATATCACCGGGTCGATACGACCAGGCTATTCACGGCCTGCGAAAAGATCTTCCGCCGCTACGAGGGCCGGCCGCATTGGGGCAAGCGCCACCATTGCGGCAGCCATGAATTCGCCGCAGTCTACCCCGAGTTTGAACGCTTCCGGGCCTTGCGGCGCGAGCTCGATCCCGGCGCCAAGCTCTTGAATGCGCATCTGCGCGATATATTTGACTAAAGACGTTAGCGGAGGCCGCGCCATGCGCCGGCTCGCGTTCACCGGATTGATGATGCTGCTCGGATTCTTCGGCGGAATGTTCGCCGTGTCCGGCAGCCATTTTGTTGGCGGTTTGATGGGCGCGCTGTTGGGCGGGGTTGCCGCCATCGTCGTGCTGGCCTTCCCACGCCATCATGACGACGGGAGCGATACCGAAAGCGATTTCTGGTTCAAGGATTAGGGCCATACGCCGCCCATAACAAAGGCGGGCGCGCGTGCGAGGCGTGCGATTATCCCTCAAGCACGCGCAAGATACCCGCCTTGCGCATCGAGACTACGGCAGGCGGGCCGCACACGCGTTTCAACGCAGCTGCTCCGCACCTTTGCCTCGCCTCGGACTTCGCGCAACGTCCGGGAAGGCTCCGCCGGCCGCAGCCGCGCGCGAGATTCAAACTCCCATCGATGCACATGGATGCGCGCAAGACCCGCATCCTTGTCCTGTATGGTCCTGCGTACTCAATCCAGCCCCTGGCAATCTCCTTCGCTCAACACCTACGAAGAGATGGGAACGAAAAGAGTACATTCAAGAGGGGGGAGTGAATTTTTCGGCTTATCCCTCAAGAAAATTCCGTGCGGCGGATCAAAGGCAGGCGGAGCGGCGCCAATTGATGGCGCCGCTCCAGCTTATCCCTCACTTGGCCGCGAGGATCGCGTCCAGGCTGTGCGGACCGCTGCCCACCGCTTCCAGATGCGGATAGCGCAAGCCGCCGTGATAATCGATCGTCACGGTACGGAACATCTTGTTGCTTTCCACCAGGAAGGTGAGCGGCTCCTTGTGCGTCTTGGCCCAGGTGACCGCCAGCTTGAGCGCATCGGAGCTGAACGCCTCGCCATTGAGGGCCGTCAGCTTGTTGCCGATGGTGAGGCCCGCCTTGAAGGCCGGGCTGCCCCATTCGACCGCGTTCAGCTTCCCATCGCCGTTCACCGCGAAGCCCAGGCTGAAGAGGAAGTCGGACTGCTTGCGCAGGCCTTCCACGCTCTTCTCGTAAGACGAGGGCTTGTCGGTATAGACGAGCTTGTAGCCACCGCGCTTCACCCAGGCGAGCGGTGCGCCCTTGCCCGGTTTGTAGAGATGGTCGCGCAGGAACGTCGCCCAATCATAGGGCACAACCTTGTTCAGCGCCGCCACGATGTCGTCGAAGGTGTAGGTCTTCGTGACGTAGGAGCCGTTGTCCATGCCGAAGAAGTCCTTGGCGAAGGTGTCGAGCGACTTCTTGCCATCGGTCATCTTGCGGATCAGCGTATCTGCATCGAGCCAGGTGAGCTGGCCCATCGAGTAGTAATCCTCGCTGAGCTGGTAGTTGCGCCATGGGATCGGCTGGCGATGGGCAATGGTTTCGTCATTGGTCGTGTCTTCGATCGTGCGCCATTCATGGCCAACATGATCGTTGTAGACGGCCGCGGTGAGGGCGAGAGCGCCGAGGGCCTCTTTCTTCGTCCAGAGGCCGGAACGCGCGGCCAGCACATAGCCCCAATATTGCGTTTGACCTTCATACATCCACAGCAGGGAATCGCGCATGGGGACGTTGAAGTTGGGCGTCCACAGATCGGCAGGGCGGCGGAACTTGCCGTTCCAGGAATGGGTGTATTCGTGGGCCAGGAGGTCGCGCTCGGCAGTCGTCTCATCCCAGTGCACGAAATAGCCGGGAACCGTGCCGTCTTCGCTGGAGCGGTGATGTTCCAGCCCTTCGCCGCCCATCTGGTTGGAGAGCCAGAGCAGGAAGTCATAGTGATCGTAGTGGTGCGCGCCGAACAGCTTGTAGGCCTGTTGCACCAGATTGCGATGGGCCTGCAATTGTTTCGGCGTGATCTGCAAGAGCTCGGGCTTGTCGGCCACGATGTCGAGAGAGACGGGAACCTTGGCGCCGGGATCGAGATCCTCCTTGCGGAAATACTTTCCCGCGATCAGCGGGGAATCCACCAGCGTGTTGAATGTGACGGGCTTGAACGTGACGGTGTCGCCATCGGTTTTGGCCGCACGCAGGGCCGTGCCGTATTGCCAGCCCTTGGGCAGGGTGATGCTGACATCGGTATTGATGTCGCGGGTGAAATAGCCGGCCGGATAAAGCGCGACCATGTTCCACTCCACGTTCAGCATGGAGGGTGTCATGTTCAGGCGCCCTTCATTGGGCGCGACCGAGGAGAGGAAGTTGAACGAGATGTTGAGCGACTTGGCGCCCTCGGGCACATCGATGTGGAAGGCATAGACATCGACCGGATCGCGCGTCCAGGAAATGGTCTTGCCATTCGCCGTGATTTCGAGGCCGGCGAATTTCTGGATCGGGCCGCCCGGGGCGTGAACGCCCGGCAGCCAATTGGGGTAAAGCAAGGTCATGGCGCCTGCGCCGGCCACGGGCACGGTCTCTTGGACCTTGAAGATGTGACGCGGCAGATCCGTGGCGTCGACCTTGATCGTGAGCGCGCCGGGATAGGCGATGTCCTTGGGCGCGGCGATCGGTGCGGCCGGTGCCGCAGGCTGAGGCTGGACTTCAGCCGTGGCGATAGAAGTGGTTCCGGCGAGCAGCAATGCCGCCAGAAGCGTCCGTTTCGTATTCATAAGGAACCCCCGGTTAGGATTCCGCGATTAGAGCGGCGGCGGCGGGCGTGCTCCAGTTAATTTTCCGTCCATCACGCGTGCGTGATAGAGCGCGTTCGATCGGCTTTGTTCGAAACTAATCCGCGCGGCGGCGATAGAAGCAGCTTCTTGCGCCGGTGTGGCAGGCGGGGCCTGTCTGCTCGACTTTCATGAGCAGCGTGTCGCCGTCGCAATCGACATAGGCTTCGATGAGTGTCTGCGTGTGGCCGGAAGTTTCGCCCTTGCGCCAGACGGCCTGGCGCGAGCGCGACCAATAGGTGACCTGACCGGTCTTGAGCGTTTCGGCCAGCGTGTCGCGGTTCATCCAGGCCATCATCAGCACATCGCCATTGCCCGCATCCTGGGCAATGACGGGGACGAGACCATCGCCATTGAAGGTGACGGCTTTGAGGAAGTCTTCGGTCGAGATGGCCTCGATACTCATTTTACCTTGCTCATGCGCGCGAAGCCGGCTTCGAGATCGGCGATCAGATCGTCCGGGTCTTCGAGGCCGGCATGGATGCGGATCACCGGACCTTGCGCATCGAAAGGCCGGGCCGTGCGATGAATATGGGCCGGAACGATCAGGCTTTCAAAGCCGCCCCAGGAATAGCCCATGCCGAAATAGTCGAGATGGTCCATCAGCGCCGCCAGCGCGCCCTCCGGCTGCGGCTTCAGCACCACGCCGAAAAGGCCGCAGGCGCCCTTGAAATCGCGTTTCCACAGCGCGTGGCCAGGATCTGTTTCGAGCGCGGGATGCAGCACGCGCTCGACCTCGGGCCGGGCGGCGAACCAGCGTGCGAGCGTGAGGCCGGTTTCCTGATGGCGTGGCAGGCGCACGGGCAGGGTGCGAAGCCCGCGCAAGGCAAGGAAACAATCATCGCCGCTGCAGTAGAGGCCCATATCGCCATGGGTCTGTTCGAGGCGGGCCTTGTGGCTCTCATTGGCGCAGACATAGCCCATCATCACATCGGCATGGCCGCCGATATATTTGGTCACGGCCTGGATCGACAGGTCGACGCCGTGCGCCAGCGGCTGGAACAGAAGCGGCGTCGCCCAGGTGTTGTCCATCAGCACCGAGGCGCCCCTGGCATGGGCGGCGGCGGCGATGGCCGGGATGTCCTGCATCTCGAAGGTGAGCGAGCCTGGCGCCTCGCAGAAGACGGCGAGCGTGTTCGGCTTGATCAGTGCGGCGATGCCGGCGCCGATGGTGGGATCGTAATAGTCCGTTTCGATGCCGTAGCGCGTCAGCATCCGGTCGCAGAAACCGCGCGTCGGCCAATAGGCGCTGTCGCTGACGAGAACATGGTCGCCGGCGCTGCAGACCGAGAGCAGGGCCAGTGCGATGGCGCCGAGGCCGGAGGGGGCGAGCGCCGTATGCGCGCCACCCTCCAATGCGTTGATCGCCTCTTCGAGGCTGCGGGAGGTCGGTGTGCCGCGGCGGCCATAGACATAGGGCGCGCTGTGGCCTTCCAGCGTCGCCAGATCCGGCTGCAGGATTGTCGAGGTGCGATAGACCGGCGTGTTGACCGTGCCGAAATGCGCGCGTGTCATGCGTCCGCTGTGGACGACCGTGGTACTGGGTTTCCGGCTTTCGGTCATGGTCTTTTGTCCTAGTGAACGCCCTTCATGCCGCGCTTGAGCAGCGGCAATATTAGCAGCATGACGACGCCGGCCGCGACACCGGCATAGCCGATGGTCTGGAAGACACCGGTATAGGTGTGCAGCGAGACCTCGGGATTGAGCACCTTGCCGGCCACGGTGGCCGTCGAGGTCAGCTGGGCGATGATGCCGCCAATATATTCCGCCATGGCGATGGAGAGAAACCACACGCCCATCATGAGCCCGACCACGCTCTGCACCGACAGCTTGGTGATCATCGAAAGACCCACCGGCGACAGGCACAGCTCGCCGATCGAATGCAGCAGATAGGCCGCCGCCAGCCAGAACAGGCCGACGCGGAAGAGGCTGTCGTGGAACCCGGCGCCGAACACCAGCAGCAGGAAGCCGAAGCCGACCAGAAGCAGGCCGATGGCGAATTTGAGCGGCACGGAGGGTTCAAGGCCGCGGCGGCCGAGGACGTCCCACAGCCAGCTCAGCAGCGGGGCGAGTGTGACGATGAACAGCGGATTGAACATCTGCACCTGACCGGCCTCCATCACCATGCCGGCGATGTGGCGGTCGGTGTTGCGGTCGGCGAACAAAGTGAGCGATGAGCCGGCCTGCTCGAACAGGGTCCAGAACACCACCGAGAACGCCGTCAGCAGGATGGCCACGATCATGCGGTTGCGTGCGGTGGCGTCGAGCTTGATCAGAGACCACGCCGGAATGCCGATCATGGTGGCGGCATAGATCACGAGCATCAGCTTGCCGAGCAGTGGCAGCGACATGAGATAGGCGACGACGCCCGCCGAGGCGGCCGGTTCGGCGCCGGCCATCGCCTGGTTGCGCAGAAGGAACCAGAACACCGGCAGCGCCAGCAACGTCAGGATCAGGATCACGCCCTGATATTGCGGCTTGCCGTTGGGCGGGTTGCCGAAATCCTTGAGCCCCTCGCCGGAAAACTGGAACAGCGCCCAGGCCACCAGCATCACCACGCCGGGCAGCGCAAAGCCCCAGGAGAATCCGAACCAGGCCGCGACCAGCGGGGCGGAGAACTGCGACAGGATCGAGCCGACATTGATGCCCATATAAAAGATGGTGAAGCCGGCGTCGCGCCGCCGGTCGCCTTCGGCATAGAGATTGCCCACCATGGTCGAGATGTTGGGTTTGAAGAAACCGTTGCCGGTGACCACCAGCGCCAACGACAGATAGAGGAGGAAAACGTTGAGCGGATTGCGTGTCGCGTCGAATCTGTAGTGACCCTTGGCGACCCGCGCCGGCACGGCACCGCTTGCGCCCTGGAATGTGATGCTTTGATCGTCATTGCCGATAATTTTAAAACGCTGTGCGCCATCGATCAGATATTGCGCTTGCGCCTTGCCGGTGCCCTCGGTCCTGACCTGATAGTGGTGGCCATCAATGGCGACGAAGGGTTTGGCCGGCGTGCCGCCCGAAAAGGCCAGCATCAGATAGCCGACCGCCATCAGGATCGCGCCCAGCCGCACCGTGCGCTTGGAGCCGAAATACTGGTCGGCCACGAAGCCGCCGATCAGCGGCGTGAGATAGACCAGCGCGAGAAAGGCGCCGTAAAGCCCGCCGCTTACCCGATCCGAAAATGCGAAATGCTGGGTGAGGTAGAGAATGAGAAGCGCGCGCACGCCGTAGAAGCCGAAACGCTCGCAGGCTTCGGTGGAGAACAAGCGGGCAAGCTGGCGCGGGTGGCCGAACCAGGACGTATCCATGGCGGCCTCGGGCTTCACATCGGTCATATGGTCCCCTCAATGGCGGGCGCCCCGGCCCGCGTCATGACCCGGGGGAGTGTGCACAGACGGCAGCGAAAGAAAATGCCCCTCACGGCAGTATGATGAAACGCTCCTCGCGGGCGTAGGGATCGAAGCCGACGCGCTGATAGAGCGGCAGAGCGCGCGCGTGATCGAGCGTGCAGGTGTTGACACGCAGCAGCTTGATCGGATGCGACCAGGCATTGAGCACGGCCTGATAGAGGAAGTAATGGCCGAGGCGGCGACCCACGAATTCGGGCAGCAAACCGAAATAGGAAAGCTGGGTGGCGGCCGGATTGCGGAAGTCCAGTTCCGCGAGGCCTGCCGGGCAGCCATCGACATAAAGCACATCGATATGCACGTCCGGATCGGCCAGCAGTTCCGCCAGCGCGTCATCGTTCATCTTGCGGCGATCGACCCAGTAATAGTCTTCGCCAATGGTGTCGTAGAGATAGCGATAAAAATGGACGGGCGGATTCTCGGCGCGCAGGATCGCGATCTTGCCGGACGGAAGCGGCGGAGGCAGCAGATCGGGCCGCGCCTTCATGTCGAGAAAGGTGACGACCGTCGAAATCCGCTTGCTCGGTTCTCTGGACCTCATGCCATCCCCGTTTCGACCGGCGCTTCCGCCACCGCGCCCCATTCCGCCCAGGAGCCGTCATAGACCGCGGCGTTGTCGATGCCCACGATCTGCAGCGCGAGCAGCAAGGCCGCAGCCGTGACGCCCGAACCGCAGGTGGTGATGATGGGACGGGCGGGATCGATGCCCGCGGCGTCGATCAGCGTGCGCAGATCGTCGGCGGACTTCATCGAGCCGTCTTCATGGGTGAGCTGGCCATAGTGCAGGTTGAGACTGCCGGGGATGTGGCCGGGGCGCACGCCGGCGCGCGGCTCCTGCTCGGCACCTGCGAAACGCGACGGGCTGCGGGCATCGAGAATCTGCTCGTCCTTTGTCGTGCAGGCCATCATGACCTGCGCGAAGTCGCGCTGGATCGCATTGTTGGCACGCGGCGTGAAATGGCGCGGCTGCGGCACGGGCACAAGATCGTCCATCGGCCGGCCTTCGCGGCGCCATTTCGGCAGTCCGCCATCGAGCACGACGACATCGTCATGTCCCATGGCGCGCAGCATCCACCACGCACGCGGCGCGGAGAAGAGACCGGCGCCGTCATAAACGACGATGAGATGGCCGTCGCCGAGGCCGAGCTTGCGCATGCGGCTGGCGAACTTCGGTGCCGGCGCGAGCATATGTGGAAAGGGACTGGCTTCGTCCGACAGCTCGTCGATGTCGAAGAACACGGCGCCGGGAATATGCGCGCTGGCATATTCGGCTTTGGCGTCGCGGCCCGCCTGCGGCAGATACCAGGAAGCATCGGCGATGCGTATATCCGGCGCGCCCAGATGTTCGGCGAGCCAGTCGGTGGAAACGAGGGGAATTGCAGGTTTCATTGTTCGAACGGGATCGCAATCGGTGTTTGCGGCTCGGCCAGCCAATGCGGTGCCGGCAGGCCTTTCGATTTCAGGAATTCGGGATTGAACAGTTTGCCCTGATAACGCGTGCCGAAATCGCAGAGCACGGTGACGATGGTGTGACCGGGCCCCATGTCTTTTGCCATGCGGATGGCGCCGGCAACGTTCACGCCGGTCGAACCGCCCATGCACAGGCCTTCATGTTCGAGGAGATCGAAGATGATCGGCAGCATCTCTTCATCGGAAATCTCATAGGCGTCGTCGATGGGCGCGCCCTCGAGATTGGCGGTGACGCGGTTCTGGCCGATGCCTTCGGTGATCGAGCTGCCATGCGATGTGAGTTCGCCGGTCTTGATCCAGGAATAGATTGCAGCACCCAGAGGATCTGCGGCGGCGATGCGGATATCGGGATTGCGCGACTTGAGGGCGATGGCGATGCCGGCAAGCGTGCCGCCGGTGCCGACGGCCGTGACGAAGCCATCGATTCGGCCCTTGGTCTGCTCCCAGATCTCCGGGCCGGTGGTTTCGACATGGGCCTGACGGTTGGCGACATTGTCGAACTGGTTGGCCCAGACGGCGCCGTTGGGCTCGCTCCTGGCGAGCTGTTCGGCGAGACGGCCGGAAATCTTCACGTAGTTGTTGGGATCGCGATAGGGCTTGGCCGGAACCTCGATGAGCTGGGCGCCCATCACGCGCAGCGCATCCTTCTTCTCCTGGCTTTGGGTATCGGGGATCACGATCACGGTCTTGAAGCCAAGCGCGTTGCCGACCACGGCCAGACCGATACCGGTATTGCCGGCCGTGCCTTCGACGATGGTGCCGCCGGGCCTGAGCTGGCGCCGGGCGATGGCGTCCTTGACGATGTGGAGCGCGGCGCGGTCCTTCACGGACTGGCCCGGATTCATGAATTCGGCCTTGCCGAGGATTTCACAGCCGGTCAGCTCGGAGGCCCGCCTCAGGCGGATGAGTGGCGTGTTGCCGATCGCGGCGATGGTGTCGTGTCGTATGTCCATGGGCCCAGGAAATTGCGGAGTCCCGGTGAACCTAAGCCGGGGGGGCCAGGCCTTCAAGGCGTGGGCGGCGGGCAGGCCGCCGATCACTTCCGCTTGAGGCTGTGGAAGGCCTTGAGCGCTCGCGTACGGCCCGCCGCCAAATCTACCACCGGCCTTGGGTAATTGCCGCCCAGCACGACGCCGGCCTCTTCCAGTGCTGCGGCTGGCGCAGCCCAGGGTTTGTGGATGTGGCGGGCCGGGAGCTTTGCGAGCTCGGGGACGAAGCGGCGGACATAGGTCCCCTCGGGATCGAACTTCTCGCCCTGCAGAACCGGATTGAAGATGCGGAAATACGGCGCGGGGTCGGCGCCGCAACCGGTCACCCATTGCCAGGCTGTGCTGTTGTTGGCGAGGTCGGCATCGACCAGGGTCTCCCAAAACCAATCCTGGCCGCGCCGCCAGTCCACGAGCAGATGCTTGACGAGGAAGGAGGCGGCGACCATGCGCACGCGATTGTGCATCCAGCCGGTCTGCAGCAATGCGCGCATGCCGGCATCGACGATAGGAATGCCGGTGCGGCCTCTGCGCCAGGCATCGAAGCCGGCGTCGTCCTGCGTCCATGGAAATTGGGCGAATTTCGTATCCAGCGGCGCCTCGGGCAGGCCCGGATTGTGGAACAGAAGCTGGGAGGCGAATTCACGCCAGGCCAGTTCCGAGAGGAATTTCTCGCCGCCATCGGGCATCGCATCGGCCCGTTTGAGAATCGAGAGCCAGACATGGCGCGGCGAGATTTCGCCCCAATGCAGATACGGCGACAGGCGCGATGTGCCCTCGAGATCGGGCCGGTCGCGATCCTTCGGATAAGACGCAGCATGGGCGAGGAAGCGCTCCAATTGTGCGGCCGCGCCGACTTCGCCCGGGGTCCAGCCGTCGCGCAGTCCCGCCGCCCAATCCGGCGCCGACGGGGCCAACGCCCAATCGTCGAGACGGTCGGTGGCGATCGCCTCGTCATAGGCAAGTATCCCCTCCGGCAGGTCGTCCGGGATGCCGACGAAGCGGCTGCGCATGGCCCGCCAGAACGGCGTGAAAACGCGATAGGCCTTGCCGTCATAAGGGCTGGCCGAGACATCCCAGGGCTCGGCGACCGAGGTGGCGTTGGAACTGCGGACCTCCAGGCCGCGCGCGACGAGATCATGGCCAATCTCCGTATCGCGGGCGATCGCATAGGGCTCGTAGCAGCGGTTCCAGAACACGGCGCCCGCATCGGTTTCAGCGATGACCTCATCGAGCACCTTGCGGGCATGGCCGCGGCGCAGGATCAGGCGGCCGCCGCGGCGCACGAGATCCTGACCCAGGCTGGTGAGGCTTGCCTGCAGCCACCAGCGCGCGGCGCCGCCGAGCTGCCAGCGGCCGGGCGTCTCGTCGTCGAGAATATAGAGGCACAGCACCGGCCGGCCGCATTCGGCCGCGGTGTTCAGGGCCGGATTGTCGGCGAGGCGCAGATCCTGCCGGAACCAGACGATAACGGGCTTCATACCGGCCTCATTCGCGGGCGAACCGGGCGTGCATCAACAGCACGGCTCTCGGTCCATGAGGTGGCGCGGCGGATGTCCGGAGCGGTTGGAATTGAATCACACTCCCATTTTTATACTCGGACAATATTTCGGCAGATATTTGGATTCCTTTTCATAATACAGCCAATACGAGTGAAGTGTCTTTCCTGAAAGGAATAGGTGATGGTGAGTGTATGCCGTCATCTTTCAGTCTCTCCCGTCACTCAGAACTGGCCGTTCGGCGCGCAGGCGGCTTCGCCTGCACGCAGTGATTGCTTTTGCCCGCGATTCCATTGTCCCGGCGGGGTGACACGGCCGTTTTGACCATGCGAGGTTGGGACCAAGACGCCGAACAACACCAAGGGGGCATGGGCCATTGTCGGATTCCGTAGAACGCACAGACCTGGACGCGATCAACAGCATCGAGAAGCTTTCGGTCGAAAGCCTCGGCGCCGGCATGATCGGCAATGTGCTGGAGTGGTATGATTTCGGCCTCTACGGTTATCTGGCGCCGATGATTGGCGAGCATTTCTTCCCCTCGCACAATCCCGTCGCCTCACTGATCGGCGCTTATGGCGGTTTCGCCATCGGCTTTGCCGTGCGCCCCCTCGGCGGGGCGGTGCTGGGCCATCTGGGCGACCGCATCGGCCGGCAGGCGGTGCTGGTCCTGTCGGTCGTGATGATGGGGCTGGCAACGACGATGATCGGCTTCCTGCCGACCTATCAGGAGATCGGGATCTGGGCGCCGATCCTTCTTCTGTTGATCCGCCTGTTCCAGGGTTTTTCGGTGGGCGGCGAGTTCACGGGCTCGGTGTCCTATCTGATCGAGACCTCGCCGCCGCACCGGCGCGGCATCGCCGGCAGCTTCGCCAATATCGGTTCAACCGGCGGCTATCTGCTGGCGGCCGGGCTGGCCGCGACGACCGTGATGATGGCGCAGCAGCATCCCGAATTTCCCTGGATGTGGCGGCTACCCTTCATCGGCGGCGGCGTGCTGGCGGTCCTGGCCTACTGGATGCGCTCGCAATTGACCCATACGGGCTACGAGCCCGCACCGCCGGCCGAGGGAGAAGAGCGCGAATTGCCGCTCAAGCAGGCCTTCACCCAGGCGCCGCGGGCCATGATCCTGGCCATGATCTTCACCTGGGGCTATGGCGTCGCCGACTATCTGACGCTGGTCTTCCTGCCGACCTTCGCCAGCAAGTTCGGCACCGTCAACGATGCCGACGCGCTGTACATCAACACGGCCGCCGAGGCCGTTGCGATCGTGGCCATTCCTCTCGCCGGCTGGTTGACGGATCACGCGATCCGCCGCCGCTCCATGTTGATCCTGGCCTTCGCGCTGATCTTCTTCACGGCGGTGTTCTTCTTCGAGCTGTCGGAAGGCCCGACGCTGATCAAGTTCGCCGTGGCGCAGTTCGGCTTTGCGGTGTTCCTCGGCATCATCATGGGGACGGCGCCGGCGATGCTGGCCGAGCTGTTTCCGTCGCATTTCCGCCTGTCCGGCTATTCGCTGGCCTTCAATGTCGGGCTGGGATTCGGCGGCGGCACAGCACCCCTGATCGCGACGGCGCTGATCGGCGCCACCGGCTCGACCATTGCCGCGCCCGCCTATCTGATGATCGGCGCGCTGATGTCGATCGGCGCCCTCTATCTGATGGTGGATCGCAGCCGCGAGCCGCTGCGTTAGCGGCGGCGCGATGCGCCCGGCCGCATCCGGGTCACAATCGCGAGCTATGAAAGAGAAATGGCTCCCCGGGCCGGATTCGAACCAGCGACCAACCGGTTAACAGCCGGTTGCTCTACCGCTGAGCTACCGGGGAACGCGAGGGCGCGTCTCTAGCGCGTCTGAGCCAGTATGACTATAGCAATTTTCGCCTCACGGCCATTTTTGTCCGTGGATGGCGCGGCGCGAAATCCATGACTGCGGCTCTCAAAGGTTCAGACGACGGTCCCCCTCGGGACGGAGGCGACGATCCTCCGCGCCGGTCGCATCGCCACAGCCTGAGGCTGGGACGGCATCGCGTCAGCCTGCCAAAATCGCGGCTGCTGCGCGTGCTGCTCGGCGGCGGGCTCGTGCTTGGCGGCGTGTTCGCCTTTCTGCCGGTGCTGGGCTTGTGGATGCTGCCGCTGGGCGCGGCCGTTCTTTCCATCGACTTGCCGCCGGTGCGGCGCCTGAGACGCCGCACCGAAGTTTGGTGGGGCCGCTCTGGCGCGCGCGATCATGCAGGCGGTGTCTGGAACTGGTCGCGGCGGCAGTTGAAGAAGGTCTGGCCCAAGCGCTGGGACTGAAGTCCCGAATCACCCTGCGCGTTTCGGGGCCCGCTTAACCCAGAAAAAGAAAAGGGCCGGGTGGTGCCCGGCCCCAAGGCGTTGGGTAATGGTGGGGTGTCTTCAAGGGAAGACAATGAGAGATTGCCACGCCAAGGTTAATAAGTTCTTAACAGCGCGCACAATCCATTCAGCTTAATGAATGTTGGGGTTACCCGGTCCCGGATGGGCACAATCGCGCACGCCGGAACATTGGCGCGGCGTAGGTCGTCGGACCGGCCAGTCGAGAGATTGCGCAATAGTTCGGGAAGGTTTGGAGGCCACGCCCGGAATTGAACCGGGGTTCGCGGATTTGCAGTCCGCTGCGTCACCACTCCGCCACGTGGCCCCTGATGGTGAGGCGCGGGCTATATCAGACGGTCCCGCGCCCGACAATCGGTTATATGGCCGGTTCCGCGGGCCGATGCGCGGCGGCATCGCGCGTTGTCAGCCCATCGTCCGGGCAGTATAAGCGCGCACACCCCGCCACGCCTTCCGCGAGTCGCTCTCATGCCCGATTATGCCGCCCAGCGCTTCAACATGGTCGAATCGCAGGTCCGCGCCAATGACGTGCCGGATCCGCGCATCCAGGAGGCCATGCTGACCGTGCCGCGCGAACGCTTCGTGCCCGCCGCCAACCGGGCCGTGGCCTATGCCGAGGCGGCCGCCGAGGTGGTGCCGGGCCGCTTCCTGATGGAGCCGCGGACGCTGGCGAAGCTGCTCCATCTGGCCGGAATCGAGGCCGGGGACCGCGCTCTGGTGGTCGGGTGCGCCACGGGCTATTCGGCGGCCGTCCTCGCCAGGATGGCTGCAAAGGTCACCGCGCTCGAGACCGATGTCGATCTGGTGCGGGTGGCCTCGGACATGCTGCAGGCGGTCGGGGCATCAAATGCCCAGGTGGTTCAGGGCAGTCTCGCCGATGGCGACAAGGCCAATGGGCCTTATGACGTGATCCTGATCGACGGCGCGGTCGAGGATGTGCCCGAGGCGTTGCTGGGCCAGTTGGCCGATGGCGGCCGGCTGGTAAGCGTGATCCAGGATGGGCCCCGGAGCCGGGCGCATCTCTATGTCCGCCGGGGCGGCCATATCGGCGACCGGCCGGATTTCGACGCGCCGGCGCCGCTCTTGCCGGGATTCAAGAAGGCGGTTGGATTCGTCTTCTAGAATCCCCACATGAGGACCGTGCTACTTCCACGGGCAGGGGAATTCGATGAACAGATTTTGGGGCGCCGTTTGCGCCGGCGGGACCATTGGCCTGTTGCTGATGGCAGGACCTGCGCTGGCCAAACCCTTTACGCTGGCCGACGCGCTGGGCGTCGCCTATGAGACCAATCCGCAGCTCGCGGCCCAGCGGGCCAAGCTGAGGGCCACGGACGAGGATGTCGCCAAGGCCAATGCCGGCTGGCGGCCCACCGTCAATGCGCAGGGCGAATACGGCACCCAGCATTACGAATTCGTGCGGCGGCTTCCCGCCGAACTTTCCGAGCACCTCGAACTCGCATCCCATGCAGGGGACGGTGACGCTGAACCAGCCGATCTTCCGCGGCGGGCGCACCTGGGTGGAGATCAGCAAGGCCAAGGCCCTGGTTCGCGCCGGGCGTGCCCAACTGGCCGATACCGAGAGCCAAGTGCTGCTGGCAGCCGTCACCGCGTACATGGATGTGGTGCGCGATCAGGCCGTCGTCGATCTGCGCCAGAACAATGTCGCGGTGCTGGCCAAGCAGCTCAAAGCCACCGAACTCCAGTTCAAGGTCGGCGAACTGACCCGCACCGATGTGGCCCAGTCGCGGGCCCGGCTGGCCGGCGCCCAGGCCGAACTGGTGACGGCTGAGGGCCAGCTCGCGGTCAGCCGGGCGAGCTTCCTGCAGGTGATCGGCCGGCCGGTCGAAACGCTGGCCAAGGAGAACAAGCTGCCCGAGCTTCCGTCCACGATGGATGCTGCGCAGGCGCTGGCCCTGAAGCAGAGCCCGACCCTGATCGCGGCCCGGGAAACCGAACGCGCCGCCGATCTGGCCATCAACGATTCGGTGGGCGCGATGCTGCCGCAGGTCTCGCTGCAGGCCCAGTACGGCTATTCGGGGTCTCAGTCCTTCGGCGGGTTCTTTCGCAGCCCGCCACCAACTCCAGCTCACTGATGGCGATGCTGACCGTCCCGCTTTATCAGGGCGGCGCCGACGAGGCTGATGTGCGCCAGGCCAAGGATCTGCACAGCCAGTCGCAACTCAATCTCGTCTATACGGACCGCAAGGTGCGCGAGGCCGTGCAGGCGGCATGGCAATCCTTCCAGTCCGCGCAGAGTGCCATTGCCTCCAACGAAGCGCAGGTGCAGGCGAACCAGCTTGCCTATGAAGGTGTGCGCAAGGAGCAGCAAGTCGGTGCACGGACAATTCTCGATGTGCTCAATGCCGAACAGGAGCTGCTCAATTCGCAAGTGGCCGTGGTGACATCGCGCCGGAACGCGGAAGTGGCCGCCTATCAGCTTCTTTCGGCGACAGGGCAGCTCACGGCGCGCGAACTCGCGCTGAAGGTGAAGTTTTACGATCCGAATGCCTATTATGACGATAATGCTGCACGCTGGCTCGGATTCGGCGACTGAGGCCATATGTTAACGCGAGGAAAAAAACTTCCGGCGCGTTAACGGAGTCTTTTCTTCTTTCGCTAAGTATCTTAGGGTCCAATAGCAATCCGAAATCCGCACGCGGCGGGAGTGAACGCCATGTCGAATCCCCAGCACGAACCGACGATGGAAGAGATTCTGGCGTCGATCCGGAAGATCATCTCCGAGGATTCGAACGAGGAAGAGCAGCCGGCTGAGGCCGCGTCTGAGCCTGTGGCCGAAGACGCTGCGCCGGAGCCGGCGGCTGAAGAAGCCGCGCCCGAGCCCGCGGCCGTGCTTCATGCAGCAAGCGAGCCGGCGGCGGACGACGACATTCTCGAGCTGACCGATGCGCTGCCGGACGAGCCCGCGCCGCGCCCGGAACCCTTGGCCGAGGCTGACGAGGTTGTGTTCCAGACCCTGGACGATGAGCCCGTCGCAGTCGAGCCCGCGCCGGAGATGGCGCCCGAACCGATGCCCGAGCCGGCGCCCGTGATGGCCGCGGCGGAAGAATCGGACATTTTCAGCGACAAGACCCGCCAGGCGCTGGACGACGCCTTTGCCAGCATCGAGGCGGAGGATGAGCCCGAACCGGCTCCGGCCCGCGCGGCCCCCGTTCCGGGGCTGGATGGGGCGAGCGTGGAGGCGGTGTTCGACCGCGCCGTGCGCGAATCCTTCGATCCGGTGCTGCGCGAGTGGCTGAGCGATCACACGGACGCCGTGGTCGAGCGCATGAAGCCGGTCGTCCGCGAGTGGCTGGACCAGCATTTCCCGGCCATGCTGGAAGAGGCGGTCCGCAACGAAGTGGCTCGGGTAGCCAAGTCGCGCCGCCGCTGATCCTTCGCGAATTCGAAGGGGCGGCCTCCAAACCGCCCTGTTCCTCTTGACCTTGAGGCGCCGGGGCGGCACTTCCCAAGACCGCCCCCGTGACACGCTCAAGAGGTTTCGCCTTCCATGCTCGACAAGACGTTCCGGCCTGCCGAGGTCGAGGGCCGCATCTACGCCCAGTGGGAGGATTCCGGTGCCTTCCAGGCCGGCCGCCGCCCGGACGCCGAGCCCTTCTGCATCGTCATCCCGCCGCCCAACGTCACCGGGCGGCTGCATATCGGCCACGCCCTCAACAACACGCTGCAGGATGCGCTGAGCCGCTTCGAGCGGATGCGCGGCAAGGATGTCTTGTGGCAGCCGGGCATGGATCATGCCGGCATCGCCACCCAGCTCGTGGTCGAGCGCCAGCTGGCCGAGCGGCAGGAACGCCGCGTAGATCTGGGCCGCGTGGAGTTCCTGAAGCGCGTGTGGGCGTGGAAGGAAGAATCCGGCGGCGCCATCACCCAGCAGCTGCGCCGGCTCGGCGCTTCCTGCGACTGGAGCCGCGAACGCTTCACCATGGATGAGGGCCTGTCCAAGGCCGTGCTCAAGGTGTTCGTCGAACTCCATAAACAGGGCCTCATTTACAAAGACAAACGCCTGGTCAATTGGGACCCGAAGCTTGAGACGGCGGTTTCCGATCTGGAAGTCGAGAGCATCGAGATGAAGGGGCATCTCTGGCATCTCAAATATCCGATCGAGAACGAGCCCGGCCGTTTCATCGTCGTGGCGACGACACGGCCCGGAGACCATGCTGGGCGATACGGCCGTGGCCGTGCATCCCGAAGACGAACGCTACAAATCGCTGATCGGCAAGCATGTGCGCCTGCCGCTGACCGACCGGTTGATCCCGATCGTCGCCGACGAGCATTCCGATCCCGAAAAGGGCACGGGCGCGGTCAAGATCACGCCGGCCACGACTTCAACGACTTCGAAGTCGGCAAGCGGCACAATCTCGACGTGCTCAACATCCTCAACAAGGATGCGACGCTGAACGACAGCGTGCCCGAACCCTATCGCGGGCTCGATCGTTTCAAGGCGCGCGAAGTGATCCTCGCCGACCTCGAAGCGCTGGAGCTGGTCGACAAGGTCGAGCCGATCACCCATGCCGTGCCGCATGACGAGAAGACCAAGACGGTCGTGCTCGAACCCTATCTGACCGAGCAGTGGTACCTGAACGTCAAGCCGCTGGCCGAGAAGGCACTGAAGGCGGTGGAGGACGGGCGCACCAAATTCGTGCCCGAGAACTGGACCAACGTCTATTTCCACTGGCTGCGCAACATCCAGCCCTGGTGCATCTCGCGCCAGCTCTGGTGGGGCCATCAGATTCCGGCCTGGTATGGACCGGAAGGTGACAATGTTCGTCGAGGAAGCGAAGAGAAGCTATCGAAGCAGCGTCAAGTTCTATGGTAAGCCCGTAGAGGTTCTCGCTAAGTCCGATGCGTGGATTAAGGGCGTAATGGAATCGTCGGTGGACGGTCGAAAGTTCTTGGGCGCACGGTCCTTGCATCGCGACAAGACGTGCTCGACACCTGGTTCTCCTCGGCGCTGTGGCCGTTCTCGACGCTGGGCTGGCCGGACAAGACGCCGGAACTGGCGCGCTATTATCCGACCTCGGTGCTCGTCACCGGCTTCGACATCATCTTCTTCTGGGTCGCCCGCATGATGATGATGGGGCTGCACTTCATGGACGAGGTGCCGTTCCACACCGTTTTCATCCACACGCGCGTGCTGGATGAGAAGGGTCAGAAGATGTCGAAGACGAAGGGCAATGTCGTCGACCCGCTGACGCTGATCGACGAATACGGCGCCGACGCCTTGCGCTTCACGCTGGCGCTGGCCGCGGGGCAGGGGCGCGACATGCGCATCGGCACATCCCGCGTCGAAACCAACCGCAATTTCGCGACCAAGCTATGGAACGCGGCGCGCTTCTGCGAGATGAACGAATGCGTGACCGTGGGCGATTTCGATCCGGCCAAGGTGACGCTGACGCTCAACAAATGGATCGTCGGCGAGACGCGGAGCGCGGCGGCTGCCATCACTGCCAATCTCGAAGCGCTGCGTTTCAACGATGCGGCGGGCGCGGCCTATCACTTTGTCTGGGATGTGTTCTGCGACTGGTATCTGGAATTCGCCAAACCCATCTTCAATGGCAGCGATGAAGCCGCCAAGGCCGAAACGCGCGCGAGCGCGGCCTGGGTGCGCGACCAGATCCTGAAGCTGCTGCATCCCTTCATGCCCTTCATCACCGAGGAGTTGTGGGCGCGCACGGCCGAGCACGCGCTGCCGCGCGAAAGCCTGTTGATCGAGGCGGGCTGGCCGGACTTTGCGGCGCTGGCGGACGACAAACCGGCGCATGACGAAATGCAATGGGTCATCGACCTCGTTTCCGGTATCCGTTCGGTGCGGGCCGAGATGAATGTGCCGCCGTCGGCCAAGATCGCGCTGGTGCTGAAGGATGCGAGCGCGGAGACGGGCACGCGCCTCAATCAGCACCGCGACGTGATCCAGACGCTGGCGCGGCTGTCCTCCGCGCGCACGGACAGCGCGCTTCCGGAAGGCTCTGCGCAATTCGTGATCGGCGAGGCGGTGGCCGCGCTGCCGCTGGGCGACGTGATCGATTTCGCCAAGGAACGCGCGCGCCTCGAAAAGGAATTGAAGAAGGCCGAAGCCGAGATCGCCCGCTTCGACGCCAAGCTGTCGAACGAGCAATTCGTCTCCCGCGCGCCCGAAGAGGTGCTGAGCGAGCAGCGCGAAAAGCGCGCCGAAGCGGCGGCGCTGGCCGTGCGGCTGGGCGAGGCGATCAAGCGGTTGGGATAGCGGATAGGCTGTTCCGCGGCGGTGAGCCGCGCCACGCCGGTTAACCAGTCGCGTCCGGCCTCGACAGGGCGACGTGCCTTCGGCATGGTTGTCCCCGGCGGGGGGACATCATGCGCGTGCGATATGGCTGGGAGGTGTCATCCTGGTTCGGCGGCTTCGTTACGCTCGCCGCGGCAGTGCTTGGATGCGCCCTGGTATCCCTGTCTACGGCGTTGCTTGTGATCGGACGCTACGATGCGCGGTTGGCCGGCAACGATCGTTATCCACTCGCGGCGCAGAGGCCGCACAGCTTTGTCGAGAGCCAACCGCCGCTGGCCTTGCAGCGTGCGGTGAGGCAGGCGCTGCCGCGCGTGGCGACGAAGACCTATTGGCTCTCCGATCGGTACAGGCCGGGTGATGCCAGGCTGGTCGATGTGGTTGCGGCGGGCGATGTGATGATGGGGTCCATCGCACTGGGACTGAACCCGGACATCCGCCGCGGCTCGGATGCAGCTGGGCTGGTGGGCGCCAGATTGGCGGCTGTGTTCCGCCATGCCGATATTGCCTTCGCCAATCTGGAAGGCCCGCTCTATGACGGGCCCGAACCCAGCCCCAAGGACTGTGCGAACTGTTTCGCATTTCACAGCCCGCCCTATTACGCCGGTGTGCTGGCGAGTCTCGGCGTCGATGTCGTCAGCCTCGCCAACAATCACAGCGGCGATTACGGTGAGGCGGGGCGTGAGAGCACGATGAAGGCGTTGCGCGCCCATGGCATCGCCTATGGCGGGCTCGACCGAGACGGGGCGCGGGCGGCGAGCCTGATCCTGCCGGACGGGCGCAAGGTGGCCGTCACGGCCTTTGCGCCAAACAACGGCACGCTCAACCTGAACGACATCGCCGCTGCCAAGGCGCTGATACGCCGCCTCAAGCGGACGCACGACCTCGTCATCGTCTCGTTCCACGGCGGAGCGGAAGGCTGGGATCATGTTCATGTTCCGCATGCGGAGGAATATTTCTACGGCGAGGATCGCGGCAATGTGCGAAGCCTTCGCCCATGCCGCGATTGATGCCGGCGCCGATCTGGTGATCGGGCAGGGGCCGCATGTGCCGCGCGCGGTGGAGATCTATCGCGGCCGCCTGATTGCCTACAGCCTCGGCAATTTCTGGACCTATAGCGGGGTCAACACTTACGCGGTGTCGGGGCTCGGCCCGGTGCTGGAGGCCTGGATGGCGCCGGACGGAACTATCGCCGGCTTCACCGTGCATTCGACCCGGCAGGCAGGGCTGGGCGTGCCGCGCATGGATCCGCTGGACGAGGCCGGCCGCTACGTTCTCTATCTCACGCGCAGCGATTTTCCAGGCACAGCGCGGCGGCTCGAACGCGCCGCGCCACTCGTCGCCCAGGGCTGGAGCGCGACCCGGCCGGGCTCATGAGGCGGCGTTACGCAGCGGCCGCACAAATATGCTAGAGATTCCCCTGCCAGAGGGGGAGACGATGACGATCAAGCTGAAGGTCAACGGAACCGAGCATGAGCTGGATGTGGAGCCGGACGCGCCGCTGCTCTGGGTCATTCGCGACGAGCTGGGGCTGACGGGCACGAAATTCGGCTGCGGCATCGCCTCCTGCGGGGCCTGCACGGTGCATATCAACGGCCAGGCGACGCGCAGCTGCGTGCTGCCGGTTTCCGCTGCGGAAGGCGCCGAGATCACCACCATCGAAGGCGTCAGCGCGAATGGGCCGACGCCGGTGCAGGCGGCCTGGATCGACCATCAGGTGCCGCAATGCGGCTATTGCCAGTCCGGCATGATCATGGCCGTGACCGCGCTTCTGAAAACCAATCCGGCGCCGAGCGAAGCCGAGCTTGATGCGGCCGTCACCAATATATGCCGTTGCGGCACCTATCCGCGCATCCGCGCCGCCGTCGCCGCGCTGGCCAAGGTGCAGGCCACTGCGCCGGCGAACAAGGGCTGAGGGGGATACGATGCCGACACGCAGAATGATCCTTCTTGGTGGGGCGGCCGCAGGCGGTGCGCTGATCGTGGGCTATGCGCTGTGGCCGAGCGACCGGCTGGAACGCGTCGCCAGTCTGGCGGGCGGAAAGAACGAACAGGTCATCACCAACTGGCTCAAGATCGGCGCGGACGACACGGTGACCGTGATCGTGCCCCATTGCGATATGGGCACGGGCATCTTCACGGCGCTGCCGCAGATCGCAGCCGAAGAACTCGATGCCGACTGGAGCAAGGTGCGGGCCGAACAGGCGCCGGCCGATCCGGTGTTCGCCAATGGCGCGCTGGCCGAGGGCTTCATCCTGTCGGGCAGGGGCTGGGAGCGGAACACCGTGCCCGCCTTCCTGCGCGGGCTGACCGACCGCTCCTTCCGCACCATTGCCGATTATATGGATCTGCAGGTGACGGGCGGCTCGTCGGCCGTGCGCTTTACCGGCGTCTATTGCATGCGGGTGACGGCGGCGGCGGCGCGCGAGATGCTGGTCAAGGCCGCGGCGGCGCGCTGGAAAGTGTCGCCCGATGCCTGCACGGTCAAGAACAGCCGCGTGATCCACGGCGACAAGAGCTTCGGCTTCGGGGAGTTGGCGGCAGAGGCCGCAAACTATTCGCCGTCCGACAATCCGAAGGTGAAATCGCCCGAGCGCCTATACGCTGATCGGAAAATCGCTGCCGCGCGCCGATATTCCGCCCAAGACCAATGGCACGGCGCAATACGGCCTCGATGTGAAGGTCGAGGGGATGCAATACGCAGCCCTGCGCATTGTCGCCGGTGTTCGGCGGCAAGCTGGCCTCGGTCGAGACCGGCGCGATCGAGAAGAAGCGCGGCATCAAGAAGAGTCGTCAAGCTCGACGATGCCGTTGTGGTCGTGGCCGACCGTTACTGGCGCGCCAAGGATGCGGTCGCTGCAGCTCGCGCCCAAATGGAACGATGGCGGCAATGGCAAGATCAGCAGCGCGATGCTGACGGCAAAGCGCGAATCCGCGCTCAAGGCCGGCAAGTTCGCGAATGACGTGAAGACCGGCCTCGGCGCGGACGGGCTCAAGGATGGGCGCGTGGTCGAGGCGGCCTACAGCGTGCCCTATCTGGCCCACGCGCCGATGGAGCCGATGAATGCGACGGCGCTGTTCAAGGATGGCAAGCTAGAGGTGTGGTCGGGCACGCAGGACGGTCTCGGCAGCCGGGCGCATTGCGCCAAGGTGGCCGGGCTCGGTCTCGACAAGGTGACCTTCAATCTGATGCATCTGGGCGGCGGTTTCGGCCGGCGCCTGCCGGGCTATTTCAACTTCCTGACCTATGCCGTGAAGACAGCCATGGCGATGCCCGGTACGCCGGTGAAGCTGATCTTCACCCGCGAAGAGGACATGCAGCACGACTATTACCGGCCCAATGTGCTGAGCCAGTTCAAGGCGGCGCTCGACAAGTCCGGCATGGCGACGGCCTGGGTCAACGACTACACGACCGAGGACGAGGCCAACCCGCAGGCACATATCCCCTATGACATCGCCAATCAGCAGATCGGGACCGTCAAGGTGACGAGCCCGGTGCCGACCGGACCGTGGCGCAGCGTCGAGGCCTCTTGGCATGGCTTCTTCATCGAGAGCTTCGTCGACGAGCTGGCGCATGCGGCCGGTGCCGATCCCGTCGCCTATCGCAAGGCATTGCTCAAGAACCGGCCGCGCCATCTGGCTGTGCTGGAAAAGGTCGCGCGCGAGTGCGGGCTGGGGCACGCCTATGCCAGCGGGCCGTGCACGCGGCGTCGCCATCTTCGAGTGCTTTCAGAGCATCGTCGGCGAAGTTGCGGAAATCGAAATTGATCCGGCCGGCAAGCTGGCGGTGAAACTGGTGACGGCCGTGATCGATGCCGGCACGGCGGTGAACCCCAATGGGCTCAAGGCGCAAGTGGAAGGGGCGATCATCTTCGGCCTCAGCGCAGCGCTTTATGGCGCCATCACCATCGAGGACGGGCATGTGGCGCAGAACAACTTCCCGGACTACGAGATGGTGCGGCTGCCGACCTGCCCCGAGATCAACGTGCATGTCCTGAACAGCGACGGGCCTTATGGCGGCGGCGGCGAGCCGGGTACGCCTCCGCTCGCGCCGGCGCTGGCCAATGCGATCTTCGCGGCGACGGGGGTGCGGATTCGCGAACTGCCGATCCAGGGGCACAAGCTGCGCGCATAGCGAGACGATCTGCCGCGCGGCGGGATCTGATTTTCTGCCGTTAATTCAGGCGTTAGCGCCGGGAACTTCAGGTGGCGCCTTCCGCCTCCGCGCCATCTGTGCCAGACTGATACATCCGCTCTTTGCGGCATATGTGCAGCTGGTGAGGTTTGGGGAATGCGGGGGATTGCAGCGGCGGCGCTGTTTCTTGCGGCGTGTCTGGTTTCGTCAGCCAGCTTGGCCGGCGGGTCGTCGCAGACGCCCTATCGCGTGGCCTGGTTTCAGGCGCGCACGATCTTCCATTCCGGTCTTGTCGGCGATCACACCATCGCGCTGACCTTCGACGATGGCCCCAATGCGAACACGCGCGCCGTGCTCGCGGCGCTGCGCAAGGACAATATCAAGGCGACCTTCTTCATCGTCGGGCGTATGGCCAAGGCCCATCCGGAGATCCTGCGCGAGATCGCGGCGGAAGGGCATCTGCTGGCCAATCACAGCGCGACCCATCCATTCCTCGGTTCGAGTTATGACAGCCATCCGGCGCGGCTGATCGCCCAGATCAAGGCTGTGAACAACGAGATTGCGCCGCTGCAGCCGCGCGGCACGCGGCTGTTCTTTCGCGCGCCCTACGGTGCCTGGCGATCGGCCCACGCCAAGATCCTCAACGCCGATCCGGTGCTGAAGCACTATATCGGCCCGATCTACTGGGATGTGGGCGGTGAAACGCGCAAGAACGCCGATGGCTATGTGATGAGCGCGGCCGACTGGAATTGCTGGCACCGCCACTGGGACGCGCAGATCTGCGCCAAGGGCTATCTGCGCGAAATTCGCCGCCACAATGGCGGAGTGGTGCTGATGCACTGCATCCATGCCAAGTCCGGTGCGCTGGTGGCGGCCGTGCTGCCGCCGCTGCTGCAGGAAGGCTATCGCTTCGTGCGCCTGGATCAGGTGCCGGCCTATGACCGCTACAAGACGCCGACCCAGCCGGCATCGCCGGTGGTGGCGATGGCGGAGAATGTGCCACAGGCTGATGGCGGCGGCAGGAGCCGGATCGCGGCCGTGCCCTGAGTCCGCGCCTCGAGGCCGGTTAACTGGCGGGGCGGGGGCGAGTTGCCGGCCGACCCGGCCTCCTTTATAGGCATAACCGCCGGTGAGGCCGCGCCGAATCCGGAATTTCCGGGGCCGGGCCCCATGAGATTTCCGCCGCTCCATGCACCGAATGAGGCGATGACCGCCAGCCCGATAGTCGATTTCGAAGCGCTCAGCCGCCGGGAACCCGCCCTGGCGCCATATCCGCACCTGATCGTGCCGGGCTTCATTCTCGAAGCGGCGCAGACGGGAATCGAGGAGGACTATCCGGCCATCGCCCATCCCGGCAGCTTCCCGTTGCCATCGCTGCACTATGGTGCGCGCTTCAAGGCGCTGATCGAGGCGCTGACCGGCCCGGAGATGACGAAACTGGTGGAGGGAAAGTTCGGCATCGACCTTTCCGGGCGGCCGACCACGGCGACGGTGCGCGGTGTGAGCAAGGCCGCGGACGGCAAGATCCACACCGACAGCAAATCCAAGCTGGTGACGATGCTGCTCTATATGAACCGCGACTGGGAGAGCAGCCATGGCCGGCTGCGGCTGTTGCGGTCTGCGAACGATCTCAATGACTACGCCGCCGAGGTGCCGCCGGATCGCGGCACGCTGCTGTTGTTTCTGAATGGGCCGACGGCGTGGCACGGCTTCGAACCCTTCGAAGGGCGGCGCCGCGTGATCCAGGTGAACTGGGTGACCGACGAAAGTGTGGTGCGGCGGGAAGGCTCGCGCCATCGCCTCAGTGCGTTCATGAAACGGCTGTTCGGTGGCAGGCAGGAGGCGGGCGATGCCTCTGCATATTGATACGTTCCGGAACGGGGCCGGCGGCAGCGCGCTCTACAAGGCGCTGAGCCATCCCCTGGCGGCGGAACGCGCGGTCGAACTGTTGCGCGAGCTGGCGGCGGCGGGGCCGGTGGCGCTCTACGATCCCGACGGGATCATGGCGGCGTTCGACGCGTTCTATCCGCTGAAGGCTGTGACGATCGACGGGCTCTATGTCCAGAATGTCGAGCATCTGAACCACAGCTTTGGCGAACACAAAGCGCAGCCGGTGACGGCACTCAAGGCGAGCAAGGCGAAGGCCGTGTTCATTGCCAGCTTCGAGGCGGCGAAGGCGGAACGCGCCATTGGCGATCTCATCCCGCACGGTGCCAAGCGCTTCAGCTTCGAGAGCATGATGCTGCCGGCGGAGATGCTGTCCGACACGCGGCGCTATCTGAACACGCTCAACTTCGCGACCAATTTCGCGTTCTTCCGCGATGCGGGCGGCCATCACACGCGGCTGGTCTCGGCCAATTACTGGACGCGCTATGGCGCCAGGGATGTGCGCGTGTGGTGCCGGTTGTTCGATGGCGCGGGCAAGGCGCTGGCGGACTGGACCATCGAATGCCGCGATCCCGAAGGCACCCTCATCATCGATAGCGCGCAGGTGCGCGCGCGGTTTGGCCTGGACGAATTCACCGGGCAGCTCTTCATTCATGTGATCGGCGCGGCCGGGCACGACATCGTCAAATATGCGCTCGACACCTATGGCGATGCGCCGGGCATCCGCTCGCAGACGCATGACGCCAATTCCTGGCCCGCCGATCTTTATGCCGGATTGCCGGCGCCGGAGGAGGGCGAAGAGGTCGTGCTGTGGGTACAGAACAGCCATCCCGGCGCCATCGGTCGTGGCGAAATCGGAATGGGGCTGATGGGCGGCAACGCTGTCGTCTCGCTCGATGAAGAGATCGCGCCGTTTTCGACACGGCGGCTCAGTGTCGCCGAACTGCTGCCCGATGCGCGCTGGCCGCAGCAGATCGAGATCAAGGCGGGCAAGCATATTGTGCGGCCGCGCTATGAAGTGATCTCCGCCAATGGCCATTCGCGCATTTCGCATCCCAATGTCGAGCGCGACGATCTGCAGCCTGACCCGGCATTGCCGCGCCTCGGCGAATGGTTCGGCAAGGGCTTTATCCTGCCAGCCCCGATCCTGCCGATGGACCGCTATGAGACGGTGGCGCTGCCGACGCCAATGTCCACCACCCAGATGTGGCTGCCACTGAAGGCGCTGGTCTATGATCCGAGCGGCCAACAGGTAGCGGAGAAAAGCTTCGGCGATCTGGCGCGTTCGGATTCGGTGGCACTCGATGTCACTGCACTGGCGGGGCCGCATCTGAATGGCGGCGGCGGGCATGTCGAACTCGTCTATGATTTTGACGCGGGCACTGAGGCCGATGGCTGGATGCATGCGCTGTTCCGCTATGCCGATCGCGAAAGCGGCCATGCGGCGGAGACGAGCTTCGGCGCACATATCTTCAATTCGGCGCTGACCTGGAAGGGCGAGCCGCAATCCTATTCGGGTCCACCGCCTGGGCTTTCTACGCGATTGTTTCTGCGCGTGGCCGAAGCACCGGCTGAGACCCTGTGTCATCTGACCTATCCGGTGTCGAAGGAATGGCATGCGAAATCCGAGACGCAGCTGATCCTGACATCGCAGAGCGGCGTGGAAGTCGCGCGGCGGACGGTAAACATTCCCGCGTCGGGTTCGCTGTTGTGGCGGGTCAGTGAAATATTCGATGCCGAAATGCTGGCCAAGGCTGGCGCGTGTCCTTACGTGATTATCCGCGACGAGACCTGCCGGCTGTTCGGTTATCAGGGCGCCTTTGCGCCCGATGGCAGCTTCGGTTTCGATCATATGTTCGGTTTCTGATGACGCATGAACCCTCCACCTGCTGGGTGGTGACGGACGGCAAGGCCGGGATGGAGAGCCAGTGCTTAGGCCTCGCCGAGGCTCTGGGACTGACGCCGATCATCAAACATGTGGTGCTGCGCGGCCCGTGGAAGCAGCTCTCGCCCTATTTCAGGCTCGGCCATGGCTTTGCCTTTTCGCGGCGCGGCGATGCGATCGCGCCGCCCTGGCCGGATCTGTTGATCGCATCGGGGCGGCAGAGCATCGCGGCATCGCTTTATGTGCGCGAGCAAAGCGCACGGGCCGGCAAGCGCACGGTCACAGTGCAGGTGCAGGATCCGGCGATCGCGCCCAGCCATTTCGATCTTGTGATCGCGCCGCAACACGACCGGCTCTGCGGGGCGAATGTGCTTCTGACGCTGGGCGCGCTGCATCGCGTAACAACTGAAAAGTTGCGCGCGGCGGCTGAGGCGTTTGCGCCGCAAGTGGGCCATCTCAAACGGCCCTATCTCGGTGTTCTGATCGGCGGATCGAACAGCGCCTACAGTTTCGGGGAAGCGGAGATGCGCAACTTCGCGGCCGCGTTGGTGGAGGCATCGCGCGCGCGCGACGCAAGCCTGCTCGTGACGCCGTCGCGGCGCACGGGCGAGGCCAATCTGAAGATACTTCAGGATGCGCTGAAGGATGTGCCGGCCTTTGTCTGGGACGGGGTGGGCGCCAATCCCTATTACGGCATGCTGGGGCTTGCCGATGAGATCGTGGTGACCTGCGATTCGGTGAACATGGTGTCCGAAGCCATGGCCACGCACAGGCCCGTGCATGTGTTCGACCTGCCGGGCGGATCGGAGAAGTTCTCCCGCTTTCATGCCAAGCTGCGCGAGCGCGGATTGTGCCAGCCCTTCACCGGCACGATGGCGCCCTATCGCCCGGCCCCGCCCGAAGACGATATGGAACGCGCGGTCGCGGCGGTGCGGGCGGCATACGCGAAGGCCGCCGAACGGGATGGAATGCACGGATAGTGGGATGCGCGCGTTCATCGCTGTCGCGCTTTTCTGCCATCGTGTAGCGTGCGACAGTCCTTCGGAAGACACATCCCGATCGTGGGCACAGCGCAAGAGACGGTGGGCAAGACATGGCGAGCACAGAACCGCTTCATTATCGCAGCCTGGCCACAGTGGCCAAAGCCATCGCCGCCGGGGAGATTTCCTCGGAACAGGTGACGCGTCACGCACTTGAGCGGATCGCTGCGCTCGAACCAAAGCTGCATGCCTTCGCTGAACTGCGCGGCGAGGCGGCGCTGAAAGAGGCGCAAGCGGCGGATGGCCGTCGTGCGCGCGGCGAGGCGCTTGGCGCGCTGCATGGCGTTCCCGTCGCGGTCAAGGATCTCTGCGCGATGGCGGGCACCAACACGCGCGCGGGCGGCTTCTTCAAGACACGCTTCAAGGACAGCGATACGGCGACCGTCGTCCGCCGCCTTCAGGAAGCGGGCGCCATCATCATCGGCAAGGCGCAGCTCACGGAAGGTGCATGGGGCGCGCATCACCCCGACATCACGCCGCCGGTCAATCCCTGGGCGCCGGATCGCTGGTCGGGCGCATCGTCGAGTGGCTCCGCCGTGTCGGTGGCCGCGGGCCTCGCCTATGGCGCACTGGGAACTGACACGGCCGGCTCGATCCGCTTTCCGAGTACCTGCAACCGCCTTGTGGGCCTCAAGCCGACCTGGGGCCGCGTCAGCCGCCATGGCGTCTTTCCGCTATCCGATACGCTCGATCATGTCGGCCCGCTGACGCGTAGCGTGCTCGATGCCGCGCTGATCTTCGATGCCATTGCAGGTCCCGATGCTGCCGATCCGACCGCGCTCGATGTGCCCGCAGCCGCTTGTGCCGATGCCGCGCGCAAGGGAAGCCTCAAAGGCGTGCGCATCGGTCTCGATCCCGCCTATGCGTTTGAGGGTGTCGAGCCGGCGATGGCAGATGCGCTCCGAGCCGCGATCGTGGCGATGGAATCTGCCGGCGCGACGATTGTGAACATCCGGATGCCGGAAATCCGCAGCCATCTCGTCGGCGCATACATCTCGGCAGCGGTCGAGGCGGCGATCTCGCATGCGCAGAACTATCCGTCCGAGGCCGGCACCTATAGCGAGGGCTATGCGCAGTTCCTGGAGCTGGGGCGCAAGACGCCTGCCATCGACTATGCGGCGGTTCAGATCTGGCGGCGTGAGTTCGCCGGTGAGCTGGCGCAAATCTTCAAGACGGTCGATATGATCGCCGCTCCGGCGATGCCGGCCGAGCCGCCGCCACTCACCGTGATCAACGCCACGGTCAACGCGCCGCCCGAAAGCATTGTCGCGCTGATGCTCTACACCATTCCGTTCGACTGTTCGGGCAACCCGACCCTGACCTTGCCGATGGGCAAGACCAAGGACGGCGCTCCACTGGGCTTCCAGCTCATCGGGCCGGCGCTTGGCGAGGCATCCTTGTGCGCGGCCGGTGCGGCCTATGAGGCGATCGCGGATTATGCCCACGACCATCCGGCGCTGTGACGTGAGGCGAGCGTGATCGCCCGTTGCGAAAGGGCGCGCCGGCAAGGTACTGATCTCCCCTCGCGGATGGGTGGCCGAGTGGTTGAAGGCACCGGTCTTGAAAACCGGCGAGGCAGCGATGTCTCCGTGGGTTCGAATCCCACCCCATCCGCCATGATTTGCCCCGCTGCGCACGCGGCTTCGATGGGCCGCGGGCGACAATTCCGGTCCGGATTTTGTCCCCGGGGGCGAGGTTGAGGTTGTAGAATCAATCCTTTAACCTCACCGAACGCATTGCTATTCGAATCGAGTCGATGGTCCGCTTTTCGCGACAAGTCTTGGCCGTGGCCTCTTTGTCGGCCCTTGCGGCGGGCTGTGCGTCGGTGCCCCCGCCGGTCAGCGTGAGCCTGCCGCCGGCGGGCGTCTACAAGGTCGGCAATCCCTACCAGATCAACGGCACCTGGTATTACCCGCATGTGCAGCCCAATTACGACGAGACCGGCATTGCCTCCTGGTACGGGCCGAACTTCAAAGGGGGCCGGACGGCCGATGGCGAGATCTTCAATCCCGAAGCGCTGACGGCGGCGCACCGCACCTTGCCCATGCCGGTCAATGTGCGCGTGACCAATCTGGAGAACGGCCGCTCGCTGGTGCTGCGGGTCAACGATCGCGGGCCTTATGCCAAGGGCCGGATAATCGATGTCTCCGAACACGCCGCGCAGCTTCTCGGCTTCTTGCGCCAGGGCACGGCGCGGGTGCGGGTGGTCTATCTGGACCGCGCGGACCAGCCGGGCGGGGCGCCGCAGCCGTCGGAGACGCCCCCGCAAGTGGCTTCGGCCCTGCCGGCCGCGCCCTCCGGCAAGGTGGCGGTGAGCGGCCTGCCGGTCGTGGCGGGGGCCGCGCTGGCGCCGCCCGTGCGCGTGGCCACCTTGCCGGCGCCCGCGCCCGATCCGGTGGCGCAGGCGGCGCCCGACGACGCGCCGGACGGCAAGGTGACGCGCGTCGAGGTGCCTGCGGTCACGCATCTCTATGTGCAGGCCGGGGCCTTCGGTTCCTATGACAATGCGCGGCGCATGATGGCGCGGCTCAGCGGAGCCGGCGGTCTGAAAATTTCTTCAATCGACAGCAACGGTCAGCGTCTCTATAGGGTCCGGATCGGCCCGTTCAACGATGTTGCCGATGCCGATGCCGCGCTATCGCGCATCACGAATCTGGGCGGCAACGACGCACAGATCGTCGTCGATCAATGATCGCCGGCGGTGCCAAAGGGGGCTGCAATGACGAGGAATGAATGCATGCGACCTGGTCGCCTTACTGGCCTGATCTGCTTTCTTGTGGCGCTGATCGGGTTCTCCGCGCCCGCATCGGCGATGCTCAACACGCAGGCCGAGCATGCGGTGTTGATGGACGCGGCGACGGGCAAGATTCTGTGGGACAAGAACGGCGACGTCTCCTTCCCGCCAGCCTCCATGAGCAAGCTGATGACGCTGGATCTTCTGTTCCAGCAGCTCAAGGACGGACGCGTCAAGTTGACCGATAAGTTTCTCGTGTCGACGAAGGCGTGGCAGACCGGCGGCTCGAAGATGTTCGTCAAGGTTGGCACCTCTATCCCGGTCGAGGATCTGATCCGCGGCATCATCATCGATTCCGGCAACGATGCCTGTGTTGTGGTGGCCCAGGCGCTGGGCGGCACGGTTCAAGGCTTTGCCGACATGATGAACCGGCGCGCGAAGGAACTGGGTCTCAAGAGCTCCCACTTCGTCAATCCGGACGGGCTGCCGGAACCGCCGGGACAGCTCATGTCGGCGCGCGATCTTGCCGTCGTCGCACGCGACATCATCGTCAACCACGCGCAATACTATCACTTCTTCAACGACCGCGATTTCACCTGGAGCGGTATTCACCAGAACAACCGCAACACATTTCTGGAGAAATTTCCCGGCGCCGATGGGCTCAAGACCGGTCATACCGACGCATCCGGTTATGGCGAGGTCGCGTCTGCGGTGCAGGACGGCCGGCGCTTCATCCTGATTCTCGGCGGCATGCGGTTTCCCGACCTGGACAAATATTCGCCGCGCAAGACGGACTGGCTGGCCGAGCAGCGCCGCGGCGATGAATCCGCTCGCGTGATGGGCGCGGCCTTCCGCGAATTCCGCAGCTACAAGATGTTTACGGCGAACGATGTCGTGGGGCATGCGCCGGTCTGGCAGGGCGCCAAGAAGAGTGTGCCGCTGGTGCTTGGCAAGCCGCTCGACCTGACCATGCAGGTGGACTCGCATGAGCAGATGAAAGTCGCGCTCGATTATACCGGGCCGCTGCAGGCGCCTGTCGCCAAGGGACAGAAGATCGGAACGCTGTCAGTGACGGCGCCGGGCTATCCCGGCATGACTGTGCCCGTCTACGCCGGCGAGGCGGTGGAGACGGCGGGCGTCTTCAGCCGCATCTTCGCCGGGCTGAAGGCGCTGATCTGGGGTCCGCCTTCGGCCGAGCCGCAATGACGAAGCCGGCCGCGCGCTTCATCACGTTGGAAGGCGGGGAGGGGGCCGGCAAGTCGACCCAATTGCGGCGCCTCGCGGCGGCGCTGGAGGCACACGGCGTCGTCAGCACAATGACGCGCGAGCCGGGCGGTTCGCCGGGCGCCGAAGATATCCGCAAGCTGCTCGTCGAGGGCGAGCCGGGGCGGTGGTCGGCGCTGACCGAGGCGCTGTTGATGTTCGCCGCGCGCACCGACCACATCGAACGCACGATCAAACCGGCGCTTGCCGATGGGCGCTGGGTGCTCTGCGACCGCTTCACCAACTCGACCTATGCCTATCAGGGTGTGGCGCGCGGATTGGCGCGCGAGACGATCCGGCGGATCGAGGCCGTGTCGGTCGGCGATTTCAAGCCGCATCTGACCTTGATCCTCGACCTGCCGCCGGAAGAAGGGCTGGCCCGGGCCGCTACGCGCGGGCCGCATGAGGCGCGCTTCGAGAAATTCGATGGCGGCTTTCACGAGGCACTGCGCAAGGCTTTTCTCGATCTCGCCAAGCGCGCGCCGGAGCGTTGCGTTGTGGTCGATGCCAGCGGCAGCGAGGATGAGGTTGCCGCGCGTATCTGGGCCGTGGTCGCCAAACGTTTCAAGGTGGCGTGAGATGGCGCCGCGTGGCTCCAAGCGCAGCAGCGAAGAGGTGGTCGAGACCGACCGCGTCGAAGGCTTCGCCCATCCGCGCGAGACCTATGACTTCGTTGGGCAGGACGAAGCCCTGACGCGGGCGGCGCGCGCGATCCGCGGCGGGCATGCGCCGCAGGGCTGGCTCATCACCGGCCCGCCCGGCACAGGCAAGGCGACGCTCGCCTATCGCATCGCGCGCTATGTGCTCAAATATGGCGCGGGCGATCAGGGCCCGGCCGATCTCGCTGTAGAGAAGACCGATCCGATCTCGATGCAGGTGCAAGCCGGATCGCATCCGGGATTGCTGGTGCTGAAGCGCGGGCTCCATCCCGATACCGGCAAGATGATGACGGTGCTCTCGGTCGCGGAGATCCGGAAATTGGCCGGCTTCTTCGGGCTGACCTCGGGCGCAGGTGGTTGGCGCGTGGCGATCATCGACACAGCCGACGACATGAACGACAACGCAGCCAATGCGCTTTTGAAGGCGCTGGAAGAGCCGCCGCCGCGCACCATGCTGATGCTGCTTGCCAATGCGCCCGGGCGATTGTTGCCGACCATCCGCTCGCGCTGCCAGCGTTTGTTGCTGAGGCCCCTGCCCGAAGATGTGCTGGCAGGCGAACTCGACCGGCTGGTGCCCGAACTTGCCCCCGAAAAGGCGCAGTCAGTCGCGCGCCTGGCCGGCGGATCGCTGGGTCTGGCCTTGCAGCTGGCGAGCGGCGACGGCCTCGCGCTGGCTGGCGAGGCCGACCGGCTGATCGACGACGCCTCCAGCCCCGATCTCGTGGCGCTGCTGGCGCTGGGGGATCGCATCGCGCGGATGAAGGATGGGCTGGGCACGCTGGGCGAGTTCCTGACGCTGACCCTGAGCGAGCGCATCCGGGCGCGGGCGCGGGCGCGCGCGCGCGAGGGCGATACCGGGCTCAAGCCCTGGCTGGATGTATGGGACAAGCTCGGCCGTTCCTTCGCGCGCAGCGATGCGTTGCATCTGGAGCCGCGGCAGACGATCCTGTCGGCTGCCCATGCGATGGCACGCGCCGCGCGCCATGGTTCCCTTTGAATTGTAGAGCGCCCGTAAGTCCATGCTTGTCGACAGCCATTGCCATCTCGATTTTCCCGAATTCGCGCCGGAACTGGACGAAGTGGTGGCGCGCGCCGACGCGGCCGGCGTCAAGGTGTGCGTGACCATCGGCACGACGCTGAAGAAATTCGACGGCGTGGCGGCGGTGGCGGCGCGCTTTGCGCATGTCTATTGCTCGGTCGGCATCCATCCGCATGAGGCCGATCCCGAACCGATCGACGGCCCGGCGCCGCTGCTCGAACGCGCGGCCAATCCCAAGGTTGTCGCCATCGGTGAGACGGGGCTCGATTATTATTACGGCCACAGCGCGCGCGAAGGGCAGATCCGCAATTTCCGGGCGCATATCGACGCCTCGCGCGAATTGCAGCTGCCGCTGATCGTGCACACGCGCGATGCCGAAGACGACACCATCGAAATTCTGCGCGCGGAGATGGGGAAGGGCGCCTTCCCCGGCCTGATTCATTGCTTCACCGGCACGCCGAGGTTGGCCGAGGCCGCGCTTGATCTCGGCTTCTTCATTTCGGTGTCGGGGATTGCGACCTTCAAGAAGTCCGAGGAGCTGCGCGAGACGCTGCGCGCGGTGCCACTGGAGCGGCTGCTGGTCGAGACCGATGCGCCATACTTGGCGCCGATGCCCTATCGCGGCAAGCGCAACGAACCGTCCTTTGTCGTCAACACGGCCAAGGTGCTGGCCGAACTCAAGGGCGTCAGCGCCGAAGCGCTGGCCGAAGCCACGACGGACAATTTCTTTCGCCTGTTCACGCGCGCGGAACGGCCGGCATGAGCGGCCATCTCGAGGTTACGATCCTGGGCTCGGGCTCGTCGGGCGGCGTGCCACGGATCGGCGGGCCCGACGGCCATGGCGATTGGGGCGCCTGCGATCCGAACGATCCCAAGAACCGGCGGCGGCGCTGCTCGATCCTGGTGCGAAAGCATACGCCCGGTGGCGAGACCGCGATATTGGTGGACACCGCGCCCGACATGCGCGAGCAGCTGATTGATGCGCGGGTCCGGCATCTCGATGCCGTCCTCATCACGCATGACCATGCCGACCAGCTGCACGGGATCGACGATCTGCGCGTGCTGGTTCTGACGATGCGCAAGCGCATCGATCTTTACGCCGACCATCTGACGCAAGCCGGAATCATGCGCCGCTTCGGCTATATCTTCGAGCGGCCAGAGGGCAGCGATTATCCGCCGATCCTGAATATGCACACGATCGAGGAACCGTTTTCGCAATTCGACATTGCGGGCGCGGGCGGGCCGGTTTCGGTTCTGCCGTTCGAGCAGGAGCATGGGCGCATCCGCAGCCTGGGATTTCGCTTTGGCGATTTCGCCTATTCCAGCGATGTCAGCGGGTTGGACGAGGCGGCTTTCGCCGCGCTTGAAGGCGTGGACACCTGGGTGGTCGATGCGCTGCGCTATACCCATCATCCGACCCACGCCAATGTGGAAACGGCGCTCGCATGGATCGCACAGGTAAAGCCGCGGCGCGCCGTGCTCACCAATCTGCACGTCGATCTCGATTACGAGACGCTCAAGGCGCAGCTTCCGCCGGGTGTCGAGCCAGCCTATGACGGCATGGTGCTGACGATCCCGGCGTAGTGCACAAAAGCCTTATTTTACAAGGTTCTATCTCAGATTGTCGGTGTGGCGGATGAAGTCCGCGACATTGTCGTGGAGCTGCTTCAGCGCGGGCAAATGGACATAGACCATGTGTCCGGACTGGTAATAACGATACTCGATGTTGCCCTGCAGCTTCGGCGGCACGGGCAGGTGATGCATCTCGTACCAGCCCGCGTAATAAGGCGTAGAGATGTCGAAATAGCCGCCATTGACCATGACCTTGAGGTCCGGGTTCTGCTTCATGGCCGCCGCCAGATCGGGCAGCACATTCGGCAAGGCGATCAGCGGTTTCGATGCGCCCGGCGGCTTGTGGCGATAATCCCAGCTGCCATAGACATCGACGCCATCCTTGTAGGTCAGCTTGCCGTCGTAATGCAGCTTGCTGCGCACATAGCTGCGGAAGGCCGCCTCATAGGCCGAGCCGATCGCGGCGCCTTGCGGATCATAGGCGGCGATCTTGCTAAGCGGATCGAGCGTCGGGCCGGTGAAGCGCGTGTCCAGCGTGCCGGTGGTCAGATCCTGGCCAGCCAGAACTTCTTTCTGGAAGGCGCCATATTCGATGCGCAGGTTGGACCGGAGCAGATAGGACACGGAGAGACCCGTGAAGGCATGGAGCTTGGCGGCGATGGCCTTGCGCCGCGCGTCAGACAGGCTGTTGCCGCGCATCAGCGCCTGCGCGTAATCGGTGGTCGCGAAGCGTTCGACAGAATTGAGGAATTTGCGTAGGTCGGCCGGCTGGTTCGGCAGCTTGTGATGATACCAGGCTGTGGCCGCATAGGACGGCAGCGTCACGATATAGGGCAGGTCCACGGACGGGTTCACCTGAGGGTCATCCGGCAGCAGATCCCAGTTGAGGATGTCCGACAGCAGGATCACGCCGTTGAGATCGATGTTCTCGTTCTGAAGCGCATAAGCCAGGCCGGCCGCGCGCATGGTGCCGTAGCTTTCGCCGAACACATATTTGGGCGAGTTCCAGCGGTTGTAGGCGGAAAGGAAATCGCGGATGAAAACGGCGAAGGCGTGGATATCCTGATCCACACCGTAAAAGGCCTTGTCCTTCTTCTCGCCGGCGATGCGGCCGAAGCCGGTGCCCGGCGCGTCGACGAAGACAAGGTCGCTGGTATCCAGCAGGCTCTCGTCATTGTTGACGGTCCTGTAGGGCGCGGCCGGGGTGTGGGTGTGGTCGTTGGTGACGACACGGACCGGCCCGAAGGAGCCCATATGGAGCCAAAGCGTCGCCGAGCCCGGGCCGCCATTGAACACGAAGGTGATCGGCCGGTCCGCCGCAGACGCGCCGCGCTTGAAATAGGCCACATAGGACATGGCGGCCTCGGGCACCGGCTTCTGGTCCTTGTCGCCGTCATCTTTGGCGGTGTCGTCCCAGTCCTTGGCGTGTACCACCAGCGTGCCGACCACGGCCTTGTAGGCGATCGCACGGCCACCGACGGTGACGGAGCCTTCGCTGGCCGTGGCCCAGGGTTTGAAATACTGGCCTGTTTCGTCATTCGGCGTGGCGGCGGGTTTCGCTGTGGCGGCGACCGGGGTCGCGATCGTCAGCGCCAGCAACGCGGCAAGGACTGGTTTCATCGGATGATCTCGTTTGGCGGAAACGCCGGACGGCGCAAACCGGATTGGAGTATCCGGGATACGGGGACCGCCGGATCGTGGCAAGCCGGTGCCGGTCGCATGGCTGTGCGGCTTGCCCAAATTATACCTCATTATTGGTAGCGTCTCAGTTTGAATTGGGGGCTAGATTTTGTGATTGCGAGATCGGTGCGGAATTGCCACTTAGCAAGATAAAGCTGGACGTGTAATGCTATGTATGGGCGCTGATATACAAAATTACCCATAATATCGCTTATACGAGAAAATGGCAGGTAGGGAGGATCTGAAAACCGGGCCGATACCGGACCGGCGCGCTCTTGCCCCTACCTGCCGCGATGCCTTCAATGCGGCATGAGCAGCGAACATCCGAATCGCGCCGAAAGCATCGGCGACCTTCTTGAAGTCATGCGGCGGCTGCGCGATCCCGACGGTGGCTGTCCGTGGGATATGGCGCAGAGCTTCGCCACCATCGCGCCTTACACCATCGAAGAAGCCTATGAAGTGGCCGGCGCGATCGAGGATGAAGACTGGGCCTCGCTGAAGGACGAACTGGGCGATCTGCTGCTTCAGGTCGTGTTCCATGCGCGCATGGCCGAAGAGAAAAAACTGTTCGATTTCCACGATGTGACTGACGCCATCATCGACAAGATGCGGCGCCGTCATCCGCATGTTTTCGGGACACGCGGCGATATCGACAGCGCAGAGGCGCAGACCGTCGCGTGGGAGGAACACAAGGCCCGCGAACGCGCGGAAAAGGCCGCCGCCGGACAGGCCAGCCTGCTCGATGATGTGCCGCACGCCCTGCCCGCATTGTTGCGTGCGTTGAAGCTGCAAAAGCGCGCGGCAAGCGTTGGATTCGATTGGGATAACGCCGCCAAGGTGGTCGAGAAGATCGCCGAGGAAGCGCGGGAGATTGTCGAGGCGCAAGCAGCCGGCGCCGATCACGACAAGCTTGAGGATGAAGTCGGCGACCTGCTCTTTGCCGCCGCCAATCTGGCGCGCCATCTCAAGGTCGATCCCGAAGCCGCGCTGCGCCGGACAAACCGAAAATTCTCGAACCGCTTCAAGGTGATCGAAGAGACACTTCGCGCACGGGGAAAAACACCCGACGAAGCCAGCCTCGAAGAGATGGAAGTCATCTGGCAGGACGCCAAGGGGCGCGTCGGCTGATCCCTATTTGACGCGCCTGACCTTGAAGAGGTCCGGCTGGCCGCTGAGCGTGAGATTGTAGCCGCCGAGCATGGCGTGATCGATGGTCACGACATTGACCTTGCCATCGCGGAAGCGCGGCGGCGCCGGATAGCCATGGCGCGAACGCCACATCTGGCCATTGACCAGCGTGAGCGTGAAAGAGCCGTCATCGGCGACGAAGAAGTCCTTCACGGCGATGGTGACCGGGAGGATCTCCTGGCCCATGGGCTGATAGGCCATCTGGGCCGCGGAGGGCTTTGCCGCGTCTCCGCCGAACGGATCCAGGCCGGAGAACCAGGAGGAGCTGCCGCTTTCAGGTGCCGCGGGCTTCGGCGCTGGCGGCGGTGGCGCGACCAGAGGCGGCGCGGCCAACGCCACGGATTTGGGCGGTTCGGCCGGCGGCTGTGGACCTGTGGCCGCCTGAGCGGGGCCGGCGAGCGCACGCAGCATGGGCGTGTTGTGGTCGAAGCAGGCAAGCCTTGCCGTCGCATCGTGGAGATCGGTGCATTTGGCCAGCGCGTCGATCAGATCGCCGCGCCGGTCCGCTTGCGCGGCGGCGGGCGCAATGGCCAGTCCGGCTGCTGCGGCCAGCATCAGAATCCGCAAATTCATTCCCGCCCTCGCCGTTGTTCTTGTCCGGCCAGTCTACATGCCGGCCCGGCGGTGATCCACAATTCACAGCCTTGTGGAGAAACCTTAAGCGCGGCGCCTATCATGTTGCGGAACCACATGTTCTGCCCCGAAACGTTCGACCAGTCTGTCGATATTATGGGGATCGGCGCCGATGGTCAGCGCGATGCTCTCCGGGGTGTCGGCGCGCGCCAGCACGCGGGTGTTCTGGTAGAGCCATGCCAGCCCTGCGCCATCGGCCGGGTCGAGCGTGACGGCCAGTACCTGTTGCGCGGCGTTGAGGGCCTGTTCGACGACGGCCAGAAGGGCGCCGAGCCCCTCGCCCGTGATCGCCGAGATCGCCACGCGGCCGCCGGGTCCGACGAGATTGCGGGCCAGAAGCCCTGCCCGCTGCTCCGGCTCCATCAGGTCGATCTTGTTGAGGCATTCGACGATCGGCCGCTCGCCTTCAGGGTCGATGCCGAGTTCGGCCAGCACCGCCAGCACATCGGCCTTCTGCTCTTCGCTCTCGGGATGGGCGGCGTCGCGGACATGGATGATGACATCGGCCTCCAGCACCTCTTCCAGCGTGGCCTGGAAGGCGGCGACCAGCTCATGCGGCAGATCGGCGATAAAGCCGACCGTGTCGGAGAGGATGATGCGGCGCCGGTCCGGCAGGCGCAGCGCCCGCATGGTGGGATCGAGCGTGGCGAAGAGCAGGTCCTTCGCCATGACCTCGGCGTCCGTGAGGCTGTTAAATAGCGTCGACTTGCCGGCATTGGTGTAGCCGACCAGCGCCACGACCGGATAGGGCACGCGCTTGCGGGCACGGCGGTGGAGGCCGCGGGTGCGCTTCACCTCCTCCAGCTCCTTGCGGATCTTGGCGAGGCGCTCGCCGATCAGGCGGCGGTCGGTCTCGATCTGGGTTTCGCCCGGCCCGCCAAGGAAGCCGAAGCCGCCGCGCTGCCGCTCAAGATGCGTCCAGCTGCGCACCAACCGGCTGCGCTGATAGGTCAGATGCGCCAGTTCCACCTGGAGGCGACCTTCGCGCGTCGTCGCGCGCTCGCCGAAGATTTCGAGGATCAGCGCCGTGCGGTCGAGCACCTTCACCTTCCAGGCGCGCTCGAGATTGCGCTGCTGGACCGGCGAGAGCTGGGCATTGACGATGACGACTTCGGGTTCGAGCCCGCGCGCCTCGGCCGCAATCTCCTCGACCTTGCCGCGGCCGATCAGGGTCGCCGGCGTCGGGTGCGCCAGCGTCACAATGTGCGCGGCGATGATGTCCAGGCCGATGGCCGCTGTCAGCCCGATCGCTTCATCAAGACAGGACTGCGCATCGCGCCCCGGCCGCTCGTCGGCCATGGCGCGATGCTTATGCGCAATATGCAGGACAAAGGCCGCGCGCGTGGGTGCACCGCCGTCCTGCCGGGTCTTGTCGGAGTTGCTCAGACGGTTTCCAGCGCGCCGCTCTCTGCGTCCTGCAGCTGGATCGGACCCAGTGGCATGACTGTCGAGATCGCGTGTTTGTAGACGAGCTGGGCTTGCCCGTCCCGACGCAGAAGAACGCAGAAGTTGTCGAACCAAGTAATATTACCTTGCAGCTTTACACCATTGACCAAGAAGATGGTCACAGGCGCTTTTGCTTTACGCACGGCGTTGAGGAAGGTGTCTTGCAGATTTTGTTGTTTTTCGCTCATGGGTGGGCCCATTTTTCTTTGATGCGCACTTCGCCCGCCGCGAAGCACCCAATGAGCATAGGGCGAGTTGCTGCATTTGCGAAAGAGCCTTATTCGCCGCCCTGCCCGTCGGCCGCCGCCCGCCGGGCCGCCATTGTCCGGTAAAGTTCTTGAATTCGCTGGGTAATCGGGCCCGGAACGCCCTCGCCCACCGGTTGACCGTCGATCGCGGTGATGGCTGTCGCACCCAATGTTGCCGCCGTCATGAAAGCCTCGCGGGCCTGGAGCGCTTCGGCCACCGTGAAGGGCCGCTCAACGATTCGCAGCTGTGCCTCGGCAGCCGCCTCCATGATCACCCGCCGGGTGACCCCGGGCAGGATGGCGTTGGAAAGGTCGCGGGTGACGATCTGCCCGTCCCTGGCGACGATCCAGGCGTTGGTCGAGGCGCCCTCGGTGACGAAGCCCTTGTCGTCGATCAGCCAGGCTTCGAAGGCGCCAGCGCGGCGCGCGGCGGTTTTGGCCAGCGTGTTGGGCAAGAGCGCGGTCGATTTGATGTCGCGCCGGGCCCAGCGCTCGTCGGGATGGGTGATGACGGTGACACCCGTGACGCGGCGCGCCTCCAGCGCGGCCGGATCGACCGGGCGCGCGGTCATGATGACGGTCGGGCGCGGCGGCGCGGCGGGTGCCGGATGATCGCGGCGGGCCGTGCCGCGCGTCACCTGCAGATAGACAAGGCCATTGGTGAGGTGATTGCGGCGGGCAAGTTCGCGCATGGCGATCTTCAGGACTGCGCGCGACATCGGCATGGCGATGCCAAGCTCGCGCAAGGAGCGCTCGAGCCGGTCGAGATGCTCCTCCTCGTCCTGCACCTGGCCGCCGAGGATCGCGCACACCTCGTAGATCGCATCGGCGAATTGCAAGCCGCGGTCTTCGACATGCACGCCGGCCTCGGCATGGCGCAGATAGCGGCCATTGACATAGGCGAAGCGAGCGGACGGCATGCGCGACGGCCAGCCGTGGAAACCATTGGTATCGGTCAAGAGTGCAATCCGTCAGGCATTGTAGATCTGGTCGCGCCCGGTCCCGCCATTGCCATTTCCACCGACATTGCCGTTGGCGCCGACGCCCAGCGATTTCAGTTTGCGGTGCAGGGCGGAACGTTCCATGCCGATAAAGGCGGCCGTGCGTGAAATATTGCCGCCGAAGCGATTGATCTGCGCCAGCAGATATTCGCGTTCGAAAATCTCGCGCGCCTCGCGTAGGGGTAGCGAGATCACCAGATCGCCCTTGCCATTGCCCTTCCAGGCCGCGCCATTGCCGAGATCGGACGGCAGAAGGTCGGCGGAAATCGCCTGGGCCGGATCGTCGCTCGCCAGGATCAGCAGGCGTTCGACGATGTTGCGCAACTGGCGAACGTTGCCCGGCCAGCTATGCGCTTGCAACACGGCCATGGCATCGTCGCCGATCTCGCGCATGGGGAGGCCGCTGGCGGCAGACAGGCGCTTCATGAAGTGGCGCACCAGCAGCGGAATGTCGTCGCGGCGTTCGGCCAGCGAGGGCACGCGCACCGGCACCACATTGAGGCGATGATAGAGGTCCTCGCGGAAGCGCCCCGCCGCGATTTCGGCGCGCAGGTCGCGCACCGTCGAGGTGACGACGCGGGCATCGACCTGCACGCGCGTGGTGCCGCCGACGCGCTGGAAGGTTTGGTCGACCAGCACGCGCAGGATCTTGCCCTGCGTCTCCAGCGGCATGTCCGAGACTTCGTCGAGATAGAGCGTGCCGTTATGGGCAACCTCGAACAAGCCGATCTTGCGCAGACCCTCCGGCGTCTCCTCGCCGAACAGCTCGGCCTCGATGCGGTCCGGATCCATGGTCGCGCAATTGATGGCGACGAAGGCATTCACGGAGCGGCGCGAATGGGTGTGGATCAGGCGCGCCACCACTTCCTTGCCCGCGCCGGCCTGCCCCGTAATCAGCACGCGGCTGCCCGTGGGCGCGATCTTTTCGAGCGCGCCGCGCAGTTGCGAGATCGCAGATGAGGTGCCTAGCAATTCGCTGTCATCGCCGGCGCGCAGCTTCAGCTCCTGGATTTCGCGCTTGAGGCGCGCCGACTCCAGAGCCCGCTCGCACACATGCAGCAGGCGATCCGACTTGAACGGCTTTTCGATGAAGTCGTAGGCGCCCTTCTTGATCGAAGCGACGGCAGTCTCGATCGTGCCGTGACCGCTGATCATCACAATCGGGAGTTCGGGATGATCGCGCTTGAGCGTATCGAGAATCTGGATGCCGTCGAGATGGCTGCCCTGCAGCCAGATATCGAGCACGATCAGCTGCGGCCGACGCTGACGCACGGCACCAATCGCCTCGTCGCTGTTTCCGGCGACGCGGGTCTCATAGCCTTCATCGCGAAGGATGCCCGAGATCAGATCCCGGATATCTTCCTCGTCGTCGACGATGAGGATTTCAGGCGCGATCTGCGATCCGTTCTTGCTCATCCTGACTTTCCATTTCCAGTTCACGTGGAGCGCGATGCTTGAGTGCGAAATTCAGGCGCACGATGGCGCCCTGCATATCGTCTCCACGGTCAGACAGCGTGATCTCGCCGCCATGGTCTTCGACGATCTTCCGGACGATCGCCAATCCGAGCCCTGTCCCCTTGGCGCGCGTGGTGACATAGGGCTCCGTCAGCCGGTGCCGCTGTTCCGGCGGCAGGCCGATTCCGTTGTCCGCGACATCGATGAGGATTCGCCCTCCATCGAGGCCGACGTTGATTTCGATACGGCCGGGCGTGTCATCGCCCGTGGCCTCGCGCGCGCCGATGGCCTCGCCGGCATTCTTGAGGATGTTGGTCAGCGCCTGCGAAATCAGCCTGCGGTCGCATTCCATGGACAGCATCTCGGATGGTGCGGTGACGTCGAAGGTGATCTGGGGATTGGCCACGCGCTGCAGGAATACGGCCTGCTGCAACAGTTCCTGAACGTTCTCGGAGCGTATCACCGGCGCCGGCATGCGCGCGAAGGACGAGAATTCGTCGACCATCCGCCCGATATCGCCGACCTGCCGGATGATCGTGTCTGTGCATTGGGCGAAGACCTCGGGGTCGGTTTCGACCTCGCGGGAATATTTGCGCTTGAGCCGTTCGGCCGAAAGCTGGATCGGCGTCAGCGGATTCTTGATCTCATGGGCGATACGGCGCGCGACATCGGCCCAGGCCGCCGTGCGCTGTGCCGAGACCAGATCGGTGATGTCGTCGAAGGTGACGACGAAGCCGCCGCCAAGTTCGCTGTCGACCTGCACGCTGAGCGAGCGCACGGCGCCACCGCGCTTGACGCTGGCCTCGCCGCTGGCGCGGCCGACGGGCTCTGAGACCGCACGGCGGATCAGGCCCGCCAGTTCCGGCACGGCTTCGGCATAATGCTGGCCTTCCATCTCGTCGGGCGTGGCATTGAGCAGGCGTGCGGCGGCGCGGTTGACGATTGTCACATTGCCGTCGCCATCGAGGCCGATGACGCCAGCACTCACCCCGCCCAGCACGGCTTCCGTAAAGCGCCGGCGGGCATCGATCTGGTGGCTGGCCTCGATCAGCTCGTTGCGTTGGGTCTGAAGCTGCGAGGTCATGCGGTTGAAGGCGCGGCTCAGCGTGCCCAGTTCGTCATCGTCGCGGTCGATCTCGACCTGCGCCTTGAGGTCGCCTTCCGAGACGCGTTCTGCCGCGCCGATCAACCGCGAGATCGGACCGACCAGCCGCTTGGCGGCCCACAGGCCGAGCCAGACCGCGGCCAGCAGGATCAATAGCGAGACGATGCCGTAAAGCGTCGCGAAGACGAGCTGTACTTCGGAGCGGTTCTGATCGAGCCGGTTATATTCCGACACCGCATCGACGGTGCGCTGGAAATAACCAAGTACCTCCGGATCGACCGGCCGGACGACGAGGAGATAGGCGTCCTTGAACGCCTCCATGCGGATCAGGGCCCGCACCACCCCGACCTTCGAACTGGCATCAATGACGATCGTGCCCTTGGAGGCTTGCTGGAAATCGGCCGGCGGTGGAATTTTGGGATGTTTCAACTGGGGCTTGGAGTTCTTCACCGTGCTGCCCAGCACCATCCCCTTGGAATCGAGAACGTAAGACGCCAGGAGGCCCCGATCGCGCGTGATCTCGCCGAGCCGCGTGAACAACATCGGCTCGTTGACCTTGCCGCCCGAAAATATCTGCTGATCGCGCTCGATCGTATTGGCCACGATATAGGCGTCGGTCGAAATCAGCTTCTCGTGGTCGTGGACATAGTGATTGGCCACGTTGACGGCGCTGCCGAGCGCATCCTTTACCCGTGTCGAGAACCAGGCTTCGACACCGAGATTGAGAGTCACGGCCGCGAACACCGCGACGAGAATGGCGGGGATCACGGCGATGGCCGCGAACATGGCAACGAGCCGGACATGGAGACGCGCGCCGGCGATGCCCGAGCGCCGCTCCGACCACAGCCGCGTCAGACGCAGGGCAATCAGCGCGCCCAGCGTCAGCACCAGGCTCAGATTGACGATGACGAGCGCAATGAGCCGTGCGGGCGTCGGATTGTAGGGCACCAGCCCGGTCAGAACGGCGTAGGTGGTGATGCCGGAGACAACGGCGAGTAGTCCGACCCCAAGCGCAAGCAATGACGGGCCTGACGTAGCCATCAGGCGTGCCAAAAGCCCCCCTTTGGGCCCTTCCAGTGTGCCGGTTGTCGCCATCCAGGCCCTGCGCTGGCTCGCCGGATCGTCAGGCGTGCTTTGGGAAAATGTGCAGGGAGTGTAGCGCAGCCACAGCCTGTTGCAAGAATGCTGCGTTCCAAAATTGCAACAGCGTTACTGACACTACCAGAATTGCCGGTTTCAGCCTGTTTTCAGGCCCCTGACGACCTCCAGCCCGAGGTCGCGGATCTTCTTGCGCAGGGTGTTGCGATTGAGGCCCAGCAGGTGGGCCGCCCGGATCTGATTCCCCCGGGTGGCGCTGAGGCAGAGCGACAGGAGTGGCCGCTCGATCTCCTGAACCACCCGGTCGTAGAGCCCAGGCGGCGGCAGGCGGTCGCCATGGCCGGCGAAATAGCGGGAAAGGTGCCGCTCGACCGCCTCGGCCAGGGAGGTCGCCTCTTCGTCGCCGCCTGCCTCGCTCGTCCGGGCCGGTTCTTTGAGTTCGGATCGCGATCGCACTTGCCGGGATCGTGTCCCCGGCATGGAGCACGGCGAGGCGGCGGATGAGGTTTTCGAGCTCGCGCACATTGCCCGGCCAGCGATAGCGCTTGAGCAGTTCGAGTGCGTCGGGTTCGAGCCGCTTGGGCGGCAGGCCCTCATCCTCGCCCTTGCGCAGGAAATGGCGGACGAGATCGGGCAGGTCCTCTACCCGCTCGCGCAGCGGCGGCAGGCGCAGCGGCACGACATTGAGCCGGTAATAGAGATCCTCGCGGAACAGGCCCTGGGCGATGAGCTGGCGCAGGTCGCGATTGGTGGCGGCGATGATGCGCACATCGGTCTTGATCGGCAACCGGCCGCCAACGGTCGTGTATTCACCCTGCTGCAACACGCGCAGCAGGCGGGTCTGCGCTTCGAGCGGCATGTCGCCGATCTCGTCCAGGAACAGGGTGCCGCCCTCGGCCTGCTCGAAACGGCCGATGCCGCGATTGGTGGCGCCGGTGAAGGCGCCGCGCTCGTGACCGAAGAGTTCGCTCTCGACCAGCTCCTTGGGAATCGCGGCCATGTTGACGGCCACAAAGGAACCGCGACGGCGCTTGCCGTAATCGTGCAGGGCGCGGGCCACCAATTCCTTGCCGGTGCCGCTTTCGCCCATGATCATCACGGTCAGATCGGTCTGGGTGAGGCGTGCGATCACCCGATAGATTTCCTGCATCGCCGGCGAGCGGCCGATCAGCGGCAAGCGATCCTCGCCGTCGTCAGCCGGCGCGGGCGGACGGTTTTGCGGGCTCGACAGCGCACGCTGGACAACCGCAATCAGCTCCTTGAGGTCGAAGGGCTTGGGCAGATAGTCGAAGGCGCCACGTTCGGCCGCCGTGATTGCCGTCAGGATCGTGTTCTGCGCGCTCATCACCACGACCGGCAAATCGGGGCGGATGCGTTTGATGCGCGGAAGCAGATCGAAACCGTTCTCATCGGGCAGCACGACATCGGAGATAACGAGATTGCCCTCGCCGGCCTGAATCCAGCGCCACAGGCCAGCCGCAGTGCCGGTCGTCCGTACATCATAGCCCGCGCGCCCCAGCGCCTGATTGAGAACGGTGCGGATCGCCGCATCGTCATCGGCCACAAGGATCAAACCCGCAGGCATGTCACACCTCCGCTTGCACGCCTGCCTTCGGCAGCAGGACGCGGAATTTTGTTTTGTTGGGAATGGAATCGCATTCGATCACGCCGCCATGGTCGCCGATGATCTTTGCGACAAGTGCCAGGCCAAGGCCCGAGCCGCGCGGCTTGGTGGTGACGAAGGGATCAAAGATGTGCGGCATCAAATCCGTCGGGATGCCCTCGCCATTGTCACGCACCGTGACCTCAAGCGGCAAGCTGACGCGGCCGCCGCCGAGCCCGGAACTGACACGAACGCCGGGGCGATAACCGGTCGTCAGGATGATTTCGCCGCCCGTCTCCGGCACGGCATCGGAGGCATTGCGCACAAGGTTGAGGAAAACCTGGATGAGTTGGTCGCGATCGCCCCGCACCGGCGGCAGCGAGGGATCGAAATTTTCGATGAAATTCACATGGCGGCCGAAACTGGATTCGGCAACCTTGCGCACGCGATCGAGCACTTCATGGATGTTCACCGGATCGCGCGGCATCGTGTGGGTATCACCGAACACTTCCATGCGGTCGATCAGGCCGCGGATGCGGTCGGCCTCGGCGCAGATCAGTTCGGTGAGGTAGCGCTCATTCGAGGGCACGGCATCTTCGAGCAATTGCGCCGCGCCGCGGATGCCGGCCAGCGGATTCTTGATCTCGTGCGCGAGAACCGCCGCCATGCCATGCAGCGAGCGCACCGCACCGCGATGCAGAAGCTGACGATCCATGCGCTGGGCGAGGCTGCGCTCCTGCAACACCAGCACCGCAGCCCCTTCCGGATCGAGCACAGGGGTGACGCTGACATCGGCCAGCTTCTCCCCGAGGCGCGGCGTCGTCAGGTCGAGATCGCGTTCGCCGACCGAGGCATGACGGTCGCTGGCTTGCTCCATCAGCTGCAGTAGCGGGCTGCCGAAGGGAATGATCTCGTCAAGCTTGTGTTTGACCAGCAAGCCCGCGCCCATATCGAAAAATTGCTCGGCGGCGGGATTCACGAACAGGATTTGTAGATCTGCGCCGACCAGCAGAACCGGCATCGGCAGGGCCGAGGCGATCTGGGTTCCGAGTGGGCTTTCGGTGGTTTCAATCAGGATATCGGTCACGTCTCTGCTCATAAAATAGGCATGACTATGCGATGATCATAATATAGGCATCTGATAGCGCAAGCCCCGGCCTCGCCAAAAGCGGGGCATCTGCTAGAACGTCGCAGCGAAGCCACATCCTGATTCCGATGCCCAGAACCGCCATCCTCATTGTCTCAGCCGGACGGGGCGAACGCCTCGGCGGCGGATTGCCAAAACAATACAGACTGTTAGCCGGGGTCCCGGTGCTGCGGCGGACGTTGATGAGCCTTTCGGATCGGCCCGATACGGCTCTCCAGGTTGTGATCGGGGACGGCCATGCGGAGGCCTATGCGGAGGCGACGGCGGGCCTCGCCCTGCCCCCGCCTGTGACCGGCGGGGCGAGCAGACAAGAATCGGTGCGCAACGGGCTCGAGGCCCTGGCCGCCGAGGCCCCCGATTACGTGCTGATCCACGATGCGGCGCGACCGCTGGTGACGGGCGCGCTGGTGGACCGGGTGGTGGCGGCACTGGAGGCGGGCGCCGACGCGGCCATTCCGATGCTGGCGGTGGCAGATACGCTGCGCCGCCAGAACGACGACGGAAGCTGGTCGATCGTGCCGCGCGACAACGCCTATCGGGCGCAGACGCCCCAGGGCTTCCGCTTCACGGCCATCCTGGAGGCGCATCGCAAATTCGCGAATGAGGCCGTGACCGACGACATGGCGCTGGCCGACCTTGCCGGACTTTCCATCGTGCGGGTCGAGGGCGAGGAAACCAATATGAAGATCACGACGCAGGACGACATGGCCCACGCCGAACGCCTTCTCGCTTCGAGCGCCGATTTCCGCACCGGCTTCGGGCTCGACGCGCATCGCTTCGAGGCCGGCGATCATGTCTGGCTGTGCGGCGTGAAAATTCCCCACGATCAAAAGCTCAGGGGTCATTCCGATGCCGATGCCGGGTTGCATGCGCTGACTGACGCCGTTCTGGGTGCCATCGGGGCCGGCGATATCGGCCAGCATTTTCCGCCAAGCGACGAACGCTGGCGCGGCGCAGCCTCCGACAAGTTTCTCGCCCACGCCGCCGCGCTGGTGCGCGAGGCCGGCGGCGCTATCGTCCATTGCGATGTGACGCTGATCTGCGAGGGTCCCGAAGGTCGGCCCGCATCGCGAAGCCATGCGCGCGCGCATTGCCGAGATCCTCGGGATCGATCTCAGCCGGGTCAGCGTCAAGGCGACCACCACCGAAGGCATGGGCTTTACGGGACGGCGCGAAGGCATCGCCGCGCAGGCCGTGGCAACTGTGAAGATGGGCGGATGACACTGCACAAGAGCTTCTGCACCCTGTTCGGGATCGGCAATTTTCCGATCGCGCCGGGCACGATTGCCAGCCTCGCCGCCCTGCCCTTTGCATGGGTTCTGATGTGGATCGGCGGCTCGTGGCTGCTCGGTGCTGGCGTGTCGGTTTCCATCGCCATCGGTATCTGGTCCTGCGATGTCTATGTGCGCGAGACCGGCAAGTCCGATCCCAGCGAATGCGTGATCGACGAATTGGCCGGCCAATGGATCGCCTGCATGGTGGCGCCGCTGACTCTGCCCGGTTTCGCGCTGGCGTTTGCGGCCTTCCGCCTGTTCGATATCTGGAAGCCCTGGCCGATCTCGGCGGCCGAAGAGGCGCGCGGAGGGTTGGGCGTGATGGCGGACGATCTGGTGGCGGGGCTTGCCGCCGCGATCGTCGTTGCCGCGATCCGTGGAACAGGCCTAGTCTGAGGCCATGTTCGCCTCGCCACTTCTTCGCCTTGCCGAAATCGTTCTTGCCGATGCGCGAGCGCAGAAGCTTCGCATTGCCACGGCCGAAAGCTGCACCGGCGGATTGATCGGTGGCTTGCTGACGGAAATCCCCGGCTCATCGGATGTTTTCGAGCGCGGCTTCATCGTCTATTCCAATCGCGCCAAGCAGGACATGCTGGGCGTCTCCGGCGACATGATCGCCGATCTGGGCGCGGTGTCGGAGGCGGTGGCGCGCAGCATGGCCGAAGGCGCCGTGCAGAATTCCAACGCGCATATGGCGGTGGCCGTCACCGGTGTTGCGGGCCCCGGCGGCGGCACCGGGCTCAAGCCAGTGGGGCTCGTGCATGTCGCCGCCTGCCGTGAGAACCGTTCGATCCTGCACGAGGCACATCGCTTTGGCGATATCGGCCGTAGCGAAGTACGGATGAAAACGGTCGAAGTGGCGTTGACGCTGTTGCACCGGCTGATCTGAAACGGCTTCATTCCGGGGAGCGGGAGCGATGACGCATAGCGCAATCAGTCCTTACCAGGTGAAGGATGCATCGAAGTTCGGTCCATTCACGATGAACACACCGAGGGTCAGAATATCCATTCCGACCAGAGCTCTATTAGACGGCCCTACATTCAACAATTGCCCCAGAGGGCGGTTGGCGAAGGTCCAGAAGTACATTAGACCGCCAGCCTGCCACCTGACATGCACATCGCCGAAATAGACATTGACGGTCACATCGCCGCCCGCGGTGCTGACATTCTGCTGGGAAACGATCGGCAGGTACGCTGCTGCAGCGACGTCAGTGTAGACGGCAGTGCCGGTGCACCCCGTATCCGCGATCGCAGGAATCCACTGGACAGGTGGCGAAGGTGCACCCTGTTGTTGCAACGAGGCGGGTGCTGAAATTCCAATCTCGATTGCCGGCCCCGCGGGCCCGAGTGGAAGGCTGATAGACGGCATCGGCTTGTCCTCACTGTGTGCTTTTCTGTTCGGTGACTTGCTGAACCGAGAAATTCGACGCACCATATTTCATCGTGCCGAAACGAACGGAATCGGCAAAGGAGTCGAAGAAGTCGACGATCTTGCCGTCCGTCATCAGGGCGTATTTGCCGGCTTTCGTATCGATGAGGTCCGGCAACAATTCCTGGAATGCCTTGAAATTCTGCTCGACCTGACTTGCCATGGCCATCTCCAGTTTCCGCCTCGAAGCCTGCCTTATCGGCCGCTCATGTTCTAAGACGCGCGGGATGGCTAGACGTGAAACGCAATCGGAATTTTGTCGAGGAGAAATGGCGCGTGGCCGCTGATTGCGCCCTAATCCTCTCCTAAGAGAGGGGTGAGGATTGTTGCGACGCAAGCGCCTTGGCGCGGGCCTCGAAAGCCTGGGTCATGCGGGTCATGACAAGCGCGAAGGCCTGGCCGGCGACGGCGCCAAGCACGCGGTTCTTGAATTCAAATTCGATCAGGAAATCGATGTGGCAATGATCGCCCTCGGGCGTGAAGCGCCAATCGTTTGTCAGGTATTTGAAGACACCTTCGGTCTGGGTCACCAAAATCGCGCGGGCGGCGGGATCGAGTTCGACGCGGCTGGTGTAGCGCTCGCGGAAGGCCTTGAAGCCGACCACCATTTCGGCCAGCACGATTTCCTTGCCGCCCTCCTGCGTGCGACTCTTGACGCGCAAGGCGGTGCACCAGGGCAGGAAGTCGGGGTAGCACTCGACATCCGCAACGACGGCATACATCAATTCCGCCGTGTACGGAACAATTCGGCTTTCGCGATGCGCGGTCACGTCAGCGTGCCGTCTCAGGCGCGCGCCTGACGCGCGGCCTTCATTTCAGCGAAGTCGGCATCGGCGTGGTAGGAGGAGCGGGTCAGCGGGCTGGCCGACACCATCAGGAAGCCTTTGGCGCGGGCGATGGATTCGAGCGCCTTGAATTCGTCCGGCTCCCAGAAGCGATCGAGGGCAACATGCTTGCGGGTCGGCTGGAGGTATTGGCCGATGGTCAGGAAGTCGACACCGGCGGCGCGCAAATCATCCATGACCTGCATGATCTCGTCGCGGCTTTCGCCGAGGCCGACCATGAGGCCGGATTTGGTGAAGCCCGTGGGATCGAGTTCCTTGGCGCGTTCGAGCAGGCGCAGGCTCGCATAATAGCGCGCGCCGGGACGGACTTTCAGATAAAGGCGCGGGACGGTTTCGAGATTGTGGTTGAAGACATCCGGCGGTGTCTGCATCAGGTACTCGACGGCACCAGGCTTGCGCAGGAAATCCGGCGTGAGGATTTCGATGGTCGTGTTCGGGCTGGTCTGACGGATTGCCGTGATGGTCTTGCGGAAATGATCGGCACCGCCATCGGCAATATCATCGCGGTCCACCGAGGTGATGACGACGTGGCGCAAGCCGAGCTTTTCGACCGCGCGCGCAACGTTCATCGGTTCGGCGGGATCGAGCGGTTCGGGCATGCCGGTTTTGACGTTGCAGAAGGCGCAGGCCCGCGTGCAGGTGTCACCCATGATCATCATGGTGGCGTGGCGATGGGTCCAGCATTCGCCGATATTGGGGCAGCCGGCTTCCTCGCACACCGTCGTCAGGTTGTGCTCGCGTACGATCTGGCGGGTCTCGGAATAGATGGGGCTGCCCGGCGCCTTGACCCGAATCCAGGCGGGCTTGCGCAGCACCGGGCTATCGGGCCGATGCGCCTTTTCGGGATGGCGCGGGGCCGCGGGCGTCTTGGGCCGACGGTCCTTCGCACTCTGATCGAAAACGGTCGTCATGGTCCCTACATATAGACGGTGCGGAGGAAAATCACCTACCCAGGCAGCACGTGGGCGCATGGCTGCCATTTGCCTCCGGGCCGTGGTGCGCTAATTTGGCGCGTCGATACCAGAACGGATCGCGACAGGCCAGCCTGCCTGATCGCCCGCGCCATTGGGGAACGCCGTGACCGTCGCCACCATCGCTGCCGCAGCCGGTGAGGAAACCATCGCCTTCGATATCTTCCGAGCCCAGAAGCCCGTGTTCCACGCCCTGATCGAGGCGCGGGCGCGCTTTGGCGGCAAGCGCACCGCGGTGGTCGACGGCGATGAGCGGGTCCTGACCTATGACCAACTGGTCCAGGGCTCCCTCGCCATCGGCCATGCGCTGAAGCGGGGCACGGAGCGCGGCGAAGCCGTAGGGGTGATGCTGCCGACGGGCGCGGGCGCCGTGATCGCCTACTTCGCCCTGACCGCCTTCGGCCGGGTTCCGGCGATGCTCAATTTCACCTCCGGCGCGGCCGGGATGAAATCCGCGCTCAAGACGGCCAAGGTCAAACGCATCGTCACGGCGCACAAATTCGTCAAACTCGCAAAGCTGGAGGATCTGATCGCAGAGCTCTCCAGATCGGCCGAGATCGTCTATCTCGAAGATATGCGCGAGAAGCTGACGCTGCTCGACAAGGTTGTGGCGGGGATCGGCCAGTTCGTGCCCTCGCTGGTGGCCGCGCGGCCACTGCATGAAGCGCCGGCCGTCATCCTGTTCACCTCGGGCACGGAGGGTGATCCCAAAGGTGTGGCGCTGTCACACGCCAATTTGCTCTCCAATGTCGAGCAGGTGCGCGCGCATATCGCGCTCTATGAAAGCGACATCCTGTTCAATCCGCTTCCGACCTTCCATTGCTTCGGGCTGACGGTCGGGGCGCTTCTGCCCCTGTTCATCGGCATCAAGACCGTGTTTCACCCGACGCCGCTGCAACCGCATGAAATCGTGCGCCGCATTCGCACCTCCGGCGCGACGATCCTGCTCTCGACGGACACCTTCATCTCGCAATATGCGCGCGCCGGCGAACAAGGCGATCTGAATTCGCTGCGGCTCGCCGTCTGCGGCGCCGAACGCCTGCGCGACGAGACGCGCGCGTTCTTGCGAAAGAAATACGCCATCGAATTGCTGGAGGGGTATGGCGTGACGGAAGCCTCGCCCGTGCTCGCGGCCAATCAGCCCGGCGCGAGCCGTTCCGGTACGGTCGGCACCTTCATGCCCGGGGTCGAGCACAGGCTGGAACCTGTCGAAGGCATTGCCAATGCCGGACGGCTGTTCGTCCGCGGCCCCAATGTGATGTTGGGCTATATGACGCCGGAGCGGCCCGGAGAGATCGAGCCGCTGCCGCAGGGCTGGCACGATACGGGCGACGTCGTTTCCATCGACGAGGAAGGCTTCATCGCCATTCGCGGGCGGGTCAAGCGCTTCGCCAAGGTCGGCGGCGAGACCGTGTCGCTGGCGGTCGTGGAAAGCTGCGCGTCGGCGCTATGGCCCGATCACAGCCACGCTGCCGTGGCCCTGCCCGACAGCCGCAAGGGCGAGCAGATCGTGCTGGTGACCAACAATCCCGAGGCCAACCGCTCCGATCTTGTCGGCTGGTCGCAGAACCACGGCGTCACCGAACTGGCGGTGCCGCGCCGCATCCTGTTCGCGGAAGACATTCCGGTGCTGGGCACCGGCAAGACCGATTATGGCAAGGTCGCGAAGATCGCAGTCGGCGCCATCGAGGCGGCGGCGAGCTAAAACTCGGCTTCCAGCTCCTCGACCTCGTCGGGTTCGATCCTGGCGGCCTCGATCCATTCGGCCATGTCGGGCAATGCGAGGATCGTCTCGCAGTAATCCGTACAAAGACGATCAAGTGAAACATCGTAAGTCTGAAAGCGTGTGCACACCGGCGCATACATCGCATCGGCCACGCTCAGGCTCTCGCCGAACAGATAGGGGCCGTCATAGGTCTTCAGGCAGTCGCGCCATATCTCGACGATTCGCGCGATGTCGGCCTGCGCCCCGGCCCAGACTTTGAAGCCGGGAAAAGAGGCCTTGAGATTCATCGGCAGCGCCGAGCGCAGATTGTAGAAGCCCTGATGCATCTCGCCCGAGACGGCCCGGCAATGGGTGCGGGCGGACAGGTCTTTCGGCAGGAGCCCGGCTTCGGGCGCAATCTCGTTCAGATATTCGGCAATGGCCAATGTGTCCCAGACCTGAATGGTGCCGTGACTCAAGGCCGGCACCAGAAAGGACGACGACAGATGCAGGAGTTCGGCGCGCGCCGAAGGATCGTCTACCGGCAGCACGCGCTCGCGGAAATCGAGCCCGGCCATGCGGCACAGGAGCCAGCCCCGGAGCGACCAGGACGAGTAATTGCGGCTGCTGATCGTCAAAACGGCTTCTGCCATACGCGACTCCCTGCCCGGCCTCCCGGTAAGAAATTATTTCGCACTGCAGCATAAAATGCACTAGCTTTTCGCAAGAGCAATCGGAAATCGGCCGATGCCTGCCTTTTAGGCGGTGCCCCGGACGGTGGAAATGGAGTGCATGTTGTACGCGGCCTATCAGACTCAGGCGGATTTTATGGCGCCCATCCGGGCCGCCGCCGGGCTGATGGAAACATTCTTGCGCGAGCCCTGGGCCGGGCCGGGCGCGAATCCGTGGCTGGCGAGATTCGGTGCGGCGGCCGAACTGGTCACCCGGGCGAAGCTGACGCATGTGCGGCCCGGCTTCGGAATCGCTGCCGTGAACGTGGATGGCGAGGCCGTGCCCGTGCGCGAAGAGGTCGCCTTTGCAACGCCGTTCGGTTCGCTGCTCCACTTCGTCAAGGAGAAGCAGCCGTCGCAGCCGCGCGTCTTGCTGGTGGCGCCGATGGCCGGTCACTTCGCGACCCTCTTGCGGAACACGGTCGAAACATTGCTGCCGGATCACGATGTCTATCTGACCGACTGGAGCAATGCGCGCGATGTGCCGCGCGCGGCCGGTGATTTCGGCCTCGACGATTATATCGCCCATATGATGCTGTTCCTTGAGACGCTCAGGCCCGGCACGCATGTGATCGGGGTGTGCCAGCCTTGCGCCGCGCTGCTCGCGGCCGTGTCGCTGATGGCCGAGGAAGACAGCAAGGCCCAACCGCGCAGCATGACGCTGATGGCGGGCCCCATCGATACGCGCCTCAATCCGACGCCGGTCAACGATCTGGCGACCGCCCATCCGATCGAATGGTTCGAGCGCAATCTGATCGCGACGGTTCCCGCGCGCTATGGCGGCGCGCATCGCCGCGTCTATCCCGGCTTCCTGCAGCTTACCGCCTTCATGTCGATGAACCTGTCGCGACACTGGCGCACCCATGCTGATCTGTTCGGCCATATCGTGCGCGGGGAGGATGAGAAGGCGCAGGCCGTGCGCGATTTCTACGACGAGTATTTCGCCGTGCTCGACCTGCCCGCGGAGTTCTATCTGGAAACGGTTGCGCGCGTGTTCCAGGAATTCCAACTGCCGCGCGGCGAACTCGAATGGCGCGGGCGGCTCGTCGATCCACGCGCGATCCGCAAGACGGCGCTGATGACAGTCGAAGGCGAACGCGACGATATCTGCTCGGTGGGACAGACCCTGGCGGCGCAGGATCTGTGCTCATCGATCAAGCCCTTCCGCAAGCGCCATCACCTGCAGGCCGGCGCGGGTCATTACGGCGTCTTTTCGGGCCGCCGCTGGCAGAACCAGATCTATCCGATCCTCAAGAACTTCATCCAGCAGAACGCCTGAACGCGATCATGCGGCTGAATCATCGCCGCCGAACACCGCGTCATGGCGCTCGCAGATGGCGGGCCACAGCGAAGCGGCCTCTGGCAGATCAAGGCCGAAGCTTTCGCGCAGCGTTTCGACATAGCTATCGGCGTCGTCGATGATCATCTCGGCGACACTGCCCGGCGTGATGCCGCGTAAAACGCGGCCGCGCAGCACAACCAAGCCATCCGCGACGTGGCGCATGACGATTGCATTCTGCACGAAGGGCGAGTCCTCGCTCGTCTGCAGCCATTGGCATTGCGCGGCGAGCTGCGCCTCCTTCGCCGGGGCAAGATGGAAATCGAAATTCGGCGCGCCGCCGGCGGGATGGTTGTGAAGGCGCCACCACTCCGCATCGATTTGCGAAATCGAGAACGGAAAGCCATTGATGCTGAAACGCCGGGCCGCGACCCGAAAAGGATCAAGCGGACCATCGCCAAAGCCGACATCGGCGAGGTAGGTCCCCTCCTCCAGCTCCACCTTGAGGACGAGGTGGTTGCCCTCCGAGGCGGGTCCGCGCGCGGAGCGCTCGACAGCGCCGGTCGCGCGCGTCACATCGAAGCCGAGTTCCTCCAGCGCCCAGCCGAACAGGCCGTTCATTTCGTAGCACCAACCGCCACGCCGTCGCGTGACCAGCTTGTCGTAGATCGCCGGAATCTCGATCGTCACCGGATGGCCGAGCGGGACGTCGAGATTCTCGTAAGGGATGGCGCGCAGATGGGCGCGGTGCAGGGTTCTTAGCCCGGCCAGATCGGCGCGCGGGACGGTATCCAGGCCGATTCGATCGAGATAGGCGGCGAGTTCCATGGATGTCGTGCTCGCGGGTTGCCGGGCTATTCGTCCGATAGTTTCTGCCCGCCGGCAATCACCCATCCGCGCGGGCCAGCTCAATCGAACAGGCGTTGCAGCGGCGAATCGTTCTGGCGACCTTCGCTCTCTTGGCGGCGCAGACCGAGCCGGCACTGCACATAGGGGGTGGTGCCGGGATATACGCCGTAGGAGCGGCAGATCGCGTCGTCTTTGGCCGCCAGCCCCTGGTTTTGCGTCGCCACCGGCTGCTCGGGCAGCGTCACGTCCGGGAGCTGATCTCCCGGGGATGCTGGCTGCTGGTCGGCCGTGGATGTCGGTTGCTGGCCCGCCTCTGACGACGCCTCCCACATGCCCGGGCCACATCCGGCCAGGAGCAGCGTACAAACCCCCAAAGCCAAGACGATCCGCATGGTGCCCCCTCCTCCTCCGACTCGGGCGATTTTGCCAATCTACGGGGCCCCCGCCTAGCCCTGCAGGCCTTGCAGGCCTCCCAAGGTACTCCCAGAGATCGGAAAAAATTTGCGGTTTTGATAGGCGGAACTCTTGAATAGTATGAAGTTCGTGCTAGATCTAACTTCGTAATAGACAGGAGGCGGAAGTCCCCGCGTGGCAGACGAGTCACCCCATACGCGGAAATTCCGAAAGGAACTCATGGCCGGGCTATCCTCGCTCGTCCTTCTGGCCGTGCTCGCACGGGCCGGCCGGGAGATGTATGGCTACGAAATCGCCAAGGCCGTCAAAGCAGACGGCGAAGGCGGTCTGATCTTCAAGCAAGGCGCCATCTACCCCGTGCTTCGGTCGCTCGATGCACAGGGTCTGCTTGAAAGCCGGGTGGAAGCCTCGGCCTTCGGGCCGCCCCGGCGCTACTACTCCATCACCGATGATGGACGCCAGGCGCTGGTCGATTTTCAGGTTGCCTGGCGGGATATGCGCGAATTTGTCGATGACGCAATGACGGCCGGAGGCGGCGGGCATGACTACCAGCCTTCAGCCTGAGACCGTCAACGCCTATCTGGCGGCGTTGCGCGGGGCGCTGAAGGGCTGCTCGCCGGCCCTCATCAGCGATGCCCTCAACGATTGCGAAGAGCATCTTCGCAACGAGCTGGCCAGCAATCCGCAAAGCACCGAAGCGGAAGTCCTCGCTTCCGTTGTCGAGACATATGGATCCCCTGAGGAAATTGCAGAGGAGTATCGCCGCATGGAAGCGACACTTTCCGGCCCGTTCCCCAAGCCGGAACCGGCCCCGACGCGCCGCTACAACTTCTTCAACGTCATTTCCGATCCCAGGGCCTATGGCGCGCTCGTCTATATGCTGCTGGCGCTTGCGACCGGCACCTTCTACTTCACGTGGGCCACGGTCGGCCTGTCGCTGACGGTCGGATTTTCGATCCTGATCATCGGCATTCCCTTCGCCCTGCTCTTCATTGGCTCGGTTCGGGTCCTGGCCCATGTCGAGGGGCGGATCGTCGAAGGCCTGCTCGGTGTGCGCATGCCGCGCCGCCTGCCCGTCACCTCGCCCACCGACGAAAAGCTGTTCGCCCGCATCGGCAACGCGCTCAGCGATGCGCGCACCTGGTCGTCGCTGTTCTATCTGCTGCTGATGCTGCCGCTTGGCACCGCCTATTTCACGGTCGCGGTCACCGGCGTGGCGGTCTCGTTGGGCATGGCTGGCGGCGCGCTGTGGAGCCTTGTGACCAACCAATCGAATTTCAACATTTCGGATGTGCCCTGGCTCGACCACCTGCTGCATACGGCGCCGGGCCTGGTCATGGTCGCGATTCTGGGTGTCCTGCTGTTCTTCGTGGTCCTGCACATCGCCCGTGGCATCGGCTGGCTGCACGGCCAGATCGCCGAGCTGCTCCTGGTCCGGCTCTGAGTTATCCACAGGCTGGCAAAGCGCCGCGCCCCTCCGGGTGCGGCGTTTTTGTCTGTGCGAACCTGCCTGTGGCCGCCGATTCAATTGGCCGCAGGACAGGCTTAATGAGTGCTTAACGGTTGACGTGCTTTGATTATTTGGCGAGAAACTAGGCGTCCGGTACCGCCGGATGAAGGCCATGGGCTGGGGTCGGCGCTCTGTCGTAGACCCAAACGACAAGAGGTCGACGTGGAGCGCCGAAACGCACCCTCGTTTCAAGCATTTCTATCCAACTGGCGCCGCTCACGCGGCGGCGTGCGCGCGATCTTCGAGGGCGAAGACACCCGCTGGGCGCTCGTCTCCACATCGGTCACCGCGCTGGTCGCCGGTTCCGTTGCGTGGCTAGCGGCCGGAACCATTCCGCAAACTGCGCCAGCCTATAACAACGCCCAGAACGACCGGTCGCTCCTGCCCTATCAGGTGTTCATGCGCCTCACCGCGCAGGACCAGGGTGCCAAGGCGAGCTACGCCTCGATCGGTCCTGCCGCTTCGCTGGCACCGAAACCGGCCACCGGCCAGCCGCCCGCCTCGCTCGACAATGCGCTGACGGCCGAACAGATGGCCAGCGACGATAGCGACGATAGCGACAATTCCAATATCGATACGCGCACCATTGCGCTTGAATCCGGCGATACGCTGGTCGGGGCACTGACAGATGCCGGCGCCAGCGCCACCGATGCCAATGCTGCCGTCGTCGCGCTCAAATCCGTCTACAGCCCGCGTGCCCTGCGCGCTGGGCAGAACTTCGAACTGAATTTTGCGTCCAATCCGGATTCGCCGGTCGCCAAGATCACCTATACGCCGCCGAATCAGGCGGACGGCGACAAGCCGGTGACGCAGGACGCTGCAAGCGATACGCCGCCGACGCTGCTTTCGATCAACTTTTCGCCGAGCATCGATCACGAGATCACGGTGAGCCGCGCAGCGGATGGCAGCTATAGCGCCAAGGATACGTTGAAGGAGCTTACGGCGCGCTATCACCGCGCCGGTGGCACGATCGATTCGAGCCTTTATCTCGCGGCGATGCAGGCCGGCATTCCGGCCAAGACCGTCGTCAACATGATCCACATCTTCTCCTACCAGGTGGACTTCCAGCGCGACATCCATCCCGGCGACAAGTTCCAGGTTCTCTACAGCTACTACTACACGAAGGACGGAAAGCCGGCGAAGGACGGCGTGATCGACTACGCCTCCATGACGCTGGGCGGAAAGACCTACACGCTCTACCGCTATCAGGAGAAGAATTCGGACATCGCCGACTATCTCGACGGCCATGGCCGCAGCGCCAAGAGCCTGCTGATGAAGACGCCAGTGGACGGCGCCCGCATCAGCTCGGGCTTCGGCATGCGCTTTCATCCGGTGCTCGGCTATACCCGCATGCACAAGGGCGTGGACTTCGCCGTACCCGTGGGCACGCCGGTCATGGCGGCCGGCTCCGGCGTCATCCAGTTCGAAGGCCGCGCACGCGGCTTCGGCAATTTCCTCCTGATCAAGCACAACAGCGAGTTTTCGACGGCCTATGGCCACCTGTCGCGCTTTGCCAAGGGGCTGCACGACGGCAGCCATGTGCATCAGGGCCAGATCGTCGCCTATAGCGGCAATACCGGCCTGACCACCGGCCCTCATCTGCATTACGAGGTCCGCGAATATGGCCATCAGGTCAATCCGCTGAGGCTCAAGATCGCGGGCGGCGTGAAGCTCACGGGCAAGTCGCTGGTCGCGTTCGTGGCGCAGAAGAGGAAGATCGATTCCCGCATGGCCGGGCTGCCGCTCGAGACCAAGGTCGCCGACAATTCGGATGCCCTGCGCGCGACGAAGGACTGAGTTCGCAGACCCTATGAACGCAGGACGCGGCCGGAATTGCTCCCGGCCGCGTTTTTATGTGGGCGAAGTTCGGCCCTAATGCACCGAGTGCGATGAGGTGTCTTCCGCCAGCACGTCATCGGGGGTGGCGAATGTCTGGCCGTCGATAATCAGGCCGGCATTGGTGGCGCCGACTTCGACATGATGGCCGTCGCCGATCTTGCCTTCCAACAGCAACTGGGCGAGCGGGTCTTGCAGGCTGCGCTGGATCACGCGCTTCAAAGGCCGCGCACCATAGACCGGATCATAACCTGCGGCCGCCAGCCATTCGCGCGCCTCGTCGTCGAGGTCGATTTCGATCTTGCGATCGGCCAGAAGCTTCTGCAGGCGTGCGATCTGGATGTCGACGATCTTGTCCATGTTCTCGCGGCTGAGGCGATGGAACAGGATGATCTCGTCCAAGCGGTTGAGAAATTCGGGGCGGAAATGGGCCCGCACCGCGTCCATCACCTGTGCGCGTTCATGCGGCGATTGCGCGCCCTCGCCCACCGACAGGAATTCGGTGCCGAGATTGGAGGTGAGGATGATCACCGTGTTGCGGAAATCGACCGTGCGGCCCTGACCGTCCGTGAGGCGGCCATCATCGAGGACCTGAAGCAGCACGTTGAAGACGTCCGAGTGGGCCTTTTCGACCTCGTCGAACAGGATCACCTGATAGGGACGACGGCGCACGGCTTCGGTCAGCACACCACCTTCCTCATAGCCGACATAGCCCGGAGGCGCGCCGATCAAACGGGCCACCGAATGCTTCTCCATGAATTCGCTCATGTCGATGCGCACCATTGCGGTGTCGTCGTCGAACAGGAACGAGGCGAGCGCCTTGGTCAGCTCGGTCTTGCCGACGCCGGTGGGACCGAGGAACAGGAAGGAGCCGATAGGACGGTTGGGATCCTGCAGGCCGGCACGCGCACGCCGCACGGCATTGGAGACCGCCCGCACGGCATGGTCCTGGCCGACGACGCGCTTTTCCAGCGCGCCTTCCATCTGCAGCAGCTTTTCGCGTTCGCCCTCGAGCATCTTGTCGACGGGAATGCCGGTCCAGCGTGAGACGATCTGGGCGATGTGTTCGGGCGTCACCGATTCATGCACGAGGGCTTCGCTCTCGCTCTCGTCGATTTCCTGAAGCTGTTTTTCGAGCCCCGGGATCACGCCATAGGCCAGCTCGCCGGCGCGGGCGAGATTGCCCTTGCGCTGCGCCACTTCCAGCTCGCTGCGCGCGGCATCGAGCCTTTCTTTCATGCCCTGAACATCCTGAACCGATTTCTTTTCCTCGTGCCACTTGGCCGTCATCGAGGCGCTCTTTTCCTCGAGATCGGCCAGCTCCTGTTCGAGCGTTTCGAGACGGTCCTTCGAAGCCTTGTCGGTCTCCTTGCGCAGCGCCTCGCGCTCGATCTTGAGCTGGATCACGCGGCGGTCGAGTTCGTCGAGTTCTTCGGGCTTGGAATCGACCTGCATGCGCAAGCGGCTCGAAGCCTCGTCCATCAGGTCGATGGCCTTGTCCGGCAGGAAGCGGTCGGTGATGTAGCGGTTAGAGAGCTGCGCGGCCGCGACCAGCGCCGAGTCGGTGATGCGCACGCCGTGATGGACTTCGTATTTCTCCTTGAGGCCACGCAGGATCGAAATCGTATCCTCGACCGTCGGCTCATTGACGAAGACCGGCTGGAAGCGCCGCGCCAGCGCCGCATCCTTTTCGACATGCTTGCGGTATTCGTCGAGCGTGGTGGCGCCGACGCAATGCAGCTCGCCGCGCGCCAGTGCGGGCTTGAGCAGGTTGGACGCATCCATCGCGCCTTCCGCCTTGCCGGCACCGACCAGCGTGTGCATCTCGTCGATGAAGAGGATGATCTTGCCTTCGGCGGCCGTGACCTCACTGAGAACCGCTTTCAGGCGTTCCTCGAACTCGCCGCGGAATTTCGCGCCGGCAATGAGCGAGCCCATATCGAGCGCCATCAATTTCTTGTCGCGCAGGGATTCCGGCACGTCGCCATTGACGATGCGCAGAGCGAGGCCTTCGGCGATGGCCGTTTTGCCGACGCCGGGCTCGCCGATCAGCACGGGATTGTTCTTGGTGCGCCGCGCCAGCACCTGGATGGTGCGCCGGATCTCGTCGTCGCGACCGATGACGGGATCGAGCTTGCCGCTGCGGGCGATCTCGGTCAGGTCGCGGGCATATTTCTTGAGTGCGTCATAGGCGTTCTCGGCCGTCGCGGAATCGGCGCTGCGGCCCTGGCGCAGATCCTTGATCGCCGCATTAAGGCCGGTCGGGCTCGCCCCGGCATCCTTGAGGATACGCGCGGCATCGGTGCCCTGCGCCATGGCGAGCGCGAGCAGCAGATATTCGGCGGTGACGAACGAGTCGCCAGCCTTCTTCGCGGCCTCCTGCGCCGCATCGAACAGGCGCGCGCTTTCGGGGGCCAGATAAATCTGGCCGCCGCCGCCCTGAACCTGCGGAATCTTGGCAAGCGCGGTTTCGGTGTCCTTGAGCGCCTGCTCGGGGCGGCCGCCGGAAGCGCGGATCAATCGCGCGGCAAGGCCTTCCTCGTCATCGAGCAGGACTTTCAGGAGATGTTCGGGTTTGAATTGCTGGTGGTTGGAGCGAAGTGCCAGCTCCTGCGCAGCCTGAATGAAACCGCGCGCACGCTCGGTGAATTTCTCGACGTCCATATCTGCCTCTCAAGCACAAGCCCCAGCCCCATACGGCGGCCGGAAGCGAGTCTCATCTGAACAAGGATAGGCCTCCTTCGGAGCACCGCACCCATGATCTATGTGTGGTCTTTTTGCAGGATAACAAGGGTGGTCCTCCGAAATTCGAGAATGGCCCGGTGTGGAGTGCCATGTCCTTGAGCCAGCGCAAGAAAAACGCCGCCCTTTGGGGCGGCGTTCGCTGTCGGCGCAATTGGCTGATCTAAGTGGAATATGGGGATGCAGCGTCACGCTTCAAGGGGGCGGAGGACGATTTCTGCCCTGCTGCGAAGCCTACTCAGCCGCGGCGGCTTCACCGTCATCGCCGTCGTCGCTGTCGCCGTCATCCTCTTCGGCCAGAGAGAAAGAGGCACCGCTGCCCTGGCGGTTGCCATTGGCCGTCTCCGCACCGTCGCCGGTACCATTGCCATTGCCATTGCCGTTGGACTTGCCGTTGGCCTGCTGGGGCTGCTGCTGGGGAGACTGGGCTTGCTGCTGCGCCTGGGCGGCGCTCATGATCCGGAAATAATGCTCGGCGTGCTGGAGGTAGTTTTCGGCCAGCACACGGTCGCCGGATGAGTTCGCATCGCGCGCGAGCTGCAGATATTTCTCGTACACCTGCGAGGCCGAGCCACGAATCTTGATCTCCGGTCCGGTCGAATCGAAGTTGCGATTGGTATTGTTGCTCTGCGGCCTGCGGCCGCGTCCGCGAGAACGTTTCACTTGAGCCCCTTTATCCATGGCCAGCCCATCACCTTGCTTGCGTCTTGATCTTGCGGAATTCCGCATTCTTCACACCTCGTTCGTGCCCATGAGGCACGTCCGGTCGGTCGCCGCATGAAGGCCCTGAGCGCGTCCTTGCTCGTCTTTCGCTTTGGCAGGAACCAGTGCAACCTGCACTCGACCGCCCCCGCGGCCTGCCGGGCCCCGACGGATTTAACCTCGTGGCCGGGCGGGGGTTCCTGCGTCCCCACGCGGCCGGAACCTACAATCCCGCACGGAGCTTTCCAACCCTTTTTTATCCGGCCGCCGGTGGAGCGGCAGGCTGCCGCACCGCCACCACACGGGGGATACCGGCGAGATCGGGCGTCAGGCCAGAGATTTCAAGGCCCGCCCCCATGAGGACGCTGACTACATTCGATCCCTGCCCGGATCCGATCTCCAGAAATCCCCAGCCGTCCGGAGCCAGAATCGCCTTAAGGACCGGCGCCACGGCCCGATAGGCCTCGAGCCCCTCGGGGCCTGATTCGAGGGCCGAAGCCGGCTCGTGGCTGAGTTCGGGGCCGAGATCCGCCATCTCGGCGCTGGCGATATAGGGCGGATTGGCGAGGATCAGGTCATAGGGACCCGGCCGGGCGGCGTCCCAGCGCCCCTCGACGAAGCGGGCCCGCGTCTCGACGCCATGACGGGGGGCGTTCCGGCGGGCCCAATCGAGGGCGTCCGGCGAGAGGTCTATGCCCGTGCCGGTGGCATTCGGATAGAGCGTCAACGCGGTCACCAGCAGGCAACCCGAACCCGTGCCGAGGTCGAGAATCCGCAGAGGGGCGGACTTGTCCGGGAACGCCTTGAGGGCCTGTTCGATCAGGGTCTCGGTCTCGGGACGGGGCACGAGCGCGCCAGGGCCGACCGCGAAATCGAGGCTCCAGAACTCCTTGCGGCCGACGATATAGGCCAGCGGCTCGCGCGCGGCGCGGCGGGCGATGAGCGCGTCATAGTCTGCCTCTTCGTCCGGCGTCAGATTGCGCGAAAGGCCGCGCACTTCACTGGGCGGAACGTGGACGATCTCGGCCAAGAGAACCCGCGCATCAAGGCGCGCCGTGTCGATCTCCGCTGCGACCAGGCGCGTGGCGCCATGCGAGAGCGCCGCCGTGGCGTTCACGCGTCGCCGTCCTGTTCGAGGGCGGCGAGACGGCTGGCCTGATCCTCTGCCACGAGGGCGTCGATCACCTCGCCCAGCTCTTCGCCGGAGACGATGCGGTCGAGCTTGTAGAGCGTCAGGTTGATGCGGTGATCGGTGACGCGCCCTTGCGGGAAATTGTAGGTGCGGATGCGCTCGGAGCGATCGCCGGAGCCGATCTGGCCCTTGCGTTGGGCGGCGCGTGCGCTGTCGACCTTCTCGCGTTCCATTTCGAACAGCTTGGCCTTGAGCAGCTTCATGGCCTGCGCCTTGTTCTTGTGCTGCGACTTTTCGGTCTGCTGGGCCACGGCGATGCCGGTCGGCAGATGGGTGATGCGCACGGCGCTTTCGGTCTTGTTCACGTGCTGGCCGCCGGCACCGGAGGCGCGGAACACATCGATGCGCAAATCCTTTTCGTCGATGTCGATATCGACGTCTTCGGGTTCGGGCAGCACGGCCACGGTTGCCGCCGAGGTGTGGATGCGCCCACCGGCTTCGGTGACCGGCACGCGCTGGACGCGATGCACACCGCTTTCGAATTTGAGCTTGGCGAAGGCGCCGGTGCCGGCGACTTCCATCACCGCTTCCTTGACGCCGCCAAGATCGTTTTCCGAGAGATCCATCACCTCGGTGCGCCAGCCCTGAAGCTGGGCGTAACGCTGATACATCTGCAGGAGGTCGGCCGCGAACAATGCGGCCTCGTCGCCGCCCGTGCCGGCGCGCAGTTCGATGATGGCCGACGAGGAATCGGCGGCATCCTTGGGCAGGAGCTGGATCTGGAGGTCATGCTCCAGTCCCGCCACCTTCTCCTTCAGCTCGGCGCGCTCTTCCTCGGCGAGGTCGCGCATCTCCGCATCGGTACCCGGGTCGTCGATGAGCGCATCGGCTTCGGCGAGCTGGTGCTGGACTGTCTGATAGGCGCGAACGGCCGCGATCACCGGGGCCAGCTCGGCATGCTCCCTGGAGAGCTTGACGAAGGACGCGCCCTTCGCTTCCCCGGATGCAAGGCGGGCTTCCAGATGCTCGTAGCGGTCCGTGAGACGGGCGAGTTTGGCGGCAGGGATCATGTGTTCTTTTGTCATAGCCCGCGCATGCAGGCTATCCAGGTGATCGAGAAGCTCGGCGGCGGACAGTGTTGCTCCGAGCAAATCCTGCGGACGCGACCGGAAGTCAACGTGGTGCCCGCACGCGCGGGCCACGACACCTGTTATCTGGTCGGCCCGCTACTGCGCCGGTTCAAGCGCGGCCTGATCTTCCCGCTCGGCTTCGATCTCGGCGGCCTTCTTCTCGCAAAGCTCGACGACGTGGTCGAGAATCTTCTCATTGTCGAGCTTGTAGGCCGGTTTGCCGTTCAGATAGATCATGCCGTTGCCCTTGCCGGCACCACCGCCCGTGAAGGCAAGATCGGTTTCGCGGGCTTCGCCCGGCCCGTTCACGACGCAGCCGATAATGGATAGCGACATCGGCGTCGAGATGTGCTTGAGCCGATCTTCCAGCACCTTCACCGTCTCGATGACGTTGAAGCCCTGACGCGCGCAGGACGGGCACGAGATAATGTTCACGCCGCGATGACGCAGGTTCAGCGCCTTGAGCATGTCAAAGCCGACGCGGACTTCCTCGACCGGATCGGCCGAGAGCGATACGCGGATCGTGTCGCCGATACCGGACCACAGCAGCATGCCCATGCCGATGGATGACTTGACCGTGCCCGGGATCATGCCGCCGGCTTCGGTGATGCCCAGATGCAGCGGATAATCGCAGGCCTCCGACAGGCCCTGATAGGCGGCGACTGCGAGGAAGATATCGGACGCTTTCACGCTGATCTTGAATTCGCGGAAGTCGTTGTCTTCGAGAATCTTAGCGTGGTTGAGCGCGCTTTCGACCATGGCTTCCGGACACGGTTCGCCATAACGCTCCAGGAGTTCCTTTTCGAGCGAACCTGCATTGACGCCGATGCGCATGGCAACGCCGTGATCCTTGGCGGCCTGAACGACCTCCTTCACCCGCGCCGGCGAGCCGATATTGCCCGGATTGATGCGCAGACACGCCGCGCCCGCTTCCGCGGCCTCGATGGCGCGCTTGTAGTGAAAATGGATGTCGGCGACGATCGGAACATTGGCCGCTTTGACGATGGCCTTCAGCGCCTTGGTGGACTCCTCGTCCGGGCAGGAGACGCGCACGATATCGGCACCGGCCTCTTCGAGGGCGCGCACCTGATCGATGGTCGCGCGCGCGTCCGAGGTGAGCGTGTTGGTCATGCTCTGCACGGCGATAGGCGCATCGCCGCCGATCGGAACGGTTCCCACGTGAATCTGGCGGCTCTTGCGCCGTTCGATGTGGCGATAGGCTCTGACGGTCATGCAACACTCCACTGCCGCAACACAGGCTCGGCGCGGCTACCTCTCATCGGAACGGTCAACGATCGCCTGCGGGTCCAGAGACAGGGCCTCGGCGATCTCTTTGGGGCGGCCGGCGGTGCCCATCATCTGGCCGTCCAGCTCGACCTGCAAGGCCCCGGCATCGGGTGTCGTTAAGGTCAGCCCTACCATATCGGGCACCCGGTAGGTATCGCCCGGCTCCAGGGCCCGATTGATGTAGACGGTGCCGCCGGAGTCCTCAACCAGCACCTTGGTCGGCGCTGTCGCACGCAGCATTACGCGCGAGCCCTCATTCCTGACGCCGTAATCGTGCCCCTGCGGCAGCGGTGCGGTGGTCTGGGGCGGCGGTTCGGTGGTTGCCGCCGCGGCTTGCTGTGTGGACTGCGACGCGGGCTGGCCTGTGATGGAATCGTTCGAGCCGGTTCCGCTGGTCTGGGGCGGCGCTGTCCCCACTGCGCCTGCCGGAATCTGGGTCTTCCGGACCGGAGGCAGTATCGGCGCCTGCTCCGGGGCTGCCATGCGCGCCGGGACCGGCGCTACAGGCTCGTTCAGAAGTGTGTTGGCCGAGCGGGCCAGCCGGTAGGCACCGTAGAAGACCATACCCAGCACCACGATCGCGATCACGACCCAGCCATGCGGCAGGCGACGCTCGTCGTCGCTCTCCTGAAAGACGGGCTGCTTCGGGCTTTCGTCGCGGCCGGCGATCTCGCGCTTGAAACGCTCCACGGCTTCGACGGCATCGAGGCCCAGATATTCGGAATAGGAGCGCACGAAACCGATCGCATAGGTCCGGCCCGGCAGAGAGTCGAGCCGGTCCTCCTCCAGCGCTTCCAGATGATCCTTGCGAATCTTCAGCGCCTTGGAGGCGGCGGCCAGATCGTCGCCGCGTCGCAGCCTGGCGGTCCTGAGGTCCTGGCCGATGGTATCGAGCGGCGCATCCGCCTCGCCCGAAATCTCGCGCAAATGAATGCGCTTGCGGCTGAGGCCGCCGCCTTCGTCGAGGGTCAGATGAGTCACTTTGGTCATCGTGGATACGAATACCTGCTTGCGCTTGGCGCATCCAGCTAAACAACCAAAACAGGGCAGCTTTTTTGCCACCCTGTCCAGGAATTCGACCGAGCAGGCGAACCAGCTTCCGCTACCGCGTGCCGCCGGCCCCGGAACTTAGTGACCGGTGCCGGTGGATGTGGGGCCCTGAAAGCCACTCTTGTCTTGCCATTTGGACAGGGCGTCCCGGTCATGCTGCGCGCGGGCTTTCCATTCGCTCTCCTTCATGCAGATATGCCGGCCGCCCAGGCGCGTACCTGTGCGTGGTGCCATGCTCTTGCAGACTATCGGATCCATGTCCTTTGCAGCAGTATCGGACTTGTCAGCCGCGTAGGCGGACCCAGCCGCAAGCAAAGCGCATCCCGTAACCGCCACGAATACTGAAAAACGCATCAAACTCCCCCTGATAATAAACAGGACGTCGGCACCATGCCGTTCCGCCCGAGAATAGAACAAAGGACGCCTTTCGAGAGTGAATGCAATCGATTTTGCTATTCCGGCAAGACCTCACGCACCTCCACTTGCAAGAATAGGGCTGAGAGTGCGTCATTTGAGAAATATTATTCTAATTTTCCTTGGAGTCGCTACGTCGCTTTTGGAGATGTGAAGTACTGGCCTGCCGCCCTGCTTTGATTAGCGCATCATGATGCCGCGTTCGGCGGCGAAGGCCGCCAGCCGCGTGCGCAGGCTATGGTCGGTCCGGCCGCAGAGTTTCTCGACGAATTGCGAGACTTCCCGTGTGTCGAGGCTGCGGACCATCATTTTGACCGGGCCGATATTGGCAGGCTGCATCGAGAGCGTACGAAGCCCCAGCCCGATCAGGGCCATGGCCTCCAGCGGCCGCCCGGCCATCTCGCCGCAGAGCGAGACGTCGCCCCCGGCCTCGGCCGCGCTTTTCACGATCTGGCGGATGATGGTCAGGCCGGCCGGGTTCAGGGGATCGTAGCGTTTGGCCACGCGTGGATTGGTCCGGTCGACCGCGAACATGAACTGGAACAGGTCGTTCGAGCCGATAGACACGAAATCGGCACTGCGGAGAATTTGCGGCAGCATGAACATCAGCGCCGGCACTTCCAGCATGGCGCCGACCAGCGTCTGCTTGGGCTGGGGCCGTCCCATGATCCGTGAACGCTCGAGCTCGCGGTCGACCAGCCCGCGCGCGGCATTGAATTCGGACACGTCGCTGACCATGGGCAACAGCAGACGCAATGTGCGGCCGGCGGCGGCAGTGAGCAGCGCGCGGATCTGGTAGCGCAACAGTGCTGGCCGGTCGAGGGCGATGCGGATCGCGCGCCAGCCCAGAGCCGGGTTCTCTTCGCGCTCCCAACGGCCGTAAGGCAGGATCTTGTCGCCGCCAAGATCGAGGGTGCGGAAGACGATGGGTTTGGAATCGGCCGCTTCGAGCACACGCTCGTAAAAGGAGACCTGATCGGAGAGGCGCGGCATGGTCTGGCCGATCATGAACTGCAGCTCGGTGCGGAACAGGCCGACGCCATCGGCGCCCGATTCCAGAAGATGCGGCATGTCGATCAGCAGGCCGGCATTCATCATCAGCCTGATGTGAACGCCGTCCTTGGTTACGGCCGGCAGATCGCGCACGGCGGCGATCTGGGCGACGCGCTGGGCGATCAGCGTCTGACGCGCTTCGAAGGCGGTCACGATCTCGGAGGCAGGACGCAGATGGGTCTCACCGGTCTCGCCATCGACGACGATGGTATCGCCGGCTCGGGCCGCATCCGTGATGCCCTTGATGCTGCCGACGACGGGGATGCGCATCGCCCGGGCGACGATTGCCACATGCGAGGTGGTGGCCGCGTCTTCCAGGACCAGCGCGACGACGCCATCGCGGCCATAATCGAGCAGTTCGGCGGGGCCCATGGCGCGGGCAACGAGCACGGCATCGCGCGGCAAAGCGGCACCCTCGCCGGCGCCGCCCAGATGGCGCTGGAGGCGGCTGGCCAGATCTTCCAGATCGTGCAGGCGCTCGCGCAGGAAGGGATCGCCGGCGCGGGCCACGCGCAGGCGCAACTCATCCTGCACGCGCTCGACGGCGGCGTCGGCGGTGAGGCCCGTATGGACCGCGTCTCTCAGGCGCTGCTGCCAACCCTGGTCCTGCGCAAACAGGCGGTAGGCCTCGATCACCTCGCGGCTTTCGCCGGTCAGATCGAGCTCGCTGGAATTGAGCATGTCATCGACCGAGGCCCGCAGCGAATTCAGCGCCTCGTCGAGACGTGCGAGTTCGACCTGGGGATCGTCTGCGATCATGCGGTCGACGCGCACGCGCGGCTCGTGCAGCACGACATGACCGATGGCGACGCCGTCGCTCAGACCTTCGCCGCGATAGGCGCGCGGCCGGTCGGCCCTGAGTTCCGGTTCGTCCAGTTCGGCGATGTCGAACAGGGCGCCATGGGCGACGACCTCGGCCAGCACCATGGCCACGGTCTGCAGCGCCTCGACCTCTTCCTCGTCATATTGACGGGCCGCGCGGTTCTGCACGGTGAGCACGCCATAAACCTGCCCGCCGCGCACGATGGGCACGCCGAGGAAGGATTTGTAGGGGTCTTCGCCGGTCTCCGGCTTGTAGGCGAAACGCGGGTGTTCGGTGGCGTTGGAGAGATTGATCGGTTCGGCGCTGTCGGCGACAAAACCGACCAGGCCCTCGCCCCAGCGCATGCGGGTATGGTGGACGGCTTCGCGGTTCAGGCCCTCGGTGGCGAACAGCTCCAGCGCATTGGCGGCGCGGCGCAAATAGATCGAGCAAACTTCGGCGACCATATTGGCGGCGATGACCATGACCAGCTTGTCGAGGCGCGTCTGCGCGCTCGCCTGCTCCGCCATGATTTCGCGCAAGCGGCGCAGGAGAATGCGCGGGCCGCCTGCCCCGGTCACCATTTATGCCTCCATCGCCGGATGTGCGCGGGTTCCGATCATGCTTCGTCCAGTCCATAGGCCGAGTGCAGGGCGCGCACGGCCAGCTCAACATATTCTTCCGAGATCAGCACGGAGACCTTGATCTCCGAGGTCGAGATCACCTGGATGTTGATGCCCTTCTCCGAGAGCGTGCGGAACATGGTCTGGGCCACGCCGGGATGCGCCCGCATGCCGATGCCGATGATCGACACCTTGGCGACATCTGCGTCCGAGGTGATGTCGCGATAGCCGATCCGGTCGCGCGCCTTCTCGATGGCGTCGAGCGCGCGGGGCAGCTCGGTGCGAGCCACGGTGAAGGTCAGGTCCGTCTTCTTGCCGTCGGCCGAGACGTTCTGGACGATCATGTCCACATTGACCCCGCCATCGGCGAGCGGTCCGAAGATCGAGGCCGCGATGCCGGGCTGGTCGGAGATGCGGTGAAGCGTGATCTTCGCTTCGTCGCGCGAATAGGCGATGCCGGTGACAGGTTTCTTTTCCACGATATCGTCCTCGTCGCACAGGAGCGTGCCGCCGGCATCCGGGTCGAAGGTCGACAGGACGCGCACCGGCACGCGATAGAGCATGGCAATTTCCACCGAGCGGGTCTGGAGCACCTTGGCCCCCAGGGACGCCATCTCGAGCATTTCTTCGAACGCGATCTTCTCCAGGCGCCGGGCCTTGGGGACGATGCGCGGATCGGTCGTGTAGACGCCATCCACATCGGTGTAGATGTCGCAGCGGTCCGCCTGGATGGCCGCCGCCACGGCCACGGCGCTGGTGTCGGAGCCGCCCCGGCCGAGCGTGGCAATGCGGTTGTCGTCCGCGATGCCCTGAAAGCCGGCGATCACGGCCACTTGGCCCTGTGCCAGGCGCTCGTTCAGGAGACCGGGCTCGATCTGTTCGATCCGAGCCGAACCGTGCATGGCCGAGGTGCGGACCGGAATCTGCCAGCCCAGCCAGGAGCGGGCGCTGACGCCGATGGCGCCCAGCGCCACGGCCGTCAGCCCGGCCGTGATCTGCTCGCCGGCCGCGACCACCACGTCATATTCCCGCGCGTCATGCAGGGGCGAGAGCTCGCGGGTCCAGCCCACGAGCTTGTTGGTCTCGCCCGACATGGCCGAGACCACCACGGCCACCTCATTGCCGCGGTCGACCTCACGCTTCACCAGATCCGCCACATGGCGGATGCGGTCGAGGTCGGCCACCGAGGTGCCGCCGAATTTCATAACAATCTTGGCCATCCAAACCCGGGCCCTTGTGAAACAATGCTGCATACATAGACGGCGGCAAGCATCCACTCAACGCGGCAATCGAGGATTTTTCGGGGCAGAGCGGGCATTTAGTGTACGGGGCCGCGTGGACAAGCCGGGCCAAAGCGCTAGGGTGCGCCCGAACAGCACCAGAGCCCCGGCCAGCCGCCATGCCCAACAGCCATAGCGTCTCCATCGACCCGTCCGAGGTCGCCAAATTCTCGGCCATCGCCCATGAGTGGTGGGACCCCTCCGGCAAGTTCGCGCCGTTGCACAAGTTCAATCCGGTACGGCTCAAATTCATCCGCGAGACGGCCGCCGCCCGATTTGGGCGCGATCCGCGGTCGCTCAAGCCTTTCGAGGGGCTGAGCCTGCTCGATATCGGTTGCGGCGGCGGCCTGCTGTCCGAGCCGATGGCCCGGCTGGGTTTTGCCGTGACGGGCGCCGATGCGGCCGAGAAGAATGTGAAGACGGCCGCCGCCCATGCCGCAGAGGCTGGCCTTGCCATCGACTACCGCGCCGAGACCGCGGAGGTTCTGGCCGAGCAAGGGCTTGGCTTCGATGTCGTGCTCAATATGGAAGTGGTCGAGCATGTGGCCGACCTCAAGGCCTATCTCGCGGCCTGCGCGACGCTGGTGAAGCCCGGCGGAATCATGATCGTGGCGACCATGAACAAGACTCTGAAGTCGCTCGCGCTGGCGAAGTTTGCGGCCGAATATGTGCTGGGCTGGGTGCCGCGCGGCACTCATGACTGGAACCGCTTCGTGCCGCCGACGCAGCTTCACACATTGCTGAAGGATGCCGGCCTAAGCATCTTGAAAACACAAGGTGTCGCCTTCGATCCGCTGACCTGGGACTGGCGGCTCGCACATGATACGGACATCAATTACATGGTGGTGGCGGGGCGAGCCTCGTCCGACCCGACGATGACATAAGGAACAGCATGCCGAAGAAGCCAAATTACAGCCAAGAACGCGCTCAAAGAACCCGTGACAAGCAAAACAAGAAGCAGGAGAAGCTGCAGCGGCGGGCCGAAGAAAGCTTGAAGCGCAAATCGTCAGATGAGCCGCAGGCGGACGCCAGTCCCGAGCAGGACGCCGAATAGCCGAGCGGCATGTTGAACGTCAGTTCGCCGCTTCGTCGAGATCCGGCGGGAGGGGGGCGACATTGACGCCCTCCTCGATCAACTCCTTGGCCTCATCGAGGCTGGCCTCGCCATAGATCGGGCGCTCTTCGGTTTCGCCGTAATGGATCTTGCGCGCTTCCTCGGGGAAGTCGCGGCCGACATTCTCGGCGTTTTCTTCGACATATTTCCGAAGGCCCGTCATGAACTGGCGCATCTTGCGCAGCTCATCCGTTAGTAGGCGCGCCCTTCGACTTCGTGCCGGAGACGGACGGGGCCATCGGCGCCTTGGCGACCTTCTTCGAATTGCAGATCGGGCAGACAAGCTTGCCCTCGGCGGCCTGCGCATCAAACGCAGCGCTGTCCTTGAACCAGCCTTCGAAGCCGTGGCCCTTGGCGCAGGCCAGACTGTACACGATCACCGAGAGCGCCCTCTGAAACGTTCGAACAACATACAAGATGCGGGTAAACCCCTGGTTCCGCAAGCACTCGCAATTTCAGAGTGCCACGTTGCAGCGGCTACAGGCGCCGAATCAGGGGCCTTCAAATGGCCGGTCGTGGCGCAGATTGGGTACCCGGGCACGGGCATCGGCAACGCGCTCAGGATCGATTTCCGCCAGGATCACGCCGGGTTCCGTGCCGCCTTCGGCCAGGACTTCGCCCCAGGGCGCGATGATGAGGCTGTGGCCATAGGTCCGCCGGCCATTGGCATGGAGCCCGCCCTGCGCCGGAGCGAAGACGAAGGCGCCATTCTCGATCGCCCGGGCCCTGAGCAGCGTGTGCCAATGGGCCTTGCCGGTGGTCTCGGTGAAGGCGGCCGGGACCGTGAGCATGAAGGCGCCGGCCTGGGCGAGCCGGCGGTAGAGATGGGGAAAGCGCAAATCGTAGCAGATGGTCAGGCCCATCGTGCCCCAAGGCGTCTCGGCCAGAACGGCGCGGTTGCCACCGGCGACGGTGTTGGACTCGCGATATTTCTCGCCCGATGGCAGATCGACATCGAAGAGATGGATCTTGTCGTAGGAGGCAGCGATATCGCCCTTGGGATTGATGAGATAGGAGCGATTGGCGGTCTTCGTGCCTTCGACCTTGATCGCAAGCGAGCCGACCAGCAGCCAGATACCGAGTTCTTCGGCCAATGCGCGAAAGGCGGGCAGCGCCGGATCAGCGTCTTCGGTGAAGGTGCGCTCGATCTTGGCGCCACCATCGGGCGCCATCAGCGTCGTGTTCTCGGGCGTGCCGATGAATTGCGCACCCTGCCCGGCGGCCTCGCGGATGAATTCGGAGGCCGTGCGGATATTCTCCGCGACATCGTCGGTGGAGCGAAGCTGGATACAGGCCGCCTTGAACGGTCTCATCGGTCAGCTCTCCAGCAGCGGATCGAGGCCGCCTTGCCCCTCGAGGGCGTAGAGATCGTCGCAGCCGCCAACATGCCGGTCGCCGATGAAGATCTGCGGCACCGTGTAGCGGCCGGTGCGCGTCTCCATCTCGTCGCGCTTGTCGCGATCCATGAAGACATCGATTTCCTCGAACGCGGCGCCCTTCTTCTTCAGAAGATGCTTGGCGCGCACGCAATAAGGGCAGATCGGCGTGGTGTAGATCGTGATCTTCGGCAAGGAACGGGAACTCCGGCGGAACCGCCTATCTATATAACGCTCTCCGGCGCGCGGACAACGCGGGCCAGGGTCAGAACGAGAACACGCGCCGCGCCGGCCCGCTTCAGCGCCTTGGCGCAGGCCTCCAGAGTGGCGCCGGTGGTAAAAACATCGTCGACCAGCAGAATCGTCAGGCCCTCGATCGCCGTCCGGCGCGCGGGCGGAACCTTGAAGGCGCCGCGCACATTGCGCCGCCGCGCCTTGGCCGAAGGCATGGCGCCCTGGCTCCTGGTCGGGCGGGTGCGGATCAGCGCCAGGGGATCGGCGGACACGCCGCTCATCCGCGACAGGGCCCCGGCCAGAAGCGCGGCCTGGTTGAAGCGGCGTTGCCACAGACGGATCGGGTGGAGCGGAACCGGCACGATCAGATCGGCGTCCGCGAGCAGGGGCCGACCGGAACGGTCGAGCCAGCGGGCAAAGGCCGGGACGATGTCGAGCCGGTCTGCGCGCTTGAGGGCCACGATCGGCCCCTTGCTGGCCTCGTCGTAGCGCATGACGGAGCGGGCGCGCTCGAAGCTGGGCGGATGGGCGTGGCAGGTGGCGCAGAGCGTCTCCCCACCCGGATCGACATCGAAGGGTAGCCCGCATTGGCCGCATTCCGGGCCTTCCAGGAAGCTGACCTCGCGCCAGCAGGCCGCGCACAGGCTGTGGGGTTCGGCCACGGGCGCACGACAGGCGATGCAGAGCGGCGGGAACAAAAGGTCGAGCAGCAGCCGCCCGGTGCGCCGGCGCATTTGCGCCAGGGCGGAGGGCTGGGATAGGGGATTGGCCGCCACGCTCATGACCCGAGTGTAGCCGCCCGCCGCATGCGATACGATCCAGCCGTGAACACTGCACCCAAGATTTTCGACCGCCGCCTCTATGCCCTGCGCCGCATCCGCGCCGCACGGATGGAGACCGACCGCTTTCTGCTGATCGAGGCGCTGGACGGAATCAGGGAGCGGCTGGGCGCAGTGAACCGGCGCTTCGCCCATGGGCTCGAACTGGCAAGCCGGCCGGACAGCGCGGCAGCGCTGGCGCCCTTCGCCGAGCGCTGGACCCGCATGAGCCTGACGGCTGAGGAAGGTGGCGCGGTCGTCGGAGATGAAGAGGCTCTGCCCTTTGCCGAGGAGAGCTTCGACCTCGTCGTCGCGGCATTGTCGCTGCACGCGGTCAACGATCTGCCCGGCGCGCTGGTGCAAATCCGACGGGTGCTGAAGCCGGACGGATTGTTCCTGGCCGTGCTGTTCGGCGGCGAGACGCTGCACGAATTGCGCGATGCGTTTGCACGGGCAGAAATGCAGGTTCTTTCGGGGATTAGTCCCCGTGTCTCACCTTTTGCGGAGGTGCGCGCGCTGGGTGCGCTGTTGCAAAGAGCCGGCTTCGCCCTGCCCGTAGCCGATAGCGAACGAACTTCCGTTTCTTATCGAGAATTCAGTACACTGATGAGCGATCTTCGCAGTCTGGGTGAAGCCAGCACCTTGGTGGAACGCGACCGGCGCGGCCTCCGGCGCGACGTGCTGGCCGCAATGCTGGAAGCCTATGCGGAGCGCCATGGCGACGACTCCGGAAAGCTGCAGGCAAGTTTCGACCTCGTCACCCTCACCGGCTGGGCGCCGCATGAGAGCCAGCAAAAGCCGCTGCGTCCCGGTAGCGCCAAGATGCGCCTTGCCGATGCGCTGGGTACAAGCGAGCGCGGGACCGGCGATCCCGCAGGCCATGACTAACGGCAGTCGCGATCGCTAAGATTGCCGTCGGGCAGGAGCGTCCGGCAGAGAATGGCGCCGGAGAAGCCGCCGGGTGTCATGGCCGTCTGACCGAAGAAGCTGCCGCCGCTGAGATCGGCATCGGTCAGATTGACTTTGCCGTGAAAGCGCGGTGGCGGTACGGGATCGCCGGTGTCGTTCAGCCGCCCGGGAAAATAGGCGCGGGCATCGGCGCTGGCATTGCGCGCCCCGACCGTGAAGCCCCTGAGCTGGGCGCCGGTGAGATCGGCGCCTTGCAGATCCGCGCCCTCGAAATCGGCATAGAGCTGCGCGCCGCCCAGGCTTGCATTGCGCATATTGGCATTGGCGAAGGACGAGCCGAAGCCATGCATCGCTTCGCGTTCGCTCCTGGCGCCGATCAAGGTTGCACGGCGCAGATCGGCCCCGGTCATATCGACGCGGAAGAGGATCGCACCGTTGAGCCTGGCGCCCGAAAGATCGGCGCCGCGGAAACTGACCACGCCGAAGACGCTGTCCGAAAGATTGGCCCAGCGCATGCGCGCGCCGTCAAAGCTGAGCGAAGCCAGACGAGAGTCGCGTTTGGTCTGGCAGGTGGTGAAATCTGAGTGGTCGAGATGGGCATTATCGAACTCGCCGTTGGCGCGGACAGCGATGCTGCACAACTCTTCGGGGCCGATGACATTGCCCGCCGGCGCGATATGGCTGAGATCGGCATCGGCGAGATTGCAATGATCGCATTGACCGGTCTGGCGAAAGCGCAGCACGGCGGCGAGCTGTACGGGCTCGTGCCTGTAGCGATGCAGATTGGCCTGCAGAGACGCCAGCCTGGCGGCTTCGTTGTTATCGGCGCTCTGGAGGCAGGCTGCGTCCGCACGACATCGTGCGCGGGTGCTGACCCATGCTTGTTGGCTGTGCATGACGCCGAGCTGTTCGCCTGGCGGGAGCTGAGCCAACAGATCGCGATATTGGCCTGTAATGGCCGGCATGTCCGGGCCATCGCAGGCGGCTGTCGGGCCGCAATCGGTGCTTGTGGCTTGTGCCGACAAGCCCATGAATGACCACACAAACACGGCGGCACACAGCGCCGCGATACGCCCCTTCATTCGAAGCCCCCCATTCGAACGGGGAAGCCTAGCCGAATTCGCACAGATGTGGAGGGGCGATCAGAAGTTGATCTGACTGAACATCGCCGCGACATATCCACCGAGGGTTGAAACAACGCCAACGATCGCCAAGGCAATCCCGCCGGCGATGAGGGCATATTCGATCGCGGTGGCACCCGAATTGTCGCGCAGCAGGCTCAGAAGAGCAGGTCGCGCAGCATGGGGATGAGCGGCACGTCGGCCGGCGGCATTTCGAAATTGCGCAGATCGGCCGGCTTCACCCATTTGATGGTTTGTCCTTCCGCCGCCCGGACGAATCCCTCCCAGCGCCGACAAATGTAGAGCGGCATCAAAAGATGGAAGTCGGGATAGGTATGCGAAGCAAAGCTCAGCGGCGCGAGACAGGGCTCGCGCACGGTGATGCCAAGTTCCTCGTTCAGCTCGCGAATGAGCGCCTCTTCGGGGCGCTCTTCCGTTTCGACCTTGCCACCCGGAAATTCCCATAGGCCTGCCATGCTCTTGCCCGGAGGCCGCTGCGCCAGGAGCACACGGTTGTCCGGATCCACCAGCGCACAGGCGGCGACAAGAACAGTTCTCGTTTTCGCCATATGCCTCTCCAATCTGACAGGTTGGACATTAAGGGCGCGCTAAGACGTTGGCTAAATTTGAGACGAGTTCCGCCTAGCTGCGGTAGGAGCCGTTGATGTGGATATAGCCTTCGGTCAGATCGCAGGTCCAGACACGGGCTTTGCCTTTGCCGATCCCAAGATCGACGGCGATCTCGACGGTTTCGCCGGATACGGCCTTTGTGGCGGTCTTCTCGTCATAACCCGCCGCACGCAGACCCTTTTCCGCGACGACATGGCCGCCAAAGGCGATTTTGAGCGTGTCGCGATCGGCGGCCTCGCCCGCCTTGCCGACGGCCATGACGATGCGGCCCCAATTGGCGTCCGAACCGGCGATGGCCGTCTTAACCAGCGGCGAATTGGCGATGGCCAGGCCGACGCGATGCGCGGCAGCGTGGTTTTCGGCGCCCGTGACATCAATCTGGATCAGCTTGCGTGCGCCCTCGCCGTCCCGGACGACCTGCAGGGCGAGATCCTGGAGGACTGCATTCAGCTTGGCACGGAAATCGGTCAGCTTTTTATCGTTCGACTTCGAGATGCCTGGATGGGCGCCGCCCTTGCCGGTCGCGAACAGCAGCAGCGTGTCGCTGGTCGACGTGTCGCTGTCGACGGTGATGGCGTTGAAGCTGGTTTTCACGCCGTCCGACAACAGCGCCTGGAGCACATCGGCCGGCAGCGACGCATCGGTGAAGACGAAGGCCAGCATGGTCGCCATATCCGGCGCAATCATGCCCGAGCCCTTGGCGATGCCGTTGATCGTGACCTTGTGACCAGAAATCTCGGCCGAGGCCGTAGACAGCTTGGGATAGGTGTCGGTGGTCATGATGGCTTCGGCGGCGGCCTGCCAGTTTCCGGCCGCGCCGGCCTGGGCCAGCTCGCCTAAAATTCTCGTAATGCGATCGGCGGGAAGAGGCTCGCCGATCACACCTGTCGAGGCCAGAAAGACCTCGGAGGAGCGGCATCCGACGGAGGCCGCCGCCGAAGCGGCCACCTCGCGCACGGCCTCGACACCGGCATGTCCGGTGAAGGCATTGGCATTGCCGCTATTGACCACCAGCGCCCGGGCCGTGCCATGAGCAAGCTGTGCCCGGCACCATTCGACGGGCGCGGATGCGGTTTTCGACTGGGTGAAGACGCCGGCCGCCTGGGTTCCCGGCGCCATGACAGCCACCAGGACATCGGTCCGGTCTTTGTATTTGACCCCGGCGGCGCCTGTGGCGAGGCGCACCCCTGCCAGCGGCGGAAGCTGCGCCGTGCGCTTGGGCGCCAGCGGCGAGATGGGATGGCCCGCCTTAGCCTCTTTTTTCGCGGCGGGTTTCTTCACAGCCGGTTTGGCGGTGCGCTTGGCCTTGGCGGGAGCCTTAATGGCCGCTTTCGCCGGCGGCTTGGGTGGCGTTGATGCCGCCGCGCGCCCCGGTTTCGCAGGTTTCGATGCCCGCCGTTTCGCCATGACCTCGCCCTTTCCTGCCGGGCCGGTCAATCGTTAAGGCCGCGCGCCCCGGAAGCGGCGGAATTAGGCCGGAATCCCTTGAATTGACAAGGGGGGAAGCGGTTCTTATCTCTCCCCGGCGTCCTGAGAGCCGGTAGGCTCCCCGGCCACGAGATATTGTCGCCGGGACGGCCCGCCCATGCGAGACCGCCCAGACCTAGGTTTATCGGCTGCCCGGTTTCAGGCGGCCCCACGAGGATCTCAATGCTCGGCTTTAGCAGCATCGCCCAGCGCTTCTTTGGTTCCGCCAATGAACGCAAGCTCCGTGGCCTTTGGAAGCGGGTCGAGGAGATCAATGCCCTCGAAGATCGCTTCAAGGCGATGTCCGACGAGGAGCTGCGGGCCATGACCCCGGCCTATCGCGAGCGGCTGGAAAAGGGCGAGAGCCTGGACGATCTGCTGCCTGAAGCCTTCGCCACCGTTCGCGAAGCGGCCAAGCGCACACTCGGCCAGCGGCATTTCGACGTGCAGCTCGTCGGCGGCATGGTTCTCCACAGCGGCAAGATCGCCGAGATGAAGACCGGCGAAGGCAAGACGCTGGTCGCCACCCTGCCCACCTATCTCAATGCCCTCACGGGACGCGGCGTCCATGTGGTGACGGTCAACGACTACCTCGCCAGCCGCGACGCCGAATGGATGGGCCAGGTCTATCGCTTCCTGGGCATGACGGCGGGCTGCATCGTCCACGGCCTCAGCGACGAAGAGCGCAAGGAGGCCTATGGCTGCGACATCACCTACGGCACCAACAACGAGTTCGGCTTCGACTATCTTCGCGACAATATGAAGTACTCGAAGGAGACGATGACCCAGCGCGGGCATTATTTCTCCATCGTCGACGAAGTGGACTCGATCCTGATCGACGAAGCCCGCACGCCGCTGATCATTTCCGGCCCGACCGAAGACCAGACCGAAGTTTATCGTACCGCCGACAAGCTGATCCCGAGCCTGGTCGCGGAGGATTTCGAACTCGACGAGAAACAGCGCACGGTGACGCTGACCGAAGCCGGCAACGAACACATCGATGCGCTGCTGCGCGAAGCGGGGATGCTGGAAGCCGGCGACCTCTACGACATCGAGAACATCACCCTGCTCCACCACGTGAACCAGGCCCTCAAGGCGCACAAGCTGTTCCTCAAGGACCGCGATTACATCGTCAAAGACGACGAAGTCGTCATCATCGACGAGTTCACGGGCCGCATGATGCCGGGCCGGCGTTATTCGGAAGGCCTGCACCAGGCGCTCGAAGCGAAGGAGGACGTCAACGTCCAGCCGGAAAACGTGACGCTGGCCTCGATCACCTTCCAGAACTATTTCCGCCTCTACGAGAAGCTGGCCGGCATGACCGGCACGGCGTTGACCGAAGCGGCCGAATTCATGGACATCTACAAGCTGGATGTCATGGAGATTCCGACCAATCTGCCGATCGCGCGTATCGACTCCGATGACGAGGTCTACCGGACTGTCGAGGAGAAATATAACGCCATCGTCAAGCTGATCCAGGAATGCCAGGAGCGCGGCCAGCCCATGCTGGTCGGCACAGTGTCGATCGAGAAGTCGGAAGAGCTTTCGGCGCTTCTCAAGAAGCGCAAGATCAAGCACAACGTGCTGAACGCGCGCTATCACGAACAGGAAGCGGCCATCGTGGCGCAGGCTGGCGTTTCGGGCGCCGTTACCATCGCCACCAACATGGCCGGTCGCGGGACCGACATCCAGCTCGGCGGCAATGCCGACATGCGCATCAAGAACGAACTGGGCGGTATTGTCGACGAAGCCGAGCACAAGATGCGGGCCGCCGAGATCCGCGCCGAAGTCGCCGCCAACAAGGAACGTGCTTTGGCCGCGGGCGGCCTCTACATGGTCGGTACCGAGCGCCATGAAAGCCGGCGTATCGACAACCAGTTGCGTGGCCGTTCGGGTCGCCAAGGCGATCCCGGCGCGTCCAAATTCTTCCTCAGCCTTCAGGACGACCTGATGCGCATCTTCGGGTCGGATCGCATGGACTCCGTGTTGAAGCGCGTGGGACTCGAAGAAGGCGAAGCCATCGCCCACCCCTGGGTCAACAAGGCGCTCGAAAAGGCGCAGCAGAAGGTCGAAGCGCGCAACTTCGAAATCCGCAAGAACATCCTCAAATATGACGACGTGCTGAACGACCAGCGCAAGGTGATCTTCGAGCAGCGCAAGGAGATTATGGAAGTCGACGACGTCAGCGATCAGATCGGCGAATTCCGGGCCAGCGTCGTCGACGAACTCGTCGCCCGTCACATCCCCGAAAAGGCTTATGCCGAGCAGTGGGATGCAACAGGCCTGCGCGAAGAGATCGCCAACATCTTCGGCCTCGACCTTCCGGTACCCGACTGGACCAAGGAAGAAGGCATCGCCGAAGAGGAAGTGCATGAGCGCATCCTGAAGGCGGTTGAGACGCGCGCGGCCGAGCGCGCGGCCAATTTCGGCCCCGAGGTCATGCGCTATGTCGAGAAGAGCGTGCTGCTGCAGACCATGGACCATGACTGGCGCGAGCACATCGTCAATCTCGATCATCTGCGCCAGTATGTGGGTCTTCGCGGCTATGGTCAGCTCGACCCGCTCAACGAATACAAGCAGGAAGCCTTCGCCCTGTTCGAGGCGCTGATCAGCAAGATGCGCGTCGATGTGGTGAGCCAGCTCATGCAAATCCAGATCAATGTCGAGCAGCCGCCGCAGTTGGTCGATCCCTCTATCGATCAGCTTGAAGCCATTCATGCCGACCCATTCACCGGCGAGAACGAGTTCGCCGGACCCGACGCCGTGCCCAATTCGCCCTTCGTCAATCGCATGCCGGATGTGGCGGTCGATCCGAACAATCCGTCGACCTGGGGCAAGGTGCAGCGCAATGCTCCATGCCCCTGCGGTTCGGGCCGCAAGTTCAAGCACTGCCACGGCGCGCTGGTCTAAATTGCTGCTTCTCCTGGCTTAGCCGGCCGTGAGTGCGGCCGGCAGCGCTTGCTGCATCGCGGAACAATTCCAGAACTGGCGATATTGGCGCATAGTTGCGCCACATCAACCCGGCCATTGGCTGGTGCTGAGAGTGTGAGGCGTGTCGGAACCACTGGATTGGAGGCGCATTCGCATGGGCACAGGGACACGTATTGGCATTCTGGGAGTTGTCACAGCAGCGCTGATGCTGCCGGCCCTCGCGCCGGCACAGGCACAAACCGAAGGGCAGAAGAACGAGCGGCGCGAGGACCAGATCCCGCGGTGTTCGCACAGGCTTGGCACCGTCGCCGTTGTCGAACCCGAGCGCAATTGGTGGTCCGAGTATCATCTCGGATCGCCGGAAGCTCTCCTCAAGATCTTCGTCATGCGCTCTGGCTGCTTCGGGCTGGTCGATCGCGGCAAGGGCATGGCGGCGATCGAGCGCGAGCGACAACTGGCGGGCGGAGGTGAATTGCGTCAGGGCTCGAACATGGGCAAGGGGCAGATCAAGGCGGCAGACTACGTTCTGGTGCCGGATCTGGTGTCGCAGAACCGCGATTCCGGTGGCAGCAATATCGGCGGCATCCTTGGCGGTCTCGTCGGCGGCGGTGCGGGCGCGATCCTTGGCGGCATCAGCATTCAGAACAAAACAGCCGATGTCGTACTGACCCTAACCGATGTACGCTCGAGCGAGCAGGTCGCGATGGAAGAAGGTCATGCCAAGAAGACCGATGTAGGTTTCGGGATCGGCGCCGGTGGTGGCAGTTGGAGCGGCTTCGGTGCAATGGGTGCCGGCAGCTATGCCAATACCGAGATCGGCCAGGTGATTACGACGGCTTATCTCAGAGCCTACACACACCTTGTTGACCAGATGGGCGGTCTGCCGGGCGCGAACGGTTCCAGCGCTTCGGAAGCCAGTACCCAGCAAGCAGTGGTTATGCGACGTCCCGGGCGGCTCTATATCGAGCCCTCGACCAAGAGCCGCGTCGTGCGCAGTCTTTCGACAGGCATGATGCTCTATCCTACCGGCCAGAAGGACGGCGTGTGGTGGGAAGTCAGCGACGAACTCGGCAACAAGGGCTGGGTGTCGTCGCTATCGGTGGAGCTGGCGAAATGACGCTGCGGAAAGGGGCCTTCCGGCCCCTTTTCTTTTGCCGCGCGAGGGAGGCAGACTCCCGTTAGCGAAACAGGGAGCCGCGCCATGTCCGAACCCAAACCCTTCCGCATCGAAATCCCGCAGACAACACTCAACGCCATCACCAGGAAGGTGCATGACTATGATTGGCACGAGATGCCGCGCGGGACCGGGCTGGAGGACAGTTGGGCCTATGGCGCCAATCTCGGCTACATGAAGGAGCTGTGCCGCTATTGGCTGGAGAATTACGACTGGCTGAAATGGCAAGGCGAACTGAACAAATTTCCGCAATTCATGGCGCCGGTTGAAGGTCTCGACATCCATTTCTATCGCGAGGAGGGATCGGGGCCCGCGCCCAAGCCGCTGATCCTCAGCCATGGCTGGCCGGGATCCGTGCTCGAATTCCTGCACATCATCGAGAAGCTCGCGCATCCCGAGCGCTTCGGCGGCGACGAAAAGGACGCGTTCACAGTGATCGTGCCGTCCCTTCCGGGCTATGGCTTTTCCGGAAAGCCGCAGCGCCCGATCGGACCGCGCACGATTGCCCGGATGTTCGACACGCTGATGACCGACGTCCTCAAGCTACCGGATTATATCGCGCAAGGCGGCGACTGGGGTTCGGCCATCTCGGGCTGGATGGGCTATGAGGGCAAGGGCTGCCGCGCCGTGCATCTCAACATGATGGGCTGGCGCACCCCGGGCGATGCGCCCCAGAACGAAGAGGAGCGGGAGCATGCCGCACGCGCCGCGCAGCTCTTCGACGCGGAAGGCGCCTATTTCCGCGAGCAATCGACGAAGCCGCAGACATTGTCCTACGCCATGATGGATTCGCCGGTCGGGACCTGTGCCTGGATCGTCGAGAAATTCTTCGGCTGGTCGGATATTCGCACGGGCTTCGAAGACGTCTATTCCAAGGACGTTCTGCTCACCAATGTCATGATCTATCTGGTGACGCGGAGCTTCAACACGGCAACCTGGCTCTATCGCGGCCTGTTCGAAGACCTCACCGGCGCGCCCGTGCCACCCGGCACCCGCATCGAAAGGCCGGTTGCCGTCGCGCGTTTCCCGGTGGATCTGATCCCCTTCCCGCCCCGGAGCCAGGTCGAGCGCAACATGAATGTCGCGCGCTGGACGGAGTTCAACGAAGGCGGCCATTTCGCGGCGCTGGAACGGCCTGACGAATTGGTGGACGATATCCGCGCATTCGCCCGGGAACTGGGATAGAGCCTCAGCCAGGCGTCATCGCGCGCACGCTCTCTTCCGGCGAGATGCCGAAGGTCTTGAGCTGCATGACCAGTTCCATCAACACATCCTGTTTCTTGGTGGCATGGTTGACGGTGTAGCGGGCTGCAAAGCCCGGACTTGCAATCGCTGCCAGCATGGAGCGCCGCGCCTTGGCCGAGAGCGCGCCTTGCGTGAATACCCCGTTCTCGAACAGTTTGACGAGCATATCGACGCGTTCAGCCGGATCGTTCGCATACCGTCCTTCAAGACCCAGGAGCAGGTTCCCGCGCATTTCGATGCGGATCGCGAACGTATCGAGCATCCCGACCATCTTGTCGCGCGCGCCTTCCGGAAATGCGGAATTCTGGATTTGGCGTTGCATCGCCGCCAGAAGCCTGAGGCGCTGGGAGCCGGGCGCTTCGGTCGCGAATGTTTCCTCGAAATCCGGCGCTGAGAGAAAGTTGAGCGCGAACGGCGCGAGCGCGCGCTTGTTGGCGGCGCCATGGACTTTGGCTTCGATCTCCAGGATACGGATCAGTTTGTCTCCCGGGGCCTTGCAGGGTTCTGTGAAGTGGAACAGGGCTTCGGGTGTCACGAAGCGCCGCGACCGCGCGACAAAGGTTTCGATATAGTCCTCACGGACGAAGTCGGGCCCGTAGAGATGCTGAACGCTATCGACGACGCTGACGAAGGCGTCGAGTTCCGAACTCAAGTTTGAGCCAACGAGCGGAACCGTGCCGCGCAATGTTTCGAGTACGAAACGCGCCAGGGCGCCGCGCGCGGCCGGCCATCCGCCGCGGGCGATGCCATCGGCCAAACGCTGCACGCCGGGCGCAACATCTCCCATCTTGCCGATCGTGCCGTGAAAGAGCTGCAGCACGGCTTGCAAGACGTCCCCCAGGCGGCGATCCGCTCCCAGAAGCTCGATCAAAACCTTGGAATCGCCGACGATGTCGGCCAGGATTTCGTCCGCCGTACGGGTAATCAGCGCCTGCGCGTCAGGCCGTGCGCTTGCCGCATTCGCCAGCGACATCAACCTGTCGAGCTTCTCGGTCCAGGACGGTGCGGGGGCCAGATATTTCGCGAGGGCGCCGTTGAAGAGATAGGCGGCATTCGCCTGCCCTCCCAAGGAGTCGGCAAAGCCGACCAGGCCTTGCTCGTCATGCTCGGGAAAGAGGCCTGCACGATCGTCGCTACCGACACGGCGGATGCCCGCCGTCGAAAGAGCCGTCAGCGCCTTGATATATTGGACAACGGGAACTTTCGACTTGGATGACAGGGTGACGGCCATGCGCTGGACCGCGTGCTGGTAGGAACTGCCGGCCGCCTCGAATTTGTTGAGCGCGGCGGCATTGTGCATGAATTCAGTGACGGTCAGCCGCTGGCGGCGCAGCCATTCCTGCGTGACCAGCCGCACGCGTTCACGCCCCATGGCACCGAAGAGGTCCTCCACGCTGCTGCAGGCAAGGGGATAATACGGCTTGTCTGGATTCTCGCTGTCGTCCGCTTTGATCACGCCACACTCCGACGCCGCATTCTCCGAGCGGCAGCCTCTTGGTCAATCAATTCCGGACGGGGCCAGTGTTTCACTCGTCCCTCCGTACGATTTTCGCCGGTTTCATCCTGTCGCCGGCCCGCCGCATCGCTCCTTCGCGGTGGCTACGCGAGTTCTCGGGAGTAATGTGCATGAGCGCGTCCTAATTTGATTTTCAGGACTCGCGGCAAATTTGCTTCAAATGCGAACTAAGGCATCCGCTCGGGACCGGGAGCAATCCGATCAGGCGCCGAGATTGCGGCCCATGGCGAGATATTTCTCGCGCCGCTGGCGCTTCAGGGCCTCGCGGTCGAGCGGCAGCATGTCGGACAGGGCGCGCGCAATTGTCTCGCCGACGGCCTGAATAGCGTCTTCGGCATTGCGATGCGCACCACCCGGAGGTTCAGGGACGATGCCGTCGATCAACTTCAGGTCGAGAAGGTCCTGCGCGGAGATACGCATCGCCGCGGCGGCGTCCTGCGCCTTGTCGGAGCTGCGCCACAGGATCGAGGCACACCCTTCCGGCGAGATCACCGCATAGATCGAGTGCTCGAGCATATAAACGCGGTTGGCGACCGCGATGCCGAGCGCGCCGCCTGACATGCCCTCGCCGATGATCGTGGCCACGAATGGGACATGCAGGCTGAGGCTCTTCTCCGTCGCCCGGGCGATGGCCTCGGCCTGGCCGCGCTCCTCGGCGCTGACGCCGGGATAGGCGCCTGCCGTGTCAGCGAAGCTGAGGACCGGAAGATCGAACCGGTCGGCCAGATCGAAGATGCGGATCGCCTTGCGGTAGCCTTCGGGCATGGCCATGCCGAAATTGTGCTGCAGCCGGCTCTTGGTGTCGTTGCCCTTCTCATGGCCGAGCACGGCCACGGGCTGGCCCCGGAAGCGGCCGAGCCCGGCCACGATGGCCTGATCCTCACCGAACAGCCGGTCGCCGGCCAGGGGCGTGAAGTCGTCGATCAGGCCGGAGACATAGTCCGAGAAATGGGGCCGCGCCGGGTGGCGGGCGACCATGGCCTTCTGCCAGGGCGTGAGCTTGGCATAAGTGTCATTGATGAGGGCGTTCGCCTTGGTCTGCAGGCGGGCGACATCGTCCTCGATCTGCATGGTCGGGTCCTGGGCCGCGAGCTGGCGCAGTTCCACGATCTTGCCTTCCAGCTCGGCGATCGGACGTTCGAATTCCAGATAAGCGTGCATCGTCACTCATGGACGGGGCCCCAGCCAAAGGGCTCAAAATCGGGCGGAAAGTGGCAATTGCGCCCCTCCCTGTCAACAAATCCCGAAGGCGGTCACAAACCGGGCCGCCGTCCTGTCTAAACCGAGCGAGACGAGGGTACGTCCATGGATTTCCGATCCGGGCTGGCCGTCTCGGATCGCCGAACCTGGTTAACGACTCGCTGCCGCAGGTCTAGGCAGCCTGCTCCATTAGGCCGATTTCTCGCGGATCATGGTCATCTGCTCGACAATGACCTGCGCCTGACGGATCGAGGCGGCGTCGATCAGCACGCCGTTGAGGGCGACGGCGCCAAGGCCCTTTTCCTGTGCCTCCTTCATTGCGGCGAGGATCGCTTGGGCGCGTTCGAGCTCCTTGGGCGGCGGCGTGAAGATTTCATTGGCGAGGGCGACCTGATTGGGATGGATCGCCCATTTGCCCTCGCAGCCGAGGATTGCGGTTCGATTGGCCTGGGTGCGGAAGCCGTCGGGATCGGAATAATCGCCGAAGGGCCCATCGATCGGCACAAGGCCATGGGCGCGGGCAGCCTGGCACATGCGGAACAGCGGATAATGCCAGAGATCGTTCCAGTGCCGCTCACGCGTCTGGCCCTCTTCTGCATCGGTGAGCATGACGTAATCGGCATTGCCGCCGCCGATATTGGTGGTGCGCATGCCCTGGCTCGCCGCGTAATCCGCCGAACCGAAATGCAGCGATTCAAGGCGCGCCGAGGACCCGGCAATCTCATCGATGTTGCCGAGGCCCTGCGCCGTTTCGATGATGACTTCGAGGCCGATCTTCTTCTTGCGGCCGACATGGCTCGACGCCTGGGTAATCAGCATGTCGATGGCATAGACATCCGCTGCCGTGCCGACCTTGGGGATCATGATGGTGTCGAGCCGCTCGCCACCCTTCTCCACCAGCGCCAGAACATCGCGATAGCACAAATCGGTGTCGAGACCGTTGATACGCACAGTGACGAGCTTGTTGCCCCAATTCACCTCATTGAGCGCCGGCCACGATGTTGTCGCGCGCCTTGTCCTTGTCGGCGGGCGCGACGGCATCTTCGAGGTCCATGCAAACGACATCGGCAGCACCGGCAGCGGCCTTCTCGAAGAGCTGCGGGCGCGCGCCCGGAACGAACAGTTTGGAACGGTATAGGCGCGGCGGTGTGCGGCGGGCGACCGGCGTGAAACTCACGGGTATTCTCCTTAAGGCAATATCGGGTTCGCCCATGAGCCTAGCGCCCGGGCGGTGGGCGTCAACCGGAGCGCTTGCGACCCTTCGGCTTGCCGCCCGTTTTCCCCAACGGATGGGCACTTTCGACCACAGCCTGCAGCCGGTCCTTCGCCACATGGGTGTAGATCTGCGTCGTGGCGATATCGGCATGGCCGAGCATGGTCTGCACGCTTCTGAGATCGGCGCCGCCCTCGACCAGATGGGTGGCAAAGGCGTGACGCAGCACATGGGGCGAGAGCTTTTCGGGATCGATGCCGGCCCTGATGGCGAGATCCTTCAAGAGCTGGTGGCAGCGGCGGCGGGTGATGTGGCCATCCGCACCGCGCGAGGGAAAGAGGAATTTGCTCGTCTTCGCGCCTTTGGGCAGGGACGCATCGCGCACTTCGAGCCAGGAGGCGATGGCAGCGCGGGCGTGGCTGTTGAGGGGCGCAAGCCGCTCCTTGTTGCCCTTGCCGCGGACGAGGACGAAACCGTCGCGGCTCATGGCAGCAGATAGTGGCAGGGCCACGAGCTCGCTGACACGCAGGCCTGCCGCATAGAGCACTTCCAGCATCGCCAGCAGGCGGCGGCCTTCGGCACTCTCGGCGGCCCCTTCCGTCGCCGCGTCAATCAGTTTGCCGACATCCTCGGCCGAGAGAATTTTCGGCAAAGGACGGCTGCGGCGCGGCGCATCGATGGCGTTGGTCGGGTCGTCTGGCGCGGATATTCTCCGAATAGAGGAAGGCGAAGAACTGGCGATAGGCCGATAATCGCCGTGCCTGCGAGGACGGCGCCATGCCCGACGCAGACAGCGTTTCGAGATAGCGCTTCACCTCTTCGCGTGTGGCGTCGCGCAGGTTCATGACGGCGGCGAGGTCGAGAAGGTCGCGGCGATAGGCGGCCAACGTGTTGCGGCTGGCGCCGCGCTCAGCGCTCATCATGTCGAGAAAACTCTCGATCAGTGTGGCATTGTCGCGGGCCGCGCCTGTCATTGTCCGGCCGGTGCCAGCGGCGCGGCCAGTGGCGGAACCGTCGGCGCCGGGCGGTAGCGCAGCAAGGCCGTGATCGCGATAGCTCTGGCGGCATCGGGCACGCCGAGCCGCACAAGATCGCCGACAAGATTCACCGTGACATCGGGCGCGAGATCGCCGGGACCGCGGGCGCCGATGGCGTCGAGCGCCAGCATCATGGCCTCGCCGCGGCGGCCGGGCGCAGCAAGGGCGGCGTCGAGGCGCCGCATGATGCTGGGCGCGGGGCGGCGGCCGGGCCAGCGCATCTGCGTGGCGAGCTGCGCGGCCGTTTGCGCCGGCTTCGGCAAGGGCTGGCCGAGCGCCCGGTAAAGACCGAGCGTCAGCGCCGCCGAAGCCCGGTCCGCCGTCCCGGTGATCACCTCATTGGCGAGTTCGCTGAGGGACATTTGCGCGGCCGCCAAGCGGTCCGGTGATGGATTGCCCAGCGCCAGCACGGCATCGAAACGCGCAATCGCGGACCGATCCGGATTGTTCCGCACATCGAGCAGCGCGAGCCAGCGCGTGGCGGCCTGCGCATGGCCGGTCATGATGAGGGCGCGCATGAAGAGCGGCGCCATCGTCTGCAAATCCGGTGTCGGGGCGACATTGACCAAAGCCGCCTGCTGCAGCACCGCCGCGACACCGAGAAGGCCTTTGGCATCGGCCGCCTTCAGCGCCTCATAGATCAGCGCGGGTTTGGCATCGGCCACGACCCGGCCGACCGCCTGCCGCAGCAAAGCCTGCCCGGCAAGAAAAGGCAGCTTTTGAACCTGCGCGTGTTCGGTGGCGAACTGGTCCTTCGTAAACTGTTGCGCGTCGGCAATGGCAATCAACAGATCGGGAGCGATCGCACCGGTGCGCAGGATGCGGCCGGCCGCCTTGAGGCGGTCCTCGGGCGGGTTGATCGCATTGCGCGCCACAAGCACAAGCCCGGGCGTGCCGAGCTCCGCGCCGGTGTTGAAATCGACAGGAAGACCGACTTGCGCCATGAGGAACACATGGAGCGCATTGGGCGCATCGATGCTGCCCGGATCCTTGGCGACATTGTTCTGAACATCGCTCAGCAACGTGTCGAAGGCATCGTCCGCGACGTTCTGTGCATTCATCACCGCGCGCGTGAGCGAGAGCGCAGCGTCGTTGCCCCCCACCGCGTAGCAATAGGCGCGCAGTTCGATCCAGAACGGTTCGGCGCTGTCGAGGCGGGTGGCCGTGGTGTTGTCGCAGAGATGGTCCCCGCGACCGGCGAAGAGCAGCGCCTCGGCCTGAATGCGGGCAAATTCCGGATCGTCCTTGATCTGCGCCGCGCCCGCCAGATCGGCCGCATCGCTGAGCAGGCCCGCCGCAAGCAGGCTGCGCAGGCGCACGGTCATGACAGCGCGGGGCGCCTGGCCGGTGGGCGCAGCCGCCCTGGTCAGGATGATGCGGCGGGCCAGATTGCGCAGCGAGCCGATGGTGGTCGCCAGCGGCAGGCGGGCCATCAGTTCCTCGACGGCGGCGCGCTGGGAGCCGGACCATAGATTCGGCCCCAGACCGCCATTGGCTTCATCCAGCGTGCCGGTGGGCGGGCCTTCAACCTCGCCGAGTGAAGAAACCGTAATTCCACTGCCGCCGCCAGAATCCGGGCTGGCGGGAGCGCCGGAGGGCGGTGGGAGCGACGAGGGAGCTGTTCCCTGCTGCATGCCCGGCAGGGCGCGCGGTACGCCCGTCGCCCGCGGCGCCGGATAGGGTGGTGGCGGCGGCTGGGTCTGGCCCAGCGCCGGAACCGCGCAGAGGGCCGCAACCAGGGCTGCGGCGGCCAGCCTATTTGAAACGGTCATTCGAGAGCACCGTGTGATAGGTGCGATGCGGCGGCTTCAGCGTGCCGGCATACCAGGCGAGCGTGCCCCCACCCAGCACCACGATAACCAGAAGCCCCAAGCCGATACGTGCTGCCCAACCCATTGTCATCACCTGTCGTTTGATCCGCGCCTGCCCCCGCGTCCCGTCCCCTATGTGGCGGAAAGCCGCCATGGGTTGCAAGTCCCGCTGGAACCGGGGGCCCGGGCCGTGTAAGGCAGGGTTATGACGGGTTTGACACGAACGATCGCGCTTGTCGGCATGATGGGCGTCGGCAAGAGTTCTGTGGGCCGCCGGCTCGCGACCAGGCTGGGCGTGGAGTTTCGCGATTCCGACAGCGAGATCGAAGCTGCCGCCGGCTGCTCGATCAACGAAATCTTCGACCGCTATGGCGAGGCCGCCTTCCGCGACGGCGAACGCAAGGTGATCACCCGGCTGCTGGCCATGCCACCCCAGGTTCTGGCGACGGGCGGCGGTGCCTTCATCGACGACGAAATCCGCGATGCCATCAAGAGAACCTGCGTGTCCGTCTGGATCAGGGCGCCGCTGGAACTCCTGGTGGACAGGGTGGGGCGGCGCAACACGCGTCCCCTGCTCCGCGATGGCGATCTTACCGAGAATGTCGCGCGGCTGCTCAAGGAACGCGAGCCGATCTATGCCGAGGCCGATATCGCGGTCGAGAGTGAGGATGGCCCGCACGGCCTGCAGGTCGAGCGGATGATCAAGGCCCTCGAAGAACGGGGGCTGGTGGAGGCGCCGTGAGCGAAACCATCGCCGTCGCACTCGGCGCGCGCAGCTATGACATCCATGTCGGAAGCGGATTGCTCGGCCGGGCCGGCGATCTGTTGACGCCGCTCGCGCGCGGCACGGTGCCGGTGGTGACCGACCGCCATGTCGCCGAGCGTCATCTCGAACCGTTCATGGCGGCCCTCAAGAAGGCCGGGATCGACGGCCGCGCCATCGTGCTCGACCCGGGCGAAGGCACGAAGAGCTTTGCGGGGCTTGAACGGCTGACGGGCGCGTTGCTCGACATGGGCATCGAGCGTAGCGGGTTGATCGTGGCGCTGGGCGGCGGGGTGATCGGCGATCTCGTCGGTTTTGCTGCGGGCGTGTTGAAGCGCGGTGTCGATTTCGCACAAGTGCCGACGACATTGCTCGCGCAGGTGGATTCCTCGGTCGGCGGCAAGACCGCAATCAATGCGCGCCAGGGCAAGAATCTGATCGGCATGTTCCACCAGCCGCGCATCGTCATCGCCGATGTCGAGGTGCTGAAGACACTGCCCAAGCGCGAACTTCTCGCCGGCTATGCCGAGGTGGCCAAATATGGCGCACTGGGCGATGCCGAGTTCTTTGGCTGGCTGGAGACGAACGGCGCCGCCGCGTTGGCTGGAGAACCTGCGGCGATTACCCGTGCCGTGGCCCATTCCTGCCACATGAAGGCGGCCATCGTGGCCCGCGACGAACGCGAAAGCGGGGAACGGGCCCTCCTCAATCTCGGCCACACCTTCGGCCACGGGCTGGAAGCGGCGACCGGATATTCGGACCGTCTGTTGCACGGCGAGGGCGTCGCCATCGGCATGGTGCTCGCGTTCCGGCTTTCCGAAAAGCTCGGCCTCTCGCCGGCCGGCGATACGGCGCGGCTGATCGTCCATCTCAAATCCGTCGGCCTGCCGACGGATATTGCCGATATTCCCGGCCCACGGCCCGATGCCGGGACGCTGCTCGGCCATATGGCGCACGACAAGAAGGCCAAAGGCGGCAAGGTCATGTATGTTCTGGTCCGGGGCATCGGCCAGGCTTTCACCACAACCGATGTGCCCGAAGACGCCTTGCGCGCAGTGTTGTCTGCGTAGACGGAGCCCAAAGGATCCTTTCCATGACGACGACGCTCATCATCACCGGCATCGCCATTGCGGTGTTGCTGGCGATGTCCGCTTTCTTTTCCGGTTCGGAAACGGCGCTGACGGCCGTGTCGCGCGGACGGATGCACCAGCTCGAAAAGGACGGCTCGCGCGCCGCGCGCGACGTCAACCTGCTGGTGGCCGACCGCGAGAATTTGATCGGCACGATCCTGCTCGGCAATACGTTCATCAACATCCTGGTCTCGTCGCTGGCAACAGCGGCCCTGGCGACGCAATTTGGGCCCAACACGGTGGCCATCACGACGGGCGGGATGACGCTGCTGATCCTTGTCTTCGCCGAGGTGCTGCCCAAGACACTGGCGATCTCGAAAACCGATCGTTTCGCGCTGACAGTGGCGCGGACTCTGCTCGTGACTGTGACCGTGCTGAGCCCGATCGTGCGGGCGGTGCAGTTCGTCGTGTGGCGGGTGCTATGGCTGTTCGGCGTGACGCAGAAAGGCAGCGCTTCCATCGTGCCGGCCCATGACGAAATTCGCGGCGCCGTCGCGCTCCATCATATCGAGGGTGCGATGGGGCGCGAACATCGCGACATGATCGGCGGCATTCTCGATCTGCGCGATCTCAATGTCGAAGACGTGATGGTCCACCGCAAGACGGTGGCCATGATCGATGGCGACCTGCCGCAAGCGGAATTGTTCGAAGCGCTGCTGGCGGCCAACCACACGCGCGTGCCGGTGTGGAAAGAGACCAGCGACAATATTATCGGCGTGCTCAACACCAAGGATGTGATGCGCGAATTCGTGCTCAGACGCGGCGATCTGGGAGGGTTCGACCTGCTCTCGCTGATGGCCGAGGCCTGGTTCGTGCCGGATACGACGGGGCTTGAGGAACAGCTTCGCGCGTTCCGGGAGCGGCGGACCCATTTTGCGATGGTGGTGGACGAATATGGCGCCATCATGGGCATCGTCACGCTGGAAGATATTCTGAATGAAGTGTTCGGCGAACTGCCGGAGGAAACCGATATCGCGGCCACGCCGGGTATCCGGCCACAGCCCGACGGTTCGTACAATATCGATGGCGACATGCCGGTGCGTGATATCAACCGGGCGCTCGACTGGGACTTGCCGGACGAGGAAGCGACCACCCTCGCGGGCCTTGTGATCCACGAGGCGCGCACGATCCCCGATGCCGGTCAGCGCTTTGCCTTTTACGGCTTCAAGTTCGAGATCCTGCGCCGCCAGCGCAACCAGATCACAGCGATCCGCGTGACACCGCCTCTGCAGGCGTGAGCGTAATCAGCGCCAGGGCGTGGACCTGCGCCTTCAACTCGGCGTCGAGCGCGGCATAGATGCGGCGTTGACGCTCGACGCGGCTAAGCCCTTCGAAGGCATCCGAGACGATGCGCACCCGGAAATGGGTCTCCCCGCCGGGCTGCGCGCCGGAATGGCCGGCATGGAGCGCGCTCTCATCCTTGACGGCGAGCGCGGTGGGCGCGAAGGCGGCGGTCAATTTGTCGCGAATGGTGGCGGCCATGGTCATGGCGCATTCCATCCTGCGCCGGCGCGGCGCTGTCAAGCGTTTCATTTCCTTGTTTTTTACCGTGCCGATCCCATAATTCAGACATGGCATCGACGGACTACAAACCGCGCTTCGGCCACGACATCCGCATCAAGCCGGACACCAAGGTGCGTCCGGTTGCGGTGCGCTGTTGCGCGCGCCCCGATTGCCGGGCCGAAGGCACGCACAAGGTGCCCAAATCGCGCGAGAACCTGAACGAACACCTGTGGTTCTGCCTGGAACATGCCCGTGCCCACAATAAATCGTGGGACTATTTCACCGGCATGAACGAGGCCGAAATCGAGGCCTTCCGCATTGCCGCGCTGACCGGTCACCGTCCCACCTGGAAAGTGGATGGGAAAGGCCGATGGCGTACCGGACAGCCGCAACCCGACCCGGAACATCTCGCCGACGCCCATGGCGTGTTCGGGGATGCGGGCGAAGCCACCCACCCCCGTGCGCCCGAACGGCGCATGACCGGCGTGCAGATCCACGCGCTGGAGATGCTGAAATCTTGACGCTACCGCCACCTTGCACGAGATAAAGGCACGGTATAAGGAGCTAGTGAAGCGGTTCCACCCGGACGCCAATGGCGGCGATCGGGGCGCCGAGGAGCGTCTCAAGCAGGTAATCAAGGCCTATGGCGTTTTGCGAGCGGCCGGCCTGACCTAAGCCGGCTTTCGCTCGCGCCCTGTTCCTGCCTCGGCAACCGGTTTGCCCGCCCCGAAATTCGAATCCGGACACGCGACATGACCACTGAGCCCGAAGGCCTCGATCCCGCAACTGCGCCCGACACGATGGTCGATGTGCGCGAAACCTTCGGCATCGACGCCAAGATGAAGGTGCCAGCCTTCACCAAGCGCAACGACGAATATGTGCCGGAGATCGATCCGGCCTATCGCTTCGACCGCGAGACGACGCTGGCAATCCTGGCGGGCTTCGCCTTCAACCGCCGCGTCATGATCCAGGGCTATCACGGCACCGGCAAATCGACCCATATCGAGCAGGTGGCTTCGCGCCTCAACTGGCCGCTGATCCGCATCAACCTCGACAGCCACATCAGCCGCATCGACCTGATCGGCAAGGACGCTATCGTCCTCAAGGACGGCAAGCAGGTCACCGAATTCCGCGAAGGTCTGCTGCCGTGGTGCCTTCAGCATCCGGTGGCGCTGACCTTCGACGAATATGATGCCGGCCGTCCGGACGTGATGTTCGTGATCCAGCGCGTGCTGGAAGTCGCCGGCAAGCTGACGCTGCTCGACCAGAACAAGGTCATCCACCCGCACAAGGCCTTCCGGCTTTTTGCCACGACCAATACGATCGGTCTTGGCGATACCTCCGGCCTCTATCACGGCACACAGCAGATCAATCAGGGCCAGATGGACCGCTGGTCGATCGTCGCGACGCTCAACTATCTGCATCACGATGCGGAAGTGGAGATCGTGCTGTCCAAGGTGCCGAGCTATGCCGCCACGGCCGAAGGCAAGAAGACCGTCGGCGCCATGGTCCGCCTCGCCGACATGACGCGCAACGCCTTCGTCAATGGCGACCTCTCGACCGTGATGAGCCCGCGCACGGTCATCACCTGGGCCGAGAATGCCGAGATCTTCGGCGATATCGGTTTCGCCTTCCGGCTGACCTTCCTCAACAAGTGCGACGAACTCGAACGCGCCAGCGTGGCCGAGTTCTATCAGCGCTGCTTCGGCGAGGAATTGCCGGAAAGCGCGGCCAAGGTGCTGGTGGCGTAACCGCCCGGAGTTCCGGTGACCAAGAACGAGAGCCCTGCCGAACCTTTCAAGCGCGCCGTCACCACGGCGGTGCGCTCGCTTGCCGGCGAGCCGGAGATGGAAGTCACCTTCAGCGCCGAGCAGCCCTCGCTGCGCGGCCTCAGGGCGAAGCTGCCCCTGCCCTCGCGCAATCTGCCGCCGGAAGAGATCGCCATCGTGCGCGGCGCGGGCGATGCCTATGCCCTGCGCCGGGCCTATCACGAAGACAAGGTCCACAATCGCTACCGGCCGGCGACGGCCGATGCCGCCGAGCTGTTCGAGGCCGCCGAGCAGGCGCGCGTCGAGGCCATCGGGGCGCTCGCGATGAAGGGCGTCTCCGACAATCTCACAGCAGGGCTGGAAGCGCGTTGCCGGCAGAAGGGCCTGGCCAAGGCACAGGAGCGCGCCGATGTGCCGCTGGCCGACGCGCTGGGCATGGTGGTGCGCGAACGCCTGACCGGCCTTGCCCCGCCCGAAAGCGCCAAGCATGCCGTCGATCTGTGGCGGGACTGGATCGAGGAACGCGCGGGTTCGGATCTCGGAAAACTCGAATCGACGATGCGCGATCAGACGCAGTTCGCCAAGCTGACGCGCACCATCCTGCGCGACCTCGAAGTCGCCGAAGACAACAGCGAAGAAAATGACGGCGACGAATCCGGCGAGAGCGCCGATTCCGAACCGCAGGGCGAGGAAGGCGAGCAGGGCGAACAGTCCGACGCCGAGGGCGAGAGCGGCGAAGCCGAAATGCGCGAGGCCGACGGGCAAGAAGGCGAAGAAACTTCGGCCGAGATGCAGACCGAGGACAGCGACGAGAGTGCCGAGCCCTCGGACAGCGACGAAGGCACCAAGCCGTGGCGGCCGGATCAGCCCTTCTCCGATTCCGACCAGTGGGGTTATCGCGTTCACACCGTGCAGTTCGACGAGATCGTGCATGCGACCGATCTGTGCGACGCCGAAGAACTGGCCCGGCTCAGGAACTTCCTCGACCAGCAGCTTCAGGCCATGCAGGGCGTGGTGTCGCGGCTGGCGAACAAGCTGCAGCGCCTGCTCATGGCGCAACAGAACCGCACCTGGGAATTCGATCTCGAAGAAGGCATGCTGGATACGGCGCGGCTGCCGCGCATCATCATGGATCCGATGTATCCGCTCTCGTTCAAGTACGAGAAGGACCTCGACTTCCGCGATACGGTGGTGACGCTGCTGCTCGACAATTCAGGCTCGATGCGCGGCCGTCCGATCATGGTGGCGGCGATGTGCGCCGACATCCTGGCGCGCACGCTGGAGCGCTGCGCGGTCAAGACCGAGATCCTGGGTTTCACGACGCGGGCCTGGAAGGGCGGTCAAAGCCGCGAGCGGTGGATCGCCGAGGGCAAGCCGCCGCATCCCGGCCGGCTCAACGATCTGCGCCACATCATCTACAAATCGGCGGATGAGCCGTGGCGGCGGGCGCGGCGCAATCTCGGCCTGATGATGCGCGAGGGCCTGCTCAAGGAGAATATCGACGGCGAGGCGCTGATGTGGGCGCACAACCGCATCGTCGGACGGCCCGAGCAGCGCAAGATCCTGATGGTGATTTCGGACGGCGCGCCGGTGGACGATTCCACGCTGTCGGTGAATGCCGGCAATTATCTCGAACGCCATCTGCGCCATGTCATCGACGACATCGAGGAGAAGTCGCCGGTGCAGCTTTCGGCCATCGGCATCGGCCATGATGTGACGCGCTATTATCGCAAGGCCGTGACCATCGTCGATGCCGAGCAGCTCGGTGGGGCGATGACCGATCAGCTCATTTCGCTGTTCACGCCGGAGAAGGACCATGGCCGGCTGGGCGATCCCTCGCGGCTTGCGCGCGCACGCCATTCACGCGGACACCGCGCCGCATGAAGCGGCACGCGGCGGCGCTTCTCACAAGCGTCATGGCGTTCGGCGTGACGCTTTCCGCCTGTGCCACCGAAGCCCCTGCCACATCGGGCCTCAAGGACGCGATCGCGGTTTCCTATAAGTCCGTTCGGTTGTCCGAGACCGATCATAAGGAGACGCGTGTCGGCCGCCTGATCTGGCGCGGCGGCATCGAGCTGACCTCGCCGGAGGGGCGTTTCGGCGGCTGGTCGGGGCTTGTTATCAGCGCCGACGGCAAACGCATGCTGGCGCAATCGGATGATGCCCATTGGCTGCGCGCCGATCTCACCTATGACGACGACGGCAATCTGGAAGGGATCGAACACGCGCAGCTCGCGGACATGCGCACCCCGGATGGCCGGACGATGGGCAAGATCAGCGGCGATGCCGAAGGGCTCGATGCGCTGACCAATGCCGGCCCGGATGGCGCGGTGGCGGTCAGCTTCGAACGCAACCCGCGGGTCTGGCGCTATGACCTGTCGGGCTCGCTCGATGTGCGCCCGACACTGGTGCCCATGCCGAAAGGGATCGACGTTCTGGACGGCAGCAATCAGGGTCTGGAAGGGCTCACCGTGCTGAAGCCGGGCACGTTGCTGGCCGTCAGCGAAGCGCCGCACGATGTCGATGGCGAGATGGATGCCTGGCTCGTGCCGACTCCCGGACATGCCGCGGGTGCCGCTTATGGCGTATTGCATGTTCTGCGGCATGCACCGTTCGAGATCTCCGATGCGGCGATGGGGCCGTCAGGAAAACATCTCTATCTTCTGGAGCGGCATTATTTCGGGATGCTCAGGGGCGTTGCCATTGCCGTGCGCGAGATCGATGCGAGCGACGTGAAGCCCGGCGCCAAGCTGGACGGCAAGGAAATCGCGCGCTTCACGATGCACGAGACCATCGACAATATGGAAGGCCTTGCCTTGCGCCGGAGCGCGGACGGCAAGACCTTCCTCTATATGATCTCGGACGACAATTATAATCCGCTGCAGCGCACGCTGCTCGAGATGTTCGAACTCGTGCCGGCTCAGTAGCCGCCAAAGCCCGATTGCGGCGGCACCATGCGGCGCAGGAGCCAATACGGCACCAGCAGCAGGAAGGCCGAGACCGACATGATCCCCGCATAGATGTCGAGGCGCGCGAACCAGTTGACGGTGGTGCCGAGATAGAGCGCCGGGAAGGCGATCAGGCAGAATGCGAGCCCGCCCCACAGCAAGGCCTGGAAGGGCGCCGTCCACCAGCGCGGACCGCGCGTGCGGTCGAACACCACCACCGAGAGCAGATGGCCGGCGAAGAGCGCGCCGCCGAAGCCCAGCATGGCATTCGCCGGCGGCAGGGCCTGCCCGGCCAGGGCTGCCAGATCGGACCCATCCAGGAAGACGGCCGCGGCAACCAGCGTCCAGGCCAGAACCGTTTGGGCCAGCGCATAGCCTGCGCCATAGCGGCGGTTGGTGAGCGCAATGGCGAAGAAGGTCAGCGGCACCATCAGATGGCCCAAAGTGAGCCAATGTGCGTTCTCCAGCCCCAGCCAGGCCACCGGACGATCGCCATAAAGGAACGCCGCGGCGCCCAATGTCAGCAGCAGCAGCACCGGCACGACAAGCTGCAGCCCGGCTGCCATCAGGGCAACGGCGAACCCGCCCGAGTCCGTCGAGCCACCGGGCCGGGGCTCATAGGCCCGGCCGATCATGTCTGTCGGTTGACGAAATCCCGCGGACCGGGCCCTGCTCGAATCGTAACGCCCAATACCGTTCCGCGGATCGGACCGCACACCAGCTTCGTAACTCACGATACCCCACTCCCCCGCGCCAGCAGGATACCCACCCAGCTGGCACATTATGAAACACTACAGGGAATGACGTGCAGAAGCTATGCCGGTCCTGTGGACGGAACCGGAAACAGCATGCTTAACAACGGTTAAGCAGCAGCGGCGGCGACTTTCTTGGCGATCATCCGCTTCAGGCGCAGGGCCCGGGTGGAGAGCTTGTCGTCGCTCGCCTTGAGCAGAAAGGCGTCGATGCCGCCCTTCCGATCGACGGTGCGCAGGGCACTCATCGAGATCTTCAGCTTCACATCCTGGCCGAGCGAATCGCTGGCCAGCGAGACTTCCTGGAGATTCGGCCGGAAGACGCGCTTGGTCTTGTTGTTGGCGTGGCTGACGTTGTTCCCCGTCATGACACCCTTGCCCGTCAGTTCACAGCGGCGCGACATGGCCTTGCCTCTTACCTAATAGTCCCGAAAAGAGGGGCTCTCATAAGGGCTTCGATCGCGGGCGTCAAGCATCCGGCCCGGGAATGTTCCAGGCCCTATCAGCCCCGGAATGCGGCGATCAGCGCCCGGGCGGCGGCATGCGGCAGAAGGCGGCCCGCAATGACGTCGGCCTCCACCCGCCCAGCGGCCTCGGAGGTCCGTGGATCGGCGGCGATGGCATCGGCGAGGACGGCCTGAACCTCGCTCCAGAACCAGCGCTGGGCCTGTTCCTGGCGCAGGCGGCTGAGGTGATCGCCGCTGCGCAGGGCGTCATGGAACCCGGCCATGGCAGCCCAGGCCTCGGCGATTCCCCTGCCCTCGACCGAGGAGACCGCCGCGACCGAGGGGACGAGGCCGGGATATTTGGGCCGCATCAGGTGCAGGGCCATGCGGTAATCGGCCACCGCCCGGTTGGCGGCGTGGCTGAGGTCGCCATCGGCCTTGGTGACCAGAATCAGGTCGGCCAGTTCCATGACCCCGCGCTTGATGCCCTGAAGATCGTCGCCGCCGCCGGGACTGACCAGCAGGACGAAGAGATCCACCATCTCGGAGACCGCCGTCTCGGACTGGCCGACGCCCACCGTCTCCACCAGCACGACATCGAAGCCCGCGGCCTCGACCAGCAGCATGGCCTCGCGGGTGCGGCGGGCGACGCCGCCCAAAGTCGTGCCGGCCGGGGACGGGCGGATGAAGGCGCCCGGATCGCGCGCCAGCGTCTCCATGCGGGTCTTGTCGCCCAGGATGGAGCCGCCCGAGCGCCGCGAGGACGGATCGACAGCCAGCACCGCAACCTTGAGCCCCTGCCCGGTCAGATGGCCGCCAAAGGCTTCGATGAAGGTGGATTTGCCCGCGCCCGGTGCGCCCGAAATGCCGATGCGGCGCGCGCGGCCGATATCCGGCAACAGCGCCGTCAGCAACGCTTCGGCGCGCGGACGGTCTTCGGCCTTGCTGGATTCAACGAGCGTGATGGCACGGGCCAGCGCCCGGCGATCGCCGGAGCGAACCGCGGCGGCCATCGCATCGATGCCGCCGTCTTTGCCCTTCGTCGCCGTCACGATTCGACCATTGTCATGCGGGCTCATATAGATAAGTCCCGGTTCATCCCGGAGCGTGCCAGTTTGGCTGGGAGTGCGATATGGCGGAAGGGCGATGTCGTCAATTGCTGTGGGCAGGCGCCGTTTTCGGCGGGCTGATGCTGCCGGCCATGGCCGCCGAGCCGCTTGCGCCTCATGCGAATGCCGTCGCCGCCATCGCGCCGCAGACAGAAGCCACCATCGATGTGGCCTATGATCTGCGCTTCTGGTTCATCCCCTTCGGCCATACGACCTATCGCGGCGTGTTCAGGAACCACGCCTATCAGGCCAGCTCCTACTTCAAGACCAGCGGGCTCGTCAGCGTGTTCTGGCAAACCGAGATCGATGCCGGCGCCAGCGGCAATGTCGAACCGCACGGGCTTTCGCCTTACATCTACGATTCTTATGCGCGGCGCAGCGAAGCCAAGAAGCAGCGGGTCAAGCTGACCTATCACAAAGGTGCGCCGCCCAGCCTGCTGGCCGTGCCGGCTTACAACATCAAAAAATATCCGGTGCCCGCAAAGGAGCAGAAGCAAGGCGTCGACCCGATGAGCGCGGTGACGCTGATCCTCTCCGGCCTCAGCGCCGACGCGAACAACCCGTGCGGGACCGTGGCGCCGGTGTTCGACGGACGGCGGCGCTACAATATCGAGTTCACCTACATCAAGGATCAGCCGATCAAGCTCGACAACGGGCTCTATAACGGCACCGCGCATCTGTGCCGTCTTCGCTATCACCAGATCGCCGGCTACAAGCAGGAAATCCTGAACGCCGACAAATCAAAATGGCCGCCGATCTTCGCCATCGTCGCCGATGTGCCCGCCGCCGGTGCGCCGAACGGCCATTACGTCGTCCCGCTCAAGCTCTGGAGCAAGACGAAGTGGGGCACGGTGACGGTCGAACTGACCAAGTTGAAGACCGGCGAGGCGGCAAAGAGCTAATCCACCGGATCGCAGCCGCGCAGGAGCGGGATCAGGACATCGTTGATCGGGCGTTGGTACGCCATGTTTGCGGCCGATGCGGGCGACGGCGCCGTTGCGGGCATCCCATTCGAGCGGCTTGCCGTCGCGGCGGTCATAATACATCGAGTTGCCGCGATAATTGGGACGCGACAGGAACGCCAGCATGGCGTCGGCGAAGTCCGGCGCGAAGTTGGCGCCTTCGGCACGGCCGACCGCCATGCATTCGGCGATGATCGCGGTCGTCAGGTCCTTCATGCCCGGCACATGGGCCACGGCATCGGTGCGCAAGGTCAGCGCGGTGACGGCGCCGCTGGCGACATTGAGGCAGAGCTTTTCCCAGGCTGCGGTGACGAAGTCTTCGCGCACGTCCATGGCCATGAAGGTATCGGCAAAGAGATCGGCGAATTCCCGCCCGGCTTCACTGTCCGGCACGATCAGGTTGGAACGGCCGTAGAGCGTGATGGCGCCGGGCGCGGTGCGCTGTGCCGGAAGCTGGATGATGACCGGCAGGATCTGCGTGCCCGCCGGCACATAGGGCGTGACCCGTTCGATGTGCTCGACACCGTTCTGCAGAACCGCCAGCCTGGTGTTCGGCCCGACTGTCGCCTTGAGCCATGCCGCTGCACTTTCGGTCTGATGCGCCTTGACCGCGAGTAGCACCCAGTCCGCAGAGCGCGGCATCGCCGGGCGATGTCAGCACGCGCAGCGGGAAGGATTGCACCTCCTTCGTATCGTCGCGGGTCAGAGTCAGCGTGTCGAAAGGCTGATTGGCGCAGATGGTGATGTCGTGCCCGCCCTTCCCGGCCAGCGCCGCGGCGGCAGCCCCGCCAATGGCGCCGGGACCGATGACGGCAATGCGCGTCATGCTCACGCCGCCTCTTTCCTCCGTGTACGGATGAGCTTGAGGACGTTGCGCGCGGCTTCGACGATGTTGGTGCCGGGGCCGAAGATGGCGGCGACGCCGGCCTTTTCGAGGAAGGGGTAATCCTGCGCCGGGATGACGCCGCCGCAGACGACGAGGATGTCGCCCGCGCCTTGGCTTTTCAGCGCCTCGATGAGCTGCGGCACCAGCGTCTTGTGGCCGGCGGCCTGGCTGGAAACGCCGACCACATGCACGTCGGCATCGATGGCGTCTTTCGCCACCTCTTCGGGCGTCTGGAACAGCGGACCGATATCGACATCGAAGCCGAGATCGGCAAAGGCGGTGGCGATGACCTTGGCGCCGCGATCGTGCCCGTCCTGCCCCATCTTGGCGACGAGGATGCGCGGGCGGCGGCCTTCCTGTTTGGCGAAGTCTTCCACGTCGGCGTGGATGGCGGCGAATTCGTTGTCGCCTTCATAGGCATGGCCATAAACGCCGGTGATCGAACGGATCTCGGCGCGATGGCGGCCGAACACTTTTTCCATCGCATCGGAGATTTCGCCGACCGTGGCGCGGGCGCGGGCGGCATCGACAGCCAGCGCCAGAAGATTGCCATCGGCCCTGGCGCCTTCGGTGATGGCATCGAGCGCGGCCTTGCATCTTGCCTCGTCGCGGCTGGCGCGCACTTGCTTCAGGCGCGCGATCTGGCTGTCGCGCACGGCCGCATTGTCGATGTCGCGCACCTCGACCGGCGACGGTTCATGGGACTCGAATTTGTTGACGCCGACGATGACATCCTCGCCGCGATCGACGCGGGCCTGACGGCGGGCGGCGGCTTCCTCGATCTTGAGCTTGGGAATGCCGGCTTCGACCGCCTTGGTCATGCCGCCCATCTCCTCGACCTCGTCGATGATGGCCTGCGCGGCAGTGGCGAGCGAATGGGTCAGCGCCTCGACGTAATAGGAACCGCCCAGAGGATCGACGACCTCGGTGACGTGGCTCTCGTTCTGCAGGATGAGCTGGGTGTTGCGGGCGATGCGGGCCGAGAAATCGGTGGGGAGCGCAATGGCCTCGTCGAAGCTGTTGGTGTGCAGCGATTGCGTGCCGCCCAGCACGGCCGACAGCGCTTCATAGGCCGTGCGCACGATATTGTTGTAGGGGTCCTGTTCGGTCAGCGAGACGCCCGATGTCTGGCAATGGGTGCGCAGCATCATGGAGGTCGGGTTCTCGGCGCCGAAATTCTTCATGATCTTCGCCCACAGGAGACGCGCGGCTCTGAGCTTGGCGATCTCCATGAAGAAGTTCATGCCGATGCCGAAGAAGAAGCTGAGGCGCGGCGCGAATTCGTCGACCTTCAGGCCCTTGGCCGTGGCGGAGCGCACATATTCCATGCCGTCGGCGATGGTGTAGGCCAGTTCCTGCACGGCGGTCGCGCCGGCTTCGTGCATGTGATAGCCGCTGATCGAGATCGAGTTGAACTTCGGCATGTTCTTGGCCGTGTACTCGATGATGTCGGCGACGATGCGCATGGAGGGTGCGGGCGGATAGATATAGGTGTTCCGCACCATGAATTCCTTCAGGATGTCGTTCTGGATCGTGCCGGCGAGCTGCTCCGGCTTCACGCCCTGCTCCTCGGCGGCGACGATATAGTTCGCCATCACCGGGATCACCGCGCCGTTCATCGTCATCGACACGCTCATCTTGTCGAGCGGGATCCGGTCGAACAGGATCTTCATGTCCTCGACGCTGTCGATGGCGACGCCCGCCTTGCCGACATCGCCGGCGACGCGCGCATGGTCGCTGTCATAGCCGCGATGGGTGGCGAGATCGAAGGCCACCGACAGGCCCATCTGCCCGGCGGCGAGATTCTTGCGGTAGAAGGCGTTGGATTCCTCGGCCGTGGAGAAGCCCGCATATTGGCGGATGGTCCAGGGCCGGCCCGCATACATGGTGGCGCGCACGCCGCGCATGAAGGGCGCCATGCCCGGCAGGCTGTCGGTCGCTTCGAGCCCCTCGAGATCGGCAGCCGTGTAGAGCGGCTTGACGGCAAAGCCTTCGGGCGTGGCCCAGGTGAGGCTTTCGAGCCCCCTGCCCTTGAGCTCCTTCTCAGCCAGCGCGGCCCACTGTTTTGGGTCTTTGCCCATTCGCGTTCACTCCCGGCAATGTCGCAATCGGGTGGGAGTATCGCAGGTGCGAAATCGCCGTCAAACGCTTCCGCCGCGAGCAGGATTTTGGCCTCATCGACGAGCGCGCGGGCGCCGCGGACCAGGCCACGGATGCGGCGGCGGCGGGCGATGGCCTCGGCCGTGAAGCGGCCATGGGTTCGCCGGTTCTGGTTGCCCCGAGGGGCGCCGCGCTTATAGGGCATGGCCGCTTTCGCCTCCGCGCAATTTTATTGCGGAATTGAATTGCGATTTTCGCTGCGCTCGAAGCGGGCGGCGCCGCGCTGCTGCTCTTCCAGCCGCCCGATGACGGCGGCCATCTGCGCGTTCACCCGGGCCAGCGCGGTCGCCAGCTTGAGCATGTCCCTGTCATAATAGGTGTTCTCCTCGTCGCGGACCCGTCCCAGCGCTTCGCTCAGCGCATCGTCGCAGGCCTGGAACTGGGTCTCCAGCATGGAAGAGACCCTGTTTCGTCTCGTCATGGATTCCATTTCGTCCGTCCCGGTCCTTTTCCCAGGGGTTGCCATTGGGAAATGGGGATCATAGGAATATTGTCAAGTGGCGAGGACAACTTTTCTATCGCGACCGATATGGCGGCGCACAAATCGTCAGAACACGGATCATATGCGCGCCCGGGAGTTTTTCCGACACAGGACTGGGCATGACCACAAGATGTAGCCCTGAACGAATCATTGACGGCGCGCATATTGTGTGAGAACAAAGGCGGATATTGATTCGGTTAGTGATTCGGACACGGTCTGTTTCAGGACTGTTCCTGCGGCGGGCACAGTCGTCCACAGGGCCTTGTGCCGGCTTCAGGGTTCGCAAACCGAACCGGCAGTTTCCCGCTTTGCCGCCTTGCATGTCTGCACGGAAATCCCGATGTTCCGGCACGATGACCCGATACAACATACCCAGCGGCACATCCGGCGAGCGCCGGGTGACCGCGATCCTTGGCCCCACCAATACCGGCAAGACCCATTTCGCCATCGAACGGATGCTCGCGCATCGCTCGGGCATGATCGGCCTGCCGCTGCGCCTCCTGGCCCGCGAGGTCTACGACAAGGTGGTGCGCATCAAGGGCGCGGAGGCCGCGGCCCTTGTCACCGGCGAGGAGAAGATCGTGCCGCCCGGCGCGCGCTACTTCGTCTGCACGGTGGAGGCCATGCCGCTCGACCTCGACGCGGCGTGTCTGTGTATCGACGAGATCCAGCTCTGCGCCGACAGCGCGCGCGGCCATGTGTTCACCGACCGGCTGCTCCATGCGCGCGGGACCGAGGAGACCATCTTCCTCGGCGCCGAGACCATGCGCGGCGCGATCCAGCGTTTCGTGCCCGAGACGCAGTTCATCACGCGGCCGCGCTTTTCCGACCTCGCCTATACGGGCGCGAAGAAACTGACGCGGTTGCCGCGGCGCTCGGCCATTGTCGCGTTCTCGGCCGAGGATGTGTATGCGATCGCCGAACTGGTGCGGCGCCAGCGCGGCGGCGCGGCGGTCGTTCTGGGCGCGCTTTCCCCGCGCACGCGCAATGCCCAGGTCGATCTTTACCAGAACGGCGATGTCGATTTTCTGGTGGCGACCGATGCCATCGGCATGGGCCTCAACATGGATATCGACCATGTCGCCTTTTCCGCGCTGACCAAGTTCGATGGCGTGGGCTTGCGCGCGCTTCGTCCCGACGAGATCGGACAGATCGCCGGCCGCGGCGGGCGGCACATGAATGACGGCACCTTCGGCGTCACCGCCGATGCCGAGCCGCTGGACGACGAGATCGTGCAGCGTGTCGAGACGCATCGCTACGAGCCGGTGCGCGTGCTGCAATACAGGAATTCCAAACTCGCCTATCATTCGCTGGACGCGCTGATCGAAAGCCTCGACGAACCGGCGCCGATGCGCGGCCTCGCCAAGGCGCGGCAGGCGATCGATCTGGTGGCGCTGCGCATTCTTGCGAGCCATGAAGAGATCCGCGACATGGCGCGCGCGCCGGCCGCGGTGCGAACATTGTGGGATGCGTGCCAGCTTCCCGATTTTCGCAAGCTCAGCGCGGAAGAACATGTTCGCCTTGTCGGCACGATCTATCGTCATCTGATGAGCGACGACGGCGTGCTGCCGGAAGACTGGCTGGCGCGGCAGGTTGCGCGGCTCGATACGATCGAAGGCGATGTGGCGACGCTATCGGGGCGCCTCGCCCAGATCCGCACCTGGACCTATGCCGCGCATCGACCGGGCTGGGTCAAGGACAGCGCCCATTGGCAGGCGCAGACGCGCGCGGTGGAAGACCGGCTCTCGGATGCGCTGCATGAGATGCTGACGCAGCGCTTCATCGACCGGCGCACCTCGGTGCTGATGCGCACGCTGCGCGAGGATGAAGAGTTCGAATTGAAGCTCGACGATTCCGGCGGCGTCAGCATCGACGGCGAAGCGATCGGCAAGCTGGAAGGCTTCCACTTCGTGCCCGACGAGCGGGCGAAGGGCATTCACGGCCGCACGCTGCGCGCCGCCGCCGCCAAGGCGCTGGAAGGCGAATTCGCACGGCGCGAAAAATCGCTGCTGGAGGCCGAGGCGAAAGACATCACGCTCAGCGAACACGGCCGCATCTGGTGGGACGGCGCCATCGTCGCGCATCTGACGGCGGGGGCCACGCCGCTGACACCGGGCATTGTGCTGGCGTGCGACGAGACCACGCGCAGCGAAACGCGCGCGCGGCTCACGGAGAAGCTCACGAGCTGGCTGACGGCGCATATCGAAGAGCGGCTCGGCATTCTGAGCGCGCTCAAGACCGCGGCCGACGCGAAAGCCGGAAGCGAAGGCGCCCTGCCCGCCGAAGCGCGTGGCCTCGCCTATCAGCTCTATGAACATCTGGGCGCGCTCGATCGCGCCGGCGCGACCATGCCGGACAAGGATCGCAACGCCATGCGCGCGCTGCGCCCCTATGGCGTGCGCTTTGCCCGGCGCTCGCTCTACATGCCGAAACTGCTGCGGCCTGAAGCGGCGGGATTGGCGGCGCTGCTGTGGGGTGTGCATCAGAAGCTCGAACAGCTGCCGCCGCCGCCTTTGCCGGGGCTGACTTCCTTCGAGAGCGACGGCGATCTGCCCGAAGGTTTCCTGGCCGCTGCCGGGTTCCGTGTCGTGGGGCCGCGTGCCATCCGCCTCGACATGCTCGACCGCCTCGAAGAGGAGCTCGACAAGGCCGCGACGGAAGGCACAGGCGCCGAAGCCGCGATGCCGAAGCTGGTCTCGCTGCTCGGCTCCGACAAACCGACTCTCGAAGCCGTGCTGGCGGCGATGGGCTGGGAACGCGTGGCCGTGGCCGGCGAGGACAAGCCCGATGTGTGGCGGCGCGCGATCGTGAGGCCCAAGCCCCCGCGCCGGCCGCCGGTCAAACACAGCGCCAGAGATGGAAAACCCAGCAAACCACAGTCGCAGAAGCGTGCGACCAATGGCAGCAAGGGCAAGCCGCATGGCCGCCCTCCGGCCAAGCCGAAGGAGAGGCAGCCCGACCCGCTCTCACCCTTCGCCGGCCTGAAGGCCCTGCTGCGCACGGATTGATGGCGATGGAAGAGCGCGTCCGCATCGACAAATGGTTGTGGTATGCGCGCTTCTACAAGACGCGGCCATTGGCGCAGAAAGCAGCCGATTCCGGCGTCATTCGGCTCAACGGACAGCGGGTCCGCAAGTCGGGCACCTTCCTCAAACCCGGCGACGTGCTGACCGTGCCGCGCGGACGCGAGCCGGTGGCAGTGAGGGTGCTGGCACTGGGCACGCGGCGCGGCCCCGCCCCCGAGGCGCAGGCCCTCTACGAAACCCTTACTGAAACTGTGCTTGATCGCGGCGCGCCCGGGCCTTAAGGGACGCTGCTGCCAAGCACAGTCGACCGCCTCGCCGGAGCAAGAAGAGCCATGACCTTTGTCGTCACCGAAGCCTGCATCAAATGCAAATTCATGGATTGCGTGGAAGTCTGCCCCGTGGACTGCTTCTACGAAGGCGAGAACATGCTCGTCATCGACCCGGAGGTCTGCATCGATTGCGGCGTCTGCGAGCCGGAATGCCCGCCTGAGGCCATCAAGCCCGACACCGAGCCGGGGCTCGAGAAATGGCTCTCGCTCAACGCCGACTACTCCAAGACCTGGCCCAACATCGTCCAGAAGGGTGAGGCCCCCGCAGATGCGAAGGAGTGGGATGGCGTGGAGGACAAGTTCGAGAAGTACTTCTCGGAAAAGCCCGGTTCCGGTTCGTAGAATTAACCGGGATTGCCTGCGACGGCCGGGGCGGCGCTACGTCAAGAGCCGCGCAACCCCCGGAAATCGCTGACGGATTTTCACCAAAACCACAATTATGCGCGGTATATCAAGCGCTTGTCCGAATTGGCCTTCCCTTTCGGACGGTTCTGTGTTATACAATTGCCCGCTGGCAACGGCAGACCGAGACGCGTTGGCTCGCTACTCGTCCCTGCCCCCGCGTGATCCGTGTACTAGGCCCCAGGTGCGCCCCCGAACCCTGCCCGGCCCGGTCTTAACACGGTGCGTTGCGTGCCACGGTTCAGATACGGGGCAGTAATGTTGCACCGCAATGCGCTTGCGGTGCGCTGGCGCGAGAGCCGGCGCGGACAAGCGCGCGCATGAGGATATTGATGAACATGACGACTGCGACGACGACCACCACCACCACCGCAAAGAAAAAGGTTCCCGCCAACTCGAACCGGAAGTCCGAGTTCAAGGCGAACGATCATGTCGTGTACCCGACGCATGGCGTCGGCAAGATTGTGAAGATCGAGGATCAGGAAGTCGCCGGCGTCAAACTCGAACTGTTCGTCATCAATTTCGAGAAAGACAAGATGACCCTGCGCGTGCCCGTCGCCAAGGCGAAGTCCGTCGGCATGCGCAAGCTGTCGTCGCCGGACGTGGTCGCGACCGCGCTCAACACGCTCAAGGGCCGCGCGCGCATCAAGCGCACCATGTGGTCGCGCCGCGCCCAGGAATACGAAGCCAAGATCAATTCGGGCGACCTGGTCTCCATCGCCGAAGTCGTGCGCGATCTGCATCGCGCCAGCGGCCAGCCGGAGCAGTCCTATTCCGAACGTCAGCTTTACGAGGCCGCGCTGGCGCGCATGGCCCGGGAAGTGGCCGCCGTCGAACGCATCGATGAAGATGCAGCGGTCAAGCGCGTCGAAACGGTGCTTCTGAAGAAGGCCGCCTGACGCATCCGGCAGCAACGCGCCGAATGGGGAAAGAGCCCGGGTGATGTTCACCCGGGCTTCTTCATATGTGGGGCATTTTCATATGTGGGGCATTCGGAATTCGCGCGCTCAGAACGTCTTGCAGCTCCGGCACCACAGGCCTTTGCCGAGCGTGGCCCACATGATGAAGAAGGCCCCGACAAGCGCCACGAAGATTCCCGGGAAGACCAGCCAGCGCGCCATCCATGGCAGCGCGACGGCGCCGGCAATGATCACGAGCCCTGTCTGCCGCCAGTCCGAGGCGGGAAAAGCGTTTCTTCGGCCCGCCACAACGCGAACAACGCGGCGCTTCGGCGCTCATGGCAGCACCTCGATCTGTTCGGGCGCGGAGAGTTCGATATCGGGCCCGTTCATCGACTGCACCCAGCCGCGCACGCGCACATGCTTGCCCGCCAGGGTGCGCGGATCAAGGCCGGCACGGCGAAAGCGGGCCATGTCGTCGGACGCGATGCTGGCGGTGAAATCGCTGTGCCAGTCGGACCCGAAATCGAGATAGGCGCGGCCGCCCCGGATCGCCGCGGAGACGATCTTGCCCTCGACGATCTGGAAGGTCCCGACATCGTGGCCGAGGTCATCGGGCTGCCGTATCCGATAGGCCGCCAGCGCCCAGAGGCCCGCATGCGCCGCCCGCGCCTCACGCTCGGCCGCATAGAGCTCGTGGGCGCATTCGGGCCGGTCGGGCGCGATGTTGACGCGCGCGAGGCCAAGGCGGAGCAGCATCACCTGCAGCCATGTCTGGGCCCGCTCATGCAGAAAGAAGACCTGCGCACGAAGCCGGCCATAGCGATCTTCCTTCGGCCGATCGAGCATCAGCGTGGCGCGCTGACGGTCGGCCGTGGCGCGCGCTTCTGCCAGAGCATCGCGAGCCACAGAGGCGGGCGCATGATCGCGCCGGCCGCGCGGAAGCAGGATGCCTTCCATATCGACGGCGCGGCCATCCTTCAGGACCAGGACGCCGTTATCCTCGATGCGCAGGACCCGCATCCCGGCCACCTCGATATGGGCCTCGCATCTGGGCAATGGCGAGGCGTGTGCACCAGCCACCGCGCAAAGCGCGGCGGCAAGCGCCGCAGCGCCTCGTCGAATCGAAAGCCCGATCATCCCGCTTAAGCCTCTTCCTGCCGTCCGTACGCCCAATCCGATAGTGCACGTCTGCCCCAACGCGCACCAGCCCGTTTCATACAGGCCTTGCGATGCGCGCGCAGGCGGGCATTCTGTGACATCAGTGAGATCGGTCGCCCATCCAATTTCCGGCCATCCCGCCGCGGCGGCGAGACCAGGAGACGATTACAGCCATGTTCCAGAGCCTGTCCCTTGCCGAGCATTCGCCGCTTCTCGAGCAGGCCCGCACTTACCTGCTTAGTGGCGGCGTGAGCCTGCTGTCCGCCGTGCTCATTCTCATCGCCGGCTGGATCGTCTCCAGCTGGCTCTCCGGCTGGATGCGGCGCGTGCTGGCGCGCAGCGACCGCTTCGACGAAACCCTGAAGCCGATCACGGTTTCGCTGGTCCGCTATACGGTTCTGATCGTCACGCTGGTCGCGGTGCTCAACCGGTTCGGGGTGCAGACCACCAGCCTGATCGCGGTGATCGGCGCCGCCGGCCTGGCCATCGGGCTGGCGATGCAGGGCACGCTGTCCAACGTCGCGGCCGGGGCCATGCTGCTGATGCTGCGGCCATTCCGCGCCGGCGATTATGTGGAAGTCGGCGGACAGGGCGGAACGGTGCGCGAGATCGGGTTGTTCACGACGGTGCTGACGACCCCGGACCTGATCTATATCTCGGTTCCCAATTCGCAAATTTTCAATGGCACCATCGTCAATTATTCACGCGAGCCCACGCGCCGCGTCAATTTTACGGTGGGTATCGATTATGCCGACGACATCGACAAGGCGCAGGCCATCGTGCTGGCACTGATGGAGAAGGATGGACGGATTCACAAGGACCCCGCGCCGATGGTGCCGGTGGGGGCGCTGGGCGCGTCCTCGGTCGATCTGATCGTGCGCTGCTGGGTCGCCAATCCCGATTACTGGGCGGTGCTGTTCGACCTGCAGAAGTCGATCAAGCAGGCGCTCGATGCCGGCGGAATCACCATCCCCTTCCCGCAGCGAGTGGTGACGTTGAAGCAGGATGGCGGCACGCCTCCCGGCTAGGCGGCGGGGCTAACCCGGATGCGCCTGCCCGAGCGCAAAAACGTGAACCGGTCATGGATTGGCCCGACTCTGAGGTCCTGATAGGATTCGCACCGGGAATGGAGACGGACAATGGAGCGCCGCTATTACCTGCTCAAAATTGCCGTCGTGCTGCTCGCCGTCATCACCGTGACGGTGACCAGCGGCATGGGCTCGACCCGCATGGCCCACGAGGTCAATCTCGCCCGCTACAGCGCACCGGCCCGCATCGAAGCCGCTGCCTGGCACACCACCGCCTGGATCGCGCGGGCCGTGGCCTCGTTCCTCGGCACCGATGCTACGACACGGCTTTGAGGCTGACGCCGGCCGGCGGCGGTATCCAGTCCGGCACGAAGAAATCCGGCATCAGGTCCTTCGACGGATCGACGCGATAACGATCGAAATCGGTGACGCCGTTCTCGGCGAGGAACGTGTCGTCGATCAGGAACCGGCCGGTGAAATCGCGCGCCGGCTTTTCGAAAATCATATGCGCGGCATCGGACAGGATTTCGGGCGTGCGGCAATGCTTCATGCCCTCGTCGCCCGCCAGCGCGTTGCGGATGGCGGCGGTCGCGATGCCGGTGCGCGGCCATAGCGCGTTGAAGGCGATGCCCTCATCGGCGAATTCGGCCGCCATGCCGAGCACGCACATGCTCATGCCGAATTTGGCCATGGTGTAGGCGGTGTGGCCGGCGAACCATTTTGCGTTCATGTCGAGCGGCGGCGACAACATCAGCACATGCGGATTGGCCGCGCGCTTCAGATGCGGGATGCAGGCGCGGCTGACGAGCCAGGTGCCGCGCGCATTGATCTGGTTCATCAGGTCGTAACGCTTCGGATCGGTCTGCAGTGTTCCTGTGAGCTGGATGGCGCTGGCGTTGTTGACGCAGATATCGATGCCGCCGAAACGGGCGGCCGTTTTCTCCACCGCATCGTTGACCTGCTCCTCGAAGCGGATGTCGCAGACCAGCGGCAGCGCCTGGCCGCCCGCCTTCTCGATCTCCTCGGCCGCGGTGTAGATCGTGCCTTCGAGCTTGGGATGAGGCTCGGCCGTCTTGGCGGCGATGGCGATATTGGCGCCGTCGCGCGCGGCCCGAAGCGCAATGGCCAGGCCGATGCCACGGCTGGCGCCGGTGATGAAGAGGGTCTTGTTTTTCAGGGTCATTTACGGCCTCGCCTGCTGTCACAGCCCGATCCTAACAGCAATCCGCGCTGCGTTCACCAAGGGCAGTTTCGGAGCGTCCTAAGGGGGAGCGCCGCACTCCCAAAAAGGATCGGAACCATGCCCATGTCGAAGTATTACGTCGTCCTCTACGACAGCAAGAATATCTACTTCCCGGTCAAGGCTCGATACAGCCCCTATAACAACCAGCTCGCATTCTGCGGCGGCTATCCGCAATTCTTCGGTGGCCGGCCAGACAGCGATGAGGGGGTTGTGGATGCTCTCGTCCGCGAGACGTCCGAAGAAAGCATCAATACCTACACGCTCACCGATGGCAGTCTGCCGCTGATCTATGAAGGCAATGTCGGGAGCGGAGACAGGCCTGTGCATGGAGGGTTCTTTTGCTCTCCCGGCTTCGCGAAATCGACGACCTATCAGTGGCCGGCATCCCGGGAGGATTGGCAGCATTATCCGCGCAAATGCCGAGAGATGTGCTGCGTTGCGAGCGCACCTATCAGCGATTGCATGGCGGCGCTCAACATGCCGCCAGGTCTGCGCTATCCGGGTGGCGCCGCCTTGCTACCGAACCGGCCGCAGCTCGCGAACGCGCTGCAGCAATCCGCTATTGCGACGGCGCCGGACTGGGCCCAACAACAAATGCCGGATGTCGATTTTACCGTGCCGCCCGACGAGCTGAGCGAGGATGCCGTAGAATTTCTCAATTCGGAAAGCTTGATCGCATTCGCGGCATTCATGATCGAATGGAACGTGAAATCCCTGCCGGCGCCGCCAAGCTGAACCGGATCGCAGGCGCTACACCGCCTTGTACCAGTCCACGCCATCGGCATCGGCGGTTTTGGTCAGCTGGCCGCGATAGATCAGGCAGTTGAGATGGGCGAGGCTTTCGCCCGTCGCCATGCCGAAATTGCCGGAGGTGATGCGGCTTCTGAACAGCGCGGGAAAGCAATCGACGGCGCGCCTGGGCTCGGCGCAGAGCGCCAGCAGCTTGGCGAGATTGTTTTCATGGTCGTCGATCAATTCCTGTAGCCGCTTCTTCGCGCCGCGGAACGGTTCGTTGTGCGACGGCAGGATGAGCAGATCCTCCGGCAACAGCTCCTTGAGACGCGCGCAGGACTCCAGCCAGTCGCGCAGCGGATCGGCCTCCGGCTCGGTCGGGAAGAGTGAGATGTTGGAGGAGATGCGCGGCAGGAGCTGATCGCCCGAGATGAAGATGTTCAGTTCCTTGCACCACAGACAGGCATGCTCGGGCGCATGGCCGCGGCCGACCACGACCTGCCATGTGCGCCCGCCAATCTCGAACGCTTCGCCGTCCTGGATACGGCGATAGGCGTTGGGCAGGAAATAGACGCCCTTGCCGAAGCCGCCGAAGCGCGTGCGGTAATGCTCAAGCGCATCGTCCGGAAAACCGGCGGCCTTGTAGAAGCTGATGCCCTCGGGCGGGGCTTCGCGGCCGGTATCGGCGGCGAGATTGCGGCACATCAGATAATCGGTGCGCGACATCCACAGCTTGCAGCCGAAACGGCGCACCAGCCAGCCGGCCATACCGACATGATCGGGATGCAAATGGGTGACGATCACCCGTTTGATGGACCGGCCCGCCATCGGGCCGTCGAAGAGCTGCTTCCAGGCCTCCGCGGTGGGCTCGTCGCGCACCCCGGTATCGACCACGGTCCAGCCGTCACCATCCTCCAGCAACCACAAATTTATGTGATTGAGCTGGAACGGCAGGCGCATGCGCACCCAATGCACCCCCGGCACAATCTCGATGGTCTGGCCGGTTTCAGGCCGCGTCTCAAAGGGATAGTCCAGATTCTGGCCCTGGCGAACCCGGGTTGGCGTCTCTGTCACGGGAGTTTTTCCATCAATAGCAATCATACCGACTATGGGAAGCCGGACGTGAAATGGTCAAGTTGGGCTATCTTCGCCCTTCCCTTGGGTTAGACTTTCCGGGCAAATCACCGTGGGATGACGACCAGCTTGGCAATCCACAAGGTGACAAACTTCGTAGGTGCCGATTTGGTAGCCGGCGGCAGCCGCCAACTGGCGTGACCACAGCCGCATTTCGACAGGAAGGCATTCAGGCATGACGATCGCGCAGACCACCTCCTCCACCGGCCCCAGCCGTTACGACAGCGTGGCGATGACGCTGCACTGGCTGATTGCGCTGACGGTGATCCTCAATATCGCGCTTGGCTTATATATGGGCGAGCTGCCGCGCACCGACCCGATGAAATTCACGATCCTGCAGCTGCACTTTTCGGTCGGGCTGACCGTGCTGATCCTGAGCGTGCTGCGCGTCGCGTGGCGGCTGATGAACAAGGTGCCGCCCCTGCCCGCGAATATGTCCACGCTCGAGCGGTGGCTGGCCAAGGGCATGCATCTGGCCTTCTACATCCTGATCCTGGCCCTGCCGCTGACGGGCTGGGCCATCCTCTCCGCCTCGCCGCGCGGCGGCCCGATCCCCTATTTCGGCCTCTTCAACTGGCCGCATATCTGGTTCCTGTCGAACATGGCGATGGCGGACAAGAAGGCGATCATCGAGAGCATCGCCGAAACGCACGAGACCCTGGCCTGGACCATGATCGTGCTGGTCCCGATCCATATCGCGGCGGCGCTCTTTCACCAGCATGTGCGCAAGGATGATGTGCTGACGCGGATGCTGCCCTGGGGCAAGTGACGGCGAGACGCGGGTGGCCACGCCGGTTTAGGATCGGCGCATGACCATTCGCGCCGCCAGCAATTCCGCGCTTGCCGAGGCCGCCGCCATTTTGCGGGCGGGCGGCCTCGTCGCCTTTCCCACGGAGACCGTCTACGGGCTCGGCGCCGATGCGCGCAACGACCGGGCCGTGGCGCGGATTTTCGAGGCCAAGGGACGGCCGCAGTTCAATCCGCTCATCGTGCATGTCTCCGGCGCGGCCGAGGCCGCGACGCTGGTGGAGTTTACACCGCTCGCAAGGCAGCTGGCCGAAGCCTTCTGGCCGGGCGCCCTGACGCTGGTCCTGCCACGCCGGCCGGCGAGCGGGCTGTCGCTGCTGGTGAGCGCGGGGCTCGACACCGTGGCGGTGCGCGCGCCCTCGAACGGGCTGGCGCAGGATCTGCTGGCAGCGGCGCGCTGCCCCATCGCCGCGCCCAGCGCCAACCGCTCCGGCAGCGTCAGCCCGACCATGGCGGCGCATGTCGAAGAGAGTTTGGGCGCGCGTGTCGAGCTGATCCTCGACGGTGGGGCGACACCGCTTGGCATTGAATCGACGGTGGTCGGATTCGACGGCGATGCGGCCGTGCTGCTCAGGCCCGGCGCGGTGCCACGCGAAGAGATTGAGGCCGTGACCGGGCCGCTGAAGGCGGCGGGTGGCGCGATCGTCTCGCCCGGCCAGCTCGCGAGCCATTACGCGCCCGATGCCCCGATCCGGCTGAATGCCGCGCGTGTCGAAGGGGACGAGGCCCTGCTCGGTTTCGGGCCGGATGTGCCGCGAGGCGCGCGCGCCGTTATGAATTTGAGTGAAAAAGGCGACCTGACCGAAGCCGCCGCCAATCTTTTCGCCATGCTGCGGGCGCTCGACAAGGCGGGCGCCGCGCGCATTGCCGTGATGCCGATCCCGCGCCATGGTCTGGGCGAAGCGATCAACGACCGGCTGGCACGCGCCGCCGCGCCGCGAGAATGAGCATGCGTGTCAGCGAACAAACCATTGCACGGCTGAAAGAGGTGGTCGGCGCCAAGGGCTTCAGCCAGGACGCGAACGAAATCGCGCCGCATCTGGTCGAATGGCGCGGCAAGTATCAGGGCAACTCGCCGCTGCTGCTGAAGCCAAAGAGCACCGATGAAGTGTCAGCCATTCTCGCCATCTGCAACCAGATGCGCGTGGCCGTGGTGCCGCAGGGCGGCAATACCGGGCTGGTGGGCGGGCAGATCCCGTTCGATGGCGAAGTGCTGCTCAGCCTCGAACGCATGAAGGCCGTGCGAGACGTCGATGCCGATGGCGCCAACATGATCCTCGAAGCCGGCGTGACGCTGGCTGGCGCGCAACAGGCCGCCGACGAAGCCGGGCTCTATTTCCCCCTGAGCCTGGCCAGCGAAGGAAGCTGCACCATTGGCGGCAATCTTTCGACCAATGCCGGCGGCGTGCATGTTCTGCGCTATGGCAATGCGCGCGATCTGGTGCTCGGCCTGGAAGTCGTGCGCGCCGACGGGCATGTGCTCAATTTGTTGCGCACGCTCAGGAAGGACAATACGGGCTACGACCTCAAACAGCTTTTCCTCGGCAGCGAAGGCACGCTGGGCGTCATCACGGCGGCGGCACTGAAGCTGTTTCCGAAGCCGATGGAGCGCGTGACAGGCTTTGTTGCCGTGCGCGATCCGGCGGCGGCCGTGACGCTGCTGCGCCGCTTGCAGCAGACGACCGGCGGGCTGGTTTCGGCCTTCGAACTGATCCCGCGCATCGGCCTGGACTTCGTGATCGCGCATATGCCGGATTGTCACGATCCGCTGAACACGCCCTCGCCCTGGTATGTGCTGGTGGAAGCGACCAGCGGGATGGCCGGCACGCTGCAGGACATCATGCAGGACACGATTGCCGAGGCGCTGGACGAAGGGCTGGGCATGGATGCCGTGATCGCATCGAGCGAGACGCAACGCGCGCATCTGTGGCGGCTGCGCGAGCATTTGTCCGAGGCGCAGAAATTCGAAGGCGGCTCGATCAAACACGATGTGTCCGTGCCGGTGACGGATGTGCCGGCATTCCTTGAACAGGCCATCGCGGCGGTGGAGGAACTGGTGCCAGGCATCCGGCCGGTGCCGTTCGGCCATCTCGGCGACGGCAACATCCATTTCAATCTCTCGGTGCCGAAGGGCGCGGACAACGCCGCCTATCTGGCGCGGTGGGAGGAAGTGAGCCGCGTCGTGCACGATATCGTCTGGGATTTCGCGGGATCGATCAGCGCCGAACACGGCATCGGCATCATGAAGCGCGATGAACTGACCCGCTACAAATCCGAAATCGAGATGGAAACGATGCGCGCGCTCAAGCGCACGCTCGACCCCAACAACATTCTCAATCCGGGGAAGGTCGTCGGCCTCTGACGCTTACGCCGCTTCGGCCAGCGCGCGATCGGGGGCGTGTTCGTCCTTGGGTATCGGCGCCAGCCTGGTTTCCTGCGGGCTCGAATTCGACCAGGCGCTGAGCGCGGCCGTGACGATGGTCGCAAAGTAAGGCAGCGACTGGATCGACAGCATCACCATCCACAATTGTGCGGATGGATCCTCAAGGCCACGGCCGAAGGCCGTCGCGAGCAACGCCAGCATGCAGAGGGTGAACAACACCGTCTCCTGCCAGCTCTGGCGCAGCACCTGCCCGAAATCGGCCGGGTTCTGGCATTTCGGCGTGCGCAGGAAGGGCTTCTTCGACGTGAAGAGGCCGGCGATTACCGCCTTGCCGCACGTGTGGGTGAGCGACAGGCCGGCCGTCGACGCCATCACCGCGCCGAGCACGCCCGAGCGTACCTTCTGCGGATAGAGCAGCAGTGTCTTGAGCGTCTTGGCCGCGAACAGGGCCAACGCCGCCGCCGACAGCGCCATCATCGGCACATCGAAATAGCGCGGCTCCAGCGCCATCAGGAAGGTCCAGAGCAGCGCGAACAGCGTCACGATCAGGCCGAGCCCATCGGAAATCCAGGGCAGCCAGCCGGACAGGAATTGATAGCGCTGCGCCCAGGAAAGCTTGCTGCGGCCGAGGAAGATCGAGCCTGCATGACGCTTCAGGATCTGCATGGCGCCATAGACCCAGCGGTAACGCTGACTCATGAAGGCGGCGAGCGTGTCGGGTGTCAGGCCCTGGCCCATGCTTTCGGGGATATAGGCCGCGCTGTAACCGGCTTCAAACAGCTTGAGGCCAAGCTCGGTGTCTTCGGTGATGCACCATGTGCTCCAGCCTTTCGCCTCTTCGAGCGCGTGCTTGCGCACAATCGTCATCGTGCCGTGCTGGATGATGGCATCGTGCTCGTTGCGTTCGACCATGCCGATCTGGAAGAAGCCGCGATATTCCTCGAAGCACATGCGTTTGAAGATGGTTTCGCGGCCATCGCGATAATCCTGCGGGCCCTGGACCAGCGCGATTTCCTCGCTGGCGAAATAGGGCAGCGCCCGGCGCAGCCAGAAGGGCTCGACCTTGTAGTCGCTATCGATGACGGCGACATAGTCCGCGGTGGGATCGGTCAACGTCAGCGCCTCGTTGAGCGCGCCGGCCTTGAAGCCTTTGACATCGTCCATGTGGAAGAAGCGGAAGCGCTCGCCCAATGTGGCGCAATGGGCTTCCAGCGGCCGCCACACCGCTTCGTCCTTGGTATTGTTGTCGAGCAGGATGACTTCGTAATTGTCGTAATCGAGGCGGGCCAGCGCATCGAGCGTTGAGATCACCATCTCCGGCGGCTCGTTGTAGCAGGGCACATGGATGGAGACGCGCGGCGGCTTCTCCGGAATGGCGGCGCGCAGGGCCCGGCGCTCGACACGCCACAGGCTGGCCGCCAGTTCAATACCCTCGGTCAGGATCACGGTCGCGGCCAGGAAGATCAGCGGCAACATCGCCGCGATCATCGCAATATCGCTGGGGTCGATATATTCGAGCGAGGTCGCATCGATCAGGACAAGGATGCCGGTCGTGACCATGGCCACGAGCCCGCCCATGACAAGGTAACCCGGCTGGCGCACGCGCGGCATGCGGCCGAGGATCAGAAGGCCCAGCAACAGCGTGAGGATGGCCGCGCCGAGCGCATAGGTGCGCCATTCGGGGAAGGTGCGCAGCATGCCGGTGAAGGGGAATTTCGGCGTGCCGTTGGCATCGAACAGCCCCCAATAGGCACCGACCGCGCCTTCATTCGCATTCTTCCACGGCTGGTCATAGGCTTCGAGAAGGTAATAGTCGTAGCCCTTCTCCATCGCCAGCTGAACGAAGTTGCGAATGTAATAGGCCTGATTGGCGAGCGAGGCCTCCGCGTTGACGCGGGTACGGCCTTCCGACGGCCAGCCGGTTTCGCCGATCACGATCGGCTTGTCGGGGAACTCCTTGCGGATATGGCCGATGGCATGCTGATCGAACACCAGCGCGCCATGCACATTGACGCCTTCCCAATAGGGCAGCAGGTGGACGGTGATGAAGTCGACATATTTGCCGAGCTCGGGATTGAGAAGCCAGGTCGACCACGGTTCGGCCGTCGACACCTTGATGCGATTGGGCAGCGCCGCGCGCACCTCACGGATATAGCCGTTAAGCTGCTCGGGCGTGACCGAGCCCATCAGGATCGATTCATTGCCGACGAAGACGCGATCGACGGTACGGCGATTGGCGAGCGCTACCTGGATCGCCTTGTCGATCTCTTTCTTGTTGGCTTCGAGGTCCGGGCCGATCCAGATGCCGAGCGAGATCGTGATGCCGTAGCGGCGGGCGATCTCCGGCACGCGGTCGAGCCCGCTCGACACCGTATAGGTGCGGATATGCGCGGTGAGCTGGCTCAGCTGCGCCATGTCGCGGTCGATGCGCTCCGGCGAAACGTGCTTGGCCTGCTTGAGGGTGAACAGATGGCTGGGATTGTAGGTGATGCCGCGCACCTGCCCGTCCCAATCGGGCGCGATCACCTTGTAATCGCGGCTCGCCCAGAACAGCGCCGAGGCGCCGGCCACCAGCACCAGCGCGATCGCAATCCGAAGTGTTCCGCCAGGGATGGCGGCAAACCACTTGCGAAGCATGACTCAGGCACCCTCAGTCGAGGCGAGCGGAAACGCTTGGAACGAACGCAGACGCGTGACGCGCACTTCTATCGCCTATCCAGACCGCCCATGGCGGCCATCAGGGAAGCCGCTGCGGCAGGGCCTCAATATGCCCTGCCGCAGCGACCGATTATTGATTGGAATCATCTTCGCTCGGCGGTTCCTTCTCAGGTGGCTCGACCTTGACCAGCGTCAGATCGAACACCAGAACCTGGTTCGGCGGGATCGCGCCATTGCCGGCGCCGCGCGTGCCATAGGCCATATTGGCGGGGATCACGAGATGCCAGTGATCGCCTTCGCGCATCAGCTCGAGCGCCTCGGTCCAGCCCGGGATCAGCTGGTTGACGGTGAAGGTGGCCGGAAGGCCGGGCTCGGTGGAATCGAACACCTGGCCGTTGATCAGCTCGCCCTTGTAGTAGACCTGCACCTTGTTGTACGGGCCCGGACGCGCGCCGAAGCCGTTCTGGACGATCTTGTATTCGAGGCCGCTGGCCGTCTTCACGACGCCCGGCTCCTTGGAAAACTTTTCCAGATAGGCGTGATTGGCTGCCGGGCTCAGTGCGGGATCAGCCGCATGCGCCGAAACCGCCACCATCGTGGCCAACGCCGCGACCAGCGCCCCAAAACGAAACTTACCCATTGATCTCCCTTTCCGCTGCCCGTCCGCTCCGGCTCTTCGAGCGCCCACGGCCGCGCAAACCGGCATCTGCCGATGGCGGAACCAAGCTGATCCCGCTCGATGGCAAATCTAGGGCCGAGCGCGGCCGAAACGGCGGCAGGCTCTCCTTCCAGCCGCCCCGCGCGAACCGGAAAACACTTGTTCCAACAAGGAATAGCGGCAAATCGGCCGGATTTAAAGCGCACCGCGCCCGCCGGGCTCCATTGCCCCAGACTTGTCGCGGCAAGCCGCCGGCTCTGGCAGGATCGGGGGCATGAGTGATTCTGCGAACATCACCGTGGCCGTGGCCGGCGTGGTCTGGAACCAGGAGGGTCAGGTGCTCCTGATCCGGCGGCGCAATCCGCCCCGGGCCGGGCAATGGAGCCTGCCGGGCGGCAAGCTTGAGCGCGGCGAGACGCTGGAAGCGGCCGTCAGGCGCGAAATCCGCGAGGAGACGGGCCTCGAAGTCGAGATTCTGGGTCTGGCCGGCGTGGCCGAGATCGTGGACGACACCGGGCTGGGCGGCAGCGGGCGCCATTACGTGCTGATCGATTACAGCGCGCGGCTGGTCTCGGGCGAGGCCGTGGCGGGGTCCGATGCCGCGGACGCCACATGGTTCGACTATGCCGGGCTCAGCCGGATCGCGCTGTGGGACGAGACCCGCCGCATGATCGCCGAGAGCGCACGCAAGCATATCGGAATGGACGTCTAGCTGCGCCCGAACAGGCGCTTGAGGAAGGAACGGCGGACCGGCGCGTCGCGGTGGAAGGCGATATTCATCGGTGCGCCCGCTTCGAGCGGCCGTTTTGGCAGGCCAAGATCGGCCGCCTGAAAGACGGTCGGCTTCGTAGGCGGACGCAGCGCCGACAGGTCCGGCGCGAAATCGCGCGCATGACACACCGGCGCCCGCGCCGCGATGGTGTCTACGCCCGCCGGCCCGAATGCCCGGCTGGCGAAATTGCGCGCCCACTGCTCATCGGGCGATGTGATCTCAGCAGCTTGCGGCCGGGGCGCGGCGCCCCGCTGTTCGGCGATCTGCTGCGCCTTCACCTGACGCGCCATTTCGGCGAAACGGGCCGCCCCTTCGGCGAAGCTGGTGGCCGGTTTGGCGGATAGCGGTTTGACCATGATCAGCTTCCTTTCGGCCACCATTGAAAGCCGCCCTCGCGGCTGATGACGGCGACATCGATGGCGCCGCCGACGGTTTCGCGCTGCGCCATGATACGCTTCTTGAAGACGTTGAGGCCCACCAGTTCGCGCGCGGTCTCGGCAAGATCGCCGCGCGGCGCGATTTCGAGCACCCGCAACACCGGATTGATATAGGCCTGCTGCTGGTAGCTGGCCATCATGCCGTGGAACATCTCCAGATAGGCCGGCACGGCGCCATGATAATTGCGGCGTACCTCGTCGCGCTTGTCGGCAGAGGCATCGTCGAAAGCATCGACCACCTCGCTGACGAGGCCATACATCATCTGTGCGAAGCCGCCATAGAGACGGCGTTCGAGATTGAAATCGATGCCGCGGATGAAGGCATTGGTGACTTCGCTGTCGGCGAAGATGCGGATCTTGGATTTGATGTCGGTGTCGATGGCATCGACGCTGGCTTCGGCGCGCTTGGCGATACCGGACACGATGGCCGAAACGAACCAGGTGCTGAGCACGGGATAGCGGTCCTCGCTGCCGAAGCCGCCAAAGACCAGACCCGTCACATCTTCCAGGAACAGATCCTTGGTCACGCAATAGACGGCAATATCGCGCAGGCGCCGCTGCGCCTGCTGGCCGAGGCCGGCGGCGGCAAAGCCATAGGAAATCAGTTCCTCGATCTGATCGGTGTGATCGCGCAGCACGACCTCGCCAAAGCCGGGCGGAAAACAGGGCAGATCGGCGCGCGGTGCGCCGTCTTCGAGATATTGATAATCGCGCCAGACCTGTTCGATGGCGGCGTCGAGAATGGCGATGTCTGCGCCGTCGATATCGCCGCTGGTCTGCTGGAGATAGGAGGCGTAGCGCAGGATATAGCCGTACACCGAGGCGAGCAGGCGGCGATATTCATCCTTGTGGCGTTCGCGCGGGAAGAATTCTTCGAGATGATCGAGCATGCCCGTGAAGGCCGTGGCGTAACCGGCGAGGCTCGTGCGAGCGCCGGCATGGTTCTTCTGGAAATGGGCAATGAGCTGGTCCCAGGGATGGCCCATGACATCGGCCACGCCATAGAACATCACGCCGACCGGCTCGCCTTCGAGCAATTGGTAGAGCTTGCGCTGCTCATTGCGCACGACGACCGTGCGTCCGTCGATCAGCGTGACCGCGGAATCGGCTGCCAGCGCCACAGCACGCTGGTTCATCACGGCAATCTCGGATGTCATTCCCCCGGCCTGTCCCCAATTGTTCGCTGCCGTCGGCCGAGCATGTCACAGCCGCCGCGCATTTGGGAGGCTGCGCCGCTCAACATGGTTACGACGGCGCTGGACGGCGCACCGCTGGCCGCCTAGCTTCCTCCCGATTCAATATCTGGAGGAACCGTCATCATGTTCAAACCCTTCGATCTGACCGGAAAAGCCGCGCTCGTCACCGGCGGCAATGGCGGCATCGGCCTTGGCATGGCCGAGGGTCTGGCCGCGTCCGGCGCCGATGTCGAAATCTGGGGCCTCAACGAAACCAAAAACGCCAAGGCCGCGGAAGCGCTGAAGGTTTACGGTAAACGCGTGTCGGTGCGGCGCGTGGATGTGTCGAAGGAAGATGAGGTCGTGGCCGGAATGAAGGCGGTCGTCGAGACGCTGGGCCGGCTCGACACGGTGGTGGCCAATGCCGGCATCGGCGGCAGCGCGCCCATCACCGAATTGACCACAGAACTGTTTCGAAAAGTTCACGGTGTGAACGAAGAGGGCGTGTTCTGGACCTTCCGCGAGGCGAGCAAGCACATGATCGAACGCGCCAAGGCGGGCGATCCCGGCGGCTCGCTGGTGGCCGTGGCCTCGACCGCGGGGATCGAGGGCGCGGCCCGCAATGCCGCTTACGGCGCGTCCAAGGGCGCGGTGCTGTCGATGGTGCGGGCGCTGGCGGTGGAACTGGCGCGCTATGGCATCCGCGCCAATTCGATCGCGCCGGGCTGGATCGCGACCGAGATGACGCAAGGCATGCAGGACAACACCGTGTTCACCGACAAGGTGATGCCGCGCGTGCCGATGCGGCGCTGGGGCGAGCCGGAGGATTTTTCCGGCATCGCCGTCTATCTGGCGTCCGACGCCTCGCGCTACCACACCGCCGACACCTTCGTGATCGACGGCGGCTATACGAAGTTCTGACGGCGACGACGCCCACCGCCCTAATTCGTCATGGCCGGCCATCGAGCCGGCCATCCATCTCGCGAGCGTCCGCGAGCCATAGAGGCATTTGCGCCCGCAGACGCGGGCGCTGATGGGTGGCCGGGTCAAGCCCGGCCATGACGGAAATTGAGATGTATACGGATTATTTCGGGCGCATGGGCGCCTCGGCGGGCCTTCATCCGCCGACAAACAAAATGGGACGCCCGTTTTCAGGACATCCCATATTGCAGGGTCATTTTAAAGGCAAAGAAACAGACTGGCAAGCCTGCGAAATGTCTAATAGATGAGGTCCCCCAATTCGCTGGAGGACCTTTCCCATGACTGCCTGCGGGCTCGATTTCGGCACATCCAATTCGGCGCTCGGCGTTCTCAGAGACGGGGCGCCGGTGCTCGCCCCCGTCGAAGGCCATGAGACGCTGATCCCGAGCGCCATCTTCTACGACCTCGAACAATGGGGCCGTGTGATCTTCGGCCAGGAAGCCATCTCGGCCTCCATCGCCCAGCACGACGGAAGGCTGATGCGCGCCCTCAAGACCATTCTGGGCTCGCCGCTGATCGACGAGGCCACCGCCGTCGGCCCCCGTCGCATCAAGCTGACCAGCGTGATCGAGACCTTCATCCGCCACTTGAAGGGCCAAGGGGAAGCCTTTCTTGGAGAGGAAATAACGCAGGTCGTGCATGGGCGCCCCGTGCATTTTGTCGATGGCGATGCGGCGGCCGATTCGCGCGCCGAAGCCACGCTGGAGGGCATCGCCAAACGCGCCGGATTTCGCGAGGTGCATTTCGTCTATGAGCCGATCGCCGCCGCCTATCACTATGAGGAGACGGCGCGCCGCGAGGAACTGGTGCTGGTGGCCGATATCGGCGGCGGCACCTCGGACTTCTCGGTGATCCGCATCGGGCCGGAGCGGCGCGGTCGGCCCGAGCGCGGCGAGGACGTGCTGGCCAATCGCGGCACGCGCATCGGCGGCACCGATTTCGACTCGGCTCTCAGTCTCGACACGGTGATGCCGCTGCTGGGGCTCGGCACACAACTGGTCGAGAAGGACCTGCCCATGCCGAAATCGCTCTATTTCGAGCTGGCGACCTGGGCGATGATCAACTTCACCTACACCCAGCACAACGCCCGCGACGTTCGTGAATTGATGGCAAAATCCTGCGAGCCGGAAAAGATTGCAGCGGCTGCTTCGCACCATCACCCATCGCTTCGGCCACGCCATCGCCTTCGCGGTCGAAGACGCCAAGATCGGCTTGAGCAACGTACCGGCCGCGCCGATCCCGCTCGACTTTCTCGATGACGGGCTTGCCGCCCTGGCGACACGCGCCGGCTTCGATGCGGCGATTGCCGCGAAGACGTCCGCGCTGACAATGATGGCGCGCGACTGCATCGCCGATGCGGGGCTCAAGGCCACGGACATCGACACCGTGTTCTTCACCGGCGGTTCATCCCGCGTGCCGGCCGTGCAGCAGGCCATCGCCCGGGCCGCGCCCGAAGCCACGCCGACCACGGCCTCGGATCTGCTGTCGGTGGCGCTGGGTCTGACGCGTGAGGCGCAGCGCATCTTCGCGTGACGCGACGGCATCTTGCAGGGGCGTCGGCGGCGTGGAATTGTCACTGACAAATCATCAGTTCATCAGGGAACCAAGCCCATGACCATCGCCACGCCGATCTGCAAGATGCTCGGCATCGAATATCCGATCCTGCTGGCGGGCATGGGCGGGGTTTCCTATGCGGAGCTGGCCGCGGCGGTCTCCAATGCCGGCGGCTTCGGCACGCTGGGCATGGCCGGGCGCTCGACAGAAGACATTGTCGAAGAAATCAAGAAGTGCCGCGACCTGACGGACAAGCCGTTCGGCGTGGACCTTCTGGCCGCCGTGCCGGAATCGCTGGAGAAGGCGGCGGACGCCATCATCGAAGGCGGCGCCAAGGCGTTCATTTCGGGCCTCGGCATTCCTGCGCCGCATCTGGTCAAGAAATTCCACGATGCCGGGCTCAAGGTCATGAATGTCTGCGGCACGGTGCGCCACGCCAAGGCGGGCGAAGCCGGCGGGCTGGATGCCGTGATCGCGCAAGGCACCGAGGCTGGCGGTCACACGGGGCGCATTGCCGGCCTGGCGCTGATCCCGCAGATCGTCGATGCGGTGAAGATTCCGGTGATCGCGGCCGGTTCGATCGTGGACGGGCGCGGGCTGGCGGCGGCGCTGGCCCTCGGTGCACAAGGCGCCTGGATGGGCACGCGCTTCATCGCCTCGGCCGAGGCGCATGCGGGCGCGATGTACAAGCAGGTCATCGTCGATGCCGATGACGAGGACACGACCATCTCGCGCTCCTATTCCGGCAAGACCATGCGCGTGCACAAGAATGAATGGGTCAAGGATTGGGAAAGCCGGCCGCAGGACATCCAGAAATTTCCCATGCAGGCGATCATGTCGACGCAGGCCGGCGTGATGGGCGGCATTGGCGGACAGCTGGAGGGCCTCGATATCGACCGCTCCTGCTTCGCCATGGGCCAGGGATCGGGCGCGATCCACGATGTGAAACCGGCCGCCGAAATCATTCGCGACATCATGGCCGAGGCCGAAGCGGTGCTCGATCACATTGCGACGCTGCGGCGCTAGCGTTCAGAGCAACTTCCACGCCACATGAATGAGCACGCCAACGCCGAAGGCGGTGACGGTGAGGCCCGAGGCGTGGTTGATGATGCGCATGATGCGCGCATCGATGCGGGTGTGGAAGATGCCGATCACGCTCGTCAGCGTGAACCACCACAGCACCGAGCCGCCGACCACACCGCCGACCACGACGGCCGCCCCCAGATAGCTGGCGTGCTCGCCGGCGACACCGCCCAACCCCGCGAACAGCGCCGCGACGCCGAACAGGGTCGCAGGATTGGTGATGGTGAGGGCGAAGGTCGACGCCATGGCGCGCACCAGCGAGGCACTGCCCGACTGCTCGCGCGGTGGCGGGGCGTCATCCTCCAGCGGCGGCAGATGGGTGATGTAGGTGTGCAAGCCGAAGGCCAGCAAGAGGATGCCGCCGCCGATTTCGAGCGGCGTCGAATAGCCTTCGATCAGTGTTGCCACGGCGGTGACGCCGAAGGCCGAGATGGCCGCAAACACGCCATCGCCAAAGGCGGCGCCCAACCCCGACATGAATCCGTTGAGCGGGCCGAACTGCAGCGCCCGCCTGATGCAAATGAGATTCACCGGGCCGACCGGTGCCGCCAGAATAAGCCCGATCAGAACGCCCGATCCGATGAGTACGAGATAATCCATCCGCTCGCTGTATCTGCTCCCCTGGGGCCGCGATTAGGGTGACGTTCAAGCGCCGATTTCGACCACCAGCCTGCCGCGCACCTTGCCGGCGAGAATATCGTCAGCTGCCTGCCTGACGTCTTTGAGCGAAATCATGCGGGTCATGGCGGCGAGCAGCTTCGGATCGAGATCACGGGCCAGACGCTCCCATGCCTGACGACGGCGCGGCATGGGCATATAGACCGAGTCGATTCCGAGAAGCGAGATGCCGCGGAGGATGAAGGGGGCGACAGAGGCCGGAAGGTCGAGCCCGCCGGCAAGGCCGCAGGCTGCGACTGCGCCGCCATATTTCGTCGCCGCCAGCACATTGGCCAGCGTGGTGGAGCCGACACTGTCCACCGCGCCGGCCCAGCGCTCTTTCGCCAGCGCCCTCGGTTTGGCCGAAAGCTCCGCACGCGGGATGATCTCGGCGGCGCCGAGGGATTTGAGATAGGGCTCCTCCTCGGTGCGGCCGGTCGAGGCGATGACGCGGTAACCAAGCTTGGCCAGCACGGCGACGGCGACCGAGCCGACACCGCCCGCCGCTCCGGTTACAACCACGTCACCCTTGTCGGGCGTGACGCCCGCATCTTCGAGCGCGAGCACGCAGAGCATCGCGGTATAGCCGGCCGTGCCGATGGCCATGGCTTCCGCGGGCGTAAAGGCATCCGGCAGCTTGACCAGCCAGTCGCCCTTCACGCGGGCGACTTCGCTGTAGCCGCCGTAATGATTTTCGCTGAGGCCGTAACCGTTGAGCAGCACCTTGTCGCCGGGCTTGAAACCCGGATGCGACGAGGTCTCCACCGTACCGGCCAGATCGATGCCCGGGATCATCGGGAATTTGCGCACCACAGGCGAGTGGCCGGTGATGGCCAGCCCATCCTTGTAGTTCACCGTCGAGTGCGAAACGGCGACGACGACATCGCCCTCCATCAGATCGTCCAGGCCGAGCTGGGCGTCTTCGACGGTCTGCGTCTCGCCCTCCTTGCGGATGAGAATGGCGTGGAACGGGGTTTTCATGCTGGCACTTCCCTGATGTGAGTGCTGCCAAGGACGGATCTCAGGGCAACCGAATTTGACGAGTCAGTCAAGCTGCGGCGCAGTCGCGGCCAAATCCGCTGCAAGTCAAGTCTCGACAGGTCCGGGCGCCCACTGCAAGCTTTTCGTTAAACAATGACGGCGCACCATCGGTGCCGTGGAGGAAGGCCTCGAGTCAACTCAAGTGATGTGAGGGATCGATGACCAATTTCGAACTGGCACTGCAGGGCTACAGTCTGACCACGGCGGAAATTCTCTATCACATGCCGGACCATCCGGCCGTGCTGCAATCCTTCGTCTGGCAGGAATTCGACATGGCGCCGAAATTTCCGGCGCTCCAGAAATTCCTGCACTTCTGGACCGGCAATCTCGACGGCAAGCTGCATTCGGTGCGCGTGGCCGCGCGTGGGTTGATCGCGCCGTCGGAACTGAAAGTGGCCGCCGGCGAATACGGTTTGCACTAAGCCGCGCTCAGCCTTCGGCCACCAGCGTCTCGCCGAAGCGGATCGGCTGGCCCTTCGACGGCAGCACCAGCGCGCGATCGCGCATGACGATCTGTCCACGGATGATCGTGGCCAGCGCCCAGCCGGTCGTCTCCATGCCGTCGAACGGGGTCCAGCCGCATTTGGATGCGATCCAGCTATTCTCGATCTTCATTTTCGCATTCAGATCGACAATGGTGAAATCGGCGTCGAAGCCGCGCGCGATGCGACCCTTGCCGGCGATGGAGAAGATGCGCGCCGCGCCCGCGCTCGTCAGATCGACGAAACGTTGCAGGCTCATGCGGCCCTTGCTGACATGATCGAGCATCAGCGTGACCAGCGTCTGCACGCCGGGCATGCCTGACGGCGAGTTCGGGTATTCCTTGTCCTTCTCCTCGCGCGTGTGCGGCGCGTGGTCGGAACCGATGACGTCGATCAGCCCTTCGTTAACGGCCTTCCACAACGCCTCGCGGTGACGCGCTTCGCGGATCGGCGGATTCATTTGCGCATAGGTGCCGAGACGCTCATAGCAATCCGGCGCTTCGAGCGTCAGATGCTGCGGCGTGGTCTCGACGCTGGCCACGTCGCGCGCGCCGGCCAGGAGCGGCAACTCTTCCTCGGTCGTGATGTGCAGCACATGGATGCGCCGGCCCGCCTGACGCGCAAGGCGGATCACACGCTCGGTGGAGAAGCGCGCGGTTTCGACATCGCGCCACAAGGGATGGCTGCGCGGATCGCCGAGCACGCGCAATTCCTTGCGCTCTTCCAGCCGCGCCTCATATTCGGAATGAACGGCCACGCGACGATTGCCGGATTTGAGCGCGGCCAGAATGTCGGCTTCTTCATGCAGGAGCAGCGTGCCGGTCGATGAGCCGAGGAACGCCTTGACGCCCGAGACGCCCGGCAGCCGCTCCAGTTCGCCCAGCGCGCCAACATTGCCGGGCGAGGCGCCGACATAAAAGGCGTAGTCGCAATGCATGCGATTGGCGGCGCGGGCCAGCTTGTCTTCCAGGGCCTGGCGCGTGGTGGTCGGCGGATTGGTGTTCGGCATCTCGAAGACGCCGGTCACGCCGCCCAGCACGGCGGCGCGGCTGCCGCTCTCCAGATCCTCCTTGTGCTCATTGCCGGGCTCGCGGAAATGGACCTGGGTGTCGATCACGCCGGGCAGGACGTGGAGGCCCCTGGCGTCGAACACCTCGGCGGCCTTGGCGTCCGTGAGCGCGCCGATGGCGGCAATGCGCCCGCCGATGACGCCGACATCGCCCTCGGCGATGCCATTGGGGGTGGCGATCGTGCCGCCGCGGATCAGGAGGTCGAAACTCTGGGAATCTGTCTGGCTCATAGCCATCTGTCTTAGATGGACGGGCCGCGGGAGACAATTGCCAGCGCGCCCCCGGCGACGATTGACGCGCCCCGGGCGTTGTCGGAAAACCGGCCTACAGGAGTATCCATGCGAGCCCTTCTCGACGACCGCGCCGTCATTGCCCTTTCCGGGCCCGATGCCCGCACCCTGCTGCAGGGCCTGATCACCAACGATATCGAGAAACTGGCGCCCGGCCGGGCCATCTATGCCGCGCTGCTGGCGCCGCAGGGCAAGATCCTGTTCGACTTTATCCTGGCCGAGGGCGACGGGGCCGTGCTGCTGGATTGCGCCGCCGAGGCGGCCGACACGCTCCTCAAGCGCCTGACCATGTACCGCCTGCGCGCCAAGGTGGAGATCGCGCGGCGCGAGCAGCTGGTCGTGATGGCCGCCTGGGATGGCGAGGATCTGCCGGATGGCTTCGAGGACCCGCGCCTGCCGGGGCTCGGTTTCCGTGCGATTGCCGCCAAGGCCGAGGCACCGGTCGATCTGGGCCCCGCCACCACCTATCACGCGCACCGGCTGGCGCTGGGTGTGCCCGAGGGCGGCGATTTCGGCCAGGACCGGATGTTTGCGCTGGACGCGGATTTCGAGGAACTCCACGGCGTCGATTTCAAGAAGGGCTGCTATGTCGGCCAGGAGCTGACCTCGCGCATGAAGCATCGCGGCACGGCGCGCAAGCGGCTGTTGCCCATCGATGGCGAGAGCGCCCTGCCCGCGCCGGGCGCGAATGTGATGGCGGATGACAAATCCGTCGGCGAGATCGCCAGCAGCCACGGGACGCGCGGCTTCGCGCTGATCCGGCTCGACCGGCTGGACGAGGCCGGCGGCGCCGCGCTGACGGCCGACGACAGCGCCGTGACACTTTCCAAACCGGCCTGGCTTTTCCCTTGACGCAGTAGGGTATTGGGCGAGACTTGGCGCGCATCCTTTGGGAGGGCCGCGCCATGATCGTCAATCACGTCTCCGTCGGCGTCAAAGATGTGGAGGCTGCCGGCCGCTTCTACGATGCGGTGCTGGGGGCGCTCGGCTACAAGCGCTATTGGGAATACCTGCCCTACGCCATCGCCTATGGCGAAGATTTCTACGAATTCTGGGTGCAGCTTCCGCACGACCGGAAATCCTACAGCATCGGCAATGGCGTGCATGTGGCGTTCAATGCGCCAAGCATCGAAGCCGTCCATGCGTTCTACAAGGCCGCGCTCGATCATGGCGGCAGCGATGAAGGCGAGCCGGGGCTCAGGCCCGATTATGGCGGCGACTATTACGGCTGCTTCGTGCGCGATCCCGACGGCAACAAGATCGAGGCGGCGCTGAAATCCGAACCGCATATCGCCAAGGCGAAACTGCCCAAGGCGGCCAAACCGAAAAAGAAAGCGAAGGCCAAGGCCAAGCCCGCCAAGAAGGCCCCGGCGACCAAGAAGACAGCGAGCAGGAAAGCCGCTAAGACGCCTGCGAAGAAGACCAAGAAGAAAGCGCGCAAGTGACGACAGCGACGGGGCGTTGCGGCTGGTGCGGAGAGGATCCGCTCTATGTCGCCTATCACGACGACGAATGGGGCGTGCCGGAATATGACGACCGGGCGCTATACGAAAAGCTGGTGCTGGACGGGTTTCAGGCCGGGCTGTCGTGGATCACGATCCTGAGGAAACGCGAGAATTTCCGCAAAGCCTTTGACGATTTCGATCCGCACAAGATCGCGCGCTACAACGAGAAGAAGATCGAAAAGCTTCTCGGCGATGCCGGCATCATCAGGAGCCGCGCCAAGATCGAGGCCGCCATTCGCGGCGCGCGGCTGTGGCTGGAGATTCAGGAAAAGGAACCCGGCGGCTTTCGCGAGCTGATCTGGAAACATGTCGACGGCACGCCGAAGATCAACCGCTTCAAGACGCTGAAACAGGTGCCCGCAAAGACGGCCATGAGCGAAGGGCTGGCGAAGGAACTGAAGCAACGCGGCTTCAATTTCTGCGGACCGGTGATCGTGTACGCCTTCGCGCAGGCGGTCGGCATGGTCAACGACCACATCGTCTCCTGTCACCGGCATGGCCCGTGCGCGGAGATGGGGTAACCGCTACTCCGCCGCCCAGCCGGTCGGGAAGCCGTCGATGCTCGTCATGTTCTTCTCGCGGCGGTAATCCGCGAGACCCTCTTCGCCCTTGTTCTCGGCCCAGCGCACCATGTTGGGGCGGTCCTCGCGGAAATCCATGAAGGGCACGCCATAGCCGCAGGAGGTCTGCAGCATTTCCACCGCCAGCTCGACGATCTGGCGCGCGCCCGAGATCGCGGTGAAGTTCGGCAGCAGTGCTTCGTAGCCGGGCGTGCCGAGGCGATGGATCGTTGCGCGACCGTAGAGCCGCATGATCATCGGCAGCCCCTCGAAGGCGCAGAACATGATCGTCAGGCGATGTTCCGGCGAGGCCGCGACATGGGCCGAGGTTTCGTTGCCGCTGCCGGTGACATCGAGATAGGCCACTTTGTTCTGGCCCCAGCACGCGCAACGCATCCATGCCCTTGGGCGAGACATTGACGCGGCCCGTGGGCGCGGCGCTGCCGGTGAAGAAGATGTGCTGCTTCTCGATGAAGGCGCGGTGCGCGTCCTCGATCCCTGGAAACTGCTTGGCCATGTCGCTCTCTCACCCGGTTGGGAGAGAAAGCTTAGCCTCGTCCACGATAGGGTGGAACACCGGGATCGGGGAGCCAGACATGCGCCGGAAGCTTGCCCGTCTGCCAGAAGACATCGATGGGGATGCCGCCGCGCGGATACCAGTAGCCGGCGATGCGCAGATATTTCGGCCGGATCGCTTTGACGATGCGCTTGGCGATGTCGATGGTGCAGGCTTCGTGGAAGGCGGCATGGTTGCGATAGCTGCCCAGTAGCAGCTTCAGCGATTTGGATTCGACGATGGCCTTGCCCGGCACATAGTCGATGACGAAATGGGCGAAATCCGGCTGGCCGGTGACGGGGCACAGGCTGGTGAATTCCGGCGCCGTGAAGCGCACGAGATAATCGGCATCGGGCTGCGGATTGGGCACCGCGTCCAGCTTCGCCTCGTCCGGCGAGGCCGGGCAGCGCCACCTGGCGGCCGAGCTGGGTCACTTTCACTTTTGGCTTTGCTTTGGCTTTGGCCATCTCAAGCCTCGTAGGTGCAGCTCTGGCCGTAGGACGGCCGGCGCAGCTTGACGCGGACAACCTCCGGCAGGCGCCCTTTGGCGGCATCGAAAATGTAACGCGCGAGATTTTCCAGCGTCGGATTTTCGAGGCCGGCAATCTCGTTCAGCAGGCGATGATCCAGCGTCTCGCGAATGGCGTCGAGCGTGGCCTTGACCTCGCCGAGGTCGCGCAGCCAGCCCGTGGCCGGATCGATCTCGCCGCGGATCGTGACCTCGGCATAGAAGGAATGGCCGTGCATGCGCCGGTATTCATGCCCTTCATCCTTGAAGGGCATGTAATGGGCGGCGTCGAAGCCGAATTCCTGCGTCAGTTCGACCATGGCGCGGGCGTGTGACAGGAAGACAGCCGAAAATCAAGGACCATGAGGGGGCCCGGGCTGCCTGCGGCCCCAAATCGCCTTGAAAACCGGGCGTTTACGGCCGATATCCTAGGCTCCTGCGGAGAAACGAGGCCCCGATGGATTTGAAGGCGATGCTGGCGCGGACCAGAGAGGCGATCCGGGCCACGATCCGGCCGCTGCTGGACAGGGTGGCGGCCCATCCGGCTGCGCCGAAGCTGCGCGAGGCCTGGTCCTGGATCCGCGATCCGCTGCTGATCCTGGGAACCGTATTTGTGGCCACCTCGGCCATCGCCCAGCCCTTCTACATCCCCTCCGGCTCGATGGAGCCGACCCTGGCCATTGGCGACGCGATGATCGCGGCCAAGTACCCCTATGGCTACAGCCAGTACTCGGTGCGCTGGGGGCTGGGACCGGATGTGAAGGGCCGGCTGTTCGGAAGCGTGCCCAAGCGCGGCGATGTGGTCGTGTTCCATCCGCCGAGCCATATGAATGAAGTCTGGGTCAAGCGCGTGATCGGGTTGCCGGGCGACCGCATTCAGATGATCGACGGTCATCTCTTCATCAATGGCAAGCAACTCGCGCTCAAGCCCGACGGCATGGCCAAATGGGAACAGGCCAGCGGCCGCTATGTGCGCGTGCCGGAATATCTCGAAACACTGCCGAATGGCGTCACCCATCCGATCCTCAAATGGCGCTGGGACGGACCGCTCGACAACACACAGCTCTTTGTGGTGCCCAAGGGCCATCTGTTCATGATGGGCGACAATCGCGATGACTCGCTCGACAGTCGCGTGCCCGCCGATGAGGGCGGCGTGGGCTATGTGCCGCTGGAGAATGTGCTGGGGCGCGGCGCGGTGGTGCTGGGGTCGTATGACTTCCTCAATCCCGGCCGCTGGTTCGGCGCTTTCCGCCTCTCACGCCTGTTCGAAAGCGTGCACTGACCTAGCCACCGTGCCAGGCGACGCGTTCGGGCGAGCACGGCAACGTCGCCGTTTCATATTGTTCGAGCCGCACCAGCGTTTCGACCTGGGCTGCGACGCGGGCGCGGATACGGCCATCGCGATCATCCGCGACACCCAGCATCGGCCACAGGATACGATCGACATAGAAGTTGAGTTCTGTGCGCCAGCGTTCCGGCGCGCTCGAGCCCATGGCGGAAAAGAATTTTATACGCTTGCGCACCAGCAGCGGCAGGCACGGGGCGACAAGGCCCCTCACCTCATCTTCGAGATAGCGCACGGGCTCGCTGTGCAGATTGAGAAAACGAGACAGCGCCGCCACGGTCTCGGCACCGCGCGCCCGCCATATTTTCACCTTCGCTGTCCAAGCCACGTGCCCACCCTCGTCAATGCAGGGCGAGTATGCGTGATGCAGCTTTAACGCGAGGCTGACAGAATTGGTTAGCGAAGGCTTGCGCTAAAGGGCATCCGCATCCGTCTCGCCGGTGCGCACGCGCAGGGCGGCATCGAGATCGACGACGAAAATCTTGCCGTCGCCAACTTTGCCGGTGCGGGCCGCATCCTGGATGGCGCGGACGACATCGTCGGCGCGTTCATCGGTGACCGCCACCTCCAGCCGCAGCTTGGGCACGAAGGCGATGGAATATTCGGCGCCGCGATAGATTTCCTTGTGCCCGCCCTGGCGGCCATAGCCGCGCACTTCGGTCACCGTCATGCCGTCCACATGGATGGCCTGCAGCCCCTCGCGCACCGCATCGAGACGGTGCGGCTGGATGATCGCGATCACGAACTTCATAGGACCTCCCGGGAGGGAGCCCGCTCAGGCTCCCGTGTGATAGGCCGCCTCGCCGTGGCTGGAGAAATCCAGACCCTGGATTTCCTCCTCCTTGTCGACGCGCAAACCCACCGTGAATTTCGCCAGCTTGATGATCGCATAGCTGGCCGCCGCTGACCACACGGCGACGCTGACCACGCCCAGCGCCTGCATGCCGAACTGGTGGATCGCGCCGCCATGCAGCGCCGAGGGCAGTCCGCCGGAGCCAACAAGCGCCGCGAAGGGCAGCAGCAGCGTGCCGACCGCGCCGCCGACACCATGGACGCCCAGCACATCAAGCGAATCGTCGACACCGAAATGGCGCTTCACCACCAGCACCGCGCCATAGCAGATGAGGCCGCCGGCGATGCCCAGCGCCACCGCGCCCATCGGCCCGACATAGCCCGAGGCTGGTGTAATGGTAGCCAGCCCCGCGACGGTGCCGGTGACGGCACCGACGAGGCTGGGCTTGCCGTAGAGGCCCCATTCGATGGCGATCCAGACGATGGTGGCCGTGGCCGCCGCCAGATGCGTCGCCAGCATGGTCATGCCGGCATCGGCGCCGGCGGCGATGGCGCTGCCGGCATTGAAGCCGAACCAGCCCACCCAGAGCAGCGAGGCGCCGACCATGACCATCCAGGGGGCATGGGGCGGATGCACGCTGTGCGGAAAGCCGCGGCGCGGGCCGAGCTGCCAGGCCACGACCAGCGCCGACACCCCTGCCGTGACATGGACCACAATGCCGCCGGCGAAATCGAGCACGCCGCGCTGGGCCAGCCAGCCCCCGCCCCAGATCCAGTGCGTCACCGGCACATAGACCACCAGCAGCCACAGGCCGGAGAACAGCAGCACCGCCGAAAAGCGGATGCGCTCGACATAGGCGCCGATGATCAGCGCCGGGGTGATAATGGCGAAGGTCATCTGGAACATGATGTAGACGCTCTCCGGCACATGGGTGCCGGGATGGACCGCGCCGCGCGTCAGATTGGCCAGGAAACCGGCCGCCAGATTGCCCAGCCAGGGGCCGCTGCCGGAAAAGGCCAGGCTGTAGCCGGCGATGAACCACAGCAGCGAGATCATGCCGGCCAGGGCCACGCACTGGATGAACACCGACAGCACATTCTTGGCCTGCACCAGCCCGGCATAGAAAAAGCCCAGCGCCGGCAGCGTCATCAGCAGCACCAGCACCGAGGACATCATCAGCCAGGCGCTATCCGCCCCATTGATCATAGTTGCGCCCCTCGCCCGTTTGCCCTGCCTTCGCGGGCAGGTTTATTCCATGGCGCGCAGGCTGACCGACAGAAAGCTGCAAAACAACGCGGCAATCTGCCCGATTTGTGGGCAAGTGATGACTTGGCGCACATTAGTGCATATTGGCTATAATATAGGCTATTTCTGCCTAATGTCGCGCCATATCGGGTGAGGCCAGCCGGGGCGCATGAAAGCATCCCGGCAGTGGGATTCCAGGCCGGGTGAGGAGCCCACGCTCACCTTTTTAGCCCCGCGACACCGCGGCCTGCCGCCACATTATTGCGCCCGCACAGCACGCGTGCTAATTGCCTCGCGCGCGGAGATTACGATTCTTCCACGCGAGTGAAATTCTTCGCTCAATCAACAAGTTAGACCTCGGGTCGGCGACAGGTGTCGCGGCTCAAACCAGACGGGGCGCGGGTGGCTACAGAAGAACCCCATTTTGCAGGCCTTGCCGGGCGGTATGCCACGGCGGTTTTCGAACTGGCGCAGGAACAGAATTCCGTCGAAGCGCTGGAGAAGGACTTTGCGGCCCTGAAGGCGATGATTCGCGAAAGCGATGACATGGCGCGCCTTGTGCGCTCGCCCGTCTTCAGCCGTGAAGACCAGGAAAAAGGCATGAACGCGATCCTGCATCGCATGGAAGCCGCGCCGCTGACGCGCCGCTTCGTGCTGCTGCTTGCCGCCAAGCGCCGCATGTTCGCCCTGATCGACATTATCGGCGTTTACCAGGCGCTCGTCGCAAGAATGCGCGGCGAAGTGCGCGCGGCCGTGACCTCGGCGCGCGCCGCTCAACGATGCGGAAGTCGCCGAGCTGAAAGCCGCACTGAAGGCCAAGCTCGGCCGCGATGCGATCCTCGACACCGATGTCGACCCGTCGCTGCTCGGCGGCCTCGTGGTCAAGGTCGGCTCGCGCATGATCGATTCGAGCCTGCGCACGAAGCTGAACGGTCTGCGCGCGGCGATGCGCGGATAGAAATTGCGTGGTCATGGTTCGAGGCGTGCTGACGCGCGCACCTCGCCATGACGAGTATAAATGGGCGTCATCCTGAGGTGCGTCGCGCAGCGACGCCACGAAGGAGGACGGGATGAATAACGAAGGAACGACAACATGAATATCCAGCCCGCCGAGATCTCTGCGATCCTGAAGCGCGAAATCGAGAACTTTGGCGCCGAAGCCGAAGTCAGCGAAGTCGGCCAGGTTCTTTCCGTCGGCGACGGCATCGCCCGCGTCTACGGCCTCGACAACGTCAAGGCCGGCGAAATGGTCGAATTCCCCGGCGGCATCAAAGGCATGGCGCTGAACCTCGAAGCCGACAATGTCGGCGTCGTGATCTTCGGCTCCGACGCCACCATCAAGGAAGGCGACACCGTCAAGCGCACGGGCGCGATCGTGGACGTGCCGGTCGGCAAGGGCCTCTTGGGCCGCATCGTCGATCCGCTGGGCAATCCGATCGACGGCAAGGGCGAGATCACCGGCATCGCCGAGCGCCGCCGCGTGGACGTGAAGGCGCCGGGCATCATCCCGCGCAAATCGGTGCATGAGCCGGTGCAGACGGGCCTGAAAGCCATCGACACGCTGATCCCGATCGGCCGCGGCCAGCGCGAGCTCATCATCGGCGACCGTCAGACCGGCAAGACCGCCGTCGCGATCGACACCATCATCAATCAGAAGGCCGTGAACGCCGGTACCGACGAGAAGGCGAAGCTGTACTGCATCTACGTCGCCATCGGTCAGAAGCGTTCGACCGTCGCGCAGATCGCCAAGACGCTCGAAGAAGCCGGTGCGATGGAATACACGACCATCGTCGCCGCGACCGCCTCCGAGCCGGCGCCGCTGCAATATCTGGCCCCCTTCGCCGGTTGCGCCATGGGCGAATATTTCCGCGACAACGGCATGCACGCGCTGATCATCTATGACGATCTCTCGAAGCAGGCCGTCGCCTATCGCCAGATGTCGCTGCTGCTGCGCCGCCCGCCGGGCCGCGAAGCCTATCCGGGCGACGTGTTCTATCTGCATTCCCGCCTGCTCGAGCGCGCCGCGAAGCTGAACGAAGACAATGGTTCGGGTTCGCTGACCGCCCTGCCCGTGATCGAGACGCAGGCCAATGACGTGTCGGCCTATATTCCGACCAACGTGATTTCGATCACCGACGGCCAGATCTTCCTCGAGACCGACCTGTTCTATCAGGGCATCCGTCCGGCCGTGAATGTCGGCATCTCGGTGTCGCGCGTGGGCTCGTCGGCCCAGATCAAGGCGATGAAGACCGTCGCCGGCCCGATCAAGGGCGAGCTGGCGCAGTACCGCGAAATGGCGGCGTTTGCGAAGTTCGGCTCCGACCTCGACGCCTCGACCCAGCGCATGCTGGCGCGCGGCGAGCGCCTGACCGAACTGTTGAAGCAGCCGCAATACAAGCCCTTCGCCGTCGAAGAGCAGGTGGCGGTGATTTATGCCGGTACACGCGGCTATCTCGATCCGTTCGCGGTGAACCGCGTCGCTGCGTTCCAGGAAGCGCTGCTGGGCAAGCTCAAGGCGAGCTACCCGCAGTTCCTCGACGGCATCCGCTCCAAGAAGGCGCTGACGCCGGAACTCGAAGAGATGCTGAAGGCCGCGCTCGACGAAGTCTCCAAGAACTTCGCATAAGAAGGCTGACCGCCCATGGCTTCCGTCAAGGAAATGCGCACGCGGATCGCGAGCGTAAAATCCACACAGAAGATCACCAAGGCGCTGCAAATGGTCGCCGCGGCCAAGCTGCGCCGTTCGCAGTCGGCGGCCGAAAGCGCGCGCCCCTATGCCGCCCGCATGGCCAGCGTGATCGCCAATCTGGCGGCCGGCGTGTCGGGCCCCTCGGCGCCGAAGCTGCTCGCGGGCACCGGCTCCGACCAGCGCCATCTCGTGGTCGTCGCGACCTCGGATCGCGGGCTTGCCGGCGGCTTCAATTCGTCGGTCGTGCGCGCGGCGCGTGAGAAGATCGCCGCGCTGATCGCCGGCGGCAAGGACGTCAAGATCATCACCATCGGCCGCAAGGGCCGCGACCAGCTGCGCCGCCAATATAGCGAGCGCATCCTCCAGAACTACGAAGTCGGGATCAAATCGCCCAGCTTCACGCTGGCCAAACCTATCGCGGAGAAGATCCTCTCCATGTTCGAGGATGGCGAGGTGGATGTGGTGACGCTGATCCACAGCCACTTCAAATCGGTCGTCTCGCAGGTGCCGACGGTGAGCCAGATCATTCCGGCCGCCATCGCCAAGACCGAAGCCAAGACGGACGTGCCCTTCTACGATTACGAGCCGGACGAGAAGGAAATCCTCGCCGCGCTGCTGCCGCAGAACATCTCGGTACAGATCCTGGCAGCGCTGCTGGACAATCAGGCCGGTTTCTATGCCTCGCAGATGACGGCCATGGACAACGCCACGCGCAATGCCGGCGAACTTATCGACGCCCTCACCATCCAGATGAACCGCACACGCCAGGCGAAGATCACGACGGAGCTGACCGAGATCATCTCCGGCGCCGCCGCACTCTAATTGACGAGAAAGAGAAAGCCATGAACGCACAGACCCCAACCGGTACCAAGGGCCGCCTGACGCAGGTGATCGGCGCCGTCGTCGACGTCGAGTTCGATGGTCATCTTCCGGCCATCATGAATGCGCTGGAGACCACCAATATCGATCCGCGCACCGGCGAGACGGTGCGGCTGGTGTTCGAAGTGGCCCAGCATCTGGGCGAGAACACCGTGCGCGCCATCGCCATGGACGCGACCGAAGGTCTGGTGCGCGGGCAGGAGGTGATCGACACCGGTTCGCCGATCACGGTGCCGGTCGGTCCCGCCACGCTCGGCCGCATCATGAACGTCATCGGCGAGCCGATCGACGAAGCCGGTCCGATCGCGCACGACCACATGTCCTCGATCCATCGCGAAGCGCCGAGCCTGGCCGAGCAGGCCGGCACCACGGAAGTGCTCGTCACCGGCATCAAGGTCATCGACCTGCTCTGCCCCTATACCAAGGGCGGCAAGATCGGCCTGTTCGGCGGCGCCGGCGTGGGCAAGACCGTGACCATGCAGGAGCTGATCAACAACATCGCCAAGGCCTATGGCGGCTATTCGGTGCTGGCCGGCGTCGGCGAGCGCACGCGCGAGGGCAACGACCTCTATCACGAGATGATCGAGTCCAATGTGAACGTCGATCCGAAGAAGAACGGTTCGACCGAGGGTTCGAAATGCGCCCTCGTCTATGGCCAGATGAACGAGCCGCCGGGCGCCCGCGCCCGTGTGGCGCTGACCGGCCTCTCGGTCGCGGAATATTTCCGCGACACCGAAGGCAAGGACGTGCTGCTGTTCATCGACAACATCTTCCGCTTCACGCAGGCCGGCTCGGAAGTGTCCGCGCTGCTCGGCCGTATTCCGTCGGCCGTGGGCTACCAGCCGACGCTGGCGACCGAGATGGGCAATCTGCAGGAGCGCATCACCTCCACCACCAAGGGTTCGATCACCTCGATCCAGGCGATTTACGTGCCGGCCGACGATCTGACCGACCCTGCGCCGGCCACCTCCTTCGCCCATCTGGACGCGACCACCAACCTCAGCCGTGATATCGCCTCGCAGGGCATCTTCCCGGCGATCGATCCGCTCGACTCGACGTCGCGCATTCTCGATCCGCAGGTGATCGGCGATGAGCACTACACCGTCGCCCGCCGGGTGCAGGAAGTGCTGCAGGCCTACAAGTCGCTCAAGGACATCATCGCCATTCTGGGCATGGACGAACTCTCCGAAGACGACAAGCTGGTCGTGGCCCGCGCCCGCAAGATCAGCCGCTTCTTCAGCCAGCCCTTCTTCGTGGCCGAGCAGTTCACCAACACACCGGGCAAGTTCGTCGAGCTGGCCGATACGATCCGCAGCTTCAAGGCGATCGTGGACGGCGAGTATGACCACCTGCCCGAGCAGGCCTTCTACATGGTCGGCACCATCGACGAAGCCGTCGAGAAGGCCAAGAAACTGGCCGCCGAAGCGGCATAATGCTTCGAGACGCCCGGCCGCAAAGGCGGCCGGGCTCCTCAGCATGAGGAATGCGAACAGATATGGCTGACAAGATTTCCTTCGACCTCGTCTCCCCGGAGAAGCTGCTGCTCTCCGAAGAGGCCGAGATGGTGACCCTGCCCGGTAGCGAAGGCTATTTCGGCGTGCTGGCCGGCCATTCGCCGGTCATCTCCACGCTCAAGCCGGGCGTGATCGAGGTGAAGGGGGGCCCGGACGGCGAGCGCCGCTATTTCGTGACCTCGGGCTTTGCCGATGTCTCGGCCGAAAAGCTCACCGTGCTGGCCGAAGAGGCCATCCCGATGGAGAGCGTGGACGCCGAATTGCTGGGCCAGCGCATCGCCAACGCCAACGAAGACATCCTCCAGGCCAAGACCGAAGAGGCCCGCGCCAAGGCCGTGGCCCATATGGACGCGCTGGAACAGTTGCGCGCTTCCCTCTAAGTCTAAGAAATTGTTCAGGTTCCCCGATCCCATCCGGGGGTTCGCGGGGGCAACCGCCTTTGCTACTATACGTTCTGTATAGTCGCGGCATGACGATGGGCAGGCAATCATGACGGGCGGCACGGTTTATCAAGGTGGCTGGTCGCTGGACGACGTCCAGTGGGACAGGTTCGACCGCAGCAAGCTGGAACCCCGGCTGGTGGCGGCCGTGAAGGCGGCCTCGCTGGTCGAATACAACGCGCCCGATTACGTCACCTATCTCAAGCGCGTCTTCAAACATGCCGGTCCCGAAACCCTGGCCGATATCGAGCGCTGGGGCGACGAAGAGATCCAGCACGGCCTCGCGCTGGGCCGCTGGGCGGAGATAGCCGATCCCAGCTTCGATTTCGAGGATGCCTTCGCCCGCTTCCGCGAAGGCTACAAGCCACCCCATTTCGCCAGCGACGATGAAATCTCCATCCGCGGCAGCCGCCGCGCCGAGATGATTGCGCGCTGCGTCGTCGAATGCGGCACCTCCTCCTATTACAGCGCCATTCGCGATGCGGCCGAAGAGCCGGTGCTGAAGGAAGTCGCCGCGCGCATCGCCGCCGACGAATTCAGGCATTACAAGCTGTTCTTCGAGACCCTTCACAAACAGGACGAGCCGGATCTGCCGCTGTGGAAGAAGCTCTGGGTCGCGATCACGCGCGTCAATGAATCGGACGACGACGAACTTTCCTACGCCTATTACTGCGCCAATGTCGCCAAGGCGGATGAAGCGAAAATCCCCTATGAGCGCGCGAAGTTCGCCAAGGCCTACAACGCCACGGCCATCGCGCTCTACCGCCGCCATCACGTGAACAAGCTGGTGCAGATGGTGGCCAAGGCCTGCGGGGCGAAACCGCAAAGCGGGTTGACTCGGCTGGCCAGCGCGGCGCTGTGGCGGATGCTGCGCATGCGCGCCGGTTCGCTCAACGCCGGCACGGCCTGAGCTGCCGCAACGTCACGAGCGCGCGGGCCTTGCCACTGGCCACACTTGATGGCTGACTCAGGCGTCACGATCCTTATGCAGGGACGAACGCCATGGCCATTCCCGTCGAGATCGCCGTCAATATCGTCGATCCCAAAGCCTATGCCGACGACAAGCGGCTGCACGACGCCTTTGGCTGGCTGCGGCGCGAGATGCCGGTCGGACGCGTCGAGCTGGAAGGCTACGATCCCTTCTGGGCCGTGACCAAACATGCGGACATTCTCTACGTCGAACGGCAGAACGAGCTGTTCCACAATGGCGACCGGCCGGCGACGCTGACCGATCAGGTCACCAACCAGAAGATACAGATGCTGACCGGCGGGTCCCCGCACCTGATCTACTCGCTGGTGCAGATGGACAACCCGGACCATTTCAACCATCGCAAGCTGACCCAGGCCTGGTTCCTGCCGCAGAACATCAAGAAGCTCGAAGACGGCATTCGGACGCTGGCCCGCGCGGCCGTGGACAAGATGGCGGCGATGGGCGGGGAATGCGACTTCGCCAAGGACATCGCCTTTCTCTATCCGCTGCGGGTGATCATGCAGATCCTGGGCGTGCCCGAGAGCGATGAGCCGCGCATGCTGAAGCTGACGCAGGAATTGTTCGGCACCACCGATCCGGAAATGAACCGCATGGGGGCGAACCCGCTCGACGGCCAGGACCTGCTGGCCGGGCTGCTCGCGACCGTGCAGGACTTCACCAATTATTTCGACGCCATCACCGCCGACCGCCGCGCCCATCCGCGCGACGATGTCGCCAGCGTGATCGCCAACGGCAAGATCGATGGCGAATATCTGACCGAACGCGGCGCCATGGGCTATTACATCATCGTCGCGACCGCCGGCCACGACACCACCTCGAACACGACGGCCGGCGGCATGTGGGCGCTGGCGGAGAACCCGGCCGAGTTCGCCAAGCTCAAGGCCGATCCCGGCCTGATCCCGTCCTATGTCGAAGAGACCATCCGCTGGGTCACGCCGGTCAAGCATTTCATGCGCAGCGCCACGGACGATACGGAGCTTCACGGCCAGACAATCGCCAAGGGCGACTGGATGATGCTGTGCTATCCGAGCGGCAATCGCGACGAGGAGGTCTTCCCCGATCCCTTCGCCTTCAAGGTCGACCGCAATCCCAACAAGCATGTCGCCTTCGGCTATGGCGCCCATGTCTGCCTCGGCCAGCACCTTGCGCGCATGGAGATGCGCATCCTGTGGGAGGAGTTGCTGCCGCGCCTCAAATCGGTGGAACTGGCCGGCATGCCCCGGCTGGTGGAGGCCGCCTTCGTCAGCGGCCCCAAGACCGTGCCGATCCGCTATGTGATAGACTAAGGCTTTGGCGGCGAGTTCTGATGGCTGACTTCAAGACATGGCAGTGCCGGACCTGCGGCTACCTCTACAGCGAGGCCAATGGCGATCCCGATGAAGGCATCGCGCCCGGCACGCGCTGGGCGGACCTGCCCGACGATTGGGTGTGCCCGCTCTGCGGCACGCCCAAATCCGATTTCGACATGGTCGAGGTCTAAAGAAAAAGCGCCGCGGCCCAACAGGATCGCAGCGCTTCTTTCATTCGCAGGTGCGGACGTCAGACCGCGCGCTTCACCATCATCTGCTTGATCTCACCGATCGCCTCGGCCGGGTTGAGGCCCTTGGGGCAGGTGTTGGTGCAATTCATGATCGTGTGGCAGCGATAGAGCCGGAACGGATCTTCCAGCTTGTCGAGGCGCTCGCCCGTCGCCTCGTCGCGGCTGTCGGCCAGCCAGCGATAGGACTGGAGCAATGCTGCCGGGCCGAGATAGCGCTCCTGATTCCACCAATAGCTCGGACAGGAGGTCGAGCAGGAGGCGCACAGGATGCACTCATAAAGACCGTTCAGCTTCTCGCGCTGTTCGGGCGACTGCTTCCATTCCTTCTCCGGCGTCGGCGACTTGGTCTGGAGATAGGGCTGGATGGAGGCGTACTGGGCGTAGAAGTTGGTCAGGTCCGGCACCAGATCCTTGACCACCGGCATATGCGGGAGCGGATAGATACGCACGGAGCCGGAAATTTCGGAGATCGGCTTGGTGCAGGCCAGCGTGTTGCCGCCGTCAATATTCATCGCGCAGGAGCCGCAAACGCCTTCGCGGCAGGAGCGGCGGAAGGTCAGCGAGGGGTCGACCTCGTTCTTGATCTTGATGAGCGCGTCCAGAACCATCGGCCCGCAATCGTCCAGATCGATGCGGTAGGTATCGATGGTGGGATTGCCGGCCTCATCCGGATTGTAGCGATAGACGCGGAAGTCCTTGGTCCGCTTCGGCTTCTTGCCATTTGCCGTGGTCGGGCCGGGCCATGCCTTGCCCTTTTTGACTTCGCTGCCCTTGGGCAATCTGAGCTGAACCATCGAATTTCCCTTTCCCGCCTCGAACGCGCGGATCGTGCGGACTCACATAGCAAACCGACTCGGCCCCCGGCAATTGCCTAGGCGCATGGGACTTATGACGGGCCCTGCCCGGCCCCCGGCATCGGGATCAGATGCACGTCGCGCTGCGGGAACGGGATGGTGATGTGGTTGGCCTTGAAGATATCCCAGACCGCGAACAGAACCGCGCTCCTGGCATTCGCGATCGCCGTTCTTCGGATCGTTGATCCAGCAGCGGATCTCGAAATTGACCGAGCTGTCGCCGTAGTCGGTCATCAGACAGACCGGCTCGGGGATCTTGAGGATGCGACCGACCGAACGGGTCGCTTCCAGACAGAGGTCGTGGACCTTGTGCATGTCGGATTCATAGGCGACGCCCAGCGGGATGTGCAGCCGGCGCAGATTGTTGGAATAGGACCAGTTCTCGACGCCGTTGGTGATGAACAGCTCATTGGGGACCAGATACTCGCTGCCGTCGCGGGTGGCGATGGCGATAAAGCGGGCGCCCATGCTGGTGACCCAGCCATAGGTGTCCTTGTAGGCCACGATATCGCCGGGCTTGATCGACTTGCCCAGGATCAGCGTGAGCCCGGCGATGAGGTTGGAGACGGTCTTCTGCAAGCCCAGGCCGATGCCGATGCCGATCGCGCCGGACAGGACCGTCAGCGCCGTCAGGTCGATCCCGACCGCCGACACGGCGATGACCACGGCGATGGTGGGCAGGACGATGTTGAGCAGGCGGATCAGCAACGCCTGGATCGAGGGCGTCAGCGAGTCCGTTCGGGCGATGCGCCGTTCCAGATAGCCGGAGACCAGCGTCGTCAGCCACAGGAGCAGGACCAGCACGAAGACGGCGCGCACGATGGTGAGCACCGAGATGCGCAGATGCCCCAGATTGAACGCCATGGCATCGAGCTGCACGCTCAGCGGATGGAGCAGCCCGAGGATGGAGAGGGCCGCCAGCGTCCAGGCCACGACCGAGATCGAGGCAGAGAGGAAGGGATTGCGGACCGCGAAGGACAGGAGCCGGATCGTGACCCAGGCCGCGAGCAGGCTCACGGCCGCCCCCACCAGCCCGAAACGGAAGTCCAGCGCCCGCGCCACGGTCATGGTCAGCCAAAGGCTCACCAGCCAGAACAGCGGCGCCGACACCGAGTTGAAGGCATGCGTGACAGGCCGAATCCAGCCCTTGGGCAGGGTCAGGCTGATCACCTGACGGATAAAGCGCTTCACATGGGCGGCGAGCCAGAAGCCGAGGACGCCGAGCGCCACGATCAGCCCCGCCTCCAGCGCCAACAGAACCGGATTGATCCGGCCGAGCAGATCGGCAACGGCCTTCAGATAGACGCCGTGGACGCCGAGTCTCTCCAGAAAGTGGTGAATTGTTCTGTTCATGGCTCCAACGCTAGCGCGGCTGGACACGCGCCCAAAGCGCGGATCAGCTCACGCCAATCCGCTCCAACATCCAGGCGATCTCGACCGGCTCGCCCTTGACCTCCCCCGTCAGCACCAGCTGGTCCGTCTTCCGGGCCGTCTCGCCGCCGAGATAGACGCTTTCCTCGATGCTGACCGGGTGGCCGGAACGGAAGCGCCAGCCCTCGCCAGTCGGCAGCTTGAGCAGCACGTCGCCGCCCTGCGCCGACGTCACGCGCACATCGGGATGGACATGGAAGCGGACGGCGAAGGCGACGGCGCCGGCCTTGCGCATCGCGCGCGGGCGCAGCGTGTCACCGCCGGTCAGCGCGGCGCCGTCGGGCGACAGGATCAGCCTGCGTTCATGGACGATCCCGAACCGGCGCGCATAGCCGTCATGCCGCGCCTCGATACACCAGCCATGAGAGGTCTCTCGCCGGTTGCTGGTGACCTCCTGCGGACCGCCCATCATGCGCGCCCCGATCAGGCCGCGTGCAAATCCAGGGGATAGAATGGAAGCCATAGAGGTGTCGGCCAGCGTCACCGTGGAATGCGCGGCGGTCGCCCGCAGCATGCCGTCCCACTTCTTCGAGGCACCGCAATTGACGATCAGCCGCTGCGGCCCGGCGCTGAACTCGAAGGACAGGCAGCCGGCATGGGCGGTGTTGGCGTAGGCACCTTCCGGGATCGGCCCGCAATCCATCACGGCATAGCTCTTGACCGCGTTCAGACGCTGATACTGTGAATGCGGCGCATGCAGGAACGATGCGCCGCGGGTTTCATCGCGCGCCAGAAGTCCGGCGATGGTGTGCCGATCACATTCGCGCCCGCCATGGAACAAAGCCAGCGCGCCGTCGCCATGACGGAAGAAGCGCAACATCGGCGGCATGCGGTCATGGGCGCTCAGGAGCACGCCGGGTATCGGATGGTCGATGGCCTTCAGCGCGTCGACGACCATGACGACATGGCGATAGGCGTGGAGCAGCGTCTCGGGCGAGCGGTCGGCAAAGCCTCCATCCGGCAGGATTTGACGGGCGATCTCCGCTTCCAGCATCTCGAGACCCTGAAGGAGGCGCTTCGGACTGTCGTCGAGGCAGGCGCCCGCCAGCGCCAGCGCCGCCGCCGTCTCGAAGCGCGTGAATCCGTCCGGCGCCTTGTCGGCGATGCGGGCGAGCTGTCGCGACTGCTCACGCAGCGACACGAACAGCCTGGAGCGCCACAGCATATCCGAATTGGGAATGACGAAGCGGCCATGGACGAAGAGCTGGATCAACCGCCGCGCCATGACATGCGGTGACCATTCCGGCTCCGAATAGCGTGGATAGCGCTTGACCCATTGGCTGATCAGATTGGTCGCCAGCGTGCGCGCCGGATCGCCGCCCGCCGCCGCCAGCGGCGGCAGCCAGGCAAAGCCATGCAGCGCCTCCAGCCAGTCGCGGCTGGGCGGCTCCTTGTCGAACACCGAACCTTCGAGGATATCGAGCGTGTCGCCATCGAAGCGGAAGCGGCCGCGCAACAGCGCATCGGCATCCTCAAGCTTGCGCGGCAGGGGATCATGCGGGTGGAACAGGATGCGGTCCGACAGCTTGCCCTTGAGCAGGCGGCGATAGAACCAGTTGGCGCGCCAGGCCGTGCGCAGAGGTTGCACCAGCCGATGGGCCGCTGCGCGCGCAATCTCGGGGAACAGATCGGGGGGCGGGCGGTGCCGCTTTGCCGGCAGGCTCGTCACGCTCTCACCCGCGCAGCGCCGCGATATTCGCGGCGTAGCTTTCAGGGCCGCCCTTGAACACGGCCGTGCCGGCGACAAGCACATTGGCGCCGGCGGCGATGGCCTGTTTGGCGGTGTGCGGCGTCACGCCGCCATCGACCTCGAGCAGGATGTCGCGCCCGGATTTGGCGATGCGTTTCGCAGCGGCCTCGATCTTCGTGAGCTGGCTTTCGATGAAGCTTTGGCCGCCGAAACCGGGATTGACGGTCATGATGAGAACGAGATCGACAAGGTCGATCAGATTGTCGATGGCATCGATCGGCGTGCCGGGATTGAGCACGACGCCCGGCTTCTTCCCGAGGCTGCGGATCAACTGCAGCGTGCGGTGGATATGCGGCCCGGCCTCGGGATGCACCGTCAGGATGTCGGCCCCGGCCTCCGCGAAGGCCTCCACAAAGGGATCGACGGGCGAGATCATCAGATGGACGTCGAAGACCCGCTTGGTGTGCGGCCTCAGCGCCTTCACGACGGCCGGCCCGATAGTGATATTCGGGACGAAGTGACCATCCATCACATCGACATGGATGAAATCGGCGCCGGCGCGATCCACCGCTTCGACCTCGGCGCCTAGCTGCGCGAAATCGGCGGACAGGATGGACGGCGCGATGCGGATCGGTGTGGCCATGAGACCTCATTAAGTGCCGGATTCCCCAGCGCCCCGCAAGGCGGCACACCCGGTTATACACCGCTGGCGGCGGGACAAATTCGAGGCGAGTCGCGGCCTTTGCACAGTCGCGCCGGTGCTGATCAGCCCGCGAAATCCCGCATGGCAGCGCCCCGCAGGGCCAGCGTTGACTCGGAAGCCGCCAGACCTACACTCGCGGCCGTTCGCAAATCCCAGTTTCCGGGGACCTTCATGGCCGATCACGCCAGTTCCGGCGCGCGCCCGCGCCCGCTCTCTCCACATCTCCAGATCTATCGCTGGTCGCCGACCATGGCGACCTCGATCGTCCACCGCGCCACGGGCATGGCGCTGGCGCTCGGCATGGCCGTTCTCGCCTGGTGGCTGATGGCGCTGGCGTCCGGTCCGGATGCTTACGCGCTGTTCACGCGCCTCACCTATACGCCCCTGGGGCAGATTATCGTCTTCGGCTTCGTCTGGTCGCTCTGCTTCCACCTGCTCAACGGCTTCCGGCACCTGATCTGGGATATCGGCTACGGCTTCCAGCCGAAGACAGCCAACCGCGTCAGCGTGCTCATCATCCTCCTGTCGGTTGTTCTCGCGCTGGGCCTGTTCTGGGCCGGCTATGCCAAGATGGGGATGATCTGATGAGCTTCCGCACACCGCTTTCCCGCGTCGAAGGCCTGGGCTCCGCCCGGTCGGGTGTCGAGCATTTCTGGAAGCAGCGCGTGACGGCCACGGCCCTGATCCCGCTCACCATCTGGTTTCTCGTCGCCATGCTCGGCCTTGTCGGCGCCGACCGCGCCAGCGTGATCGCCTATCTGCACCAGCCTGTGCACGCGGTGCTGATGATCCTCTTCATCCTGGCGGTCCTGATCCACATGGCGCTCGGCGTGCAGGTGGTGATCGAGGACTACGTGCCGAGCGAAGGCCGCAAGATCGCGCTGCTGATGCTGAACAAGGCATTCGCCTGGATCGTCGGCGCGGCCTGCCTGTTCGCCATGTACCGTCTCACGCTCTAATCCCCCACTTCTTCTTCCGGACGCATACGCCATGACCGATTACGAGATCATCGACCATACTTTCGACGTCGTTGTTGTCGGCGCCGGGGGCGCCGGCCTGCGCGCGACGCTGGAAGCGGCCGCCAGCGGGCTGAAGACAGCCTGCATCACCAAGGTGTTCCCGACCCGCAGCCACACCGTGGCGGCGCAGGGCGGCGTGGCCGCCAGCCTCGGCAATATGGGCGAGGACGATTGGCGCTGGCACATGTACGACACCGTCAAGGGATCGGACTGGCTGGGCGATCAGGACGCGATCGAATATCTCTGCCGCCATGCACCGGCCGCCGTCTATGAACTCGACCATTTCGGCGTGCCCTTCAGCCGCACCGAAGAGGGCAAGATCTATCAACGCGCCTTTGGCGGCATGACCTCCAATTTCGGCGAGGGCATCGTGCAGCGCACCTGCGCGGCGGCCGACCGCACCGGCCATGCCATGCTGCACACGCTCTATGGCCAGTGCGTGAAGCACGACGTGAACTTCTTCATCGAGTATTTCGCGCTCGACCTGATCATGGAAGACGGCGCCGTGCGCGGCGTCATGGCCTGGAACCTCGACGGCGGCACGATCCACCGCTTCCGTGCCCATCGCGTGATCCTGGCGACGGGCGGCTATGGCCGCGCCTTCTTCTCCTGCACCGGCGCCCACACCCAGACCGGTGACGGCAACGCCATGGTGCTGCGCGCCGGCCTGCCGCTGCAGGATATGGAATTCGTGCAGTTCCATCCCACCGGCGTCTATGGCGCTGGCGTGCTCATCACCGAGGGCGTGCGCGGCGAAGGCGGCTACCTGACCAATTCCGAAGGCGAGCGCTTCATGGAGCGCTATGCGCCCAGCGCCAAGGACCTGGCCAGCCGCGATGTCGTCAGCCGCTCGATGACGATCGAGATCAAGGAAGGCCGCGGCGTTGGCCCGCACAAGGACCACATCCATCTGCACCTGTCGCATCTGGACCCGGCCATCATCCATGACCGCCTGCCCGGCATCGCCGAAAGCGCGCGCATCTTCGCCGGCGTCGACGTGACCAAGGAGCCGATCCCGGTGCTGCCGACCGTGCATTACAATATGGGCGGCATCCCGACGAACTATATGGGCGAGGCCCTGACGCTGAAGGATGGCAATCCCGACAGCGTCGTGCCGGGCCTGATGGCCGTGGGCGAAGCGGCCTGCGTCTCGGTCCATGGCGCCAACCGTCTCGGCTCCAATTCGCTGATCGATCTTGTCGTCTTCGGCAAGGCGGCGGGTGAGCAATGCGCCAAGACACTGAAGCCGAACACACCGCATGCCGATTTCAAGAAGGATGCGGGCGATGCCGCCCTCGCCCGCCTCGACAAGTTGCGCCATGCCAAGGGCACGACGCCGACCTCGGAATTGCGGATGGCCATGCAGAAGGCGATGCAGGAAGACGCCGCCGTGTTCCGGACCGGCGAGACCTTGTCGCAGGGCAAGCGGCGGATCGCGGAAATCTATGGCCGCATGGGCGAGTTGAAAGTCTCCGACCGCTCCATGGTGTGGAATTCGGACCTCGTCGAAACGCTGGAATACGAGAACCTGATTTCGCTGGCCGTGGTCACGATCGAGGGCGCGGTGACGCGCGAAGAAAGCCGCGGTGCCCATGCCCGCGAGGATTTCCCGGACCGCAACGACGAAAAGTGGATGAAGCACACGCTGGCCTGGCTCGATTGCGAAAGCGGCAAGGCCACGCTCGACTATCGCCCGGTGCATGATTTCACGCTGACCAAGGATATCGACTACATCAAGCCGAAGGCCCGCGTGTACTGATTGCGAAACCTTCGCGCATAGGATCAAGGGCGGCGCCAGGGCACCGCCCTTTTTCGTGCCGTGAGGGCGCTATTTCCCCGCTTCGATCAGGGCTGCCCGCAATTCCTTGCCCTTGGCATCCTTGAAGGCCATGCAGCGATCGATCTGTTCCTCGGCCATCGCCAGACGGCGCTTGAGGCCCGGGATCGTGGCCACCTTGGGCTGGAAGAAATCCACCATCTCCTTGCGCGTCCCCGCATCGCAGACATGCGAGAACATGCCGATGGAACGCGGGATCTCTTCATCGCCGACCCGCGCTGTCAGCGCCACGTAATGCGCCTGGAACCACGACCACAGCGCCGCCTGCGCCGGCGGTTCGCCGGACATAAAGGCGTAGTAGTAGCGGATATCGCCGATATGGATTTTCGGCGTCAGCATCATGTCGAAGACGCTATTCAGGAATGCCGGATCGTCCGAGCCGGCAATCGCATAAAGTACGCTGCTGTGGAAATACTCATCCTTGGAGGTCTGGTAGGCCTGCATCAGCGGCTCGCCGAAGGCGGTGCCCTTGGTCATGATCGCCGCGCGCAAGGCTTCCTGAGTCAGGTCGGGCGATAGCCCGCCGAGCGATTTCTCGCCTGAGGCGATATAGATTTCGGCGGCATCGGTGAGCGCGGCCAGCGTCTGCGGATCGCGCCCCTCCTCCACCAGCAATTTCACCAGTGCGGCGCGCTCCAGCGTGACAGCCGGCGCCTCGTTCCGTTTCGGCCTGAGGCCGACCGCCTTGAGACGCGGGCCGAAGGCTGTGCGGATGAAGCGGCGATAGGCGGCCAGCGCCTTGCCATCGAGCAAGGTGACGCGCATGGCGTGGAAAGTCCCGGTCATCGCCCGGATGAGATCCCATTGCGCGCTCGGCGCCATCGCCCGTGTGGCCGCGAACAGATCGCCGGCCTTGGCCTGGTCAGCACGCAGTGCTGCATCCAGATTGGCAAAGAGGACGTGCTGTTCGGCCGGATTGAGATGCGGTGCCGCCTTGATGAGGCTGTTCCAGCCCTTGGCGTCATAGGCGAAGCGATAATAGCCCTTGCCGTCCGCATTGGGGAAGACATAGGCCGGGCAGGTCTTGCCGAGATCGAGATCGGCCGTGCGCCCGACGATGCGGCATTGCGATGCGATGCCGGGACCCGAGACACAGATGGGCACGCTCCATTGCCGGTCGGGAACCATGCGGCCGATCTGGGCATACATGGTTTGGAGAACCGACAGGCTGGCATGATCGCCGCAGCGCAGGTTCACGCTCAGATCCGGAATGCCGGTCTGGTCGATGAAGGACTGGAACGCCGCCACGATCTCCGGATGATGGGTGACATCGGCGATGGTCTGGATGAATTGCTTGGCCGTCGCATTGCCGCGCGCGAATTTGTTGAGATAGACCTCGATGCCCTTCTGCCATTCGGCCGCGCCCACATAGTGCTCGAACATGGCAAGCACGGCGGCGCCCTTGTCATAGGTGATGCCGTCGAAGATGTTGGCGATGTCGCCCGGCCCCTTGACCGGATTGTGGATGCGCCGCGCCGAGGACAGTTCATCGACCGGCATCACGGCCAGGCCGTTATTGGTCGTCTCGCGCTCGAATTCGCCCTTGGGCATGACCGCGGCCGACGCCTTGGCCTCCATCCAGTTGGCGAAGGCTTCATTGAGCCAGATATCGTCCCACCATTGCGGCGTGACGAGATCGCCGAACCATTGATGCGTCAGCTCATGCGCCTGCACCGAGATGCTGCCGAGACGCTGGCTCAGCGGCGCATGCGGACCCATCAGCAGATAGCGTTCGCGAAAGGTGATGGCGCCGGCATTCTCCATCGCGCCCGCCGAGAAATCGGGTACGGCAATGATGTCGAGCTTCTCGAACGGGTAGCGGATGTGGAAATAACGCTCCAGCGCCATCACCAGCTTGGGCGTCCACGACAGCGCATATCTGATCTGGTTGCCCTGCCCCTTGGCGGTGATCCCGCGCAGATGGATCGGCTCCTTGCGGTATTTGTCGGCCGGGATCGTGCCGCCATCGACCACATCGAACGGCCCCACCGCCAGCGCCAACAAATAGGTCGGCAGCTTCTTGGTCTCGCGGAAGACCCAATGGTTCATGCCGCCGCCGGTCGCATTCCTCGATTGCACCGGTGTGTTGGCGATGACCGTGTCGTTCTTCGGCGCGTTGACCACGACCGCGAAGGGCGTCTTGAAGCCCGGCTCGTCGAAGCTGGGGAACATGCGGCGCGCATCGGTCGCTTCGAACTGGGTGAAGGCATAATCGATGCCGGAATGTTCGACCTTGTAGAGCCCGGCCAGAGACGGGTTGAACGGCGCGGTGTAATCGAACACCAGCGTCGCCTCACCGGCCGGGATACGGTCCGCCAGCGTCAGCCGCGCCACGCCCGAGGGATCGACCTGGGCATAATCGGCCTTCACGCTTGTGCCGTTCGCCATCCGCACGATGGCATTCTCGACCTTGAGATCGAGACCGTGCAGATAGATCACCCGCAGCGGCTTTTTCACATCGACCGAAATCTCGTCATGGCCGCGAAAGCCGGCATGCCTGGGATCGATGGTCAGGGTCAGGCTGTACCGCGTCGGCACCACGTCATGCGGCAGAGGCCCCAGCGGCACCGGCGCGCTCGCCACATCCGCCGCCGCCTGCTGCTTCGCGGGCTGCGTTCCCGAATCGCATCCCGTCAAACCGACCAGAAGGCTGAGGGCGAAAATCGGTAGAATTCTACGGATCATGCGACTGGTTTCTCCCAGCATACAGCCTTCGCACCTTGCACCCCTCAAAGCGCGTTGCAAGAGAAAGCTCCGTGAGCGCTCGGGCTGCTCTTTGCTGACCTTATTGCCCTTTCCATTGCGGCATGCGCTTTTGCGCAAAGGCCATCGGCCCCTCGACGAAGTCGGCGCTTTTGAACATGGCCGAGACGGCGGGATAGCGGAACTGCCCCTTGATCGCCGCAGCGAGCGAGGCCTCGTCGAGCCCGCGATAGACGGCCTGTTTCGAGGCACGCACCGACATCGGCGACAATTCCAGGATCTGTCCCGCCAGCTTGCGCGCCGCATCCATCAACTCGGCCTGGGGAACCACATCATGGACGAAGCCGAGATCGCGGCCCTCCGCCGCGCCGACGCGCCTGCCGGTCAGGATCATGCCCAGGGCCCGCTTGGTGCCGATCTGGCGTGGCAGGCGATGAAGACCGCCGGCCAGCGCCGCCAGTCCCACCCGCGGCTCCGGCAGGGCGAAGATCGCCGTCTCGGCCGCGACGATCAGGTCGCAGGCCAGCGCAATCTCGAAGCCGCCGCCCATCGCCATGCCGTTCACGGCCGCGATCAGCGGCTTGTCGAGATCGAAGCGGCTGGTGAGCCCGGCAAATCCCGAAGGCGGCATCTCCATCGACCCGCCTTTGGCCTGATGCTTGAGATCGTTGCCAGCGCTGAAGGCCCGCTCACCCGCCCCGGTGACGATCCCGACCCATTGCTCGGGATCGGCGGCGAAATCGTCGAAGACCCTGGCCAGCTCCATATGGGCCGGGCTGTGAAGGGCGTTCATGACCTCGGGTCGGGTGAGGGTGACGATCGTCAGAGGGCCGTCGCGTTCGACGGCGCAAAATTCGTGGGCCGGCATGGAAATTTCCTCCTTCATGACAATTTTTCGGCCGGAGCCTCGCTCTCCCCGGCGGGGCCGGCAAGGCTTGGGTAACCATTTAACTCTAGGTTACCGGGTGACGCAGAGGCATTTGCAAGCCATGTCGCAGTCCTGGTTCGTGACCGTCGAAGGTCAGGCCTATGGCCCCTACTCTCTCGAGCAGATGAAGTCCTTCATCGCCGAGGGCCGCATCGTTGCGGCCTCGCTGGTGGCCGCCCCGGACGTCGCCGAACCGCATTACGCAGACGAGGACCCGGTGCTCGGGCCGCTGTTCCGCCCAGTCAAGGCGGAAGAGGTGGAGGCCGTGCACGAAACGGTCAAACCTGCGCACGGCTTCGGCCGCAGTGCAGACGAGGACGAAGGCGGGATCAACCACATCATCGTCATCGCCGACATGAAGTCGCGTTCCATCAATGGCCTCGAGGAAGCGATCTACAATATGGGCCAGGCCGCGCCGGTCCTGCCGCAGGTCTGGTTGCTGGCCACGACCCACAGACTCAATGCCGTGCGCAACACACTTGTGCAGAAGCTGGGCACGCTGGACACGCTGTTTGTCGTCGACGCCACGCATGACAAGGCCGCGTGGTCGAATTTCGGCCCGGAGTCCGATAGCCGCATGCGCCGCATCTGGGATCGCGGCGGCGCGCGCAAATCGGCGTGAGCTAATCCAGCCGTTCCAGTCTGTCGCGGAAGCGCTGGTAATTCTTCACATAGATGTCGGCGGATGCCTTCAGCATTGCGAAGTGCGCCTCGCTGAGCTGCTTGATGACGCGGCCGGGTGAGCCGAGCACCATCGAGCCATCCGGAATTTCCTTGCCTTCGGCGATCAGCGTGTTGGCGCCGATCAGACAATTCTTCCCGATCTTCGCGCGGTTGAGAATGGTCGAGCCCATGCCGATCAGCGAATTGTCGCCGATGCTGCAGGAATGCAGGATCACCTTGTGACCGACCGTGACATTGGCGCCGATTTCTGTCGGCAGGCCGTAATCGGCGTGGATCACAGAATTGTCCTGCACATTGGAATTCTCGCCGACGGTGATCCAGTCATTGTCGCCGCGCAGCACGCAGCCGAACCAGACGCTGGCATTCTTCAAGAGCCGCACCCGCCCGATCAGGACGGCGTCAGGCGCCACCCAGTAATCGTTACCGTCCGGAAATTCCGGCTTCACATTTTCGAGCGCGTAGATCGGCATGATGGGTCCTGGCGGCTGGATATGGTTGACGGCGCCATATTGGCAGGACCACTCCCGGCTGGAAAGCCGGGCGCAGGGTTCACGGCGACCGATCTTCCCGCCATAATGCCCCGGCGAAACGGGAGCATCCCATGGCGGCAAACGAGCCTGCAGCAGGCAATACGGGCCTTCCCAGCATCGACAGCGCGCTGGCGCGCCGGATTGTCGAGGATTCGATCCGGCGCTATTTCGACAAGCGCCGCGCGCGCATTCCCGCATTCGTCGACAAGACCTTTTCGCTCAAGGGCGCGACGGCGCTGCACGGACACGCGCTGGGGCACGATCTGTGGCGCGCGCCGCTGAACATCGTGATGGCGGGTCCGCAACTGGGCCTCAACCTCGCCGCCGACTTCCTGGCCCGCAAGGGGCGGCGGCGCGAGGCCCGGTACCTGAAATCGCGCGAACTCTTCTTCCGCACCTCGGTGGCCGACGCGATCGAGCGGGCCGTTCTCGTCGATCTCCTGGAGCTGCCCTATAGCGGGCCGCACACGCCAAGCTTCGACGACGCACTGGCGATCGAGATCCTGTCGGACAAGCGACTTGCTGGCGTGCTTGGTATCCTCGAAGGACCGTGGGGCGAAGGCGAGCGGCAGCGCATGGACACGCTGCTGATGCAGAACCTTTCCATCTATCTCAATGCCCGGACGGCGACCGGCGAACTGGCCGGTGCTCTGGTGACACTGACCGCCGGCGGCGCGCTGCTGCATCAGGTGACGCCCGGCATGGTGGCGCTGGGCCCGGCGCTGGCACGGACCATCGCCGCACGCACCGGCACGATGGCGGCCTCGGTTCTCGCCGGCGGCAGTGTGTTGATGGCCGGTGCCGCGATCTCGGCCTTTTCGGGCATCGTCACCGATCCGCTGCAACGCATGCTCGGCCTGCATCAGCGGCGCCTCTCAGGCCTGATGGATACGCTGGAGTCCGGCTTCCTCGGCGGCGATGCGCGGCTGGCCGTGCGCGAGCAATATGCCATGCGCCTCATTGACGTGATCGACGCGCTGGCCGCCCTGATGGCCCATATCCGGGCGGTCTCGTGAGGGAACGGCCGATCCTCATTCTCTTCGCGCTGACACTGGTGGTGATCGGCGCGCTTTACATCGCCAATGTGCATTTCACGATCTCCACCGACCAGGCGATCCGCCGCGAGCTGCGCCAGGATGCCTCGACCGCGACGCTCGATACGCGCATTCGCAATGCACTGGCCAAGGACGATGTCGAGACAGCCGACATGTATGCCGATATCGCGCATTTCATGCACCGGCCGCTGGCGCCCGACGTTACGCAGAAGCTGACCGAGGCTCACTCCACTGTTGCAACGGTGACGCGCAACACCAAGGACTTCACCACAGGCTTCGTCACCGGCAAGGGCGAGAGCACGGCCGGGCTCGCGGGCGCCGTGACATCCGATTTCACCGTGGTCGGCGATGTGCGCGACATCGGCACCGAAGGCAAGAAGATGATCGCCGGTCAGAGTTACAGCAAGCTCGTGCTCGGTTTGTCGTTGGTGGGACTTGCGGCGACGGTCGCGACCGTGGCGACGGGCGGCGGCGGTGTTGTCGCAAAGGCCGGTGTCTCGGTCCTCAAGGCCGCCAAGCATACCGGGACACTGACCGCCGATTTCGCGCGGACGCTGATCCGAATGCTCGACGACGCCGTCGACTTCCGCGAGGTCGGACGCATCGCCAAGACCACCGATCTCACCGATCTTCGCGCGACGGAACACGCCTTCTCCGACTACGCTCGCACCATGAAGACGTCAGAACTCGTGCCCGTTTTCCGGCGCGTCGGCGAACTGGGCGAGAATGCCGGTCCGGCCGAGACCGTGCGCCTGATGCGCTATGTCCATTCCGAACGCGATCTCGACGACATCGCTGCAATGAGCGGCAAGCTCGGCAAGAAGACGCGTGGCGTCATTGCGCTAACCGGCAAGACGGCCCTGCGCGCCTTCAAGACCTCGCTCAACATTTTCGAGTTCCTGATCGAAAATATCCTCGCCTTCGGCGCCTGGATCGCGGGGCTGCTGGGGTTCGGCGCGCTGCGCCGAACCTTCCGGTTTGTGAAGCGCCGCGCAGTCGCCTGAGCCTCGCGCAAGAATAAATCAAACTTCAATGGGACGAGACGCCTCCCCGGAATCCGGCTACGCTTTTAGCGTGCTCAGTGAGTCGCGAGCGGAAAGGGACGGTTCGGGTGCAGAAATGCACTGTGTCCATGGCAAATGCCGGATGCGGAAATCCCGCCGCCCCAAATTGCGCGCTCACGCACAGTCATAGAACCGACACGCATACCGCCGGTTCACATCTCTCCAACATCGTCAGTGTCCTGTTTTTGACCAGGGAGTCTCCATGGCCAAGCGTTCAGCACGCCGCAATCAGTGCGACCAACACGAAACTGGAAAAGTTCATTCCCTCTTTCCTTCGTCCGGCGGCTGGAGCCCGCGGGATTCCGATCAGCGCGACCGCAAATATGTGAAAAACGTCCGGGCCATGAGCCCGGCCCAGCAGCAGTTGCTGGATGCCATCGACGAACGCTCGATGGTTGTCGCTTTGGGCCCTGCCGGTACCGGCAAAACCTATCTCGCCGTCGCCAAGGCCGTTGAAGCCCTCGAACAGAACCGCGTCGATCGTATCGTGCTGTCGCGGCCCGCTGTCGAGGCCGGTGAGAGCCTGGGCTTCCTGCCGGGCGATCTGCAGGAGAAACTTGCACCCTATCTGAGGCCACTCTACGACGCGCTGACCGAACGGCTCGGCACCAAGCGGCTCAAATCGCTGCTCGCCGACAATACGATCGAGATCGCACCGGTCGCCTATATGCGCGGGCGCACGCTGAATGACAGTTTCGTGGTCATCGACGAGGCGCAGAACTGCACCTATGGCCAGATCAAGATGCTGCTGACCCGCCTGGGCTGGCGCTCGACCATGGTGCTGACGGGCGACCCAGATCAGACAGACCTGCTCCCGGGCCTGTCCGGGCTCGGCGATATAGCGGACAGGCTGGATCGCGTGGAGGAGATTTCGGTCGTGCGACTAGGGGAAAGCGACATCGTCCGCCATCCCCTCGTCGCGAGCATGTTGACGGTGTTGTGAGGCGTCAGGTGGCGATCGCAACCGACATCACGAGGAGGCCGAGCGCAAAGCTCCAGTAGCCGGCAATCGCCGCAGCGAGCCAGAAGGCCATGGCCGAGCAATCGCGCTTGCGCCAGGTTCGCGCGGCATTGTCGAAGAGCACGCTGGGTCCGGCGACCGACATGACGGCCAGATAGCCGATGCGCGCGCTCAGCGTCTCGGGCTTCTTGCCGAGTAGGCGGTAGATGTTGGCGACGATGCCCGAGGCCGTGAGCCCCACGGTCAGTGCGAACAAGGCAACCATGAAAGAGTGGAGCATCCCCGATCCTCGAATCCCCGAAAGCATTGCGTGACTGAGGGGTGCTCTGCAGGCCCCATGCCTGCCGAAACGGCAGCTGAGGGCGGTCTTTGTCCCATTTCAGGGCAAGATCGGGAAAGACTGAGGCAGCTGCGCAGCCATCCGTCCGATTTCCGGGCAGGCGCTCGGGCACGGCGAAGCGAGGTATCCTTGCAACGCCGCCAACCAAAATGGCGCTATGTGACATAGTCGCCGTCGCCACCCGGGGCCCGCGCGTGCATGCTAGGCCCGCTACGGAGAACAAGTGGTGGCTACGCCGATCCAGATGGGCCGAACGACGCCGAACAGTGACGAGGATGTCAGGCAGCATTCCGGCTGGTTGATTCCGCTGATCGTGTTCGTGGTCACCGCCGGGCTGTCTGCGCTTCTGCTGCTGTTCTATCTCGCCCCCGATCCGAGCGCCTTCATCGAGCAACATACAGCCCCCACGACGATAACCACGCCGGTTGCTCTTTCGGTCGATGGACTCAAATTCGAGGTGCCCGCCAATTACGTGATGTATCGCGAAGCACGCACCGGCGGGCCGCAGAAGGATTTGGCGCTATTTGCGGCGCTGCCCGACTTTCGCGGCTATTCACGCGCCGATGCCAGGGCCTTTGCCGACTATTCCGCGGATTTGCCGATCATCTACATCCTGATCCGCGACGAGCATCTGAACCTGCCGGAACAGGAGCGGCTCAAGCGCATCTATCTCGGCTACGCCGCCGATCCGAAGGGGATAGCGGGGCCCTTCGGGCTCACCCAATACCACTTCCGCAACGATAGCGGCTATCGCGACGAAGACCTCTTTGTCGGAGACGATGCCGGCCATCTTGTCGTCATGCGCTGCTGGCGCTTCACCGCCGACATGCCCAATCCGAACTGCCTGCGCGACCGGCGGCTGAATCAGGGCGTCGCCATGACGTACCGCTTCAAACGCACCCAGCTCGGGCAGTGGCGCGAGATCGCGCAGGGCGTGGCAGGCTTGCTCGCGCGCTTCCAGGCACAGGCGAAATAACGGGCCGTCAATGCACGCGGTAGCGGCCGGCCACCGTGGCCGCGCGCGGAAACCAGGTTTCGAGCACGATCGCCAGCGCCGGCTGGAACAGGAGCGGCCCCGCCCCGGCGAACGCGGCCATCGCCGCCCGCGCGAGAGAAACGCCCTGCCACACCCAGGCTGAGAGCAGGAGCCCAATCACCATAGCCAGAGCGGCCGCCGCAAGGCCCGGCCCCATCCGCGCCAGCATGCGGGCCGAGGCAATAGTCGCGTCATCGCCCGCGCGGCCGAAACCGCCCGCTTCGGCGCCCGCCGCCAGCAGCGGGATCGCAGCCAGGCCAATCATGAGGACGAACGGTTGAACCGAGGCCGGCGTCAGCGGCGCGCCCAGCCGCGCCAGTCCCCACAGACCAATCATGACGTCCAGAGCCAGCACGCCGAGCGTGGACAGGCTCGCGCGCCAGTCGCGGATCGCAAGACCGGCGGCCAGGGCGAAGAACATCCCGCCTGCCAGTGCCGCCCATGGCATCCGGGCCGCCAGAGCCGGGGCCAGTTGAAGAGGCTGCATCCGGAACACAGCCAGCACCGCAAAGACCAGCCCGATCCCCGAGACCGTGAAGCCCCAGCGTGGGCGGGCGACCGCGATCAGCCGGTCGCAGATGCGCTGCCAGCGTTCGCGGGTGCGATTGCTGCGGGCAATCACATCCTCGCCGTAAGGCAGATGCCCGGCCGCCGCCATCAGTGCCGCCCCCGTCGCCACGGCGGCGAGAAGCTGCAGGGGCACAACCCGCAGCCAAGGCTCTGCGATTGCCGGAGCTGCCGTCGCGACCGCCGTCGCCAGCGCCGCCGCGAGCAGCGGACGCCAGCGCACCTTGAAGCCGGCCCGCACAGCCGCCGGCGCCGCCTCGCCCGATGCGATGCGCAGCATAGCCTCGTCGGCGATGACGAGATTGATGATCACGGCGAAGAGCCAGACGAGGCTCGGCCCTGCGAACCCGCCGGCGGGATCGGCCAGAACCTGAACAGCCACAAGCCCCGGCAAGGGTGCGAGCACTGCAAGCGCAACCAGAAGGGGAAGGCGAAGATATACGAAGGCAACCGCGGCAACGCCGGCAAAAACAAGCGCAGCCCCGCCAGCCTCTAAAGCCACGGTTTAGCCGCGGCTGGCAGGCGCCTCGGGCAGATCCATTTCCAGGATCGCCATATTGAAGGCGTAGGAGACCTCACCGTCTTCCTCATCCTTGAAGATCACGCCGATGAATTCACCGGCAACGTGAACCTCGACGGAATCCTGCTGCTTGGGACGCTCGATCAGCGTGATGGTATCGAGCCGGAAGAGATTGCGCAGGTATTTTTCCAGGCGCCAGATTTCAGAGCGGGTCAAAAGCTATTCTCCTTCGCGCCATCCCGGGCGAGCGCATAACACGCGCTGATCAAGATAATGCGTCAAACCGATTCCAGAGCCAGTCTGCGATGGTCGCGGCAGGGCATGGTCCGGAGCCGCTGTGACCTCGCATGCAGGCCGCACCGGGTCAAGCCGCCGGGAGTGGGGGCGAACTGCCCGCCGGCCGGGCTTGCCGCAGCCGGGTTTCGCGGCTAGGGGATGGGCTGCCAGTCCACGCGGCCGGCGCGCTGCAACCCAGGCGGATTCCCCGATGCGCAGCCCTGCCCCCCAAGGATATTACGCCGACAGTGCCGGCCCGGCCCGCCCATTCCCGCGGCTGTCCGGCGATATCGGGGCCGATATCTGCATCATCGGCGGCGGCTATACGGGGCTCTCCGCAGCGCTGCATCTGGCGGAGGCCGGCGCGCAGCCCGTGCTGATCGAAGCCGAGACCATCGGCTTCGGCGCCTCAGGCCGCAACGGCGGGCAGATCCATACCGGCCCGCGGCTCGAACAGGCCGTCCTCGAAAAATGGCTGGGCGTCACGCAAGCCCGCGATATCTGGAGCCTCTGCGAAGAATCCAAGGCGCTGCTGCGCGGGCTGGTCGAGCGTTTCGAGATCGATTGCGCGTTGCAGGACGGATTGGTCATCGCCGCGCATAACGAACGCGCGCTCAAGGATCTGGGCGAGGACACGGCGTATCTGCGTGACCACTATGGCTACGATGCCGCGCGGATGATGGATGCAGGCGAAACCCGCGAGAAGCTCGGCACCGCAATCTATCCGGGGGCGCGGCTCGATCTCGGCGGCGGGCATCTCCATCCGCTGGCCTTTGCGCGCGGGTTGGCCGTGGCCGCCGAAAATGCCGGCGCCACGCTGTGGGAGCATTCGCGCGCCGTCTCGCTTGAGCAGCACGGCGATGGAGTGACGATCCGCTGCGAGCATGGGGCGGTCACCGCCAAAAAGGTGTTGCTCGCCTGCGATGCCTTCAGCGCAACGATCGCCCCGCAGCTCGACGCCTATATCGGCCATGTCGAGAGCTTCATCATCGCCACCGAGCCACTGCCGCCGCATCTGGGCGAGAGCGTGCTGCCCTCGGGCGTGGCCGTGGCCGATACGCGCCATGTGCTCGACTACTATCGCAAGAGCGCCGACGGGCGCCTGTTGTTTGCCGGGCGCGAGAGCTATTTCACGCCGCCCAAAGACATCGCCGCGCTGGTTCGGCCGCGCATGTTGCAGGTGTTTCCCCAGCTCGAAAAGACCCGCATCGACTATGCCTGGAGCGGCACGGTCGGCATCACGCGCACGCGCATGCCGCATTTCGGCGAACTGGGCCCGCGCATCCTCTTCGCCCATGGCTATTCGGGACAGGGCGTGGCGCTGGCCAATCTGGGCGGCAAGCTTCTGGCCGAAGCGGCGATGGGCCGGCGCGAACGCTTCGATGTGTTCGCGCGCGTGCCGCCAAAGAAATTCCCCGGCGGCAGGCTGGTGCGCAAGCCGCTGATCGCCGCCGCGCTCTACGCCTTCAAGATTTTGGATTCGCTTTAGGCCTCAGCCGTCATCGGCCGGATCGATGACCTGATCCATCTCCTGCGACGGCCGCTCGACACCGTGGCAATTGACCAGGGTCGCCGGCACGCCGACGGCCGTGCAGCCGGCCGGAACGGATTTCAGCACCACGCTGCCCGCACCGATGCGGCTGTATTCGCCGACCTCGATATTGCCGAGCACCTTGGCGCCCAGCGACAGCAGCACGCCGCGGCGGATCTTGGGATGGCGATCGCCGCTCTCCTTGCCGGTGCCGCCCAGCGTCACGCCCTGCATGATCGAGACATCGTCCTCGACCACCGCCGTCTCGCCGATGACGATGCCGGTGGCATGATCCATCATGATGCCGCGGCCCATACGCACAGCCGGGTGAATGTCGACGCCGAACAGCTCGGACACGCGGCTCTGGACGAAATAGGCCAGCGGGTGGCGATCCTGATGCCATAGCCAATGCGCCATGCGCTGGCATTCGAGGGCGTGAAAGCCTTTGAAGAACAGGAAGGCCTGCAGATAGGAATGGCAGGCCGGATCGCGCTCGAAGGTGGCCGAGAGGTCGGCCCGCACCGCCGCCCCGATCTCGGGACCGGCGGCCATGGCGCGCTCGAAGATTTCGCGGGTGAGCATCGGGCTCACATCGTCGCTGCCGATCTTCTTGGCGAGGTAATAGGACAGCGCGTCCTCGAGACGCGCATGGTTGAGGATCACCGCATGGGCGAGGCTGGCGAGCGCGGGCTCCGTGTCGGCCAGCGCCTGCGCCTGGATGCGCAGCGCCGACCAGATCGGATCACAGGTCGCGAGTTTTTCACTGGGTACCGGCATCACACTCTCCCGAACGGGCCCTACTTTACCCGATAGTGCCTGAATATCCCAACCGGCCTAGCTGCCCGCTGTGGGGGGCGGCTCCTTGGGCACGTTCCCCGAGCTGGGTTCAGGCGCACCGGGTGGTTCGGGCGGAGCGTAGTCGGACACCGGTTCGGGCCGCATCGGACGGCGCGGGCCGGGCGACGCTTTGGACGACGCGCCGGGCGGAGGCGGAGGCGGCGTGTAGGGCCGGCCGTGGCGGCGCTCCATGATGCGGCCAACCGTGCGGTCTTCCCATGCCCGGCCGATATCGTCCCCGAACAGACGCGCGGCCTGGAACGCGAGGGCGATGCCCCAGAAGAAGGCGATCCACAGGAACCAGAAATTGCCGTCCCAGATGTCTCCGCTGATCACATTGATGACAAACAGCATGCCGATGACGACGCCATAGCTCAGCAGATGCTGCTTGAAACGGCGCACCTCGGCGCGCACGTGATATTCGTCGCTGTCGTAGTCTTGGCCGCTCATGGTTTCTCTGCCCTCCGGGACCCGGAAACGTTACATAGGCATTCCGGCTCCGTTCGCAATCTATCCGCCCGAAATCATCCCGGCCATGCCTGCTGGACAGGGCGCATTTTCCCGCTAAGGTCCCATCATGACTGACAATTCGTCACTTAATCGTCCCGCTCCCCAGGCCCTCGATCTGCTGCTGTCGCGCCGCTCCGGTTCGGCCAAGGCCATGACCGGTCCCGGCCCCAACCCCGAGGAACTGCGGACGATCCTGACCGCCGGCGCACGGGTGCCCGACCATGGCAAGCTGTTTCCCTGGCGCTTCATCCTGTTCGAGGGCGAGGCCCGCGCTCGCATGGGCGAACTTCTGGTGCGGGCGCTGCTCGAGACCGAGCCCAAGGCCAGCCCGGACCGCATCGAGCAGGAACGCACGCGCTTCCTGCGCGCCCCGGTCATTGTCGGTGTCGTCAGCCGCGTGCGCGAACTGATCCCGATCCCGGTCTGGGAGCAGGAGCTGTCGGCAGGCGCAGTCTGCCAGACCATGCTCATCGCCGCGCATGCCATGGGCTATGTCGGCAACTGGCTGACCGAATGGTGCGCCTTCAACCAGATGGTGAAGGACGAACTCGGCCTCAAATCCGGCGAGCGCATTGCCGGTTATCTCTATTTCGGCAAGCCCGCGCAGCCGCTCGAAGAACGCGTGCGGCCGGATCTGGAGTCGCTGATTACGAATTTCTGAGAGGGAACGCATGGGACGCAAGATCCTGTTCATCACCACCGACCAGATGCGCTTCGACGCGCTGGGCGTGAACGGCCAGAAGATCGCACGAACCCCGGCCATCGACGCGCTGGCGAAGAACGGGATCAATTACACCCGCTGCCATGCGCAGAACGTCGTCTGCATGCCGGCGCGCGCGACCATGGTGACGGGGCAATATGTTTCGACCCATGGCGTGTGGATGAACGGCGTGCCGCTGCCCGAAGACGCCCCCTCGGTGGCGCGGCATCTGAAGGACAAGAAGAACTACCGCACCGCGCTGATCGGCAAGGCGCATTTCGAGCCCTTCCTCGATATGGGCCTGAAGTTTGAAGAAAACCGCATGGGGATGGAGGGTCGTTTCGGCCCGCATCGCGGCTTCGATCATATGGAGCTGGCTGCCCATGGCGCGCTCGGCCCGCTGCACTATGCGCGCTGGCTGATGCAAAACCACCCGGAGATGGCGGACAATTTCTACCCCGTGCTTGGCCCGGCACTGGTGCAGAATTCCTGGGGCGAAGGCGATACCGGCGCCGTGCAGGTCAAACACAATGCGACGCCACGCGGGCTCTATCACACCGATTGGGTCGCCGAGCGGACCATCGCCTATCTGGATTCCCTTGATGCGGACGAAGACTGGTTCGTGTGGATGAGCTTTCCCGATCCGCACCACCCCTGGGACCCGCCGCAGGAAGAAATCCATCGCCATCCCTGGCGCGACCTGCCGGTGCCGGCGGGTTACCCGGGCAGCCTTGAGAAGATCGACGAAATTCTTTCGGCCAAGCCGCGGCACTGGCGCGAATGGTGGACCGGCGAACGCGTCACCTGTTTCGAGGCGCCGCCGGACTGGGTGCCCAAGACACTGACCACCGACCAGCTGCGCGAGATCGATGCGCTGATCCACGTAAAGAACGAGCTGATCGACGAGGCCGTGGGCCGCGTGATGGCCAACATCAAGACGCGCGGCTGGGACGACGACACCGATGTGATCTTCACCACCGATCACGGCGAGTTCCAGGGCGATTTCGGATTGCTGTTCAAGGGCCCGCATCACGTGACCAGCCTGATGCAGCTACCGCTGATCTGGCGGCCTGCGCCGTCGGCGGGCGTAGCTCCGGCGAGTTTCGATGCGCCGGTCGGACAAGTGGACCTGGCGCCGACCTTCTGCGAGATCGCGGGCATTGCGCCCGGCGCGTGGATGGAGGGCGCAAGCCTGCCGCGAGACGCGGGCGCCGCAGGCAAGCGCGAAGCGGTGTTCACCGAATGGGATTCGGATCATGACGGGGTCTCGGTGTCCCTGCGCACACTGTATCGCGACGGCTGGATCGTGACGGCCTATGGCAAGTCCTCAATTTATGAAGGCACCGAGGGCGAGCTTTACGACCTCAAGAACGATCCGCAGCAATGGCGGAACCTGTGGGATGATCCCGCAGCCGCTTCCATGAAGGCGGACCTGCTCGACGATCTGCGCGCCCGCACGCCGAAACAGCGCGAACCGCGACTGGCGTGCGTGACGAGCGTCTAGGGAATCCCGATCAGCTTGTGCGTCTGCAGGCTCAGGCGCCAATGCGGATGGGCGAGGCAATAGTCGGTGGCAGCCTTCGTATTGGCATCGCGGTCCGCATTGTCCAGCGGTTGCAGGAAGAAGTGCTTGAAATCGAGATCGACGAAACGTTCCGGCGGCACACTTTCTTGCGGATAGACCAGCTTTAGCTCGTCGCCCCGGGTGAGCTTCAGCGCCGCATCGGCCTTGGGGCTGACACAGATCCAGTCCAGCCCTTCAGGCGCGTTCTGCGTGCCATTGGTCTCCACACCAACTTCGAAGCCGAGGCGATGTAGCGCCTCGATCAGCTTCTCATCCAATTGCAGCAGTGGCTCGCCGCCGGTGCAGACGACATAGCGCTTGCCGCGTGCGCCTTGCGGCCATGTCGCTTCGACGGCATGGGCGAGCTCTTCGGCCCTTTTGAACGTGCCGCCGCCGGGACCGTCGGTGCCGACGAAATCCGTGTCGCAGAAGGTGCAGACCGCCTTGCCGCGATCCTGCTCGCGGCCGGTCCACAGATTGCAGCCGGCAAAACGCAGAAACACAGCGGCGCGGCCCGCCTGCGCGCCCTCGCCCTGCAGTGTGTAGTACATTTCTTTGACGCTATAGGTCATCGCGCCGCGTACTTCTCGTAGCCCTTCTTGCGCAGGTCGCAAGCCGGGCAGACGCCGCAGCCATAGCCCCAATCGTGGCGACGGCTGTGATCGCCTTCGTAACAGGTCACGGTCTCTTCCACGATCAGATCGATCAGTGCTTTGCCACCAAGGCTCTCGGCCAGTGCCCAGGTCTCGGCCTTGTCGATCCACATCAGCGGCGTTTCGATCTTGAACGCCGTTTCCATCCCGAGATTGAGCGCGGTTTCGGTCGCCCGGATCGCGTCGTTGCGGCAATCGGGATAGCCGGAGAAATCCGTCTCGCACATGCCGCCAACGAGGCTGGCCAGACCACGGCGATAGGCCAGCGCCGCCGCCGCCGTCAGGAACAGGATGTTGCGGCCCGGCACGAAACTGGTCGGCAGCCCGTTCGTTCCCATCTCGATCGTCATATCATCGGTCAGCGCGCTGCCGCCGATGGCCTTGAGTACGTCCAGCGGCAGCATGTGGTCGGCGCCCAATCTGCCGGCCCAGTCCGGGAACGCGGCGCGGATGCCGGCCAGGACGCGCGGGCGCGCATCCAGTTCGCTGGCGTGGCGCTGACCGTAATCGAAGCCGACGGTTTCGACGGCCTGATAGCGATCGAGCGCCCACGCCAGGCAGGTGGTCGAATCCTGCCCGCCGGAAAACAGCACCAGGGCCTTTTGGGGATCGAGGGTCATCGGCGAGGTTTAGCGCGGGCGCGTGCGCCGTGCGAGCCTCAATTCCGCGCGACAGCAATGCGGCCTAACCCGCCGGAATCACTGGATATGCTGCCGGTCCTGTCCGCCCGACCCCGGCTCCGCGCTTGCCTTTGGCGGGTCTCTGGGACAGCCTCTTCCCAAGAAAATCAAAGGGATGGCGCATTTGGCGGGCATGGCAATCAGCGGCACCGGGCTCTTCACCCCGCCGCACGCAATCTCGAATGACGAACTGGTGGACAGCTTCAACGCCTATGTCCGCCGCCACAATCAGGCCCACGCCACCGCCATCGAGGCCGGGACCGTCCAGCCTTTGGTCGAATCGAGCTCCGAATTCATCGTCAAGGCCTCGGGCATCAAGAGCCGCTACGTCATGAACAAGGAGGGCGTGCTCGATCCGGCCACCATGTGCCCGCGCATTCCCGAGCGACCCAACGATCAGATTTCCATCCTCGCCGAGATGGCGGTGACGGCGGCGCGCGATGCGCTGAAAGCCGCCGACCGCTGCCCCTCGGACATCGACGGCGTGCTGGTAGCCTGCTCCAACCTGCAGCGCGCCTATCCGGCCATTGCCATCGAGGTGCAGGAGGCACTCGGCATCGAAGGCTTCGGTTTCGACATGAATGTGGCCTGCTCGTCAGCGACATTCGGGCTGCAGGCCGCTGCCGACATGGTGGCCGCCGGGAACGCGCGCGCGATCCTGGTCTGCAATCCGGAGATCTGTTCCGGCCATCTGAATTTCACAGACCGCGACAGTCATTTCATCTTCGGCGATGTCGCCACCGCGTTTGTCGTCGAGCGCGCGGAGACGACACGCGGCGGCAATGGCTGGGAGATCGTCTCGACCCGGCTGAAGACGAAATTCTCCAACAACATCCGCAACAATTTCGGCTTCCTCAATCGCGCGGCGCCCGAAGGCATCGGCACCAATGATAAGCTGTTCGTGCAGGAGGGCCGCAAGGTGTTCAAGGAAGTCGTGCCCATGGTGGCCGAGCTGATAATTTCTCATCTCGCCGAAAACGACATCGCGCCCGACCGGATCAAGCGGTTGTGGCTGCACCAGGCCAACATCAATATGAACGATCTGATCGCCCGGCGCGTGTTGGGCCGCGATCCCGAACCCGGCGAAGCGCCTTGTATCCTTGATGAATATGCCAATACGAGTTCGGCGGGCTCGATGATCGCATTTCACAAATACAGTTCGGATTTATCGCCCGGAGAGATCGGCCATTTGTGCAGTTTCGGCGCTGGGTATTCCGCAGGCAGCGTAATTCTACGCAAGCTGAACTGAGAACTCGCGACATAAGGTGCCGCGTATAGGGCTGGAACCGGTACCCCGTGACAGGGTAACGTCATGGGCTGCTGTCAGGGCCGAAGGACGCCTCCGCATCGATGCTTGCGCCGACCATAAACTGCCTCTAGGAACCGCTGCCGCGAAAGCGACCAGCCCCCAATCCGCCACAGCAACGAGATCAAGCCGCACCGATGGAATTCCTGCACACGATCCAACCTGTCTATGTGCTCGCCGGCTTTCTCGTCGGCGCGCTGGTTGGCGTCACGGGCGTCGGTGGCGGCGCATTGATGACGCCGATCCTCATCTTCTTCGGCATTCCACCGGTCGCCGCAGTCGGCACCGACCTGCTCTATGCCTCGCTGACCAAGACCGGCGGAACGCTGGTACACGGCTACAATCACACAGTCGACTGGCGCGTGGTGATCCGCCTCGGCACCGGCAGCATTCCGGCCGCCGCGCTGACGCTGATGACGCTCTACGAGCTACATATTGGCAGCGCGGATGCTCAGGAGCTGGTGACCAAGGTGCTGGGCGTTGCGCTGCTGCTGACGGCGCTGGCGCTTCTGTTCCGCAAACCGTTGACGCGTACCTTCATAGCCCGCGTCGGCGAATTGGACCCCGAACTGGTCCGCAGGCTGACGATTGCGGCGGGCGCGATGCTGGGCGTTCTGGTGTCGATTTCCTCGGTCGGCGCGGGCGCCATCGGCGCCACGGTGCTGATCCTGCTCTATCCGAAAATGTCGATGGCGCGGATCGTGGGTTCGGACATCGCCCATGCCGTGCCACTGACACTGGCCGCCGGGATCGGCCACTGGATGCTCGGCTCGATCAACTGGATGCTGCTGGTGACGCTGCTGATCGGCTCATTGCCCGGCATCTTCGTAGGCAGCTATCTGTCGGCGCGCCTGCCCGACGCGCTGGTCCGCATCACGCTGGCCGGGACGCTGCTGATCGTCTGCGCCAAACTCTTGCTGTCCTGAACACTCAGGGCGCAGCCGGTTCCATGCGCACGATCTTGAACGGCCGCTCGACGCCGTCCATCTCGCGGACGGTCAGATAGGCGCCCGGTTCGATCGCGTGCTTGTCGAGCTTGAAGAAGGGCTCGTCGTCTTCTTCGCCCTCGCGATAATCGAAACGCCAGCCACGGCCGACATGGCGCAAATGGCCGTTCTGCTCATGGCCTCCCCAGAAGCGCGTCACCGTGCAGCGCGCCTTGTTCGGCGCCCAGGCTGCGGAATCGAGGTGGCCTTCCTTCGTCACCGGCGCCGTGAACTCATAACCATGTTCCGAACTGCCACTGGGAAAGTCGGGGCCGCGCGCGGCCTCCAGGCGAATGGTCATCAAGGTCATGACGGACTCCGATCAATGAACGAGGAACAGCGGAATTTCGGCATGGCTGACGACATGGCGCGTCACCCCGCCGAAGAACATCTGACGCAGCCGCGTATGGCCGAATCCGCCAAGCACGAGCAGGCCCGCGCCGGAGGCGGCGGCACTTTCGAGCAGCACTTCGCCGATGGGCCGCGATCCGGCGTCGACGCTTTTCTGCGTGGCCTTCACGCCATGCAGCGAAAGATATTCGCACAGCTCGTCGAGCCCCTCGGCGGTGGAGCCCTGGCAGACGGTCAGGACTTCGACGCTGTTCGCCTTCTTCAGATACGGCATGGCGGCGGTGACGGCGCGCGCGCAGGGCACGCTCGCATCCCAGCCAACGGCGATGTGTCCGGCGAAATTCTTCGGCGGCACCTGCGCGGTGAGAAGGACCGGCCGGCCGGTCTCCATCAGCGTGGCTTCAAAGGCCTCGGAAATGCCTGGCTTTTCATTCGCGCCCAGCGGCCCGAAGACGACAAGGTCCGAAAGGCGGGAGGCCAGCGTCACCTGATCGGCGAAATTGCCCTGCACATCGCGCCACGACACGGTCGGCACATCGCGCCGCTCCGGCTCATCGACCAGGATCACGCCGGCGTCGGCGGCGGCCGATTTGAGCGCGGCTTGTGCTTCCGTCGCAGCTTTGTCCGCGGCTTCCTTGGCCGCGTCGATGATCTCTTGCACAACCACGCCGGAAACGCCTTCGCCGAAGAACGGCATCGCCTCGGTCGGATCGGGGCGAACGAACAGCGCCTCGACGTGGGCTGCGAAGGGCCGGGCGGCCGCAAAGGCACTCGCCAGGACATTCACATCACGCGTGCCGCCCGTCAGAGGCGCAAGAATTTTTGCATAGGACATGGCCGGTCCCCCATGTGTGTCGCACGGAAACTCCCATGCCAGCGGGGCACCATCCTTGATACAGGTCAAGGGGTAAACTGCATTCGCACCTGCGGGATCGAAAGCACTAGAACGGCCACCAGCCGTCGAGATGGATCGGCCTGAGAAGGCGGGGACGGGCGAACCATGTCAGCCGGTCGGAAACGCGCGCATTGAAGCTGCCTCGCGCGAAGCGTCCGCCGGATTTCCGCTCTCCTGCCTTCATGCCGGAAAGAATCTCGATCGCCTCATCGACGTTGCCGACGGCATAGATCGAAAACTCGCCGCGGCGCACGGCCTCCACCACCTTCTCGCGCAGCATCAGATTGACCACATTGGCGCGCGGGATGATGACACCCTGCCCCTTCTTCAGACCGCGCAGGGCACAGACATCGAAGAACCCTTCGATCTTCTCGTTGACGCCGCCGATGGGCTGCATCTCGCCATGCTGGTTGATCGAACCGGTGATGGCGATGGATTGCTTGAGCGGGATATTGCCCGCCGCCGACAGGATTGCGATCAGTTCGGCGGCCGAGGCGCTGTCGCCATCGACGGGACCATAGGACTGTTCGAAGGCGACACTGGCCGACACCGACAGCTTGCGCAGTGCGCCGTAGCGGCTGTTGAGATAGCCCGAGAGAATCTGCACGCCCTTGGCATGGCTCGGCCCGCTGAAATCGGCCAGCCGCTCGATATCGGTGACCTTGCCATCGCCGGGCTGGACGGTGGCGGTGATGCGGGCCGGCATGCCGAAGGCGAAACCGGCAGCGGCAAGCACAGTGATGCCATTGATCTGGCCGACCTTGGTGCCATCGGTATCGATGAACAGGATGCGGCGCTCAACCAGCTCATGCTCCAGCGCCTTGAGGCGGCCACCGCGATCCTCCTTGGCGTCAACCGCGCGCGCGATGTCATCGGCACCGATCTGGGTGCGGCCGGATTCGCGGGCGAAATGGTCGGCCTCGCGCATCAGATCCGCCAAGGATGCAGTCCGTACACTGATCTTCTCGGCATCTCCGGCCTGACGCGCTGCCTCGTCGATCATACGTGCCGCGCCGTCACGGGAAAGCTGGCGCAGGCCATCGCTGCGCGCCACGCTGGCCAGAAGCCGCAGCATGGAGGTGCTGTTCTCGTCATTGCGGGCCGCATGGACGGAGAAATCGGCCTGCACCTTGAAGAAATCGGCGAAATCGGGATCGAGCTCGCGCAGGCGATAGAACAGCCAGGGTTCGCCGAACAGCACGATCTTGGCATCGAGCGGCACCGGCTCGGGCTGGATCGTCAGCGTCTGGGTGCGGTCGAGCACTTCGGCGAGATTTTCGATGCGGATGCGGGCCTCGCGCAGCGCCCGCTTGAGGGCTTCCCAGGATACGTCCTGCTGCAGCAGGTCGAGCGCGTCGATCAGCAGGAAGCCGCCATTGGCCTGATGCAGCGCGCCGGCGCGGATATATTTGTAATCGGTGATGATGGTGACGAGCAGGGTCACGTGCTCGACCTTGCCGATCAGATGCGACAGCGACGGCAGGGGCAGCGACACCACCGGCGCGCCCCTGGTTCCGGCATTGTCGACCAGCAGGTTCACTTCATAGCGGTGAAACGGCACCTCGTTCTCGCGGCCGCGGCCTTCTGAATCGGTTTCGCCATGGCCGCCGGCCTGCAAGGGCTCCAGATGCTCCATCACATCCTGGAACACGGCCTCGACATGGGATTGCGCGTCCGGCAAGGCGTCGAAGCGCTGCGACAGTGGTCCCATCAACCCGCGCAGGGAGCCCTCGCCCAGTTCGCGATCGAGCGCACGGACCTTTTCGACGGCGCCGGTGCGCAGGCGCCCAAGCTCTTCCATCGTGCGTTCAAGATCGTCCTGCAGCCCGCGGCTTTTTTCGGTCAACCCCTCGCGGTCACGCTTCGAGAGCCGCCGGTAATCCTCTTCGGAGAGCACCAGCCCGTCGCGTTGTGGCAGGAAGTCGAAACCGTCGTCCTGCTCGACCAGCGCCAGACCTTGCGCTTCGGCGCGGGCGCGCAGCTTGCCCAGCGTGCCATCGACGGTGGTGCGGAATTCGGCCTCGATGGCCTCGCGGCGCTGGCGGTAGTCCTCGCTCGCGAACAGGGCCGGCATGGCGCCCTTGAGCGCGCTGACAAAGTCCTCCATCGCCTGTTTGAAGACGCGGCCCTCGCCCGCCGGAAAGCGCAGCGCGCGCGGCTGATGGGGCGCCGCGAAATTGTGGACATAAGCCCAATCGGGCGGCGGCGGCATGGAGGCGGCCATGCGCTCCAGCGCGCGCTTGATGGAGGCATGCTTGCCGCTGCCCTGCGGGCCGGTGACGAAGATGTTGTAGCCGGGCTGCGTCATGCGCGCGCCGAACGCAACGGCGCGCATGGCGCGATCCTGCCCCACCGGGCCATCGGCCTCGGCAAGTCCGGCCGTCGTTTCGAAGGCCAGCCGCGACGGATCGGTCCGCCGGCACAAGCTGTCCGTCCCAAGCGGTTTGACCGCCATACCCCACCCATTTCGCCGCCGCCCGTTTACGCTGGGCGGTTCGTCAGCCACGCCATATGGCGACCGTCACTATAGCAAGATCATGGCTCTGCTGAAGGTGAGGCTCGCGCACCGTTTGGGATTAGGGTAAACGGGCGGCCCCAGACTGGAATTCGTTCATGCCCGCAGCCCGCAAATCCACCAAATCAACAGAACCCCGCGCCTGGCAGCGCATGCTGAGCGGGCGCCGGCTCGATCTGCTCGATCCCTCGCCGCTCGATGTCGAGATCGAGGATATCGCCCATGGCCTGGCGCGCGTCGCGCGCTGGAATGGTCAGACGCGCGGTGACCATGCTTTCTCGGTGGCGCAGCATTGCGTGCTCGTCGAGCGGCTGGTCCACGAGTTGAAGCCGAAGCTGGCGCGCGAGGCGCGGCTGATGGCGTTGCTGCACGATGCGTCCGAATATGTCGTCGGCGATCTCATCAGCCCGTTCAAGGCGGCGGTGGGTCTCGATTATAAAGCTTTTGAGACACGGCTCCTCGGCGCCGTCCATATCCGCTTCGGTCTTCCACCCGAAGCGTCGGCAGAGCTCGCCGCGCTGATCAAGAAAGCCGATCACATCTCCGCCTATCACGAGGCGACGCAACTCGCCGGTTTCGAAAAGACCGAGGCGCGCAAATTCTTCGGCGCGCCGCCCGCGGGCCTCAAGACACCGCGGCTGATCCCACTGGCGCCGGCCGAGGCGCAGGCCCGCTTTCTCGAGCGTTTCAAGCGGCTTCACCCCTGAAGCAATCGACATCGGCGGCGCGCTCGGTTAGCAAGGAGGCGGAAAAGCCGTTCCGCCACCGTACCATGACGACGATGATCCCATGTCCATGATACTCGTCACGCCCCTTTCCGCCGTCGAAGCGACGATCCGGCGTTATCGCCCGTCGCATATGGTGACGCTGCTTTCACCCGAACACATGATCGAGACGCCGGACGGATTTCCACCCGCGGCGCATTTGCGGCTCGGCGTCAACGATGTGGCCGACCCGGCCTTCGGCGACACACCCCCAGCCGCCAAACATGTCGACGACCTGCTCACCTTCGGACGCGGCTGGAACGGCGAGGCGCCGATGCTGGTGCATTGCTGGGCCGGTGTCAGCCGCTCGACCGCCGCGGCCTATATCCTGTTCTGCGACCGGCTGGGGCCGGGCCGCGAGGAGGAGATCGCCAAGGCCATCCGCTTCCGCGCGCCGCACGCCTATCCCAATCGGCTGATGGTGCAGCTCGCTGACGACGCGCTGGGCCGCGAAGGCCGCATGCTGCGCGCGGTCGAGGCGCTTGGGCGCGGGCGCATCGTGGCCGAAGGCGAATGTGTCGAGCTGCCGCTCGTCCTGGAGGAATTATGAACCGCACCGCCAATGTGGTGCGTATCGGCCTTAGCGCGGCGATTGTTTCGGTCGCCGAGGAAGTGCCGCGCGTCCTCGCGGTCGGCCATCCCGGCGCCGAAGAAGGCCTGCCCTTCGGCCCCTTCGATCCGCTGAAACACAGGACGCTCGAAAGCGGCCTTCGCAGCTGGGTGCGCGAACAGACTTCACTCGATCTCGATTACGCCGAACAGCTCTATACCTTCGGCGATCGCGGACGGCACATGATGAAGGCTGGCGAAGGCCCGCGTGTGGTTTCGGTGGGTTACCTGGCACTCGTACGCGGCACGGCCGAGCTGCAGGCACCGGATGCGCATTGGCAGGATTGGTATGCCTTCTTCCCCTGGGAGGATTGGCGCCAGACGCGGCCCGCCATTATCGACACGGTCATCCTGCCGGCGCTTGGCGGTTTCGTGAAAGCCGATCCCGCGCAGAAGACGCAGCGCCGCCAGCGCGTCGCCTTGTCCTTCGGCCATGACGGTATTGGCTGGGACGAAGAGCGTGTGCTCGAACGCTATGAGCTGCTCTACGAAGCCGGACTCGTCGAAGAAGCCAAGCGCGACGGCCGCAGCAAGGTGAAGCTGCCCAAGCTGCCGCTCGGCCGCAGCATGATCTTCGATCACCGCCGCATTCTGGCGACGGCCATCGCGCGGCTGCGCGGCAAGATGAAATACCGCCCGGTGGTGTTCGAACTGATGCCGCCGACCTTCACGCTGCTCGAATTGCAGCGCACCGTCGAAGCGATCTCCGGCGTTCGCCTGCACAAGCAGAACTTCCGCCGCCTGGTCGAGGGCCAGGGCCTGGTGGAACGCACCGGCAAACTGACGAGCAGCGGTCGCGGACGGCCGGCGGAACTGTTCCGCTTCCGCCGCGAAGTCCTCAGCGAGCGCCCATCACCGGGCTTACGCTTCGGCACACGACGATAACCGGACGGAACGGTCGCCCGCACGTCCGAAGACGCACGGGCGCACCTTATGCAAAGAGTCCGCGCTTAGCGCAGGAGCGACGGAATGAAACTCCCCGCCCAGCCCAGCACGCCGCTGCGACGGTGCTGTTCCAGCGACATGCCCTTGCCGTCGGTGTAAAACCGCAGACCGATGGTCCAGATATTGGCATCGACCGGGGCATCCGAATATTTCGCATAGGTGTAGCCGCCATAGATCGAGAACGGCGTGGATTCGGATACAAGCCACTCGCCGGTCACCGAATAGTCGGTCTCGCCGGTCAGCTGGTTGGCGTTGGTGTAATCAATCGCCCCGTCCACCGCGACGTCCGGTGTCACATAGGCCGTGGCCTGACCGCCGACATAATAGCCGCTGTCGCTGTGATCGCCGGTGAAGCCGCCGCCCTTGGCGCTGAACGTGTACTTGTTGCCGACATAGTACTGCCCGAATGCGCCATAATTCGTGACGTGATCAAGGCCCGGTATGCCGGTCAGCGCCGTGCTGTGCATGCCTGAGGCGTTGTAGCCCAGCGTCGCACCGGCACGGCCAATTCCGTTCAGTGACCAGAACAGATTGCCGCCAAGATTGAATTCGTCATGGCTGACGCCGTGAGCCGGCAGGCTGTGAAAGCTGCCGTCACCCTCGAATGTCGCACCGGCGATGTTCAGGGGAACGGTGCCCGTCAGGCGGATGCCGTAAAGATCGCCGCTGCTGGCATGGCCGACATCAATGTGGCTGTAGTCCGCACTGAGGGTGCCATTGAACGGGGACGAGTTTGCTGCCTGCGCGGCGCCAAATGAGAGGATGCCGGCAGTTGCCACGCTGAGCGCGGTCATAAAACGCATACGGTAAGACAAGATGCCTCCAGATTGCAGAGTGTTCACACGAGTCGAATTGCTCGTTCTGTAACGCTCAGATGACAATCCGGCGCCGGCAGCGCCAGTGACGAAAGGAAGCTCTGCGCCGGAAAATTTTCCCGCGTTGCAATACCGCAACAGTCAGTATACGGAGAAGGTTGACAGGTGCTACGCGTGCGACGGGCGCACACATTGCACACCTGTCATCTCGCGATCGTTTGGGAGCGGCTCGACGGGATGACACGGTACAATCGCGCAATGTTATCGCTACTGACAGCGAAGTGACCGCCGCCTTTATAGCCTCGGTTACGGTCGCATCATGTGCGCGTTCAGAGTGCGGGCTGAAAGCCGTCGCGCAGGAAATTCTCGGCGAAGGCACAATGCATGGCGATGCCGCGCGCCATCATCTTCTCGTCCAGCACCATCTTGTTGGAATGGATCGAGCAGCAGGTGCGAAAATCGCCGCCTTCGGGTGTGACGCCCAGAAACACCATCGCGCCCGGGACTTTGCGCAAGACGTAGGAAAAATCTTCGGCGCCCATGATCGGTGTGGGCAGCGTCATCCAGCCGTGCTCGCCGAATAGCGCCTGCGCGGTGGTTTGGGCGAGGCTCACGGAATCCGCGTTGCAGATCGTGACCGGGAAGCCCTGTTCGATATCGGCCGTGGCATCGCATTTGTGGGCGGCGGCAATGTTGTGGACGACACGCTCCAGACCTTCATGGGCGAGCGCGCGCGATTCTTCGGAGAAGCTTCGGATCGTGCCTTCGAGTTCGGCCGATTCCGGGATGACATTGTTGGTCGTGCCAGAGGTGATGCGCGCCACCGTGAGCACGACGGGATCGAAGGCGGGAATGCGCCGTGTCACCATGGCCTGCAGCGCCATCACGATTTCGCAGGCCACCGGCACCGGATCGACGGCATTCTGAGGCTGGGAGGCATGGCCACCCTGCCCCTTGATCGTGACGTTGATCTTGTCGGCGGCTGCCAGGAGCGGCCCGGCACGGCCCGCGAAAATTCCCGCCGGAATGTTGGGCGAGATGTGGAGCGCGAAGGCCGCATCCGGCAGCGGATCGAGAAGTCCGTCCTTCAGCATCTCGCGGGCGCCGTGATGGCCTTCCTCGCCCGGCTGGAACATGAACATCACCGTGCCGGCCAGCCGGTCGCGATGGGCGCACAGCGCCCGCGCCGCACCCGCCAGCATGGCCGTGTGGGTGTCGTGGCCACAGGCATGCATGGCGTCCTCATTGCGGGAGGCGTAAGGCAGGCCCGTATCCTCGCTCATGGGCAGGGCGTCGGTGTCGCCGCGCAGGAGCACCGTGCGGCCATTCTCCGGGCCCTTCAGGATCGCCACGAAGCCGGAGGTAGACGGCCCTTCCCGGATCTCCAGCGGCAGACCCGCCAGGGCCGCCTTGGCCTTTTGCGTGGTCTTCGGGTTGAACAGGCCGAGTTCCGGCTCCCCATGGATATCCCGCCTCAGCGCGATGGTGTCGTTCAGCAGGCCCTCGCCCGCCTCCACCCAGATTCCGGAATTCGCTGTCTCAGCCATGATTTTCCCCAATGTTGTGCGATTTGAGTGTTTCAGCGGCTCGGGCTGGCGGCAAGCGCCCCGACAGGCGCGAGGCGGTTCCCGCGCAAGACGTAAGGATATGTCTCGGCGCAGGCCTGCCATGCAATTTTCCGGGGCCGTGTGTCCCGAATTCCCTTGACGGATTTATGCTCAGGCGTAGCATAACCGGGTGCATGACAAACCGGCCTTGAAGGCCGGTAATTTTGCACCATATATATACTCGAAATGAGTATAAATGGGAGATGGCCATGACCCGGCCCGGTAACGAGACCCAGAGCGCCCTGCCCTTCACGCCCGCCGTGGCGAAGGCGACGCAAGCGGCCTATGCCAAAGTCGCGCACGTCATTCCCGAGGTGGAGTGGCCCGTGCACGCGCCCTATGTGAAGGCGATTCTCGACCTCAAGAAAGAGAAGAACGCCGTCATCCTGGCGCACAATTACATGACGCCGGAGATCTTCCATTGCGTGGCCGATTTCGTCGGCGACTCGCTGCAGCTCGCGCGCGAGGCGGCGAAGACCGATGCCAAGGTCATCATCCAGGCCGGTGTGCACTTCATGGCCGAGACGTCGAAGGTGCTCTCGCCGGACAAGACCGTGCTGATCCCTGACATGGAAGCCGGATGCTCGCTGGCGGCTTCGGTGACGGGCGCGGATGTGCGCCTGCTCAAACAGAAATATCCCGGCCTGCCGGTCGTCACTTACGTGAACACTTCGGCCGATGTGAAGGCCGAAAGCGATGTGTGCTGCACCTCGTCCAATGCCGTCGCCGTGGTGGAAGACATTGCCCGCGAATGGGGCACCGACACGGTGATCATGATCCCGGACGAATATCTCGCGGCCAATGTCGCCAAGCAGACCAAGATCAAGATCATCAGCTGGAAGGGCCGCTGCGAAGTGCATGAGCGTTTCTCGGCCGCCGAAATCCGCGAATACCGCGAAGCCAACCCCGGCGTTATCGTGCTGGCCCATCCCGAATGCCCGCCGGAAGTGGTGGCCGAGGCCGATTTCGCCGGCTCGACCAGCGCCATGATCGGATATGTCGGCACGCATCGCCCGGCGCGGGTCATCCTCGTCACCGAATGCTCGATGAGCGACAATGTCGCCGTCGAATTCCCGGATGTGGAATTCGTGCGCCCGTGCAATCTGTGCCCGCATATGAAGCGCATCACGCTCGCCAAGATTCTGCATTCGCTGCAGACGATGGAGCATGAAGTGACGGTCGACGCGGCCGTGGCGACACGCGCCAAGGCCGCCGTCGAGCGCATGTTGCAAGTCAAAGTGCCTGCAGCGCAGCTGAAAGCCGCATGAGGCGAACATGGCCAAGGCCATCGACAATGTCATCGAAGTCCAGGGCGCGCTGATCCTGGGTGCCGGCGTCGCCGGCCTCTTCACCGCGCTCAAGCTTGCGCCCTTCCCGGCGCTGATCCTGGCTGGCACGCGGCCCGGCACGTCGGGCTCCAGCGCCTGGGCGCAGGGCGGCATCGCTGCCGCCATGAGCCCCGACGACAGCTGGCAGTCGCACGCCGCCGACACGATGGCGGCCGGCGCCGGAAGCTGCGACCGCGCAGTCGTCGATTTCGTCACGCGCGAAGCGCATGCGCGCATCGAAGACCTGCTCAAGATCGGCGTGCCCTTCGACCGCAAAGCGGATGGCTCGCTGGCTGTGGGCCGCGAGGCCGCGCATTCGGCCAATCGCATCGTCCATGTCGCGGGCGACCGCGCCGGGGCCGAGGTCACGCGCACGCTGGCGCTGACGGCGCTCGAAACGCCATCGATCAAAATCCTCGAAGGCTATCACGCCGTCGAACTGGCCATGGAAGACGGCCGCATTGCAGGCCTGTTCGCGCGCCATGGCCGGGGCCGCAGCGCAAGGCTGACGCTGTTCCGCGCCCCCGCCGTGATCTTCGCGACCGGCGGCCTCGGCTCGCTCTATGCCGTGACGACCAATCCGCCCGAAAGCCGCGGCGAAGGCGCCGGCATGGCGGCCCGCGCGGGCGCGGTGATCGCCGATGCCGAATTCGTGCAGTTCCACCCGACGGCCATCGCCATCGGCCGCGATCCGGCGCCGCTCGCGACCGAAGCGCTGCGCGGCGAAGGCGCGACGCTGATCGACGAGACCGGCCGCCGCTTCATGCCGGCCATCCATCCCGATGCCGAACTGGCGCCGCGCGATATCGTCGCCCGCGCCCTGCACCGCGAGATCGCGCAAGGGCACACGACGTATCTCGATTGCCGCGAGGCCATCGGCGCATCGTTCGAACAGCGCTTCCCGACCGTCTATGCCGCCTGCCGCGAGGGCGGCGTCGATCCGGCCACCATGCCCATCCCGGTGGCGCCGGCCGCGCATTACCACATGGGCGGCATCGCCGCGGATGCGACCGGCCGTTCCTCGCTGGAGGGGCTGTGGGCCATTGGCGAATGCGCCTCCACCGGTCTGCACGGCGCCAACCGGCTGGCCTCCAACTCGCTGCTCGAAGCGCTGGTGTTCGGCGCCCGCGCGGCCGAGGACATTCGCGGCCATATCGAGGCGCGCCCGGGCCGCGGAACGCCGCCGGCACCGATCCATTTCTCGCCCACGCCGCCGCCCCATGTGCTGCGCGAGGCGATGACGCGCCTTGTCGGCCTCGAACGCGACGAGACGGGCCTCGCCTGTGCGCTGCAGACCATCGAGAGCGTCGAGCGCGCGGGCGGCAGCGAACCGGCCCTGCTCAACATGACGGCAACGGCGAAACTCGTGACCGCGGCTGCGCTCGCACGCCGCGAAAGCCGCGGCGCCCATTTCCGCAGCGATTATCCGGCGACCGACGAAACCGCCACCCGCTCCTTCCTCACTCTGGCCGACGCCGACCGCATCGCGGCGAACGCGGCCGCCACCATCGAACAGCCCTGCCGTGCCACATCATAAGCTCGCCTTGCCGATCACCCGTCCGCCGCATCCGCTGCTGATCGAGCCCAGCGTGCGCGCGGCGCTGGAGGAAGATCTCGGCCGCGCCGGCGACATCACCTCCGAACTCACGATTCCTCCCGAGCAGCGCTCGACGGCGCGCATCGTGGCGCGCAAGCCCGGCACGATCGCGGGCCTGATCGCGGCCGAATGCGCCTTCCGCCTGATCGATCCCGACACAAACTTCCGCGCCGAGAAGCTCGACGGCAGCACGGTCGAAGCCGGCACGCCGCTCGCGACCATCGAAGGCCTGTCGCGTGCGCTGCTGACGGCCGAGCGGGTAGCGCTGAATTTTGCGGGCCATCTGTCCGGCGTCGCCACGGCCACGCGCGCGCTGGTCGATGCGGTGAGCGGGACCGAGGCGCGCATCGTCTGCACCCGCAAGACACTGCCCGGGCCTGCGCACGCTGCAGAAATATGCCGTGCGCTGCGGCGGCGGCTTCAACCATCGCTTCGGCCTCGACGATGCGGTGCTGATCAAGGACAATCATCTGGTGGCCGCTGGCGGGATCGCCCCCGCCATCGCGCGCGTGCGCGCCGGCACCGGCCATATGGTCAGGATCGAACTGGAGGTCGACACGCTCGATCAGCTCGAAGAGGCGCTGACGCTCGGGGTCGATTGCGTGCTGCTCGACAATATGACGAATGACGACCTCAGACGCGCCGTGGCCCTGGCCAAGGGCAAGGCCGTGCTCGAAGCCTCCGGCAATGTGACGCTCGCCACCGTGCGCGGCATCGCCGAGACCGGCGTGGACTATATTTCCTCGGGTGCGCTGACTCATTCGGCCGCCAATCTCGACCTCGGCCTCGATTTTTGATTGTCTGTGTCCCGGGATTTCCGGGGGAACGGCATGACAGCAATCCGCATCGCCGCCGTCGTAGCCATGAGCCTTGCGCTCGCGGCCTGCGCGTCGACGGCGCCCGCGCCGAAAGACGACCCGGCCCAGGCCTATTTCGCGCAGGACTTCACCTGCAAAGCCGCCGACGCCAAAACCGTCGATCTCGCCGCTATTGCCGGCGCGCCGGCGCGCTATGCCGGGCAATGCGTCAACGTCGTGGGCTTCGCCTCCAACGACCGGCTCTATCGCGCGGCCGATGACGCCGCGCAGCCCGGCAAATATCCCCATCTCCTGCTTCTGTGGCAGGACAAGGCCCTGCAGCGCCGCCTGCAGCTCGGGCCCTCCTTCGTGACGGTGACCGGCCGCGTGCGCCCCTGTGACCGCCGCAAAGCGATGGCGGCCGATGCGCCGGGCGCCGATGCGGGCTGGGCCTGTTCAGGTTCCGCCACGGCACTCACCGTGTCCACGGCCACAATCGTGCCGACCTCGATGGACTGACGCGGTCCGGCCTTGCCGCGCCTCCTGCCGCCGCTAGAGTGGCCCGCCAAACCATTCGCGAAAGGCCGGCCATGGACCTCCATCTCAAAGGCAAGAAAGCCCTCATCCTCGGCGGCACGCGCGGCATCGGCCGCGCCATCGCCGACACCCTCGCCGCCGAAGGCGCCGATGTCGGCATCTGCGCGCGCAATCCCGATCAGGTGAAGGAAACGGTCGAAGCGCTGCGCCAGAGCGGCGTCACCGCCACCGGCGCCTCCGTCGACATCACCGATAGCGGCGCACTGACGAACTGGATCGCGGCGGCCGGCAAGGAACTCGGCGGCATCGACATTCTCGTCTCCAATGCCGGCGCGATGGCGCAGGGCAATTCTCCCGATGCCTGGGAACAGAATTTCCGGCTCGATGTTCTGGGCGCCGTGCATGCCTTCGACGCGGCCAAGCCCTTCCTCAAAGAGGCGGCGCAAAAGAACGGCGACGCGGCCTTCATCATCATCTCATCTGTGTCCGCCGCCGAAACGGACAGCGCCGGTGCCTATGGCCCGATCAAGGCGGCCCTGATCCATCAGGCCAAGGGGCTGGCGCGCCAATATGCCAAGGCCGGAATCCGCACCAATGTGGTGTCGCCCGGCACCGTCTATTTCAAGGGCGGCGTCTGGGAGATGATCGAGAAGAATATGCCAGACATGTACAACGGCGCGATCGCACGCAATCCCACCGGCCGCATGGCAACGCCGCAGGAAATCGCCAGCGCGGCCGTGTTCCTGGCGAGCCCGGTTTCCAGCTTCACCAATGGCGTGAACCTGCTGGTCGACGGCGCCATCAGCCGGCGGGTGAATTTCTAGAACTGAGAGGGAAGGTGGATGGCGCGGCCAGGAACCGCGATGTGACCGGCAAACGCAGGCTCACCCGCATCCGAAGACGCGTCGCCGCGCCATCCGCACATACATTCGCCGAAGCGCACCGGCGCCTCATTGATACAGGTCAACTGGATTTAATGTTGGCGGCAGCGGCCTACATCGGCTGGCTGCGCGCGCTCGGCCGGCGGTAGAAAATGTGGTTGCCGATCTGGACGGTGCGGATCAGATGGCCGGCCCAGACCGGATCCACCGAGACCGCGTGATAGGAGGTGGCGTCGTCCGTGATGTCACCCAGCGGCAAGGCGCCGGTCATGATCTTGGCCGCCAGAAGGCGCGATTCCGCCCAGGCATGCTGCTCACGGGGCTTGTCCATATCGCCGTTGCAGACGAAGCTGAACTGGCAGGAGATTTTTTCCTGTGCCCCCTGGAACACGACCCCGCAGATCGTCGCCGGATAGATGCGGCTACGCATGCGATGGAACACTACCTCGGCCACGGCTATCTCGCCGCGCACGCCTTCACCACGCGCTTCGTAATACATCGCCTGCGCCAGGCAATGGCGTTCGGCCAGAAGCTGCGCCATCGCCACTTCCGACGGCGCCGGCCGGGCGGCGATAAATTTCGGCTGCGCGGGCACGGTGATCTGTGCCCGCGACGCCTCACCCGGGATTTGATCCGTGTACGGCGTAAAGGCGATATAGGCCACCGCCGTGCCGATCACCAGCACAAGCGCACCTATCATCGCGCGGTCTGCACGCCGCCATGCATTCAGAATTTTCGGGGTCATCGTCAGGCTTCGACTCGGTTCGGATTTCGTTTCAGAACGTCAATTCGAAATGGTCCCAGCGCCTTTCAAGTTCGATGCCGCGTTTCTGCCCGCTAAAATTCGAATCGTCAAATAAATTTCTTGGTGACCATGACGAAGTGTCACGATTCACCTAGGAAACGCAGGAAACGCCTGCGTCTCTTTGTCGTCCACTCGAAGAAATATACCTTATGTGAGTGCCGCTTGCGCCGCAGCCAGGCGTGCAATCGGCACGCGAAACGGTGAGCAGGACACATAATCGAGTCCCGTTGCGTGACAGAATCGAATCGAATCCGGGTCACCGCCATGTTCGCCGCAGATGCCGAGTTTCAAATCGGCACGCGCTGTGCGCCCTCTTTCTGCCGCAATCCGGACAAGTTCTCCGACGCCATCCTGATCGAGCGAAACAAAGGGATCGCGCGTGATGATCCCCTTGGTCAGATATTCGTTGAGGAACGCGCCGGCATCATCACGCGACACACCAAGCGTGGTCTGCGTGAGATCGTTGGTACCGAATGAGAAGAACTGCGCCGTCTGCGCAATTTCTTTCGCACGCAAGGCGGCACGCGGCAGCTCGATCATCGTGCCGATGAGATAAATCGGGAGTTTTCCGCGCTCGGATTTCACGGCCTCCGCCACGCGATCGATACGCGCTTTCAGCCAATCGAGTTCGCTCTTGAAGCCCACAAGCGGGACCATGATTTCTAGCTGCACCGGCTTGCCGCCCGCATCTTCGATATTCAGCGCGGCCTCAAGAATGGCGCGCGTCTGCATCTCGTAGATTTCGGGATAGGTAATGCCGAGGCGGCAGCCGCGATGGCCCAGCATGGGATTGGATTCATGCAGGGAAATCGCGCGCGCGCGCAGCTTGGCCGGATCGCCGCCGGCCGCCTTGGCCACTTCGGCAATCTCCTCATCGGTGTTGGGCAAGAATTCGTGCAGCGGCGGATCGAGCAGGCGGATGGTGACCGGCAGACCCTCCATCACCTTGAAGATCGCTTCGAAGTCGCTGCGCTGCATGGGCAGCAATTTGTCCAGCGCCGCACGCCGGTCGGCTTCCGCATCGGCCAGGATCATCCGGCGCACCGCGACGATGCGTTCGGCCTCGAAGAACATATGCTCGGTGCGGCACAGCCCGATGCCCTCCGCGCCGAACTTGCGCGCGGTCGCGGCATCTTCCGGCGTGTCGGCATTGGTGCGGACCTTCAGTGTACGGATGGCATCGGCCCAGCCCATCAGCGTGCCGAAATCGCCCGTGAGTTCCGGTTGGCGCATGGCCACCTTGCCCTTGAACACCTGGCCCGTGCCGCCATCGATGGTGAGGATATCGCCGCGGCCGATCACCTCGGCACCGATCGTCATGGTGCCGGCCTTGGCATCGATCTTGAGCATGCCGGCGCCCGAGACGCAGGGCCGGCCCATGCCGCGCGCCACCACGGCCGCGTGACTGGTCATGCCGCCGCGCGCGGTGAGAATGCCCTTGGCCGCGTGCATGCCGTGAATATCTTCGGGGCTGGTCTCGTTGCGCACCAAGATGACAGCGCGGCCCTCGCCGGCCAGCTTCTCGGCCTCGTCGGCCGTGAACGCGGCCTCGCCCGTGGCCGCGCCCGGAGATGCGGCGAGGCCCACGGCGATGGCGTGCTTTTCGGCTTTGGGATCCAGCGTCGGATGCAGCAATTGATCCAGCGCCGCCGGATCGACCCGGCCCACGGCCGCGCGCTGATCGATCAACCCTTCGGCCACCATGTCGACGGCGATCTTGAGCGCGGCATCGGCCGTGCGTTTGCCGTTGCGCGTCTGCAGCATGTAGAGCGTGCCTTCCTGCACGGTGAACTCCACATCCTGCATGTCGCGATAATGCGCTTCGAGCGTGGCCGCGATCTGCGACAGCTCCGCATGCGCCTTGGGCATCACCTCTTCCATCGCGGGCTTCTTGCCGCCCTGGCGCTCACGCACCAGCTTGGAGATCGGCTGCGGCGTGCGAATGCCGGCCACCACATCCTCGCCCTGCGCATTCACGAGGAACTCACCATAGAGCACGCGCTCGCCGGTAGAGGGATCGCGGGTGAAGGCCACGCCGGTGGCGCTCGTCTCGCCGCGATTGCCGAACACCATGGCCTGCACATTGACGGCGGTGCCCCAATCCTCGGGGATGTTGTGCAGGCGGCGATAGGTGTTGGCGCGATGTGAACGCCAGGAGCCGAACACAGCGCCGATGGCGCCCCAGAGCTGTTCATGCACATCGTCCGGGAAGGGCTTGCCCAGCTCCTTCTGCATGCGCGCCTTGTAGAGATCGGCAACGCGCTTGAGATCCTCGGCATCCAGTTCGGTGTCGAGTTCGACACCCTTGTTCTCTTTCTCGGTTTCGAGGATTTCCTCGAACAATGCGTGCTCCACGCCCAGCACGACATTGGAATACATCTGGATGAAGCGGCGATAGCTGTCATAGGCGAAGCGCGCATCGCCGGTGAGCTTCGCCAACCCTTCGACCGTTTCTTCGGTGAGGCCCAGATTCAGCACCGTGTCCATCATGCCCGGCATGGAGACGCGCGCGCCCGAACGCACCGACACCAGCAGCGGATTGGCGACATCGCCCAGCCGCGCGCCCGTGCCGCCGGCGACCTTTTCGAGGGCCGCCTCGACCGCGGCTTTCAGATCGGCCGGATAGGTTTCGCCATGGGCGTAGTAATAGGTGCAGACATCGGTGGTGATGGTGAAGCCGGGCGGCACCGGCAGGCCCAGATTGCTCATCTCGGCCAGGTTGGCGCCCTTGCCGCCGAGCAAATTCTTCATCTCCGCGCGGCCTTCCGCGCTGCCGTTACCGAAGGAATAGACCCACTGCGTCATTGTCCGCTTTCCGAATCCTGTAACTCAAGTCCCGCGCCGGAGGCCCGGCCCAATTCCCGCCTAGACCACGAAATCGCGCCCCTTATGTCAAACGGCTATTGCGCACAGGGGATGCAAAATTTGTCGAAAATTTCGCCGAACTTGTCATCGCCGGGAATGACAGGCGAAGCCGAGGCCGGGCCGGCTTGTGCTAGGATCGGCCCCGCGGTCCAACCCGGGAGGCCCAGATGGCCTTGCGCAAGTTCATCATCGAACGTGACATTCCTGCCGTCGGCTCATTCGAACGCGAGCAGCTCAAAAGCGCCGCCGCGCAATCGAACAAGGTCCTGAAGGAGCTGGGGCCGGACATCCAGTGGCAGGAAAGCTATGTCGCCGCCGACAAGACTTTCTGCGTCTATCTGGCCAAGGACGAGGCCATGATCCGCAAACATGCCGAGATGAGCGGCTTCCCGGCCACCAAAATCACCGAAGTCAAAAAGATGATCGACCCGACCACCGAGCGGGCGGAGTAGCGTCTGCCACCTTCGAGGCTCTCTCTTTCCCGTCATGGGCGGGCTTGACCCACCCACCCATCGCGTCCGCGTCGGCGGGCGCAAGAGAACTCTATGGCTCGCCGACGCTCGCTCGATGGGTGGCCGCCTCGCAGGGCGGCCATGACGAACAAAAATTCACCCTTCGATCTTCGAGAAGTCCGCGACCAGATGCAGCGTCGCGCGCAGGTGCGAGAGGAGCAGAAGCCGGTTCTTGCGGATGGCGGGATCGTCGTCATTGACCTTCACCGCCTCGAAGAAGGCGTCCACCGGGCCGCGCAACCGCGCCATCACGCCCATGGCTTCGACAAAGCGCTCGCGCTCGACCTCGGCGCGGATCAGTTCGGAGGCCGTCGCCAGTTCGGTGTAGAGCGCCTTCTCCTCAGGCAGCACCAGCGCTTCGGGATCGGGGGCGCCGTCGAAAGTCGTCTTGTCCTTCTTCTCCTCGGCCTTGAGGATATTGGCCGCGCGCTTGTAACCGGCCAGCAGATTGCCGCCCTCTTCCGTCTTGAGGAAGCTCTGCAAGGCTTCGACGCGCGCCACCAGCCGCACCAGATCGTCCTCGGTGCCGAGACTGAACACGGCATCGATCAGATCGTGCCGCGTGCCCTGTTCGCGGAGGGCGACTTTGAGGCGGTCAGCGAGGAAGGCGAAGAATTCGACCTCGGGGGCCATGCCCGAATATCTGGGCCAAAGTCCCTTCCCTCCTTTGTCCCTTCAACGTAATAACCGCCGCTTACGCTATCCGGGTCTGCGTCCAATAGCCAAAGCGGCTCAGACAGCGGATACAACTTGTTTAGCGCCACGATTTCGTGTGACCCGAGAACTTGGTCGCCACCAAGCTCAGAGGAGACTGCTATAAAGTCCGACCTTTCGCACGCGCCCATTGCTTTGGCCTTTCAAGGTATACGGCGCCTGCGGACTTTCGATGATTGCTTGCGAAAGGATTTCCAACCGAACGCGGTAGCTGCTGCGTGCAAATCTCAATTATCCCAAGCGCGAGCTGATTTTCACGCGAGAGCCGTACCTCGCCCAGCGCCGCGCGCCGCAAGGCAAACGGATCTCCGGATCCAGTCGGCTTCTCGCCAATTGCAAAAAAGCCGACAAGTTGATCGAGCTTATCCGCGAGCGCCACAGCAATCGAAACGGGCGCGTGTCGGAACGGCATCGTTCGGACCAACCGGCTTGTAGTGATCACGGATGGCGTCGGCGACTTCGGCGTCCTCACCATCATGGAGCGCGTAATAGCGTCCCATGACGCCCTGCAGTTCAGGGAACTCGCCCACCACGCCAGTCGTCAGGTCTGCTTTGCACAGGCGCGCAGCGCGCTTGGCCTTGGCGACCTCGGCGCCGATCTTTTCGGCGATCTCGCCGGCCAGCGCTTCGATGCGCTCGACGCGCTCATATTGGGTACCGAGCTTGGCGTGGAAGACGATGTTCTTCAGCGCAGTCGACGCGGCTTTCCAGCGTGTTGCTTGCGGTCCTGGTCCCAGAAGAACTTGGCGTCGGAGAGGCGCGCGCGCAGCACGCGCTCATTGCCGGCGACGATCTCCTTGCCGCCGTCAGCCGCGACCATGTTGGCGACGAGCGCGAATTTGTTCGCCATCTCGCCGGTCTTGGGATCGCGCAGGGCGAAATATTTCTGATGCGTGCGCATCGAGGTCTGCAGAATCTCGGGCGGCACATCCATGAACTGGTCTTCGATGGTGCCGATCAGCACCACCGGCCATTCGGCCAGCCCCGACACCTCGTTCGCGAGCCCCTCGTCCTCGATCAGTTCCAGCCCCAGCGCGAAGGCCTTCTGCTTCGCGTCGTGGAGGATCGTGTCCTTGCGCTCCTCGGCATCGAGGACACATGCGCCTTCTTCAGCGCCGCCTCGTAATCCTCGAAGTGCCGCACGGCGATGGGCTTGCCGTCCGAGAGGAAGCGATGACCCAGTGTGGTGTTGCCACTCTTCACGCCCGCGAATTCGAACGGCACCACTTCGCCGTCGAAGGAACAAAGATTGAATGCAGCGGACGTACCCAGCTGAATTCATTCCGCGTTCCTGGGCTTCCAAGCAATGTCTTCCCAAGCAGCGCACCGCCTAACAATGCAGATTTCGAGGTATCAAAGGCGTGCCCTGAGGCCAGCGCATCGATTTCGGCCAGGGCAGCTTGGCCATGGCTTCGGGCACGATCTCGGCAATCACCTCCGCCGTCTCGCGGCCCTTGCGCGCGATCGACGGCGACATAGAATTCGCCCTTGGCGTCAGACTGCTTCTGGCACTGCTCCAGCGTCACGCCGGCCGAGCGCAGGAAGCCTTCCAGCGCCTTTTCCGGTGCGTTCGTGCGCGGGCCCTTGCGTTCCTCGCTCACGTCCGGCTGCTTGACCGGCAGCCCGTCAATCGCCAGCGTCAGCCGCCGCGGCCCGGCAAAGCTTTTGACGCCTTCGAACAACAGCCCGCGATCGGACAGCGCGCCGACGATCAGCCGTTCGAAATCCTTCGCCGCCTGCGCCTGCATGCGCGCGGGAATTTCCTCGGAGAACAGTTCGATTAACAAATCAGGCATTGGTGTTTCCAATCCCCCAATTCGTCATGGCCCGGCTTGTCCGGGCCACCCAATTTTGTTCACGCGGAGACGCGGAGCCCGCGGAGAATCGAGCACGTCTCCGCGCCTCCGCGGCTCCGCGTGCACGATTCAAATGGATCACCCGGACTTCGCCGGGTGATGACGGATGGGGCGTGCATTGCATTTGAGCTTCCATCACGCATACCTCGGCGTGTAGGCGCCCTGGTCCGACGCCAGCCAGGTTTCGCAACTGGCTTTCGCCAGCGTGCGCACACGGCCGATATAGGCGGCGCGTTCGGTGACCGAGATCACCCCGCGCGCATCCAGAAGATTGAAGGCGTGGGATGCCTTGATGCACTGGTCATAGGCCGGCAGCGCCAGCTTCGCCTCCACCAGCTTCTGGCATTCGGCCTCGGCATCTTCGAAATGGCGGAACAGCACCTCTGTGTTGGCGTGCTCGAAATTGTAGGCGGAGAATTCCTTCTCGGCCTGATGGAACACTTCGCCATAGCGGAACTGCTCGTTGAACGGCAGGTCGTAGACGAATTCGCAATCCATCACATACATGGCCAGCCGTTCGAGCCCATAGGTCAGTTCGGCCGCCACGCTTTCGCATTCGATGCCGCCGACCTGCTGGAAATAGGTGAACTGGCTCACTTCCATGCCGTCGCACCACACCTCCCAGCCCAGGCCCCAGGCGCCCAGCGTCGGGCTTTCCCAATCGTCTTCCACAAAGCGGATGTCGTGCAGCGCCGGGTCGAGGCCGATGGCCTTGAGCGAACCCAGATACAGCTCCTGCACATTCTCCGGCGCCGGCTTCAGGATCACCTGATACTGGTAGTAGTGCTGCAGCCGGTTCGGGTTCTCGCCATAGCGGCCATCGCGAGGGCCGGCGCGAAGGCTGAACATAGGCCGCCTTCCACGGCCGGGGGCCGAGGGCCCGCAGGGTCGTGGCCGGATGGAAGGTGCCCGCCCCCATCTCCATGTCGTAGGGCTGGAGAACGATGCAGCCCTGCCCCGCCCAGTAGGCCTGGAGGGTCAGGATCAGCTCCTGAAATGTGCGCGCTTTCGGCAAGGTGAAAATCCCGGTTTCGCGGGCGGAACCTATAGGCGGAGGGCCCCGGCGACAACAGGTTAGGCAGGGCCCGGACGCGGGTTCAGGGGCAGCGCCTCGCCATGGCGCAGGATGGCCTCGGCGGCCTCGCTATTGGCTCCGTCCGCCTCATGCAGGATCAGGCCCGGCAGGAAACCCAGCGGGCGGCGCGCGCCCTTGCGCACCTGCAGGATCACGCGTTTGGCTTCGACGCCCTCCCTCGGCCACAGAGGCAGCACCAGCGTGCCGCGATGCGGCAGGGCCGCCAGCGCCTCGCCCAGCCGGTCGGCCCTCAGAATGGCGGTGAAGGTGCCGTTCGAGGCCGTGCGCCGGAAACCGGCCTTCAGCCAGTCGCCCAGCCGGCCGTCATCATGCTTGGCCGCGGCGCGGGCGGCATCGGGCGAGGCCCGTCCCTCCTCGCCATGGAAGGGCGGATTGGTCATCACATGGGCGAAATCGCGTTTGAGGTCCGGCGGGAGCGCGAACACATCGCCCGCCAGGAATTGAACACGCTCAGCCATGCTATTTGCCGCGGCGTTGGCATTGGCGAGCGCCGCGAGGTCCGCGTCACGCTCAACTCCCGCGACCGAACAACCTGTGCGGGCTGCAAGACAGAGCGCGGCGGCGCCGGCGCCAGATCCCAGTTCCAACACCGTCTCGCCCGCCTGAGCCGGGATCGCGGCGGCCAGCATTACGGCATCGAGGCCCGAGCGGAAGCCGGCGGCGAGCTGGCGCACGACAATCCGCCCGCCGAGAAAGCGATCTTCGGTCTGCGCCTCATCCATGGGGGTCAGGCCTCAAAACGTCCCCTCGCCCAGCGCCTCGCGCAGAAGTGTTGCGGCCTGGTCCGCATCGTCTTCGGCCACCATCAAACGGCGCGGCAAAATGACCATACTTCCATCCAGAACGCTCATATGTGCATCGAATACAACACTTTCGATCCCGGCATCCTTTAGCACGACCTCCGCGAAGTTCAGCTCTACAGGATTGTTTGTCTTCAGAACTTCGCGCATGAAGCACCTCTCGCCGCCGCATTCGGGGCCGCCGGCCCCGGGGGCCGCCTTGACCGTCCTTCACGCCGGTCCCTAATGTCGCAACATGCCGGCCCTCCGGGCAAGGCGCCAGAAAGATCGAGTCCATGATCACTGCCGAGCTCGCCAAATCCGCCGACCCGGGCCTGTCGCCCGTCGACGCGCTGTATGCGCTGGTGGCGGACGATATGCGCGCCGCCGACGGGGTGATCCATCGATCGGATGTCGAGCGCCGTGGCGCTGATCCCGGACCTGTCCACGCATCTGATCGATTCGGGCGGCAAGCGGCTTCGTCCGTTGCTGACGCTGGCCGCGGCCAAAGCCTTTGGCTATGACGGCGACCACCACATCATGCTCGCCGCCGCGGTGGAATTCATTCACACGGCCACGCTGCTGCATGACGATGTTGTCGATGCCAGCGCGCTTCGGCGCGGCAAGATCGCCGCCAATATCGTGTGGGGCAACAAGCCCTCGATCCTGGTTGGCGATTTCCTGTTCAGCCGCGCCTTCGAGCTGATGGTGGAGACCGGCGATCTTTCGGTTCTGGGGATTCTCGCCCGCGCCTCGTCGGTGATCGCCGAAGGCGAGGTGATGCAGCTCAAATCCTCGAACAATCTGGGCACGACGGAGGATGACTATCTCGCCGTCGTCACGGCCAAGACGGCGGCGCTGTTTGCGGCCTCGGCCCAGGCGGGCGCGGCCATTGCCGGCGCAGGGCCCGGCTTCGTCCAGTCGCTGCACGATTACGGTCACAATCTCGGCATCGCCTTCCAGCTCATCGACGACGCGCTCGACTATTCGGGCCGCGAGAAGCAGATGGGCAAATCGGTCGGCGACGATTTCCGCGAAGCCAAGGTGACGCTGCCGGTGATCCTCGCCTATCAGCGCGCCGAAGGCGAAGCCCGCAAGTTCTGGCGCCGCGTGATCGAAACCGGCCCGCAGGAGGATGGCGATCTCGATGCGGCCATTGCCCATGTGCAGAAGACGGGCGCCATCGAGGAAACCCACGCCCGCGCCCGCGCCTATGCCGATACGGCGGTGCGCTCGGTGGCCAAGCTGCCGTCACCGGCGATCCGCGAAGCCCTGATCGAGATTGCCGAGTTCTGCGTCGCGCGCGGGCATTAGGCAGCGATATCCGGCGCGGCAATCCGCGTCGGTGCAATCCACCAATCGGGATGTGACGAAGACAGCGCCTGCGCGGCGGCCTGCAACGCGGCATCGCTTTCGAACAGCGCATAGCAGGTCGCGCCGCTGCCGCACATGCGGGCCAGCAAGGCACCTTGCGCGCGCATGCCATCCAGCACATTGCCGATCGCGGGCGCGATCGCGCGCGCCGGCGCTTCCATGTCGTTGCGCGTGGCCTTGAGATAATCCAGCAGCACAGCTTCCGTCATCGCCGTTGGCAGCGGCGGCGCGGCGGCGAGCGTGTCGGCTTCCGTGCGCCCAAGACGGCGAAATACTTCGCCCGTCGAAACCGCGACACCCGGATTGACCAGCAACATGGGCATGGCCGGCAGTGCACCGGTTTCGTGAAGACCCTCGCCGCGGCCCGTCATGATTGCGGGCACGGACTTCACGCAGACCGGCACGTCCGAGCCCAGCGACAGCGCAATCTCGTGCAAGACCGCATCGTCGATTTGCACATTCCAGAGCTTGATGAGCCCACGGAGGGCCGTCGCCGCATCGGCCGAGCCACCGCCGATCCCCGACGCCACGGGCAAATTCTTCGTCAGCGCAATCGACGCACCCGCACGAATGCCGGCCTTGGCGGTGAGAGCCCGCGCGGCACGCAGAATCAGATTGTCGCCCTCGCCTGACAGGCCCGCGGCAAACGGACCATCGACCGACAGCGTCAGATCACCCGCCGCTGCGAAGCCCAGCACGTCGCCGGCCTCGGCGAAGCAGACGAGACTTTCAAGCGCATGATAGCCATCGGCGCGCTTGCCGCCGACATGCAGAAAAAGATTGATCTTGGCGGGCGCCGTCACGCGCAGCATGGCTCGTCTCAGGGCTTGGCGGCGCTGGCAAGGCCGTATTTGAGCTTCTTTTCGAGCCCGGACTTCTGACCCGGATCCGGATCGAAAGCCAGCGCGTGATCCCACTGGAACCGCGCTTCGAGCCTGCGCCCGACTTTCCAATAGGCGTCGCCGAGATGCTCGTTGATGGTCGGATCGCCGGGTACGAGTTGCACCGCCTGCTCCAGCGCGTCCGCCGCATCCTTGTAGCGGCCGAGCCGGTAATAGGCCCAGCCGACGCTGTCGACGATATAGCCATTGAAGGGGCTGAGCGCGCGCGCCTTTTCCAGCATGCCCAGAGCCTGATCGAGATTTTCGCCGCGATCGACCCAGCTATAGCCGAGATAGTTCAGCACGTCCGGCTGGTCGGGCGAGAGCTTGAGCGCGTATTTGAGATCGGCCTCGGCAGACGGCCAGTCCTTCGCCCGTTCTTCCGAAACCGCGCGGGCATAAAGCAGCGGCCAGTTGTCTTTCTCAACCTTGCCCAGCGCCTTGATCGCGTGGTCATAGGCATCGGCCGCCTCCTTGAAGCGATCGACACTGCGATAGGCATCGCCCAACGCGGTCCAGGCCGTGATGCTCTTGGAATCGCGGGCCGTCACATCCTTGAGCTGGGTGATCGCCTTGTCGGCATGGCCGAGCCGCGTCTCATCGATGGCCATCTGAATCTCGGCCGCAATGCTGAAGGGCGCATCCTTCCGGATCGAACGATAGACGGCGATGGCGTCTTCGTATTTCTCCAGCGACTCGAAACGATCCGCGAGCACGACCTTGGCCAGATCCATATCGGGCGCGAGATAAAGCCCGAGCCTGAGATAGAGGATCGAGATATCGACGCTGGACGCATCGGTCAGCGAAGCGGCGATCCCGAACAGGGCCTCGGCCGCGCCCGCCTGGGGGGTCTGCACGAGACGCTCAGGCTTTTTGCCCGCGGCGATGCGCGCCTCGGCGGCAATGGCGAGCGGCGCCACACTCGGATGACCGGCAAGCTTGGCATAGAGCGCCTTGGCCTCAGCGGTCTTGCCCGTGCGCTCGAGAAAACGGCCATAGGCATCGACTTCGCGCGGGTTCGGACCGGAGTTCTGCAGCGCGGCCTGATATTCCTTGTTCGCCTCATCATTGCGGCCGGCGAGATCGAGGATCAGCGCGCTGTGGAAATGGGCCAGCGCCGCGGTTCCGCCTTCCTTGCCGACACCGTCGAGATCCTTGAGCGCGACATCGGTCTTGCCCATACCCTCGGCCGCCCAGGCATCGAGCAATGTCAGGGTCAGCGTCTGGAACGGGCCCTGCGCCGACTGGGCGAGCTGCATGCGCGCGTCCTTGTAATCCTTATCGGCGATGTCGTTGACCGTCAGCGCCAGTCGCGCGGCGCGGTTGTCCGGATTGGCGGCAACGACGCGCGCGGCGAGCCCGGCCGCCTCTTTCACTTCGCCGGACGCAGCAGTGTAAAGAAAGGCCCGGGACAACAGATCGGCATTGTCCGGATCATGCGCCAGCGCTGCACGATAATAGCGCGCGGCATCGTGCAGATCGTGCTGGCGGGCCGCCAGATGGCCGGAGAGGTAATTGCCATAGGCTCTGGCGTCCGATGACGGCGGCATCGCCTCGACCCGTGTGCCGTTCAACATCCGCGCGTGCGACGGCAGCGTTCCGCAGGCGCCCAGCGGCAGGGCAAGCGCAAGCGCAGCAGCAAAGAGAGTCCGGCGGGAGGTGAACGGCATGGGGCCTCGTAACGGTTATACGCTTACATGTTCGGATAGTTCGGGCCGCCGCCGCCTTCGGGCGTGACCCAATTGATGTTCTGCGACGGGTCCTTGATGTCGCAGGTTTTGCAATGCACGCAGTTCTGCGCGTTGATCTGGAAGCGCGGACCGCCAGCTTCCTCGATCACCTCATAGACCCCGGCCGGACAGTAACGCTGCGCGGGCTCGGCGAATTCCGGAAGGTTGACCTTGATCGGAATGCTGGGGTCCTTGAGCTGCAGATGGATCGGCTGATCCTCTTCATGGTTCGTGTTCGACAGGAAGACGCTGGACAGCTTGTCGAAGCTGAGGACGCCATCCGGCCTGGGATACGCGATCGGCTGGCACGCCGAGGCGTGCTTCAGCGTCGCGTAATCCGGCTTGCCGTGTTTCAGCGTGCCGAAGAACGAGAAGCCGAACAGCTGGTTGGTCCACATCTCCACGGCCGCCAGGCCCACGCCAATCAGGGTTCCGAATTTCGACCATAACGGCTTTACGTTCCGGACCCTCTTCAAATCCTTGTAAACATGGCTGGCCTTGTAAGCATCATCATAGGCCGACAGGGTGTCGTGGCTCCGGCCCGCGCCCAGGGCGGCAAAAGCTGCTTCCGCCGCCATCATGCCCGTGGCCATGGCATTGTGGCTGCCCTTGATACGCGGGACATTGACGAAACCCGCGCCGCAGCCGATCAGCGCCCCGCCCGGGAATGTCAGCTTCGGCACCGACTGGAAGCCGCCCTCGGTGATGGCGCGCGCACCATAGGAAATGCGCTTACCACCTTCGAGGTAGCGGCTGATCACAGGATGGTGTTTGACCCGCTGGAATTCGTCGAAGGGCGAGATGTATGGGTTCGAATAGTTCAAATGCACCACAAACCCGACGGCGCAGAGATTGTCGCCGAAATGGTACATGAACAGGCCGCCGCCGGTCCTGTTGTCGAGCGGCCAGCCCATGGTGTGCATCACCAGGCCAGGCTTGTGCTTGCCCGGCGCCAATTCCCATAGTTCCTTAAGGCCGATGCCGAACTTCTCGTAATCGCTGTCCTTTCCGAGATCGAATTTGGCGCGCAGGCCTTTCGTCAGCGAGCCGCGCGCGCCTTCGGCGAACAGCGTGTATTTGCCGAGCAGCATCATGCCGGGCGTGTAGGAATCCTTGTGGTGACCGTCACGCGCCACACCCATGTCGCCGGTGATGACGCCAACCACTTCACCCTTGTCGCCATAGGCCACTTCGGCGGCCGGGAAGCCCGGATAGATTTCGACACCCATCGCCTCGGCCTGCTCGGCCAGCCAGCGGCAGACATTGCCGAGGCTGACGATGTAATTGCCGTGATTGCTCATCAGCGGCGGCATGCCGAAATTCGGAATGCGGATGGAACCGGAATGGCCGAGGAAATAGAAGCGGTCGTCGGTGACGGGCGTGTCGAGCGGCGCGCCCTTCTCCTTCCAGTCGGGAATGAGTTCGTTGAGGGCGATCGGATCGATCACCGCGCCCGAGAGGATATGGGCGCCGACTTCCGAACCCTTCTCCAGCACGCAGACGCTGATCTCCGACCCGGCCTTTTCGGCCATCTGTTTCAGCCGGATCGCCGCGCTGAGCCCGGCCGGGCCCGCGCCAACGATGACGACGTCATATTCCATGCTCTCCCGCTCGACGGTCTCGGCCATCGGATGTTTTCCCCAGTAAATGACGCTCTCGCCGTTTATGGGGTGCTTCTGCGAGCGGGGTCAACCGGAGCACGGCTCGCCTGTCGGGGGCGCTTCGCCTATGATCGCAGCCATGTCGCAAAGCACACAGTCCGATGCTCTTTCCGCCCTCACCTGGCTTGTCGAAGCCGGGGCGGACGAAGCCGTGCTTGACGCGCCGGTCAACCGTTTTGCGGCCAAACCACCGCCCGCCGAGCCGGCACGGCAAGCCGCAACGGCCAAACCCCAGTCCAAGCCGATATCGATGCCGCAACCGGCCCCTGCCGCCGCGGCAGGCAAGCCGGTCCCGGATTCAGACCATATCGGCCATGCGATGGAGATTGCCGGGGGCTGCAACTCGCTCGAAGCATTGAAGACCGCGCTCGAAGGATTTGAGGGTTGCGCGCTCAAGCGCACCGCCAAGCACACCGTTTTCGCCGACGGCACGCCGGCGCATCACATCATGTTCATCGGTGAGGCGCCGGGCGCCGAGGAAGACCGCCAGGGCAAGCCCTTTGTCGGCCGCGCCGGCCAGCTGCTCGACAAGATGCTGGCTTCGATCGGCCTCGACCGGGCGACCAACACCTACATCACCAATGTCCTGAACTGGCGCCCGCCCGGGAACCGCGATCCCTCGCCCGAAGAGGCGGGAACCTGCCTGCCCTTCCTGCGCCGCCACATCGAACTCGTGGCGCCTGAGATCATCGTCCTCCTGGGCGCCACGGCCGCGCGCCACGTCACCGGCCGCACCGAGGGAATCATGCGGCTTCGGGGTCAATGGCTGGACTATTACGCCGCCGGCAAGATGGTGCCGGTGATGCCGACGCTCCACCCGGCCTATCTGCTGCGCCAGCCCGCCCACAAGAAACTGGCCTGGCGCGACCTGCAAGCGATTGAAGATAAGGTTAAATCGCTAGGATTGCTTGAGCCGGCGTCAAGCTCCCATTAGGGTCCCCGACGCTACAATTCCGCTTGCAGGATGGAAGGGCTGGGGCATTGGGAGTTCGATGGGTTCTGGCGGTCCTCGCGGCCGCTTTTGCCATTACGGGAACTGCGCGCGCCGAAACCGCGCTGCCCTACTCAGGCAGCGGCGGCGAAGCCATCACACATCCGCATGTGCTCTCGGCCGCCGATGTGCGGCGCTATCGCGAAATTTTCCGTGACGAACAGATCGGCCGCTTCGAGACCTCGCGCAAGCTGCAGGCCGAACTCGGGGACGACTGCCTGATCGGCTATGTGAAGGCCGAGCATCTGCTGTCGCCGCATTCCGGCCATTCGACTCCGGCAGAGCTGAATAGCTGGCTGCGCCGCTACGGGGCGCTGTCGATCGCCGACCGCATCCGCGACCTCTCCAAACGGCGCACACGGCGCCGGTCGCATGTCCCGGCCCTGCCCCGCATCCATTGGCGCGGCGGCGGCTATGAAGACGCCGATCCACCCGAGCCGCCGCTGGCCTCATACACTGCGCGCATCGAACAGCAGCGCATCGACCGCGACATCCAGCGCGGCGAACCGGATCGCGCACTGACCCGCCTCAAGCGCCTCGCGCTCGACAAGGATGTGCCGATCCGCGACCTGGCGCATCTGGCGCAGCATGTCTCCGCCTCCTATCTCGCCGAGGGCGACGACAATCAGGCCTTTGCGCTGGCGGCTTCGGTTGCCCGATCGGCGCGCGATATCGAACCGCGCCTCGACTGGAGCGCCGGCCTTGCCGCCTTCCGTCTGGGCCGTTTCGCCGATGCCGCGGAGCATTTCCGCATCCTCTCCGGATCACAGGCCGTGCCGAGCTGGACTCGCGCGGCGGCCGCGTTCTGGGCCGCGCGCAGCTATATGAAAGCCGAGAATCCCGCGCCCGTCGTTTCGCTGCTGACGGCGGCGGCGCGCGAGGAGCCGACCTTCTATGGCCTGCTGGCCGAGCGCATCCTGGGCCAGGAACCGGACGCAACCTTCCGCAACCCGGTGCTGACGCCGGAAGGGTTCGAGACGCTGCTGCGCGTATCCGCCATCCATCGCGCCGTGGCGCTGTGGCAAGTCGGCCGCAGCGAAGACGTTCAGAACGAGATGAACCGCGCCTTTGGTCAGCTCAAGCGCGCCGACGGCGCCGCCTTCGCGGCGCTCGCCGACGATATGGTGCTGCCCAATCTGGAACTTCGCGCCAGCGAGACCCAGGCCGCGCGCGGCCTCATGCTGAGCGGCTTGTTCCCGGTGCCGAAATACCAGCCCAGAGGCGGCTACACCGTCGATCCGTCCGTGGTGCTCGCCATCGCCCGCATCGAAAGCCGCTTCGAGGCCGATGCCGTCTCCCAGGTGGGCGCGCGCGGGCTGATGCAGCTCATGCCGGCGACGGCCCGCCACCTGGCCGGCCACCGGCTCAGCCGCGATGAATTGGAGAAACCCACCTACAACCTTGCGCTCGGCCAGCGCTATATCAAGAGCCTGTTGCGGCAGGTGAATGGCAATCTGCTGGAACTGGCCGCCGCCTACAATGCGGGCCCGGCCAACCTGTCGCGATGGATGTCGGGGCGGCCCGGAACCAAGAACGATCCGCTGCTTTTCATCGAAAGCGTGCCGTCCCCGGAAACGCGCTCCTACATCAAGCGCTTTATGATGTATCATTGGCTTTACCGCCGCCGGCTGGATCAGGATTCGCCGACGCTGGACGAAACCGCGGCCGGCAAATGGCCGCTCTATCAACCGCAATCCGTGCCGGTTGCCAGTGTGCCGGCCGCCGTACAGGCCTTTCATGCCGAAGCCTCCAATTGACGAGACCATCGCCTTCGTCCCCGTCCGCATCGCGCTGCTGACGGTCTCGGATACCCGCACGCTCGAAAACGACACCTCCGGCGACATCCTGGCCAAGCGGATCGAAGAGGCGGGCCATGTGCTGGCCGCGCGCGCGCTGTTGCGCGACGATGTCGAGAAGATCATACGGCAGCTCACCGAATGGATCGACGAGGCCAGGATCGACTGCATCATCTCGACCGGCGGTACGGGACTGACGGGCCGCGACGTGACGGTGGAAGCGATGAAGCCGCTCTTCGACAAGGAGATCGACGGCTTCTCCGCCCTGTTCCACCAGATCAGCTATGAGAAGATCGGCACCTCGACCATCCAGTCGCGTGCCTGCGGCGGGGTCGCGCGCGGCACCTATCTGTTCGCCCTGCCCGGCTCGAACGGCGCGGTGAAGGATGGCTGGGACGGCATCCTCAAATGGCAGCTCGACATCCGCCACCGGCCCTGCAATCTGGTCGAGATCATGCCGCGGCTGCTGGAACAGTGAGCCCCACGGCCCGGATCGATCCCCATCTCATCACCGCCAGCCTCGAACTGGCCGCCGAACGCGCCGCCGATATCACACCGCTTGTTTACGCCAGGCTGTTCGCCCGCCTGCCGGAGATGGAGCCGCTGTTCGTCCGCGACACCACCGGCGCCGTGAAAGGCGAAATGCTGGCGCGGGTATTCGAAATCATTCTCGATTACATCGACCGACGCAGTTACGCCGACCATATGATCCAGTGCGAGGTGATCACGCATGACGGCTACGGCGTGCCGCGGGAACGCTTTGGCGTCTTCTTCGAAGTGGTCGCTGAAACTCTTCGAGATGTCCTGGGCGAAGCGTGGACCACGCCAATGGACGCAAGCTGGGAGTGCCTCCTGCACGAACTCGACTATTTCGTGCAACACCCCGATCAGCGCATAACCGCCTGAGCCGCAGCCAGATCCGACGCCTCGTCGATATCCTGCAGAGCCGGTGCGAAGGCGATACGCCAGTGCTTCGGCGCGTTCGCGAGCGTGTCGGCCATCGCATGTTCGCTCGACCAGCGCACGCGATCGTAAAGGTGAAAGACATGCGCCGGCGTCTTCACGCCGACGAGATAAAAGCCACCGTCGCGCGCTGGTCCCAGCACAAGGTCATGACACAGCAACAGGCGCGCGGCGTCGCGCAGAATTGCGGGCGTCAGGCCCGGAATATCGCAGCCCACGATCAGCGAAGGTCCGCCCGCCCGCCGCGCGGCATCGGCCATGCGCGCGCCCAGATCGCCGCCGCATTGCGAGCGCAGCGACGCATCTGAACCGGCGACGCATTGCGGAACACCATGGCGGACGGTGCCGCTGCGATCTCGGCATCAAGCCCGACTCCGCACGACAATATTCTGTGTACGGATGAGTGCGCGGCGATACCAGGCCGTGGCCGCCGCCATGCCGATCCCGCGCGCCAGACGCGTCTTTACGGCGCCGCCGACCGGCGCCTTGGCGAACACGATCAATTGGACTGGAGAGCGGCTCACTCGTAGAGCTTGACCAGCAGCCGCGACGGCACGCGCAGCGCATACAGGAACAGCACCGACAGATTGCGCAACGAGCGGCGCAGATAGCCATCACCCTGGAAGCGCTCGGCGCTGGTCACGGCCTTGGTGCGCATCATGGCGAGGCGACGGCGGCCGAGGCGGCGGATGATATCCACGTCTTCCATCAGCGGCAGCGGCTTGTAGCCGCCGATCTTCGTATAGAGCCGCTTGGAAATCAGAAGCCCCTGGTCGCCATAAGGAAGACCGAACAGGAAGCAGCGCAGGCGCACCATCATTTCCAGCAGCCGCGCGGCCATGCCGAAATCGTCGAGCGCGAAGCAGAAGGCAGCGGCGCGCGGACGGGCCGGATTGACGCGTTCGATGAAGGCTTCGGCCTCGGACTCCCAGCCCGGCTCCAGCGCCGTATCGGCATGGAGGAACAGGAGCCAGTCGGAGCGCGCGGCCTCGGCCCCGGCCACCAACTGCCCGCCGCGGCCCCGGGGCGCCGCAATGATGCGGGCGCCGACGCCATCGGCCAGCAGGATCGTGTTGTCGGTCGAACCGCCATCGACCACGATGACCTCGCGCACCAGCCCACGCACCGTCGCCTGAATCAGGCAATCGAAGCTGCGCGGCAGAGAGGCCTCCGCATTCAGGGTCGGGATCACGACGCTAATCATGCCCCTAGTGTGCCGGGCGATTTCGCAATTGCAAAATCATTTCCTGTCGCAGGAGCCGCCAAGACGATGTGAATCTTGCGGAGCGGACAGACGGCATCCATTTTCCAATTTGGTGCTTGTATTGTTCCTCTTTTGTTCTTATATTGAGCGCCATGACCACGGTGCTCGACATGTCCGCCGATCCCAGGCGGCTTCGGGGGCGCGGAGCCCTCTCCAACGCCAGCGGGCGCTATGAGCGCCACGCCCGGGTGCTGATGGACGATGGCTGGATGCCGCCGCCCCCTTCGCCGGAGGACTGGCCGGAACCGTCGCTCAGGACCGAGGTGCTGACCGATTCCTCGCGCACGATCATCACGAAGAACAATTCGCCGGATATCTCGTTCGACCAGTCGATCAATCCCTATAAGGGCTGCGAGCACGGCTGCATCTATTGCTTCGCCCGGCCGACCCACGCCTATCTCGGCCTGTCGCCCGGGGCCGATTTCGAAAGCCGCATCTTCGCCAAGCCCAATGCGGCCGAGCTTCTTGCGGCGCGAATTGTCGAAGCCCGGCTATGTGCCCAGGACGATCGCCATCGGCACCAACACCGATCCCTATCAGCCGATCGAAAAGCGCATGCGGATCATGCGTTCGGTGCTGGAGGTGCTGGCCGAATTCCGCCATCCCGTCGGCATCGTCACCAAATCGGCGCTGGTGCTGCGCGATCTCGACATCCTCGCGCCCATGGCCGAACAGGGCCTCGCCAAGGTGGCGCTGTCGGTGACGACACTCGATCCGAAACTGGCCCGAACCATGGAGCCGCGCGCCGCGACGCCCGCCCGGCGGCTTGAAGCCATCAGGGGATTGCGCGAGGCCGGTGTGCCGGCCGGCGTGATGTTCGCGCCGGTGATCCCGGCTTTGAACGATGAAGAGCTTGAACAGATCCTCACCGCCGCGGCAGAGGCCGGGGCCGGAAGCGCGGGCTACGTTCTTCTGCGCCTGCCGCTGGAGATCAAAGACCTGTTCCGCGAATGGCTGGAGGACCACGCGCCGGATCGCGCCGCCCGCGTGCTCTCGCTGATCAAGCAGATGCGCGGCGGCAAGGAATACGACGCCACCTGGCATCACCGCATGAAGGGCACCGGCCCTTATGCCCAGTTGATCGCCCGCCGCTTCCATCTGGCGGTGCGCCGCCTCGGCCTCAATGCACCCTCGCGGCCGCTCGATCCCGGCAAATTCCAGCGCCCGCCCCAGCCCGGCGAGCAATTGGCCTTGCTCTAGGAGGTTTGCGGACGCATCAAAAATCGCAATTCAATTCCGCAAGAAAATTTCAGACGGGTTTCGCCTGCCGTCCGGCTCTGCCAGATTGGCCGCATGCCTGATTACAGCCACGAAACACGCATTCTTGCCGCCACACCCGGCCCGCTCGCCGGAATCGACGAGGTCGGCCGCGGGCCTTTGGCCGGGCCGGTGGTCGCCGCGGCCGTGATCCTCGACAAGAAACGCATCCCCGACGGGCTTAACGATTCCAAGAAACTCTCCGCCAAAAAGCGCGAAGCCCTGTTCGACATCATCATGGATTGCGCCATGGTCGGCATCGGTCAGGCCAGCGTGGAAGAGATCGATGCGATCAACATCCGTCAGGCCACCCATCTCGCCATGAAGCGCGCCGTATCCGCACTGGCTACACAACCCGCCATAGCCCTCATTGACGGCAAGGATGCCCCGCCCCTCACCTGCGCTTGCGAGACGCTGATCGGCGGCGACGGCCTGTCGGTTTCGATCGCCGCCGCTTCGATCATCGCCAAGGTTACGCGCGACCGGATGATGGTCGAGCTGCATGACGATCACCCCGATTACGGCTGGAACACCAATATGGGCTACGGCACCGCGACCCACCTGACCGCGCTAAATCGACTCGGGCCCACAATTCATCATCGTCGATCCTTTGCGCCCGTACACAAGATGTTGGGGTCCGCGAATCCGGCGGAGTCACATCTGTGAGTTTTTTGAGTCACACCTAAGCACCTGATTCCAAGGGGACTCTTGACGCGGACTCCGCCGCGAATCACCCTGCGCGCCTGCAATCCAACTGGGCGGGGCTATGGGCCGGATCATCAAACTGCAAAAGCCGCAGATCGCCGAAGCGGCGACGCCGCGCATCGCGTTCAAGGATGCCGTCGACCGGGTTCTGGAAGGCGACAGCACGCAGATCATGCAGTCGCTGCCGGAAGGCTGCGCCGACCTTGTCTTCGCCGACCCACCCTACAATCTGATGCTCGAAGGCGAATTGCGCCGGCCGGACAATTCCAAGGTCGACGCCGTCGACGATGGCTGGGACCAGATCGGCAGCTTCGAGGATTATGATCGCTTCACCCGCGCCTGGATGACGGCCGCGCGCCATGTGCTCAAGCCGACCGGTTCGCTGTGGGTGATCGGCTCCTATCACAACATCTATCGCGTCGGCGCAATCCTGCAGGATCTCGGCTTCTGGATCCTCAACGATGTGGTGTGGCGCAAGAGCAATCCCATGCCGAACTTCCGCGGTACGCGCTTCACCAACGCCCACGAGACGATGATCTGGGCCACGCGCGACAGGAAGCAGAAGAGCTACACCTTCAATTACGAAGCCATGAAGGCGATGAACGACGAGCTGCAGATGCGCTCGGACTGGACCATGCCGATCTGCTCGGGCGGCGAACGCATCAAGGACGAGAACGGCGCCAAGGCGCATTCGACGCAGAAGCCCGAGGGGCTTTTGCATCGCGTGATCGTGTCGTCGTCCAAGCCCGGTGACGTGATCCTCGACCCCTTCTTCGGCTCCGGTACCACGGGCGCCGTGGCCAAGCGGCTGGGGCGCCGCTTCATCGGCATCGAACGCGATGCGCGCTATGCCAAGGTCGCGCGCGCGCGCATCTCCGGCGTCGAGCGCGCGCCATCCGATGCCATCGAAGTCACCAAATCCAAGCGCGCCGAGCCGCGCATTCCTTTTGGCTGGGTGGTGGAACGCGGCCTGCTGCCGCCGGGCACGGTGCTTGTCGATCCGCGCAAGCGGTATTCGGCAAAGGTGCGTGCCGATGGCACGCTTGTCTGCTCGGATGCCACCGGCTCGATCCATCGCATCGGCGCCCATGTGCAGGGCCTCGATGCCTGCAATGGCTGGACCTTCTGGCACTTCCAGACCAAGAAGGGCGAACTGGTTTCCATCGATACGCTGCGTCAGCGCATGCGCGCCGAACTGGCCTGAGCAAAGAGCGGTCCGCCGTCGTCCAGCCCATGGGCGACGACCTTACGCATAATGGTGGGGAGTGCCACATCGGCCAGGCGATCGCGCGCAATCCAGGAACCCTCTGCGCGCGGTCGCCGGCCGAGAGTGGCGACATAAACCTCGATCTCCAATTCGAAATGGGTGAAGCCGTGGCGCACGATACCGGCGCGCTTGGTCCACTCCGCATCGAACGGCGCTTGTGCCAACGCCTGCCGCCTTGACGGGAAGCTTTCACCCCACGGCCCCATCGGCGGTTCCAGCATGCCGCCCAAAAGTCCCTTCTCGGGACGCTTCATCAGCAACACCGCGCCTTTGCTATCGGTGACGACGAAGGCCGCGCCGCGCTTCAAGGGCCGCGCGCGCTTTTCGGCCTTGCGCGGCAATTGCTCTTCGATGCCGCGCGCATGCGCGACACATGACGCCACCCACGGGCACGCCTTGCAGTTCGGCTTCTTGGGCGAACAGAGCGAAGCGCCCAGATCCATCAGCGCCTGCGCGAAATCGCCGGCACGCTTTTCCGGCACCAGCGCCTGCGTGCGTTCGCGCAAAAGCGGCTTGGCCTTCGGCATTGCTTCTTCGATTGCATAGAGCCGCGCAATCACACGCTCTGCATTGGCATCGACGGCGGCTTCACGCTCATCAAAGGCGATGGCGGCAATAGCACCAGAGGTATAGGCGCCGATGCCCGGCAGCTCGCGCAGGCCTTCGGCTGTTTCGGGAAAGCGCCCGCCCAATTCGCCAGCAACGACTTTGGCCGCCTTGTGCAGATTGCGGGCGCGCGCGTAGTAGCCAAGGCCGGCCCAGGCTGCGAGCACATCGTCCTGCAGGGCCGCGGCCAGATCCTCCACGCGCGGCCAGCGGCGCAGGAAATCACGATAGTACTTGCCGACGGCCTGCACCGTTGTCTGCTGCAGCATGATCTCGCTGAGCCAGACATGATACGGATCGGCGCGCTTTCCGGCCGGTGCGCGCCAGGGCAGCGTGCGGCGATGGATATCGTACCAGGCCAGAAGGGCCTTGGCCGAAGCAACCGGAGCCGCTTTTGTCTTTTGCGTCCTTGGGGGCGCTGCAGGCATACTGACGACCGATCACCAAGAGATTCCCGGCGCGCACCATGGCCCAAGGCAAACGGAACAAACAGAGCCAAAGCGATGCGCCGCCACCGCGCCGCGGCCGCAGCGCAGCGGTTGCGCAGGATAGCGGCGCGCTGTCGGCCTCGGCCTTCGCCCGCAAAGGCTTCGACGATCCTACGCTGGTGCTGCGCTGGGCGGAGATCGTAGGCCCCGAGGTCGCGCGCCTTGCCGTGCCGGTGAAACTCTCCAGCGGGCCCGATGGCGGCACGCTGACGCTCAAGGCCGAACCCGGTGCCTCGCTGTTCCTGAGCCATGAGACGCGGACGCTGTGCGACCGCATCAACGCCTATCTGGGAGGGCCGGCGGTCGCGAAGCTGCGCTTCGTTCAGGCATCGCTCGCCTTGCGCCCGCCCCCGCCCCGGCCCCGCAAACCCGGCGCGCTGCCCGCCGACGATCCGGCCCAGCGTTTCAAGGGCAATGAGGGCCTGCGCGAGGCCCTGATGTCGCTGGCCCGCTGGCGCCGCAGCGCCGATCATTAAACCCATGGCAATTGAACCGGCGCGCGGCCCGGCCAATAGTGGCGCCGGTTTGACGCAAAAAGGGGCGGGAGCGTGAACAGAAGACTGGTGCTCACCGGGATCATAGCGCTGGTGGCGATCGCTTTGGCGGTCACAGCCTATGTCGTCACCTCGGGCGGCGGCACCGCCGCCACCGACGCGACGGCCTCGCTCAAGCTCAAACTGACTTCCTGGGACCGCAGCCTTGGTGCGGAGGATGCGCCCATCCAGGTGGTCGAATATGGCGCGCCGAGCTGCCCGGTTTGCGCCTATTGGAACAAGACCGTCTTCCCGACCTTCAAGAAAGAGTATGTGGACACCGGCAAGGTCCATTACACCTTCCGCGTCTTCGCGCTGCGGCCCGTCGATCTGGGGGTCGAGGCCATGGCCCGCTGCCTGCCCGAAAAGCGCTATTTCGGTTTCATCGACATGATGTTCCGCAACCAGTCGCAATGGGACCCCGACGGCTACCGGATCGACGATGTCCAGGCCGCGCTCTATCTGATGGGCGACAAGGCCAATATGACTGCGGTCGAGGTTGATCGCTGCACCAGGGATAAGGCCCAGCTCAGCAAGATCGCGGCGGTCGGCGAGTACGCCCAGAAGACCTTCGGCATCCATTCGACGCCCAGTTTCATGATCGACGGTGTTTTCCACCAGCGAGACTTCATGACCCTGGACGGCATGCGCAAGGTGCTCGACGCCGAACTGAAAAAGGCGGCGCACTAGCCTCGCCGCGCAAACCCGCAATTGAACCGAACCGCCGGCTCTGCCAAAAGCAACCCGGCAAACATGCCGGGGAGAGCCTATAGTGAACAGGAAATCCGTCCTCTACGGTCTGGTCGCGGCTGCGGCCATCGTCCTTGCCGCCGCCACCTATTTCGTCCGTTCCGGCGGCCCCAGCGGCACGATCAGCGGCGGTAATGGGGCGCTGAAGGTCGAACTGACGGCCAATGACCACTCGCTCGGCGATCCCAAAGCACCCGTCACTGTCGTGGAATATGCCGCACCCACCTGCCCGCACTGCGCCCATTGGAACGAAGATGTCTTCCCCAAGTTCAAGGCGAATTATATCGACACGGGCAAGGTCCATTACGTTTTCCGCGTTTTCGCGCTGAGCCCGGCCGATGTCGCCGTCGAAGCCATGGCACGCTGCCTGCCCAAGGACAGCTATTTCCAGTTCATCGACATGATGTTCCGCAACCAGTCCAAATGGGACCCGGACGGCTACCAGATCGCGAACGTCCATGACGCATTGGTCGATATGGGCCGCATCGCCGGCATGGGCGCGGAGAAGGTGAACAGCTGTATCGGCAATCAGAGCGAACTGGACAAGATCGCCGCCATCGGCCAGCACGCCGAAAAGGCCTACGGGATCAACGGGACGCCCAGCTTCATCGTCAACGGCCAGATGGCCTCGGACAAGATGGTGACCTGGCAGGGCGCTGAGGACTATCTGAACGGCCTGCTCAAATCGGCCGGCGCCAAGAAATAATCCACAGAAATCGCGGGAAATGGGTCAATCGGAGCCCTTTCCCGCCCCCACCGGCGCAACTCTTTGGATAAGTCGGCAGGCCCGGGCCGGGTCAGATTGACCGGCCCACGTTGAATCTGGACAAATGCCTGCTCGCCCGGGACCGGAGGCCCCTCCTACAGCACGTTGGGGGTCCCAAGGGTTCCGCATACATCATCTGCCGCCCGATGCGTGATTTCGGGCGGCCCCAATAGCGGCAGGACGGCGCGTTTCCGTTGAAGTTCACGCGGCTTAGGCTTTCGGGTTTCAAGTCCTTCGTCGAACCGACCGAGCTCTTCATTGAGCCCGGCCTGACGGCGGTTGTCGGCCCCAATGGCTGCGGCAAGTCCAACCTGTTCGATGCCCTGCGCTGGGTGATGGGCGAAACCCGCCCGACCTCTGTCCGCGGCACGGAGATGGACGATGTCATCTTCGCCGGCAGCGCCGCGCGGCCCTCGCGCAATACCGCCGAAGTCATCCTCTATATCGACAACACAGATCGCACCGCCCCGCCCAGCTACAACGATTACGATGCCATCGAGATTTCCCGCCGCATCGAGCGCGAGGCCGGTTCGGTCTATCGCATCAATGGCCGCGATGTGCGTCAGCGCGATGTGCAGATCTTCTTTGCCGATGCCTCGTCCGGCGCCGGCTCGACGGCCTTCGTGCGGCAGGGCCAGATCGGCCTGCTCATCAGCCAGAAGCCGCTCGCGCGCCGCGCCATTCTAGAGGAAGCGGCCGGTATCGGCGGGCTGCATCAGCGCCGCCACGAGGCCGAGCTGCGCCTCAAGGCCGCCGAAACCAATATGGGCCGGCTCGACGATGTCATCCGCGAAGTCGACGGTCAGCTATCGAGCCTGAAGCGGCAGGCGCGGCAGGCCTCGCGCTACCGCAATCTGTCGGGGCTCATCATCAAGGCCGAGGCCCTGGCGCTGCATCTGCGCTGGACGGCCGCGGAAACGCAAACCAAGCAGGCTTCGGAGTCTCTCGCCTCGATTTCCACCACGGTGGAGGAATGCACCGAACGCGCCGCCACGGCTTCGACGATCCAGGTCCAGGTCGCGGAGGCCGTGCCGCCGCTGCGCCAGGCAGAGGCCGAACGCTCGGCCGCGCTGCATCGGCTGGTGGTCGAGCGCGATGCGCTCGATGCCGAAGAACGGCGCGCGCGCGAAGAGGCGCAGCGCCTGCGCGGCCGCATCGCGCAGAGCGAGCAGGATCTGGCCCGCGAACAAGCGCTCGATGCCGATGCGCAGACGGCTCTGCAAACGCTGGGCGAAGAATCCACGGGCCTCGAACAACAATCGGCACGCGCCGACGAAGAGCTTATCAGGCGCACAGACCAAGGCCGCCGAAGCAGCCGAGGCACTGTCCGAACGCGACCGCGCGCTCGAAAAACTGACGGCCGAACTGGCCGAATGGAACGCGCAAAAGAACGGTTACGACCGTTCGCGCTCCATGGCCGTGGCGCTGGTGGAAAGCACGACAGGCCAGCTCGGCGGCGCCCAGGCCCGCCTCGACAAGGCGATGGAAGACGCCGCTGGCGCGCCCGATGTGCGCGCCGCCGAAGAGGCCGTCGAAGCCGCCCGCGCCGAAGCCGAAGCCGCGCGCGAAGCGGCCGAGACGGAACGCAGCGCCATTCCCGCCGCACGCGCAAAAGCCGAAGAGGCCGATCGGGCCGAAGCCGAGGCGCGCAAGCCGCTTGAAGAAGCCGAGCGCGAGTTGCAGCGCGTCTCCGCCGAAGCCAATGCACTTTCGGATCTGCTGCGTCCCGAAGGCCAGGATTTGTGGCCGCCGCTGGTCGATGCGGTGAAGGTCGAGCCCGGTTACGAAACGGCGCTGGCCGTGGCGCTGGGCGATGATCTGCAAGCGCCGCTCGACATGTCGGCGCCGCATCACTGGCGCGATCTTGGCATCACGCATGAACTGACGCCGCTGCCGCAGGGCACAGAATTGCTGATCCGCTATGTGCAGGCGCCGCAGGCGCTGACGCCGCGCCTGACCATGACCGGCCTGACCGAGCCGGATGCCGGCGACACGCTGCAGCCACAATTGAAGCCGGGCCAGCGCCTCGTCTCGCAGCGTGGCGATCTGTGGCGCTGGGACGGCTATTCCGCATCGGCCGATGCGCCATCGGCGGCGGCCGTGCGCCTCGCCCAGCGCAACAAGCTGGTCGCGCTCGAAGGCACGATCGAAGCCTCCAAGGCCAAGCGCGCCGGCCTGTTCGAAGCCTATTCCGCAGCCAAGGCCTCAGCGGCCGAAGCGCGCGAGGCTGTGCGCGCCGCCGAAGAGACGCTGCGCCAGGCCGAAGCCGCGCAGCGCCGCGCCGATCAGGCGCTGATCGCAGCCCAGGGTGAAGCGGCCAAGGCGCAGCGCGCCGCGGCCGAGCGCGCCTCGCGCCTTGCCAATCTCGAAGCCGAAATCCGCCGTCTCACGGAAACCCGCGATGCGGCGCAGGAATTGCAGCGTCAGGCCGAAGAGGCTCTCGCCGGCCTCACCGACGGCGCCGCGCTCAACGAAGCGGTCGCTGCCGCCCGCGGCGCTGCCGCAGAGGCTCGCAGTGCCGATTCCGAAGCGCGCGCCGCCGTCGACGGCCTGACGCGCGATGCCCGCCAGCGCGCCGCGCGCCTGATGGCCATCGCCGACGAGAAAAAGCGCTGGGACGGCCGCCGCGAGGCCGCCGCCCGGCAGATTGAGGAACACAGCGCCCGCAGGGCCCAGATGGGCGAAGAGCTGGTGACGCTCGACGCGGTGCCGGAGGCGATCGCCGAAAAGCGCAACGCCCTGCTCGACACGATCTCGGCCGCCGAGACCGCGCGCAACGAGGCCTCCGACGCGCGCCAGCAGGCCGAGGATCATTTGTCCGAAGCCGACAAGACCGTGAAGGCCTGCGACGCGGCGCTGAGCGCGGCGCGTGAGGAGCGCGCCCGCCTTCAGGCCATGTTCGAAGCCGCCGAGGCGCGCATCACCGAACTGCGCGAACGCATCCGCGAAGAACTGGACGCCACACCGGAAGAATTGCCCGAGCGGGCCGAGATCAAGGACGGCCAGGAGCTGCCCGCACTCGACCATGCCGAATTGCGGGTCGAAAAGCTCAAGCGCGAGCGCGAGCAGCTGGGCGGCGTGAACCTTCGCGCCGAAGAGGAAGCCGCCGAACATGAAGAGCGGCTGACGACGCTTCAGGCAGACCGGGACGATCTCGATGGTGCGATTTCCAAGCTGCGCCGCGGCATCCAGAGCCTGAACAAGGAAGGCCGCGAGCGGCTCATCGAATTGTTCGACAAGGTCAACAAGAACTTCCAGGAGCTGTTCATCAAGCTGTTCGAGGGCGGCGAAGCCAAGCTGGTGTTCACCGAATTGGACGATCCGCTGCAGGCCGGCCTGGAAATCTATGCCCGCCCGCCGGGCAAGAAGCTGCAATCGCTGGGGCTCCTGTCGGGCGGCGAGCAAGCATTGACGGCGATGGCGCTGATTTTCGCGGTGTTCCTGGTCAATCCGGCACCCGTCTGCGTGCTCGACGAAGTGGACGCCCCGCTCGACGACGCCAATGTCGATCGCTTCTGCAACATGCTGGACGAGATGACCCGGTTGACCGATACGCGCTTCCTGGTCATCACCCACCACGCGCTCTCCATGTCGCGGATGCACCGCCTGTTCGGCGTCACCATGGCCGAACGCGGCGTCAGCCAGCTGGTCTCGGTGAGTCTCGCCGAGGCAGAGCGGGTGGTCGCCGCCGAGTAGCCCTTCGCGCCTGCGATAGAATCTTGCCCGCGCATTTCGCCGCGGGCTTTTTCTTTCTGTGAATTCAATCACTTGTCATGAAGTTCATGTTCTTGACAGGCTGTGGGCCCGACCCTATGGTCCGCGCGCCTTCAGGGAAGCTGTGGAGGCCCGCAAACGCACGTGTTGCGCCGGAAATCGGGGGCGCCGATGAGCACCAAACCTCCCGAGCCTGACGACCTGCGAGCGCTGGAAGAGCGGCTTCAAGAGATGCGCCGGCGCGAGGCCGTCAAGAACCGGGACACGCCCCCCAGTCCGATGGGGATCGCATACCGGTTCATGTCGGAACTGGTGACGGCGCTTGTCGTGAGCGGGGCGATCGGGTGGGGCCTGGACCGGCTGTTCGGAACCCGGCCGATCCTGCTGATTGTGTTTGTGCTGCTGGGTGCAGGTGCGGGAATCCGCAACGTCATCTACGCAGCGAACAAGTTGAACAAATCGACGGCCGCGGAGGCTGAACCGCCGCCCGCCGCCGATGATGATGACGAGGAGCGCTGAAACCCGTGCAGATGAAGCCGCTGGAACAGTTCCGGGTCGAGCCGCTCATTCCGCTGCATCTGGCGGGATACGACATCTCGTTCACCAATCAGGCGCTGGTGATGTGCGTGATCGTCGCGCTGACGACGCTGTTCATGCTCCTGGCCGTGAAGAAGGGCCGCCTTGTTCCCACCCGCGGCCAGTCGATGGCCGAGCTGGGCTACGAATTCGTCGCCAACATGATCGAATTGACCGCCGGAAAGGGAGGCCTCAGGTTCTTCCCCTTCGTGTTCGCGATCTTCATGTTCGTGTTGTTCTCGAACTATTTCGGCCTGATCCCCGGCGTGTTCACGGTGACGAGCCAGATCGCCGTCAATTTCGTGCTGGCCAGCCTCGTGATGGCCGTGGTCATCGTTTACGGCTTCATCTTCCACGGCATCGGCTTTCTGAAGCTGTTCGTGCCGGATGCGCCGCTGGTGCTGCAGCCGCTGCTGATCCCGATCGAGGTGATCTCCTTCTTCTTCCGCCCCATCAGCCTCTCGGTGCGTCTGTTCGCCAACATGCTGGCCGGCCACACCATGCTGAAAGTGTTCGCCGGCTTCGTAATTCTGCTGGGCGGCGCGGGCGGCATTCTGTCGGCGATCGCGGTGGCGCCGATGTTCATGATCATCGCGATCATGGCGCTCGAATTCCTGGTGGCGTTCCTGCAGGCCTATGTGTTTGCGATGCTCACCTGCATCTACCTGAATGAAGCCTTGCATCTTCACGGTCATCACTGAACCATTCTAAAGGAGCTTACGACATGGATCTTGCAGCAGCCAAAATGATCGGCGCGGGCCTCGCCTGCATCGCGATCGGCGGCGCCGGCATTGGCATCGGCGACCTGTGGGGCAAATATCTGGAAGGTTCGCTGCGCAATCCGGGCGCGGCCTCGACCCAGTTCACCAACCTTCTGCTCGGCTTCGCGCTGGTGGAAGCGACCGGCCTCTACGCGCTGGTGATTGCGCTCATCATCCTCTTCACCTGATCGAAGGCGCTGGTCCACACCCATGGCCGACACCACACAGACGACGAGCGGGACGCAAGTTCCTTCGCAACAGTCGGGCGCATTTCCGCCCTTCGACACGTCGACCTATTCGGCCCAGATCTTCTGGCTGACGGTCACGTTCGTTCTGATGCTGCTCGTCATGTGGCGCCTGGGCGTGAAGCGGATCGGCGGCAATATCGACGAGCGCAAGAGCCGGATCGGCGCGGATCTGTCGGCGGCCGAAGGCCATCGCCAGAGTGCCGAGCAGGCCTCGGCCGATTACGAAACGGCCCTTGCCGCGGCCCGCGCCCGCGCCCAGGCCCTGGCCGACGAGAACCACAAGCGTATCCACGCCGAGATCGATAGCGCAAAGGCCAAGGCCGATGCCGACGCGCAGACGGCGATGGGTGAAGCCGAGGCGCGCATTTCCGCGGTTCAGGCCGAAGCCAAGACGCATGTGGGCGAAACCGCGCGCGACGCGGCCATCGCCATTGTCGCCCGGCTGACGGGCGACACCGTGTCGGCGGACGACGCGGCCAAGGCCGTGAGCGGACAATAGGAGACGACGATGGAATTCTTCTCCGATTCGGAATTCTGGATTGCCGTCGGCTTCGTCATCGTCATCGGCATCTTCCTCTACAAGCGCCTGCCGGCATTTGCCGGTGCCGCGCTCGACACCCGCGCCGCGGCCATCGCCAAGGAGCTGGACGACGCCAAGCGTCTGCGCGAGGAAGCCGAAGCCCTGCTCGCCCAGTACAAGGCGAAGGCCAAATCGGTCGAACAGGAGGCCGAGGCCATCCTGACCGAAGCCCGGGAAAATGCCGAGCGCTTTGCCGGCGAGGCGCGCGCGGCGCTCACGCAGCAGATCGAACGCCGCGCCCAGCAGGCGCAGGACAAGATCGCGCAAGCCGAAGCCCAGGCGATGTCCGAGATTCGCACCCTCGCCGCCGATGCGGCCGCCACAGCAGCCGAGAAGCTGATCGTGGCGCGGCTCGACGAAAAGCGCGCCAGCGAGTTCATTGCGGCGAGCCTCAAGGAACTGCCCGGCAAGCTGAACTGAGCATCGCCGATGCATGAATAGAAAAACGGCCAGGGTTCGATCGAGCCCTGGCCGTTTTCTTTTGTGCACGATCGGCACCCCATGGGGCGCCGGCACCTATTTGGTGTCCGGCTCCACGACGCGGATGTGCAATTCCTTGAGCTGCTTGCGCGACGCCTCGCCCGGCGAACCCATCAGCAAATCTTCGGCCTGCTGGTTCATCGGGAACATGGTGATTTCGCGCAGGTTCTTTGCCCCCACCAGCAGCATCACGATGCGATCGACACCGGCCGCCATGCCGCCATGCGGTGGCGCGCCGTAATGGAAGGCGCGGAAAAGGCCACCGAAGCGCTCCTCCACTTCCTTGGCATCAAGCCCGGCAATGCCGAAGGCTTTGACCATGACTTCCGGCAGATGGTTGCGGATACCACCTGAAGCAATCTCGAAGCCATTGCAGACGAGATCATACTGCCACGCCTTGATGCTGAGCGGGTCTTCGGTCTCGAGTGCACCAAGGCCGCCGCGCGGCATGGTGAAGGGGTTGTGCCCGAAATCGACGCGCTTCTCTTCCTCGTCCCATTCGTAGAACGGGAAATCGACGATCCAGGCGAGCGCGAAACGGTCACGGTCCACGAGATTGAGTTCTTCGCCAGCACGCGTGCGTGCGGCGCCCGCGAAGGATGCAAACTTCTTGGGGTCACCCGCCGCGAAGAAACAGGCATCGCCCGGCTTCAGGCCAAGCTGCAAGCGGATCGCCTCGGTCCGTTCCTCACCAATATTCTTGGCGATGGGGCCCGCACCGGTGACCTTGCCGTCTTCCTCGCGCCAGAAGATGTAACCCAGGCCCGGCTGGCCCTCGCCTTGCGCCCAGCTATTCATGCGGTCGCAGAATGCGCGGCTGCCACCGGTCGGCGCAGGGATCGCCCACACCGCGCTGTTCGGATCATTGGCTAGGATTTTGGCGAAAACCTTGAACCCGGATTCGCGAAAATGCTCGGACACGTCGCCCATGATGATCGGGTTTCTGAGGTCCGGCTTGTCGGTGCCGTATTTCAGGATCGCCTCGTCATAGGCAATGCGCGGGAAGTCCTGCGTCACGGGCTTGCCGTTCGCAAATTCCTCGAACACGCCACGGAGGACCGGCTCCATTGTCGAAAGAACGTCGTCCTGTTCCACGAAGCTCATTTCGAGGTCGAGCTGGTAGAACTCGCCCGGCAGGCGATCGGCGCGCGGATCTTCATCGCGGAAGCAAGGCGCGATCTGAAAATAGCGGTCGAAGCCCGACATCATGATGAGCTGCTTGTACTGCTGCGGCGCCTGCGGCAAGGCGTAGAACTTGCCCGCATGAATGCGGCTCGGCACCAGGAAGTCGCGCGCGCCTTCCGGCGACGACGCTGTCAGGATCGGCGTGGAATATTCGGTGAAACCGGCTTCTTCCATGCGACGGCGCATCGACGAAATGATCTTCGTGCGCTGCATAATGTTCTTGTGCAGACCTTCGCGGCGCAGGTCGAGGAAGCGGTATTTGAGGCGGGTGTCCTCGGGATATTCGAGATCGCCAAACACCGGCAGAGGCAGTTCCGCCGCCGCCGATTTAACCGTGATCTCTTCGATGCGCAGCTCGACCTCGCCGGTCGGCAGATCCTTGTTGACCGTGTCCTCTGAGCGCGCCACCACCGGGCCGGTCACCGTGACCACCCATTCCGAGCGGCAGCTGTCCGCCACGGCGAAGGCCGCCGCATCGGGCTCGACCACACACTGGGTCAGGCCGTAATGGTCGCGCAGATCCAGGAACACGAGCCCGCCATGGTCGCGCCGGCGATGGACCCAGCCGGACAGGCGGACGCGCTGTCCGACGGTGTCCTTGCGCAATTGGCCACAATGATGGGTGCGGTAGGCGTGCATGACGGATCCTTGGGCTGGCCCTGGGCGGACGGGATTTCGGCAGACTGCCGGAAACCGGCCGGAAAAGCCGCTATGTGGCGGTTTCCCGGCGGCCGGTCAAGTCCGGGTTAAAGGGTGGAAAGCGATGGTGTTTCCGGCGCAAACAGCGCCCGATCCGCCTCATCCGAACGGGAATTGGTGCCGGCGGGACAGTCGCGCCACAAGCCCGGGACAATTTCCGGAATTGGCCAATTTTCCCGGACGGGGCTGCCCGAATCCGCTATAGCGGGTCCATGCGGATCGTGGATTCCACCAAGGACCTCAAGGCGCTGGTCGCCGAAGTTGAGGGCTCGCCTTACGTCGCGCTGGACACCGAGTTCATGCGCGACCAGACCTATTGGCCCAAGCTCTGCCTCTTGCAGGTGGCGGCCCCGGGCGGCATTGCCGCCATCGTCGACCCCCTCGCCGAGGGGCTGGACATGACGCCCTTCTACAAGCTCCTCAGGGACGAGAAGATCGTGAAGGTGTTCCATGCCGGACGGCAGGACATCGAGATTTTCTTCCATCAGGGCGCGGTGATCCCGCACCCGCTGTTCGACACCCAGATCGCGGCCATGGTGTGCGGCTTCGGCGAGGCCGCCTCCTATGAGACGCTGGCGCGCAAGCTGGCCAAGGCCGAGGTCGACAAATCGTCCCGCTTCACCGATTGGAGCCGGCGGCCGCTGACCAAAAAGCAGCTCGACTATGCCATGGCCGACGTGACCCATCTGTGCGTCGTCTATGAGGCGCTGGAGGCGCAGCTCAAGCGCACCAAACGCCATGGCTGGGTCGAGGAAGAGATCAAGGCGCTGCAGGAGCCGGGGCTCTACAAGCTCGATCCCGAAGATTCCTGGCGCCGGCTCAAGGCCCGCACCCACAACAAGCGCCTGCTCGCGGTGCTGCAGGCCATCGCCGCCTGGCGCGAGCGCGAGGCGCAGACGCGCGATATCCCGCGCGGCCGCGTCATCAAGGACGAAGCGCTTCTGGAGATCGCCTCCCACCCGCCGGAAACTGCGGCCGACCTCGAACGCATCCGCGCGGTGCCGAAGGGCTTTGCCGCCTCCAAGATGGGCAAGGCGCTGATGGACGCCGTGGCCGAAGGCCGCGAAGCCGAACCGCCCGAGCCGGCTGCGCATACCAAGCCGCGGCGCAAGCGCGAGCCGTCGCAATCGACCGTCGATCTCTTGAAGACGCTGCTACGGCTCAAGGCCGAGGCCGCGGATGTGGCCCCGCGCCTGATCGCCAACGCCGACGACATCGAACGCCTCGCCGCACATGAGGACGAAGGCGTGGTCGCACTGCATGGCTGGCGCGCCAAGGTGTTCGGCCATGACGCCAAGGCGCTGCGCGACGGCAAGATCGCCATCGCGCTGGAAGACGGCGAAGCGATCGTCGTGGAACTGGAAGATTAAGAGGTTCCGCCTCCCGACAAGGGGAGACGTGGTCAGACTTCTTCGCGCGGATCGGCACTGCCGGTGGCGAGCTCTTCCGGCTCGTTCGGATCGTAGGGATCCTCATCCTCAGCCAGTTCGTCGGACGGGTTGGGCACATCGAAGCCAGAGGGCGGCAGCGCTTCGAGGAACCCGGCGGCCTTGAGTTCGTCCATGCCCGGCAGATCGCGCACGCTTTCGAGGCCGAACTGCACCAGGAAGGCATCGGTCGTGCCATATGTCACGGGGCGGCCCGGCGTGCGCTTGCGGCCACGGATCTTGACCCAGCCGATTTCCATCAGCGCATCGACCGTGCCCTTCGACACGGCCACGCCGCGAATGTCCTCGATCTCGGCGCGGGTGACGGGCTGGTGATAGGAGATGATGGCCAGCGTCTCGATAGCCGCGCGCGAAAGACGCTTCTGTTCCGGCTGTTCCTTGCGCAACAGAAAGGCGAGATCCGGCGCGGTGCGGAATTGCCATTTTCCACCGACGCAGACGAGGGTTACGCCGCGCTTCTCATAGATCGACTGAAGCTCTTTCAGGATCGCCTTCACATCGGCGCCCTCGGGCAGCGATGTCACCAACGCCTTCACATCCAGCGGATCGGAGGACGCGAACAGCAGCGCTTCGGTCATGCGCAAATGCTCGGGATTGATGCCCTCTTCTTCGGCAGACAGCTGGGCATCATTGGCCGCTTCGTTTTCGGCTGGGGTATCGGACTGGGCCACGGACTGCTCGACTTCTTCCTCGGATTCGATTTCGGCCAGACGGACGATCTTGTTCATGACATTGCCTCCGCCGCGGGCGATTGCTGCGCGCGGTCTTTGACATAGATTTCTTCAAAGGGCGTGAGCTGGCGGATCTCGATCCGGCCGTCGCGCGCCAGTTCCAGGCAGGCGAGCAAGGTGCTGGCCTTGGCCGAACGCAGCTTGAGGCCGCTGTCCCAGCCGGAGGGCAGAAGGCTCGTCAGCGAATTCCAGTTGCCGATGCGACCGAGCATCCGCTCCAGCCGCTCGCGCGCCTCTTCGATCAGGAGAACCGGCGCATGCCTCGGGCTGTAGGTGCCGCCCTTCACCGTCTTCAGGCGCTGGGTCGAATAGGCCGTCAGCAGGTCGTACATCGTGTCGGTATAGGTGCGCAGCTTGACGACATTGAGCGGCTCGGGCGCGCCGCGGGCGAAGACCTCGCGCCCCAGCCGGTCGCGCGCCATCAGCCGGGCGGCGGCTTCGCGCATGGCATCGAGACGCTGCAGGCGCCAGCGCAGGCGTGCGGCCATCTCGTCCGCCGTCGGCTCGCCTTCGGCATTCGGTGGCACCGGCAGAAGCAGACGCGACTTGAGATAGGCGAGCCACGCCGCCATGACGAGATAATCGGCGGCGAGTTCCAGATTGAGCCGGCGCGCGCGCTCGACGAATTCGAGATATTGCTCGGCGAGCTTCAGCACAGAAATCTTGGCGAGGTCGACCTTCTGGCTGCGGGCAAGACCCAGCAGCAGATCGAGCGGGCCCTCGAAACCGTCGACCGCGACGACCAGCGCCTCGTCCGGCGTGGCTTCGACGGGCGTGACCTCCATCCGGTCGAATTCGTCTTCGGCGGTCTCGCTCACGCGACGGCTCCCAAAAGTTCGGCCAGCCGCGCCTCGGCCCCTTCGATATCGAGGGGATCGGGCGGGCTCAGATGCGCCAGCGCGGCGTCCGCCCGTTTCGCGGCGAGGTCCATAAGGGCCGGGGCTTCCTCGGCAACTTCGCGCATTTCCTCCATCCGGCCGTTACAGTGCAACACCAGATCGCAGCCCGCAAACAGCGCAGCCTTGCTACGCACAGAAATCGGACCCTCGAGCGCCTGCATCGACACATCGTCGGACAGAAGCAGGCCCTCGAAGCCGATTTCGCCGCGAATCACATCGCGAATCACTTTCGGGCTGGTGGTGGCCGGACGCTGCGAATTGATGGCCTCGTAAACCACATGCGCCGTCATCGCGATGGGACAATGGCTGAGGCTGCGGAAGGTGACGAAATCGGTTGCGCTCAATTCCTCTTCATCGGTGTCGACACGCGGAAGGGCCAGATGGGAATCGGCGCCGGCGCGGCCATGACCGGGGATGTGCTTCATCACCGGCAACACGCCGCCATCGATCATGCCTTCGATCACGGCGCGCCCGAGATCGATCACCACAGACGGTTCGCGGCCAAAGGCGCGATCACCAATGATGTCGTGTGCGCCTTCAATTGGTATATCAAGCACCGGCACGCAATCGACATTGATGCCAAGATCGGTCATCTCCGCCGCCATCAGTCGCGCGTTGAGATAAGCCGCTTCGCGCGCCGCTTCCGCATCCTCATTGTGCAGCGCGCCGAAGCGCGCGGCCGGATGCCGCGCCTTCCAATGCGGCGGCTTGAGACGCGCGACGCGGCCGCCTTCCTGATCGATCAGAACCGGGGCCGCAGGATCGTTCACCGTCTCGCGCAATTCGCCGATCAGCGCGCGCAATTGATCGGGGTCGGAAATATTCCGTGCAAAGACGATAAAGCCCCAAGGCTGCGCATCGCGGAAGAACGCGCGTTCCTCCGCCGTCAGCCTTGGCCCGGCGCAGCCATAGATCGCGCGCGTGCGCATGGGCTCTTCGCTATCCCGTCACTTCTTGGCCGGGAAGCAGCCGCCGCCATCCGCCTTCAGCTTGGCGCAGAGCGCGCCGGCCGCCGCACGGTCCGAAAAGGAGCCGATGTGCAGGCGATACCACGTGCCCTTCTTGCCGAGATCGGCCTTCTGGATGTCCGGCGTCAAGCCGCCGACCAACGGATGCTTGTGCTGATAGACCGAAAAGGCCTTGGCCGCCTCCGCTTCCGATTTGTAGGAGCCGATCTGCAGCGTATAGGCGCCGCCTTCCGTCATGGCTGGCTTGAGCGCGGCCCGCTTGACCGGCGCCGCCTTGGCGAGCGCGGGTTTGTGTGCAGCCGGTTCCGGTTTGGTGGCCGGTTCGTGCTTGGCGACATGGGTGACGGGCTTTTCCACCGGCTTGGCGGCGGGCTTGGCCGCTGGCGGGACCGCGGCACTCTGAGCCGGGGCGCTTTCATCGTCGGGCGGGGCCGGCTGCTCATAGATCTTCAGGCCCTGATAGGGCGTCTTGCCACCTGGATTCTCGGGCGCCGTGCGCACAGGTCCCTCGTCGGCGGCGATGGTGCGCGGCGCACTTTCGCGGCCGTTCTGCACGCCCTGGGTGTAGGCAAGATAAACCACCAGCGCGAAAGCGGCCGCGATCAGAAGGGCGATGACGATCAGGAGCGGAAGCCGCGATCCTTCGTCGTCGATATCGTCCTCGCCTCCGTCGAACACGCGAATGTCGTCCGCAGACGGTTCATACACGCCGGGCTCATGTTTGGGCATGGGTCAGCTCCGCCGAATCTTATCTGGTCAAAAACCTAGCATTCCGCGTTGGTCGAATCACGGGCGCAAGGCGGTTTCCTGAGCCTAAAGTGCGATTTGGGTGTGGAAGATTCTTGTGTATTCGCGCAAAGCGTAGCTGTCGGTCATGCCCGCGATATAGTCGCGCACCACCGAGGCCGTGGCCGCATCCCGCGGCGCCCCGCAGGCCCCGGCCCAATCGGCCGGCAAGAGGCCCGGATCGCCGCTCAGGGCCTCGAACAACGCCGTCACCACCTGCTTGGCCTGATCCATGGAGCCCGTGACGCGAGGATGGCGGTACATATGGGTAAAGAGCCAGGCTTTGAGGTTCCGGATTCCGGCCGCCATCGGCTCCGAAAAGGCCCCGATGGCGCTGGAACGGGCCCGGATTTCGGCTGCGCTGGCGGGTTTGGCGGCGGCAAGGCGGGCCCCCGTCTCCTCCAGCAGATCCTGGACCATGACGCTCATGAGGCGGCGCACGATCTCGCCGACCAGCCGCGCCTGCTCGATCTCGCCATACCGGGCCAGCACCTCGGCGATGAAGGGCCCGGCCAGCGGGGCCTCGACGAGATCCGAAGACTTGAACAGGCCAGCCCTCAGGCCATCGTCGATGTCGTGGTTCACATAGGCGATGTCGTCGGCCAGGGCCGCGATCTGGGCCTCCAGCCCCGGCCAGGAGCCAATTTCCAGGGTCCAGCGGCGGTTGAAGGAGGTGATCGGGCCCGGGATCGGCTTATCCGACCCCGTTATAGGGCCATTATGCTTGACCAGCCCCTCCAGCGTTTCCCAGGTCAGATTGAGGCCGTCGAAATCGGCATAGCGGTGCTCGAGCTGGGTCACGAGCTTCAAGGCATGGGCGTTGTGATCGAAGCCGCCGAAATCCCTGGTCGCCTCCCTGAGGGCATCCTCGCCAGCATGGCCGAAAGGGGTATGGCCGAGATCGTGCGCCAGCGACACCGCCTCGGCCAGATCCTCATCCAGCGCCAGATAGCGAGCAATGGAGCGGGCAATCTGGGCCACTTCGAGCGAATGGGTGAGGCGGGTGCGGTAATAATCGCCCTCATGCTGCACGAAGACCTGGGTCTTGTGCTTGAGGCGGCGGAAGGCCGAAGAGTGAATGATGCGGTCGCGATCGCGCTGATAGGCCGTGCGGGTGGGGCTTTCGGCTTCGACATGGAACCGGCCGCGGCTCTGTTCCGGCCGGGTTGCATAGCGGGCATGCGTGGCCGGAGGCTCGAAAATCGGGCCTTCCAGGCGGCCCGGCGGGGTGTTGATAGGGCTCACGGCCTTTGCTCCGGCGGCCTCAAGGACTACATAGAGGTGGTATTCCAGTCCGCCAAGGAACGCCATGTCTGTCGATACTGCCGCTCCCGTTACGGTTTCCGCCCGGGCCGCCAAGCGGATCGCGGAAATCCTGAAATCCGAGCCCCAGCCCATGATGCTGCGCGTGGCCGTGACCGGCGGCGGCTGCTCGGGCTTTCAGTACAGCTTCGCCCTCGACGATGCGCGGATGGACGACGACCTCGTCATCGAGCGCGACGGGGCCACGGTGCTGATCGATCCGATGTCGCTCGACTTCCTCAAGGGCGCCGAGATCGACTTCTCCAATGAGCTGATCGGCGCGGCCTTCAAGGTCAACAATCCGAACGCCGCCTCGTCCTGCGGCTGCGGCACGAGCTTTTCGATCTGACGCCGTGAAACTCGCCACCTGGAATGTGAACTCGATCAAGGCGCGGCGCGAGGCCGTGCTGGCCTGGCTGAAAGAAGCCGAGCCCGATGTCGTCTGCCTGCAGGAACTGAAATGCACGGACGACACCTTCCCCGCCGAGCCTTTCGAAGAGCTGGGCTATAATTGCGCCGTACACGGACAGAAGACTTATAACGGCGTCGCCATCCTCTCCAGGCGGCCGATGGAGGATGTGACCCCGCGCCTGCCCGGCAATGATGACGACGACCATGCGCGCTACATCGAGGCGGTGATCCCGGGCGACAAGGGCATGATCCGCATCGGCTCGATCTATCTGCCCAACGGCAATCCGGTCGACAGCGAGAAATTTCCCTACAAGCTGGAATGGATGGCGCGGCTGAAGCGCCATGCCGAGGACCTTCTCAAGCTTGAAGAACCCCTGGCGCTGATGGGCGACTACAATGTCATCCCGACGCCCGACGATGTGTGGGACCCGAAGGCGTGGGAGGGCGACGCGCTGTTCAGGCAGGAATCGCGCGCGGCTTTAAGGGCGATCGAAAATCTCGGCTTCACCGATGCCTGGCGCGCCTGCCATGCCGAGACGCATCGCTACACCTTCTGGGATTATCAGGCCGGCGCCTGGACCAAGGATCACGGCATCCGCATCGACCATATTCTTTTGTCACCGCAGGCCACCGATCATCTCAAGGGTTGTGGCATCGACAAACATGTGCGCGGACGCGAGAAGCCGTCCGATCATGTGCCGGTGTGGTGCGAGCTGGATGTTTGAGGGGTAGCTACCCCTCAATCTTCTCCTGCGCGAAATCGCGATCGAAGATGGCTTCAAGGCTCGTCAGATTCATGCCGTGCTTGACGTAATTGTAGGGCGTGAGATTCACGGCCTTGATCAGCACGCGCTCGATCTCCGGGATCGGGCGGCCACTGGCGCCGGGTACCATGTCGAAATCGAGCACATTGATGCAGCCCGTATCCTGTTCGAAGGCCCCCGCCGCGCCGAGGCCCGCGCCTGCCGCCCAGCTCAGCACCAGCCGGTTCACGCCTTCATGGGCGACGATCAGAATCTGACGCCAATCGGGCGCGGTGAGCAGCGACTTGATCGCCGACACGGCACGCGCCTGACAGAGCGCAAAGGCTTCGCCGCCTTCCATCATCGTCGCGCCGTCTTCGCCCGCGCGGGCGAAGTGGAAGGACATCGTCGCGATCAACTCCTTGCGGCTGGTGATCAGCCCCTTGGGACGGCCGCCCTGGATTTCGACCAGTTCGGGCTCGGTTTCGAGCGTGGGCGCTTCGGCCACTTGCGCCAGCACCAGTTCGGCCGTCTGCCGCGTGCGCGGCAGGCCGGAACAGATGGCACGATCCAGCGCAACATGGGATAGCGCCCGGCCGGCGGCCTGCGCTTCCATGCGGCCGCGCGGCGTCAACGGCACCTGATGGGTGTTGCGGGTGCGCACGACTTCGGCTGCCAGATAATCCACATGGCCGTGCCGCATCAGATAGATGCGCCTGCGGCCCGTGGTGCCGGGAAGCGTGCTCATCATGCGTCAGATCGCTCCGGCTGACGTGAGCGCCGCAATCTCATCTTTCGAAAATCCCCATTTGCTCAACGCCGCCTCATTGTCGGCCCCCTGCGGCGGCCCCTGCACTTCCGGCACGGTGCGGCTGAAGCGTGGCGCCGGTGCGGGCTGCACGACGCCATCCACCTCGACGAACGTCTTGCGGGCGGCATTATGGGGATGCGCGGGCGCTTCGGCCAGCGACAAAACCGGCGCATAGCAGACATCCGTTCCCTGCATCGCAGCGTCCCATTCGTCGCGCGTCTTCGTTTTGATGACGGCGGCGAGCTTTTCCTTCAAATCGGGCCAGGCCTTGCGATCCATCTGGGCGGCGAAGGCGTCGTCCTTGATGCCGGTTTTCTCCAGAAGCAGCGCGTAGAATTGCGGCTCGATCGACCCCAGGGCGACGAATTTGCCATCCTTCGTTTCATAGGTGTCGTAGAAATGGGCACCGCTATCGAGCAGATTGACGCCGCGCTCGTCCTGCCACATGCCCATCGCCTTCATGCCGTAGAACATGGTCATGAGCGAGGCCGCACCGTCCGTCATCGCCGTGTCGATGACCTGGCCCTTGCCCGAAGATTTCGCTTCCAGCAATCCGCACACCATGCCGAAGGCGAGGTAGAGCGCGCCGCCGCCGAAATCGCCGACGAGGTTGAGCGGCGGAACCGGCCTCTGTCCGCGATTGCCGATCCCGTGCAGCGCGCCGGTAAGCGCGATGTAATTGATGTCGTGACCGGCGGCGTTGGCGAGCGGGCCCGTCTGTCCCCATCCGGTCATGCGGCCATAGACGAGTTTGGGATTGCGTTTCAGGCACACATCCGGGCCGGCGCCGAGCCGTTCCATGACACCGGGACGGAAGCCTTCGATCAGACCGTCTGCGCTGTCGATCAGCTTGAGCGCGGCTTCGACGGCTTCGGGCTTCTTCATATCGAGCGCAACGGCGGGACGGCCGCGATAGGTCACTTCCGTCTTGTGCGGCGTGCGCCCGCCCTTGCGGTCGATCCGGATGATGTCGGCACCCATATCCGAGAGCAACATGGCGGCGAAGGGGCCGGGCCCGATCCCCGCAAACTCCACAATCCGAATACCTGCCAGGGGACCCATGGGCCGCTCCATCTCAATTGCGTCGCCATTTACTCATAGCTGGCACCTCTGGGCGCGTAAACAGACGCAGCTCCGGGCCCGCGGAAACGATGCCACCATGACGGCGCGTAAGCCTGGGAGTTTGCCGCGGAACGCTAAAGCGACTGCGCGTCGTCCACCGTCATCAGCGATCCCGAAATGGCGCGGCCGGCATCCGAGGCCAGAAGCAGCAGCATGCCGTCGAGATCCTGCTCGGCGGCAAGGCGGCGGCGCGGAAAGGATTTGATCTGCTTCTGGCCGCCTTCGGAGGCGAACCACTCCGCATTGAGTTCGGTTTCGATATAGCCGGGACAGATCGCATTGACATTGATGTCGTGCCGCGCCCATTCGCGCGCCAGGCATTGCGTCATCATCGCGACGCCCGCCTTCGACATGCAATAGGTGGCGAGCCCCGGCAGCACACGAAAAGCGCCGATCGAGGCGATGTTGATGATGCGCCCGCCCTTGCCGCGCGCAATCATGCGCCGCCCGGCCTCAGTCGCCAGCAGGAAAGGCCCGCGCAGATTGGTGTTCATCACCGCATCGAATTCGACCGGGCCAGTATCGACGGCCGCGGCCTGCATATTCATGCCCGCGCAGTTGACGAGAATATCGACCGGGCCAAGGACCGCTTCGGCGCCATCCATCGCGCGCGACAAGGCGCCGGCATCGGTGACATCGAGTGGAACGGCCACGCTTCGCTGCCCCATGGCCTCCAGCTCGGCTTTCAATGCGGACAGCCGTTCGACCCGGCGTCCGGCGATCGCAACAGCGGCGCCGGCTTCTGCCAGCACCGTCGCGAAACGGCGGCCCAATCCGCTGGTTGCTCCGGTTACAAAGGCCACGCGGCCTGTCAGATCGAATTCCATGTCTTCCACCCTGTGTTCCGCGAGTAGCGGCGGCAGGATCGTGGGCAGCGCGGCAGACGCGGTCAAGGCCGACACTTTGAACGCAGCGGGCAGATGCGATAGGCTTTGGCCATGAGCGAGCCCTTCCAGATCGACGTGGTGTCGGACACGGTGTGTCCGTGGTGTTTCATCGGCAAGCGCCGGCTGGGACGTGCCCTGGCCATGCGGCCCGAACTCGAATTCGATGTGCGCTGGCGCCCCTTTCGTCTCGATCCCACGATCCCGCGCGAAGGTGTGGACCGCAAAGCCTATCTGGCCGCGAAATTCGGCGATGTCGAACGCGTCAAGGCCATGGGCGAGGCGATCCGCGAGGCCGGCGCCGGCGAAGGCATCGCCTTCGATTACGACAGGATCGCCAAATCGCCGAACACGCTCGACTCGCACCGGCTGGTGCGCTGGTCCGCGACGGCCGGTGTGCAGGACGATATCGTCGAGCGCCTGTTCCGCGCCTATTTCGAAGAGGGCCGCGATGTCGGCGACCAGCGTGTGCTGACCGAGATCGCGACCGAAGCGGGAATGGATGCGGAGCTTGTCGCCAAGCTGCTGGCCGAGGATGCCGATCTGGAACTCGTCGAGCGCGAGGATGCCCTCGCCCACAAGATGGGAATTTCGGGCGTGCCGACCTTCATCTTCGCCAACAAATATGCCGCCTCCGGCGCGCATGAGCCGGAAAAGCTGGTCGAAGTGATCGATACGGTGCTGCGCGAGGCCGCGGAGGCAAGCGGCACTTAAGCTGCGTCGGCGATGACGCGCCCGCGCGCGTTGCGCGCAAACCGAGAATGGCGACTGCGTCGTTCGGAAATTTGACGGTTATGCCGCGTCGGCGATGACACGGTTGCGGCCTTCGCGCTTGGCGCGATAGAGCGCCTGATCGGCGCGGTGGAGCAGCGCATCGGCGCTGTCGCTATTGCCTTCGGAACCGGCGATGCCGATCGAGATGGTGATGTTGAGCTTGCCCGGCGCACGGCTGATGACGAAGGGATTGGCTTCGACGCTCCGGCGCAAACGCTCGGCCACCGTGCAGGCAAAGGCCACATCGGTGTCGGGCATCACCACCACGAATTCCTCGCCGCCGTAACGACAGGCCAGATCGATGCCGCGCACATTGGCGGAAATGCGGCTGGCGAATTCGCGCAGCACCTCATCGCCGATGTCATGGCCATAGGTGTCGTTGACCGACTTGAAGTAGTCGATATCCATGATGAGGAAGGCGACCGGCTTGCCGGATTTGTGCGCGCTGGAGATGAGCGTGTCGAGATGGCGGCTCATATAGCGGCGATTGTGCAGGCCGGTGAGCTGATCGGTGATCGCCATTTCCAGGCTGAGCTGCACATTGTGGCGCAGGCGGTCGGCATAGCGCTTCTTGCGCAGCTGCGTGCGCACGCGGGCGACAAGTTCGTTCTTGTCCACCGGACGCGTCAGGTAATCGTTGACGCCCATTTCCAGCGCCTGGGCGAGCTTGCGCTTGTCGCCATCGCTGACGAGAACAAGGATCGGGACATTGCGCCCTTCCGGCAGCGAACGAAGCTGCGAGCACAGGCGCAAGCCGTCGAAGCCGCGAAGGCCGAGGCTGACGATGATGAGATCGTAATCGCCGCCGCGCACGCGCACGACGGCCTCCTCGAAGGCGTCGACAGACGAAAGCTCGTTGTGCGGCGTCAGCGCGGCTTCGAACCAGGCCACGGATTCGGGCCGGTCCTCGATAATCAGGATGCGGCCCTGGATGTCGGCCTGCGTCAGGCTGTCGGTGGGATCGATCAGACCCATGTTCTGGCCTGTGGCCTCGCGCATGCGAAGCTCGTCCGTCATCAGCTTGAGACGCACAAGGCTGCGCACCCGCGCGAACAGGGCGGCGTCACCCACCGGCTTGGTCAGAAAATCGTCGGCGCCGGCATCGAGCCCGGCCACGCGGTCGGACGGCTGGTCGAGGGCCGTGACCATCACCACCGGAACATGCGCGAACTTCGGATTGGCCTTGATGCGGCGGCAGACTTCGAAGCCGTCCATGCCCGGCATCATGACATCGAGCAGGACGATGTCCGGCTCGTGTTCCTCCATGCGGTCGAGTGCTTCCTGCCCGCTATAGGCCGTGACGACCTCGAAATATTCCGCCGAAAGCTTGGCCTCCAGCAGCTTCACATTCGAGAGGATGTCGTCAACAACCAGAACGCGGGCGGTCATGGGATCACCCGATGAATTTGCGCACAGTATCGAGGAAGCTGGTGACGGAAATCGGCTTGGAGATATAGGCCTCGCAGCCGCCCTGACGGATCACTTCCTCATCGCCCTTCATCGCGAAGGCCGTGACCGCGACGACCGGAATGGCCTTCAGCGTGTCGTCTTCCTTGAGCCATTTGGTGACCTCCAGCCCGGAGACTTCCGGAAGCTGGATGTCCATCAGGATCAGGTCGGGATGATGCTCGCGCGCGATGTCGAGGGCTTCCATGCCATCCTTGGTCTGCAGGATTTTGTAGCCATGCGCATCGAGAAGGTCGTGGAAGAGCTTCATGTTGAGCTCATTGTCCTCCACGATCAGAACGGTTTTCGCCATAGCGTCCATCACTTGACTCTCCAAGGTCGACACGCGCCCAATCGCGAATCTCGAATACTGCCCCGCATGCCGGCAACAGCCTGCAGAAGGCAGGCGCATCCGCCCTGGGGCGATGCCGGTACGCTGAACAGTATGTCTATGAAACCATTAACGCTCCCTTGACGATGCGACCGATCATGACACAGGCGTCCGCCGAGATTCTGGCCCTCAAGGCCTTGGCCTGGCTGGTCAATTCGGACGGCGCCCGGGACCGGTTCCTGGCCGAGACCGGCGCGGACGCGTTAAATCTGCGCGAAAGCGCTGGAGAACCCGAATTCCTGGGAGCGGTGATGGACTTCCTGATGGGCGACGAGGCCCTGGCCGCGGGCTTCTGCGAGGACGAGGCGCTGACCCCGGAAACCTTGCATCGGGCGCGCCACGCCCTGCCCGGTGCGGCATGAGTGCAGGGTTCCACAGTTCGGCCCGGACGGTTCCGGTCTCGCCCGAGCGGCCGCTCCTGATCGTCGATGCCGACGAGGTGCTGCTGCGCTTCGCCGAGGGGCTGGACCGCTTCCTGCACGCCCGCGACCTCTACCTCGATCTCACCAGCTACCGGTTGCATGGCAATGTGAAGCGGCGGGACGACGACAGTGCCCTGATCGATATCGAGGTCACGGCCCTGCTCGAGGAATTCCGGGCCGATCTCGATTCGCTGGAGGCGGTGGAAGACGCGGTCGAGACCCTGCACCGGCTCCAGAAACGCCTGCAGGTGGTGGTGCTGTCCAACGTCACGGCGGCACAAGCGCCCGCGCGCCTTCGGAACTTCGAACGGCTGGGCTTCGATTTCCCGCTTCTGGTCAATTCCGGGCCCAAGGGGCCGGCCGTGCAGGCGCTGGCCAAACGCAGCGGGCGGCCGGTGTTCTTCATCGACGACATTCCCCATCATCTCGCCTCGGCGGCTGCGCACGATCCGGATGTCCTGCGCATTCACCTGATCGGCGATGACCGGTTGAAACCCTTGCTGCCGCCGGCCGAACATGCCGATCATCCGCGCCGACGACTGGCGCGCGGCGGGAGAGTTTATCCGAATCCAACTCCAGAAGGCGGGAGCCTGACATGCGCATCGGCGTCGACCTCGGCGGAACCAAGATCGAGATCGCGGTGCTCGACGACAGCGGCGAGATCATTGTGCGCGAGCGCGTGGACACGCCCCGGGACGATTATCGCGGCACGGTGGGCGCCATCGCGAACCTCGTGCGGATGGTCGAGGCGATGCTGGGCCGCAAGGCCAGCGTCGGTGTGGCCATCCCCGGCATGATCAGCCGTCAGACGGGGCTCGTCAAAAATGCCAACTCGACCTGGCTGATCGGCAAGCCGCTGGACAAGGACCTGGAAGCGGCGCTGGAACGGCCGGTCCGTATCGCCAACGACGCCAATTGCTTCGCCCTCTCCGAGGCGGTGGATGGGACGGCGCACGGGCACAATGTGGTGTTCGGTGTGATCATCGGCACCGGCGTCGGCGGCGGCGTGGTCGTGAACGGTCATATCCTGGCCGGGGCGCACGGCATCGCCGGCGAATGGGGTCACAATCCCCTGCCCGCGCCGGCGCCGGAGGAGATGCCGGGCCCCAAATGCTTTTGCGGCAAGCTGGGCTGCATCGAAGCCTGGTGCAGCGGGCCGGCCCTGACGCGGCAATTCAACAGCCTATCGGCGCGGAACTGGTCACCCACCGAAATCGCCGCTGCCGCGGGCGCCGGCGACAGCCCGGCCGAGGCCGCCCTCGATCTTTACATGGACCGGCTGGCGCGGGCGCTGGCCGGTATCGTCAATGTGCTCGATCCCGATGTGATCGTGCTGGGGGGCGGAGTTTCGAACATCCGCCAGCTTTATCGCGACCTGCCGGCGCGCGTGGCCGCATACGCCTTTACGCCGGAAGGGCCGATCAACATCGTGCAGCACACGCACGGCGATTCCAGTGGCGTGCGCGGCGCGGCCTGGCTGTGGCCGAAGAGCGGGACCGAACCGGGGCTTCCGAAGTAAGATCAGCCGATGAGCGCCTTCTGCCGCGACTGTCTGGCCGATGTGAAACCGGGAACGGGGCGCTGCCCCGCCTGCGGCAGCCGGCGCATCGTCGCGCATGACGAATTGCACGATCTTTCCATCGCCCATCTCGATTGCGACGCCTTCTATGCAGCGGTGGAGAAGCGCGACAATCCCGGCCTGATCGACAAGCCGGTGATCATCGGCGGCGGCAAGCGCGGTGTGGTGTCCACCTGCTGCTATATCGCGCGCATCAATGGCGTTCGCTCGGCCATGCCCATGTTTCAAGCGCTCAAGCTGTGCCCCAACGCAGTCGTGATCCGCCCGCAAATGGCGAAATATGCCGAGGCCGCAAAGCTGGTGCGCGCGGCGATGCGCGACCTGACCCCGCTGGTCGAGCCGCTGTCGCTGGACGAAGCCTATCTCGATCTCACCGGCACCGAACGGCTACACGGGCTGACGCCGGCCAAGACCATGGCGAAGCTTGTGACGCGTATTCAGAACGAGGTGGGGATCAGCGCTTCGGTTGGGCTCAGCTACAACAAGTTCCTGGCCAAGCTCGCCTCCGACCTCGACAAGCCGCGCGGCTTCGCCGTGATCGGCAAGGCCGAGGCCAAAAGCTTCCTGCGCGACAAGCCGATCGGCTTCATCCGCGGTGTGGGGTCCGCGACGGCGGCAAAGCTGGCCAAGGACGGCTTCACCAAGATTTCGCAGATCCAGGACAGCGAACTTTCCTGGCTGGCCAAACGCTACGGCAATACCGGGCTGTGGCTGCACCGCATGGCCCATGCCGACGACACGCGCGCCGTCGATCCCGATGCGGAGATGAAAAGCATTTCCGGCGAGACCACCTTCGAAAGCGACATATTCGATTTCGAGACGCTGGAACACGTTCTGTGGGATCAGGCCGAGCGTGTCTCGGCCCGGGCCAAGGCTTCCGAGATCGGCGGGCGCACGGTGACGCTGAAACTGAAGACCGCCAATTTCAAAACCCGCACACGCAGCGTCTCACTGGATTTGCCGACGCAGCTCGCCGACCGCATCTTCCGCATCGCCCGCGAGGCCCTGCAGCGCGAGGCGGACGGCACGGCATTCCGGCTTCTGGGCGTCGGTATTTCCAATCTGGTGCCGGCCGCCGATTGCGACATTCCCGATCTGGTCGATGACGGGTCGGGCAAGCGCGCCGCCGCCGAACGCGCCATGGACAAGCTGCGCGCGAAATTCGGCCGCGACGCGCTGGGCAAGGGACGCGGATTGAAGCCGGAGCGGCCGGACTCAACACGTCGGCGCGGATAGCTTTTCGACCTTCTGCAGCTCGGCCCTGAGCGTGAAGCGGGGATAGATCATGTCCATCGAGCCGATGACGCCATTGGCATAGAGGCGCGTGGCGATTTCATATTGGGGCGACTCGCCGCGCGCATCGGGGGTGTAATAGCTCATCAGCACCGGCCATGCGCGAACGCCGTTGAGCATTCCGCCGAAGCGTTCGGCATCCCGTGCCGTATCCGCCTTGGGAACCTCCGCACCGATGGTCGATGTCGAATAATAGAGATCGTCGGCGCCGCCACCCTGAAAGACGGTGCGGTTGAAACTGTGCTCGCCCTGCTCCGCCGCTTCGAGCACGCCGATGGTCTGCATGCTCGGAAACAGCGTGCCGCGCGGCAATTCGAAGTCGCTATCTTTCGGCACGGTGAGGCTGACGCTGCCCGCCCCATCCGCATCGCGTGTGACGCGGCCCTTGTACTGCTCGGCCATCGTGCCATCGACCATATTGGCAATGTCGAAGCGCATGGAACGGCCGGTGCGGCTCTCCCAGGCCTCAATGACGAAATCGGAGCGTGACGTGGAATCCTGCGCGTCCGTCATGTCGGAGATAAAGCGCTGGGTCGTCGCATAGCCGGTGCAAGTGGTGCGGAACTCGATCACGATGCGCCCCTGCACGGCGACGACACCGCCCGGAAGCGCGCCCGCGAGCGAGACCTTGTAGGTTGCCCGGTTGGATTGCAGATGGATCGGCGCGGCCGCGATCAGCGACAGGCCGAGCGCGGCGGCCATCCCTGCGCGCAGGGCTTGGCTCATACAGAGCGCCCGTCATGGCCGCGCAGCGCGCCGTAAAGCTCCGGCCGCCGGTCGCGGAACAGGCCCCAGGAGGCCCGCGCCGCGGCAATGGCATCTAGATCAAAGCTGGCGGTGACGAGACCTTCCGCGCCGCGCCCGCATTCCCCCGCGAGTTCGCCGGTGGGCCCGGCGATGAAGGAGGAGCCGTAGAAGGTCATCTCGCCAACCTTCCCCTTTTCGACGCCGATGCGGTTGGAGGCGACCAGCGGAATGTAATTCGCAGCGGCGTGGCCCTGCATGGCGCGGCGCCAGTGATCGCGGCTATCGACCGGCGGGGCCGGTGGAGGCTCGGTGCCGATGGCCGTGGGATAGAGCAAGGCTTCCGCGCCCATCAGCGCCATCGCGCGCGCACATTCGGGAAACCACTGGTCCCAGCAGATACCCGCGCCGAGCACGCCGAAGCGCGTGTTCCAGACCTTGAAGCCGGTATCGCCGGGGGTGAAGTAATATTTTTCCTGATAGCCGGGACCGTCGGGGATGTGGGATTTGCGGTAGAGGCCCATCACTGTGCCGTCGGCATCGACCATAGCCAGCGAATTGAAATAGGCCTTGCCCGCGCGCTCGAAGAAGCTGACGGGCAGAACGACGCCCAGCTCCTTCGCGAGTTCGGCCATTTGCGCGATCAGCGTGTTGCCTTCGAAGGGCTGGGCCAGCGCAAAATGTTCGGGCAACTGGTCCTGACAGAAATAGGGTGTCTCGAACAATTCCTGCAGCAGGATGACATTCGCGCCCTGCCCGGCGGCGGCGCGCACCATCTCCTTCGCCTTGGCGATATTGGCGGCGCGGTCCCAGGAACAAGAAAACTGCGTGGCCGCGAAGGTGACGGATCTCATCGGCCTTCCGGCTCCTGCTGGGTGATGCAATGGATGCCGCCGCCACCTTCAACGATGTCGAGCGCATCGACCTGAAGAATGTCGCGGCCCGGGAAACAATCGGCGATCACCGCGCGGGCGGCATCGTCCCTGGGATCGTCGAAGGAGGGCATCACCACCCCGCCATTGGGCAGATAGAAATTGACATAGCTCGATTGCAGCGGCCGGCCGCGCCAATCGAGCCGCAGCTTTTCGGGCTGGACGATCTCGACGATCTCGAAACGGCGCCCTTCGGCGTCGCGCGCCTCCTCGAGGCGGTGGATCGCTTCCATCACCGGTTCGTAATCGGGATGCGATTTTGCCGCCGGCACGCCGACAATGACGCGGCCCGGCGCGGCGAAGCAGGCGATGTTGTCGATATGACCATCGGTCTCCTCATCCGAGAAGCCCTCGCCGAGCCAGATGATCTTGCGCGCGCCGGTGAACAGGGCCAGCCGCTCCTCCACCTGCTGGCGGGTGAAGCTGGGATTGCGGTTGGGATTGAGCAGCGCCTGCTCGGTCGTGATCAGCGTGCCTTCGCCATCGACATGAATGGCCCCGCCCTCGCACACCAGCGGCGCGCGATAGATGGGCACATGGGCCCAGGACATGACGCGGCTGGCAAAGGCGGCATCGTCCGTATACGAAGAATATTTGTTGCCCCAGGCGTTGAACTGCCATTGTACGCCGGCCACCGCGCCGCCCGGACCGACGAGGAAGGTGGGGCCGATATCGCGCGCCCAGGAATCGTCGAGCGAGGCCTCGAACAGTTCCGTCTTGCCGGCGCAGGCGAGCTTGGCTTCGGCGACATCGTGAGGCCCCACCGCCATGATCACCGGCTCGAAGGTGGAGATGGCGCGCGCGATGCGGCCATAGGCCTGCTTGGCGCGCAGCACACCATCGGGCCCGCCCCACGCTTCGGGGCGGCATGGCCAGCACATCCATGTGCGCGCATGCAGCGCCCACTCCGCAGGCATCCTATAGCCGTCGCGTGCGGGACAGGGATCATCCGCGTCGAGCCGTTTCGTCATGGTCCCTCTATAGCGGCTTGACGCGCGACAAGGGAGCCCCCTCTTTCACCCTCAATTCAGCGGCCCGCCCGGACTAGGTTCGGGGCCGGACCCAAGGAGACTCCCATGACCGGAATTATCGACGCCCGCCTGAAAGAGCTTGGCATCACCCTGCCAGAGCCGCCAGCGCCCGTCGCCTCTTATGTACCCTATGTCGTCAGCGGCAATCTCGTGTTCATCTCCGGGCAAGTGACATTGGCCGAGGGCGGGCTGAAATATGTCGGGACCATCGGCAAGGACCTTTCGCTGGAAGACGGTCAGGCTGCCGCAAAATTGTGCGCAATCAACCTTCTGGCGCAATTGAAAGGCGCATGCCGGGGCGACCTCGATAGCGTGAAGCGCTGCGTCAAGCTGGGCGTGTTCGTGAACGCGGTGCCGGGCTTCGCGCAGCAGCCGGAAGTGGCCAATGGCGCCTCCGACCTGATGCTGGAGGTTTTCGGCGATGCCGGACGGCATGCGCGCGCGGCCGTCGGCGCCGGCTCCCTGCCCCGCAATGTGGCGGTCGAAGTGGAGGCGGTGTTCGAGCTGGCGTGAGCGATAACGGGATCATTGCACGGGTCGCGGGAACTGCCACCGAAATCGGCGCCGCGGCGTGGAACGCCTGCGCCAATCCGGACGGCCGCCCCGATCCGCATCCCTTCACACGGCACGAATTCTTCGCCGCGCTCGAGGAAACCGGCTGCGCCTCCCCGCGCACGGGCTGGCAGCCGGTGCATCTCGTCATCGAACGGGATGGCCGGATCGATGGCATCCTGCCGCTTTATCTCAAGAATCACAGCCAGGGCGAATATGTGTTCGACTGGGGCTGGGCCGATGCCTTCGAGCGCGCGGGCGGCGACTATTATCCCAAGCTCCAGGCCGCAGTGCCGTTCACGCCGGTGACGGGCCGCCGGCTGCTGATCGCCAAGGACGCGCCGCAGGAGGAAACGACCAACGCGCTGCTGGCGGCGGGGGCTGCCGCGGTGGGAGAGCTTGATGCCTCCTCGCTGCATGTCACCTTCATGACCGAGCAGGAATGGCGCGTGGCGGGCACGCTCGGCTTCCTGCAGCGCAACGATCAGCAGTTCCATTGGCTCAACAATGGCTATGCCAGCTTCGACGAGTTTCTCGGCGAACTCTCCTCCTCCAAGCGCAAGAATTTGCGGAAAGAGCGCGCGCGGGTGCGCGAAGAAGGCATCGAGTTCGACTGGCTCACCGGCAGCGACCTGACCGAAGATGCCTGGGACCATTTCTTTGCCTTCTATATGGACACGGGCAGCCGCAAATGGGGCCGGCCCTATCTGACCCGCGAATTCTTCAGCCGCATCGGCGCGAGCATGGCCGACCAGATCCTGCTGATCTTCGCCAGGCGCGACGGCCGGCCGATTGCGGGCGCGCTCAATCTGTTCGGCGAAGGCGTGCTTTATGGGCGCAATTGGGGCTGCAGCGAATATGTGCCCTTCCTGCATTTCGAGACCTGCTATTATCAGGCCATCGATTTCGCCATCGCCCGCGGTCTCGACAAGGTGGAGGCCGGGGCACAGGGCGAGCATAAACTCTTGCGCGGATACATGCCGGTGCCGACCTATAGTGCCCATTACATCGCCCATCCGGGGTTGCGGGAAGCCGTCGGCAATTTCCTGATTCGCGAGCGCGAGGCCGTGGCCGAGCATATCGAGGTGCTGAGCGAGCACGGGCCGTTCAAGAAGGGGTGATGACGGAACGATCGCGGTCCACTACCCTCCTTCGTCATCACCCGGCTTGTCCGGGTGATCCATTTGAACGTTCGACATCCAGGAAATTGGATCGCCCGGACTTCGCCGGGCGATGACGGAATAGGAAAAGCACGCCATGGCTTACGATCCCAACAATATCTTCGCTAAGATCCTGCGCGGCGAGATTCCGAGCGTGAAGGTTTATGAGGACGATGCCGTGCTCTCCTTCATGGATGTCATGCCTCAGGTCGAAGGCCATACGCTGGTGATTCCGCGCGAGCCGGCCGTCGACATGCTGGACCTTTCTCCGAACGGCGCCAGTGCGCTGATCCTGGCGACCCAGCGTATTGCCCTGGCCGTGAAGAAAGCCCTGTCGCCACCGGGCATCATGCTGATGCAGCTCAACGGCGCGGCCGCGGGACAGAGCGTGGACCATGTGCATTTCCATATCCTGCCGCGCCATGCCGGCATCGACATGAAGCTGCATGCCCGCCAGATGGTGGATCCGGCCACGCTGGAACCCATCGCCGCCAAGATCCGCGCAGCGCTCTAATCGCCGCTGCACGCCCAAAGGAGATCACGAGCCATGCCTCAACCCATGCGTATCGACGCGCGCCATTCCTGTCGGCTGACGCTGAGTGCCGCCGCGCTGGTCCTCGCGCTTGGCGCGCAAGCGGCCATTGCCGGGCCCAAACCCGAAATCAAGAGCTTCACCCTTGGCGCCGATACGGTCACGGTGCTGCATGACGCCGCCGGGGCCATGCCCAATAACGGCAAGGTCTTCGGCCTCAATGCGAGCCCGGCTGCGGTGGCGAAAGTGCTGGCCGCCGCGGGCGCGCCGACCGACGTCATCCATCTCGATGTCGATGCGCTTTTGGTGCGAATGCCGGGTCATCTCGTGTTGTTCGACACGGGAAATGGCCCGGCGCGCCATGGCGCGATGCTCGATAGCCTCAAGCTGGCCGGCGTGGCGCCGGATCAGATCACCGACATCTTCATCACCCATTCCCATATGGACCACATCGGCGGCCTGATCGATGCCAAGGGCAAGACCGTGTTTCCCAAGGCGATCATCCACATGTCCGCCAAGGAATGGGCCTTCATGCAAGCAACGAAGCGTGCGGCCGTGGTTACCTCTGCCGTCGCCAAGCAGGTCCGTCCGTTCGAGCCTGGCGGCGAGGTGATACCTGGTGTCACCACGATCGCACTTTATGGGCACACGCCGGGCCACACCGGCTATGAGATCTCCTCGCAGGGAAAAACGCTGACCGATATCGGCGACGTCGTTCACAGCTCGATTGTTTCCCTGGCAAAGCCGGGTTGGACGATTGCCTTCGATTCGGACAAGGCCGAAGGCATCAAGACGCGTGAGCGGGAGCTTGCCGCGCTTGCCGCCAGCCACGCGTTCATGTTCGCGCCGCATTTCCCGTTCCCCGGCGTCGGGCAAATCGAGAAGGCGGGCGACGGCTACAAGTTCAAGCCTGTGCTGCCATAGGGCGGGCGGTGCCGTGACATCCGAAGACGGAATCCTCGAACATGCCGTGCTGACTGTGCGGGCGGGCGAGGAAAATTCTTTCGAGAGCGCGATGGGCGCAGTTCGCCCGTTGATCGAATCGACGGACGGGTTCCGGAAGATGGAGCTACGCCGCTGCGTCGAGACGCCGGGGCGTTACCTGCTTCTGGTGTGGTGGGACAGCGTCGAGGCGCATGAACAGGGGTTCCGTGGCTCCGAGCGTTATCAGGAATGGAAGGCGGCACTGCATCATTTCTATGATCCTTTCCCGCAAGTGCAGCATTACGGGGCGCCGATCTAGGATCGCCGCCGGCCGGTCGCAATTTCGTGAATTTATGACAGATGGTGTTTGCAGCGTGACGCTTCAAGGGGGTGCGCGAAATTTTTTTCGCCCGACTTGCACCGGGGCGGCCCCACCCCATTTAAGATGTTGAAATGACAGGCTGCTGGGGGCCGGAATGATGTATCTGCTTGCGATTTTCTGTTCGCCGCTGGCGCTGCTGTTCAGCGGCAAGCCCTTCCAGGCCCTGTTCAACCTGATCCTCTACATCCTCAGCATCGTCGCCTGGGTGACGATCATCCTGCATGCGCTGGGGCTGTTCCTGTGGGCCGTGGCCTTCCTCCATGCGGCCCTTGCCATCCACAGCGCCCATGAGGACCGCCGGGCGCGCATGATCGCGGACGCGATGGCGCGGCGGTGAGGCCTACGGCGCGTAGCTGGAGCGGCATTTGACGCCCCAGTGGCCGTTTTCGCAGGTGACCACATAGATCGAATCGAAACCGCCGATGACGCTGCCGTCCTTGCGGTAGCGGGTGAAGCGGGTGTCGATATGGACCTTGTCCGGCCCGGCATGGATGACCGCGCGTCGCTCCCAGGCCGAATGATCCCACTCCGACAGCGCGCCGCGGGTGAGCATCTCCGGTTTGTGAAAATCGGCGTCGATGACGGTCAGCGTGTTGGAGGCGAGACGGACCGAGGGGAAATTGAACGTCCTGTTCCACGCCTCGATGTCGCGCGCATTGAACGCGGCCATGAAGTCGTCGAGGACTTTCTGCGCGGCGGCGATGGCGGCGGCGTGTTCGGTCAACTCACCCGCCCTCAAGGGGAGGGTGGAAAGCGCTAAACATTCTCCTCTGCCTTGGGCGGGGGGAGTTGTTTGGGTGCGCCGGGTTTGCGGGGCTTCGCGTCCGCGTTGGTCACGAACTCGAAGGCGAGCTTGTCGGCGTCGCGATCCAGAAGCACGCGCACCGTGCCGCCGGATTTGAGCTTGCCGAACAGGATCTCGTCGGCCAGCGGCTTCTTGATGTTGTCCTGGATCACGCGGGCGAGCGGACGGGCGCCGAAGGCGTCGTCATAGCCCTTCTCGCCCAGCCAGCGCGTGGCTTCGGGCGTGAGCTCGAAGGTGACGTCGCGGTCGGTGAGCTGGGCTTCGAGTTCGAGCACGAATTTCTCGACCACGCGATCGATGGTGCCGCGGCTGAGCGGCGCGAACGAAATCGTCGCATCCAGACGGTTGCGGAATTCCGGCGTGAACAGCTTCTTGATCGCTTCCTCGTCCTCGCCCTGACGCTTGCCGCGGCCGAAGCCAATAGCATCCTTTGCCGCGTCGGAGGCGCCGGCATTGGTCGTCATGATCAGAATGACATTGCGGAAGTCGATCTTCTTGCCGTTGTGATCCGTCAGCTTGCCGTGATCCATCACCTGCAGAAGGATGTTGAAGAGGTCGCCATGCGCCTTTTCGATTTCGTCGAGCAGCAGCACGCAATGCGGATGCTGATCGACGCCATCGGTGAGCAAGCCGCCCTGATCGAAACCGACATAGCCCGGCGGCGCGCCGATCAGGCGGCTGACCGTGTGGCGCTCCATATATTCGCTCATATCGAAGCGCAGGAGTTCGACGCCCATGATGGAGGCAAGCTGCTTGGCCACTTCGGTCTTGCCGACGCCGGTGGGGCCGGAGAAGAGATAGGAGCCGATGGGCTTTTCCGCCTGACGCAGACCGGCACGCGCCAGCTTGATCGCAGACGACAACTGATGGATCGCCTCGTCCTGGCCATAGACCACGCGGCTGAGATCGGCCTCGATATTGCGCAGCAGTTCGGTGTCGGACTTCGATACGGATTTGGGGGGGATGCGCGCGATCTTGGCGACGACATCCTCGACCTCTTTCACGCCGATGGTTTTGCGGCGCCGGGATTCGGGCAACAGCATCTGCGCGGCGCCGACTTCGTCGATGACGTCGATGGCCTTGTCCGGCAGCTTGCGGTCATTGATGTATTTCGCCGCCAGCTCCACCGCCGTCTTGATGGCGTCATTGGTGTAGCGGATCTTGTGATAGTCTTCGAAGTAAGGCTTAAGGCCTTTGAGGATCTTGATCGTGTCGGGGATCGTCGGCTCGGCGACATCGATCTTCTGGAAGCGGCGGACGAGCGCGCGATCCTTCTCGAAATATTGCCGGTATTCCTTGTAGGTGGTCGAGCCCATGCAGCGCAGCGAACCGGCCTGCAATGCCGGCTTCAACAGGTTCGAGGCATCCATCGCGCCGCCGCTTGTGGCACCGGCGCCGATCACGGTGTGAATCTCGTCGATGAACAGCACCGCGCCGTCGATGGCTTCGAGTTCCTTGACCACCGATTTCAGACGCTCTTCGAAATCGCCGCGATAGCGCGTGCCGGCGATCAGCGCGCCCATGTCGAGCGCATAGATCGTGGACTCTTTCAGCACCTCCGGCACTTCGCCATTGACGATCTTGCGGGCAAGACCTTCGGCAATCGCCGTCTTGCCGACGCCGGGATCGCCGACGAAGAGCGGATTGTTCTTGGAGCGGCGGCACAGGATCTGGATCGTGCGCTCGACTTCCGCATCGCGGCCGATCAGCGGATCGATGCGGCCGGAGCGCGCCTTGTCGTTGAGGTTGACGCAATAGGCTTCCAGCGCTTCGGTGCCCTGCTTGACCTCCTTGGCGGCCTCTTCTTCCTCTTCGGAGCCGCGCACGGATTTCTGCTGCGTCATGCCGGGACGCTTGGCGATGCCGTGGCTGATATAGGAGACCGCATCCAGCCGCGTCATATTCTGCTCCTGCAGGAAATAGACGGCGTGGCTTTCGCGTTCGGAGAACAGGGCGACGAGAACGTTGGCGCCCGTCACCTCGTCGCGGCCGGAATTCTGCACATGGAGAACGGCACGCTGGATCACGCGCTGGAAAGCGGTGGTCGGCTTGGCGTCCTCGCCATCCTCGATCACCAGGGTCAGGAGTTCCTCATCGACATGGTGCTGCAGCGCAAGACGCAGCGCCTCCGAATTGACATTGCAGGCTTTCATCACCTGCGCGGCATCGGGATCGTCCATAAGCGACAGCAGCAGATGCTCCAGCGTCGCATATTCGTGATGCCGGTCGCTCGCGAGCTTGATGGCGCGGTGTAACGCTTGTTCCAGGCTGCGAGACAATGAGGGCACGGGGCCTACTCCTTCTCCATGGTGCATTGTAGAGGATGTTGATGCCGGCGGGCGAATTCAATGACCTGCGCCACTTTTGTCTCCGCCACCTCATAGGTAAAGACGCCGCATATACCCACACCGTGGCGGTGGACATGCAGCATAACCTCGACCGCCTCGTCGCGCGTCTTGTTGAAGAAGCGCTCCAGAATCAGCACGACGAATTCCATCGGCGTGTAATCGTCGTTCAGAAGCAGCACCTTGTACAGGCTGGGCTTCTTGGTCTTGGGCCGCGTCTTGGTGACGATGCCGGTGCCGGAATCGCCCTCGCCGTCATCCGTGCTGCCCTTGTCGTGTTTCTTATCCGTCATTACCGCTCGGCACTTTCACGCCGCGCCACGCTTGGCGCAAATCTTCGCTCCTTTCCAGATTAGCGGAAAGGGGGGAGGAAAAGGCAACAACGCAATGTGAGCGTGCGGATTGGGCGCGGGGGGGGACGGACAACCCTGCCGGACCGCCCCACGGCCACAAAGCAGAAAGGCCCGGATGACCGAAATCACCCGAGCCCTTCGCGGGGGCATTGAGAATTCCAGAGGAGCGGAGTTCCGCCGCCGATTCAGGCCGCCTTGGCGCTCTGGACCACTTCCACCCAGGCCTGAACGCGGCCCTGAAGCGGCTCGATCGCCTCTTTGCTGGTGGAGGCGAAGATCTCGCCCAGCTTCGTCATCTGGCCGACATAGGCGTCGAAAGCCGATTTGGCGAAATCGGATTGCATTTCGAACGCTTCGTGGACCGACTTGGACGCCATCAGCGCCTTGGCTTGCGCCATCTGGTCCTCGATCGCCTGCTTGGAAAAGCTGTAAATTTCGTTGTGGAGGGTCTCCGCACCCTTGCCCGCGACATTGGCGGACTTGAGATAGGCCTCCATGGTGTCCTTGCCGTAGCTGAAGAGCTGGTCGTAGCCCTTGGCAGCCTTTTCGAAACCGGTTTTCAGGGCTTCGGTACCGGTCTTCATCGCCGCTTCGACGGCTTCCGGGCCGCCCAGCTTGGTAGTGGCCTTCGCCTTGGTCGTCGTCGCCATGTCCATCGATCCTTTTGCGGTTGCGCTTCGGTATCCTGGCGCACTGCTCACTCCGGCCAACGTCCGGACGGGGAAATGAATGCGTCCGGCCTGCTGCAGTGCAACATGAGATATATGCACTGCACCCTTTCCAAAGTCAAGCATTTTACATTGCACTGCACAATTAATGGCCCGTGCCGGACGGAGCAGATGGCTGGCGGAACCCGGCCGCAATTCCGCCCCAAATCTTACCACTAGGTAAACACCCGTATTTTAAGGTTTTTTTTTACCGTCCCCTTGCGAATGTTGCCGTATTTTGGTCTCATTGTGACGGGCTTCGGGCAGTTGCCATCGGTAGAGGTCGAGTATGTTTTTGTGGCGGCGCGCCTTTCTCGGCGCGATTGCGAAGAAGAATTTCTCGGTCCTGCTCCCGGCAGCGATTGGCCTGATTCTGGCCCTCGCTCCGCAGGCCGCGCAAGCACGCCATCATTACCGCCACGTCAGCCTGACCTATCCCAACAAGGACGCTGCCCTGATGCTGGATGGCGAGACGGGCAAGGTGCTCTATGCGCGCAACGCCGATCTGCGCCGCTATCCGGCTTCGCTCACCAAGCTCATGACGCTGTACCTGCTCTTCGACGCACTGAAACAGGGCAAGGTGACACTGCAAACGCCGATGCCGGTGTCGGCCCATGCCGCCAGACAGTCGCCCGTGAAGCTCTATCTCATGCCCGGTGTCGACACGATCACGGTCCAGCAGGCCATCAAGGCGATTGTCGTGCGCTCGGCCAATGACGTGGCCGTTGTGGTCGCCGAGAAACTGGGCGGCAGCGAAAAGCATTTCGCGGAATTGATGACAGCGGAAGCCCGCAAACTGGGCATGCGCCACACCCATTACGTCAACGCCTCGGGCCTGCCCAACCGCCAGCAGATCACGACGGCGGACGATCTGGGCATCCTGGCGCGGCACATCGCTTACGATTTTCCGCAATATTATCACTACTTCGCGACCGCCAGCTTCACCTGGAAGGACCACACCTGGGACACGCATGACAATCTGATCGGCCACTACAAGGGCGCAGAGGGCATGAAGACCGGCTACACGGTGATGTCCGGCTTCAATCTCGTGTCGAGCGTCGTGCGCAACAACCATCATGTCATCGGCATCGTGATGGGCGGGCGCACCGCGCATATGCGCGACGAAGAGATGATCCGTCTGCTCAACCAGACCTATGCCCGCATCGACGCGCAACCCACGCTCGTCGCCAGCAACGAAGTGCCCTGGCAGGCCATTGCCGCCGGCCGTGCGCCGCAAACCGTCATCGCCGGTTTCGATATCGGCGCTGCGCTGGTGCCCAAGCCGAAAGCTCGTAGCGTGGCGATGGCCTCGCTCACGCCGGATCTGCGCCCGGCCGATGCCATAGATCCGAACGACGAGGATGTGGCCGAGACGCGCGCCGATCCAGCCGACATTTCCACCGGCGACGATGCCATTGCCGGCCTGATCGCACCGACGCCGCGCCCCCGTTTGACGCTGGCATCCTACCAACCGGTAACCATCCCGCTGCCCACCGCACGCAGCACAGCTCTGCGGGGCAGCGGCACGCCGGCGCCCGTGCAGGCGCTGGGCATGACGGACTGGACCATCCAGATCGGCGCCTATGCCGATCGCAAGGTGGCGCGGGCTCAGCTTGCCGCTTATGCCGAGAAGTCGATGGATATACTGGGACAGGCCGAGCGCATCGTCGCGCCGTTCCAGAGCGTGGACGGGCACAAGCTCTATCGCGCCCGCTTCGGTCCCTTCGTCGAGCGCGAGGCCCGTCAGGTGTGCGAACGCCTGACCGAACGCGGCCAGACCTGCTTCGCGGCCACGACGACGCGGTAGGCGCAATTACGCCAGCAACACATCCTTGGCTTCATTGATCTTGGCGGCGAGATAATCCGAGCCGCCACGGTCGGGATGGTTCTGCATCATCAGCTTGCGATGGGCCGCGCGGATGTCATCCCGGGCAGCGCCGGGCTGAAGCCCCAAGACGGCATAGGCCTCGTCGCGCGACATTCCGCCATCGGGCCGTGCCCGCGAGCGGCCGCTGCTGTTGCCGCTGCTGCCATGATTGCCGCGTTGCGCCCGCTCCTGCCGCGCGCCCTGCCCCGTTCCGCGCCAACCGGGACCGAAGCGGCGGTCGAGATAGGTTTCGAGCAGGCGTGCGGTTTCGGCATCGCCGGGCGCAGCCTCGCCGTAGAAGGTCCGTAGCGCGCCTTCGGACATGCGCTCAAGCGCGCGATCCTTGTAGCGGCCTTGAAGCACGGTGCCGCGCATGGCGCCCGTCTCGTGATCGAGTTCGAGTTCCAGCCAGGCCGTGCGCACGGAAGTGGTCCGGCCCGCGCCCGGCTTGGCGCCGCCCGTTCCGCCAGCCGTTGCACCACCGCTGCGGCTCCGGCCGAAATGGGGCCAGCCGCCGGGCCAGATATGGCCGCCCGTATAAAGCCCCCAGGCCATGCTGCCGAGGAGCGTGGCAACGCCGACCCGATCGACCGTCAGCAGCGCCAGCGCCCCGAGCCCCATGACGATCGCGCCGGTCGTGCGCAGGCCCTTGGCGAGCGATTTCGGATTGGCACCCGCAAACATCTGACCAAGAAACAGCAGCCCGATCAGCACCAGGACGCCGAGAATTACTTCCGGCATTATGTCCCCCGCATGTGGCGCGCGAGGCGCAACACATCGCCGCCGACCTTGTCGCCATAATCGCGCAAGGCCACCTCGCCGCCTGCGGCGTAAACCGCCGCAGCCATCAACAGATCGCGCAACTGCTTCGCTGCCCCCGCATCGAAGCGCGCATAGACGCCCTTGGTCAGGCGCGCGACCTCCTTGAACATATTGGCGGCGGTGGGATCGTCGCCCTCATGGAACATGAAGGCCGGTACGCCCATGAGCGCGAGCGCCGCCGCCGATTTCGCCACGGCACCGCCATGCTCCTCGAAACTGTCGCCGACATAAACGAGCGCGCCGACGCGGGTCTGCTTCGCTTCGTTTGCGGCATGATCGAGCACGCGGCGCAATTGCGTGATACCGCTGCGGCAGCGCACATCGCGCATGCGCGCGGCCAGCGCGGCCGGCGTCACCGTCCATTCGCTGGCCTGAAATTCGCTGTGTCCGCGGAAATAGACGAGCTGCACAGCGAGCCCGCCGATGGACTGGGCGACCGCGAACATGTCGGACTGGATTTCGGTGGCGCGGTCCCAGCTCGGCTGGCGGCTCATCGTCGCGTCGATGGCAAAGATCAGCCGGCCCTTGATCTGGGAGAGCGCCGGCACCTGAGACGCCGCCTCCAGAAAGGCCCCAATTTCTGCGCTCGACGAGCGCTCCGTCGGTAATTTGCTTCCCGCCATGGCCCACCTCCCCGCGCCCCTAATGTTGGCGTTCGGCCCCCCATTTCCAAGTCCAAATCGGCGTCTATCGTCTGGCGGGCTTAAGAGGCCTTTAAGAGCCGGCTACAGAATGCCGGTTTCGGTGCCCACGCCCGGCAGATTGAGCGTCACAATCAGCTCGCGCACCTCCTGACGGGCGGCGACGTGGGACATGGAGAGCGAGATCCCGATATCCTTCAGCGGCAGATCCAGCATGGTCAGGCCCATCGGAAACAGCTCGCGGAAGATGACGCGGTCGCCGAAACCCGGCGCGACGCGGAAGCCGATTCGTTCGGACAGGGTATCCAGCGCCTTGGAGAGGCGGCGCTTGTTGCGCGCTTCGGCCGCCGAGATGCGGTTGCGCATCACCACCCAGTCGAGCGCGGGGCGGCGCGCGAGCAGGCGCTTCTTGCGGCAGTCCCAGACGAAGTCGCTATAGAGGCTCGGCCCGGTGATCTTGAAATTCTTGGAATCGATGCGCGCGAGAAGATCGAAATCGACGAAACTGTCATTCATCGGCGTGACCAGCGTGTCGGCATAGGCATGGGCCTGGCGCGACAGCGGCGTGTCCGAACCGGGCGTGTCGATCAGCACGAAATCATTGCGCGGGACGACATCCTCCAGGATCGTTTCGAACTCGGCCGCTTCAGCTTCGGCGGCGGCATCGAGCGAACCGCCGGATGTGCGCGTGACGCTGTAGCCTTCGAGTTGCGGCAGGTCGACGCTGTTGCGCCCGCACCATTCGAGCCGGTTCTCGGCATAGCGCAGCAAACTCTTCTGCCGTGCATCCAGATCGATCAGCGCGACGCGCTTGCCCAGCCGCGCCAGCGCCACGGCAACATGCATCGCCGCCGTGGTCTTGCCCGAGCCGCCCTTCTCGTTTCCGAATACGACAATGTGCGCGTGTTCTGCGCTCATGCGGCCCCTCACCCACCATCACCCCCCAAGCGTTCCGCGCGCTGCCGCGCGGAAACCGGGCACATGACTGAACCTACAAAATTGGATCGCCCGGACAAGCCGGGCGCTGCCGGATAACGGGGATAAGTCCGGGCCGCGTGTGCCCCGGCCTAGATCCCGTCGTCCAAAAGGCCGCTCAGCAGTGCGGCATTGCCGCCCGCGGCCGTGGTGTTGACCGTATAGGTGCGTTCGTGGGCAAAACGAAGCAGGTAATTCGGCCCACCCGCTTTGGGACCGGTGCCGGAGAGGCCCTCGCCACCGAACGGTTGTACGCCGACAACGGCACCAATCTGGTTGCGGTTCACATACATATTGCCGGCGTGGACGCGACTGCGAATGAATTTCGCTGTCTGGTCGATGCGGCTGTGGATGCCAAGGGTCAGTCCGTAGCCGGTTGCATTGATGGCCTCGCACACCTTGTCGAGCTTGCTCGCCTGATACCGCACCACATGCAGAACCGGGCCGAACACCTCGCGCTGAAGCGCCGAGATCGAACCGATCTCGAACGCATGCGGCGCGAAGAAGGTGCCATGCGCATGGTCGGGCCCGAGCGGCAGCGCGCGCAGCAGCTTGGCCTCGCGGGTCATGCGATCCACATGGGTTTGCAGAATTTTGCGTGCGTCCTCGTCGATCACCGGACCGATATCGGTGTCGAGACGCATGGGATCGCCGAGCCGAATCTCATCCATATTGCCGAGGATCAGGTCGAGCATCTTGTCGGCGACGTCTTCCTGGAGGAAGAGAACGCGCAGCGCCGAGCAACGCTGGCCGGCGCTGTCGAAGGCCGAGGCGATGACATCACGCGTGACCTGCTCGGGCAGGGCGGTGGAATCCACGATCATCGCATTCATGCCGCCCGTTTCGGCGATGAGCGTGGCGATGGGACCGGGCTTGGCGGCCAGCGCGCGATTGATGGCCGTGGCTGCTTCGGTCGAACCGGTGAAGGCGACACCGGCAAGGCGCGCATCCGCGAACAGGGGATTGCCCAGCTTCGGTCCATCGCCCGGAAGGAGATGCAGCACATCGCTCGGCACGCCGGCCTGATGCAACAGGCGCGCACCGGCCGCCGCGATCAACGGCGTCTGTTCGGCCGGCTTGGCGAGCACGGAATTGCCGGCCGCAAGCGCGCCGGCCACCTGCCCGGTGAAGATCGCCAGCGGGAAATTCCACGGGGAGATGCAGGCGAAGACGCCGCGGCCATGCAGCGTGTAGAGATTGTCTTCGCCGGTCGGCCCCGGCAGTGCGGTTTCGCCATTGAAGAGCTTGCGCGCCTGACCGGCATAATAGCGCAGGAAGTCCACCGCCTCGCGCACTTCGCCCAGCGCCGTCGGCAAGGTCTTGCCGGCTTCGCGCACGGCCAGCGCCATCAGATGATTGCGGTTGGCCTCATAGAGATCGGCGGCGCGTTCGAGGATTTGCGCGCGCGCCTCGCCCCCCAGGCCATCCCAATCATGCTGCGCGACATGGGCGCGGCCGAGCGCATCCAGCGCGTCTTCGGGTTTGGCCTCTACGACATGGCCGACCACGCGGCGGCGATCCGAAGGATCGTGCAGCGGCATGGCATCGCCCTTGCGCTCGACACCGCCGACAATTGGCGCCGCAGTCTGTGGCGCTTTCAGGCTTTCTGCCATCGCCTTCAGCGCAGGCCCGGCGATTTGCGGATCGGACCAGAAGAAGCCTTCGGAGTTCTTGCGGTCCGGCAGGATGCCGGCCGGCGTGGCGATGTTCGGATTGCGAAGCGGCATGGATGCGCGCAGTTCCTCGACGGGATCGGCGATGATGGATTCGATCGGCGATTTCTCATCGGCAAGGCGATTGACAAAGGACGTGTTGGCACCGTTTTCGAGCAGGCGGCGCACGAGATAGGCGAGCAGATCCTCATGCGTGCCGACCGGCGCATAGATGCGCGTGCCGGCGCCGACGCGATGGGGCGGCTTCACCTCGCGATAAAGCTCGTAAAGCATCTCGCCCATGCCATGCAGGCGCTGATATTCGAAATCGCGCCGGCCGTCCGCCATCACCTGCACGGCCGACAATGTATGCGCGTTGTGGGTCGCAAACTGCGGATAGACGGCATCGCCCAATTCCAGCAATGCCCGCGCGCAGGCAAGATAGGAGGTGTCCGTGCCGCATTTGCGCGTGAAGACGGGATAATCGGTAAGGCCCATTTCCTGGCCGCGCTTGATCTCGGTATCCCAATAGGCGCCCTTCACAAGACGCACGGGGATGCGGCGATTCTGGCGGCGGGCCAGATCGCCCAGCCAGGCGATCAGCGGCAGGGTGCGCTTCGAATAGGCCTGAATCGCGAGACCCAATCCATCCCAGCCGGACAGCGCATCGCTCTCACCCATGGCCTCGAACACATCGAGCATGAGGTCGAGGCGTTCGGCCTCTTCGGCATCGATGGTGAGACCGAGATTGGCTTCGCGCGCTTCGAGACCCAGCGCCACCAGCTTGGGCAAGAGCTCGCTCATCACGCGCTCGCGCTTGATCCATTCATAGCGCGGATGCAGGGCTGACAGTTTCACCGAAATGCTGGGCCGCTCGAACACCTCGCTTTCGAGATCGGGAAATGTCTTCGCCAGCACCGACAGCGCACCCCGATAGGAGGCGTAATAGCGCGCCGCATCCTTTTCGGTGTAAGCGGCCTCGCCCAGCATGTCGAAGGAATAGCGATAGCCTGCTTCGATCTGCGGGCGCGCACGCTTCAGCGCTTCGGCAATGGTGCGGCCGAGCACGAACTGGCCGCCGAGGATGCGCATGGCATAGGTGACCGCCTGGCGGATGACGGGTTCGCCGGAGCGCGTGACAAGCTTGCGCCAGATGCCGTCGAAATCCCATTTCGCCGCATCGTCGAGCGAGATCACGCGGCCCGTCAGCATCAGGGCCCATGTGGACGCATTGACGAACACCGATTGCGATTTGCCCAGATGGCGATCCCAATGGCCCGGTCCGATCTTGTCGCGGATCAGCTTGTCGGCTGTCGCTGCGTCCGGCACGCGCAGCAGCGCCTCGGCCAGGCACATCAGCACCACGCCCTCTTCGCTGGAGAGCGCATATTCCTGGGTGAAGGCATCGAGGCCGCTGCGCTCGTCATGGGCATTGCGGATGCGGGCAACGAGTTCGGCGGCCAGGCTCTCGGTCGCCTTACTCTCGGCGGGGCTGAGCCGGGCCTTCTCGATCAGGCCTTCGAGGATCTGGTTCTCGTCGGCCAGATAGGCGTCGGCGAGCTGCTGGCGGAGATTGGGCTCTGTCATGACGGGCTCTTTGGAAAAGGCGCGCGTATATCCCTGAAATCGTGGGGCGAAATCTAGCGCGGAAGCGGCGCGCCCGCTAATCTTCTCATTATGACGACACCGCAGACCTGCCACACCATCATTGCGCTGCGCGAGCAGCTGGCCCAATGGCGCGCGGGCGGCGCCTCCATTGGATTGGTCCCGACTATGGGCGCATTGCACGACGGGCATCTTTCGCTGGTGCGCGCGACAGCAAAGCGCGCGGACAAGGTCGTTGTCAGCATTTTCGTAAACCCGACCCAGTTCGCGCCGCACGAAGATTTCGACACCTATCCGCGCACGCTGGATACCGACCGGGAGAAACTGGCCGAGAGCGGGGCAGCCGACCTGATTTTCGCGCCGGGTGGCGGCGAAATGTATCCACCGGGTTTTGCCACCGCCATGCATGTGGACGGGCCGGCGCTGGGGCTGGAGAGCGACTTCAGGCCGCACTTCTTCGGCGGGGTGGCCATCATCGTGGCGAAGCTTTTGATCGCGGCCCTGCCCGATATCGCCATGTTCGGGGAGAAGGATTACCAGCAGCTCCTGGTGATCCGGCGCATGGCAGCGGACCTTGGGCTGCCCATCGAGATCGCGGGCGGGCCGATCCTGCGCGAGGACGATGGCCTCGCCATGTCGTCACGCAATGCCTATCTCGATGCCGAGGAGCGCAAGGTGGCCGGGCAGCTCAATCTGGTGCTGAAGGCGGCCATTGCGCGGCTCAGGAAAGGCGACGCTATTCGCGAGGTGGAAGTCACCGCAGAGACGGCCTTGAAGGCCGCCGGTTTCGACACGGTGGATTATGTCGCCGTGCGCGATGCGGAAACGCTGGCGACGATTGAAGACCTCGCGCGACCCGCACGCATCCTCGCCGCCGCCAAGATCGGCAAGACGCGGCTGATCGACAATATGGCGGTTTAAAGCAGCCCCAGCTCGGCCAGTTCCGCCTTCAGCTCATCCGGCAGACCCTTGGCGCCTTTGACCGAGCGCGCATCCGCTGGCGCGTCCTTCCCTTGCAGGTAGCGCCAGCCCTGAAACGGGCGATGGGCGCGGCGCAGCAGCGGCACCAGTTCCGGCTCATAGACAATGGCGCAATGGGGCACGCCCTCGCGCGTGACGGGCCGCAGATCGATCAGCTTTTGGCGTACCGCGATCTGACCCTTGATGACCCAATAGAGCGAGCCGCCATCGAGCAGCTCGTCCTTGCGTTTCGGCATCATGCGGGTGACGTGTTGCAGTTCGAGCGGCTTGTTCTTTTTCTTGAGCGGCGCGAGGCGCCTCGCCTGCCAGTTGGCGAGATCCTCGATCGAACTCGGCACCGACGCAGAGCTTGATGAGATTGAGGGTCATGCGGCCGTCTTCTCTTCCGCGAAGCGCACGATCACCGCGCCCTCGCCCACCTGATCGCCGGCCGCGACTTCGACGCACTCCACCACCGCATCGGCGGGCGCCGAGAGTGTGTGCTCCATCTTCATGGCTTCGAGCACCGCGAGCGGCTGGCCGCGCGTGACCGCCTCGCCGGATTTGACGAGGAGCTGGATGACCTTGCCGGGCATCGGCGCGGCGATGCGGTCCGACGCGCTTCCGGCCGCTTCGGCCGCGGCGAAGGGATCGTAGAGCGACAGCATCTGCGTTTCGCCCGCCTCCATCACCGCGATCTCACCGGACGCCATGCGCATGACGGCCGCATGACCATGTGGCGTGACCGGCTTGCCATCGATCATCATGGTGACGCCGCCGCCGCGACGATGGGTGATGATCACGGGCCGGCGCGCCTCGCCATCGACAAACTCGATCACCTCGCGCGCATCGCCGGAGAGGCGGAAACCATCCTGCGCATCCCAGGGGTCGCTGCCGAGAGTCTCGGCGCGTTCGCGCATCACGAAGGCGGCGGCTTCAGCCAGCGTTTCGGCGCGGGGCGTGGATGGCGGCGGCAGCAGCACGTCCTTATGGCGCTCGATGAAACCGGTATCGACATCGCCGGCAACGAAGTCCGGATGCGTCAAACAGCGAATGAGAAACGCCGCATTGGTGCGCACGCCCGCGATCTGCGTGTCGCGCAGGGCTTGCGCGAGTTTCGCCGCGGCGGCCTCGCGGGTTTCGGCCCAGGCGATCACCTTGGCGATCATCGGATCGTAATAGGGCGTCACCGCGTCGCCTTCGCGCACGCCGGAATCGATACGGATTCCATCGACGGCTTCGGGAAGGTGCAAACGCTCCAGCGTGCCGATAGAGGGCAGGAATCCTCTGGCCGGGTCTTCGGCATAGAGGCGCGCTTCCATGGCATGGCCGTGCGGCTTCAATTCCTTTTGCGACTTCGGCAATTTCTCGCCCGCCGCCACACGCAATTGCCATTCGACCAGATCGATACCGGCGACCGCTTCGGTGACGGGATGCTCGACCTGCAGGCGCGTGTTCATTTCCATGAACCAGAAACGGTCGGGCTTCAGGCCGTCCGACGCATCGGCGATGAATTCGATGGTGCCCGCGCCGGTATAGCCGACGGCCTTGGCCGCCTTCACCGCCGCCTCGCCCATGGCCGCGCGCATCTTTTCCGGCATGCCGGGGGCCGTCGCTTCCTCGATCACCTTCTGGTGGCGGCGCTGCAGCGAGCAATCGCGCTCGAACAGATGCACGGCATTGCCGTGGCTGTCGGCAAAGACCTGCACCTCGACATGGCGCGGGCGGGTGACATATTTCTCGATCAGCACGCGGGCCTCGCCGAAGGCCGATTGCGCCTCGCGCTGCGCGCCTTCGAGCGCGGCTTTGAAATCCTTCGCGTCATCGACGCGGCGCATGCCCTTGCCGCCGCCGCCCGCCACCGCCTTGATCAGCACGGGATAGCCGATCTTCCCCGCTTCCTTCGCAAGATGATCCGTGGACTGATTGTCTCCCAGATAACCGGGCACGACGGCGACCCCGGCTTTCTGCATCAGTTCCTTGGCGCGGTCCTTGAGCCCCATGGCGCGGATGGCGGAGGCCGGTGGGCCGACAAAGACGATGCCCGCCGCCGCGCAGGCCTCCGCGAAGTCCGCATTCTCGGAGAGGAAGCCGTAGCCGGGATGGATCGCCTCGGCACCCGTCTGTTTGGCGGCGGCGAGGATGGCATCTGCCCGCAGATAGCTTTCCGCGGCCGGGGCCGGGCCGAGGCGCACCGCCTGATCGGCCAGCGCCACATGGGCGGCGTGCTCGTCGGCATCGGAATAGACGGCCACGGTGCGGATGCCCATCCGCGCGGCGGTGCGCATGATGCGGCAGGCGATCTCGCCGCGATTGGCGATCAGAAGGGTTCGGAACATCGAGCAAAGCCGGCGGAATGACCCACCGGATGTACCGCACTGGGGCGCGGGGTCAATGCCACTTTGGGAATGGCTGGGCTACATCCCCAGAAGGGTTTTCCAGCCGAACATCAGGACCCCGAGAATCCCGCCAACCACGAACAGCGCCAGCAGGCAGCCCGCGCAGCCAAACGCCCGGAAGGCGGGCGGCGGCGTGAAATAGACGCGGATATTGGGATCGGGAGGGGGATAACTCATGGGCGGCCCTTCACACGGCCCGCCCGGTTTAGGCGGTTTCGCCCGCCGAACCAAGGGTGGATTCGGTGCGTGGCCTGAGCGCGCGGCGCCCGCCGGTGAGGCTCACCTGGACGTGAAAGAACTTGGCCGCCTCGTCCACCGTGTCGAAGACGCGGCCCTCGGGCTTGCGCGGCGTGGTCACGACATATTGGTTGCCGAGGCGCGCGCGCGGCTCGCCGCCGAACAGGATCACCTCCGTCAGGACGATGCCGCCTTCCGATCTCATGACCCGCTTCTTCGCCATCCGAATCCTCCCGTGTTGCGTTGCAGCATAACCGGCAGGTCGGAATGCGCCCATGCGGCAGAATGGCCGCGGGGTGATGTTGCTAGTGGCGACCGCCCGCCACGAAGCGCTTCATCAGGAAGAACACGGAAATTACGACGATATAGCCGAGGAACAGGGTGGCCACGAAGCGCCAGAAGCCGAGCGACACCAGGTCCGGCAGATGGAATGCCGCGTGCCGCGCAACCACCGGGATCAGCATATCGGCCAGGATATGAACGACGGTGGCGATGAAAGCCGTCGGCAGCAACCGGCGCCAGCGCGGCATGATGATCGCCGCCACCAAGGCGATGATCAGCCCCTGAATGGCATTGACGTGATGAAAGCCTTCGCGAAAGAACGCCAGAATCTCGTTCAGGAAATGCGCCATCGATAGCCCCCCGTGATGTGCCGCACTGCCCTAGCCGCTTCGCAGGATTTGCGCAATCGCGCGGTGGTTACATTCGTCCGCGATCCATCATCGCCCGCATGAAGGCGGGCGATGATGGAGAGAGGCCGGCCTACATCCTGAACACGCCGAACTTCGTGTCCGGCACTGGTGCGTTGAGGCAGGCGCTTAGGGCCAGCGCCAGCACGCGGCGGGTGTCGGCGGGCGCGATGATGCCGTCGTCCCAGAGGCGCGCGGTGGCGTAATAGGGATTGCCCTCTTCCTCGTATTTCGCGCGGATCGGCGCCTTGAAGGCTTCGGCGTCTGCATCCGTCCATTTGTCGGCGTCGCGATGGACCGTGGCGAGCACGCTGGCCGCCTGTTCGCCGCCCATCACCGAGATGCGGCTGTTGGGCCAGGTGAAGAGGAAGCGCGGGGAATAGGCGCGGCCGCACATGCCGTAATTCCCGGCGCCATAGGAGCCGCCGATGATCAGCGTGATCTTCGGCACGGCCGCGGTGGCGACGGCGGTGACCAGCTTGGCGCCGTCCTTGGCGATGCCGCCCTGCTCATATTTCTTGCCGACCATGAAGCCGGAAATGTTCTGCAGGAACAGCAGCGGGATGCGGCGCTGGCAGCACAGCTCGATGAAATGGGCGCCCTTGAGCGCGGATTCCGAAAACAGAATGCCATTGTTGGCGATGATGCCGACGGGCATGCCTTCGAGATGCGCGAAGCCGGTGACGAGGGTGGTGCCGTAGAACTTCTTGAACTCGTCGAACTCGCTGCCATCGACGATGCGGGCGATGACTTCGCGCACATCATATTGCGTGGCCAGCGTGGGCGGCACGATGCCGTCCAGCTCGGCCGGATCGTAGAGCGGCGGACGCGGTTCGCGGATCGGGATATCGGGGATCTTTTCGCTGCCCAGCGTGCCGACGATGCGGCGCGCGATGGCCAGCGCGTGGGTGTCGTCATTGGCCAGGTGATCGGCCACGCCCGAGATCTTCGCATGCACATCGGCGCCGCCAAGATCCTCGGCCGTGACCACCTCGCCCGTCGCCGCCTTCACCAGCGGCGGGCCGCCGAGGAAAATCGTGCCCTGGTTCTTGACGATGATGGTCTCGTCGCTCATGGCCGGAACATAGGCGCCGCCCGCGGTGCAGGAGCCCATGACGGAGGCGATCTGCGGAATGCCGGCGGCCGACATGTTGGCCTGATTGAAGAAGATGCGGCCGAAATGCTCGCGGTCCGGGAAGATCTCGGCCTGGTTGGGCAGGTTCGCGCCGCCGCTATCGACCAGATAGATGCAGGGCAGATTGTTTTGCTGCGCCACTTCCTGCGCGCGCAGATGCTTTTTCACCGTGATCGGATAATAGGTGCCGCCCTTGATGGTGGCATCGTTGCAGACGATCACGCATTCGCGGCCCGCCACGCGGCCGATGCCGGTGATGATGCCGGCGGCATGGATGTCATCGCCATACATGCCAAAAGCCGCGAGCGGCGACAGCTCCAGGAACGGCGTGCCCGGATCGAGCAGCCGCTCGACCCGCTCGCGCGGCAACAGCTTGCCGCGATCGGTGTGGCGCTTGCGCGAGCGCTCGTCACCGCCAAGCGCCGCCGCAGCCATGCGTTCGCGCAGTTCCTGCACGAGGCCCGCCATGGCAACGGCGTTGTCCTTGAAGGCGGGGGATGTTGGGGAGATGGCGGATTTGAGTGTGGTCATGCGCGGACGCTCTCAGTTTGTCATTCCCGGCGAGCCCCGCACGCTTTGCATGCAGGGCTCGCCGGGGATGACAGTTATAATAGCTCCACCGCCACGGCCGTCGCTTCGCCGCCGCCGATGCAGAGGCTGGCGACGCCGCGCTTGAGGCCACGGCGCTGCAGCGCGTTCAGCAACGTCACGATGATGCGCGCACCGACTGGCGCCGATGGGATGGCCCAGCGCGCAGGCGCCGCCGTTCACATTGACCTTCTCGTGGGCCAAGTTCAGGTCGCGCATCGCGATCATGGCGACATTGGCGAAGGCTTCGTTGATCTCGAACAGATCGACATCGTCCGGTTGTCCAGCCGGCCTGCAGCCAACACCTTCTGGATGGCGCCGACCGGCGCGGTGGTGAACCAGCGCGGCTCATGCGCGTTCGAGGCCTGCGCCACGATGCGGGCGATGGGCTTGAGGCCCTTGGCATCGACCGTCGCGCTCGAGGCCAGGATCAGCGCCGCGGCACCATCGGAAATCGAGGAGGAGTTCGCGGCCGTGACGGTGCCGTCCTTGGCGAAGGCGGGCTTGAGTGTGGGGATCTTGGCAGGGTCGGCCTTGCGGGGCTGCTCGTCCTGCGCCACCGATACCTCGCCCTTGCGGGTCTTGACCGTCACCGCGACGATTTCGTCCGTGAACGAACCATCTTCGCCGGCGCGCTTGGCGCGGGCCAGCGACTCGATCGCATAGGCGTCCTGCTGCTCGCGCGTGAACTGATAATGTTGGGCAGCCTCTTCGGCATAGGTGCCCATCAGGCGGTGCTCATAGGCATCCTCGAGCCCGTCGAGGAACATGTGGTCCTTGATCTCGCCATGGCCGAGGCGATAGCCGCCGCGCGCCTTCGGCAGCAGGTAAGGCGCGTTGGTCATCGATTCCATGCCGCCCGCCACGATGATCTCGGCGCGGCCGGCGGCGATCTGGTCGGCGCCCAGCATCACCGCCTTCATGCCCGAGCCACAGACCTTGCTGATCGTCGTGCACGGCACGGTGTTCGGAATGCCGGCGAAGATGGACGCCTGACGCGCCGGCGCCTGGCCGAGACCGGCCGGCAGCACATTGCCCATCAGCGTTTCGTTCACGGAATCCGGCGCGATGCCGGCGCGTTCGATGGCGGATTTGATGGCGGCCGCGCCCAGCTCCGGCGCCGCAACGCCCGAAAGCTCGCCCTGGAATCCGCCCATCGGTGTGCGGGCTCCGGCCAGGATCATGGTTTCTGTTGCCGCCATCGGGGTCTCCATCTGCCTGTTGCGCAACGCTTTGCGCCGGCAGCTTGGTTAACGGCGCGGCGCGAACCCGGTGACCGCCGGGCGAGAGTGAGGTAGCATTTACCCCCTGCCCAGCCAATGGGCATGGTGGGCAGAACCGGGGGACTGGTCGGGGGAATGAATAAGGTCGCGATTTCAGCAGCGATCGGCGTTGCCGTGGCAGGTGGGGCTTTTGCCGCGCCCTATTTCGGCGCGCATATCCCGCTTCCCATGATGATGAGCGCGGCGGCGGCCCTGAGCATGGGCGCCGCGGTCGCCGTGATCACGCGCAGCACGCTCGACAAGCCCGCGCATCAGACGCTGCACGCCGATCTGGGCGCAGTGCGGCTGAAGAAGCTGCCGGGCCTGATCGAGAAATTCCCGACCGAGAAAGGCACGCTGCAGCTTTCCATCCGCCCCGACACCAGGATCGACAATCTCGAGGTCTTCAAGAACCCAGGCCAATATACCGGCAAGGACATTGTGGTCAGCTTGCGCGCCTCGACCTCGTCAACCTTCAATCCGGTGGAGCTGAAGAAACTGTTCAAGGCACTGAAGGACCAGCTCGGCTTCGTGCATCTGCTGCTGCTCGACAATCATGACGAATTCGTCGGCTATCTGCCGGGCTTCTTCGCCAAACGCGAATTCACCGGCCCGGGCGCCGAAGCGGCCATCGCCAAATATGTCGTCGGCGTGTTCGCGGACCCGGCCGATAGCGACGGGTTGCGGCAGGTCTATGGCGCGGCCAAGGTCGACACCATCAGCGACGAGGCCAAGATCTCCGATGCGATTGAGCGCATGGCCGGCGGCTTCCGCATTCTGGTGGTTCTGGCGGGCGGCAACCACCGCAGACCCATCGGCCTTGTCAACTTCAACAGCCTGATGGGCCACACGCTGGGCGCGCAAATGGCCGGCCATCACGGCGCTTCGGCGCATGGCGGCGGCCACACACTCGGCGCCTTCCGGCCGGCGAAGTAATCAGCCCGTTTCGCCGAAGAGTTCGCGGCCAATGAGCCAGCGGCGGATTTCGGATGTGCCGGCGCCGATCTCATAGAGCTTGGCATCGCGCAGCAGGCGGCCCGCCGGGTAATCATTGATATAGCCGTTTCCACCCAGCATCTGGATGGCATCGAGTGCCAGCCTGGTTGCGTTCTCGGCGGCATAGAGGATCGCGCCGGCAGCGTCCTTGCGCGAGGTCTTGCCCGCATCGCAGGCCTTGGCCACGGCATAGACATAGGCGCGCGACGCCGACAGCGTCACATACATATCGGCGAGCTTGCCCTGCATCAGCTGAAACGAACCGATGGGCGCATCGAATTGCTTGCGTTCGTGGATATAGGGCAGCACCACGTCCAGCGCAGCCTGCATGATGCCGATACAACCGGCCGAGAGCACGGCGCGCTCATAGTCGAGTCCGCTCATCAGCACGCGCACGCCGCCGCCAACCTGGCCGAGCACGTTCTCTTCAGGGACTTCGCAGTCCTCGAACACCAGCTCGCCCGTATCGGAACCGCGCATGCCCAGCTTGTCGAGCTTCTGCGCGGTCGAGAAGCCCTTGAAGCCTTTCTCGATCAGGAAGGCGGTGATGCCGCGCGGGCCGGCGGAAGGATCCGTCTTGGCATAGACCACCAGCGTATCGGCATCGGGGCCGTTGGTGATCCACATCTTGTTTCCGTTGAGGATGTAACGGTCGGACTTCTTGACGGCCTTGAGCTTCATCGAAACGACGTCGGAACCCGCGCCGGGCTCACTCATGGCCAGCGCGCCCAGATGCTCGCCAGAAATCAGCTTTGGCAGATAGCGGCGCTTCTGTTCGTCGCTGCCATTCTTTCGGATCTGGTTGACGCAAAGATTCGAGTGCGCGCCATAGGACAGGCCGACGGATGCGGAGCCGCGGCTGATTTCCTCCATGGCGATGCAATGCTCGAGATAGCCCAGCCCGGCCCCGCCCCATTCCTCTTCCACCGTGATGCCGAGGACGCCGAGCGCGCCCAGCTGAGGCCACAGGTCGCGGGGGAAGGTGTTGGTCTTGTCGATCTCGGCGGCGCGGGGCGCGATCTTGTCCGAGGTAAAGCTCTGGACCGTGTCGCGCAACATGTCGGCCGTATCGCCGAGATCGAAATCGAGGCTGGGATAGGTATTGGGGATCATGGCCGGGTTCCCTGTAAGGCGCAGCGATCCTATAGAGGCCGAAAGATTCGTTCAAACCGGTGATGGCTTCGTCCGCCGCCCCTCCCCTGGATGGCCGGCGACATGATCCTCCTTATACAAATCATCCACACAGCCACTTGGGGCCGCACATTTAAGTTCGTCTTTACCGCGACGGCAGATGGTTTATGCGCGATTAACAGGAAGGAGCGCATTCTTATGACCATCGCGGCCATTGCCGGACAAGTCCGGCCTCACGCCACCACTGGCGCCAGCATGGGGCAACCGCCACAGCAGAAAATGACAAACCTGTTTACAAAGATCGATACCGCCAACACGGGCAACATCTCACAGGCGCAATTCACTCAGGCGTTTCAGACGATGAACCCGCCGGGCGTCTTCGTGAAGCAGGGCTCGAATGCAATCTGGACCCAGCTCGATCCGAACGGCACGGGCAGCGTTTCGAAACAGAACTTCGTCGGTACGATGAAGCAGCTTATGGCCAGCTTGCGCGCGGCCAGTTGACGCCGAGCGGACGAAATCCCCTCAGCTTCCGAGCGGACGGACGACCGCATCGCAGAACAGCGAGAGCGATGCCATCGTTTCGTCATGGGTGAGATCACCCCATGCAAACGCGCCGACGAAATAGTCGAGGCCGGCTTCGCCCTGCAGCGCTTCGACATGCGCACGCACCTCGTCGGCTGATCCCGCCACAACGAGATTGGCGGCAAGCGCCTTGTCGAAGTCGCCATTCATGGCTGGATTGCCCATGGACGGCGTCACACCGCGGGCGCGCCACAAATGCATCAGGTTGGCGTCAAAGACCCGCCAGGCCTCTCGCGCGCGCTCAAGCGCCGCCCCCCGCGTGTCAGCGACGAACACATGGCAGGTCGCGCCGATGATCGGTGCCGACACGCCGGGATTCCAGTCCTCGGTACAGCTTGCCACCAGTTCACGATAGCGTTCTATGCGGGCCTTCACCGCAGAAGGCGGACCGGCGATGACGGTGTTCAGGCGGTGCGCGCCAGCCAGTTCGACATTGCCTGGATACCAGAGCGGCGGATGCGGCTTCTGCGCCGGGGCCATGACCAGCGGCACGTCATCGAAGACGAAGCCATCTCCAGCATGGCTGAGGCGGTCCGTCGTGAGACCGGCGCGCAGGATCGCCAGCACCTCCATGGTGCGGGCGACAGCGTCATCCGGATCATTGCCCCAGAGGCTGTGCTCGATCGGCGACACACCCTTGCCCACGCCGACATCCAGCCGGCCGCCGCTCAGGTGATCGACCGCGCAAATCTCCTCGATCAGCCGGAGCGGATGATAGAACGGCAACAGCGAGACCAGCGAGCCGAGCCGGATGCGCTTTGTGCGTTGGGCGGCAGCGGCCAGGAAGACCATCGCAGACGGCGCAGAATCGAGAACTGTAAAATGGTGCTCGGCCTTGTGATAGCGCACAAATCCTGCAGCGTCGGCGAACTCCAGCATCCGAAGCCGCTCTTCGTACAGCGCCCCGAGATCGTCGCCGGGCTGTCCACCGGCGGGCACGCGCTGCTCCATATGATCGAAGATGCCGAACTTCATGGATGATATTCCCGGTTCGATGACCTGCGTCGGGGCGCCCGACTGCCACCACTCTCGTCAAGGCCCCCGGACTGGTGTAAGCAATCTTCCCATGAATTATGAGGAATACGAAGAGGTCTTCAACAGCGGGGATGACGCGGCGCTGATTGCGCGTTTCTTCCACGACGACATCGTGTTCAGCGGCGGCACCCGCGACCACAAGGGAAAGGGCGGGCTGAAGGCCTTCCTCGACTGGGCGCATGACGGCGTGCGCGAGGTGATGCGGCCGCAGACCGTTCTGAACCACGGCGATCTGATCTTCGCCGAGGTGGACATGGATTTTCATGCCACAAAGTCACGGCGCGATTTTCCGTTCGGAGATCTCGACCCTGGCGACATGGTCACCGTCAAGTTCTTCGTCACCTACCGGCTGAAAGACGACAGGGTCATAGAACTCAAATCGATGACCTGGCCGCCGGGCAAGGGCGTTACGAATATCCCGCGGCTCGGGCCCCACCCCAGCCAGATGGCAGCCTTCGGCAGCTATGTCTCTGCTTTCAGCAACGCCGACTGCGAACGCTTCCCGCGCTTCTATCAGCCCGATGTGCTGCTGGAGCTTGGCTCCGTTCCGCCGATCCACGGTGCGCAAGGGATCGTCAACTTCTACAAGCCGATGTTCGAGAGCGTGCGTGAAAACCTGACCATCCACAGTGTCGAGGCGAGCGACGATGCAATCCATCTCGACGCCACGACGCGCTTCACCGCGATCAAGGACGCGCCGGACTTCGTGGTGGGCGCGCTGAAGACAGGCGACTACATCGAAGGCCGCGTCTTCGTCGATTACGAACTCAGAGACGGGCTGATCTCACACATCTCGGTCCGCCGCGGCGGCGAGATGGTCAAGCATGAGAAGACCGGGTGAACGATGGATAGCTGCTCACCGACGGCGTGGCGCTGATTTCAGAGCTACCGCCCCCCACGTTCTTCGGCTCTATAGAGGGCCCTCGATGACAAGACCCCTTCGCAACGGCTGATGTACGCCTACGATATGGATCTGGTTTTCGGGGCGCTGGGGCGGCTGCAGCACTGAGAAAAAATTGAGGGTGTGCGGCAGTGGCAACCGCACACCCTCCGGTCGTGCATTCCGGGGGTTCCACGCACCGGCTTGGACGACGTTCCTTTACTCTTTGTGCTCGACACTCTTCTGACTCGCGCTATTCCTGCCTTCGTCAGCGTGAGGTCGAACGTATCGGCTGATCGAGAAGCGCGGTCTGCGCTGCCTGCGGAAGGCTGGCGATCGCGCGGTTCACAGTATCGTTTTCGCAATTCCGATACGCCTTCCTGTAAGAAGCGAGCTCATGGCTGTCGGCACATCTCCTTTAATTTCAACTGCTTTTGACCGCGCATGAAGCCGCTGCAGAGGAACTGCCGCCCTTGCGGCGGCCGGAGAGATCCAGTTCGCCATATTGCACACTGCGGCATCTTTCCGGCCGCGGCAGGTAATGTTGAACGCCATAGCGCGCGGTGTACCAGCGAGGCACCACAGCAAGACCCGCAGGTTTCATGATCCATCCGTATCATTGTTCGTGCTAGACACGCGCTTGATACCATTTCTCAGGCGTCCGCTTCCTTGCTGAGGGCTTAAGCGCGGTTTCCACGATGACGTGTCAATTCCTGGTCCTGCAGTTCCGCTTTGAGGCTCGCCTTCACCTTGGCCCTGAGCGGCGCTATCGCCCCACACGCGAGTCTCATTGCCATGCAAAATGTCAGGGATCGCTCTGCTATCATGCACGTTGGCTGGCGTAGCGGTCACCGCGTGAACAATCTTGATTTTGCTGTCGGCACCGATGTGCGCCTTCATTCCGAAATACCATTGATTGCCTTCTTTGGTCTGATGCATCTCGGGGTCGCGTGTGCCATCCGCATTCATGGGCGAGGACGCCGCGGCGATGATCGTCGCGTCCATAATGGTACCTGTGCCAACCTTGATCCCCTTGGCCGAGAGATGCTCGTTGACGGCGGCAAACAGCTTCTCACCAAGACCCTTGGCTTCGATCAGATGACGAATTTGCAAATCGTCGTCTCATCCGGTGCCGACTCGCGACCCAGATCGATCCCAACGAAGTCACGCATCGCGGCGCTGTCATACAACGCATCTTCCACCGCAGGGTCCGACAGGTTGAACCATACCTGCAGAAAATATACCCGCAGCATCCGGTCAATGCCAATCGGCGGCCGGCCGCGAGCACCCTTCGGATAATGCGGTTCGATCAGCCGGCACAATTTGCGCCACGGCACAATCGTATCCATCTCAGCCAGAAACCGCTGCCGCCGTGTCTGCTTGGCGTGGAGCTCTAATCCCAAACTCGAAAATGTCCGCTGTCGCATGGTATCTCTCCCACGAAGACTCACAGCACGCCCTGACAAGACCACCAAATTCTCCTTCGCTCTTTTTCTTCCTCGCTCCGCGCATGTGCCCCCCACGTCGCTTTTCGGCGCGGGCAATTTGAACCTGCCCGAAATGAGCATAGGCTACCGTGATTATTTGGGCGAGCCTTATTCGCTCTTGGCGTATGCTCGCGAATGATTAAACGAAGTTCACATGGGGAAGGATGGAGGTGAATACCCCGCACGACCGGCTCAAGGAATTGGTCGAGGCGCATCCCGACCCTGTTCCGGATCCTGATCTTTGGTCAGGCCTTGCACCCAGTATTGCAGAGACGCTCGGCTCCCGAAGCGCGGTCCTTATTGTCCACGCAGACGCAGGCCCAGTTGCACCTCGCATACCGCCAATATCTCCGAACATGCTCTCCTGCACTACGAGACCCACTTCTGGAAGACGGCGTGTGGGCTCAGCGCGCGGCGAGCATGGAGATGGGGCGCGTCGTCGAGAGCCAAGAGGTCGTGTCCGACGAGGATTTGATCCGCACCGAATATTATCAGGACTTTTCGCGCAAGGTTGACGCCTTCTATGCCATCGGGTCGATATTCCCCGTTTCCTCGAGTGAGACCGCCATTCTCGCCATCCACCGTCCCCGTACCGCTGGAACCCATGGCGCAGAGGCGAAAGAGCTGGTGGGCCAGTTCCTTCCGCACCTGCAGCGCGCCCTGCAGATGCGGACGCGCTTCGCCATTGCGGGGATCGAACGCCAGGCAGCGCTGGATGGTCTTGAGCGCGCGGGCTTGGCCACATTGGTCGTCGAACGCGACGGGCGGATCATCTATGCAAATTCAGATGCAGAGATGCTTCTGTTAGCGAACGACGGAATAAGAGCCTTTACGGGGCGGCTGGCAGTGGCGGGCAGTGCTGCATCGTCTGCGCTCACACGCTTGATCCGTGAAGCTGTGGATACTGCTTCGAGCGGCAATGGCGAGACGGGAGCAGCGTTGCCAATCCCACGCGATGAGCGACTGCCTCTTACAGCACTGGTCCCCCGATTCCGCCCCGCGCCACGAGGGTTTGGCCCTCCGGCGCCTGCGGCCATCATATTCATTCGAGATCCCGAAAAGCCGTCAATATCCACAGCCTTTCTTCAAGACGTGTTCGGCCTGACGCCAACAGAGGCGAGCATTGCAAGCCAGCTTGCGGACGGGAAATCCATCGAAGAGATTGCTGCGGCCCATCACATCAGCCTCAACACCGCGAGAACGCACCTCAAAGCAATATACGGCAAGACCGGCACAAACAGGCAAGCACAGTTGGTAACGCTGGTCTTGCGGAGTGTCACGAGCCTCGCGTAGCACGGGAAAGCCAGGCCAATAGAACATCCGACGCTGTGACCCATGATGGTGGCGAACTCGGTGTTATTGCAGCGTCCAAGAACTGCTACCAAAGTCTGGCTGCAGGCCAAGCCACAACCACTCGCCTCACTTGCGCCCAGTCCCCATTTGTGCATCGCGTCTCAAGGCCAGCGCGATGGTCCCCAAACTGGCGGCCCTTGACGGCTGCGCAACCGGAATGGCCTCAGCTCGCCTCAGGCACGCAGATCTTCTGGCTCTTGGATGCCAAGACCGGGAATTTTCAGAGGGCGGAGATCAACTGAAGCGACGGCAATTGATGGACACAGTCACCTGATCCCCACTGGCGCACGCAAACTGTTTGGTGCCATTCGAAGTTTCCCGCACCTTCAGAACTATCTAATGAAATCAGTTGATTACGAAAATTTTTGGTGCGGTCGAGAAGAGTCGAACTTCCACGGGCTTTCGCCCACTAGCACCTCAAGCTAGCGCGTCTACCATTCCGCCACGACCGCACAAATCCTGCCAGATCAATTGGTAGGCGGCGGGGTGTAGCAAATCCCCAGCGGGGTGTGAAGCACTGAAATCAGCCGAAAAAGGCCCCGGCCGAGCGCCAGAGGATGAAAGCGGCCACCACCAGCACGGCCACGGCGAAAATCCGCGTCAAAGCGCCTCTCTGCCCCGCCAGATGGCCCGCCAGCCGGGTGCCCGCGAGCCCGCCCAGCACCCCGCCCACGATAAACAGGGCGGCGATTCGCCAGTCCACCATTCCGGCCACGGCATAGGAGATGGCCGTGGTCAGACCGAAAGCGCCGACCGAGACCAGTGAGGAGCCGACCGCATTGATGGCGGCCATGCCGGCGCCCAGCATGATGGCGGGCACGATCAGGAAGCCGCCGCCAATGCCGAAGAAGCCCGAGAGCGAACCGACCGCGAGCCCTGCCCCGGCCAGCCGCACCGCAATGGCGGGGGTGAGCTTCACATCCGGGTTGCCGGCCGCGGCCGCGCGCGGTGTCAGCATGGCCACTGCCACTGCGATCATGATGAGCCCAAACAGGAAGAGGAGCTGCTTGCCATCCACGGCCTTGCCCAGCGCCGCGCCACCGGCCGCGCCGGCAATGCCGGAGATTGCGAACACGGCCGCGCAGGGCCATTTCACATTCCGGGCGCGATGATGGGGAATGAGGTTGGCGAAGGCGTTGACGGCCACGGCCAAGGCCGAGGTGCCGATGGCGACATGCGGCGAGCGCACACCGACGACATAGACCAGCAGCGGCACCGCCAGAATGGAGCCGCCGCCGCCCAGCAGTCCGAGCGAAAAGCCCACAAGGCTGCCCGATCCGATGGAGAGTAGATCCGTAAGTCCCATGGTGCGTTCCCTCAGCCGGATTTGGTCGGCAGGCCGGCGCGCTTCCACGCCACGATACCGCCGGAGAGAATAAAGACATCGCCGAATCCACAGCCGGCAAAGCGCCGCGCGTTCATGGCCGTGCGCGCACCGGACTGGCAGTGGAAGATCACCGCCTCCGTCCTGGCGCAATCGGCCGAGAAATCGTGGGCGGCAAAGCGCGACAGCGGCACCAAAGCGGCGCCGGGAATGTTTTCGCGGGCATGTTCACGCGGCTCGCGCACATCGACCAGCATCGCCGTCCCCGCTTCGAGGCGGCGCATCGCGTCGGCCGGATCGATGGTCATGGCCTTCGTCCTACTTCTCGCAGTAGAGCTCGTGGAGGACGTCGATGACCCGAGCAACCGCCGGATTGCCGAGACGATAAAAGATGGTTTGTCCGTCGCGTCGGGTTTCAACGATTCCCTCCTCACGCAGTTTGGCCAGATGCTGCGACAATGCCGACTGGCTGAGGCCCGCGGCCTTGACCAGTTCGCCGACCGAACGCTCCCCCTCAACGAGTTCACACAGCACCTTGAGCCTTGCGCCATGGCCGAGCGCGCGCAGCATGGTGGCGGCTTCCTCGGCATGCGCCAGCATGGCATCCAGGTCGTGCGGCGGTGTCGAAGCGGCGTTCATGACCTTATCCTTCAGCACTTGCTAAATTAGTTATTACTAATATAATAGTCAAGGGGGCAGAACGATGGGAGCCGAACGCCCCTCCAGGAGCCAAAGGAGTACGACCATGCCCGCCAAACCGGCCATTCAGTCCTTCTTCGACGAGGCGACCTTTACGGTGACCTATCTGGTCGGCGACCCCGCGACGAAGCGCGCGGCGGTGATCGATCCCGTGCTCGACTACGAACCGAAGGCAGCCCGAACCACCACAAGGTCCGCCGACGCGGTGCTCAAGGCCGCGGCGGATCTGGGGCTCACGATCGGCTGGATCCTGGAGACCCACGCCCATGCCGACCACCTCACCGCGGCGGCTTATCTGAAAGAGAAGACTGGCGCGCGCGTGGCCATCGGCGAGCACATCACCGATGTGCAGAAGGTGTTCCGCCCCGTGTTCAATGCCAAGGACGTGATGGCGGACGGCGCGGAGTTCGACGTGCTGCTCAAGGATGGCGAGCACATCGCCATCGGCGAACTCGACATGGAGGTAATGCACACGCCCGGGCACACGCTGGGCTGCGTCAGCTTCCGCATCGGCAACGATGTCTTCGTCGGCGATACGCTATTCATGCACGATTACGGAACGGCCCGCGCCGACTTTCCGGGCGGCGATGCACGCACGCTCTACCGCTCAATCCGGCGGATCTTGTCGCTGCCGGACGAAACCGTGCTGTGGATGTGTCACGACTATCTTGCACCCGGGCGCGACACTTATCTCTGGAAATCCACGGTGGCCCAGGAACGTGCGAAGAATGTGCATATCCATGACGGCATCAGCGAAGATCAATTCGTGGCCATGCGCGAGGCACGGGACAAGACGCTGGCCAAACCCGTGCTGATCCTGCCGTCCGTGCAGGTGAATATCCGCGCGGGGCACTTTCCTCCGCCGGAGGATGACGGCAAGGTCTATCTCAAGCTGCCGCTGAACAGGCTCTAAATTCCCTCGCCGTCCACGCCGATGTGGATGCCGCATTCGTCCTTGTCGAGGCCGGACCAGCGGCCGTCGCGATAGCCCTGCCCCGGCGCCACGCGCTGCGTGCAGGGCATGCAGCCGATCGAGGGATAGCCATCCTCCACCAGCGGATGCGCCGGCAGATTGTGTTCTTCTGCATAGGCGACCAGTTGCTCCGGCGACCAGTTGGCCAACGGATTGAAGCGGAAGCGGCCCTCGAAATATTCGACACGCTCCATCGCGGCGCGGGCATCGGTCTGGAAGCGTTTGCGGCCGGTGATCTGCGCGGCAAAGCCCTTCAGCGCGCGCTTCAACGGCACCACCTTGCGCAGATCGCAGCAGGCATCGGTGTCGCGCGACCACAACACGCCCTCGGGATCGCGGGCCGCGCGATCCTCCGGGTGCGGAGCAATTGATCTGAGATCGCCGAGGCCGAGCTGCTCCTGCAGCCGGTCGCGATAGCGCAATGTCTCGCCGAACAACTTTCCGGTGTTGAGAAACAGAACCGGTGTCGTCGGATCGATCGAGGCTACCAGATGCAGCAGTACCGCCGACTCCGCGCCGAAGGACGACACGACAGCCGTCTCATCGGGGAAGGCTTCCTTGAGGGCGAGTTCGAGAATGCCTTGCGCATCGCGGCCCTGGGCGGCGGCGCGCAACTCGGCCAGCCGTGCCGCAATCTCCGGCGCGATGGTACGGCGCTCCAGCGGCGCCGGGCCCTCGATGACGGTGACGGTGCTCATTTGAGCCAGCCCTTCTCGGCGACCAGCGCACGGGTGCGGCGCGAGACCTCGGCCAGCGAATGGCCGGCCGCGCGCCAGGATTGGCGGGCGTCCTCGACCTCGGTCAGGTGCGCATCCCATTCGCGGTCGAGGCGGCGGTCGAGCCATTGCCGCAACAGCTTGGCCAGACCCGGCGCCTTGCCGCCGGTCGACACCGTCAGCAGCAGATCGCCGCGGCGGACCGCAGCGGGCACATGGAAGTCACATAGCGCCGGCACATCCTCGACATTGACGAGCACGCCGTGAAGCCGCGCGCGGGCGGCCAGCGGCTGCGAGAGGTGGTGCGGCAGGCCGGCGACGAACAGCGCCGTGAGGCCGCGCAGCGCCTCATCGGGCGCATCGGGAGCCAGACGGACCGGGTGAACGCCAGCCCCGTCCAGCATTGCCTGGCGGCGGGCCAGCCCGTCTCCGGCGCCGGCAAGGCCGATCGCGACTGCGTTGGGATCGAGGACGATAGGAAGCACGAGGCGCCTCACCGCTGCCATGTTCTACAGCAGAGATAGAGGCCCGCCCCCTTTTATGCAAGGAGATGGTGGAGAATAAAATATACTACAGTATTCGAAATGCTATTCCTGGACGTAGCCCTTCAGAAGCTCCGTAACCGACACGCCGATCTTGTCGCCATGGAGCACGATATCGCCGCGCGCCACCGGCCGATCATTGGCCAGGATCATGACAGGGTCGTCCTGATGGGAGTCCAGTTCGATCACCGCGCCGCGGCCCATGCGCAGAAGCTGGTGCATCGGGATGACCGAACGGCCCAGCACGACGGAGATTTCGACCTTGACGGCTTCGATATTGGAAGACATGAGCCTGCCCTTGGGTGACGGGGCAAATCCTCGCGCGCCTATGGTTTCCGCGGAGTTAACACGCCGATGACGGCATCACGCGAAATCGGGCCGGAATGGGTCATCCGGGAGGGGCTTCTGCCCTATCCCGAGGCCGTGGCCGAGATGGAGGCGCGCGCCGAGGCCATCGCGCGTGGCGAGGCGGCCGAACGCGTATGGCTCGTCGAGCATCCGCCGATCTACACGGCCGGCACCAGCGCCAAGGAGGCCGATCTGCTCGATGCGCGCTTTCCCGTGTTCAAGACGGGGCGCGGCGGGCAGTTCACCTATCACGGGCCGGGACAGCGCGTGGGCTATGTGATGCTCGACCTCAAGCGCCGCAAGCCCGATGTGCGCCAATATGTGCACGACCTCGAGGAATGGCTGATCCGCACGCTGGCGCAATTCAACGTCAAGGGCGAGCGGCGCGAGGGCCGCGTGGGCATCTGGGTCGCGCGCGGTGGCGGGCGCGAAGACAAGATCGCGGCCATCGGCGTGCGCGTGCGCCGCTGGGTGACGTTCCACGGCGTGTCGCTGAATGTGGAGCCGGACCTGACCCACTTCACCGGCATTGTGCCGTGCGGAATTTCGGAGCATGGCGTCACCAGCCTGATCGATCTCGGCATTCCCGTGACCATGGCCGATGTCGATGTGGCGATGAAGCAGGCCTTCCAAGAGGTGTTCGGCCCGATTGCCGGATAGGCATCGCGCCCGCGCGAGACAGTCACGCGGGCGCGTTTCCCATTACAGATGCGTCGGCGGCACCCGCCCGGCCGGCGGATAGGCCGGCAAAGGCGGCGGCGGCGCGGGCAGACCGCCCGGCTTCGCCTTGAGCTGGGCCATCAGGTAATCGACCGCGGCCTGAAGCTGGGCATCGTGCCCGGCCATGAGCTGGCCCGGATCGGTCGCCACCTTGATGTCCGGATCGACGCCGTGGTTCTCGATCACCCATTGCGAATGGCGGCCATAGAGGCTGTCTTCCGAGACGGTGATGTAGCCGCCATCCAGCATGTTCCAATACCCGCGAATGCCGCGCACACCACCCCAGCTGCGCGTGCCGATCAGTTTCCCGAGCCCGTATTTGCGGAAATAGAACGGGAAGATGTCGCCGTCGGACGCGGAGTAGTGGTTGAGCAGGCAGACCTTCGGCCCATCGATGAGCTCCTGCGGGATCGGCATACCCGCACTTTCGCGATTGGTGGACATGCCCACGAGAACGCGGCGCAGACGCTCGAGCACGATCTGGTCGATGAAGCCGCCGCCATTGAAGCGGTCGTCCATGATCAGCGCCTGCTTGTCGAGCTGTCCGTAGAACTGGCGGATGAACTGATCCATCCCCAGGGCTTCCATGTCGGACAGGTAGATGTAGCCGACCTTGCCGCCGGACGCCTTGTTCACGACTTCGCGGTTGTGATCGATCCACGCCTTCTCGCGCACCGACAATTCATTCTTGAGCGGCTCGACCGTGACCGTGCGGCGCTTGCCGCTCGGGCTGTCTGCTACGGTCAGCGTCACCGGCTCGCCGGCAAGGCCCACGAACAGGCTGTAGGGATTGGTCGGCGCCTTGAGGCCATGGCCGTTCACCGCCAGCAGATAATCGCCCTGATGCACATCCACACCCGGCTCAGTGAGCGGACTGCGATATTGCGGACGCGTATTGTCGCCCGGATAGATCTTGGCGAAGTAATAGCGCTCGGCCTTCGCGTTGAGCGCGAAATCGACGCCGAGCAGACCGGTCGGCACCGGCTTGGTCGGATCGGCATCGTCGCCGCCGCCGACATAGGTGTGCGAATTGCCGAGTTCGCCCTGGATCTCGCCGATGAGATAATTCAGATCCTCGCGCGATCCGAGTAGCGGCAGGAGTTTCGCGTAGCGGTCATGCACGCCCTGCCAATCGACGCCGTTCATCTTCGGATTGATGAACAGATCGCGATCGAGCCGCCAGGCATTGTTGAACATCTCCGCCCATTCTTCGGTGGGCTCGATGCGCATGGTCATGTGCGAGAGGTCGAGCGTGTCCGGGCTGAGCTTCGTCTCGTCGCCGCCTTCCGGCGCCTTTGCGTCGATGACGTCGTACTTGTCCTTCTTCTTGTAGAGCAGTTTTTCACCATCCGCGGACAGGCTGTAGCTGTCGATATCCGAGACGATGGTCGCGTCCTTGCGCTCCTTGAGGTCGTAGACGTGAATTTCGGTCTTCTGGCGCGGCAGCGGGCCGTCGATCATCGAAGGCGGCGCGACCTCGTAGAAAATCTTGTCGCCGCGCGCATCCAGCCCGTCGATGTCCGCGGCCGGGATTGGCAGTGGCACGGCACGGTCCATCAATCCCGCAAGATCGATCTGAATTGGCGCACTGGCGCCCGGCTTCCACGGCTTCGCCTTGTCATCTTCCTTCGCTTTCACTGCGCCTTCGTCGGAGCGCGGCGCGAAGGGCGAGGCTTCGTCCTTGCGCAGCGTGGCGATGTAGACTGCCATCCATCTCCAGCGTCGCGACGTTGAACTCGGTCTCGCTGAAGGTCGGGTTCTCGTGGCGCGAGGAGACGAAATAGAGATATTTTCCGTTCGGGGAGAACACCGGCGCGTGATCATTGGCCAGCGGTCCGGAGACGCGCGTCGCCTTGCCCGAGGCGATATTGTAGAGCCAGATGCCGCGCTGTTCGTTGGCACCATTCACGCTGTAGGCGAGCCAGCGGCCGTCGGGCGAAAAGCTCTGGTCGTGGATTTCGGTAACCTTGTCCTGGGCGACGAGCGTTGCATGACCGTCCGAGACATCGACCAGCCACAGGCGGTGATTGCCGTCCGACACGGCCAGCCTTTTTCCGCCCGGCGACCAGATCGGCGTGTAATAGAAGCCGGTCTTGAAATGGGTGAGGATGCGTTCCGGCCCGCCCTCGGCATTGCGGAGCGCGATTTCCTGTTCGCCGCCGACATCGGTCGTATAGGCCAGCTGCTTGCCGTCCGGCGACCAGGCCGGATGGTCTTCGTCGGCATTGCTGGTGTCGGTGAGATCGCGTGTGGCGCCATGCTTGGTCGGCACGGTGAAGAGATCGCCGCGGGCCGAGAACACGGTGCGCCCGCCATTCGGCGAAAGCGCATAATCGGTCATCCCCGCCGTATCGCTGTCACGGATCGATTTGCCGGCATCGACGAAACGCGGGCCCGTGCGCATGCCGTCATCCGGCACGGAGACATCGATCATCGCGGTCTTGCCGGAGGGCAGATCGGTCACCCACAGATGGCCGCCCTGTTGGAAGACGATGCCGCTGCCGCCGTTCGGGCCGGTGCCCAGGCTCGGGAAGTCGATATCGTAATCGGTGAAATGGGTGACTTCCGAGAATACCTTGGTGCTGCGGTCATAAACCCAGATGTTCTCGCGCCGGTTCTTGTCGCGATCCGACAGGAAGTAGATCTTGTCGCCGGACCACATCGGCGCGGTGTCGGTGCCTTTCCAGTCGGTGATGCGGGTCAGCTTCTTGGTCTCGAAGTCGTAGGTGTAGACATCCTGCGCAAGACCGCCGTCATAGCGCTTCCAGGTGCGGAAATTGCGGAAGATGCGGTTATAGGCGATCGAATGACCGTCCGGGCTGTAGGTCATGAGGCCGCCGCGATCGAGCGGCAGCGGCGTCGGCAGCCCGCCTGCCACCGGCACTTCAAACAGGCGGCCATACCAGCTGTTCCAGGCCATGCGGCGCGAGAGGAAGACGATGTTCTTCGAATCCGGCGTCCAGGTGACGACCATATTGTCGGCGCCCCAGCGCGTGGGCGCCTTGGTGACGACATCGGAGTGGAAGGTCAGCCGGCGCGCTTTGCCACCGCCGGCCGGGATCACATAGACGTCCTCATTGCCCTGATAGCTGGCCGTGAAGGCGATCCACTTCCCGTCGGGCGAGAAGCGCGGCATCAGATCGTAACCGGGATCGGTGGTCAGCCGGTGTGCCGTGCCGCCGCTGCGAGCGACTTCCCAGAGATTGCCATGTGCCTCGAAGACGATGGTGTTGCCGTGCAGCGTGGGGAAGCGCATCAGCGTTTGATCCGCCGCCTGCGCACCCTGCCCCCAGGCAGCCACCGTCACCAGCCATGCGGCCAGCGCACCAAGAATCCGAAATTTCATGTAATCGCCCCTGCATTCTCCAGCGCCGCCATCCTGTGCGGTGCGGCACGCTTGTAAAGTGAAAAAAATCGCAGACCGCGAAAGTGCCGACGCAATCTTGCGCGCATACAGCGGGTAGAATGCCAAAAGTTACACGAGCATTTCGTGCCTAGAGCGACGAACGGCGCCTGAAGCCCTTTTCCTTCGGCGGCTCGGCTTTGTGCATCTCGACATTGGCGACGCGCGACCCCTCCGGCCCCCGTGCGCAGACGGTGAAGAACGCTTCAATAGCCTTCGTCGAGCCTGAGGCCAGCGCTTCGACCGTTCCGTCGGCGCGATTGCGCACCCAGCCATCGAGCCCGAGCTTCGTGGCTTCGGCGATCAGGTAGTTGCGATAGCCGACCGCCTGGACGGAACCCTCGATGCGAAAGCGCAAGGATGTGAGGTCATCGTCGTCACGCATTTGTGTATGCACTCCTTGCTGTCGGCACGGACGTCAAACTCACAGTAAACATATTGTCCAGCATAATGGCATGGAGGGAACAACGCCACAAAGGCAGCCGAACCGGCCACATCGCCGCCCAAAGTCGTTGTGCGAATCGGGTTGGGCCCCACGCCCGAGAGGACATTAGGGCCCATTCCCTCCCATCAACGCAGCCATGCACTCGGCGCGCGTTGCCGCACGAGAATGGCCTTTCATACATACGCTAGGCAGGCTGGTTCAAGCAGGGGACATGATAACAAAAACAACGCTCGCCGCGGGCATCACCGCGGCTATTCTGGGGGCATCACTTTCAACATCGGCGTTGGCCGCCACGGCCCCGCAGAACATCATCGTCTACAAGCCGACCTTCTTCGCCGCAGCACGGCCGAACACCGCCTATGACATGATCGAGCGGCTGCCCGGCTTTACGTTCAACGACGGCGACAGTGCCCGCGGCTTTGCCGGCACGGGCGGCAATGTGGTGATCGATGGCGAACGGCCTACCGCCAAGACCGACGACCTTCAATCGATCCTCGAACGTATTCCGTCCAATCAGGTCGCACGCATCGAGGTGATCCGCGGCGGCGCCAACGGCATCGATATGCACGGCAAGACCGTGATCGCGAATGTCGTGCGCAAGCATGATGCATCGAGCAGCCTCGTGGCCCAGGCCAGCTCCAATATGTGGCCGGATGGCGAGGTCGTGCCCCGGGCCAAGGTCGATTATACGCGAAATTCCGGCGGCTGGCGCTACGAGGCCTCGATCGAAAGGATCGGCAATTTCGACGATTCGGTCGGCACGGGCACATACCGCGTCATCGACGGCGCCGGCACAGTCACGCGCTACAAGGCACATAATGCGGGGATCGGCGAGGGCTGGGGCTTCAACGGCGCCGTGAACATGCCGCTCTTCGGCGGCCGCTTCCGGACAAACCTGACACTGGAGGACAGCCCATTCAGTTCCGGCACCTACTACGTCCATCCGAACGACAATCAGATCATCACCGACAAGAGCGGCGACCGGAAGGGCGAGCTCGGACTGCACTGGAGCGGCGCCATCGGCGGCGCACATCTGGAAGCCTTGACGCTGCAGCGCCTCGGCCATCAGACGGACTATAACGTCTCGCGCGTTCCGGGGACCGACGAGGCCTTCTCATCCTCAAGCGATACCGGCGAGACGATCGCCCGCGCGACGCTGACCTATGATTACTCGCCGAAACTGACATTCGAGGGCGGTGCGGAAGGCGCGTATAACTTCCTCGACGGGACCAGCGGTTACACGCTGAACGGTATAAATGTGCCCCTACCCTCCGCCAATGCCCGGGTCGAAGAACGCCGCGGCGAGGTCTTCGCCAAGGGCACCTGGAAATTTGCTTCCGATTTCACGCTTGAGGCCGGCACGCGCTTCGAGTTCTCGACCATCAAGGAGACGGGCGATGCCGCACAGAGCCGCTCCTTCTTCTACCCCAAGCCGCGCGCCGTACTCTCCTGGACGCCGGACGAGGATACGCAGCTGCGCCTGCGGATCGAGCGCGCGGTCGGGCAGCTTGATTTCACCAACTTTCTCGCCAGCAGCGATCTGTCCGGCGTCGGTGTCAGCGCCGGCAATGCCGATATCAAGCCCGACCAGCGCATGCAATATGCGCTGTCCTACGAGCGCGACTTCTGGAAGAAGGGCGCCATCGTCGTCACGCTGCTACATGAGCAGATCACCGATGCGGTCGATTATGTTCCGATCTTCGCGTCCAGCGGGGCCTTCGATGCGCCGGGCAATATCGGCAATGGCCGCAATGACGAGATCGATGTCGAACTGACGTTACCACTGGACCGCATCGGCATTTCCGGCGGATTGCTCAAGGCGACGGCCATCTGGCGCGATAGCGCCGTCACCGATCCGCTGACCGGCCTCAAGCGGCGGATTTCCGGCCAGCGACCGCAGAAGATCAAGATCAACTTCTCGCAGGACATCCAGAGCCTGAAATCGACCTGGGGCTTCTTCTATTTCAATGGCTGGGATGAAAATTACTACCGCCTCGGTTCATTGGTGCACCGGGCTGTACCCCCGCCTTACATGCAGATCTACTGGGAGTACAAGCCCACATCCGACTGGAGCTTGCGTATCGAGGCGGACAACATCATTCCGTTCAAATATGTGCAGGACCAGAGGTTCTATTCCGGGCCGCGCAACAGTACAGCTCTGATCGAAGCGGACTATCTGCGCCTCCAGTCGCAGCCCCGCCTCAAAATTCAAATCCGCAAGACGTTCTGAAGCCCTTCAGGCGAATTCGAGGATCACGTCGTCGAGGGCAAGACTGTCGCCCTTGGCGGCGTTGATCTTCTTGACCGTGCCATCACGCTCGGCGATCAGCACATTCTCCATCTTCATCGCCTCGACCACGGCCAGCGTCTCACCGGCCTTGACCTCCTGGCCTTCGTCGACATTGACGGAGACGATGAGGCCCGGCATCGGACACAGCAGAAGCTTGGAAGTATCGGGCGGCGCCTTCTTCGGCATCAGCGCCGCGAATTTCGCGGCTGCCGGCCGGCGCGCCGAAGCCACCATGCGGATGCCACCCTGACTCAAGCGGTAACCGCCCGCCACGCGCGAAATCTGGATCGCCGCCTCGCCTGCCTTCTCGCCGAGATAAAGGATCGGTTCGCCCGGCGACCAGCGCAGTTCGGCGTCATAGGGCTCATCATCGATGGTGGCGGTAAAGCGGCTGCCGCGCAGAAATGCATCGCTGACCTGGAGCGTGCCTTCGTCGAGCGTCACCGCGTAAGTGTGTGCAACGGGCGGGCTGCCATTGACCTGACCGGAGATGTGACCGGCGCGGATCGTGCGGATGAGCTTGGCAGCGACGGCGGCAGCGGCGAAGCGGCGACGCTCAGCATCGTCCATCGCGCGGCCGTGGAAGCCATCGGGAAATTCCTCGGCGATGAAACCGGTGGTGAGGCGCCCGTCCTGGAAGCGGCCGTGATGCATGATGGCCGTGAGGAAGGCGATATTGTGGTTGATGCCCTCGATACGGAATTCGTCCAGCGCCTCGGCCATGGCATCGATGGCGCTGTCACGTGTCGGCGCATGGGTGCAGAGCTTGGCGATCATGGGGTCGTAGAACATGGAAATCTCGCCACCCTCATAGACGCCGGTATCGTTGCGCACCGTGATGTCGCCGTGCTTGCCTTCTTTCGGCGGCTGGTAACGCACGAGGCGGCCCGTCGACGGCAGAAAGCCGCGATAGGGGTCTTCGGCATAGATGCGCGCTTCCATGGCCCAGCCATTGAGCTTCACATCGGATTGCTTGAGCGGCAGTTTCTCGCCATTGGCCGAACGGATCATCAATTCGACGAGGTCGAGGCCGGTGATGAGTTCGGTAACGGGATGCTCCACCTGCAGACGGGTGTTCATCTCCAGGAAGTAGAAATTCTTGTCCTTGTCGACGATGAACTCGACCGTGCCGACGCTGTCGTAGCCGACAGCCTTGGCCAGTGCCACGGCCTGCTCACCCATGGCCTTACGGGTTTTCGCGTCGAGGAAGGGCGACGGCGCCTCTTCGATCACCTTCTGGTGGCGGCGCTGAATGGAGCATTCGCGTTCGCCCAGATAGATGACGTTGCCATGCTTGTCGCTGATGACCTGGATTTCGATGTGACGCGGATCGGTGACGAATTTTTCCACGAACAGCCGGTCGTCGCCGAAGCTGGCGCGGGCCTCGTTCTGCGAAGACTGAATCGCCTGCACGATCTCGCTCTCGTCGTGGACGATGCGCAGGCCCTTGCCGCCACCGCCGGCCGAGGCTTTCACCATGACCGGATAGCCGATCTCCTTGGCGATCTTCTTGGCGTGGGCGGCATCCTTGATCTCGCCGACGAAGCCCGGAACGGTCGAGACGCCAGCGGCAACCGCCAACTTCTTCGATTCGATCTTGTCGCCCATGGCCGCGATGGCCTTGGTGTTGGGTCCGATGAAGGCCACGCCGATCTTGGCGAGCGCCTCGGCAAAGGCTTCGCGTTCGGAGAGGAAGCCATAGCCGGGATGGACCGCCTCGGCGCCCGTGGCCTTGCAGGCCTCGACGATCTTGTCGACGAGGAGATAGGACTGGGCCGAAGGCGGCGGACCGATATGAGTGGCCTCGTCGGCCATCTCGACATGCAGGGCGTCCTTGTCGGCGTCCGAATAGACGGCGACGGTCTTGATCCCCATGCGGCGGGCGGTTTTGATAACGCGGCAGGCGATCTCGCCGCGATTGGCAATGAGGATCTTTTTGAACACCGGGCCCCTCGGTCTTGAGAGATATTGCGGAATGCGGCTGGTTTTAGGGGGTCTTGAGGGCCCCGTAAACTGCCCATGATTGTGGGCAATCGCACCGCGGCGCTGCCCGGGCACACGGCCCGGCTGTTCTTCCGCCACCATATCGAGAATGGCGCCTCCGTCTCCGTCTGCCTGGCCGTCGTTGCCCTAGCGGCAGGGGCGCTGGGCGGGATGGATGCGGCCGTGTTCGCGAGCATTGGCGCCATGTGCGTCAGCATTGTCGACCAGCCGGGGCCGCTGCCGGGCAAGCTACGCATTCTCACCGCCGCGCTCCTCGGCAGCTCCCTGATTTCCCTGCTGGCGGGGCTGGCCAGTGGGGCGCCGCTGGCCATGGCCGGGGTGGTCACGCTGACCAGCCTGGGCCTGGCGATGGCGACCGCCTTCGGCCGGCCGGCCCTGATGCTGGGGATCACCGGCGTTCTGGCGCTCATCATCGGCATGGCCATTCCGGCGGGCAGCCGCTCCATCGCCCTCCTTCATGCCGGGCTCTTCTTTGCCGGCGGCCTCGGCTACGGGGTGCTGGCCATGCTGGCGTCCTGGGGCTTCGACGACCGCAACCGGCGCATGTTCCTGAATGAAGCGCTGCTGTCTTTCGCGGCCTATCTGCGGGCCCGCGCCCAGCTCTACGATCGCACGACCCCGCAGCAAGCGGCGCTGGCCGGGGTGATCGAGGCCCATGGCGCGCTGATGGAGCGGATGCAGGGAGCCCGCGACACCATCTTCACGGGCCGCGAAACGCCCAAACGACGCAAATGGGTCGCGGGCATGCTGGCGCTGCTCGACCTCTACGAAGCCGTGCTCTCCAGCGATGCCGATTGGGAAGCGCTGCGCGAGGCGCCGGACAATGACGCACTCCAGCAGATTTCGGCGCTGAGCCGCACCATCGCCGCCGATATCGAGGCGGTGGCGCTGACGCTTGTCTCGCCCGCCGCGGACATGCCGGCCTGTGCCCACGACGAGATGCTCGCCGCGCTGGATGCAACGCTGCGGCGGCTGGACGGCGAAGAACACCAGAGCGTGACGGCAGGGCTGGTGCCGACACGCAACAAGCTCGCCCGCACGCTTCGCCGCACGCAGCGGCTGGCCGCGGTCCTGGCGCGCGACGCCGAACCGACGAAGCCGCTGAGCCGCAAGGCGCTCTCGGCCTTCGTGCAGCCGCGCGCGCCGCTGCTCGCCACCTTCCGCGGGCATCTGAGGCTGACCTCGCCGGTGACGCGCTATGCCATCCGCCTGACGCTGGCGATGCTGGCGGGCTATGGCGTGACGCTGGCCTTCCCGGCCTATGTCCATGGCGGCTGGATATTGCTGACCGTCGCGCTGATCATGCGCGCCAGCTATGCCATCACCCGCCAGCGCCGCAACGACCGCATTGTCGGCACACTGGCGGGCTGCGCCGCGGCGGCCGTGCTGATCCCCGTCCTGCCGCAGGATGCCGTGGTGACAATCGTCATCCTCGGCGTCGGCCTGGCCCATGCCTATGGCGCCGTGAACTACAAGGTGACGTCCTTCGCGGCCTCGATGATGGCGCTGCTGCTGCTGCATTTCCTCGAACCGCAAACCTTCTTCGTCACCGACCGGATCATCGACACGCTGGCCGGCGCGGGGCTTTCGGTCGTGTTCGCACGCGTGCTGCCGAGCTGGGAATGGCGCGACGTGCCGCGCCTGATTGACGGGCTCGTGGCGGCCGACCGCGCCTTCGCCGACGCATCGTTGACGCGCGCACCCGACGACCAGGCCTACCGGCTCGCGCGCAAGCGGGCGTTGGACGGCTTCACCGCTTTGGCCACGATCACACGCCGCCTCGCCAGCGAACCACGCGGTCGCCGCCGCGAATTCACGAGCCTCAACGATCTTCTGGCGGCGAATTACCTCTTCGCCTCCGACCTCGCCTCGGTCCATGCGATGCTGCTTGCGCGCGCCGCGGAGATCGACCCACAGGCCGTCGATCCCCTGCTCGGCGAGACGCGCGGGCGCGTGCTGGAAAGCCTGAGCGCGGCCGGCGCGATGCCGCCGCCCGAGACCTTGCGCCGCCGTGGCTGGTTCGAGTTGCGCGGCACCCAGCCGCTGCCGCTGTTGCGCCGCCGGCTTCTGCATATCGAGCATAGCGCCCGGCGGCTGGCGGCACAGGCCGCGCGCGCCCGCCAGGACGGCGGCTAGAAACCGAGCGCCATCCTCACCAGCGCACCGACGCCGATCGCCAGCGCACCGGCGGCGGCGATGGGCGCGCCATGCCGCCAGCCGCCGACGCCCAGCGCCACACCCGCCTTGGCGACGATATTGCTGCCGCCGGCAATGAGGATCGCGAGCGCGGCCCCCTCCGGCGTCAACCCCGTGCCCAGCATGCGCGCCACCGACAGCGTGATGGGATCGACATCGGCGAGGCCGGTGACCGCGGCCAGCGGCAGCAATCCGCTCTCGCCGAAGCCACGCAGCAGCAGCTTGGCGGCCAGCATGATCGCGGCCAGCAACAGACCGAAGCGCAGCACCTCGCCCAGCTCGAACGGGTTGGCGAGCGCAAATTGCGGGGCTTCGGTCGCCTTGGCTGCACGCTCGTTGAGCAACACGCCAATGACGAAGAGCACCAGCACCGCCGCTCCGATCGGCAGGACCAGTGGCACGAACAGCGCCGGCGCCAGCACGGAGGCCACCGCCGTCATGCGCAGCAGCGACACCACCCAGGACGCGATGATGCCCGGCGCCGTCTGCCGCGCCAGGGCGGGTGTTTTGCGCGCCATCTGCGAATAGGTCAGCGTGACCGTGGTCGAGGACACCAGACCGCCGACCATGCCGGCATAGAACAACCCCTTGCGCGCACCGGCGACGCGCGTGGCGATGTAGCCCGCATAGGAAATGGCCGCGATCAGGATCGTCATCAGCCACAGCGTGTAGGGGTTGAGCGCGTTCCAGGGATCGACCATGCGATTGGGCAGGATCGGCAGCAGCACGAAGCTCATGGCCAGCAGCACCAGCGCCGCGCGCAATTCTGGCCATGTCACCTTCTTGAGGAATTCGTGCAGCGCCTCGCGCTCGGCCAGAAGCGCGAAGACGGCGACACCGCCCGCGCCCGCCACCGTCATATTGCCAAGCACCGCATAGAGGCCGAGCGCAAAGGTGGCGAAGCCGGCGATCAACGTCGTGACCGAAAGATTGTTCTCCGCCACGCTCTCGCGCCATTGAAAGACGATGAGCCCGATGGCGACGCCGAGCGCGCCAAGCCCGAGCGCGACACCGCCGATCAGCGGATAGAGCGCGCCCCAGATGCCGCCCAGAAATCCGATCAGCGCGAAGGTGCGGATACCGGCGACGCGGCTTCCGGCCGCGCCCTCACGCTCGCGCCAGCCGCGCTCGGCGCCGATCAGGAAGCCGATGGCGAGCGCGAGGCCCATACGCTGAAAGAGTTCGACCGTATCCATGGCCCGTCCGCATTCCCTAGCCTCACCGCACCGTCCGGAATCAAATGCGGCGGCCGAGCATACACCGGCCGCCGCAGTTTGTGCGCCTTGGGACGACTACGTATGCCTAATGCTGTGCCGCCATCTCCTTGTCGCGGATCGCGCGGAATTCATTGCCCTTGTACCAGTTCGGCCAGCTCTCGCTGTTCGCGAGCTTCTCGCCGAGCTCGTAATAGACCTTGAGATCCGCGACCGGGCCGGAGAGGTCCCAGCTTGCACTCCACTCATCCGTCGGCTGATGATAGTGGTTCTTCAGATACGCCTGACGCACCGCCTCACCGGCCTTGGTGCCGCCCTTGATGAGGTCGAATCCGCCGCCGGAATCCAGCATCGGGACGCCGACCTTGGCCAGGCTGATGTGGTCGGAGCGATAGAAGCCGCCCTTCTCCGGCTCGGGATCGGGCGAGATATGGCGGTTCTGCGTCTTCAGCACCGTCGTCAGCAGGTCTTCGAGTTGCGATGCGCCATTGCCGACAACCACCATGTCATGCGCCGGGCCTTCCGGCAGGTTGGCATCGAGATTGATCCCGCCGACGATATGGTTCAGCGGCCAGATCGGATGTTCGGCGAAATATTGCGAACCGAGCAGGCCCTGCTCTTCCAGCGTCCATGAGATGATCGCGATCGAACGCTCCGGCGGGTTATGCGCGAACTTCTCGCCGATCTCGAGGATCGAGGAGACACCCATGCCGTTGTCGACGGCGCCGTTATAGATCTTGTCCGGTCCGGCGACATCCGGTTTCACGCCCAGATGATCCCAGTGGGCGGTATAGAGGATGTAGTCGTTCGGATGTTTGGTGCCCGTCACCACGCCGACGACGTTGCGCGTCTTCATGTGCTCGATGCTGGAGGTAAGCTCGGCGCTCATGGTCTCGCCGGTCATCGGCACAGGTTTGAAGCCCGGCTTGTCGGCCGCATCCTTCAGCTTCCAGTAGTCGAGGCCAGCATCCTTGAACAGCTTGATCGCCGTTTCATGCGTGACCCAGCCCTGCACCGGGATCATGTCCATGTTCTTATTCTTCGCATCCAGCCAGCCTTTCTTGCCGGAATTGGAATTGCGAACTACCTGCCAGCCATAGGCGGCGGGCGCGGTTTCGTGGACGATGATGGCAGCGGCGGCACCCTGGCGGGCGGCTTCCTCATATTTGTAGGACCAGCGACCGTAGTAGGTCATGGCCTTGCCCTTGAAGAACTTCGGATCGCCGTTCACGAAGCCAGGATCGTTGACGAGGATGACGACCGTCTTCCCCCGCACATCGATGCCGGCATAGTCGTTCCAGTGATATTCCGGCGCGACGACGCCATAGCCGACGAAGACGAGCTGAGAATCCTTCACCGAGACATGGCCGCTCTTGAACTGCGGCGTCCAATAGACGTCCTCATCGGGGAATTTCGGATCGATCGTGCCCTTGGGCGTCTTGAAGACCAAGCTCGACTTCGAGGCATCCAGCGTGATGTTCACGGCCGGCACTGTCTGGAAGTAGGAGCCGTGATTGCCCGGCTTGAGGCCGATGCGCTTCATCTCGTCTGCGATCCATTGCGAGGCGCCCCTTCCGGCCCTGGTGCCGGGCCCGCGGCCCTCGAAGGCATCTGCGGAGATCGCCTTGTCGCGCATCGAGACGTCATGCGCGTTGATGTCGGGCGAGGTTGTGGGATGGCCGGGATAAGGGCCGGCCAGAGCCGGCAGCGCAGCAAGGCAAAGCCCGGCTGCGAGCAGGAAAGTGCGTGTGCGGATCATATGGAAGATGCCCCTTCGTGAACCAGATATGACGGCATCGTAATGCTTGATGCTTGCGGTGCAAGCCGCCGCGTGCACCATGTGGCACATCACATTTCCGGGAGCAGCGCCATGCCGCAATTTTATACCAGCCCCGAAGCCAAGGCCGCCCGCCTGCCCCTCAGCCAGGCCGTGCGCGTGGGCGACGTGCTCTATCTCTCCGGCCAGATCGGCAATCTGCCGGGGAAGATGGAGCTGGCGCCCGGCGGCATGGAAGGCCAGACCCGGCAAATGATGGAGAACATCGGCGCCGTGCTGACGGCCAACGGCCTCGGCTTCGACGACGTGTTCAAATGCCTGGTGATGATGGGCGACATGAGCCAGTGGGGCGATTTCAACGCGGTCTATGTACAGTCCTTCAAGCCGGACCGCCTGCCCGCCCGCTCGGCCTTCGGCGCCAACGGGCTGGCGCTGGGCGCGGCGGTCGAGATGGAATGCATGGCCTATATCGGCGGGCGCTGATTACTCTGCCTTCGCGCGCGCGGGATTGGGATCATTGAGGACGATGGCCATGACGCCCGTGGCGCGGGCGGCGAGCTTGCCGTTCGGCAGGGTGAAACTCACATCGACATGGATGTGCGAGCGGCTGCGATTGACGACGCGGCCTTCGATCTTGAGCGGGCCTTCGGCGACGGGGCGGAAATAGGAGATCTGCAGATCGGAGGTGCGCATCGATTCCGCATCGCTCAACACCGTCATCGCCGTGAAGGTCAGCATCTGGTCGGCAAGGCAGGTGAGATAGCCGCCATAGAGAATGCCGCCGGGATTGAGGAACACCTCGTCCAGCGGCCACGCCTTCAACACAGAACCCGGCTCCCATCGGGTAAGCGTGCCCATCTTCAGATAGTCGGTGACGGGTGGAAGCTTCGCATTGCCGGCCACGAGCGCATCGAGCCGGTCGGTCCAATGAGTCATGGTCCCCCACCCCTCCAAAAAAATTCCCGAACAATTATGTTGCGGAATTGAACCGCAATTTTCGCGCGCTGCGGATTGTTCGACGCCGATTCAGTTTTTCAAATTCAATTGCGCATACCTCTCCTGTCGCCAGCCACGCGGAATTCACGTGGCAGCGGATTGCTCCAGCTAGCGATATGGGGAGCGCGGAACGGGCTGACAACGGGGATAAGGAAATAATGGCGATGGGATGTGGTGGATGGGCGACGCCACTCCCCCACACCGTCATGGCCGCCCTTGAGGCGGCCATCCATCGGCGAGCGTCCGCGAGCCATGACTCTTTCGCCCGCAGACGCGGACGAGATGGGTGGCCGGGTCAAGCCCGGCCATGACGGATAGGGAAATGAAGTGGCGGAAGCGATCTACCGGGCGGCGACGCCTCCCTTCCGACCCGCTGCGCGGGCGTTCGGGTGACAAAAGCTCCACCGGAGCTTTCGTTCCGCCCTCACCCCCCACAAGGGACGGGAGGGAAGAATAGGTACCAAGCGCCTGCGCCCCCTCACAGCGGAATGTTGTCGTGCTTCTTCCAGATTTGCGGAACCTGTTTGTTCCTAAGCATCCTGAGGCCGCGGGCGATGCGCCATCTTGTGGCGCGGGGTTCGATGACCTCGTCGATATAGCCGCGTGAGGCCGCCACGAATGGTGTCAGGAAGCGGTCTTCATATTCCTTCGTCCGCGCGGCGATCTTTTCCGCGTCGCCAGCATCCTGGCGGAAGATGATCTCGACCGCACCCTTGGCGCCCATCACCGCGATCTGCGCGCTGGGCCAGGCATAATTGATGTCGGCGCGCATATGCTTCGACGCCATCACGTCATAGGCGCCGCCATAGGCCTTGCGCGTGATGACGGTGATCTTGGGAACCGTGGCCTCGGTATAGGCGAAGAGCAGCTTGGCGCCATGCTTGATGATGCCGGTGTGTTCCTGCGCGGTGCCCGGCAGAAAGCCCGGCACATCCACAAAGGTCACGATCGGAATGTTGAAGCAATCGCAGAAGCGCACGAAGCGCGCGGCCTTGCGGGAGGAATCGTTGTCGAGCACGCCGGCCAGCACCATGGGCTGGTTGGCAACGAAGCCGACGGTCGCGCCTTCGATGCGGCCGAAGCCGGTGATGATGTTCCTGGCGAAATTCTCGCCGATCTCGAAGAAGTCGCCCTCATCGGCAATCTTCGAAATCAGTTCCTTCATGTCATAGGGCTTGTTGGGATTTTCCGGCACCAGCGTGTCGAGGCTGGGCTCCTCGCGCTTGGGCTCGTCGGTTGTCGGCCACACCGGCGGCTTGTCGCGATTGTTGAGCGGCAGGAAATCATAGAGGCGGCGGATTTCCTCCAGCGCCACGACATCGTTCTCGAAGGCGCCATCGGCGACCGAGGATTTGCTCGAATGCACCTTGGCGCCGCCAAGCTGCTCGGGCGTCACATCTTCCTGCGTCACCGTCTTCACGACATCGGGGCCGGTGATGAACATGTAGGAGGTGTCGCGCACCATGAAGATGAAATCGGTCATGGCCGGGGAATAGACGTCGCCGCCCGCGCACGGCCCCATGATGACGCTCACCTGCGGCACCACGCCGGAAGCCAGCACATTGCGCTTGAAGACTTCGCCATAGCCGGCCAGCGAGCTGACGCCTTCCTGAATGCGGGCGCCGCCGGCATCGAGCAGGCCGATCACCGGCGCGCCGTTCTGCATCGCCATGTCCTGGATCTTGCAGATCTTCTGGGCGTGGGTCTCGCTGAGCGAGCCGCCGAACACCGTGAAGTCCTTGGCATAGACATAGACCATGCGGCCATTGATCGTGCCCCAGCCGGTGACCACGCCATCGCCCGGGATGCGGTTCTTCTCGGCGCCGAAATCGGTGTTGCGATGCTCGACGAACATGTCGAACTCCTCGAAGGAGTCCGGGTCGAGCAGCAGTTCGATACGCTCGCGGGCGGTGAGCTTGCCGCGCGCATGCTGGGCATCGATGCGCTTCTGACCGCCGCCCAGCCGCGCGCGCTCACGGCGCTCTTCAAGTTCGGCGAGGATGTGCTTCATGGGAATTTCGTCCGTGCTGCGGGAAAATGGGAGAATTGCGCCGGAGAGTGTGGGCAGCGGGGGCCGGGGTCAAGCGCGACGGATACCTCCCCACAAGGGGGCGGTAGATCAGGGTTTCACCAGCCTCAAAAACCGCTCGATTTCGGCGAGTTCGGCCTTAAGGCGGTCGAGGCGGGCCTGGGCTTCGGCGTCCTCGCCCCATTGCGCGGCCTGAAAGGCCTCGTCCAGCGTGGCGAGGCGGAAGGCTTCTCCAGCGCTCAACCGGCCTTCGAGAAGCGCCAGGCCCAGCACCAGCGAGCCCAGCACCGATGAGGCGGCGGAAAGCCCCGTGAGCGCGAAATCGTCATGGGCCCAGACGGCTTTTTCGAGCGCCATCAGCGCCTCGGCCGGCTGTTCCACGAACTGGATGCCCTGTGCCGTGGCGAGCCGCGCGCCGTGGCGTTGTTCCAGCCAGTCGAGCAGCGGATCCCAATCTTCGGCCTGACGGGCGACCAGCGTCTGCGGATATTCGGCGCGGTAGCAGACCAGATCCGACTTGCCGAGCGACAGCGTCTGCTCGACCACCGGCCCGCGATTGACCGGCACGCGCTCGATGGCGGTGTTGACGAGGCGCGTCAGCGGCATGGTTTCGGGATCGACCTCGTCGCCCTGCCCGCGCCATTCGGCGGCGACGGCCTCGGCCAGTTCGCGGCTCGGCAGCGCATAGGCCGTGCGCGAGGGTGTTTTCAACGGGCGGCCATCGAGCAGCACGGCAAAACCCGTATCGCTCTGCGCGATGGAGACATCCTTGTAGAACCGTTTGATTTTCTCTGCCACGAATACGCCTAACCCAACACCGTCATCGCCCGGCTCGTCCGGGCGACCCAATTTTCGATTTCCTCAGCCGTAAGAGGCTTCGGATACCACTTCGCCGCCAGATCCGTCCAATCCGGATTGCCGGTGCGGATCAGATTGACCTTCCAGGCACGCGGCCACTTCTTGATGCGCTTCTCGCGGCGGATGGCATCCGCGGCAAAAGCATGCTCTTCGAAATAGACCAGCGTTTTGACGCCATGTTTTTTCGTGAAACCCTCCAGCAGGCCATGCTTGTGCTGATAGACGCGGAGCATGATGTCGCTGGTGACGCCCGTGTAGAGCGGTCCCCAAGGTTTGCTTGCCATGATGTAGACGAAGAAGCGCTTTTCCACGATGCGTCTCCGGCGAGAAGACGTTGAAGCTTACGAAATTGGGTCGCCCGCATAAAGCGGGCGATGACGAACTGGGGGATTATCGCTAGCGTTTCACCGCCTTCTTCTTCGGCTTCGCCGTCGCACGCAGCTTGTCGGGCAAGCCGTCATGCGGCCCGAGTTTGGGCACCGGATGATCGGCCCAATAGAGCGCGCCGATCGTCTTGTTGTATTTCGGATGGAACGGATACCAGAACTGGTTGCGCGCGCGGCTGGCTTCGCCGCCGACCAGCAGGATCGCATCCTCATCCGAATTGTTGAGGATGACATGGGTGATGCCCGTGCCGCCTTCCCAGCCGATGAAATCGCCCGGGCCCATCGGCGTGATGTGGCCGTCGTTCCAGGCTTCGACCTGCCCCGAAACGACATAGACGAATTCCTCTTCGTCGCGCTCGGCATGGGGCCACGAGGTGCGGCGGCCGGGCTTCAGAAGATCGATGCTGGCGCCGATGCGCGACAAGCGCAGACGGCGCGTGAAATGCGCGACATGGCCCTGCTTTTCGTCGCTGTCCGGGTAGTGGCTGGCCTTCTTGTTCAGGATGTCGCGCCAATGGGTGACGTAGTCCGGCCGCTTGCGCTTCGCCGAGCCCTTGGGCGAAGGCGCGCCGCGGCGTTCATCGGTGAGGCCGTCATGCGGGCCGAGCTTGCGCCGGGGCGCATCGCGCCACAGCTTGCCCATCGCCGCGAGATTTTCGGCGGCCACGGGATCGACCGGATGGCCGAAGCGCGAGGCCATATGCATGCCCTCGCCGAAGAAGAACAGGCGCACATCCTTGTTGGTGTTGTTGAGGATCGAATGGGCGATGCCGGTGCGCGCGGCGAGGCAGACGCCATCGCCCTCGGTCAGGCGATAGAGATGCCCGTCCAGCCACAGATCGGGCGTGCCCTCGAGCACCAAGACAAAGCAATCCTCATCGCGGCTGGCGATGGGCGGATGGGAACGCACGCCCGGCGGCAGGCGCATATGGGCGACGCGCAGATGCGAGAGGTTCGTCGCGGCCGCGAATTCGGCGACATAGCCGAAGGGCTCGTCCATGACCGGCGGGCGGACCTGTTCGGCGGGTTCGAGGTCGCGCCAGTGGCAGATGAAATGCGGTCGGCTCATTTCTTCTTCTTCCGCTTCAGGGCGGCAAAGGGATCGCTCGCATCCTCCGGATCGAAGCCGAGCAATTCCCACGTCTTCAGCATATGCGGCGGCAGGGGCGCCGTCACCTTGAGGCGGCCGCCATCGGGATGGGCGATGTCGATGGAGCGGGCGTGCAAATGGAGACGGTTCTCGATCTCGCCCAGACCCTCGGCAGCCTCCCCGCCATATTTGAAGTCGCCGATGATGGGTGTCTTGATGGCGGCCAGATGGACGCGGATCTGGTGGGTGCGGCCCGTCACCGGGCTGGCGGCGACCCAGCCATATTTCTGGCCGGCCTGCCCCATCACGGCATAATCGGTGACGGCATGCTTGGCGTCTTCGTCATGGCGCTCGGCCGGAACCATGCGCTCATCCGTGCCGCGGGGGCCGTGGCCGCTCTCCTTGGCCAGCGCCAGCTTGATCGTGCCCTGATGCGGGCGGGGCACGCCCTTGGTCAGCGCCCAATAGACCTTGGAGGCATCGCGGCGGCGCAGGCTCTCGGCCAGCGCGGCGGCGGCCGGAACCGTGCGCGCGATCACCAGCACGCCCGACGTGTCGCGGTCGAGGCGGTGGACGAGGCGCGGGCGCTGCTTCTTGCCGAAGGCGAGCGCATCCAGCATGCCGTCGATATGGCGGGTCAGGCCGGAGCCGCCCTGGGTCGCCAGCCCGCTCGGCTTGTTGAGCACGATGACCGAGGAATCCTTATGAATCACAAGGGACTGGATAAAGTCCTTGTCGTGATTCGCGAAGCTCGACGGCGGCCGCTGTTCCGGCGACGGCGCGTTCGTCACCTGTGGCGGCAGGCGCAGCATCTGGCCGGCGGCGACGCGATCCGACGGCCTTGGCGCGCTTGCCGTCCAGCCGGACCTCGCCCTTGCGCAGCAGCTTTTCGAGCTGGATGTGGGAGACGCCCGGATAATGCCGCTTGAACCAGCGGTCGAGGCGCGCGCCATCGTCGTCCTTGTCCACCGGACGGGTGACGACGCCCTTGGGGGCCGGCTTGTGTTCTGCACTCAATTGACCATCCTCGTGGGAGTCGCCTAGCTTGGCAGCGATGGGGATGGGGTTCCCCCGAAACCGCCCGCCTTCGCCTTTTTCGCGGTGGCATGGCTGATGACTCCTGCCGGGTGAACATGGTGCGGGCGGCGCACTTGCGCAACCGCCCTTTGAGCGCGTTTGGGCTGATATCGGGCCCGCGGCGGGGAGTTAAATGGGACTGCAGCTATATCTTTTCGTCGCGCTGGGCGGGGCGCTGGGCAGCATCGGGCGCTATGCCGTCTCCGGCCTGGTGGCGACCGGCTTTGGCGAGACCTTTCCCTGGGGCACGCTGGTCGTGAATGTGGTCGGCTCCTTCATCATCGGCTTCTTCGCCACGCTGACCTCGCCGGACGGGCGGCTGTTCGTGGGCGGCACGACGCGGCAATTCGTGATGACCGGCTTCTGCGGCGGCTTCACCACCTTCTCATCCTTCAGCCTCAACACGCTGAATCTGCTCAATGATGGCGAGTACCTCTATGCCGGCGGCAACATTCTGGGCTCGGTGACGCTTTGCATGATCTCAGTCTGGCTGGGGTCGATGTCGGCCGCCGCCCTCAACCAGCTCAAAGGAGCCTGACAATGCAGATCCCTAAAGACGCGATGCTGCTGCGCATTTTCCTGGGCGAGAGCGACCGCCATGAACACAAGCCGCTTTACGAGGCCATCGTGCTCAAGGCGCGCGAGGCGGGGCTCGCCGGCGCCACCGTGCTGCGCGGGCCGATGGGTTTCGGCCATTCGAGCCATCTGCACACCAACAAGATCCTGCGCCTCAGCGAAGACCTGCCGCTCATCATCGAGATCGTGGACAGCGAAGAGAAGATCAACGGTTTCCTGCCCGCGCTCGACGCGATGATGGGCTCTGGTCTGGTGACGCTGGAGAAGGTCAAGGTGCTGCGCTACGGCGACGGGGTCTCTGGGGGCAATAGCTGAGGCCGGCCATGCGGCTGGGCGATACCAGCTTCTTCAACCTGTTCGCGCTGGTGGCCCAGGCCACCAATCCCGACCGCACGCGCGACGCCTGGGATGTCGATCATGTGCACTGGACCCGCGAGCGCTCCAGCCATCGCGGGCCTGCCTATAGCGTCCAGATCGAGCTGCACACGCTCAGCCATGACGGTAAGCGCGGCTGGACCCTGCTGATGGGGCACGAGACCTGGTGGGCCGCCGGCAAGCGCGACGCCTTCCGCAATGGCCGCTGGGTGCATCTGGCCAAGGGCGCGCGGGGCGATATGCTCAAGTGGTTCGCCAAGCGCGAGGCGGAGCTGGAGGATGAGCGCTAACCCAGAATTGCAGATATGGAGGCGCGCAGTGCTTCGCGATCCACCTTCGCGAGCACGCCAAGTTTGCGGAGAATAAGCGAACGCTCGATCGTCGCGAAGACTGGCTTGATCGCGGACGGCTTTAGCAAACCGGCGTCTTGCCACGCCTCGACCCAGACTTCCCCAGGTTCGGCGGCAGGACGAAGCTGGCTCGTGACGGCCATCACCACGATGTCGGGCTTGGATTGATTATATGCGCGGCGGCTAACGACCGCGGCGGGACGTTTCTTCGAGGCGGTCTGGTCCGTGAACGGGAATGGCACCAGAACGATGTCCCCGAAATCAAAGGGCATCGTAGACGTCGTCTTCCGGATTGTTCCACACACACGCAAAGGCGACCGCGCTGGCTTCGGCAGCAGCCCGCGCATCGGTCGCCTGTTTCTGGCGACGGCGAATGAAGTCGACGAATTTCTCGACTTCGATCACCTGCTCCACAGGCAGGGCTTCGATTTTCTCAATCAAGGATTGGCGATTTTCCTGCACGCAGGCGCCTCCCGGTTGCATCTTGGGCATTTTCCCGCCGAACGGGGCCAGCGTCAACAGCGCCAATTGCCGGTCATTCCCCGCTCCGCTTGGCTCTGAGCTTGGCCCAGTAGTCGAGGCGTTTGGCGATTTCGCGTTCGAAGCCGGTTTCCTTCGGGCTGTAATAGCGCTCCCGCGGCATGTCGTCGGGGAAATAGTTCTGGCCGGAGAAGCCGTCCTCGGCCTCGTGGTCGTATTCGTAGCCGGCGCCATAGCCGAGATTCTTCATCATCTTGGTCGGCGCGTTGAGGATGTGCGCGGGCGGCATCAGCGAGCCATGCGCTTCGGCCGCGCGCTTGGCCGCGCCCATGCGCCTTGTAGACCGCATTCGATTTCGGCGCGGAGGCCAGATAGAGCACGCATTGCACCAGCGCGATCTCGCCTTCCGGACTGCCCAGAAAATCATAGACATCCTTCGCCGCCAGCGCCTGCACCACGGCCTGCGGATCGGCCAGACCGATATCCTCCACCGCCGCGCGCACCAGACGGCGGGCGATGTAGAGCGGCTGCTCGCCGCCCGCCAGCATGCGCGCCATCCAGTAAAGCGCCGCATCGGGATCGGAGCCGCGGATGGATTTGTGCAGCGCGGAGATGAGGTTGTAGTGCTCTTCGCGACTCTTGTCGTAGAGCGGCATGCGGCGCTGCACGGCCTTGGTCAGTTCGGCGGAATCCAGCGGCTTGACCGTTTTGAGCGCGGCCAGTTCCTCGGCGAGGTTGAGCAGGTAGCGTCCGTCGCCATCCGCCATGGCGCGCAGGCTTTCGCGCGCTTCGCCGGTCAGCGGCAGCTTTTCGCCGTAATGCGCTTCGGCGCGCTGCAGCAGGGTTTCGAGCGCGGCGTCGTCGAGCCGGCGCAGCACCAGCACCTGCATGCGCGAGAGCAGCGCGCCGTTCAGTTCGAAGGACGGGTTCTCGGTGGTGGCGCCGACGAGGACGATGGTGCCGTCCTCGACCACCGGCAGGAAGCTGTCCTGCTGGCTGCGGTTGAAGCGGTGAATTTCGTCGACGAAGAGCAGCGTGCCCTGCCCGATCTTGCGGCGCTGGCGCGCGGCCTCGAACGCCTTCTTGAGGTCGGCCACGCCCGAAAACACCGCCGAGAGCTGATCGAAATGCAGCTTGAAGGCGCTGGACAGCAGCCGCGCGATGGTCGTCTTGCCGGTGCCGGGCGGGCCCCAGAAGATGACCGAATGCGGCCGGTTCAGCGCCACCATGCGCCCGATCGGACCTTCCGGCCCGATCAGGTGGTCCTGGCCGACGACCTCGGCCAGCGTCTTGGGCCGCAGCCGGTCGGCCAGCGGCCGCGGCGCCGTATCTTCCAGTCCACCTGCCTCGAACAGATCGCTCATGCAGGCAGTCTAGCGCGCCGCCATCAGTTCCGCACGCTGAGCGTCATGGTCTGGCCGTCGCGCTTGACGACCAGCTGCCAGCCGCCCTGCTCGCCCGCGGATTTGAGCGCGCGCGTGAGCTGGCGGACATCGCGGATGTCCTCGCCATTGACCGATTGGACGATGTCGCCGGTCTGGAAACCCTGCTGTGCGGCATAGCTCGTACCGGGCGAGACGATCACGACGCCCTTGGCCATCAGGTTCATCTGCAGATCGGTGGCGACCGCCGGTGACAGGTTCTCGACCTTGGCGCCGGTGAGCGGGTTCTGGCCGGTGACGGTGGTGGTATCGCGCGGCGGCGTTTCCGGCGGCAGGTCCAGCTTCACCGCCACATCATGTTCGTGATTGTTCGAGAACACTTTCACCGTCGGGCGGTCGCCGGCCTTGTGGGTGGCCACGCGATAGTTCAGCGCCTGCATGTCGTCGACGCTGATGCCGTCCATCGCCATCACGACATCGCCGGTCTTGAGGCCCGCCTTCGCCGCCGGGCCGCCAGGATAGACATTCTTGAGCAGCACGCCCTGCGGCGCGGCCATGCCCAGCGAGTTCGCGATATCCGCTGTGACGGTCTGCCCCTCGGCGCCGAACCAGGGCAGCTTGACGCCGCCGCCCAGCGCACCTTCGACGATACGCTTGGCGAGGTTCGCCGGAATGGCAAAGCCGATGCCGATGGATTCGCCGGTGCGCGAGAAGATCGCCGTGTTGATGCCGGCGAGCTTGCCGTCCGTGGTAATCAGCGCGCCGCCGGAATTGCCCGGATTGATCGCGGCATCGGTCTGGATGAAGAAGCGATAATTGCCATCGGAGACATTGCGTGCGGGCGAGTGCGGAGACGATGCCCATGGTCATGGTCTGGCCGACGCCGAAGGGATCGCCGATAGCCAGCACGAGATCGCCGACCTCGAGCTTGTCGCTATTGCCGAATTCCACCGTCGGCAGCTTCTCGCCCTTGGTGTCGATCTTGAGCACGGCCAGATCGGTGCGCTTGTCGGCGAAGATGACCTTGGCCTTGAACTCGCGCCGGTCGGACAATGCGACGACGATATTCTGCGCGCCATCGATCACATGATTGTTGGTGAGGATGATGCCGTTGGAACGCACGATCACGCCCGAGCCCAGCGATTGCTGCACGCGTTTGCGGATCTGCGGCGACATGCCGAAGAACTGCTGGAACAGCGGATTGGCGAACATCGGATTGACGCGCTGGCGCACGACCGTGCGCGCATAGACATTCACCACCGCCGGCGCCACGCGCTTGACCACGGAGGCGAAGGAAAGCTGCGCCTCGGCCATCGAATGCGGCACCACCTTTTCGGCCTGGGCGGCGGAGAGCGGGATCAACGCGAGCGCGGCCGCCAGGACCGCATGAACAGGCTTCAATCTCATGGCCATCATTCCCTTCAACGCAAAAGGGCGACCCTTGCGAGCCGCCCCATGACTGTCACACCGACCATACCGGTGCGCGCTTACTCTTCGCCCTCATCCGCCATCACCGGACCGGAATCCAGGCCCTTGGCGTCGACGTCGCGATCGACGAATTCGATATAGGCCATCGCCGCATTGTCGCCATGGCGGAAGCCCGCCTTGAGAACGCGGGTGTAGCCGCCGGGACGGCCGGCATAGCGCGGGCCCAGAACGTCGAACAGCTTGCGCACCTGATCGGCATCGCGAACCGTGGCCAGCGCCTGACGGCGGGCATGCAGATCGGCACCGCCGCGACGCGACAGCGTCACCAGCTTTTCCACCACCGGGCGAAGCTCCTTCGCCTTGGGCAGGGTGGTTTTGATCTGCTCGTGCTTGATCAGCGCCGCCGCCATGTTGGCGAACATGGCGGTGCGGTGCGAGGACGTCTTGTTGAGCTTACGGCCCTGATTGCGATGGCGCATGGCACTCTACTTTCGAATTAAAGATCAGTACTGGTCTTCGTACCGCTTGGCGAGGTCTTCGATGTTCTCCGGCGGCCAGCCCGGCACTTCCATGCCGAGATGCAGGCCCATTTCGGCGAGCACCGCCTTGATCTCGTTCAGCGACTTGCGGCCGAAATTCGGCGTACGGAGCATTTCCGCTTCGGTCTTCTGAATGAGATCGCCGATATAGACGATGTTGTCGTTCTTCAGGCAGTTGGCCGAACGCACCGACAGTTCCAGCTCGTCGACCTTCTTGAGCAGAACCGGGTTGAAGGCCAGCTCCGGCTTGGCCTCTTCGGCGACGCGCTCGCGCGGCTCTTCGAAGTTGATGAAGACCTGAAGCTGGTCCTGCAGGATGCGCGCGGCATAGGCCACGGCATTGTCCGGCGTGACCGCGCCGTTGGTCTCGACGTTCAGCGTCAGCTTGTCATAGTCGAGAATCTGGCCCTCGCGGGTGTTCTCGACCTTGTAGGAGACCTTCTTGACCGGCGAGAACAGCGAGTCGACCGGGATCAGGCCGATCGGCGCATCTTCGGGACGGTTGCGGTCGGCCGGGACATAGCCCTTGCCGGTCGCGACGGTCAGCTCCATGCGGAACTCGACCTTCTCGTCCAGCGTGCAGATCACGAGATCGGGGTTCAGCACTTCGACATCGGACGTGGCCGCGATGTCGGCCGGCCGTCACTTCGCCCGGGCCGACCTTGCGCAGGGAAAGGCGCTTGGGCCCTTCGGCATGCATGCGCAGCGCGATCTGCTTCACGTTGAGCACGATGTCGGTGACGTCTTCGCGCACGCCGGCGATCGAGGAGAATTCGTGCAGCACGCCCTCGATCTGGATCGAGGTCACGGCCGCGCCCTGCAGCGAGGACAAGCAGCACGCGGCGCAGCGCATTGCCGAGCGTCAGGCCGAAGCCGCGCTCCAGCGGCTCGGCGACGATGGTCGCCTGCCGGCCCACTTCGACGCCGGCTTCAACCCGCAGCTTCTGCGGCTTGATCAATTCCTGCCAGTTCTTCTGAAACATTTTTGCCTCATCGTATCCCGGGCGTGTCGGACCACGTCCTATACGTTCGATGGGTAGCTACGTCCGAATAGATCAGTATACGTCCTTTACACGCGCCGGCGCTTCGGCGGGCGGCAGCCATTGTGCGGGATCGGCGTGACATCGCGGATCGAGGTCACGGTCAGTCCCACGGACTGCAGCGCGCGCAGCGCCGATTCGCGCCCCGAACCGGGGCCGGAAACTTCCACTTCCAGCGTGCGCATGCCGTGCTCGACGGCCTTCTTGCCCGCATCTTCGGCGGCCATCTGGGCGGCATAGGGCGTCGATTTGCGCGAGCCCTTGAAGCCCATCATGCCGGACGACGACCACGAGATCGCATTGCCCGCCGTGTCGGTGATGGTGACGATCGTGTTGTTGAAGGTCGCGGCGACATGCGCCACGCCAACAGCGATATTCTTCTTCTCTTTTTTGCGCACGCGTGCGGCGCCGGAGGCCTTCGCCATATCTGTTCGACCTTACTTCGTGACTTTTTTCTTGCCCGCGATGGCCTTTGCAGGGCCCTTGCGCGTGCGCGCGTTCGTATGGGTGCGCTGACCGCGGACCGGCAGGCCCTTGCGGTGGCGCAGGCCCCGATAGCAGCCGAGATCCATCAGCCGCTTGATGTTCATCGCGACTTCGCGGCTCAGATCGCCTTCGACGAGATAGTCGCGGTCGATCGTCTCGCGAATCTGGATCACCTCGGCGTCCGTCAGGTCATGGACCCGACGGTCGGCGGTGATGCCGACCTTCTCGCAAATCTCACGGGCCTTGGTTTCCCCGATTCCATGGATGTAGCGCAAGCCGATCTCGACGCGCTTCTGGGTTGGAATATTCACGCCGGCGATGCGCGCCACGACGATCTCCTCTGGTCCGTTAGACTGCTGAAACTGATACGCTTTTCGGAACCTCCCATCCCGGCCGAACCAACCCGTGGCCCGCATCGCGATGCGGGAAACTCAAAGGCTGGAAAAGGACAGAATGGATGTCCGCAAGGGCGCGGATTATAGAAATCGCCGCACCCCAGTCAACACCTGTTAAGCTCTGTTTTTTCAGGGCGTTTTCCGCGCCCTGCCCGCCACCGGCGGGATAAAATTCCTATGCACTCGTCCGATCAAGTTCCGCGGCGATGGCCCTGGTCACGGCCTCGATGGGGGCCATGCCATCCACCGTCACAACCTTGCCCTGGCCCTGGTAGAAGGCCAGCAGCGGGGCCGTGTTCTTGTAATAGACCGCCAGGCGGTTCTTGAGGGTTTCGGGCGTGTCGTCGGCCCTCGGCTTGCCACCGGCGGCAATGGTCTCCTTGACCCGCTGCTCGGCCCGGCCGACCAGCACCGCGTCGTCCACCTTGAGCTCGATCACGCGATCGATCGTCTTGCCCCGCTTGGCCAGCATGGCGTCCAGCGCCTCAGCCTGGGGGATCGTCCGGGGGAAGCCGTCGAACACTGCCCCGCCGGCGCAATCCGGCTGGTCATAGCGCTCGGCGATAATGCCGACGACCACCTCGTCCGGCACCAGATCGCCCGAATCCATGATGGACTTGCATCTCTTGCCCAGCTCGGTGCCGGCGGCGATGGCCGCGCGCAGCATGTCGCCGGTCGAAAGCTGCGGAAGCCCGCGGCCGTCCTGCAGGATCTTGGCCTGGGTGCCCTTGCCGGCGCCCGGTGGCCCGAAAAGAATCAGATTCACCGCCTGTTCGCTCCCCGAAGCCGGGACTTCTTGATGAGCCCCTCATATTGCTGCGCGACCAGATGGCTCTGGATCTGCGCCACCGTATCCATCGTGACACTGACCACGATCAGGATCGAGGTGCCGCCGAGATAGAACGGAATCGAATAGGTGTAGATCAGCCATTCGGGCAACAGGCAGACAATGGCCAGATAGAGCGCGCCCACCACCGTGATCCGGGTCAGCACATAGTCGATGTACTCGGCCGTCTTCTTGCCGGGGCGGATGCCCGGAACGAAGCCGCCATACTTCTTCAGATTGTCGGCCGTCTCTTCCGGATTGAAGACGATCGAGGTGTAGAAGAAGGCGAAGAAGATGATCAGCAGCGCGTAGAGCAGCAGATAGGCCGGCCGGCCATGGCTGATATAGGTCAGGATCGTCTGCAGCCAGTCCGGCACCGCCGCGGAATTGAAGTTCGCCACGGTGGCCGGCATCAGCAGGATCGAAGACGCGAAAATCGGCGGGATCACGCCCGAGACGTTGAGCTTGAGCGGCAGATGCGAGCTTTCGCCGCCGAACATGCGATTGCCGACCTGGCGCTTGGGATATTGCACCAGCAAGCGGCGCTGCGCCCGTTCCATGAAGACGATGAAGGCGATCAGGCCGACCACGAAGATCAGACCGCCGATCATCACCAACGGCGGGATCGCGCCCTGACGGCCCAGTTCGAGCACGCCGCCGATCATCTGCGGAAAGCGCGCGACGATGCCGGCGAAGATGATCAGCGAAATGCCGTTGCCGACGCCGCGATTGGTGATCTGCTCGCCGATCCACATCAAAAGGATGGTGCCGCCGGTCAGCGTGATGACGGCGGAAATACGGAAGAACCAGCCCGGATCGATGACGACATTGCCCCAATGCTCCAGACCGATGGCGATGCCATAGGCCTGCAGCGCGGCAAGGCCGACGGTGCCGTAGCGCGTGTACTGGTTGATGGTCTTCTGTCCGGCCGCGCCTTCCTTCTTCAGCGCTTCCAGCTCGGGGAACACCGTCGTCATCAGCTGAATGATAATGGAGGCCGAGATGTAGGGCATGATGCCCAGTGCGAAGATGGCCATGCGCCCGATGGCGCCACCGGCCAGCACGTTGAAGACGTCGAGAATGCCGCCCTGCTGTTGCTGAAGCTGCTGGGCGAGCGACGCCGGATCGATGCCCGGCATCGGGATGTAGGTTCCCAGGCGGGCGACGATCAGCGCGCCCAACGTGAAGAAGATGCGCTGGCGCAGCTCGGTCGCCTTGCCGAGATTCCTGAAACTGAAATTGGCGGCCAGTTGTTCGGCTGCTGAAGCCATTCCTCACTCCCGGAGTGGGGCTGCGCAGCCCCCATGCGTCGACAAGCTCGGCATCAGGGACAGTTTACGACCCTCGCCCCGAGCTTGTCGAAGGGCGAGGATCGGTCAGGCCGTGATCGCTCAGGCCGTCGCGGCGCGGGCAGCCCGCTTTTCGGCGGCTTCGGCGCGGCGCTGCTGGCGCTTGCCGGGCTCACCCTTCTTGTTGGCGTAAACGGCCTTCTTGAAGGTTGTGGTGACGGAACCGCCGGCCTTTTCGACCGCGGCGATGGCGGATTTGGAGGCGCCGGCAACTTCGATCTCGACCTTCGCCGTCAATTCGCCCTTGCCGAGCAGGCGCACGCCGTCGCGGCTCTTCGCCGCCAGGCCGGCCGCGACCAGCACTTCGCCGGTGATCTTCTGCTTGGCATCGACCTTCTTCTCATCGATCGCCTTCTGAAGCCGGCTCAGATTCACATGAGAGAAATCGTTGGAGAAGATGTTCTTGAAGCCGCGCTTCGGCATGCGCATGTAAAGCGGCATCTGGCCGCCTTCAAAGCCGTTCACGGAATTGCCGGTGCGGGCCTTGGCGCCCTTGACGCCGCGGCCGGAGGTCTTGCCGAGGCCCGAGCCGGTGCCGCGGCCGACGCGAACCTTGCGCGTCTTGGCGCCCGGACGGTTGGCGATTTCGTTCAGTTTCATCAGTTCGACTCCTCGACGACCTCAACGAGGTGCGCCACGGCGCGGATCATGCCACGCACGGCCGGCGTATCCTCGAGGGTGCGGGTGCGGCGAATCCGGCCGAGACCGAGCCCGCGCAGCGTGGCTTCCTGTTCCTTCGGCTTGCGGGCAGCGCTGCGGACCTGCCGCACCGTGACCGTCTTGCCGGATGCCTTTTTCTTCTCAGCCATGGCTTACTTCCCTGCCGCCTCTTCGACGACGACCTGATCGCCCTTGTGACCTTCGCGGCGCGAGATGATCTCGCTCACGCTGCGGCCGCGGCGCTGCGCCACCATGCGGGGGCTCTGCTGCTGGACCAGCGCGTCGAACGTCGCACGCACCATGTTGTAGGGGTTGGAGGTGCCGGTCGACTTCGACACGACATCGCCCACGCCCAGGGCCTCGAACACCGCGCGCATCGGACCGCCGGCGATGATGCCGGTACCGGCCGGAGCCGGACGGACCACAACCTTGCCGGCGCCGTGATGGCCGCGGATCTCGTGATGCAGCGTGCGGCCATCCTTCAGCGGCACGCGGATCAGCGCGCGCTTGGCCGCTTCCGTGGCCTTGCGGATCGCCTCGGGCACTTCGCGGGCCTTGCCGTGGCCGAAGCCAACGCGGCCGCGCTGATCGCCGACGACGACGAGCGCCGCAAAACCGAAGCGGCGGCCACCCTTGACGACCTTGGCCACGCGGTTGATGTGGACCAGCTTGTCGACGAATTCGTTGTCGCGCTCTTCGCGATCGCCGCGGTCCCGCCGCCTGCCTTCTTCACGCGCCATGGAAGGTGCCTTTCCTTAAAACTCGAGGCCGCCCTCGCGGGCTGCCTCCGCGAGCGCCTTGACGCGCCCGTGATAAATGTAGCCGCCGCGATCGAAGACCACCTGCTTGACGCCCTTGGCGGCCGCACGTTCGGCGATCTTCTTGCCGACATCGGCCGCAGCGTCGATGTTGTAGGTCTTGGTCAGGCCGGAATCCTTCTCATGCGTCGAGGCCGTCGCCAGCGTGGCGCCGGCGGCATCGTCGATGATCTGGGCATAGATGTGCTTGCCCGAGCGAAAGACCGACAGGCGCGGACGGCCATTGGCCATCTGCGAAATACGGTAGCGCGTGCGCGATTTGCGCCGGTCGAAGAGGTTCTTCGTCATGGCTTACTTCTTCTTGCCTTCCTTGCGCAGGATGTGCTCGCTGGCATATTTCACGCCCTTGCCCTTGTAGGGCTCCGGCGGACGATAGGCGCGGATTTCCGCCGCGACCTGGCCCACGAGCTGCTTGTCGATGCCCGAAATCGCGATCGAAGTCGGCTTTTCGGTCACGATGGTGATGCCCGCCGGGATCGGATAGGCGACATCGTGGCTGAAGCCGAGCTGCAGGTTCAGGTTCTTGCCCTGCACCGCCGCGCGATAGCCGACGCCATTGATCTCCAGCTTCTCCGTGAAGCCGTCGGTTACGCCGACCACGAGGTTGTTCACCAGCGTGCGCGACAGACCCCACATGGCGCGGGACCGCTCATAGTCCGGACGCGGGCTGACTTCCACGCCCTCGCCGGTGAGCTTGACCTCGACGTCGTCGACGAGCGTGACCTTGAGCTCGCCCTTCGGGCCTTTGACTTTGACCGTTTGTCCCTCGACCGTGGCTGTGACGCCATTCGGAACGGGGACCGGCTTCTTGCCGATACGAGACATATTCTTCTTCCTTCCGCCGATCAGAACACGTGGCAGAGAACTTCGCCGCCGACGTTCTTCTCGCGTGCCGTGGCATCGGTCATCACGCCCTGCGGCGTGGAGATGATCGAAACGCCCAGGCCCTGACGATACGGCGCCAGTTCCTTGACCGAGGAGTAAACGCGGCGACCCGGTTTCGAGACGCGCTTGAGCTCGCGGATCACGGGGCGGCCCTCGTGATATTTGAGTTCGATTTCCAGTTCGCGATGACCGTCTTTGGTTTCGATCTCCGCATAGCCGCGAATGAAGCCCTCGCCCTTCAGCACATCCAGCAGGCGGATGCGCAGGCGCGAATTGGGAGACTTCACCTTCGCCATGCCGCGAAGCTGTCCGTTGCGAATGCGGGTAAGCAGATCGCTGACGGGATCATTGATCGCCATATCTCAAATCCTTCCTTACCAGCTCGCCTTGGTCATGCCCGGGATCTGGCCGAAATTCGCCATCTCGCGCAGCGCGATACGCGACAGCTTCATCTTGCGGTAATACGCCTTGGGACGGCCCGACAGCTCGCAGCGGTGATGGATGCGCACCTTCGACGAATTGCGCGGCAGCTTCGCCAGCTTCTGCATCGCCATGAAACGATCTTCCGGCGGAACGTTCATGTCTTCGATGAGCGACTTCAGCTCCGCGCGTTTGGCGGCATAACGCACCACCAGCTTCTCGCGCTTTTCGTTCCGGTTGATTTGGCTCTTCTTCGCCATGCTATCGCGCCCTCAATTCACAAAGGGAAACTGGAAGCCTTCGAGAAGCGCCTTGGCCTCCTCGTCGGTCTTCGCCGTGGTCTGCACCACAATGTCCATGCCCCACACCGTTTCGGTCTTGTCGTAGTCGATTTCGACGAAGACGATGTGTTCCTTCATGCCCATCGCGTAATTGCCGCGACCGTCGAAGCTCTTGCCGTTCAGACCGCGAAAGTCGCGCACGCGCGGCAGCGCGATCGTGATCAGGCGGTCGAGGAATTCGTACATCCGGTCCTGGCGCAGCGTAACCTTGGTGCCGATGGCCAGGCCTTCGCGGATCTTGAAGCCGGCGATCGCCTTCTTCGCCCGCGTCTGAACCGCCTTCTGACCGGCAATCGCCGTCAGATCGTTGACCGCGGCCTGCAGCTTCTTCTGGTCGGCCGCGGCTTCGCCGGCGCCGATGTTCAGCACGATCTTCTCGATACGCGGAACCTGAAGATCGTTCTTGTAGCCGAACTTCTCTTTCAGCTGCGGAAGGACGACTTCCTTGTAGCGCGTCTTGAAGCGCGGGACGTAGTTCGGGTCGACCGAGGCCTCGCCAACCGACACCTGCGTGCCCGCATTGACTTCCCGGCGCTGCGTCGCGCCCTTCTTTGCTTTCGTGCCTTGATCAGACATCGATAACCTCACCGGACTTCTTGGCGAAACGGACCTTGCGGCCGTCGCCCAGGATCTTGAAGCCGACGCGCGTCGCCGCGCCCGTCTTCGGATCGACATGGGCGATGTTGGACAGCTCGATCGGCGCTTCCTTGCTGATGATGCCGCCCTGCTGCGTTTGCGACTGGCGCTGATGGCGCTTGACCATATTGATGCCAGTGACGAGCGCGCGATCTTCCTTCGGGAACACTTTGAGCACTTCGCCCTTCTTGCCCTTGTCGCGGCCTGTGGTGACGATCACGCGATCGCCCTTTTTGATCTTCACGGCCATCACAGAACCTCCGGCGCCAGCGAAATGATCTTCATGTGGTTCTTCGAGCGAAGCTCGCGGGTGACCGGTCCGAAGATGCGCGTGCCGATCGGCTCGCCCTGATTGTTCACCAGCACTGCCGCGTTGTTGTCGAAGCGGATCAGGCTTCCGTCCGGACGGCGCACGCCCTGGGCGGTGCGCACGATCACGGCTTTCAGCACTTCGCCCTTCTTCACGCGGCCGCGCGGGATGGCTTCCTTGACCGAGACGACGATGGTGTCGCCGACGCCGGCATATTTGCGCTTCGAGCCGCCCAGCACCTTGATGCACATGACGCGACGCGCACCAGAGTTGTCGGCAACGTCAAGCTCGCTAGACATCTGAATCATTGTTGTTCTCCTGGCCTAGCGCCTATTCCTCGTCCGTGCGGCCGATGACTTCCCAACATTTCTGCTTGGAGATCGGCTTGCACTCGCGAATCCGCACGACGTCACCGGCCTTGAACGAGCCCGCCTCGTCATGGGCGTGATACTTCTTCGACCGGCGCACGGTCTTGCCCATCAGCGGGTGGGTGAAACGGCGTTCCACCTTCACCACCACCGTCTTGGCATTCTTGTCGCTGACCACGACGCCCTGGAGCACGCGCTTCGGCATAGTCCTAAATCCTTTTCCCTCAGCTCGCCTTGCGGCTCTGCTCGGTCACAATCGTTTCGATACGCGCGATTTCGCGGCGCACCGTGCGCACGCGGCCGGTGTTCTCGAGCTGACCGTTGGCGCGCTGGAAGCGCAGATTGAACTGCTCCTTCTTCAGCTTCGTCAGGCGGTCGGCGAGTTCGTCTGCGGATTTCTGACGCAGATCGTCGGCCGAATTCTTGTCTTTCTTCGCCATGTCTCTCTCCGCCCTTAGACGCCGACGCGCTGCACGAACTTGGTGGCAACACTCAGCTTGGCCGCGCCCAGGCGAATTGCTTCCTTCGCCGTCTCATGATCGACACCGTCGATCTCGAACAGGATGCGGCCGGGTTTGATCTTCGCCACCCAATATTCCGGCGAGCCCTTGCCCTTGCCCATACGCACTTCGGCGGGCTTTTTCGACACCGGCACGTCCGGGAACACGCGGATCCAGACGCGACCGGCGCGCTTCATGTGGCGCGTGATAGCGCGGCGGGCCGCTTCGATCTCGCGCGCCGTGATGCGCTCCGGCTCCACGGCCTTCAGGCCATAGGCGCCGAAATTGAGCACGGTGCCGCCCTTGGCAGCGCCATGGATGCGGCCCTTGAACTGCTTGCGGAACTTTGTGCGTTTCGGTTGAAGCATGACGTTGTCTCTTACCCTTATGCCGCCGGCGCCGGACGCTCGCGACCGCCACGGCCACCCTGCTCGGCCGCCTCGGCCTGACGCTTATCATTCGCCATCGGATCGTGCTCGAGGATCTCGCCCTTGAAGATCCAGACCTTCACACCGCAGGTGCCATAGGTCGTCTTCGCGGTGGCGACGCCGTAATCGATGTCGGCGCGCAACGTGTGCAGCGGAACCCGGCCTTCACGATACCATTCCACGCGGGCGATTTCCGCCCCGCCCAGACGGCCGCCGCAGGTGATGCGGATGCCCTGCGCGCCGAGGCGCATTGCCGACTGCACGGCGCGCTTCATGACGCGGCGGAAGGCCACGCGGCGCTCGAGCTGCTGGGCAATGTTCTCGGCCACCAGCTTGGAATCGATTTCCGGCTTGCGGATCTCGACGATGTTCAGATGGACTTCGTCGTCCGTATATTTCTGAACTTCGCTCTTCAGCTTCTCGATGTCGGCGCCCTTCTTGCCGATCACCACGCCCGGCCGCGCCGAATGGATCGTCACGCGGCACTTCTTGTGCGGACGCTCGATCACGATGCGCGACACGCCGGCCGCCTTCAGCCGCTGGGACAGATGGTTGCGGATCTTGATGTCCTGCTGCAGCAGCCTGCCGTATTCCCTCTTGTTCGCGTACCAGCGCGAATCCCAGGTGCGGTTGATGCCGAGGCGAAGCCCCGTGGGATTGACCTTCTGACCCATCAGGCCTGCTCCTTCGCCACTTCGGCGCTCTTCTTCGCGGCCGGCTTTTTCTTCGCCGCCGGCTTGGTTTCGGACGTCGCAGCGGCCTTCTTCTTCGGCGCCGCCTTCTTGGCCGGCTTCATTTCTTCTTCGCGCTTCTCCTCGACGATCACGGTGATCTGGGAGAACGGCTTTTCGACGCGCGCGCCGCGGCCGCGGGCGCGGGCGTGGAAGCGCTTCATGATCAGGTTCTTGCCGACGCTCGCCTCGGACACGACCAGATCATCGACATCGAGATCGTGGTTGTTCTCGGCATTGGCGATGGCCGACTGCAGAACCTTCTTCACGACCTTGGCGACGCGCTTCGGCGAGAAGGTCAGCTCATGCAGCGCGCTCTCGGCGGACTTGCCGCGGATCGACTGCGCCACAAGGTTCAACTTGCGCGGGCTCGTGCGGATGTTGCGGCCAATCGCTTTGGCCTGCGAGTCCTCGAGGACGCGGGGACGTGCCTGCTTGCCCATCTTAGCCCCTCTTCGCCTTCTTGTCGGCGGTGTGACCGTGGAAGGTGCGCGTCGGCGAGAACTCGCCGAGCTTGTGACCCACCATGTCCTCGGTCACCATCACCGGGATGTGTTTCTTGCCGTTGTAGACGCCGAAGGTCAGGCCGACGAATTGCGGCAGGATCGTCGAGCGGCGCGACCAGGTCTTGATCACATCCTTGCGGCCGGATTCGCGCGCAGTCTCCGCCTTCTTCAGCAGATAACCGTCGACAAACGGGCCTTTCCAAACAGAACGAGACATCCGAATTACCCTTGCGACTTCTTGGCGTGGCGCGAACGCACGATGAATTTCTGGGTCTTCTTGTTGGTGCGCGTGCGCGCGCCCTTGGTCGGCTTGCCCCACGGTGTCACCGGATGACGGCCGCCCTTGGTGCGGCCTTCGCCGCCGCCATGCGGATGGTCAATCGGGTTCATCGCGGTGCCGCGAACGTGCGGGCGCTTGCCCTTCCACACGTTGCGGCCGGCCTTGCCGATGTTTTCGTTCATGTGATCCGGGTTCGAGACCGCACCGACGGTGGCCATGCAGGTCAGCAACACCCGGCGCACTTCGCCGGAGTTCAGACGCAGCGTGGCATAGCCCGCATCGCGGCCCAGATACTGGGCATAGGTGCCGGCGGAACGGGCGATCTGACCGCCCTTGCCCGGCTTCATCTCGATGTTGTGGACGATGGTGCCGACCGGCATCGCCGACAGCGGCATCGCATTGCCCGGCTTCACATCGACCTTCTCGCCCGAGATCACGGTATCGCCGACGGCCACGCGCTGCGGCGCCAGGATATAGGCGAGCTCACCGTCCTTGTACTTGACCAGGGCGATAAACGGCGTGCGGTTGGGATCGTATTCGATCCGCTCGATCACGGCCGGCATATCGAATTTGCGGCGCTTGAAATCGATGATGCGATAGCGCTGCTTGTGACCGCCACCCTGCCAGCGCACGGTGACGCGGCCGGTGTTGTTGCGGCCGCCATGACGGTGCTGACCTTCGGTCAACGCCTTGACCGGCCCGCCCTTGTGCAGGTGCGTGCGGCTGACCAGCACGAGTTGGCGCTGGCCCGGCGTTGTCGGCTTGTATTTCTTCAGCGCCATCTCAGAGCCCCGTCGTAATGTCGATCTGCTGGCCCTCGGCGAGGGTCACGACCGCTTTCTTGTAATCGCTGCGGCGATAGGGCTGGCCACGCGACATCTTGGTCTTGCCCTTGATGCGCTGCGTGTTGACCGCCTTCACCTTGACCTTGAACAGCGCCTCGACCGCCTTGGCGATCTTCGGCTTGGTCGCATCGAGCGTGACGCGGAAAACGACCTGGTTCACTTCGGTCAGCTTCGTCGCCTTTTCGGTGATCACCGGCGACAGAATGACGTCGTAATGGGTGTTGCTCATGCCAGACGCTCCTCGATCGCCTTCAGCGCCGACTTGGTCAGCACCAGCTTCTCGCGACGCAGGATGTCGTAGACGTTGAGACCTTCGGCCGGCAGCAGCCGCACATGGCTGAGGTTGCGGGCCGACATGGCGAAGTTCAGGTCGAACTCACCGTCCACGATCAGCACATCCTTCAAGCCGAGCTTGTCGAACTGCGCCGCCAGATCCTTGGTCTTCATCGCCGCGGTCTTGGCCTCGTCGAGCACCACGATGGCGCCGTCCTTGGCTTTGGCCGAGAGCGCGTGACGCAGACCGAGCGCGCGTACCTTCTTCGGCAGCGAGAACTCGTGGCTGTGATTGACCGGGCCCATAGCCTTGGCACCGCCGACGAACAGAGGCGCCGAACGCTGACCGTGGCGGGCCGTGCCGCCGCCCTTCTGGCGGCCGAGGCGCTGCTTGGTGCGATTGATCTCACCGCGTGTCAGAACCTTGTGCGTACCGGCGCGGCGCTTGGCGAGCTGCCAGACGACGACGCGCTGGATCAGATCGGCGCGCGGCTCGAGGCCGAAGATCGCGTCGTTCAGTTCGATCTCACCGCCGGAGCTGGCATCCAGTTTGAGGACTTGTGTCTTCATGGCCTAGCCCTCCGCCTGCGCTTCGGCTGCCGCCGGAGCTGCTTCGGCCGTCGCGCCGCGCTTCTTCACGGAAGCCGGCATCGGCGCTTCCTTCGGCAAAGCGTGCTTGACCGCATCGCGGATCATCACCCAGCCGCCCTTGTGGCCGGGGACCGCGCCCCTGACCATGATCAGGCCGCGCTCGACATCGACTTTGGCGATCTCGAGGTTCTGCGTGGTGATGCGATCGGTGCCGTAATGGCCGTGCATCTTCTTGTTCTTGAAGGTCTTGCCCGGATCCTGACGGCCGCCCGTGCCACCGAGCGAACGGTGCGAGATCGACACGCCGTGGGTCGCTTCCAGACCGCGGAAGTTCCAGCGCTTCATGGCGCCGGTGAAACCGCGACCGATCGTGATCCCCGTGACGTCGACCTTCTGGCCGGGAACGAAATGATCCGCCTGGATCATGTCGCCCACTTCCAGAAGATTGGCTTCGTCCACACGGAACTCGGCAAGCTTCTTCTTTGGCTCGACTTCGGCCTTCGCGAAATGTCCGCGATCCGCCTTGGTGAGCCGCTTGGGTTTTGCAAATCCAGAACCGAGCTGGACGGCCGTGTAGCCGTCTGTTTCCTCGGTGCGCCGAGCCACGACCTGACAGCCATCCAGCTTCAGGACCGTAACGGGCACATGCCGGCCATCCTCCAAAAAGAGGCGTGTCATGCCGACCTTCTGCGTGATGACGCCTGTGCGCATCGCCGCGGTTACTCCCTTAGAGCTTGATTTCGACATCAACACCGGCCGCCAGGTCGAGCTTCATAAGCGCGTCGACCGTTTGCGGTGTCGGTTCAATGATGTCGAGAAGACGCTTGTGAGTCCGGATTTCGAACTGCTCACGGCTCTTCTTGTCCACATGGGGAGAGCGGTTCACGGTGAAACGCTCGATCAACGTCGGCAGGGGGATAGGTCCCCGTACCTGCGCGCCCGTGCGCTTCGCCGTGTTCACAATCTCCCGCGTCGAATTGTCGAGGATGCGGTGATCAAAGGCCTTGAGCCGGATCCGGATATTTTGGCTCTGCATATCTAAATTCTCCAAATCGGCCTAAGGCCGCCGCTCTCGACTGCTTACTTAATGATTTCGGCGACGACGCCTGCACCGACGGTGCGGCCGCCTTCGCGGATGGCGAAGCGCAGCTTCTCTTCCATCGCGATCGGAACAATCAGTTCCACAACGATCGTCACATTGTCGCCCGGCATCACCATTTCCGTGCCTTCCGGCAGCGTCACGATGCCCGTCACGTCCGTCGTGCGGAAGTAGAACTGCGGACGGTAGTTGCCGAAGAACGGCGTGTGACGGCCACCCTCTTCCTTCGTCAGGATGTAGGCTTCCGCCTTGAAGTTCGTGTGCGGCGTCACCGAGCCCGGCTTGGCCAGAACCTGGCCACGCTCGACACCCTCGCGGTCCACGCCGCGCAGCAGGCAACCCACATTGTCGCCGGCCTGGCCCTGGTCGAGCAGCTTGCGGAACATCTCGACGCCCGTGACCGTGGTCGACGTGGTGTCCTTGATGCCGATGATCTCGACCGTCTCGCCGACCTTCACGACGCCGCGCTCGATACGGCCCGTGACCACCGTGCCGCGGCCCGAGATCGAGAACACGTCTTCGATCGGCATCAGGAAGGGCTGGTCGATCGGGCGTTCCGGCTGCGGGATATACGCATCCACCGCGTCCATCAGCTTCAGGATCGCGTCGTGGCCCAGCTCCTTGTTGGTGTCCTCAAGGGCGCACAGGGCCGAACCGCGCACGATCGGGATGTCGTCGCCCGGGAACTCGTAGGACGAAAGCAGCTCGCGCACTTCCATCTCGACCAGGTCCAGAAGCTCTTCGTCATCGACCATGTCGCACTTGTTCATGAACACGACCAGCGCCGGCACGCCGACCTGGCGGGCCAGAAGGATGTGCTCGCGGGTCTGCGGCATCGGGCCGTCGGCCGCCGACACCACCAGGATCGCGCCGTCCATCTGCGCGGCACCCGTGATCATGTTCTTCACATAGTCGGCGTGGCCGGGGCAGTCGACATGGGCGTAGTGCCGCGCCGCCGTCTCATACTCGACATGGGCCGTCGAGATGGTGATGCCACGCGCCTTTTCTTCCGGCGCCTTGTCGATCTGGTCATAGGCCGAGAACGTCGCGCCGCCGGTTTCGGCAAGCACCTTCGTGATCGCCGCCGTCAGCGTCGTCTTGCCATGGTCAACGTGACCGATCGTTCCGATGTTGCAATGCGGCTTGTTCCGCTCAAATTTGGCCTTCGCCATGGTCTTGTCTCCGTCGTCTAAACTTTTCTAACGGCCCTGCGTATCGCCTGAGGCCACGGATTTACGCGTATTTCGCTTTCACTTCGTCCGCGATCGCCTGCGGCACCTGCTCGTAGTGATCGAACTGCATCGTGTATTGCGCGCGGCCCTGGGTCATCGAGCGCAGCGTGTTGATGTAGCCGAACATGTTGGCAAGCGGCACCATGGCGGTGACGACCTGCGCATTGCCGCGCGTGTCGGTGCCCTGCACCTGACCACGGCGGGAGTTGAGATCGCCGATGACGCTGCCCAGGAAATCTTCCGGCGTCACGACCTCGACCTTCATAATCGGCTCGAGCAACTTCACGACGCCCCTCGAAGCCAATTCGCGGAACGCGGCGCGCGCCGCGATATCGAAGGTCAGCGCGTTCGAGTTCGACTTCGTGGTACTTGCCGTCAACCAGCGTCGCCTTGAAGTCGATCACGGGGAAGCCGGCCATCAGACCGCTTTCCTTCTGTGCCCGAATGCCCTTTTCCACCGACGGAATGTATTCCTTCGGAACCGTGCCGCCGACGACATCGTTTTCGAACACGAAGCCCGAACCCGCCTCAAGCGGCTCGAATTCGATCTTCACTTCGGCGAACTGGCCCGAACCGCCCGTCTGCTTCTTGTGCGTGTAGAGCACGGTGACCGGCTTCGACAACGTCTCGCGGTACGCCACCTGCGGCGCGCCGACATTGGCGTCGATCTTGTACGTGCGCCTGAGGATGTCGACCTTGATGTCGAGGTGCAACTCGCCCATGCCCTTGAGGATGGTCTGACCGGATTCCTGATCGGTCGACACCTGGAAGGACGGATCTTCCTGCGCCAGACGCGCCAGCGCCATGCCCATCTTTTCCTGATCGGCCTTGGTCTTCGGTTCGACCGCAAGCTCGATCACCGGATCGGGGAATTCCATGCGCTCCAGGATCACCGGCGCATTCTCGGCGCACAGGGTCTCACCAGTCGTGGTCAGCTTCAGGCCGGCAAAGGCGACGATGTCACCGGTGGACGCTTCCTTGATGTCTTCGCGGCTGTTGGAATGCATCAGCAGCATGCGGCCGACGCGCTCGTTCTTGTCCTTCACCGAGTTCAGCACAGAAGTGCCCGAGCTCACGGTGCCGGAATAGACGCGCACGAAGGTAATGGAGCCGACGAACGGATCGTCCATGATCTTGAACGCGAGACCGGAGAACGGCGCCTTGTCGTCGGCGGCGCGGGTGACCACTTCATCGGTGCCCGGCTTGACGCCTTCGACCGGCGGCACATCCAGCGGCGACGGCAGATAGTCGACCACCGCATCGAGCAACGGCTGCACGCCCTTGTTCTTGAAGGCCGAGCCGCACAGCACCGGCACGAAATGGAACGCAGTCGTACCCTTGCGGATGCAGCGCTTCAGGCCCTCGATGCTCGGCTCCGTGCCTTCGAGATAGGCCTCGAGCAACGCATCGTCTTCCTCGACCGCGGTCTCGACCAGCTTGGCGCGGTATTCCGCAGCCTTGTCGGCATATTCGGCGGGGATCTCGACGACATCGAACTTTGCGCCGAGCTGCTCTTCCTGCCAGATCAGCGCCTTCATCTGAACGAGGTCGATGAGGCCCTTAAAGTCGGCTTCCGAGCCGACCGGCAGCGTCAACACCAGCGGACGGGTACCGAGGCGGTCGACCATCATCTCGACGCAGCGCTCGAAATTGGCGCCCATGCGGTCCATCTTGTTGACGAAGCAGATACGCGGAACCTTGTACTTGTCGGCCTGGCGCCACACGGTCTCGGACTGCGGCTCCACACCAGAGACGGCGTCGAACACGGCAACCGCGCCGTCGAGCACGCGCATGGAACGCTCCACCTCGATGGTGAAGTCCACATGGCCGGGCGTGTCGATGATGTTGATGCGGTGGTCGTTCCACATGCAGGTCGTGGCAGCGGAGGTAATCGTGATACCGCGTTCCTGTTCCTGCTCCATCCAGTCCATCGTCGCGGCGCCGTCATGGACTTCGCCGATCTTATGGCTGCGGCCGGTGTAATAGAGGATGCGCTCGGTCGTCGTCGTCTTGCCGGCATCGATATGCGCGGCAATGCCGATATTGCGGTAACGTTCGAGCGGGGTGGTGCGGGCCATCGTCAATTTCCTCGGGTACGCATTACCAGCGGTAATGGGAGAAGGCGCGGTTCGCCTCCGCCATCTTGTGCGTGTCTTCGCGCTTCTTGACGGCATTTCCGCGATTGCTCGCTGCGTCGAGAAGCTCCCCCGAAAGACGTCCGGTCATGGTCGTCTCGTTGCGGCTGCGCGCGGCGTTGATCAGCCAGCGGATCGCCAGCGCGCGGCTGCGCTCGGTGCGGACTTCGACCGGCACCTGATAGGTGGCGCCACCAACGCGGCGCGAACGGACTTCGAGGGCGGGCGCGACATTGCGCAGGGCCTCGTGGAAAACCTGCAGCGGATCCTGCTTGGTCTTGTCCTGGATGACATCGAAGGCGCCATAAATGATGCGCTCGGCGGCGGACTTCTTGCCGTCATACATCAGGCTGTTCATGAACTTTGCGAGCACGAGGTCGCCAAACTTGGCGTCCGGGTTGATCTCTCGCTTTTCTGCGCGGCGGCGGCGGGACATCTCGGGCTCTCCTTACTTCGGACGCTTCGCGCCGTAGAGCGAACGGCGTTGCTTGCGGTCTTTGACGCCCTGCGTGTCGAGCACGCCGCGGATGATGTGATAGCGCACGCCCGGAAGGTCCTTCACGCGGCCGCCGCGGATCAGCACCACGGAGTGTTCCTGAAGGTTGTGGCCCTCGCCCGGGATGTAGCTCACGACTTCGTAGCTGTTCGTCAGGCGCACCTTCGCAACCTTGCGCAGCGCCGAGTTCGGCTTCTTCGGCGTCGTCGTGTAAACGCGCGTGCACACGCCACGCTTCTGCGGCGACCCGGTCAGTGCCGGCACCTTGTTGCGCTTCGGCTTGTCGCTGCGCGGCTTGCGGATCAGCTGATTGACTGTCGGCATTCTATCTTCCCTGACCGCCGCCCAAAGCGTCCTTTGGCGGCATGTGCCAAAACCATTTGGCCAACTCCTTCCGGAGCTGGCTTCCCAAAGCGGAGGATCGGGCCACCTGGGCCGGATCGCGCTTTTCAAACTTCTCTTACTGGTCTTCCCGACAACGTTTCGACGCGAAGCGCCGACAGCCTGTCCACAGAAGGTGGGCGTATATATCGGCAGGGTTTCTGCGGGTCAAGGGCCGCGAAACGATATTTCTTCACGATTTTTAAGGCGCCGGCGGCCAAAAGCCCCAGGACGCCCTGCCGGCCCCCATCCCGGCCCGCCTCAACGAGGCCGCCGGGCGGGGGCGAAGGGGAATCAGAGCCGCAGAAGCGCCCGAATCGCCATCACCATCAGCAGGATGGTCGAAAGCGAGAACAGGCTGAAGCGGATAAGGACGATATTGGCCGTGCACTGCACCAGCGTATGCAGCACCCGAAGGCCCACATAGCCCCAGGCCAGCCAGATGAAGAACGGGTCCACGATCCCGGCCAGATAGATATAAAAGACCAGGGCATAGAAGATGGTCGGCTGTTCCATCAGGTGGTTGTAATTGTCCGCCACCCGCCGGGCCGAAGACGGCAGCACGTCCAGCGAACCGGGATGCATGGCAGCCTGCGGGTCCAGCCCCGCCTTGGACAGGGCCGGCATCCGGGTCGCGTACATCCAGATCCAGACCAGCAGCGACAGGCAGATCAGAGCCAAAACCGGCGTCAAAATCGAAGTCATGGCGTTCCCCCTACATTTATATAAGTGAGCCGAGCCTAGCCTGAGTTTGGCGGGAGGGCCCCATCCTGCGCCCGCCGAAGCGCGTCGGCCCGGCAGCGTCTCGCACATACCACCCTGATTGAATATCGCATTTGCGACGCATTTGCATTGACAGGGCCACGCCTCGATCTATAAATGCGATCAATTCTTACTCGCATATGGGGATTGATTTGCGACTCTGTCGATTTGCGCTCTGCGCGCTCCTTACGGCCACCGTTCTCCTCCCTGCCGCGGCCGACGCCGACGAGCCCCTCTTCGGCGACGTCTACACCACCGACCTGCTACCGGCGGGACGCTATGAGATCGAACAGCAATTCACCTGGAAGGGCCAAAAGGCGCATGGCAGCTTCAATCTGCTCGAAAGCAGCACGGAGCTGTCCTACGGGCTTCGCGACGATTTTCAGCTTTCCGGCAAGCTCAATTACGATTGGACCCGGGCGCGCCAGAATGGCGTCGACGGGAGCACGACCGCGCCGGAACCGTACTCGGCCTATTTTCCCGCGCCGGCTTCGACATTCGATCGCGGCCATCTCGTCGGCGTCTCGGTCGAGGGCATCTATCGTATTCTCAGCCCCTACATCGACCCGGTGGGCCTTGCGGTCTATCTCGAGCCGACCTTCGGCGACCGCTTCATCGAAGCCGAAGCGCGCGTCATCCTGCAGAAGAACTTCTACGACGACCGGCTGGTGCTCGCAGCCAATCTGAAATACGCGCCGGAGATCCGCTTCGTCCCCGCCGATCCCTATGCTGCGCCGGGCACGGTCGAAGCCCGCAGCAACACCAACATCGAAACCGATCTGAACTTCACCGTGGGCGCATCCTATCGCTTTGCGCCGGACTGGTCGGCGGGATGGGAGTTCGCCAACGAGCGTGAGGTCAATGGCTGGGCCGTATTCGCCAGGAGCCAGTGGATGGGCAATGCCTATTACACCGGCCCGACCCTGCACTACGGCGGCGAGCATTTCTTCGTGACCCTCGCAGCCGAAGAGCAACTGCCCTGGTCCAACAACTATATGCACGACCCGGTGATCTATCGCGGACGCAATTATGACGTCGACTTCGAACGCTATCGGGTGCGCCTGAAACTCGGCTGGTATTTCTGAGGGGCACCATGCAAGCACGATTTCTTCTCATCCCGGCCGCCGCGCTGACAATCAGCGTGCCCGCGCATGCCACCGTCTATCTGAGCGTCCAGCAGGCGCAGGCTCTGATGTTTCCGGGCGAGACGCTGACGCCGCATTTCATCGAGCTGTCCGACGCCCAGGTTTCGAAGATCGAGGATGCCAGCGACACCGATGTGCTCGGCAACCATCTGAGGGCCTGGAAGGTGGAGGGCGGCGGCTGGTTCATCGCCGATCAGGTTGTCGGCAAGCACGCATTTATCCCGATTGCACTCGGCATCGATGCGCAGGGCGCGGTCAAGGACATCGAGATCCTCGAATACCGCGAAGCCTATGGCGATGGTGTGCGCAACCCCAAATGGCGCGCGCAGTTCACCGGCAAGACCAGCAGATCCACGCTCCAACTGACCGAGGACATCCAGAACATTTCCGGGGCGACGCTTTCCTCCAAACACATCACCGACGGCGTGCGCCGTCTTATGGCGACCTATGACATCGTGCTCGCCCATCACTGATCCCGCCATAGAACGGGCCAGACCGCTTCTCGGCACGACCGTGTCGCTGCGCGTGCAGGGGCTGACGCCAAGCCGTGCCCATACCGCCATCGATGCCGGCTTCGCGGCCGTGCGCGACGTGCAGGACGCGATGAGCTTCCATGACGGCGACAGCGAGGTCTCGCGCCTCAATCGCGATGCCTGCAAAGCGCCGGTTCAGGTCAGCGATGCGACCTATGCCGTGATCGCGCATGCGCAGGCCATCTCGGCCCTCACCGAAGGCGCTTTCGACATCACAGTGGCGCCGCTGCTGGTCGCGCGCGGGCACCTGCCCTGCCCCGCCCATGCGCCGGACCCCGATGGCCGCGCCATCTGGCGCGACATCGAACTTCTGCCGGAGAACCACATCCGCTTCCGCCGTCCGCTCTGGATCGACCTCGGCGGTATCGCCAAGGGCTATGCGGTGGACCGCGCCATGGCGGTGCTGCGCGGCTATGGACCGCTGCAAGCCTGCGTGAATGCCGGTGGCGACCTGCGCGTGTCCGGCCCCGGGCCAGAATGCGTGCGCCTGGCCGCCACCGATTGCGGCGACGAAATCGTGCCGATATTCGAATTGAAGGACGGGAGCCTCGCCAGTTCCGAAAGCCGCATGGCGGGGCCGCATATCGATCCGCGCCGGCGTGCGCGCGAACAGCGCCAATTCGTCACCGTCGCCGCCCCGCTCTGCATGGATGCCGATGCGCTGACCAAGGTGGTGATGGCGCGCGGTGCTTGCAGCGCGCGCATGCTCGCCGCTTTCGGCGCCAGCGCGGCGATTTACGACACCATCCATGGCTGGCGCGAAATCAGGGGACATGCCTGATGCAGATGCCGGTGAAACTTCATGAGCCGGTGCGCATCAAACGCGGACGGCGGCGGCTGACCTATGCAGTGGGGCTGGGATTGTGGCTGACGGGCGCGGTGTGGCTCGTCTTCCACTATTTCCTCAAGGTGACGACCGATTTCGGCCCGGCGGAAAATCCGCTGACGCATTGGTGGCTGGCCGCGCACGGGCTGTTCGCCTTCGCCACGCTGTGGCTGTTCGGCCTGTTGTGGGGCCAGCACATTGTCGGCGCGTGGAAGAGCGGGCGCCATCGCCTCTCGGGAGGCGTGCTGTTCGCGGTTCTGGCGGTGCTGATCGCGAGCGGCTATCTGCTCTATTACGCCGGCGGTGACGAGACACGCGCCATCACGTCGGTGGTCCATTGGGGCATCGGACTGGCCGTGCCGCTGGCCTTCATCATCCATCGTTTCCGCAAAACCGTGCCGACGCGCTCGCGCATCCGTCCTGACGGCGGCGAGACCGAGGGGCTCGTCTAGAGCCGAGAGAACAGATCGCCCTCGCGCACGCTATGCGCGGCCTCATGGGCGAGCAGGGCCTTCTTGAGCGGCAAGCCGCCGCCGAAGCCGGTGAGGCTGCCGTCCGCGCCGATGACGCGATGGCACGGCACGATCAGCGGAAGCGGGTTCTGACCATTGGCAAGGCCGATGGCACGCGCACCATTCACGAGGCCAAGCTGTTTGGCGACGGCGCCATAGCTCGTCGTTTCGCCATAGGGGATGGCCCACAGCGCATCCCAGACGCGATGCTGAAACGCCGAGCCTTGCGCCGCTCGGACCACATCGAAGGTCTTGCGGGTTCCGGCATCATATTCGCTGACCTGACGCTGGATATCGGCGAGCGCGGCCTTGTCTTCGATCGCGCCCGGATCGACCTTCGCCGCGCCTTTGGCGCGAAAGTGAAAGCGCAACAGGCGGCCACCACCATCGACCCAGGCCGCGAAATTGCCGAAGCGGCTTTCGATCGGGCTCCAATAGACGCGCGCGCTCATGCCGCTTCCTTCTTGAGACTGGCCCAGAGATGGCAGGTGGCAAGGCTGCGATGCGGCGCGAAATCCTTCATCAGCGTGTCAACATCCTCATGCGCCGGGCGCGTCTCCATGCCATGCAGGCGTTGCAGCGCCGTGGCCAACGCGGAATCGCCCACAGGGGCTGCATCGGCAAAGCCGCCGCGCAACAGGACATAGCGCGCCGTCCATGTGCCGATGCCGCGAATGGCGGTGAGTTTCTTCTCGGCCGCGACGGCGGAGCCTTCCGGCAAACCTTCCACATCGAGCGCGCCATCGGCCACGGCCTGGGCGGCACCCATGAGATAGTCCGCCTTGGAGCGCGAATAGCGGCGCTTTGTCAGCGCGGCGGCGCCGAGATCGGCGACACGGGCGGGCGTCGGGTGCGCGCGCATCTCGCCGACCTTCTCGCCCGCGAGGTTCACGATCTCTCGGCGGAGCGCGGCGGCGAAAGGGCACATTGATCTGTTGCCCGATGATGGCCCAGCACAGCCCATCGAAGCCGGTGGGAATCAGCGGCACGCGCAGGCCCTTGCGCTGCGCGAAGAATCCCGCCGTCTGTGCTTCGCGCGCCATGCGGCTTTCGAAATTCGCGACTTCACCCGAAAGACCCAGCATGCGCAGCGCCGAGTTGTGGAGCATCGCCATGCTTTTGCGGCTGAGGCGGCGATCGGGATGGACGCGGCACCACGCGCCCTCACCCTCCAGCGAGACTTCCAGCACGACCGCGCCCTCATCCAGCAGCAGCGCCTTGAAGATGCGATGGCCCTCCACGCGCTCGCACAGGCTCTTCTTGTCGCGGTCGTGATAGGCGAGAATTTCGGCGGCGCGATAATGCGCCGGCAATTGCAGCAGGAAGACATTCGCCTCGCGCAGGGCGCGATAGGCGCCGGGCGTCATGCGCGCATGGGCCAGGAACTGGCGGTGAAACACGGACTCGCTTTCGAAGCCCGCGCCGAAGCCGACATCGACGACACGATCCTCGGTTTCGAGCAACGCCTCACACGCCGCGCGTACGCGCGCGCGCCTGAGCCACATGACCGGCGCCAGATGGGCATGGGTGCGGAAAAGTTCACCCAGCTTGGTCTGGCTCACCCCGGCCGCCTTCGCCAGCGCAGCGGCGCCCGCAAAAGCATCGGGCGCAGCGCGCACCCGCGCCGTGAGCCCATCGAACAATTGGATGTCGCCGTCCTCGCCGCGGTAATAGAGATCCGGCCGGCAGCGCTTGCAGGCGCGCAAGCCCGCCGCGAGCGCCTCTTCCTCCGTCTTGAACAGCCGCACATTCTCCGGCTTGGGCGGATGCACCGGGCAGGACGGCAAGCAGTAGATGCCGGTCGTGAGCACGCCGATCACGAACTTGCCGTCAAACTTTCCGGCGCGCGCCTCGGCCCGGTCCCACGAGAATGGCTTGCATTTCATGGGCAGAGATTAGCGTGGGACGGGCGTGGGCGCCTCCCATTTTGCGCGTTTGATATTGGACAAGGCGCGGGCGAGGCGCGACAGTCTTCGTTGACAGGCCACAAAGATGGCCCGCGACCGAGCGCGAAGCCCAGGAACCCGCCCAGGACACGACAATGACCAAGCCCTTCCCCAAAACACCGACCTTCATGACCATCGACGAACCATTTCGCTTTGAGGGCGAGATTTTCGATCTGGAGGTCGAGGGCGAAATCCCCTCCGCACTCGACGGCACCTTCTATCGCGTGGCGCCAGACCCGCAATTCCCGCCCATGCTGGGCGACGCCAATCCGTTCAACGGCGATGGCTGCGTCAGCGCCTTCCGCTTCAAGGACGGCCATGTCGATTTCCAGAACCGCTATGTCCATACCGACCGCTTCAAGGCCGAGCGCGCGGCGCGTCGCGGATTGTTCGGCCATTACCGCAATCCCTTCACCGACGACCCGAGTGTCAAAGGCATCGAGCGCACCGTCTCCAACACCAATGTCGTGCCGCATAACGGCCACCTTCTGGCGCTGAAGGAAGACGGCCCGCCTTACGCGATGGACCCGCACACGCTGGAGACCAAACAGCTCTGGGATTTCGACGGCCAGCTCGGCGCCGTGAGTTTCACCGCCCATCCCAAGATCGATCCCGAAACGCAGGATCTCGTCGGCTATGCCTATGAGGCCAAGGGCCTGTGCACAAAAGATATCGCCTATTACACCTTCGACAAGCACGGCAAGAAGACACGCGAAGTGTGGATTGAGGCACCTTTCGCGGCGATGATCCACGATTGCGCCATCAGCGAGAACTACATCATCTTGCCGCTGATCCCGCAGCTGGCCGATCTGGATCGGCTCAAAGCGGGCGGCATTCATTTCCAGTGGGACGGCAGCAAGGATCAGATCTATGCCGTGCTGCCGCGCGACGGCGAGGCCAAGGATGTGCGCTGGTTCCGCGCGCCCAATGCCTTCCCCGGCCATGTCATCAACGCCTTCGACGAAGGCGGCATGCTCTATCTCGATCTGCCGGTGGCGAGCGGCAATGTGTTCTGGTTCTTCCCCGATGCCGACGGCAAATTCCCGCCGCCCGGCAGCGTCGCCGCCGATGTGGTGCGCTGGAGGATCGACATGAATTCGAAGAGCGACAATCTCGAAGGCTCTGTCGTCAGCAAACTCAATTGCGAATTCCCGCATGTCGACGACCGCTATATCGGCCGGCCCTACCGCCATGCCTTCGTGCAGGCGGGCGATCCGACCAAGCCCTACAACGCCGACAAGGCCGGGCCGATCATGGGCTTCTTCTTCAACAGCTTTGCCCATATCGACATGTCCACGGGCAAGACCAGGAGCTGGTTCGCGGGTGACACCTCCAGCACGCAGGAGCCGGTGTTCGCGCCCAAGGGACCAAACGCGGCCGAGGGCGAAGGCTATGTGCTGGGCGTCGTCAATCGCCGGGCCGAGAACCGCAGCGATGTGGTGATCCTCGACGCGCAACATGTCGACGAAGGCCCGATCGCGACGATCAGGCTGCCGGTGCGCCTGAAGTTCGGCATTCACGGCAATTGGGTGCCTTCGACCACCTGGAACGCGGACTAAGCGCGCACGCCCGCGCAAAGCAAAAGGCCACCCGATCGGGCGGCCTTTCTTTTATTCGTAACAGGACGGCGCGGATTACTCCGCGGCTTCCTGCGGTTCGCCTTCGCCGACGGCTTCCGCCTCGGCAACCGGGCCTTCGAGCTGCGGCACCGGCTGGTTGGCCGCCTGTTCGGCCTGGATCGCACGATCGCGTTCCACCGCAACCTGGCGCATGCGCGCCACCGCACCACCCGTACCCGCCGGGATGAGACGGCCGACGATCACATTCTCCTTCAGGCCTTCCAGCGTATCGACCTTGCCATTGACGGCGGCATCGGTCAGCACGCGGGTCGTCTCCTGGAAGGAGGCTGCCGAGAACACCGAGCGCGTCTGCAGCGACGCCTTGGTGATGCCGAGCAGGATCGGGCGGCCTTCCGCCAGCTTCAGGCCTTCCCTCTCGGCCTTGGCATTGGCTTCTTCCAGCTCGTTGAGATCGACCTGTTCGCCGGCGAGCAGCGTGGTCTCGCCGCCGTCCAGGATCTCCTGCTTCTGCATCATCTGGCGGCAGATCACCTCGATGTGCTTGTCGTTGATCTTCACACCCTGCAGCCGGTAGACGTCCTGGATTTCCTTCACCAGATAGGTCGTCAGCTCTTCGATGCCCTTGATGCGCAAGATGTCGTGCGGGCTGGGATTGCCATCGACGATGTAATCGCCCTTTTCGACATAGTCGCCTTCGCGCACCGAGATGTGCTTGCCCTTCGGGATCAGGAACTCGGCCGCTTCCAGACGCTCGTCCTTCGGACGGACGATGACGCGGCGCTTGTTCTTGTAGTCCTTTCCGAATTCGACGAAGCCGTCGATCTCAGCCAGCACCGCGCATTCCTTCGGCTTGCGCGCTTCGAACAGCTCGGCCACGCGCGGCAGACCGCCGGTGATGTCACGCGTCTTGGCGCCTTCGGTCGGCAGACGCGCAAGCACGTCGCCGGCCTTCACTTCGGAGCCCTCTTCGATCGACAGAATGGCATCGACCGAGAGCGGATAACGCACCTCACCGACATTCGGGAGCGTGATGACCTTGCCCTTCTTGTCGGTCAGCACCAGGGCCGGCCGCAGCTCCTGCGAAGACTTCGAGCCCGTGCCGCGGCTGTCCATGACGACGCTGTTCGACACGCCAGTCTTTTCGTCGGCCACTTCCTTCAGCGACACGCCGGAGACCAGGTCTTCGAACTTCACGATGCCGTCGACTTCGGTCAGCACCGGAAGGGCGTTCGGGTTCCACTCGGCGAGACGATCGCCGCGCTTGACCTGCGCACCCTCGTCCACCTTCAGGCGTGCGCCATAGGTGATGCGATAAGAGGCACGCTCCTCGCCTTTCGGGTCGACGATCTGGATCGTCAGATTGCGGCCCATCGCGATCAGCTCGCCATCGGAGTTCTTCACGACATTGCGGTTGGCGATCTTGACCGTGCCGTCGTAGCTGGCTTCGATCTTCGATGTGCCCGCGAACTGCGCCGCGCCACCGATATGGAAGGTACGCATGGTGAGCTGGGTGCCCGGCTCGCCGATCGACTGGGCGGCGATGACGCCCACTGCCTCGCCGATATTGACCGACGTGCCGCGCGCCAAATCGCGTCCGTAGCACTTGCCGCAAACGCCTTCCTTGAGTTCGCAGCCCAGAACGGAGCGCACGCGCACCTTCTGGATATGCGCCTCTTCGATCCGGTCTGCGATGTCCTCGGTGACCTCCTTGCCGCGCTTGATGATCACTTCGCCCGTGTCCGGGTGCTTCACATCTTCGGCGGTGGTGCGGCCGAGAATACGCTCGGTCAGCGAGGAAACGACCTGCCCGCCATCGATTTCGGCCTGAACGGAGACGCCGTTCTTGGTGCCGCAATCTTCGGCCGTGATGATGCAGTCATTCGCCACGTCGACAAGACGGCGGGTCAGATAACCCGAGTTCGCCGTCTTGAGCGCGGTGTCGGCCAGACCCTTACGGGCACCGTGGGTCGAGTTGAAGTACTCGAGCACGGTCAGGCCTTCCTTGAAGTTCGACAGGATCGGCGTCTCGATGATTTCGCCGCTCGGCTTGGCCATCAGGCCGCGCATGCCGGCGAGCTGCTTCATCTGCTGCGGCGAGCCGCGGGCGCCGGAATGGCTCATCATGTAGATGGAGTTCATCTCCATGACGCGGCCCGTTTCCGGATCGATCTTCGGCTCGGAGATTTCCTTCATCATTTCGGCGGCGACCTGATCGGTACATTTCGACCAGGTGTCGACGACGAGGTTGTACTTCTCCTTGTCGGTGGTCAGACCGTCCAGGTACTGCTGCTCGTATTCGCGCACGCGATGGCGCGTTTCCTCGATCAGCGTGTGCTTGGCGTCCGGCACGACCATGTCGTCCTTGCCGAAGGAGATGCCGGCCTTGCAGGCTTCCTTGAAGCCCAGGCTCATCAGCGCATCGGCGAAGAGCACGGTCTCCTTCTGTCCGCAATGGCGATAGACCTCGTCGATCAGGTGCGACACTTCCTGCTTGCGCAGGAGGCGGTTCACCAGCTCGAACGGGATCATCGGATGGCGCGGCAGAATCTCGGCGATCATCATCCGGCCGGGCGTGGACTTCACGCGCAGCGTCGTGGGATTGCCTTCGGCGTCGACCGTCTTGTAGCGCGCCTCGATCTTGGTGTGCAGCGTGACGCTGTTCGCGAACAGGGCGTGCTCGATCTCGCCGATGTCGTTGAACACCATGCCCTCGCCCGGCTCCTTCTCACGCTCCTGGCTGAGATAGTAGAGGCCGAGGACGATGTCCTGCGTCGGCACGATGATCGGCTTGCCGTTGGCGGGGCTGAGGATGTTGTTGGTGGACATCATCAGCACGCGCGCTTCGAGCTGCGCTTCGAGCGACAGCGGCACGTGCACGGCCATCTGGTCGCCGTCGAAGTCGGCATTGAAGGCGGTGCAGACCAGCGGATGGAGCTGGATCGCCTTGCCTTCGATCAACACCGGCTCGAACGCCTGGATGCCGAGGCGATGCAGCGTCGGGGCGCGGTTGAGCATCACCGGATGCTCGCGGATCACCTCTTCGAGGATATCCCAAACTTCCGGCTTCTCTTTCTCCACCAGCTTCTTGGACTGCTTGACCGTCTGGCTGAAGCCCTTGATCTCGAGGCGCGAATAGATGAACGGCTTGAACAGTTCGAGCGCCATCTTCTTCGGCAGGCCGCACTGGTGCAGCTTGAGCTCGGGACCGACCACGATCACCGAACGGCCCGAATAGTCGACGCGCTTGCCGAGCAGGTTCTGGCGGAAGCGGCCCTGCTTGCCCTTGAGCATGTCGGCAAGCGACTTCAGCGGACGCTTGTTGGCGCCGGTGATGACGCGGCCGCGACGGCCATTGTCGAACAGCGCGTCCACCGATTCCTGCAGCATGCGCTTTTCGTTGCGCACGATGATGTCCGGCGCCTTCAGCTCCATCAGTCGCTTGAGACGATTGTTGCGGTTGATGACGCGGCGATAGAGATCGTTGAGGTCCGATGTGGCGAAGCGGCCGCCATCCAGCGGCACCAGCGGGCGCAGCTCCGGCGGGATCACCGGGATCACGGTCAGGATCATCCATTCCGGGCGGTTGCCGGAATCGATGAAGGCTTCCACGACCTTGAGGCGCTTCGTCAGCTTCTTCGGCTTCTCACCGCCATTGCAGCCGGCGATCTCCTGGCGCAGATCCTCGCGCAGCTTTTCGAGATCGATCGACATCAGAAGCGTGCGCACGGCTTCGGCGCCGATCATGGCGGTGAAGCTGTCTTCGCCATACTCGTCCTGGGCACGGTAGAACTCGTCTTCCGTCAGGAGCTGGCGCTCCTTGAGCGGCGTCAGGCCGGGTTCGACGACGATGTAGTTCTCGAAATAAAGGACGCGCTCCAGATCCTTCAGCGTCATGTCGAGCATCAGGCCGATGCGCGAGGGAAGCGACTTCAGGAACCAGATATGGGCAACCGGGCTGGCCAGCTCGATATGGGCCATGCGGTCGCGGCGCACTTTCTGCACCGTGACTTCGACGCCGCACTTCTCGCAGACGATGCCCTTGTACTTCATGCGCTTGTACTTGCCGCACAAGCACTCGTAATCCTTCACCGGGCCGAAGATGCGGGCGCAGAACAGTCCGTCCCGCTCCGGCTTGAAGGTGCGGTAGTTGATCGTTTCCGGCTTTTTTACTTCGCCGTGGCTCCAGCGCAGGATCTGATCCGGGCTGGCCAGCGAAATCTTGATCCGGTCGAAAGTGGGCACTTCCTTGCCGGACGAGAAGACATTCAAGAGCTCTTGGTTCATTACCGAGCCTTTCTTTCCATATCAAAGCGATTGCGGATGGTGAGGGCGGCCATCCGCATCAGCCGTTCAGCAATTCCACGTTCAGACCGAGCGAGCGCATTTCCTTGACGAGCACGTTGAACGATTCCGGGATACCGGCTTCGAACGTGTCCTCGCCGCGGACGATGGCTTCGTACACCTTGGTGCGGCCGGCCACGTCGTCGGACTTCACGGTCAGGATTTCCTGAAGCGTGTAGGCCGCGCCGTAGGCTTCGAGCGCCCACACTTCCATTTCACCGAAGCGCTGACCGCCGAACTGCGCCTTGCCGCCCAGCGGTTGCTGGGTGACGAGCGAGTAGGGACCGATCGAACGGGCGTGGATCTTGTCGTCCACCAGATGGTGCAGCTTCAGCATGTAGATGTAGCCGACCGTGACCTGGCGGCGGAACGCGTCGCCCGTGCGCCCGTCATAGAGCGTGACCTGACCGGACTCGGCCAGACCCGCCTCGGCCAGCATCTCGACGATGTTGTGCTCCTTGGCGCCGTCGAACACCGGCGTCGCGATGGGAATGCCTGCGCGCAGATTGTTGCCCATCTCGATCAGGCTGCTGTCGTCGAGCTCCTTGAGGCGCTCGTCGTTGCCATAGACTTCCTTCAACGCCTGACGCAAAGGCTCGGCCTTCTCGTCGCGCTTCACCTGATCGACCACCAACCCGATCTGTTTGCCGAGGCCCGCACAGGCCCAGCCGAGATGGGTTTCGAGAATCTGGCCGACATTCATGCGGCTGGGCACGCCCAGCGGATTGAGCACGATGTCCGCGTGCTGGCCGTCTTCAAGATAAGGCATGTCCTCGATCGGCAGGATGCGGCTGATCACGCCCTTGTTGCCGTGACGGCCGGCCATCTTGTCGCCCGGCTGCAGCTTGCGCTTCACCGCCACGAACACCTTGACCATCTTCATCACGCCCGGGGCGAGCTCGTCGCCGCGGCGCAGCTTTTCGACCTTGTCCGCGAAGCGCTTGTCGAGGCGCTGCTTGGATTCGTCATACTGCTTGCGCAAGGCTTCGATCTCGGCCATCGCCTTGTCGTTGCGCAGGCCGATCTGCCACCACTGATGACGCGGCAGCGTGTCGAGCACGGACTGCGTGATCTTGGTGTCGGCGGCCATGCCCTTGGGGCCGGACGCCGCCGTCTTGCTGAGCAGGATCTCGGACAGGCGCGAGAAAATATTGCGCTCCAGGATCGAGAGTTCGTCGTCACGGTCCTCGGCCAGGCGCTCTTCTTCCGCCCGTTCGATCGCCAGCGCGCGCTGGTCCTTGTCGACGCCGTGGCGATTGAAGACACGCACTTCGACGATCGTACCGGTGACGCCCGGCGGGACGCGCAAGCTGGTGTCGCGGACATCCGCGGCCTTCTCGCCGAAGATGGCGCGCAGAAGCTTTTCTTCCGGCGTCATCGGGGTTTCGCCCTTCGGCGTGACCTTGCCGACGAGGATATCGCCCGCATTCACTTCGGCGCCGATATAGACGATGCCTGCTTCGTCGAGGTTCTTGAGCGACTCTTCGCCGACATTCGGAATGTCGCGCGTGATTTCCTCTGGCCCGAGCTTGGTGTCGCGCGCCATCGTCTCGAATTCCTCGATGTGGATCGAGGTGAAGACGTCGTCGCGCACGATGCGCTCGGAGATGAGGATGGAGTCCTCGAAGTTGTAGCCGTTCCACGGCATGAAGGCGACGAGCACGTTCTTGCCGAGCGCCAGATCGCCGAGCTGGGTCGAGGGACCGTCGGCAATGATGTCGCCCTTCGCGATGCGATCGCCCACCTTCACCAGCGGACGCTGATTGATGCAGGTCGACTGGTTCGAGCGCTGGAACTTCTTCAGGCGATAGATGTCGATGCCCGGCTTGGTCGGATCGCTCTCTTCGGTCGCGCGCACGACGATGCGGGTCGCGTCGATCTGATCGACCACACCCGAACGGCGTGCCGAGATGGCCGAACCGGAGTCACGGGCCACGACATCTTCCATGCCGGTGCCGACCAGCGGCGCTTCCGGCTGCAGAAGCGGCACGGCCTGACGCTGCATGTTCGCGCCCATGAGCGCGCGGTTGGCGTCGTCGTTTTCGAGGAACGGCACGAGCGCGGCGGCAACCGAGACGAGCTGCTTGGGCGACACGTCCATGAACTCGACCTGGTCCGGCGTCGTCATGACGAAGTTTCCGCCCTTGCGGCAGGAAACCAGTTCGTCGGTGAAGCGGCCCTTGGTGTCGATCACGGCATTGGCCTGGGCGATCGTGTACTTCGCCTCTTCCATCGCCGACAGATAGACGACCTCGTCGGTGACGCGGAAGTCCACGACCTTGCGATACGGGCTCTCGATGAAGCCGTATTTGTTGACGCGGGCATACGTCGCCAGCGAGTTGATCAGACCGATGTTCGGGCCTTCCGGCGTTTCGATCGGGCAGATGCGGCCATAATGCGTGGGATGCACGTCACGCACTTCGAAGCCGGCACGTTCGCGCGTCAGACCGCCCGGCCCGAGCGCCGACATGCGGCGCTTGTGGGTGACTTCCGACAGCGGATTGGTCTGATCCATGAACTGCGACAGCTGCGAAGAGCCGAAGAATTCGCGCACCGCGGCGGCGACCGGCTTCGCATTGATCAGGTCATGCGGCATCACCGTGTCGATATCGACGGCGGACATGCGCTCCTTGATCGCGCGTTCCATGCGCAGCAAGCCGACGCGGAACTGGTTTTCCATCAGCTCGCCGACCGAGCGCACGCGGCGATTGCCGAGATTGTCGATGTCGTCGACTTCGCCGCGGCCGTCACGCAGATCCGCGAGCGCCTTGACGATGGCCAGGATGTCGTCCTTGCGCAGCACGCGCATGGTGTCGGGCGCATCCAGGTTCAGGCGCATGTTCATCTTCACGCGGCCTACGCTGGAAAGATCGTAGCGCTCGCTATCGAAGAAGAGCTGGTTGAACAGCGACTCGGCGGTGTCGAGCGTCGGCGGCTCGCCCGGGCGCATGACGCGATAGATGTCGATCAGCGCCTGCTCGCGGCTGTGGTTCTTGTCCACGGCCATGGTGTTGCGGAGATAGGCGCCGATCTGGATGCCATCGACATTGATGACCTCGATCTCGCCGAAACCGGCTTCGGCCAGCTGCTCGAGCGAGGCCTGGGTCAGCTCGTCGCCGGCTTCCACATAGATCTCGCCGGTCTCTTCATTGACCATGTCGAGCGCCGAATAGCGGCCGATCAGGTCTTCCTCGCCGAGAAGGACGGATTTGATGTTCTCTTCGCCCCATTTGCGCAGCGAACGGGCCGTGATCTTCGTGCCCGCTTCGGCCAGCACTTCACCGCTCTTGGCATTGACCCAATCGGTGTTGGTCTTGGCGTTGCGCATCCAGGTCGGCTCAAGCGGGGTCGTCCAGCCGTCCTTGGTCTTCTTGAAGGAGATCTTGGAATAGAAGTAGTCGAGGATCTGTTCCTGATCCATGCCGAGCGCATAGAGCAGCGCCGTCGCCGGCAGCTTGCGGCGGCGGTCGATGCGGACATGCATGATGTCCTTGGCGTCGAATTCCAGATCGAGCCAGGAACCGCGATAGGGGATGACGCGCGCGGCGAAGAGCAGCTTGCCGCTCGAATGCGTCTTGCCCTTGTCGTGATCGAAGAACACGCCCGGCGAACGGTGCATCTGGGAGACGATGACGCGCTCGGTGCCGTTGACGACGAAGGTGCCGTTCTCGGTCATGAACGGGATGTCGCCCATATAGACATCCTGTTCCTTGATGTCCTTGACCGATTTGGCGCCGGTTTCCTCGTCCGTATCGAACACGATCAGCCGCAGCGTCACCTTGAGGGGCGCGGCATAGGTCATGGAGCGCTGCTGGCACTCCTCGACGTCATATTTCGGCTCTTCGAAGTGGTAATCCACATATTCGAGCAGCGAATGCTCGGAGAAATCCTTGATCGGAAACACCGAGGAGAAAACGGCCTGCAGGCCCTCATCCAGACGCGAGCCGTCGGCCAGCCGGTCCACCTGAAGGAACTGGTCGTAGGAGGTCTTCTGCACCTCGATGAGGTTCGGCATTTCCGCCACTTCGGCGATGGAGCCGAAATATTTGCGAAGCCGTTTGCGTCCCGTGAATGAAAGCGTCATCCCGCGATCCCTTGCCAGTGTTCCTTAGGGCCTCATGCCGCCGGTGCACATGCATATAGATGTGCCCGGCGCGCCCAGTACCGAATGGGCGAAAACCACCGGCCCTCTGGGGCCCCTTCCGAGGCCCCAGAGAGAGGGTGGGTGATCCAAATATGTACGCGTCTGCCGTTTTTCAACCCGGCGACGCCTCCTTACTTCAGCTCGACCTTCGCGCCTGCGTCTTCGAGCTGCTTTTTGATCTTCTCGGCTTCGTCCTTGCTGACATCGGCCTTCACGTCCTTCGGGGCGCCTTCGACGAGGTCTTTGGCTTCCTTCAGGCCCAGGCCGGTGATGGCGCGGACTTCCTTGATGACGTTGATCTTCTTGTCGCCTGCGCTGGCGAGCACGACCGTGAACTCGGTCTGCTCGGCGGCCGGAGCCGCACCTGCCGCCGCCGGACCGGCAGCCACAGCCACCGGCGCCGCCGCCGAAACGCCCCACTTGTCTTCCAGGAGCTTCGCCAGTTCGGCGGCTTCCAGGACCGTCAGGCCCGACAGGTCTTCAACCAGCTGTTCGATCTTCGACATTTCTCAGTACTTTCTCTAGTTACGGGTTTGATTCGGTTGTGAGTTTCGGTTGTCGGACTATGCCGCTTCCTTCGAGGAATACGCGCTGATGACGCGGGCCAACTGGCTCGCGGGGGCCTGGATGACCCCGGCAATCTTGGTCGCGGGCGCCTGAATGAGGCCCACGATCTTGCCACGCAGCTCGTCGAGCGACGGCAGTTCGGCAAGGGCCTTCACGCCCTCGACGTCCAGCGCCGTCTCTCCAACCACACCGCCAAGGATCACAAGCTTCTTGTTGTCCTTGGCGAAAGCCGCCACCACCTTCGATGCCGCGATGGGATCCTTCGAAAAGGCAATTCCCGTCGGGCCCGTGAAAAGGTGGGCGATCGGCTCAGCGGCCGTTCCCTGGAGGGCGCGCACGACCAGACGGTTCTTCGCCACCTTGAACGACGCTCCGGCCTCGCGCATGCGGGCACGCAGATCGTTCATTTCGGCAACCGTGAGGCCGGTGTAGTGGGCGACAACCACCGAGCCGGCTTCGCTGAAAAGCCCGTGCAGGCTTTCGACGACTTCGGCTTTTTGGGCTCTTTCCACTTGGCTCTCCTTAATGATGGCCTATCGCTGCGCTACTTGAGGCCGATCGCTGGCCACCCGCTTTGCAGTTCAACGCCATCCCAACCGGTATCCGTGACGCTCCGGACACCGCCCTGTTGCTCTTCCCCGCCGGTTTCCCGGTGGGGCCTGCCCCAGGGCTCAAACCCGAATTGCGGCTCCCGAAGGAGTGTCCCCGCGAAACGGTTCTGCTCCCTGTCTATTGCGAGCGGTGATTAAGCCCGAAATCGGGCACTCGCAGTCTCGGACAGGTTCCGGCGATGCGTCCGCCGGAATTTCGTCAAACGTCAGATCAGGCCGTGGGGCCTTCGCTGACGGTATTCAGCGCAATGCCCAAGCCCGGCCCCATGGTCGAGCTGAGCGACACGCGCTTCAGATAGGTGCCCTTCGCTCCCGACGGCTTCGCCTTCACGACGCCATCGACGAAAGACTTGATGTTCTGCACCAGCGCATCCTCGGCGAAGCTCGCCTTGCCGACGCCGGCCTGGACGATGCCGGCCTTCTCGACGCGGAACTCGACGGCGCCGCCCTTGGCGTCGTTGATCGCGGTGGTCACGTCCATGGTCACCGTGCCGACCTTCGGGTTCGGCATCAGGCCGCGCGGGCCCAGCACCTTACCGAGACGGCCGACCACACCCATCATGTCCGGGGTGGCGATGCAGCGGTCGAAATTGATCTCGCCCTTCTGCACCTGCTCGGCCAGCTCTTCGGCGCCGACGATGTCCGCACCGGCCTTCTTGGCCTCTTCGGCCTTCGCGCCCTTGGCGAACACGGCGACGCGCAGAGCGCGGCCGGTGCCGTTGGGCAGCGAAACGACGCCGCGGACCATCTGGTCGGCATGGCGCGGGTCGACGCCCAGATTGCAGGCGATCTCGATCGTCTCGTCGAACTTCGCGCTGGCGCGCGACTTGATCAGCTTCACGGCCTCGTCGATCGGGTAGAGCTTCTCAGCGTCGATACCCTCGATGGCACTCTTGTAGCGCTTGGACTGTTTTGCCATGGCCCTTACCCCTTAACCTCGATGCCCATCGAGCGGGCGGAGCCTTCGATCATCAGCACGGCGGCATCGATATCGTTGGCGTTCAGATCCTTCATCTTGGCTTCGGCGATTTCGCGCACCTGGGCCTTGGTCACGCTGCCCTTGACGTCGCGGCCGGGGGCCTTGGAGCCGCCCTGCACCTTGGCCGCCTTCTTCAGGAAGAAGGACGCCGGCGGCGTCTTCATCTCGAAGGAGAACGACTTGTCCGAATACACGGTGATGGTCACCGGGATCGGCATGTTCTTTTCCAGGTCCTGCGTCTTGGCGTTGAACGCCTTGCAGAATTCCATGATGTTCAGGCCGCGCTGGCCCAAGGCAGGACCGATCGGCGGCGACGGATTGGCCGCGCCGGCAGGCACCTGCAGTTTGACGTAACCCACAATCTTCTTTGCCACTGTTAGACCGCCTCCTTTATGCGGTTTGCGGTACAGACGGAGCTGGCTGCCCCTCCCGCGTCAAATGCAGGTCAGACCTTTTCGACCTGCGTGTATTCAAGCTCCACAGGCGTCGCGCGGCCGAAGATCGACACCGCGACCTTCAAGCGCGAGCGCGCCTCGTCCACCTCTTCCACCACGCCGTTGAACGACGTGAAGGGCCCGTCCGCGACCCGGACCTGCTCGCCGATCTCGAAGCTGATCGTCGATTTCGGCCGCTCGGCGCCTTCGCTGACCTGATTGAGCAGGCGGTCCACCTCGGACTGGCGCAGCGCCATGGGCTTGTTGTTCTGGCCCAGAAAACCCGTGACCTTCGCCGTGTTCTTGACGAGGTGATAGGCTTCGTCCGTCAGCTTGGCGTGCAACAGCACATAGCCCGGCAGAAATTTGCGCTCGGCATTGACCTTCTGGCCGCGGCGCACCTCGATCACCTCTTCGGTGGGCACGAGCACGTCCTCGATCAGGTCGTCGAGACCCTGAATTTGCGACTGACGCTTGATCTCCTCGGCCACCTTCTTCTCGAAATTCGAGTAGGTGTGGACGATGTACCACTTGGCGTCGGACTTCGTTGCGGTGCCTGCGTCGCTCATGGGCGGCCTTCGTTGGTTCGTGGATACGGGCAGTTCAGCCCGCCGCGCCGATCAGAATACGCTCGCCCATGGCCAGCGCCCAATCGACTGCGAAGAAAAACACCATCGTCATGCCGACCATGATGAAAACCATCACAGTCGTAAGCCAGGTTTCGCGGATCGTCGGCCATGTCACCTTGGAGGTCTCGCGACGCACCTCCTGGAAAAACTGGATGATCCCGGTGCGCTTGACGGCCGGTGCCGCCACATCCTTGCTCGCACTCTCTGCCGGCTTCTTCTTCTTTTGATCGGCCACGTTGGTGATCCGCTTTCCAAATTTCGCGCGTGACAAACGTCACTCATGGCAGGAGTGGCAGGGTTCGAACCCGCGACCTACGGTTTTGGAGACCGCCGCTCTACCAGCTGAGCTACACTCCTAGAGACAACAGCCAGCGCGCCGGAAGGACCTTCAGCCCGCCAGCGCACCTTCTTTTTGTCGAAGGGCTGCGGTTTACCAGCCTGCCCCGGGCTTCGCAAGCGGGAAAACCAGGAATTTTCCCGTTCCGGCCAAGGCGTTCCGGCTGCGGCCCGATCGGGCACCGGAAGTGCCGTCAAAGCCCCACCCCCAGCTCGCTTTGGGCCGCCATAAACGTGACTGATCCGTCACTATTTGGCGGCAGGCGGGCACGAAAAAGGGCGCCCCGGAAGCCGGAGCGCCCCTGTTCACGCGGCGGGCGGCGCCCGCCGGCGAATCACTTAATGATTTCGGCGACGACGCCTGCACCAACGGTGCGGCCGCCTTCGCGGATGGCGAAGCGCAGCTTCTCTTCCATCGCGATCGGAACAATCAGTTCCACAACGATCGTCACATTGTCGCCCGGCATCACCATTTCCGTGCCTTCCGGCAGCGTCACGATGCCCGTCACGTCCGTCGTGCGGAAGTAGAACTGCGGACGGTAGTTGCCGAAGAACGGCGTGTGACGGCCACCCTCTTCCTTCGTCAGGATGTAGGCTTCCGCCTTGAAGTTCGTGTGCGGCGTCACCGAGCCCGGCTTGGCCAGAACCTGGCCACGCTCGACGCCCTCGCGGTCCACGCCGCGCAGCAGGCAACCCACATTGTCGCCGGCCTGGCCCTGATCGAGCAGCTTGCGGAACATCTCGACGCCCGTGACCGTGGTCGACGTGGTGTCCTTGATGCCGATGATCTCGACCGTCTCGCCGACCTTCACGACGCCGCGCTCGATACGGCCCGTGACCACCGTGCCGCGGCCCGAGATCGAGAACACGTCTTCGATCGGCATCAGGAAGGGCTGGTCGATCGGGCGTTCCGGCTGCGGGATATACGCATCCACCGCGTCCATCAGCTTCAGGATCGCGTCGTGGCCCAGCTCCTTGTTGGTGTCCTCAAGGGCGCACAGGGCCGAACCGCGCACGATCGGGATGTCGTCGCCCGGGAACTCGTAGGACGAAAGCAGCTCGCGCACTTCCATCTCGACCAGGTCCAGAAGCTCTTCGTCATCGACCATGTCGCACTTGTTCATGAACACGACCAGCGCCGGCACGCCGACCTGGCGGGCCAGAAGGATGTGCTCGCGGGTCTGCGGCATCGGGCCGTCGGCCGCCGACACCACCAGGATCGCGCCGTCCATCTGCGCGGCACCCGTGATCATGTTCTTCACATAGTCGGCGTGGCCGGGGCAGTCGACATGGGCGTAGTGCCGCGCCGCCGTCTCGTACTCGACATGCGCCGTCGAGATGGTGATGCCACGCGCCTTTTCTTCCGGCGCCTTGTCGATCTGGTCATAGGCCGAGAACGTCGCGCCGCCGGTTTCGGCAAGCACCTTCGTGATCGCCGCCGTCAGCGTCGTCTTGCCATGGTCAACGTGACCGATCGTTCCGATGTTGCAATGCGGCTTGTTCCGCTCAAATTTGGCCTTCGCCATGGTCGTGGTCCTTCGCCTGGTCCTGGTACGAACACAAATCAGATCAGTGGTGAACGGTACTCAATCATCCGGCGCACAGCCGCGTGGTCGCCACGCCGGCCCGCCTCAGTTGGGCGCAGGGCATAGCGGCACAGCAGCAAAGTTTCAAGACGCAAGCCGCCCCGGCCGGGGCCGCGAATGCCTGAATCTAAAAGGTCCGCGGGCTCAGCGCCTGCCACATGGCCCGGGCCTCGGCGTCCGGATCGTCGGCCACGCGGCAGGTCACATCGACCAGCATCGTCGCCCGCCGGCGGGGATCGTAACGCGGCCACGCGCCCGCGCCCGGCGCAGATGGCGTGCCGGTGCGGGCAAAACTCGCCCAGATGGCGCTGAGATTGTGCGAGGCCGCGCGCAACGCCTGGCCCATCGCCCTGCAATCCCGCCTCGTCCCCATCATCGAAGGTCGGCGCGATGTCCGTCGCGTGGCCGGCACCGAGCATGGCATGGGTGGCCGGGATCGGCCGGTTCGATTTGTAGTCCCAGCGATAGCGATAGACCGGCGCCGGCTGCGCCGCCTTGCGATCGGCCAGCACGATCGTCTCCATGCCCATCAGGCGCGCGGTGGCGATCGCCAGATAGAGTTCGGACGGCGTGGCCTGCGGCATCATATGCCGGTAGGTGGTGAGGATCCGTTCCGCCTTGTCGCCAAAATCGTGTCGCATCCGCGCGTCCAGCGCAGCGCGATCCATCTCGAAGACCTCCGGCTCGTTCATGAAGAAGAAGGCCGCCTCCGTATGGTTGCTGGCGATGAGCAATGGCACATCGGCGCAGAGCGGCGTGGCAACCGGATCGAACGGATCGGCTGGCAGCGAAGTGCCGTCGATCACCGGCCCGAAATGGCCCGGCACCGTGTTTTCGGTGAAGGCGATCGGCATCATCTTCGGCACAGGCGGCGGCACGAAGCCGGGCGTCGGTTGCGCCAACGGCCCGGCATCGCGCGCGCCCACCCATTGCAGCGCAAGGAGCGTGCGGGCCGGAATCGCAAAAAGCTTGCGTGGATCGTCGAGGTTCAGCGCGCGCAACAGCCGCTTCGCCGTTTCGTTGGCGAAGGCGCGCGGCATGCGCCGCAATTGCGCGCCGCTCTCGATTCCGGCCTTGTGGAACAGCCCTTTCGTCGCCGGCATGCCCAGCAGCGTTCCCACCTTGCCGCCACCGCCGGATTCACCGAACACGGTGACATTGTTCGGATCGCCGCCAAAGGCCGCAACGTTGTCACGCACCCATTCGAGCGAGGCGACGATGTCGTTCATCGAGGCATTGCCCGTGGCGTAGTCGCCGCCCAGAAGATCGCCGAGCCACAGATAGCCGAGCAAACCCAGCCGGTGATTGGGCGCCACCACGACCACGTCATAGACCGCCGCCAGCCGCGCACCATCCTGTGCCACCGAGCCGGCCGATCCGGTCGAATAGCCGCCGCCATGGAGATAGACCATGACCGGCCGCTTGCCGCCGTCATTCACCGCCGGAGTCCAGACATTGAGGAACAGGCAGTCCTCGCTCCAATCCGGTTCGTTTTCCCCATAGGTCGAATGCGGCGTTTGTGGCGCCGGCGCGCCGAGCCGCGTGGCATCGCGCACACCGGTCCAGGGTTTGGCGGGCGGCGGCGCCTTGAAGCGGTGCACACCCGATACGGGCCCGGCGTATGGAATGCCCTTGAAGGCCAGAGCGCCGCGCTCCGTGCCGCCCCGCACCCGGCCGTGTACCGTCTCGGCCACGGCGAAGGGCGCCGACGGCACCGTGGAGGTCGAAAGCCCCCGTGCCCAGGCGGGACCAGCCATGCCGCCCGTGGCGCCCAGCCCCGCCATAACCAGGCCGGCCTCCAACAGATGCCGACGGTTCAATGATGCCTTCATGGTCGCCCTCTCCCGCTTGTCTTGTTGGGGAGGAGCCTAGCCAAGGAATTATGGTAGCGCTACCTAAAACAGACCTGGCCGATCATGGCGTGCCCAATGGCCGGGCGGTCTTGAAGCGGGATGGAAGATTGTCCGACCGGGAAGCTGGAGCGGGTGAAGGGAATCGAACCCTCGTCATCAGCTTGGAAGGCTGTTGCTCTACCATTGAGCTACACCCGCGAAACGCAAGGCCACTCGGGCGCGACAGCCTTCTCTCGCGTCGCGCGAAGGCTGGTGGAGGAGGTTGGATTCGAACCAACGTAGGCGTAGCCAACGGATTTACAGTCCGTCCCCTTTAGCCACTCGGGCACTCCTCCACATCACAAGCGCCTTCACACGGAAGCTTGCCTGTGGCCGGCGGATATCGGCCATCTGGCCCGGCCTGTCAACCGAAGAAGCCGGGATTTGGGCGCGATTTTCGCCGCATTGCGAGCCCTCAGGGCGGATGCCATTGCCGGGCCCGCCAAACCCATTATAAGCGCGCCATGGCCCCATCGCGCAGCAAGCCCCACGGCAAATCAGACGCCAAACGTTTCCACCGCCGCCCGACGCCGAAATCCGGCGCGGCGGGCTTGTGGCTCTATGGTCTGCACGCCGTGAAGGCGGCCCTCGCCAATCCGGCCCGCGCGGCCCATCGCGCCGTGCTGACCGAGCGCGCCGCCGCAGAGATCGGCGGCAAGCTGCTCGCCCGCGTGCCCCACGAAATCGCCGATCCGGACGCGGTCAGCCGGCTGCTTCCGGCCGGGTCCGTGCATCAGGGCGCGGCCCTGCAATGCGAGCCCCTGCCCGAGCGCGATATCGCCGATGTCCTGGTCCCCACCGAGCGCCGCCGCATCGTGCTGGTGCTCGACCAGATTTCCGATCCGCACAATGTCGGCGCCATCCTGCGCTCGGCAGCCGCCTTCGGCGTCTCGGCCGTCATCGTGCAGGACCGCCATGCCCCGCCGGAATCGGGCGTGCTGGCCAAAGCCGCGTCCGGAGCGCTCGACATCGTGCCCTATCTCGCCGTGGTCAATATCGCCCGCGCGCTCGACGAACTGGCCGAACTCGGCTTCTGGCGCGTGGCCCTGGCCGGCGACGGACGAGCAATCGCTGAAAGAGGCGGTCAGCGGCGGCGATGTCGCCATCGTGCTGGGCTCGGAGGGCGCGGGGCTGCGCCGGCTGGTGCGCGAGCGCTGCGATGTGACGGCCTCGATCCCGATCGAGGCGCAGATGGAAAGCCTGAATGTGTCGAATGCCGCGGCCGTCGCGCTTTACGAAGCGCGGCGCGGCTAGGGCTACATCAGGGCCGCGACCGTGTCGGCGCCGCCGCCGAAATTCTCGATGAAGACGAGAACCTTGTAGCCCTTGTAGAAGCGCAGTTTGCCCTGCGCGCCGCGCATCAGCTCGCCGTGATTGCTGACGGTTTCGGTGCGGCGGTCATAGGCGAAGCGCGGCACCTCGCCCTTGTAGTCCTTGCGGATCAGATCGAAGAGCGTGCGCGCCGCCTCCGGCGACAGGTGGATACAGCCGGCGCTGGCACGCTGGCCCAGACGCGCAATGTCCTCGCCATGGGCGGCATGGATGGCGAGCCCCGTCTGATAGCCGTTCTGTTCCCAGTTGAAGAACATCGCATAGGGCATCTGCTGCCCCCAATGCATAGAGCGGTAATGGCGGTACATCCGCTTTGGATCGAGTTCGTAATAGCCGGCCGGCGTAACGGTGAGAGATTTCCCGCCGGCCTTGTCGTACTCGACCTTCTCGCGCCCCGTGGACGCCGGCCAGTCGTAACGCAGGGCGAAGCCGCCGCTGCCGTTCTTGGCGAAGACATACATGCGCTGCGCCACCGGCCCCTTCGCCGCCTTGCTGACATAGAGGAAGAGATCGAAATGGGCGTAGAGCGCGTCGGTCAGATTGTCCCTGAGGTGCTGCTCGACGCGGGCGAGTTCGGGCGCGGCGACTGGCGGCGCGGGTTTCGGTGTCACGGTCTTGGGCGGCACAGTCTCGGGCGGCGCGAGATTGAGCGTGACGCGGGAGGCGGGTCTGGGTGCGGCCTGCGCCACCGGCCGTGGCTTCACGGGAATGGTAACGCGGCTGCGGGATGCCTCTGGCGGCACAATCTGGGGCCGCAGCGCCGGCGGTGCGGTGGCCTCTGGCTTTCTTGGTGCGGGCTCAACCCTTGCGAGTTCCACCTTGCGGCCGGGCACCGTCTTTTCCGGCCCGCTCACGCTGCCATAGACCAGATCCGCCTCGGCGACCGCAAAGTTCCAGCCCGGCTGCAGCACATGATCGTGCAAACCGGCCGCAGCCGCATGGACCGCGTGATCCAGCGCCGGATGGCGATCGAGCACGATCGTGACGGCAAAGGCCGAAGCCGCCACCAGATAGATAGCACTGAGCTGTTTGAGGCCCGTCATGTTTCGTGGGAATCCCCGTGACATCACCAGCCTAACCCGGCGTGCCAGCTTTGTCCCGTAACGAGACAGCACGTGGTTGACAAGAGTGTGATGCTACGGCGTGACGGTGGGAACTTTCGTCGCCTCAGGCCGGTTTGGGCACCCGCGCCAGGTCGGCTTTCAGTGTTTTCGAGGCCCGCCAGTAGCTGATGCCGCCCAGGGTTCCGCTGACCATGGTCAGGAGCAACGCGTAACGCAGCGAATCGACGCCCAGTTCCGGCCGCAGCAGTGTCGAGAGCAGACCCACCGATTGCGGCCCCAGCCCCAGGCCGATGATGTTGAGGATGAAGAGGAACAGCGCCGCCGCCGTCGCCCGCATCCGGAGCGGCACGAGGCCCTGCACCATCGTCACACAAGGGCCGAGGAACACTGCGCCCATGGCCGACGGAATGATGGCGGCAACGACGGCGATGGTGGTGTTGCCGGCGAGGTAGAACACCGGCTGGAACGGCAGCGCCAGCACCGCGGCGCCGAGCGGCACATACACATTCCAGCGCACATCGCGCTTGCCCATGCGGTCGGCGATAACGCCGGAGAAGAAGGTGCCGATCCAGCCGCCGACCCCGGCGATGCCGGCGAAGACGAGGCCGACTTCCGTCAACGTCATGTGATGCGAGCGGATGAGAAAGGCCGGCACGAAGGCCGTGGCGCCGTAACCGCCGAAGGATGTCATGGCCGCACCGAAGGCGATCCAGCGGAAGGAACGCTGCGACCACAGAAAGCGCGCAACATCGCCCAGCGGCGGACGCACGCCGTCATCGGCCAGCATTTCGGAATGGCCGCGCGGCGGCTCGCGCACGGTGAACAGCACGACGAAAAACAGGATCAGCCCGGGAATGCCCGCGGCGAGGAAGGCCTCACGCCAGCCGAAGCGCTGCGCGATCCACCCGCCCGCGAAGAAGGCAAAGAGCAGGCCGATATTGAGACCGGCCGAATAGAAGCTCTGCGCCGCGGCCCGTTGCTGCGGCGGATAGAGATCGGAGATCACGGCCTGTGCCGAGGGGCCTGTGCCCGCTTCGCCCACGCCCGTGAAGACGCGCGCGATGGCGAGCTGCCAGAATTGCGCCGCCAGTCCGCAAACCACCGTCATTATAGAAAACAGGCCCATCGAGATGGCGATGATGTTGCGGCGGCTGTGGCGATCGGCCAGCCGGGCGATGGGAATGCCGAGCGTGGCATAGAACAGCGCGAAGGTCGGCCCGGCGAGCAAGCCCAGCAGTGCATCGGAGACGTGGAATTCGGCTTTGATCGGTTGCAGCAGAATCGCGAGGATCTGGCGGTCCAGATAGTTCACGACATACATCGCCGTCAGAATGACCAGGATGTAGTGCCGGTAGCCGGGCGAAAAGCCAGTGGCTGCGCGCCCGCCCGTCTGCGGGGCGGACTCGTTCTGGATGTTCATACCGGCCTCTTAGGCGTTTCCTCTGACGGCGAGCCTAGCAGAAAGACCCCATCGGCAAAGTGAATTCGGCCCTCTATAGTGATCGCAAAGGAGGCCCAGATGTCCGCATTCAAGCCCCGCACGATGCTGGAGACCCATGAGGTCACGAACCAGCCTCCGCCGTTCGAAGACATTAATCTGTTCACCTCGGACCTCGCGCTTCAGCATGCACTGGGCCATGCCGGCGGCGCGGCCCATGCCGGGCGGCTGACAACATTCGGCGCGCGAGCCGGTTCGGCCGAAGTGACGGACTGGGCCATGCAGGCCAACAGAAATCCGCCCCAGCTCAAGAGTTTCGATCGCTACGGCCAGCGCATCGACGAGGTCGAATTCCATCCCGCCTATCACCAGCTCATGCATCTGGGCCTCGATGCGGGCATTGCATCGGCGGCATGGAGCGGAACCAAGGCCGGACACGTGCTGCATTCGGCCATCGAATTCCTGATGGCGCAGGCCGAGCCCGGCGTGTGCTGCCCGATGACCATGACCTATGCCGCGCTCGCCGCGATCCGCCATCAGCCTGACGTTGCGGCAGCATGGGAGCCGCGCATCCTCACCGGGAAATACGATCCGGCCTCGCGCCCCGCCTCCGGAAAAGCGGGCGTCACCATCGGCATGGCGATGACGGAGAAGCAGGGCGGCTCGGACGTGCGCGCCAACACCACACGCGCCGAAAAGAATGCGGACAGCAGCTACACGCTGACGGGCCACAAATGGTTCTGTTCGGCGCCGATGTGCGACGCGTTTCTGACGCTGGCCTATGCCGAAGGCGGACTCACCTGTTTCCTGGTGCCGCGCTGGACGCCCGATGGCGAGCGCAATGCCATCCAGATCATGCGCCTCAAGGACAAGATGGGCGACAAGGCCAACGCCTCATCCGAAATCGAATATCACGGCGCCTGGGCGCAGCGCGTTGGCGAGGAAGGCCGCGGCGTGCGCACGATCATCGAGATGGTCCAGCACACCCGCCTCGACTGCATCATCGCGCCCGCCGCCTATATCCGGCAGGCGCTGGCCAATGCGCTGTGGCATACCTCGCATCGCCGCGCCTTCCAGAAGACGCTGATCGACCAGCCGCTGATGCGCACGCTGCTGGCCGATATGGCGGTGGAATCCGAAGCGGCCACTGCCCTCACTTTCCGCATCGCCAAATGCTTCGATGCGCAGGGCACCCATCCGATGGAAGCGGCCCTGATGCGCATCGCCACGCCGGTCGGCAAATACTGGCTCAACAAGCGCGTGGTGAACTTCGTCTATGAGGCGATGGAGGCCCATGGTGGCGCCGGCTATGTCGAGGAAAGCGTGATGCCGCGCCTGTTCCGGCAATCGCCGCTCAATTCGATCTGGGAAGGCTCGGGCAATGTGATCTGCCTCGACGTGCTCAGAGCCATGATGCGCGAGCCGGAGAGTGTCGCAGCTTTCATCAACGAGATCGAAGCCGCCCATGGCGAGAACCATGTGCTCGACCAAGCCATCGAGGCGATGAAGAACCGGCTGGTGCAGGCACCGGCCGAGCACGAGGCGCGCCATCTTGTGGAACAGATGGCCGTGCTGCTGCAGGCCTCGATCCTCGTGCGTCAGGGCCCGGCGACCGTAGCCGATGCCTTCATCGCCACGCGCCTGTCGGAGCATCCCGGCTTCGTTTATGGCGGCAGCGGCGTGAAGATGGACGTGGATGCGATCCTGGCCCGCGCCATGCCGGCCCTATGACGCCACGTCTCTTTGGCGCCCTGCCCTGGCCTGCTTGATTTCGTCGCGCAGCAGATTGGCATCGACGATGTCCTGCGGCCCCCAGATCGGATAGGTGATGGCGTGGATGCCGACGAATTTGTGGCGGTGGTGCACGTCGCACAGAACCCACAGATTGTCCTCATCATGATCGACCCAGTCGAGGATCTGCGCCTTCGTCATGCCGTTCCGAAACACAGAATATTTTCCGCGGTCGCGATGGAGCAGCCCCGGAAGAATGCGCGTGTTGAACTTGCCAGGATCAACGCCGTTTGCGAGCGCCCATTCGATGACGTGATGATGGGTCTCCATCTGCACGGCGCCGAAGGGATTGGCCGCTTCGTCTCCCAATGTGCTGAACCGGACCCCGCAGGCGAGGCACGGCCTGTCCTGCGCCTTGACCAGCTTCTCATGCACCGTCTTGTAGGCTGGCGATTCCGTGCGCTTGTCATGCGGCGGATAGAACGCGACCTCGTAGAGCATGCGCCCCACCGCGTGATCGTGGCTGTCGAGATCGTCGCCCGCACCGGCCGCCTTGAGATGCGCCGCGGCCTTGGCGATGCGCCCGGGCGCGCCCTTCCGCAGCGCCCGCACATGGCCGGACGCCTTCGCCACCCGGCCGCGCACATCTGCCACATAAGCGTCCCGCGCCCGCTCCTGCCTGGTTTTCGCCATCGCCGCCTCCCGCCTCTGCGCGTCGCAATCCGGCGCGCGGCAGAGCCTACGTACCGTTCACCATCTAGACGCGCGAAGACGGGTGTCTGTGAACGAAAGAGGAGGAAGACGCGCGAGACGATCAGCGAAAGCCAAACCCGCGAAGTGCGGTGACCGGATTGGCCTGCGCCTTCGGCCGCACGGCGGCGAGTTCGTCCCGCACAACGTTCAGGCGTTCACGCAGCACATTGCCATAGTGCAGGCTATAAATCCGCACCGGGTCAAAAGCCGTATTGCGAACATTGGCGAGATCGCTGCGCAGATCATCGACAAGACCGAGCCGGACCTGATGTCCCGCCAGATCGGCCCGCACCCGTGAGACGTCGAGGCCCAAATCCGGCGCGCGCGGCATCAGGACAGCCACGACGGCAAACCAGAACAGGGCACGCGCGACGAACATCTCCCAACCTCTGCGACACCGGAGCGACGGGATGAAAACGAAACCCCTCAGGTCTTGTTCCCGGCCAAGCGCTCCAGCGCCTCGGCGAGGGCCAGCACACGACCGTCCTCGGTTTCGCCATTCTGCACAGCTTGTCGCATGGTAGCCGCGGTTCTCAGAAGCTGCATCCTGTATTCCTCGGATGTCGCCTCGACACGATCTGCAAAGGCGGCCGACACGAAGTCTTCCTGCGCGAGGGGTTTATCCGGACGTGCCGCCATCTTCTCTGTCCCAAATTCGGACAGCGTGTCTTCGTTCGCGCACCGTCCAGAACTCCGGGAGACGATCTCCCGAAATATCAAGGCGCCCTTACATTGCAGATGCGGACGGCCATGTGACTGGAACATGGTAATTTCGGGGCATAATTTGAAGTTCGGAATAGTCCCTAAGGGAGTTCCCTTAGGCCTAGGGATTAAATGTTTGCGACTATTTCGATCTTCGCCGGAATGCTGCTCGCTTATTCCCAAATCGAGCCGCAGAGCGTCATTGTCTTGCTTCGCGCTGGACTATGCGAATTTCGCGCTCTTGGCGAAGCCCTTGGGCGGCAGGCGGCCGGCCTGGGCGCGGACGCCGCGCCAATCCTTCAATTCGCTGGCCGACCAGTTGCGATTGTTCTGGTCCTTCAGGCCCTGTTTGAGTGTGAACATACACGCATCCATCAAGCCGCCATCCTTGTAGCGCTGCAGGATCACACCGCGGCCACGGGTCATCTCCGGCACGTCCTTGGCGGGGAAGACCAACAGTTTGTGGTTGTCGCCGACGACCGCCACGCTGTCGCCCGCCGCTTCGGTGCAGACCACGGCTTCCTGCCCCGCGCCGACATTCATCACCTGTTTGCCCGAGCGCTTCATGGCCACGGCATCATCCTCGGTGGTCACAAAACCATGGCCGGAGGTCGCCGCCAGCAACAGCTTGCGTCCCGGCTGGTGCACGAACATGGCGACGAGATCGGCCTCTGGCGGCAGGTCGATGAAGCTGCGGATGGCCTCGCCATTGCCGCGCCCGCCCGGCAGCTTGGCGCAATCGAGGGTGAAGAAGCGCCCATCGGTCGCGAACAGCATCAGTCTGTCTGTGGTTTCGGCATGGATCCAGAAGCGGGCGCGATCGCCTTCGCGATACTTGACGGCATCGCTTTGCTCCTGATGGCCCTTGAGCGAACGTAGCCAGCCCTTCTGCGAGCACACCACCGTGATCGGCTCGCGCTCGACGGCCGTCTCCAGCGCCACCACCTCTTCGGCGATGGCCTGGATGTTCGCAATCTCGGCGGCCTTGGCGAATTCGGTGCGGCGCTTGCCGAGCTTGGTTTTCTGGCCGAACTTCGCGTCGATCTCGCGCACTTCCTCGATCAGCTTGTCGCTCTTGAGCTTCTCGGAACCGAGCAGTTTCTTGAGGTCCTTCTGTTCCGCCTTGAGGTTTGTGTGCTCGCGGCGGATCTCCATCTCCTCGAGCTTGCGCAAACTCCTGAGGCGCATGTTGAGGATGGCTTCGGCCTGGGTCTCGGTGAGCTTGAAGGCCTTGATCAGCTTCGGCTTGGGCTCGTCCTCGGTGCGGATGATCTTGATAACCTTATCGAGGTCCAGATAGACGATCAGATAGCCTTCGAGGATATCGAGGCGGGCCGCGATCTTTTCGAGCCTGTGGGCCGAGCGCCGTTCCAGCACCGTGCGGCGGTGGTTGACGAAGGCGATCAGCGCGTCCTTGAGGCTCATCACGCGCGGGATCAGGCCGTTGTCCAGCACATTCATGTTGAGCGGGATGCGGGTCTCGAGATCGGTCTGGCGGAAGAGCTGCTCCATCAGCACTTCGGGTTCGACCGTGCGCGTCCTTGGCACCAGTACGACGCGGATGTCCTCGGCGGATTCGTCGCGGATATCGTCAAGCTGCGCCAGCTTCTTGGCCGTGATCAGCTCGGCGATCTTCTCGATCAGCTTGGCCTTCTGGACCTGATACGGGATCTCGTCGATGATGATGTGATAGGCACCGCGGTCCGCATCCTCACGGTGCCAGCGGGCGCGCACGCGAAAAGATCCGCGGCCCGTGCGATAGGCTTCGGCGATGGTTTCGGCATCGTCGACGATGATACCGCCGGTCGGGAAATCCGGCCCTCTCACATGCTTGAAGAGCGTCTTTTCCTGCGTGTTGGGGTTCTTGATCAGCGCTTCCAGCGCCCCGCACAATTCGCCCAGATTGTGCGGCGGAATGGAGGTCGCCATGCCCACGGCGATGCCGCTGGAACCATTGGCGAGCAGATTCGGGAAGGCGGCCGGCAGCACCACCGGCTCGCGGCCGTCGCCATCATAGGTGGCGCGGAAATCGACCGCGTCCTCGTCGAGACCTTCGAGCAGCGCGTAGGCGATTTCGGTGAGGCGGCTTTCGGTGTAGCGCATGGCCGCCGCGTTATCGCCGTCGACATTGCCGAAATTGCCCTGCCCGTCCACCAGCGGATAGCGCGAAGCGAAATCCTGCGCGAGGCGCACCAGCGCGTCATAGATCGCCTGGTCGCCATGGGGATGGAACGAGCCCATGACATCGCCGACGATCTTGGCGCTCTTCTTGAACGAGCCGTTGGGATCGAGCTTGAGGAGCCGCATGCCGTAGAGAATGCGCCGGTGCACGGGCTTGAGCCCGTCGCGGGCATCGGGCAGCGCGCGCTGGGTGATGGTCGACAGCGCATAGGCGAGATAACGCTCGCTCAGCGCCTGGGCCAGCGGTTCCGGGCGGATGTCGTCTTGAATGTCAGCCATAACTCACCTGTCGGGGGCCTTCGCATGGCCCTCTGCTTGGACCCAGTTCTAGTCCGATTCGGGCGCGGCCAATTCTTCGAGCCTGATACGGGGCGCGGGCACCTGTTTGCCATGGGGCACAAGGACCCGCTCGGCCAGAAAATGCCCGGTCAGGCGCAGGCCAGCGAGAATATCCGCCGTGGTCACCGCGCTCTGCGTGCCCAGAAGGAAGGGCGGCAGCGGGAACAATCGCTCGCGATAGGGCGCGGCCGCCGCGCTCGACACCGCCCGCCCGCTGCGCGGCGACACATAGGCCAGATCATCGCTCTCGCCCGTGGCCGCGCAGGCGGAAAGATCGAGGCCGAAGCCCAGCTCATCGAGCAGCCCCGCTTCCCATCGCACATAGAGCGGCGCCCAATCGGCAAATTCGCCCGCCGCCATCGCATCGAGCAGCACCAGCGCCGCCTCATAAACGGAGGCATGCGGCTCGCGCTCGGGCAACACCGCCAGCGTCACCGCGGTAAAGGCATTGAGGCCGATCAGCCCGGCGCGGCTATCCATCAACCGGCCCGAACGCGCCCGCGCCGGTTCCGCCGTGTAATTGCCCAGATGCTCGGTCAGCCGCGCGCGCCAGACCAGATGCAGTGAATTTCCCGGCTGCAGCGCCGGTTTCGATTTGCGCGAACCGCCGCCGCGCACCAGGCCGGCATGGCGGCCATGTTCGTGCGTCAACGCATCGACAATGGCCGAGCTTTCGCCATGGGCGCGGACGGAGAGGACAATGGCATCGTCAGACCATTCCACGCCTATTTGTCCTCCGGATACTCCAGCCCGATTTCGCGGTAATGCTCGCGGGTTTCGGCCCAGTTCTCGCGCACCTTGACGAACAGGAAGAGATGGATGCGCCGGCCGAACAGATCTTCCATCTCGCGGCGCGCGGCCTCGCCGATGGCCTTGACTGTCTTGCCGCCCTTGCCCAGCACAATGGCCTTCTGGCCGTCGCGCTGCACATAGATGATCTGGTCGATCTTCGCCGAGCCGTCCGTCTTCTCTTCCCACTTCTCGGTTTCGACCGTGGTGGCGTAGGGCAGCTCGTCATGCAGGCGCAGATAGAGCTTTTCGCGCGTGATTTCGGCGGCCAGCAGGCGCGACGGGATATCGGCGGCCTGATCCGGCGGATAGAGGAACGGGCCTTCGGGCATATGACCCACGCACCAATCGGCGACATCGCCAATGGCCTCGCCCTTGAGCGCGGAGATCATGAACACATGCTCGAACTGCCCGTCCTCATTGAGCTTGCCGATCAGCGGCAGAAGATCGGCGCGCTTCATGGCATCGATCTTGTTGAGCACCAGCGCGGATTTGCGCGGCGTCTTCTTCAGCTCTTCGAGAATGGCATAGGTATCGCGCGCGGCCGGGCCCTGCGGATTGGCGGCGAGGTCGGCCGCATCGACGATCAAGAGCACCGCATCGGCATCGCCGGCGCCGGACCACGCCGCATTGACCATGGCGCGGTCGAGGCGGCGGCGCGGCTGGAAGATGCCGGGTGTGTCGACCAGCACCAGCTGCGCATTGCCGCGCATGGCAACGCCGCGCACCGGGCTGCGCGTCGTCTGCACCTTGTGGCTGACGATCGACACCTTGGTGCCGACCAGCGCATTGACCAGGGTCGACTTGCCCGCATTGGGCGCGCCGATCACGGCCACGAAGCCGGCCCGTGTTTTTTCTGAACCGGTTTTCTCGGTACTCTCACTCATTCGTTCAACAATCCCAGCCTATCGAGCATCGCGCGGGCGGCGGCTTGTTCCGCCTCGCGCTTGGAGCCGCCCTCGCCCATCTCGGGCGCATGGTCCTCCACGCTGACTTCCACCGCGAAATGCGGCGCATGGTCCGGCCCCTCGCGGTTCACGACGCGATAGGCGGGCGCATCGCGCTTGCCTTTGCGCCCTTGCGCCCATTCCTGCAAGGCCGTTTTGGGATCGCGCATATCGCGGTCGAGATCATCCCAGGCACCGGCCCAATAGCGTTCGACGAAAACCTGCGCCGCCTCATAGCCGCCGTCGAGATAGAGTGCCGCGATCAGCGCTTCCACCGCGCCGCCGACAATCGCAGATTTGAGGCGCCCACCGCTGCCGGCCTCGCTGGCGGCCAGGATCAGGTGATCGGGAATGCCCGCCGCCTCGCCCGCCGCCACGCAGGTCTCGCGCCGCGCCAGCGCATTGAATTTGAGCGCCAGCGCGCCTTCGGCATCATCCGGATAGAGGGCGTGCAGCTTCTCGGCCAGGATCAGGCCCAACACCCGGTCGCCGAGAAATTCGAGGCGCTCATTGGAGATCACGGCATCGGCGCTGGAATGGGTCAGCGCGCGGCCGAGCAGCGATTGGTCGGTGAAGACATGACCCAGCGCACGCTCCAGTTCGGCCAGATCGGCCGGCCGTGCGTGCCGCTTAGTCGATGACCGTGAAGAGCCGCTTCCAGCGGATCGACCACGGCCATTCCCAGAACTCCCAGAACTGCGCTTTGCCATTCGTCGAGAAGAATATGAATTCGGCCTTGCCGACCAGGTTTTCGGCCGGAACGTAGCCCACTCCGGCGCGGCTGTCGTCCGAATTGTCGCGATTGTCGCCCATCATGAAGTAATGGCCCGGCGGCACGACATAGACATCGGTGTTGTCTGCCGGCCCATTGGGATCGCGATCGAGGACGGCGTGCGCCTTGCCGTCCGGCAGATATTCCTCATAGCGCGGCACGTGATGCTGATAGCCGTCTATGGTCTCGACATAGTCCGAAATGCGCTTCTGTGGCACGACCTTGCCATTGATATAGAGACGATCGTTGATCATCTGGATGCGGTCGCCAGGCAGGCCGATCACACGCTTGATATAGTCGATCGAGGGATCGCTCGGCAGTTTGAACACCACGACGTCGCCGCGCTTCGGCGCCGATCCGAAGATGCGTCCATGCCAGGGACGGCCCAGCGGCCCGAGCCCCCAGGGAAACGAGTAGCGGCTGTAGCCATAGGCATATTTCTCGACGAAGAGATAATCGCCGATCAGCAGCGTGTTCTCCATCGAGCCGGAGGGGATGTTGAAAGGCTGGAAGGCGAAGGTGCGGATCACCAGCGCGATCAGCAGCGCATAGACGATGGTCTTGATCGTCTCGACCCATCCGTCGTCGTCAGCCTTCTTTTCCTCACCGTCCTTTGCCGCGTCGGATTTGACAGGCGCGGGTCCGGCAGCGGCGGGCGCAGCGTCATCCTGTGCAGGACCCACAGCCTTGGCCTCGCCGGTCTCAGCCGCCTGGCCGTTGGCCTCAGCGGCGGGCTCGTGTGTTGTTTCGTCCGGCTCGGTGTGATCGGTCATATCGGTCGTGGGCTCGCTTCCGGTTCGAAGGAACCGGATGGGGGCAGAACGGTCAAGCCGCCCTACAGGTTAATCATGGTTTCGTGGCCGCCTGCGGCGCATGGGCCACAGCCGAGATGATGACAATCGCCTGAGCCAGCGGAAAATCATCGGTAATGGTCAGGTCGATGACGGCCGCGTGACCGGCCGGCGTCAATTCCTGCAGACGCGCCAGTGCACCGCCCGTCAGTTGCATGGTGGGCTTGCCGCCCGGAAGGTTGACGACACCCATATCGCGCCAGAACACGCCCTTGCGGAAACCGGTGCCAAGGGCTTTGGAACAGGCTTCTTTGGCTGCAAAACGCTTGGCATAGCTGGCCACGCGCTGCGCCCGTCTGTCCGATTTCGCACGCTCGACGTCGGTGAAGATGCGCAAGAGAAAGCGATCGCCGAAGCGTTCGATGCTGCGCTCGACACGGCGAATATCGATCAGGTCGGAGCCCAGGCCGATGATCATCAGGCCGTGTTCCTGCCGTCGGCGCGGGCGCGCGCTTCGTCCATCAGCGCCCGCATGCGCCGGATTGCCGCATCGAGACCTGAGAAGATCGCCTCGCCGATCAGGAAGTGGCCGATATTGAGTTCGCGAATTTCGGGAATCGCCGCAATCGGTCCCACCGTGTCGAAGCCGAGGCCGTGGCCGGCATGAATTTCGAGGCCCAATGACGTGCCATAGGACGCCGCCTCGCGAATGGCATGGAGATGCGCTTCACGCGCCGCGCCTTCGCTGTCGCAATAAGCGCCGGTGTGCAGTTCGACCACGGGCGCGCCGAGCGACTTCGCGGCATCGAGCTGCGTCTTGTTCGCCTCGATGAAGAGTGAGACGCGCACCTTCGCATCGCTCAGTGCACGGACGAAAGGCGCCAGCTTGTTGTGCTGCCCCGCTGCGTCGATGCCGCCTTCGGTCGTGCGCTCCTCGCGCTTTTCGGGGACGATGCAGGCGGCGTGCGGCTTGTGCGCCAGCGCGATAGCCAGCATCTCGTCAGTGGCCGCCATTTCGAGGTTGAGCGGTAGATCGATCTCTTGCACGAGACGATCGATATCGCCGTCCGAGATGTGGCGGCGGTCTTCGCGCAGATGCGCCGTGATGCCATCAGCCCCGGCCGCTGCAGCCAGCCTGGCCGCGCGCACCGGATCGGGATGGCCGCCACCGCGCGCGTTCCGGATGGTCGCGACGTGATCGATATTCACACCCAGACGCAGGCGGTTCATGCCAGCCCTCTGCTCCCCGGCTTGATGCCCTTCGTGCCCTTGAGATGCTTGGGCAGCTTGTCGGCGTCCCAGGCGGGAAATTTCACGCTGGCGAGCGAAATGAATTTGACGCCCAGCTTGGCCTTGCCGCCCGAGCGGTCGATCAGGCAGCACGCCGCCACCGGCTTGCCGCCTGCCGCGCGGATCGCATCGAGGCATTCGCGGCTCGACAGACCCGTCGTCACGATATCCTCGACCATCAGCACCGGTTGGCCTTTTTCCAGTTCGAAGCCGCGGCGCAGCTGGAACTTGCCGTCCACGCGCTCGACATACATGGCCGGCAGACCGAGCTGGCGGCCCATCTCATAGCCCGGCACGATGCCGCCGACCGCCGGTGAGACGATGGCCGTGAACTCCTTCGTCACCTCGGCCCGGATCTTCTTGGCCAGCGCCTTGCACAATTTGGCCGTGCGCTTGGCATCCTGGAACACCAGCGCCTTCTGCAGGAAGACGTCGGAGTGCAGCCCACTCGACAGGATGAAATGGCCTTCCAAGAGCGCGCCCGCCTTCTTGAATTCCTTGAGCACCTTCTCCGCGTTCATGCCTTTTACCCCTGTCCCTCGTCCTCGGGCTCCTGCGGCCCGCGCACGCGATCGACCGATTCGACCGCGGCATTGACGCGTAGCGCACCCAGGATGTTCTGCAAATGCGCGACGTCGCGCACCTCGATATCGACCGTGAATTCGAAGAACAGCGGGTTCCGGTTCGTCACCTTCATGTTGAAGATGTTGCCGCCATTGTTGCCGATCACCGTCATCACCGCGCCCAAAGAGCCCGGTGCGTTCTTCACCCGCACCAGCACGCGGGCGACGGAAGCGCCAAGTTCGGCCGCGTTCTTGCCCCAGCTCACATCGAGCCAGTCGGCCATCTCGGTCTGGGCCTTTTCCAGCTCGCCGCAATCGATGGTGTGGATGACGACGCCCTCGCCCGGCACCATGATGCCGACGATGCGGTCGCCCGGCAGCGGATGGCAGCATTGGCCGAGCTTGTAGGCGATGCCTTCCGTCAGCCCATAGATGGAGATCGCCTTGCGGTCCTCAGGCGCCAAGCGAATAGCTCGCCGCCTTGCGCCGCTCCGGGTCCTGCTTGAGCTCCGGGAACACGGCCTCGACCACGTCCTGCGCCCGGAGCGCGCCGCGGCCCACCTCGGCATAGACATCCTCGCCCTTGGCCAGCCGCAGCTTCTTGGCCACTTCCTCGATCGCCTTGTCGGTGAATTCGAGGTCGAGATCGACGAACGCCTTTTCGAGGATCTTTTGTCCGAAGCCGACATATTCGCCGCGCCTTGCATGGCGCAGGAAGCGGCGGATTTCGGCGCGCGCGCGGCCGGTGACCACGAATTGCTCCCATAGCGGCGACGGCGTCTGGTCCTTGGTGCGGATGATTTCGACCTGATCGCCATTCCTCAGCGAGGTATGCAGCGGCACATGCACGCCATTGACCTTGGCGCCGACGGTCGTGTTGCCGAGATCGGTGTGCACGGCATAGGCGAAATCGATCGGCGTCGCCCCGCGCGGCAGGGCGATCAGATCGCCCTTGGGCGTGAAGCAGAAGACCTGATCCTGATAGAGCGCCAGCTTGGAATGATCGAGGAATTCCTCGGCGGAATCCCCGCGCTCCATCAGATCCACCATGTCGCGCAGCCATTCGAGCGCGCGGTCGGAGGACCCGGCGCCGCCCACACGCTCGCGATAACGCCAATGCGCCGCCACGCCGCGCTCGGCCACTTCATGCATTTCCTCGGTGCGGATCTGCACTTCGACGCGCTGGTTCTCCGGCCCGAGCACCGTCGTATGGATCGACTGATAGCCGTTGGTCTTCGGGTTGGAGATGAAATCCTTGAAGCGATCCGGGATCATGCGCCAGTTCCGGTGCAAGACGCCCAGCGCGCGATAGCAATCGTCTGTCGAGCCCACGATCACGCGGAAGCCCAGAATGTCGGAGAGCTGCTCGAAATTGAGCTGCTTCTCCCGCAGCTTGCGCCAGATCGACCAGGGCCGCTTGGCGCGGCCATAAACCCAGGCATCGATGCCGTGTTCGGCCAGGCGGCGCTTGATCTGGTCGGCGATGCGGCCGATGCGGTCGCCGCTCGTATCCTCCAGCCGGGCGAGGCGCGTGACGATCGAATTGCGCGCCTCGGGATTGAGCTCGGCGAAGCCCAGATCTTCCAGCTCCTCGCGCATGTTCTGCATGCCGATGCGGCCGGAAAGCGGGGCATAGATGTCGATCGTTTCCTGCGCGATGCGGCGGCGCTTCTCCGGTTTCTGGATGTAGTGGAGCGTGCGCATATTGTGCAGCCGGTCGGCCAGCTTCACGAGCAGCACACGGATATCATTCGACATCGCCAGCATCAGCTTGCGGAAATTCTCCGCCTGCTTGGTACGCTCGCTGATCAGTTCGAGCTGAGACAGCTTGGTCACGCCATCGACCAGGGCCGCGATCTCCTCGCCGAAGCCCTGTTTGATGTCGTCATAGGTGACGTGCGTGTCCTCGATGGTGTCGTGCAACAACGCCGTGGCGATGGTCGGCACGTCGAGCTTGAGCTCGGTCAGGATCGCGGCAACTTCGAGCGGGTGGGCGAAATAGGGATCGCCCGAGGCGCGGAACTGCTTGCCATGGGCCTGCATGGCATAGACGTAGGCCTTGTTGAGCAGCGCCTCGTCGGCCTCCGGATCATAGGCCTTCACCCGGTCCACGAGTTCGGTCTGGCGCATCAGCTTGCGCCGGCCGCGCGGGCGCGCGGGCGCTGGCGGCGGGGCGGCTTTCGCCGTCGCCGGGCCCGGGTCCTGGGCTGGCTGTGTCGGTGCGCTCATCGTCTTTGAATTATATAGGAAATCCGTGGACTTTTTACCCTTGGTTTTTGCAGGCGCTAACAAAACCTTGCCCGGCTCCACCACTCCCCAAGCAAAAGGCGGGAGAGCCCGGCTCCCCCGCCTTTCGGAATTCTCGCCGTTTCGAGGAAATCACTCCTCGTAATCGGCTTCCGGCTCGGGCTGCGGCTCGGCGCGGCGCTGGGCCTCGGTGGTCAGGGCACGCAGCAGCTCTTCCTCGGTCACCTGGCGGAAAGAGGCATCCTCGCGCCGATCCTCCTCGCTGGGAGCCTCCTCCGGCTCGTCCACCTCGGCATGCTTCTGCAGCGACTTGATGTACTCTTCCTTGACCTCTTCGGGCTTGAGGAGCTTGTCCGCGATCTCGCGGAGCGCCACGACGGTGTTCTTGTCGCGGTCGCGCTCAAGCATCGGCTCGGCGCCGCCGGAAAGCTGGCGGGCCCGGAAGCCGGAATAGAGGACGAGGTCGAAACGGTTGGAAACCTTGTCGACGCAATCTTCGACAGTCACGCGAGCCATTCAAAAACCCTTATAAGTCAGCGGGTTAGCAGCGCACCCCGCGGCGCGCGCACAAACGCGGGAAGACTCGAGGCCTCCCGGAAGACCGCGGACACTATAAGAAGAGTCCCCGGCCGGCAAGGCCCGGCGGCGCACAGGGTGCTCAGAAGCTGAAGCAGCCGCGGTGTTCCACCAGCAAGACGGCCTCCTGATGAAACCGCGTCTTGTAGGCGGCGCGAATGGCGTCGAGCTTGCCGCGTGCCCCCTTCGCCTCGGTGAGGACGATGGTCAGCACCTTGCCGCGCTCGTGGATCGTCCGGCCGGCACGATCGCGCCAGGCGCCCGCGCTATCGGTGACGGTGAACCCCAGCGGGAAGCGCGATGCGATATCCCGATCGACGAAAGCCGCCCAGGCCGCATCGTCCACGCTGCCGCCCGCCGGAATGCTGCGCCCGAAATAGAGCTGCGCGATCTCAGCCGACTGCAGACCGGCCGGACAGCTCGTACCGGCCAACGACGCGCAGCCGGCCAATGTCAGCGACAGCATCAACACAGTCGCGCGCGCGCCTTGCCACATCCGCCTCGTCTGCCCCATTCCGCCGCGAGCTGCAGTCTAATATGATTCTCATAATGAAATCAGGCGTGCCGCTGCTTATCCTCATGCCGAATATCCGCAAACCACATCAATCCTGCAGCGACCCCAAGGGCACGATGGCGGCGCGTTCGGCGTCGGACAGTGCGCCGATCAGCTCTGACACACTCTTGCGCGAGACGGGATGGCGCCAATCCGGCGCGATATCCGCAAGCGGAATAAGGACAAAGCCGCGGCGCTCCATACGCGGATGCGGAAGGGTGAGTGCGCCGGTTTCAACCCGGCCGTCATAATCGATCAGATCGAGATCGAGCGTGCGCGGCGCATTGGCTTGCGAACGCACACGGCCGAACATTTGCTCTTGCTGATGTAACGCGGCCATCAATGCGGCCGGATCGAGCGCCGTTTCGACCGCAGCAACGGCATTCACAAAAGGCGGATCGGCGGGATCCGGCCAGGCCGGTGTTTCAAAGGCGCGCGACAGCGAAAGCGGTCGCACCCCTATTTGTGACAAGGCTGACAGACTCGTCCGCAATGTTTGCAACGGCTCGCCAGCCGTCGATGAAAGATTTGCGCCGAGTGCGATCAAAATCACGGGATCAACCTAGATGTCATTTGCGTCTGGTGGGCGATGGCCTAGAACAATGTGCATTGGGTGGGCAGTGCAGTTTTTTAGACGATAGTCATTGGAGGAATTGGCATGTTGTTCTACCCGCAAGAAAAGCTCGCCCTGTTTATCGATGGCGCAAATTTGTATGGCGCCGCCAAGGGTCTCGCCTTCGATATCGACTACAAGCGCCTCCTGGAACTGTTTGCACGCAAGGGTATTCTCGTCCGCGCCTTTTATTATACGGCGGTGGCCGAGGATCAGGAATTCTCGCCTCTGCGCCCGCTGGTGGACTGGCTGGATTACAACGGTTTCTCGGTCGTCACCAAGCCGCTCAAGGAATTCACCGACAGCCAGGGCCGGCGCCGGGTCAAGGGCAATATGGATATCGAACTGGCCATCGACGTCATGGAAATGGCCGATATGGTCGATCATATCGTGATCTTCTCGGGCGATGGCGATTTTCGCCGTCTGGTCGAGGCCGCCCAGCGCAAGGGCCGGCGCGTCAGCGTGGTCTCCACCATCCGCACCCAGCCGCCCATGGTGGCCGACGAGCTGCGCCGCCAGGCCGACAATTTCATCGAGCTGGAAGAACTGAAGTCCCAGATCGTGCGGGAGGGCGGGCCGCGCTCGAACCATCACAACGGTCACCAGCCGGAGCACTACGCCGAAACTGCCGCCGCCGAGCATTAGGCAGGCGCGCACGAATGCGCTATCCCCTGCCCATGCGAGGGGAATGGCGATGACAACGGCAAAACGCGAACCGGCGAAGAGTTGCACGCTGTGCCCGCGGCTGGCGCAGTTCCGGGCCGAGAACCGCAAGACCTTTCCGGCCTATTTCAACGCGCCGGTCCCGACATTCGGCAACAGCCATGCGCGCCTTCTGATCGTGGGCCTTGCGCCGGGATTGCATGGCGCCAACCAGACCGGCCGCCCCTTCACCGGCGATTACGCCGGCGATCTTCTCTACGCCATGCTGCTGAAACATGGCCTTGCCAAAGGCACATATGGACAGCGTGCCGATGACGGGCTGGAACTCGTCGATTGCGCCATCACCAATGCGGTGCGCTGCGTGCCGCCGCAGAACAAGCCGCTGCCGCTCGAGATCAACACCTGCCGCCCCTTCCTGAGCGCGACGATCGAATCCATGCCGCATCTGAAAGCGATCCTGGTGCTGGGCAAGATCGCCCATGACAGCACCGCCAAGGCGCTGGGCCTGAAGCTGAAGGATCATCCCTTCAAGCATGCCGCGCGTTATGAGGTGGGGAAATTGTCGCTGGTCGCGAGCTATCATTGCTCGCGCTACAACACCAATACGCGCGTGCTGACCGAAGCGATGTTCGACGCGGTGGTGAAAGAGGCGAAGATCGCGGCGATGCCGGCGATCTGAGACGCCAAAACAAAACGGGCCGCCATCGGCATGCCCGTTTCGTGTTCGAAAATTCCGGCTGGCCGGCGATAGCGCGCTGTGACGCAAGACTTCCGGCACCTTGGTTTCACCACGGACCCAGCGGGGATCTTGCATCTTCGCATGATGGGAAGATGTGCCCGGCAAGGATGCACGCGAGCTTGCATCCGGCCCTGTCTGGTCTCGCGCTATCGCTACTGCATTGTGATCGTCTCTCACATGTTTCTGCATGAGAGATGGGGTTGCGCGGCACCCCTGCCAAGACGGGGATAAGGATTTATTTTCAAGAGGTTACATGATGGCTCTGAAAGCCCGTAAGAGGCGCTTTTCGCAGCACAATTCGCGCTGACGGTTTGTCGAAGCGGCGCGACCGGGGCGGGGATAAGGGTGCAAGCATCTGATTGCTCCGTTGGCGACAATCTCACTCCGTTGTCATTCCCGGCGAGGGACGAGCGCGCCAGCGCTTGGCCCGAGGGAAGGGAACCCAGGAGGTTAGACTGGCTCAGGCGGCGAAAAGTTGTTGTCCGGAAAGATGGAGGCTGTTGTCACGCTCTGGGTCCCCTTCCCTCACATCGCATGCTTGCGCATGCGATGCTCGCCGAGAGGGACAGCGGTGTTCAGCTGTATCTCTCTTCTTTCCAGGGATCGCCTTCGTTGTGGTAGCCGCGGACTTCCCAGAAGCCGGGGCGGTCGACGGCGGAGAATTCGATCCGCGTCACCCATTTGGGGCTCTTCCAGAAATACCAGTCCGGGATCACGACGCGCACCGGCGCGCCATGCTCGCGGGTCAGCGGCTGGCCTTCCCATTCATGCGCCAGCAGCGCGTTCGTTTCCGCGAACATGTCGAGGCGGACATTGGTGGTGTAGCCGTCATAGGACTGGAACAGCACGTATCGCGCATCGGCCTTGGGGCGCACCATGTCGATAATGGTCTTGGTGGAGACGCCCTTCCAGCGATTGTCGTAGCGGCTCCAGGCGGTGACGCAGTGGATGTCGCTGACCATCTCCGCCTGTGGCAGGGCGTGGAATTCCTCAAGCGTGAAGACCTGCGGCTTCTCGACAAGGCCGCCGATGCGCAGGCGCCATTTCTCGCGGTTCACATCCGGTTGGGCGCCGAGATCGAGCACCGGCCAATTGGTGACGAGGCGCTGGCCCGGCGGCAGACGGTTGACGCGGCCCGCATCCGGGCGGCCGGTGAGCAGCCTACCCTCCTCCGCCCATTTCTCCTTGGAGCGCAGCAGCTTTTCGCGGGCGCCTTCGATGGGATCGGGGATGTCGTCGTCGGTCATCGGTCGTGTCCTTGTACCCCTCCGGCCGCTCGCTTGGGCTCGCGGCGTTCGTCGCTTGAAATGGCCCACCGGACCATTTCATTGGCCTTCGGCCAATCGCTCCTCACCCCTTGTCCCGCATCAGCCTTGCCTTGTCGCGGGCCCAGTCGCGCTGCTTTTCGGTTTCGCGCTTGTCGTGCAGCTTCTTGCCCTTGGCGATGCCCAGTTCGATCTTGGCGATGCCACGGGGCGTAAAATAGACCTTGAGCGGCACCAGCGTCATGCCTTCGCGCTGGGTGGCGGCGGCGAGCTTCTTGATCTCCGTCTTGCGCACGAGAAGTTTGCGCGGCCGCTTCGGCTCGTGGTTGAAGCGGTTGGCCATGCCATATTCGGGGATATAGGCGTTGATCAGACTGACCTCGCCATCCTTCACCTGCGCATAGGATTCGGCGATGGTCGCCTTGCCCGCGCGCAACGCCTTGACCTCGGAGCCGTGCAGCATCATGCCGGCTTCCAGCGTGTCGTCGATGGCGTAGGAATAACGCGCCTTGCGGTTTTCGGCGACGACCTTGCGGCCGTCGTCCTTCTTCTTGGCCATCAGAGAAGTCCCGCGGCCGCCATCGCCTCGCGCACGCGCGCCCTGGCCGCATCGCTCGCCGCAACGATGGGCAGGCGCACCTCGTCGGTGCACAGGCCCAGCAGCGAGGCGCCGAATTTGGCCGGCGCCGGGCTGGGCTCGCAGAACATGGCATCGTGCAGGCCGATCAACCTGTCCTGCAGTTCGCGCGCCTTGGCGAAGTCGCCGGCCATGCAGGCCACCTGGAACTGCGAACAGAGCTTCGGCGCCACATTGGCCGTGACCGAGATGCAGCCATGGCCACCATGGGCCATGTAGCCGAGCGTGGTCGCGTCCTCACCCGAGATCATCCGCCAGTCGGGCCCGCAGACGAGGCGCTCCCGGCTGGGGCGCGCCATATTCGAGGTCGCATCCTTGACGCCGATGATGTTCGCGACCTTGGACAGCCGCGCCATCGTCTCCACCGAGATCTCGACGATCGAGCGGCCGGGGATGTTGTAAAGCAGGATCGGAATATCCACCGCCTCGGCGATGGCCGCGAAATGGCGGTAGATGCCCTCCTGCGACGGCTTGTTGTAATAGGGCGCGACCGAGAGCACGGCATCGGCGCCCACCGACTTCGCGAACTCCGTAAGTTCGATGGCCTCGTCCGTGGAATTGGAACCGGCGCCGGCGATGACCGGAACCTTGCCGTTCGCCTCCTCGACGCAGAGTTCCACCACGCGCTTGTGCTCGTCATGGGTCAGCGTCGCCGATTCGCCCGTGGTGCCAACCGGCACCAGGCCGTGGCTGCCCTCGGCGATCTGCCAGGCGACGAATTTGCGGAATCCGGCCTCATCCACCTTTCCACCCTTCATCGGCGTGATGAGGGCGGGGATCGAGCCTTTGATGCGGTCGCGCAAATCGCGCATGGGTCTGTCCAATTCCTGTTGAAGCGGCGGGCAAAATAGCGTTTGCGGCGGCGGCGCGGCAAGCGCCGATCCGCGCGCAGGCCGACTCACATTCTTTTAGCCTCTCCGGTGTAGTCTATCTCTCTGTCTCTCTCTGGCCACCGGGCGGCGGCCACGCTAATATTGCACGTCCCAGCGCCGACGGGCCGGACAAACTTACGGGTCTAACCGATGCACGCCACCCGCGCCGCCTTGCTTGGAGCGGTCGCGCTCATTTTGAGCGCGAGCGTGATGGGTGTGGGCAGTGCCAGCGCGCAGACGAAGGCGCCCGCCAAGCCCCCTGTCGCGCCCAAACCGCGCCCCCTGCCGCCCGGGCTGACACGCAGCGGCAACACGGTGATGATGCAGCCCATCGCCTCCAAGCCCGAGGATCGCAGCGACAAGACGACCGCCGAGGCCGTGCCCGTGCCGATGCCGGACCACCGTCCGAGCCTGACGCAGGTCCTCAGCCCCGCCGATCGCGACCTGTTCGAGAAGGCGTTCAGCGCCGGCGATCGCGGCGACTGGATCGCGGCCAAGGGGCTGGCCGATCAGGGCCACGATGCGGTGGCGCGGCGGATCATCATCTGGCGCTACCTGACCGACAGGAATGGCGGCGCCTCATTCGACGAGATCGCGCGCTTCCTGCGCGAGCATCCGGGCTGGCCGCTGCGCCATGTGCTGTTCGCCCGCGCCGAACATGCGATGCCCGACAATATGTCGCCCGGCGCCGTGATCGCCTGGTTCGGCACGCGCGAACCCTCCACCGGCATCGGCAAGGTGCGGCTGGGCGAGGCGCTGATCGCGACCGGCAAGCGCAGCGAAGGCCGCGCCCTGATCCGCAAGGCCTGGATCGCGGACACATTCGAGCCCGCCGAGGAACAGGACATCATCCAGCATCACGGCGACATCCTGACGCCAGAGGTCGATCGCGAACGGCTCAACCGGCTTATCTGGAGCGGCGATCTCGATGCCGCGCGGCGCGAGCTGAGCCGGGTCGACAGCGCGACGCAGCGCATCGCCCAGGTGCGCATGGCGCTTCGCACCAATCCGCGCGCGGGCGAGCGCATGGTGTCGGACCTGCCGGCCGCGCTGCAATCCAATCCGGACCTGTTGTTCGATCGTGCCCGCAGCCAGCATCGGCTTGGCAATGACGACGATGTGCCGGCGCTGCTGATCAAGGCACCGACCGACGCGATGGCGAAGATCGATTCCGGCCATTGGTGGGGGCAGTTCGCCCTGGCCGCGCGCGAAGCGCTCAAGGACGGCAATTACCGGACGGCCTATACCCTCGTCGCCGATACCGGGCTGACGGAAGGCAGCGATTTTGCCGAGGCCGAATTCATGGCCGGGTGGATCGCGCTGCGCTTCCTGCACGAACCCGAACAGGCGCTGACCCATTTCAAACGCCTCGCCGCCGGTGTCACCCGTCCGATCAGCCAGGGCCGCGCCCTTTACTGGATCGGCCGCGCCTATGAGGCTGCGGGCAAGGATCGCGATGCCGCGCGCGCCTATCGCCAGGCCGCCGAACATCCCGAAACCTTCTACGGTCAGCTCGCCGTGACGCGGATCGAGACGAGCCCGCGCCTGCGCTTGAACGAAACGCCGGCCGCGACCGGCCGCGCGCGCGCCGGATTCCGGGACGACAACCTCATCCATGCCATCCGCGTGCTGGCCGATCTGGGCGAGGAACGCTTCCTGCGCCTGTTCGCGGTTCACGATGTGGACGAACATCAGGAACCCGGCCACATCGCGCTTCTGGCCGGCGACCTGACCCGCATGGGTTATCCGGACATCGCCTTGCGCGTGGCCAAGACGGCCAGCTATGACGGCATCGATCTTCTGCCCTATTCGCATCCCGTCATCGCGCTGCCGCACTTCCGCGGACCGGGCGATGCGCCGGAGCACGCGCTGGTGCTCGGCCTGATCCGGCAGGAAACCGAATTCAACGCCGATGCCGTCAGCCGGGCCGGCGCGCGCGGCATCATGCAGATCATGCCGCAGACGGCGCGGCACCTGGCGCGGCTGACCCGCCTGCCCTATCGCCATCGCGAGCTGGCGACCGATGCCCACTACAACATCCAGCTCGGCATGACCGAACTGTCGGGCGATCTGGCGAAATGGGATGGCTCCTACATCCTGGCGGCGGCGGCCTATAATGCCGGCGCGACCAATGTGAACCGCTGGATCACGACCTATGGCGATCCGCGCACATCCGGCGTCGATCCCATCGACTGGATCGAACAGATCCCCTTTTCGGAGACCCGCAATTACGTGCAGCGTGTGATCGAGAACACCGAGGTCTATCGCGACCGTCTGGCGGGCCGCAGCCAGCCCTTGCAGATTCTGGCCGATCTTTACCGGCCCGGACGGCCGCCGAACCGCGCGGCCCTGCCACCACCGCCGCCGCCCTTGCCCGCGGCCTTGCCCGCCATGGTGCCGGAACCTGTCGCGCGCCCCAATCAGGCCCGCGCCGTCGCCCCGCATCCGACCGAGACAGCGACCCTCGGGCCGCAAGATGGTGCGATGATCGACCTGCCACGGCCCGCGCCGCGCCCGGTGGCGATCGTCATTCCAAAGGAAAAGCCCGCGCGCTGAACCGCGGCGGGCCGAAACTCACATCATCAACGCAGGATCGAGAGCCACTCGCGGGCCAGACGCTGCGCCTCGGCGATCTGTCCGGTGCTCATCTCGGCCGAGATCTGGGCACGCCAGTTCTTGGCCAGTTGGCTCCCCTTCATCGCCGCCAGATTGAACCATTTGTGTGCGGCAATGTAATCGACCGTAACGCCCTGCCCCGTCGAATAGGCCAGGCCGAGATTGTACAGCGCATCCGCGCGCCCCTTGCGGGCGTCGGTTTCGAATTGCGTGAGTGCGTCCACATCTACGCACGCCATCCCAAGGTCCCTTTCACAATGGCCCCTTCGGGACCTTTGCCAATTCCCAAGCGCGGGCACTTCTGCCGCGCGGGACCGATGTTCGGACGAACATGCTAAAGCCCCGTTAATGTTGACGTTTATCAACCATTAACGGTTGCACCGCTTGATGCGTGTACGGATGATTTCGCGGGGCCGCGGCCGGCGCCCTGCGGAGGCGCACAAAACGGGCCGGACAGCGGAAATCTGTTTGGAGAAACGGGGGATTTGGAGGTCTTGCCAGCCCTGGGGCGGCGATGGCGGCATCCGTGCCGTCTTATTCTTTGGGCAGCTTCACACCGCCTTATTTTCCGGTGGGCTTGGCCGCGGCCGCCCGGGGAGGATCTGAGTCCATCCCACAGGAAACCGCGGCCTTTGCCTCAAGCATCGGCGCTCCCCTTATGCGGCGGGAGCAGCCTTCTTGGCCCGGCGCTTCGTTGCCTTGCGCTTGGTGGCCTTCTTCGCCTTTTTGGCCTTTTTGGCTTTTTTGGCCTTCTTGGCGACTTTGCGCTTCGTGGTCTTCTTGGCGGCTTTGCGCTTCGTGGTCTTCTTCGCGGCTTTCCGCTTCACGGCTTTGCGCTTCGTCGCCTTCTTGGCTGTCTTCTTCTTGGCAGCTTTCCGCTTCGTGGTCTTGCGGGCAGCTCCCTTGGCCGCGGCGCGACGGACGACGCGCTTCTTCGTGGCCTTCTTCGCCGCGCGCTTCTTCGCCGGCTTCTTCTTGGCAGTGATTGGCATGTAAACGACTCCTCTAGAGTTTTCGGGTCGTGCAACTTGCCCGCCCCAAAACGCTAAGAATATGAGTGCGTTGCGTTAATGAAGCAATACCGCCGTCAAGAGGCCGTTTTGGCGCCGGGTCCGAATTTCTCAAAAACCCTAATTTTATTACTTTTTATGCGCCTGTCCGTACACGGATAGAAAAGCCTGCCACCTCCGCCCGGGGGCGTCAACGGCTTGCAAATGTGCGAATCACCCCTCGTCGGGCAGGTCGAGTTGGGCCTTCAGGACGTCGTTGACGGCCTGCGGATTGGCCTTGCCGCCGGTCTCTTTCATCACCTGACCGACAAACCAGCCGATCATTTTCGGCTTGGCTTTGACCGCTTCGACCTTGTCCGGATTGGCCGCGATGACCCGTTCGACAGCGTCTTCGATGGCGCCGGTATCGGTCACCTGACGCAATCCGCGGGCTTCAACAAGCTCCGCAGGGTCTCCACCTTCGCTCCAGACAATGTCGAGAACGTCCTTGGCGATCTTCCCGGAGATCGTCTGATCGACAATCATTTTGAGGATGGCGGCGTTCGCAGATGCACTCACCGGACAGTCGGAAATCGAAAGCCCTTCCTTGTTGAGACGGCCAAGGATTTCGTTGTTGAGCCAGTTCGCGGCCAGCTTCGCATCACCGCCGCGCGCCAGTTCCTCGAAATAATCCGCCAGTTCGCGCTCGGTCACGAGCACACCGGCATCGTAAGAAGGAAGGCCGTAGTCTTTGATAAACCTTGCTTTTTTCTCGTCCGGCAATTCCGGCAACGAGGCTTCGATCGACGCGATCCAATCGGCGTCGAGTTCGAGCGGCAACAAATCCGGGTCGGGGAAGTAGCGATAGTCGTGCGCCTCTTCCTTGGAACGCATCGAGCGCGTCTCGCCCTTCTTGGAGTCGTAGAGCCGCGTTTCCTGACGGATCGCACCGCCGGATTCGATGATGTCGATCTGCCGGCGCGCCTCATATTCGATCGCCTGGGCGATGAAGCGCATCGAGTTGACGTTCTTGATCTCGCAGCGCGTGCCGAGCGGATCGCCGGGCTTGCGCACGGACACATTCACGTCCGCGCGCATGGAGCCTTCCTCCATATTGCCGTCGCAGGTTCCGAGATAGCGCACGATGGCCCGCAGCTTCTTCAGATAGGCCACGGCATGGTCGGCACAGCGCATGTCGGGGCGCGAAACGATCTCCATCAGCGCCACGCCGGCCCGGTTGAGGTCGACAAAGGAGTTGTCGGCATGCTGATCGTGCAGGGATTTGCCCGCATCCTGCTCCAGGTGCAGGCGCTCGATGCCGACCGTGGCGGTTTCGCCGCCCGGCAGATCGATCAGCACCGTGCCCTCGCCGACGATCGGCTGCTTGAACTGCGAGATCTGATAACCGGTTGGAAGATCGGGATAAAAATAATTCTTCCGGTCGAAGACCGAGACGTGATTGATCGCGGCCTTGAGGCCGAGGCCCGTGCGGATCGCCTGCTCGACGCACTTCTTATTGATGACGGGCAGCATGCCGGGCATGCCCGCATCGACATAGCTCACCTGGCTGTTGGGCGGCGCACCGAAATCGGTGGCAGCGCCCGAGAACAGCTTGGCCCTGGACAAGACCTGAGCATGAACCTCGAGGCCGATGACGACTTCCCATTCGCCGGTTTCGCCGCGGATCAGCTTGGAAGATTTTGGGGCGGCACTCATGCGGTCCACCATGTCTTGGGTTTGGCGGTGAAATTCGCGGCCGTTTCGATGGAGCGACCGACGCGCAGCACCGTCGCCTCATCAAATGCCTTGCCGATGACCTGAAGACCGAGCGGCAGACCGTTCGCGGTCAATCCCGCCGGAACGGAGATGGCTGGCAGCCCGGCCATGTTCACGGTCACGGTGAACACATCATTCAGATACATGGTCACCGGATCGGCGGTCTTCTCGCCCACGGCAAAGGCCGGACCGGGCGTCGCCGGCGTCAGCAGCGCATCGCATTTTTCGAAGGCTTGCGCGAAATCGCGCGCGATCAAGGTGCGGATCTTCTGCGCGCGGGAATAATAGGCGTCGTAATAGCCGGCCGACAGCACATAGGTGCCGATCAAAATGCGCCGGCGCACTTCCTTGCCGAAGCCTTCGCCGCGCGTCTTCTCGTACAGTTCGGTGATGTCTTTCGCACCTGCAGCACGATGGCCGTAGCGCACGCCATCATAGCGCGCCAGGTTCGAGGAGGCTTCCGCCGGCGCGACAATATAATAAGCCGGTAGCGCGTACTTCGTATAAGGCAGGCTGACCTCGACGATCTCGGCGCCCTGCGCCTTCAACCAGTCGGCGCCCTTCTGCCACAGCGCATCGATCTCCGGCGGCGCGCCGTCGATGCGATATTCCTTCGGGATGCCGATGCGCATGCCCTTCACGCCGGCATCGAGACCGGCTTCGTAATCGGGCACGGGCATGTCGACGCTGGTCGAATCCATCGGATCGACGCTTGCCATCTCCTTTAGAAGGATCGCGGCATCGCGCACGGTCTTGGTCATCGGCCCGGCCTGATCGAGCGACGAGGCAAAGGCGACGATGCCCCAGCGCGAGCAACGGCCATAGGTCGGCTTGATGCCGACCGAGCCGGTGACGGCGGCGGGCTGGCGGATCGAACCGCCCGTGTCGGTGCCGGTCGCGGCGAGGCAGAGATCGGCGGACACAGCCGTCGCCGAACCGCCCGACGAGCCGCCCGGCACCAGCGAGGCATTCGAGCCTTCCGCGCGCCAGGGATTGGTGACGGACCCGAAGAAGCTGGTCTCGTTGGACGAGCCCATCGCGAACTCGTCCATATTGGTCTTGCCGAGCATCACCGCGCCGGCATTCCAGAGATTTTGGCTGACGGTCGATTCATAGGGCGGAATGAAATTGTCGAGGATGTGGCTGCCGGCCGTGGTGCGCACGCCCTTGGTGCAGAACAGATCCTTGATGGCGAGCGGCAGGCCTTCAAGCGCGCCGCCCTCGCCCCTGGCGATACGGGCATCGCTCTCAGCCGCCATTTCGAGCGCGCGCTCGGGTGTTTCGGTGATGAAGGCGTTGAGCGGACGCGCCGCTTCGATCGCCTTGATCATCGCCTCGGTCAGTTCCCTGGACGAAATGCGCTTCGCCTTTATGGCGTCGCGCGCATCGGCCAGCGTCAGATGTGTCAGAGAGGTGGGAAGGGACATGCTCTACTCCACCACCTTGGGTACGACATAGAAGGCGTCTTCGCTGCCGGGCGCATTCCGCGTCACACCTTCGGGATCGCCGCCGGCCGTGACGACATCGTCGCGCATCTTCAGGCGCTGGGCCACGACCGAGGTCAGCGGCGCGACGCCTTCGATATCGACTTCGCCGAGTTGCTCGACCCAGGTCAGGATCTGGTTGAGCTCGTTCACCATGGGCTCGACCCGCTCTTCTTCCAGCGCGATGCGGGCGAGCTTGGCGATGCGCCGGACGGTCTCCTTGTCGACGGACATGGGCCTCTTCTGTGTGCTAGACGTGTTCGTGTCTAGCTACCAACAGGGGCGCGGACTGGCAAGCGATGGGTCGTCACGCCCGCACTCCGCCCGGGAGGTGCCTATGAAACAGGCCGATCAGGGCCTCGGAATCGTCGCCATCGACCATGTGCAGGTGGCCGTGCCCCGCGCGCATGGAGGCCGAAACGCTGGCCTTCTACCGCGAGGTGCTGGCGCTCCACGAAATCCCCAAGCCGGCCGAGATGCGCGGCCGCGGCGGGGCCTGGTTCCAGACCGCCAATCTGCAGATGCATATCGGCGTCGACCCCGATCCCGAGGGGCCGCAGACGCGCTCAAAGCGCCATGTCTGTTTCCTCGTCGCCGACCTCGCCGAGGCCAAGGCCGCCGCCCTTGCCAAGCGCCTCACCATCGAAGAAGAGAGTGTGGCCGAGGGGCTGGCCCGCTTCTTCATCCGCGACCCCGCCGGCAACCGCATCGAAATCGGCCAGCGGGTGTAATCGGGGGATCACGGGTTGGGTGTTGTCGATCTTGCAGGCCTGAAGGCCGCAATGGCTCCAAGCGCAAGACTACTCGGCCTCGATCTCGGCGAGAAGACCATCGGCGTCGCGCAATCGGACACGCTGCTGACCATCGCCACCCCGCGCGTGACGCTCAAGCGCGGCAAGTTCGGCGCCGATGCGCAGGCCCTCGAAAAAATCATTGCCGAAGACGGCGTGGGCGGGCTCGTCATCGGCCTGCCGCTCAACATGGACGGGACGGCCGGTCCCGCCGCGCAATCGGCGCGCGCCTTCGCGCGGAATTTCGCCGCCCGTTCGCCCCTGCCTCTTCTCCTATGGGATGAGCGCATGTCCACCGCCGCCGTCACCCGCACGCTGCTCGACGCCGATTCCTCGCGCAAACGCCGCGACGCCGTCGTCGACAAGATGGCGGCCGCCTACATCCTGCAAGGCGCGCTCGACGCGCTGAAATATTCGGGATTGAAATGACCGACAGACTGGATCGTCCCGCCCGCTTCCTGTGGCTGCCGCCGGGGCTGCGCCCGCCGGTGGCCATGGATTTCCGGCAGGAGCAGGTCTTCCTGCTGGTCGGCATCGCGGCGCTGTTCGCCGGTTACGATCTCAGCGTCTATGGCCTCGCGATCCCGAAGATCCAGGAGGCGCTGCATATCCCCAACGATCAGGTCGGCCTCACCATCACCTATTTCCGCCTCGCGACACTGGTCGCGATGCCGATCGTGGCGATGGCCGATGTGCTGGGGCGGCGCCGCGTGCTGCTGTTCACGATCTTCGGCCAGGCATTGGCAACGCTGGCGACGGCGTTTGCGATGAACTACCCGCAATTCGTCTGGCTGCAGGTGTTCACGCGCTTCTTCGGCTATTGCGAAGAGATGCTGATCTGGGTCGTGGTGGCCGAGGAAGTCGCGGCCGCCGCGCGCGGCTGGTCGAACGGCACGCTGTCGGCCATGTATTATGTCGGCACCGGCATCGCCTCGGCCATCTATGGCGCAGTGACGATCCTGCCCGGCGGCTGGCGCGCGCTTTATGTCATCGGCGCCATTCCGCTGTTCATGGTGGCGTTCCTGCGCCGCCGGATGCCCGAGACCAAGCGCTTCGAAGTGCGCGACGCCGAACTTGTCCGTCTGTCGTCGCGCCTCTATGGCGCTATCGACCTGGTGCGCAGGCTGGGCCGCGAATACCCCAGAAGGCTGGCCGTGATCCTCATCGTCGCCGGGGCCTATGGCTTTGCGACGGCCCCGGCCTTCACGCTATCGGCGATGTATCTGCAGACGGGGCTTGGCTTCGCCTCCTGGCAGACGCCGCTGATCCTGATCCCCGGCGGCTTCGCCGGGCTCGGCCTCTCCATCCTGACCGGACGGCTCAGCGACCGCATCGGGCGCAAACGCACCGTGTTCATGACGGCCACGCTGGTGCTGATCGCCAATGCCGTCTTCTATAGCGGCATCCACGGCGCGCCCGCCGTGCTTGCGTGGGTGGTCGCCGCCTATGCCTTCTTCACCACCGACGCGATGATCGCCGGCTTTGCGACCGAGATCGTGCCGACCGCCTATCGCGCCACCGTTTCGGGCCTGCGCTATGTCGTCGAGATCGGCATGGGCGCGATCAGCCTGGCGCTGGAAGGCGTGCTCTACGACAAGCTCGGCGGACACGGACCGGCCATGATCGCGATCATCGCGACACTGCCGATCGCGCTTGCGGCAATCCCCTTCCTGCCCGAACCGGCCGGGCGCACGCTGGAAGACATCAGCGAGACGGAAAAGCCATGAGTGCGGTCTTCGGCGCGCTGCTGCCGGTCTTTCTCATCATTGCACTGGCCGCGGCGCTGCATCGCGCGCGCTTCCTGCCGCAATCGGCCTGGGACGGGATGGAGCAGGCGACCTATTTCATCTTCTTTCCGGTGTTCCTGTTCCACACGCTGGCGACGGCGAAGTTCACCGGCTTCTCCGTCTGGCCGCTGGCCTTCGCGCTGCTGAGTGCGCTGGCGGTGATGGCGATCATCCTGCCGATCATTCGCGTGCCGCTGCGGCTCTCCGGGCCGCAATATTCGAGCGTCTATCAGGGCGCCATCCGCTGGAACAGCTTCGTCGCCATCGCCACGTTGCAGGCGCTGTACGGTGTCGCCGGAACCACGCTGGCCGCCGTCGCCTTCGCCGTCATCATTCCGGTGGTCAACACGCTCTCGGTCACGGTGCTCACGCGCCATGCGGGGAGCGGGGCCACGGCGCGCATGGTGGTGAAGAGCGTCGCGCGCAATCCGCTGGTGCTGGGCTGCGCGGCCGGCATCGCCTGGCAGCTCATCGGCCTGCCGATTCCCGGCCCTGTCGATTCGGCCCTCACCGTACTCGGCCGGGCCTCCATCGCGCTGGGCCTGTTCACGGTCGGCGCCGGGCTCGATTTCGGCGGGCTCAAGGCCCAGCCCCGGCTGCTGCTCGCCGTCTCGGCGCTCAAGCTCATCCTGATGCCGATGATGATGCTGGGTTTCTGCCTAATATATAATGTCACCGGGCCCGCGCGCGGCGTGGCGCTTGTGGCCGGCGCGGTGCCGACAGCGACCAATGCCTATATTCTGGCCCGCCAATTGGGCGGCGATGCGCCGCTGATGGCCAATCTGGTGACATTCACCACCTTGGCAGCCTTCGCCACCATGCCGATAATCGTGTACCTGTTCGCCTGACGGCTTGCCGAAGCCGCCTCCCTTCCCTATAAGCCGGACTTCAGATGCGCGGCGCTGCTCAAAGCCCAATCCTAAAAACCAGCCACCTGCTTGGCACCGAAACGCTTTCGGTGGACGAGATCACGAGCCTGCTCGATCTCGCCGAGACCTATGTCACCCTCAATCGCTCGGCCGAGAAGAAGACCAGCACGCTGAAGGGTCTGACGCTCATCAACCTGTTCTTCGAAGCCTCGACGCGCACGCAAAGCTCCTTCGAGCTGGCGGGCAAGCGCCTGGGCGCCGACGTGCTCAACATGAGCGTGAAGACCTCCTCGGTGTCGAAGGGCGAAACGCTGCTCGACACGGCGACGACGCTGAACGCGATGCGGCCCGACATCCTCGTCGTGCGCCACCAGGACTCGGGCGCCGCCGAACTGCTCTCGCGCAAGATCGATTGCTGCGTCGTCAATGCCGGCGACGGCGCGCACGAACACCCGACGCAGGCGCTGCTCGATGCGCTGGCGATCCGCCGCCGCCGCGGCAATTTTCAAGGGCCTGGTGGTCGCGATCTGCGGCGACGTCGCCCATAGCCGCGTCGCCCGCTCCAACATTCATCTGCTGGCGAAGATGGGGGCGCGTGTGCGCCTGATCGCGCCGCGCACGCTCTTGCCGGCCGATGCCGACCGCTGGGGCGTCGAGATCTTCCACGACATGAAGGAAGGGCTCAAAGGCGTGGACATCGTGATGATGCTGCGCCTGCAGCTCGAGCGCATGACCGGGGCCTTCGTGCCTTCGACGCGCGAATATTTCCGCTTCTTCGGCCTCGATGAGGAAAAGCTCTCTTATGCCAAGCCCGGCGCGCTGGTGATGCATCCCGGCCCGATGAATTGCGGCGTCGAAATCGACTTCGTCGTCGCCGACGACATCGAACACAGCCTGATCCAGGAACAGGTGGAGATGGGCGTCGCCATCCGCATGGCGGTGCTGGACGCGCTGGCCCGCGGGCTCGCCAAAGGCGGGAGGAACGCGCCATGAGCAGCACGCGCCTCGCCTTCATCAATGCCCGCCTGATCGATCCCGCGAGCGGCCTCGACACCACCGGCGCCTTGCTGGTCGAAGACGGCAGGATCGCCGATTTCGGCCCCAAGCTCTTCGCCGGTACGAAGCCCGATTGCGAGACCATCGATTGCGGCGGCAAGGTGCTCGCGCCCGGTCTTGTCGATATGCGCGTCTTCACCGGCGAGCCCGGCAGCGAACATCGCGAAACGCTGCAATCGGCCAGCGACGCGGCGGCGGCCGGTGGCGTCACCTCGATGGCGGTGATGCCCAACACCGATCCCATCATCGACGAACCCTCGCTGGTCGATTTCATCCTGCGCCGCGCCGCCGCCACCGCGAAGGTTCGCGTGGTGCCCATCGCCGCGCTGACGCGCCATCTGGCCGGCGAGACCATGACCGAGATCGGTCTTCTGATGGAGGCCGGCGCCGTCGCCTTCACCGATGGCGACCAGACCATCGCCAATGCCCGCGTCATGCGCCGCGCCCTGTCTTATGCGGCGACCTTCGGCGCGCTCGTCATCGGCCATGCCGAGGAACCGGAGCTGACCGCCGGCACCGCAATGACCGAAAGCGAATATGCCATGCGCCTGGGCGTGCCGGCCGCGCCGGTGATTGCCGAAACCATCATCGTCGAACGCGACATCCGCCTCGTCGAGCTGACGGGCGCGCGCTACCACCTCGGACAGATATCCTGCCGTGCCTCGCTCGATGCGGTGACGGCGGCCAAGGCGCGCGGCCTTCCCATCACCTGCGCGGTGTCGGCGCATCATCTCGCGCTCAACGAACTTGATGTCGGCGCCTATCTGACCTTCCGCAAAGTGAAACCACCGTTGCGCTCCGAAGCCGATCGCTCGGCCATGGTCGAAGGCGTGGCCGAGGGTATCATCGACGTCATCGTCTCGAGCCACGATCCGCAGGCCGCCGATACCAAGCGCCAGCCCTTCGCCGCCGCCGCCTTCGGCGCGGTGGGGCTTGAAACGCTGCTGCCGGTGGCGCTGGGCCTTTATCACGACGGCCGCACGACGCTGGCCGGCGCGCTCAAGACCGTCACCGCCGCGCCCGCCGATATTCTCGGCCTCGAGGCCGGGCATCTGAAAAAAGGCGCGCCCGCCGATCTGGCGCTGATCGATCCGGATGTGCCTTACGTGCTCGATCCGGCCGATCTACATTCGCGCGCGCGCAACACGCCGTTCGAGGGCCGCCGCTTCCAGGGCCGCGCGCTGATGACCTTCGTCGGCGGGAACTGCGTTCACGGAGGTGCACCGTCATGAGCTTTCAGGCCGCACAGATGATGGGAGGACAGGCCAGTCTCTCCTATGGCTTCGGCGCATTGATGCTCGGCTACGCGCTGGGCTCGATCCCCTTCGGCCTGATCTTCGCGCACCTGTCCGGCAGTGGCGATGTGCGCAAGATCGGCTCGGGCAGCATCGGCGCGACCAATGTGCTGCGCACGGGCAAGAAATGGGCGGCGGTTGCCACGTTCCTTGCCGATGCCGGCAAGGGTGCCATCGCCGTGCTGGTGCTGCGCGCCTTCTATGGCGACGGCATGGCGGCGGTCGGCGCAGTCGGCGCCGTGCTCGGCCACCTTTTTCCGGTATGGCTGAAGTTCAAGGGCGGCAAGGGCGTCTCGACCTTTTTCGGCGTGATGTTCGCGCTTTACTGGCCGGTCGGTCTGATCGCGGGCGCCACCTGGCTCGCGATGGCGTTCGCGTTTCGCATCTCGTCGCTATCGGCGCTGGTCACCACGGCACTCGCGCCGGCCTATATGCTCGCCCTGGGCCAACACCTCTTCGCCGCACTGGCATTGGTGCTGGGCGTGCTGATCTGGTTCGCGCATCGGGCCAACATTGCGCGGCTCCTCAAGGGCGAGGAACCGCGCATCGGCGCCGGGAAGAAACAGGGCGCCTAGTCCTTCGCTCCGCCGGCTGTCCGGAAGGACGCATAGAGCAGCCCCACCATGAAGCTGCCGAACCCCGCCACCGCAATGGCCAGAAACGCAATATTGCCGGTCGTCATGATCGTACTCCTACGCGTGTTGATCGCTTCGGAGCAGATATGATTCCGCGCGCTCCCAAGCCGTGCCTAGGAACGCGATCGCGGGCGCGCGGGGCCAGTTAAGTCTGCGTCAGGTTCGGGGCGTTTTGTCGCCGGGCACTTTCCACGCGTAATAGGCCAGGAACAGCGCGAACAGCGTCATCGCGCCGATGACCATGATGAGATAAGCGGTCTCTCCGGCATCCATGCCGTTTCTCCCTCATTGTGTTGGGAGCGACGAGACCCGATCCGGCCCACCGCAGGCATTGACCAAAGTCAAATGCTCGCGTTTCCTTTGTTCGCGCAAAAGGTGTGGGGGCATTGGGGGCACAATCGCTCAGCGAGGCCGAACGGCGTGCCAGTCTGAGGCTGGCGCGGACCAGCAATGTTGGCCCCGTCACCTTCGCCGGATTGCTCGCCCGCTTCGGCTCGGCCGAGGCGGCGCTGGAGGCCGTACCGCATCTGGCCCGCCGGGGCGGCGCCCGCGGCGTCCTCAAAATCCCGAGCGCGGCCGAGGCCGACAGCGAACTGGCCGCCATCGCCAAAGCCGGTGGACGGCTTCTGGTCTCGACCGAGAGCGATTATCCGGCCGGGCTCGCAGCCCTCGAAGCACCGCCGCCGGTTCTCACCGTGCTCGGCCATCCGAGCCTCCTGGCACGCGACATGATCGCCATTGTCGGCGCCCGCAACGCTTCGGCGCTGGGCCGCAAGCTGGCGGCGACGCTCGCAGCCGATCTCGGAGATGCAGATCTCGTCGTCGCCTCCGGCATGGCGCGCGGCATCGATACGGCGGCGCATGAAGGCGCGATGATCGGCGGCACTGTCGCCGTGCTGGCCGGCGGGGCCGACGTCGTCTATCCGCCGGAGAACCAGGCGCTGTATGCGCGCATCTGCGCCGAGGGCGCGGTGGTGTCGGAAATGTCCTTGGGACAAGCGCCGCAGGCGCGCCATTTTCCGCGCCGCAATCGCATCATCTCCGGGCTTTCGCGCGGCGTCGTGATTGTCGAAGCGGCCGAAGGCTCCGGCTCGCTGATCACCGCGCGCTATGGCCTCGAACAGGGACGCGAGATTTTCGCCGTGCCGGGCTCGCCGCTCGATCCGCGCGCCAAGGGCACCAACCGGCTGATCCGCGAGGGCGCGACGCTGACCGAAACGGCGCAGGACATTCTCGCCGTGCTGCGCCCGATCCTGGGCAAGGCCTTCGAGGAACCTCCGCGGGACAGCGATCCGTCGAGCGGCGCCCTGCCCGATCCATCGCGCATCGACGCCGAGGCCGATCGCATTCGCGGCGATATCGAGGAATTGCTCGGCCCGGCGCCCATCGAGATTGACGAGTTGGTACGGCAAAGCGGCGCCAGCCCCGCCGCGGTGCTGACGGTTGTGCTGGAGCTGGAACTTGCGGGACGGCTCACGCGCCATCCCGGCGCCCGCGTGTCGCAGGCCTGACCGGATCGATCAATTCACGCCATCGCGCAGGAGCCGATCCGCCTCCCGGCCGGCAGCATCCAGCAGATGCGCCAGCACCAGATGGTCCTGCCCCACTGCAATCCGCCGCAGCTCCGCCAGCATGTCCCGGGTATAGCGGATCCCGTCATTCCCCGAGATTGGCGGTGGAGAATCATGTTTGGTGTGCAGGGGCACAGCAGCTCGACTCCCAGCCATGGCCTAGCGGGCTCCCAAGACGCGAAACCACACTAGAACAAATCCGAAGGCATCTCAACTTATGGTATGTATAATCGCGGTAAATCCACAAGAAAACAACTTATAATTGTCTTCCTGCCCAAACAAGGGCCGTTGACACCGCTTGGGCGCTTCGCTCAGTGTCCGCGCCGTTATCAAATCCTGTGAAAGGCCCATCCGGTGGTTCCGCTCCGGTGATCGGTACCGCCCCGGCCTTCTATCAAAGCCCCCTGATGAACGTTCTCGTTGTCGAATCGCCCGCCAAGGCCAAGACCATCAACAAATATCTGGGCTCGGGCTACAAAGTCCTGGCCAGCTTCGGACATATCCGCGATCTGCCCCCCAAGGACGGCTCGGTGAAGCCTGATGAGGACTTCGCCATGACCTGGGAAGTCGATTCCCGGGCCCAGAAGCGGATCAAGGACATTGCCGACGCCCTGAAGGGGGCGGACAAGCTGATCCTGGCCACTGACCCGGATCGCGAAGGCGAGGCCATTTCCTGGCATGTGCTGGAGGTGCTGCAAGAAACGCCATGCCCTCAAGGGCAAGCAGATCGAGCGCGTCGTCTTCAACGCCATCACCAAGAATTCGATCCTGGAGGCCATCGCCCATCCGCGCCAGATCCATGAGGAGCTGGTGGATGCCTATCTGGCCCGCCGCGCCCTCGATTATCTGGTCGGCTTCACGCTCTCGCCGGTGCTGTGGCGCAAGCTGCCCGGCGCGCGTTCGGCCGGACGCGTGCAATCGGTGGCGCTGCGCCTCGTCTGCCAGCGCGAAAACGAGATCGAGCGCTTCAAGGCACAGGAATACTGGACCGTCGATGCCGAGCTGAAGGCCAGCGCCGGCGGCTTCGGCGCGCATCTGACCCATCTGGACGGCAAGAAGCTCGACAAGCTGTCGCTTGGGACCGAAGCCGATGCCAAGCGCGCGGTCGACGCCATCAACGCGCAGGGCTTCACGGTCGGCAGCGTCGAAGCCAAGCCGGTCAAACGCCACCCTGCTCCGCCCTTCATTACCTCGACGCTGCAGCAGGAAGCCTCGCGCAAGCTCGGCTTTGCCGCCAAGCGCACCATGCAGATCGCCCAACAGCTTTATGAAGGCGTCGATGTCGGCGGCGAGACGGTCGGCCTCATCACCTATATGCGTACCGACGGCGTGCAGATGGCCGGTGAGGCGATCGCAGAAGCCCGCCAGATGATCGGCGGCAAATATGGCGACCGCTATCTGCCGAAATCGCCGCGCGTCTATACGAGCAAGGCCAAGAACGCGCAGGAAGCGCATGAATCGATCCGCCCGACCGGCTTCGAGCGCCATCCCGATCAGGTTTCGCGCCATCTCGATGGCGACCAGGCCAAGCTCTATGAGCTGATCTGGAAGCGCGCCGTCGCCAGCCAGATGGAAAGCGCCGAGCTGGAACGCACGACGATCGATGCCGTCTCCGCAGACAAGAAGGTGATCCTGCGCGCCACCGGCTCCGTCATCCAGTTCGACGGCTTTCTGACCCTCTATCAGGAAGGCAAGGACGACGAGGACGACGAGAACGGCGCCAAGCTGCCCAAGGTTACGCAGGGCGAAACGTTGAAAGTCGAAAACGTGCTTCCGGCGCAGCATTTCACCGAGCCGCCGCCGCGCTATTCCGAAGCCAGCCTGGTGCGCAAGATGGAAGAGCTCGGCATCGGCCGCCCCTCCACCTATGCCTCGATCCTGTCGACGCTGCGCGACCGCGCCTATGTGCGCATGGACCGCAACCGCTTCATTCCCGAGGACAAGGGCCGGCTCGTCACCAGCTTCCTCGAAAATTTCTTCAAGCACTATGTCGAATACGACTTCACGGCCGATCTGGAAGAGAAGCTCGACGAGGTCTCGGCCGGCGATCTCGGCTGGAAAGACCTGTTGCGCGAGTTCTGGGACGGGTTCTCCGCCGCCATCGGCGAGACCAAGGATCTCAAGATCACAGATGTCATCAATTCGCTGAATGACTCGCTACGCGCGCACATCTTCCCGGAGAGCACGCCCGGCGAAGACCCGCGCAAATGCCCGACCTGCGCGGATGGCGAGTTGAGCCTCAAGCTCGGCCGCTTCGGCGCCTTTGTCGGCTGCTCGAACTATCCCGAATGCCGCTACACGCGGCAGCTCGGCCAGAAGGCGGAAGATGCGGGCAACAACGAGCCCCAGGAACTCGGCAAGGATCCCGAAACGGACGAAGCCATCACCTTGCGCACGGGCCGCTTTGGTCCCTTCGTGCAGCGCGGCGAAGAAAAGAAGCCGAAACGCGCGGGCATTCCCAAGGGCGTGGATGCATCGGACGTCGATCTGGAATACGCGCTGAAGCTGCTCAACCTGCCGCGCGAAGTCGGCATCCATCCCGAAACCGACAAGAAGATCGTCGCCAATTTCGGCCGCTTCGGGCCCTATCTCTTGCATGACGGCAGCTATGCCTCGCTGGAGACGGCCGAAGATGTGTTCGAGATCGGGCTCAACCGCGCCGTCACCGTGATCGCCGAGAAGAAGGCGCGTGGCAGTGCCCGCCGCGGCCCCGAAGCGCTCAAGGAACTGGGCGAGCATGACGGCACGGCCATCAAGCTGATGAAGGGCCGCTTCGGGCCTTACGTCACCGATGGCGATGTCAATGCGACCATCCCCAAGGATGTCGATCCGCTGACGCTGACGCTCGACGCCGCCGTGGCGCTGATCGCCGAGCGCGCGGCCAAGGGTGGCGGCAAGAAGAAGAAAAAGGCACCGGCCAAGAAGGCCGCCGCGAAGAAAGCGGCGCCGGCGAAAAAGGCTGCGGCCGAAAAGGCGCCGGCCAAGAAAGCCGCGAAGAAAGCCCCCGCCAAGAAGAAGGCGCCGGCCAAGAAGACAGCGGCCAAGGCGAAGGCCGCAGCGGAAGGCGGGTGAGATTTGGCACGACGCAAGAAGAGCGATGGACCTGACCCGCTCGAAAAAACGCGCGTGCTCGACATCCTGTCCGCCAATCCCGGCGCCACCAAGCGTGACATTTCCCGCCAGCTCGGTCTGAAGGGCGCGGACCGCATCGTGCTCAAGCGCATCCTCAAGGAGCTGGAGGAAGACGGCGCGATCGAACGCGGGCGCAAACGCTCCTATTCCAAACCCGGCACGCTGCCGCCGGTCACGGTTCTGGAAATCACCGGACAGGACAATGACGGCGAGCTGATCGCGCGACCGCAGCGCTGGGAGGGCGAGGACGCGCCGCCCAAGATCATCGTCGTGCCCGGCCGCGACGACAAAGGCCCGGCGCTTGGCGCGGGCGAGAAGGTTCTGGCCCGCCTGAGCGAAGCCAGTGACGGTCTCTTCGAAGCGCGCATCATCAAGCGGCTGGGTGCCAGCGTGCATCGCGTGCTGGGCGTGTTTCATACGGGGCCACGCGGCGGGCGCATCGAACCCATCGACCGCAAGAGCAAATTTGAATTCGTTGTCGACACGCGCGACACGGGCGGCGCCAAGACCAACGAACTGGTCATGGCCGAACCGCTCTCGGGCCGCGCCTCCGGCCTGCCGCGCGCGCGCGTGATCGAACTGCTGGGCTCGATGGACGAGCCCAAGACCGTCAGCCTGATCGCCATCCATGCCCACGGCATCCCCACCGAATTTCCACCCGAAACGATTGCCGAGGCGAAAAAGGCCAAGCCGGTGACCGTCCGTGGACGGACGGATTTGCGCGCCACACCCCTCGTCACCATCGATCCCGAAGATGCGCGCGATCACGACGATGCGGTGTGGGCCGGGCCGGATGACGACAAGAACAACAAGGGCGGCCATATCGTCATCGTCGCCATTGCCGATGTCGCCCATTATGTGACGCCCGGCTCGGCGCTGGACGAAGAAGCCTATAAGCGCGGCAACTCGGCCTATTTCCCCGACCGCGTCGTGCCCATGCTGCCGGAAGAATTGTCCGGCGATCTGTGCTCGCTGCATGAGGATGTGGACCGGCCCTGCCTCGCCCTGCGCATGGTGTTCGATGCCGATGGCAAAAAGCGGCGCCATGAATTCCTGCGCGGGCTGATGCGGTCCGCGAAGTCGCTGACTTACGCACAGGCCCAGCGCGCCTTCGACGGCAAGCCCGATGCCGCCACGAAAGATGTCGCGCCCGCGCTCAAGGATTTGTGGGCTGCCTATCAAGCGGTGGCGAAGGCGCGCGATCATCGCGATCCGCTGGCACTCGATCTGCCCGAACGGCGCATCCAGATCGGCGAGAATGGCAAGGTGAAGTCGATCGATTTCCGCGAGCGGCTGGAATCGATGCGCCTGATCGAAGAATTCATGATCCAGGCGAACGTCGCCGCCGCCGAAACTTTGGAGAAGCATCGCCTGCCGCCGATCTATCGTGTCCACGATGTTCCGAGCCAGGAAAAGCTCTACGCCTTCTCCGATTATCTGCGCACCATTGGCATCAAATTTGCCAAGGGACAGGTGGTGAAGCCGGGCACCTTCAACCGCATCCTGGCACAGGTGAAGAACGGCCCGCATGAAGCGGTGATGAACGATGTGGTGTTGCGCTCGCAAAGCCAGGCCGTTTATGCGCCCGACAATCTCGGCCATTTCGGATTGAACCTCGCCCGCTATGCGCATTTCACCTCGCCCATCCGCCGCTATGCCGATCTGCTCGTACATCGCGCGCTGATCCGCGCACTCAAGCTGGGCAAGGACGGCCTGACCGACAAGGAAGCCGCCCGCCTTGGCGAGATCGCCGAACACATTTCCATGACCGAACGCCGCGCCATGGCGGCCGAACGCGACTCGACCGACCGCTATGTCGCCGCCTTCATGGAGGATCGCGTCGGCGCGACCTTCCCCGCGCGCATCACCGGCGTGACCCGCTTCGGCCTGTTCGTGCGGCTGGCCGAAACCGGCGCCGAGGGGCTGGTGCCCGCGCGCAGCCTCGGCTTCGAATATTTCCGCCACGACGAAAAGAAGCACGCGCTGATCGGCGATCGCACCGGCACCACCTATCGCCTCGGCGACCAGATCACCGTGCGCCTGCTCGAAGCCGCGCCGCTCACCGGCGGGCTGCGCTTCGAAATCCTCGATGGCGATGAGGATGACGCTACGGCAAAGCCGCGGCCCAAGCCCGCGGCCAAGGGGCGGATGCGCGAAAAACGTGCAAAACCTCGCAAAGGCAGCCGCGGCCGGTCTAAATAGCGTATGCGCAATTCCGACGCCGATTCCGCGATGTTCGACAAGGACGAGGTCATCGTCCGCGAACGCCTCAGGCCCAAGGATGCGGCGACGCTGATCCTGCTGCGGCGCGATGCGCGCGAACCGCGCATTCTGATGGGTCAGCGCCATGGCGGCATGGTGTTCCAGCCGAACAAATATGTGTTCCCCGGCGGGCGCATGGACCCGGGCGATGCACGCATCGCGGCCGGCGGCGATTTGCGCCCCGACGTGCTCGCCAAACTCACGCCCGATGCCTCGCCAGCGCGGGCGCGTGGGCTTGCCCTCGCCGCCATTCGCGAAACCTTCGAAGAGACCGGTGTGCTTGTGGGCGCGCAGAGCGCGAACATCCCGCGCACGCGCTCGCCGGCATGGCAAAGCTTCTTTGCCCATGGCGTGGTGCCCGAACTGCACAGGCTCGAGATGATCGGCCGCGCCATCACCCCGCCAAACCGGCCGCGCCGCTTCGATGCCCGCTTCTTCATGGCCGAGGCCGATTGCATCGCCCATGAACTCACCGACATCGACAATGACGAGTTGCTCAAGCCCTGCTGGGTGACCTTCGCAGAAGCGCGCGCGCTCGATCTGCCCTCGATCACGCGGCGCATGATCGACGAGGCCGAAGCCCGCGCCCATGAAGGCCACGATCCGGCGCGTCCCGTTCCCTTCTTCCGCTTCCAGCGTGGCAAGCCTGCGGTCGATTATCTGTGAGCGCGGAGGCGATCAAACGGCGCAGCCTGTTCGCAATCCTCACAGCCTGCTGCGCCTATGGCATCGGCATGGGGCTGACGCTGCCGCTGCTCAGCCTGGTGCTCGAGCGCATGGGCGTTTCCGGCACGCTGAACGGGCTCAACCTCGCCACCGCAGGTCTTGCCGCGCTGATCGTGACGCCCTTCGTGCCGCGCTGGATCCGGGCGCTGGGCGCCGCGCCTTTCCTCAGCCTGTGCCTGGCCGTGACGGCGATGACGCTGGTCGGCCTTTATCTGATGCCGAGCCTGTGGCTGTGGTTTCCGATGCGCTTCGTGATGTCGAGCGCGCTGAACGGGCTGTTCGTCGCCACCGAGTTCTGGATCAACCGCCTCGCCGACGAGAGCAATCGCGGCCGCTATATCGCGCTTTACTCGATCTGCCTGATGGGTGGGCTGGGCGCGGGGCCGCTGATCCTGCAGGTGATCGGCACCCATGGCATCGCCCCCTTCATGGCCGGCGGGGCCATGCTGCTGTTTGCGATCGTGCCGGTCTGGGCCGTGCGCCACACCGCGCCGCAGCTCGAAGAGGGCGAGGCCGGTTCGCTTCTCAGCGTGTTCAAGCTGGCCCCGGCGGTGTTCGGGGCGGCAGCGGTGTTCGGCGCCATCGATGCGGGGATGAACGCGCTCCTGCCCGTCTATGCCGTGCGCATGGGCTATAGCGAGGCGCATGGCGCGCTGATCGTGACCGCCACCGCCATCGGCGCGATCCTGTTCCAATACCCGATCGGCTGGCTGATCGACCATCTGGACCGGCGCCGCCTGCTGGCCATCTGCGCCGCCAGCGGGATCGTCGGCTCGGCGCTGACGCCCTTCGCTGTGGGCACGCCGATGCTGTTCTACGGGCTGCTGCTGGTCTGGGGCGGGGTGATTCTGGGGATCTATTCGGTGGCCCTGACCCTCCTCGGCGAGCGCTTCCAGGGCCCGTCCCTGGCCACCGCCAATGCCGCCTATGTGATGGCCTATTGCCTGGGGCTGCTGGCCGGCCCGGCCGTCGAAGGCGCTGGCCTGCAGCTCTGGGACCCGCATGGGCTGGTCGTGGTTCTGGGGGCTATCTGCGCGGCCTATCTGGCTTTTTTGCTGCTACGCCGGCCCGCTCCGGCCCAGCCTTGACTTCCGGCCCTGGGTCAGTAGGTTACCGGCCCTTCGGCAGATTTTATCGAGAGAATGGCCATGGCGAAGCCCACCACTGCGAAAATTCGACTGAACAGCTCGGGCAACACCGGCTTCTTCTATGTCGCAAAGAAGAACACCCGGACCATGACCGAGAAGTTCACCTGCAAGAAATACGACCCGGTCCTGCGCAAGCATGTCGAGTTCAAGGAAGGCAAGATCAAGTAAGATCGCCGTTCCTGACGGGTTTTCAAAACCCCGCCCCGCGAAAGCCGGGCGGGGTTTTGTTTTTTCACTTCCCCTATGGGAAGGCAGACCGCTAACCGCAGCAGCCCGGCTGGGCGGGGATCGCGAAGCCGTCCTCGCGAATCGCTTCGACGCGGGCGACGAAGGGCACGATCAGCTCGCGCAGTTCGGGAATCACCCCCAGCGGCATGTCGTGGCCCCAGCCTTCGATCTCGTGATGCTCCGAGCCCTGGATCTGCTGCGCCGTGTGGCGGCCTGCGGCGGGCGGGATCAGCGTGTCGGACGAGCCATGCAGCACCAGCGCCGGCACGCGCAATTGCGTCAGCCGCTCGGTGCGCGGCGGCGCGGCGACGATGGCCGCCCAGTGCCTGAGCGTGCCTTCGGGATAGAAGCTGCGGTCATAGGCGGCGCCGATCAGCTTGGCGAGCCGCTCTTCGTCATAGGCAAAGCGCGTCGAGGCATAGACACGCCGGTTCTTCACCGAGTGCGCCACGACATCCGCGCGTGCCTGCGATGGCGGGGCCGAGGTCAGAGCCGCCTGCGCCTCGGGCGTCGAGCGCGGCAGCGAGGGATCGCCCGTGGTCGAATAGATCGAGATCAGCGACCGCGCCCTGGCCGGATGGTTCAGCGCCACGAGCTGCGCGATCATCCCGCCCATCGAGGCACCGAGGATATGCGCGCTCTCGATGCCGAGTGCATCCAGCAGCGCCGCCGCATCGGCGGCCATATCGTCGAGGCCATAGGGCACGTCGGGCTTGCGGCCCTCATACATCGCCTTCTGCGCCGCCTTCACATCGGGCAGCACGCCATCCCATTTCTGGCTGAGGCCGACATCGCGATTGTCGAAGCGGATCACGCGCATTCCGGCATCCACCAGCATCTGCCGGAATTCGTCGGGCCAGCTCGTCATCTGCGTGCCGAAGCCCATGATGAGCAGGATTGGCGAACCGTCTTCCGGGCCGCTGATGTCGTATTCGAGGCGGACCCCGTTTGCCGTGATTTGCGCCATCAGCCGCGCGCCCGCTTTTCCACATCCATCACGAAATCGCCGATGTGTTCGAGATAGAGCGGCACCAGCCCGTCTTCGAAGCCATGGCCCATGCCCGGCACGATGACGATGTCGGCGCCGGGAATGGCGGCCGCCGTATCCTGGCCGCAGGCGAGCGGCAACAGCGGATCCTCGGCGCCATGGATCACGCGCGCCGGTACGGAGACATTTTTCAGAATCTCATTGCGCGGCTGCGCGGCGATGATCGCCAGCATCTGACGGGCGACACCCGCCGGATCGTAAGGCACGCGATCGACGACGGCCGCCACCTTCGCGCGCAGCACATCCTCGGGATCGCGATAGCCCGGGCTGCCGATCACCTCCCACGCCTTCATGCCGGCGGCGATACGGTCCTCGCGGCTGTCCGAGGCCGGCGGCGTCATCAGCGCGGCCATGGCCTCCGGCGTGGCCTGCGGCAGGTCGCGGCGCGCGGTGGTGGACATGATCGACACCAGGCTGCGCGTCGAGGCCGGATGCTGCACCGCCACGAGTTGCGCAATCATCCCGCCCATCGAGGCGCCGACGATATGGGCATTGGGAATGTCCAGCGCCTTCAGGAGGCTCACCGCATCCTGCGCCATGTCGTCGAGCGTATAGGGCGGCTCGTAAGCCTCGCCCGCCATGACCTTGGCCATCGCGGCGGCAGTATCGGGCAGGCCCAGATGGCTCAGGTGGGTCGATTTGCCGATATCGCGATTGTCGAAGCGGATGACGCGCAGGCCCCTATCGGCCAGGCCCTCGCACAGCGCCATCGGCCAGGTCGTCAGCTGGGCGCCGAAGCCCATGATCAGCAGCAGCGCCGGATCGCTCTCGCGTCCCAGGCTTTCATATTCGAAGGTCAGGCCATTGGCGTCGATCTGGGGCATGTCCTCATATCCTCGTGGATTTGGTATCGTTCCGGGCCAAGCTTAGCAGACCGCCCCGCCTGATTGACAAGCTGTCAGGCGCCCGCCATCAAAGTCACCATGCGCCGCGATCCGCACCGCCTCGCCGATGAACGCTTCGACCTCCTCGTCATCGGCGGGGGCATCACCGGCGCGTCGATCGCCCGCGACGCGGCCCTGCGCGGGCTCAGGGTCGCGCTGGTCGAGAAGAACGATTTCGCCCACGCCACCAGCGCCCACAATTCCAAGCTGATTCATGGCGGGCTGCGCTATCTCAAGAATCTCGAATTCCGGCTGGTGCGCGAGAGCCTGCGCGAACGGCGCATATGGCAGCGCATCGCCCCGCATCTGGTGCGCCCCCTGCCCTTCCTGGTGCCGCTCTACAAATCCGGCACCGCCGCGCGGCTGACACTGGCCGCGGGGCTGACGCTCTACGACCTGCTCTCCTTCGACCGCGGCTGGCTGGACGATCCCAGCCAGCGCCTGCCCGGCCATGACTGGCTGAAGCCACAGAAAGCGCTGGAGCTGGAGCCGAGCCTCGAAGGCCCCGGCTTCGAAGGCGCCTTCCGCTATTACGACGCCCAGATGTATGCGCCCGAACGCCTGGCGCTCGAATGCCTGATGTCGGCCGCTGCGCACAACGCGGTCTGCATCAACCACATCGTCGCCACGGGGCTGCTGATCCGGGGCGGCCGGGCCGAAGGCGCGCGCGTGATCGACACCTTCAGCGGCGAGAGCTTCGATGTGCAGGCGAAGCTCACCATCCTTGCGGCCGGGCCATGGTCCGACCTGTTCCTGGAACGGGCGCTGGGCAAGCCCGCCAGCCACAAGCTTCTGCGCTCCAAGGGCATTCATGTCATCGTGCCCGCCATGACACGCGAGAATGCGCTGACGGTGGCGACCAAACACGGCCATTTCTTCGTGCTGCCCTGGCGCGGCCATTCGCTGCTCGGCACCACCGACACCGCATTCACCCTGCCGCCCGATCAGGTGGGCGTGAGCGATGCCGACATTTCCGGCTTCTTCGATTTCATCAATGCGCATCTGCCCTCGGCCCATCTGGCGCGCGGCGACGCCGAATTCTTCTATGCCGGGCTGCGGCCGCTGGTCGATGACGGCTCGGGCGACACCTATGGCGCCAGCCGCCGCTCCGAACTGATCGACCACGGCAAGGCAGACGGCATTGACGGGCTGTTCTCCGCCGTCGGCGGCAAATGGACGACCTCGCGCGAGCTGGCCGAACAGGTCACCAACACACTGGCCGCCAAGCTGGGCGCCAATCTTCTGCCCTGCACCACCGCGCGCATGCGCCTGCCCGGCGGCTGGATCGACAATTTCGACAGCTTCGTCGCCCGCAACCAGGCGGCCTTCCCCGGCATCGCCATCGACCATCTCGCCCGGCTCTATGGCAACCGGCTCACCAATGTGCTCGAACTTGCGAGCCAAAGTCCGGGGCTGCGCACATCGCTGTCGCCCTCCGGCGATATCGGTGCGCAGGTGATCCATGCGGTGCGTCAGGAAGCGGCGATGACGCTTGAGGATGTGGTGATGCGCCGGACCGGTATCGGTCAGCTCGGCCATCCCGGCGCCGAGGCGCTTGCCACGGTGGCAGAGCTGATGGCCGGCGAACTGGACTGGGACGCGGCCCGCCGCGCGCACGAGCTGATCGCAATCGAAACCAATTTTCGCACACAGGCGGAGGCCACATGAGCGCTTTCGTCGTCGTCAATCCGCATTCCGGCGGCGGCCGCACCGGACGCGCCTGGCCGGAGATCCGCCACGCGCTCGAAAGCGTGTATCCGCATATGACCAGCACGCTGACGAACCGGCGCGGCGAAGCGGCCTCGCTGGTGCGCGAGGCGCTGGCGGACGGCCATAGCGAAATCGTGGCGGTGGGCGGCGACGGCACCATCAATGAAGCCGTCAACGGCATGTTCGATCTGGAAGGCCCGCGCATGCCCGAGGCCGTGTTCGGCTTCGTGACCAGCGGCACGGGCGGTGATTTCCGCAAGAGCTTCGGCATCGCCGCCGGCCATGCCGCGGCGATTGCGCGGCTCAAGGAAGCCCGTCCCAAACCGATCGATGTCGGACGCGTCACCTGCGTCACCGAAGGCGGCGGCACGGCCGTGCGCTATTTCGTCAACATCGCCTCGGTCGGGCTTTCCGGCGTGATCGTCGATGCCGTCAACCGCGCGCGCATCGCCAAGCTGTTCGGCGGCCAGTTCGCCTTCGCCTTCCATTCGGCGCTGGCCATGCTGACCACTCGCGATCGCGCCATCCGCCTCAAGGTCGATCGCACCTGTGACGAGATCGCGACCATCTCGACGTTGGCCGTCGCCAATGGGCAGTTCTTCGGTGGCGGCATGCGGGTCGCGCCCCACGCCATTCCCGATGACGGGTTGTTCGATGTCATCGTCATGGGCGGGGTGCCCAAGCGCCAGGCCCTGGCCGATATGAAGGCGATCTATACCGGCGAGCATCTGAACAATCCTTCCGTCCGCTCGCTGCGCGGCGCCAAGATCATGGCCGCCCCCGTGGCCGAGACGGGAGGCCGCGCCGTTCTGGTGGAGGTGGACGGCGAAAGCGCCGGCCAACTTCCCGCCACCTTCGAAATCCTGCCGCGGGCCCTCAATCTGCGCTGTTGAGCCCCTGTTAACCGCGCCGGACCGCAGGGAAGATTTTGCCGCAAATTCTGCGCTAAGTTTCGAGATCGCGAGGAAAGGGGCCACGCCGGGCATGAGCATCGACCACAGCAAGCTGCGCTGGAACGGCTGGGGCCTCGTCGCGCACAGCGATCCGGCCGCCGCAAACGAGGAGGTATGGGACTGGCTGGCCCGCGAACTTGGCATGCCGAGCCTGCTGGCGACGCCCGCGCGCCCGCTGGAAGAGATCACCCTCACCCCCTCGCGCCTCGCGGCCGACGAACGCCGCGCGCTTGTCACCATCCTTGGCGAAGACCGCGTGCATGAGGACGATTTCGCCCGCGCCTATCACGCCCGCGGCCGCTCCTATCACGACCTTCTGCATCTGCGTGCCGGCGATCTTTCGACCGCGCCCGATATTGTCGTCTGCCCGCGCGGGGCAGAGGAAATCCAGGCCGTGCTGATGCTGGCCGAGGCGCGCGGCATCGCCGTGGTGCCCTATGGCGGTGGCTCCAGTGTGGTCGGTGGCGTCACGGGGCTTAGCGGCCCGCACAAGGCCGTGATCACGCTCGACCTCTCCGGCATGGAGCGGTTGATCGACGTCGACACGCAGTCCGCGACGGCGACCGCCGAAGCCGGCATCGCAGGCCCAGCACTCGAAAAGGCGCTGGCCGAGAAAGGCGTGACGCTCGGCCATCACCCGCAGAGCTTTGAATTCTCGACACTGGGCGGATGGATTTCCCATCGCGGCGCCGGCCAGCAATCGGGCCGCTATGGCCGCGCCGAGGACTGGCTGGTCGCGGCCAAGCTCGTCACCCCGCGCGGCATCCTCACCACCGAAGATTTCCCGGCCTCGGCCGCCGGTCCGCGCCTGAGCGACCTTGTCGTCGGCGCCGAAGGCACGTTCGGCATTGTCGCCGAAGCCACGGTGCGCGTGCATGCGCTACCGGAGAAGCGCGCCTTTGCAGCGTTCCTCTTCCGCGATTTTCCGAGCGGTGCCGCCGCCATCCGCGAAGCCGTGCAGGCCGGCATTCCGGCCGCCATGCTGCGCCTTTCCGACGAGGCCGAAACCGGCTTCTACCGTGCCTATGGAGGGATCGGAAAACGCCGCGGCATTGGCGGGTGGCTGAGCGGGCGCTATCTCGCCATGCACGGCTTCGACGACAAGGCCTGTGCGCTGATCGCGGAATTCGAAGGCGATGCCGCCACGGTCGATTTTGGCCGGAAGCGTTTCGCCGCGATCGCAAAGCGGCTCGGCGCGCTCTCCGTGGGAAGCGGCCCGGGCAAGAAATGGTATCGGGGCCGCTATCACGGGCCCTATCTGCGCGACCCGATGATGGATCGCGGCGTCGGCGTCGACACGCTGGAGACGGCGACAAGCTGGTCGAACCTCGACCGGCTTTATGCCGCCACGCGCGACGCCATCGAAGCGGCGATGATCGAGACCGCGCCGCGCCCGGGCGCCCATGGCATCGTCCTGTGCCACATCAGCCATTCCTATCCGGACGGGGCGAGCCTCTATTTCACCTATATCTTCCCGCGCGCACTCGACGGCGAACTCGAGCAGTGGCGCCGGATCAAGCGCGCCGCCAGCGATGCCATCGCGGCGAATGGCGGCACGATCAGCCATCATCATGGCGTCGGCGAGGATCACCTGCCCTGGATGGCGCAGGAGAAAGGCGCTCTCGGCATAGAGGTGCTGCGCGCGATCAAGACGACGCTCGACCCCAAGGGCATTCTCAATCCGGGCAAATTGATTCCGGAATAGGCTCCTAGCCCTCGACCACGGCCTTGAGCGCGGCGCCGGCGGCGGCGATGGCGCGCTGCGCCTGCGGCACGGCCGCCTGCAGCAGAATGAAGTCGTGCACCATGTCGGGGTAATCGGCGACCTGCACCTCTACGCCCGCAGCACGCAGGCGCTGCGGCATAGGCCAAGCCCTCGTCATGCAGCGGATCGAACCCGGCCAGCATGACATAGGCCGGCGGCAACCCGCTCAGATCGGCGGCCTTGAGCGGCGACACGCGCGAATCGGCGCGGTCCGCATCGCTGGGCAGATAGTGCTCGTAGAACCAGAACAGCGTGGCGCGGTCGAGCAGATAGCCTTCGGCGAATTCGTTGAGCGACACGGTCTCCTCGCCGATCTGCGTCACCGGGAAGAACAGCATCTGATAGGCAATCTTGGGGCCGCCCTTGGCCTTGGCCTGCTGCGCGACGATGGCGGCCAGCGCGCCGCCCGCGGAATCGCCGCCCACGGCGAGCCGGTTGGCGTCGACGCCGAGCGAGGCGGCATTGGTCTCCACCCAGGCCAGCGCGGCCACCGCATCGTCCACGGCCGCGGGATATTTGTGATCGGGCGCGAGGCGGTAATGCACGGCAATCACGCGCACGCCCGCTTCATTGGCCAGATGGCGGCACAACCCGTCATGCGTGTCGAGATCGCCGATCACCCAGCCACCACCGTGAAAATAGACAAGCCCCGGCAGCGAACTGCCGCCACCCGCGACCGGCGAATAGACGCGCAGCGCAATCTCGCCGCCCGGGCCGGGCATGGTGACATTCTCGACCTTGCCGATGGGCACATCCTTCTGGCCCATCGCATCGATCATCGCGAGCATGGTCTCGCGCGCCATGGCCGGTTCCATCTCCCACATGGGAGGTGCGGGCTGTGCGGCCATCTGATCGAGCAACGCCTTCAGGAGCGGGTCCAGCGCCATTGAAATCCCTCGTAACATTTCGCGAGGGCGAGTTTGCACGGGCGCGCATCTCGCGCGCAAGCGCATTTGTTTGCGCCGCGCCGCAACATTTTGGTGACTTCGAGTCAATGAAAGGTGACGGGGATGTGCGGGTCGAGGCGGTGTTCGGCGATATCGTCCAGAAGAATGGCCAGCGCAAACCAGAAATGCGCGCGGTCGAGATTGCCTTCCACCTGAAACATCAGTGTGGCGCGGCGCGCATATTCGCGCGCATCCGCTCCATGCTCGATGGCCAGTTCTGCGGCAAGCTGACAGACATCGCCGGCTCTCATTGCGCACGCTCCTCTGCCCGAGCGTCCATGGAACGCCCGCGGCAGTAAGCGCTGCGTTAACGCGGCTCCGCGTTCTTGAGGAATTCCAGCTCTTCCGCGGTCGATTTGCGGCCCAATGCCTTGTTTCTGCGGGGAAAGCGGCCGAAGCGGCGAATCTCGTCGCGATGCGCCAGCGCGAAGGGATAATTCATTGCCGCGGTGCCCAGGCGCTCGGCAACCAGTGCCACGGAGCGGTCCTGATCGGCGATATTCTCGGAATGCATATAGGGCAAATAGAAGAAGACGCGCAGATCGATCGGCCACATCAGATCGAAGCCGCGCGCAATCGCGCGCTCGGCAACCTTGCGCGCGTCGCTGTCGGTTGCAAACGCATCGGCCTTGCCGCGGAACATGTTGCGCGGAAACTGATCGAGCACAAGCAGCAAGGCGAGCACGCTGTCCGCCTCATCTTCCCAGGCTTCCAACTTGCCGGTCCTGGCCAGCTCCCAGACGGGGCGGAAACGCTGTGCGATTTCGGCGTCGAGTGCCTCGTCCTGCGCGAACCAGCGCGCGGGACCGACAGTGTCGCGCCAGAAGGCGACGATGTTTTCGGGTGTGGGTTTCATGCGGCGATGATGACCGCATCGCCCAGCGCGATCTCACCGCCCCGCACCACGCGACAGCACACCCCGCCGCGCCATGCGGGCTTCAGCGCATCGTAGAGACCGGCTTGCGCACGTTCCATGATCTGGCAGGGATCGGTCTCCTGCATCACTTCCAGCACGACATCGCCGATGGTGATGCACCCGCCGATTTGCTGCGGCCGCGCCACGCCTTCGACGAAGAGATTGGCGCGCCGCGTGGTCCAGGGGAGCGTCATGTCGAGGGTACGCGCAGGCATCCTCCCAGCCGTCGCGGAACAGCACGCTGACCTGCCGGTTCGCCTTGCGCCCACGCACGTCGCCTTCGATGCCGGCTTCGAGCGAAACCGAGGCGCGGCCGATCTCTTCCATCGGCCCGAGCTTCTCCGCCGTGCGCGCAATTCCGATCAGTTTGCCCATCAGTCGATCTCCACCACATCTTCGGGCGGGTTTGCCGCGTAGAGCAGCGCCGCCAGTTTGGCCCGCCGCTCCAGAGTCGCCCGCTGATTGATATAGCCCTTGTCGGTGATCTCGTGACCGTCCACCGATGGCGGTTCCGTCATGAGCAGAACGCGCTTGACCTTGCCGGAGGAACCGCCCGCCTGTTGGTTGTGCGCGGCGAAGCGCTCTTTCAGAAATGCCCTGACCTTCGGACTGGTGATGAGTTCGTCCGGCGTCGTGCGATGGGTATCGGCCGCGATCTCCTTGGCGGCTGCGATATTCGGCCAAGCCAGCAGCGCGACATAGGGCTTGTCATGGCCGCAGACGACGCAATCCTGGATCAGCGGCGAGGCCGCGGCCACGGCATGCGCCCTGAGCGTGCCCACCGACACCCAGGTGCCGCTGTCGAGTTTGAAGTCCTCGGTCACGCGGCCGTCGAAGACGAGACCCTGCTCGGGATGGTCTTCATCCATGAATTTCGCCGCATCGCCAAGGCTGTAATAATCCTCCTCGTCGAAGGCGGCCTTGGTGAGATCCGGGCGCTTGAGATAGCCCGGCGTCACAGTCGGGCCCTTGACGCGGACTTCGAGCTTGGTGCCGTTGGGCACCAGCTTCAGCGTGATGCCCGGCAGCGGCAATCCGATCAGGCCGACACGCTCGGTGAGCCAGTGCACGACGGTGATGCCCTGCGTTTCCGTGGCGCCATACATGGTCGTCAGCGGAATGCGCATGCCGGTGGCGGCGATGGAAAGTTTCTGGATACGCTCATAGATGTCCTGACTGAGCGTGGCGCCGCCATAGCCGACATAGCGCATCTTCTTGAAGAAATGATCGCGCAGGGTGTCGTCCTTCTCCATCGCATCGGCCAGCCAGCCGAAGGCGATGGGCGCGGAGCCGAACACCAAGGGCGTGATCTCGCGCAGATTGCGGATCGTTTCCTCGAACATACCCGGCAGCGGCTTGCCGGCATCGAGATAGACCGTGCCGCCGGCATTCAGATTGCTGTTGAAGCCGATATTGCCGGCCGAGATGTGGTTCCACGGCATCCATTCGAGACTTTCTGGTATCTCGTCCGGATCCGGCGCCTCGTCGCGCAAGGCTTCGGACGCCGCCACGACAGCGCACATCATGCCATGGGTCTGGAGCACGCCTTTGGGCATGCCGGTCGAACCCGAGGTGAAGAGATACTTCGCCACCGTGCCATGGCTGATCCTGCCGACCGACGCCGCCACAGCATCCGTTGGCCTGGTCGCGACGATTTCGTCGAAGCTGGTGACGTCGTTGCGATCCGGTATCGGCATCGCGCTGACGATCTCGACACCCTCATTTGAAATCGCCGCGAGGGCGCGCGCATAGATGGGCCCCTGCTCGGCGAAGATCATCTTCGGCTCGGCGGTCGCAAAGACATGTTTGAGCTTGGAGTGGTCGGCACTCATTAGCGAGTAGGCGACCGAGACCGGCGCCACCGGCACGCGCGCCTTCATCGCCCCCAGCATCATCACGGCGTGGCGGATCGAATTGCCGGAGAGGATCATCAGCGGCGCATCTGGCCCCATACCGCGATCGAGAAGCGCCTGCGCCACCGCATCGGCCTGGGCGTTCATCTCGCCATAGGTGATGTGGCGCCAATCGCCGGTCTTGCCGCCCGGCAAAGGCGTGCGCTCGCAGATGAACTTGCGCTCCGGATGGGCGGCGGCCTGTTCCTCCAGCATATGAGCGATGGAGCGGGCCATCTCGCCCAGCGGATGGAGCGAGCGCACATAGACCGTCCCGTCCGGTTTGCGGGTCACATCGATCCGGGGCGGCTTCTGCGGCAATGGCCGGAAGGGCGGCGGATCATCCGATTTTTGTTGGAAATTCATGGGGTTATTTCCTCCCGCCGCGCCGGGTAAGAAGAACTACACTTCACCAGCGTTGTTCGATATAAATCCCAGATCGAAGCCGGACTATCTGGCGAAGCACGAGGATCTTGCCCCCATGCGCGGCAATAGCGTTCTGCTCATCATCGGCGGCGGCATCGCCGCCTACAAGAGCCTGGAGCTGATTCGAAGGCTCAGGGAGCGCGGAATTTCCGTGCGCGCGATCCTCACGAGTGCCGGGGAACACTTCGTCACGCCGCTTTCCGTTGCGTCACTGACGGGCGAGAAGGCCTACACAGATCTCTTCAGCCTCACCGACGAAGCCGAGATGGGGCACATCCAGCTTTCGCGCAGCGCCGATCTCGTCGTCGTGGCCCCTGCCACCGCCGATCTGATGGCGAAATGCGCCAACGGCCTCGCCAATGATTTGGCGTCAACGGCCCTGCTCGCCACCGACAAGCCCGTGCTGATGGCGCCGGCCATGAATGTGCGCATGTGGACCCATCCGGCGACGCAGCGGAACCTGAAAACACTGATCGCCGATGGCGTGACCTTTGTCGGCCCCGATGACGGCGCCATGGCCTGTGGTGAGTTCGGGCCGGGCCGCATGGCCGAGCCGCTGGCGATTGCCGCCGCCGTCGAGAACGTCCTTGCCGCGCCGGTCCAGGGCCCGCTGTCGGGCAAGAGCGCGCTCGTCACCGCCGGGCCGACGCATGAGCCGCTCGATCCCGTGCGCTTCATCGCCAACCGCTCGTCGGGCAAGCAAGGTTATGCCATTGCACGCGCGCTGGCTGCCGCCGGTGCGGAAACGACGCTGGTCTCCGGCCCGGTCGAGCTGGCGCCGCCGCCGCGCGTGAAACTGGTGAAGGTCGAAAGCGCGCGCGAGATGCTGGCGGCCTGCGAAGCCAGCCTGCCCGTCGATGTCGGTGTCTTCACCGCCGCCGTGGCCGACTGGCGCCCGGAACGCGCGGCCAACAACAAGATCAAGAAGAGCGATGACGGCGCGATCCCGACGGTACAGCTCACGCCCAATCCCGATATCCTCGCGACCGTTGCGAAGTCGCAGAAGCGCCCCTCTCTCGTCATCGGCTTTGCCGCCGAGACTGAAAACGTGATTGCGCATGCGCAGGCCAAGCGCGCCAGGAAAGGCTGCGACTGGATCGTGGCCAATGATGTGAGCCCCGCCACCGGCATCATGGGCGGCGATAAGAATACCGTGCACCTCATCACCGCCAAGGGCACCGAGGATTGGCCCGAACTCGACAAGAGCGAAGTCGGCACACGCCTCGCAGCCCGCATCGCCGATGCGCTGAAGGGGGCGGCATGAAGCTCCCGATCCAGCGCCTACCGCACGCTCGTGACCTGCCACTGCCGTTCTATGCGACGGAAGGCTCGGCCGGGCTCGACTTGCTTGCGGCGGTCGACAGCGACATCGAGCTTGCGCCCGGTGCGCGGGGCGCGATCCCTTGCGGCATCGCGATCGCGCTGCCGCTGGGCTACGAGGCGCAGGTGCGCCCGCGCTCGGGCCTCGCGCTCAAGCATGGCCTGACCGTGCTCAACACGCCCGGCACGATCGACAGCGATTATCGCGGCGAGATCAAGGCCATCCTCATCAATCACGGCCAGGAGCCGTTTCGCATTTCCCGCGGCATGAAGATCGCCCAGATGGTGATCGCCGCCCATGTCCAGGCCCATCTCGTCGAAACCGGCGAACTGTCCGAAACCGCGCGCGGCGCGGGCGGCTTCGGCTCCACGGGCCTTTCTCATACTACGAAAGAGACGACCTAGACCGATGTTCAAACTGTCCCGCAAAACCATGCTGGCGCTCGAAGCCGTGATCGACATCGCCTTCAATGCCCGCCCCGAGCCCGTTCAGGCCAAGGAAATCACGGCGCGCCAGGGCGTGCCGCAGCGTTATCTCGAACAGGTGATGCAACAGCTTGTGCGCGCCGGCGTTCTCAAGGGTGTGCGCGGACCGCGCGGCGGCTATCGCCTCGCCAAGGAGCGGCGGCGCATCTCCGTGGGCGATGTGGTGCGCGTGGCCGAGGCCATCGAAGAGCAGCAGGACAAGGACGATGACGGGGCGGCCCGCTCCGAACTCGGCATGAGCATCGTGACGCCGCTTATCAAATCGATCCAGGACGACGTGATGGCGCAACTCGATGCCATCACCATCGAAGATCTCTGTCAGCGCGCCCGCGCCGCCGGTGTCGAATCCGGCAATGGCACGAGCGCTGATTTCACCATCTAGGGAGGACTGCATGACCGATAAACCCGGCCGCGGCCGCGTCTACAATTCCATCACCGAAACCATGGGCAACACGCCGCTGGTGCGCATGGCCCGCCTGCCCAAAGAGGCCGGCGTCAAGGCCGACATCCTCCTCAAGCTCGAATTCTTCAATCCGCTGGCGAGCGTGAAGGACCGTATCGGCGTCGCCATGATCGAGACGCTCGAACGCGAAGGCAAGATCACGCCCGGCAAATCAACGCTCGTCGAGCCCACCAGCGGCAATACCGGGATCGCGCTGGCCTTCGTCGCCGCGGCCAAGGGCTACAAGCTGATCCTGGTCATGCCGGAATCGATGTCGGTCGAGCGGCGCAAGATGCTGGCCCTGCTGGGCGCCGAACTCGTCCTCACTGAAGCGGCCAAGGGCATGAAGGGCGCCATCGCCAAGGCGCAGGAAATCGTGGACGCCACGCCCGGCGCGGTGATGCCGCAGCAATTCGAGAACCCGGCCAATCCGGAAATCCACCGCCGCACCACGGCACTCGAAATCTGGAACGATACCGACGGCAAGGTCGATGCCGTGATTTCCGGCGTCGGCACGGGCGGCACCATCACCGGCATCGGCGAAGTGCTGAAGGAGAAGAAGAAGTCGGTGCGCATGATCGCGGTCGAGCCGGAGGATTCGCCCGTGCTCTCCGGCGGCCAGCCCGGTCCGCACAAGATCCAGGGCATCGGCGCCGGCTTCGTGCCCGGCATTCTCGACCGCGCGGTGATCGACGAAGTCGTGACCATCTCCAACGAGACCGCGTTCGAAACCGCGCGCAAGGTGGCGAAGCTCGAAGGCATCCCGGTCGGCATTTCCTCGGGGGCGGCCATTGCGGCGGCGTTCGAAGTGGGCAGCCGTCCCGAGATGGCGGGCAAGACCATCGTCGCCATCATCCCCTCCTTCGCCGAGCGCTATCTCTCCACCGCACTGTTCGAAGGGTTGTGAGTGCATTTCACCTCCCCGGCATGGGGGAGGTGAGGTCCGCAATTTATTAAAATCTGAGAGAGGTTTTACATTCCGGCTTCAGCCGGGAGCTCTAGGCTTCAGCTTACGTCCCAACAGAGGAGATGCGGATGCAAGTTGGACCGACGCCGGGAACGGCCGCGGCCGTGGAGCTCAATCAGGCCAGACAGGCCCAGAATACCCAGCAGCTGCAGGAGGGCGCACAACTCTTGAAAGCGCAGCAGAGCCAGGAAACACAGGAAGGCCCCGGGCCTGACCACGATGGCGACAGTGACGATGCGGGCGCGGTCTCGGCCAAGTCCACACCGCCGTCGGGTATGGGCAAACATATCGACGTCTCGGCCTGACGTAACTGGCGGCGGGCTCTTGCGGGTCCGCCGTTCTTCCTTGCGCATTGCGGACAATGGCAAAGCTTGGCCAGCCATTGGCAAAGCGTATACGCGCCATAAATCTCCTATTCAGCCTGCATCCCTAGGCTGCTCCCGTGTCCAACACAGGAGGTGAGGATGCACGTAGCAGGCTCAACAGCCGTCTCGCAGATGATGCAGACGATGAAGACCCCGGAGAAATCCGAAGGTCCCGGGCCCGATCACGACGGAGACGGCGACGATGCCGCCAGCGTCGGCAGTGCCGCGGTCAAATCCGCGACATCGGCCGGCGTCGGCGGCCAGATCGACATCTCCGCCTGACGCCGAACGGCGCGCCTGCATGGCCCCCCGGGCCGTCGCAGGCGCGCCCCCGGCTTACGGCTCTGAAATCCTTAGATTGGGATTTCGTAATGTGCGAAGGTTCGCGAACTGGCCTATCCCTTGCGTAAGGGACGGGGCGGGAGCCCTGCGCGCAATCTCTGCCGGGGACTTCTATCATGGCCGCCAGCCAGACGCTTTCCACACGCCTGCGTCGCTCGGGCTTGGGTTTCGTGCTCGCCTGCCTCGCGCTGGCGCCGCTGCAGGCCCAGGCCGCCGGCAACAAGACCATCACCGATGCTGGCGACATCCTGCGCCTGGCCCTGCCCGCGGCTGCGGCCGGCATCTCACTCTATAAGGGTGATTATCAGGGGCTGGCGCAGTTCGCGATTGCCTATGCCGGCACCATCGGCATCGCCGAAGGTCTCAAGCAGGTGGTGCACGAACGCCGGCCCGACGGGTCCGACTGGAAATCGATGCCGTCGGCCTCGGCCGCCAGCGCCCAGGCTGCATCCGCCTATCTTTGGCATCGCTATGGCTGGGAATACGGCCTGCCCGCCTTCGGGCTCGCCGTGTTCACCGGCTATTCGCGCGTGCAGGCGAAAAAGCATCACTGGTACGATGTGGCGGCCAGCGACGTGATCGCCTTCAGCATCAACTATCTGGTGGTGACGCGTTACCACAAGCCCTACAGCCCCTATCAATTCTCGATGGGCGCATCGCCGGACGGCGTCAGCCTGCGCTTCGCGATGAATTTCTGAGACTACCTCAGGTCAGATCCATGAACGGGTTCCAGGCCACTTCCCACAGATGGCCGTCGGGATCGGCGAAATAGCCGGAATAGCCGCCCCAGAATACGTCCTGCGGCGGCTTCACTGGCGTAGCGCCTGCCGCCACCGCCTCAGCGAAAACGCGATCGGCCTCTTCCTTCGAAGCGACATTGTGCGCCAGCGTGATGCCTGAAAAGCCGGCGCCCTCAGCAGAGACGCCCGCATCCTTTGCCAATTCGTCGCGCGGATAGAGGGCGAGCCAACTGCCCTCCATCTTGAAGAACACGACGCCCTGCTCTGGATTGTAATTGTGCGTGGGAAGTCCCAACCCATCGCGATAAAAACGCAGCGACCGATCGAGGTCGCGCACGCCCAGCGTGATCAATCCGATCTTGGCTTTCATGATCGATACGCCGGGAGCCCGGCCATCAGGTCGGGCCGGTCGGTGCAGAGCGCGTCGAGGCCGCGATCCATCAGTGTCGTCATCTCGGCCGGATCGTCCACGGTCCAGGCCCCGACCTTGAGACCGAGCTGGCGTGCTTCCAGCACCGCGGATTTGGTCGCATCGCGGTGATAGGGAAACCAGCCATCGCCGCCCGCCGCCTTGATGGCGCGGATGATCGAACCGCCATAATTCACCGCGTCATAGCCGCCAGCCCAGGGCGATGTGCCCGTTGACGCCCAATGGCGCAATGCCGCCAGCACGGAAGCGGATGGCGGGTTCGTCCTCATCCGGAATGGGCGCATCGCGGAACCAGCTCTGCTCCATGGTCGTGAACCAGCATTCGACCGAGCGTTCGATCTTCTTTGCATGCAGGAGACCCGGCCAGTCGAAGCCGACCAGAACCGTATGCGCCAGATAATCCTGCGCGCGCAGCACGGCGAGCGTGGCCTCGGCCAAGGCTTCCGGCGCGGCGGAAATTTCGCGGCTGGAAAAGGAGGTCTTCAACTCGACGAACAGCTTGAACGGCCGGTCCGCGCGTTTCGCGACCTCGATCACCTGAGACAGAGTCGGGATACGTTCGCCGTCGCAAGGCGTGACCGCCTGATGCGTCCTGGCATAGTCACTCTGCGGATCGGCGCGGCCGATATCGTAAGCCTGCAACTCCGCGCGCGTCAGATCCTTGATCAGCGGTGTGGGTTTGGTGAGCCAGGCGCCATCCGCCCCACGGCAGAGCTCCGGCTTGAGGCGATAATCGTGGAACACGACCACTTCGCCGTCCCGGCTGAGCTGAACGTCCAGCTCGGCGCCATCGCAGCCGCGCGCCACCGCATCGGCGAAGGCGGCCAGCGTGTTCTCGGGATAGAGCTTCGCCCCGCCACGATGGGCGATATTCCAGCAGGCCATGTCCCCCTCCCCTGAGCACAGGACTCGCGCATCCCGAGCTTAGGGCGCATGGCCGCGTCTGTCGAAGGGGCTAGCCCGTCCAGTCGTCGAAGAACATACCCGTCAGCGACCACTGGCCCGCGCCACCAGGCGGGGTGACCGGCAGGAACAGGACCTCGAACCGCAGCGGCTTGCGATTGCCTTGCACGTGTTCGACGGCGACGGACCGCGGCTCTCCGGCATCGAGCATCGCGTTGATGCCATCGCGGATCCGGTCGAACAGCGGCTCGTCGAACAGCTCCGACAGGCGCCGGCCGGTGACGTCATAGCCATAGCGGCGGAAAAAGGCGGTGCCGGCGATGCGGATGCGGAAATCCTCCCCGCCTTCGAGCGGCTCATAGACGGCGAGATTGCGCAGCACGCCGCCCAGCGCGCGCGAGGGGATATCGCGTCCGACCACGAAGCCGCCTTGCGCCATCCGCTCCTGCCAGACGTCGAAGGTCAGTTTGGCACCGGGATGGCGCGGACCTTCGATAAGCCCACCCTTCGCACGGAAATCGGGCGCGCTTTGATCCACTTCGCTCCAAACAAGACCAACCGCCTGCATCGTTCCATCTCGCAATTCGCGGCGCCCGGGATGAGCGCCGACTCGATGGAATTAAGATAAATCGGGCCCCTTGCCCTCTCCTTACCTGGCGAGCCGCAATTCGATTCAAATTCGAACGATCGTCTATGGTGTCAACTTCGGGCTGTCAGCTTTTCGGCCGCTTCTTGCCGATATAGCCGAACATGTGCCCGCCGACATTTCGCATTTGAATCTCTTCCGAACCCTCGGTGATGCGATAGCGGCGATGGTGGCGGTAGATGTGTTCGAACGGCTTGTGGCGCGAATAGCCCATGCCGCCATGGGTCTGCATCGCCTGATCGGCGGCGTTGCACACCAGCCTGTTTGCCCGGTAGTTGCACATCGACACCTTGTCGGAGAGATGGACCTGGATTTCCGGCCCGGTCATGCGGTCCATCTCCCAGGCTGTGCGGCGGATCAGCCAGCGTACCATCTCCGCCTCGGTGTGGAGTTCGATCAGCGGCCACTGGATTGCCTGATTGCGCGACAGCGGCTTGCCGAAGGGCTTGCGTTCATTGGCATAGGCCACGCTCTCATCAATGCAGTATTGCGCCGCGCCCACGCCGGATGCTGCCTGGCGGATGCGGTTTTCATGCACGAAATGCCGCGCCAGCACGAGCCCGTTCTCGACTGGCCCGAACACGGCCTCATCCGGCACCCACACATCCTTGAACAAGACGCGCGCATGATCGGTCGGCATGTTGAAGGTCCACAAATATTCGTCGATCGTCACGCCCTCGGCATCCATCGGCACGATGAAACAGGTGATGCCGCGTGCCGCCCCGTCCTCGCCGCTGGTGCGCGCGAAGACGAGATCATGCGTCGCCACATGCACGCCGGTGTTCCACATCTTGGCGCCGTTGATGCGCCAGCCATTGCCGTCCTTCACGGCGCGCGTTTCCATCCAGGTCGCGTCCGAGCCGTGATCGGGTTCGGTCAGGCCGAAGGCACAGCGCGTCTTGCCCTCCAATGCGCCCTTGAGAAAAATCTCCTTTTGCCCCTCCGTGCCGAAATCGCGGAACATCAGAATCTGCGGAAAGTTTCCGACCACCGAGCTTTCGTTCTGCAGATCGTTGTGCAGGCCGAGCCCCTTGGCCGCCAGATGTTCGCGGATGATCGCCATGGCGAGATTGCCGATCTCCTCGCCGCCATATTCCTTCGGCAATGCAAGGCGCAGGAGGCCGGCCTTGTCGGCGCGCCGGCGCATTTCTCCGAGCAGCGCTTCCCAGTCCTTGCGCGGTAGCCCGCCATGATCGAAATCGGTGCGCGCCCATTCGCGGCGATGATCAAAGAAGCGATCATTGTCGTCCTGGCTTTGCAGCGGCACGATTTCGCGTTCGATGAAGGCGTCGATGCGCGCGAGCAGATCGGTGATCTCGGCCGGAATCGAGAAGTCCATGAGAAGTTCCTCGGGTTTGGAATAGCGTCGCGCAACTCTAGGGCCGCCGCCTTGCTTGCGGCAAATCAATGCGCCCGAAGCCGCCGCAAGGGAAACTTCCCGCAGTGCAGCGAAAGGAACGGGCATGTCCCGGCGTATCCTGCTCATCAACGGTCATCCCGATCCCAGGCCCGAGCGCTTCTGCGCCGCGCTGGCGGATTCCTATGCCGCCGGAGCTGCGGATGGCGGACATCAGTTGCGCCGCATCGAGGTCGGAGCGCAGAACTATCCGCTCATCCGCACGGCCGAGGAATTCGAAGGCACGGCCGAGCCGCCCGACATCATCGTGGCGCAGGAGCAGATCCGCTGGGCCGAGCACCTCGTCTTCATCTACCCCTTATGGCTGGGCGAGCAGCCGGCCGTGCTCAAGGGCTTTATCGAGCAGGTGTTCCGCTATGGCTTTGCGATCAGCAAGGCCGACGACGGCCGCTTCCCCGAAAGGCTGCTGAGCGGCCGCACCGCCCATCTCGTCGTCACCATGGGCATGCCCGGGCCGGTGTTCCGCTGGTGGTTCGGCGCCCATTCGGTGCGCGCGCTCGAACTTTCGGTCCTGCGACTGAGCGGCATCACGCCGACGCGGCGAACTCTGGTAGGCATGGTCGAGGGCTCGCGCGACCGCCGCGCCAAATATCTGCGCCGCTTGCACGACGATGGCCGCCATGGCCGTTGAGACGCAGTGGCGATGTGTCCTCGCGGACACGCGCGCGGCACGAATGCCCGCCATGCGCCGCGCCCGCGTTGACTTCGATCTTCGGCGGGCGTAGCAAACTTTCACCTGCAGCGGCATGGGGCCGGTGCAGAAGCGAGCGGCAGGCAGCCTTTGATGACCCGCATCAGCAAATCCCAAATCGGGAATTCGATGTGCGTGTACGTCCCGTCGGCCCTTCGTGGCGGCGGGGATACGCCACCACCAGCTCGCGAGGAGAACGCGGCCTGAGCGTCAGGCCCCCGTTCTGAACAGATCCCCCTCCCGAGCCCGGTCAGCGCTTCGGAGGGGTTTTTCATATCCGCATCCCCCATGCGCATCCGGGCCGGGCAATAAGAAGTCCGAATCGATGTCCGAGATTGCCGAATTCAATTTGAACGCCGCCGATAGCAAACCCATCACCGCCGAGGGGCTGGCGGGCTGGATTGCCGAAGCGCGCGCCATGCTGAAGCTGGCCGCGCCGCTGATGGTCACCCAGCTCGCCCAGATGGCAATCATGACGACCGACATCGTCATGCTGGGCCGGCTGTCAGCCACGGCGCTGGCCGCCGCGACGCTGGGCAACACGGTGTTCTTCTTTGCCTGGCTGATCGGCTTCGGCCCGGCATCGGCCGTAGCCCCCATGATCGCGCATGCCATCGGCGCCAATCCGAACGACCGCGCGCAGACGCGCCACATCACCCGCATGGGGCTGTGGTCGGTACTGATCCTGTCGGTGCCGCTGATGGCGATACTGCTGTTCACGCGTCCGATCCTGATCGCCCTCCACCAAGAGCCGAAACTGGCGGCGATGGCCGGCACGTTCACAACCGCGCTGTGCCTCGGTCTGCCCGCCTCCATCGGCTTTCAGGTGCTGCGCAACTTCGCGACGGCGCTGAACCGCGCCACCGCGCCGCTGATCGTCATGGCCGCGGCCATCGTCTTCAACGCGCTGGGCGACTACGCGCTGATCTTCGGTCATTTCGGACTGCCACGGCTTGGCGTGGTCGGCTCGGGCCTGTCGAGCGCGCTGTCTTTCACCTTCACCTTCCTCAGCATGGTGGCGGTGATCTACTGGACGCCGGGTTTGCGCAAATACCGCATCTTCCGCCGCTTCTGGCGGCCGGTGTGGCATGAGCTGGCCGAAGTCTTCCGCCTGGGCTTTCCCATCGGCATGACCTCGATCTTCGAGGCCATGATGTTCAACGCCGCGACGCTGGTAATGGGCACCTTCGGGGCGGCAAGCCTGGCCGCGCACCAGATTGCGATGAACGTGCCGTCGATCACCTTCATGGTGCCGCTGGGCATCGGCATGGCGGCAACGGTGCGCGTGGGCATGGCTGCCGGGGCGGGCGATGGCCATGCCGTGCGCCGCGCCGGTTACAGCGCCGTCGTGATGGGCGTGGGATTCATGGCCTTCACCAGCGCGATCCTGTGGCTGTTCGCGGACCGCATCGCCGGGCTCTATCTGCCGCCGACCAAGGCCAATGCCGATGTGATCCGCATCGCCATCACCTTTCTGCATGTCGCCGCCATCTTCCAGATCGTGGACGGGTTGCAGGTGGTGGCCTCGCTGTCGCTCAGGGGTCTCAAGGATGCGCGCGCGCCGATGTGGATCGCGGGCGGGGCCTATTGGCTTGCCGGCGCGCCGATGTGCGCATGGCTGGCCTTCGGCGAGAATCTGAACGGGTTGGGTATCTGGTACGGCCTCGCCTTCGGCCTCACCGTCGCCGCCTTCGCCATGACCACGCGGTGGGTCATTCTGGCGGGACGGCGGTGAGCCCGGGCACAGGCCGTGGCAGGGCCGGGAGGATGGCGCGCCGCCGGATCGTCGATCTGGCCATCGGCGCGGCCATTGCCCTGGCCCTCATCGGCGGCTCACCCGGCCGGGCCCCGGCGCTCAGGATTCCGGCGGTGGGGCTCTTGCAGAGCTTCGTCAGCGGTCCGGGCGGGAAATGACGCGGATGTGAGGGCCATGTCCGAAATCGTCGGAACAATGTCGTAGGCGACACGGAGCCGGATGGGCTATCCAGCCCCCATGTCCGCGCCCCGCCCGCTTCGCCGCATCGGCCTTCTTGGATTCGACGGAGTCGCCGCCATCGACCTCACAGGCGTGGCCGAAGCCTTCTCGATCGCCGACGGCCATGGCTGGCGTGAGGCGCCCTCGCGTTATGCGCCTATCGTAATCGGGCTCACCCCCGCACCCTTCACGGCCGAATCCGGCCTGCGCCTGATACCGGAGACGACACTTGCAAAGGCGCCGCCGCTCGACACCATCATCGTGCCCGGTGGTCCAGGCCTGCGCGAGCCGGAGACCAACGCCGCGGTCGCAAGCTGGCTGAAGACGCGCGCGGCAAGCACGCGCCGCATCGTCTCGGTCTGCACCGGGCTCTACGGTCTCGCCGCCAGCGGCCTGCTCGACGGGCGGCGGGCGACGACGCATTGGCTTCACGCTGCAGATGCCGCGCGCCGCTTTCCGCGCGTCGAAATTGCGCCCGACGCAATCTTTATCAAGGACGGCAAGTTCTACACATCGGCCGGCATGACGGCCGCCATCGATCTGGCGCTGGCGCTGATCGAAGAGGATCACGGCGCGGCGCTGGCCCTCGCCACCGCACGCCAGCTCGTCGTCTATATGAAGCGCGCGGGCGGCCAGCTCCAATATTCCGAACCCCTGCGTTTTCAGATCCGGGCCGGCGACCGTTTCATCGATCTCGTGTCGCGCGTGGCTGGCGACCTCGGCGCGGACTGGAGCGTCGAGGCGATGGCCGCCGAAACGGGCCTCTCTGCCCGGCAGTTCACCCGCAAGTTCAAATCCGCCTTCGCGCTGACGCCCGCATCCTATCTCGACATGCTGCGCCTCGACGACGCACGCCTGCGTCTTGCCACCTCCACCGACAGCATCGCGCGCATCGCCCATGCGGTCGGTTTCAAAAGCGATGACGCCTTCCGCCGCGCCTTCGAGCGCCGCTTCGGTGTGGCGCCGGGCGCCTATCGCAGCCGTTTCGCCGCGGCCCCATCGGCCGCCCATTCGAAGGACCGGACGAATGACCCATACACGCATCACTAACCTGGCGCTCGGCGCGGCGCTCGCCTTCGCGCTGATCGGCGGCACGGCCGGTCACGCCACCGCGAAGCCCACTACGCCGCAATACGACACGCAAGGCCGCCTGATCTTTCCGTCCGATTATCGCGAATGGGTGTTCCTGAGCTCCGGTCTCGACATGAGCTACAGCAAGACCCAGCCAATGAAGGGCGCACACATGTTCAACAATGTGTTCGTGCCGCGCGCCGACTATGACGCGTTCAAGAAGACCGGGAGCTGGCCCGACAAGACGGTGCTGATGCTCGAGAACCGCGGCGGCGTCACCAATCGCTCCATCCTCAAGCACGGCCAGGTGCAGACCGAAACCCTCATGGGCCTTGAAGTCCATGTGAAGGACAAAGCCCGCTTCAAGGGCGGATGGGCGTTCTTCAGCTATGACCGCAGCCTCAAGCCCGCCAAGCGCATCGGCTATACGGAGTCCTGCTATTCCTGCCACCTCGCCCATGGCGCCGCGGACACGACCTTCGTCCAGTTCTATCCGACGTTGCTTCCGGTCGCGACCAAACTGAAGACGCTGGCCGGCGGCTATCTCAACGACATCAAATCCGACGGCGGAAAATAAATTCGCGCGATGGCTTCCTTTCAGGCACCGCCGGTCAGGAAGCCGTCGACATGCTGCATGAAGACGTCGAAGCGGTCGTGGTGCGACCAGTGGCCGGCGCCTTCGATATTGACCAGCCGCGCGTTCTTGAAGTGAGCGATCCGCCCGTCGATCTCGGGATCGGAGGCCCAGGACGCGGTGCCGCGCACCAGCAACACGGGCGCGGCAATGCGGCTCCAGATGCGATGCTGGTCTTCGGCCGCCAGCCCGCCCGGCCCGCCGCCCAGCCGCACGGCATTGTCGAACTTCCACGAATAGGTGCCGTCCTCGTTCTGCGCCGCGCCGTGGATGGTCAGATGGCGCGCCTGCGCATCGTTGAGATGGGCGTTCTCTTCTTTCATGCGCGCAATCGCATCTTCGATGCGCGCATATTTGCGTGGGCTGCGGCCCGCATTCTTGCGCCGGTTTTCGATCCAGCCGCGCAGGCGCTGTTCGATGCCGGTCTCGCGGATTTGCTCGAGCCGCGCGGGCGACGGCCCCAACCCCTCGATGGCCACGACCTTCTCGACCGTTTCGGGAAACAGGCCCGCATAGAGCAGCGCGATCGATCCGCCCAGCGAATGGCCGATGATCGTCACCGGCACCATCTGCTTCTGCAGCACGAGCTGGGCGATGTCGTAAACGTAGTTGATCTCGTTATAGCCGGAGCCCCTGGCCCAATCGCTGTCGCCATGGCCGCGCAGATCGGGCGCGATGACGTGATAACGATCCGCCAGCCGCTCGGCGACCCAGTCCCAGTTGCGGCAATGATCGCGCCCGCCATGGATCAGCAACGCCGCCGGTGCATCGTCGCGGCCCCAGTCGACGTAATGCAGCCGCAGTCCTTGCGAGAAATAAAGATGGGATGTCGGTCCCGGCACGGTCACGCCTTCTTGCGTGGCTTGAGCTTGCGGCGGGCCGATGGCGCGCGCGCGGACACCGCCAGTTTCGCCAGTGCCGTCATCTCGGCCCTGGCGCCTGCGGCCGCCTTCTTCTCGGCGGCGCGATAGCGGGCGACGACTTCCTCGCCCAGCGCCGTCAGCCGCGAGCCGCCGCCCCTGGAGCCGCCGGTTTCGGTCTCGATCAGCGGCGCACCGAAGCTTTCTTCCGCCGCCTGGATCAGGAGCCAGGCATGGCGATAGCTCATTTCCATCGCCGCCGCGGCCTGACGCAGCGAGGTCTTCTCGCCGATCAGCTCCAGAAGCCGCGCCTTGCCGGGGCCGAAGGCGCCGCCGGAATCGAAATCGATGCGAACCGTCAGTCTCGTCATGCGCCGACATTGCACTGGAGCTTTGCCGGGGTCTAGCGACGGCTTCGACACGGGCTTCCGGTTCGGTCTAGTCTTTCGGCCGGGACCGCGCATCCCGGGGAGCAGATGACGATGATCAAGGGCCTTCATCACGCCGCCTATCGCTGCCGCGATTCCGAGGAAACCCGCAAATTCTATGAGGATTTCCTCGGCCTGCCGCTGGCCCACACGCTGCTGATCGACCAGACCATGACAGGCCGCAAGACCGGGACGCTGCACACCTTCTATCGGCTGGGCGACGGCGCCTGCGTCGCCTTCTTCGAAGCGCCCGACATGCCGTTCGAATTCAAAGCGCAGCATGATTTCGATCTGCATCTGGCGCTGGAAGTCGAACCGGCCGAACTCGAGCGCATGCTGGCCAAGGCCCGGGCCGAGGATCGGCAGGTGCGCGGGCCGAGCGACCACGGCTTCATCCACTCGATCTATTTCCGCGATCCCAACGGCTATGTCGTCGAGCTCGCGGCCAAGGTGCCGGGCCACGAGGCCGCGATGGACCCCGCCGCCAATGGCGCGCGCGCCCGGCTCGATGCATGGCAGGCGGCGAAGGGCTGATCGCGCCACCCGCGCCCTTGATGCGCGGAACTTCGAATGGACCCGGCCATATCTTGAATCGCACGTGACGGCGGCGCCAGAGCCGCTAAACTGCGACCAAAGCTATAATTATCGGGAGCACGTCCATGACCATTCTGGAGCGGCTGAACTCGGTCGCCGACATATCGCGCATCCACGCCGCCGAGCGGCCGGATGCGATCGCCCTCGACTTCAATGACCGCCCCACCACCTATGGCGAACTCGATACCCGCGCCAGTCAGGTGGCGCAGGGCCTCATCGCCCTCGGCCAGACACCCGGCGCCCGCATCGGCTATCTCGGCAAGAATTGCGACCGCTATTTCGAGGTGCTGACGGGCGCCTTCAAGGCGCGCGGTGTGATCGTCGGCGTCAATTGGCGCCTCGCTCCGCCGGAAATCGCCTATGTGCTGAACGATGCCGGCTGCGAGGTGCTGTTCGTTGGCGCCGACTATTACGACACCATGGCGAAGGTGCTGCCGGATTGCCCCAAGCTGAAGACCATCATCGCGATCGATGGCGGCCATAGCGAATGGCCCGCGTACGAGGCGTGGCGCGATGCTCAGCCCGCTACCGACCCGATGCTGCCGGTCGCGCCCGATGACGATGTGATCCAGCTCTACACCTCTGGCACCACGGGCCATCCCAAGGGCGTGCAGCTCACCAGCCGGAATTATCTGGCCGTCCTCCACTCGGCGACCGAACTGGGGCTTGCGACCTACACGCCCGACGACGCGGTGCTGGTGGCCATGCCCTTCTTCCATGTGGCGGGCGTGAATATCGGCCTGCTTGCCCTTGCCCATGGCGCGCGCGGCGTGGTCCTGGGCGATATCGATCCGACGGAAATCCTGCGCCTGATGGAGGCCAAGCGCATCGCCTACGCCTTCCTGGTGCCGGCCGTGATCCTGTTCCTGACCCAACATCCCAAGGCGAAGGAGACCGATTTCTCGGCCCTCAAATCCATCTCCTACGGCGCCTCGCCGATCACCGATTCGGTGCTGATGACGGCCAAGGCGTTGATGGGCTGCGATTTCGTCCAGGTCTATGGCCTGACCGAGACCACGGGCGGGGGCACCTATCTGCCGCCCGAGGACCACGATCCCGCCCGCGGCCGTCTGCGCTCCTGCGGCCTGCCAGCGCCCGGATTCGAAGTCCGGGTGATGGGGCCGGAGGGCCAGAAACTGGGCCCGCGCGAGGTCGGCGAAATCGCCATCAAGGCCAAAGGCGTCATGAAGGGGTATTGGAACAAGGAAGAGGCGACGAAAAAGGCCATCGTCGAAGACTGGTTCCTGACCGGAGACGCCGGATATTTCGATGAGGACGGCTATCTCTATATCCACGACCGGGTCAAGGACATGATCGTTTCCGGCGGCGAGAACGTCTATCCGGCCGAGGTCGAGAACGCCATCGCCAGCCACCCCGCCGTGGCCGATGTGGCGGTGATCGGGGTGCCGGACGAGCGCTGGGGCGAGGCGGTAAAGGCCGTTGTCGTGCTCAAACCGGGGGCCAGTGCCGACGCGGCCGGGATCACCGCCTATGCACGCGATCGGATTGCGGGCTATAAATTACCCAAATCGGTGGATTTCATCGAGGCCCTGCCCCGCAACCCCACCGGCAAGGTCCTGCGCCGCGAGCTCAGGGCTCCCTATTGGGAAGGGCGCGAGAGGCAGGTAAACTGAGGCCGTTTCGAACAGCCCGCAGACGCGGGGGGAGCCGGACGATGCGCAAGACCTTCCTGACTGCCGCCGCTCTCGGAGCCGGCCTTCTGGCGGCGGGCCCGGCGCTGGCGAACGGCAAGGCACCGCTGCCCGCAAAGATCGATCACTTCGCCGCACTCGGCAGCGACGACGAAGCGCTCCCGGTCGTCAGTCCAGGCGAGGAGATCGGCATTGCCTGCGACGCGCTCCAATACACCGCCCCGGGCAATGATGTGCGCGTGGTGCTGACCATCGCGGCCGCGCCCAGCGATACGGCCACGGCCCCCGGCTACAAGAAGGTGCTCGCCACCAATGAAGAGCTGACCAAGGGCGCGGTGCATGTGCGCATTCCCGACACGCCCGATCTCGTCAATCACGTTGTGGCGGTCAGCGTCTATGTCGTGAACGGCGATGCGGCGCGCAACTGCGATGCCGGCCATATGCGCATCGCCGAACGCTCACAACATTCCAAGCGCAAGCAGTCCTAGGGCGCCAGCCGCAATCCAGATCGCAATGCGCACATGGCGCGTGCGGGCCGCCTGCGCGGTCGCGATCTGCTGAATGGTCTCGGGGTGCAGGCGCATGCCGCCATCGGCCAGCATCGCCGACACCAGTTCCGCATTCTTGAGAAGCTCCGGCAGGTTCTGCGCGAGACGCCCCAGCGCGTGCACGCCGTCCGCGGCATCGCGCAGCCGCGCCTCGGGCCCGAGATGGTCGAGCATCCATTCCTCGATCACCGGCCGCGAGGCTTCCCAGATATCGAAATCCGGATCGAGGCTGCGGGCGACGCCCTCCACCACCACCATGGTCTTTTGCAGAAGCACGAGTTGCGGCTGCAGCTCCATGTCGAAGCGGCGGGTGGTGTCGAAGAGCTGTTGCAACAGCCGCGCCATCGAGACATCGCGCGCCGTGCGGCCGAAGATCGGCTCGCCGATGGCGCGCAAGGCCTGCGCGAAGGTTTCAGTGTTGTGGATGGCCGGCACAAAGCCATATTCGAAATGCACATCGGCGACGCGGCGATAATCGCGCGCCAGAAAGCCGGCCAGCGTTTCCGCCATGAAGCGGCGCATGCCCTTGTCGAGCCGGCCCATGATGCCGAAGTCCACAACCGCCAGCCGCCCCTCGGCATCGACGAACAGGTTTCCCTGATGCATGTCGGCGTGGAAGAAGCCTTCGCGCAGCGCCTGATCGAGGAAGCTCCTGAGCACGATGACGGCGATGCGCTTGGGATCGTGACCGGCCGCTTCGAGCGCCGCGCGATCGCGCACCGGCGTGCCGTCGATCCATTCGGTGGTCAACACACGCGCCTCGGTGCGCGACCAGTCGACGGCCGGGATACGAAAATCCTTTTCACCGGCCGTCGCTTCGGCCAGTTCGGAGGCCGCCGCCGCTTCCATTCTGAGATCGAGTTCGAGCGCCACCGACGCAGCCAGCGTATCCACCAGCGCCGTGAGGCGCAGACGTCGCGCTTCCTTCGAGACGCGCTCGGCCATGCGCGCGGCAAAGGCGAAGGCGGAGAGATCGCGCGCGAACTCGGCTTCGACGCCGGGACGCAATACCTTCACGGCGACGCAGCGCGGCGGATCGTCCGTCGTCTCGGCCTTGTGCACCTGCGCGATCGAGGCCGCGGCCAGCGGTTCGGCAAAGCTGGAATAGATCGTGTCGAGCGGCCGGCCCAGGCTTTCTTCGACGGCCGCCTTCGCCACATCCATATCGAAGGGCGGCAAGCGGTCCTGCAGATCCTTGAGGGCTTCGGAGACATCCTCGCCGACGACATCGGGCCGGGTCGCCAGGATCTGGCCGAGCTTGATATAGGCGGGACCGAGGCTTTCGAGCGCCCGCGCCAGACGCAGGCCGGGCGACGCATCGCCATCAGCCCTGGCGCCACGGGCGAGGACGGCGCGCGCGAATGTCAGCGAAGCGGGAAGCTTCGCCGCATATTCATGCGGCAACAGCGCATCGTGCCGCGACAGCACGCGCGCGGCGTGCATGAGCCGCCTGATATTGCCGAATGCGCGGATCATATGCGCCAGGCCGAATGCATCGCCGCGATGCCGCCGCTGAGGTTGCGCACCTTCACATTGGACAGGCCGGCATCGGCGATCATCCTGGCGAATTTCGCCTGCGGCGGGAATTTGCGGATGCTCTCGGCGAGATATTGATAGGAGGCCGCGTCCTTCGCCACCCACTCGCCCAGCTTGGGCAGCATGGCGAAGGAATAACGGTCGTAGAGATCGTCGAGGATCGGCACGACAACCTTGGAGAATTCGAGGCACAGGAAACGCCCGCCCGGCTTCAGCACGCGGCGCGCTTCCGCCAGCGCCTTGTCGATATGCGTGACGTTGCGGATGCCGAAGGCGATCGTATAGGCGTCCATGCTGGCATCGGGGACCGGCAGCTTTTCGGCATCGCCGCAGACCCATTCGATATGGCTCTCGCCCTTGGCCCTGGCGCGTGCCACGCCTTCGTTCAGCATGTCGGCATTGATGTCGCAGACCGTGATCTCGGCCTCGCCGCCGCGCATGCGGGCGAACTCGGCAATGCGGAAGGCGATGTCGCCGGTGCCGCCGGCCACATCGAGCACCTGCCAGTGCCCATGCGGGTTCAGCCATTCGACCATGGCATCTTTCCACAGCCGATGAACGCCGGCGCTCATCAGGTCGTTCATGATGTCGTAATTGCGCGCGACGGAAGAGAACACCTCGCGCACCAGGCCCTCCTTCTCGGATTCGGGCACATCGCGGAAGCCGAAGGAGGCGGTTTTGGGATCGATACTCATGGTGGCGGGACAATAGCCTCTGGAACCCGGCTGGGCTACCGTCCGGCCCCGCGACTCTTCATGGCCCCCACATGCCCGAATTGCCCGAAGTCGAGACCGTCAAACAGGGCCTGAAGCCGGCGCTTCAGGGCCATCAGGCTGACGCGCGTCCAGACAAGGCGCGGCGATCTTCGCATCCCCTTCCCGCCCGGCTTCGTCCAGCACCTGACCGGGCGCACGGTCGCCCGTCTCAGACGGCGGGCCAAATACATCCTGGCCGATCTCGACAATGGCGAGACGCTCGTCATCCATCTGGGCATGAGCGGGCGCATGACCGTCTATGAGCATGGCAAGGCGAAGCCGCTCGACGGCATCGAGGGCGAGAGCCAGCCCGCCGAAGAGGGCCATGGGCCGCACGACCATGTGATCTTCGAGACCGATGCGCCGGCCCGCATCGTGTTCACCGATCATCGGCGCTTCGGCCTGATGACATTGGTCGAGACCGACAAGCTCGATGAACACAAGCTGTTCAAGGCCATCGGGCCGGAGCCGCTGGACGACAGCTTCACACCCGCCAGTTTCAGCGCCAGCATCAAGGGCAAGAAGACCGCCATCAAGACGGCGCTGCTCGACCAGCGTGTGGTGGCGGGCATTGGCAACATCTATGCCTGCGAGGCGCTGTTCCGTGCCGGCATCTCGCCCAAGCGCAAAACCTCGACCGTTGCGGGCGAGCGGGCGAAGAAGCTGGTGCCGGCGATCAAGACGGTGCTCGAGGATGCCATCAAGGCCGGCGGTTCGACCTTGCGCGATTACAAGAAATCGGATGGCAGCCTCGGCTATTTCCAGCACAGCTTCAAAGTCTATGACCGCGAGGGCGAACCCTGCCCCAGGAAGGGCTGCAAAGGCACCATCAGGCGTATCGTGCAGGGCGGGCGCTCGACCTTCTATTGTCCCAGCTGCCAGAAGTAACGGGCGAGCATTGATGCGGATCAAGGCCGGGCCAGCCGTCTAAACCTAACGTCGATGTCACAGAGGGGATTGCCGGGCTGGCGTCTGAGGTGAAAGGGACTTCCGTCATGCTTCGCCACGCGCTTCTGGCCGTCACAGCCCTCGGTCTTCTCACAGCCACTCCCGCAATTGCGCAGACCGACCTGCTCACGCGGGCGAAGGCGCAGTTCAAACCGATCCCGGCCAAACCGCCTGCCCTGCCCGGCAATGCCGCAACACCGGCCAAGGTCGCTTTGGGCAAGATGCTCTATTTCGATCCCAGGCTTTCGGCGAGCCACGCGATCAGCTGCAACTCGTGCCACGATGTCGGCCGCGGCGGCGCAGACGAGCAATCCACCTCCATCGGCCATCACTGGCAGCATGGCGGCCGCAATTCGCCAACGACGTTCAATGCCGTGTTCAACACGGCGCAGTTCTGGGACGGCCGCGCGAAGGACCTCGAGGAACAGGCCGGCGGCCCGATGGTCAATCCGATCGAGATGGCATCGCCCAAGGCGCATGTGGCCGAACAGCTGAAGGCCATTCCCGGTTACGACACAGCGTTTGCGAAAGCCTTTCCCGGCGACAAGGCGCCCGTGACACTGGCCAATGCGCAGAAAGCCATCGCCGTGTTCGAAGCGACGCTGATCACACCCAATGCGCCCTTCGACAAATTCCTGAAGGGCAGCGCCAATGCGCTGACGCCGGTGCAGAAGGAAGGGTTGGCCCTGTTCATGGATAAGGGCTGCTCGGCCTGCCACAACGGCATCAATATCGGCGGCGGCATGTATGCGCCGTTCGGCGTGGTCGAGAAGCCGGGCGCCGATCTTCTGCCGCCGGGCGACAAGGGCCGCTTCGCCGTGACCAAGACGCCCAGCGACACCTATGTCTACAAGGTTCCGACCCTGCGCAATATCGCGCTGACGCGGCCCTATTTCCACACCGGGAAATCCTGGGACCTGCGCCAGGCCGTGGCGGTGATGGGCACGAGCCAGCTCGGCGCCAAGCTCAGCGATGCGGAGATCGACAAGATCACGGCCTTCCTGCAGAGCCTCACCGGGGATCAGCCGAAGATCACCTATCCGATCCTGCCGACGAGCATCGCATCGACGCCGCGGCCTGCCCAGTAAACAAAGACCGCGCCCCAGCATCTGGCTCCTGGCCCGGCATCGCGAGATAGTCGGGTCATGAGCCGGATTCGCATCACATCCACGATTGCCATCGACGAGGACGAACTCGTCGAAACCTTCGTGCGCGCCTCCGGTCCCGGCGGGCAGAACGTCAACAAGGTCGCGACGGCCGTGGAGCTGCGCTTCGACGCGCTGCGTTGTCCGTCTCTGCCCGAGCCGGTTCGGAAGCGGCTGCTGCACTTCGCCGGCCAGCGCCTGACCAAGGATGGCATCCTGGTGCTTCAGGGCGACCGCTTCCGCTCACAGGAGCGCAATCGCGAGGATGTGCGCGAACGGCTGCTCGCATTGATCCGCCGCGCGGCCGATCTGCCCAAGCCGCGCCGCCCGACCAAACCGACGCGGGCAAGCAAGGAACGCCGCCTCGAAGGCAAGAAGGTGCGCGCGCGCATCAAAGAGGGCCGATCGAAGCGGATCGACGACTAGACTTGCCTTTCGGCCCGACCCGCGCCACGGATGGGCCAGCCAACGGAGTTTGAGACATGGACTTCAACAACATCATCGCGAAGGTCGACAACGGCGTCGGGCTGATCACGCTGAACCGGCCCAAGGCGCTCAACGCGCTCAATTCCGAGCTGCTGGACGAGCTGGTGACCTGCCTGGAAGCCTGGGACAGCGATGACACCGTCCGCGCCATCGTGCTGACGGGCTCGGAGCGGGCCTTCGCGGCCGGGGCCGACATCAAGGAGATGGCGCCCCGCTCCTATATGGACATGTTCAAGGCCAATTTCTTCGCGGCGGCCGCCGACCGCATCGCCGCGATCCGCAAGCCCATCATCGCCGCCGTGGCTGGCTACGCGCTGGGCGGCGGCTGCGAGCTGGCCATGCTGTGCGATTTCATCATTGCCGCGGACACCGCCAAGTTCGGCCAGCCCGAGATCACGCTGGGCGTTATGCCCGGGATCGGCGGCACCCAGCGGCTGACCCGCTTCGTCGGCAAATCCAAGGCCATGGAGATGTGCCTGACCGGGCGCAACATGGACGCGGCCGAGGCCGAGCGGGCCGGCCTCGTCAGCCGGGTGGTGCCGGCCGGGGATCTGATCCACGAGGCGCTGGAGGCGGCCGGGAAGATCGCGGCCCAGTCGGTTCCCATCGCCATGATGACCAAGGAGACCGTGAACCGGGCCTATGAAACCACGTTATCGGAGGGAATCCGCTTCGAAAGGCGGGTTTTCCATGCCATGTTCGCGACCGAGGACCAGAAGGAAGGCATGGCGGCCTTCTCCGAGAAGCGAAAGCCCCAATTCAAGGACCGCTGACGCATTGACCCTGGGCCAGCGAACCGCTATATGCCCGCCCCTTACGGATCACTTTAGGACGCCCCATGCCCAATATTGCCTCGGCCAAAAAGCGCATGCGCCAGACTGAGAAGCGCACCGCCGTCAACCATGCCCGCAAGAGCCGCATCCGGACCATCACGCGGACCGTGGAAGAGGCCATCCAGGCCGGCGACAAGGCCGCCGCGGAGACCGCGCTGAAGGCCGCCGAGCCCGAGATCATGCGGGGCGTCTCCAAGGGCGTTATCCACAAGAACACCGGCGCCCGGAAGGTCTCCCGGCTCAATAAACGGGTCTCCAAGCTGGGCGCGTAGCCAAGCCTCGCGAACTCTTGGAAGAATCCCATTTGGAAGGGTCCGGGCAAGTCTCGGGCCCTTTTTTATTTGTCCGCACACAGATCATAAAGCCTCTGTGACAGGACACGGAGCATTCGTGGACGGGTGATTCGGATAACCGACTGATTCGCCACAGACTTTCATTTTCCGTATGCGTCACATATACTTAGCATTGTCACAGGAGGGTCATGAAAGGCGCACGCCGTGCAATTATTAACGGTGTGATCGTCTTTTTTGCTTGCCTCCCGCGCCGTCCTCGGCCTATCGTTAGCCATCCTAAAGGCGGGGTGGGACAAGAGATGCCAAGGACTAAGAATAATAAAAACCAAGTATTGGCAGGAACAATCATTCCCCCTCACCGAGCGGTGAAATCCAAGACCTAGTAATACTTCGAATGAGTACTTCTGCGGACGCGGTATCGCGAGCCGTCGAACGACTGTCTTTTGTGGGGACCATGGCGGTGGGCGCAGCCAATTCCAATCCTGACTATGCCGGTGATGTCGCGTGCGCGGATGCCTGGAAGATGCTCGAAGCCGAGCCCCGGGCGCAGCTCGTCGATGTCCGGACCATGGCGGAATGGAACTTTGTCGGCCTGCCCGATCTGAGCGGGCTCGCCCGGCGGGTGCTCACCGTGGAATGGCAGAGCTATCCCGGCATGGGCGTCAATCCGGATTTCGCCGGCCAGGTCATGGAACTGATCGAGGGGGAAGGCGCCGGCAAGGACAGCACCGTGCTGTTCCTGTGCCGCTCCGGCGCGCGCTCGCGCGCGGCCGCCATCACCATGACCAAGGCGGGCTTCAGCAAAGCCTACAACGTATCAGGCGGCTTCGAGGGCGATCCCGATGCCCAGCACCATCGCGGCAAACGCAATGGCTGGAAAGCATCGAACCTGCCCTGGCGCCAGGGATGACGAGGGCCAGACTTCCAAAGAGGGCCAGAATTTTCGAGGGACGGGCGCAACAGCCACGGGGAGCAAACCGGGATGAGCGGAGACCTATCACCACAGCGACGATGACCACCTGACAGACAAGGGCGCGGATCAGAATCTCCAGGAACATGGGGCGGCCGGACGCCGAATACGGCGCCGGACGAAGAATTGGGTAAGGATAGAAATATGGCACAGGCCACAAATAAGGTTTCACCTCCGGATTGGCCGAAGGTGTGGGCCGGCGCGCGCGATCGGCTGCGCAAGGATCTCGGAGACGCGGTGTTCGACGCATGGATCGGGCCGCTGGTGCTGGTCTCGGCCGAACGCGACGAGGTGAGCATCGGTGCGCCCAAGCCGTTCGCCCGCAACTGGGTGGCCAACCATTACGTGACCCGGATCGAGCGGGCTTTGCAGTCCGCGGGTGGCGAACCCGCCTCGCTGTCGATCGTGCTGACACCCGGCACGCCCGCGCCGTCGATCGGTGCCGGCGCCGAGCGCGCGACCGTGACGGAAACGCCCATGGCGGCCCCTGCCCCGTATCTGCGCACGCAGCCCGACAGCCCACCGGGGCCGCGCCGCGGTCTTGCCAACCGTCTGCTGCATCCGGCGCAGACCTTTGAGAGCTTCGTGCCCGGACAGGCCACCGAATTCGCCTATCGCGCGGCGCGGTCGCTGGCCGAGGGCGAAAGCTCCGAGATCGGCCTGCTCTACGTCCATGGCGGCTTCGGCTATGGCAAGACGCATCTGCTGAACGCCACGGCACTGGAAGCCAAGAAGCGCGGCCGCCGTCCGCTGTTCCTCGGCGCCGAAGACTTCATGCGCCAGTTCCTGGGCGCGCTGCACCGGAAGGACACGCTCGCCTTCAAGGACGAGCTGCGCGCGGCCGACCTGCTCCTGATCGACGATCTGCAGCACATCTGCCGCAGCTCGGCGACGATCTCCGAATTCCTGCACACCGTGAATGCCTTCGCCGACCAGCGCCGCCGCGTCGTCATCGCCGCGGACCGTCCGCCGACGGCGCTCGAAAGCCTCGGCGCCGATGTGCGCTCGCGCCTGTCGGGCGGGCTGGTGATCGGGCTGGGCAAGCCGGATCGCGACACAAGGCTGTCCATCCTCAAGGCCCGCGCCGAGGACTTCGTCCGCCAGCGGCCGGGTGCGGCCCTGCCCCAGGAAGTGCTGGAGCGCATCGCCGATATGGACGAGGCATCCCCGCGCGATCTGATCGGCATCTTCACCAAGCTGGCGACCTATGCCGATCTGACCAAGAAGCCGGTCACGCTCGACGTCGTCGAGGAGACGGTCGGCCAGCGCGGCATCACGACCCAGAAGACCTCGATCGAGGACATCCAGCGCAAGACCGCCGAGTTCTACAAACTCGAAATGCGCGACTTCCACTCGCCCCAGCGTACCCGCCGGGTGGCCCGGCCGCGCCAGGTGGCCATGTATCTGGCCCGCGAGCTGACCATGCGCTCGCTGCCGGAGATCGGAAAGCGCTTCGGCGGCCGCGACCACACCACGGTTCTGCATGCCTGCCGGCGCGTGGCCGCTCTGTGCAACGAAGACCCCCTGTTCAAGCAGGAGGTCGAATTCCTCAAGCAAGTGCTTTCCCGCCGCGGCGAGGCCTGAAAAGGCCGCCCGGACCGGCTTTGGTGGGGGCCCCCAGGGGGCCAAAAACGGAGCGCACACGGAACCCCGTGGCGCTCCGTTTTGCTATGGACAAAACGGCCCGAAAAGCCGTCGATTCGGGGGCGAAAAGCTAGGCGCGGCGGCAGGCAATTGCTATAGTCGCCTGCTTGAGTCTCGCCCATGAGACCTCAGGCAAATCAAGAGATTTCCGGCCCCGCCACGGCATTTCCGGCGGCGGCCGGCGCGACAATCGAAAACGCGACGGGGACCGAGCGCAAGCCCATGAAAATCACTGTCGAACGCGGAGCCTTTCTGAAGGCCCTGAGCCATGTCCAGAGCGTCGTCGAACGCCGCAACACCATCCCGATCCTCTCCAATGTGATGATCGATGCCGCCAAGGGCCAGCTCAAGCTGACGGCCACCGACCTCGATATCGAAATGGTGGAATCGCTGCCCGCAGACGTGCTGCGCAACGGCTCGGCCACGGCGCCGGCGCACATGCTCTACGACATCGTGCGCAAGCTGCCGGAAGGCGCGCAGGTGCAGGCCGAGCTTCTGAGTTCCGAAGGCGGGCGCCTGGCCGTGTCGGCCGGCACGGTGCGCTTCGAGCTTGCCTGCCTGCCCAAGGAGGATTTTCCGCAGATGTCGGCCGGGGCCCTGCCCCACCGCTTCCGGCTCGCCGCCGACGATCTGAAACGCGTTATCGACAAGACGCGCTTTGCGATCTCGACCGAAGAGACGCGGTTCTACCTCAACGGCATCTATCTGCACGTCGACAAGGACGGCAAGACGCCGGTGATGCGTGCGGCGGCAACGGACGGCCATCGCCTGGCCCGCTACGAACTCGACATGCCGGACGGCGCGAGCGACATGCCCGGCGTGATCGTGCCGCGCAAGACCATCGGCGAACTGCGCCGCCTGCTCGACGACGCCGAAGGCGCCATCGACGTGTCGCTGTCCGACACCAAGATCCAGTTCTCGACCGACGGGGTCGAGCTGACCTCGAAGCTGATCGACGGCACCTTCCCCGATTACCAGCGCGTGATCCCGGCCGGCAATGACAAGGCGCTGGCGCTGGATGCGAAGGAATTCGCCCATGCCGTCGATCGCGTCTCGACCATCTCGGCCGACAAGACGCGGGCGGTGAAGCTCAATCTCGAGCAGGACCGGCTGACGCTGACCGTCGTCAATCCGGATTCCGGCACGGCAACCGAAGATCTCGGTGCCACCTACAGCGCGTCGCCGATCGAAATCGGCTTCAATGCGCGCTACCTGCTCGACGTTACCAACCAGATCGAGGGCAAAGAGGTGCGCTTCCTGCTGTCCGATGCGGGATCGCCGACCATCATTGAAGACACCGATGATCCGCGCACGCTCTACGTCCTCATGCCCATGCGGGTGTGATGCGATTGACGAGCCCGGCCGACCACATGCAGAAGCCGACGTCGCATACGACGGAAGGTGAAGCGCTGCATACCGCGCCGCAGCTTGCGGTGTCGCGGCTGGTGCTGACGCATTTCCGCTCCTATGGCCGCGCCGAACTCGTGACCGACGGACGGCCGGTCGTGCTGGCCGGACCGAATGGCGCGGGCAAGACCAATCTGCTCGATGCGATTTCACTGCTCTCGCCCGGGCGCGGGCTGCGCGGGGCGAAACTCGGCGAACATACGCGCCGCGGCCCGGCAGCACCGGGCGAAGCGCTGTGGGCCGTGGCGGCGACGGTGGCGCGCGGCGAAGAGAGCTATGAGATCGGCACCGGCCTGACACTCGGACCGGGCGGCGGCGAGCGGCGGCAGGTGCGCCTCAACGGTGCCCCAGCACAAGGCTCGGGCGATCTCGGCGAGATCGTGCAGATGGCCTGGCTTACGCCGGCCATGGACCGGCTTTTCATCGAAGGCGCGAGCGGGCGTCGCAAATTTCTCGACCGCCTCGTCGTCGGCTTCGATCCGCGCCACGCGCGCGCGGCGTCACGCTACGAACAGGCGATGCGCGAGCGCGCGCGGCTGCTGAAATACGGCCCGCGCGATCCGGCCTGGCTGGAAGGGCTGGAACGCGAAATGACCGAAGCGGGCGTCGCCGTCTCGCGCGCCCGCGCGGCCGCCGTCGCGCGGCTCAATACGGCGCTGGCGGCACGCGGCGACGCCGGCAGCTTTCCTTGCGCGCAGCTTGTGCTCGACGGCGAGGCCGACGCGCTGATCGCCGAAGAAGGCGACAACGCCGTGACCGCCTTGCAAGCCCGCCTCGAACGGATGCGCGTGCGCGATGCCGAAGCGGGCCGCACATTGTTCGGCCCGCATCGCAGCGACCTGGCCGTGCGCCACACCGCCAAGCGCGCCGATGCGCGCGAATGTTCGACCGGCGAACAGAAGGCGCTGCTGATTTCGATGATCCTGGCGCAGGCCTGGGAGCTGTCGCACGCCAAGGATGCGCCCGCGCCGATCCTGCTGCTGGACGAGATCGCCGCCCATCTGGACGCCACGCGCCGCGCGGGCCTGTTCGAAGAAATCCTGGCTTTGGGCGCGCAGGCCTGGATGACGGGCACCGACCTCTCCCTGTTCGACGGGATCGGGCCGCGCGCGCAGATTTTCCTCGTCAGCAATGGCGAATTCATTCGGCAGGAGCAGGAGAGGCACGCATGAGTGCCTTTCAGACCATTCTGCCGTAGCGGTGAGTTGAGATGTCGACACCTACGCCTACCGAATATGAATATGGCGCCGAGAGCATCAAGGTCCTGAAGGGCCTGGATGCCGTGCGCAAGCGGCCGGGCATGTATATCGGCGATACCGATGACGGCTCGGGCCTGCATCACATGGTCTATGAGGTCGTCGACAACGCCATCGACGAAGCGCTGGCCGGCTATGCCGATGCGGTGAATGTGCGGCTGAATGCCGACGGCTCCGTGACCGTGTATGACAACGGACGCGGCATCCCCACCGACATCCATTCCGGCGAAGGCATATCGGCCGCCGAAGTGATCATGACCCAGCTGCATGCCGGCGGGAAATTCGAGCAGAACGCCTACAAGGTTTCGGGCGGGCTTCATGGCGTTGGCGTGTCGGTCGTCAACGCGCTGTCGGAATGGCTCGATTTGCGCGTCTGGCGGGCGGGCAAGGAACATTTTGTCCGCTTCCGCCATGGCGAGGTCGAGGCGCCGCTGAAGGTCGTCGGCGATGCCGGCGACAAGCGCGGCACCGAAGTCACCTTCCTGCCGAGCACGCAGACCTTCACCAAGACCGAATTCGATTTCGCGACGCTGGAACACCGGCTGCGCGAGCTGGCCTTCCTCAATTCCGGCGTCACCATCATCCTGAGCGACGATCGCGGCGTGGAGAAGAAGGAAACCAAGCTCCATTACGAAGGCGGGCTCGAAGCCTTTGTGCGCTATCTCGACCGCGCCAAGACCGGGCTGATCCCCGATCCGATCATGATCGCCGCCGAGCGCGACGGCATCACGGTGGAAGCCGCAATCTCGTGGAACGACAGCTATCACGAGAGCATGCTGTGCTTCACCAACAACATCCCGCAGCGCGACGGCGGCACGCATCTGGCCGGCTTCCGGGGCGCGCTGACGCGGGTGGTGACGAAATATGCCGAGGACAGCGGCATCTCGAAAAAGGAAAAGGTTCAGCTATCCGGCGACGATTGCCGCGAGGGGCTGACCTGCGTGCTGTCGGTCAAGGTGCCCGACCCGAAATTCTCGTCGCAGACGAAGGACAAGCTCGTCTCCTCCGAAGTCAGGCCCGTGGTCGAGAGCGTGACCGGCGACCAGCTCGGCCGCTGGTTCGAGGAACATCCCGCCGAGGCCAAGCAGATCGTCGGCAAGGTGGCCGAAGCCGCCGCCGCGCGCGAAGCGGCCCGCAGGGCGCGCGAACTGACGCGGCGCAAGGGCGCGCTCGACAGCGCCTCCCTGCCCGGCAAGCTTGCCGATTGCCAGGAACGCGATCCGGCCAAATGCGAACTCTTCATCGTCGAGGGCGACAGCGCCGGCGGCAGCGCCAAGCAGGCGCGCAACCGCAACAACCAGGCCGTGCTGCCGCTGCGCGGCAAGATCCTCAATGTCGAACGCGCGCGCTTCGACAAGATGCTCGGCAGCGAGACCATCGCCACGCTGATCACGGCGCTAGGGACCGGCATCGGCCCGGAAGAATTCAATCCGGACAAGCTGCGCTATCACAAGATCATCATCATGACCGACGCCGACGTGGACGGCGCCCATATCCGCACGCTGCTGCTGACCTTCTTCTATCGGCAGATGCATGCGCTGATCGAGCGCGGACACCTCTATATCGCCCAGCCGCCGCTCTACAAGGTGGCCCGCGGCAAGTCCGAGCGCTATCTCAAGGACGAGCGCGAGCTTGAGGACTTCCTGGTCGCCGAAGGCTCCACTGGCGCCAGTTTCACGCTGCATACGGGCGAAGTGCTGAGCGGCAATGATTTCGACGAGGTCGTCGGCAAGGCCCGCGCGGCCAAGGCGGCGTTGGAAGGTTTCCCGCGCCATTACCCGCGCTTCGTGCTGGAACAGACCGCCATTGCCGGGGCGCTGAACCCCGATGTTCTGGTCGATCCGGAGAAAGCCATCGAAGCGGCGAACTATATCGCGCGGCGGCTCGACCTTCTGTCGGACGAGACGGAACGCGGCTGGCATGGCGAACCGACCAGCGATGGCGGGCTGAAGTTCTGGCGCGATGTGCGCGGCGTGCGCGAGGCCGTGGCCATCGACGGCCAGCTCATCGCCAGCACCGATGCGCGCCGTCTCGACCGCATGAAGGACGACCTCAAATCCACCTATCTGAAGTTCGGCACGTTGCGCCGCAAGGACGAGACGGTGGAGGTGCGTTCGCCGTCGCAGCTTCTGGAGATGATCTTCGCCTGGGGCCGCAAGGGCATTTCGATGCAGCGCTACAAGGGCCTGGGCGAGATGAACCCGGAGCAGCTGTGGGAAACGACGCTGGACGATAACGCGCGCACGCTTCTGCGCGTCAAGATCGAGCATGCCGACGAGGCCGAGGATCTGTTCGCCAAGCTGATGGGCGAAATCGTCGAGCCGCGCCGCGAATTCATCCAGGACAATGCGCTGAACGCGGCGCTGGATGTGTAGATCGCAGCGTCATGGGCTGGCGTCGAAGACGCTGCCGCTATCGACCCCGGCCCACCCATCGCGCGAGCGATAGAGAGTCCATGGCGCGCCGACGCGCGCCGTCCCTGCGCTGTCGGCAGGACGGGTGGCCGCCTCAAGGGCGACATGACGGCTATATAGACGCCGCCACCAGCCAACACGCCGCCGGTGCGGCGACGCCGCGCGGGGTCTGGAATTTGGCCAGTGCATCGCGGATGCGCGCGCGCACCTGATCCTTCACGGCATCGTCGGCCTGGGCCAGCGCGCGGGCGAGCGGGCCGATCTTGAAGGCCTGATCGACGGCCTCGTCCACATCCGCGCCCATATGCATATGGGTTTCGAGCTTTTCGAGGCGGGGATTGGAGAAGCCGGCCTGGGCGAGGATCGCTTTCAATCGCTCGCCATCGGCAAAGGCGAACGGGCCCGGCGCATGCGGATCGCCCGGCTCCTGCGGCGGCAACAGATCCATCGCCGCCGCGAAGGGGGCCGTCGCCCACAGGTTCTCGGCCGCCGCGCGCCAGCAGACGAAGCGCAGACGCCCACCCGATTTCAGCGCCTTGCGCAGATTGGCGAAGGCCGCGACCGGATCGGCGAAGAACATCACGCCGAAGCGCGAGAACAGCAGATCGAACTGCGGCGCGAAAGCGGTTTCGCTGGCATCGGCTTCACGGAAGTCGATGGTCGCGCCGGCCTCCTGCGCGCGGCGGCGGGCGACCTCCAGCATCGGATGGGAAATGTCGACGCCCGTGACCGCGCCCGATGGCCCGACGGCCTTCGGCAAGTGCGAGCGTCGTGGTTCCGCAGCCGCAACCGACATCGAGAACGTGCTCGCCCGGCTTCGCCGCGGCGAAGGCATAGGCGGCGGCGGCGATGTCCACCATGGATGCGTCGAGACGCGCCTGAAAGGTAGCCCACCGGTCGCCGACCTGGCCGTTCCAATATTCGACCTGGGCTGCGTTGGCTTGCGACATCATTTGCCTTCCATCTTGCGCTTGCGCATGGCGAGGGTGCGGAGGCGCAGCGCATTGAGCTTGATGAAGCCCTGCGCATCCTTCTGGTCATAGGCGCCCTGATCGTCCTCGAAGGTGACGAGGCTTTCGGAATAGAGCGAGCACGGCGATGACCGGCCGATGACGATGACATTGCCCTTGTAGAGCTTGAGCCGCACCGTGCCGGTGACGAACTCCTGGCTCTTGTCGATGGCGGCCTGCAGCATCTCGCGCTCGGGCGCGAACCAGAAGCCGTTATAGATCAGCTCGGCATAGCGCGGCATCAGCTCGTCCTTCAGATGGCCGGCGCCGCGATCGAGCGTGATGCTCTCCATCGCGCGATGGGCCGCGAGCAGGATCGTGCCGCCGGGCGTCTCATAGACGCCGCGCGACTTCATGCCGACGAAACGGTTCTCCACCAGATCGATGCGGCCGATGCCATTGGCCTTGCCCAGTTCGTTCAGCCTGGCGAGCAGCGTGGCGGGCGACAGCTTGGCGCCGTCGATGGAGACGGCATCGCCGTTCTCGAAACCGATTTCGATCACGGTCGGCTTGTCGGGCGCATCCTCGGGCGAGATGGTGCGCTGATAGACCATCTCCTCGGCTTCCAACGCCGGGTCTTCCAGCACCTTGCCTTCGGAAGAAGAGTGCAGAATGTTGGCGTCGACCGAGAACGGCGCCTCGCCGCGCTTGTCGCTGGGGATCGGAATCTGATGCTGTTCGGCGAACTCGATCAGCTTGGTGCGGCTGGTCAGATCCCATTCGCGCCAGGGCGCGATGATCTTGATGTCGGGCTTCAAGGCGTAATAGCCGAGCTCGAAACGGACCTGATCGTTGCCCTTGCCGGTGGCGCCGTGACAGACGGCGTCGGCGCCGACCTTCTCGGCGATCTCGATCTGCTTCTTGGCGATCAGCGGCCGGGCGATGGAGGTGCCGAGCAGATAGACGCCCTCATAGACGCGCATTGGCGCGGAACATCGGGAAGACGTAATCGCGGACGAATTCCTCGCGCAGATCCTCGATGAAGATGTTTTCCGGCTTGATGCCGAGCAGCTCGGCCTTCTTGCGCGCGGGCTCCAGCTCCTCGCCCTGCCCCAGATCGGCGGTGAAGGTCACGACCTCGGCGCCATAGGCGGTCTGCAGCCATTTGAGGATCACGGAGGTGTCCAGCCCGCCCGAATAGGCCAGAACCACTTTCTTGACGCGCTTGTCCGACACGGTAACTCTCCCAATTCCGGGCGCGAATATAGGGTAGGCGCGGCCCGGAACAAGCGCCCCAGCGAAGGAATGGCCATAAATCTGCGCCTCGACCCGGCGAAATTCCGCGATCCGGCCGTGACCGCCAAGGGCGAGGCGCGCGCTTCCGTCGCGCTTCACCGCCTCGAGACACTTTGGTTCAACACCGGCAGCCTGTGCAACATCGCCTGCGACCATTGCTATATCGAGAGCGGGCCGAAGAATGACCGCCTCGCCTATCTGAGCCTGGCCGAGGTTGAGGCCTATCTGGACGAGATCGCGGCGCTGGGCTGGGGCACGCGCGAAATCGCCTTCACTGGCGGCGAGCCCTTCATGAACCGCGACATCCTGCCCATGCTGGAAGCGGCGCTCTCACGCGGTTTCGAGGTGCTGGTGCTGACCAACGCCATGCAGCCGATGCGCCAATTCGAAGCAGATCTGGCCGCACTGGCAGGCACTTATCGTGAGTCGCTGACACTGCGGGTGAGCCTCGACCATTACTCCGAAGCCATCCATGACGGCGAGCGCGGGGCCGGAAGCTTCGCGAGGACGGTGGACGGGATGGACTGGCTGGCGGCGCGCGGCATTCGCCTTGCCATCGCCGGGAGGCACTTCACCGAAGAGAGCGAGGCGGACGTTGCGCGCGGGCTTCGGCCGGCTGATCGCCGACCACGGCTGGGCCATCGATTCGAACGATCCGGCGCAGCTTGTGCTCTTCCCGGAAATGGATGCGGCTGCCGACGTCGCCGAGATCACGACCGGCTGCTGGGACATTCTCGGCAAGTCGCCAGAGGATGTGATGTGTTCATCGAGCCGCATGGTGGTGAAGCGCAAGGGCGCCGACCACCCGGTGGTGCTGTCCTGCACGCTGCTCGCCTATGACGACCGCTTCGAACTGGGGCGCACGCTGGAAGAGGCGAACCGGCCGGTGGCGCTCAACCATCCCCATTGCGCAACGTTCTGCGTGCTGGGCGGCGCGAGTTGCAGCGCGAAAGGCTGAACATGGCAACCGTCGAATTCTGGTACGAATTCGCCAGCACCTATTCCTATCCGGCCGCGATGCGCGCCGAACGGTTGGCGGCCGAGGCGGGCGTGGCGCTTAGCTGGCGGCCGTTCCTGCTGGGGCCGATCTTCGCGGCACAGGGCTGGCGAGATTCGCCCTTCAACATCTATCCGGTGAAGGGGCGCTATATGTGGCGCGACTTGGCGCGCATCTGCGAGGCGGAACAGCTTCCGCTTGCGCTGCCGCCGCATGCCTTCCCGCAAAACGGATTGAAGGCCGCGCGCATTGCACTAGCGCTCGAAGCGTCGGGCGCCATCGCCCCTTTCACGCGCGCCGTCTACACCGCAAACTTCGCGGAACAGAAAGACATCAGCGACGAAGATATTCTGCGCAATATTCTCGCCGGTCTCGGGCAAGAGGCGGAGGCTGTGATCGCTGCCGCCAATGCCCCCGAGATCAAGGCGCGGCTCAAGACCCAGACCGACGAGGCGATGGCCAAGGGGATATTCGGCGCGCCAAGTTTCGTTGTGGATGGCGAACTCTTCTGGGGCAATGACCGGCTGGACGCCGCGCTGGCCTGGGCCCGGCGCTGAGCGCACCGAACCGCTTATGAAGGCATCCGCGCGAGGTCAGCGGAGCGCATCTCGGAGAGCGCGTCTTCCTGGGCCAGCCGCTCTTTCGCTTTCAGCTTGATGCTTTCGCTCTTGAGCTGGCCGCAGGCGGCCATGATGTCGCGGCCGCGCGGGGTGCGCACCGGCGAGGCGTAGCCTGCTCGGTTCACGATCTCGGCGAATTTCTCGATCTGCGCCCAGTCGGAACATTCATACGGCGCGCCCGGCCAGGGATTGAACGGGATCAGATTGATCTTGGCCGGAATGCCCTTGATGAGACGCACCAGTTCGCGCGCGTCGGCCAGGCTGTCGTTCACATCCTTGAGCATCACATATTCGAAGGTGATGCGGCGCGCATTGGAGGCGCCGGGATAATCGCGGCAGGCCTGAATGAGTTCGGCCAGCTTGTACTTCTTGTTGATCGGCACGATGACATCGCGAATTTCGTCGCGCACGGCATGCAGCGAGATGGCGAGCGAACAGCCGATCTCCTCGCCCGCGCGCGCGATCATCGGCACGACACCGGCGGTCGAGAGCGTGACGCGGCGCTTCGACAGCGCGAGGCCATCGCCATCGGTGACGATGGCGATGGCCGCCTTCACATTGTCGAAATTGTAGAGCGGCTCGCCCATGCCCATCATGACGATATTGGTGACGCTGCGGCCCTCGGCCGTGCTGGGCCAATCGTCGAGCTGGTCGCGCGCGACCATGAGCTGGCCGAGGATTTCGGCCGGCGTCAGATTGCGCACCAGCTTCTGGGTGCCGGTGTGGCAGAAGCGGCAATTGAGCGTGCAGCCGACTTGAGACGAGACGCACAGCGTGCCGCGATCGGCTTCGGGGATATAGACCGTCTCGAATTCCTGGCCGCCGGATTTCAGCAGCCATTTGCGGGTGCCATCGGTCGAGATTTGTTCGCTGACGATCTCGGGCCGCTCAAGCGTGAAGCGGCCGGCCAGCTCGGCGCGGAAACTGGCGGCGATGTTCGTCATGGACTCGAAATCGCGCGCGCCGTGGACATAGATCCAGTTCCAGAGCTGGCGCGCGCGCATGCGCGCGGCCTTCGGCTCCACGCCGGCCTCCACAAGGGCCGATTTCAAGGCCTCGAAATCGAGGCCGATGAGGGAAGTCTTGCTGTCCATGGGGGGTATATAGGGGATTTGGGGACGGAATGCATGCGGCGGCGCGCCGTCATGGCCGCCCCTGAGGCGGCCATCCATCAGCGCCCGCGTCTGCGGGCGCAACAGGCCCTATGGCTCGCGGACGCTCGCCGTCCTGACGCTGTCGCTACGACGGATGGCCGGGTCGAGCCCGGCCATGACGGACAGGCTCACAACCCGCAGGCTTTGTGGATCTTGTCGAGGGCGGCCGAGATGCCGGACAGGGAATAGGTATCCTTGGTCAGGGTTCCACGGTCGGAGGTGCCGGTCACGATCATCTGCGCACCGCGGCGCATGGCATCGACCAGCCGGGCCTCGTCGGCCTGGGCCTCGACCCAGGCATTGCCGGTCTTGTCCTCATTCTTGGTGAAGAAGGTGAACTTGTCGGAGCCGACCTGGGCCGTGACCTTGCTGCCATCCTTATAAGGATAGCCCGGCACAACCTCGGGCTCGCCCTTGGCCTTGCGGGCCGGCCAGTCGCTGATGAGGAAGAAGACCGGATCGCGGGTGACATTCTTGGGCGACGTGGATTTGGGCTGGGCAAGGGCATAACAGGTCTTGGACGCGCCGGAGCCAACAGTATAGGCCGACCAGTCCTTGAAGGCACCGAGCAGCGTGGGGTTATCGGCGGCGGCGGCGGGCACAAGCCCGGCAACACCGGCGACAAGAAAAGCCATGCAGACGGCTCGGGCGAAACGGGAAACGGTGCGAATCATCTCTTCTCAACCCTCGGGAACCATGCGTTTCAGTTGTGAGGCGCCATGGCCGGACTCTGCCGGCAAATTCAGGCCTGAATGTGGTCGCGAATAGGGCGAGCATAGAGGTCCACTCCTGCCGCTGTCCATGGAAGGTATGCAAAAATTCGTGAGCCGCTCGATTACGCGGTTGTCATGCGGACGATCTCGGCTTCGACATCGCCGAGCCGGTCCTTGCCGAAGTAAAGTTCGTCGCCGACGAAGAAGGAAGGGCTGCCGAAGACCCCACGGGCGACGGCGCGCTCGGTATTGTCACGCAACTGATCCTTGACGGCTTGCGTCTGCGCGCGGGCCATCAGGCTTTCGGCATCAAGACCTGATTCGGTCAGTGCCGCGGCGATGATGGCGGGGTCGTCCATCTTCTTTGGCGCTTCCCACATATGATGGAACACCGCATCGACATAGGGTCCGAGCAGCCCCGACGCGTCCGCCGCGACAGCGCCGCGCATGATCGCGACCGTGTTGACGGGGAAGTGCGGGTTGAACTGGAATTGTGTAAGGCCGTGGCGGGCGATGAAGCGGCGCATTTCGCGCTGCTCATATTCCATCTTGTTCTTGATGCCGCCGAACGCAACCATGGGCGGCTGATTGCCGGTGAGCTTGAACACGCCGCCGAGAAGAACCGGCACATAAGCGAATCTGGCGCCCGTGCGCGCTTCGATGGCGGGGATTACCTTGTGGGCGAGATAGGCATTCGGGCTGCCGAAATCGAACAGGAATTCAGGCGTCATCACCAGGTCTCTCCATAGGGGCGGATGTCGAGTTCGAAGGTCCAGCCATCGCGCGTCTGGTTGTGCACCATCCAATAGGCCTCGGCGATCGAGGCTGGTTCCATCAATTGATCGGGCTTGAGATTGTCGAGCGCCGCCTCGCCGCCGTGCGCCTTGATACGCTCGCGCACGAAGGCCGTATCGACACCGGAATCGATGACGAGATGCGCGACATGGATATTCTGCGGGCCGAGTTCGCGCGCCATGGATTGCGCCACCGCGCGCAAGCCGAATTTGGCGCTGGCGAAGGCGGCATAGCCCTTGCCGCCGCGCATGGATGCCGTGGCGCCGGTGAAGAAGATCGAACCCTTGCCATGGGCCAGCATGTGGCGCGCGGCCTCGCGGCCGGCGAGAAAGCCTGCATAACAGCCCATCTCCCAGACCTTGCGGAAGACGCGTTCTGTGGTTTCGAGCAGCGGGAAATTCACATTGGCGCCGACATTGAAGATGCAGACTTCAAGCGGGGCGACGGCATTGGCTTCGGCGAGGAAGGCCGCGACATCGTCTTCCTTGCGCGCGTCGAGACCGCGGACGGTGCAGGTGCCGCCTTCGGCCTCGATCTCGGCCTTGAGGGGCGCGAGTTTGTCGGCCGTGCGGCGGCCGGCGAAGACGTGATAGCCGCCCGCCGCGAAACGTTTGGCGATGGCGGCGCCAATGAAATCCCCTGCCCCGATCACAGCCACACTGGCGTTTCGCATCTGCATGGGGACGTTTCCTCGCGCGTTATTATTCCCTGAGACCGTAGCCGACCGCGTAAAGCCGCCACACCACGAGGCCGAGCACGCAAGCCAGCGTGACCGTGACCGCGGCGCCGAGACCCTCCGGTGCTTCGGTGAAGCCGATCATGGAGTGGCGCAATCCGTTGATGAAATAGAAGAACGGATTGGCCCAGGCCATCCAGCGCAGCCAGTGCGGCAGCATCGAGACGGTATTGAACACGCCGCCGACAAAGCTGAGCGGCGTGATGAAGAAAATGTTGAGGATGGTGAGCTGCTCGAAACTGTTGGCCCACAGCCCGACAATCTGCCCCATCAGGCCGAAGACGATCGCGACCAGCAGAATCCAGAAGGTGAATTCGAAGATGCCGTGAATGCCGGCAGCACCGAACAGCACCGCAATGACGAGAATGCCGACAGCCGTAACCAGCGAACGGATGATAACGACCGCGATCACGCCGATGATCATCTCGGCATAGGAGAGCGGCGAGACCAGCGTTTCCTCCACATAGCGCATGAAGCGCGCGAAATAGACCTGTGAGGAGGATTGCAGGAAGGCGGCATTGACCACGTTCAGCATGACGATGCCGGGCAGCACGAATTCGAGATAGCGGTGCCCCGCAATCAGCGAAATGCGCCCGCCGACGACATAGCCGAAAATGAAGATGAACAGCAGCGCCGAAATCCACGGCGCCACGAAGGCCTGAATGGGCACACGCGCCAGGCGCAACATTTCGCGGCGGATGATGGTGCCAAGACCGATCCAGTTGATACCCATGGCGCTCATGCTCCCGCCGCCGCGATGTGCTCGGGCGAAGCTCCGGTCGCCCGCAGATAGGCCTCTTCCACGCCGCCGAAATCGCCGACGAGTTCGGCCTTGGTACCGTTGCGGATGATGCGGCCGTGATTGACGATGGCGATGGTGCGGCACAGCCGCTCGATCTCTTCGAGATAATGCGAGGTGAGCAGGATCGTCTTGCCCTCGGCATTGAGTTCCTGAAGGTAGCGCCACAAATCCAGGCGCAGTTCGACATCGACCCCGGCTGTGGGCTCGTCGAGGACCAGCAGCTTGGGATCGTGCATCAGCGCCCGGGCCAGGACCACGCGGCGCTTCAAACCGCCCGACAGCGCGCGGAACTGCTTCTTGCGATGCGGGACCAGATCGAACTTCTCGATCAGCAGATCCATCCGTCGCCTTGCGCTGCTTGGCGTTGAGGCCGAAATAGCCGCCGACGAAATCGAGGATCTGCGTGACGGTCGCGAAGGTGTCGACGTTGAATTCCTGCGGGCTGAGGCCGATCTGGCGGCGCGCCTCGCGATAATCCTTCACCGCGTCGATGCCGAACACCTTGATGGTGCCGGAGGTCGGTGTCGCGATGCCGGTGATGCAGTGGATGGTGGTCGACTTGCCGGCGCCGTTCGGCCCGAGAAAGCCGAAGAACTCGCCGGGCGCGACCTCCATCGAGAGATCTTCCACCGCGACGGTGCCGCCGCGATAAACCTTGCGCAGATGGGAAATGGAAAGTGCTGGTTCCATGGATCGCCGGAGGTGGGGTTGTGAAGCGGGGCGTCACTATACAGATCGGCCCGCCGGGGGGAACCCTCGCGAACGCTTAGCGGCCCCGCGCTATGCGCGCGAGCGGCGCGCCCCAATGATGGTGCGGCGGCACGGTGTCGATGGCCCCGCCCGGCCGGACCGGACGGTCCGGATAGCCGCCCATGCTGAGCATCCGGTCATAGAGGATGATGGCCCCCGCCATGCCGACATTGATGGAAAAGCGCATCGGAATCTTCACGACAAATTCGCAAAGCTCGAGCACGGGCGGGCTGATCGACATGCGCTCGGCGCCGAAGATATAGGCGGCACGGGAGGGGTGGCGGAAGCGCGGCAGCTCGATGGCGTCCTCGGTGATCTCGACGCCGACGAGGCGGCAACCCTGCGGCAGGCGCAGCTCGGAGGCATCCTTGTAGCGGTAGCTGGGCATGTGGCCGGCGGCGTGGGAGGTGTCGGCATTTTCGACATCCCGCGTCTTCGTACGGATCTGGGCATTGATGGTGAAGAAGAAACTTGCGCCGAAGGCATGGGCGATCCGCTGGAGATTGCCCAGATTCATGGCTTTGGACACGCCATCCACCCCGACCCCAAAATATCCGCGCATGCCTCTCGCCACCCCGCAATTCCGGCGTTATGTGACAGCCGGTTTAGCCCGTCGGAGCCATCATGGCCAACCCTGTCCTTGTCGAAATCACCCGTGGCGATCTGGTCGAAAGCGTCCATCGCGGCGCCGTGGCCATCGCCGATGCCAGCGGCGCGCTGATCCTCGCGCTGGGTGACATCGAGACGCCCGCCTATCCGCGCTCATCGCTGAAGCCGATCCAGGCCCTGCCGCTGGTCGAAAGCGGGGCCGCCGATGCCTTCGGCCTGTCCGAAGAAGAGATCGCGCTGGCCTGCGCCTCCCATTCCGGCGAACCGATGCATACGACACGGGTCGCGGCCTGGCTGGCAAGCGGCTGGGCCTTGGCGAGGCCGATCTCGCCTGCGGACCGCATCCGGTGCGCTATGCGCCGGTCTGGGAAGAGATGCTCTGCAAGCACGAAGCCCCCACGCGCATCCACAACAATTGCTCCGGAAAACATGCCGGCTTCCTGACGCTGGCCAAGCATCTGGGCGCACCGACCAAGGGCTATGAGCGGCACGACCATCCCGTGCAGATCGCGGTGGCGCGGGCCACGGCCGAGCTGGCCGGCGTCGACATCGACATGCCCTGGGGCGTGGACGGCTGCGCGGCGCCCAATTTCGCGCTGCCCCTTTCGGGCTTCGCGCGGGCGCTGGCAAAGCTGGCCGATCCGAGCAGCCTGTCCCCGCCCGTGCGGCAGCGGCCAAGCGCATCGTTCATGCGATGGCGGCGCATCCCGAACTCGTTTCGGGGACGGGGCGGGCCTGCGCCGTGTTGATGCGCGCGGGGCGCGGACGCGTCACCGTGAAGACCGGGGCCGAGGGCGTGTTCGCCGGTATCATTCCCGAAGCCGGTCTCGGCATCGCGCTCAAGATTGATGACGGCGCCACGCGCGCGTCCGAAACGGCGATCGCGACGATCCTGGAAAAGCTCGGCCTGCTGCACGGCGACGCGGCGGCAACAGCGCTGGCGCGCGCGCCGATCACCAATACGCGCGACGCGGTGGTGGGCGAACAGCGCGCGGCGGTGGCGCTCGCCGAACTGGCGCTGCAAAGACTGGACTGAATCCTACTTCTTTTCCTTGGCGTCCTTGGCCGCCTTGTCGGCCTTTTCCATTTCGGCCGTGTATGGCGTGATCTTGTTGATCACGCAGCGCATCGACATGCCGACATCGTGGAAGAACACCGTGTCGCCCGGCGAGACGCAGGACAGGTAACTGCCGCCGGGAGAGCGCAGACCGATCGTCTCCTTGAAGGTCAGTCCCGGGCAATAGCCCATCAGATCGATCTTGTACTTCTTGTGGGTGTCGCTCTCGATGATGAGCGTGCGGTTGTCGGGCGCGCGCCAGCTCCAGATGCGGCCGACCTGCAGGCAGGCCTGACGTTCGGTGTGGTTCGATTTCCACTGATCGCCGTTCTGCGCCAGCGCCGGGGTTGCGAGCAGCACCGCGATACCAGCGGTCAGGACGATGGATGCCTTCATGGTTCCAATTTCCTTCAGCAAATCGCCCCCCTCTCTTCATGATAACCCGACGGAACGGCGGAAGGTTCATTGATTTGCCGCCATTTGCCGGTCATCTCGCTCTGCTTTGTGGCCCGCTTGGCGGCGCGGGCAAGCTTGCCTAAGGTCTGCGGCGACAACCTATCCGTCAGGGAGAAAAATCCATGAAGGCCTTGTTATGTAAGGAATTCGGTCCGCCCGAGAATCTGGTGCTGGAGGAGGTGCCCGACCTTGTGCCCGGCCCCGGCCAGGTGGTGGTGGCGGTGAAGGCCTGCGGGGTGAATTTCCCCGACGTGCTGATCATCGAGAACAAGTACCAGTTCAAGCCGCCTTTGCCCTTCTCGCCCGGCGCCGAGGTGGCCGGCGTGGTCAAGGCCGTCGGCGACGGCGTAGAGCGGCCCAAGGTCGGCGACCGGGTCATCGCCTCGACCGGCTGGGGCGGCATGTCCGAGCAGGTTCTGGCCGACGCCGCCAAATGCATTCCCATGCCGGGTGACATGGATTTCCCCACCGGCTCGGCGCTGGTGCTGACCTATGGCACCTCGCATTACGCGCTGAAGGACCGCGCCAAAATCCAGCCGGGCGAGAACCTCGTCGTGCTGGGCGCGGCCGGCGGCGTGGGACTGGCGGCGGTCGAACTGGGCAAGGCGATGGGCGCGCGCGTGATCGCGGGGGCCTCGTCTCAGGAAAAAGTTGACCTTGCGAAAGCGCATGGCGCGGATGACGGCTTCGTCTATCCAAGCGGACCCTTGAGCCGCGAACAGCAGAAAGAGCTGTCGGAGACCATCAAGACACTGACCGGCGGCAAGGGCGCGGATGTGCTCTATGATCCCGTTGGCGGCGATTATGCCGAGCCGGCCGTGCGCGCCATGGCCTGGGAGGGACGCTATCTCGTGATCGGCTTTGCGGCCGGCGAGATTCCGAAGATCCCGCTGAACCTCACACTGCTCAAGAGCTGCGATATCCAGGGCGTGTTCTGGGGCGCGTTCACGGCGCGCAACCCGAAGCGCAATCAGGAACACCTGGCCGAGATTTCGCGCTGGGTGAAGGAAGGCAAGCTGAAACCACATGTCTGCGCCACTTTCCCGCTGGCGCGCGGCGGCGAGGCCATTCGCATGCTGGCCGACCGCAAGGCCACCGGCAAAGTTGTGGTGACGATGGAATGACCGGCACGCCAACGAGGCGCAGGTCCGTGGAGAGGCTATGACCGAACATCATGCGCATCCGACTGAGATCTGCGCCATCTGCGGCAAGAGCAAACCGGCGCGGCAGATGCTGCCGGCCAGCGTGGTGCGGCCGGCCATTTCCGACATGATCCACGACGCGGTGCCGGCCTGGGGACCGGACAGCCGCATCTGCGTCTCCTGCCTCAACCGCTACCGGACCGATTTCGTGCGCCGCGAGATGGAGAAGGAGCGCGGCGAGCTGAGCGCGCTGGAGAAGGATGTCGTTCAGAGCATCCACGACAATGAACTGGTCGCCGACGACCTGAACGAGCAATTCGACAAGCAGCTTACGGTTGGCGAACGCGTCTCCGATCATGTGGCGTCCTTCGGCGGCAGCTGGAAATTCATCATCCTGTTCTTCTGCGTGATGGGCGTGTGGATCGTCGCCAACAGCGTCTATTTCCTGTGGCACGCGTGGGACCCCTACCCCTTCATCCTGTTCAACCTGATCCTCTCCATGCTGGCGGCGATCCAGGCGCCGATCATCATGATGAGCCAGAACCGGCAGGAAGACCGCGACCGGTTGCGGGCCGAAAACGACTACAAGGTCAACCTCAAGGCCGAGATCGAAATCCGCGTGCTGAGCGAGAAGATGGACCAGCTGCTGCATAACCAATGGGTACGGCTGCTCGAAATCCAGCAGATCCAGATGGAGATGCTGGAGGACCTGACCGGGCGGCGGGAGCGGTGATGCGGTCAGCCCCCTTGTCGTCCAGACTCTTCCATCCCATATCTGTCATGGTCGGCCGCCGAGCCAACCACCCATTGGGCGCGTGTCAACGCGCCAACGACTTTATCGCTCGCAGACGCTCGCGAGATGGGTGGCCGGGGCAAGCCCGGCCATGACGAAGGGATGAGATGATGTCGATACTGGGTTGGATCATATTCGGGCTGATCACGGGGTGGATCGCCTCGAAGATCGTCAACAGGCAAGGCGAAGGCTGCCTGGTGAACACGGCGCTCGGCATTGTGGGCGCGGTGGTCGGCGGGGCGCTGTTCTCGGCGCTGGGCACGCATGTTTTCTGGGAGTTTGACCTCACCTCCATGCTGGTCGCCGTGATCGGCGCGGTGATCGTGATCGCGCTCTACAACGCCATATCGGGAAGGCGAACATTGCGCTGAGGCCCCGGCCGCCGCTTGCCCTTCGCACCCCCTTGTGAGACTTTTTCGCCCTGTGCATTCCGGGGGGTATTCACATGAGATTATATTCTACACTGGCGGGTGGTCTTTTCCTGGCGGTCGCGCTGGCAAGCAGCGCGCAAGCGGGAGACGATCTGGCCGGCGTCAAATCCGTCGCCATCATCTCGGCCATCGGCGACACGGTGACCCTTGCCGATGCCGATGAAGGTGGCGGCTTCTTCAACGCCATCGACCCGCAGCGCATCGACAGCAGGAACTGGGGCATCGATGATTCCGTGACGAATGAGATCGCGGATGCGATCCGGGGCCGCTTCACGGTCAAAAAAGTCGCCTATGACCGCGCCGCCTTCACGCACATTCCCTGGTCGCCGATTCCGAACCGGCAGACGCCGGTCGACAAGCAGCTTCGCGCGCTGACCAATCCGGGCGTGGACGCTTATTTCGTCGTCACCAAGATGCAGATCGCCGATGCGGTCGGCCATGCCGGGCCGAACCAGTCTGGCCTCGGCCTCGCCCTTGAGAGCGGCGGCATGTTCACTTCGAACACCGTGACGATGTATGCGATCTACACGATCCGCGTGATCGACGCGCACACATTCAAGACGCTGGAGACCGAAGGCGCCCATCTGCCCAAGACCGGACTTCTGCCGCGCGTGCCGATCGTCGAGGTCGACAAGGACCTGTGGCCCGGCCGCATGAGCAGCATGACCCCGGCAAAGGAGGCCGCCATCAAGACAAAGATGGTGGCTCTGGTGCGTGAAAGCATCGGCTCGACGCTGCACTATATGGACTTGGCGCCGTAGGCGGCGCCCTACTCCGCCGCGTCTTTCGGCAGGTAGATTTCGCCGCCGTGATCCTTGAACTCCTCGGCCTTCTTTGCCATGGCGGCGCGGATTTCGGCGGTCGATAGCGAGTCGTTCTGGCCGCGCGCGGCGTCGCGGACTTCCTGGCTGATCTTCATCGAGCAGAATTTCGGCCCGCACATCGAACAGAAATGGGCGACCTTGGCGCCATCGGCCGGCAGCGTCTCGTCGTGATAGAGCTGCGCCGTCTCGGGATCGAGGGCGAGCGCGAACTGGTCGCGCCAGCGGAATTCGAAGCGCGCCTTGCTCATCGCATCGTCCCAGATGCGCGCGGCGGGATGGCCCTTGGCCAGATCGGCGGCGTGGGCGGCGATGCGATAGGTGACGACGCCCTGCTTGACGTCGTCGCGATCCGGCAGGCCGAGATGCTCCTTCGGCGTGACATAGCAAAGCATGGCGCAGCCGAACCAGCCGATCATGGCGGCGCCGATGCCGCTGGTGATGTGGTCGTATCCCGGCGCGACATCGGTCGTTAGTGGCCCAAGCGTATAGAACGGCGCCTCGTCGCAAGCGATGAGCTGGCGGTCCATATTCTCCTTGATCTTGTGCATCGGCACATGGCCGGGGCCTTCGATCATGACCTGCACATCGTGCTTCTGCGCGATCTTGTTGAGTTCGCCCAGCGTGTCGAGCTCGGCGAATTGCGCGGCATCGTTGGCATCGGCGATGGAGCCGGGGCGCAAGCCATCGCCCAGGCTGAAGGAGACGTCATAGGCCTTCATCAGCTCGCAGATTTCCTCGAAATGCGTGTAGAGGAAATTCTCCTTGTGATGCGCCAGGCACCATTTGGCGAGGATCGAGCCACCGCGGGAGACGATGCCGGTGACGCGTTCGGCCGTGAGCGGCACATGGGCCAGCCGCACGCCGGCATGGATGGTGAAATAGTCGACGCCCTGCTCGGCCTGTTCGATCAGCGTGTCGCGATAGATCTCCCAGGTCAGGTCTTCGGCCACGCCGCCGACCTTTTCCAGCGCCTGATAGATCGGCACCGTGCCGATGGGCACCGGCGAATTGCGGATGATCCATTCGCGGATGGTGTGGATGTGGCGGCCGGTGGAGAGGTCCATCACGGTGTCCGCGCCCCAGCGGATCGACCAGACCAGCTTTTCCACTTCCTCGGCGACGCCCGAGGTGACGATGGAATTGCCGATATTGGCATTCACTTTCGTCAGGAAGTTGCGGCCAATGATCATCGGCTCGGTTTCGGGATGGTTGATGTTGGCCGGGATGATGGCGCGGCCACGGGCGATCTCGCTGCGCACGAATTCGGGCGTGATCTCGTCGGGGATCGACGCGCCGAAGCTGTTGCCGTCGCGCTGGAGCGAGCGGCCGAGATTTTCGCGCGCGGCGATGAACTTCATCTCCTCGGTGATGATGCCCTGACGCGCATAGTGAAGCTGGGAGACGTTTTTGCCCGGCTTGGCGCGCAGCGGCCGGAGGGCGGCGCGATCGAATTGCGGCACGGAGAGCAGTTCGCCGGATTTGAGGCCATCGTCTTCCGGCTTGCGGGCGCGGCCATCATATTCCTCGACGTCGCCGCGGGCGAGAATCCATTCGCGGCGGCGGGCGGTGAGGCCCCGCTCAATGTCGATGCTGGCGCTATCGTCCGTATACGGACCGGAGGTGTCGTAGAGGCGGACGGGCGGCTCGCCGCCGGACAGCGCGACCTCGCGGAAAGGCACGCCGCCCACCATGACCTTCTTCGAGCCGGGCAGCGCACCGCGCGTGACGACATCATTGGTGACGGCTTTGGGGTTGCGGACGGTCGTATTCATGGCCACCTCTTTTCGACGCAAGAAGGTGGCGCGCTCGCCATCCGCTCCCTACGCCGGTTCTAACCGGATCAGGTTCGAAGGGACTCCGGAACACCGGATCTCAGCCCCATCTGGAGCGCCCCTGGGAATGACGCGATACTGGACCGGACCGCCCTCAAGTCAAGGGGCAATGCCGAGGGATGTGCTAGGGTTTTCCGAGATGAGGCTCAATCTTACAATCCGGCGCGCAGGCGCGCACGATGCATGCGAGACCGCAGCCATGTTCTCGGCCGCGCTCAAGAGCATGGACTTCTTCCCCAAACTCCACACCGATGATGAGGATTTCGACTTCGTGTGCGGCTTCATCGCCGAGGAGGAGTGCTGGCTGGCGGTGGAGGATGGCGCGGTACGGGGGCTCGCCTGCCTGGAAGGCGCATCGCTGGCCCATCTCTATGTCCATCCCGAGCACCACAATCGCGGCATCGGCTCGGCATTGCTGGAGCATGTGAAGCGCCAGCGGCCGGCGGGCTTCCAGCTGTGGGCATTTCAGGCCAACAAGGGTGCCCGCCGCTTCTATGAGCACCATGGCTGCGAGGTGGCGGAGTTCACCGACGGCAGCCGCAATGACGAGAAGCTGCCCGATATGCGTTACGTATGGCGGTTATGAGAAATCCGTGAAGACGACCTTCCCGGCTCCCCCCGCATCGACCGCACGATAGGCGGCCAGCGCGTCGACAAAGGGCCAGCGCTTGGGCGCGGGCGGCGGCGGCAAGGCCCCTGTGGCGAAGCCGCGGGCGATGCCCGCCAGCATGGCGGCGCTGGCGCGGCTGTCGTGCAGCAGCGAGTTCACACCGATCAATGTGCCGCCGCGGCGATAGAGATCGAGCGCAGGGAAATCGACCCGGCCGCTGGCGGGCGCGGCGATGATGGCGATGCGGCCATTGACGGCGAGCGCGGCCACGGCTTCGGGCAGAAGCGCGCCGGTGGTGTCGAAGATCACATCGGCGCGGCCGGCGAAATGTTCGGGAAGCTGCCCGGTCAGCGGCGCAGCGCTGTCGAGGGCGATGGCCTGATACCCCTCCTTGGCGAGCGCGGCGGCACGCTCGGCCCCGCGCTGGGCCAGCGCCACATCGGCGCCGCGCCAGCGCGCGAGATCGGCGGCCGCCCGGCCCACCGCACCCGCGCCGATCACCAGAACCCGACTGCCGGCATCGGCCTGCGCGCGCTCAAGCGCATCCCAGGCCGTGACGTAAGGCACGCCGGCCGAAGCCGCCTGCTCCAGCGACAGGGCCGCCGGCAAATCGGCCACCCCATCGGCGGGCACGACCACGTATTGCGCGTGACTGCCGTCGCCCGTGAAACCCAGCTCGTTGCCGGAGCCCCACACCGTCTTGCCGATCAGCGCTTCAGGGCCTTCCACCACCACGCCGGCAAAATCGCGACCAGGGATACGCGGCACAGTCGTATAGGGAAAGCGGCCCAGCACATTCTTGACGTCGGACGGGTTGAGTCCGGCGGCCTTGAGTTCGACCAGCACCTCGCCTGCGCGCGGCGCGGGCTTCGCGACCTCGACCAGTTCGAGATCATCAAGCGAGCCGGTCTGCGCGAATTGCAGGGCCTTCATGGGCTCAGGACTCCCCGAAGCGCTTGAACTCGGAAATCACGGCGCGCACCGCCGCGGTCACGATCTTCTCGCCGGCCTCGACGCTGGCCTGGCTGGGATCGGAGCCGATGCGGCCATCGGGGAAGCGGCGGCGATAATCCTCGGCATCGAAGATCGGACCACGGGGCGCGATCCTGGGGCTCATCTCCACGCGCTTCTGCGCTTCGGGATAACCGAAATAGGTGACCGAGACTTCGGACGGCGTGGCGTGGCTGCCCTCACCCACCGGGAACAGCGATTTGCACACATCCATCACGCCCGACAGCTCCCACCAGTTGCGCAGCGTGCAGCGCAGCGGCGGACGGTTCGAGCCCTCGCCGCCAGCGAAACTGATGGCGTGATACATCTGCGAGAAGGCCGCATTGATGGTGTTGATGTTGCCGCCATGGCCGTTGAGCCAATAGATGCGCTCGAAGCCGTGGCGCGTGAGGGACGCCGCCCAATCCTCCATCGCCGCGATCATGGTCTGGGGCCGAAGCGTGATCGTGCCCGGGAAGGCCATGTGATGCTGGGCGATGCCGACATTGAAGGTGGGCCCGACGAGAATGCCGCTCTCGTCGCCCGCGCGTTTGGCGATGATCTCCGGGCACAGCGCATCGGTGCCGAGAAGGCCGTTGGGGCCGTGCTGCTCGGTCGAGCCGATGGGGATCAGGATCGCCTTCGACGTCGCCAGATAGGCTTCGACTTCGGGCCAGGACGAGAGATGGAGTTGCATGGGACAGTCGGCTCACGAATGGGATGGCCATTCACCACTCGCCCGCCCCTGCCGCTGGGTCAAGACCGGCGGGCGCATGGCGGCCTTGCCCCCGGTCCCTCAAGGCCTAAGCTCCATCTCGACCCGATATAACAAGCCATCCGGAGGAAATCCCCATGACCGCCAATGCCGGCCCGCTTAATTCAGGTCCCTTGGCCGGGGTGACCGTGCTCGACCTGACCGAGTTCATTTTCGGGCCCTATGCCACCCAGACGCTGGGCGATCTGGGTGCCGACATCATCAAGGTCGAGAACCCCGGCGGCGACCGGCAGCGGCATAGCGGGAAATATGCTCGGCATGAGGATATGGGAAGCGTCTATATGGCGCTGAACCGCAACAAGCGCTCGGTGACCATCGATCTCAAAAGCGAGGACGGCCGCGCGCGGCTGGCGGCGCTGGTGCCGAAGGCGCAGGTGTTCATCCACAATGTCCGCGCCGACGCCATGGAGCGGTTGGGCTTCGGCTATGCCGATGTGGCCAAGCTCAATCCCTCGATCGTCTATGTGCATTGCGTCGGCTATGGCTCGGACGGGCCCTATGCCGGACGGCAAGCTTTCGACGATCTCGTGCAATCGGCGGCCGGCGCAGCGGACCTGCTGCCGCGCGTGGACGGCAACCCCGACATGCGGCTGATGCCGAGCTTCATTGCCGACAAGGTCTCCTCCATGCACGCGCTCTATGCCGTGCTGGCCGCCCTGTTCCATCGCGAGCGCACGGGCGAAGGCCAGTTCGTCGAAGTGCCGATGTTCGAGAGCTTCACGCATTTTCTGATGGTCGAGCATCTCTATGGCGAAACCTATCTGCCGGCGAAGGGCAAGATCGGCCACACGCCCGCGCTCGCCAATGACCGGCGCCCGCTCAAGAGCAAGGACGGCCATATCGCCATCCAGCCGGTGAGCCGCGAGGCCAGCGCCAAATTTCTCGAACTCGGAGGCATTTCCAACGCCTATGAGAGCGACAGATTCGTGAATGCGCCCAAGGGCACACGCGTCGGCGTCTATTACGAGATGCTGCGCGAGGCGGCGCTGGCGCATACCACCGAGGAATGGATGGCGCTGGGCCAGCAGCACCGCATTCCCATCATGCGCGCCAACACATTGGACGAAGTGTTGGAAGATCCGCATCTGACGGCGGTGAATTTCTTCCAGACGCGCGAACATCCGAGCGAAGGGCCATATCGCGCGATGAAACCGCCGGTGACATTCTCGAAGACACCCGCTTCCATCCGCCGCGATCCGCCGCGACCGGGTGAGGATGGCGACGAAATCATGTAAAGACCGGGCACACCGCCTTGAAGCGGGCGCGCCTGCCCGCCAATATCCGCACCCAGAACCAGACGAGGAAATGCCTATGTCCGACACCCTGATCCCCGTGCCCCAGGATTGGGCGTCCCGCGCGTTCATCGACAAGGCCAAATACGATGCGATGTACAAGCAGTCGGTCGAAGATCCGCAAGGGTTCTGGCGCGAGCAGGCCAAGCGGCTCGACTGGATCAAGCCCTTCACCAAGGTGAAGAACGTCTCCTGGGACCCGGACGATCTCTATATCCGCTGGTTCGAGGACGGCGCGCTCAATGCCAGCGCCAATTGCATCGACCGCCATCTGCCCAAGCGCGCCGATCAGACCGCGATCCTGTGGGAAGGCGACGACCCCAACAATTCGCGCGCCATCACCTATCGCGAACTCTATGAAGAGGTCTGCCGCCTCGCCAATGTGATGAAGGCGCATGGCGTGAAGAAAGGCGACCGCGTCACCATCTATCTGCCGATGATCCCGGCCGCGGCCTACGCGATGCTGGCCTGCGCGCGCATCGGCGCCGTGCATTCGGTCGTGTTCGCCGGCTTCTCGCCGGACAGCCTGGCCGGGCGCATCAATGATTGCCAGTCGACCTTCGTGATTACGGCCGACGAAGGATTGCGCGGCGGCAAGCCCGTGCCGCTCAAGACCAATACCGATCTCGCCATGACGCAATGCCCGGATGTGAAGACGGTGCTGGTGGTCAAGCACACCGGCGGCACGGTGCTGATGCATGCGGGCCGCGACCGCTGGTATCACGAAGAAACCGAGAAGGTGGACGCCGAGTGCGAGCCGGAAGAGATGAATGCGGAAGACCCGCTGTTCATCCTCTACACCTCCGGCTCCACGGGCCGGCCCAAGGGCGTGTTGCACACGACGGGCGGCTATCTGCTCTACACCGCCTTCACGCATCAATATGTGTTCGATTATCACGAGGGCGATATCTATTGGTGCACGGCCGATGTCGGCTGGGTGACGGGGCACAGCTATATCGTCTATGGCCCGCTGGCGAACGGAGCAACCTCTGTGATGTTCGAGGGCGTGCCGAACTATCCGACCAACTCGCGCTTCTGGGAGATCTGCGACAAGCACAAGGTCAACATCTTCTACACCGCGCCGACGGCGATCCGCGCGCTGATGCGCGAGGGCGAGGAGCCGGTGAAGAAGACGAGCCGCAAGAGCTTGCGCCTGCTCGGCAGCGTGGGCGAGCCGATCAATCCGGAAGCCTGGCTGTGGTATCACCGTGTGGTCGGCGACGAGCGCTGCCCGATCGTCGACACCTGGTGGCAGACCGAAACCGGCGGCATTCTGATTTCGCCCCTGCCCGGCGCCACGGCCTTGAAGCCCGGCTCGGCTACCAAGCCGCTGTTCGGCGTGGTGCCGCAGCTGGTCGATGCCGAAGGCACGGTGCTGGAGGGCGCGACCACCGGCAATCTGGTGCTGACGCAGAGCTGGCCGGGACAGATGCGCACCGTCTATGGCGATCACCAGCGCTTCATCGACACCTATTTCAGCACCTATCGCGGCAAATACTTCACCGGCGACGGCTGCCGCCGCGACGAGGATGGCTATTACTGGATCACCGGCCGCGTCGACGACGTGATCAATGTGTCGGGCCATCGCCTCGGCACGGCGGAAGTGGAATCGGCGCTGGTCGCCAACCACAAGGTGGCCGAAGCCGCCGTGGTGGGCTTCCCGCACGAGATCAAGGGCCAGGGGATCTATGCCTATGTGACGTTGAAAGCCGGCGAACAACCTTCGGACGCTCTGGCCGACGAACTCAAGAAATGGGTGGCGCAGCAGCTTTCGCCGATCGCGCGGCCCGATGCGATCCAGTTCGCGCCCGGCCTGCCCAAGACGCGATCGGGCAAGATCATGCGCCGCATCCTCAGGAAGATCGCCGAGGGTGATACGAGCAATCTCGGCGATACGTCGACGCTGGCCGACCCGGCGGTGGTGACCGATCTGGTGAGCAACGCGAAGAAATAGGCACGCGGAAGCGAATGCCGGCCTGAATGCCATCGATTCACGGCCCGCATTCAGGCCGCATAGGTCTCCATCGCCCTGGCCATGACGATGTCATTCTCGGACACACCGCCGGCATCATGGGTGGTCAGCGTGACCTCGACCTTGTTGTAGACATTGAACCATTCGGGGTGGTGGTCCATCTTTTCGGCCAAGAGCGCCACGCGGGTCATGAAGCCGAAGGCTTCGTTGAAATCCTTGAATTTGAAGCTCCGGGCGATGGCATCGCGACCTTCCACCGCATGCCACTGCGGCAGTTCGGCCATTGCGGCGGCGCGCGCATTGACGTCCAGCTTTTTCATCCCATCTCTCCATGATCAGTGCCGGAATGATTATGACTGACCCGGGAATAGCATGAGCCACGATCCACCCGAAGCCCCGCCATCGCTCGACGCGTTCGAGGCGATGGCGCGCGAGGCTTTCGCCACCCTGCCCGCCGAATTCCGCGCGCTGACCGGGAATATCGTGTTCCAGATGGCCGATTTTCCCGACCCGGATACGATCAGCGGGCTGGGGCTCAAAAGCGGCTACCAGCTGCTCGGCCTGTTCCATGGCGTGCCGCTCGCGGCCCATCTTGCCAATGAGGCCGGACCCGAGCCGACCATGATCTATCTCTATCGCAAGCCCATCCTCAATTTTTGGCATACCAGCGACGGCGACACGCTGTTCGAGATCGTGCGCAATGTGCTGATCCACGAGATCGGCCACCATTTCGGCTTTTCCGACGACGACATGGAACGCATCGAAACTGCGGCAGAATAGCCGCACTGTATCCCTTCCGCATCCTCGTTTGACTTGCGTCAACGCCAGCACCGACGTCGCGCCGTAGGCACGCTGTTGAATTGTGCAGGGGACTTCACAGCATGCGTATCCGCAATATTCTTCTGGCGGCCTCGACCGCCGCCGCGCTTGGTGTCACCGCCATAGCACCCGCCAATGCCGCTGCCGGCGACTGGCAGGTGCGTGTGCGCGGCATCTTCGTATCGCCCGACGCCAGCGGAACGGTGAAGGTCGCCGGCACCGCGGTTCCAGGCAAGCTTACGGCCACCGATACGGTCGTGCCGGAAGTCGATTTCACCTACTTCTTCGCCAATCACTGGGCGGCAGAACTGATCGCGGCGACATCCCAGCATTCGGTTCACCAGACGACGCTGGGCGATCTCGGCAGCGTGTGGCTGCTGCCGCCGACGCTGACGGTGCAGTATCACTTCGACCAGATGGGTTCGATCCGGCCCTATGTCGGCGCCGGCATCAACTACACCTTCTTCTATACGCCCCGCAGCCCGCTGGCCGGTATTCACTACAAGGATAATGTCGGCTTCGCGCTGCAGGCCGGCGTGGATGTGCCCTTCGGCGACAACGGCTATTTCTTCAATGCCGATGTGAAGAAGCTGTTCCTGTCGACCGATGTGACGGCGCTCGGCGGTGTGGCCCAGGCCAAGGGCGTAAATCTCGACCCGTGGATCGTCGGCGTGGGTGTGGGGTACCGCTTCTAGGACAGGGATTCGAGCGGATATTCCCGCTCGATCGTATAGAGGCTGCCGTTCGGCGTGAGCGTGCTCTCATAGAGGGCAAAGGCGCTCACGGCGAATGGCGCACTCGCATAGAGCGCATGGGCGCTCATATATTCCATCAGCTTGTCGCGGCGCGGCGCCTTCAATCTGGCGAGCGTTACATGGGGCGTGAACTTGCGCGGTTCCGGCGCGAGGCCGATGCGTTGCAGCGCGGTTTCGATCTTGCGCTGCAGATGCATCAGCGCCTCGTTGGGCTTGACGCCGGCCCAGAGCTGGCGGGGATCGCGGTTGCCGAAGGTGCCGAAGCCGTTCAGCTCCAGCGTGAAGCCCGGTGCGCGGATGGCGGCGAGCGCGTCGTCGATATCGGCGGCCTCGCGGCCGTCGACCTCGCCGATGAAGCGCAAGGTCAGGTGCAAATTTTCGCGTGGGTGCCAGCGTGCGCCGGGCACCCCGCCCTGCAGCAGCAACAGGCTTTGGGCCACGGCCTCGGGCATCGCAAGGGCCACGAACAGGCGCATCAGGCGGCCTCGATTGCCTTGCGCGCGAAGCGGCCGAGCGGCAGGCGGCCGCGGAACGCATAGGCGATGACCAGATAGAAACAGATGCCGAGCGCCGTCGCCAAACCGAGCGTGGCGAGATCGTGAAGTGTGCCGGCAAGCGGCAGCATCTGTCCGGCATAGCGGCCGAGGAGCGCGCCACCCGCCGTCACCGCGGCCGCCAGCAGGGTCGGCGGCAGGGCACGCCAGAAACCCGCATCGAACATCAAAAGCCCGCGCATGCGACCGATGGTGATGAGCGCCGCGACGTTGACCCAGGCGCCAAAGGCGGTGCCGAAGGCAATGCCGCCCAGGCCGAATCCTAGCCCCCAGACCAGCGCCACCTTCATGGCGATATTGGCGGCGATGGCGAAGACCGTGATGCGCGCCGGCGTCATGGTGTCGTGGCGGGCATAGAAGGTGGAGGCGAAGATGCGCACCAGCGCGAAAGCCGGCAGGCCCATGCCATAGGCCCGAAGCGCGACGGCACCCAAGGCGGCAGCTTCGGGATTGAAGGCGCCATGGGCGAAGATCGCCCGCATGATCGTGTCTGGAATGGCGATGAAGGCGGCCGAGAACGGCAGGATCAGGAGCAGCGACAGCGCGGCGGCGCGGTTCTGCGCGCCTTCGGAGCCCTTGGTGTCGCCGATGGCGAGCTTGGCGCTCATTTCCGGCAGCAGCACCGTGCCGAGCGCGATGCCAAGCACGCCCAACGGCAATTGGTCGATGCGGTCGGCATAATAGAGCGCCGTGCGGCTGCCGGTTTCGAGAAAGCTTGCCAGCACCGTGTCGATGAAGGGCGCGAGCATGACGCTGGCGGCGCCGAAGGTCACGGCCCCGAAGGCGACGAAGAACTCCTTGATCTCGGGCGTCCAGCGCGGCCAGCCGATATAGAGGTTGAGCCCTTCGCGCTTCGCCGCCCAGAGAATGAAGACCAGTTGCAGCACGCCGCCGGCGAGCACGCCCCAGGCCGCCGCTTCGGCCGCATTGGGAAACCACGCGGACGACGCCAGAGCCGCGAGCATCGCGACATTGAGAAGCGCCGGCCAGGCAGCGGCGGCGGCGAATTTTTCCAGCGCGTTGAGCATGGCGGAAAGCTGGACCGCCACCACCGTCAGGATCAGATAGGGGAAGGTGATGCGCGCCAGATGGGCGGTCAGCGCCATCTGCCCGGCATTGTCGGCAAAGCCTGGGGCGAGGATCTGCACGATCCAGGGCATCAGGGCGAGCGCCGCGATCAGGATCACCAGCTGCGCCACCATCTGCCAGGAGAACACGGCATCGCCGAAATTGACGGCTTCGCGGATTTCACCGCGCGCGTGATGCGCGGCATAGCGCGGCAGGAAAGCGGGATTGATCGTGCCCTCGCCGAACAAGGCGCGGAAATAATTCGGGAACAGGAAGGCGACGACGAAGGCATCGGACATGGTGCCGGCGCCAAGCGTGGCCGCCATCACGATGTCACGCGCGAAGCCCAGGATGCGCGAGAGCAGCGTAAAACCGCCGACCGAGAGAAGGCGCCGGAACATCAGTTCTTGGCCTCGCGCGTTTCGGCCACGAGCTTCTTCACGTAAGGCAGCATGCGGGCGACGATGATTTTCACGCCGGCCGGATTGGGATGCATGCCGTCGGCCTGGTTGAGCTTGGGATTCATCGCCACACCGGTGAGGAAGAAGGGATAGAGCAGCACGTCATATTTCTTCGCCAGCGCGGCATAGATCGGATCGAACTGCCTGGCGTAGTCAGGCCCCAGATTGCGCGGCGCTTCCATGCCGCAGAGCAGGACGGGAATATGGGCCGCCTTCAGCTTCGTGAGAATCGCGGTCAGGTTCTTCTTTGTCTGCGAGGGCGGCAGGCCGCGCAGGGCGTCGTTGGAGCCGAGTTCGACGATGGCCGCATCGGGATGATCGGCCAGCGACCAGCCCAACCTCGCCAGCCCGCCCGCCGAAGTATCGCCCGAAACACCGGCATTGATGACAGTGGCATCGATTCCCGCTTTCCTCAGCGCGGCCTGCAGCACCACCGGAAATTCGGTGCCCGGCGGCAGGCCATAACCCTGCGTCAGGCTGGAGCCCAGCGCCAGAATCCTGACGGGCGCGGCCAACGCCGGCGTGGCGGCAAGGGCGATTGCCGCAAAGCCAAGGAATATGATGTGCTTGAACAAACTTGTTCTCATGCCATATCGCCTGAGAGGCGGCACGCCCGCTTCGCCTCTGTCTGATTCGCTCCTGCACCCCCGAGCTTGGTCATGGGGGCGCGAAAGGAAAGCCCCGGATGCATCCTCCCGGCCCGAATGCCGCAATCGCTCTCGACACTGTGCGGCTGACGCTGGCCAGTGCAGCGGGCCCCGTCAACATCCTGAACGGGATTTCGCTGCGCGTGCCGGCCGGACAGACGCTGGCGCTCCTGGGCCCGTCCGGCTCCGGCAAATCCTCGCTGCTGATGGTGGCGGCCGGGCTTGAGGCACCGACATCCGGCAAGGTGCAGATCGCCGGTACGGAGCTGACCGGGATGGGCGAGGATGGGCTCGCCCGGTTCCGGCGCGGCCATGTCGGCATCGTGTTCCAGAGCTTCCACCTGATCCCGACCATGACGGCGCTCGAGAATGTGGCGGTGCCGCTGGAACTTCTGGGCGCGCGCGATGCTTTCGACCGCGCCCGGGCCGAGCTCGACGCGGTCGGGCTGGATGCGCGCCGCGATCATTATCCCGGACAACTGTCCGGCGGCGAGCAGCAGCGCGTGGCGCTGGCCCGCGCCATGGCGCCGGAACCCGATGTGCTCTTTGCCGACGAGCCGACCGGCAATCTCGACACGGCGACAGGCGCCGAAGTCTCGGACCTCTTGTTCGCGCTGCATGAGAAGAAGCGCACCACGCTGTTTCTCGTCACCCATGAGGAGGCGCTCGCCAGCCGTTGCCAGCGCATCGTCCGGCTCAAGGACGGCGCAATTGTGGCCGATGAGACGGTGAAACGGTGAACGGGCTCGGCCTTTCCTGGCGGCTGGCGCGGCGCGAATTGCGCGGCGGACTGAGGGGGTTTCGCATCTTCTTCGCCTCGCTGGTGCTGGGCGTGATGGCGATTGCCGGCACGGGTTCGCTGGCCGAGGCGATGCTGACGGGCCTCGCGCAACAGGGACGGGTTCTGCTGGGCGGCGATGTGCAGGTGCGGCTGGTGCATCGGCAGGCCAGTGCGCGGGAGATGGCGTTCCTCAAATCCACCGGCCGCATCTCCGAAACCACGACGATGCGCGCCATGGCCTATGCGCTGAAAGGCGGCGCGAACGGGCAGCGCACGCTGGTGGAGCTGAAGGCCGTCGATGGAGCCTATCCGCTTTATGGCGCGGTGGGGTTGGCGCCGGCGCGCGATGTCCAGACGGCGCTGGCCTGTGATGGCAAGATTTGCGGCGCGGTGGCGGAACAGACGTTGCTCGACCGGCTGCGGTTGAAGCCTGGCGGGTTGTTGCGCATCGGATCGCAGGAGTTTCGCATCGCTGCCGTGTTGACAAACGAACCCGACCGCATCTCCGGCGGCTTCAGTCTCGGGCCGCATATCCTGATCTCGCAGGCGGGGCTGACACGCACCGGCCTCGTCACCATCGGCAGCCTGATCAATTACAATTATCGCGTGGCGCTGGGACCGAACCAGACGGTGGCCGCGTTCCGCAAGGATGCAAAAGCACGCTTCGCCGATGCGGGCTGGCAGGTGCGCGACCGCAACGATGCCGCGCCCGGGCTCAAACGCTTCGTCGAACAGGTGACGATGTTCCTGACGCTGGTGGGGCTGACGGCCCTGGCGGTCGGCGGTGTCGGCGCGGGACAGGCCATCGGCGCCTTTCTCGACCGCAAGCGCGCGGAGATTGCGACGCTGAAGGCATTGGGCGCGGAGGGCGCGCTGATCTTCCGCATCTATTTCCTGCAGGTGATGGCGATTGCCTGCGTGGCCGTGGCAGTCGGATTGGTGTTGGGCGCTGCCCTGCCCTTCGGCGTCGAGGCGCTGTACGGCGCAAGCCTGCCGTCGCCCGCGGCCGTTGCGATCTATGGCGGGCCGCTGGCGCTGGCGGCGTTCTTCGGCATGTTCTCGGCGGCCGCCTTTTCCATTCCCCCGCTGGCGCGGGCGCGTGAGATCGCGCCGGCCAGCCTGTTCCGCGATATCGTCGCGCGCAGCAAGGCACGCGGCCGCTGGGCCTATCTCGCAGCGGCGGGGTTGTGCGCGGCAGCGGTGATCGGATTGGCGTTGGCCGTGTCGCCGTCACCGATCTTCGCGCTGTGGTTCCTGGGCGGCATCGCGGCAGGGCTGGTGATCCTGCGGCTGGCGGCCAGCGGCTTGCGCGCGCTTCTCAAGCGCTTGCCGCGGCCGAAACGCCCGGCGCCGAGGATGGCACTGGCCAATCTGACGCGGCCCGGCGCGGCGACTGTCGGTGTCGTGGTGGCGCTGGGCCTCGGGCTGACGCTGCTGACCACCGTGACGCTGCTCGACCACACCATCTCGGCGCAGGTTGAGGGCAGCTTGCCGGGAACGGCGCCCAGCTTCTTCTTCGTCGATATCCAGCCCGATGAAACCAAGGCGTTCGACAAGACCATCGCCGGCTTTCCGGAGGCAAAAGACTACAAGCGCACGCCGATGATCCGTGGACGGATCACAGCGCTCAACGGCGTGCCGTCCGCCAAGGCGGAGAAGACCATCGCGCCCGGCGCGCGCTGGGCGCTCAATGGCGACCGCGGTATCACCTATGCGTTGGCGGTGCCCAAAAACACGATCATCACGGCCGGCAAATGGTGGCCCGCGAATTACACCGGCAAGACGCTGATCTCCTTCGACGCCGAGCTGGCAGAGGAGATGCACCTCAAGCTGGGCAACACCATCACGCTCAATGTGCTCGGGCGCGAGATGACCGGCACCATCGCCAATTTCCGCAAAGTGAATTTCTCCAATGGGCGGCAGAATTTCATCCTGATCCTGTCGCCGGGGATCATCGACCATGCGCCGCATTCCTTCCTCGCCACCGTGCGCGTGCCGGACAAGGACGAAGAGGCGGTTTATCGCGCCATCACCAACCGCTTCCCCAATGTCTCGACCGTGCGGGTGAAACAGGCCATCGCCGAGGTGAGCGCACTGCTCCAGGAACTGGCCGATGGCGTGCGGGCGGCGAGCCTTCTGACCATCTTCGCCGGATTGCTGGTGCTGGCCGGCGCCATTGCGGCCGGGCAGCGGGCCGCGGCTCTACGATTCCACGGTGTTGAAAGTGCTGGGCGCCACACGCGCGCGCATCGCCGGCGTCTATGCGCTGGAATATGGCCTGATCGGCGTGCTGACCGGCGCGCTGGCGCTGGGCGCGGGCACGCTGGCGGCATCGGTCATCGCTGCGCAGCTGTTCAAACTGCCCTTCGTGTTCGACTGGAGCGCCGCGCTGATAACCGTCATGGGCGGTGGCGCGGCGACGCTCCTGTTCGGGCTGAGCGGCGCCTGGGCCGCGCTCTCAGCCAAACCGGCGCGGCTGCTCAGGAGCGAGTGAGCGTCCGCACCAGAACCCTGTTCGTCGTGGCCGGGCTTGTCCCGCGGATGACGGATCGAAGGGGCAATCCGCTCGATTCGCCACCGCCGAGGCTGCCGCGCTCGCCATTCCAGCCGGAATTGCCCGATTTCCGCCGTCAGCGACAATTTCTTTAAGTTCATGAAGGACTTGGCCCTCCGGCCTTGATCCGGCCCCCGGCAATCCCGATATTAGTGGGGAAACCGGCGGCTGCGCCGGCAAGGAGGTTTTGCCTGATGGCCAACGAATATAACCGGGTGATGCCCGGCCAAACGGCCGCGGATGCCGGTCTCTACGATGCCGGTCTGCGGGCTCATATGCTGCGCGTTTACAATTACATGCTGATCGGCCTGGGCCTGACGGGCGTCAGCGCCTGGATCGTGGCCAGCGTGCCGGCGATCCGCGGCATGTTCTACACCGTCTCCATGACGGCACAGGGCCCCGCCATGGGCCTGTCCGGCCTCGGCTGGGTCGCGCTTCTGGCGCCACTCGGCCTCGTGATGTTCCTGTCCTTCCGCATCCAGCACATGAGCGTGGGCGCGGCGCAGGCCACCTTCTGGGGTTATGCCGCGCTCATGGGCGTGTCGCTGGCGCCGATCCTGCTGCTCTATACGGGCGCGAGCGTGGCGCAGGTGTTCTTCATCACGGCGGCGACCTTCGGGTCGATGAGCCTTTACGGCTACACGACGCAGCGCGACCTGTCGGCCTGGGGCTCGTTCCTGTTCATGGGCCTGATCGGCATCATCATCGCCTCGGTCGTGAACATGTTCCTCGGCTCCTCGATGATGCAGTTCGTGATCTCGGTGGCCGGCGTGCTGATCTTCACGGGCCTCACCGCCTATGACACCCAGTCGATCAAGGAGCAGTACTCGGCCAATATGGACGGGACGATGGCCGGCCGCGCCGCCATCATCGGGGCGCTGCGCCTCTATCTCGACTTCATCAACCTGTTCATCATGCTGATGCAGCTGCTCGGCAATCGCCGCTAAGCCATCGCAGACGACAGAATGCGAAGGCCCCGGCAGAGACGCCGGGGCCTTTTCGTTTTGGCCGCGCTATTCCGCCGCCAGCGCCTTGATGAGCTTCTTTTCGAGGACGCGCAGCACCTGGGCCAGTTCGTGGCCGCGCTTGAGGATCTGGCCGCCGGCGGCAACCACCGAATATTGGCCCTGCCTGGCCTTGAGTTTCGGGCGCTTCTCGACGGTGTAGAGCGGCACCTCGCTGGCACGGCGGAAGATCGAGAACACGGCCCGGTCTTCCAGGAAATCCAGCGCGTAATCGCGCCACTCGCCGGCGGCGACCATGCGGCCATAAATGCCGAGGATGCGGTTCAGTTCGCCCCGCTCGAAATGCACCTGCCGCACGGCAGGGCCTGGCAGGGAGCCGCTTCCGGAAACCGGCCGCGCGGTGGAGCGGGACACTGCGCGGGCGAACGCTATGGGTTCTTCTGCCATTGACGAAATGGTGAACCCGTCGCGCCGGCGCCGCAACCCCTGCCCGTTCAGCGCTTGCGGATCAGCATCACCCCATCGCCGATGCTGGCGAGCGCCATATCCACACGACCATCGTCGTAGATCTTGCGGGTCAGGGCCCGCAGCGTCTCGGGTACCTCGCGCTTGTCCTCAAGATCGGCCACAGAACCGCCCCAGAACATGTTGTCGACGGCAAGAAGCCCACCCGGCCTGAGAAGCCCGAGGGCACGTTCGTAATAGCCGTCGTAATTCGGCTTGTCGGCGTCGATGAAGGCGAAATCGAAAGCGGGCTCGCCGGCCGCCAGCATCGCATCCAGCGTCTCGATGGCCGGGCCGATTCGAAGGTCGATCTTCGTGTCGACATCAGCCGCGCGCCAATAGCCCTTGGCGCGGTCGGTGTATTCGCGGCTGACATCGAGCGCGACGACACGGCCGTCATCCGGCATCGCCTCGGCCACGGCGAGCGCCGAATAGCCGGTGAAGGTGCCGATCTCGAGATAGCGACGCACATCCATCAAACGGACGAGGAGCGCCATAATGGCGCCCTGCTCCGGGCTGATCTGCATCATCGCATTGGGCAGTGCGGCTGTTTCCTCCCGGCAGCGCCTGAGCGCCCGGCTCTCGCGCGCGCCGAATTCGCGCAAATAATCCCGCATCGCATCCGATCCGCGAACCATACGAACTCATAGAGTTTTCCCTTCACGCCTGTGCATAAATCGGTCAGCCATCAAAAGGTCACGATTGGACCATGGCCCCGCCGCTTTCGGACGCCAGATTGCACGGTGTCGGCTGACCGCGTGGCGATTTCGCCCGGGAGATTCAAGCCCCCCAGCCCCCCGACCGGGCGGTTTTGCCCGGTCAGCCGACAACTTCTCCTCTTCTCATTTTCCGACCTCGCCGTGGGCTCAGCGCTCCATGGCGCGCCAGTTCGCGGCCATCTGCCCGAACAGCCCGCCAATGGCGCCGATCATCACGGCGATCGCCGTGCCGATCGCGATGAACCCCGTGAGCGTGTCGCCCAGAACGACCGAGAGGGCGATCCCCGCCAAGCCGCACACCCCGCCGGCGATGGCCCCGCCCGTGGCCCCGGAGAAATAGCCATTGGCCGTGTCCATGGCATAGAGATAACCGGCCGTGGCCGAAATCATCATGCCGCCGAAGCCGAAGACCTGGGCAGCAAACCAATTGCTGAAATGGCCGATCACATACATCGCAACCTGCAGCACAAGGCCGACGAGGGTCGCACGCAGAAGCGGCTTCAACTCAATCACGCAGCACTCTCCCTAACGTTCGCAATGCCCGGCAGGCGCGGCCCCATTGTGGCGGCTTCGCGCGGTAATGAAAACGGATGATTCCCGCACGCCGTGCGTGCAATGACCGAACCGTAACCATTGCAGCCTTGCGGGCAACGCGCGATTTCTCTAAGGGGCACATGGTGTGGAAGGGGTCGCTGCGCCGGATTCCGGTGCCCGAACGCCATGATCGAAATCGAAGGACTGACCAAGCATTTCGGACCGATCGCCGCGGTTACCGGAATCGATCTGACGGTCGCCAAGGGCGAGGTCCTGGGATTTCTGGGGCCCAACGGCGCGGGCAAGTCCACCACCATGAAAATGGTCACCGGCTTTCTGGCCCCCACCAGCGGGCGCGTACGCATCTGCGGCCATGATGTCGAACGCCAAACCATCGCCGCGCAGCGCCAGATCGGATACCTGCCCGAGGGCGCGCCGGCCTATGGCGACATGACCCCGCGCCAGTTCCTCACCTTCATTGCCGAGACGCGCGGCTTTACGGGCGCGGCCGCCAAGACGCGGATCGCGGACGTGGTCGCGAAAACGGAACTCGATCCGGTGCTCGAGCGGCCGATCGAGACGCTGTCCAAGGGCTTCAAGCGCCGTGTCGGTCTGGCACAGGCGATCCTGCATGATCCGCCGGTGCTGATCATGGACGAGCCGACCGACGGCCTCGATCCCAACCAGAAATATGCGGTGCGCACGCTGATCCGCGCCATGGCGCCGGAAAAGGCGATCATCGTTTCGACGCATCTGCTCGAAGAAGTCGAGGCCATCTGCACGCGCGCGGTGATCATCGACCGCGGCCGCATCGTCGCCGACGGCACGCCGGGCGAATTGCTGGCCCGTTCGCGCCACCACAACGCCGTGACGCTGGCGCTTCCGAACGCGCAGGCCGAAATTGCCAAGGCACGCCTCAAATCGATGAATGCGGTGGTGAGCGTCGAGCAGAAGGATCGCGCCGATGGCATCGCCGAGCTGACGGCCTTCCCCCGATCCGGCGCCATGCTGATCGAGGATGTGAGCGCGCTCGCAGCCGCGGAAAAGTGGGACGTGAAGGAACTCTATGCCGAAGCGGGCCGGCTCGACGAAGTGTTCCGTGCCGTGACGACGCATGATGCGGCGCGGGCCCGCGAAAACCAGAAGAAAGAAACGCAAGCCAACGAGACGCGCGCATGAGCACGGTCTGGCCCATCTTCAAGCGCGAATTCGGCGCCTATTTCGCGACGCCGCTGGCTTACGTATTCATCGTGATCTTCCTGTTCGCGATGGGCGCGTTCACCTTCTATATCGGCCATTTCTATCAGAACGGCATCGCCAGCCTGACGGTGTTCTTCAATTATCATCCATGGCTCTATTTGTTTCTCGTGCCGGCAATCTCGATGCGGCTCTGGGCCGAGGAGCGGCGCACCGGCACGATGGAATTGCTATTGACGCTGCCGATCCCGCTCTGGGCGACGGTGGTCGGCAAATATCTCGCTGCCTGGGCCTTCACAGGCCTGGCCCTGATCCTCACCTTCCCGATCTGGCTGACGGTGAATTATCTCGGCAGCCCGGACAATGGCGCAATCCTGGCCGGCTATATCGGCAGCTTGCTGATGGCGGGCGGCTATCTCGCGATCGGGGCGGCGATCTCGGCCTCGACCAGCAATCAGGTGATCGCCTTTGTCGTCTCGGTGGTGGTTTGCTTCCTGTTCACGGTCTCCGGTGCGCCGCTGGTGCTCGATTTCTTCAGGCTGTGGGCGCCGCTGCCGCTTGTGACTGCGATCTCGTCCTTCAGCTTCCTGACCCATTTCGCGGCGATCTCCTCGGGGGTCATCGACCTGCGCGACGTGATCTTCTTCTTCTCGCTGATCGCGCTGTTCCTGACCATCAATGTCGTCTTCATCGACCTGAAAAAGGCGGGCTGAGGCGATGGAGCAGCACACACGCAAAACGATGTCCCGCCGCCTCTACGCCATCACCGCCATGGTGCTGGCCGCGATCATCTTTGTGGCGCTCAACATTGCAGCCGATACGAGCCTGACGACCGAGCGTCTCGACCTCACGCAAAACGGGCTCTACACGCTCTCGAAGGGCACCCGCGAGACGCTGGAAAATCTCAAAGAGCCGATCACGCTCAAATTCTATTATTCGAAGAAGACCGCTGCCGATTACGCACAGACCCGCGCCTATGCCAGCCGCGTGCGCGATCTGTTGCAGGAATATGCGGCGCTCGCCAATGGCAAGATCATCCTTCAGGAGATCGATCCCGAGCCCTATACCGCGGCCGAGGATCAGGCGACGGCCGACGGGTTGACGGGCGCGCCGACCGATAGCGGCGACATGGTCTATCTCGGCCTCGTCGGCACCAACACCATCGACGGCAAGCAGGTCATTCCCTTCTTCACGCAGGCGCGCGAGCCCTATCTCGAATACGACCTGACCTCGCTGATCTATCATCTGGCGACGCCCAAGAAGCCGGTGGTCGGCATTATCTCATCGCTGCCGCTCGATACGGGCGCGGGCGGTGTGGCGGCGATGATGCAGGGCCGCGCCCGCCCCTACGCCGCCTATGAGCAGCTGCGCCAGAACTACACGACGCAGATGCTCCCGGCCGATTTCACATCCATTCCGGCGGATGTGGATGTGCTGATGATCGTGCAGCCGAAACCACTCGAGCCGGCACAGCGCTATGCCATCGACCAGTTCGTGCTGCATGGCGGGCGGGCGCTGGTGTTCGTCGATCCGGATTCGGATCTGGCGCAGCAGGCGCGCAGCTATGGCCAGCCATCGGCGGGCGATACGTCGTCGGACCTGCCCAAACTGTTCAAGGCCTGGGGCATCGCCTTCAACCCGCAAATGGTCATCGGCGACCGCGCGCTGGCCCAGCCGGTGCAGGTGTCCAACGATCCGCGCAATCCGATCGCGTCCTTTCCGATCTGGCTGCATCTGGGACAGGCCCAGTTCGACCGCAAGGATCAGGTGACGTCCAGCCTGCAGTCGCTCAACCTTGCAGCAGCCGGTGCGCTGACACAGACCAAGGGCGCGACGACGACATTGACGCCGCTCGTCACCTCGTCCGACGAAGCCTCGCTGCTCGATGTGGCGATGGTGCGCGCGAGCCAGCGGCCGCAGGACCTGATGTCGGCGATCCACCCGACCGGCAAACATTACGTCATCGCTGCGCGCATTTCGGGCCCGGCCAAGACAGCGTTCCCTGACGGCCCGCCCAAGGATGACAAGACCGCCGCCAAGGAAATCAAGTCGGCCAAAGCCATCAACGTTATCGTGATGGCCGACAGCGATATCTTCGACGACCGCTTCTGGGTCCGCCGGCAGACCGTCTATGGCAGCAAGGTCGACCAGCCTTTCGCCGACAACGGCGCCTTCATCCTCAACGCGGTCGAGAACCTGACCGGCTCCGATGCGCTGATCTCGCTGCGCACACGCGCCTCGACCGACCGGCCCTTTACTGTGGTGCAACGGTTGCAGGCCGAGGCGCAGGCCAGCTTCCAGCAGGAAGCCGATGCGCTGCAAGCCAAGCTCAACGACACCGAGAGCCGCCTCAAGGCCCTGGAACAGGGCGGCAGCGTGAACGGCACACCGTCAACATCGGCATCGCTGACCCCGGCGCAGCAGACGGAGATCGACAGGTTCAAGCGCGACCTCATCGACACCCGCACCCAGCTTCGCGAGGTGCAGCACAATCTGCGCAAGGAGGTCGACGCGCTGGGCTCCTTCCTGGCCTTCATCAACATCGCGCTGGTGCCGATCCTGGTCGCGGCCTTCGCGCTTCTGCTCGCCATTCTGCGCCGGCGCCGCCGCGCCCGCGCGCTGCCGTTGTAGGAACCCGCGCCCATGGCCGATCCGAACGCCTTTCTGCACGACCCGCGCCGCCGCAATCTGGCGATCATGGCGGGCGTGGCCGCGATCATGGTGGTGCTGGCAGTGCTCGCGCTCATGCACGAGGCTTCGCTGGTGGCACCGAAATATACGCCGCGCGCCTTTTTCCCGGGCCTCGCCCATCAGAGCCATCTGGTGGCCCGCATCCACATCGAGTCGAAGAAGTACGGCACGGTGGACATCGCCTTTAAGCCATCGGCGGGCTGGGTGCTGCCGAGCCAGCATGATTATCCGGCCGATTACACGGCTGTGCGCAAGACGCTGGTCAGCATGGCCGGAATGGAAACCATCGCGCCGCAGACCGCGCGCGCCGACTGGCTGCACTATCTCCATCTCGATGCGCCCGAGAAGGGCGGCGACGGCACCAAAGTCGTCCTGCTGAATGAGAAGAACGAGGTCATCGCGCAGATGATCTTCGGCAAGACGCACGACATCGGCGAGCCGGGCGGGGCCGCGGGCCTGTTCGTGCGCAAACCGGATTCCGACCAGAGCTGGCTCGTGCGCAGCGTGTTCGTGCCCAGCGCCGATCCCAGGGACTGGATGAACAAGGATGTGGTGAGCATCGACCAGGCCCGAATTCAGGAGGCCGATGTCTCGCCGCCGGGAGGGCCCTCCTATGTGCTGCGGCGGGACAAGGCCAGCGATGCCGATTTCAGCATTGTTCAGATGCCGAAGGGCCGCGAACTCTCTTATCCGAGCGCGCCGGATGGCGTGGCCGCGGCGCTGGTCGGCTTCACCTTCGATTCGGTGGCGCCGGCCGGCAATTTCGACTTCGCCCATGGCGGTGAACTTGTGACCAAGACCTTCGATGGGCTTCAGGTCTCGGCCGGTATCGTCAAGAAGGGTGACCAGTATTGGGTCCGGCTCACGGCCACGGCGCTGAAGCCCGCGGCCAAGGACGAAGCCCGCAAGATCAACAAGGCCGCCGACGGCTGGGCCTTCCAGGTTCCGGCCTACAAGGGCAGCCAGTTCATGAGCAGCCTCGAATCCCTCCTCAAGCCCCGGACCAAGAAGAAGCGGGGCTGATCCCGCGGCGTCGGGCAGAGGTGACAAATCCCCTGCCCCGCGCTACCCCGGACCGGACGGTAAGGGGCGATGGGAATGGCCACCGACGACGCGCCGCTGCGCAACCTCTGGTACATGGCGGATCTGGCCGCAGGTCTGAAGCCGGGCGGCCTCAAGCGGCAGATGCTCCTGGGCGAGCCCGTGATGCTGGCCCGCACCAAGGACGGTCAGGCCTTCGCCCTGCGCGATATCTGTCCCCATCGCGGCGTGCCGCTTTCGGCCGGGCGGATGATGGACGACCGTGCCGTCGAATGCCCCTATCACGGCTGGCGCTTCCGGACGGACGGAGTGTGCTCGATGATCCCCTCGCTGGTCGAGGGACTGGATCTCGATCCGGCCAAGATCAAGGTGCGCGCGTACCCCATGCGCGAACAGGACGGGCTCCTGTGGGTCTATATGGCGGCCGAGGGGCAGGAGAACGTGGCGCCCGCGCATGAGCCGCCCAAGGTGCCGATCGACAATCCGAAGCCGCGCTGGTCGATCAGCCAGACCTTCGATTGCCCCATCGATCACGCCGTGATCGGCCTGATGGACCCGGCCCACGCGCCTTACGTTCATGGCCGCTGGTGGTGGCGGGTCAAGCCGAGGATCAAGGAAAAGGCCTATGGGCCCCTTCCCAACGGCTTCGTGATGAAGCGGCACGCACCGAGCAAGCCGGCCTACAAGGCGCTGGGCGCTGACGTGTCGACCGAAATCACCTTCGAGCTGCCTTCCACCCGCTTCGAAATCGTCAAGGGCACGCTGTTCGGGAAGAAGGCGGACGTCATTGGGCTGACCGTCTGCACCCCGATCGATGCGGAAACCACACAGGTCACGCAAGTCCAGTACTGGCCGGGCTGGCTGGGCTTCATCAAGCCCGTCTTCCTGGCCATCGGCGAGACCTTTCTGGGCGACGACCGGCGCATGGTGGAGCTGCAGAAGGAGGGCCTTCGAATTCAACCCGAATCTGATGCTGATCCGAGACGCCGACATGCCCGCCATCTGGTACCACCGTCTCAAGAAGGCCTGGGCAGAATCGGTGGATAAGGGCACGCCCTTCACCAATCCTGTGCCCGACACCACGCTCCGGTGGCGCAGTTAGGCGCGGCAAAGAGGCTCTTTCCCGCGGCAGCCGGCATGCGGGGTTGCCCCGGCACCAACTCCCCGCTAAACGGTCCCCTTAACCTGCAACCCGGCCTGACACAGCACGCCCCCACGCGTGCGGCAGTCGCGCGCGAGACGAACCATGCCCAAACGCACTGATATCCATACGGTCCTCATCATCGGTGCAGGGCCCATCGTTATCGGGCAGGCCTGCGAGTTCGACTATTCCGGGGCGCAGGCCTGCAAGGCGCTGCGGGCCGAGGGCTATCGCGTCGTGCTGGTCAATTCGAACCCGGCCACGATCATGACCGACCCGGGCCTCGCCGACGCCACCTATATCGAGCCGATCACGCCCGAATTCGTCGAGAAAATCATCGCGCTGGAAACCAGGAACGTGCCCGAGGGCCGGGTGTTCGCGCTGCTGCCGACCATGGGCGGACAGACGGCGCTCAACACCGCCCTCTCCTTGCGCAAGCGCGGCGTCCTGGAGAAGTACAATGTCGAACTGATCGGCGCCTCGGCCGACGCCATCGACAAGGCGGAAGACCGCGAGCAGTTCCGCGTCGCCATGATGAAGATTGGCCTCGACGTGCCGCAGGGCATCACCTTGAAAGGATATCTGCGCCACAAGAAGGATTCCGAGGGCAACTTCCTCTACGACCGCGAGAACAATCCGGTGATGGAGCTGTCGCCGGAGGCCTTCGCCCACGCGCTGCAGGCACTCGAACTGGTCGGGCTGCCGGCCGTGATCCGGCCCTCCTTCACGATGGGCGGCACCGGCGGCGGCATCGCCTATAACCGCGAGGAATTCTTCGAGATCGTCGAGGCCGGGCTCGACGCCTCCCCGACCAATGAAGTGCTGATCGAGGAATCGGTCCTCGGCTGGAAAGAATTCGAGATGGAAGTCGTGCGCGACCGCGCCGACAACGCCATCATCATCTGTTCGATCGAAAACGTCGATCCGATGGGCGTGCATACGGGCGATTCCATGACCATCGCCCCGGCGCTGACGTTGACCGACAAGGAATATCAGCGCATGCGGTCGGCCTCGATCGCGGTGCTGCGCGAGATCGGGGTCGAGACCGGCGGATCGAATGTGCAGTTCGCCGTGAACCCGGCCGATGGCCGCATGGTTATCATCGAGATGAATCCGCGCGTGTCCCGTTCCTCGGCTCTGGCCTCGAAGGCGACAGGCTTTCCCATCGCCAAGATCGCGGCCAAGCTCGCTGTCGGCTATACGCTTGACGAACTGGACAACGACATCACCCGGGTAACGCCGGCCAGCTTCGAGCCGACCATCGATTATGTCGTCACCAAGATCCCGCGCTTCACCTTCGAGAAATTCCCCGGCGCCGAGCCGCTGCTGACGACCTCGATGAAATCGGTCGGCGAAGCGATGGCCATCGGCCGTACCTTCGCGGAGTCGCTGCAGAAAGCACTGCGCTCGATGGAGACTGGGCTTACGGGGCTCGACGAGATCGAACTGGCCGACGACCCCGATGCGATCCGCGCGGCGCTGGCCCGCGCCACGCCCGATCGCCTACGCATCGCCGCGCAAGCCATGCGCCTCGGCTTCCCGCTTGAGGACATTCAGGAAATCACCAAATACGATCCCTGGTTCCTCGGACAGGTCGCCGCGATTGTCGCTGCCGAAAAAGAAATCACCGAGAATGGCCTGCCCGCCGATGCCCCGAATATGCGGCGCCTCAAATCCATGGGCTTCGGCGATGCGCGCCTGGCCAAGCTGACGGGCATGACGGAAAAGGCCGTGCGCAAGGCGCGCCTCGCGCTTGGCGTGCGACCCGTGTTCAAGCGCATCGACACCTGCGCCGCCGAGTTCGAAGCGCTGACGCCCTATATGTATTCGACCTATGAGACGCCGGTGGGCGCGGCGCCGGTTTGCGAGAGCGATCCCAGCGACAAGAAGAAGGTCATCATCCTGGGCGGCGGGCCGAACCGCATCGGCCAGGGGATCGAGTTCGACTATTGCTGCTGTCACGCAGCCTTCTCTCTCTCCGAGCGCGGTTTCGAGACCATCATGGTCAACTGCAATCCGGAAACCGTCTCGACCGATTACGACACCGCTGACCGGCTCTATTTCGAGCCGCTGACGGCCGAAGATGTGCTGGAGATCGTGGCCACGGAGCAATCGAAGGGCACGCTGGCCGGCGTGATCGTGCAGTTCGGCGGCCAGACCCCGCTCAAGCTCGCCAATACGCTGGTCGAGGCGGGCGTGCCGATCCTCGGCACGTCGGCACAGTCCATCGACCTGGCCGAAGACCGCAAGCATTTCCAGGTTCTGCTCAACAAGCTCGGCCTCAAGCAGCCCACCAACGCGACGGCGATGACGGCAGAGGAAACCATCGCGGCGGCAGCCGAGATCGGCTATCCGGTGATGCTGCGCCCGTCCTATGTGCTGGGCGGCCGCGGCATGGTGGTGGTGCCGGACGAAACAGCCATGAAGGCGCATCTGCAGTCCGGTGAGCTGTTCAAGATTTCCGGCGAGCATCCGGTCCTGATCGATGCCTTCCTGCATCACGCCATCGAGATCGATGTCGACGCCATTGCCGACGGCACGGGCGATGTGTTCGTGGCCGGCATCATGGAACATATCGAGGAAGCCGGCGTGCATTCGGGCGATTCGGCCTGCGCCCTGCCCCCGCACTCGCTGCCGCGCCTGACCATCGAAGAAGTCGAGCGGCAGACCATCGCGCTGGCGCGCGCGCTCGACGTTCGCGGGCTGATGAACGTGCAATATGCGGTGCAGAACGGCGATATCTATGTGCTGGAGGTCAATCCGCGCGCCAGCCGTACCGTCCCCTTCGTCGCCAAGGCCATCGGCCTTCCGGTCGCGGCCATCGCCGCGCGCGTCATGGGCGGCGAGAAGCTCGCGGATTTCGATCTCAAGCCGTCACAGCACAAGCATATCGCGGTCAAGGAAGCGGTGATGCCGTTCGCACGCTTCCCCGGCGTCGATACGATCCTCGGTCCCGAGATGCGTTCGACCGGCGAGGTCATGGGGCTCGACGAGAATTTCGGCCGCGCCTTCGCCAAGAGCCAGATCGGCGCGGGCCTGAAGCTGCCCCTGAGCGGCACGGCCTTTATCTCGGTGAAGGATGCCGACAAGGATTTGACCCTGGCGCCCGCACGCCAGCTTCTGGCCATGGGCTTCGATCTGATCGCCACGCGCGGCACGGCCAATCTCCTTGAAGAGAACGGGCTGGCCGTCAAACGGGTGAACAAGGTGCTGGAAGGCCGGCCGCATATCGTCGATGCGCTCAAGAATGGCGAGGTCCAGCTCGTGTTCAACACGACCGAGGGCGCACAGGCATTGTCCGACTCGCTGTCGATCCGCCGCACGGCGCTGCAGATGAAGGTGCCCTACTACACCACCATCGCCGGGGCCGCCGCGGCCACCCAGGCCATCGCCGCGCTGCGTGAAGGCTCGCTCGAAGTCGCCTCGCTACAGAGCTACGCCTCGAAATAACATCCGGCCGCCCGTCTTTCCGACGCCCCCAGACGGGTTGGGCGGCGGACGCCCCTTTAGGGGGGACGGATTGGACCTCTCCCTTGAAGTCACCTCTCTCCGGTCTTAGAGTTTTGGGCTGACGCCAAGACTTGGATGAGAAAAAGCCTAGGCGAAAGAAGGATTTAGTAAATATTTGGCACGCCCGGGTTCGGCCTCCGCCGCGATGGCAGGGCCGTAAGGCGTGTTTTTGCCCGTATCAGGATCAGAAAATCGATGGAACGCATACCCATGACGGCCGGGGGCTTTAGAGCCCTGGAAGACGAGATCAACCACCTGAAATCGGTGGAGCGGCCGGAAGTCATCAGGGCCATCGCCGAGGCGCGTGCCCATGGCGACCTGTCCGAGAATGCCGAATACCACGCCGCCAAGGAACGCCAGTCCTTTATTGAGGGCCGGGTCATCGAGCTGGAAGACATGATCGGGCGCGCCGATGTGATCGACGTTTCAAAGCTCTCCGGCAAGACGATCAAGTTCGGCGCCACGGTCACGCTCGTCGACGAAGACACCGACGAAGAGCGCAAATACCAGATCGTCGGCGACATGGAAGCCGACGCCAAGGGAGGGCGGATCTCCATTTCCAGCCCCATCTCCCGTGCGCTGATCGGCAAGACGGTCGGCGATACGGTGGAAGTGGCAGCGCCCGGTGGCGCCCGCTCCTACGAAATTCTCAAGGTCGCGTTCCTCTAGCCGCGCCCGTTTCGCGCGGCGATTCCCGGGCCGGCATTTGGTGTGAGGACGTGCTGTGGCTATTATGGTGCCCAGCCGCACGGCCTCAGGGATTACGATATGGCAACGATCGCCCTCGTCGATGACGACAAGAACATCCTGACCTCCGTCAGCATGCTGCTGGAGCAGGAAGGCTATCACGTCCGGACCTTTTCGGACGGCGCCTCGGCGCTGACCGCCCTGTCGGCCACCCCACCCGATCTCGCCATCCTCGATATCAAGATGCCGCGCATGGACGGGCTGGAGCTTCTGCGCCGCCTCAAGCAGACAATCGACCTGCCGGTGATCTTCCTCACCTCCAAGGATGAGGAGATCGACGAATTGATGGGCCTGAATGCCGGCGCCGACGACTATATCCGCAAGCCCTTCTCGCAGCGCCTTCTGCTTGAGCGCGTCAAGGCTGTGCTGCGCCGCGCCGAAGCGCCCAAGCCGGGCGTCGCCGGCGCTCCGGGCGAGCCCAAGAAGGAAGCGATCGTGCGCGGCAATCTGGTGCTCGATCCCCAGCGCCACGAATGCACCTGGAACGGCAAGCCCGTGCGGCTGACCGTGACCGAGTTTCTGATCCTGCAATGCCTCGCGCAGCGCCCCGGCTTCGTGAAAAGTCGCGACAATCTGATGGACGCGGCCTATGACGACCAAGTCTATGTGGACGACCGCACCATCGACAGCCACATCAAGCGGCTGCGCAAGAAGTTCAAAGCGGTGGACGACGATTTCGACGCTATCGAAACCCTTTACGGCGTGGGCTATCGCTACAAAGAAGCGTAAGGTGCCGCGCGTGCAGCCATGAGCGCGCTCGACGAAACGGGGGAACCGCGGATCGCCGAGCATCGCTCGGTGTTCCGGCGCGCGCCCCTTCCCAGGCGGACGGCACGCTTTTCGGCGCTGACGCGGCGCATCATCTTCTTCAACGCCATCGTCCTGCTGATCCTTCTGAGCGGTGTGATTTTCGTGCAGTCCACGCGCGTCGGGCTGATCGACGAGCGGCTGGCGGGTATCAAGCAGCAGGCGCTGATCGTGGCCGGCACGCTGGCCGAATACACGACCGACGATGCCACACGCTCCATCAAGGTGGACGAAGCCGAACCGCTGCTGCGCCAGCTGATCGCCCCCACATCGCTGCGCGCGCGCCTCTACGGCACCGATGGCGCGCTCGAAGTCGACACGCGCAACCTGCTGGCGCGCAACATCGTGCAGACCTATCAGCTGCCGCCGGTCGATTTCTGGAGCAGGGTCGAGCGCGCGATCAGCCGCGTCTACAATGGCGTGATGGGCGTGCGGCCCTTCGCCAAGCTCGAACCCTATTTCGAGGCAGGCAAGGACGGGCGTGTCTATTCCGAAGTCGTGGCCGCGCTGAGCGGCAAAGTGGCGACCAAGGAACGCGTTGACGAGAAAAACCGGCTGGTGCTGTCCGTGGCCGTGCCCGTGCAGCGCTTCCGGGCGATCTATGGCGTGCTGATGGTGTCGACCGAGGGCGGCGACATTGACGGCGTGCTGCGCGAGGAGCGCGCCACGCTGATGGAGGTATTCCTGGTCGGCTTTGTCGTGATGCTGATCTCCTCGCTCTATCTTGCGGGCTTCATCGCCGAGCCCATCCGCAGGCTGGCGGCCGCCGCCGACCGCGTGCGCCGCGGACGCGCGGGCCGCGAGACCATCCCGCAGATGAACGAGCGCAATGACGAAATCGGTGAGCTGGCCGACAGCCTTTCGGCCATGACGCGCGCGCTTTATGACCGCATCGACGCCATCGAAAGCTTCGCCGCCGATGTCGCCCACGAGCTGAAGAACCCGCTGACGTCGCTAAAGAGTGCCGTCGAAATGATGGCGCGTTCGAGCGATCCCGAGGCGCGCGAACGGTTGATCGGGATCGTGCGCAACGACGTCAAACGCATCGACCGACTCATCACCGATATCAGCCAGGCCTCACGGCTCGATGCGGAACTGAGCCGCGAGCCGGCCGAGCCGGTGGATATTGCCGACCTGCTCAACACGATTGCCGAAATCTATCACATGACCAGCCTGCCACATGGCGTCACGCTCGTGCTGGATGTGGAGACCCATGGACCAGCCGTGATCTCCGGCCGCAGCGAAAAGTTGGGGCAAATCTTCCGCAACCTGATCGACAACGCCATCTCCTTCAGCCCGGAAGGCGGCACAGTGACGGTCGCGGCACAATGTATTGGATCGATCGTGCGCGTGACGGTGGAGGATGAAGGTCCCGGCATCCCGCCCGACAATACCGAAACCATCTTCAACCGTTTCTATACGGAGCGACCCGCCGAGGCCGATTTCGGCAAGAATTCGGGTCTGGGCCTCTCCATCGCGCGGCAGATCGTCGAAGGCGTGGGCGGCCGGATCTGGGCAGAGAACCGGGCGGGCCCGGTCGACAAGGCAACCGGCGCGCGCTTCGTGGTCGAGATGCCGCTCAGTCTGGGTGATTGAAGATGGGCGTGAACATCCATGCGAGCTGCATCCTGCTGGGCCAGGCCGGGGCCGGCTTCCAGGCCCCCGCCGAGGCCGGCATCCTGCTCCTCGGCGCCAGCGGTTCGGGCAAGTCGGACCTGGCGCTGAGGCTGATCGCGGCCGGAGCCGAGCTGGTGGCCGATGACCGCACGGAGCTCGAATTCGAGGACGGCGCCATCGTCGCCGGACCGCCACAGGCGCTGGCCGGGCTCATGGAGGTTCGAAATCTGGGGATCGTGGCCTTGCCCCACCGGCCGAAAGCGCGGATCGCCCTGGTGGTCGATCTGGGGCCGGACGGCCCGCCTGTGCGCCTGCCGGAGCCGGAGCGCTGGACCGGACCGGCCGGGCTGGCCCTGCCTGACGCGGCCTGCCCGCCCCTGATCCGGATCGATCCGTTCGAAACCTCGGCACCGGTCAAAGTCGCGCTGGCCGCCGCCGCCTTTGCCCACGGCTTGCTGCGCGATACCGTCGCGGCGAAGTGATGGGGGTTCCATCCGCCGGGACCCTTGTTATCGTGCAGCCGCTTTCACACATTGTATGAGACCATGCTCGGTATTGTCATCGTTACCCACGGCCGGCTCGCGCAGGAAATCATCTCTGCGATGGAACATATGGTCGGTCCCCAGAGCCATTTGCGCGCCGTCTGCATCGGCCCTGAGGACGACATCGAGCGCCGCCGGCGTGAAATCGCCGCCGCCGCGAAATCGGTCGATATGGGGGATGGCGTCGTGCTGGTCACCGATATGTATGGCGGCACGCCCTGCAATCTTGCGCTGACGCTTCTTGAGCGCGGCAAGACCGAGGTGCTCGCCGGCGCCAATCTGCCCAGCCTGATCAAGCTCGTCGACGTGCGTGCCAAGCTGCCGCTCGAAGCCGCCGTGAAGGAGGCGATCGAAGCGGGACGCAAATATATGCGGGCCGGTTCCGCCGACCTGGTGGGCGGGGCTTGAGTATGACTGAGGCGCCGCGGCGGCACGCAGTCGCCACGATCGTGAACAAACGCGGGCTGCATGCGCGTGCCTCAGCCAAGGTCGTGGAGGCTGCCGCGCGCTTTCAATCTCATATCACTGTGAGCAAGAACGGCCAGAGCGTCGATGCGCGTTCGATCATGGGGCTCATGATGCTGGCCGCGAGCCTGGACAGTCAGATCGAAATCACGGCAGAAGGCCCGGATGCCGACGACGCCATGACCGCGATCATGGCGCTGATCGAGGCGAAATTCGGCGAGGAGTGATCGCTCGCGTCCGAAGCACGTCATTCGCTGATCTCTGCACAGTCCAGGATCGAGACACGAAACGGGGTGGCTCCGCCGGAGCCACCCCGTTTCATTGCCGCACCTCGATCCGCTTTTCGGTTTGTTTGCCTCAAACTTGCGGCAATTGCATCCGCGCGGCTTCACGGCGGCGAAAGATGACAGGCGCTAGAACGGATAAACGAGTTGGGTGCAGGCCCGTCCCGCGACTGCTGCGGGGCGGGCGAGATACGAAAGCGCGAAACCATGCATGTGCTGGTGTTGGCGTCCCAGAAGGGCGGATCGGGCAAGACGACCTTGTCAGGCCATCTGGCCGTCGAAGCGATGAACGCCGGTGTGGGGCCGGTGGCGCTGATCGACACCGATCCGCAGGGTTCGCTCTCGCATTGGTGGAATGCACGCGCGGCGCAGGAGCCTCTCTTCGTCAAGGTCGGTCTGCTCGATCTCAGCGCCGCACTGAACCGCCTGCGCGAGGCCGGCATCAAGCTTGCGGTCATTGATACGCCACCAGCCATCACCGAATCGATTTCACACGTGATCGGCCATGCCGATCTTGTGATCCTTCCGACGCGGCCAAGCCCGCACGATCTCAGAGCCGTGGGCGCGACCGTCGACATCGCCGAGCGGCATGGCAAGCCGGTGCTGTTCGTGATCAACGCAGCGACGCCGCGCGCGCGCATCACCGGCGAAGCCGCCGTGGCGCTGTCGCAGCATGGCACGGTGGCGCCGGTCACGATCCATCACCGCGTCGATTTCGCCGCCTCGATGGTGGACGGGCGCACCGTCGGCGAAGTCGTTCCAAAATCCGCCTCCGCCAAGGAGGTCCGCGACCTGTGGATCTATGTCCAGGGCCGGCTCTCGCGGCTGACCCGCGACGCGGCGATGACGCCGGAATTCGTTCCGGAGAATTTCTCGGTCAGCGGGCTGTCCGCGGCCGATGACAGAGACAGCCGCGAGGCGGATACCCCCGACAGTGACGCGGAGTTGTTCTCCGCAGCGACGGCGCCGCCTTTCCCGGACAAGAAGACCTATAACGGCCCGGACCGGCGCACCGGCTTCGACCGAAGACACGGACCTGGCGAGCCCCCATCCGGCATCGCCAATCGCCGCGCGCAGCCCTTCGGCCGGCGCAGCACCGACCCATCTTTCTAGCAGCGAGCGGGGGACCTCAGGTGAGTTCGGCAAAATTCGCATCCATCACGGCCAACCTGCTCGCGCGCAAAGGCGATGCAGCGCCGTCGCTCTCCACTTTGCCCGCGCGGCCTTCCCTGTTTGCCGATGGCGAAGCGCCGTTCCCGCCGCCACCGGCGCGGCCGATTGGCGGGCAGCCGCTTGAACGCTCAGCGGCTCAGAACCTCCCGCAGCCCATGTCACTGAGTGCGGCAAGCAAACCCGCACCGTCGCCTCCGGCACAGGATCACGCCGATCGGCCGCGACGCATCGTCGTCACACTGAGCGCAGAAGAGTTCGAACGCCTCGGCATCGCCGCGATCAAGAAGGATTGCACGCGCCACGCTATCGTCCATACGGCGCTCGAGGCGTATTTCCATCAGCTTGCGAGCGAACTGCCGCGGCGCTGCGCCTGCATGGCGGAAGGCGGTTGCTGCGCCTAGACTGCATGTGGATGCAGTCCGGGAGGCCGCAATGATCCAGGTCCGCCACGACGGCGACGAACGTTACACCGTCACCATTCGCGAAGGCGGGAGCCAAACTCAGCATCGCGTCACCGCATCGCGCACCGATGTGAAACGGATTGGCGGTGGCAAGCCGGCAGAGGCCGTGATCACGGGCGCCTTCCGCTTTCTCCTCGACCGCGAAGCCAAGGAATCCTTCCTGCCCGGCTTCGATCTGATGGTGATTGCGCGCTATTTCCCGGAATTCGAGCGCGAACTACCCAGCTATTTGACGGCAAGTTAGACCGGCCGCTCGCCACTGATTGTCGTGCGGATCAGGTGGCGGCGTTCGTTCCGATAATCGTGGATGCCGCAATGCTGCAGGAAGCGGTTGTCCCAGACGATCAGCGTGTCGGGCTTCCATTTGATGCGGCACTGATACTGGATGCGATATGGCAACCTGCCGAGATAATCGAGTAGCCCACGGCTGTCCTCGTCGCTCCAGCCCTCGAAGCGTTTGAAATAGGCTTCTGTGACATAGAGCGCTTTGCGGCCGGTGACCGGATGGCGGCGCACGGCAGGATGGATATTCTCGAGCTGATCCTCGGTGAAGCTATGGCTTTCGCGCAGACGCAAACGCTTCTCGGGATCGAGCATGGCGTTCTTCGCCCAGATGTCCTTGCCGGAATAGACGACCTTCAGGTCGTCGAGCACTGTCCGCAGCCCCGGCGAAAGCTCTTCATAGGCGAGATACATGTTGGCGAAGGCTGTGTCGCCGCCATAACGCGGCACATCGAGCGCACGCATCACCATGCAGAGCGGAGGCTCGCGCAGGAAGGGACTATCGGTGTGGAAGCGCGTGAACGGCACGACAGAGACCGGCTCATGCGCCTCGCGGCGAACCTCCTGCATGTCCTGATGCTCGCCATAGGTGGGCGCCTGCGGCAGTTCGGTGAGTTCGCCGAAGCGGCGGCTGAAGGCCTTGTGCTGCTCGGGCGTCAGCCTCTGGTCATCCAGTTTGATGACGAGGAAATGCTCGAACGCCGTCATCAGTTCTTCGAACACGTCGTCCGATAGAGGTTTGGCGAGATCCACGCCGCGGATTTCCGCGCCGCATGCACCGGTCAGCGGTTCGACTTCGATGCGGCGGAACGTCGGCATGGGGCGGCCCGCGACAATCATGTTCTCCGCCTGACTCTGTTGGGCTGGCGCACTCATGGGGGCCTCGCTGATTTTCGGGAAGTTTACGCGCCGCCCTTGCGCGGACCAAGGACCAGTTTGCCCACACAGCCCACCCTGATCTTGATCTGGCGCAACTCGCGCTCCGCCGCTGCCGTTAGCGTGCGCGCACCCCAAAAGGAGACTGCCCCATGAAAATCTCTCTCATCGCACCGCTGGCGCTGGGTGCGGCCCTCTTCGTCGCGGCGCCGGCCAATGCGCAGACATCGCCCACGAACGAGCAGAGTACTCCCAGCGCACAGCAAATGCCGCCCGGCCCCGGCAGCGCCCGCGGCATGGGGCCCGGCATGCGCCGCGGCATGATGCGCGGACGCGGCATGGGCCAGGGCCACTGCAACAGCATGGGTGGCATGGGTATGGGCGGCGGCATGGCCATGATGCGCTATCCCGACGGCACCCTCGCCTTCCTCAAGACCGAGTTGAAAATCAAGGACAGCCAGTCCAAACAATGGGATGCCTTCGCCCACGCGCTGCGGATTTCTGCGGACGCAACACAGAAGATGCGCGCTCAGCATTGGGCAAACCGCCAACCACAGAGCCTCAAGGCCTGGCTCCAGCGCCGCGAAGACGGCGCCGCCATGCGGCTGGAGATGATGCGCCATATGTCGAAGGCGCTGATCACACTTTACGATTCGCTCGACGACACGCAGAAAAAAGCGGCCGATGCGCTGTTCATGCCCTGCAGCGGCCAGGAGATGGGGCGCGGTATGGGCTGGCAGAGCCAGCCGGTCGACAACGACGACGAATAAGCCTCCGCACATCGCGTGAGGTCACGGTCAGGCACCGCAGCTGCACGCCGCGGTGCCTTTTCCATGCTGCCGCCGGCCGACAACATACTGTCAGCCGCATGGGCCTGACCGACAATATCTTGCGGAATGTGTGGCACGGCTGGCGGGCGGGAACTTCGGATCCGGCTGGCGCAGCCCCGTAAAATAAAGATATGCAGATTTCTTTATATCCTTCTTGCCGGTTCCGGACGGCGCTGCTATACCCCGCCTCGGCCACATACCCCGCCTTCACCCGGCCAAGAGGCCGGCCTGTGAACCACTCGCGCCCGAACCGCGCCCGGGGAGCAACAAAGGAATTGCCATGACCAACGATTACGCCGTCAAAGACATCAACCTCGCCGATTGGGGCCGCAAGGAGATCGATCTCGCCGAGACCGAAATGCCGGGCCTGATGGCGACGCGCGAAGAATACGGCGCCAAGCAGCCGCTCAAGGGCGCGCGCATCGCCGGTTCGCTGCACATGACCATTCAGACCGCGGTGCTCATCGAGACGCTGGCGGCACTGGGCGCCGACCTCCGCTGGGCCTCGTGCAACATCTATTCGACGCAGGACCACGCCGCCGCCGCGATCGCCGCTGGCGGCACGCCGGTCTTCGCCATCAAGGGCGAGAGCCTGGAAGATTACTGGGAATACACGCATCGCATCTTCGAATGGGCCGATGGCGGCACGCCGAACATGATCCTCGACGATGGCGGCGACGCCACGCTTGCTGATCCATCTGGGCAAGCGCGCCGAAGAGGGCGACACCGCGTTCCTCGACAAGGCCGAGAACGAAGAAGAAGAGGCCCTGTTCGCGGCCATCAAGCGCCGCCTCAAGCACAAGCACGGCTTCTATTCGGCCTGCGCCAAGGCCATCAAGGGCGTGACCGAAGAGACCACCACCGGCGTGCATCGCCTCTATGAGATGCACAAGCAGGGCAAGCTCCTGTGGCCGGCGATCAACGTCAACGACAGCGTGACGAAGTCGAAATTCGACAACCTCTATGGCTGCCGCGAATCGCTGGTGGACGGCATCCGCCGCGCCACCGACGTGATGATGTCGGGCAAGGTCGGCGTCGTCGCCGGCTTCGGCGATGTCGGCAAGGGCTCGGCCGCTTCGCTGCGCCAGGCCGGCTGCCGCGTGATCGTGACCGAAATCGACCCGATCTGCGCACTGCAGGCGGCGATGGAGGGCTATGAAGTCGTGACGATGGAAGATGCGGCCCCGCGCGGCGACATCTTCGTCACCACCACCGGCAATGTCGACGTCATCACGATCGACCATATGCGCGCCATGAAGGATCGCGCCATCGTCTGCAACATCGGCCACTTCGACAGCGAGATCCAGGTCGGCGCGCTGAAGAACTACAAGTGGAAGAACATCAAGCCGCAGGTCGACGAGATCGCCTTTGCCGACGGCAAGCGCATCATCCTGCTGGCCGAAGGCCGCCTCGTGAATCTCGGTTGCGCCACCGGCCATCCGAGCTTCGTCATGAGCGCCTCCTTCACCAACCAGACGCTGGCGCAGATCGAGCTGTTCACGAAGACCGGCGAGTATCCGGTTGGCGTGTACACCCTGCCGAAGAAGCTCGATGAGAAGGTCGCCATGCTCCACCTCGAGAAGATCGGCGTGAAGCTGTCCAAGCTGAGCGAGAAGCAGGCCACCTATATCGGCGTGGGCCAGAGCGGCCCGTTCAAGCCGGAACATTACCGCTACTAAGAGCGGCGGACGGCCGCCACGACAACGGCCGCCCATAGAATTTGCGGCCCCTGCCCCAGTCGGGCGGGGGCCGTTTTTCGTTTCGGCGCTCCCCGCCCCGACTGATTAACGCCTTGATCGGATTCGGCAATCGCCTGCGCGCAGCGTCTCCACGATATGTGGTATGTGCGGCCAGATGTCGAGGATTTACACTTTCTTAACCACAGTCCCTAGGCGGCTTCCCGCTCTGCCCGTATCATATTGATTCCAAAGTGATTCGCCGCATCAGCGGCAGTTGGGGGCGGACAGAATGGGTCCCTTGCGGGGGCAAATAACCCGCCAGGTGGGTTGGGGAAGACGTCGCCGGCAGAGGCTGTTGTCAGCCGCCGCCGGCTTTGCGCTGCTGCCTTGGCCGGCGCAGGCCGCGACCGGCGCGATGCCCGCCGGTACCCTCGTCGCCTCGGCCATCGCCACCGGGGCGATTGCGCTGGCCCTGGCCGCGGGTCTGTGGGCCCTGGCGGAGCAGCGCGTGACCGATCGCCTGCGCCGCAGCCTCAAATCCGCAAGTGCCCGCGCACGCGCCGCCGCCAGCGCCCGCGACGCCCTGATCGCGGCCGGCCGCGAAGCGGTCATCGTCTGGGGCCGAGACGGTAGCGCGCCCTATTCCTATGGCGGCGGCGAGCAGCTCCTCGATGCCTGCCTTGCCGGCCCCGAAGCGACCGCCCTGTCCGAAGCCATCGACGCCCTGAGCGCAGCGGGCGCGGCCTTTACGTTATTGGCCCACAACAACAAGGGACGCGCCATCACGGTGCGCGGCCGTGCCGTCGGCGGTATGGCGGCGTTGTGGCTGGAGCCCGAAACCGACGCCAAGGCGGTGCCGCTCGATTTCCGTACCGTGCTCGACGCACTTCCGGTGCCGGTGTGGCTGCGCGACAAGACGCTGTCGCTGGTTTGGGGCAATCGCGCCTTCCTCACTGCGGCCGGTGTGGAAGACGAAGAAGCCGCCCTCGCCGCGCAAGCAACGCTCGACCGGTCCGAACGCGATCTGGCCAGCGCGGCGCGCTCCGAAGGCCATGTGATGGAGGCCAAGCGCTTCGCCGTGGTCGGCGGCCATCGCCGTGCACTGGCGTTCACGCATATCCCGGTCGAACGGGACCGGATCGTCGGCACCGCCATCGATGTGACCGATATTTCCAATGCGGAAGCACGGCTGCAGCAACATATCGACGCCCATGCCGACACGCTCGACAAGCTGGCGACAGCCGTCGCGATCTTCGGCAAGAATCAGAAGCTGAGCTTCTACAATCGTGCCTTTGCGCGGCTCTGGGGACTCGAAGAGACGTGGCTCGACCGCCATCCGACCGATGGCGAAATTCTCGACAACCTGCGCGAAGCCCGCAAATTGCCGGAGCAACGCGACTATCAGGCCTGGAAGCGCTCGCGTCTGGCGCTCTACGAACAGGCCGCCGAATATCTGCCGGAAGAATTGTGGCATGTGCCCGGCGGCAAGACCTTGCGCGTTGTCGCCCAGCCGCATCCCTTTGGCGGGCTCACCTTCCTCTATGAAGACGTAACCGAGAAACTGGCGCTCGAAAGCTCCTACAACACGCTGATCAAGGTGCAATCGGCGACACTCGACACATTGCAGGAAGCCGTGGCCGCGTTCGGACCGGACGGACGGCTCAAGCTCCATAATGCCGCCTTCGCGCGCATCTGGGAGCTCGATCCTTCCATTCTCGAAGGCGAGCCACATGTCCAACGCCTCGCCGACGCCTGTGTGGCGCGCTTCGGCGAAGAGGAAGTGTGGCAGCGCCTGATCGCCTCGATCTCGGAAGGGTCGGAGCGCCGCCGCGACTGGGGCGAGATCGAACGCAGCGACAAGACCATCATGTCCCTATCGCTGGCGCCGCTGCCGGACGGCGCGACACTCGTGACGTTTGCCGATGTGACCGACCGCTTCCGCATCGAAAGCGCGCTGCGCGACCGCAACGAAGCGCTGGTCGCCGCCGACCGGTTGAAATCGGACTTCATCCATCACGCCTCCTTCCTGTTCCGCGATCCGCTCAACGCCGTGCACGGCTTCGCCGATCTGCTGGCATCCGGCCATGCCGGCCCGCTGACGGACAAGCAGAAGGACTATGTCGGAGACATCATCACGGCATCCGACAAGCTGGCCGAGGTCACGAGCGATATTCTCGATCTGGCCATGATCGATTCCGGCGCCATGCGGTTGGAGCTGAGCCGTGCCGATCTCTATCAATTGCTGGGGCGCGTGGCCGAGCCGCTGCGCCAGCATGCCGAGAGCCTGGACATCGAATTCCGCATCGAATGCCCGCTCGACGCCGGCGTGGTGATGGTCGACCAGAAGCGCATCCGTCAGGTCGTGTTCAACCTGTTGTCCAACGCCTTCAAATACACGCCGCGCGGCGGCAGCATCGTGCTGGGCGCCACCATCGTCGGAGACGATGTGCAGATCTATGTCGCCGATACCGGGCCCGGGATCGCGCCGGATGTGAAGGCCAATGTGTTCGAACGCTTCGCCGCCAAGGGACAGGGCGGCCAGCGCGCCGGTGCGGGGCTGGGGCTCGCTCTCGTCAACCGCTTCGTCGAACTGCACAATGGCTGGGTCGAGATCGAAAGCGGCGCGCAGAGCGGGACGGTGGTGCGCTGCCACCTGCCCCGGCGCATGCATGACGGCACGGCGCCGCAAAGCAACGCCGCACAACTCGCCGGAGAATAAAGCTTTGCCTAGTGCTGGCTCTTGGGCATGCGCACGACGAGACCGTCGAGCTCTTCGGTGACCTTGATCTGGCAGGACAGACGGCTGGTCGGCTCCAGGTCCTGCGCGAAATCAAGCATGGTCTCTTCCATGTCTTCCTTCGGCGGCATCTTCGATGTCCAGGCAGGGTCGACATAGACATGGCAGGTGGCGCAGGCGCAAGCGCCGCCGCAATCGGCATCGATACCCGGGATCAGGTTTTTCACCGCCCCTTCCATGACGGACCAGCCAACCGGCACGTCCACATCATGCTCTTTGCCGTCGTCTTCGATATATTTGATCTTGGGCATAGGACTTCCTCGACGAGCCGCTTGCGGTCGGCTCTTATGACTACGATACGATATTCTTCATCGGAATGGCGGTATCCGCCAGCCTGTCAGCGGCGACGCGCGTGCCTTCCCCGATCAGCTTGCGTCCGACGATATATTCGGGCGCCGCGTTGACCGCTTCAACTGCCGCAACGGCACCCTCGCGCAGATGGAAGATCGCGAATTTGCGCGCCGCGGGATCGCCGCGCAGAACCAGCTGATCGCCCGGCCAGGGCAAGCCCGCGATCTGCAGCTTGAGGTCGTACTGGTCCGACCAGAACCATGGCACCTCGCTATAAGGGCTCGGTTTGCCGACCATGGCGAGGGCCGCATGCTTGGCCTGATCGATGGCGTTCTGCACGCATTCGAGACGGATCACATTGCCGTCGCGGCCGTGATGGCGGGTGCAATCGCCCGCCGCGAAAATATTGGGATCGTCGACGCTGGCGCAGAAGCGATCGACCACGATGCCGTCATCACAGCGCAGGCCCGCCTCCTCTGCAATCTCGGAATTGGCCAACACGCCGATACCGACGAGCACGATATCCGCCGGGTAGCTCTGGCCGCCGGCGCGGACGGCCTCGATCTTGCCGGTGCCTTCGAACGCCTCAACGCCGGTCTTGAGGAAGAAGGTCACGCCGGCTTCGCGATGCTCCTTCTCGAAGAAGGCAGAGATCTGTGGCGACGCCGAACGCGCCATGACGCGATCCATCGCCTCGAACAGCGTGACCTGGAGGCCGAGCCTGGCGGCCACCGCCGCGACTTCGAGGCCGATATACCCACCGCCGACCACGGCCAGCCTCTTGCCCGGTTCCATCGCGGGGCGAAGCAGATCGACATCGGCGATACTGCGCAGATAGTGCACACCTTTCAGGTCCTCACCCGGAACCGGAATCCGGCGCACGCGCGTGCCGGTGGCGAGCAGCAGCTTGTCGTAAGGCAGCGCGCGGCCATCGGAGAGGGTCACGGATCTTGGCCGTGCGGTCGATCTTCGTGGCCGCGACGTCCAGCGCCACCTCACAGCCGGCATCGGTGTAGAAATTCTCCGGCTTCAGGAACAGCCGCTCGCGTTCAAGCTTGCCCATCAGATAGGCCTTGGACAGCGGCGGACGCTGATAAGGCGGGAAGGCCTCGTCCCCGACAATGGTAACCGCGCCAGCAAAGCCTTCGGCCTTGAGCGTCGCGACAGCTTGGGCGGCGGCCTGACCGGCGCCGATGATGACAATATTTTCCGACATGCCTCTACAATCTTGGGAAAGGACCGGACGCACACGGGTCCCGGCCCGGGCGCTACCATGTCCGACCGCGTCCCCGGAATCAACGCCCTGGCGGCGTTGAGAGCACCCGAAGACCGGGCTAAAAGGGGCACCAGATGAACAACGATATCAAGCATCTGAGCTGGACCCTGGCGCTGCCTGACGCAGCGGCAACCGAGGCGCTGGGCGCGCGGATTGCCGCAGGATTGCAGAGCGGCGATGCGGTGGCGCTGGCCGGCGATCTGGGCGCCGGCAAGACGACGCTGGCCCGCGCGCTGTTGCGGGCCCTGGGTGTAACCGGAGCGGTCCCCAGCCCCACCTTCACGCTGGTTCAACACTATGCGGCGAGACTGCCGGTGAGCCATTACGATCTCTATCGAATCGAGGATCCGGCGGAATTGGACGAATTGGGATTGGACGAAGCGCTCGCCACCGGGGCTGTTCTGATCGAATGGCCGGAAAAGGCGGCTGACCGCTTGCCCGACGATGCGCTCAGGATCGAATTGTCGACGGCGGCCGGCGATGCGCGCCACGCGCACATTGAGGGGCCCGCACGCTGGGCGACCCAGGTTTCGGAGCGGAGCCACAATGACGGCTGATCGCGGCGAAGCCGCCAGAGCATTTCTCAAACAGGCCGGTTGGGGCGCGGCATCGCTGACACCCCTGCCCGGCGATGCCTCGACGCGACATTATCTGCGCGCCGAACAGAACGGCCGAATCGCCATGCTGATGGACCAGCCGCAGGGCGCCGAGACACCGGCCTGTCCGCCCGATGCAAGCGCCGAACAACGGCGCGGCCTCGGCTACAACGCCATCGCACGTTTGGCCGGCGCCGATTGCGCACGCTTCGTCGCGGTTGCCGACTTCCTGCGCGCACGCGGATTGAGCGCGCCCGAAATCTATGCCGCCGATACCGGCCAGGGCTTCGTCCTGATGGAGGATCTGGGCGAACGGCTCTATGCCGATGTCATACCCGCCGGCGGCAATGAAGCCGAACTTTATCGCGGCGCCGTCGATGCGCTGGCACGGCTGCATCGCGAAGCCGCGCCCACGGCGCTCATCGCGGACAAGCCGCTCTACGCCTATGACGACACGGCGCTGCTGGCCGAAATCGACCTGATGACCGAATGGTTCTTCCCCGTCGGGCTTGGCCGGGCCGCAACGGCAGATGAAGTCGCAGAACATCGTGCATTGTGGAGCGCCGCATTGATGCCCATGCTGGCGGCGGAACCGGTGTTTGTTCATCGCGACTATCATGCGCAGAACCTGTTGTGGCTTTCAGACCGCGAGGCGCTGGCGCGTATCGGCGTGATCGATTTCCAGGACGCGGTCGCCGGCACGAAGAGCTACGACCTTATCTCCCTGATCGAAGACGCCCGCCGCGACGTGGCACCGGAACTGGCCGAGGCCATGACGCGGCACTATCTTGCCGCAATGGAAGCCCAGGGTACCGGCGTGGACGCAGAGGCACACCGGGCAGAGATGGCGGTCATCGCGGCACAGCGCAACGCCAAGATTGTCGGCATTTTCGCGCGGCTGGCCAAGCGGGATCACAAGCCGCGCTATCTCGGCTATCTTCCGCGTGTCTGGGGCTATCTGAACCGCGATCTGGAGCACCCGGCACTGGCCGAGCTGAAACGCTGGTATGATGCCCGGATCGGGCACAAGGCGCGCGGGATACCGCGCATGGAAGGAGCAGCGAGTTGACGACGAATGGTCTCACACGGGCAATGATCATGGCGGCGGGCCTCGGCACGCGCATGCGCCCGCTGACCAACGACAAGCCCAAGCCACTGGTCGAAGTGGCAGGCAAACCGCTGATCGACCATGTGATCGACCGGCTGGTGCAGGCGGGCGTGACCATGATTGTGGTCAACGTCCACTATCGCGCCGACATGATCGAGGAACATCTGGCCAAACGGAGCGATGTGGAAATCCGCATTTCCGACGAACGCGCAGAGCTGCTCGATTCCGGCGGCGGCATCTACCATGCACTCTCGCAGTTCGAGGGGCAGCCCTTTTTCCATGTCAATTCGGACACCGTGTGGGTCGAGGGCACGAGCCATGCGCTCGACGCGCTGAAGCGGCGCTGGAATCCGGAAACCATGGATGCGCTGATGCTGCTGGCGCCGACTGTTCGCACGATCTGCTATGATGGCGACGGCGACTTCATGATGGATGCCGAAGGCAAGCTGTCGCGCGTGCCCGAGCATCACGTTGCACCCTTCGTGTGGATGAGTGTCGAGATCGTCCATCCGCGCCTGTTCGATACGGCGCCGGGCGGGAAGTTCTCGATCAATCCGCTCTGGGATGTCGCCATCTCCAAGGGGCGCCTGCACGGCATGCGCCTTGACGGAGTGTGGATGCATATCGACCGGCCCGACGCCATCACGGCCTCGGAAGCCTTCCTCGCCGATCCGGAACTGGTGTGAGCGGCGTGGCCGCGGGCGAGGCCAACGTCTTCACCATCGCGGCCGGCGCCCCCTTCGCCGACACGCTCGCACGCGGCTTGATTGCCCGAATGGGCAGCGACCCACTCGCGCTCTCCGAAGTCACAATCTATCTGCCGACGCGGCGCGCGACGCGCACGCTGGCCGAAGCCTTCGCCCGCGTGTTGGGCGGAGCCGCGCTGCTGCCCGAAATGCATGCGCTCGGCGACGTCGATGAAGATGAATTCCTGTTCGATGCGGCGGCCGAGGATCTCGATCTGCCGCCGGAAATCGGAGCCGTACGCCAGCGCCTCCTTTTGGCAACGCTGGTGCAGCGCTGGGATCTGCAGCAACGCGGCGGCACACTGACCTTCGCACAGGCGACGGCGCTGGGACGCGGGCTGGCCGATTTCCTTGCCGAAGCAGAGACGCAGGGCGCCGATCTCGGAAAGCTCGACACGCTGGTACCGGTGGCGCTCGCCCAGCATTGGGCGGAGGTGCGCGATTTCCTGCACCTTCTGCGCGATCAATGGCCGGCTTTGCTCGAAGCGGAAGGCACGATGAATCCGGCGGCCCGGCGCAATGCAATGACCGCGGCCCTGACGGAAAGATTGCAGAGCCGCCCGCCAACAGGGCCCGTGATCGCCGCCGGTTCGACCGGCAGCATTCCAGCAACGGCCGCGCTGCTGCGCGCGATTGCTCGCCTGCCGAACGGTTCGGTGATCCTGCCGGCGCTCGACCAAGCCTTGGACGAAGACAGCTGGGAACGGCTCGATCCGGGCCATCCGCAATTCGGCATGAAGCAATTGCTGGAACGGATCGGCTGTGCGCGCACCGATGTCACGGATTGGGAGGCTGACGGCACACCGGACAAACGGCAAGCCCTGATGCGCGAAACGCTGCGCCCGGCCCCGACCACCGATGCCTGGCGCGCGCTGGCCGAAGGCGGTGGCGACGAAATTGCGAAGGGCCTTGACGGCTTGTCGCTAGTCGAGGCCGCGCATCCCGGCGATGAAGCTGCCGCCATCGCGCTGATGCTGCGCGAACAGCTCGAACAAAAGGACAAGACGGCGGCGCTGGTGACGCCGGATCGCAATCTCGCCCGCCGCGTGGCCGCCGAGCTGGGCCGCTGGGATATCGCCATCGACAACTCCGCCGGGCGGCCCCTGGCACATACCGCAACCGGCGCGTTCCTGTGCCTGTTGGCCGAAGCGGCCGACGCCGGATTTGCGCCGGTGCCGCTGCTTGGCACTGCTCAAACATCCGCTGGCGGCCGGCCGACAAGCCCCGGCGGCATTTCGTGCGCAGGTGCGCCGGCTCGACCGACTATGTCTGCGCGGGCCGCGACCGGATCATGGCCTTGCCAGCATCGAAGGCATGATTACCCGTGCCGAATGCGATGCGCGCGACGAGCGCGTAAAGGAAGCCATCGCCGAGACGAAGCGTTGGTTCAAATCCGTAGCAGAAACTCTGTCGCCACTGGCCGAAGCGATGGCGGCAAAGGACATTGCCATCGCGGATGCCGTGACTGCACATGTGATGGTCGCCGAGGCGCTCGCGTCAACGGACGTGGCCGATGGCGCCGAACGGCTCTGGGCAGGCGATGCCGGCCAGACGGCGCGGTCGATGATCCTCGCATTGTCGGAAGCCGCGACGGAAATCCCGGCCATCGAGCCCGGCTCCTATCCGGTGCTGTTCCGTTCGCTTGCCGAAGAGCGCGCCGTGCGGCCCACCTTTGGCCGCCATCCGCGATTGGCCATTCTCGGTCCGCTGGAAGCGCGATTGCTGAGCTTCGATCTCGTGGTGCTGGGCGGATTGAACGAAGACAGCTGGCCGCGGGCCGCCGCCACCGATGCCTGGCTGTCGCGGCCGATGCGCGAGAAGCTGGGGCTGGAACAACCGGAACGCGCCATCGGCCTCGCCGCGCATGACTTCGCAGTTCTGGCATCGGCGCCCCGTGTGGTGCTGACCCGCGCGCTGAAGGCCGAAGGCTCGCCAACCGTGGCCTCGCGCTGGTGGCAGCGGCTGGTGCAGCTGACACGTGGACTTGGCCTGGAAGGCAAGCTGGAAGATGCCGCGGCCTATGCAGCGCTGGCGCGCGCGCTCGGCGAACCCGAAACACGCCAGCCGCCGATCAGGCGCCCCGATCCCAGACCGCCGGTCGAGAAGCGACCGCGCAGCTTGTCCGTCACCGAGATCGAAACATGGCTGCGCGATCCCTACGCGATCTATGCCAAGCATATATTGCGGCTTCGGCCGCTCGATCCGCTCGATAGTGAGATCGGGCCGCTGGAGCGCGGCACCGCCGTGCATACCGCACTGGAGCGCTTCCTCGAAGCCTATCCCGATGCGCTGCCGCCTGATGCCGAACTCAAACTGATTGCGCTGGCAGATGCGGTGTTCGACGAAATCGAACTGCCGCGTTCGGCACGGGCGCTGTGGTATCCGCGCTTCGTGCGGGCGTCACGCTGGTTTGTGGGCGAGGAACGCAAGCGGCGTCTCGATATCACGCACTCCTTTGTCGAGATCAAAGGCACGCGCGAATTTGCGGGACCGGCCGGGACATTCACCTTGCGCGCGCGGGCCGACCGCGTCGATGTGCTCAAGGCCGGTGGCGGGGCCATCGTCGATTACAAGACCGGCAATCCGCCGACCAAGACTCAAGTGAGTGCGCTGCTCGCGCCACAGCTTCCGCTCGAAGGCGCGATCCTGGCCGAAGGCGGCTTTGCCGATGTCGGCAGACTGGAACCGGCAGAGCTGGTCTATATCCGCTTCGGCGGCGGGGCTGAGCCGGGTGAGGTGCGCAGCATCGGCGATGTCGCGACGCTGGTGAAGGATGCCGAAGAACGCCTCATTGCCCGCATCGCCGCCTTCGATTCAGTGCACACACCCTATGTTCCGCGCGTGATGCCGTTCCGCGCCGACATGCCGGGCGATTACGATCATCTGGCGCGCGTGCGCGAATGGTCTCTGACCGGCTGGGAGGGAGACGAGGAATGAGCGCGCGCGGCAATGATGCGCTCAGCGCCGCCCATCCGCGCAAGTCGGCGTGGGTCTCGGCCCATGCCGGGTCGGGCAAGACCTATACGCTGGCCAATCGCGTGACGCGGCTGCTGCTCGATGGCGCCAAGCCCGAGCGCATCCTCTGCCTGACCTATACGAAATCGGCCGCGGCCGAGATGCAGGGGCGGCTGTTCGATCAACTCGGCTCGTGGGCCATGATGGCCGATGACAAACTGGCCGCGAAGATCGAGGAGATCGGTGGCGGCAAACGCGATGCCGAGGGGCTGAGACTGGCGCGGCGCTTGTTCGCACTGGCGCTGGAAACACCCGGCGGCCTCAAGATCCAGACCATCCATTCGTTCTGCCAATATCTGCTGTCGCGCTTCCCGCTTGAAGCGGGCATTCCGCCCGGCTTTCAGGTACTTGACGACCAGACCGCGCGTGAACTGATCGGCGAGGCGCGGGCGCGCGTGCTGGAACAGGCCGGATCGGGCGATGAGCAGCTCAATGGCGCAGTGGCCTTCCTTGTTACGCAGACGAGCGAAGGCCGGCTGCAGCAGATCCTCGATGCGGCGCTGGGCAATGACCGGCGGAGGCTCGAACGCTTTTTCACCGAGGTGGATGGCGACGAGCGAAGCCTTTGCCCGCATGGTGCGAGAGGCCCATGGCGCAGGCGCACGCGACACCTATGACCGCATTGCCGTGGCGTTCTGCGAACAGGCCAAGGCCGAAGAGGATCGGCTCAAGGCCGTAATTGCCTGGCTGATGCAGGGCACGAAGACCGATGTCGAACGCGGCGATGCATTGGCGCTGGCGGTCGGGCTTGATTGGACGGCGGAGGCCTATCCCGCATTTCGTTCCGCTGTGCTGACCAGCACCGGCGATGTGCGCAAGCGGCTGGCAACCAAGAAGCTGGCGGAGGCCCGGCCCGACCTGCTCGACTATCTGCAACGGTTCGGGGAGCGGCTGGTAGAAGCCGAGGAACGGCGCCGCGCCGCCCACGCCGCGGAGCTGGCCGAAGCGGCGCTGACGCTCGCCGACGCCGTGCGCAAGGTCTATGCGGAAGAGAAGCGCTTTCGCGGCGTGCTCGATTATGACGACCTGATCGCCGAGAGCCTGACCCTGCTCAAGAAGCGCGAGGCGGCGGCATGGGTGCTCTACAAGATGGATGGGGGGCTCGACCACATCCTGATCGACGAGGCGCAGGATACCAGCCCCGAGCAATGGGACATCGTGCGGGCGCTGACCGAGGAGTTCTTCGCGGGTGAAGGCAGGCGTGGGGAGCATGGCGAGCCACGCACCATCTTCGCGGTGGGCGACGAGAAGCAGTCCATCTTCAGCTTCCAGGGTGCCGACCCGGTGCAGTTCGAGGTCAACCGCCGGCACTTCGCGCTGCATGCCAAGGGCGACGGCGAAGCGTTTGTCGATGTGCAGCTCGCAACCTCGCGACGCTCGGCGCCGGAGGTTCTGCAGTTCGTCGATGCCGTGTTTGCCGATGCGGAGGCGCGCGAGGGGCTGACCTCGGCGGAAGGGCCCATCACCCATATCGCCTTCCGCGAGGAGGCCAAGGGGCGGGTCGAGTTCTGGCCGGCGCTCAAGCCGGATGAGCGCGAAGAGATCGATCCGTGGCGGCCGGTGGATGTGGCGGCGGAGACGAGCCCGGTGCGGCGGCTGGCGACGCGCATCGCCGCGCGCATCAAGGACTGGACCGACGGCAGGACGCGGCTGCCGGGGCATGACGAGCCCATCAAGCCGGGCGACATCATGATCCTGATGCCACGGCGCGAGCCCTTCGCCAGCGAGATCATCCGCCAGCTCAAGGAACGGGGGATCGCGGTGGCGGGCGCGGACCGCATCCGCATCACCCAGCAGATCGCGGTGATGGACCTGATCGCGCTGGGCCGCTTCGCGCTGCTGCCGGAGGACGAGCTCAATCTGGCGGCGCTGCTCCGTTCACCGATGCTGGGGCTGAGCGAAGAAGAACTCTATGACGCTGTGCGTCGATCGCAAGGGCACGCTGTGGCGGGAGCTGGAACAGCGCGAGGGCGAGAATGCCAGCTTCGGCTTTGCCCATGCCTTCCTGAAGGAGATGCGGGCGCAGGCCGATACCAAGCCGCCTTACGAATTCTATGCCACCGCGCTTGATGCATCACGGGATGCGGCAGCGGCTGATCGCGAGGCTGGGCGAGGATGCCAATGATGCGATCGACGAATTCCTGTCGCTGGCCCTCACCTATGAAGGGCTGAACACGCCGAGCCTTGAAGGCTTTCTGCATTGGGTCGAGCGGGGGGATGCGCAGATCAAGCGCGACATGGACCGCGGCCGCAACGAGGTGCGGGTGATGACCGTGCATGGGGCCAAGGGGCTGGAAGCCGACATCGTCATCCTGCCCGACACCACCGCCCTGCCCGATCCGCCGGGCAAGCGGGGAGACCTTCTGTACACGGAGGACGGCGCCGTCGTGTACCCCGTGGCAGATCAGGGACGCGCCCGAGAAGGTCAAGGCGGCGAAGGAGGCCGCCAAGGCCGAAGGGCTGAAGGAGCATCGCCGGCTGCTCTATGTGGCGCTGACGAGAGCGCGCGAACAGCTCGTCGTCTGCGGCTTCGAGGGCAAGAACGGCGTGCGCCCCGGAAGCTGGTACGAGCTGTGCGAACGCGCCGCGCAGACAGATCGGCCACGAGGAACAGCTCGGCGACGACACCATCCTCGTCCTCGGCGACGGCAAGCCCGACACGCGGCGAAGCCGGCAGCCGCAACCGCCGAAGCCGAACGCCACCCTGCCCCGCTGGGCCACGACGAAGCCCGCGCGCCGAAATCGTCAGCCCACGGATCATCCGCCCGTCGGAGGCGGCCGAGGTGGAGGAGCCGGCCGGGCTCTCCCCCCTCGACCGCCGGGGGCGCGGCGCGGTTCCAGCGCGGGCTGCTGGTCCATGCCCTGCTGGCCCGCCTGCCCGAGGTGGCGCCCGGAGAACCGCGCGGCCATCGCCGCCAAATTCCTCACCGCCCGCAAGGCCCCCGACGACCAGATCGAGGCCCTGATCGCCGAGACGCTGGCGGTGCTGGCCCATCCCGATTTCGCCCCGGCCTTCGCCCCCCTGGGGCGGGCGGAGGTGGCCATCGTCGCCGACCTGCCGGAGCTGGGCACCGGGGCCCGCATCAATGGCCGCATCGACCGGGTGGCGGTGACGGACAGCGAGGTGCTGGCCATCGACTTCAAGACCAACCGCCCGCCGCCGACGCGCCCGAAGGATGTGTCCAGGCTCTACATCGCCCAGATGACGCTCTACCGGGCGGCGCTGGCCAAGATCTTCCCCGGCAAACGAATCGCGACCGCGCTGGTCTGGACCGAGGGGCCCTCCCTCATGCGGCTTCCGGACGCGCTTCTGGACGAAGAAGCGGGCCGAATCCGGGCCCGATTGGCGCAGCAGGGCTGACCTGCGCGGGCGCTCCTTGACCCTTTGGGGGGGCGTTCCTAGATTGAATCGAGCAAGACGTCATTCCCCAAGGATTACCCCCCATGACCCCCATCAAGGTTTCCGATTCCTCCTTCCAGAGCGATGTGCTGGACGCCAAAGGCCCGGTCGTCGTGGATTTCTGGGCGGAGTGGTGCGGCCCCTGCAAAATGATCGCCCCGGCGCTGGACGAGCTCTCGGCCGAGTTCGGCGGAAAGGTCACCATCGCCAAGGTCAACATCGACGAGAACCCCGGCATCCCCACGAAATATGGCGTGCGCGGCGTGCCGACGCTGATGATCTTCTCCGGTGGCCAGGTGGCCGCGACCAAGGTGGGCGCGCTGCCGAAATCCAAGATCAAGGAATGGATCGAAGGCTCGATCTGACGACCTCTCTCTTCTCTAGAGCGACAGGGGGCTGCCTTCGGGCAGCCCTTTGGCGTTCTGGGGGGCTTTTCCTCCCCCGTTTACGGGGGAGGTGGCGTGAGCGCAGCGAACGACGGAGGGGGCGGACGCTGCATCCGCCCCCTCCACCGCTTCGCGGTTCCCCTCCCCCGTAAACGGGGGAGGAAAGACAGCCGATTTTCGCCAAGCGGCTGTCTCCACAAAGAAAACGCCTTTTGATTGTTTTCGCGTTTTGAGCCGTTTTTCTCATTGGGGGGGGAGGCTCTCGTTCGCGCGCAGCGCAATCCATGGCCAACCATATGACTCACGCGGAGACGCGGAGCCGCGGAGAACACCGCCGCCCCTCCGCGGCTCCGCGTCTCCGCGTGCAACATTTCGATCAAGCCCCGGCATTGACGGCAATGGCACCTTCGGCGCCGGACTGCCGATTTTCGCCAAGCCTCTGTCTCCACAAAGAAAACGCCGTTTGATTGTTTTCGCGTTTTGAGCCTTTTTTCTCATTGGGGGGTGGGGAACTCCCCGCCCGCCGGCGCGGTGTGGGAATATTCGAACACGACCTTCTTGCGCGTTTCCTCGCGGCCGTCGTCGCGGCTGGCGGCGCGCAGCTTGCTGACGGTCTTGCCGACCGAGGCGGCGGCGAGCGCGGCGCGGCAGGCCGAATCGATGAAGCGCAGGCGCTCCTCCGGGCCGCAGGTCAGGCGCGCGGACTGCATCGCCACCTCGCGCATCAGCGCGCGGCAATCGGCGATGACGCCGGTGAGTTCGGCTTCGGCTTCATCGGGGGCGCGGTGCGGCCTGGACATGGATCGGGGCGCGGGCGGGCCGAGAGGCTCCTTCAGCGGGATCTGTGTCCAGCCGCCTGATGGCGGCGGCCCATCCTCGACCAGCGGCATGAGCCCGCCATGCGCCTCGGTTTCCTCGCGGGTGATCTGCTCCCATCGGGCCAGCCGGGATTCCCCGGTTTCCGCTTCCTTTGGCGGTTCGGGTTTGGGCTTGGATTTGGCTTGGGCCTCGGGTTCGGGCGGGACGCCCCAGCGCTCGCGCCGCAGGCGCTCGCGCGGCAGATGCTTGTCGGGCTCCCCCTTGTCGTCGAAGCCGGGGAGGCGGAAGGGGTCGTTTGGGAGTTCTTGGGACATTGTTCACCTTTTGTTCAATCGTAACCTCTGGAAGATGGTGGGGCGGAAAGGGATTTCAAGGGGGATAAGTCATTCTAGGAGCAAAAAGAATTATTCTTTCAGGCAATCAACTTGGCCCTCTTTTGGCAAATCTCAGTTAAATGCGCCTATCCGCTCTTCAACATATTTCAGCGCTAACTTCGCTGCAGTTCCACAAAGCGCTCTCTGAGAGTCGTTCTTCAAAAGAGACTCTCTAAGTTCCTTTCTTCAAAAGGGTCTGAAAGAGAACAAATCATCTTAAGTCATAAATCTTGACACACTGGCAATTCCCAACATAAACACATTCCAAGATGTTTCTCTGATGAAACAGAGTTTGGATAGAAACTCGCTGAACAAAAAAGAGACCCAATTCGAACTAACGAATTAGAGTCTCTGATAGAACCGGTCGGTGGGAGATTTGACGATACAAGTCTCCCGGGGGATTCGAACCCCATACTCCGACTAGTATGCCGGTGTTGTTCGGGTTCCACGTACTATGGAACCGCTCCGTTCAACTTCGGCCGACCGGGGACGCGGACGCCGTTGCTGCTTTTCGGGCCTGCCACGGCGGCTGCACCACTTTTCTTCATGCTACGATTTCTTCCCGTGCGCAAGAGTTAATGCGCGATTATTGTGCACGCGATTTCCGCGGGACTTCTAGGCGTGCCCCGACTTGGGTTATGCCCTCATCTCCCCGTCATGGCCGCCCCCGAGGCGGCCACCCATCAGCGCCCGCGTCTGCGGGCGCAAATGACTCTATGGCTCGCGGACGCTCGCCGATGGGTGGCCGGGTCAAGCCCGGCCATGACGGAATGTGTGCTTCATTTGTGGCATTGTGCCCGCCACGAAGTCGCACCCTGAACTATCGAAGAGAGTTGTTATGCAACCCCTCGATCTCCCGACTGCGCCAAGCAAAATTCTCGATAACATCCGCAGCTACATTGCGGAGGTCAGGCGTATTACCGGATCTTCAGTCGAGACCACCGAGGACGGTATTCGAATGCTCGTCGCCCTACGCCAGGCTTCTTATGAAGACCTCAATCAAATCCAGCACGAGCACGCAGCGCTCTGCGCAGTCCACTGGCTGATCGAGAGCATCCCGGTACCGGAGGGAGCTGCTTGGGAATGGAACCCTCGCCAAACCGGCGATGCCGCTGAGCCAGACATAAGAGCCGTTTTGAAAGGCAAGGTTCTTATTTCCGGCGAAGTCACCACGTCGCCCGAGCCTAAAGGCGTCATTGATTCCCGCATGACCTCAACGCTGAAGAAGCTCGCTGCGATGGATGGCCAGAAATTCTATTTCGTGCTTACGGCAGGAATGGCGAAACGGGCGCGCACCAAGATTGCCAGAAATGACTATGAGCTCGAAGTGGTGCAGCTACAGAACGCTACGCTCAACGTCGAACAAAGGCCGTCATGACAAAGAGGACCATCCAAGCCACCCCATCCCCTTCCTCCGAGATCGATGCACGCATCGCGGCGCTGGGCGATTGGCGCGGCGAGATGCTGGCGCGGCTGCGCGCGCTCATCCATGCGGCCGAGCCGCGCGTCGTCGAAACGGTGAAATGGAGGAAGCCGTCCAACCCGCATGGCGTGCCGGTGTGGGAGCATGGCGGCATCCTGTGCACCGGCGAGACCTACAAGGACAAGGTGAAGCTGACCTTCGCCAAGGGGGCGTCGCTGAAGGACCCCAAGGGACTGTTCAATGCCGGCCTCGACGGCAATCTGCGCCGCGCCATCGATCTGCGCGAAGGCGAATGGATCGATGCGAAAGCGTTCAAGGCGCTGATCCGCGCCGCCGTGGCGGCGAATGCGGGGACGTAATCCACCCTCCCTCAAGGGGAGGGTGGAAGCCGCCTTACACCCAGGGCCATTTGCCGAACGGGACGATCCTGTTCTGCGCGTCGTGGCCGATATCGGCGCGGCCGAGATATGGCGTGCCGCTGACATGGCACCAGTGCCGGGCGATCTGTTCCTCGTCGGCATCGAAGGGGATGTCGTTTTCGGGAATGTCGCTGACGCGGCCGAGATAGAGGCCCTTCAGCTTCGGCAGCGCGCGCCATCACATGGAAGAAAGCGCGGTCGAGGCGATAGTGATGCTCGCCCACCTCCTCCACCATCAGGATGTGGCCGGTGAGATCGGGCATCAGCGAGGTGCCGATCAGATGGCTGAGGATGCGTGAGGTTGAAGGCGGCGTGGGGCGCATCGTCCTTGACGACATGCGGCTCCAGCGTTTGCGCGTCGCGCGCGGCGAGGAAGTTGAGCGCGCGGGCGATGGCGGCCTCTCCGCCCTCGCGGCAGATGTCCATCGCCACCGGGCCATGGGCGACGCGCGGGACACCGGCCTTGTAGAGACCGGCCAGCAGGAAACCGGCATCGCTGTAGCCGAGCCAGGTCTTGGCTCTGGCGGCGGGCGTGAGCTTCTCCAGCACGCGCTCGGCGATGCGGTTGGTGCCATAGCCGCCGCGCGCCCACCAGATCGCATCGAATGCGGGATCATTGGCGAATTCGAGAATGGCGGCGGCGCGGGCGTCATCGGGCCCGGCGAAATGGCCGTGATTGAGAAAGCATTGCGGATGGATGGCGAGTTCGACCTGCGGGACATTCGCGGCGGCGAATTGCGGTGAGCCGCGCGGCCGCATCCTCGTCCAGCCTTTTGCCGGGGGCGACGATGCCGATCCTGAATTTGTCCTGCCGCCATAAGGTCCCGTTTGCCTTGTCAGCGCCGCCGCACGCTTATAGCGTCCGGCCATGGCGCAAGACAAAGATTACAGCGGCCGGGCCTATTTCTTCTGCGGCATCGGCGGCAGCGGGATGCTGCCGCTGGCGCTGATTCTGAAGGGCAAGGGCGCGAAGGTCTCGGGCTCGGACCGCTCGGCCGATCAGGGGCGCACGCCCGAGAAATTCGACTTCCTGAGCGGACAGGGCATCGCGCTCTTCCCGCAGGACGGCAGCGGCGTGACGGCCGACAGCGTCGTTCGTGGCCTCGGCCGCGGTGGAAGACACGGTGCCGGACATGGCGGCGGCCAAGCGCGATGGGCGCCGAGATTGATGCTCCGGGCCGCGCTGCTGGCCGAGCTGTTCAATGCGGCGGGCACGCAGCATCGGCGTGGCGGGCACCAGCGGCAAATCCACCACCACCGGCATGATCGGCTGGGTGCTGGCTGAGACGGGGCGCGATCCCACCATCATGAACGGCGCGGTGATGAAGAATTTCGTCTCCGATGCCGTGCCCTTCGCCAGCGCCCGCGTCGGCAAAGGCGAGATCTTCGTCAGCGAAGTCGACGAGAGCGACGGCTCGATCGCGCGCTACGATCCCACCATCGCCGTGGTCAACAACATCGCCCTCGACCACAAGACGATGGACGAGCTGCGCGAACTGTTCTCCGGTTTCGTTGGGCGGGCGAAGACGGCCGTGCTCAACCTCGACAATGCCGAGACGGCGGCGCTGGTGGCGAGCGTTCCCGCCGACCGCACCATCACCTACAGCCTCAAGAAGAAGAGCGCCGATCTGCTCGCGACCACGATCGAACCGGCGCCGGACGGGATTGCATTTTCCGTGCGCACGCGGGACGGCGAGACGGCGGATGTGAAATTGCAGGTGCCGGGGCGGCACAATGTCTCCAACGCGCTGGCGGCACTGGCGGCGGCGAAGGCGGTGGGTGTTTCGCTTGCGGATGCGGCGGCGGCATTGTCCGGCTTCAAGGGCGTGCGGCGGCGGCTCGAAATGGTGGGCACGGCGGGCGGCGTCACCGTGATCGACGATTTCGCGCACAACCCCGACAAGATCGCCGCCACGCTGGCGACGCTGCATGATTTTCCGGGCCGTCTGCTGGTGCTGTTCCAGCCGCAGGGTTACGGCCCGCTAAGGCTGATGGAAAAGCAGTTCGTCGAGGGCTTTGCGAAACATCTCGGCCCCGAGGACGTGCTGGTGATGCCGGAGCCCGTCTATTTCGGCGGCACCACCGACCGTTCGGTGTCGAGCATCGATATCGTGACGGGCGTGGTGGGGCGCGGGCGGCGGGCCGAGAATTTCGAGACGCGCGTGGAGTGCGGCCAGCGGCTCATCGAACTGGCCCAGCCCGGCGACCGCATCGTCGTCATGGGCGCGCGCGACGACACGCTGACCGAATTCGCCAAGGATTTGCTGGAACGGCTGGCGGGGTAGATACGGCATGGGCCCCCGCCTTCGCGGGGGCACCGGATTTTCTAACCTCGCTGACGCTCGCGAAGAAAATCTCGGTGGCTGGGGCGGGAGGGTTCGAACCTCCGAATGCCGGAATCAAAATCCGGTGCCTTACCACTTGGCGACGCCCCAACAGGGCCGCGATTCCGGCCCGAAGGTGGCGGACCATACTGATTGACCCGCCCGCTTTCAACGCAGTTCCTAGGGGAGTTGCAGGGTGCAAAGTGAGCCATTATAAGGGCGCCTCCCGACCGCACCGCCCCCTCGGGCAGAACGCGGAAATGACAAGGCTTTTCGGGCCTATAGCCCGGAAAAACGGAGAGTAGCTCAGCCTGGTAGAGCACTACGTTCGGGACGTAGGGGCCGGAGGTTCGAATCCTCTCTCTCCGACCAGCCTTGCCGCCCCACCCCCTGCCCATCCCGGCGTTGAGACAGGTCAATGGGCGTGCATGCCGGCCATCCCACAATCGACGCCACTGGCTGAATGAGCCTCTGCACGGTGCGGGGCCGGCCGGCCCCGGGCAGCATTGTGGAAATCGCAGGACAGACCGCATCCGCCAGCGCCCTGGCGATCGCCAGGCGGACGCGCCTGCCCGCCGCCTCCAACGCCTCGATCCGGACCGAGCAGGTGCGCCTGCTCCACGGAACGCCCTTCATCTGGATGTTCAATCTTGTCATCGGATTGTTGGCGAGCTGGCTGCTGTGGCCAGTCTATCCGCCGCGCGCCATCCATACGTGGATCGGGCTCCTCGCGCTCATCATGGCGGCGCGGCTGGTGATGTGGATCCGGTTCGCCGGCAAGGCTCCGGCCGAACGCGATTCCAGCCGCTGGGCCCGCATCTTCACGCTCGGCACCTTTGCCACGGGTTGCATCTGGGGCCTGCTCGCCGCAACGGTCTACATGACCAGCCAGCCCGCCTATTACGTCTTCGTCGTATTCGTACTGGGCGGCATGACGGCGGGCGCGACGCTGCGCGATTCGGCCTATCCGCCGGCCTTCTACGCCTTCGCCATTCCGGCCATCACGCCCACGATCATCGCCCTGCTGGCGAGAGACACCCCCCTGGCCAAGGAAATGGCCTTCATGCTGATGGCCTTCTCGGCCGTGCTGATCCTGATCGGACGCTCCAATGCGGAGCGCATTGCCGACAATATCCGCCTGCGCACCGAACAGGATTTTCTGATCCACGACCTCGAACGCATGGGCACCGACCTGAAGCAGCGCATCGGCGAACGCGAAGACGCGGTGGCCGCGCTCCACGAAAGCAATGAACGCTTCCGCAGCATCGGCGAGAATGCGCAGGACGGGATCATCACCGTCGATGCGCAGGCGCGGGTCATTTACTGGAACAATTCCGCCGAGCGCATCTTCGGGTACAGCGCCGAGGAGATTGCCGGCCACAAAGTCTACGATCTGCTCGTGCCGGAGCGCTATCGCGCGCAGGTTCAAAGCGCTTATGCAGAGTTCGCGAATACCGGTCTGGGGACTGTTGTCGGCAGGACCGGCCTGTTCACGGCCGTGCATCAGGGACGGGCACGAATTTCCGCTCGAACTTTCGACCTCGGCCATGCGTGTCGGCGGCAGCTGGCAGGCGCTCGGGATTGTCCGCGACGTCACCGAACGCAATGCCGCCGAAGCCGCGCTCCAGCAAAGCGAGGCGGCCCTCAATGAGGCGCAGCGCCTGGCCCATATCGGCAGCTGGCATTGGGATCTGAAGAGCGACACGGTCACCTGGTCGGAAGGGCTCTATCGCATCATGGCCATGACGCCCGGGACGCCGCCGCCGCGCGCGCGCGACATGCCCGGCCTGCCCCAATCCACGGCCGGAGAAAGCATGACGGGTCTGCAAGCGATGATGGTGAGATGCCGGGACACGGGCGCACCGTTCGCGGCCGATCTGGCCGTGCCGCGCGCCAGCGGCGGCCTTGTCTGGCTCTCGGTGCATGGCGAAGCCGTGCGCGACGCAGAGGGCGCCATCATTCTGGTGCGCGGCACGGTGCAGGACATCACCGAGCGCAAGACCGCAGAAGCCGCGCTGCGCGACAGCGAAGCCGCACTCCAGGATGCCCAGCGCCTTGCGCATATCGGAAACTGGTCATGGCAACCTGGCGCCGACAGCGCCATATGGTCGGAAGAAATGTTCCGCATCTTCCGCCTCAACCCGCGCAAGGGCGCGCCAGGCTTCAACGGTCTGGAGAAACTGCTGGGCGGTGATGGACTGACACGCATGCGCGAGGCCGCAGCCACGTGTCAGGCGGATGGAACGCCATTCGTGCTCGACATCGAAGCCAGACGCGCCGATGGGGTGCCCATATGGATTTCCATGCACGGCGAAGCGTTGCGCGGCCGCGACGGGCGCGTCAACCGCATGCGCGGGACGGTGCAGGACATCACCGAACGCAAGGCCGCAGAAGCCGCGCTCAAGGAAAGCGAGACCACGCTCAGAGAGGCACAGCGCCTGTCCCATATCGGCAGCTGGGAGCGGCCGATCCATGGCTCCGGGTCCCATTGGTCGCATGAGCTCTACCGCATGTTCGGCCTGCCGCCAGGCGCGGAGGCACCGTCTCTCGAAATGCTGGACCGTCACCTCGGCCCCGAGAGCGGCCCGCGCCTGAGGAGCGCGCTTCTCGCCTGCCTGAGAGATGGCAGCGCCTTCACCATCGACCTCGAGGCCATCCACAGCCATGGCGATAAATTCTGGGTTTCGGTGCATGGCGAAGCCGTGCGCGACCAAAGCGGAACCATCACCACGCTGCGCGGGACCGTACAGGACATCACCGAACGCAAGAGCGCCGAACAGAACATCGCCAAACTGCATCAGCAGATGGAAGAACAGGTCAGGACGCTGGAGCGCCATGACGAACAGATGCGCACGATCGCGCGGATGAGCGACCTGCTTCAGGCCTGTCACGACCGCAGCGAAGCCTTCCCGATCATCGCGGCGACCGCGCAGACGCTGTTCCGCCACGCGAGCGGCGCCATCGCCCTCGCCATAGAAGGGACTCACCAGCTCGAAACCGTGGTGCAATGGGGCGCCCACCCGCACATGGAGAGCCAATTCACGCTCAACGATTGCTGGGCGCTGCGCACCGGGCGGCGCTACGAGATGACCGCGGCGGATCGCGGCGCGCCCTGCCGTCACTTCGACGCGGCGCCGGACGGACCCTATGTCTGCCTGCCGCTGACGGTGCAGGGCGAAACCGGTGGCCTGCTGCACCTCGGCTATCCCGCCGGCAACCTGCTCGACGAGGAGAAGCTGAACCTGATGACCTCGTTCGCCGATGTCATCAAGCTCTCGCTCGCCAATCTGGGATTGCGCGAGAACCTGAGCGAGCAGGCGCTGCGCGATCAACTGACCGGACTGTTCAACCGCCACTATCTGGCCGAAACGCTGCCGCGCGAAATCCGCCGGGCCGAGCGCGATCAGGTTCCGCTGTCGATCGCCGTGCTCGACCTCGACCATTTCAAACGCCTCAACGACACGTTCGGACACGATGCCGGCGACACGGTGCTGCGGGCCGTGGGCAATCTGCTGAGGGATGCCATGCGCAGCGCCGACATCGCCTGCCGTTACGGCGGCGAGGAATTCCTGGTGGTGCTGCCCGACTGCGACGCGGAGAATGCCCGCGCCCTGATCGAGAAAATCCGCGAGCAGATCAAAACGATGTCGCTGACGCTGCGTCAGACGCCGCTACCGGCCATTTCGATCTCGGCCGGGGTGGCACAGATGAGCGGCGAACGCAGCAACAGCGAAGCCCTGATCGTGGCGGCCGACCGCGCGCTTTACGCCGCCAAGCGGAACGGCCGCGACCGGGTCGAGACCTTTACGCCGGAGCGCCGCACCTCCCCAGTGCCGGAGAAGACGTAAGCCGCGATACCGGCCCGCTAGGCGCCGCACCGATCCTGGCCTAGGCTCTCCCGCACAGAAAAATCCGGGGGCGGACATGTCCATCCAGCTGTTCTTTGTCGACAAGATGCTGCGCTTCACCATCAAGCGGCGATTCCGCAAGGCGCCCGACGTCATGACGTTGCGGGCGGTCATGGAGGAGATGGCGCGGCAGGCCCGGGCCGCGCCCGCATCTGTGCGCGTGACGCAAATCGAGCTGGGCGGGGTCAAGGCCGAAAGGCTGGCCGTGGCCGATGCCGATGAGAGCCGCGCCGTGCTCTACATCCATGGCGGCGGATTCGTGGCGGGGGTGCCGGCCAATCACCGGCCGCTGACCTGGCGGCTGGCGGCGCAGACCAAATTTCCGGTCTATGCCATCGATTACCGGCTGGCGCCCGAGCATCTCTTTCCGGCCGGGCTCGAGGATTGCGTCAGCGCCTATCGCGCGCTGCTGGCCAAGGGCATCGCAGCCGAGCACATCGCCATTGGCGGCGATTTGGCGGGCGGCAACCTGACGCTGGCGACGGCGCTGAAGCTGAAACAGGACGGGGTGCCCCTGCCCGGCTGCCTTGTCTGCCTGTCGCCGGTGACCGATCTGGCCGAGCCCGCACCCAGTCATGTCAGCAATGCCAGGTCCGACGCACTGTTCGATGCGCGCACCTTCACGACCTTGCCGCCGGTCTATTGCCCCGGCCACCGATCCCAACGATCCGCTGGTCTCGCCCCTTCGCGGCGACGTGCACGGACTGCCGCCGACGCTGTTCCAGTGCTCGCGCGACGAGATGCTGCGCGACGATTCCATCCGCATGGCCGACAAGATGAAAGCCGCCGGCGTCGAGACCGCAATCGAGGTGTGGCCCAAGGTGTTCCACGTCTGGCAAGTGACGGCCGACATCGTGCCCGAGGCGCGCAAGGCGATCGCCAGGATCGTGGCATTCATCGGCGCCAAGCTGGGCAGCTGAACACGCTTCATGGAAACCGTTCTGATTTCGACTTTTCTGGTCGCCATTGCGGAGATCGGCGACAAGACGCAGTTGCTGGCCATCGTGCTGGCGGCACGATTCAAGAAGCCGGTTCCGATCTGCCTGGGCATTCTGGCGGCAACGGTGGCCAATCACCTGCTGGCGGCGATGGGCGGCTATTTCATCGCCGACCTGCTCTCCGGCTTCTGGTTCCGCATCGCCGTGTCGGCCGCCTTCATCGCCATGGCGCTGTGGACGCTGGTGCCCGACAAGATGGACGACGACGCGCGGACGCATGACAGCACCAGCGCCTTCCTGGCAACGCTGGTCTCGTTCTTCATCGTGGAGATCGGCGACAAGACGCAAATCGCGACCGTGGCACTGGCGGCGCGCTTCCATTCGGTGGCGCTGGTGGCGACCGGCACGACACTGGGCATGCTGATCGCCGACATCCCGGCCGTGTTCCTGGCCGAAAAGGCCAGCGAGATCGTACCGCTGAACTATGTGCGCGCGGGCGCGGCGGCGATCTTTCTGGTGCTGGGGCTGTGGGGCCTTGCCGCCGCGCTGGGCTGGATGGGCTAGCCTGCGCGCCATGCGCGCGGGCTAGCCGCCTTCCGGGAGCGCGGCGGCCGCAAACCCGAGCCGCCAAGCAGCCTCAGGCTGCCCGGATCGTTTTGAAGAACTCCTCCACCTGCCGGCGCAAGACGCTGGATTGCGTCTTCAGCTCGTGCGTGGACGATTTCATCTCGGTGGCCGAAGTGCGGTTGTGACCGGTTGCCGTGTTCAGGCCTTCGATGTGACCGTCCACCTCCTGCGTGCCGACAGCCGCCTCCTGCACATTGCGCGCAATCTCACGCGTGGCAGCCCCCTGCTCCTCGACGCTCGCCGCGATCGTCGTGGCGATCTCGTTCACGGATGCGATGGTGCCGGTAATCTTTTCGATGGCCGAAGCGGCGTCCTGCGTCGATGCCTGAACCTGCGAGATCTGCTGGCTGATCTCCTCGGTCGCCTTGGAGGTCTGGGCCGCAAGGTTCTTGACCTCGGAGGCGACAACGGCAAAGCCCTTGCCGGCTTCGCCGGCGCGCGCCGCTTCGATCGTGGCGTTGAGCGCGAGAAGATTCGTCTGATCGGCGATATCGTTGATCAGGGCGACGATCTCGCCGATCTTCTGCGCGTTGCTGGTCAGGCCCTGAACCGTGATGTCCGTTCGTCTGGCTTCGTCGACAGCCTGGCGCGTGACATTGGTCGCTTCCGCGACCTGACGCCCGATATCCGAAATCGTCGACGACAACTCCTCGGCCGCCGACGCCACCGTCTGCACATTGGCGGAGGCCTGACGCGAGGCCGTGGCCGCAGCGCTCGATTGATGCGCAGCCGTGTCGGCCGAGGTCATCAACCGTTCGGAAGTTTCCTCCATGCTGCGGGCCGCAGTGTCCACGGTGCCGAGTGCCAGTTCCATCTGGGTATCGAACGCCTGGATGGCCTCAATCATTTTCTGCTGAGTGGCCTGGCGCTCGGCCAGCATCGCCTCCTGATAGGTCGAGATGGCAAGATCCATGTCGAGCATCACGCCCGAGACGATGGCGTTGACCGTCGCCGCGGCCCTGCCGGGGCGCCACCAGTTCTTGCGCACGGCCAGCGCAATGAGCTGACCCAACACAAAATTGTAGCCGCCGATATACCAGCGCGGTTCGAGGCCGATCCTGTTGTGCACCAGACCGATGGTGCGCACGCTCTGCATATAGCCTTCGTCGAAGCTGCCGCTGAACAGGCGCGCCCAATGGCTCCCCTGCGCTGTCTTGAGCCGCGGAATGTCGTTGCCGAGCAGTTTGGCCAAGCGCGGCTCGCTGGTCGCGTGGCCATAAAAGCTCTCCAGTATCTTCGGAAGATGCGGCTTTGCCACCGACCAGAACTCGCGCAACAGCTTTCCGGTCCGCTGGTCTATGCGCATGAAACGCAGCCGTACTTGCTGTTCCGAATTCCTGGTCGTCAAATCTTCAGTCGCCATTTTCAGCCCCCTGAGTGGTTGTGTTCGCGGAGGAATGTTTGTGGCGGCCACGATAAATTATACTTAACGAATATTAGGTATTACTAATATTAAAAGGCGCCGATTGGGCGAGCTAGAGCCATGATTTTCTTACGCTTTTACTGGAGCCAGCTGAATCCGAATAACCACCTGAAATGTATGGAAACATTTGCGTGCCGTGTTTCCCGCAGGCGGGCCCGACGGCGGCGAAGGCAAGAGCGGGCGCCGGGGAGATGCGCTCCACCCCGGTTCCGGAACGTCGCGCCCGTGACGGCGCCGCAGCCTCGCCTATTTGTAGATCAGTGAAATCGTTTCGGCGACGCAGGCGGGGCGGTCCTGGCCTTCGATTTCGATCGTCATCTCGTTGACCATCTGCAGCCCGCCGGCGCGCGGTTCGACCGAGATGAGTTTCTGCCTGGCGCGCACCTTCGAGCCCACCGGCACGGTGTTCGTGAAGCGCAGCTTGTTGGAGCCGTAATTGATGCCGCGGCTGACGCCGGTGATGCGCATGATCTGCGCGCCCAGCATGGGGATCAGCGAGAGCGTGAGATAGCCATGGGCGATGGTCTTGCCGCCGGGCATTTCTTTCTTCGCGCGTTCGACATCGACATGGATCCATTGATGGTCGCCGGTGGCTTCGGCGAACATGTCGATACGTTCCTGCGCGATCTCCACCCACTCCGAGACGCCGATCTCCTGACCGGCAAGGCTGGCGACTTCGTCATAGCTGACGGTTTTCATGGCAAGGCTCCTTCGATGATTACAGTGTCTCGCCCGTGAGCGCACAGACGCGCGCGGCCAGGCTTTGAATGGCGGGGTCGGCAATGCCGAGTTCGGACAGATGCTTCGCCGTGCGGAAGAGATAGTCCCGATTGGTGCCGAGCACGCCTTCGGCCGCCGCGATGCGCTGCGCCACGGCATCCAGCGGCAGCACGCCTTCATAGCGTTTGTGCGTGCGATCGACGACGAAGGTGATGGCGCGCAGGGTTTCGCGTTCCGTTTCGGCCTCGACCCAGGCGGAGCGATAGGCGCCGGACAGCATCTCGCGATGCCACAGCAGTTCGGTTTCGCTTTCGATATCATCCGCCGCGATGCGATGGATGACGCCGGTGCAGGCCCCGCCCTCGTCCAGCCCCAGCATCAGGCCGGGCTTTTCCGGCGTGCCGCGGCCGACGGACTGGCAGAGACAGAAATGCCGGTTGAAGCCTTCGATCCGCGCGACGCGGCTTTCGGCCACGCGGATGATCGGATTCCAGATCAGCGAGCCATAGCCGAACACCCACAGATCGTTGCCCGGCGCGAGGGCGGCGAGCGCTTCGCGGCGTGAAGCCTCGCGCGCCTCGTCGCTCATCACGCCCAGGCCGTCGCGCGCGGCCATTTCCTTGTACAAACGCATGCCCTCGGCGCTGAAATGTTCGCGCTTGAGGACGCCGTCGCCGGTCGGGACCGACGGGGAAGCGAATTTGGGTCGATCGTCAGACAATGCGGGATCCGTGCTTGCCCCAATATTTGTCGCGGATCAGCCGCTTGTAGAGCTTGCCGGTGGGGTGGCGCGGCAACTCGCGCTCGAAATCGACCGAACGCGGGCATTTGATGTGGGAGAGATGCTCGCGGCAATAGGCCATGAGTTCGTCCGCCAGTTCGGGACCGGCCAGCGACCAATCGGCCGGCTGCACCACGGCCTTTACCTCTTCACCGAATTCTTCATTGGGCACGCCGATCACGGCGACATCGGCGATCTTGGGATGGGTGATGAGCAAGATTCTCGGCTTCCTGCGGATAGATGTTCACGCCGCCCGAGATGATCATGAAGGCCTTGCGGTCGGTGAGATAGAGAAAGCCGTCCTCATCGAGGCGGCCGACATCGCCCAGCGTGGACCAGTTGTCGTGCTGCGGGTGGCGCGATTCCGCCGTCTTCTTCGGATCGTTGTGATATTCGAAGCGGCCTTCGCCTTCGAAATAGATCGTGCCCGGCTCGCCGATGGGCAGTTCGGTGCCTTCGTCGTCGCAGATATGGACGGGCCCGAGCAGCGAGCGGCCGACAGAACCGGGATGCGTCATCCAGTCGGCGCTGTTGATGTAGCAGAAGCCATTGCCTTCGGTGCCGGCATAATATTCGTTCAGCACCGGCCCCCACCATTCGATCATCTGCTTCTTCACCTCGATCGGGCACGGCGCGGCGGCATGGATGGCCGACTGCATCGAGGAGACATCGTATTTCGCGCGCACCGCTTCGGGCAGCTTCAGCATGCGCACGAACATGGTCGGCACCCACTGGCTGATCGTCGCCTTGTATTTCTCGATATCGGCGAGGGCCTGTTCGGCATCGAAATGCGTCATGACGACGATGGTGGCGCCGAGACATTGCATCATCATGCAATAGCGCAACGGCGCGGCGTGATAGAGCGGCGCGGGCGACAGATAGATCGAATCCTCACGCGCGCCGAACAGCATGGTGAGAAGCCCGACCAGCGCCTTGGGCGCATCGATGGGCTCGCCCGAGAGCGGATGGCGCACGCCTTTGGGCCGCCCCGTGGTGCCGGAGGAATAGAGCATGTCGGCGCCGGAGGTTTCATCGGCGATGCGCGCGGCGGGCATGGCGCCGGCCGCGTCTTCATAGGACGCCCAGCCGTCCAGCGTGCCGCCGACCATCAGCTTCTTCACGTCGGGGAGGAGCGCGGTGAGTTCGCCGGCAACCTTGGACAAACCATGGCTGGCGATCAGCGCTTTCGCGCCGCTGTCGCGCACGATGTATTCGACTTCGCCGGCGGTCAGCCGCGAGGAGATGCAGGTGAAATAAAGCCCCGAACGCTGCGCCGCCCAGCAGATCTCCAGGAAGCGGGCGTTGTTCTCCATGAACAGGGCGACGCAATCGCCGGTCGTCAGGCCGAGCGAGCGGAAAAGCTGGGCGCCCTGGTTGGAGCGGTCCTCAAGTTGACCATAGGTCACGGTCTCGCCGGTCGCGGCCATGATCAGGGCCGGCTTGCCAGGCGTCTTGGCGGCAAAGAGCGACGGGTGCACGGGCGGTTCCTCGGATTGTGGATGTCTTTTCCGGAAGCCTATTACGGAAACGTGCGCCCGCGCAAAGCGGAGAAGATGGACGTTGCGTTAGGCGAAGAGCCATGACGCGGCCGTCCATCACAAGCGAGAGGCGATCAGGGAGTGGCCGGCCGCATCAGGCATTGCCATCGGGCCAAGCGTGACGGCCAATCGATGGGTCATCCACCGCTTTTGAAACGGGCCGGCCAGATGCCCTGTTTGCCCGGCGACAGGATGCCGTTCGGATCGAGGCAGTCCTTGATCTTCTCGGCAAAGCGGCGCTGGGCATTGTTGTTGAAATCGTAGAGCGCGGCGACCTCGTCCATGAAGTCGAGATGGCTGCGATACTCGCCATATCCCAGCTCTGCCGCCGGCCCGAGCATGGCCTTGGTCGCGGCATAGGCCTCTCGTGTCTGTTGTTCGCTTTTCGTGTCGAACACCACCAGAGCGACATGGATCATGCTGCGCTTGCCGACGATGATCGCGGCCGAATAGTCGAGCCCGCGCGCGTTCAGCACGCCGCGGGTCAGGTCGCGGATCGCGATTCCGTCCCTGCCGGCAATCGGCATGGCGCAGGAAAAGCCGATATGGCCGCCCTCCTCCCCGCCATACCAGCGCGTCATCTGGTCGAGCGCCATCGAGGGAATGCCCGCCTGCACGCGATGATGCGGGTTCTCGAACTCCGGCAGGTTGCGGCCATCGAAGGTGTCGAACAGGACAGAGCCGCCGGGAATCGCAGTGAGGGCCTTTTCGATCTTGGCGCGGTTGTGCGCCACCACCGGCGCATCGCCATAAAGCGCGAAGCGCATGACCCAGCGGCCGAAGCCCGGCGTGGCGGCGATCTTGTCGAGCACCTCTTCGGGGATCGAATCCGCGCCGTCATACCATTGCTTGCGCTCGCCGAAGGCGCTGGCCGCGCACACGGCATTGATGATCATCGGCTGATTGGGGATCGTGCCGTCGATCATCAGCGGGCGCAGCGTCTCCAGGAAGGTGCCGAAATGCTCTTCGTTGTCGAGCATGAACCAGCCCGGCGCATACACCTCGGGCGCGTGAAACAGGCTGACGCCCATCTTGGTGACGATGCCGTAGTTCGACTGGCTGAACATGCCGTCCCAGGACGGCCCGCAGCTGTGCGGATAGATCAGCCAGTTGTGCGGGTTCGACATTCCGCCCATGCCGGTGCGCAGGATCTCTCCATCGGGCAGGACGACTTCCATGCCGCAATGCTCGCCGAAATGGTCGCCGATCGGGGTGTAGCCGACCCCGTGTTCCAGCGCGTTGCCGACAACGCTGCCGGCGCCGAGATCCGGAACGCTCATCCACAGTTTGGAGCCGGTCTTGCGCAGGTGGTCGTAGAGATCGAAGAAGCGCACGCCGGGTTCGACCAGCGCCATGCAGTTCTCCTCGTCGACCTCCAGCACCCGGTTCATGCGCCGCAGGCTGAGCGCGAAGGTGCCCGAGACGCGCGGCGCGCCGCCGCCATAGCCCTTGTTGCGGCCCTGACTGCTGGTCCAGACCGGGGTGCCATGCTCATTGGCGACGCGCAGAATTGCCTGCACCTCCTCGACGCTGCCGGGAAGGAGGACGGCGCCGGGCCGGTACCATTCGCCCGGCGGACCGAACGGATCGCCATGGTCCTGCAAGTCCTTCGTCAGGACATTGTCCGCGCCGATCGCGCCCTGCATCGCCTTGATTGCGCTGTCGAAATTGCCGGTGGTGTTGGTGTCCATGGCGTCCTCTCCCAAACCGTGCGCTGCCATATTGTAATTTGACAGTCTGTTAATTTTGGAATGAGCGTACCCGAACTGGACGTGATGTCAATTTGCCGGCGGCGCCTCCAACGACGGAAGGCGCTGCCGCGCGCGGGCCCTGGCGTCCTCCAGGGGCACGCCCAGCCCGAACAGGATGTAACCCGCGACCGTCTCCGGATAATCGTCCGGGACATTGCCGCGCACGATCGATCCGATTGCGGCGAGCGTCGTGCCCAGCAGCAGGTCACGGCCCAGCGTCACCGAGGGAAGCGGGAACACGCCCTCTTCCAGCCCTTCGCGGACGGTCTGCTCTGCCTGGCTGAAGGTTTCGGCGCCGAAGATGAGCCCGGCCGCGCTCAGGTTCATCATCGACCAGGCCCAGCGCCGGTCGGTGCGCGCGCGATGAAGGTAGAAGCGTACGGCGCAGGCCGAGCGGTCTCGCGCATCCGGCATCTGCGAGATCGTTTTGGTGACGGCATTGAGGAAGTCATGCGTGACCTCGAAGGTCAGCGCCTCGCGCAGCTCGGCCATCCCGGTGAAGTGATTGTAGAATGTCGCGCGCGTGACGCCTGCCTTATCGGCGACATCCTCGATCCGGGCATACAGCCCCTTTTCATCGCCAAAGACATCGAACGCAGCAGCAACGATCTTCGCCCGGGTCCGCGCGCGCCGCTCGCGCCCGATCTCGACACGCCGTTCCGGATCGACCTGCTTCCTGGCCAAGACCTTCCTGCTCCCAGTTTTGCCGTTCGACATCAGCCCTAGCACGACAGAGCAGGACGCCGGTGTCAGACACCCAGCCCGTCGATCACCAGCGGTTCGAGGCGGGCGCGCAGTGCGTCCGGCAGGGCGATGGCCTTGCGTGCCTTGAGGTCCATGGCCACGGCCACGGCTTCGCAGGTGGCAATGGCTTCGCCGCTTTCGCGGTCGAACAGCCAGTGCACCCATTGATAGGTCTTGCCGCCGATGGCGCGAAGACCGCTGCGGATGCAGACGATGTCGCCGGGGCGCGGGCGGGCGCGATAGATGAAGCGATATTCGAGCGCCGCGCCGCCGACATCGGTTTCGCTGCCGCGGTCGCGGCCCGAGGTCTGCACCAGAAGATTGGGAATGGAGTCCGACACGCGGGCCATGAAGGCGCGCGCGATCATCTCGCCGTGGTCGTCGCAATCGGTCGTGCGCACCACGCCTTCGAAGGTCGGGATCATGCCGAGCTTGCCGGCATCGGCGAGCGTCGGTGCAGGATCGCGCGGTGCGTCCATCGTCAAGCCGCGCGGGGCGCCATGGGCGGGCACCTCCACGGCGTGATGCATGGCCATGGCGCGCACACCATCCTCGAAACCGTCGAACACGCCGTCGGCGCGATTGCGCAGATGCGCGCGCGTGCGGAAGGTGGCCGCAACCTCGCCGCTGGCCGTCTGCACGAGCTCGCTATAGGCGGTCAGCGCCATGATGTCGGCATGGACCGCGCCGCCGCGCAGGAAATAGGGCGTGCCGGGGCGCAGCTCGCGCAGGAAGCGGATATGCTGATCGGCCGGTTCCAGCACCAGACCGCGATGGGCGAGTTTCTTCGGCCCGAGACCGATGGCGGCGCCGAAGGCGGCCAGCGCATCGGACGCCTTCTCCACATAGACCTGCACATTCATGTGGCCCATCTGGTCGCATTCCCAGGTCTGCACAGAGGAGCGCGCGAGTTCGATCATGAGGGAGGCCCTTCGGATTGTTCGACGGCGCAACTATCGCGCGATTATCGCGCCGGTGAAAAGCGCCGGTCGATGGCCGCGATCATATCGGCGGGTGAAAAGCCCAGCGCGTCGAGCCGGCCCGAGCGGGCGAACACCGCAAGACCCGTCAGTGCTGACGCCAGCAACACCACATCGGCCTGCTCGGCGCGGCTGCCGGAGGGATTGCCGGCCGCTTCGGACAGGGCCCTGAGCGCGGCGATCATGCGGCCATTGAACAGGCGCTCGGCCTCGCCCGTCCCGGCCTGTGGCGGCAGCGCGGCCGAGGCGGCGGCGAAGGTCTCGGTGTGCTGCAACAGATCGAGCGCGACACCGGCCGCGGCGCCAAGACGGGAGGTGCCCTCACCTTCGGCATCGCGCATGGCGTGGGCGAGCGCAGTCAGATCCTCGGCAGCAAGCGCCACCAGAAGCTCGTTCTTGTTCTTGAAATAGCCATAGAGGGCGGCGGGCGCGAAGCCGGCTTCCCCCGCCACGCCGCGCAGCGAGAGATTGGCGGCGCCTTCGCGCGCGGCCACGGCGCGGGCGGCTTCCAGAATCGCGCTGCGCGTCAGGCTGCGCGCGCGGGCGCGACGCTCTGCGCGATGGGTTTGCGTGGTCTCGGCGGCTGCAGCGGATGACATGGACGCAGCATATGCGATTCGTGCGATCCAGACGCGCGAAACCCGCCCGCAGGTTTCCCCGGGGCGGGTTTCGGCAAGCGAATCGAAAAGCCGGTCAGCTCTTCTTGTGCGCCTTCTGATAGGCGACGATCTCAGTGTTGAGTTCCTTGCCCAGCTTAACCTTCTCGGCCTGGTTGGACTGGATCTTCTCATTGGTCGCCGAGACGATCGCCGGGTCCACAGGCTTGGGATCCTTCGCCTTGGCGGCCTCAGCCTTCTTGGCGGCCAGATCGGCCACGAGGCAGGCCTGATACTGGTCGGACGCGGACATGAAGCCCTTGAAGTCCTTGATGGCGTCTTTCATCTGAGTCAGCGTCGCGGTCGCGCCGCTCACCGACGACATATCCGGCGGGATCGGCGCATCGCCGCATTCGGCTGCAAGAGCCGGCGCCGCAGTTGCCAGCACAAAGGCGGCGGCCATAGCAAATTTGCGAAACATTCTTAAATCACTCCCTTTTCCGTCAATTGCCCGCACGGGGGCTGCCCTCGGCCGGATAAAAGCACAGGTGCTACGGCAGAATAAAGGCGGGGTCCGACGGAAAAGAGTTCCCTGCTAGACCGCCGCCGAATAGGGCGGCGCCGGGTCATATTCCATGGCCCGCTGCACCTTGCGCGCGAAATCCGGGCTGTGGAGCTGGCCCGTCAACCATAAGGCCATATCGATTCCGGCCGAAACCCCGGCGGATGTGACGATATTTCCGTCCCGCACATAACGGATGTTCTCCAGAACCTCGGACGCCTCGCCGCGTGCGCGCAGCGATTCGACGAATCCCCAATGGGTGGTCACGCGTTTGTTACGGGCCGGACCCGCCGCCGTCAGCAGCATCGCGCCGGTGCAGACCGAGGTCACCCATTCGCAGTCCGCCGCCGTCTTCGCGATCCAGGCGAGCAGCGGCGCATTGCCGACCTCGCGGCGGGTGCCCTGCCCGCCCGGAACCAGAAGGACATCGAGTTTGGGGCACGCCTCCGTCGTGACATCGGGCAGCACGCGCATGGATTTGGCGCAGCGGATGGGACGGTCCTCTTCGGCGATCAGAAGATTGCGATGGCTGCCCTCCGCCACCCGGTTCGCCATGGTGAAGACTTCCCAGGGACCGACGAAATCGAGTTCCTCGGCATCGTCGAAAATCAGAAGACCGATGGTTTTCATGGCGTGGTTCCTTCCAGTTGAAAGCGGGCGCGAAACGCGGCGGGGCTGACGGCGAGATGGCGCTGGAAGGCGCGGCGCATGCGCTCCTCCGAGCCGAAGCCCGTGCGCGCGGCGACGATGGCGACCGGCCGCGCCGAGCCCGTAAGCAGACGGCGCGCGGCATCGAGGCGGGCGCGCTCGACATAGCGCGCCGGGGTTTCGCCCGTCTCCGCCACGAAGGCGCGGGCGAAGCTGCGCGGGCTCATCTTCGCGCGCGCGGCCAACGTCTCGACATCGAGGGTTTCGCCGACATGCTCGGGAATCCATCGGAGCAGCGAGGCGAGCTTCGTTCCCGAGAATTCTTCCGGCGCGAGATGGGCGCTGAATTGCGACTGCCCGCCCGGGCGCATGAGATAGAGGACGTGACGGCGGGCAACAGCGAGCGCGACGGCGTCGCCATGGTCTTCGCGTACCAGCGCCAAAGCGAGGTCCATGCCCGCCGTGACGCCCGCCGATGTCCAGATCTTGCCCTCGCGCACATAAAGCGCGTCGCGGTCGAGCGTGACCTTCGGGAAATTCTTCTCGAACAGATCCATGGCGCGCCAATGGGTGGTGGCGCGTTTTCCGTCGATGAGACCGATGGCGGCCAGAAAGAAGGCGCCCGAACAGATCGAAACCACGCGGCGCGCGCGTTTGGCGCCGGCGCCAAGCGCCTTGAGCAAGGCCGGATCGCGCAGCGGCGCCGCGACATTCCCGCCGGAGATCATCAGCGTGTCGATCTTTTGCGGCAGCTCCGCATAGGCGCCGTCGGCCACAAGCTGCAGACCGCCGGAGGTGCGGTACGGCCCCTTCTTTTCCGCCAGCGTGGTCAGCGTGTAGGCGGGATGGCCGAGTTCGTCATTGACACCGGCGAGGATCTGCAGCGGCCCGACGACATCGAGCACCTGCGCGCCCTCGAAGGCGAGCATGACGACGGCGCGGGGTTTGGTGTGTCTGGTCATGGGGAAAGATTAGGCGCGCGCGGCCGTGGCAGAAAGGACAATCATCCCACCTTTCCTGCCATGTGCAGATTCCACCTCCCCCGCAGAACCCCGCGGCTTCTCAAAGCGGCGGCGCGGACCTAGGCTCGGCCCGTCACAAGAGGGGATGCGGCATGGGCAAATCGCGGCTGGAAGCGTTCAGCGATGGCGTGCTCGCCATCATCATCACCATCATGGTGCTGGACCTGCATGTGCCGCATGGCGCAGGGCTGGATGTGCTCGCCGGGCTGTGGCCGAAATTCCTCAATTATGTGCTCAGCTTTATTTATCTCGGCATCTACTGGAACAATCACCACCACATGCTGAACACCGTCCACCGGGTCAGCGGCGGCATCTTGTGGGCCAACCTGCATCTGTTGTTCTGGCTGTCGCTGTTTCCCTTCGTCACCGGATGGATGGGCGCGAACCACATGGCGGCCGTGCCCGTGGCGCTCTATGGCGCCGTGCTGTTCCTGGCGGCGGTCGCCTATTTCCTGCTGCAGGGGGTGATTATCGCCCATGAAGGCAAGGGCTCGCTGCTGGCCCGCGCCGTCGGCCGCGACATCAAGGGCAAGCTCTCGCCCGTGCTCTATGCGGCCGGGATCGCGCTGGCCTTCTATTGGACCTGGGCGGCGCAGGCGCTTTATGTCGCGGTCGCGCTGATGTGGCTGATACCCGACCGCCGCATCGAACAGGCGATGCCGGCCGAAGCGCAGGAGAAATAGCGAGCGCGAGACGGCGCGCCATCACGCAGCGCGATGACGCAGATTGATGAAATTGCCGCGTGCCACTTTAACCTCGCGCAATGGAGTTCGGGCCTAGCCTCTCCCCAGGAACGCATGGCGCCGATTCGCCGCGACACGCGCACGCGCCGGCCGTTCCCCCACATGGAGAGCCCGCGCAGATGGCGCAACCCGCAACCGAACCGGCACAGGAGCCGCAGACCGGCCCGACCAAGCGCAGCGCCCGCCGCGCACGCTTGCGCACGGCCGAGGACCAGGCTGCGATCGCGCTCGATCTCGGACCGCTGCTGGCGCCCTACAGGAAGCGCGGGCGGCTGGCCATCCGTGTGGAACAGATGCCGCCGCTGGCGCGGCTTTCGGCCGGGCGCAACAATGGCGACAATTCCTGGTCGCTCGGCTCAGACGAACTGGAGGCGCTGAACTTCCAGCCGCCGCCCGGTTTCGATCAGCCGCACATGCTGGCGGTCCGCATCATCGTGCACGATTCCGCGGGCGCCTCCACGGCCGCGGTGCTCGACTATGAGATTTCGCCCGATGGCGCCATCCCGGCGGCAGCGACCCCGAATGCCGCAATGGATGCCGAAGCGGCCGCACAGCTTCAGCGCCTGCAGGAAGCCTTGGCCGAGATGGGCGACCGGCTCGACCAGCGCGAAACCGCCCTCGCCGCCGCCAAAGAGGATGCCGAAGCCGCGCGCATGGCGCTCGAACTCGCGCGCGAGGATTGGGAAAAGGAAGAGGCCAGGCGCCTCGCCGAGGCCAAGGCCGGCTGGCAAAAAGAAGCCGATGCGGCGCTCGGCCGGGCACAGACGACGGCAGAGCACAGCCGCGCGGCCGACGAGAGCGAATTGCGTGCGCTCAAGGACGAGCTGGCAGCGTTGCGCATGGAACTGGCCGCACGCGAGGCCGCGCTGACCGAGATGCGCGCGGCGCAGACGAAGACCGAACGCGATGCGGAGGCGGGCCGGCGCGAGGCCCTGCGCAAGGCCGAAGACGGTTGGAAGGTCGAAGAGGAAACCCGCCTCGCTGCCGCCAAAGCCGCGTGGCAGAAAGAAACCGAGGCCGCCCTCGCCGAGGCGCGCGCGGCCGCCGATGACGCCCGCGCCAACGGAGAAGCCGAGCAGCGGCGCGTCACCGATGAGCTGACGCGCCTGCACAAGGCCGCAAACACCCGCGATGCCGAGATGACGCGGCTGCGCGCGACCATGATCAATGCGGAGGCCGCCGCAGCGCGGGCGCAGCGCGACGCCCTTGCCAAGGCCGAAGAGCACTGGAAATCCGAAGAGGCCGCGCGGTTCCAAGCCGCCGAAGCGGCCTGGCGCGCGGAGATGGAGGCGGCGCTTGCCGCCGCACGAACCGGTGAGGAAGACGCGGCGCATCGCGAGGCGGAACAGCGCGCGGCGCTTGCGACGGCCGAGACCGAATGGAAAGCGCAATCGGCGCGGGAGCTGGCTGGGCTGCAGGCGCGCTGCGAACACGCGGAAGCCGAACTGGAAAGCCATGCGGTGCAGGCCGCCGCGGATGCGGCCGAACTGCGGCGCCTGCAAGGCGAATGGCGCGCGGCGCAGGACAGCCTCGCCGAACGCGACCGCGAACTCGAACGCTTGCGTGCAGCGGCTGCAAATGCCGCCGCGCCCGCGCCCTCGACACAGGCCGTGAACGCCATCGAAGCGGCGCTGGAAGACGCGACGGCGCGCTATGAGGCGGCCGAAGCGGCGCTGGCCGATCTGCGCCGGCGCACCGGCCCGCGAGCGGCCACCGATATGGCACTGCTGCGCGACGAGGTCGAGACCTTGCAGACCATGCTGACCCAGCGCGAAGAGGAGTTGGCACGCCTGCGCGTGGCCGCCGACCGCTGGCACGAATATCAGGAACAGGAAGCCGTCGCCGGCCTCACGCGCACCGCCAGGCGCAAACCGCGCAGATATGTCAACGACGATGAACCCCAGGCGCCACGCAAGGGCGGGCTGTTGCGCGATGTGGCGTTGGTGGTGGCGGTCGCGGTGGCCGGAGTGCTGTTCACACCGAAGATCGTGGCAGCCCTGCCTTACGAATGGCAGGCCGAGCTACCCGCCTTCCTGCAACCGGCGCAGGACGATGGCGGCGATGCAACGGTGACGGCACCCGCCACAGCACCGGCGCGCCCTCCCGTGCCCGCGCGCCCCATGGCCCTCATCATTCATGGCGTGAACCTGCGCGCCGGGCCGACATCCGACAGCAAGGTGATCCAGACCCTCAACCGCGGCACCACGATCGAAGAGATCGGCCAGCAGGGAGGCTGGTATCATGTGCGCACGCTTGCGAAGGCAGGCGGCGCGGCGGCGGTTTCGGGCTGGGTCTACAAAACCTACCTGACGCCGGACGAGACTCCGGCGAAAGCGGCGACGCCGAAGGGCTGAGCGCCCGATACGCGCGGGGTTACTCGCCCTCGCCGCCGCCGGTCCCCGTTATGGGCATTTGCTCGAGATTGGAGCGGACGAAATCCGGCAGGCGCTGGCTGCGCGGTTCGGCCTGCGGGCGCACATCCTGCGGCAGCGGACAGCGCCGCACAAAGCCCTGGCACTTCAGCACCGCGCCCTCGCCGAGCCCCTGCTGCGCCGCTTCGAGCGGGACGGGGCTTTGCGGGTGCGTGCAATAGGGCACCTTGATCTCGTGAAAGCTTCCGCCGTCCTCCGGCGAATGCGCCCGCCGGGGAATCCGCTTGCGCCAGATCTCGAAATGGGGGCACGGCTTCATCACGCAACTCCGGCTGTATCCTCATCCTGCAGGATGCCGCGCGGCCATTGCGGAACGGCTAAACCGTTCACGCTCATTTTCCTCAAACTCGCGTTTCAAACGAGCGGTGTCAGCGCGACGGCGAAGCCTTCGACGGGGACATTGGCTTCGTTGCGGGGGCTGGCGGCCATGAGGCCGGCGATGTCGAGACCGGCCGCATCGGCCGAGGCGCGCAAATACGCTTCGCTGTGACGCCAGCGACGCTTGGGGCCCAGTTCGAAGCCCTCGCCCACTTTCTTCTCGGCGGTGAAGAGGAAAAACCCGCCCGGCTTCAGACGCGCACACGCGCCGGAAAAGACGCGCGCCAGATCGCCCAGATAGACCAGCGTATCGGCGGCCATGATGAGGTCGTAAAGCCGGCCATCGGATTCGAGGAAGCTTTCGAGATCGGCGACCGTAAGGTCGGCGTAGACGCCGCGGGCGCGCGCCTTGTCGATCATCGCGGGCGACAGATCGATGCCGTCGATGCGATGGGCCCAATCGGCGAAGGCGGCGCCGGCCAGCCCCGTGCCGCAGCCGAGATCGAGGATATCGAGATTGTTCCGCATTCCGTTGTTGTGGCCCATCACCAGCTCGGCCAGCTCGCGCATGATGGTGGGCGCGCGATAGGCCAGATGGCCGATCATGCGCGCATCGTAATCGGCCGAGAACTGGTCGAAGAGATGCTGGACATAGCGCGCGTTGGAGCGCGGAGCCGTGCGCATGGCCTCGGCCTCGGCAATCTTTTGCGCCAGCACATCGGCCGGTTCGTAGGCATCGAGTTCGGAGAATTCGGCCAGCGCGCGCTCGGCCTCGCCGGCTTCGAGCCAGGCACAGCCGAGGAAATATTTGGCTTTCACCAGCTTGGGATCGATGCGCAAGGCACGCTGGAATTCTGCGATGGCGAACGGCAGTTTGCCCTCGGCCAACAGCGTTTCGCCCAGCGCCAGCGCGGCCGCGGCAATGCCGGGATGCAGAATTGCGGTTTCGCGCGCCATCTCGCTCGCTCCTTCGCGCTCGCCCGACAGCATCAGGGCCCGGGCCAGAAGAAGGCGGGTCAAAAGACCGCTGCGCCCTTCTTCCATCAACGCCTTGAGGGCGACGATCGCGTCCGCGATCCGCCCCTCGGCGATCAGTTCCTCCGCTTCCGCGAGCGGATCGCCATCATCATGACGCAAGTGTGCATTTGCCGTTGTTGAGGACGACGACGTCGCGTTCCTTCAACCGCGAGCGGAACGAAACCACCTTGCCGTCCACCCACATTTCGGTGACGACGGTTTCGCCCGGGAACACGGGCGCGGAAAAGCGCACATCGAAGCCGGTGATACGGCTCGCATCATAGTTGCAGACGCTGGAGACCACGGCGCGGCACGCTGTCCCATAGGTGCAGAGGCCGTGCAGGATCGGGCGCGGGAAGCCGGCCATCTTCGCGACATTGGGATCGCGGTGCAGCGGATTGCGGTCGCCCGACAGCGCATAGAGGAAGGCCTGGTCCTGCCGCGTGTCGCATTCATGCACGAGATCGGGTTTGCGGTCGGGCAGCGTGTGGGGCGCGGGCGCGCCGTCCTTGGGGCCGCCGAAGCCGCCATCGCCGCGGGCGAAGGTGGACGACATCAGGGTGCAGAGCTTGTCGCCCGTCCTGGCATCGCGCATCTCGCGCTCGGTGACGAGGACGGCGCCCTTGTCCGCGCCCTTGTCGAAGACGCCGACGACGCGCTCATCCATCACCACATCGGCGGCGGGCGGCAGCGGCTTGTGCATGGTCAGGCGCTGCTCGCCATGCACCACCATCAGATAATTGATGCCGGAGTTGCCCATGATCGAGCTGGCGCCCCAGCCGATGACGGTGGCCATGGTGGGCACGGCCCTGAGCCCGTTCTCATAGACGAAGGGCAGCTCGTCCAGGTTCATGGGATCGCGGCCGAAGCCGATGCCCAGCGCATAGAGCATGGTCTCGCGGTCGCCATAGGAGGCCGTCATCCCCTTGGATGTGGCCTGCATGAGCTCGTCATAATTGATGGGCATGGCGCGTCCTCCGGTTTCATGCACGAAGATTTCGGCTACTCTCCTTAGCGCCAAGCAGGGTGGCCGCCAATGTCAGATAGCGAAACCGGGCCTGCGATCCGCCGCGTAACCCCGGCCGATGCGGCGGCGACGGCGGAGTATATGCGCGCGCTCCGGGCCGAGGTGGCGGCGGGGCGGCTCGACACCGTGCCGTGGCGTCAACCGCTGACGGCCGAGCAACAGGGCGAATTCCTCGAAAAATTCGATGCCAATCCCCATGCGGTGATGTTCGCCGCCTTCGACGGCGAGGCCGTGGTCGGGCTGATCGACATCGTCGGCGGGCAACGCGATTTCGATCGCCACAGCGGCACGCTCGGGATCTCGGTCGCCCCGGACTGGCGCGGGCGCGGGCTGGGCCGCGCGCTGATGGAGGCCGCCATCGCCGAAGCCAGAAACTGGCCCGGCTTCTGCCGCATCGAACTGATCGTGGTGAGCTGGAACACGCCCGCGGTCGCCCTTTATGAATCGCTGGGCTTCCGCCTCGAGGGCCGCAAGCGCAAGGCCGTGAACTTCCGCGGCCGCCCCGAGGACGAATTCCTGATGGCGCTGGTGTGGTGAGGATCAGGCGTCCCGCGACGCGCCACGGAACAGGACGTCGAGCCTTGCATCGATCTCATCCAGAACCGCCTCGGGACAGCTGCCCAGAACCCGCGCCTTGCGCGCGCGCCAATCGACGACCTTGACCTGATCGACAAGAACCACCCCCTCCACCTTGGCGGACGGCGGGAGCGAGACTTCGAACGGCCAGCCGCGCGCGCGGCTCGTGACCGGGCAGACCACAATCGTCGATGAATTCTCGTTATAGAGGGAGTTCGACACGACCACGGCCGGCCGGAAACCGGCCTGTTCATGGCCCGATTGCGGATCGAAATTGAGGCGCAGGAGATCGCCGCGCCGCGGGACCCGCGCCCGGCTCACCAGAATTCCTTGCCGCGGGGCGGGCCCCAATCGGCCAGTTCCGGCCGGGCCTCAGGGGTCATCCGCTTGACGAAATCCTCGATGCGATAGCCTTGCTTCTTGCGCATGACCGTCAGCTTTCCAGAACTCGCGGTCACGGCAACTTCATCGCCCGCGCGGATACCGGCCCGCTCCGCAACATCCTGCGGGATGCGCACGGCCAGGCTGTTGCCCCATTTCGAAATCTTCTGCGGCTTCGCCATCGCCTTCTCCGTATCTACAATGACTATACAGTAAGGTTGCCGCAAGGGCAAGGCCGTCGCCCTCCCCTTCGTGACAGCGCGGTGCTAGCGTCGAGGGCACAAATATCCGGAGAAACGCCCATGACCTATCGCTGCTTCAACGTCGAGATCGCCGATCACGTCGCCCATCTGCAACTGAAGCGCGGCGACGAGCTGAACACCATGGTGCCCGAATTCTGGAAGGAGCTTCCCGAAATCGTGCGCGACATCGATGCGGGCGCCAAGGCGCGGGTGATCGTGATCTCGTCCACCGGCAAGCATTTCTCCGGCGGCATGGATCTTTCGGTGTTCACGAGCGGCAATTCGGCCGGCACGGCGGCGGCGGCCTCGAAAGAGGAACGCGGGCGCACGCGCGCGAATTTGCGGCTCAGCGTTCTGGAAATCCAGGAGACCTTCAACGTGCTGGAGCGCGCGCGCATGCCGGTGCTGATGGCGATCCAGGGCGGCTGTGTGGGCGGCGCGGTCGATTTCGCATCCGCCTGCGATTGCCGCTATGCGACCGAGGACGCGTTCTTCGTGATCCAGGAAATCAATATCGGCATGACGGCCGATGTCGGCACCTTTCCGCGGCTGTGCCATCTGATGCCCGAAGGCATGGTGCGCGAGCTGGCCTATGCCGGGCGCAGGCTTCCGGCGCAGAAGGCACTGCAGCTCGGCCTCGTCAACGAGGTGTTTCCGACGCAGGACGCGATGCTGGACCATGTGATGGGGCTGGCGAAGGAGATCGCCGGGAAATCGCCGCTGGCCGTGCATGGCTCGAAGGTCATGATCAATTATGCGCGCGATCACACGATCGCAGACGGGCTTGACTATATCGCGACCTGGCAGGCGGGCATGTACAACCCCGAGACCGACATGAAGGAAAGCTTCATGGCCAAGGCGGAAAAGCGCGACGCCGCATTCGGCGACATGCTGCCGCTCAGAAAGGGTCTGGGGGCGGTGTGAGGCGCACGGCGCGTCAGAAACTCAGCAGCGCGGTCGCATAGGCATAGGTCGTGTTTGCGGCGGCCGGCGCGCCGGCGGCGCGCTGTTGAAATTCGCCATGCGTCAGGACTGCGCCGCCCACTTCGAGGCGCAATCGCTTCGGAATCGCCTCGACACGCAGACGGGCTTCCAACTGCTCGCCGAGGTAGCGGCCGGACGCGCCGCTCGGATCGGACAGGCCTGCTGTGGTCCAGGCATCGCGTGCCGAGGCAAGCCACAAAAGCCGGTATCCCGTCATCACGCTAATGCCCGATCGCGGCTTCAGTTCGAGCCGCAGGCCCGGCGTCTCGATATTGGAGCGCGCGACGGCGCCATAAAGGCCGGTGGGTCCGAAATCGAAATGCCGCGCGCCATAGAGCGTGTCGAAGCGATTGTCCGTGCCGTCATTGGGGTTTTCGTCGCCACTCGCATAATCAAATTCGACGGAGAACCGCGGCGACCACGGCGCGGCCCAGCTATAGCCCGTCTCGGCATGGACGAAGCCAGCAAGATGGGTGAGATCGCGACGGTCGGACGGCGACTTCGTTGCGCGCGAGGTGCCGAACTGCATCGCGGCATCGAACTCGTAGTCCCACGCGCCCGCCATAGGCCCGGCAACCAGCCGGACGCCCGGCGTGTAGAGATCGCGATCGGCGACCTGCTGGTTCGGCCCGTCTTCCGCATGAAGGCCATAGAGATAGGCCTGGCCCGTGGCGCGGCCAATCAGCTTCGGATGCGATACGAACACACCCCAGAAGCGCGTATGCCAGCTTTCGGAATCCAGGCGTGTCGCATTGTCGATCAGCGACGGGAAGGACGATGGCGCGCGGTTCACCGGCAGAACGAAGAAGGCCTCGATGCTGGTCCCCTCCGCCGAATGCCAGCGCGCGCGGATGCCGGTGAAGGCATTGAGCGTGTTGCGATAGCGGTTGCGGGCGACGAGGCGCCGGCGGCCTTCATCGAAGCTCATGCGGCCGGCCATGACATCGAGACTGTCGCCGGCAACGAACGCATTTCGGGTGGTGTAGCCGAGATAGGCCTGAAGCGGCTCGAAGGTATCGACGCTGTCGGTACCCAGATGCGTGCCTCTGTCGGCCAGCTGCTGACGCAAATCCTCCAGCTCCCCGCCGAGATAGAAGCCGCCCGTTTGCACGCGCGCGGCCAGCAGAAGGCGCTCGACGAGGATCTGGTCCGAACCGGCCGCTTTCTTGCGAAAGCGGCCGTCCAGGGTTTCATAGCGGATGCGATAGGTGCCGCCGAAGGTCAGCCTGACAGGCGGCAATGCCCCCGCGCGCGCGGGGACCGCAGCCGCCATCGCGAACATGAGCGCCGCGCCCGCTCCTCGCGGAACAAGCCCGCCACCTCGAATTTCCATGCCGGCCATCGTCGTGTCGAATCAGACAGGATGGTAGCCGCACTTTCGTGGCTTGGGCAGCGCATCAGCGGAACGCTGCCGCCTAATACCCCGCCGCCAGGCCCGACGAACGGCGGGCGTCATTGGCGCCTTCGAGCAGACCGGTCTTCGAATTGCGCAGGATGGCTTCGTCCGCGCCCCAGGCCGGGATCAATCTGAAGGTGTAGCCCATCTTCTCGAGCACCGGCTGCGTCTTCGCGGTGAGATAGCCCGGCTGCACCATCACCAGATCCGGCAGCCATTGCTGATGAATGCGCGGCGCATCGACGGCCTGCTTCATGTTCATGCCGAAATCGACGACGTTGAGAATGCTTTCAAGCACGGTCGAGATGATGGTCGAGCCGCCGGGGCTGCCGGTGACCATGAAGAGCTTGCCCTTCTTCAGAACGATGGTCGGCGACATCGAGCTCAGCGGACGCTTGCCCGGCTCGACCTGATTGGCCTTGCCCTGCACCAGGCCGAAGGCGTTGGGCACGCCGGGCTTGGAGGTGAAATCGTCCATCTCGTCATTGAGGAAGAAGCCGGTGTCGCCGGCGATCTGGCTGTTGCCGAACAGGAAATTGATCGTATAGGTGACGCCGACGGCATTGCCCTTCGCATCCACGATCGAGAAATGCGTCGTGTGCGTGCCTTCATGCGGCGCGACGCCAGCCTTGACCTCGGACGACGGCGTCGCCCGGTCCGGCTTGATCTGTGCACGGATCTTCGCGACATGGGCGGGCGAGAGGAGCTGCGCGATCGGGTTCTTCACGAAGGCGGGATCGCCCAGATCGGTGTTGCGGTCCGCAAAGGCATGGCGCTCGGCTTCGACCAGATAATGCGTCGCCTTCACCGAGGCGAAGCCCCATTTGTGGAACGGATAGGGTTTGATGATCTGCAGGATCTCGCAGATCGTCGTGCCGCCCGAACTCGGCGGCGGCGAGGAAAAGATTTCGTAGCCGTGATAGTCGCATGTCACCGGCTTGTCCCAGTTCACGGTGTAGTCCGCGAAATCCTTCATCGTCAGGATCCCGCCATTTGCATCGCTGGCCGCGACCACAGCTTTCGCGATGGCGCCCTTGTAGAACGCATCCGTGCCGCCGGCCGAAATCGCCTTGAGGGTGCGGGCAAGCTGTGGCTGCACCAGCCGCTCGCCGGCCTGATAGGGTTTGCCGTGATTGAGGAAGATCGCCGCGACATTGGGATATTTCGCGAAGTCCTTGCCCCTTGCGAAGATCTTCGCATCGCCCGCTTGCAGCACATAGCCCTTCTCGGCCAGCGCGATGGCCGGCGCCATCACCTCTTTCAGGCTCATCGTGCCGTATTTGGCGAGCGCTTCGTTGAGACCCATCACCGTGCCGGGCACGCCGACCGACAGAAAGCTCTTGGTGCTGCGCCCGGGCACGACATTGCCCGCCGCATCCTGGAAGATCGTGGGGGTTGCCTTGAGCGGCGCCTTCTCGCGGAAGTCGAGGAACACGTTCTTGCCGCTGGCGAGATGGACGATCATGAAACCGCCGCCGCCGATATTGCCGCAGCAGGGATGGACCACGGCGAGCGCATAGCCAACCGCCACGGCGGCATCGATGGCATTGCCGCCCTTCTTCAGGATATCGACGCCGACCTCGGTGGCGAGGTGCTGCGAGGACACGACCATGGCATGGCGCGCGAGGACCGGCCGGTCATTCGCGAGGCTTTGCTGCTGCGCGTTGACGGTGGTGTCCAGCGCCTGCGCGGGAATTGCGGGATGATTGGAGGGCGCGGCCAGCGCCGATGCGGATGCAAGAAGTGAAAACGCAGCAAACAGGCCCGCGACTTTACGCATGAATTGTTCCCTCGTCGTCATTGGATGAATGATGCCCCGCACAGACGCTAGCGCATCGGGCCCGCCGATGACAACGCATCAAAGGCCGCAGCGACTGCGTTGCGTAGCGCGGCATGCCGTGCGGAAGATTTGATCTGCTGCCCAATTATGCGGCAAGGCGATGGCGAAACTGTCATTCGCACCCCGATGGACGACATACCATTCTGCAAAGACGGCATCGTCACGCCGGCATCGTCTTCGGCGGGACCGTGTTTGGCGATGATGCGATGCCGTAGCCGGTGGTTGAGCGAATGACCGGCGGATCGCGCCGGGACAGCAGCCCTTATCGCTTGACAAGACTGTAAGTACGGACTTACCGTAATCTATGACTTACAGAAAAGCCCCCTTGGAAGGCCTTGCAGCCCTTGGCGATCCGACCCGCCGGACGATCTTCGAGCGGGTTGCGGCCAAGCCTTCGGCCGTCGGCGAACTGGCCCGCGACTTGCCCGTCAGCCGGCCCGCCGTGTCGCAGCACCTCAGGGTGCTGAAGGATGCAGGACTGGTGCGGGAGACGGCCGAAGGCACACGCCGCATCTATCGTCTCGATCCGCGCGGCATCGCCGCCATGCGCGACTGGCTGGATTCGCACTGGAGCTCGGCGCTGGACGCCTTTCAGGATTTTGCAGACCGGCAACACGATCAGGAAACGAAGAAATGAGCATCGCCCCTGTTGTCAAAACCGTCGAAGTGAAGGCGCCCCCTGCCCGCGCCTTCGAACTGTTCACGCGCGAGATGGGCGCGTGGTGGCCACACGGCCGCACGCCGGCAAAGAACCCACACGCAGCCATCGTGATGGAACAGAAGAAAGGCGGGCGCTGGTTCGAACGCGACGCAGACGGCAACGAAACGCAATGGGGCAAGGTGCTGGCCTGGGAGCCGCCCGGACGGCTCTTGCTGGGCTGGCAGCTCAATCGCAAACAGCCCGGCGAGCCCTGGGGCTACGATCCCGATCTTCTCACCGAAGTGGAACTGACCTTCGAGGCCCTCGCCAGCGGCGGCACGCGGGTAACACTCGAGCACCGCAATCTTGAGCGCTACGGCAAGGACGCCGAAGCCAATGCCACCAGCATCAATGGCGGCTGGGCGACGATGACGGGTCTCTTCGCAGACTACGTCAGCAACCATTCCTGAGGAGACGACACCATGTCCGGATTTGTGGTTCACAGCATTCCCGCCAGCCCCTATGGGCGCTCCGTGCTCGTCACGCTTTACGAGAAGGGCATCGACTTCCGCTTTATTCCCGTCTCGCCCGCCACAATGAAGAGCGAGCCGCATCTGTCCCGGCATGCCTTCGGCCGCGTGCCGGTGATCGAGCATGACGGCTTCGCGCTGTACGAGACGCAGGCCATCATGCGCTATCTCGACCGCCTGCGGGCGGCCCCCGCCCTGGTGCCCAAGGATGCGCAGGCGGCCGCGCGCATGGACCAGCTCATCAGCATCTGCGACTGGTATCTGTTCCAGGGCGTCAACAATGTGATCGGCTTTCATCGCGTGGTCGGGCCGAAGCTGATGGGGCTGACGCCGGACGAAGATGCGATCGCCGCGGCGATGCCGAAAGCGCAGACGGTGATGGCCGAGCTCTCGCGCCTTCTGGGCGACAAGCCCTATTTCGCCGCGGACACGCTGACTCTGGCCGATCTGATGATCGCGCCGCAGCTCGACTTCCTGGCCGAAACGCCGGAATGGGCCGTCCTGACAGCGAACCGCCCCAACCTGCAGGGCTGGCTTGCACGCATGCGCGACCGCGAAAGCATGCAGGCCACGACCTGGGAACGCGTCGCCGCCATGGCAAAGGCGGCGTGAGGAAAAGACCATGCAAAATGCCCATGCTCCCGCGCGCCGGGTGACGCTCGGCGAGAATTCCAAACTCACCGTGAAGCCGAACGAGCGCGCAGCCATCCGCCGTTTCTATCCCGAGACGCTCGGCTGCCCGATGACAAAAAGCAGCGACAGAGCGGACGTGTTCCAGATCGGGCCCGATTTCTTTCTCGGCGTCGTCTATGACGAGGACGCGCTGACGATGGAGGAACGCAAAAAGTCGCTCTGGCTGGAACTCAGCACCGCCGATCTCGATGGCACCAAGCAGCGCATCCTGGCAGCCGGCGTGCCCGAGCTCGAATATTTCGACAAGGAGCACTTCTATTTTCAGGCCCCGGGCGGACAAGTTTATCGCCTCATCGCCTCCGGCGAAGACATGTCGAAATACCAGGGCACACGCTGCGGCTAAGGACGGTCCGGCCACCTGCCCGGACGCGACCGACCGGACCGTGCTTCTCGGAGCAGCCGGAAACAGGACGACAAGCAGCGTGGCGACACGGCGCATCGTGAGATTTCGGTCCGGATAAAACATCGAAGGCGGCAACGCTAGCGCGGATGCGCTGGACGCTCAATCGATGATCGCCTGCCGCGGCAGGGAGACGGCGGGGCCTTCGGTCCAGACATCGGTCAGCGGCACGCCATGTTGTTCGATTCGGGTTGTGGTGTGGGCATAGCCTTCGGCGATGGCGCGGTCGAAGGCTCTCCAGTCGCGCAAGCCGACATCCATGAGCGGCGGCTCGAACAGGTAATCGGCCTGCTCGCGCACGATGCGGCGCTGGGCTTCGGAGCCGACCGTGCCCGAGCGCATCAGGATCGAAACGATGGAGGGCGTGCCGCGCATGCGCTGCGAGATCAGCCACCACCAGGGCCGCTCGCCATAGCGCTCGTCCGACACCTGAAAATCGAGTTCGCCGGTGACGTCGGAGGCGATGATGGGACCGTGGCCGCCCGCCGCCATCACATCGACCGGCAGATTGTTCATGACGCCGCCATCGACCAGCAGATGACCGTGATGCGAAACCGGCGGCAGGATGCCCGGCAGCGCGACGCTGGCGCGCAGTGCGCGCCACAACAGGCCCGAGCGATGGACATGGATGCGGCCCGTCGTCAGATCCGATGAGACGCAGAAGAACGGCTTGGGCAATTCCTCGATACGGACATCGCCGAAATGTTCGCGCAGCAGGTTCGAGACCTTCTTGCCGCGCACCATCGCGATCAGCGGCAGGGTGTAGTCCGACAGCGGATTGGTTTCGACGAAGGCCTCGCGCATGCGCGCCGTCAATTCCTCGATGCCCCATTCGGCGGCGACACCGGCGGCGATGATCGCGCCCATGGAGGTGCCGCCCAGATGATCGAAGGGCACGCGCTGTTCGGTCAGGGCTTTCAGAACGCCGATATGGGCGAAGCCGCGCGCGCCGCCGCCCGCCAGCACAAGCCCTACGGCGCGGCCGGAGATGAAGCGCGCGAGACGATGGATATCGTCCTGCGAGCCGGCGCGCAGATGGTGATGCGATTCGAACAGCCGGCTCTTGAGAGCGAAATGTTCGGGCAGGCCCGAGCTGCGCCCGGCCGGCTGCAGCAGCAGCAATTCGGGCAGGCCGGCGACGCGCGTCTTGACCGCGGGCAGATCGAGAGGCCTGAGCGGCAAGGGCCGATCGGCGCGGGCCAGCAGGAAGACGCGGTCGGCCTGACGCAGGCACTGATGCGTCCAGGCGCTGTCGGGCGTGTCGCCGCGATAAAAGATGACGTCGTGGGAGGCTTCGAAGCTGTTGAACCATTCGGCCGATTTGTCGGCGACGCTGGAATCGAGCACCGCCGCCTTCGAGCCCATCTCCACCAGCGCGGCGGCGAGGCGCTGGGCGATGGGTTCGGCCAAACCCTCCTGCAGCGGAATCACGGCGAAGGATTTGGGGCGCGCGCGATCGACGGGGCGGCGCGTGGTGTCATGCAGGCGGCGCACCAGCACGCGCATCAGATTGAGCATGATGCGCGGATGGCGCGCGATCAACGCATCGAAAGCACTGGCGCTGACGCGCAACAATTCGGTGTCGCGCAAGGCGATGAGCTGGGCCGAATGCGGATCGCCGGAAATGAGCGACATCTCGCCCACGGTCTCCCCGGCCGGAATATGGGCGACGAGGCGGCGGCCGCCCTGCTCGTCATCGACGAAGACGCCGAGGCTGCCGGTGACGACCAGGAACAGCGCCTGATCGTTCTCGCCGTCGCGGTCGAGCAGCACCCCGCCCGGCAGGCCGAACCAGTTGGCCTCGGACAGCAGGCGATGCAAGCGCGGCATCGTTCACCGCTTCCATCAGCGGGAAGGTGCGGAGCCGTTCGCGCAACGCTTCGGGATAGGCGGTGTCGCGGCCGGCGCGGAAGGAAGACAGAAAGGCCATGTTCATTCGGGTCCGCCTTCCTTCTACATCACCAGGCCGTCCATCCGCCATCGACAGCGAGCGCGGTGCCCGTGACGAAGGAGGAGGCGGGAGAGGCCAGGAAGAGCAAGGGGCCGGCGATCTCGCCCGCCTCGCCCGTGCGGCCCGAGCATGGTCTTGGCCCCGAGCCGATCGGCAAAAGCCGGATCGTCCGCGCGCACGGCGGCTCTCGGGAAGGGGCCTGGGACCAAAGCATTCACGCGAATCTTTTCCGGCCCCAATTCGGCAGCAAGATGGCGGGTGAGCTGGATCAGCGCCGCCTTGGCCGGGCCGTAATGGGCCGGGCTGGCCTGCTCGGGCCGGGCATAAATGCGCGAATCGGGCGCCACCACGCCATACATGGAGGCGATGTTCACAATCGCGGCATCGCCCGCCTCGGCCACCGCCTTGCGCAATGCGGGGCGGGCCGCGCGCACGGCCTCGAAGCCGGCGGTGACGGAGGAGCGATAGGTTTCCTCGAAGGCCGAGGGATCGAGTGTGTCGAAGGGCGCGGGCGTCATGGTGACGGCATTGTTGACGAGAATGTCGAGACGTTCGCGTGACGAAAAAAAGTCACGAACCGCATCGAGATCGCCCATATCGAAGGTGGCGCATTCGCAGGCATGGCCATCGGCCTTCAGCGCGGCGGCGAATTCGGCGAGGCGGCCGGTGTTGCGGCCATTGAGGATAACGTGGGCGCCGGCTTCGCACAGCGCGGTGCTCATGGCGCGGCCGAGATGGCCCGCCGCCCCCGAGACGAAGGCAATGCGGCCGTCGAGGCGGAATTGCGGACAGCGTGCTCATGCGTGTTTCGGCCATTGCGCCGGATCGAGCAGCGCGGGCGGCAGCGCGGGGATGACGGATTCGATGCGGGCGCAATCTTCGGGCGCAAGCGGCGGACGCGCGAAGAGACGCAGATTGGTGTCGAGCTGCTCCTCGGTCTCCATGCCGACGACGACGCCATCGACCCAGCGCTGTCCGCGCGCATAGGCCAGACACAGATCGGCCGGGCTTTCGCGGCTGAAGTCCGCGGCGAGCTTGCCGATCAGCGCGACCAGCGCCGGCGCATCGATGCCCGGCACGGCAGGCCAGACGGCAGCATCGGCAGCGGCGAGGATGCCCTGCAGGAAGACGCTGCGCACATGGATGGTGACGGCGGCGCGGGCCGCGATGGCGTCGATCACGCCGGCCTTGCGCCAGCGCTTGTCGAGCAGATTGAACGGAAGCTGGATGTGACGGACATCCTTGCAATCGAGCGCGGCCAAAGCTTCCTCGGGCGATTGCACCGAAACGCCGAGCGCCAGCACCGTGCCGTCCTCCAGCATCTCGATCAGCCGTTCCCAGACGGCGCCGCCATGCGAGCGCATATGCTGGGCGCGATGCAGCAGCAGGCAATCGAGCTGCCTGCGCTTCAGCGCGGCCAGCGATTGGGCGACGCTCTCCTCCACCGCGGCGCGCACAGCGGCGCGCGGCGCATCGGCGGCGAGATCGGTGAGCGGGGCAAGCTTGGTGACGGTGCGGACCTTGCGTTCCGCACCCAGGGCTTCGCCGAGACGATCCTCGGCCTCGCCATAGGCGCGGGCGGTGTCGAAACTGGAAATGCCGGCATCGGCGGCGCGATGGACAAGCCGAAGCGCGGCCGGGCGCGACGGCTGACCCGTGCGATTGGCCGCCCCGTAAGGCAGACCAAGCTGAACCGACCCGAGTACCAATTCCGCCAGGCGTGGCGCGCGCATGACGGGCACCTTCCCCTCCCCTTGCACTTCGACAGTCGCAGGTCGCGGTTAAAGTGCGGTTACTTTTCTATGAATCGGCGCGCTCGCCCAAAAGCTTCCAGACACTCTGGGCGGTGAAGATCACGACGCCGCCGACCTGGAAATCGACCCGGGCGAAAACCAGCGAGCGGGTACGGCGCGTAATTTCGGGGATCACCTCGATCCAGTCGCCGGCCCTGGCTTCCTTCAGGAACTGCGTCTGCATGTTCATGGTGACGCAGGGGGCGCGATCGGTGAGATCCCAGACGGCGGCGCCCAGCGTCAGATCCGCCAGCGTCATCAGCATGCCGCCATGGATCACGCCGCGCAGATTGACATGACGCTCGTCGACCAGCAGGCCGAAGCGGCGATGCGGCACTTCGCCCGCCTCATAGACCGGGCCGACGAAGATCTCGAAAGGATCGACGAGCTCGGTTTCGCGGTAGCCGGCCGGGATCGCGTTCATGCGGCGGCCGGAATTTTCCACAGGCCCGTGGCGATCAAAATCGCGCGATCACCCGCGGCAATCTCGCCCGAGAGGAAGACCATGGTGCGGGTCAGGCGGGAGACGCGCACGCGCGCCTCTATGACGTCCCCCAGCCGGGCCGGGCCCACAAAATCACTGGTTAACGAGACCGTGGCGCAGCGCGGGGCGCCGGAAACGACCCGCGCCGTCCGGCTCATGGCCACATCCATGAAGCTCATCAGCATGCCGCCGTGAACAGTGCCGGCCGAATTCAGATGCTGCTCTGCAGCAATGAAGGCGAAGCGCGTGACGGCCCCGTTCTCGAGGTCCGGCAGGCGGTAAAGCGGGCCTATATAGCGGTTGAAACCGCCGGTGGACGCCAGTTCTGCGCCTTCGGGCAGGCCGGGAGGAAGATCGGACATGTCTGATAGCTGGAATTTCTGTGGCAGTCCTGATAGGCGGTTTCCCGCGGTCGCGCAACGCGAGGGGGGGCCAGCCGGCCGATCCCTCCATTTGTGTCCGCCGCGACAAGAAACGGCCACACTCCGGTGGCCGGATGCCGCAAATGCGGATTCGAAGCAGGCGATAGGCCGCGCTCTGTCCGCCTGAGAGAACGAGGGAAGCGATGAAAAAACAGTTCGCCCGCGCCGCGCTCGCCGCAGCACTTCTGTGCAGCTCGGCTGGAGCGGCCATGATGATCTCCACGGCGCCGGCCTATGCCGCCGACACGCCGCATGTCACCCGCTCGGTCGGCGTGGCGCTGAGTGCCGCGATCAAGGCCATCAATACCGGAGACTTCAAGACCGCGGCCGACAAGTTGACGGAAGCCGGGTCCGGAAGCGACCTGACCGACTACGACAAGCTCAAGATCAATCAGGTCAAAGGCTTCCTGGCGCTGAAGCAGCAGGATTATAACACCGCGGCGACGGCCTTCGAGGCCCTCATCGTCTCGCCCGCCTTCGGCGACCTTCCGCCGGACGAGCAGACGACCACACTGCACAATGCCATGATCCTGAGCGCGCAGGAGAAGCACTGGGCCAACGTGATCACCATTGCCCAGAAGATCGAAAAGACCACGCCGCTGGACTACAAGTCCGACTCGGTCGTGGCCCAGGCCTATTATCTGACCAACGACTTCCCCAACGCGAAGATCTATGCGGAAAAGGGGATCGCCGCCGCCACGGCCAAGGGCGTGGTGCCGGAGAAGGCCGCCTACCAGATCCTGATGTCCGCGCAGGTGAAGAACAATAACCAGACCGGCGCGATCAAGACGCTGGAGCAGCTCGCCCTGCACTATCACGCAGCGGACGATTGGGGCCGGCTGATCGACATGGCGATGAGCTCCAAGGGCTTGGACGAGCTCGACGCGCTCTACTATTACCGCCTGCGCTTCGCCGCCGGCGCCACGGCCGCGGCCGAGGATTATCAGATCGCCGCCGGCATCGCCCTGCATCAGGGCTATCCGGCCGAAGCCGAGAGTGTCCTGGAGAAGGGCCTTTCCGCCGGTACACTGAGCGATAGCGGCAAGACCCACAGCCTGCTGGAGAAGGCCCGCCAAGATGCCAGCGCCGACCGGCGCTCGCTGGCGGCCGTCGCCAAGTCGGCGGCGCACAGCAAGGAAGGGCTGCAGGAGGTCAAGCTGGCCGAAGACTATTGGGGCTATGGCCGCTATCAGGATGCCATCGCCGCCGCCCAGAGCGGCCTGGCCAAGGGCGGGCTGAAAGATCCCGGCGAAGGTTACTACATCCTCGGCATCTCGCAGATCGCTGCCGGTCAGTACGACGCCGGGGAGGCGACGCTGGCCAAGGTCGACGGCACGGGCGCCCGCGCACGCGGCGCCTATCTGTGGACCCTCTACGCCAAATCCAAAGTGCCGCCGCCGCCGCCTCCGGCAGCAGCCGCACCGGCACCCGCCAAGCAATAGACTGCGCGACAGCCCATCGACAAAGCCGGGACATCATCCGATGCCCCGGCTTTTTCGTGGGCCGCAGTGGACACAGGATCGCGGCCATCGCGCCGCAGGCCCGGGGCTGGCCATGGCCGGGCGGCGATGTCATGGTCAAAATATAAGAAGCGGCGGAGAGCACAGGGGAAGGACATACACGCATGGGCGTTCTGCTCGGCTTCGCTCCCTTTGTTCTGTTCGCCCTTCTGGGCAGCGTATCAGTGAGCCTTGGACTTTGGCTTGCCTTCGCCGCCGCGTTCGTCATCACCATCCGCGACTTCGTCGAATCGCCGACGCTGCGCCTGCTCGATGCCGGCAGCGTGGCGGTGTTCGGCCTGCTGGCGCTGTTCACCGGCTTCGTCGAGCCCGCGATCTCGCTGCAGGCGGTGCGGCTGCTGGTCGAAACCGCCTTCTTCCTGCTCTGCGCGGCCTCGCTGCTGATGCGCCGGCCCGCCTCGCTGCAATATGGCCATGAGCATGTGCCCGAAGAGATCTGGGACACGCCGGCTTTCCGCCGCGCCAATTACGCCCTCACCGCCGCCTGGACCCTGGCGCTGGCCGTGATGGCGCTCGCCGATTTCGCAGCGACCTTCAATTCCCGGGTGTCGCTGCCGCTGGATCTGGCCATCGGGCTGGCGGCGCTGGGCCTCGTCATCGCCTTTACCGTGCGCTATCCGGCGCGGCTGCAGAACAAGACCGGCCATATCATCGGCCAGCATTGACGCGCACGCCTCAGTTTCCGAGGGGCAGCGCGGTGGAATATTTGATCTGCTCCATCGCGAAGGCCGAGGAGACATCGCTCAGCTTCACAGCGCCGATCAGGCGCTTGTAGAAGCGGTCATAGCCGTCGATGTTGGCGACGACGACCTTCATCAGATAATCGGCATCGCCGCTCATGCGATAAAGCTCGACGATCTCGGGAAAATCGGCGGTCGTGCGCGCGAAATCGGCGAGCCACTCCTCATTGTGCTCATTGGTGCGGACGGTCACGAAGACCGTGACCGGCAGGCCGACCCGGGCGCGATCGAGCAGCGCCACGCGGGCGGTGATGTATTCGCCCTGCTCCAGCCGCTTGAGACGCTTCCAGCACGCCGTCATGGACAGGCCGACGGACTCGCCCAGATCGGCCACGGTCAGGGTGGCATCCACCTGCAGGAGCGAAAGCAGTTTGCGGTCGATAGGATCTAGCATGTCGCCTCATCACGAGTTTCGGAGAATAATTTTCTCCATAAATCACATTTCGCGACAAATGAGATAATGAATTTTCCGCGATTGCGGTGCAATCATGATCGGGCCTGCAGGGAGTCGGCCATGACGATCAGACAGCGCTTTCGCGACCATCCCGCCAGCGTCGGCGAGAGCTATGGCGAACATCTGGGTTCGGCCACGGGCTTCGGCCTGCGCATGATTGCGGCCGGCCTGTGCTGCCTGATCCACGGCCTCCTGCCCTTCCTGTTCGTGAAGACCGGCAGCGCCGCGATCCGCGATCTCCACGGCCGTATGGTCACGAACCGCGTCCGCCCGCGGCCCGGCCAGGGCTGGAGCGATTTCGGCGCCAATATCTGAAGCCACCCCAGCCTTGACATACTTCGTTATTTTGCTAAATAACGAAGTATGAACAGAGGGGGGCGTCATGCGCATCGCATCGGCAGCCATCATGGCCATGGCATTGACGGCGTTCAGCAGCACGGCACAGGCACGGAGCCGCGAGGTCACGATCGATCAGGGCGCGCTCCACGGCACCTTGCTGATGCCGGACGGCGCCAAGGCCGTTCCGGCCGTGCTGATGATCGCCGGCTCCGGCCCCACCGATCGCGACGGCAATTCCACCGTGCCCGGCGTCAAGCCGGCGACGCTCAAACTGCTGGCAGAGGGATTGGCCAGGGACGGCATCGCCTCGCTGCGCTTCGACAAGCGCGGCATTGCGGCCAGTGCCGCCGCCATGACGGCGGAAAAAGATTTGCGCTTTTCGACCTATGTCGATGACGCCGTCGCCTGGACCGATTTTCTCAAGGCGCAGAAGCGCGTCTCCTGCGTCGTCATCTTCGGCCATTCCGAAGGCGCGCTGATCGGTGCGCTGGCGGCGGCGAAAACGAACGTTTGCGGATACATCTCCGCAGCAGGCGCGGGCGAACCCGGCGGGCAAATTCTGGAAACGCAACTGGCCGCGGCGCACAAGGCCGGCCACCTGCCCGAACCGTTTTGGAGCGACGCGAAAACGGCGATCGCGAAACTCGAAAAGGGTCAACTGGTCGCCGATGCGCCGCCGCAACTGAATTCGCTGTTCCGGCCGAGCGTGCAGCCCTATCTGATCTCCTGGTTCGCCGTCGATCCGCGCAAGGCCGTGGCCGCCGTGGCCGAGCCGACGATGATTTTGCAAGGCACCACCGATATCCAGGTCCCAGTCAGCGACGCCAGGGCGCTGGCCGCCGCCGATCCGCGCGCCAGGCTGGTGCTGCTGGACGGTGTCAATCACATCCTCAAAACGGCACCGGAAGAACGCGGCGCCAACATCGCGACCTATGGCGATCCCGACCTGCCGCTGGCGCCGAAAGTGGTGCCGACCGTGGCCGCATTCGTGCAGGACTGCGCCAAGGGGCATTCATGAGCGATGTGTTCGACGCGCTCGCCAATCCCGTGCGGCGGAAAATCCTGACGCTCTTGCGCAAGCAGCCGATGAGCGCGGGCGAACTGGCCGAGGCGTTCGACCTCGCCAAGCCGACGCTCTCCGGTCACTTCGCGGTGCTCAAATCGGCAGGACTGGTGACCAGCGAGCGCAAGGGCACGACGATCATCTACCGGCTCAATATGAGCGTGCTCGAAGAAGCCGCATCCGCGGTGATGGATCTGGCGGGCGTCGGCGCGCCGAAGACGAAGGCAGGCGGGCGATGGAAAACCGTGCACCGTTGACAGCGAGCCTCCTGATTGTAGCCGGCATGGTGGGGGTCAGCGCATGGGCCTGGCCTTATATTTCGGACCATATGGCCATTGCAGTGCATTGGAACGCGAACGGCGTGCCCGATGGCTTCGCACACAAATCGATGGCGTTGTTCATCATGCCCGCACTGGGCCTCATCGTCACAGCCGTGTTCGTGGCACTCCCCAATCTGACGACGCGGCGCGCCAATCTGATTCGTAGCGCGACCGCCTATCACGTCGGCTGGGTCGGCGTGTTGCTGGTCCTCGCGGTGTCACATGCGATCATCGTCATGACCGCGCGGGGCGTCCACCTCAATGTCCGTGGCGACATCACCTTGATCGGTGCTCTGGTATTGACGGCGATCGGAAATTTCCTCGGCAAGACCGCCATCAATCCCTATGTCGGCGTGCGCACCCCCTGGACGCGCAAGAGCGATTATTCCTGGGAGAAATCCAATCGGCTGGGCGGGCGTCTGCTGGTGGCGACCGGATTGGCCACGCTGGGAACACTCGCGGCCGGAACCGCCCTTCAGGCCCATCACGTCTTCCTCGGCGGGATCGTCCTGACCGCCGCGGCGTCCATCACCGCGTCCTACTTCTACTGGCGGGCCGATCCCGAGCGCGAGAACTGACGCCTCCTCTCTTTCATGCCGCACTGCAGCAGGCTAGGGTCCTCTCCGCATAAACGTCCCCCGGAGGAACCGCCATGAGAGAAGCCGTTATCGTTTCGACCGCCCGTACGGGCCTCGCCAAATCCATTCGCGGCGGGTTCAACATGACCCATGGCGCGGCCATGGGCGGGCACGCCGTCCACCACGCCATCGCCAAGGCGGGAATCGAGGCCGGCGAAGTCGAAGACGTGTTCATGGGCTGCGCCAATCCCGAGGGCGCGACCGGCTTCAACGTGGCGCGAAATGCCGCGATCTGGGCCGGATGCCCGGTGACGACGGCGGGCACCACCATCAATCGCTTCTGCTCCTCCGGCCTGCAGGCCATCGCCATGGCCGCGCAGCAGATCATGACCGAGCAGACGCCGGTCGCCATCGGTTCGGGCGTCGAATCCATCTCGCTCGTGCAGATGGGCGGCATGAACATGAAGAACATCACCGAAGAACACCTGATGAAGGTGAAACCGGCGCTGTGGATGAGCATGCTCGAGACCGCCGAGATCGTGGCCGAACGCTATGGCATCTCCCGCGAACGGCAGGATGCCTATGCGCTCGAAAGCCAGAAGCGCACCGCCGCCGCACAGGCCGCCGGAAAATTCTCCGACGAGATCGTGCCGATGACCGTCAAGATGAAGAAGGTCGACAAGGCGACGAAGGAAGAAAGCATCGTCGATACCACGGTGGATCGCGACGAATGCAATCGCCCCGACACGACGCTGGAAGGGCTGCAATCGCTGAAGCCCGTGTTCAGCGGCGGCACGGAAGTGAAGCAAGGCAAATACATCACCGCCGGCAATGCCTCGCAGTTTTCGGACGGCGCTTCGGCCAGCGTGCTGATGGATGCCGATACGGCCGCGAAGAAGGGGCTCAAGCCGCTCGGCATTTTCCGCGGCTTCGCCGTGGCCGGCTGCGAGCCCGACGAGATGGGCATCGGCCCCGTCTATGCGGTGCCGCGCCTTCTGAAGCGCCACGGCCTCAAGCCCGACGACATCGACATCTGGGAGCTGAACGAAGCCTTTGCCAGCCAGGTGCTCTATTGCGCCGACACGATCGGCATTCCGCACGAGAAGCTGAACGTGAATGGCGGCGCCATCTCCATCGGCCATCCCTACGGCATGAGCGGCGCGCGCATGACGGGGCACCTCCTGATCGAGGGCCGCCGCCGCGGCGCCAAGCTGGGCATTGTCACCATGTGCATCGGCGGCGGCATGGGGGCCGCGGGCCTGTTCGAGATCGTCTCCTGAGCGATCCCGCACACCCATCACGCCGCATCGCGTTGCGCAGCGCCGCCTTTGCCTTGGCGGCGCTGGCGCTCGCGGCCTGCGCGAGCGTCGCGCCCGTCGTCGTCGCGACGCGCCCTGCCCCACCCGATCCCAGGACGCAGATGACGGCGCTGGCCACGCGCATCTATCAGCTCGTCGAAGCCGAACGCGAAAAGCTCGATCCCAAGGCGACGCCGCTCGCACGCAATGCCGAACTCGACGCCGTGGCCCGCGCCCATAGCGACGACATGGCCAAGCGGCACTACCTCGCGCATCGCTCGCCGGAGGGGCAGACCTCCGCCTCGATCATCATGGCGCGCGACGCCAAATTCGAAGGTCTGCTGGGCGAGAACATCGCGGCGGAATATTTCACGAAGGCGGGCGGCGTCGATGTCGAGACCTTTGCCAGGCGCTTCGTCGACCTCTGGCTCAAGAGCAAGAGCCATCGCGACAATCTCGCCTTCCCCGCTTACAGCCGCACCGGCATCGGCGCGGCCGTGGGCGACGATACCGTCTATGTGACGCAGCTTTTCGCCGCCGATCTGGCCGCGGCAAAGGCGCAGACCGACCAAGATGTCGCACCGGGACGCGATGTCCAATTGCGGGGGGCCACGCCCGACGGCAAGAATTCGGGCGCAGTACACTAGCCGAACGGTCCGGTCATGTCGGGCTTGCCGCGTATCGAGCGCTATCGGGACTTCTGGCCCTATTATCTGCGTGCGCATGCGCGCCCGGATACACGCAATCTGCATTGCTGCGGTATTGCGGTGGCCGTGGTGGCGCTGGCCACCGTCTTCGTCAGCAACAATCCATGGTTCGCGCTGGTGGCCGTCATTGGCATTGTCGCGCCGGCCTGGCTGTCGCATTTCCTAATTGAGCGTAATCTTCCCGACACCTTCCGCTACCCGCTGTGGTCGCTGATCTCGGATGTGCGCATGGCGGTAGGCTGGGTCACGGGCCAGCTTGATTCGGATCTGGCCAAGGCCGGAATCGCTCCGCGCTAACCCCCTATTAACGCTCTCTGGTAACTATGCTGTGTATGAAAACGCCGTAGCCGGGGCCATAGATGTTCGGGGCGGGCTGGTTTCTTTACACAATATGTCGGCACCGATACCCTTAATTGAGGGTGTGGCGAATGGCGAATCGATATGCAGCCTGATCTTCCCTGGAACGTGGCAGGCATCCCGCCAGAGGCGCGAGAGGCAGCGCGCGCGGCTGCGCGGCGCGAGGGCCTGTCCGTGGGCGAATGGCTGACGCGGAAAATCCTGCGCACCATGTCGGAAGTCGCAAACGGTATCGACAGCCGAACCGAAGCCTGGCGCAACGCTGCGACCTCGAGTGCCGATGCCTATCGCACCGTGGCCGAAAGCGCGGCTGCCGCAACCCGCGATACCGAAGACATGCTGGCACGCGTATCCCGCAGCGAAGACGAAACCCAATCGGCCACCAAGCGCATCGAGGATCACCTGAAGGGCGTCGCCCGCAGGCTCGACAGCGCCGAGCGCAGTCAGTCCGAAAACAACCGCGCCATGAGCAAGGCCGCCGCCGAGATCAATATCGCCGCGCGCGAACAGGCCCAGGCCTTCGATCAGCTCGACAGCCATGTGATGGCGCTGTCCGACCGGCTCGGCCGGGTCGAACAGCATGCCAGCGGCACGGGCGGGCTCAAGGATGCGGTCAAGGGATTGCATACGGGGCTGTCGCGCCTCGCCGACCAGATCGGCGAGACCGCCAACCAGTCCGCCACCCAGATCGCCACGCTGGCGCAGAATATCGAGACCCTGGCCGGACGCCTGACCCAGGCACGCCAGGATGCCGAAACCGCAGCCAAGGCGCTGAGGGCGCATCTGCTCGCCGTCGACGAACGCGTGAAGGCGGTCGAAAAGGATGACGGCGCGGCCAAGGCGCTGGGCGAATTGCGCACCAGCTTCGATGAACTGACCGCCCGCATGGCCGAAAGCGAAGCCCAGACGGCCGGCGCCATGGCGCGGCTCGAGGGCAATGTCGCCCGGCTGCAGCAGGCCAGCGAGGACAATGGCTTCGACGCAAGGCTGGCCGCCATCGAACAGAACCTCGCCGAGCTCGCGACGCGCGTGGATACGCCGTCAGTGCCCGATACGCTGATGGACGAGCTGCATCACATCGGCGAACGGCTGGAAGCGGCCGACCAGCAGCATCGCCGCGAGATCGCCGAATTGCGTGAGTCCGTCGAGGAACTGGAGGCCGCCCGCAAGGTGGAACCGGAACCTGTGCACGCGCCGCAACCCATCTTCGCCGAACAGGCGCCGCCCGAACCGCTGCCGTTTCAGGCACCCATGAACGGCGCCGCGAACGGCTTTGCCGGACCGGCCATGGCGCAGCCCCCCATGGCGCAGCCGCTGCAAGCCGCGCCAGCGCCCCAGGACCAGCCTGCGATGGCCCCGCCATCAGAGGCTATGGGCGGATTCGATCTGCCGCCCTTCCCGCAAGCCGCGCCCGCGCCGGACGCGCCGCCCTTCGCCCATGCCGCCGAACCGCCGCCCTTCGATCACGGCACGGGCTATCCGAACGAATATCAATTCAGCGGCACGCAAGCCTTCGACACCGCGCTCGGCAATGGTCTCAATGGGGGCTTCGACGGCCACAACGCGGCGTCCGCCAACGGCTTCGACCGGCCGCAGCACAGCGCCGAAGATTTCATCGCCAATACCCGCCGTCAGGCGCGCGCCGCCGCCGAAGCCCATGCCGCGCAGGCGCCCGCAAATGGTTTCAGCTGGGGTGCCGGACAGGCCGAACCCGCAGAACCCGCCAATCGCAGCCGTTTCGTGATGATCGGCCTGGCCGTGGTGCTGATCATCGGTGCGCTGGCCACGGGCCTCTTCGTCTTCCGCAATCAGGCGCATGCGCCGCAACCGGCCCAGCCCGCCGTGACGGCAGCGACGCCATCCGAGCCTCCGATCGTCGGTTCGGCATTGCCGGGCAACGATACGGCCGGTTCGGATGTAACGGCACCGCCGGCGGACCGACACCACCAACACGCATGCACCCGTGGCGCCCAAGCCCGCACCGCATCACGCCAAGGCCGAAGCCAAGCCCGCGCACAAGGCCCCTGCCCCGCAGAAGGTCGCCGAGCTGACGCCGATGCAGAAGCTGACATCGGCGGCCAAGGCCGGAAGCGCCACGGCCGAAACCGTGCTCGGCCTCAAATATCTCGACGGCGACGGCCTCGCCACCAATGAAGCCGAAGGTGCGCGCTGGCTGGAACGCGCCGCCAAGCAGGGCCAGCCCATCGCCGAATACCGCATGGGCACGCTTTATGAGCGCGGCCATGGCGTGCCCGCCGATCCCAAGCAGGCCGCGATGTGGTATGAGGCCGCCGCCAAGCAGGGCAATCGCAAGGCGATGCACAATCTCGCCGTCGCCTATGCCCAGGGCTCGGGCGTGCCCAAGAACTTCACGGTCGCCGCCCAGTGGTTCAGCAAGGCGGCCAATCTGGGCCTCAGGGATTCGCAGTTCAATCTCGCCGTGCTCTATGAGCGCGGGATGGGCGTGCCGCAAAGCCTGAGCGAAGCCTTCAAATGGTATGCGATCGCCGCCGCGCAGGGCGACAGTGAATCGAAGGCGCGCGTGGCCGCGCTGAGCTTGCAGCTCAAGCCCGGCGCGCGCGAGGCCGCACAGCGCGCCGCAGACCGCTTCAAACCGGCAGAGCTCGACCGCACGAGCAACGTCGCGCCCTCAATGGCTGCAAATTAACGAACTGCCGCAGCGTTAGTTCACCCTTTTTCCGGGCAGCTGTTGACCGCGCTTCATGGGGCGCGCACAGTCCCGTGACCGCTGACTCGCTGCATTTGCAGCCTTTTTCCGCTACCGCCCGAACCTGATGGAACTCTTTCTTCCCATCGCCGAGATGTCGGTCCACTGGCTGGTCATTCTCGGGATGGGAGCGGCCGTCGGATTCCTGTCTGGCGTGTTCGGGATCGGCGGCGGCTTTCTTCTGACCCCGCTTCTGATCTTCGCCGGCATTCCGCCGGGCGTTGCCGTGGCGACGACGGCAAGCCAGGTTTCGGCTTCGACCTTTTCGGGCGTCGTCTCGCATTGGCGGCAGAAGACGCTCGACATCAAGATGGGCGCGGTGATGCTGGCCGGCGGCCTCACCGGCACGGCGCTGGGCGTTTATATCTTCGGGCTGTTGCGCGCGGCCGGCCAATCCGAATTCTCGGTCGCCTTGAGCTATGTGATCCTGCTGGGATCGGTAGGCACCCTGATGCTGACCGAAAGCATCCGCACCATTCGCGACATCAGGAGCGGCAAGCGCGCGGGCGGGCGCAAACCGGGCCAGCACAACTGGATTCACGGCCTGCCCTTCAAGCTGCGCTTTCGCCGCTCGCGACTCTATATCAGCGTGTTTCCGCCGCTCCTGCTGGGCTTCGTCGTCGGCGTGTTGTCGGCCATCATGGGTGTGGGCGGCGGCTTCATCATGGTGCCGGTGATGATCTACCTGCTCAAGATGCCGACCAATGTCGTGGTCGGCACCTCGCTGTTCCAGGTTCTGTTCGTGACCTCGGCGGCCACGATCCTGCACGCGGTGGACAACTACACCGTCGATATCATGCTGGCGTTCCTGCTCATCATCGGCGGCGTGATCGGCGTGCAGTTCGGCGTGCGCGCCGGCGCCAAGCTGCGCGGCGAGCAATTGCGATTTCTGCTGGCGCTGCTGACGCTGTCCATCGCCGTGCGGCTGCTCTTCAGCCTGGTCGTGACGCCGCACGACATCTACAGCATGACGATCAGCGCGCCATGATGCGGACCGCGCTCCGGGCTCTGTGTGCGATGGCCGCGTTTGCGGCGCTTTCGCACGAGAGCGCGCGGGCGCAGGATCTGGTCTCCGGCCTGTCGCAGGACCAGATCGAAATCACCTCGAATTATACCGGCACGGCGCTGGTCGTGTTCGGCGCCATCGACACCCGCAATCAGGAAACGCCGACGCAGCAGCCCGATGTGGTGGTGGTCGTGCGCGGACCCAGTGTCGATATGACGGTGCGGCAGAAATCGCGCGTGGCCGGGCTCTGGATCAACCGCCACGAAGTTACGCTGACGGCAATGCCGGGCTTCTACTATCTCGCCAGCACGCGCCCGCTCGACAAGATCGCCAGTGCCGCGGTGCTGCGGCGCTATCAGCTGGGCACAGGAGATTTGCAGCCGGCCAGCTACACCGTGCACACGGCCGGCGAGGCGCAGCATTACATCGATGCCGCCGTGCGCCAGGAGGTGCGCGAAGGCCTCTACAAACAGGTGCCGACGGGCGTCGAGTTCCTGTCCTATTCGCTGTTCCGGGTGCGCGTACCCGTTCCCGCCGCCGTGCCGCGCGGGCAATACACCGCCGAAGTCTATCTGTTTCAGAACGGCAATGTGGTGAGCGCGCAATCGACGCCGCTGTTCGTCGACCAGATCGGGCTGGAGCGGCGGCTCTACAGCTTCGCGCACAGCTCGCCGCTGTTTTACGGCATCTCGACCGTGCTGATGGCGCTGTTGATGGGCTGGACTTCGTCCGTCGTGTTCCGGCGGCGCTAGGCCGCCACAGCATAAACCCGCGTCGCGCCCAGCATGTAGGCGCGGAAGGCGCGCGGGAACAGACGCTCGTAAACCTCGTCATAGAGATCGAGGCCGCCGGCATAGGCGCCGAAGGCCGGCATCACCATGCGCATGCCATCGGAGACGAAGCAGCGTCGGCGCAGGGAGCGGCCACGGCGGCTGACCGTGTGGCAGGGATGCAGATGACCCGCGATCTCGCCCGGCGGCGGACGCATGGAGGGTTCATGGCGGAAGACAAGGCCGCCTTCGGCGAGTTCGTCCCGGCGTTCGCCCGTGAGCCAGTCCGGCGGTTCGGGATCGTGATTGCCGGCGATCCAGATCCAGTGCTGCGCGGCGGTGAGCGCGGCGAGATGGCTGCGCTCGCTCTCATCGAGGCGCGCGCCGGCCCCGGCATCGTGAAAGCTGTCGCCCAATGCGATGACGCGCGCGGGTTTGAATTTGGCTTGCAGCGTTTCGATGCGTTTCAGCATGGCGCGGCTGTCATAGGGCGGCAGGAAGATGCCGCGGCGGGCATAGGAACTGCCCTTTTCGAAATGGATATCGGAGAGGACGAGCGTTTGCGTTTCCGGCCACCACAGCGCGCCGGAATTGTCGAGCTGGAGCACTTCGCCGTTTACGCGAATGCGCATTTCAGTGCTCATGCCCGTCAAGTTCCATCGCCTCCGCGATCAGCGAATCCTCGGCCTCGCGCAGAATATCCTCATGCGCCTCACCGGCCACCATCTCCTTGGAGATTTCGAGCAGGGCGGGCACCGCAAGCGGGCTGACCCGCTCCAGATCCTTGACCACAAGGGCACCCTTCACGCGGGCCAGCATGTCCGACAGGCGGGCGATGTCGAGCAGGCCGGTCTCCGCATCCTGATAAGTGGCGCGCAAGAGAATGTGATCGGGCTCGTGCTCGCGCAGGACGTCATAGATCAGGTCGGACGAAAAGGTGACCTGGCGGCCGGTCTTCTCCTGGCCCAGCCCACGCTTCTGGATCAGCCCGGCGACGATGGCGCAATTCCTGAAGGTGCGTTTGTAGAGCGCCGATTCCGCCAGCCACGCATCAAGGTCGTCACCCAGCATGTCGGCATCGAACAGCGCATCCATATCGAGCGCGCCCATGGGGCTGAGGCCCCAGACGGCGAGCGCATATTCATTGGCGACGAAACCGAGCGGCTTCTTGCGCAGGCGTTCGAGGCGGCGCGTCAAGAGCATGCCGAGGGTCTGGTGCGCGAGGCGGCCTTCGAAGGGATAGCAGACGAGATAGTTCTTGCGCCCGCGCGGAAAGCATTCGACCAGCATCTGGCCGGGCTTGGGGATGACAGAGCGCAATTGCTGCACGCGCAGCCATTCGCCCACCGGATGCGGCAGTGCCTTCCAGTGCTTCGGGTCGGCCAGCATTTCGCGCACCCGGCCGGCGAGGAAGGTGGAGAGCGGAAACTTGCCGCCCATATAGGACGGCACCTGCGCTTCGGGATCGTGCGTGCGCGTGACATAGGCGCTGGTTTCGCGAATGCCTTCGAAGCGCAGCACCTCGCCGGCGAAGACGAAGGTATCGCCGGGGGCGAGGCTTTCGAGAAAATACTCCTCGACGCGGCCGATCAAGCGGCCCCCTGCCCCGGCGGGACGGCCTCTGGATTGGAGCCGGATATCGAGCATCGGTTCTTCGACGATGACGCCGACATTGAGCCGGTAATCCTGCGCCATGCGCGGATGGGCGATGCGCCACAGCCCTTCCGGCGTGCGGCGCAGGCGCGCGTAACGGTCATAACGCTTGAGCGCATAGCCGCCGGTGGCGACGAAATCGACCACGGCATCGAAGTCTTCGCGTTTGAGTTCGCGATAGGGCGAGGCCGAGGTGACTTCGCGATAAAGCCGATCTTCGTGGAAGGGCCCGGCGGCGGCGGTGCCCAGAATATGCTGCGCCAACACATCAAGACCGCCGGGCTTCAAATGCTCGGTATCGAGTTCGCCGGCCAGCACCGCATCGCGCGCGGCCTCGCATTCCAGAACCTCGAATCTGTTTGCCGGAACAAGAAGCGCCTGGGACGGCTCGTCGAGGCGGTGATTGGCGCGGCCGATGCGCTGGACCAGACGCGCCGCGCCCTTGGGCGCGCCGATGCAGATCACCTTGTCGACCGCGCCCCAGTCGATGCCGAGATCGAGGGTGGAGGTGCAGACCACCGCGCGCAAACCGCCGCGCGCCATGGCGGCTTCGACTTTGCGGCGCTGCTCGGGCGCGAGAGAACCGTGATGCAAGGCGATCGGCAGATTGTCGTCATTGATCGCCCACAGATCCTGAAACATGTGCTCGGCCTGGGCGCGGGTGTTGACGAAGACCAGCGCGGTTTTCGAGGCGCGGATCGCATGCATCACCTCGCCAATCGAATGCTTGGCCATGTGACCGGCCCAGGGAACGTATTCCTCCGACGCGAGAATGCGGATGTCGGGCACCGCCCCCGCCTGCCCCATCACCAGCTCGGATCTCGCTTCGCCCGCTTCCGGTTGCGGCACCAGATAGCGCTGCAGCGGCGCGGGATCGGCGACGGTGGCACTGAGACCGATGCGGCGATGGCCGGGCGCCAGCGTTTCGAGGCGGGCGAGATCGAGCGCCAACAAATCGCCGCGCTTGGAATTGTGAATGGCATGCAGCTCATCCAGCACCACGGCCTTCAGATGCGCGAACAGGCGCGGCGCATCTTTCGAGGCCAGCATCAGCGCGACCTGTTCGGGCGTGGTCAGAAGAATGTCGGGCGGCGCGGTGCGCTGGCGCTGGCGGCGCGCGGGCGGCGTGTCGCCGGTGCGGGTTTCGATGCGGGCCAGGAGGCCCATCTCCTCGACCGGCGCGCCGAGATTGCGCGCAACATCCACGGCCAGCGCTTTCAGCGGCGAGATGTAGAGCGTGTGCAATCGGTGCGGGCGCTTTTCCGGGACGGGGCCGGAGGCAATCTCGATCAGGCTGGGGAGGAAACCGGCCAGCGTCTTGCCGCCGCCGGTGGGCGCGACCAGCAGCACGGACCGGCCGGCGCGCGCATGGGCCAGCATGGCGAGCTGGTGCGGACGCGGGGCCCAACCCCGGCCCGCGAACCAGTCGCGAAACAGGGGTGGCAAGGCATTTTCGTCTTTTCCCTTGGGGCTTTCCGTAGCGGCATCCATGGCGGATAGCGTAACCACGCTCGTCTGCCGATTGCCAGTGGCCCGCTCGCGACTATGCTGGCGGCAAAACAGATATCGGGAGAGCGCCATGGAATTGATGTTCAAGCCGGACCTGCTGGCCGGAAAACGCATTCTGGTCACCGGCGGCGGCACGGGGCTGGGCGAAGTGATGGCCGAGGCTTATGCGCAGCTCGGCGCGCGCGTCTATATCTGCGGGCGGCGCAAGGAGGTGCTGGATGCGACGGCGGCGCGCATTTCCGATGCCACCGGTTCGGCGGTGAGCGGCATCGCCTGCGATATCCGCGTGGCCGAAGCCGTGGACGACATGATCGCGCAGATCTGGGACGATGGCGGGGCGCTGACCGGATTGGTCAACAATGCGGCGGGCAATTTCATCTCGCGCACCAAGGACCTTTCCCCGCGCGGCTTCAACGCCATTGCCGACATCGTGTTCCGCGGTTCGTTCTATGTGACGCTGGCCTGCGGCAAGCGCTGGATCGACGGCGGCGACAAGGCCAGCGTGATCTCGATCCTGACGACCTGGATCTGGAATGGCGGGCCATTCACCGTGCCCTCGGCCATGTCGAAGGCCGGTCTCAATGTGATGACCAAATCGCTCGCCAGCGAATGGGGCCCGCACGGCATTCGCCTCAACGCGATTGCGCCGGGGCCCTTCCCCACCAAGGGCGCCTGGGATCGGCTCAGCCCACAAGCGGCGGGTCGCGACATGGATCGCGGCAGCGCCATTCCCATGGGCCGCAATGGCGAGATGACCGAGCTGGCCAATCTTGCCGTGTTCCTGATGGGCGATGGCTGCGATTATCTCACGGGCCAGACCATCGCCATCGATGGCGCGCTGCATCTGGCCTCGGGCGGCAACTTCGCCAGCCTGTCGGCGCTGGGCGATGAGGACTGGGACAACATCCGCCGCGAAATCCGCGGCGCGAACGAGAAGGACAAGGCCAAGCGGGCGGTGTGACTACAGCTTGTCATCCCCGGCCGAGCGAAGCGAGGGGAAGGGGACCCAGGAGGTGACGACAGCCTCCAGTCCTCCGCACATCGCGCAGAGAGACTTATCCGGCGTCGCCGGAGCCAGCGCTTCCTCCTGGGTCCCCTTCCCTCGCAGCGCGCGCTTTGCGCGCACTGTTCGCCGGGGATGACAGTTTTAAAAGCCGATTTAAAAGGCCGAATGCCGGTGACGGCGCGCGCCCACCGCCGCTAGTCGGGTGCAAGCGCCGCCATGAAATCCGCCGGCGGCGCGCCTTCGGGCCAGCTTGGCAGCCGTCGCGGAATATCGATCCCGGCCATTTTCCGGCTGGCCCAGATATGGGCCACGATCTGCAATTCGTCGCTGCGGTCGAGCGTGCCGGCGCGCACCACGACCACGCCGGGACGCCTCGTATTGGTGTTGTAGACCCGCGTGAGGCAAACCCGACAGCCGCGCTGGCGCGAGATGCGTTGCCCGTCTTCCGACGTCAGTTCGAAGAGCTGCGTTTCACCTTCCACGACGAATTCTTCCTCGGGAAGAAGGAACTGCACGCTGAAGGCGCTGCCGGACCAGGTCTGGCAATCGCGGCAATGGCAGGCATAGGTCTTCGGCAGACCGCTGCGCGCAACACGATAACGAACCCGCCCGCAGCGGCAACCACCTGCGATGACGTCATCAGGAGTGTTGTCGGCCTCCGCCATCAGCTGAACGCCGGAATATCGGTGATCGCACGGCCGAGGATCAGCGCGTGCACATCATGCGTGCCCTCATAGGTGTTGACCGCTTCGAGGTTCAGCACGTGGCGGATGACGCCATATTCATCGGACACGCCATTGCCGCCATGCATGTCGCGCGCCTCGCGGGCAATGGCCAGCGCCTTGCCGCAATTGTTGCGCTTCAAGAGCGAAATGGCGGCCGGCGCGGCCGTGCCGGCATCCATCAGGCGGCTGAGATGGAGCACGGCCGACAGGCCCAGCGTGATCTCGGTCTGCATGTCGGCCAGCTTCTTCTGGATCAGCTGGTTGGCGGCCAGCGGACGGCCGAACTGCTTGCGGTCGAGCGTGTATTGGCGCGCGGCATGGAAGCAGAATTCGGCGGCCCCCATCGCACCCCAGGCAATGCCGAAGCGCGCGCGGTTGAGGCAGCCGAAGGGACCGGACAGGCCCGAAACATTCGGCAGCAGCGCATTGTCCGGCACGAAGCAATCGGCCAATGCGATTTCGCCGGTAACGCTAGGCGCGCAGCGAGAACTTGCCTTCGATCTTGGGCGTCGAGAAACCCTTGGCGTCGCGTTCGACGATGAAGCCGCGGATCTTGCCGTCGAGCTTGGCCCAGACCACGGCGAGATCGGCGATGGGCGAATTGGTGATCCACATCTTGGCGCCGTTGAGCACATAGCCGCCGGAGGTCTTCTCGGCGCGCGTGACCATGCCGCCGGGATCGGAGCCGTGATCCGGCTCGGTCAGGCCGAAGCAGCCGACGAAGTCGCCGCTTGCGAGCTTCGGCAAATATTTCTTGCGCTGCTCCTCGCTGCCATAGGCAAAGATCGGATGCATGACGAGGCTGTTCTGGACACTCATGGCCGAGCGATAGCCGGAATCGATGCGCTCCACCTCGCGCGCCACCAGGCCGTAGCAGGTGTAGTTCATGGCCGCGCCGCCATATTCCTCCGGCAGGGTGATGCCGAGGAAACCGACCTCGCCCATCTCTTTCATCAGCGAGCGGTCGAAGACCTCGTTGCGGAAACCGTCGCGCACCGCGGGCTGCAGCACCGCGCCGCAGAACTCCTCGGCCGAATCGCGCACCATGCGCTCTTCCTCGTTGAGCTGCTGGCCCAGAAGCAGCGGGTCGGCCCAATCGAAGGCATTGGCTTCAAGCTTGGCGGGCGTGTGTTCGGATGCGCTCATGATCTCCTCGCGAGCCGGCCAAAGGGGCCGGCGCGGGGCGGATCATAGCCATGGGGCGGCGAAGCTCAATTCACGCGACAGCAAAATGTGGGCAGGCATGCGCGAAGGACACAGCCGCCATGCATATGACACCATTCTGGAAGGCAATGGAGGGGCTTAACCCTCGGCCAGAAAGTCCAGAACGGCCTGTTTGTAGAGCTTGTCGCCCACCGTGGTCATGTGATCGCGGCGGGGAACCACCACGGCCCGGCCATTCGTGAAGGCGGCGGCCAGCGGGCCGGGATTGCCCGTCATCTCATCCATGTCGCCGCAGACGACGAGGACGGGCTGACGCGCGGCCGAAAGCTGGGGGCCCGTGAAGGATTTGCGGTCTCCACGCATGCAAGCGGCCAGCGCCTTGATGTCCTTGCCCGGCTGTTCGGCGAAGGCGCGGAAATTGCGGCCGATGGGATCGGTGATCGCGGATGCGTCCGGCGCTTCCAGTGCGGCGACGATGCCATCGCGCGCGAATTGGGCGGTGGAGAAATAGGTCTCGCCGACGCCGCCGATGATGAGCTTCGAGACGCGCGCGCCATGGCCCATGAGAAGCTGCATGCCGAGATAGCCACCCATCGAATAACCCATCACGGCCGGGGCGGTGAGCCCTTCGGCATCCATCACGGCGATCGCATCGCGGGCCATAACGTCGTGGCTGTACATGGCGGGGTCGTGCGGCTTGCCGCTTTCGCCATGCCCGCGGCAATCGAGGGCAATGACGCGGTATCCGGCCCTGGTCAGCGGCTCGTACCAGCCGGGGGCGCGCCAGTTTTGCACATGGTCCGAGGCGAAGCCATGGATGAGGAGAATTGGGGCGCCCTCGCCCGCTGTTTCATAGGCGATGGTGACGCCATCGGGTGCCGTTGCGGTAGCTTTCATAGGCTCCGTTCTAGCCGCTCCATCGCGGTTCGCAAAGCCGCTTTCCTGCGTCTATGATAGCGTGCGCATGACAGGAGTGCAGCGATGAGCCTGTGGCTGATGATAGCGGCGATCAATGGTTTTCTGGCCGTGGCCGCCGGGGCCTTCGCCGCGCATGGGCTGGAGGGCAGCCTCGATGCGCATGCGCTGGAAATCTTCGAGACCGGCGCGCGCTATCACATGTATCACGCCTTGGCGCTGGGCCTCGCCGCCATGGCCATGCGGGGGCCTGGCAGCGGCGCGGCGCACACCGCGGCGGCCTTTTTCCTCGCCGGCATCGTGCTGTTTTCCGGCTCGCTTTACGTGCTGGCGCTGACGGGCATGCGGGCCATGGCCTTCGTCACGCCGTTCGGCGGGCTTGCCTTTCCTGATCGGCTGGGCGCTGCTCGCCTGGGCCGCATACAAGGGGATCGGGTGAGCGCGGGCGAGCATGTGCTCGTGGCCGGTGCCGGGATCACCGGCCTCGGCGTCGCTCTGGCTCTCGGCGGAAGCGGACGTCGTGTCACCCTGATCGATCGTGATCCGGCCCCGCCGGAGATGTCGCCCGAAGAGGCGTTTGCGAAATGGGAGCGGCGCGGGGCGACACAGCTGCGCCACAGCCACGCCTTTATCGGCCGCCTCAACAAGCTGATCCGCGAACGCCACCCCGCATTGATGGACGCATTACTGGCGGCCGGCGCGCGGCGCTTCACCTATGAAGACGCCATTGCCCCGCCGCTCAAGCCGCATTATGTGCAGGAGCCGGGCGATGAAGATCTGAGCCTGCTGTTCAGCCGGCGCACGACGCTGGAGCTGGTGTTGCGCAACCATGTGCAGAGGTTCGAAGGGGTGGAGTTCGTCGGCGATGCGGGCGTGCGCGGGCTGCTGACGCAGCGCGATGGGCAAGGCCGTATCGTCGTCGAGGGGCTTGAGGTCGAACGTAACGGTGCGGTGGAGCACATGCTGGCCGATATCGTGATCGATGCCAGCGGCCGCAATACGAATTTCCCCGACTGGCTGCGCGAGGCCGGCTGCGACGTCCGCGAAGAGGAATTGCCCTGCGGCATTCTCTATTTCACGCGGCATTACAAATTGCGCGACGGACAGGACGAGCCACCGCGCGACGGCACACCGGGCGGCGGCGATCTCGGCTATATCAAGTTCGGCGTGTTCGCGGCCGACAACCGGCATTTCTCGATCACGCTGGCGGTGCCGGAAATCGAAACCAGCCTGCGTACGGCAATCATGAAGCCGGACGTGTTCGAGGCGATCTGCCGCGAACTGCCGGGCTGCGCGCGCTGGACCACGCCGGAACGCGCCGAGCCGGTCAGCCCCGTCTATGCCATGGGCAATCTCGTCAATCTGTGGCGGCACTATCTCAAGGATGGTGAGCCGCAGGTGCTGGGCTTCTTCGCGCTGGGCGATGCGGCGGTGCGCACCAATCCGCTTTACGGGCGCGGCTGCTCCTCCGGCATGGTGCAGGCGCATATATTGCGCGAGGCGCTGGATACGACCGGCGATGCCGCGGAGCGCGCGGGTTTTGTGGCGCGCGGAACATGGGACGAGATCCGGCCCTATTACGATTCCATGGTGAAGCAGGACCTCTCGGCAATTCGCCGGGCGAAGAACGAACGCAATCCCGATTACAGGCCGCGCCTCAAGGCCCGCATCATGAAAAGCTTTGCCGAGGACGCGATCACGCCGGCATCGCGCGGCGATCAGGAGCTGGCGCGCACACTCGCCGCCGTGTTCCACATGGTCGGCCATCCGACGGCGTGGCTGAAACGCCCTTCGCTCGTCGCGCGACTGCTGCTGGTCTGGGCGCTGCCGAAATCCGTCAAGCGGGCGCGCGGCTTCTATCCGCCGAAATTCGGGCCCGAGCGCAAAGTCATGCTGGAGAAACTGGGCCTTCCGGCCTGAGCAGGGAGACGATCATGACGAACTTTCCCGAACCCACAATCATCAAGACCAACGGCATCGACATGGCCGTTTACGAGATGGGGCCGAAGGATGGCGTGCCGGTGGTGATGTGCCACGGCTTTCCGGAACTGGCCTATTCCTGGCGCCATCAATTGCCGGCATTGGCGGCGGCGGGCTATCGCGCCATTGCACCGGACCAGCGCGGTTATGGTCGCAGCGCGCGGCCGGACGGGATCGAGAATTACGATATGGCGCATCTGACCGGCGATCTCATCGGGCTGCTGAACGCGCTGGACATCGACAAGGCCATCTTCGCCGGCCATGACTGGGGCGGGCTGGTGGTGTGGCAGATGCCGCTGTTCCATGCGAGCCGCGTGGCCGGGATCATCGGCGTCAACACGCCCTTCCTGCCGCGCGCGCCCATGGACCCGATCGCGGCCATGCGCGCGGTCTATGGCGAAGACATGTATATCGTCTATTTCCAGAAGCCCGGCGCGGCCGATGCGGCGCTGATGAAGGATGTGGGAAAAACGTTCCGCTTCTTCATGCGCAAGAACGGCGTCACGGCCGCCGAATATGCCCAGTTGCCCGACGAAGACCGCCGCCTCGAACTGGTCAAGGCGCTCGGCAGCGACGAACGTGGCTGGCGCGGCGAGCTGGTGATGCCGGAGAGTGAGCTGCAGATCTTCATCGACACCTTCACACGCACAGGCTTTACCGGCGGCATCAACTGGTATCGCAATTTCACCCGCAACTGGCAGGCGAGCGAGGGCGTCGAGCAGAAGGTTCGCGTGCCTTCGCTGATGGTGATGGCGGAAGACGATGTGGTGCTCTCTCCCGCCATGGCCCAGGGCATGGGCGAGTATGTCGACGATCTGGAAAAGGTTCTGATCCGGCATTGCGGGCACTGGACGCAGCAGGAGCATCCGGACGAACTCAACACCGCCATGCTCTCCTGGCTGAAGCGGCGTTTTCCGACCGGAGACTGAACAAGGGGGGCATGCCATGCCGGCGCAAACGGTTTTCGCCATCGCCAATAACGGCATTCTGATTTTCTGGCTGCTGCTGATCGTGGCGCCGCGCTGGAAGGGCACGCAATTGCTCGTCCATTCGGTGGCGATCCCGGTGATCCTGGGCCTGACCTATATCTGGCTGATCGCGGACGGGATGCTGGGGCCGATGCCCGCGGGGGTGAGCTTTTCGTCGCTGGCCGGCGTGATGGCGTTTTTCACCTCGCCCGTGCTGGCAACGGCGGGCTGGGTGCATTACCTCGTCTTCGATCTGTTCATCGGCGCCTGGCAGGTGCGCGATGCGGGACGGCGCGGCCTCTCGCACTTCGCCGTGATCCCCTGCCTGATCGTGACACTGCTGTTCGGACCGGCGGGGCTGCTGTGCTACCTCGCGTTGCGCCTTGTCACCGGCAAGGGCGGCGTGTTGCTTGCGGAAACCACCACCTAGGCGGCGATCCGGGATATTGCGGGCGCGCGATTCAGGCTAACCTCGCCCGCAGCCATGGCCGACGCCGCCGACCCACCGCTGAATTTCTCCTATGCCGGCCCGGGCGATCCGTGGCTCAAGCGGCTTGTCATCCGCGCCATCGAGCGCGACGACCGGCCAGCCCTATCTCAAAGCCCTGTACGACGATTTTCGCGCCAACCCGGCGCCCAGCGAAAGTTTCTGGGATGCGGCCGTGCGGCGGCTGGAACTGAATGTCGTCTGCAACGAGGACGGCCTCGCCCGCCTGCCCAAGGTCGGGCCGCTGGTGGTGGTGGCCAATCATCCCTTCGGCGTGCTGGACGGTGTCGTCATCAGCCATCTCGTCTCGCGGGTGCGAGCCGATTTCCGCGTGCTCACCAACGAGCTTTTGACGCGGGCAGAGGAAATCCGCGAGTGGCTGCTGCCGATCGATTTCGCCGAAACCGAAGAGGCACTGGCCACCAACCTCAAATCGCGCGCTGCGGCCAAGCATCACCTGATGAACGGCGGCTGTTTGATCGTGTTCCCGGCTGGCGGCGTTTCCACCACGCCGACGCTGTGGCACAAACATGCGACCGATGCCGAATGGAAGAAGTTCACGGCGCGGCTCATCACCCAGAGCAAGGCCGCGGTGGTGCCGTTTTTCTTCGCCGGGCAGAACAGCCGCTTGTTCCAGTTCGCCAGCCACCTCTCCATGACGCTGCGGCTGTCGCTGCTGTTCAAGGAAATCCACGACCGCATCGGCAGCGAGGTGCATGTGCGCGTCGGCGACGTGGTGCCGTATGAACAGCTTTCTTCCCTCGATGACCGGCAGGCCTTCATAAATCATCTGCGCCATCTGACCTATGCGCTGGGCGACGGCTTTCATCCGCCGCCGGGCCGCCGCAAACGGGCGCGCGCATGACGCGCGTGGGATTGTTCGTCACCTGCCTTGTCGACCTGATGCGGCCGGGCGTGGGCTTTGCGGCGGTGAAGCTGCTGGAAGCGGCCGGATGCCATGTGGAGGTGCCCGCGACGCAAAGCTGCTGCGGCCAGCCGGCCTGGAATGCGGGCGACGACAGGAACGCCGCGGCGCTGGCGCGGAATGTGATCGAGGCTTTCGAAGGTTTCGATTATGTGGTGGTGCCCTCGGGCTCCTGCGCCGGGACGATCCGCAATCATTATGTCGAGGCGCTGAAACACGATGCGACATGGCTGCCGCGCGCGCAGGCGCTGGCGGCGAAGACGCATGAACTCATCTCCTTCCTTGTGCATGAGCGCGGCATGGAGCATGTGCTCGCCAAATGCGCGGCCAAGGCCTGCTATCACGATTCCTGTTCGGCCCTGCGCGAGATGGGTGTGAAGGACGAACCGCGCAAGCTTCTGGCGAGTGTGGACGGGCTGGAACTGGCCGAACTGAAGGACGCACAGGTGTGTTGCGGCTTCGGCGGGCTTTTCTCGGTGAAATATCCCGAGATTTCCGAACGCATGGCCGATGACAAGATTGCCGATGCGGAAGCCACGGGCGCCGACACGCTGATCGGGCCTGACCTCGGTTGCCTGTTGCATCTCGCCGGGCGCATGAAGCGGCAGGGCAAAACCATGCGCGTGCGCCATTTGGCCGAAGTGCTGGCCGATATGGCAGACGGCCCGGCGCTGGGTGAGCCCGAATGAAACAGGATCCGCGCGCCTTCCCCGAAGCGGCCCATGAGGCGATGGGCGATCCGCGCCTGAAGCTGGCGCTGGGGCGCATCAAATCGCATTTCCAGATGGGGCGGTCTTACGCGGCCGGTCATTTCGCGGGCTTCGAGGCGCTGCGCGACCAGGGCTGCGGCGATCCGCGATCATGCCCTCGCCCATCTCGATACGCTGCTCGAACAATTCGAGGCCAGCGTCACCGCCCGCGGCGGGCATGTGCATTGGGCACGCGACGCGAAAGAAGCGCGCGAGATCGTGCAGGGCATATTGAAGGCTGTGGATGCGAAGACCGTGACCAAGGGCAAATCCATGGTCACCGAAGAGGTCGAACTCAACCCCTTCCTCGAAGCCCATGGCATGACGCCGGTCGAGACCGATCTGGGCGAATACATCATCCAGCTTCGGAACGAACCGCCCAGCCACATCATCGCCCCGGCCTTCCACCTCAACAAGGAAGATGTGGCCGAGACCTTCCGTACCGCGCATACGCGGCTTGATCCCGCGCGCAACATTGACGAGCGCACGGCGCTGGTGAACGAGGCGCGCATCATGCTGCGCGAAGCCTTTGAGGGCGCCGATGCCGGCATCACCGGCGCGAACTTCCTTTCCGCCGAAGACGGCGCGGCCGTGATCGTGACCAATGAGGGCAATGGCGATCTGACGCGGCTGCTGCCGAAAACGCATATCGTCGTCACCGGCATCGAGAAGGTGGTGCCGGATCTCAATGATGTGGCCGTGCTGCTGCGGCTTCTGACACGCTCGGCCACCGGACAGGCGATCACCTCTTACGTCAGTGTGATGGCGGGGCCACGAGGGCCGGGCGAGACCGATGGGCCGGAGAATTTCCATGTCGTGTTGGTCGACAATGGGCGCACGCGATTGCTGGGCACAGACGCCCAAGAAGCGCTGCGCTGCATCCGCTGTTCGGCCTGCCTCAACCATTGCCCGATCTATGCGGCAATTGGCGGCCATGCCTATGGCGCAACCTATCCGGGGCCGATCGGGGCCGCGTTGAATCCCAATCTGCTTGGACTGGCGGAAGCGCATCACCATCCCAATGCCTCGACCTTTTGCGGACGTTGCGCGGAGGTGTGTCCCGTCAAGATTCCGTTGCCCAGGATCATGCGCTACTGGCGGGCACGCGAATTCGCGGCCGGGATGGCGCCAGCGAGTGCGAGGTTCGGACTGGGGCTGTGGGCCTTTGCGGCCAAACGGCCAGGGCTGTACCGGCTGGGTGCGCGCATTGCGGCGCGCCTGCTACGGATGCTGGCCGGTCGGCGTGGCGCTGTGAAGGCCTTGCCGTTGCCCAAGGGATGGTTCGCCGTGCGTGATCTTCCGGCACCGCAAGGCAAGACATTTCAGGAATTGTGGGCGGAGCGGAAATGAGCGCGCGCGACGACATTCTGGATGCGATCAAGAAGCGCCGCACGGGCGATGCGCTTAGGCCCGACACCTATGTGCCTCCGGTGATCGAAGACGATGCGGTGACACGCTTCACCACGCTGGCAGGCAAGGCTGCCGCAGAGGTGCGCATGCTGGCGAGCGAGAGCGAGGTTCCCGATGCCGTGGCCGACGTGCTGCGGGCGCGCAACATGCCGGCGCGGGTGCACCTGCCGGAAGGAAGCGCACTTGCGGGGATGCCGTGGACCGTCGCTTGCGAAACCTCGCCGCCGGGACCGGATGAGGCGGCGGTGACGCGCGCACCTTTCGGCATTGCCGAAACCGGCACTCTCGCCTACCCGTCCGCCAAGACCGAACCGGCCTCGTGGCATTTCCGGCCGGGGCTGGAGATCGCCGTGCTGAAGGCGGGCGACATTCTGCCCAATATGGAAGACGTGCTCCGCCAAGTGAAGGCGAAAGGTTTGCCGCGCACGCTGAACTTCGTCACCGGACCCTCGCGCACCGGCGACATCGAGCAGACGCTGGAACTGGGCGCCCATGGGCCCAAAGCGCTGGTCGTGCTGATCGTCAGGGATTGAGTATTTCGATCTTCCGCGAGAGCTTGGCGAAGATGGCGTCGAGGCCTGCGCGTTCTTCTGCGCTGAGTGCCGACAGAAGTTGCGCTTCGAGGTCGAGCGCCATGGGCACGATCTCGTCATAGATGGAGCGGCCGCGGGCGCTCAAGGACAGGCGCGTGATGCGGCCATCCTGCGCGTCGGATTTGCGGGTCAAGCGGCCGGCTTCGACCAGGCTGGCAACGGCGCGGCTGACCTGGACCTTGTCCATCGCCGTCTTCTCGGCCACTTCGCGCGCGGACAGGCCGGACGTGTTTCCAAGCGCCGCCATCACGCGCCATTCGGCGGGGGTGAGCTGGAAACGCTCGGCATATTGCCGCGCAATGGCATCGCTGACGCGGTTGTTCAGAACCGAGAACTTGTAGGGCAGGAAGCGGTCGAGCTCGAGCCGTGTGGCGACGTCATTCGGCATCGGGCTGGTTCTTCGGCAGGGCCGCCATGAAGGCCGGCAGGTCGTAGGCCGCCTTTTCGATGCGCTTGAGCGTGGGCCAGGGCGACAGATCCATCTCCGCGCCACGGGCATTGGCCAATTGCGGGATCAGACAGATATCGGCCAGTGTCGGCGCATCGCCGTGGCAGAAGCGGCCGGTGCGATCGTCGGTCGACAGCATCGCTTCGAGCGCATCGAAGCCTTCGCGCATCCAATGCACCTGCCAGTCCAGCACCTCCTGCTCGCTATGCTTGAAATCGTGCAGCAGGAAGCGGCGGATGCGCAGATTGTTGACGGGATGGATGTCGCAGGCGACGGCATAGGCGAGCTGGCGCACGCGGGCGCGGCCGAGCGCATCCTTGGGCAGGAATGGCGGCTCGGGAAATACCTCATCGAGATATTCCATGATCGCCAGCGACTGGCCGATGGCATGGCCCTGATGCACCAGCGTCGGCACGAAGCCTTGACGGTTGAGCGTGGTGTAGGCTTCCGCCAACTGCTCGTTCTTGCGCAGATGGATATAGACATCCTCATGCGCCAGCCCCTTGAGGTTCAGCGCGATGCGCGTGCGGAACGCCGCCGATGAGCGGAAATAGGTGTAGTGAACCAGTTCCGACATCTCAGGCTCCCTTGTAGCGCTGCACAACCTGATCGATGGCGCCGAAGATCGAGGCGCCAGCGGAATCGAACATCTCGATGCGAATGGTATCGCCGAATGCCATGAAGGGCGTGGACGGCTTGCCCGCATCGATGGTTTCGAGCATGCGCCGTTCGGCAAGGCAGGCCGAACCGGATTTGCGATCCTTGTTCGACACCGTGCCCGAGCCGATGATGGAGCCGGCGCCAAGTTGCCGCGTCTTTGCCGCATGAGCGATGAGCTGGGCGAAGTTGAAGGTCATGTCCTCGCCTGCATTGGGTGCGCCGAATTTCTTGCCATTCATCGTGACGGTGAGCGGGAGATGGACCTTGGCGTCACTCCAGGCTTCGGAGAGTTCGTCGGGCGTGACCGCCACCGGCGAAAAGGCCGTGGCGGGTTTGGACTGGAAGAAGCCGAAGCCCTTGCCCAGTTCGCCAGGGATGAGATTGCGCAAGGACACATCGTTGACCAGCATCAGAAGCTTGATGTGCTTTTCGGCATGGGATGGATCGATGCCCATGGGCACATCGTCGGTGATGGCCGCGATCTCGCCTTCGAAATCGATGCCCCATGCTTCGTCGGCCGCCAGCACCGGGTCCATCGGGCCGATGAAGCTGTCCGAACCGCCCTGATACATCAAAGGATCGGTCCAGAAGGTGGCGGGCATTTCGGCGCCGCGCGCCTTTCGCACCAGCTCGACATGGGTGACATAGGCCGAACCGTCCGCCCATTGATGCGCGCGCGGCAACGGGGACATGCAATCCTTCGGCTCGAAGGGCTTGGCGCCATCGGCGGCGTTCTCGTTCAGCAGATCATAGACACGCATCAGCCGCGGCGCGGTGTGATGCCAATCGTCCATCGCCTCCTGCAGCGTGTGGGCGATGTGGGGCACGGGCACATAGGTCTTCAGGTCGCGGGCAACGACGACCAGCATGCCATCGCGGCCGTGGCGGAGGGATGCAAGCTTCATTTCGTTTTCCAGCTCTCGGCGTAGTCTGTCACTTCGGTGCCGGCGGCGGCCTCGGTCATGTCGAGCGCATCGCGCGCGTCGATCATGACGGCGACTTCGTCGGTCATCGTCTTCGCGGCCTTGGCCCCGGCTTCGAAGGCCTTGGGATGGGGGCCATGGGTGAAGCCGCTGGGGTGGAAGGTGACCATGCCCGGCTTGATGTTGTCGCGGCTGAAGAACTCGCCCTGATGATAGAAGATCACCTCGTCGTAATCGTCGTTGGAATGGAAGAACGGCACCTTGAGCGCGCCCGGATCGGATTCGATCGGGCGTGGCACGAAGGTGCAGACGACGAAGCGGTCGGCCACGAAGGTGGAATGCACCGATGGCGGAATGTGGTAGCGGTGGCTCATGACCGGGCGGATATCGCGCCAGTTGAGCTTCATCACGGTGAGATTGCCCTTCCAGCCAATCGCATCCAGCGGATTGAAGGGATAGGTGATGGTGGAGATCTGATTGCGGCGCTTGACCTGCAGCTGCCATTCGCCATCGCGCTGCGCCTTGAAGGCGGCATCGAGTTTCGGCGTTTCGAGGGCGGCCGGATCGAAGATCGCATGCGGGCCGAGAATGCCGCGCTCCGGCAGCTTGTAGGCGCCGTTGGTCGCCTCGATCAGCAGCGAGGCCGTGGGCGATTTCGGTTCCAGCCGCCACATCGTGCCGCGCGGGAGGAGCAGGTAGTCGCCTTCGCGATAAGACATGTGACCGAAATCGCAGAACAGATCGCCCTCGCCCTGATGGATGAAAAGCAGCACGTCACCATCGGCATTGCGCTGCAGGCATGGCATCGCTTCGGCGACGCGCCATAGCGCGATGCGGCAATGGGCATTGGAGAGCAGAAGCGCGCCGCGATAGGGCTCGGCACTCGGTCGCGCGGCCGCCAGCGCATCGAACGCGCGCGGCCGCATGGGCCCTTCGAACGACGTCCAACCCGTCGGCGGATGGGCATGATAGAGATGGGTCGCCGGGCCGAAGAAGCCGTCGCGGCCGATCTCGCGCTCATAGGTGCCGGCGGGCAGATCGCAATGCGCCTGGCGCGAGGTTTCGCCTTCCACGCGCGGCAACTCGATCCAGCCCTTGCTCATGACGGCCTCGTTTCATCCTTGAGGACGCCGCGGCGGACCTGATCCAGTTCGATGCTCTCGAACAGCGCCTTGAAATTGCCCTCGCCGAAGCCTTCATTGCCCTTGCGCTGGATGACCTCGAAAAAGATCGGGCCGATGGCGTTCTGGGTGAAGATCTGCAGCAGCAGGCCCTGATCCTCGGTCGGCGCGCCATCCATCAGGATGCGATCCTTCTTCAGGCGCTCGACATCCTCGCCATGGCCCTTGATGCGGTTGTCGAGGCGCTCGTAATAGGTCTCCGGCGTATCCTGAAACGGCACGCCCCTGGCAGCCAACATCTCGACCGTCTGGTAGATATTGTTCGTGCCAAGCGCGATGTGCTGGATGCCCTCGCCCTTGTAGTCGTGCAGATATTCGGCGATCTGCGACTTGTCGTCGGAGGATTCGTTGATCGGGATGCGGATCTTGCCGCAGGGGCTGGTCATGGCGCGGGACTTCAGCCCGGTCAGCTTGCCCTCGATATCGAAGTAGCGGATTTCGCGGAAGTTGAAGAGCGTTTCGTAGAAGCCGGCCCATTTGTCCATGTTGCCGCGGAAGACGTTGTGCGTGACATGGTCGATATAGGTCAGGCCCTGCGCCTTCATGGGCGAAGCCCTTGGCCGGATCGGTCGGCACGAAATCGACATCGTAGATCGAGCGCTCGCCATAGCGGTCGACCAGATAGATCACGCTGCCGCCGATGCCTTCGATGGCCGGGATGTTCAGCTCCATCGGGCCGACCGCATTGGCGAAGGGCTTGGCGCCGAGCGCGATCAGCTTCTTGTAGGCCGCCGCCGCATCCTGCACGCGGAAACCCATGGCGCAGGCGCTGGGGCCATGCGCTTCGGCGAAGCGGGCGCCATGGCTGCCCTTCTCCGCATTGACGATGAAATTGGTCTCGCCCTGGCGATAGAGCGTCACATCCTTGGAGCGGTGGCGGGCGACGGCGCGAAAGCCCATCTGCTCGAACAGATTGTGGAGCTGGCCGACATCGGGCGCGGTGTATTCGACGAATTCGAATCCGTCGGTGCCCATCGGGTTTTCCCAGAGTTCTGCCATGACGAATCTCCCTGATAATTGCCGGATTCAACGCCCATATAGTTTCATTTGCAACTAAAATTCCGGGTAGGCATGGCAGCCATGCGGGGGAGGAAAATCGCGGTATCGGGCGGTTTACGGCCCTACTTCAATAGCGGCGCCACAATGGCTTGCAGACGGGCGGCCGTCAGTGGCCGGCCGGACGGTCGCACGACCGCACGCAACACCCCATTTTTGCCGACGATATAGGCAATCGGCAGGATATGCGGATGGCCGAAACTGTTGGCGGTGAGGCCGTAGAGCGTCGCCGTCGGATAGTGCAACGGCGCCGTGGCGGCGCGCACCTTAGCCATCGCGTCCCGACGGTCCTCGGTGACGCCGATCATCACCACATTGCCGGCGTGTGCGCGTGCAAAGCCATCGAGAACTGGCATTTCCGCACGGCAGGGCGTGCACCAGCTTGCCCAGAAATCCACGACCACGACCTTGCCGCGATCGCGGGCGATGTCGAAGGGTGCGCCGTCCAGAAACGTGCCCGCCAGCGCCGCCCGATCTCCCACATCGGCGCGCGCCGCGCTGGCCGGCGCGACCAAGGCCGTGACCATCGCCAGCCCTTTCAGCCAACCGCGCAGGATGCCGCTACAGCGCATAGGAGACGATCAGCTTGTACTGCTCGGGCGCGACGAGCTGATCGCCGCGCACGGATTGATAAAGCGGGAATTCGACATCGCCATAGAGCTTCCACGCGCCGGTATCGAATTCGACACCGGGCGCGACCAGGACGCGATCATAGCCCGTATTGGCGGGATCGGCGGCAGCGCCCTCGTCCTGCGTGCGATGGGAAACCACCATTTGCAGCACCGGCGCGAGCTTGGTCTCCGGACCGAGATACCAGCTGTTGTAATAGGCGCCAAGCGCGGCATCGACTTCCGCGCCGGGCCTGTATCCCGGTTTGTGCAGGATCGGCTGATCGTAGGAAGCCTGGGCATACCAGACGAAATCGGCATCCTCGTCGAGCGCGCCACGATGAAAGAGCCCCAGCAGCAGATCGGTGCTGCCCGAGCCGATCTCGGTATCCGCATCGAAGCCGGCATAACCGGAATCGCCGGTCGGAAGCTTCACGCCGAAGGTTACGCCCGTGGACATGTCGCCGGAAAAGCCGGTGTAAATGCCCTTGAGGCGCACATCGCCGAAGGCCGCATGGTCAAAGCTTTCGACCGCCCCAGAATCCGCGGTTTCGAAATGCCGGTTCCAGACCGGCAGTTGCGCCATCACGCCCCAGCTGCGGTTGAACATGGACTGCGCGCCAAGGGTGAAGAAATCGGTGCGGATCTTCTTGTCCTCATTGTCGGCGGCCGGCGCCTCGGACGTTCCATGCCAGTTCTGGCGCTGGTTGAGAAAATCGAACTCGCCGAACACGGTCGTGCCCGCCCCACCAGCCAACACCGAGCCGGTGCCGACATCAAAGACGCCGCAACCACAGGCACAAGCCATCGCCGCGGCCGGCAAAAACATGGATGCGGTGGCGGCGACGGCCGCGACCCGGATCAAGCGATGAAACAACACAGCGATGCCCCCGAAAACGCGGCGGACTATCGGCACGGCTGGAACAGATGCAAAGAGGGCGCAACGTCCTGCTACGCCATGCCATAGGGCTTCGGGGTATGGGTATGCGTCAGGCGGATTGCGGACCGCGCACGAGCTTTCCGGGCAACGCGCCGGTGGCTTCGCCGTTCCGGTAGGTCACGGCGCCGGAAACGATGGTGGCGGCATAGCCCGTGGCCCGCTGCAGCAAACGCTTGCCGCCGGCCGGAAGATCGAAGGCCATTTCGGGGGCGGCAATGCCGAGCCGGTCGAAATCGATGATGTTGACGTCGGCCTTCTTGCCGGGCGCGATCACGCCCCGGTCCATCAGCCCGACAGCGCGGGCGGTGTCCTGCGTCTGGCGCTTGACCAGATAAGGAATGTCAAAACGGCCCTTTGCGCGGTCGCGGCCCCAATGGGTGAGAAGATAGGTGGGGTAGCTGGCATCGCAGATGATGCCGACATGGGCGCCGCCATCGCCAAGGCCCATGACGCAATCGGGATGGGCGATCATCTCGCCACAGGGATCGAGCGTGAACTCGGTGTAGTTGGCGAAAGGCAGGAACAGGAAGGCCCTGCCCTCGTCCTTCAACAGATAGTCATAGGCGATCTCCTGCGGGTCACGGCCCTCGCGCGCGGCGATGGCGGCGATGGCGGTGTCGCGCGGCGGCTCGTAATCCGGCGGATCGCCCAACGGGAAGACACTGTCGAACGCCATCACACGCTTGGCCAGCGGATGGCTCTGGCGCGCTTCGGTTTCGGCCAGCAGCCGCGCGCGGAATTGGGGATCGCGCATGATCGCGACCTTCTCGGCCAGCGGCTTGTCCTTGATGGCGGCGAAGGTCTCGTGCGCGGAGAAGGGATTGAGCGTGCCCTGCAGGCCGAGCAGGAGGCCGATGGGGCGCGGCGCCACCTGCGCGCGGATGGGCAGCCCGTCGCGGGAGGCGCCTTCGATCATGGAGAGCAACCCGCGCCAGCCATCGGCGGTCGGGCCGGCCTGCGCCAGCGACAGCGACAACGGACGGCCCGAAACCTCGACCAGCCGGCGCAGCATGGCGAATTCGGTTTGCGGATCGGGTTGGTTGAAATCGGAGATCAACTCGAACACGCCCGAGCCCGCATCCTTGAGGCCCAGCGCGATGGCGGTGAGTTCGGCTTCGGTGGCGCGCAAACTGGGCGTTGGATCGCCGGTGGCCGTGCGGTGGTTGAGCGTGCGCGAAGTGGTGAAGCCGATGGCGCCGGCGCGCATGGCCTCGGAGGTAAGGCGGCGCATTTGCGCCATGTCATCATCCGTCGCCGCTTCGAGCGCGGCGCCGCGTTCGCCCATGACATAGACACGCAGCGCGCCATGGGGAAGCTGGGCGCCGATATCGATATCGCGCGGGCGTTGTTCCAAGGCATCGAGGTAATCGCCGAAGCTTTCCCAGTTCCATTTCAGCCCTTCATGAAGGGCTGCGCCGGGAATATCTTCGACACCTTCCATCAGCTCGACCAGGCGGCCGCGATCTTCCGTGCGCACGGGCGCGAAGCCGACACCGCAATTGCCCATCACCGCCGTGGTGACGCCATGCCAGCAGGAGGGCGCAAGCTGGCTGTCCCAGGTGGCCTGACCATCATAATGGGTGTGGATGTCGACAAAGCCCGGCGTGACGAGATGGCCGCGCGCATCGATCTCCTCGCGGCCTTTGCCGGAAACCGCGCCAACTGCGGCGATGGTGCCGTTCGCAATGGCGATATCGGCTTCGCGCAGATCGGCACCGGTGCCATCGGCCAGCGTGCCGCCGCGTATGACGAGATCGAATTCGGCCATGGCCGGCTCCTTGCGCGCTTGCGCCATCAGTTTGGCAAAACCGGCTGGCGCGCACCAGCGCTTCGGGCCTACCCTGCCCTGACGCCATCCCAAACGGAGCCGCCTGACGTAGCGGCAAGCACCATATGTTCCAGAAATTGCTGATTGCCAATCGCGGCGAGATCGCGATCCGCATTGCGCGCACGGCCGCGGAAATGGGGATCGAGACCGTCGCCGTCCATTCCGCCGACGATGCCGCCAGCCTGCATGTGAAGACCGCCGACAGCGCGGTGGCGCTGGGCGGCAGCGGGGCCGCGGCGTATCTCGATATTGACGGGCTCATCGCTGCGGCACAGCGCGCGGGCTGCGATGCCCTGCATCCGGGCTATGGCTTCCTGTCCGAGAATGCGGAGTTCGCGGTGGCCTGCGCCAAGGCGGGGCTGCGCTTTGTGGGCCCCGAACCGGAGACGCTTCGCCTGTTCGGCGACAAGGCGCGGGCGCGCGCGCTGGCCGCCGAGTGCGATGTGCCGGTGCTGGAGGGGACGAGCGGCGCAACCACGCTGGCGGACGCTGCGGCGTTCCTGAAAAGCGGCCCGATCATGCTCAAAGCCCTGGCCGGCGGCGGCGGGCGCGGCATGCGGCCGGTGACGAAAGCCGACGAGCTTGAAGCGGCCTATGAACGCTGCGCCTCGGAAGCGAAGGCAGCCTTCGGCAATTCCGATTTGTATGTCGAGCGGTTGATGGCGAGGCCGCGCCATATCGAAGTGCAGATCGTCGGCGACGGCACCAGTGCAGTGAGCCATTTGTGGGATCGCGAATGCACGATCCAGCGCCGCCACCAGAAGCTGATCGAGATTGCACCGGCCGCCGGCATTCCCATGGAACTGCGCGAGAAGCTGTTCGATGCTGCGATCCGGCTGGCGCGCGCGGCGAATTACAAGGGCCTGGGCACGATCGAATTCCTGATGGATGGGGACCGCTTCGCCTTCATCGAAGCCAATGCGCGATTGCAGGTGGAGCATACCGTCACCGAGGAGGTGACAGGGCTCGATCTTGTGCGCATCCAGCTGGAGATTGCGAGCGGGCGCACGCTGGACGAATTGGAGCTGACGCAGGGCGACATTCCTGCTCCGCGCGGCACGGCGCTGGAAGCGCGCATCAATATGGAGACGATGGCCGCCGATGGCACGGTCAAACCGGCCGGCGGAATTCTCACGGCCTATGAGGCGCCTTCGGGCCTCGGCGTGCGCGTCGATGGTTTTGGCTATGCTGGCTATCAGACCATCGTGCGCTTCGACTCGCTGCTGGCCAAGCTGATCGTGCATGCGCCAACCAGCCATGCCGTCGATGCCGCCAGCAAGGCCTATCGCGCGCTGTGCGAATTCAAGATTGCGGGCGTGCCGACCAATATCGGCTTCCTGCAGAACATATTGCGCCACCCGGCGCTGGCGGCCGGCAAGCTGCATACGGGATTCATCGAGGAACATCTGGCCGATCTGCTGCCACAGGACGGCGATCACAAAAGGCTGTTCTTCGAGGCGCAGAACGGCGGCAAGCGCGCGGGCGCGAAACTCAATTCCAGCGATCCGCTGGCCGTGCTCGATCTTGGGCGTTCGGATTTCGACAGTGTCGAAGACAATGAGGCGCAAGCGCCAGAAGGCACGAGCGCGCTCAAGGCGCCCTTGCAGGGCACCATTGTTTCTCTGTCGGTCGCGGTCGGGGACGCGGTGCATGAAGGCCAGCCCATCCTCGTCATGGAAGCGATGAAGATGGAGCATGTGATCGCCGCGCATACGGGCGGCATTGTGCGCGGCCTTGCGGTGGCGCCGGGCGAGACCGTGTTCGAGGGCGCGCCCCTTGCCTTCATCGAGGAAGCCGAAGTCGGCGGCGCGGCGGCACATGCCCATGAAGAGATCGACCTCGACGCCATTCGGCCGGACCTCGCCGAATTCCAGGCGCGCAAGGCCAAGACCGAGGATGCTTCGCGGCCCGAGGCCGTGGCCAAGCGGCGCAAGACGGGGCAGCGCACGGCCCGCGAGAATATCGACGATCTGTGCGATCCCGACAGCTTCACCGAATATGCCAGCCTTGTGGTGGCGGGGCAGCTGCGCCGCCGCTCGATGCAGGATCTGATCGACAAGACGCCCGGCGACGGCATGGTGTGCGGCCTTGGCCGGGTGAACGGCGACAGGTTCGACGACGAACGCGCGCGCGTGGTCGCCATCTCCTATGACTACACGGTGCTGGCCGGCACGCAGGGCATGCGCAACCACCAGAAAACCGACCGCATGCTGCATCTGGCCGAACAGTGGCGGCTGCCGATCGTGTTCTTCACCGAAGGCGGCGGCGGACGGCCCGGCGACACCGACATGATGAGCGCGGGCGGGCTGAACGTCACCACCTTCCAGCAATTCGCCAAGCTTTCGGGGCTGGTGCCGCTGGTGGGCGTCAATTCCGGCTATTGCTTCGCCGGCAATGCGGCGCTGCTGGGCTGCTGCGATGTGATCATCGCGACGAAGAATTCCTCCATCGGCATGGGCGGGCCGGCCATGATCGAAGGCGGCGGGCTGGGCGTGTTCCGGCCGCAGGAGGTCGGGCCGGTGTCGGTGCAGGCGCCCAATGGCGTGATCGATGTGGTGGTCGAGGATGAAGCCGAAGCCACCGCCACCGCAAAACAGTATCTCGCCTATTTCCAGGGCGCGGTGGCCGATTGGAATTGTGCCGATCAGCGTCTGTTGCGCCGCGCGATCCCGGAGAACCGGCTGCGCGTCTATGAAATCCGCGATGTGATCGAAACGCTGTGCGATACCGGCTCGGTGCTGGAGCTGCGCAAACAATTCGGCACCGGCATGGTGACGGCGCTCGCGCGCATCGAAGGCCGGCCCATCGGCATCATCGCCAACAATCCCAAGCATCTGGGGGGCGCCATCGATCGCGACGGTTCGGACAAGGCCGCGCGTTTCATGCAGCTGTGCGAAGCGTTCGATATTCCGATCCTGATGCTGTGCGACACGCCCGGCAATATGGTGGGGCCGGAAGCGGAGAAGACGGCGCTGGTGCGCCACAATTCACGCCTGTTCGTGATCGGCGCGAATTTGTCGGTGCCGTTGTTCACGGTGATCCTGCGCAAGGGCTATGGCCTGGGCGCGCAGGGCATGGCGGGAGCAAGCTTCCTCGCCCCCTTCTTCACCATCTCCTGGCCGACCGGCGAGTTCGGCGGCATGGGACTGGAGGGCGCGGTCAAGCTCGGCTATCGCAAGGAGCTTGAGGCGATCGAGGACCCCGAAGAGCGCAAGGCCAAATATGACGAGATGGTCGCCCGCTCCTATGAGCGCGGCAAGGCGCTTTCGGCGGCGACGCTGTTCGAATTCGACGAGGTCATCGATCCGGCCGAAACCCGCCGCTGGATCATCGCGGGCTTGCGCGCCTGCCCCACGCCGGAAAAGCGCACGGGAAAGAAACTGAAATGGGTCGATACGTGGTGAAGTCTAGCGCTCCTGCCCCGGGGCGTAGGTGGCTTCGATGTGGCCTTGCAGCTCGGCATCGGTGAACCAGACGGGCTTGGTCTTCATCGCCACGAACATCTTCGTCTGATCGTTGTAATGCGGTGAATTCGGGTGGCTCTCGGTCGCGCCATAGGGGCTGATGCTTTGCGCCGAGACGTTTCCGTCCTTGTCCCAGGTCACGAACATGATCAGCGTGTCGCCGGCCACGGCCTTGAGCGTGCCGTCGGGCTGCGGCTCGCCATAGACCGCGCGATAGATGTCCGGCCCGCCATCGATGGCCAAGTTGAGATTGCCGCGGACGATGCGGTTGACGCGGCCCCATTTCGGATCGAGGCGGCCGAAATGTTTCTTCAGCGTGTCGATGGCGTCGTGCAGCGAGTTGATCAGGGCGATGGGTTTGGCGCCCGTCTGCTCGGCGCGCATGACGGGCTCGACGGTGAGAACAGCCAGCGCCGTGCCACGGTCGGCCACATTCGTCTTGCCGTCCCAGGCCTTGAGGATGGCCTGCGCCTTCACCACATCGGGATCGCCGTTCGCCGGCAACGCGATCAACGTGCGGACATGCGCCATGAAGTCCGAGCGCGGGCTGTAGGTGAGATCGAATTTGTATGTGCGGAAATCGGATGCGGAGATGGAGGTGTCGCCGCCGAAATTTTCCAGCGCCCGCCAGGCGCGGTTGGTCATGTTGGCCTGGATGCCCATCCATAGCGGGAAGTCGGACGCTTTGAGATCGTCGGCCGGCGCGGTGGCGACGAAGGGCGTGTTGTTGGAGTTGAAGACGAAGCCCGATGGCGGGTTCCAGATCTGCGGCACTTTCGAGAACGGCAGGTAATGATCCCAGATCAGCTTCGAACTCGTGCCGGGCAGATAGCCCTGCCAGTCGAAACCGGGGCGGCGCACCGGAAACTCGCCATTGTAGACATAGCCGATATTCCCGGCGGCATCGGCATAGATGTAGTTGATGCTGGGCAGCGCGTTCATCGCCATGGCCGTGCGCCATTGCGCCAGATTCTGCGCCTTGTCGAGGCGATAATATTGCAGCGCCTGGCGCACCTCGTCCATGCCTGCATAGCGAATGGCATAGGTGCCATGATCGGTTTTCAGCACCGGGCCTTGCGCCGCGAAATAGACGGGCCGGTGCACGGTCCAGGCGATGGGCCCCCAGATATTGACGCGAAAGGCCGCATCCTCGACCACAAGATCGTGCCATTTGCCGTCGAGCCAGTACTGGTTCGGATCGTCAGGATTGATGCGCAAGCGATAGATGTCGACGAGGTCGGGATCGTTGACCGTGTTGGCCCAACCCAGATGCGCGTTGAAGCCATGCAGCATGAAGGGCGAGCCGGGGAAGAAGCCGCCGGCGACATGCCAGCCCTGCCCGCTCTGGAGCACTGCTTCGTACCACGCCACGGGCCCGGTATAGGGCTGATGTGAATTGACCAGCAGACGCGTGGCGCCGTCCGGCGTCCGCGAGGGCGCGATGGCCGCGCCGTTGGAGCCGATCTCGGGCGGGGGCTTGCCGCCGGTCTTTTGCAGCAGACGTTTCAGCGTGTTGTCGAAGCCGTAGAAGAACGGCGTCTTGAAGACGAAGCCGGCCGCAACGTCGCGGCCGGTCAGTGGCGTGAAGCCGGGCTTGATCTCACCCGGATGGCGCGCGGCGTAATAATTCACGCCATCGGCATAGGCTTGCAAAATGCGGCGGAAGCTGGCCGGAAGCTGTTTCGCGTAAAGCGCATCGACCGTCGGCCAGATGCGCATCAGGCGGACGAGATAGTCGCCCGGCGCCGCCTTCACGCCCGCGCTCGCCGCCAGCCTTCCGCGCACAGCCAGCGCGACATCCTGAATGGTTTTGAAATCGTCTTCGCTATGGGCATAGCCGAATCCGAAGGCGACATCGGCGTCGGTCGGCCCTTCCACATGCGGCACGCCATAGGTGTCGCGGCGGATGAGGACGTGATACTGCGCCGCCTTCGCCAGCTCGGGCGTGAAATCGGCGTGCCGCAGCCAGACGATGCTGCCTGTCAGGCACAGATAGGCGAAGCCGAGAAACACGAAACCGCCGAAGATCGCGGCACCGATCTTCGCGATGCGTTTGCCGGCCACGATCAGACGCGGCCCGGCACGGCGATCGACGCGCCGGTGATACCGCGCGCCTTGTCGGAAAGCAGGAACTGGATGGTGTCGGCGATCTCGCCGGGCGTCACCCATTTGCGGAAATCGGCGTCGGCCATCTCCTTGCGGTTGGCCGGGGTGTCGATGATGGACGGCAGAATGGCGTTGACGGTAATGCCTTTGGGTTTCTGTTCCTCGGCCAGCGCCTCGGTCAGGCGGGCGACGCCGGCCTTGGAGGCGGCATAGGCACCCATACCCGGACCGGCCTTGGCAGCGGCAGCGGCCCCGATATTGACGATGCGCCCGGCCCTGGAAACCGCCAGATGCGGCAGCGCCGCCTTGCAGGCGCACACGGCCGTCTTCACATTGGCGGCGTAGAGCAGATCCCAGGTGGCGACATCGCCGCCTTCCAGAGTTTCCCAACGGAAGGCGCCCGCGACATTGACGAGACCGTCGAGACCGCCCAGCGCGGCCACGGCCTTGTCGATCCCGGCGCCGGCCGAGGCCGGATCGGTGAGATCGACGCCGCCCAGCGCCACCTTGGCGCCGGTCTTTTCCTGGATGTCGGCAGGGGCATCGGCGCGATCAAGCAGCGCAACATGCGCGCCGGATTCGGCCAGCACCCGGCCGACTTCCCGGCCCAGAATCCCGAAACCGCCCGTCACAATCACATTTTTGCGCTCAACATCCATTCTGACTTCCCCCACGGAATGCGACACGGCGCCCGGACCATCGATCTCTTGCGCCGGGCCTGTCCACGGTCTCTATAATGCGCGCGCCGCCATTCAAGCCCCCGAAAACGGAGAGGACAATGCTCGAGAAAACGCAATTTTACATCGACGGCAAGTGGGTCAACCCAGTCGAGCCACGCACGGCCGACGTCGTCAACCCGAACACCGAGGAAGCCTACGCCCGTATCAGCCTTGGGTCCAAGGCCGATGTGGACAAGGCGGTGAAGGCGGCCCGCAAGGCCTTCAAGACCTTCTCGCAGACCACCCGCGACGAGCGCATCGCACTGCTCGGAAAGATCATGGCCGCCTATCAGACGCGCGTGCCGGAAATCGCCGAGGCCATCCATAACGAGATGGGCGCGCCGATGTGGCTGGCCAATGCCGCCCAGGCGCCCGCCGCGCTCGGCCATTTCGCCACCACGCTCGAAGCCCTCAAGAACTTCCAGTTCGAGGTTCCGCGCAACGGCAACATGGTGCGCTACGAGCCCGTCGGCGTGTGCGGGTTGATCACGCCCTGGAACTGGCCGATCAACCAGATCGCCGCCAAGGTGGCGCCGGCCCTGGCCGCAGGCTGCACGATCGTGCTCAAGCCGTCGGAACTGGCCCCGCTGGACGCCATGATCCTGGCCGACGTGATGGAAGAAGCCGGCGTGCCGCCGGGCGTGTTCAACCTCGTCAACGGCGACGGGCCGGGCGTGGGTGAAGCGATCTCCTCGCATCCGGATGTCGACATGGTGTCGTTCACCGGTTCGACGCGCGCGGGCATTGCGGTGGCCAAGGCCGCGGCCGACACGGTCAAGCGCGTGACGCAGGAACTGGGCGGCAAGTCCGCCAACATCGTGCTGGACGATGCCGACCTCGAAAAGGCGGTCTCGGGTGGTATCCGCGAGCTCTATACGAACTCCGGCCAGTCCTGCCTCGCGCCCAGCCGTATGTTCGTGCCGCGCAAGAAACAGGATCAGGCTATTGCCATCGCCAAGGCGACGGTCGAGGCCACCCATGTCGGCGACGGCTCGCCCGGAAGCCTTGGCCCCGTGGCCAACGTCAACCAGTACAACAAGATCCAGGGCCTCATTCAGAAGGGCATCGACGAAGGCGCGACGCTGGTCGCCGGGGGCCCGGGCCGTCCGGAGAACCTCAATCGCGGCTATTATATCCGCCCGACCGTGTTCGCCGATGTCACCAACGACATGACCATCGCGCGCGAAGAGATCTTCGGCCCGGTGCTGGCGATGCTGCCCTATGACACCGAGGAAGAGGCCGTCGAGATGGCCAATGACTCGGTCTATGGCCTGTCCGGCTATGTGCAGTCGGGCTCCATCGACCGTGCCCGCAAGGTGGCCTCGCAGCTGCGCACCGGCAATGTGCATCTGAACGGCGCGCCGGTGAATTTCGGCGTGCCCTTCGGCGGCTACAAGCAGTCGGGCAATGGCCGCGAATGGGGCGGCGAGTTCGGCATGCACGAATATCTCGAGACCAAGGCCGTGATCGGCTACGAACCCGCCAAGGGCTGATCTCGCACACGCTTAAAGCCTGATACAGGCGCCTCGCCATCCGGCGGGGCGCCTGTGTTACATTTGGCACCCGGAGGCGATAGCGATGCGAAGCACGGTTGGCGGCACGGAAGGCTATGCCGAAGAAGCTGCAGTGCTGCGCGAGCGCTATGAAGCCACCCCCTTCGCGACAGTTCACCGCCGGATACTGCCCTTCCTCCCGGCTGCGCCTGCGCGCATTGGCCCGGTGCCGAAAGGCCGGCGCATGTTCGAGGTCCATGCGGACGAGACCATTGCGCTGGCCGCGACCGAGGGCCTCAAACCGGTGCTGAACATCCACGAACAGTCAAAGTCTGAGCCCAACCGCTCGCTCGGGGTCACATGGACCCGCATGGTGTTCGCGCGATAAGGTCGTCCGCCGGCGATCCCAGGATGCAAGCATGCCCGAAATTATCACGCGCGAATTTCTCCATCGCGGCTGGAACACATTTTCCATTGCCACCATCCGGCTTGAGGACGGGCAGCGCATCACGCGCTCCATCGAAGATCATGGCAGTGCCATTTGTGTGCTGACATACGATCCGGTGCGGCGGATGGCCCTGCTCGTACGTCAGTTCCGGGCGCCGCTGTTCGCCGCAGCAGGCCAGGAAGATCTGCTGGAAGCCATCGCCGGATTGATCGACGACGAGCCGCCGCAAGATACGGCGCGGCGCGAGGCCATGGAGGAAGCGGGCCTCAAGCTGGAGACACTGGAGCCGGTCTCGCGGGTATGGTCGATCCCCGGCAGCTCGACCGAGCGAATCAATCTTTATCTCGCCCCCTATGCCGCCAGCGATCGCATCGGCGATGGCGGCGGCCTCGACCATGAGCACGAGAACATCACCGTGGTCGAGCTGCCGCTGGCGGAGCTGGCGCGCATGGCCGATGGCGGCGAAATCGACGATCTGAAAACGCTGGCCTTGGTCCAGACCCTCAGACTGCGCCGGCCGGATCTCTTCGCCTGAGGAAACGCCCGGAAAGCCTTGATCTGGATCACGGTTTCCTGCGGATGGGGATGGGAAACTGACGCCCGACTGGCAAAGGTTCGTTTCCGTGGAAAATTTCTCCAAACCCTTCGTGATCGCGCTTCTTCTTGGCTTTGGAGCTTTGGGGCTGTTCACCTGGCTCGGCACCAATGTGCAGCCTGGTACAGTGGAGCGCCTGGCCTATTCCGACTTCATCGCCCGCGTCGACAAGGATCAGGTCGAGAGCGCGACGATCAGCGGCCAGACCGTGCATGGCGAGCTGGCCGGCAAGAAGCAGTTTGTCACCACCATTCCCGAAGGCTCCGATCTGGCCGCAAAGCTGATCACCCATCACGCCAAGGTCGACGTGGTGCCGGCCGATTCCGGCTCCTTCATCGTTCATCTCTTAAGCTGGCTGCCGTTTCTGCTCATCATCGGTGTGTGGTTCTATTTCATGCGCGGCGCGGGCGGGGCTGGCGGTGCCGGCGGCGGACGCGGCAGTTTCGGCTTCGGCAAGAGCCGCGCACGGTTGATGACGCCAGACCAGGGCCATCGCGTAACCTTTGACGATGTCGCCGGCATCGACGAAGCCGAAAGCGAACTCGAAGAAATTGTCGAATTCCTCAAGAGCCCGGAGAAATTCCAGCGCCTCGGCGGCAAGATTCCGAAGGGCTGCCTGCTGGTCGGCCCGCCCGGCACGGGCAAGACTCTGCTGGCGCGCGCCATCGCCGGCGAGGCCAATGTGCCCTTCTTCTCCATTTCGGGCTCCGATTTCGTCGAGATGTTCGTTGGCGTCGGCGCCAGCCGCGTGCGCGACATGTTCGAACAGGCCAAAACGAATGCGCCCTGCATCGTCTTCGTGGACGAGATCGATGCGGTGGGGCGCAAGCGCGGCATGGGCTTCTCCGGCACCAATGACGAGCGCGAGCAGACGCTGAACCAGCTTCTCGTCGAGATGGACGGCTTCGACACCAAGGAAGGCGTGATCCTGCTGGCGGCCACCAACCGGCCCGACGTGCTTGATCCGGCGCTTCTGAGGCCCGGCCGTTTCGACCGCCAGATCGTGCTCTCCAATCCCGACATTCTCGGCCGCGAGAAAATCCTCGGCGTGCATCTGCGCAAAGTGCCGGTCGCGCCCGATGTCGACATTGCCGTGATCGCGCGCGGCACACCCGGCTTTTCGGGCGCGGATCTCGCCAACCTTGTCAACGAAGCGGCATTGCTGGCGGCCCGGCGCGAAAAGCGCATGGTCGGCATGGCCGAATTCGAGGACGCCAAAGACAAGGTGATGATGGGCGGCGAGCGGCGCTCGATGGTGATGACCGAGGCGGAGCGGCGCACGACCGCCACCCATGAAGCAGGCCACGCGCTCGTCACCCTGAATTCGCCGGGACACGACCCCCTGCACAAGGTCACGATCATTCCGCGCGGCCGGGCCCTGGGCGCGACGCTCGCTCTACCGGAGCGCGACCGCTACGGCTTCTCGCGCACCGAACTCGAAACCAAGGTCACCATCATGTTCGGCGGCCGCGTCGCCGAAGAGTTGAGCTTCGGCAAGGCGGAGGTGACCACCGGCGCGGCCGACGACCTCAAACAGGCCACGGCGCTGGCGCGGCGCATGGTGACCGACTTCGGATTCAGCGAAAAGCTGGGCCCGCTCTATTACGGCGAAGACGAGGCAACCGCCACTTACGGCCCGCTTCTGGCGCCGTCGCGGCAAATGTCCGAAGCCACCTCCCGGCTGCTGGACGAAGAAACGCGCCGCATTGTCGAAGAGGCCGAAGCCCGCGCCCGCGCCATACTGAGCGTTCACAAGGACGAGCTGAAAACGCTGGCCGACGCACTTCTGAAATACGAGACCTTATCCGGCGAGGATGTGGTCAAGGTGCTTCGCGGCGAAGAGGTCAGCAGCGCCAGACTGCCGGCGCGCGCGCTGTCGCTTACGCCGGATGCCGGCATCAATGCCGATCGCAGCAGCCTGCCGGATGCGCCCGCCGCACCGGCATGAACGCCGATTTCGGATGAGCCGTGATACGCGCTGAACCGATCGCCACCCGCCCCTTCGCATGAACGTATAAGAGCTGTATGCGGAATCTTCGGCAGCTCATGGAAATGGGTGGTGCATGCGGCGCAAAAGCATGTCCATGCTTGCGCAGAAGGGCTAGCAGGAGTCCTTCCATCGTTGCGAAGCGTTGTGACATCAAGCTGCTTCTTGATCTATCTCAAGCCGAACGGAGTAGCTCGACGGAACAACTATCGCAGCGGTTACCATCTGTGATGTCATCGCCAATGAAGATTTTCGTATAATAGATGGCCCCCATGAACATTCATCATTCCACCACCACGCCGCACACGGACGCCTCTTCGCGGGGCTGGCCGGCGGGAGTGCTCCTGCTCGCGATCGCCATCATGCTCGCCGCGACGCAACATGCGAAGGCTGCTGCGGATTGGGCCGTGAGCTGCCCGACGGAAAAGGCCTGCGTTGCGCACCTCGATCGCAAGGGCGTGCAGATCCTGATCGGGCGCACCAAGGACGGCGCGCCGCTGCGCATGGCCCTGCGCCTCTCTGCCGCCGCCCAGAAGGGCAAGCCCGTGTCCATGCGGTTGAACGACGGCTGGCAGGCGGGCCTGCGGGTCAGCAATTGCAGCGAGAAATATTGCGAAGCCGGCGTCGCAACAAGCGCAACCCCCGTCGCCATCGCCGCACTGTCCCGTAACAAAAGCGGAATCATCGCCTATGAAATCAAAGACAAGATTCTCCTGATCGAATTCACGCTCGCCGGATTTCCCGACGCGCTGAAGCGCGTCGGACAGTGAAAGGCTGAACGGTCATGTCACCGGTACCGGATATCAAGATCGTGGTTTCATCCGACGAAGAAACGGAAAACGTCGCTGCGCGCGAACGGCCCGACGGCACACGCCTGCGCGATTTCTGCAAAGCGAAGGCCGAAGTGCTGTCCTTCGGCGAAACGACCCGTGCACTTCGCGAGTTTCTGAATCCGTTCAAGCAAAAATAGGGCAATCAAATAGACCGGCGCGTGATTGCCCTAACTGGCATCGTTAGAAACCGATATCGAACAGAGAGTGGCTAAAATGGAAGTTACGCGCGCCAGCATCGCCATCGTCGATTCGAACCGTCTCTTCCGGGCCGGCCTCATCAGCCTGCTCAACGACGCTGCAGGGCATCCGGTTGGAGAGGCCGCCAATGTGGAGGACCTCCGCGCGCTGATCGCCGAGGGGCGGCAATTCGACCTCATCCTTCTCGAGGCCCGAAAGGGCCCACCGGAAAATCCATGCCCCGTCACGGACGTGCGGGCCCTGCTGCCCGCGGCCCGCATCACCGTGCTGGCCGAGAAATTCGATACGGGGCAATTGCGCGCCTGCTTTGCGGCCGGCGCCGATGGTTACCTGCTCAAGGACATCAGCCACCAAACGCTGCAAGCATCGCTCAATCTGATCCTTCTGGGCGAGAAGATCCTGCCCACGCCGCTCGCCGAGATGCTGGCGCGAGAAGGTCTCCTGCCTCTTAGCGGCGCGGGTGCGGAAAATGGCTTCACCATCATTGCAGACGATCATGCCGGCGGCATTTCAGAGCGCGAGATGGAAATCCTGCGCTGCCTCGTCAATGGCGATTCCAACAAGCGCATCGCCAATCGCCTCAGCATCGCCGAGGCCACGGTGAAGGTTCACCTCAAGAGCATCTTGCGCAAGACCCACGCTGCCAACCGCACCCAGGCCGCGATCTGGGCGCTGCACCGCGGCGTCTCGGGGATGGCCGCCGCGGCCATTCTCGCCCTCGGCGAGCCGGAGCTGCAGGCGCTGATCGGGGACGTCCATCAACTGGCGATCGTTTAGCGTGCGATCACGGAGACAGCGACTGGACCTGCCATAGCAGCAGGTCCAGCGTGTTGATGCCGACCGGCAGAAGATAATCCCCGAATGCCGAATCGTCGTCGCCGATCATGCTGGTCCAGGTGTTGAGCGCGATGGCCGTGGCGCCCGAACCGCTCATCCGCTCCACATAGAACAGCCGGTTTGTGTAGCCCGCATTGTTCCAATTGCCGCGCCAGCCACGGCCGCGATAACCGGGCACCGGCACCTGATACCAGTCATAAACGATTGCCGATCCGCCGGGGCCTTTATCGGCATAGAGCAAAACGCCGCCCGGTCCGATGATGAGGTTGTCCGGCCTGATGCCGAGCACCTGGTCGGAGAGGATCGCCTGCTTGCCGGCCGAACTCATGCCGAGCCCCCGCCCGCCGAAATCATAGGGCTGGTTGTTAAGGCCCTGCGCCAGCACGCCGCCGGCCGAAGCGACGGCAAACACGAACCCGGATACACACACCGCACGGACCCTGCGCATTCTCTCGGCGTATGTCATCTGCCACCTGTCGCTTGAGCCCGGCGCACGCGCCATGGACCAGTCCGCATCATTGCGATCCGCAGTGTAGGCGCGCTGCATCCAGGCGCACCACTCGCCCAGAAGCATTAGCGCCGATGCGACCACACAGAGGTGAATGCGGGACACTACCTACGCCGTTTTCGACCTGCGCCTCGCACCAACGCGCCTCCGACTAATCCACCTGCGAACTTCATGCGCGAATGCACGCCGCTATCCTTCTTCTCGGAAACGGGGACGCGGGTCCGACACTCGCTCGTCAGAAAACGCAGGCACGGGATTGATGAAAAAGGCTGTGGCAATCGGAACGCTCGCATCCGTTCTTCTGACGGGTTGCTCGAGCATGACGACCGACGTGATGGGAAAGAAGGGCGTGGATCCGCTCTACAGTTTTCCGGTCACCAACAATCCCACCCCCTACAGCCAATGCCTGACCGGCCTGTCGGCACGGCCCGGCAATAACATGCCGACCTTCGCCGTGGGTGAAGTTGCCGACAAGACCGGCCAGATCAATTACCAGGAAAACGGTCACCAGCTCAGCCAGGGCGTCTCGGAGATGGTGATCAGCGCCCTCTACAAGACCCGCAAGGCGAAGCTGGTCGAACGGCTCGATCTGCGCATCCCGCTGGCCGAGGTGAAGCTGGCCGAACAGGGCAAGCTGTCACGCAGCATCAATTCCTACGGGCAACTGCCCGCGAGCGACTTTGTTATCACGGGCGCACTGACCGAGCTGAACTACAACATCGTCAGCGGCGGCGCCCAGGCTTTTGTGACCGGCATCGGTGGCGGCGCGAAGACCGTCGTCATCAACGTCGCCCTCGACCTGCGTGTCATCAACTCCCGCACCTTCTCGGTCGATTACGTGACCAGCCTGCAGAAGCAGATCTTCGGTGTGGAAGTGGAGGCCAACGTCTTCCGCTTCTTCGGAGACACGCTTGTCGAATTCAACGCCGGGGCCATCAAGAACGAGCCTCTCCAACTCGGCGTTCGATCCGTCGTTGAAATGGCCGTGTACCAGATCATGACGGACTTCCTCCACTTGCCCGCGGACGACAAGTGCGGCGTGGTCAAGTCGGATCACATGGCACATCAACTGGAGCGGCTCGCCAACCAGGAGCACAAGTCCAATGAAAAAGCGCAATAAGACAATCCTGCTCGCCGGCGCGGCGGCAGGTATCCTGGGGTTAGGCCTTTCCGGCCCGGCCCTGGCATTCGACACCGTCAATTGGGACTGGGAGAAGGTCATTCTCGAGAACATCGCGATTGACGGCCAGGTCAATCTCAACCTGAACCCCTCGGGGATGGTTGAACTGGAGAAGCTGCAGTTCTTCATCGGCGACGCCATCGCGACGTCCACGGTGAACGGCGTCTACAACATGCAGCCCTCGCAGGGCGGTGACACCACGGTCAGCTTCACCGTCGACTGGAGCGGTTACCATGACGATCTCAACCCCGCCAATTTCGGCACGGGCGTCGTGGCCGGCCCTCCGGGCGGGCCTGAAGCTCCCGGTCCGGAAGCGACCCTCTCCGGGGACCTCACCGGTACCGGAAGCCTGATCGGCACGATCGACGAAGGCACGGACGCAACGGCACTGACCGCGACCTTCACCGACATCGCCGTGTCGGTCGCTCCGTCGGGCAGCTACGACGCGCTCACCGAGCTGCCGGAAGTTGTCAGCGCCGCCACGGCGGTGGGCAACAACCAGTCGATCGTAAGCGACGTGGCATTGACGCTGCATGATGCCCAGTTCGTGTTCGGCGGGTTCAATCCGGATGCGAGAACGGACAGTTTCCAGGGAGTCGCTACCGGCAACAGCAGCCTGTCCGCGGCGCTCGCCTTCGCGCAGGCCGGCGCTCAGGGCCTGATCACGCCATCATCGATCAGCGCGACGTCGACTGTCTCCGACATCTGGAATGCGTCGGTTGACAGCAACGCAACTGCCGTTGGCAACAACGCCAATATCGAAGTGAATGCGGTGACCCCGGACGATGCACTCGTCGTCGCAGACTACGTCCAGGGCGCTTATGCCAACGTGTCGGCGCTATCGAGCGTCTCGGGCGTCACGGTCAACAGCTACACCAACCTCGGCGTGCTGAATAGGCCGCTCGTCAACTCCGTTGCGACCGCGGTGGGCAACAACCTGTCCATCAAGGTCACAAGCCCGACGGGCCCGTAACCGTCGGGAGCCCCAGGGGGGAGGGATGCCCCACCCCTCCCCCCGCCTTTTTCCGGTGTGGGTATGCCAGGAACATCGCCATGTTCGAACACAATCCTGAAACGTCCAGCATCCAATGGCGCATCATCGGCGCAATGGTCGTTGCCTTCGTGCTGCTGCTCGCCGCAACCTCGGCCTATGCCGCAGGGCAGAACAAGGAACCCTGGAGCGGCCAGAAATATGATCGCGCCGGCATGGCCGTGATCATGCACAATGTCGATAGCGGCTCGTCCGCATCGTCCAACAGCATCGGTGCCAGCACCACGCTGGTCTGTGGCGGCGGTGGCGGCGCTTCGAGTGCGACGGCCAATTCGACCTGCATCATCGTCAACAATGGCGCGGCCGACATCACCGCCGGTCAGGCCAGCGATGGCGGACAATCGGCCAGTTCGAGCACCAGCACGACCAGCACCGACCAGAACTCCATGTCGGGCGCGCTAGGCGGCCTCGTACCGGGCGGCTGAGATGCTTGCGAATACCGGGGAGTTCGGGAAACACCATCCCTGGCCGCTTCGGAGCGATGGGGGGCACACACGGACTCGAACCGTAGAATGATCGCGGGGCCGATCTGCAAACGTTCCTTTGCCGGCATTGCGCAATTCGCGATACTGCGCACAAATTTGTCAGACAATAATTTGACTAGCCCAACAGGTTGGGCGATTTGCGCGGCTGTTCTCGCCGGCTGGTTTCGAGATTCTCCGCGCCCTTTTAGGTCAGCGGAAATAATACCTATCTCGTTCACTGCCTGTCGTATCCCAAGCCCAAGGGCCGGATTCCGACGGGCTAGCCTGCGCCCCAGCCGCCGCGCAGGCCAGAAACCGCCTCAGCTTGTATCAATTACATGTGATCTTCCCGGTATTCCGGCCGCCGAACTGCAGGCGCGATGTGGATTTTGCCGCGGCGCTGAAGATCCATCTTGTGGAGCGATCAGGGGCCGATCTGCAAATGCGCCCAGGTCGGCATTGCGCAATCCGCGATGCTGCGCTACCCATTTGTCAGACAATAATATGGAGGCCGGGATGCGGGGGGCGATTTTTGGGGCTGTTTTCGCGGCTGGTTTGGCGTTCTCCGCAGCCCATGCGGACGACCCGATTGCCGTGAGCATCAACGCCTCCGAGCCCGGCCCCAGGATTGACCGCCACATCTTCGGCCAGTTCGCCGAGCAGCTCGGCACGCAGATCTACGGCGGAATCTGGGTCGGCAAGAATTCCAAAATTCCCAACACGCGCGGCATCCGCAAGGATGTCGTGGCGGCGCTGCGCGAATTGCACGTTCCGGATGTCCGCTGGCCCGGCGGTTGTTATGCCGATCAATATCACTGGCGCGACGGCGTCGGAAAAACTCACAACGCCCGCATCAACACGAGTTGGGGCGACGTGCTCGACACCAATGCGTTCGGCACCGACGAATATTTCGATTTCCTCAAACAGATCGGCGCGGAGGCATATGTCTCGGTCAACGTCGGATCGGGCACGGTCGAGGAAGCCTCCGACTGGCTAGAATATATGACGGCCGACAAGCCCACCGCGCTCGCCAAGCTGCGTGCGAGGAACGGCCATCCCGCGCCATACCACGTGGCCTTTATGGGGATCGGCAATGAGAGCTGGGATTGCGGCGGGTTGATGACGCCCACGGAATACACCGCCCGGATGAGGCGCTTCGCGCGCTTCGTGAACGATCTCGATCCCGCCGACAAAATGCAAAAGATCGCTGTCGGCCCGGGCACCGCCGATACCGCATGGACCAATGCCGTGATGGATACCTGGAAGAAGCGCCACGGCTGGTCCTTCGACATCAACGGCATGTCCCTCCACTCCTACACGGTCTCGGGCGGCTGGCCACCGCACATGCCTTCGACCGATTTCGGCCAAAAGGATTACGCAGCGGTTCTGAAGGAAACGCTGAAGATGGACGGACTGATCCAAAAGCAGTCCGCCGTCATGGACAAATACGACCCCGACAAGAAGATCGCGCTCGTCGTCGACGAATGGGGCGCCTGGCTTGCGCCCACCCCGGGAAGCAATCCGGCATTCCTGCAACAGCAGAATTCGCTGCGCGACGCGATCCTCGCCGCGCTCAACCTCGACATCTTCGCGCGCCATGCCGATCGCGTGCGCATGGCCAATATCGCGCAGATGGTCAATGTGTTGCAGGCGATGTTGATGACCGACGGCCCCAGGATGGTGAAAACGCCCACCTATTACGTCTTCAAGATGTATGTGCCGTTCCAGGATGCGACGCTTCTGCCGGTCCGCTACGACGCGGGCACCTACACTGCGGGCAGACCTCGCCCTGCCGCGCGTCGATGTTATCGCGGCAAAGGCGAAGGACGGCCGTATTGTCGTGTCGCTGGTCAATATCGACCCGACCCGGCCGGCGGATTTTGCCGTCACCGTGCCCGGCGCTGGCGCATCGATTGCCAGTGGCGAGACCTTGACCGCGCCTGCGGTGGATTCCGTCAACAGCTTCGCCGCCCCGAATACCGTCATCCCGAAACCGATCTCGGCCAACGTCGCGAATGGCAGGCTCGCGATTTCATTGCCGCCGAAATCGGTCACCGTTCTTACGCTTGGCCGCGCGCCCTGAGTGCCGGCCGACTTCGCACCGCAAGATAAAGAAAACCGACGAGGAACCGACGATGAAGGCGAATATTCTTGGTATTTGCGCAGCATTGGTTTTGTGCGCGGCCACGCCGGCACTGGCACAGGTGCAAACCGAGGTGCCACCGGTTATTGCGGGCGCGCCGTCCGTGACGGTGGAACACATCAAGATTCATGGCCCGTCGCTGGAGGGCAATCTCGAAGGCGAAGCTGTCGATCGCGATGCGATCGTTTTCCTTCCGCCCAGCTATTTCAAGGATACGACGCGCCGCTATCCGGTCGTCTATGCGCTGCACGGTTATTCCATCAGCGCCGAGCAATGGACGCACGAAATTCACGTCCCGCAGACCATCGAAGGCGCCTTCGCGCAGGGCGCCAAGGAATTCATCTTTGTGATGCCCGATTCCAAGACGGCTTATTGGGGCTCGATGTATTCCAGCTCTCCGACCGTCGGCGATTTCGAGGATTACGTCGCGCACGACGTCGTCGCCTATATTGACGCGCATTACCGGACGATCCCGGACCGGCTCAGCCGGGGCCTTGTCGGCCACTCCATGGGTGGGTACGGCGCATTGCGCATCGGGATGAAGCATTCCGACGTGTTCGGCGCCCTCTACGTCATGAGCCCGTGCTGTCTGTCGCAGCGCCCGATGCCAGATCCCAATTCCGCCAACGAACAATCGTTCGAGAAGGCCGTCGCCGCGATGAAGTCGCCTGCGGACGCGGCAAATCTGTCGTTCTTCCAGCGCGCGGAGCTTGCAACTGCCGCGGCGTGGTCCCCCGATCCCAAGAACCCGCCGCTCTATCTCGATCTTCCGATCAAGGACGGCGTCGTGCAGCAAGATGTGCTGAAAAAATGGGCGGCGAATTCGCCGCTCGTCTTCATCGACCAGTATATCGGCCATCTGCGCCAATACCGCGCGATCGCCATGGATGTGGGCGATCACGACGGCCTTCGCTTCGACGCGACCAAGGTGCATCAGATTCTGGACAATTACGGCATTCCCAACAGCTTCGAGATCTATCACGGCACGCATACGAGCGCGGTCGCCGTGCGGATGCAGAATCTACGTGCTGCCGTTCTTCAGCAAGCACCTCTGCTTTACCGAAGGCTGCAAGTAGGACGGGCGCCCGACGGCAAAGTTTGATCGATCGCGGTTGAAAGCAAAGGGATCAATAATGAATCGTTCCGGCAATTGGATTTTGGCGGCAGCCGTCTCAGGCGCCATTCTCATGACCTGCGGCGCCCGCGCGGAAGACACGAGCAAGCTGCCTTTCATGAATCCCAGGCTTCCGGCCGCACAACGCGCCGCCGACCTCGTCCATCGCATGACGCTGAAGGAGAAGGCGTCCCAGATGGTCAACCACGCGCGCGCCATCCCGCGGCTCGGCGTGCCTGCCTACGATTACTGGAGCGAGGCGCTGCACGGCGTTATTTCGGACGGCGTGACGGAATTCCCCGAGCCCATCGGCCTTGGCGCCACCTTCGATGTGCCGGGCATCCACAAGATGGCGACGGATATCGGCATCGAAGGGCGGATCAAGCATGTCGAGCACGTCAAGGCCGGCCATTCGAGCACCATGGAAGGTCTCGATTTCTGGTCGCCCAACATCAACATCTTCCGCGATCCGCGCTGGGGCCGCGGTCAGGAAACCTATGGCGAGGATCCGTTCCTGACGGCGCGCATGGGCGTCGCCTATGTCACGGGCATGCAGGGCAATGACCCGCATTATTATCGCGCGATCTCCACGCCCAAGCATTTCGACGTCCATAGCGGGCCGGAGCCGACGCGCCATTTCGCCGATGTCGACGTCTCCAGGCACGACATGGAGGACACCTATCTGCCCGCGTTCCGCGCCGCCGTTGTCGAGGGCCACGCCGGTTCCGTGATGTGCGCCTACAATGCGATCAATGGCGAACCGGCCTGCGCCAATCAATTCCTGCTGCAGCACACGCTGCGCGGCGCCTGGCGGTTCAAAGGTTACGTGGTTTCCGACTGCAGCGCCGTCCGCGATATCTTCGAGGGCCATCGCTACCGCCCGAGCCAGCCCGAGGCGACCGCGATCGCGGTTCAGCGTGGCATGGACAACGAATGCATCACCTATGGCGACGTGACGGGCGACGCCGACTACAAGCCCTATATCGAAGCGGTCCAGCAGGGCTATCTCCCGGAGCACGACATCGACACCGCCTTGATCCGCGATTTCACGGCGCGCATCAGGCTCGGCATGTTCGATCCGCCGTCGATGGATCCCTACAGCAAGATCGATCCCAAGGAGCTCAGCAGCCCGGCCCACCGCGCGCTCGCCCTGAAGCTCGCCAACGAGTCGATGGTGCTGCTGAAGAACGACGGCATCCTGCCGCTCAAGGGCGCCAAGAAGATCGCCATCGTCGGCCCGCTCGCCGATCAGACCGAGGTGCTGCTCGGCAACTATAACGGCCGGCCGACCCATACGGTCACGGTGCTCCAGGGCATGAAGAGGGAATTCCCGGACGCAAAGATCACCTATGTGCCCGGCACTCAGTTCCTTGCCGAAGACGGCAACCCCGTGCCTGCATCGGTGCTGACGACGCCGGATGGCAAACAGGGGCTTCTGGCCCGATATAGCACCGGTCAGGGCTTCCAGCCGGATCAGGCTCCCCTCACCTCGCGCGTCGAGCAAGGCGTCGACCTGACCGCGGACAATCTGCCCGATGCGGCGAAAGGCAAGAGCCCGCTCGCCGTGCGCTGGAGCGGGTTCATCACGCCGCCCGAGACCGGCGACTACCTGTTGGGCATGAAGGCGGAAGGGGGCGCGCGCATCTCGGTCAACGGCCACCTGATCGCCAACAGCTATGGCGGCGCCGCTTTCGCGCCGGTCCATCTCGAAAAGGGCGTGCCGGCGAAGATCGAGGTCGACTTCATCTACCGCTCGGGCGGCAAGCCGCCCAAGGCGCAGTTCCTCTGGGCGCCGGTCGAAGCCAAGCCCGACCCCGCTGCTGTCGCGGCGGCGAAGGACGCCGATGTCGTCGTCGCCGTGGTCGGCATCACGAGCCGCCTGGAAGGCGAGGAATCGCCAGTCGACCAGCCCGGCTTCCTGGGCGGTGACCGCACCAACCTGCAAATGCCGGAACCGGAGGAAGCGCTGGTGCGGGCCGTGGCCGCGACCGGCAAGCCGGTCATCGTCGTGCTGATGAATGGCAGCGCGCTTGCGGTGAACTGGGAAAAGGACCACGCCAACGCCATCGTGGAGGCCTGGTATTCTGGCGAAGAAGGCGGCGATGCCATCGCGCAAACGCTTGCCGGCGAGAACGATCCTGGCGGCCGGCTGCCGGTGACCTTTTACAAGGACGTGCATCAGCTTCCGAACTTCGAAGACTACGCGATGACCGGGCGCACCTATCGCTACTTCAAGGGCGCGCCGCTTTATCCCTTCGGCTACGGCCTCAGCTATACGAGCTTCAGCTATAGCGATCTGGTGCTGCCGAAGGCGCCGATCAAGGCGGGCGCCCCCCTGAAGGCGCAGGTCAAGGTGACCAATACCGGCAAGCTTGCAGGCGACGAAGTGGTGCAATTGTATCTGCAGTTCCCCGACGTGCCCGGCGCGCCGATCCGCGCCCTGCGTGGGTTCAAGCGCATCCATCTGAAACCCGACGCCAGCGAGACGGTCGCGTTCGACCTCGATCGCCGCGATCTGAGCATGGTCACCGAGCGCGGCAAGAGGATCGTCGCCAAAGGCCAATACCGGCTGTCCGTCGGCGGCGGCCAACCGGGGACAGGCGCGCCGGCCGAAAGCGGAAACTTCGACGTCAAAGGACAGATCACACTTCCGGAGTAACCCGGAACGCACCCGGCTGACGCCCACAATTGGATGGCAGAAATCGAACCTGTCTTGGTCAGGAGAAGAGAAATGGATGATAGAGACAGTTTGCACATCACACGCAGGGCCGCGATCGGGGGCACCGTCGCGCTTGGGTTGGTGACGACCGCGAATGCCCAAGCTGCTGTGGCTGCTACTTCCGGCATCTCGGCATCAGTCAATATCCGCAAGACCGGCCATCCCATTTCCAACTACATGTTCGGCGGCTTCATCGAACACATCGGCGATCTCATCAATCACAGCTTCTGGAGCGAAGTCCTCGACGATCGCAAATTCTACCATCGCGTGGATTCCGAGCCGCTGCCGGCGCCGAAGCGGCGCGGCCCCAGGATGGCCGCTCCGAACAAGTGGATGCCCGTCGGTCCGGATTCGGGCGTCACGATGGACAAGACCGCGCCTTATGTGGGCGAACAGAGCCCCGTGGTTCATCTGGCCGGTGGCCGGCTGCGCGGCATCGCCCAGTCGAAGCTTTGTCTTGCCGGCGGCAAGGACTATGTGGGCCGCATCGTCGTGGCGGCAGATCCGGGCACGGAAATTTCCGCAACCCTGATCTGGGGTAACGGCACGCAGGAACGACAGACGGTCGCGGTCTCCGCCAAAGACGATTGGGACACGGTCCCGATCAAATTCACCTGCGGTGCAGACACAACCGACGGCCGGCTCGAGATTGTGGGCACCGGGTCTGGAACCTTCCGCATCGGCGCCATCTCGCTGATGCCTGCCGACAACGTCAAAGGCTTTCGGGCCGATACGATGGCGCTGATGAAGGAGATGGATTGCAAGATACTCCGCATGCCGGGTGGCAATTTCGTCTCGGGTTACGACTGGAAGAACACGATCGGCGATCCCGACAAGCGCCCGCCAATTCTTGACCCGGTGTGGCACGCGGTGCAGCCGAACGACGTCGGCGTCGACGAACTGCTTCAGATGTGCGCGATCATCGGCGTGGAACCCTACTGGTGCGTCAACACCGGCTTCGGTGAGCCGCGTTCCGGCGCGGAACTGGTCGAGTACGTGAACGGCGCCGAAACCAGCCAGTGGGGCGCCATGCGCGCGGCGAACGGCCACCCTGCCCCCTATAAGGTCCATTACTGGAACGTCGGAAACGAGATGTACGGCCACTGGCAGTTGGGCCACATGGCGCTGGATCAATACACGATCAAGCACAATCTGTTTGCCGACGAGATGCGCAAGATCGATCCGTCGATCTATATCGTCGTGCCCGGCGGCTTTGTGGACGAGATGACGACCGGCCAGGGCATCATCGCAAACTCAGGAAGCCCATTGGTTCAATATGGCTCGGACCGCGACTGGGCCGGCGGCATGCTGTCGAAATGCTGGGGCAACTTCGATGCCCTGGCGACGCACGCTTATCCTCCGGAGAACAAGCACTTCGATCTCGCCACCGGCAAGAGTGTCAGCATCAAGCAAACGCTGGTCGAATGGGCGCAAGCGCCCGCACAGCGCGTGGCCACCATGGCCGATTGCTGGGCGGAGTACAAACGGCGCTTCCCCAAGCTGGACGAAGGCAGTGTGAAGGTGTTCTTCGACGAGTGGGCCTATCATTTCGCTCAGGATTACAAAGGGTGCCTCGCCATCGCGCGGATGTTTCACGAATTTTTCCGTCACACCGGCTTCATCGACATGGCGGCCTATACGATGGCAACGTCATGGCTCGATTACGATCGCACCCGTTCGGTCATCAGCGCATCCGGGCGCGTGTTCCAGCTCTATAACCGTCACTTCGGAAAGATTCCTGTGGCCGTATCCGGCAACGCACCGGTTCCGCCGCCGAAATATCCCATCGGCGGAGACCAACCGAAGGTCAATACCGGCAGCGCAACCTGGCCGCTCGACGTTTCGGCAGCGCTGACCATGGACCGCAAGGCGTTGGTTGTTGCGATCGTGAACGCAACGGAAGGTCCGAAAACGCTGAAAATGAGCATGGAGGGATTTCGGCCGCAACCCATCGGGCGGCGGTGGAAGTTGACAGGCGCCGGTCTCGATTCCGCGAACCGCGTCGGCAAGACATCGGACGTCGCCATCGCGGAAGACCAGTTCGATGCGACGGCCCGCTCACTGTCGGTGGCGGCGGCGAGTATTGAACTTTACGAATATAGCGCAGCGTGACCGTTCCGCTTGCGCCGGCTCAAGGATCGACCGGCACATCATTGGCCAAATTGGCGAACATGTCGGGATGCAGATCTCACGATTGATCGTTTGCAGAAACCGGGAAAGCTCCTTGGTCTGTCCCGGACGCGCTCTGCCGCTATCACCGTCTTTTGTGCGGGCAGGAGAACTCATCCGAATTGAGCCAGATCCATGATCTATGAGCGGCCGATCGGGAATGAGCGGTTCGTCGAAGACGATCCAACGAAATGCACAGCCGCTTGACGTTACTTGGCTCGATTCAAGTAACGTCACACAGAGCAAATCCAGAAAATGCTCGGCGACTTCAACCACCTGATGGTGGGCGCACACGGACTCGAACCGTGGACCCGCTGATTAAGAGTTCACATTTGGCAGTAAACCCCGCTCAACTTCGCCCAACATATCAGCGGGTATTGCGCACCATAAGCGATTGATCTATTGCAGTTCCTTATCAACATCGCTCTACTCTACGCGATCAGGACACACGCTGCGCTACAGACGAATTTGTGTCCTGAGGTGTCCTGATCTGTAGGAATTAGCGATGCGTAAGCGGCTCTCACAATTTGTCCTGGAACAGCGCCATACGGGAACCGTAGAAATCCGTGACACCGAGTCCCCCTCGTCTTCCGTGTTCAGGGCGGCACCGGAAAATTCACCGTTCGGGCGCGGATCAAAGGCCAGCAGCAGCCAAGCCGTTTTACCTGGCCCAAAGCTGCAGATGCCGAAAATCTCGCGGATGCGCGCCTATGGGCACAAGAGATTGTCGGCGATTGCAAGGCTGGGGTCGATCCGCGGCTGAAGGGCAAAGCCGAAGAAGCCCGTGCCAAGGAAGTCGAGATCCGCGCCGCGCGCGAACGATTTCGACAAAGTCGTCGAGCGCTATGTCGATCGGCGCCTGCGAAAAGAGAAGAACAACCGCACTGCCGACGAGTTGGAGCGAATATTCTCCATGTACGTGACACCGCGCTGGAAGGGGCGAAGCATCCACGAAATCAGCCGGTCAGACGTCAACGCGCTCCTCGACGACGTCGCAGACGGCAAGATCAGCGGGACGGACGGGAAGCTCTACGGCACACCAGCCATGGCCGATCAGGTGCTGGCCCAGTTGCGTGCCTGCTTCAGTTGGTACCAAGTCCAGGACGACAAATTCATTTCGCCCATCGTAAAAGGAATGCGCAAAACCAATCCTAGGAGGACCGCGCGCGATCGTGTCTTGTCAGACAGCGAGATACGGGCGCTGTGGCGGGTACTACCCAATCACGGCCTCTACGGTAAGCTGGTACAGACGCTCTTGCTTACAGCACAGCGCCGCGACGAAGTGGCGAGTATGACCCGCTCGGAAATTGATGCCGACGGCATATGGACCATCCCGGCGGAGCGGTACAAGACTGGGCGGGCGAACGTCGTGCCATTGCCAAAGCATGTTCAGACCATTCTCGAGGACATCGATCAGATCGATGAATGCGATTTCTATTTCACCACGAATGGCAAGACATCATTCTCGGGCTTCAGCAAAGCCAAGGCTCTCCTCGATGAGGCGGTTCTGGCCGAGATGAAAAAGGCCGCGCAAAAGCGGGGCGATGATCCAAAGAACGTCACCCTACCCTACTGGCGTTTGCACGATCTACGCAGGACGGCGCGGACCCTGATGGCCAGAGCCGGCGTGCGCCCGGATATCTGCGAAAGGGTCCTTGGGCACGTCATTGCCGGCGTGGAAGGTGTGTATGACCGACATGACTACATCGAGCAAAAGCAAAATGCTTTGACCTCCCTCGCCGCCATGATCGACAAGATTACAGACCCGCCGCCTGCGAATGTGGTGGCGATACGTGGGGTACAAGACGCATTGCCCGCCGCCAGATCGAGGCGGAGCCCCTCGCCAACCAAGGCAAAATCGCACTGACGCCTCCTCTCGTCCGCTACCGGCGGGATCGTGACGATAGAGAGCGTGATGGGCGGTCGGAACTTCGCCAGAAGCAGCCGCTGCCAATCACCGGAATTGCGTCAATTGGCGTGACCGGAATGCTGTATTCTGTTCACACTCCATTTGGTGCGTCAATCTCCGGGGCTCGACTTTCGCTAAAGCCAGAGACAGACTTCGCCCCATGACACTGGCCCTCATCGATCAAGGCGGTAACCGAAAGTATCTCGTGGCCCGCGAACGGCTAGCCTTTGTACGTTCGGCGTTCAACGAGCCCGAAGCCATTTCTGCGTTCTGCCTCACCATGGCATTCACAGGTGCTCGGATTTCTGAGGTACTTGCACTAACGGCAGCGCGCATTGATACCGTTGACGAGACAATCATTTTCGAGACTCTCAAGCGGCGTAAGAAGGCAGTGTTTCGCGCTGTACCTGCTCCTCGCGCCCTCATTCCTCTGCTGAGAAGCTATCGTGCTAGTGGATAAACTCTGACATTTGAATCCCGTTTGGGATTCCCGTTGCCGACCAAGCCGGGCGTTTCACGGCCATATCTTAAGGCGCCGCTCCCTGAGCCTGATGTCCGACGATCCCGTCTCGTGGCCGTCGAATGGGGCTCGCCCAGGTCATTGCGTGGCAGGCGACGATCAGAAATCGACACTTGCGGTGACATAGACGCGGCGTTCAACCGAAGCGGCCGAAGTCTGTCTCTGCGGCGAATCCAGAAGGTTCTGCCCGGAGAGCGCCAGCGTCAGATTGTCGGTAATGCGGTAGGCGATGCGTGCGTCGACGGAAACATAATTAGGAATGCGCACCAAGGCCCCGGACGGCACAAGCAGGCTCTGTCCCTGGATGCTGTCGAATTGCGATTGATAGCGCAGATAGCCGTCGACCTCCCACGGCCCATCGGCCCAGCCCAGATTGGCGTTCACCATATGCACGGGGTGGGTATGCTCGTAGTCGACAAGCGCTGTCATCGCATTCAGACCCGGCAAGAAGTGGTCAGAAATGACCTCCGGCGTGTAGCTCAGGCCCCAGCGCCAGTCTGCAGACACTGTACCGGTCAGCGTCAGTTCCAGACCGCTCGCCTGCGATCGGCCGACATTGACCGGGGTCGACACGAGGCCCAGCGGAACATCGCACCGCCGATATCAGACACGATATCCCGCGAGGTCTGGTGGAATACGCGAACACGAAGCTGCGCATTCCAGCCGGGAAGTTTGCGGTCCCAGCCGGCTTCGTAGTTCGTGACAATTGTCGGCTTGAGCGTCGGAATACCGGCGGCGTAACCGAACGGCGGTGCAGGAACGAGCAATCCACCCAAGTCCAACAGGTTTGGCAGCTGGACGCCGCGCGCAAACGTGACACGAATGGTGTCATCCGTATCGACCTGCCAGACCACGCCGCTGTTGAAGCTGGTTTCGGTCAGCGAGCGCCTGTTCCAATCGGCGTTCGTGAGACCAACCCCGGGCGGCAACGTACCGCTGCGACCGAGCGCAAGATGGTCAACCCGCACGGCGTTGGTGAACGTCAGGTTGGACTGGATGCCCCAGCTCCACATCGCGGCGGCGGAGACCACATCATAGAACACGTGCCCGACGTTCAGGGATGTCGTAGCCATATCGTCGTGTCTATACTCGGCCGAAATCCGAAATGTGTTGTTACTTTCGACTTTGAAGATGTCGCTCAGACGGGCGACATACAATTTGCTCCCGAGGTTGAATGAAGTAGCGGTGGCAAATGGCGGCACGATCTGTTGGCTGTTCCAGTTGCCGTAGGCTGTCGCCTGAATGAGGCCAACGCCGGTATCCGCTGAGAGGTCGGCGCTCAATGAATTCGTCCGATAGTGGGCCGTATACCCTATGTAAGACGGAATGATTTCCGGCTGCTGAGCCTCGCTGTGCGACAATTCAAGGCTGACTTCGATGCCCTTCCCGATCTCGGCATGGCCGTGAATGTCGATCGCCTTGCGGTCGTCGCCGCGTCTGCTGCCGGTGTTGATCGCTCTTTGAGGTGTAGAAAAGTCATTGTTCTGTCGGCCGCCAATTGAGATGTGGAGACCAGCCGTGTCGGAAAATCTGAACGTTGCGGTGGCGGAACCTTGTATCAAATTCTGCGTGCCGCCCGTGACCGATGCGGAATTCACGTCGTCATCGAGCGGGTCATAGGTGATGATGTTTATGACGCCGCCGACGGCGTTGAAGCCAAAAAGCGCACCGCTCGGCCCCATCACCACTTCTATTTGTCTGATGTCCGACAATTCGACCGGCAAAGTGCTCCATGGCGTAAAGGCATAGCTGTCAGCGTAGACCTGCCGGCCATCGACGAGCACCAGCAGACGCGATGAGTAGGCCTGGTCGTAGCCTCGCACGCCGACATCGGCCTGATCGTTGGTCCATTGCAGCACATTGATGCCAGGGACGTGCCGGAGAATTCCCGGGATATCGCGCGCGCCCGAGCGGCGGATTTCTTCCTGCGTGATGATAATCATGCTCGCCGGCACATCGCTGGCGCGCTGTGGGGAGCCGGTGACGGATGTCGTGACCGGTTCGCCGAACAGGCTTTCCAGCGCGCCAAGGCCCATCGAGTGCGCCTGGGCGCCGCCGCCCGCCGTGAGCAGCATGGCAGCGCCGAGGGCCACCACACGTCCGCCGGTTGGGGGCTTTGCAGGCCAGACGGATCGAAGCGTTCTGTTGCGTTGCATGGCGCTAGATCTCCGTGATCATGATGCGGAACGCAGCGCCCATAACCATGCCGGTGGCATCGGCGGCCGCACGATTGCCGAGTACCTCAACTCTCGGCCGGGAGCGCACCCCCATGGCGCAATTGCCATCGCGCACCTGAGAGAGACCGAAGGTGATGCAGGGACTCTTGCGTGCGTGACTGACCCGCGCGACTGCGGAGGCCGCCGCGCCCAGCCCATCCGTCAGGAGGAATGCTTCGACCCCGGCCCCGCCCAGCTTGTCGAGCGGCACCATCACCGGCCGGAGGTCCATACCGCCAATGCGCAGGCCGCCGGCCATCGCCGCATTGAGTTCGGCGGCCTGTTGCGCCGATTGCGCATTGGCCGGGTCATAGACAATGCCCACACGCACGGCGCTGTTCTGCTTCAGATTGTCGATGAAGCCGAGTGCCCGGCCGGCAACAAGCATATCGGTCTGTGTGACTTGCGCATTGGCCGGCATCGTCAGCGTGCCGACGGAAACCCCAAGGGTCAGGACGGCGGACAAACCCCGCCTCATCTGGAGGCCCCGGCAAAGGCACTCGCATGATCCATGACTGTTCGAACTCCTGCGGGCCGCATGCCTATGCCGCCGTGCCACGCGCAGCAGTGTTTGCGCTCACTGCCGCGATCTCTTGCGCGAAGTCAATGGAATGAGAGGAAGCGACGAAATTCCGTACGCTGTGCCGCAATCGGATCACGCAGATGCAGTAGGTAGATTTTCGGGTATGCGGTCGCCGCACCTGTGCCCGGTGCCGGCGTCCAGCTTGCCAACTGCCAGGCTCGCAGATCGGCGCAGCCAATGCTCAATGTCGTTGCGATCTGGACTTTGGCGAAATCCATGAACGACAATGGCGGATCGCATTGGTCCGTGGTACCGAAGCCGCAATTCATTCAGGGGCGTCCACTCTTGGCGCTACGCGGTCGGATAACCAACAGTGGGTATGTCGGGAGTTGCCCCATAGCAGCCATCTCGCGCCCGCCTTGATCGGGTTGCCGACCAAGCCGGGCGTTTCACGGCCATATCTTAAGGCGCCGCTCCGAGCCTGATGTCCGACGGTCCGGTCTCGCGGCCTCGATGGGGCTCGCCCAGGCCATTGCGTGGCAGGCTACGATCAGAAATCGACACTTGCCGTGACATAGACGCGGCGTTCGACTTCGGGTGCCGAGGTTTGCTTCTGCTGGGATTGCAGAAGGTTCTGCCCCGAGAGTGCCAGCGCAAAATTGTCGGTGATACGGTAGGCGATCCGGGCGTCGACCGAGGCATAGTTTGGAATCGGCACCAAGATCGTCTGCACCAGAAACTGTCCGTTTCCCTGAATGCTCTCGAAGCGGGACTTGTAGCGCAGATAACCATCGATCTCCCAGCGGTCGTTGGCCCAGCCCAGATTCGCCTTCACGACATGGACGGGATGCGTCTTTTCATAATTGACGAAGGTGACGGTGACGGCCTTGTAGGCGGGCAAGAAATTGTCGTTGATGAGCTCAGGCGTGTAACTCAGCCCCCAGCGCCAGCCACCCGGGAACGTGCCGGTCAAGGCGAGTTCCAGCCCCGTCGCAGACGAACGTCCGATATTGACGGGCGCGAAGATGATATTGGCGGAGGGCAGCGAGCCTGCCGAATTTGCGGAGATATTGCGTGTGATCTCGTAGAAAGCGCGTGCTGCGAACTTGGCGTTCCAATCGGAGAGTTGGTGATCCCAACCAAGTTCGTAATTGGTGACGACGGCTGGGTCTACAAAAGGTGTTCCAGAGGCAAACCCATATGGCGGGATCGCGAGGAACAGTCCGCCCATGCTCAGCAGGTTGGGAAGCTGGACGCCCCGGCCGATCGTCGCGCGCAAGGCATCGCCGGTGTCCGGCTGCCAGACCAAGCCGGTGTTGAAGCTGACCTCGTCGAGGCTGCGCTGGTTCCAATCGGCATTTGTCAGGCCATAGCCGGGCGGGATCAGGCCGGTGCGGCCGAATGAAAGATGGTCCAGCCGCACGGCATTCGTCAGAGACAGTTTGGGGGTGATCACCCAGTCCCACATCCCGCTGAAGGCAACGACATTGTAGAACGCATGTGCCCCTGCCAGTGGCGTGGTTTCCATGTCCGCGCGGCGGTATTCGGCCGAGAGGCGGAAGGTGTGTGAGGTTCCGACCTTGAACACGTCCTGCAGCTCGAAGACATAGGTCGGGCTGTTCACCCGGTAGACCGGCCATGCAGGATTGAGGGAGGGGGCGGCGCCTCTGTACCAGTTGCCATAGGCATTCGCCTCTATCAGGCCGATCCCCGTGTCGGCGGCGAGCCGCGCCTGCACGGAGGTCACGCGGAAATTGAGGTAGTACGCCGAATAGAGCGAGATAATCTCCGGTTCGTAGATTTCGCTATGAGACAGCTCGATGCTGGCATCGATGCCGCGTGCCAGTTTGGCATGGGCAAGAATGTCGATCGCCCTGCGCGAGTTCGCCCTGGCGCGAGCCAATGTCTGCCGGCCGTTGTCTGGTCGAGAAGTCCTCATTGCCGCGCGCGCCCACGGAGATGCGCAGGCCGGCGGCGTCTCCCAGCTTGAACGTTGTGACCGCTTCCCCCTGAACGAGGGACTGGGTTCCACCCATGACGGATGCAGTGTTTATGTCGTCGTGAAGCGGGTCATAGGTGATGATGTTGATGACCGCGCCACCTGCGTTGAACCCGAACAGCGCACTGTTGGGGCCCTTGACGATCTCGATCTGGCGAATGTCGGAAAGCGCGATGGGCAAGGTACTCCAGGGGGTAAAGGTGTAGAAGTCGGCATAGACTTCACGACCGTTTACCAGAACGAGGAGACGCGACGAGAACGCCTGATTGTACCCCCGCACAGCGACGTCTGCTTGATCGTTGGTCCATTGCAACACATCGACACCGGGGACATGGCGCAGCACCCCGGTGATGTCACGCGCGCCGGAGCGGCGGATTTCGTCCTGCGTGATGATTGTCATGCTGGCCGGAACTTCGCTGACGCGTTGCGGCGAACCGGTGACGGAGGTCGTGACAGGCTCACCGAAAAGCCCTTCCAACGCGCCGTAGTCCATCGACTGGGCGTGCGCCGTGCCGCTGGCTGTGAGCAACATCGCCGTGCCGAAGATGAGAAGCCTTCTATTGCGTTGCATGGCGCTAGATCTCCGTGATCATGATGCGGAACGCAGCGGCCAAAACCATGCCGGTGGCATCGGCAGCCGCGCGATTGACGAGTACCTCAACTCTCGGCCGGGAGCGCACCCCCATGGCGCAATTGCCATCGCGCACCTGAGAGAGATCGAAGGTGATGCAGGGAATCTTGCGTGCGTGACTGACCCGCGCGACTGCGGAGGCCGCCGCGCCCAGCCCATCCGTCAGGAGGAATGCTTCGACCCCGGCCCCGCCCAGCTTGTCGAGCGGCACCATCACCGGCCGGAGGTCCATACCGCCAATGCGCAGGCCGCCGGCCATCGCCGCATTGAGTTCGGCGGCCTGTTGCGCCGATTGCGCATTGGCCGGGTCATAGACAATGCCCACACGCACGGCGCTGCTGTGCTTCAGATTGTCGATGAAGCCGAGTGCCCGGCCGGCAACAAGCATATCGGTCTGTGTGACTTGCGCATTGGCCGGCAGCGTCAAGGCCGCAAAGGTAAGACCGATGGTCAGCGCGGTGGACCGGATACGCCTCATCTGAAGGCCCCCCTGAAGGCGCACGCATGATCCATACCGATTGAAGCTCCTGCGGGCTGCATGCAAAAGCCGCCGTAACACGCTGAGCAGTGTTTGCGCTCGTCGCTGGAATCTCTTGCGCGAAGTCAATTGTGGGCGAGGAAGCGGCGGAATTCCGGGCCTTGTGCCCAAATCGGGTCACGCAATTGCAGTAGGTAGATTTTCGGGTGTGCGATCCTCGGCACCTGCAGCCGGCGCGGGCGCTCCACCGCGCGCGAACTGCCGGACTGGCTGATCGACGCAAAGGCGGCCTAACGTCGTTGCTACCAGTTCTTCGACGAAATCCATCAAGGACGATGATCGGATCGCATTGATCGGTGGCGCCGAAGCCGTATCACTCAGCCGCCAGGGCCATCAATCACCATCATCGGTTTGGAAGCCCAAACAATATTCGGCTTCAGCCTCCTTGACAGAACTACGGAAATTCCGTATAAAGGCGCATGCAGACGGTCGTTGAAACCCCTTCTTTTCAGAGGTCTGCCGCGCAGGCAGGTATGTCAGATAAGGAAGTTGCCGAGCTCATCGACTATCTTGCGGCAAATCCAGACACTGGTGACGAGATCAAGCGTACTGGCGGGTGCCGGAAGGTCCGGGTCGCCGGGCGCGGGAAGGGAAAAAGCGGAGGCTATCGGGTCATCACGTTCTTTTCCGGGCCCGGGATCCCGCTGTTCCTGTTCTACGCCTATTCCAAGGCGGACCAGGACGATCTGGACGGCAAGCAACGAAATGCCTTGCATGCGGTCACCAAGGAAATCGTGGAGACCTATGGAAGGCCGAGGACGGTACGGAGAGGAAGATGACGAAGCGGAAGAAGGAGACGGTTTTCGACGGCATCATGGCCGGCGCCAAGGAAGCGCTCGCCTACGCCCGCGGCGACGCCGATCCGTCGGAATACAAGGTTCACATTCCTGAAGACCTGGACGTCAAGGCAATCCGGGAGTCTACCGGATTGACGCAGGAAGCCTTTGCCTTGCGCTATGGCTTCAATCTCGGACGGCTTCGGGACCTCGAGCAGAAGCGGACAAGGCCGGATTCGGTCGTGCGGGCCTATCTGCTTGTGATCCAGCGGAATCCCGAGGCGGTCCGCAAGGCGCTCGCGGCATAGACTGCCCTGGCGGTACGCTTATGCCCCGCACCCAAAAGCGCCGCAAAAAGCCAGGCGAAGAACATACCTATATAGCCATTCGCGTCGAGCACCACGATGCGTCCATCTCGGCGGGCGTCAACTCTGACGCCTACGCGCCCCAATTGGCGTGGAATCTGGATGACGACGCCCCGGTATTTGAGTTCACCAGCCAGGTCACAATCATGGGTGTGTCGACCTATCCGCCCGAGAGGGCAGGCGACACTTATGACCTAACGATATCCAGTGTCGATACAGGGAACCATCGCATCTATGCCAAGCTGAAGGACATACACGCGCGCGACGAGCGCAGGCTACCACAGTATCGCACACATCGCGGCAGACAGATTCCGGTTTACGTCGCCCCCTATGGGCTGGGAACACTCGACAAAGTCAGGGGAGAAAAGCGTTGGACCGGATGGATCTTCGTCGCGCCGCGCTTCGTGAACGATCTGCTCGTACTATTGACGTATCAGCCACAGCTGTTTCTGGGGCTTCATGAATTCAAGGTCGAGCGATCACGGTGGCTACGGAGCGTGACGCTACAAACGACAGATCCAGCAGAGGAATAAGCCTGGCGCTCAAAAGCCTGTCGATGACCAGCTCACAATCGATGATGCTCCGGCCACGAGCTTGCTTCCGGTGATGCTCCGCGCTCTGCCATGCGCGTGGCAATCCATTCGTCGACCTCCTGTGCGATAAAGCGGACGGCGGATCTATACGAATCCCCCATCTTAACGGGTTGCGGAAAGCGGTGTTGGCGCGCCATGCGCATGACATGTTCGGGGTGAAACCCAACGCGGGCTGCGACCTCTTTCTTCGACAACAGACGCTGCATGGCACGCTCCAGTTCCTGCGGCTATAGCCAGCATAGCCTACTCAGAACTTGTTTGGTCCGGGCTCAGTCCGATCACCGCCGGCTCCAAACCAGTTGCGCCTCTTTGCCATCCTCGCTCTCGAACAAGCGCCGCCGATGATCCCTTCCGGCAATGCAGGATCATCGAGCTTGATGCTGAGATAGTCCCGCGGCGGATCGCCATTGGAGCGCTGCCGCCATGCGGCGCCAAGCTCGCTGCGCCCCGCGAAGATGCGAAACGCGGGCGCATGATCGTTGTCCCGGTTGTCGTTGGGCACGAGGCGCGCCTTCACATTGATGGTCATCGTCTGGATCGTGCCGGTCCAGCCTCCATCCTTCGTCGGCTCGAAGTTTCCAATCACGGCCATGACAGCTCTCCTTTCAGGATTGGCTTGATTGCCCTGCCCCATCGTTGCCCTGCTGCGAACGCTTCGGCCGGGTGGATGCAGCCGGCGCGTGTTGGCTTGCAGGCCGCCCCTTCGATGCCTTCGCGAAGCCTCGATCGCCTTCCAGAAAATCCCGCAGCATGTAGGGGATCAGCGTCTGGACCGGTTCGGCTTCGCCATAGGTGTCGCGATAGAGCTCGGCATAGGTTTGCAGCGCCTTGTGCAGGTCGGGCTCTACCGTGATCGTCAGTTTCACGGGAACGCGGTCGGGCAGACGCCGGAGCTTGAGATCGGCCATGGTTCATCCTCTGTAGGGCTGCAGCACCAGATCCTTGTGGACGATGACGCGCAGCGGCCAGCCGGGACGCACCTTGATCGTCGGCTGGATGTCGAGATCCTTCTGGACCATCTGCTGACCGGCCTGGTTGGTGCTTTCCTGGGTCGATTGGCGGATAGCCTCGACCAGATTGCTTTGGTCGTTGCCGAAGGCGACCTGCGTGCCGACGCCCAGCAGCGTCGACAGGGCAATGCCCTTGAGCAAGGTCCAGGTGTGGTAATCCACCTCGTCCGACAGACCGGCATAGCCAGCGGCATCGGTCGCCGGCAGATTGTCGATCTGGATGGAGGTGCCGTTCGGCATGACGATGCGCTGCCAGACGACCAGCGCCCGGCTCTGGCCGAATGCAACGACGCTGTCATAGGTGCCGATCAGCCGCGATCCTTGCGGGATCAGGAGAATCCGCCCTGTAACGCTATCGTAGACGTTTTCGGTGATCTGCGCGGTGACAAGACCCGGCAGATCGGAATTCAGGCCAGTGATGAGACTGGCCGAGATGATCGTGCCCGCCAGCACCTCGTATGGCGAGACGGGCGTCTGCAGCGCATGCGGATTGTAGATGCTCTTCTCCGTCTTGCTGTGAAGAAAATCGAGCTTGCGCTGCTGATCGTTCTGATCGCGCGCCGGGTCGAGATTGAGGCGATCCGCCGGCAGCAGATGCAGTCTGAACGCCCGCCATGTCGGTGCCCTGCCCCATATCACCGGCTTCGGTGCCCTGCCCGACCTGAACCTTGGTCTCCGATATGCGGAAGAACACACCCGCCTCGCGCGCACTGCGCGCCTGTTGGGCAAGACGCATGCGTTCGGCCCTGTCCGCGGCGTCTTCGGGGTTGGGCCGAATATCGGCGTCGGTCGGCGAAACGCCCAGGCTCTTTTCGCGGGCGACTACGGATTTGCCGAGGTCACCCGGCAGCGGCGGGCCGAGCGGCTTGATCTTGTCATAGCTGGCCGGAAGCGAGGCCAGATCGTCGGGCGTATTCTTGTGATCGATGTGATAGGCGTTTTCGCCGGACTGCGGACGGCGGAGCCCGCCCTCGCCCAAGGCGAACCAGGCCACGCCGAAAATCGCCATCAAGGCCACGGCCGCAATGCCGATCAACAGCCCCCGCTTGAAGCGCACGACGCTGCGGGGCTTGGCCCGGAGCACCAGCGATTCCGGATCGAGCTTGCGGTTGGGATTGGGCGTCGTATCAGCCATGGCTCTTCTCAGAACAGGGAGGCGGTCCCTGCGGCGCGCTTGTGTCGGTCCGGGTGATGCGCACGATCTGTTGATTATCTTCGCCGAGGCGCAGTTCGGCCGCTGCAAACAGCCGGTCGACGACGTAGTAGTTTCGCGCGCATGCGGTAATTGACGAGATCGCTGTTGCCGTCAGCGCCGACCACGAAGAGCGGTGGGGCCTCGCCCTGATCGATCCCAGCCGGAAACTCGATATAGACCTTGTGGCCGTCATCGAAGGCGCGCAGCGGCCGCCAGGACGGATGATCGCCACTGATCGCATAGCCGAAATGCAGATCGTCGAGCGCAACGCCGGTATCGACGGTATTCAGGGCGACGGCTTGGGCCTTCTTGCGGGCGATGAGTTCATCGTCCGGATAGGTCCAGGAGACCGCCGCCATCGCGGCATTCGGCGTGCTCTGAAGCTCGAGATGATAGGTGCGTCGGTCGGTCAAGATCACAAGGTTGGTCTTGAGCCCGGCCTCGAACGGCTTGACCAGCACATGCACTTGCGCGCTTGGGCCCGCTGCCGCTGGTCGTGTCGCCCACGGTCCAGCGCACCGTGTCGCCGGCCGAGATCGCCGACAAGGTTTCGCCGGTCTGCAGGACGATGTCGCTGACCTGCTCGGGCGCCGCATAGAGCCGATAGAGCGCATTGGCCGAGAAGGGATAGATCTGGACCGCATTGATGAAGCGATCGCGCCGCGGCTCCAGAAGCGCATGTCTGTTCGCCGCCTCGACCCGCGCGATTGGCGGCGTCGGATCTGTCCTGGCCGGTGTGATGCGCTCGCGGATGGGAGCGGGTTCCATCTTCGTGACCGCAATGAGGCGCGATGGATGCCGGATCGTGCTCAACCTTCGCCGGCTTGAACGCGGCCGGATCGTAGGCATTTGTGCGCCGGCTTGGTCGCACAGGCACTGAGCGCACCTGTGGCCAGCAGGACCAGGACATATCGAGCACATATCATCATGACGCTCTCCTCAATCGCTCTCGCCGGGGCTCAGCTCGCGTGACCAATCGATGGTGTTGACATAGAGCCCGAGCGGATTCTTGCGCAGCACATCGGCATTGGACGGCGGCCGCATCACGACGGACAGGATGGCGGTCCAATGTTCGGTCTTGGCGAGCGCATCCTGCTCATAGGTCCCTTCGCTCCATTTGACCTGGAACGAATTCTTTCGAAATCCGCACCACGCTGGCGACATCGACCGAGACCGTGCGCTTGCCGACGGCTTTGAAGGGATCGTTGCGCTGGGCGTAATTGCTCAGGAAAGCCGCGGCATGATCGGTCGTGTAGGCATAGGCCTCGAGCCAATCCTTGCGCACCACGATGGGATCGCTCGGAAGCGAACGGACATCGGTGATGAAGCGCGCCAGGAAATAGGCGATCTGGGCGTCGTTCGGCTTGTAAGGCTCGATCGCCGGACCGACCGCGCGCACGCCGCCCAGCCGATCGACTTCGACGACATAAGGCACGACCCGGCTCTGCACCGACTGCCACAAGAGGCCGGCCGCCAGCGCAAAGGAGAGCCCCAGGCCGCCGAACGCCATCAGGCGCCAGTTCCTGGCCTGGACGCGCGCCGAACCGATGCGCTCGTCCCAGACCTGCGCCGCCTTCTGATAGGGCGTCACCGGTTCCGGCGTCTGGCCGTAGCGCTGGAGGGTGCGCCTGAACATCAGCTTTCCTCACGAATGCTGGGGCTGATGCCATGGCCCGGCCGGTCGCCGTCCTTGATGGCCTGCGTCGCCATCTGCACATGGCCGCGCCGCCGCTGCGCGCGATGCAGCTGACGGGCCCAGGCGGGCGCACTGTCGCCGAAGCCGGAGCCCGGATTTCCGGCTCCGAGTCGCCATGGTGCCGCCGGTTGCACGCCATGCGGCCTGGGCACCGGCCCGTCCGTCGCTCGTTGAACCGGCAGACGCCGAACGAGCCCATACCCTGCCGGGCCGCACCACCGGCTGCGTGCGCGACACCGGCCAAGACCGGCACCGACACCGGCAAGGCCGGTTTCGCCCGAGGTCGCCTGGCCGAGCCGGTAGGCGGTCGAAGCGCCGGAGCCAACTGCGCTGCCGGCACGGATGGCGGCGAGCCCGCCGCCGCCCAAGGCACGGGCACCGGCACCGGCCAGCATCGTGCCGCCTGCCAGGGCCGCTGCCGTGCCGATCACCGCGCCGGCGCCCAATTGCGGCGCACCGGCCACGAGGCCGGTCGCGATTCCGGGACCGAAAATGCCAAGCCCGAACAGCGACAGCGACGCCAGCACCAAGGTCATCGCATCCTTGAGGCTCGGCTCGTGCCCCGGCAGGGCCTGGATGAATGCGTGGAAGAAGGTCGTGCCGATGCCGACGATCACGGCCAGCACCATGAGTTTGATGCCGGAGGCGACGACATTGCCGAGCACGCGTTCGGCGAGGAACGCCGTCTTGTTCCAGAGCGCGAAGGGCACCAGCACGAAGCCGGCCAGCGTCGTCAGCTTGAATTCCAGGATGGTGATGAAGAGCTGAACGGCCAGGATGAAGAAGGACAGGACCACGATCACCCAGGCGATGAGCAGAACCATGATCGTGACGAAGTGCGAGAAGAAGGTCGTGAAGCCGAGATAATTGCCCGCCTCCTGCAACAGCGGCCAGGCCGCGGTGAAACCCGGTCCCCGCCAGCTTGCCCGGCCGCAACAGGTCCTGCGGCGTCATCGTGCTGCCGGTCGCCTGCAGGCCCGAGCCCGGCGAACGAATTGTAGATGATCGTCGCCAGCGTCGAGAAATTGTTGATGATGAAGGCGAAGGCGCCGACATAGAGAATCTTCTTGATCAGCCGGCCCAGAATATTGGCTTCGCCGTCCATCGCCCAGAACAGGCCTGCAATGGTCACATCGATCGCGATCAGGATCGAGGTCAGCGCCGCGACATTGCCGTTCAACAAGCCGAAGCCGCTATCGATGTAACGGATGAAGGTCTGCAAGAACTGGTCGATGACATTGAGATCATGCATGACCGGACGCCCTCATTGCGGCGTATAGGCGTTGCTGGTTCCGATGAAAGTTCCGAAGGCGGCATGGCCTTCCTCTTCGGCTTCGGCGCGGCGGGCCTGTTCGAGCGCGGTCGCGCGATATTGCGCCGCCATCAGGCTCTGGATCTGCAATTGCTGCTTGGTGGAGAGCGCCAGCAGCTGATTGCCGGCCTGGCTCACCTGCAGATTGCCTTGCGCGCCTTGCGACGCATTGACGAGACGCGAGAGCGTGCCGCTGTCCGCCTGCACGTTCTGGGCAACCTGCGCCTGGACCTGCAGCGTCTTCTGGAAGGCGGCCATCGCATCCTGCCAGCGCTGCTGCGCGTCCTGCTCCAATGTCCCGCTCGTCGTGGTAGCCGGATAGGTCTGCGGGAAGCTGCCGGCGAAGGCGCGGGTCGTGGCATCGACATTGAAGGCGATCCCCTGCCCCTGATCCATGAGCGTGCTGATCGAGCTCAACGCCGTGACCATGGTCGATCAGTTGCGAGCTGTTGAGCGAGGTCGAGATTGCGCCCCATGTTCTGAAGCATCGCCGCCTGGTTCTGCAGCTGACGGATTTGATTGTTGATCTGCTGCAGCGCGCGGGCCGCTTCGAGCAGGTTCTGGCTGTAATTGGCCGAATCGAACACGGCCCATTGGGCGTCGAGCCGGGACCGCTGACGAGCGATGTCGCGATAGCCGTCGCGAGCAGAAGCCGAGGAGATGATCCGTGTCATGCAGCGATCTCCTCTGTCCGTGAAATCTCCCAGCAAGCGCCGCAGCCCAATCGAGGCCGCTGGCCGCGAGGAACCGCTCGGCGAAACCTGCCGGGCCGTGGCCGGCCAGGATCTGATCGATGAGGGATTGGCTCGCCGCGTCGGAAGCGCCGCACAGGGCCAAGGCGATGGGACCGAGCGCCAGTTCGAACAGCCGGTTGCCCTGGCGCGATTGCAGATAATATTGCCGCTTGGGCACGGCGCGCGCGATGAGCTCGATCTGCCGCTCGTTCAGGCCGAAACGGCCATAGGTCTCGCGCTGCTGCGGCTCGATCGCCCGCTCGTTCGGCAGGAAGATGCGCTGCGGGCAGGATTCGATGATGGCCGGGGCAATGGTGCTGTTCGCGATATCGGCCAGGGATTGGGTCGCGAACACGACGGCGACATTCTTCTTGCGCAGCACCTTGAGCCATTCGCGGATGCGTGCGGCAAAGAGCGGATCGTCGAGATAGACCCAGGCCTCGTCGAGGATCAGAAGCGCCGGCGTACCGTCGAAGCGCTCCTCCAGCCGGTGGAAGAGATAGGTCAGCACCGGCATGACGGCGCCCGCCTCGTGCATCAGGGCCTCGGTCTCGAAGCACTGGACGTCCCTGAGGGTCAGATCGTCGTAATCGGCATCGAGAAGGCGCCCGAACGGGCCTTCCAGGGTGTAGGGCATCAGCGCCGATTTGAGCGCGTTGGATTGCAGGAGCAGCGACAGGCCGGTCAGCGTGCGCTCGGCCGCCGGCGCCGACGCCAGGCTCGAAAGCGCCGACCACAAGGTCTCCTTGAGCTCGGGCGTGACCGACACCTTCTCATGGGCGAGAAGGCTGGCCACCCATCCGGCCGCCCAGCTGCGCTCGGCCGGATCGTCGATCTCGCCCAAGGGCTGGAAGGAGAGCGAGCCTTCGGTCCCAAGCGCATAATGGGCGCCGCCCATGGCCAGAACCGCGGCCCGCGCCGAATTGCCCTTGTCGAAGATCGTGATGCGGCTGTCCGGATAGCGGCGGAACTGCAGCGCCATCAGCGCCAGCAGCACCGATTTGCCGGCCCCGGTCGGGCCCACAATCAGCATATGGCCGACATCGCCGACATGGGTCGAGAACCGGAACGGCGTCGAGCCGGAGGTCTCCGCATAGAAGCAGCGGCGGACCGTCCAGATGGGCATTGCGGGCCGGTCCCGCCCAGACCGACGACAGCGGCATCAGATGGGACAGGTTGAGCGTGTGGACCAGCGGCTGGCGGACATTGGCGTAGACATGACCCGGCAGCGAGCCGAGCCAGGCCTCGACGGCATTGACGCTCTCGCGGATGGTCGTGAAGCCGGCGCCGTGGATGGCGCGCTCGACGGCCCGCAGCTTCTCTTCAACCGTCTGCCGGTCGCGGTCCGCCACCGTCACGCTGGTCGGTCAGATAGCCGAAGGCGACATGATCGCCGCCCAGCGCCTGCAGCGCCAGATCGGCATCGGCGACCTTGTTGTCGGCATCGGAATCGAGAAGCTGGACCGGCTCGTTGTAGAGCACCTCGCGCAAGAGTGCGGTGATGGATTTGCGCTTGTTGAACCATTGCCGGCGCAGCCGGGTCAGCGTCTTCGTGGCCTCGGTCTTGTCGAGGGCGATGAAGCGCGTCATCCAGCGATAGGGAAAATCGAGATGGTTGAGCGCATCGAAGAGTCCCGGCCGCGTGACATTCGGAAAGCCGAGCACGGTCAGCGTGCGCAGATGCCGCTCGCCGAGCATCGGGCGCGATCCCACCGCTCAGGGGCTCGTCGGCCAGGATCGCGTCGAGATAGATCGGTGTGTCCGGCGCCGCCACAGCCTGGCGGTGCGACGACACCGTGCCGTGCAGATAGGTCAGCGTCTCGCCGTCATCGAGCCGGCGGATCTCCGGCATGACCCCGGTGAGCAGATCGATGGCCCGTTCGGTCTCGGCGACGAACTGATCCAGTTCGCGATGCCAGTCGCGCGCCTCGGACAGCTTCCGGCTTCTCCAGGAAGGCCTGCTCGGCCCGCGCGATCTGGTCGGCCGGCGGCATATAAAGAAGCGTCAGCCAATAGCTGTTCTCGAAATGCGCCCGTGCCGCTGCCGGCCCCTGCCCAAGCTCGCCCTCGCCTTCGAAGGCCGCACGCCGCTCGTCATCGACCAGCCAGCTTGCCGCCATCCGGAAAACTCGATTGCGGATAGCCCGGCGCCTCGCGGCGTTCCGCTTCGAAGAACAGCGCCCAGCCCGAACCGAAGCGGCGCAGGAGATTGTTGAGGCGCGCGCAGGTCGCGACCAGTTCGGCCTCGGTCGCGCTTTCGAGATCCGGCCCACGAAACCCGATGCTGCGCTGGAAGCTGCCATCCTTGTTGAGGACGATGCCCGGCGCCACCAGCGCCGCCCAAGGCAGATGATCGGACGAGGCGGTCGGAGCGGGCGCGGTATTCGGAGAGGTTCAGCATGCGAGCCATCCCTTCTGTCTGCAGATGCCGTGTGACGACCTGGGCAAAGTCGGGATCGCGCTTGGCGGCAAACACAGCGATCGAATGGCCGACCACCCAGATCAAGAAGCCCCGCCAGCCACATCTGCAGCCCCAGCCCCAAGGCGGCAGCAATCGTGCCGTTGAGGATCGCGATCGCCCGCGGCGCACCGGCCAGAAGGATCGGCTCGGTCAGGGAGCGGTGCAGCGGCACCTCGAAGCCTTCGATGCTCATCTGACCAGCGCTCCGCCGCCGAAGCTGAAGAAGCTCAGGAAGAAGGAACTCGCGGCAAAGGCGATCGAGATGCCGAAGATGATCTGGATCAGGCGCCGAAAGCCGCCGGCGGTCTCGCCGAAGGCCAGGGTCAGGCCGGTCACGATGATGATCAGCACGGCAATGATCTTGGCGACGGGCCCTTGTATCGAATCCAGCACCTGCTGCAGCGGCTGCTCCCAGGGCATGTTGGTGCCGGCCGCATAGGCCGTCTGCGCGGACAACAGGATCGTTGCCGCAGCAATCGAGAGCCTCTCCAATCTTACTCTGAAGCGCAGGCGCATCGCTTGTCTCCTCACAGAAGCTGCAATTTGCGTGGGGCGGTCTCGGCCAAGACGTAGTCGCCATCGGCGCCGATCCTCTCGACACTGGCGATCGTCTCGATGCGGCGGGCCGTGCCGCGGCCCGCGATGAAGACGATCATGTCGATGGCTTCGGCGATCAGCCGGCGCGGCACGGTGACGACCGCTTCCTGGATCAGCTGTTCGAGCCGATAGAGCGCCGCCCGCGCCGAATTGGCATGGACGGTGGCGATGCCGCCGGGATGGCCCGTGTTCCAGGCCTTCAGCATGTCGAGCGCTTCGGCCCCGCGGACCTCGCCGACAATGATGCGATCTGGCCGAAGACGCAGCGTTGAGCGGACAAGCGCGGCAAGATTGACGACACCGGGCTTGGTGCGCAGGTTGACGCAATCGGGCGCCGCGCATTGCAGTTCGCGCGTGTCTTCGAGAATGATGACCCGCTCGTCGGATTTGGCGATCTCGGCCAGCAAGCGCGTTGGCGAGCGTGGTCTTGCCCGAGCTTGTGCCGCCGGCGATCAGGATATTGCGACGTTCGCCGACGGATTGCCTCAACAGCTCAGCCTGCGGGGCAAGCAGGATCCGGTCGTCGACATAGTCGTCCAGGGTGTAGATGCGGGCAGCGGGCTTTCGGATCGAAAAGCACGGTGCCGGCGCCACGGGCGGCAGCAGGCCTTCGAAGCGTTCGCCGCTTTCCGGCAGTTCGGCGCTGACGATGGGATTGCCCGCATGGACCTCGAGCCGGATATGCGAGGCGACCAGCCGGATGATGCGTTCGACCTCGGCCGCGCCAAGCCGCGTTCCGGTATCGCTCCGTCCCTGCCCCAGCCTGTCCAGGCGCAGAGCGCCGTCCGGATTGACCATGACTTCGATCACGGCAGGATCGGCGAGCGCCGCCGCAATGCCGGCGCCCATCGCTGTTTTCAGCATCGCCCGGCGGCGGCCATGGGCTTCGATCTGTGCAGCACTACCCGACATGAGAATTCTCCTCAGCGGCTCGCGCGAGCAGCTCGGCGCGGAAGTTCTTGCCGTTCGCAAGCCGCCGGCTGACGCTGTCGATGAATTCCTGAAAGCGGTCCTGCGCCAGCGCGCGCGCCGCGGCCTGTTCGGCCTGCGGCAAGGGCGTCGTCACCATCAGCTCGAAGCGGACGAAGAGCGCCAGGCTCTCCATGACGATGGCGACATCGCGCTCGATGCGGGAGAGCTGTCCGCCGAAGCGCTCCAGCCGCACCTTGAGCTTGTCGTCCAGGGCGTCGGCGCCCCGGCTGTCGATATAGGCCCGAAGCGCATCGGCGATGATCACCGAATGCGAGGCGCCCGGCTTGCGAACACAGCCGATCCAGCTCCTCGAACAGGGCCTCGTCGAGATAGAGGTGGCGGCGGATCTTCATGGCGTGTCCTCAAAACTCCGGCAGGAGGTCGTCGCGGCCGCGGTCGCCCTCGTTCATGGCGTAGGCCCGGGAGATCGTCTGGCGCGCGCCCTCCATCGCTTTGCTGTCAGCCACCGGATCGTCGTCGTCGAACAGGGGAAGCGGGTCTTCGTGGGAGACATCCGGGCGGACCACTCGCTTCCTCCGGCAGGCCGGGATGGCGCTCCTGCTGCAGACCACCCTCCTCCAGCTCGGCCAGCGCCAAGCTGTCCTGCGCCTCGGTCGTGCAGACGGATATCGAGACCGCGGACCTGGCCGCTCCAATCGTTCGGCCGCGGCGGCGGCCTGTCGTCATAGCGGCCGGTGCCAAGCTGCGGCGCGGGCAGCGATCCGGCTCGTGAAATTCCGATCCTCGTAGTAGCGCAGCTTCTTGGCCCGGATCGGCGCGCAGCCCCGAGACGAGGACCAGCTCGTCCTTGGGCGGCAATTGCATGACCTCGCCGGGCGTCAGAAGCGGGCGCGCCGTCTCCTGGCGCGAGACCATGACATGGGACAGCCAGGGCGAGAGCCGGTGGCCGGCATAATTGCGCTGGGCGCGCAGTTCGGTCGCCGTGCCCAGCGCATCCGAAATCCGCTTGGCCGTGCGCTCGTCATTGCTCGAGAAGGCAACGCGGACATGGCAATTGTCGAGGATGGCGTTGTTCTCGCCATAGGCCTTGGAGATCTGGTTGAGGGATTGGGCGATCAGATAGGCGCGGATGCCGTAGCCGGCCATGAAGGCCAGGGCCGTCTCGAAGAAATCCAGCCGCCCCAGCGCCGGAAACTCGTCCAGCATCATCAGAAGCTGGTGCTTGCGGCTCTTCTTGGGATCGCCTTCCAGCCGCTCGGTCAGATGCCGGCCGATCTGGTTGAGGACCAGCCGCACCAGCGGCTTGGTGCGCGAGATGTCGGACGGCGGGATGACCAGATAGAGCGAGACCGGCCGCGCCGCATCGACCAGGTCGGCAATGCGCCAGTCGCAAGCGGCCGTCGTCGCCGCGACTGTCGGATCGCGATAGAGCCCGAGGAACGACATGGCCGTCGACAGCACGCCGCTGCGCTCGTTCTCGGACTTGTTCAGCACTTCCCGCGCGGCCGAGGCGACCACCGGATGGACGATCGGCTGCCTTGTCGGTGCCCAGATGGTTGGTCGCCATCATCGCCCGCAGCGTATGCTCGAAGGAGCGGCGCGGATCGGAGAGGAAGCTGGCGACACGGGCGAGCGTCTTCTCCTCTTCGGCGTAGAGGACGTGGAGGATCACGCCGACCAGCAGCGAATGGCTGGTCTTCTCCCAATGCGAGCGCCGCTCCAGCGCGCCTTCCGGATCGACCAGAATGTCGGCGATGTTCTGCACATCGCGCACCTCGTCCGGGCCCTTGCGGACCTCGAGCAGCGGATTGTAGCGGGCCGAGCGGGCATCGGTCGGATTGAACAGCAGGCAATGGGAGAACCTGTTCCGCCAGCCGGCCGTCAGCTGCCAGTTCTCGCCCTTGATGTCGTGAACGACGACGCTCTGCGGTCCACGACAAGCAACGTCGGGATGACCAGCCCCACGCCCTTGCCGGAGCGGGTGGGCGCGAACGCCATGACATGCTCGGGGCCGTCATGGCGGAGATATTCGTGGCCCAAACGGCCCAGGAACACGCCGGCCGGCCGAAACAGCCCTGCCCGCTCGATCTCGCGGACAAAGGCCCAGCGCGAGGAGCCATAGGTCGTGACCAGCTTGGTCTGGCGCGCCCGCCACAGCGAGCCGGCGATCGCGACCGCCACACCCAGAAGGCCGCTCGATGCCGCGATCATGCCCGCCATGATCGAACAGCAGCGGCGCATAGGCGTCGTAGGAATACCACCATTCGAACAGGCGCCATGGGTAATAGATGGGATGGTGCAGAACGACGAACCACGGCGCGCCGAGACGCCATTGATAGCCGAGTTCCATCGCCGTCCATTGCGTCGCGAACCACACGCCGAGGATCACGATCGCAAACACAATGCAGGATCTGGCCGACGAGAAGCCTTGTCGGGGTCATCGTTCGCGCTTTCGCGTTGGATACTCGATTACGCGAATCAGCATCCGCCCGAATGGCTCAAATGGAAACCAGCCTTAAACTTGACCAAACTTGATCTTCGTTGACCAAACTTGATTTGGGCACTGTGACAATGCTTGAACCTGCGCCGTTCGAGCTGGATTTCGTTGGTCTTAGGCGCGTAGACTTTTGCAGTCTAGAGATTGCTGATGTGCGTTGGTGCACTACGATGCGTCAAGTTCCGATCGCCGCATTCGCACATTGTTAGCTCGACTCGGAGGCGAGCATATGGCATTCGGGCTACTCATGACCGTTGTCGGGCTCGGAGCGCTTTGCGTCGCTGTTCTACAACTGCCTGGTCTACGCGCTCCCGTTTGCCGTGGGTGTCTGGACAGCATACATCGTCATCCATCTCGGCGGCGGACCCGTTCGCAGGCATTGCGCTCGGATGTTTCGCAGGTGGCGCGGCGCTCGGGCTGTGTCAATTGGCGCTTGCCCATGCGCGGCGCTGGCGTCACTCGCCTGCTGGTGCTTTCGTTATTCGTAATTCCAGCGATCATGGCCGGCTACGGTGCCGGGCTGGAGATTTCGACGCTCATGATTTCGTCCTCGGTCTGGCAGCACTTATATGCCGTTATCGGAGCAATCAGTGTCGGCGCTACAGCCGCCGCTCGAATTGCGGCGTTCCGCGAGCCCAATTGGAGCTCTAAGCGCGCTTCTTTGTAGCCCACACTGTGAAATGGTGTAAAATCACTTCCAAGCGTGGCCTCGCCGGAAAGGCGAGCATCTCATTGATTGTACGGGTGAATCCGCTTCCTGGGTGGGGTCAATGTTCCGCGCGTATTCACATTCGACGGTTCGCGCGGCAGCCTTTCGCACATTGGCCTTGAGCTTTGAGAACGCCATCTCGATGGGATTGAAGTCGGGGCTATAGGGCGGCAGGAAAAGCAGGCTTGCGCCGGCCGCTTCGATGGCCCGTTGCGCACCCACCACTTTGTGGACCGGCAGATTATCCATCACGACGATATCGCCGGGCCGCAATGCCGGCGCCAGCATCTGTTCGCACCACGTCACGAAGGCATCGCCATCCATAGGTCCATCGAGCAGCATGGCTGCGATCGCGGGGCGGGGAACTTCGAAATTTCCGCTAGAAGTTCCTTCAAAGCTCTGGCCTGCCCGGTTGTAGCACCGCAACAAAAAGGGCCAGTCCAGACGGACGGCCCTTTGGTTAGAGTTTCGGGAAGGCGCTATTATTCGTCGTCCTCAGGATGATGAACCATGGAAACTCTCCTTTTATTACCCCAACTTAGCTAGCCCCGAGTTAAGGACCGCTTAAGCTGAGGTCATCGCATGCCCTCAACCTCTACGCAACGCCATTTTCGTTCCTTCGTTCCTGGACCGGCAAAAGAGACGCTCTGCCGCATGCCATCTTACCGATACGTAACGGGAACGTCTTGGAAGAACTGGGGCGAAATCGGGGCCTTCGACTGTAACGCCTCTCGCATGTTGCGGATGTCCTCCGCGATGTCGTCGCTCGATCGGTTTAGATAAGCCCAACAGCTGAACTCCATGCTCCCGGGTTGGATAAGGGATGCCGCGAGGTCCAATTCCTCTTTCGCCTGTTCCACCCGCCCGGTCGCGGCAAGGGCCAACGCCAAGCATTGATGCCAATTGGTTGTCGCCCGCGGCTTCTCTGCCAAAAACCGCTGCACGAGCCTTTCGAATTGGTCAGACGGCAAATTCCGGGACTGACCCCACATAGCCATCGCAAAATTAAAATGACGGTCGATTGCTTCGCCTTCGTTCGGTGGCTTTCCCGTGGGGGCCATCACCTGAACCGCCCGATCGAATTCACCGCATCCGATCAAACCCAAAATCTGCTTATTCTTTGCGGTCTTACGTTCGACTCATCCAGCTCATTCGAAACCGCAAAACGCTCCATCCTCTCTGCAACCTGCGCAAGCGTGTCCCTGCGCAATGTGATGAACTCAGACAGCGTGTAGAGATTGGAGAAAGTCTCGCCGGGCCTATCGAGAACTTTCTGCACTGCCTCAGCCCAAAAGCCTTCGATCCGCTGTGCAATTTCAAGCGCCGGCACCAACTCAAAGAGCGATGCATTTGGTGACGTGATAATCTGGAGCAGGTCTTGCTTTGCGCGATCGCGATCTGACGACACGAGATGCAGAACTGCACGGGACAACAAATTGCGCGACACATCGTGCCCTGCGGTGATCGCAGCGGTCAGCGCTTCCATCTCGCCAGTTTGATCACCGATTTTGTCAAAAACCTTAGCGGCCAAATCTGCGATTTGACCATCCGAAGGATGTCGCGAGCGAATATCTATAGTGTTGGCGCGGACAGTTTCCAGCACCTTACTTTCGCGGGAACGTCTAGCTTTGTCGAGAATCCGGGGCATTTTCTTGAGAGCCGCGATCGCGCCATCGTAGTCATCGAAATTGTTCGAAATCACTGCGGTCTTCAGTTGATCATATTCTTTGCTGAGCCGGGAATTTGGCCGCGAAATCGCAAAAGCAGTCTGCGTGAGAACGTTCCAAACTCTCATAGCTGCGGATTATTGCAGCTGGCTCATTGTAGTTCAGACGCTTGCTGGCATCTGCCAAAAAATTCTCTGAGAATATCTTTTTCATCATCAAGATCAGGAACATTGGATGGACAAAATAAGACGGTAATAACTTTCTTTCGGGCCTTTTTTTCTGCGCGGATGTTGCGAATAATTGGAGTAAGCCCAGCAATGTTTTGTTCGTTTGGTAAGAACATCACGACAACCGCGTCTGGGAGTTGCCTCGTGCAAATTCCACCAACGTCTGTATGTCCCGTGCGACTATCAATCAAAACATAATCGAACCCTTTGCCGTCGAACGACGCCCACTGCATCCTGAGATCTTCGAACATCAAATAGCCTTCTTGATGCTCGTAGAATCCTGCCAGTCGATAGATTGGAGATGCTCGGAGTAGCGATTACTGGAATGATCGCCGGCAGGCATCAACCAGATCGGATTACCGCCGATATCGCACTGAGTAATATAATCGGCCACCAGCGGTGTCTCGCCCATCAGACGATAAGACGTCACGTAGTCCACGACTCCGCGCGCGCAGTTGGCGCCGTGAAAAATCTCATAGCTCGGAAGGCCAGGCGCCTCTAGATCGAAATCTACAACCAGGACACGTCGCCCAAGACGGGCGAGCATCACGGCCACGTTCACAAGCGCCATCGTCCGTCGACACCGCCTTTGTAGGAATAGAACGTGACGACGTACATTAGGCTGCCGCCTCTACTTCAGGCATTGGGACGCGCAGTCTGAATTTGCGGGCTTTCTCAAGAACCTCTTCAGGGAAGGGCCTCGACCACTGTGGCGTGCGACGGACTGCCTCGCGACTTTTCTGATCGTCCAAAGCCCGTAGCTGCGCGTCTAGCGACGCGTTTTGAATTACAGTGCCGTTCTCCCACCGCTTTATTGATGCAATACCAATTCCGGTTTTCTCGGCCAAGGCAGCCTGGGTTAGACCTAACCTTTTCCGCAATGCCACAATCTCTTCCGGAGCCAGCCGCCCTAGATAATGACAAACCGCGCTGTGCTGAGCTTCTTCCGCGCCCTCTGCGGTATATTCCTCACCACATGCGCCGCAGCTCCAAACCGGCACGTCAGCAACGAGCAACACCTCTTTAGCGCCGTCTCGATACGCGAACTGCTGCTTCTTGATACTCATGGTCGCAGCCTTGCTGTCGCACAGTGTGCAAGCGTCTCCACCAATCTCGTGCATTTCAGCCAATCCGACATAACTGACCTCACTTGTGCTTTGCTCGGATGGAAACTCCGGCCAAATACTTTGCCGCTTCCCAATTCGAGCTTGATGTAGATTTTCTCGCCGCCCCATCCAGCGGTCTTGATGACATAGCCGATGCGCCCAGGCGGCTTATCGAGATCGATCGTCTCGATCTCGACTCCAGCGACAATGAGTTGCCGAACGAATTCCCACGCGCCGTCGGGCGTGAAGGCCACCCCGGTTTCTGGGTTCGGAACATTTGCAGGTTCCCAATGGGTAGGACGCGTCGCCGAGAACACCGATGTGCGGGTTTTTCGGGATTTTGCCAAGCGCGCCAATTGCCGCCGTATATCATCTGATACCGCCACTGGACGATTTATCCTTCGTCAACCTTAAGCTTGACCGGATAAGGTATCATATGATACCTACGTATTTGCCGTCAAGGTTCAATTGGTTCGAAGACGCATAGCGCCACCTCAGCCTGGGAACTGTGATTGCCGCCGATAAGGAATCGTCCTTCGGCGCGAACCCAGTTAGAGGATGGCAATAAGCCATATTGTTCAATGACTTCTCCGAAAATCCGTCTTTTTCCCGTAGGCAATGGAGACATGACCCTGGTCGTGTTCGATAGCGGTCGCAAGCTGCTGATCGACACGAATATCCGCGCCGCCGCCGACGACCCCGACGACGAAACCCCCGACGTTGCCGAAGAATTGCGCGGCTATCTCACCCGCGATGCCGCCGGCCGCCTGTTTGTCGACGCGTTGCTCATCAGCCACCCCGACGAAGATCACTGCCGCGGCCTGAAGAAGCATTTTCACTTGGGCAAGCCCGGCGACTGGTCCAAGTCGGCTGACAAGATCTTCATCCGCGAGATTTGGTCGTCGCCGATGGTGTTCCGCCGCGCCTCCAAAAACCATGTGCTTTGCGCCGACGCCTTGGCCTTCAATACGGAGGCCCGCCGCCGGGTGCAGAAGTTCCGCGACAGTTACGGGCTGGTCTCAGAGGGTGATCGCATCTTGATCATGGGCGAGGACGAGGACGGCAAGACCGACGACCTGGGCGCCATTCTCGTGCGGGTCAACGAGCAGTTCACAAGCATTAACGGTTCCGGCGATTATTCAATGACGGCGCGCCTTCTGTCACCCCATCCCAAAAGCGATGAGGAGGATGAAGCGCTGCGCTCCAAGAACCATTCCAGCGTCATTCTGAGCATTTTCCTGTATGCCGGCGGCAAGGCCGATGCCTGCCGCTTCCTGACGGGCGGCGACGCAGAGGTGGCGATCTGGGAGCGGCTCTGGGACGAGCATATCAACCGCCCGACCTGGTTGGAATACGACATCCTCCAGGCGCCGCATCACTGCTCCTGGCATTCACTGTCCTATGACAGTTGGAGCGAATTCGGTGAGGACGCCGAGGTGTCGGAAAAGGCACGCAAGGCGCTCTCTCAGACCCGCCCCGGCGCTGTAATCGTGGCCAGCAGCCGCGCCATCAAGGATGACGATGTCGATCCGCCCTGCATCCGCGCAAAGCGGGAGTACAAGGCCATCGCAGGCGATGCTGGCGGCTCCTTCAAGTGTGTCGGCGAGCCGGAAAGCAATCCAACCACCTTGACCTTTGAAATCGGGAAGGAGGGTCCGCGCCTGCTGTCCAAGGCCATTGGCGCGGCCATCATCACCGGCACCGGCGTAATCGGTAATCAGGCGCTTGGGCACGGCTGATCATGTCCGACAGCCCGTCCACGTCGCAGGGCGTCTCCAGCCAAATTGGGGGCGCCCTGCGTCTTCTGCGTGCCCACCCCGCGATCATGTCGGTGACGGTCCGGTCGCAGGATGTCAACGAGTTCTACACGCCGGTCGATATCGAACTGCAAATCGAGATGTATCAGGCTTGGATGGCCGCCGGCCAAGTCCGAACGGTGTGCGCAAGGTCGAGCCGCTCACGCTGCTGCTTTTTGCCGACTATCCGTTCAGCGCTCCCATCCCGCTGTTACGGGAGGATTTCAATTGTGCCCTCGCCCATGTCATTCCCGGCAGGGTTCTGGATCGGCCGATCCCCTGTATTTATGAGGGCAGCAACAGCGAGTTGCTGCTGCAACGCGGTTTGGTCGGGATTGTCGATCAGCTGGTGTCCTGGCTGGTCGGTGCGGCCCTCGGAACGCTGATCGATTTGGAACAAGGTTGGGAGCCAGTGCGCCGGGATAATTTGTCCGACTTTGTGATCGCCGACTCCGATGCATTGCGCGACAGGTCCAATGACAAGGGCGGATATGCTGCCTATCGGCTGGATTACTTCCGCAGCAAATCCAACTGCAAATTCGTCCATTACGGCCAGCTTGGAAATGAAAAGGTTCCGATCAGCGCCAAGAATATCTCCGACTATTTCAGGGGAAAGTCCTACGGTGACGCCAACGAGTCTTCGTTTGAAAACGGACTGGCAATTGTGGCGTGGCCCGGCCGTGACGCCACCGGAAAGCCATTCGTGGCCGATACATATCTACCTGAGACCGTTGCCAAGCTGCAGGACCTGCATGCCAGGGCCGCGCTCTACGGGTGTGACCGAAGGCCTGCGCGATGCGCTCTCCTGGCTTGGACAGTGCCTGAGCGGGCAGCAGACCGCCGAACCCGTGCCCTTGGTGGTGATCCTAGCGGCGCGGCGGCCCTTTCACCTCATTAACAGCGATAGCGAGATCGAACTCAATCCTTACCTGCTGGAATTTTCTGCGCCCGAACTATTCCCTGCGGGCAATGCGACGGAGGTTCGGCCAGTCGGGTACCGCGACGCTATCGCCCCGGGGCTGCTGCGCGAGTTGTCCGGACTGCCCCGCAAGAGCGAACCGCCGCCCTACGTCATGGTGGGCGCCGGCAGCCTGGGATCCAAACTCCTAGTGCATGCGGCCCGCGCCGGAGTGGCGCCTAGCCACGTCATCGACCGCGGCCATCTCAGCCCCCATAACGCCGCGCGGCATTCGCTCCTTCCCACTCTGGGCAAGCTCGGCCCGCAATTCTATGGCAGCAAATCGGACGAGGCGGTCAAGACGATCAAGGCGCTGGGGCAGAAGGCCACCGGTCACGACGGCAGCGTCGTCGACATCTTGCGCGACCCGGCGCTGGCGCGCACCCAGCTGCACAAGAAAAACTGGGCGATCGTGAATTCGACCGCGTCACTGGTCGTGCGCGAGGCCTTTGTGACGGCACGGCCGCAACTGGAGCTTCCCCGCGTCATTGAGACAACCCTGTTCGGTCAGGCCAGCTTTGGCCTAGTCACGGTGGAAGGGCCCAAGCGCAATCCCGATTGCGGCGAATTGATTACGGAGGCCTACGAAGTGTTCCGCAGCGACAAAGATGCGCGCAAGGGCATCTTCGAGGCGCAGGATAGCCTGAACGAGTCGTGGTCGGCGATGGCTGTGGTCCTGACCATGACAGCCTCGGACGCCCGCATGTCGCTGCTGGCCGCGCCTATGGCGGAAATAATTCAGGCCTTTCAGCGTGAGGGCCTGCCACAGACGGGCAGGATTGCGCTGGCCAAAGTCACGGCCGAAGGCCGCGGCCTGCAATGGCAGGATTTCAATATTCCCGACTATGACCGCATCGTCGCCGAGGACGGCTCCGGTTGGCAGGTCTCGGTCTCAGCCCGCGCGCGAGACAAAATAGCAGCCGATGTGCGGCGGTGGCGCACGGTGGAGACCGGCGGCGTAGTGCTAGGCCGCGTTTCCGAAGCGGCTCGCACGTCTACATCGTCGATGTCTTGCCGGCCCCGGCGGATAGCCGCCGCAGCCGGTCGGAGTTTGTCTTGGGGGTGAAGGGACTGCGCCGCACCTTGAGCGATTACACCCGCGCCACAAACGGGTGCCTGTATTGCGTCGGCACCTGGCATAGCCACCTTGGCGATTTCGGCGCCTCGGGCCTCGATAAATCCACGGCGCGGCTCTTGGCGCTGGGCCGCGTGCTGCCGTCGGTGATGCTCATCCATACGCCGGGTGGGTTTCGTGCAATTGCTGCAGACGCTGCTTTGGACCATGCAGGGTCCTCAGATTGTCAAACCATTGATACGCTGGAGACGGCATGATCGACATCGGTAAACTGTTGGATCCCTACAACCACCAGGCACGCCTGTATCCAGCCCTCATCACACTGCTTCCGCCCCTGGCGCTGGTTGCGACATGGCTGCCGGCGCTTGCCTCGACCGGCGAGATTGTCCTGAGCATTGCCGCGGCATGTGGCCTTCTTTTCCTCCTGGCAGATCTTGCACGTTCCATGGGCAAAGCGCTGGAGAAACGATTGCTCAAGAAATGGGGTGGATGGCCGACGACGGCGGTCTTGCGCCACCGCGACGGCACGCTATCGGCCGACGTGAAGAAGCGATATCACCGATTTCTCGCCAAACAAAAACTCGTTGGCGCGCTGCCGACCGCCGCGGACGAGCAAAGCGACCTCGCCCGCGCCGACGAAAAGTATGCCGCGGCTGTGATGTGGCTGAAGGAGCAATGTCGGGGCGATGCGTTTTCGCTCGTCGACAAGGAAAATACGACCTATGGGTTTCGCAGGAATCTTGCCGGTCTCAAAAAGGCCGGATCGCCTTGTGCCTGCTGACACTGCTGTCTCCGGTCGCGCGGCTCAACTGGCATGCGCCCAATCTGGCTCAGGCGCTTCTGCAGGGTTATCCCGGACTGCCCGTGCCGGTCTCGGCGGTAATCAGTCTGACCGCACTGGGCTTGTTGGGATGGCTATTCGGCGTGAATGAAGCCTGGGTAAAGCAGGCAGGCGAGCAATATGCCGTCACGTTACTGGCGTGCTGCGACCGGCTCTCCTAGTCGAGCTTCACGACAATCGGCCGTGACCAAGCTGGTGGTGAAATAAACATCCGTCCGGAAGAAAGACTTTCTTGCGGTACGGAGCAAGTGACGTTCTTTCGCCATCAAGATAGTATAACCGGAATAAGCGGGGCGTGCGCCCTGGCGATCTCGCCGTTCGGCTCGTCCGCAATATAGCGCCGTGCGGCGCAAACAAAGCGGCGCCGTGCGGCGCCGTAAATGTGGGTGGGCGGCCGAACTCAACCGACACAACCCTTTCGGATCAACGGATTATGAGACCGACGGGCCCTTGCGCTCCCGCCCGATGCTCCAGGATACCCGCTCGCCCCGCAGAAGCCCCGGACACCACCCTCCCCCGCGCCTGCTCCAAGAATGGCCGCCAGGGCACCAACGTAAACTCCCGGCTTCTCTCAATCAGCGCATAGCGTCCGCTCGCCAGATCGATTGGCCGGCGATAGACGCCTTCGATTCGCTCGCCGTTTGCCGCCTCGCGATAAGCCAGCCCAAGCTCGTCCGCCAACTGGCCGGCGACGCGCGTCAGCTCGCGCCGCCGCAGCAGCGCCAGCAGGTTCGCCCGATAGATGATGCGTTCCCCCTCTTGCCGCGCCAGATCCTGTTCGAGCAGCCATTGCTGGCGCCGGGCCACTGCAGCACGCACCTCCTTGCCAAAGCCGGCATCGTGCAAAGCCGTCGGCGCGCGTGCGATCAGTTCGCGGTCGAGCCAGGTCGCCCCATCGCTTGTCACCTGCCGCTCCAGCGGCATCGCCGACAGCGTCTCGACGATCACGGGGCTCTTCCGCGCCCGCTGGCGCTCGAAGCGTGCGGCCCGCGCCAGATGATCCGCTGCCACGATCCAGGTTCCATCCGGCTCGCGCTCCGCCAAGCCCGCCCTGCCGTCGCATCGCCTCGAGCCGGCGCACATGGGTCTCGGCGAAATCCACGCTGGCGCTCGGATCATGCGCCAGATGCAGCGCCGCGCTGTAGCGACCGCCATGAGCCGCGGCGATCTCGGCCACGGTGCGGTCGACGGCGCGCGGCTCGATCGGGCCTCGGCGCGATGGCCACAATGCTGCCCTCCGGCACCGCCTCTTCGCTCCGCCCGATATCGACATAATGGGTGCGCCCATCGACGCCATCGAGCACCAGGTAATGCCGATCCTGCTCCTCGTCGGCGAGACCGCGCGCCAGCACACGGCCGACGAGCCGCTTCGCGTCCGGATCGGCGGAATCGTAGATTGCGGCGTCCGCGATGCTCTGCCCCCGCCCCTGGCGCTGCAATTCGGCATGGATGGCCTTGATGATGTCGCCGCGCTCGCCCAGGCGCCGCAGCACCGGCTCCAGATCGTCGGCAAGCTGCCAGCGTCCCGGGGCGATTTCGGCGGCGAGGCCGAGCCGGCGCAGCTTCTGCAGCCGGCCCGCGCGCAAGGCCTGACGGAAGCCGTCCTCCTCATCGCGTCCGGACTGAACCACGCGCTCTTCGTCCATCTCGCGCAGCAGCCGCCGGTCGAGGCTGGTGAAGCGCTCCTGCTCGATCTCGGCGCGCAGGCCCTGCTCGATTTCGCGATCGCTCCTGAGCCCCAGATCGAGGGTCACGATCTCGGCGGCACGCTCGCGCATGCCGTGGCGGATATAGTCGCGGGCGATAACGAGATCCTTGCCGGCCTCGTCCTTGCCGCGCAGCAGGATGTGGGTGTGCGGATGGCCGGTGTTGTGATGGTCGACCGCGACCCAATCCAGCCTGGTATCGAGATCGGCCTCCATGCGCGCCATCAGCCGCCGCGTCATACCCTTGAGATCGTCATAGGCAGGCGCCGTCATCGGCCGAGACGATGAAGCGGAATTGATGCCGGTCGCCATCGCTGCGCTCCAGGAAGGCGCGGCCATCGGCGCGATCGTGCGCGGCATCATAGAGTTCGCCCGGCAGCCCTTCGCGGGTGACGCCGTCGCGCTGCAGATAGCGCAGATGCACCTTGGCGGCATTGAGCCGGCCCTGCAGCTTGATCACACGCGTCTTGACGATCACGCGCCGGCTGCGGAAACGCGGCGTATTTGTCGCGCGCGGCCAGCACCCGCCCCACCCCGGCGCCGCGGCCGATGCGGGCGCCGGTGAAGCCGGAGCGGCTCGGGCGCGCCAGCCCGCCTGCTTTCGCCGCGCCTTTGAGCACCGAGCCGAGATAGCGCCCCTCGCCTTTCGGCGGCGTCGCGCGAATGCGGCCCAGCTCCGGTTCGAATTCGTTGTCGCGAGGCATCGTCATCACCACCGACAAGGCATCGTGTCATCAACGCGCCGATCGCCATGGACGCGCAAGTCCGCGCATCTCGCGGCACACGCGCCACACATGCAGCGATCATGCGCCCACAAAATTTCGATGTGCAGACCGAGACATACGCGCCTCTGTGGGCGCGGGCTTTTATCTTGCCAACCGCCCACAACCCGCCAAACGAGCGCCCAATGTGCCAATCGGTCGCGCATCGAAGCCTCCATTTCAGGGCTGAGGATGGGAGAGCGGAACGAACACGGCGCGCGCCAAAGCGCGCGCGGACGGCACGAAATTGCGTCCGGAATCCTGTTTCGAATGGGACTCATTGAGCCCTGATTTGGGTGATTTCGACGCGCCTATGCGCATGAAAAACAGTCCGCCATTGGGATGATCGACGGCGGGATTTGGTGTCTTGGCGCGATGTTGTTTCGGCCTTCGAACCGCGGATCTCGTCGCTGGTTTTGAAAGCGAGATCGCTGCCCGGGACGAGACGCTGGAGATAGAATTGTGTCGAGGCTGGCAAGGGTTTGCGGCGGTCCAGCCAGGCTTCCAGACGCTTGGGCCCGGCCTGATAGGCGGCAAAGAGATCGGGATAGCCATAGCGCTGATAGAGGCTGCGCAGATAGGCGGTTCCGGCCAGAATATTGTCCTGCGGATCGAAGGGATCGGGGCCGAGACCGTACCGGTCGCGCATGGCGCGATAGGTCTTGGGCATCAGCTGCATCAGGCCCATGGCGCCGGCGGACGAGACGATGGGCGCGCCATGCCAGATCGTATGCCCGCCACTTTCGGCGGCGATGACAGCGCCGATCCAGGCCTCGGGAATGGCAAAGCGCTGCGATGCGGCGCGATCTCGCGCGCGCCAGGGCGTCAGATCGACCTGGCTGAGCGCGGGTAACGGTGCAGCCACTGCGGATGGTTGCGATGTTGCCGGGCACGGCGTCAGCAGTGGCGAGCCGTGCAAGGCGCAGAGCGTGGTGAAGGTCACCAGGTCCATAGCGGGATCAACCTGCCGATCACGGCTTGGCGCGCAATCGCCCCGAAATACCGCCCGTCGAACGAGTCCGGGACGGCTGCCATGAGCAGAAACACATCGCCCGAGCCGAGCACGCGGCAGCCCTGCCAGTGCGGCAGCGCGCGGCCTTCGCGGTCCTTTGCCAGGCGGGTTGCGACCGCGTGCCCATCCACGAAGATGGTGCGGCCGTCCGCGCAAATCCGCTCGCCACGAACAGCGGCGACGCGTTTGACCAACGGCACATCGAACGGCAGATAGCCGCGCCGCGCGGCAAGCGCGCGGGCCGCGGACGGTGCCCAGGCCAGCACGAATTCGCCGCGTTGCGGAGCTGCATCCCGATCCAGCCAATAGAACCCCAAAGGCGCGCTGGCGGTCGCGTTGTAGATCAGCCGTGCGGCCGGATCGGCGAGGCAAAGCGCAATGCCAAGAGCTGCGAGTGCCGCCGAACCGACGCCGATTGTGTGGCCCATCCGCGTGCGGCCCCATCGCGGCCATCGACGCGGGTTTGCAAACGAAGTGCCGCTCATACCGGCTTCGAGCCTGCCACCGCTCCGGTGTTCGTGCGCTCGCTGTTGCGGCGACCGGTCGTCACATGGCTGCGCGTTTGCGACCAGGCATCGAGGTCTTCGCGGGTGTAGCGCACATAGCGGCCATGCTTGCGGTAGGGCGGACCGTTGCCGGTGACGCGCATTTTTTGCAGCGTCTGGGGCATCAGACCGAGATAGTCGGCGGCCTTGAGCGTGTTCCAGAACGGGTCGTCGTCATGCATGCCGTTGCCCATCACACACCTCGTCACTTACGGTGCGCGATGACGGAAGCCAACCATCATGCGCCCCCTTGAGCCGCAGTAGAACATTGGATCGCACACGGATGATCTGGCAAAAGCACAACTTTGAATCTTTGCCAGAGGAGATCACAACTCTGTCACAGGAGCCCCCGCGCCGAAGACGGCGCGAGGGCCAAAATGGGTCTAGTCGAGCGCATTCCAGATTACCGCGAAGACGGATTCATCGTCCTGTCCGGCGGCGCGCCCGAGATTGGCGTAGAGCTTCTTCGGCCCGAAGGCGGGATCGGCGAGGCTGAGCGAGATATAGTCTTCGCCCGAGGTTTTGCCGCGCCGGTTCCATCCCCCGCCGATCTCGACCGCCTGGCTGTAGACCCGATAGTCGGGCTGGGTGTCGCCGTTCTTGGCCGCATTGGGCACGATCTCGATCGGTGCCTTGAAGGACAGCGTGCGGAGTTGGCCTTTGAAGCTGCCGTCCGTGGCTTTTGTGACATGACCGATTGCTGGCATTGAAGCCTCCATTGCAGTGTCGCGGGAGACCATTCTCCCTTGCGATGGCGACCCGAACGGGGCGGGCCGGAAAGCCTGCGAACCCGTCAGGCCGCAGCGAAGCGCAGGACCGGAGCGGCACGGAATTTTGCGCGGGAGCCTGCGACCGCGAGCCGCGAGGAGCGCCGTCAGGCGCGGGGAAAAATCCGTGTCCGCGATGGTTTCGCAAAGGCGACGGCACCGCTCCAGGGTCACGCCAGAGCCAAGGGAGATGTGGCTCCGCGGACGCTGGAGGCATGCGCCAGCTTCGGTGTCACGGATACAAAGATGGCAGCTTCTAAGACCGCACCTCCAGCTGACTGCCGCCGCATCGCGTGCCCGACAAGACGGGCGACACCCGCCCACCGCAGCGCAGACAGACGATGGATGAGGCTGCGGATGACGCGGAAAACCCCGGAAGCGGGATTGCCCCTGCCCGCCGTTTCCCGGCGCCGCACGGTGTTTTCGAGCAGCGACAATTGGGCGGCTTCGGCCTCGTCGCCCGCCACCATCACGGCGCAGGGCGGCGGCGCGATGGCCGGATCTCGGCGACGTCCGGCGCGGGATCACGATAGCGCCTATTGCAGGCCGAATCCCTCACCTCTGCAAAATCGATATGCGTCAGGGTCATGGTCTTGGTCCTTTCGGGTGGAGTGAACCGGCCCACCGGGCGCACGCCCGGTGGGCCCGGCGGCGTCTCAGGACGCCTCGGCCGCCACCGCAAGCGGCGGCTGTTCGGTGGATTGCTGATAGGCCAGCAGGAAATCGGCGGCCTTGCTGGCCTGACTGGCGGCATGGAAGATCGCGCGGCTGTCCTGTTTCAGGATCGTCCGCCAATGGTCGATATAGCCGGCATGGCGCACCTGCGGGACGATGCCGAGATGGGCGCACAGAAAGGCGCTCGTCAGTTCGGCAATCAGTTCCTCGCGCGCATAGGCCTGATCGCCGAAGCGCTGCGTCAGGTCGCGACTGAGGCGCGTCGGATGCGCCGTCCAATGGCCGAGTTCGTGCAGCGCGGTGCAGTAATAATCGGCCGCGCTGACGAAATCCGCACCCGGCGGCAGGCGGATGAAATCCTCGCGTGGATGATAGAAGGCCTCGCCGCCACCGATGCGGATGATTGCGCCCGTGGCGGCAATCAATGCCTCGGCGGCGCGGTGTTTCTCGTGGGTAGCAATGGGCTTGGGCGGGGCCACGATCTCGGGCGGCAGACCGTCGCATTGCTCGATGTTGAAGACGGTGAAGCGCTTCAGGAACGGTACGCGCCTCAGTTCGTCATCGCCCTCGCCTGCCCCGTCCCGCGCCGCGCGGGGCACGAAGCTGTCGGCGTAACAGATGGTGGTGCCGCGCTCACCCTTGCGCACATGACCACCAAAGCGCCAGCGCCTGCTTGAAGGTCAGCCATTCCTGGCCGCAAATCCGCTGACGCATGCACGGCGTCCCAGAGGATCAGGATATTGATGCCGCTATAGGCGCGGCGCG
>CAWJLC010000005.1:0-399689 GCA_963843675.1 uncultured Pseudomonadota bacterium | reverse complement strand
GACCTGCGTGCCGACGCCAAGAAGCGTCGACAGGGCAATTCCCTTGAGCAAGGTCCAGGTGTGGTAGTCCACCTCGTCCGACAGACCGGCATAGCCAGCAGCATCGGTCGCCGGCAGATTGTCGATCTGGATGGAGGTGCCGTTCGGCATCACGATGCGCTGCCAGACGACGAGCGCCCGGCTCTGCCCAAAGGCAACGACGCTGTCGTAGGTACCGATGAGGCGCGATCCCTGTGGGCGCTATAGGCCCGGCGCGAGGCGGCGCTGCGCGGCAGGCCCAAGGCCACGCCGAGGAACGCCACGGCTTGACCCAGGGCACGGCGCCCTCTTCGAGTTCGCGCACGATCTGGTCGGTGATGTCGTCATAGAGCGACGGCTTGGCGGCGCCTTGGGCGCGGGCCTGTCCGCCGTCTCGAATGGTGGTAGGTCTGGTGCATCTGTTGCCTCCGGCTCGGTTTCCCTCGCCCGCATTCCCCCGGGAGAGCGGGGCGGGCGGCGAACACGAACCGGAAGGCCCGCCGTCACGAGGCGGCCCGCACCGGAACGGCCGAAACGAAGTGGAGGACCCGGAGCGAATGCGCAGGGTTGCGGGCCGCCGCGGCGGGCCTAAAGGCGAGTGCCGCCCGCCTTGCGATCCGGGGAATGCCAGACAGACAGAGCCATCGCGGTCCGCTAGGTCCGTGAGCAGCAGCGAACGGACACGTACGGACGCGCGATGACCGTTTGAAAGCGTCAGGGATCGAAGCCCGAAGGGCCGTGACCGCACTTCTGCGGGCGCGGTTCATGAAGAGCCCGGCGTCCGGCGGCGCGCAGCGCAACCGGGCGGACGCCCGCACGGGGCGCAGAACCGACTTTATTTGATTTCGGCTTTGCCGCCGCGTGTCGGCTTGACCAGTTCCATGTGGCTGACGCCGAGGGCCTGGGCGAGCTCATAGAGTGTGACAATGGTGGGATTGCGCTGTCCGCGCTCCAGCCCGCTGATATATTGCTGGGTGAAGCCGGAAACGTCCGAGAACTGCTCTTGCGTCAGGCCGTTTTCCAGCCTGATCCGCCGCACATTCCGTCCAACCAGGGCGCGCATGTCCATGTGCGCAAGATCGGCGGAATACACACTTTAGGTTTATCCACTATAGTATGTATCTGACACGCCCAGACACCGGAGTGCGCCCGTGGCCCAGGTTGAGCTCCATCCGATCATTGCCGACGAGGTGCCATGGTCCGACCACGTCACGGCCTATGACGAAGCGCACTTTATCGTCTATGTGCGCCTCTTGGATGCCGAGGCGGCCGGAGCCAGCGCGGACGAGATGGCCAGGATCGTGCTCGGGATCGATGCGGCCAGCGAGCCAGAGCGTGCCGCCAAGGCGCTGGCCAGCCATCTCAGGCGCGCCCACTGGATGACCGAAGTGGGCTATCGCGATCTGCTGCAATAGGGGCGAGGCGCTATGCCAGAAACTGTCGATAGCCGCTCTGCGTCAGCAGCCGGCCGCGCGCGATCGCCCGGCGCACATAATCGCGCAGCGGATTGTGCGCGGCATGCCAGTCGCGTTCGACGCGGGCGCTCCCGAACAGCGCGATCGCAATGTCGCGATGCAAAGCTCCAGCCTCGGCGCCATCGAAGGCCTGGACGACACGGGCCATCCGAGCTCCGGCCCGTTCGCGCGGATAGTGCACTGGCCTGAGACTGCCGTGATTCATCAGATCGACGAGCCGGCGCACCGATTGCAGCCGTGCCCGGCGCAAGCCCTGCGGCGGCAGGACCGGCGTCACCAGCACGGCCTTGGGCAGGCGCGAAGCGCCATCGATTTCGAGCTGCAAGGCGCGGCCATCCTGCGCGAACAGGATGTGCGTGCGATCCTGGTCCGGATCGGCGTGGACGTGAATGCGGCAGGTCAGATGCTCGGTCAGGAACTGCCCGGCATCGGTTTCGCAGCCCTCGGCCAGTGCCACGACCGGCAGCACTTCGGCGCAGGCCTCGCGGCGCCAGAACACATTGGCCTGGCGGGCATCGATGTCGGGATCCTCGAACACGAGCAGCGGCCAGGGATCGGGAACCGGCTGCTGCGTGGCCCCCGCTGCACGGCAGGCCGCCCTGTAGTCGGCGTTGCGGCGCAAGAGCTCCCAGCCCCAGGCGCAGCGGGGCAAGTTTGCCATCCACTTGTAGCGCTCGGAATGAGGCCAAGTCAGAGATAAGTTATCTTGAGCAATTTCCGGAGGACTCATAGCATATTCCTCCTACATAACAGAATTTTCTACAGTATACACATCCTTATTGATATCTTTTTGATTGACAATATGAGTGATAATTACCCCGTGACAACATGAATATTTTCTTGATCCGCACGCCTGGTACGAATTCGTGACAAGATTTCCTTATCATTGCGATTTATTGCCATATGTCAGAGTCCGCTTTGAAATTCAGGGGTGAGCGTTTCTGCGGATGAGGTTTGCGCCCATGGCGACGAGGATCACGGCGTGAGAGACGTCGATGCGCTGCTCGTAGTCGTGTACGAGGCGGCGCCATCCATCAGCCGCAAGCCGTCAGTGCGCTACGAGCCGGCGCGGCTGGAGGCGTAGGCCGGAAAGCGGCGGACATTCGATCTGCTCGATCGCGCTTGCTCCGGCCACATCAGCCTTCGCGCCGCGGTCCTGGCTCAATGTCGCACGCCCAGGGACACAAATATCTTCCTCGTGCCGTGGAACGGCGATCGGCCGTGCGCTCGCAGGATGTTGTCCAAAATGAGCAGCTCTCCCTCGCGCAGCGCCATCCGAAACGACTGTTCTTCGAGCCTTTTGTGGATGAACAGCGCATCATCGTCATCGAGCGGCGAGCCGTCATCGAGGACGGCCGTTTCCAGAGTCTCCGGCGCTTCAACCAGGGCGGCCTGCATTCTGTTCCAGTCGTCGACGCGTCTGAACAGCTTCGCCAGATAGGACCGGATCGCAGGGAGATACGCGAAGCCTTGACCATGTCGCCGATCAGATTGGTCTTCTGGCCTTCGGAGGCCGCAGAACTGCTGAACAGGGAAATATAGTCGGGTACCGCATGTGTCTTCGGTGTGGGCGCGCCATTGAGTGCGCCTGGCACGGGCCCGGCCCACGGACAGCGCGTCGCCCAACGGCGCATCCAGATCGGCGCGCCACGACCGGGGAACGTCATGCCAAGGACCTTTCCGCCCGCGATCGGCCCGATCACGGCGGCGATGAGCGCAAACACCGCAAGCAAATCGAGCCAGGCGCCGAGCAGGCCGTCCAGGATACGCTTTCCAAATCCGAGACCGTCATCGTTGCGGCAATCGAGGCGGGCGGGTCGCAACTCGTGGAAGCGCGTGAGATCGATGCGCGCCTCCACGCTACGCTGCGAATGAAGGCCGAAAAAGAACTCGATCCCTGGGTCGACTGTGCCAAGGGCTAGCTTCGTCGCGTCCTTCGCAAACAGCGTCATTAAAGACAAGCCTGCAGTACACGCAGCGATTTCTTCATGCTGGTCCAACGGGCAAACCGAAGAGCAGATCACCAAGCTCAAGCTCGTCAAGCGCCAGATGCATGGCCGCGCCAAGCTCGATCTGCTTCAGACAAGATTGATCGGTGCAACTTGGCCCCGGCTGCACAAAATGTGCGTCTGAGCCAAGATTGCACGCCGACACATAGCTGCCTATCGCGGCCAGAGATGGCGATGGGCGAGCATGACCTCGCGCAAGCCCTTGGGCCTTCTGCCGGTGATGTCTTCGACCGCCGTGGTCAACTTGTCGAAATAGCCTTCACGGATCGATTGACCGAATGTGACCATATCGTCGCTCGACCACGGAATCGGGCCATCGGGCACATCGTCTGTGGCAACGCGCGGGATACCGAGCAAATCGAAATGCTTGAACATGCCCTCTTCATCCGTCGGCTCGACGGTGATGGGCTTGCCGGCAATCTCGGCGGCCATGGCCAGTGCGTCGGCGATGGTCATCAGTTCGGGACCGGTGAGGTCATAGGCCTTGTTTTCGTGGCCGGGCTGGACGAGCACATCGGCCGCGCAGGCGACGCAATCGTCGCGCGAGACGAAGGCAATGCGGCCTTCACGGGCGTTGTCCGGAATACGGCCAGCGGCGAGCGCGCCTGGTACCATGGCGCCGGCGATAGCTTCGGCATATTGGCTGTCGCGCAGGAAGGTCCAGGCCGCGCCCGAATTTTGGATGATCTCTTCCGTGGCGCGGTGATCGCGCTTGACCAGCGCCGGATTACCGGGCTCTGCGGCGCCGAGCAACGACGTGTAGGCGATGTGCTTGACGCCGGCCTTCACGGCGGCTTCGACAGCATTCTTGTGCTGTCCGACCCGGGAGCCAACGCGCGCGGTGGAGATGAGCAGCATCTTCGTGCCGCCTTCGAAGGCCGGAACGAGGCTTTCAGGATCGTCAAAATCGGCGAAGCGCACATTGGCGCCACGTTCGACCAGCACTGCCAGCTTGGCCGGGTTGCGCGTGGTGAGAATCAGTCCCTTGGGATCGACCTGTTCCATGAGCCGCTCGGCCGCGGCACGGCCGAAGGCGCCCGATGCACCCGTGACAATGATCATGGCGTTCCTCTCCCTTCAACTACAATTCCGCCGGCGGCAGGCTGCATCCGCGGATCATATCGGATGCCTTCTCGCCGATCATGATGACCGGCGCATTGGTGTTGCCGCCCGGCACTGTCGGCATCACCGAAGCGTCGACGACGCGCAAACCCTCGATGCCGATCACGCGCAGCTCCGGATCGACCACGGCTTCGGTGCTCTCGCCCATGGTGCAGGTGCCGACCGGATGCATGGCAACATTGGCCGTCTCGCGGATGAAAGCATCGAGCGCGTCATCGCTTTCGACCGCGGCGCCCGGCAGGCGTTCGGCACCAGTGAGAGCGTCTTGCGGCTCCGTCCGATAAATGCGCCGCGCCGCGCGCACTCCGGCGCGCAACGTGGCTAGGTCGGCGGGGTCCGACAACAGGTTCAGTGTGACCGCCGGCAATGCGCGCGGATCGGCGGATTTGAGTTTCACCCAGCCTCTGCTATGCGGATGCAGCGCCACCAGGCCGGCCCAAAACACATGGCTCTGCCGCTCGGTCAGATAGGGAAACCAGATCTTGGCATCAAAGCGGATCGGATTGGCCATGAACTGGATGTCCGGCCGGTCGAGCTGGGGCCGCGTGCGGATCACGACGTTGCAGCTGTTAAGCTGAGACGCCATCGGACCGGTGCCGAAGAACTGCCAGCGCAGCACGGACAGCATCAGCCGGTCGAAGCGAAGCTGATTGAGGAATGTGACGGGCTTGAGGGCGTCGAATTCCATCGACAGATTGGCATGCTCCGACAGATTGCGGCCGACCCCCGGCCGGTCCGCCACGACGCCAATCCCGTGCTCGGCCAGATGCGCACCCGGGCCGATACCGGAGAGCATCAGCAGATGCGGCGAGTTATAGGTCCCACCCGACAAGATCACTTCGCGATTGCAGCCGACGGTGCGGCGCTCGCCGCCGAACTCCACCTCGAGACCGACCGCCTTTTTGCCTTCGAACACCACGCGATGGACAAGAGCGCCCATGCGCACGGCAAGATTGGGCCGCGACATGGCCGGCTTCAGATAGGCAGTGGCGGTGCTGACGCGGCGGCCGTGCTTGTCGATGGTCGCCTCGCCGCGGGCAAAGCCTTCGGGATTGTCGCCGGCCAGATCCTCGCTGTTGCTGAAGCCCGCGGCCCTGGCCGTCTGCATCAGCTCGTCATGCAACAGATAGGGCGCGGTGATGGGATTGACCTCGATGGGGCCGGAGCCGCCGTGATATTTTCCCTCGCCGCGCCAGCTTGTCTCCATGCGCTTGAAATAGGGCAGCACATCGGCATAGCCCCAACCGGCCGCCCCCATCTGGCGCCACTGGTCGTAATCGCGCGGATGACCGCGCATATAGAACATGCCGTTGAGCGAGGATGAGCCGCCCAGCACGCGTCCACGCGGCAGCCACAATTGCCGTCCGTTCAGATGCGGTTCGGGCTCGGTCATATAGGGCCAGTTGAAGCGCGGATTGACCACCGCCTTCAAAAATCCGACCGGCATCTTCAAGGTGATGTGATCGTCCCGGCCGCCGGCTTCGAGCAACAGCACCGATGTGCGCGCATCTTCGCTCAGCCGCGCCGCAACCACGCAGCCCGCCGACCCGGCACCGACAACAATGTAGTCGAACGTCTCCACCCCTGCTCCTGTCGGAGGCCTTTGCGGGCCCTCTTACGCACCCATCGATTGCCCGAAAGAATAACACCTGTTACTATTTCCGCAACGACATTCGGGAGGAATTGCGCGTTGACCGCACTTAGCATCGAAGACCGCCTGGCCCTGCAGGATCTAATTTCCGCCTATAGCTGGGCGCTCGATACGGGCGACGTAGAAGGTCTCGTCGCCTGCTTCACCGAAGACGCCAGAATGGTTGAAGAAGTGTTCGAAGACCCGGATATCTGGGAAGGCCATGACGGCATTCGTGCCATCGCCGAGCATTATCGCAATGCGCCCGGCTTTCCCGGGCGCCAACATCACGTAACGCAAATCGACTTCCAGCCGCAGGATGACGGCACGGTGAAGATGCGCGCCTTCGCCTTCGTCACCGAATGCGAGGGCGAGCCGCCCTATCTCCTGCGTTTCACCGGCTGGTACGACGACCACGCCGTGAAATGTGACGACGGCAAATGGCGCTTCCGCCGCCGCACCGTGCGACTGTGGGATGGCGAGGTGCTCAAGAACTTCCCGGGCCGCGGGCAATGGGTGCCGCGCAAGCGGCCGGAACTCATTGAAGATCAAGCGCTGATCATCACAGGGCCTTGAGAACGTGATCGGAGCCCTTATCGCCGATCATGATGGCGGTGGCATTGGTGTTGCCGATCGGGAGCGTCGGCATCACCGAGGCGTCGGCCACCCATAGCCCCTCGAGGCCATGCACCGCGAGATCGGGCGAGACCACGGCCTCGTCATCCGTGCCCATGCGGCAGGTGCCGACCGGATGATAGAGCGGGATGGCGGCCAGGCGCGCATAATCCTTGAGCGCCTCGCCGGTCACAGCCGGGCCGGGACGCAGCTCTTCGACCATATGGCGCGCAAAGGGCCGTTGGGACAGGATTTCGCGGCCGATCTCCAGCCCACGCACCAGGCGGTCGAGATCCGCCGGATCGCCCAGCAATTCATGCTTCACGATGGGATTGTCGCGCGGATCGGCAGAGCGGAGCGCGACATGGCCGCGTGCGCCGGGGCGGGCAACGCACACGGTCAAGCTGACGGTCGGCTCGCTATGCAACACCGCATGGCCGTCCTTGAAATCGAAGGCGAAGGCCGTGAAGGACACCTGCACATCCGGAACCGGCTCCTGCGCGCGCGTGCGCACGAAGGATTGCGCATGGCACATCGAGCTGGTGATCGCACCATGGCGGCGGAAGACAAAATCGAGTCCATGCCGGAGCGCACCCAGACCGCGCGTGTCGCTGCTGATGGTCGGCTGATCGACTTTGACCACGATATGCGTGCCGACGTGCTCCTGCAGATTTCTGCCGACGCCGGGCAGATCAGCGATGCAGGCTATGCCGTGCTGCGCAAGGGCTGCGGCAGGGCCGATGCCGGAGAGCATCAGGAGCTTGGGCGTGTTCATCGTGCCGGCGCTCACCACGACACCATGGCGCGCACGCAATTCGCGCATCTTCCCGCCCGTCTCGCAGAGGATGCCGACTGCCCGCCGCCCTTCCATCACGAGGCGATGCACGACGGTTTGCGTCATCAGGCGCGGCTTGCGCCCGGCGCCGCTGCGCAGATAGCCGCGCGCCGCACTGCATCGGAGACCGCCGCGAAGGCTGGCCTGGGCGACATCGACGCCCTCACCCGCTTGCGCGCCATTGTGATCGGGGTTGCGTTGAGTCCATATTCCACCGCCGCTTCGATGAAGCGGTCGATAATGGGGTATTCGACGCGATTGTCGGTGACGCCGATCGGGCCGCTATCGCCGCGCACCGCGTCACCGCCGCGGCTGTTGGTTTCCATGCGCTTGAAATAGGGCGCGACCTCGGCCGCCGACCAGCCCGTCGCGCCGAGCCCAACCCAGCGATCGTAATCATGCGCATGGCCACGCACATAGATCATGCCATTGATGGCGCTGCCGCCACCAAGCACACGGCCTGCCGCCCAGACGCCGGGGCGACCACCGACGCTCGCATCGGGTTCCGCCGGGATGCACCAATCGTAATCCGGCTTGTTGACGACGGCGATGGTCAGCGCCGGCACCAGCAGACGGATGTCGCGATCCGAGCGGCCGGCTTCGACCAGCACGACATCGAGCCCGCCCTCGGCCAGCCGCGTGGCCATGGCGCAGCCGGCCGAACCACCACCGACAACGATGATGTCGCATTCATCAGCCAAGGACGGGCCCTGCCGCTCTGCGAAGCCGCATCGTCCAGGCGATGAAAACGCCGCCTTTGGTGGCATGCCTGGACTCGGCGATCAGGCGGTAGCCCACCTCCGCCGCCGTGCCCGCGAGCAACACAAAATCGGGGTAGCGCGTGAGCCCGGAGAGCGTGTGCCGGGGCTTCGCTATCAGCGCGCGGGCGAAACGCACACGATCACCCTCAAGCGCATGAATGGACGCGTAATTGCCGCGCACCGATTGCGCAAAGCGGTCTGCGGCCGGTATGCGCGCGTCATAGACCAGCGCGCCGCGCTCGCCCCCCAGCGCGGCCATAGCTGAGCCGCCACCGGTGAGCAAACCGCCAGAGACGCCGAGAGCAAGGCCCAGAAAACCGCGGCGCGGCAGAGGCGACAGCGAGCCCATCACTTCGCCTCCGAATTCGTCGTGGGTTTCGATTTCGTCGACACCTTGGGATAGGGGCCTTTCGACAGATACTCGGCAATGGCCTTGAGCTGGGGATCGCTGACCTCGCCGCGCGTCAGCGCCGGCATGTTACCGATGCCGCTGCGCGCGGACTGTATCGACGAAGCCCACTGTCAGGTCAGTGCGCTTGGTCAGCAATGCCGGCTTGGTACGGCGGGCGATCAAGCCCGTGCCCATTCCCATAGGACCGTGACACATCACGCATTTCTCCGTGAACAGCGCCTTGCCGTTGAGGTCTGGCGTGGTGAGGTTGGCATGAATGAGATGGCTCGGCTTGGCCGCGACGGAAACGGCCAGAAGCGGCAGCAACGCCAGCGCCGGCAGAATGGCAGAACGACGGCTCATAGGCTGCGCTCCTTCTTGTAAACGGCAGGCCAAATGCCACTCTTGCCTGGCGCGATGATACCATGCGGATCGAGGGCGTTCTTCACGCGCTCGTTCAGGCGCAGCAGCGCGTGGTTGTTGAAGTCATAGGTCGCGGCCACCGTGTCCATGTAATCGAGATGGGTACGGTATTCGCAATAGCCCTGCTTGCGCGCATCGGCGATCAGCGTACGCAGGAACGGGTCGACCTTGGCCATGAACTTCGGATCGTCCTTGTTCAGAATCATCGCATTCACATTGATCAGGTGGCGCTCGCCAAAGGCGAAACTGGCCTGATAATCCATGCCGAATTCCTTGTAGCGCGCATAGGTGCGATGGAACTGCTCGAGCGCCAGCTTGCCCGATTGCGGCAGCACGGGCGAGAAGCCGATATGGCCGCCGCGCCCGCCATACCAGCCAGTGTTCTCCATCGGGAAGGTGATGGGGACGCCCTGCCATGGCGAGGGCGGGATCGGCTCGCCGCGCTTCCACGCCGCCGGCTTGAAGCTCATGGGCTTCAGATCCTTCATCGCCTTTTCGAGGATCGCATAGGACGCCCTGGTCACGCTCTCGCGTCCATAAAGCCTGAGGCCCACGCCCCACCAGCCGACATGGAATTTCTTGCGGATCGCATCAATCACGTCGTCGGAGAGTGCGCCGGGCTTGTCGGTCCAATCCGTCCGCTTCGTCAGCACGGCGGCCGCGCGCAGCCAGTTGCCGATGGTTGGGTTCTGCTGCAACAGGCCCTCGCGGCGCAGCGGCCCGAGCGCATCAATGAGCGATTCGATATCTTCCGGCTTGTCGAATTCGACATCCATGCCGACCACCGATTCCGGCTCCGGCATCAACCACATGCCCACCTTGGTGACGATGCCGAAATTGGACTGCACGAAGAGCTGGTCCCAGGCCGGGCCGAAGCCGTAGCGATAGAGCTGCCAGCTGGGCGTGCCTTTGGCCGCGCCCATGCCCGTGCGCACGATGTCGCCATCGGCCAGCACCACTTCCATGCCGCAGATCTTGGACGTGTTCTCGCCATAGGGCGTGTAGCCGACGCCGCGATCGAGTGCATTGCCCGCGACCGACCCCCAACTGTTGCCCGGCACCGACAACCAGAGGGGAATGTTGTTGGCGGTGAGGTAATCGTAGAGATCGTAGAAACCGACGCCGGTTCGAGCAGCACCGTGCCGTTTTCCAGATCGAGCTCGATGCGCTTCATGCGCGACATGTCGAGGACGACCGAGCCCGAGAGCTCCGGCGCCGCCCCGCCGTAGCCGAAATTCTTGCCGCGGCTGATCGGCCACAGCGGCACCTTGTTCTCGGCGGCGATGCTTACGATGGCCTGCACCTCTTCGGCACCGGAGGGCGCGATCCCGCCCAGCGGAATATGGTGCGTGGTCGATCGCGAACTTGTCCTCATAGGTGTCCCGGTCGAGAGCGGTGAAAAACACGTTCTCGGCGCCGACCGCGGCCTCGAACGCCTTCTGCGCCTTCATCCCGCCAGGTGAGGCCGGGGGGGAGGAAATGTCCGCCATGGATTGCCTTCGTATTTGCCGGCAGGGTGCCGTCCAGGGTTCGGGCCGGCGGACGCGTCCCGGCATCCAGCCGGACCACTTCGCCATTGATCAGCGGATTGCGGATGATGAATTCCGCGACATCTGCGAACTCTTCGGGCCGCCCGGCGCGCTTGGGAAATTCAAGTTTCGAGTAACTCCTCGACGAAGTTCGGGCGGCCATCGCTCATGGGCGTCCGAAGAAGCCCGGCGCGACGACATTGACCGGATGCGATGGGCCGACAGGTCGCGCGCCCACACCAGCGTCAGCCCCGCGACCGCTGCCTTGGACGCGGTATAGGCGCCCATCCCCTGCTGGCCTTCGAAGCAGGCATCGAACAGGTATTGATGATGACCCCGCGCTCATTATCGGGACCATTCGGGACATTGGAGATCATCCGGTGGGCGGCCAGACGCGTGAGATTGACTGTGCCGATCAGGTTGACATCGATCACGCGCTTAAGTCGTCCAGATCCTGCGGGCCATCGGGTGTCGCGATGGTCCGATGCCCCGATGCCCGCACAATTCACGCAGATATGGATGTGCTTGAAGCGATCGATCACGGTCTCAATGGCGCGGGCAGTGCCCTCGGCATCGGTGACATCGCAAGCCTGCCAGACACGCCCTTAACGGAGGACGGTTCGGCGCGGTCCAGAACCACGACCGTGGCACCCGCTTCGGCCATTGCTGCGGCCGTTGCTGCGCCCAGGCCGGACGCGCCTCCACTTACCACAGCCACCTTGCCTGCCGGGTCCATCGTTTGCCCTCCCCGTCGCCGCCATCATGGCCGAACAGCGTGCCCGTACCGCGTCGGGCTTATAGTAACGAACGTTATACTCTCAACCGGTCCGCGCCGTGTCAACCTCGGCTCGCGGCCGGCGCTCGAAACTGAGCAGCGAGGCCAGCGCCAGCGCGCCGCCCAGAACCGTCAGCAATGGCGCCAGCGAAAAGGCTGAAAACAGCGAGACAATACCGCTGGCTGCGGCCGTGATGGCAAGCTGCAGCGCGCCAAGGAGCCCCGCAGCAGATCCTGCCGCATGGGCGCTGGCATCCAGCGCGGAAATCGCCGCCGGCGTCAGCAACAGGCCGGCGAGACGAATAGCAGCATGGAGAAGATCTGGAAGGCGATGAGGTTCGCCCCGCCCACCGCAACGGTGATCGCCGCGGCGATCAGCACCGTGCCGACCAAACTCACCCGCAACAGCAGACGCCGCGGTCCCCATTGCCGCATCAGAACGGGCGAAAACTGCGTGGTGCCGATCGAGCAGACTGCATTAAGCGCCAGGAGCGCACTGTAAGTCGTGGGTGTCAGATGGAAGATGCCCGTGAAAACAAAGGGCGCCGCCGTGACATAGGCGAAGGGAATGGTGGTCGCCAGGCCTGCCACCGTGGCGGCGGCGAGAAGCGCCAATCCTTGAGCAAGGAGGCATAGGCCGGCCACATCGAGGTGCCGCGCGCCCGGCGTCGCTCCGGCGGCAAGGATTCGGGCAGCAGCAGGAGACAACAAGCCCCGCCAGGCCGAACGCGGCCAAGACGATGAACAGGCCCCGCCAACTTACGACTGTTAAAAGGAAGCTGCCGAACAGCGGCGCAACGATGGGCGAGATGCCGATCACAAGGAAGCTCGCCGCCATCAGCCGCGCGGCTTCATGGCCCGTCTTGAGATCGCGGATCATGGCGCGCGACACCGCCGTGCCAGCGCAGACGCCGAAGCCCTGTACAAAACGCAGGACGATCAGCGCGCCGATCGAATTCATGCCTGCGCAGGCGAGCGAGGCGACAACATAAAGGCCGAGGCCCAGATAGAGCGGCATTTTGCGCCCATACCGGTCGCCCAGCGCGCCGACGGGTATCTGCGCAAAGGCCAACGCCAGGAAAAACACCGAGAGCGTGCGCTGCACATCACCCGGCGAGGCCGCCAGATCACGGGCGATATGGGGGAAGGCCGGCAGATAGAGATCGATCGAAAACGGACCGAGCGCCGACAACAGGCCGAGCGCAAGCCCCAGCTTCAGATAAGACAGCTCGCCCGCTTGTGTCGGCGCGGCATCGCGCATCGTGATCCTCATTTCAATTCCAGCTGGTAACGATCGTTCCAGCTGGTAACGATCGTTAGAGCAACCCGCCGCGAAAGGCCAGCCACCGCGGCATGACAAACGCGCGCGAGGGCGAACCCGTTCACCACCGGGCAGAACTAGCCCGTCATGGCGCCGGGATATAGACCGCGCCCTTGATGTGGTGGATGAGGCCCTGCGCGTTCAACTCGTAGACGATGTTGAACTCGATATCGACGGACGCGCCTTTCGGCACCGGCGTCATCCCTTGAGCCCCCTCTCTCTTAACATCTCGGGCGTCATGTCCTTGAGCCCGGTGAAGTTGATGAGGACATTGGTGGCAAAGGCCGTCTCGCCCGGAAAGAAATAGATGAGCTTGACGGTTTCCTTCACGCAGTCGTGGACGAAAGCGTAGAAGTCCCGCAACGCCTGTTTTCCGCGCACGACGAAGCCGCCATTCTCCAACACGAAGTCATCCGTGAAGAAGCTCTCTAGCGTGTCGTAGTCGCGTGCATTGAAGGCGACGAGATAGCGGCCGTAATCGGCAGCGGTGAACATCGGTTCCCCCCTACACCAATGCGTAATAGCGCAAGCGGTTGCCTTCCGGCCGCCGCCGCCGACGCCGACGAAGACATGCTTGGTCAGCCAGTCATGCTTGCCGATGCTGGTCTCGAAGGTGGATTTCCGCGCAGATAGTATTCTTCGTGAGCCACTGGCGGGCCATCATTGAAGGCCCAGTCGCGCAGCTTCTGCATCGTGTCGGGCTTGCGGCCCCAGAGGAAGCCCTTGTTGTTGAGCAGGATTAGCGTGCCGTCCTCCTCTTCCAGCATGTACCGCGCATCGAACACGGCCACATCGTCGGGGCGGAAATAGGCATAATCGCCGCCCGATCCGGGCACCGCCTTGCGCGCAGGCGCGGGCCTTCGAAGGTCCCTTCGGTCACATAGACCGCGCCGCGATTGCCGCCCATCGGCGTGTTCGTGATCATCTGCACGGTGGGAAAAGCCAGCCGGATTTCCATCGCGAATTCCAGCCGCGGATTGTCCATTGTCGAAAAAATCTCGCTCATCGTCACAACTCCACACAGCCGCCATCAACATACATGTCGATGCCGGTAATGAAACTCGCCTCGTCGGAGGCAAGGAACAGCGCCGCGCGGGCGACCTCTTCGGCCTCGCCCATGCGCTTCATCGGGACCGCCTGAATCATCTGCTGGCGCAACGCATCGACGGCGACCGCATCCATTCCGATATTGCGGTTGATAATCGGCGTCTCCGTCGGGCCGGGACTGGTGAACGGTGAGATTGACGCGAATGCCCTCGCCCACCAGCTCGGCGGCGAGATTGCGCGCCACCGCCCTGAGCCCCGCCTTCGACGCGGCATAGACAAGATTGCCCGGAAGACCGAGCACGCCACCGATGGATCCCGTCATCACGATGTAGTAGTCGCCGCGGCCCATCAGCGGCAGGGCTGCCTGCACAGCGAAGAAGGCACCACGCAGATTGACGTTATGCACCTGATCCCAGAATTCGGGCATCACCTCGCGCACCGGCGAGAAGCCACCCACACCGGCATTGACCAGCAATACATCAAGCCTGCCGTGCGCCGCGCGGATCGCTTCCACGACTGGCCCGGAGGCTGTCCACATCGGCAATGTCGGCGCGCAGGGCTTTTGCGCCGGGGATTTTCGCTTCGGCGTCGGCCAGGGTTTTGGATCGCGGCCGGTGATGAACACCATTGCGCCCCCACTCGCCAAAGTCTTCGGCAACGGCGAGGCCGATGCCGCTATTGCCGCCGATGACCAGCGCCACCTTGTTTTCGAACCGCAACGACGCTCCCTGTCAGAAAATGGAATTCGGATTGGGTCCACCGCGTTCCACCGGCTGCAGCACGTCCCAATGCTGAAAATTATGCCGTCTGCCACACGGAAAATATCGATCACTGCCAAGCCAGGATCGTCCGGCCAACGGCGCACATGATAATGGATGATCACATGATCGCCGTCGCCGAAGCTCCGCTTGATATCGTGCACGGCGTCCGGCGTTTGCTGCCTTGCCCGGCGTAGGAACGTTTTCAGACCCTCGCGTCCGGGCTCGGCCAGCGCGCTGTGCTGGATGTAGTCCGGCGCAATAAAGTGATCGACCGCACTGGCATCGAGCGGCTTCAGCACCGCATCGAACATCGCCAGGACCAGATTGAGATTGCGCCGCTCCGCCGCAGCATGTGGCTCCATGGCCGCCTCCCCTCAATGCGGTTCGTCGCGACCGCCTTTAGTATCATTCGTTATTAATGGAGGGCGGTCAAGGCTGGCGGCCTGAGCCTCAGCCGGCGTCCGGTGCGGTATCCGGATCGGGCCGGGTGCGTTCAAGGAAGAGCGAACGGCCCTCCTCGTCGCGCGCTTCGAGCGCCTCGGTCAGCGTGGTGACATAGTGATCGAATGCCATGATCTCGTCGGGCCGGAGGGCCACGAACAGGTAGCGCGCGACCTTATCGGTCGCTGGCAGCATCTTGCGGTAGAGGCGCGCACCTTCCGGCGTCAAGGTCAGTGCCTTGCGGCGGCGGTTCTCGGGATCGGTCGTCACCTGGATACGGCCATGGCGCTTCAGCGACGCAACGGCGCGGCTCACGCTCATGGCGTTGACCCCCGTCCTCTCGGCAACTTCATGGCTTGCCGTCACGCCCAACCGTCCGATCATCATCAACAGGCGGAATTCGTTGACGCTGATCTTATACTGATGCTCGAGATGGGTCGAAAATGGCGCCATCAGCCGGTTGCTGAGCTTCAGCAGGCGGTGCAGGATATCCGCCGGATCGCCATCGCGCGCCCGGGGAGCCATGGCCTTTGCCGAGCGCGGGGCCGCAGCCTTGGGCGATCGCTCGCCGGTCTTCTTCTTTGTCGTTACCATGCAAATCTCTAGGCTGCCCGGAATCAGGCATGCCGATAATCGGCCATGCAGCGGGATTTGTCACGGCGGCAGCCCCGGTACAAAATCCCGCATCAGGCATTCGGCGGTTCGTAGACCGCGCACAGGGCCCGTACGATCTTCCCGTTTTCCAAATGATAGTGGATGAACTGAGGGATCACGGCGACATCGCCCTTCCGCATCGTCACCAGCCCTTCCAGCCCTTCAGCAGCCAGGGCCTCCGCCGTCATGTCGCACTTGGCTTCGAGGCGGACATCGGCCTCCAGTGCCACCATAGTTTCGTTCGATATGAAGGATTTCACGGTCACGGATTTGGCGACATGGTCGTGCAGGAACCCATAGAGCCGACGCACCTCGTCGGGCGTGCGGAACACATGACCGGCGAAGACCAACTCGAATCGCTCGGCAAAGTGGGACAGCACCGCGTCGTAGTCGCGGGCGTTGAAATGCTCGACATAGCGATCATAGGCGGCGCGATCCATGGCCTTCCTCCCCAATTCCCGTCCCTGCCCGGCCCGGTTGGCGAGCTTGCAGAGTATTATATCGTTCGTTACAATCCCCTTAGCGAATTTCGCCAATACAAACAAGGATCGGGAGAACGCGCCATGACCGTCTTTCCGCGCACTGTGCATTTCACCGGGCTCAACGCGCCGGTCCGGATCGAGTCCTCCGTTCAGAACCTCCAAGTGGAAGGCGACATCCCCGCAGAGGTCGACGGCGCGTTCTTCCGCGCGGTGCCCGACAACGCGCATGCACCGATGTTCGATGACGACATCGCTCTGAATGCCGACGGGATGGTCCGCGTTCCGCTTCGACATCGGCGCGGTCGACCACGACATCAGGTACGTGAGCACCACCGCTACGCGACCGAGCGGAAGGCACGCAACGCGCTGTTCGGCCATTACCGCAATCCGTTCACCGACGATCCCAGCGTCGCGAGCGTGGACCGCACCGTGTCCAACACCACGCCGGTGTGGCATGCCGGGCGGCTGTTCATGACCAAGGAAGACGGCCACCCCTAGAGATCAATCCCGCATACGCTCGAAACCGTCGGCTACTGGGCCTACGACGGCACGCTGAATTCGCTGACCTGACCGCGCATCCGCGCATCGATCCGGACACCGGCGAGATGTTCTTCTTGGCTACGAAGCCGGTGGCTGGCACCCTCGACGTCGCCTATTGCATCGCGGACAAGGACGGCAATCTGATTTCGGAACAGTGGTTCCAGCAGCCCTATTGCTCGACGATCCATGATTTCGTGATCACCGAGAAATACGCGATCTTCCCGATCTTCCCGACCATCCGCGACCTGGAACGTCTGAAGAAGGGGGGCGCGCACTGGGCGCACCAGCAGGATCAGGAGAGCTGGGTGGGGGTGATGCCCCGCTACGGCAAGGTTTCCGAGATGCGCTGGTTCAAGGGCCCGAAGGGCGTATCCGCCTTTCACATGACCAACGGCTTCGACGATGGCGACAGGATCCACTTCGACGCCTGCCTGTCCGAAACCAACGCCTTCAGCTTCATGCGCGAGGCGGGTGGGATGCAGCGCACCGAATGGGAACGGCGCTGGCTGACTCGCTGGACCATCGACATGGGCAAGCCGGGCGACACCATCGCGCCGCGCCCGCTCGGCCCTCCGGGCGACCTGCCGCGCCTCGCGACGAGGACCAGGGCAGGCCCTATCGTGCCGCCTGGTATCTAAGCATGAACCCGCAAGGCGGGCCGCCGATGTCCGGCGGGCCGGTTGGTACGCGTTCAACGCCCAGTTCGGATCGAGTCAGGCAACGGCCGGCTCAACATGCTGGGCATGGACCCCGAGATGGCGATCAACGAGCCGGCCCACGTCCCGTCGAACGATCCCGAACATGAAGGCTGGCTGATGTTTGTCGTCGACCGAAAGACCGGCGAAGGACACAAATCGCAACGAGTTGTGGATCGTCGAGGCCGGCGACATCGCCAAGGGGGCTGTGGCGAAGGTGCAGATCCCGATGCAGCTGCGCCCGCAGGTGCACGGCACGTGGGTTTCGGCGGAAAAGCTTGCCGCGGCTCGTACCAAAGGCAGCTGACGGCTGAACCTTCCCGGTACTGAAAAAGCGCCTGTGCGGGAGCCCGCGCAGGCGCTCTTCCTGTCGGCCTTGCGCGACTATTGCGCGGCCGTCGGGGTCTCTCGATCAGCATGACTTTGGTTTCGACATACGGCATCAGCCCTTCCGCGCCGCCTTCGCGGCCCACGCCGGATTGCTTGAAGCCGCCGAACGGCAAGCTGAAATCGGCCTTCATGCCATTGTGGCCGACATTACCCGCGCGCAGCTTGCGGCCGACCTGAGAGACCGCCTTCGGATCACCCGAAAAGACGGCAGAGTTCAGGCCGTAAGACGTGTCGTTGGCGATCGCAATGGCGTGGTCAAGATCCTTCGCCGGAATCATCGCCAGCACCGGGCCGAAATTTCTTCCTGCGCGATGGTCATCTTGTTATCAACATCGGCGAAGAGCGTCGGCTCGTAATAATAGCCTGTATTCATATGCGCCGGGCGCCGGCCGCCCACGACAAGGCGTGCCCCTTCGGCGACACCCTTTTCCACATAGCCTTCGATGCGCTGAAGCTGGCGCTTCATGGCAATCGGGCCCATTTCGAGGCCGGATCGAGTGGCGAGCCGACCTTGACGGACTTCATCACCGCGGCCGTAGCCTCGACGATCTCGTTGTACGTTTCTCCGGCACGATGGCGCGGCTCAACATGGCGCAAACTTGCCCCGACAGCGCAGTGATCGTGCGGCCAAGGATTTGGCCGGCCGCTTCGGTGGGGAAATCATCCATGATAATGGCTGGCGACTTGCCGCCCAGTTCCAAGGTGACGCGCGCAATGCGCTCGCCTGCGACCGAGGCGATGCGCTTGCCGGCCACGGTCGAGCCGGTGAAGCTGATCTTGTCGACGCCCGGATGGCGTACGAGATGATCGGCGGGGTCACGATGCGAGGGCACGAGGTTGAGCACGCCCTTGGGCAATCCGCCTTCTCCGCCGCTTCGGCGACGATATAGGCCTCCAGCGGGGTTTCCGGCGAGGGCTTCATGATCACAGTGCATCCGGAAATCAGCGCCGGCGCCACCTTCTGCGCCATGATCGAATGCGGCATGTTCCAGGGCGCAATCGCCGCCACCACACCGACGGGCTCGCGCACGACATAGGCCGTGTGGTTCGGGACCGGGCGCTGGGCGCGCGGGTCTCCCAGGCAAAGCTGTCGCCGATATCAGCATAAGAGGCAAAGGTCTCGCTGCCGACGGACGCGGCATAGGGCGAGAGGTGCAGAGCGCACCGATCTCTGCGGTAAAGGCGGCTTCAGCTCCGTCTGCCGTTCGCGCAGGATCTCGGTGAGCTTGCGCAACACCTTGCCGCGCTCGGCAACGGACATGCGCGGCCACGGCCCGGATTCGAAGGCTTCGCGCGCCGCGGCCACGGCCGCATCCATATCCGCCTCGCGCGCTTCGGCGACGACGGCCGAAACCTGCTCTGTGTGCGGTGAGACGATTTCGATCGTGCCGCCGGCTTTGGGCGCCACCCACTCGCCGCCGATGAAAAGCGATTGCGAATGAGCGATGCGGACGCCTTCGGGAAGGATGGTGGCCATATGCGCTTCTCCCTGTTTGTGCGAGAGACATACTATACGATCGTTATCTTTCAAGGGGCCGCCCCGCAACCTCCCCGATCGAGCGTCAATCAGGCCGCGCGCGCAGCCTCATTGCCACCGATCACGCGCAACACATGTTCGGCGCCCTTGTCACCGATCATGATCGCCGTTGCATTGGTGTTGCCGGCCGGCAGCGAAGGCATGACCGAGGCATCGGCCACCCACAATCCCTCCATGCCACGCACGCGCAGGTCGGGATCGAGCACGGCCATCTCATCCTTGCCGATCTTGCAGGTACCGACCGGGTGATAGAGCGTGATCGACGCCATGCGCACATAGTCGCGAAGCTGCTCGGGCGTTTCCAGCACCACGCCCGGCCGCACCTCACCGGTGACATATTTGGCGATGGCGGACTGTTCCATAATGCGTCGCGCGATCGCGATGCCTTCGACAATCTGTTCGACATCATCGTCGCTGCCAAGCAACCGGCGTTCGATCACCGGCGGCGCCAGGGAATCGTTCGAGCGCAAGGTGATCCGCCCGCGATGGCTGGGGCGCATGAGGCCGATCAGCGTCGAGACTGTCGGCGTCTTGCGCAACACCAGCCGGCCCTGCTCGTCCAGATCAAAGGCGAAGGCCGCGAAGCCCAGCTGCAAATTCGGTGCAGCCAGACCGGGCCTCCCGCAGACAAAGGCCTGTGCATGAGCGATCGCCGTCGTCATGATTCCGCGCCGCGTCAGCGCAAAGCGCGCAAGCTGCAGCGCCGCTGCAAACCCGCGCGCATCGCTGTTGAGCGTCGAGACATTGACATCATTGACGAGATGCGTGCCGACATGATCCTGAAGATTGCGCCCCACGCCCGGCAGATCGTGCACAATCTCGACGCCCTTCTCGGCCAGATGCTGCGCAGGACCGATACCCGAGAGCATCAAAAGGCGCGGCGAATTCATCGAGCCGGCGCTGAGCACGACGCCGGCGCGCGCAGTTGCGCGCCGCTCCTGCCCATCCTGCGTATAGGCGACACCGATCGCGCGCTTGCCTTCGGTCAGGATCTTGAGAACCTGCGCCTGAAGCACCACATCGAGCCGGTCACCATAGGACGCATTGTGGATATAGGCTTCGGCCGACGAACAGCGCAGCCCCCTGCGCTGCGACACCTGCACATAATCGACGCCCTCGGCCTTTTCGCCGTTGAGATCGGAGGAGCGCGCGCAGCCCGCGGCTATGACCGCATCGATCCAGGAATCGGTCACCGGATATCGCGCACGCCCTTCCGACACAGAGACAGGCCCGCCCACTCCGCGCCAGGCATCTGCACCACGTTCATTGTCTTCCACCCGCCGGAAATAGGGCAGCACGGATGCATAATCCCAACCATCGGCACCGAGTTCGGCCCAGTAATCGTAATCCCATTTGTGACCACGGATGTACATCATGCCGTTGAGGGCACTGCCGCCCCCCAACTGCTTGCCGCCCGGCCACCTCTCCGCGCGCCCTCCGATGGAGGAATCGGGTTCGGTCTTGTAGCACCAGTCGAAATCCGGGTTCTGCACCAGCGCGCTTGTCAGTGCCGGCACCCGCGATCGCATATGCCGGTCGGTGTTTCCGGCCTCGATCAGCAGAACGCGATAACGCCCATCTTCGGCCAGCCGTCCCGCCATTGCGCAACCGGCGGAGCCGCCACCAATCACCATCAGATCATACGCATCAGCCATATCCTGCTCCCAAAAATATCAAGGCTGAAAACATAACGGGCTTCTCACTTGACCGGAAACGGCTCGGCTTTCCAGACAAGCAACGAGAGCAGCCGATCCCTGAACGGTACCAGCAGAATAAAGTTCAAAAGTGGTGTGGCCAGGCCAAACGCCAACTCAATCGCCCCATGCTCCAACACGAGATTCCAATAGACGATTACAACCGTCAACGGAAGTGCCGCCAGCGCGGCCGGAAGCACACCACGATTGATCAGAACAAGCGCCCCAACCACTCATCTCCGTAACCTTCACCCAGGCGAACAGGCCACTATGGATGAGCGCCAGCGTAAATTCGCGCGCAAGCGGCGTGTGACCGAGCGGCTGAAGGTTGAGCGGCAAAAAGAATTCGATGCCGGAGACGAAAAACCAGGCCCCGAACAGGATCTTGCTGACTACAAAAAGCCATCGCATCGCTCTCTCCCCGTGGGAATGCTCCATCAGGCTGCACCAATACCCCGGACGGAACTACAGCAATTCCCCGAGATAATCCGGCGAAAGCCGCGAACCTCGTCATAACGACCCTGCTCAATCTTCGCCACCCATCCGGTTCAGCGATCAGACTGCGGCCGACCGCGACAAGGTCAAACTCATTGCGGGAGAAACGATCAAGAAGTTCGCGCAAACCCGTTTCAACTCGCAGTTCGGCTTCCTGGCCGGTCAGGTTGTCCATAATATCGATGTTGAGCCCGACGCTTCCCACCGTGACGACGGCAGCATCCGTCAACGCCTTCGTCCACCCCGCAAGATTGCGCGACGACCCCGACCATTCCGGCTCCCAGAAGCGCCTCGTCGAGACATGGAACATATCGACCCCCGCCGCGCGAAGGGCCGCCAACATTTGCGCAAGCTCATCGGCTGAGTGGACGATCTTGGCCTGGTAGTCGGCTTCCTTCCATTGCGAAAAGCGAAACGATATGAGGAAATCCGCGCCGCAGGCGTCGCGCACCGCGCGCACGATTTCTGCCGGGTAGCGTACCCGATCGCGGATATCGTCGCCGCCATAACCGTCCTGCCGACGGTTCGTAACCGCCCAGAGGAACTGATCCAGCAGATATCCGTGTGCGCCGTGGATCTCCACGCCGGAGGCACCGATCGAGCGGGCTGCCAGAGCGCCTCGAACAAAGGCATCCTTTATATCTGCAAGGTCTTCCGCGCTGGCGATCACCCCGTTGGTATGGCCTGCCTTCGCAATTCCTGACGGGCTGACGCTGCGGACCTCAAACCGTACCCCGTCTCTCACCTCGGGACGGACCGCACCTTCATGCCAGAGCTGAATGAGCAGATGGCTTCCGGCCTCGCGCACGGCAGACACACATGCCGCCCATCCTGGTAGCGTATCCTCATTGAGACGGGCCGCCGCAAACTGTCCCCATGCCGCCGGATGATCGACGGCGGTCAATTCGGTGATGATCAGAGACGCCCCACCTTCCGCGCGGCGCCGATAGTATTCGGCCAGCTGCGGCAGAGGCGCACCGTCCCTGCACCACCCCCGCTGCATGCCCGGCATGATGAAGCGATTGCGCAGCGAGAGCCCGTTTACGGCGAACGGAGAAAATAGGGCGGAGACGTCGACCCCGGTCATTCACTCGTTACCACGCATATGACTGTTTCCGCTGGACATGCCGATGCACCCCTTTGACCGACAGGCGCTCACGCTCGTGTCGTGAATTGCGCCATCGTGACGGCACGATGGCGCAATTTCATAACCGGATAATGCGGCTCGCCTTTAGAATTTGCGGCGAAGCGTTATCATCCACTCGCGCAGGCCTGAACATCGCCGGTCACAACGCCGTAGTTACCACATTTTCGTTCACGCTGTTGTAGTAGAATTTGTTGAACACATTTTTGACTGCGGCGGAAAGCGACCACTTTCCATCCGGCATCTCGTAGGTCACGCGAAGATCGGTGAGGAAGCGGCCCGCAACGCGATTGTACGAATTGTTAATCGCGTTGTTGTAGAAGCTCGACAGATACGACACATCCACGCGCGGCGTCAGCGCGCCCCTATCGCCGAGATCGATCGCATAGGCAACGCTCCCCGATGCCTGCCAGCGGCTGTTAAACGGCGCGACCATTCCAAGCGAAACTCCAGCCAACGGGTTGACCTTGGTATATTGGAAATCGAGATAGCCAACCGAACCTGTGAGCGTCAGACCGTCGATCGGGTGCGCGGTCGCCTCGAGTTCCAGCCCCTTCACATGGGCATTGCCGGCATTGGCCTGCAGCGCGCAGGTCGTGCTTGCGCTGAAGGGACAAAAATAGAAGGTCATCTGAATGTCATTATATAGATTGTAGAAGCCAGCCGCATTGATCTGCAGTCGGCGATCGAAGAAGTCACTCTTGACGCCGACTTCATAGGTCGTGAGCTTTTCGGGACCGAAGGGAACCACCTGATCCGGCACATATGGCGTCGGATTCACGCCGCCGCCCTTGTAGCCCGTCGAGACCTGGGCGTAGGTCATCAGATCTTCGTTCCAGCGGTAGCTCACGCCGAGGCGATAGTCGATCCGCTCGCCCTTGTATGTGCCGGAAAGTCCATCGAGCCCGGCCACCAGGAAGTTGGTCGTGAGCGGAATGCCCGAAGGCAGCGTTCCGTCCACATTTCTGCGGCCGAATGTATAGACCTTCTCATCATGGGTGTAACGGATGCCGCCGATGAGATCGAGGTTCTTGATCGGATGCACTTCGACATGGGCGAAGACAGACTTGCTGTCGTTGGTAACCGGATCGTTCGAAAGAAAATCGAACAGGGCCGTCGGAATCTGCATGTGGCCCTTCAGGAGGTCATCTGCATGGTAGTAGTAACCACCCACCGTATAGTCCACCAGTGAGCCGAAACTGCCATTCAGCCGCAGCTCCTGCGTCACTTGCTTGTGGCTGAGATGCTGAGTCTCGAGAAGGATCGCGAGCGGTGAACCGTCGACATCGGTTGCGACGTCGCCACTGGCTTCACGATAGGCCGTGATCGACTTCAGACTAAGATTATCGCCGATGCGGTAGTCGATCGTACCTGCAAAGCCATAGGACTGTGCCGAATTGACCGGGCTCGCACTGAAACTGCCCGGCGCGACCTGGGTCGGCAGAAAGCCGAGAGCCGTGTAGTTGCCGCCGGTGCCATAGGTTGCGTACGAGGAATAGCTTTTCGGTGCGGTGAGGAAGCGGCTATCGAAGGGAATACCCGCCAGTGGATTGCCTGCAACATAGCTGCGGATGGCCGGATTGTTGGCATAGATCAGCTTGGTGGCCGGAACCTCCGAATTGTCCTTTGTATAATCGGCGCTGACGTTGATCTCGAGCGGCGAGTTGTCCGGCGCGTAGCGCAGTGCGGCACGCACGGACTTGACATCGACACCTCCTTCCGTACCGAGCTTGCAGCCATTGCCATGGGTCATGGATGCCAGACCCGAGCCGGGGTGCGCGCAACCATAATCAAGCCGGTCGAGATAACCATCGGCGGTCTTCGAAACAGCGGAAATCCGCGCGTAGAGACCGTCTGCGATCGTGAAGTCCGCGCTCGCGCGGGTATCGATGCGATTATAGGAGCCATAGGTCGCTTCGACAAAGCCGCCACCTTGGGAATCTGGCTTCTGCGTGAACAGCTTGATCGCGCCACCGATCGAGTTCTTGCCGGCCAGGGTGCCCTGCGGGCCGCGGAGCACTTCGACGCGCTCAAGGTCCGTCAGATCGAAGTCCGCGCCAAAGGTCGTGCCATAATAGACGTCGTCCACATAGATTCCGACACCAGGCTCAAAGGCGAAGCTCGTGTTGTTCTGACCAATGCCGCGGATGAAGGCGGACAAGCCATTGCCGTACAGGGATGACGACCGCGACAGGTTGACGTTGGGTGTGAAGTTTCCGAGCTGGGCCACACTTGTCTGCCCGCGCGCCGCCAATGTCGACGCGGTCATGGCCGTAATCGCCAGCGGCGTATTCTGAAGGTCCTGACGGCGGAACTGGGCGGTCACAACGACCTCTTCGATTGCGTCACCGGACCGGGACGCGGCGCTTGCGGGCGCATTTCCGGCCTGAGTGCTCGCCATGCCCGCTGCATACACAGCAGTGGACGAGAACGCTGCGAGCGCGACGCCGATCGCTGTGCAACAGGCCAATGTCTGAAGATTTTTTTGTAGCGGCATGGTTTGCTCCCCTTTGATACTTTTCAAGCGCGCGGCACACCGGATCGGCCTGCAGCGTCCAGGTCGGCAGCTCGCACAAGCCATCAACAGAACGATCAAGGTCGGCCACGCAGCGCTGACACCGGGTGCCGAGCGTGGCGAAGGCGATCCAAGTCGCACAATCGAATGAATGGCTGTGCTTCCGCTCCCTCTCTTATGAAGTCCGTCTACGCGGACTTTCTAACGTATGTGACTGTGTACAGCGGGCTTTCCGCCATATATGCCGCATATTTGCGATATTATATAACGTTCGTTATCAATATTGTCAACGGGACAGTCGCGCCCGGGCCTGGCGATTTCCACCGGCCGGCACGTCGCGCGGATGCACTTGATCGATCAACGTGCAGGCAAGGTCGGACGGACCGAAGGTCCACCGCAGGGAGGGTTCGCCATGGAGTACAAAACCGACAAGCGCGCGCTTTCGGAATTCATCGCGCAGGCACAGCGCCTGATCGGATCACACAATGTCTTCGACTCTTCGCTGGATCGGGATACCTACTGCGATCAATTCGCCTTTGATCCGGCAACCCATCGCCCCGCCGGAGCCGTTGCACCCGCCAATGCGGAAGAAGTGCGATCCCTGGTCCAGCTCGCAAACAGGACCGGCACGCCGCTGTGGCCAATTTCGCGCGGCAAGAACCTGGGCTATGGCGGCTCGGCCCCAAGACTGAAGGATATAATCGTACTAGACCTTTCGAGGCTCAATCGGATCATCGAGATCGACACCGAACGCGGCTACTGCGTTGTCGAACCGGGGGTCAGCTTCTTCGACCTTTATGACCGGTTGAAAGCGATGGGCATGCCTTTATGGATGTCGGTGCCCGGAAATGCGTGGGGCAGCGTTGCCGGCAACGCGCTGGAACGAGGAATGGGGCCGCAACCCTATGGTGATCATGCCGCGGCAATCTGTGGCCTCGAAGTCATTCTGCCCGATGCCTCATTGATGAGGACAGGCGCAGGCGCAATGGCAAATAGCCGAACATGGCACCTCACGCACAACGCCTATGGACCGAGCTGGGACCAGTTCTTCTGCCAATCGAATTTCGGCGTGATCACGAAGCTCGGGCTATGGCTGATGGCGGCGCCGGAGGCGACCATGACTCTGAACTTGTCGCTCCCCGACGAACACGATCTCGCTGAGGGTATCGAAATGCTGCAGCCCCTGCGGCTGCGCGGCGTGCTCGATACAGATGTCGCCTGGATCAGCTATGTCGGCATTGCCTCCTATTTCGCCCAAAGGAGCCGGTGGTACGAAGGCACGGGGCCTCTGCCAGGTAAAATTGGCGCCCGGATCCGTAAAGAGCTGAACATCGGCTGGTGGAATGCGCAGATCAATCTCTATGGTCATGAAGAGCTGGTCAAAGCCAAGGCCGACATCATCACCCGCGCACTCCGAGACAAATTCCCGAAACCACTTGAATTTGTCACTTGGCGTCAAGGCGAGCCGATTGAACGATGCCAAGCTGCGGGAATCCCAAGCACACGCGACATGGAGATGATCAGCTGGCTCGGCGGGCGTGGCGGGCATATAGGTTTCTCGCCGATATTGCCGGCTGATGGTAGGCTCGCTGCCGAGCAGTACCGGCGCGCGGCGCAGAGATATGCCGAATTCGGCATCGACTACTATGGAGCGTTCGGCGTCGGTGGTCGCTCAGTATTGAATATCAATGAGATACTCTATGACCGCGACGATGCCTCAATGGCGGCCAGTGTGCCCGCACTTATGTCGGCACTCATCGGCGACGCTGCAAAAGCCGGATTTTGCGAATATCGTACGCATCTCGACGAAATGGACAGGGTTGCGGCGACCTTCGACTACAACAATCACATATTGCGGCGAACCAACGAGGCGATCAAAGACGTGCTTGACCCAAGGGGGATATTGGCGCCCGGGAAACAAGGCATTTGGCCGAGACGCTTTCGAGATAGTTTTCGCTAAGCGATGTACGAACTGTTGCTTGAGGGCGGCCACCTCATTTTTGAGGCCTTCGGGGGGCGCGGGCAGCACTGGCGCGCGCTCCGCTGCGCTACGCCTGTGAAATCGCTTCCAAGCGTGACCCCGCCGGAAAGGCGGACATCTCATTGATTGTACCGGTGAATCCACTTCTTGGTTGGGGTCACGTTTCGCGCGAAGCATGACCCCACCTCGTTCCAAGGTTTAATAGTGATATCAACGTGCTGGACGGTTTCAGGGGTGGGGTCAATGTTCCGCGCATATTCACACCTCCGTGTCGCCTGCACGAACGTTACCGGAAACTCCCCGCAACAGATCATACACGATCGTCTTATGATCGAAGCAAAACGTCTCCTGCTTTATACAAATATGGGTGTGGCAGAAGTTGGCCTCGCGCTGAGTTTTGAAGATCCAGCCTATTTTTCGCGGTTTTTCTCCGAACGAGCTGGCCGTTCACCGCGCGATTTTCGGAGAGACTTCGGAATCCTGAAGTCGCGCTATCAAGAAGTCATTTCATTTTTTCATTAAGAGCTCGCGTCGGGGATTACCCGATCCTTCTATGTACCCAGGCAAACGTCTCTTGCAGAGCCCGTTCGCCGAGGCGGGTTCCCGGCATCGCCATGAAGTCGTGAATGGCTCCGTCATAGCGCGTGACCTGTACTTGAACGCCCTCTTCCGCCATCCGTGTGGCATAAGCTTCACCCTCGTCGCATAGCGGATCGAATTCTGCGGTGATGACGAGCGCGGGTGGCAGACCTCGCAGCGAGCCCGCGCAGATTGGCGCGGCATATGGGTGATCGGCGTCGTCTCGACCGCGCAGATATTGGGCCGTACAGAAGGCGATGCTGTCCTTGGTCAAGAGCGGCCCATCGGCATTTCGGCGGAAAGACGGACGGTCTTCACGGTAGAATTCGACAACAGGACAAAACAGCACTTGCCCTCTTAACGCGGGGCCGCCCTCGTCTCGGCACCGTAGGGCGGTTGCGGCGGCGAGATTCGCGCCTGCGCTATCGCCGGCCACAACTATCCGCGCCGCGTCGACATCCAGCCCATGCGCATTGTCATGGGTCCAGCGCAACGCTGTCAGCGCATCCTCCGGGGCCGCCGGGAACTTGTGCTCGGGCGCGCGTCGGTAGTGCACAGCGAGAACCGCGCACCCAGTGCCATTGCAGAGGCGCCGGCACAGATCGTCATGGGTATCGAGATCACCAAATACGAACCCTCCGCCATGATAGAAAACTATGACGGGCGACGCGGGCGCCCTGGTTGCCTTATAAAGCCTGACCTCGATCGGAAATTCCGCTTGTTCGATAACAAGGTTTTCGACACTGGCGACCGATACCGAGGATTTCGGCGCCATTGGCATGTTGCGGCGGGCTTCGATCGAGAGGTCGGAAGCATCCGGTCTCTGCGTCATCATGGCCAGGATGGGTTCGAATTCCGGATCGACGGGCATATCAAATCCCGGCTAGCGTTATTGTGACTACGCTCTGCGGCCTGAAGCTGGTCATAAGCTGTCACCCGGGCGTGCTCCACGCTTTTCGACATGACAGACAAAATCGCTCGGGCTGTTTCCAGAACCGTGCCCCTTGTAGCGGGCCACATCCGGATAGGCGCAAATCGGGCGCGCGCCCAAATCCGGGAGCTTGGGCGGAGTACCCGAGGATATCGACATCATATTCAGCGGCGGCATTCGCCTGGCGAGGACCATACCCGGCGCGTGTCCGCGCTCGACCCACTGCTCCAACGCCGAGATCCAATCGATCTGATACGCACCGAAACAATGTCCCATACCCGGCACCAGGAAGAGTCGATAGAAGTCACGCGTTTGCGCCAAGCCACCCTGATGGGAGACCACACTCTCATAGTAGTTGATGCTGTTCTCGGTGGGGATAAAGGGATCCGCCCAGCCGTGGTACTGGATGAGCTTTCCGCCATGCGCCTTGAAGGCCGAAAGATTTGGGTTGGTCGCCACAAGGCCGGGATCGTTATTTTCGGCATCTGCTACGTCCTTTGAGAGGTTGAGCGTGCGGAAATCCCACTTCGGATTGTTGAGCAGAACAGCAAACGTATCGATGCCGACCATCCATGGCTGCGACACAATTGGCCCCCAGGCCAACTCACTCCCCGGGGGCATGCCCGGATAGATGAGCGTGTGCGTCTTGGGATCACGTACCGGCGCATAGATTTTGTCGGCAACCTTTGCCTGCAGCGTTGTCAGACAGGTCGATGCTGCCTGTCCAGGCTCGCATACGATACTGGTCGCTTTGAAATGGCAGACACGCGGATCCTCGATCTGACCGTCCTTGAGGCCGTCAAGTGCGTCGCATTTCTTCAAGACGGCTTTGTGGAGTAACGCGAACTGCATCGGCCCGAGGATTGGTTTTTTTCCCTTCGGCAAATTCGCGATATCAGCCATCAGGGATTGCGCCTGCAGACTCACCCAATTGTTTGCGGGCGCTCCTGCGATAATGCCATTGAAATCAGAAGGGAATTTCTGCGCCTCTTTCAAGCCTTGCTTCCCGCCGGAGGAACAGCCATCCCAATAGGACAGACGCGGACCGATACCATAATAAGCCGCCGTCACGGCTTTGGCTTTCACAGTCGTCACGTGAACTGCGCGCCAGGCGAAGTCGATCAGCTTCTGAGGATGGCCAAAGGCAAAGGTCCCACGCGGACCGACGTGCCCCGTATCCGTGGAGGCGACCGCGTAACCCCGCATCAGCGGCTCAACCATCTCGGCATAGGAAATGGACCCGAGCCATGCACCGTTGCCGACCATCATGAACTTACCATTCCAATTTTCGGGCAACCACAGTTCCATCCTGATGTCCGAATCACCGCCCGGGTGGAGCGTTGCCGAGACCCGACAAAAGCCCGGCAAGTTCAGCGTGCTCGGCCCAAAGCCGCGATCGCGCTTGGGGATGGAGAATATCCCAGGCGTCCGTTTCTCCGCCCGTGTGATGCGCGCATCAGGCACGGCTATACGCGCAATCTCTCCGCAAGACATCGTCGGGGATACAGAAGTGGCAGGTCCCGGCGAGGCGACCGGTTGCGCGGAAGGCGCTGCTGACGCAGCGTACATCGTTATCATGGCCAGCGCCAATGCACCAATTCCGGGAAGCGCGAACTTGAACTTCATGGAACGAACCTTTTTACCAAAGAGAAGCGACTTTGCCGCCGTGTTGAACGCTCGGCGGCTGAAATAGCCGCCCAGCGCATGATCAGAAGCTGCGGGAAATCCAGAACCCAAACTGCCGTGGCGGTCCAAGGAAGTAGGATGGACCATACGTCTGACCCACGATGTAAGTCGTGTCGGTGAGATTGGTCACATAACCTTGAATCTGCCACGGGCCTGTTGAGTAGGTGACAGACAGATTGAGCAGCGTGTGCGCTTTGATGATATCGGCCGCCGCACCTTGCACTGTCTGGTATTGTCTTGAGATGTAAGTGAGATCCAAGCGCGGCGAGAGCGTGTCATCATTTCCCAAATTGAAGTCGTATTCGATACCCCCATTTGCCGTCCAGTTCGGCGAATAAGGGTTGGGGCGCCCCGATAGATCCTGGGTGAACGGGTCATAATTGAAACAAACCGGTGGATTGCTGACCACACCCGTTCCGCATTGCGGGCCTAATGGACCATTGCCGCCACCCGGCAGAAGATTGGGATTGATATAGATCGTGTGGCCCAGTTTGGAATTGACGTTGGACAGATTGGCATCCATCTCAAGCTCACCGAACCGGGCTTGCGCCTGGGCCTCGATGCCCCAGATCGTCGAGTCGCCGGCATTGGCCACGCCGAGCGCGCCGCCATAGACGCCCAGCGTGGTCGGCGGAATGTAGCTCGATAGCTGCAGGTTCCGGTAGTCCATGTAGAAGCCGTCGATCTGGGTTCTCACGTGAGAACCGAAGAAGCTCGACTTCAAGCCAGCCTCATAATCGTAGACAGACTCCGGCGCGAAGATCGGCGCATTCGGCCCGTTGATGCCACCAGCCTTGTAGCCCTTGGCTGCAAAGGCATAGGCATATTGGTTCTTAGTGATCGTCCAATTGATGCTGATTTTTCCGGTCCAACCGGTATCGGATTCGTTGGCGCGCTGGTCGACAGCGATCGGAAACGGTGCGAGCCCCAAAAGCGTGGTCGTTCCAGTGTTATGTGCTTGGGAGCCAGTATAACGCAGCCCCGCCTGTATCTGGAGATCGGAGAATATGCGGTACCCTACTTGGCCGAAGCCGGCGATTGCCTCTTTGACGCCCGGGGCGTCGGCCAAAACGGTGGTCGGGGGCGTTGGTTGATCGATTCCGACATGGGCTAGCGCCCAATCGTAGAAATAAAACGCGCCCGCGATCCAGTCGAACCGGCCGCCAGATGGAGACAGAATGTTGATTTCCTGGCTGGCGAGCCACTCATGGACCTGATTGTTGAACACGCCGGTGGCCGGCGGCAGGATCGCGGTTCCGGGTGACGAGCTGGAATCGAGATCGTCGACATAACGCACATTCGCATTACTTAGCCCGCTGATCGAACGGAACGTGATCCCATTATCGAGCTTATAATCGATCTGGAGCAGATAGCGCTCGCCTTTTTCGTCATATACCGTGTTCGGCACGTTGTAGGTCAGATCAAAGCTGACCGGCCGCCCGTCATAATACGGATTATTAGTGCTCATAATATGCGCGAGGCCGCCGGTGTTGTTCCGGTTGATGGCAATCTTGGCGAGCACAGTCAGATGGCTGTTGGGCTCCCATTTGAGACCCAGACGAACATTGCGCTGATCGAGATTTCCGGGACGATCAAATGCGCTTCCGGCTCCATGCAGATTCGGTACGTTGCCGGTCTGCTTGAAGAAGGAATCACGGCTCTCGTAGTTGATCGCGATTTTGGCGGCCAAGGTTTTCGAGATGGGTAGATTGATAGCGCCGGTCGTGTGGACATCGTTGTAGTTTCCATAGCCAAAGCGGACATTGCCGCTAAGACCGTCGAAGTCGGGATCTTTTGAACGATAAAAGATCGCGCCACCGGTGGAGCTCGAGCCGACAAAGGTCCCCTGCGGCCCACGCAGAACTTCGACATCCGCCATATCGAATAACGGCTCGCTCGAAAGGATCGGCGGCTGGAAGAGCCCATCGCGATAGACGGCCACACCCATCACGACCGCGGGCGAAGAGATATTAAGCCCGATACCGCGGATGTTAACGCTTGCCGTGATCCCCGCCTCGCCCACGGACAATGACGGCGCGACCTGCTGCAAGGCTTCCAGATTGTCGATGTGCTTGGCATCCAACTGATCCTGATTGAGAACAGCAGCGCTCACCGACGTCGTCTGCAGATTCTGGGCACGCTTTTCCGCCGTGACCAGGACGACCTCGATACCACCGCTATCCGCAGACTTTGCACCTTGGGAGGCGGGAGTATCTTGAGGCGCTGTTTGAGCGCGTACGCCGGCAGGCGCCAGCAACGGCGTTGCCAAAAGAGCCAGCAGGACCGACCTGTTGATGTGTGATGATCGGATAAGCGATGTGAAGTCCGACATAGCTGACGGACCGAACTTTCTGCTCGTACGCATGTCCCCCCCCTTTTTGATGGCCACTGGCCGATTTGGGCTGTGGTCCTTCTTGTCAGTCGCAGACCATATATCGAACGATCGTTCTATTCAATATCGAACGTTCGTTCTACTTCTTATGCCAAGTAAACCCTTGACTTTCTTCGATAATTAATAGCGTTTCGATATAGACGGGCAGGAATTGCGTGAGGCGTACCGTGGTTGTACGCCGCTCGGGATCGCAGAAGGTAAGACCGTTGAAGCCACTCAGAACATCGACCCCGGCCACGCCGGACCGCGGCGCCTCAGCCGCGCTCATTCTTGAAACCGCAGAGCGCCTTTGCGCTGAACGCGGCATTGAATCTGTTTCGATACGCGATATCGCCCGGGCAACGCATCTCAGCGTCTCCGTGATTTATTATCATTACGGCTCCAAAGCGAAATTGCTGCAAACGATCCTGGAAACACGCCTTGCTGAGCTCGGCGAAGAACGCGGCAAGATGTTTGCCGAGCTCGAAGCACGGGAAAAACCTGACGTCCGGTCGATCCTTTATGCGATCTTTGCGCCCACGGCCCGCCTGCGCGCCCGCGAGAGCGGTCGCCAGGTGACGTTCCAGTTCCTTGCGCGCGTACTTGTCTGCACGATACCCGAACTGAAAGAGGTGGCTGATCGCTCGGTCTTACAGCTTCGGCGCATTGTCCGCCTGATGGAGCGCGCCCTACCTGACCTCAGCCATGCGGATATCTGTTGGCGCTTGCACTTCACCTTCGGTATTGAGCACATGACGCACTGGGATGATGCACGCCTTGCAATCATGTCAGACGGTGAATGCGATGGCAACGCGATCGAGGAATCTATCGAACGTGCCGTCGCCTTTGCGGAAGCAGCCTTCCTAGCCCCCCCCTGTTGCCGGTGACTAGCACTACTTTGGCAGATTCACTCATGGGGTTGCTGAAGCCGGAATGTTTTCCGGCAGTGAGGACATCGTCGCAGTATCGGCGGTGCGATCAACGCGGCGACGGCGAGGCGCACGGCCGGCAGGCTCGGTTGCGGCGGAGGGCCGTGGATTTTTTTTTCCGCCCCGCTTGAGCGAGGCGGCGATGTTGAAGGAAGGCATAGACGATCATTGTCATGAGGGCATGGCGATGCAGGCCTTGCCAGGATCGCCCCTCGAAGTGATCGAGCCCCAGTTCTTCTTTCAATTGTTGATGGGCCTACTCGCAAATCCATCGCACCTTGATGGCGGCGGCTTTGATGCCTTCATGGGCATCGGAGATCACGAGCTTGACGCCCCTGAGGCCGCGCCGTGTGAGCTTGCGCAGGAACTCCGTCCAGATCGGCTCGGCTTCCGAGGTGCCGATCTCCATGCCCAAAACCTCGCGCCGGCCGTCGGTATTGACGCCCACCGCGATGATGACCGCGACCGAGACGATGCGCCCGCCACGGCGGACTTTCAGGTAGGTCGCGTCGATCCACAGATAGGGCCAATCGCCCTCAATGGGGCGCTCCAGGAAGGCCTTCACCTTGCCGTCGATCTCTTCGCACAGCCGGCTGACCTGGCTTTTCGAGATGCCGCTCATGCCCATGGCCTTGACCAGATCGTCCACCGAGCGGGTCGAGATGCCCTGCACATACGCCTCCTGAATCACGGCGGTGAGGGCCTTCTCGGCCATGCGGCGCGGTTCGAGGAAGCCGGGGAAGTAGGAACCCTTCCTGAGCTTGGGGATATGCAATTCCACCGTCCCGGCGCGGGTCTCCCAGACCCGGTCACGATAGCCGTTGCGCTGGTTTGTCCGCTCGGGACTGCGTTCGCCCGGCGCAGCACCCGTCAGGTTTTCGACCTCGAGGACTATGCGTCCACCATTGATTCCGCGGTTCGGGAGATCAAGGCAATCCTTGCCACGTTTGCGGCACTGCTGCGCATCGCCGAGATCGAAGATGGCGCGCGCCGGCGCGGGTTTCAGACGGTCGATCTTAATCTCATCGCAGAAAGTGCGGTCAGCTTTTACCGCCCCCTTGCCGAAGAAGGATCGGTGTCGTTGCGGCTGGAACAGTGTGACGGAGCGCCCGCCTATCTGCTCGGGGACGCCGATCTCCTTTCCGAGGCGCTGGACAATCTCATTGAAAATGCCATCAAATTCACGCCGCCGGGGAGCACCGTTTCGGTCAGCGTCATTCGCTCGGCCGATGCCACAGTCCTCGCGGTCACCGATCAGGGGCCCGGCATTCCTGCCGAGGAGCGCGAAAAGGTGCTAAGACGCTTTTATCGCGGGGAGCAGAGTTACCATAAGCCGGGAACCGGATTGGGTCTGAGCCTCGTGGCTGCCGTGGCGCAACTTCACAGACTTCAGCTTCTGATTGAAGATGTCACCCTGGGGTGTTGCGTTTCGTTGGTAGCCGATACGGCGCATTCTAAGAGGCCCTTCAAAAATTAGGCTTTCAGGCGAGACCGTCATGAGAGCCTAAATCGTGATTTCCCCGACGTCCACATCGTTCATGTATGTGAAATCGCTTCCAAGCGTGGCTCTGACGCAGATTTGGTGCATGCGGATTTAATTTGTACCGATCAGCCTTGCTTCAAGGAGGTCGAGCTTGGCGCGGCCATACATCTGGCGTTTGACGAGCTTGAGCTTGGTGATCTGGCCCTCGGTTTGTCCGTTCGACCATGATGACGAGATGGCTGCGCGTACAGCTGCTCTGTCTTTGATGACGCCGTTCGCGAAGGACGCGACGAGACTGCCCTTGGCACGGTCGATCCAGGGATCGAGTTCCTTTTCGGCCTTCATTCGCAGTATGGCGTGGAAGGCAGCGATGATCTCGCGCACTTCCAGGAGCAACGGCACAGGCGCTGTTGTGTTTCAACTTGAATGACCGTTGCCTGCGCGGAGAGGGAACTGGCGGCTTCGAAAGGGAGGTGCTCACTTTCCGATTGCGCACTATCAGCCTCCAGTCACACGTCCCTGTGCGTCGATCTCTACCGCCTTCACCGGCCTCAATTCGATATTGGCCCGATAGCGTGCGTAGCGCCGCACGCCGCTGCGGATCAGCGCACCCTTCTCCACCAAATCGGCGAGGTCGCGTGTTGCCGTCGGCGCGGATGCACCGGTGATTGTCGCGTAGTTGCCCGCGCTCAATCCGCCCTTGAAGCCGTCCGGTCCTTCGCTCAGCACGCGGAGCAAGGCCTTCTCCTGCCGCGGGTTCAATTCGCCCTTGAGGCGATCCAGAAGGCGCGTCTGGTCGAGCAGGAATTCGATCAGGGCCGTGGTGCGCCGCTGCGCCTCGATGGCGACACCTGCAAACCAGCGCAGCCAATCACTCAACTCGGTCTCGGTGTTGTTGCGCTCCAAGGCCTCGTAATACGCCTTGCGCCTTGCCAGCATCGTCAGCGCCAGCGCCGTCAGCGGTGGATGGCGAAGGCCTTGCGCCAGCGCCTTTTCCGCGATGGCGCGCCCGATGCGCCCATTGCCATCCTCGAAGGGATGGATGCACTCGAAATAGAAATGCGCGATCCCCGCGCGCGTGAGTGCCGGAAGCGGTGATGGCCCATCCGGCCCCGTGCGGTTGAACCAGGCGATGAAGCGCTTCATCTCGCCAGGCACCTTGGCAGAGGGGGGCGCTTCGTAATGCACCTTCGGGTCGTACACCGCGCCCGAGACGACTTGCATCGGCTCCACGTGGGTGCGGTAGCTGCCGATATTGCGGATGTCGCGGCGTCCGTTCGTCACCATGCGGTGCCACGCGAACAGCATCTCATCGGACAAGGGCGCCGCGAATGAGCGGTAGAGATCGACGGTCATTTCGGCGATGCCCTGCTCGGCGGGCTTCACACGCCGCCGGTCGTCGGCCAAGCCAAGCTGCCGCCGGATCGAGGATTGCACGCTCCCCCGATCGAGCATCTCGCCCTCGATCTCGGAGGTGGTGAGCGCTTCGGTGCTGAGCGCCTCGATCACGAGCTGGTCTTTGTCTTCCGACCCAAGATGGGCGAAGGTGCCCGCGAACATGCCGCCGCCCAGGAGGAATTGCTCCTCCGCCCGGCGCAGCAGGTCGGGATTCCAGGTAAAGTCCGGCCATTCCGGCCGCTGCCAGTTCCAGATCATGATCGATAGACAGCCATTCTATCGATCATGGTATTGGAATTTGTGATCGATAGCAAGAATTCAATCGATCGAGAGATGCTTGGGCGAGACTCTAACCAGCTGGTTTCCATGATCTTTCCTGTGTCCAGCCCTCCAGCTTCTGGCTGGCGATATAGGCCTCGCAGGCGTCGCGCTGGGCATCGAGGCTGTTGAACTCCTGCTCCAGCCCTTCCTCGCTGGATTTGCGGGTGTAGACCGCACAGCGCAGCTTGCGGACCGGAGGCTTCATCGGCCCTCTCCCGAACGGCGCACGCCGAAGAAGACCCAGCCGTTCCAGCGCGTGCCGGTGATGGCGCGGGCGATAGCGGAAAGCGACTTGTAAGGGAGGCCTTGCCACTCATAGCCGTCGCGCAGAACGGTGACGGTGTGTTCAACACCGCGAAATTCGCGGAGGAGTTGCGTCCCGGCGATCGGACGGCGTTCAGCACGGCGCTGACGCGCTGCGACCGTTCCGCCATCGAGCTCTTCGCCCAGCGCCCCCAGACCGATGAGTGCGGCTGCGACAACGACCACATTCGGAAGCTGAAAGCGCCGTTGTGACTGAATTACAGAGGCTTCCCAAAACGTGTCCTGAATCGTGTCCTGATGGCAGACTTGAGCAGGAGTAGTATGATACCACCTTCCAATATATTGATTTTTCTTTGGATTTGGTGGGCGCACACGGACTCGAACCGTGGACCCGCTGATTAAGAGTCAGCTGCTCTACCAACTGAGCTATGCGCCCTCGCCGGGTTCCGGGCGTCTTGCAACGCGCCAAACCAGCGGAAGGACCGCGCGTATAGCAGGCCATTTCCGCCCTGTCCACACGCTTTGAGCATCTGCCGCAGGGCCATCCACCGGATGTCGGAGGGCCGCCCGCTGGCAGGGCCAAATCTTTGGATCTGCTAGAAAATTCCACCGCCGTGGCGCGGGATTTCGATCTGGCGATGGACGTGGACGCTCATCAGCAGGCCGAAGCCGAACATCACCGTCAGCATGGCCGTGCCGCCATAGGAGATCAGCGGCATGGGAATGCCGACCACGGGGATCAGCCCCATCACCATCGCCGCGTTGATCATGATGTAGAAGAAGAAGTTGAGCGTCACGCCCATGGCCACCAGCCGCCCGAACTGGCTGCGCGAGGCCATGGCGATGCGCACCCCATAACCGATGACGACGGCGAACAGCAGCAAGAGCGCGATAAAGCCGACAAAGCCCAGTTCCTCGCCCAGCGTGGCGCCAATGAAGTCCGTCTGCTTTTCGGGCAGGAAGTTGAGGCGGCTCTGCGTGCCCTGCACCAGTCCCTTGCCGGTCATCCCGCCGGAGCCCAGCGCGATCTCGGCCTGGGTGATGTTCCAGCCGGCGCCCAGCGCATCGCGCGCCGGGTTGAGGAAGGTCATCACGCGCTGTTTCTGATAGCCGTGCATAAATTTCCAGGCGATGGGGATCGCGGCGATCAGGCCGGCCGTGGCCGGGCCGATCCACCACCAGCTCAGCCCCGCCAGAAACAGCAGCGAGACGCCGTCGGCGACCAGGATCGTGGCGGTGCCGAGATTGGGCTGCATCAGCACCAGCACCGCCGGCGCACCGATCATGACGAGCGGCACCAGCAGCTTGAGCGGCGAGGATACGTCTTCGACGCTGAGCGCGTGGAGATAGCGCGCCAGCGCCAGCACCAGGGAGATCTTCATCAGCTCGGAGGGCTGCAGCTGCAGCGGCCCCAAGGCGATCCAGCGCTGGGCGCCAAGGCCGCCGACCTTGCCGGCGATGGTCGTGGCGATCAGCAGAAGCAGAGCGAGGGCGTAGGCCGGATAGGCCAGATCCATCCAGACCCGGATGTCGACGCAGGCCACCGCCACCAGGATTACAAGGCCGACGAGGAAGCGGATGATCTGGGCATTGGCCCAGGGTTCGAAATGCCCGCCCGCCACCGAATAGAGCATGGTGAAGCCGACGCAAGCGATAATCGTGATCAGCATGACGAGACCCCAATTGATCTCGAGCAGCTTCTCGGGAATGGAGAGACTCCGCCGGGCCGCGGCATAGGGCCGGGAAATCATGGGCGCCCTCCCCTCATACCTTGCGGCTCACGGAGGCCGCGGTGATCGGATAGGCCGTCGGCAGGCCGAGCGTGTCACGCTTCTGTGTGAACAGCAGGATGTCGCGCGCCACTTCGACATGGAAGGGCGCGATCGCCGCGCCATGCTCGATCACCACCGAGCAGGCATAGCGCGGCTTTTCCACTGGCGCGAAGGCGATGAACAATTCGTGCTCGCGATATTTCCAGGGCATGTTGTTGGTCTTGGTCTCACCGCGGGCCCGCTCTTCCTTGGTGATGCGGCGCACCTGGGCGGTGCCGGTTTTTCCCGCCATCTCGAAGCCCGGCTCGGTGATGCGGCGATAATAGGCCGTGCCGCCCGGCTCGTTGACCGCCATGCGCATGCCTTCGCGCACCGTGGCGAGCGCTTTGTCCGAAAGGGGCAATGGCGGAATCGGCGGACGCGGCTGCTCCTTGGCGCCGACATAGCGGGTGATGCGCGGCGTCACCGCCTTGCCGCTGGCAAGGCGGGCCGCCTGCATGCAGAGCTGCAACGGCGTTACCAGCACATAGCCCTGGCCGATTCCGGTGATCAGCGTTTCGCCCTGCTGCCAGGGCTGGCCGAAGGTGGCGCGCTTCCATTCCTTCGACGGGATCAGGCCCGAGCGCTCGCCCGGCAATTCGATGCCGGTGGGCGCCCCCAGGCCAAGCGCGGCCGTGTATTCGTCGATCTTCTCGATGCCCAGCTTCATCGCCATGGTGTAGAAGAAGATGTCGCAGGATTGCTGAACCGCGCTGGTGACGGTCATGCGCCCGTGGTGTTTCCAGCAATGGAATTCGTGATCGCCGAGCCGCATCACGCCCGTGCAATTGACAACCAGATCGCCCAGGCCGGCCTCGCAGCCGCTGAGCGCCGTCGCGGTCTTGAAGGTCGAACCCGGCGGATAGACGCCGCCAATGGCCTTGTTCATCAGCGGATTGTGATCATTGCTGGTCAGCGCCTGCCACTGATCGGTGGTGATGCCGACATTGAAGAGATTGGGATCGAAGCCCGGGGTCGAGGCCAGCGCGATCACATCGCCGGTTTCGACATCCATCACGACCGAGGCCGCGCTCTGCTCGCCCAGCTTCTTGGTGAGCGCGTCCTGCACCTGGCGGTCGATGGTGAGATAGACATCGGCGCCGGGAACACCGGGATCGCGGCTCAGTTCGCGGATGACGCGGCCATAGGCGTTGACTTCGACCCGGTCGGTGCCGGCGCTGCCGCGGATCTCCGCGTCGAATTCCTTTTCGATGCCGCGCTTGCCGATGCGGAAGCCCGGCAGATCGAGCAGCGGATCGTCATCGTCCTTCTTGTCGGCGGGCGAGACGGCCGCGACATAGCCCAGGATGTGGCTCATCTCCACGCCGAAGGGATAGGCGCGCGTCTCACCGACATCGGGCTGAACGCCCGGCAGATAAGGCAGATGCAGATTGACCCGCGCAAACTCGTCCCAGGAGAGATTGTCGGCGACCGTGACCGGCACGAAGGGCCGGTTCTGGTGTACGGCGCGCACCACCTTTTCCTTGTCGCGCGGGGTGAGCGGGATGATGCGGCCGAGCGCATCCAGCGCGGCCTCCACGCCCTCGCTCGCCTGTTCCTTGATCAGCAACACGCGATAATTGCGCCGGTTGGCGGCCAGCTCCACGCCGAAGCGATCGAGGATGCGGCCGCGCAAGGGCGCCAGAAGACGCTGGTTGACGCGGTTGTCCTCGGCCCGCGTCATGAACTCCTCGCCTTCGAGGATCTGGAGCTGGTAGAGGCGGCCCGCCAGCGTCGCGAACACCGTGCCCATCAGCCCCGACATCACCAGTGTGCGCCGCGTGAAGGCGGCGTAGCGGCTCTTATCCTTGCGGTCGAACAGCGGCATCAGATGTCGCTCCGCAAGGCGCCGACGAAGCGGCGATGGATCCAGCCCAGAATGAAGGCCGCCGGAACATAGAACAGCACCGACACCGTGATCTCGACGATCAGCGGACTGATCGGCGGCAGGCGTCCGTAATAGATCGAAACGATGAAATAAGCCGTCGTGCTGGTTATCAGCATGGCCGCACCGAAACCGAGAATGGCGCCAATGCCGGCCAGGCCCGCAAAGGAATCCCGCTCGCGGTCAATCAGCCAATAGGCGGCGACAAAGCTTGCGCCCCAGACGCCCGGCGGGCCGCCCGAGAACAGATCCTCAAGCACACCGATGGCGAAGGCCAGCGCCGGCGGCATCAGATCCGGACGCACCAGGCACCAGAAATAGACAGGCATCAACGCCAGAAGCGGCGGCGGCACCAGCCCGCCCAGCAGCGACACCGGCAGATTGGCGAGCGCGACCGCGATGATGCTGCAGAAGAACGGCACCATCGCCGCCATCATCACGCTCGGGGATAGACCCAGCCGCTCCATCAGCGGCCACCATCCGGAGCGCCGGGCACCGCAACGGGATCACGCAGCATCTGCGGCTGGTGGCTGGCTCCGCGCGTGGCCAGCACAGGCTGGCCGCCCGCCCGTGTGCCGTGCGACGGCTTCGACGACGGCACCGGCGGGGAAGACTTCGCCGCCTCCTGCCCCGTGGCGTTCGCCTCTCCCATCTTCCCGGGCACAGGCAGGGCGTCCGCCGGCAGATCGTTGAGCGTGGCGGCCGGCGGCTTCTCACGCGGTTTCAGATAATCGACGACGCGCACATCCTCGCTGGTGGCGGGATCGGCATAGAGCGCAACGCGAAAGCCGTCGGCATCCTTGATCAGCACGCCCACCGGCAGGTCGGGCGGCAAGAGGCCGCCATCGCCCGAGGTCACGACCTGATCGCCGGCATGAACCCTGGTCGGGTCGGAGAGGGTCTCCATCACCGGTGCCGGCGTGTTGTCGCCCGCCAGGATCGCCTGGACATTGCCCTCAACCACGCGCACGGGGATGCGGCTGTTGAGGTCGGTCAGGAGGATCACCCAGGAACTGCGCTCGCCCGACAGGAAGATGCGCCCGATCACGCCGCGCGGATCGACCACGGCCTGACCGGGATGGACGCCGTTGGACTTGCCGGCGTCGAGGATCATGGTGTCGAGGAAGGGCCGGCTGGCGCGGCCGATGACATGGGCGGTGACCGAACTCAGCGCCGGGTCGGGCACAGCATTGAGCAGCAGCCGGTAGCGATCCAGCCGCCGTTCCAGAAGCAGAGCGGCGCTCTGCCACTGACGCAGACGGGCATTCTCGTCCTGGAGGCGCAGATTGTCCTCGTAGACGGTGAAGATGCCGCCGATGCCGCTGATCCAGCGCGACGCGGCGTCGAGCGGCGCGCGCACGGTTTCGAGGGCCGGCGCCGTCCAGTCCGAGAATTCGGCGCGGGCCTTGTCGAAGAGCTGGGACTGGGCCTTGCCGAGCAGAACCAGGACCACGGCGAGCACCGCAACAATGGCCAGAGGCAGCTGTGCGCTGCCTTTGCCACGTGCGATCTTCCAGGTCCCGTTGGCCATGACGCCACTTACTCCAGCTCTACCCTGCCCTTTCCTAGAAGGCGGTCGTCAGGACGTGCCGCATGATCTTGGTGTTTTCGAGCACACGGCCCGTGCCCAGGGCGACGCAGGAGAGCGGATCGTCCGCAATCGAAATCGGCAGCCCCGTTTCTTCGCGCAGCACCTGATCGAGGCCCGCAAGCAGCGAACCGCCGCCCGTCAGCACGATGCCCTTGTCGACGATGTCGGCCGCGAGCTCCGGCGGGGTGGCTTCGAGCGCCACTTTCACCGCCTCGACGATGGCGCTGGTCGGTTCGGCCAGCGCATCGGCGACGTGCTTCTGCGTGATGGTGATCTCTTTGGGAACGCCGTTGAGAAGGTCGCGCCCCTTGATCTCCAGCGTCGTGCCATTGCCCTCGGCCGGCATTGCTGCCGAACCGATTTCCTTCTTGATGCGCTCGGCAGACGCTTCGCCGATCAGAAGGTTCTGGTGGCGGCGGATATAGGCGATGATGGCTTCGTCCATCTTGTCGCCGCCAACACGCACCGAGCGCGAATAGACGATCCCGCCGAGCGAGAGCACGGCCACTTCGGTCGTGCCACCGCCGATATCGACGACCATGGAGCCGGTGGGCTCCGACACGGGAAGGCCCGCGCCGATCGCGGCGGCCATCGGTTCCTCGATCAGAAAGACGCGGCGGGCGCCGGCCGAAAGGGCCGATTCCTGAATGGCGCGCCGTTCCACCGCCGTCGAGCCCGAAGGCACGCAGACGATGATCATGGGATTGGCGAAAGAGCGACGGTTATGCACTTTGCGAATAAAGTGCTTGATCATTTCCTCGGCGATTTCGAAATCGGCGATCACACCGTCCCGCATCGGCCGGATCGCCTCGATATTGCCGGGGGTACGCCCCAGCATCATCTTGGCGTCGTTGCCGACTGCCCGAACTTGTTTCTTTCCGCCCCGATTTGTCATCGTCGCGACCACCGATGGCTCGTTGAGGACGATACCGCGCCCCTTCACATAGACCAACGTGTTCGCCGTACCGAGATCAATCGCCATGTCGCTCGACAGTATGCCGAGAAGACTGCCGAACATGCTTGCTCTGCCCATTCCTTTCCAAGCGGGCGCCTTGCCTTCCTTGTCGGTTGAGGGCGCCCCGGCCTTATGGGCCGGGGCTAAACCTCATCGTGCAACGGTCAGCGCTTCGGGCACCTGCTTTTCGCGTTTCACCAAGAGCTTATTGAGCGCATTGACATAGGCATAAGCGGCGGCGACCAGCGTGTCGGTATCCGCGCCCTTTCCTGTGACGGTGCGCCCATTTTCCTCAAGCCGCACGCTCACCGTGGCCTGCGCATCCGTTCCCGCCGTGACGGCGTGAATCTGGAAGAGCTGCAACGATGCATCGTGCGGATAGAGTTCGTGAATGGCCTGGAAGATGGCGTCGACAGCGCCGTCGCCATTCGCCGTGATGGTGCGTTCTTCGCCCTCCACCATCAGCGTCAGCTCGGCTTCGGGCTTCACGCCCAGCCCCGTCGCCACCTTCAGGCCCTTGACGAAGATGGCATCGTGCCCGCGGACCATTTCGTCGTCCACCAGCGCCATGATGTCTTCGTCGAATACGTGCTTCTTCTTGTCGGCGAGTTCCTTGAAGCGCTTGAACGCATCCTGGAAATCGGCGTCGTCCAGTTCGTAGCCCAACGCGGCCAGCTTATCCTTGAAGGCATGACGCCCGGAGAGCTTGCCCAGCACCAGCGACGTGCCGCCGACACCGACATCCTCCGGCCGCATGATTTCATAGGTCTCGACATGCTTGAGCATGCCGTCCTGATGGATACCGGATTCGTGGGCGAAGGCGTTCTTGCCGACGATGGCCTTGTTGTACTGCACCGGAAAGTTGGTGACGTTCGACACCAGCTTCGAGGCGCGCGACAGCATCTCGGTATGGATGCCGGTCGTATAGGGCATCACGTCCTTGCGGACCTTGAGCGCCATCACGATTTCTTCCAGCGCCGCATTGCCCGCGCGTTCGCCGATGCCATTGACCGTGCATTCGACCTGGCGCGCACCGGCCAGAACCCCGGCCAGAGAATTGGCCACGGCCAAGCCTAAATCGTTGTGGCAATGGGTCGAAAACACCACCTTGTCGGCATCCGGCACGGAATTGCGCAGCATGGTGATGAGCTCGAAGAACTCCTGCGGCGTGGCATAACCCACCGTGTCGGGCACATTGATTGTGGTCGCGCCCGAACGGATCGCCAGTTCCACGCAGCGGCAGAGGAAATCGCGCTCGGTGCGCGTGGCATCCTCGGCGCTCCACTCCACATCGTCGGTCAGGTTGCGGGCGCGCGTCACGGAGGCACCGATCGCATCCAGCACCGCATTGGGGCCCATCTGCAGCTTGTGCTTCATATGGACCGGGCTGGTGGAGATGAAGGTGTGGATGCGTGGACGCTTTGCGCTCTTGAGCGCCTCGCCCGCGCGATCGATATCCTTGAAGCCGGCGCGCGATAACCCGCACACCACCGCATTCTTCACGCGCTTTGAGACTTCCTGAACGGCCTTGAAGTCACCTTCCGAGGAGATGGGAAAGCCGGCTTCGATGATGTCGACGCCCATCGCGTCGAGCATGTCGGCAACGTCCATCTTCTCCTCGAACGTCATGGCGGCGCCCGGCGATTGCTCACCGTCGCGCAATGTCGTGTCGAAGATTTTTACGTGTTCCAAACTATCCGATTTCGTCGTCATGGCCTCGCAATCCTTCCGTTCGCCTGGCAGGCGGGTTCGATCTCTCCTTTCTCTTGCGTCCCCCAAACGCCCGGCCGTCGATCATGCGCGGCCAGCCAGCGCCTAGGGGCTTCTAAGGAGGAGAAGCAACGCCTGCGGCAAACCGAGGGAAGGACGGGGCTCCAACGCCACGCGCGCGCGGGAGGAGGCGGCAAAGCCACCCGGAACCCTCATCGTGCTCACGTTCATCGTCATCGCCGGATCCGTTCCGCCCGCCGAGTTTACGGTTCGCTAACTCTAAACGAATCGTCCTTAAACACGCGTAAACGCGCGCCTCGGCCTCGTGCTTAACATTTATGCTGAATCGTGAGGGCGGTGCAATAGGTTGGCGCATTTCGGCAGGCCCTGCCGGCTCCGCCGAACGGAACAAAAAAACGCGAACATTACGGCAAAGAGGGCTTGGCCGGGCGCGCGCGGCGTGATTGTCTCCGCCGGCCGGCCGGACCTCGCCTCCCGGGCCCGATCCGGCTTCCGACAGCTCCGCCATCCGCGCCAGATCCGGGCGCCAATCCGGGATTTCGGGCATGAAGTTCCTGCCGCCCGTCTCCATCGAGACCCGCCGGCTGATGCCGAGCAAATGGGACGTCGTGGCGGCCCTTCTCGTGCTCGGCTTCATCGTGGCGTTCGCTGGTGCCAGCCGCAGCCTGGGCGAGCCGCTCGCCCGGCTGAATGCGGCCCCGCTCTCGCTCGATCCCACGGCCCTGCCCGGCTATGCCCTGCATACCGGCCTGAGGATGCTCATCGCGCTTGGAATTTCTCTAGTATTTACATTTACTTATGCCACATGGGCGGCCAAGAGCGAGCGCGCCGCGGCGCTGCTGATCCCACTGCTCGACATCCTCCAGTCGGTGCCAATCCTGGGCTTCATCTCGGTGGCGAGCCTGTTCTTCCTGTCGCTGGCCCCCGGCAAGATGTTCGGCGCCGAGCTGGTGGCCGTGTTTGCGATCTTCACCAGCCAGGCCTGGAACATGGCCTTCAGCTTCTACCAGTCACTGCGTACCGTGCCGGGCGAACTGACCGAAGCCGGGCGCCTGTTCGGGCTCAATGGCTGGGCCCGGTTCTGGCGCATCGAGGTACCCTTCGCCATGCCCTCGCTGGTCTGGAACATGATGATGTCCATGTCCGGCGGTTGGTTCTTCGTGGTGGCGGCCGAGGCCATTTCGGTGGGCCACACCAGTATCGCCCTGCCCGGCATCGGCTCCTATATCGCCGAGGCCATCGCCGAGCGGAATCTGACGGCCATCGCCTGGGCCATTCTGCGCCATGGGCGTCGTCATCGTCATTTACGACCAGCTCCTGTTCCGGCCGCTGGTGAGCTGGGCCGACCGCTTCCGCATCGATTCCAGGAACAGGGCGACGAAGCGCCCGAAGCCTGGGTGCTGACCGCCTTCCGCCGCTCGCGGCTGATGGAACGGCTGACGGCGCCCTTCGCAGCCCTGCTCAAATGGAGCTACCGGCTGGCCCCGCCAAAGATCCGGACGGGCCGCGGCCCCCGCCTGCCGCAAGGCTCTGGCCGGCTGGGCGATATCGCCTGGTACGGCATCATCGCGCTGCTGACGGCGCTGGCGTTATGGCAGGCGACAGGCTTCATCGCCGAGACGCTGAGCTGGGGCGACGTCTGGCAGGCCTTCCTGCTCGGGCTTCTGACGGCGCTGCGCGTCTTCGTGCTGATCGCACTGGCCAGCCTGATCTGGACGCCCATCGGCATCTATGTCGGGCTCAGGCCGCGGCTGACGCGCATCGCGCAGCCGATCGCGCAATTCCTCGCCGCCTTCCCGGCCAATCTTCTGTTTCCGGTGGCGGTGTCGGCCATCGTCATGTTCCGGCTCAACCCGGATGTGTGGCTGTCGCCGCTGATGATCCTGGGCACGCAGTGGTACATCCTGTTCAACGTCATCGCAGGCGCCAGCGCCCTGCCCGGCGAGTTGCGGCACGCCAGCGCCAATCTGCAGATCAAGGGCTGGCTGTGGTGGCGCAAGGTGGCGCTGCCTTGCGTCTTTCCCTATTACGTCACCGGCGCCATTACCGCGTCGGGCGGGTCGTGGAATGCATCCGTGGTCGCCGAGCTGGTGGGCTGGGGCCATAAGACGCTGAAGGCGCACGGCCTGGGCGCCTATATCATGCAGGCCACCAATGACGGCGATTTCCACCGCATCGTGCTCGGCATTGCGATGATGAGTGCCATGGTGGTGATCATCAATCGCGTGTTCTGGCGGCGGCTCTACGCCTATGCCGAACGCAAGTTCCAGCTCACCTGAGGAGACCGACATGGCCAACGGACCGCTTCTCGACGTGAGGAATGTGCGCCAGGCCTTTCCCCGGCCCGGCGGCGCCGAACTTCTGGTGCTCGACGGCGTGAATCTGAGCGTGGAAGAAGGCGAGATTGTCGGACTGCTCGGCCGCTCCGGCTCCGGCAAATCGACGCTCTTGCGCCTGATCGCGGGTCTGTCGCATCCGTCGAGCGGCGATGTGATGTATCTGGGTGAGCGCGTAGTCGGTCCGGCGCGCGGCGTAGCCATGGTGTTTCAGAGCTTCGCCCTGTTCCCCTGGCTGACGGTGCTGGAGAATGTGCAGCTCGGTCTCGAAGCCTTGGGACTACCCGCCAAGGAAATCCGCAGCCGCGCGCTGGCCGCCATCGACCTCATCGGTCTCGACGGGTACGAAAGTGCCTATCCGCGCGAGCTTTCCGGCGGCATGCGCCAACGCGTCGGCTTTGCGCGCGCATTGGTGGTTCACCCGAACATCCTGCTCATGGACGAGCCGATGAGCGCGCTGGACGTGCTGACGGCCGAGAACCTGCGCACCGATTTCCTCGATCTGTGGGGCGAAGGACAATTGCCGATCAAGGGCGTGATCCTGGTCACGCACAATATCGAGGAAGCGGTGCTGATGTGCGACCGCATCCTGCTTTTCTCGACCAATCCCGGCCGTGTGGTGACGGAGATCAAGGTGGATCTGCCGCAGCCGCGCGACCGCAATGATCCCGATTTCAGCGCCCTCGTCGAACGCATCTATGTGGAGATGACGGCGCGACCCGAGCGCACACACCGGCACGAACGCTTCCCCGGCATCGGCGTTGGCTCGATCCTGCCGCGGGTCTCCTCCAACCTTCTGTCCGGTCTTGTCGAAGCGGTGGAGGCCGCGCCCTATAACGGACGCGCCGACCTGCCGGAAATCGCCTCCGACCTGCAATTCGAGATCGACGAACTCTTTCCCGTCGCCGAAACGCTGCAGATGCTGCGGCTGGCCGAGATCGAAGGTGGCGACATCATCCTCACCGATCTCGGCAAACGCTTCGTGCATGCCGACACCCATGAGCGCAAGCAGCTGTTCGCTCGGCTCTTGACCACCTATGTGCCGCTGGCCGCCCATATCCGCCGCGTGCTCGACGAGCGCACGAGCCATACTGCATCGTGGAATCGTTTCGTCGACGAACTCGAAGACCATATGTCGCCCGATGCGGCCGACGAGACCTTGCGCGCCGTCATCAGCTGGGCGCGCTTCGGCGAAGTCTTCGCTTATGACGACGAGCATTCGCTCTTCAGCCTGGAGAACCCGTCGTAAGGCTGTCCGGGCGGCCTAGGCGCAGGCCGAAGAGGCACACGGCATCAGCGTGCGCGCAGCGGGAAAATCGATGCGCACCGTGGTGCCGCGGCCCGGCGTGCTGTCGATGTTCAGCATCGCCTCGTGCAGTTCGGCCAGCGATTTGACCAGCGACAGGCCAAGCCCCGTGCCTTCGCAATTGCGCGACATCGGCGAATCCACCTGGCGGAAGGGTTCCAGCGCCGCCGGGATTTCTTCGTCCGACATGCCGATGCCCGTATCGGACACTGCCATAGAGATCGCGCAATCGGCATCGAGATCGACGGAGACGGTGACGCGTCCAGCCGCCGGGGTGAATTTGATGGCGTTCGACATCAGGTTCAGCAGCACCTGCTTGATGCGCAGCCGGTCGGCATGAAGTGGCGGCAGGTTCGGCGGCAACAGGATGGAGAGGCGCAGATCGCCGCTCTCGGCCCGGTCGCGCATCAGCCGCACGCATTCGCCGATCAGACTGCCCAGATCGACCGGCTCCGGATGCAGATCGAGTTTGCCGGCCTCGGCCTTGGTGAGATCGAGAATGTCGTTGATGAGCGCCAGCAGATGCTTGCCCGCCGCATGGATATCGCCGGCATATTCGCAATAACGCGGCTGGCCCATCGGACCGAACAGCTCGCCGCCCAACACTTCCGAGAACCCGATGATGGCGTTGAGCGGGGTTCTGAGCTCGTGGCTCATCAGCGCGAGGAAATTGGTCTTGGCCAGGCTCGCCTCCTGCGTGGCAGCCAGCGCGCGCTGGAGTTCGGTCTCGCGCAATTGCAACAGCGCCACCTTGGAGCGCATCAATGCCTCGCCCGTGCCGACGCCCAGATAGAACCCGTTCTGCGTCACGACGAAGGATTCGCTCAAGGCTTCGGGATGTTCGAGGGCGACGCTGGCGCCGAGATCGGCAATGGTGACGGCGGCATCGACGATCAGCGGCTCCGTGTTGGCAAGATTGAGGATCGAGCGACGCGCATAAAGTTCAGGATGGTAGCGCCGCGCGTAGCGGGCCATGAATTGCAACCGGTTGACGAGACCGGCGACATGGCCGTTCTCGTCCAGCACGGCGGCGGCCGGCTGATCGGGCCTTGCCGTGAACCAGTCGAACACCTCGCCGCAGCTTGCCGAATCCGAAAGGGTGAGAAGCGGTTCGGCCAATTGGCCGGCCGTCCAGTCTTGCGCGTTGCCGAGCGCGATGTGCGGGGTCAATTTGTGTAAAGTCACGGTGCGCGCATCCGAGGGAAGGATGCGCGAACGCTAAGCGGCCGTGCTTTGTGGACCGTTAATCGCGCCGAAGAATTGCGTGAAAATATCGTGACAGTTTTGTGTTACGATTACTGAAACGGAAACGGCCGCGCCTGCCTGAGCAGACGCGGCCGCCGCATGAAACGCAATGAGCGCGTTCAGTTCTTGTCCTGATCGACCAGCTTGTTCTTCGAGATCCAGGGCATCATCGCACGCAGCTTGGCGCCGACCTCTTCGATCGGATGGGCGGCGGCGCGGGCGCGCGTCGCCTTGAAGGAAGGCTGGCCGGCCTTGTTCTCCAGCACCCAGTCGCGGGCGAAACGGCCGGACTGGATATCGTCCAGCACGCGCTTCATTTCGGCCTTGGTGTCCGGCGTGATGATGCGCGGGCCGGTGACGTATTCGCCATATTCGGCCGTGTTGGAGATCGAATAGTTCATGTTGGCGATGCCGCCCTCATAGATGAGGTCGACGATCAGCTTCACTTCGTGCAGGCATTCGAAATAGGCCATCTCCGGCGCGTAACCGCCTTCGACCAGCGTTTCGAAACCGGCGCGGATCAGCTCGACCACGCCGCCGCACAAGACGGACTGCTCGCCGAACAGATCGGTTTCGCATTCCTCTCGGAAGCTGGTTTCGATGATGCCGGCGCGGCCGCCGCCTATGGCCGAGGCATAGGCCAGGCCGAGATCATGGGCATTGCCGCTGGCGTCCTGATGGACGGCGATCAGGCAAGGCACGCCGCCGCCCTTCTGGAATTCGCCGCGCACCGTGTGGCCCGGGCCCTTGGGCGCGACCATCAGGATATCGAGATCCTTACGCGGCTCGATCAGGCGGAAATGGACGTTGAAGCCATGGGCGAAGAGGAGGGCCGCACCCTCCTTCATATTGGCGGCCAGATCGTCCTTATAGATGTCGGCCTGCAACTCGTCGGGCGTCACCATCATCATGACGTCGGCCCATTTGGCGGCGTCGGCGACGGACATGACCTTGAAGCCGGCGGCTTCGGCCTTCTTGGCGCTCGCACCCGGACGGGCGGCGATGACGACATCCTTGACGCCACTGTCGCGCATATTGAGCGCATGGGCATGGCCCTGGCTGCCGAAGCCGATCACGGCCACTTTCTTGTTGGTGATGAATTTCTGATCGGCATCCCGATCGTAGTAGACACGCATGGTAGGACCCTTCCGTTCTCCGCGCTTCGCGGACACAACACCGCGCATGGCGCGGCCAGCTTAAAGTGCGGCCGTTTCCGGCCATATGTTCATCGGTGAATGAGCGTGACGACCGTGCCCGCAAGAAGCACGCCCATCACAATGTTGAAGATGCGAATCCGGCCCGGCGCCTGCAGGAAATCGCGTAAGACTGCGCCGAACCCCGCCCAGATCAGCATGCTCGGAATATTGGTGCAGGCAAAGATTCCCGTCACCAGCGCCACGTCCGAAATGGCATGGTCCGGCCGGACATAGATGGCCATCGCACTGATCGTCATCACCCACAGCTTGGGATTGACCCATTGAAACGCGACCGCAGCCGGAAGCGGAAAAGGATGGCGATGGGCCGCATCGCCGCTGCCCAGCGTGCCCGCCGTTGCAACCTTCCAGGCCAGATAGAGGATAAAGGCCATTCCGGCAATCTGTATCGCGATGCGGATCGCGGGGAAGGCCGAAAAGACGGCCCCGAGCCCCAGTCCCACGGCCAGCATCACCGTGACGCAGCCGAGCCAGATCCCGATCATATGCGGCACCGTGCGACGAATGCCGAAATTCACGCCCGATGCCGTCAGCATCAGGTTGTTCGGCCCTGGCGTGATCGACATCACCATCGCAAAGAACAGCAACGCGGTCAGGACTGCCGGCGGAGGCAGGATCGAAGACATGGCCATGGCAGACACGCGTCACATCGCCTCCGGGCCGCGGGAGATGGCGGCGACGCCAGTGCGCGACACATCGACCAGACCCAAGGGGCGCATGAGCTCGATGAAATTGTCCAGCTTGGATGGAGCACCGGTGATCTCGAAGACGAAGCTCGTATGGGTGGTATCGATCACGCGGGCGCGGAAAATTTCGGAAATCCGCATCGCCTCGACGCGCTTGTCGCCGGTGCACACCACCTTGATCAGCGCCATCTCGCGTTCGATGCCGGGTTTGTGAACGGTCCAGTTGACCACACGGTGAACCGGAACGAGGCGCTTCAGCTGGGCCTCGATCTGCTCGATCACCTCGGGCGTGCCGGAGGTGACGATGGTGATGCGGCTGGTGCGGCCGACATGATCGACCTCGGCCACGGTCAGGCTCTCGATATTGTAGCCGCGGCCCGCGAACAGGCCAATGACGCGGGCGAGAACCCCCGCCTCGTTGTCCACGAGCACGGCAATGGTATGGCGTTCGACGGCCGGTGTTTTGGTCATCGCGTTCATCAGACCAGCATCTTTCCTTCGTCGCTGACTTCGGCGCTTTCTTCCGCGTCGGACAGGATCATCTCGTTATGCGCCGCGCCACTCGGGATCATCGGGTAGCAGTTTTCCTTGGGATCGACGCGGCAATCGAACAGCACCGGGCGCTTCACCGCAATCATCTCCTCGATCTTGCCGTCGAGTTCGTCCGGCGTTTCGGCGCGCAAGCCCACGCAGCCGAAGGCCTCGGCCATTTTGACGAAGTCGGGCAGCGCCTCCGAATAGGAATGCGAATAGCGCCCGCCATGCAGCAGCTGCTGCCACTGGCGCACCATGCCCATATACTGGTTGTTGAGGATGAATATCTTGATCGGTGCGCTGTACTGCACGGCCGTGGACATTTCCTGCATCGTCATCTGCACGGATGCCTCGCCGGCAATGTCGATGACCAGCGCATCGGGATGCGCCATCTGCACGCCCAGCGCCGCCGGCAGGCCATAGCCCATCGTGCCGAGGCCTCCACTGGTCATCCAGCGATTGGGTTCCTCGAAACCGAAGCGCTGCGCCGCCCACATCTGGTGCTGGCCGACTTCGGTGGTGATGTAAGTCGTGCGATCCTTCGTCAGTTCGAACAGCCGGTCGATCGCATATTGCGGCTTGATCACCGTCTTGGAGGATTTGTAGGCGAGGCATTTCTTCGCGCGCCACTGATCGATCTGCTTCCACCAGGCATCCAGCGCCGGCTTGTCGACATGGCGGCGCTGCGTCTTCCAGAAATGCAGCATCTCCTTCAGCGCCTTGGTCGCATCGGCGACGATGGGCAGGCCGACGCGCACATTCTTATTGATCTGCGAGGCATCGATATCGAGATGGATCTTCCGCGATTCCGGCGAGAACTTGTCGACCGCGCCGGTCACACGGTCGTCGAAGCGTGCGCCCAGGCAGATCATCAGATCGCAATCATGCATCGCATGGTTGGCTTCATAGGTGCCGTGCATGCCCAGCATGCCGAGCCATTGCGGATCGGAGGCGGGAAAGGCACCCAGCCCCATCAGCGTCGAGGTGATGGGAAAGCCGGTCAGCTTCACCAGCTCGCGCAGCAGGCGCGAGGCTTCGGGCCCCGCATTGATGATGCCGCCGCCGGTATAGAAGACGGGCTTCTTGGCCGCTTCCATCATCTCCACCGCCTTGACGATGGAGGCCAGCTCCGGCTCGGTCTTAGGCCGGTAGGTGCGGTGATGCACGGCATCGGGCCCGACATAGGTGCCGGTCTTGAACTGCACGTCCTTCGGGATGTCGACAACGACAGGACCGGGCCGGCCGGTGGTCGCGATCTGGAAGGCTTCATGGATGGTGCGAGCCAGATCGTTCGGGTCCTTCACCAGCCAGTTATGCTTGGTGCAGGGCCGGGTGATGCCGACCGTGTCGCATTCCTGGAAGGCATCGTTGCCGATCAGGTGCGTGGCGACCTGCCCCGACAGCATGACCACGGGAATCGAATCCATCAGCGCATCGGTAAGGCCCGTCACGGCATTGGTGGCGCCGGGGCCGGAGGTAACGAGGAAGACGCCGGGCTTGCCGGTGGAGCGGGCATAGCCTTCGGCGGCATGAGCCGCGCCCTGCTCGTGGCGGCAGAGAACGTGGACAATCTCGTCATCGGCGAAGAGCGCGTCATAGATCGGCAGCACCGCGCCGCCGGGATAGCCGAAAATATGGGTGACGCCCTGGTCCTTGAGCGCGCGGATCACGATCTCCGCCCCGCTCAGCTCCAGGCCGCCGCTCTTCGCTCCCGTTTCCGTGGTCGCCATCGTCATTGCCGTTCCGTCTCTGTCCATCACCGGACATCCTTCAATTCTGCGATCGGGCCAAAGGCCCCAAGTCCAAAAACAACAAGTCCAAAAGCAAAAGGGGCGTTTCCGCCCCTTTGCACACGCCGCCATACGGGAAAACGAGGGGTTAGCCTCGCCCGTCCAGCGGCGTCCAAATAAGTACGAGAGTGAGCATCTGCCCCGCCTCTTACATGTTGAAGGCAGGAAATTATGATGCGGTGCAGCGCCCGTCAAGCAATTTCATATGAGGTGCGGCATGATTTCCGGCAGAATATTGCTGTCCGGTATAGGTGCCAGCCAGATCCAGTCAGCCATACGCTGGCGGAACCATGTGAGCTGGCGCTTGGCATATTGGCGGGTGGCGGTCTGGGCCAGCCGAACAGCCTCCTCACGGCGGATCTCGCCCGCGGCCAGGGCCTGAAGCGGCCGGAGCCCCAGAATTTTCGCGGCCGGAAGGGCCGGATCGAGACCGGCGAGCGCTCGCGCCTCGTCCAGCGCCCCCTGCTCCACCATGGCCTCGAAGCGGGCGTCGATGGCGATGTGAAGCGCCGCGCGCGGCGGGGAAAGCACGAAACGGGCGATCTTGAGGGCCGGCGCAAGCACCGGCGCGCCCTTATGGGTCTGCCAATAGGCAAGCGGCATGCCTGTCGCCTCCAGAACCTCCATGGCGCGCAGGGTGCGCTGGGTGTCGGAGGGCCGCAATTTGAGCCCGGATTCGGGATCGCGCGCGGCCAGTGAGGCGAAGAAGGCTTCGGGACCGAGCTCTTCGCGGCGGGTGCGCACGGCCTCGCGTATCGCGGCCGGGACGGGAGGAATCTGGGCCAGCCCATCGCTCAGCGCCGCGAAATAGAGCCCGGTGCCGCCGACGAAAATCGGAATCCGCTTCGCGGCCCGGACCTCGTCCAGCGCGGCCACCGCATCGGCCTGATAGCGGCCGACCGAATAGGCCTCCTCAACCGAGACATGCCCGTAGAGCAGATGCGGGGCGCGGGCCATATCGGCGGCGCCGGGCCGCGCGGTCAGCACCGTCAGCTCGCGATAAATCTGCATGGAATCGGCATTGATCAACGTGCCGCCCACGCGCTCGGCCAGCGCCAGGGCGGCAGCCGACTTGCCGCTCGCGGTCGGCCCTGCGATAAGCACGGCATCTAGAGACATGCACTCAACACCCTTTGTCCCTCTGGGGATGAAGACAAAACTAATGCCTCATGGCGCGCCTGTCGAAGCATGAGAGCCCCGTTCGAAGGACCCGCACCGTGCCCGAGCTGTTTCCGCATGTGCTGAATGTGATTTCCGGCGATGCCGACGCGCTGGCCGGGCCCGTGCGCGCGGCCATGGCCTCGCTGGGCGCGGCCGGCGATATCCAGTGGTTGTCGCCCGAGCGCGCCTTCGACATCGCCTTTCTCGGCACGCCGGAAAACGTCTGCGCGGCGGCGCGCGAGGCCGCCAAGGGAATCAAGGCCGATATCAATGCCGTGGCAAGCGGGCATCGGCGCAAACAGCTTCTGATCGCCGATATGGATTTCGACCATCATCACGGTCGAGTGCCTGGACGAACTCGCCGACATGGTGGGGCTGAAGCCTGAGATCGCCGCCATCACCGAGCGCGCGATGAAAGGCGAACTCGAATTCGAGCCGGCGCTGCGCGAGCGCGTAAGCCATCTCAAGGGCCTGCGCCTCGATGCCCTCGAACAGGTGATGCAGGAGCGCATCCGCCTGACTTCGGGCGCGAAAGAACTCGTGCACACCATGCGGGCAAACGGCGCGCATACCATGCTGGTCTCGGGCGGCTTTACCTTCTTCACCCGGCGCGTGGCGCAACTGGCCGGTTTCGAGGGCCAGCAGGCCAATGTGCTGCTCGACGATGGCGCGCACCTGACCGGCACGGTGGCCGAACCTATCCTCGGCCGCCAGGCCAAACTCGAAGCGCTGGAGGCGACCGTGGCCGAGCGCGGCATCGATATCGCGCAAACGCTGGCCGTGGGTGATGGGGCCAACGATCTGGCCATGATCCAGCGCGCGGGGCTGGGCGTCGCCTATCACGCCAAGCCCATGGTGGCGGAAGCCGCCGGCGCGCGCATCGACCATGCCGATTTGCGTGGCCTGCTTTATCTGCAGGGCTATCGCGATGACGAGATCGTGAGCGGGTAGCGATGGCGCGCGGCTTCCACATCGGCGACGTGTTCGTTCCGGGCCGGGTGCTGACGGCGCCGATGACGGGCGTTTCCGACCTGCCCTTCCGGCGCGCGGCCTCGAAAGCGGGCGCAGCTTACGTCGCCACCGAGATGGTGGCCTGCGACAGCTTCGCGCGCGGCCGGCCCGATGTGGTGCGCCGCGCGGCGGTGGGCGACGGCTTGCCGCTGATGGTGATCCAGCTTGTCGGGCGCGATCCCACATGGCTGGCCAAGGGCGCTGCGCTGGCCGAACAGGCGGGCGCGGAGATCATCGACATCAATATGGGCTGCCCGGCCAAGGAAGTAACGGGCGTGGCATCCGGTTCGGCGCTGATGCGCGACCTCGATCTGGCGGAGCGCATCATCGCCGCGACGGTGAACGCGACCTCGCGGCCGGTGACGCTGAAGATGCGGCTGGGCTGGGACGATGCCAGCCGCAACGCGCCAGAGCTGGCAAGGCGCGCGGAGGCTGTGGGCGTCAAGGCCGTCACGGTGCATGGGCGCACGCGCAACCAGTTCTACAAGGGCACTGCCGATTGGCGCGCGGTCGCCGATGTGAAGGCGGCGGTGAGCGTGCCGGTGATCGTCAATGGCGACATTGTCGATGCCCACACGGCGCGCACGGCACTGGAGCAATCGGGCGCCGATGCGGTGATGATCGGGCGCGGCGCTTACGGCAAGCCGTGGATCGCGGCGGCCATCGACGAGGCATTGGAGACAGGCGCCGCCATGCGCGCGCCGGCCTTTCGCGAAAGGCTGGAGATCGCGCTCGCGCATTTCCGCGGCAGCCTCGCCTTTCACGGCGACCATCACGGCGTGAAGATTTTCCGCAAGCACCTCGGCTGGTATATCGATCAGGCCCCGGTGCTCAGCGCGGAGGCGAAACGCGCCGCGCGTTCGGTCCTCTGCCGTATGAGCGAACCGCGCGAGATCGAGCGCGGACTGACGCAGCTCTGGGCCGACGCAGCCTAGCCCGTCCCGCCCAGACGCACGGCGACGAAGGTGAGATTGCCGCCGCGATTGACAAGCATCAGCGCCACCTTCTTGCCCGCCTTCTCTTCAGAATCGATGCGCTTCATCACCTCGGCCGGGGTGTGGACGGGCTGGTTCTGCACCTCGACGATGACGTCGCCGGCGCGGAAATTCTTGGTGCCGGCCTCACTGTCGGGATCGACATCGGTCACAACCACGCCATGCACATCCCGCCCAAGGTGATATTTCGAGCGAAGATCGGAATCGAGCGCAGCCATGGAGAGGCCGAAGCGCGAGGGCTGGGCCTTGGCGACCGGTTTCGGCGCGGGCCGCTTCGGCTGCGCGTCGCTATCTTCCTTGAGACGGGCCAGCGTCAGCTTGAGCGCCACCTTCTTGTGATTGCGCAGCACATCGATCGTCACCGTCTTGCCGACGGGGGTGTCGGCGACGATGCGCGGCAGCGTGCGCGAATCCGGCACGGGCTTGCCGTCGAAGCCGGTGATGAGATCGCCGTTGTGCAGGCCACCCCTGGCCGCCGGTCCGCCCGGCGTGACTTCGGCCACCAGCGCGCCCTTGGTCGATGGCAGGCCAAGACCCTCGGCGATATCGGGCGTCACGCCCTGAATGCGCACGCCGATCCAGCCGCGCCGCGCCTCGCCCCATTTGCGCAGCTGGCCGATCACGTCCTTCGCCAGGTTGGAGGGGATCGAAAAGCCGATGCCGACCGACCCGCCCGAAGGCGAGAAGATCGCCGAATTGATGCCGATGACATTGCCATCCATATCGAACAGCGGCCCGCCCGAATTGCCACGGTTGATCGGCGCATCGGTCTGGATGAAATCGTCATAAGGCCCGGCATTGATGTCGCGGTTGCGCGCCGAGACGATGCCGGCCGTCACCGTCGAGCCCAGGCCGAAGGGATTGCCGATGGCAATCACCCAATCGCCGACGCGCGCCGTATTGCTGTCGCCGAACTTGGCGAAGGGCAGCGGCGAACGCGGGCGCACCTTGAGAAGCGCCAGATCGGTCTTCTCGTCGCGGCCGATCAGCTTGGCGGGAAGCGAGGTGCCGTCATTGAGCGTGACCGTGATCTGGTCGGCATCGTCGATCACATGGTTGTTGGTGACGATCAGGCCGCTGGGATCGATGATGAAGCCCGAACCCAGAGAGGTGACGTGGCGCGGCGTGTTGCGGTTCTTGTCCAGAAAGTCCTTGAACAGATCCTGCAACGGCGAGCCGGGCGGCAGATCGGGAAGCTGGGTGGTGCCGGCGGTTTTCAGCGTCTGCTCGGTGGCGATGTTGACCACGGTCGGCAAAAGCTTGTGCGCGAGATCGGCGAAACTGTCGGGCGCCGGGCGCGCGAAGGCGGCCTGCGGCAGCGCCGTGACCGCCGGTGCGGCGACGACCAGCGCGCCCGCCAGCGCCCGGACAATGGTTCCGGCGCGGGCAGAACGGGCCCAGGCCCGCAGCGAAGACAGAAGTTGAAGACGCATCACAGTTCCCGCACTAACCAAACCCCGAAGCCGCGCAAGATGCGAAGCTTCACACCCCATCATGAAGTACATCATGGCGACATGGGGGCAAGGGGCAGCGCGTCACTTTCCCGCGCGATGACACGGATGCGACATCGCGATCGGATGAAGGCGCCGCGTTCAATTCCGCTTCGGCCCGATCGATGGCCGCCGCGGCGCGATGGCGCCAGACGCGCAGGCGGCGGCGCAGATCCTTGATCTCGGCGGAGTGGAGGCCGGATTTCCAGGCATTTCGATTGCCCTTCGGCGCGCCGGGCCGGCCCTTCACGCGCAGCTCGGGAATGCCGATTTTGGCCAAACGGCTGTTCCCATGCGGTTTTCCGCTTTTGATTGATATTCGATTTTCGCCGTTTTTCGGGGTACCCCCCTCCCCCCGGCCCGCCTCGCAATCCCTGTTCCCTGCCATCGCGGCCCTTCCGAATTTTTCCTCCCGCCCGGATGGCGGAGGTTGGCATGGATATTTGAACGAATGGGGAACAATTCAAGGGGGCAGCGACGCGAGCATCCGAAGAAATAGCCCTCACGCCGCCTGTTCGGCTTCCCAGCCTTTGCAGGCGAATAAGATTAGCTGCGGCCGCTCTCTACCCCTCGTCATGGCCGGGCTTGACCCGGCCACCCATCTGGCGAGCGGCCGCGAGCCATCGAGTCTCTTGCGCCCGCAGACGCGGGCGCTGATGGGTGGCCGGCTCGGAGGCCGGCCATGACGGAGGTGGGGGAGCGTGGCCTGGGTCGCAACGACAGCGTCGCGACGCCAGGCCATGACGAATAAGGGGATAGAGGACGGCCATGACGGATTGAGCGGTTAGCCCGACCGTCTGGTGGAGAACCGGGGTCAGAGTCCCCACAGCTCCGTCAGGGCCAGATCGCGCCAATCGGGATTGGCGGCATTGATCAGGTCGATCTTCCAGTTGCGGTTCCATCGCTTGATGCTGGTTTCCCGCTGGATCGCGGCGGGAAGCGTTTGATGGATTTCGAACCAGACAAGCATCGTCAGGCCATAGCGACGGACGAATTCCGACCCCGTGCCGGTCTTATGCCGGTGCACGCGTTCGGGCAGATTTCCGGTCACGCCCGTGTAGACCGTGCCATAGGGCTTGTTGGTCATGATGTAGACGAAGCCACGCCGCATCCCCTGCCCCCGAGCGGTGGTGAGGCAGTGTATGGCGAATGCGGCGCTTCGTCAGCATTCGTGCAGAGCCATGGCTCGCCGATGGGTGGCCGGCTCGGAGGCCGGCCATGACGGATTAAGGATCTGCCCCTACTTCTTCGTCGTCTTGCCGCCTTCGTTGCCGAAATAGCGGAAGAATTCGCTGTTGGGCGAGAGCACCATGGTCGAATTGTCGCCGCCGAAGGCGTCCTGATAGGCCTGCATCGAGCGGTAGAAGGCGAAGAATTCCGGGTCCTGATCGAAGGCCGCGCCCAGAATGCGGGTCTTCTCCGCATCGCCCTGGCCGCGCAGGATTTCGGATTCGCGCGTGGCCTCGGCCGTCAGCACCGTGACCTCGCGATCGGCGCGCGCCTTGATGCGCTGCTCGGTTTCGCGGCCCTCGGCGCGGAACTCGGCGGCCTCGCGCTCACGCTCTTTCTGCATGCGCTTGTAGATGGCTTCGGAGTTCTGCTGCGGCAGGTCGGCCCGGCGAATGCGCACATCCACGATCTTGACGCCGAAATCGGAGGCATCCTGATTCATGTTCTTCGTGATGTCCCGCATCAGCGCCGCGCGCCTGGCCGAAAGCACGGCGGCGAAGCTCTGCGAGCCCAACACGCGGCGGACATTCGAGGACAGGATCGGCGTCAGGCGCAGCGTTGCCGTGCGCTGGTCGGTCAGCGACTGGTAGAAGCGCAACGGATTGATAACGCGGTAGCGCGCAAAGGCATCCACCACCATGCGCTTCTTGTCCGAGGCGATCACCTCTTCGGGCGGCGCATCGAGATTGAGCAGCTTCTTGGAGATGTAGACCACGTCCTGCACGAAGGGCAGCTTGGTGTGCAGCCCCGGATCGGAGACCACGCCCACGGGCTTGCCGAACTGCAGCAACAGCGCCTGCTGCGTCATGTTCACGGTGTAGACGCTCGAAAGCCCGACGATCAGCGCGAGAACGATCACGATGCCGGCGATAAAGCCGAAAGTCCGGTTCATTGGCCGCCTCCCGTGCTGGAAGAGGATGATGAGGCGGAGCCACCCGTCACGGCCGTGGTTGCGCCCGGCTCTTCGGTGACGCTAACGCCCCCCGCCGCGCGATTGGCCTTGAGCCCCGGCAGCGGCAGATAGGGCACCACGCCCTTGCCGACCGAATTGTCGATCACGACCTTGTCGGTGTGGCCGAGGATCTTGGCCATGGTGTCGAGATAGATGCGCCGGCGCGTGACATCGGGCGCCAGCTTGTAGGCGCCGAGCACCGAGAGGAAGCGCTTGGCGTCACCGCTCGCTTCGGCGATGACCTGCTGCTTGTAGGCCTGCGCGTTCTGCACGATCTGGGCGGCCTGGCCGCGCGCCTGCGGGATCACGCTGTTGGCATAGGTCTCGCCCTCGTTGCGCATGCGCTCCTGGTCGGCGCGGGCGGCCTGCACGTCGCGATAGGCCGCAATCACCTGCGCAGGCGGATCGGCCTTCTGCATCTGCACGCGGGTGATGGTGATGCCGGCGCCATACATGTCGAGCGTTTTCTGCATCAGCTTGCGCACGGCAACCTGGATGGGCTCGCGATCCTGGGTGAGGATGGGTTCGAGGCTGGTCTGGCCGACGATCTCGCGCATGGCGCTTTCGGCCACGGCCTTGACCGTGCGATCCGGATTGCCTTGCGGGTTCTGCACGTTGAAGAGGAAATCGGCCGCGTTGTTGATGAGCCAGTAGACCGTGAAATTGACGTCGACGATGTTCTCGTCACCGGTCAGCATCAGGCTTTCGGACGGCACTTCCTCGGTCTGGCCGTCGCCGATCTGGCGGTAGCCGATATCGATCTGGTTCTCGACCGTGACCTTGGGTGTTTGCACCGTCTCGATCGGCCAGGGCAGATGGTAATTGATGCCCGGCCCCGTCCGGGAGACGAATTTGCCAAAGCGCAGCACCACGCCCTGCTCGTCCGCGCCCACCGAATAGATGCCCGAGAGCAGCCAGACCACGATCGCGGCCAGTGCCAGCAAGGCGAGCCCGGCCCCCGAGAAGCCGCCGCTGCCGCGCGGCATCATCTGGCGCCAGCGCGCCTGGGCGCGGCGCAGCAATTCCTCGAGATCGGGCGGCTGTCCGCCGCCGCCGCCTCCACCGCCGGAGGGCGGCCGGCCCCAAGGGCCCCTGCCGCCTGATCCGCCCCCGCCGGAGCCGCCGCCTGTCTGATTGGTCCAAGGCATATCTATCTCGAAGGTCAGGAGATGAATGGGAGAACGAGGGGGAGCCTCGCTCCGGCTGCCCCCACGCGACGATGAGACCGCCGCACTTCCTTGGTTTCGGGAGGCCAGCCGGTTATATGTGCAACCAGCCGCTGGCGCAATGAACCCCGCCCGCCCGAAGACCGCGAAATTGCTCGCTATTTCCACGATATGGGCGTGGGTTCACACGGGTTCAAGCGCCTGCGTTGTTTCATCAACAGACGAATTCTGAAGGATCAGACATGACTCAACCGACCCGCGACGAGGTACTGGCCGCGCTAGCGCGCGTGACCGACCCGGCCAGCGGCGAATCGGTCACGGTCCGCGGGATGATCCAGGGCCTCGTGATCAAGGGCAGCAATATCGGCTTCTCGGTGGAGGTGCCGCCGGAGCGGGGGCCGCAATCCGAGCCACTGCGCATGGCCTGCGAAGAGGCGGTCGCCCGCCTGCCCGGCGTGACCAGCGTGACGGCGGTGCTGACGGCGCATCGCGATGCCCCGGCCCCGCAGCCGCAGCCTCACGCGCCCCAGCCTCACGCGCATGGACACAGCCATGCCCCCGGCCCGGCGCGCGGCGCGCCGCAGGCGCCGAGGATGGCCGGCATTCCGGGCGTGGCGGCGATCGTGGCCGTGGCCAGCGGCAAGGGCGGCGTCGGCAAATCGACGGTGGCCGCCAATCTGGCGCTGGCACTGGCGAAGCTGGGCATGAAGGTCGGCCTGCTCGACGCCGATATCTATGGCCCCTCGGTGCCACGGCTGTTCGGCATCACACACAAACCAGAAACCGACGGCAAGAAGCTGATGCCGATCGAGAAATACGGCATCAAGACAATGTCCATCGGCTTTCTCGTCGGCGAGGACACGCCGATGATCTGGCGCGGGCCGATGGTGCAGAGCGCGCTGACGCAGATGATGAACGATGTCGCCTGGGCACCTCTCGACGTTCTCATCGTCGACATGCCGCCCGGCACGGGCGATGCACAGCTCACCATGGCGCAGCAGGTGCCGCTGAAAGGTGCCGTCATCGTTTCGACGCCGCAGGACATCGCCCTGATCGATGCCAAGAAGGGCATCGCCATGTTCGAGAAGACCCATGTGCCGGTGCTCGGCATCGTCGAGAATATGAGCGTGTTCGTGTGCCCGAACTGCGGCCATGAAAGTCATATTTTCGGCCATGGTGGCGCGAAAGCCACGGCGGAAAAAATGGCAGCCCCGTTTTTGGGCGAGATTCCGCTGGTGCCATCGATCCGCGAGACCTCCGATGCGGGCACGCCCATTGTTGCGCTGAGCCCCGAAAGCCGCGAGGCTGAAGCCTTCCTCGCCGTCGCCCATGCGGTGGCTGCGAGCCTCAGCGGCGCAGCCCGTCCCGCGCCCAAGATCGTGATCGAATAGAGACTGAAGAGAGCAGATGGCCGCCAACAAGCCACAGATCCGTAGCCTTTTCCCCACGCCCGTTTGCGTGCACTTCGTGCCCATCGCGCAGGACGTCAACACGGAGTTGCGCCCGCTCGTGCTCGCCAAGATGGACGCGGACGGCGCAGCCGTGGTCGAGGGCCAGGGCTGGCATTCCGGACCCGATTTCGAAGCCTGGGGCGGCACGCCCGCACAGACGCTGCTGCGCGTGGCGCGCGAGCTGGCCGACACCGCGACCGCGACCCGCGCCGGCGGCCGCGTCAGCCTCGACTGGGCCGTGACCGCAAGCGCCAGTGTGCGCCAGAAGGGCGATTATCAGGAGATGACCGCGCATCCGGACGCGTTGTGGTCCGGCGTCTATTTCGTCGATGACGGCTACGCCAAATCGGACGACGAGACGCTCGGCGGCGAATGCGAGCTGGCCGATCCGCGCGGAAACCTGCCCGCCGCCGTGGCGCCGCAATACGCCTTTCGCATTCCCGGCGGCGCCAGCGCGGGCCAGAGCGAAATCATTCGCCCCGCCACGGGCATGTTCCTGCTCTATCCGGCATGGCTGCCGCGCGGCGAACGCCGCTTCGACGGCACAGCCCAGCGCATCACCATCGAATTCGACCTGATCCCGCCGGCCGAGTGAGCCCGGACCAGCTTTCGAAGGAGGAGGCATGATCCGGCAATTGAGAGGGACGGCACTCGCGGCCATCATTCTTGCTTGCCTCGCCGGCCCGGCCATGGCCGGACCGCCTTTCTTCACGGACGATCCTGTGCCGACGCCGCTGGGCCAGTGGGAGGTCTATGCGTTCTCGGCCGCCACCGCCGTCGACGGCGACACCGGCGGCACGCTCATCGGCACCGAAGTGAACAATGGCGCGGCGCCCGGCGTGATGCTGCATATCGTCGTGCCGATGGCGTTCGATGCCGCCAGCGGACATGGGCTGCGCGCAGGCGCCGGTGATATCGAACTGGGCGCCAAGATTCGCTTTGTCGATGCCGATGAGTCCGATTGGTGGCCGCAAATCGCGACCTTCCCGCTGATCGAGGTGCCGGTGGGCAGCGCGCGGCGCGGGCTCGGCGGCGGCAGGTTCCGCGAATACATCCCGATCTGGATGCAGAAGGATTTCGGCCGCTGGACCACCTATGGCGGCGGCGGCTACTGGATCAATCCCGGCCCCGGCAACAAGAACTACTGGTTCGCCGGTTGGCTGTTGCAGCGGCAGGTCACCGACCGGCTCGCACTCGCGGCCGAACTGTTTCACCAGACCGCCGACACCATTGGCGGCCACGACACCACCGGCTTCAATGCCGGCGGCCAATATGATTTCAACGACCATTATCACCTGTTGTTCTCGGCCGGCCGCGGCTTGCAGCACGCGGCCGACAGCAACAGGTTTTCCTACTATCTCGGCATCCAGTGGACCGGATAGCGCTCAGGCGTTGTAATTGAGGCGCAGGCCCGCCTTCGGCCAATCGACGGCGAGCAGCTTGCCGGTGCCCGATGCGGTGATGAACGCCGTTTTCATGCTCTTGCCGCCCCAGCAGATATTGGTGACGAGCGGATCGGGCAGCGCGAAATGCCTGGCCTTGCCGGTTTCGGGATCGAAGGTGGTGATGCCGCCGGCGAGCAACGTCGCCACACAGACGCCGCCATCGGCCTGCACGCCCAGCGAGTCGAAATAGGCGAGCCCCGGAAAAGCGCCGACGAACTGGCCGGGCGTGAAGCCCTCGACCTTGCCCGGTTTGCCGGGCGATTTCAGCGGCAGCTTGTAGAGACGGCCGGTGAAGGTTTCGGCGTAATAAACCGCATCGCCGGAGGGCGACAGGCCGACGCCGTTCGGCGAGATCAACTCGGACAGAACCCGGGTGATCTTCGAACCATCGGGCCTGGCATAATAGAGATAGCCATGGGTGCGGTGCGTGGTGGTGAGCGAACCGTGATCGGTGAACCAGAAACCGCCCTTGGTATCGAAGACAATGTCGTTGGGCGCGTGCAGCTTCTGGCCATCGCACTCGCTGTAAAGCCGCTCGACCTTGCCGGTGGAAATATCCACGCGCTCGATCCAGCCGCCCTTGTGATGCGGCGGGGTGTGGCCGGGAATGTTGAGGCCCTGGCGCTTGTGATAGGCGAAATTGTCGCCATTGTTGCAGACATAGAGCGCGCCATCCGGGCCGATGGCCGCGCCATTGGGTCCGCCGCCTGTCTTGGCAATGACCTGTTTCTTGCCGTCGGGTTTGACGCGCGTGACGCGGCCGGCCTCGATCTCGACCAGGATCACCGAACCGTCATCCATGGCGACGGGGCCTTCGGGAAATTTGAGGCCGGACGTGATTTCGCGAATGGCCATGGCTGCTTCCTCCGGTGGTTATGACTTTGAGGGAGAGCGTAACCGGCCGGGCGGGTGGCGCAAGCGCCTAGCGGCGTTCCAGCGTGACGTAGGCGTAAGGCAGGCCGTCCGGTGTCACGTGCGGCTCGCGGGCGGTCTCGCGCCATTCGGCCGGATCGAAGCCGGGCATGGTCGCATCGCCATCAATGTCGGCATCGATCTCGGTGAGGTCGATGCGTGTCGCATGCGGCCGGAAAGCGGCATAGATCTCCGCGCCGCCGATGATGGCGATTGCCTCGGGATGCTCCGTCCTGGCGCGGGCCAGCGCATCGGCGACGCCATGCGCCACCACGGCGCCCTCCGCCGCGAAATCACGCGCGCGCGTGAGCACGATATTGGTGCGGCCCGGCAGCGGCTTTCGCGGCAGGCTGTCCCAGGTCTTGCGGCCCATGATGAGGGGCTTGCCCATGGTGATGGCCTTGAAGCGGCGCATATCCTCGGGAATGCGCCAGGGGATGGTGTTGTCCCGGCCGATGACACCGTTGCGGGCGCGGGCGACGACGAAGGTAATCTCCATCAGCCCTGCCCCAGCTTTTCCAGCGCCTCGCCGGTGAGGCGGAAGGGCAACCAGCCGTCATTGTGGTGCGCGCCGAGGCTTTTGTAGAACGCGATCGAAGGCGCGTTCCAGTCGAGCACCGACCATTCCAGCCGCCCGCAGCCTTCGGCCATGCAACGTCTGGCCAGACCCACCAGCAGTGCCTTGCCGAGTCCATGGCCACGGAACTCCGGCCGCACGAACAGGTCTTCCAGATAGATGCCGTGGCGGCCCTGGAAGGTGGAGAAATTGTAGAACCACAGCGCGAAACCGGCCGGTTTGCCGCCCCACTCGGCGATGTCGCAGAAGACACGCGGATTGGGACCGAACAAGGCCTCGCCAATCTCCGCCTCATTGGTGACGACGTCGGCCGACATCTTCTCGTAATCCGCAAGTTCGCGGATGAAGGCGAAGATCAGCGCGGCATCGGCGGGCGTGGCGGGGCGGATGGAAGACGCAGTCACACGGAATAGTCCTTTTGCCGGTTGTGGCGGAGCGAAAGACGCCCAACATAGAAGGGGGATGGCGGGGCGTAAATGCGAGGACGTGTACAGGTTGAAACAGTTGAGCTTTCCGATTGCCGTCGCGGCAGGGTTGATGCTCTGGCCGGTCGGGGCGACCGCACAGGTTTCCGGCGCGAACAACAATGGCTGGCGCTATAGCGGCGCCGACGCCAATCGCAGCGTGGCCGCACCCATGCCCAATCCGCGCGTCAGCGGGGCGCAATTTCCCCTGCCCGCACCACCGCCGCCCGCGCCGCAAATGCCGCCGGATTATTCCAAGCCGCTCGGCGGGCGCGCGCTGGTGCCGCCGATGCCCGACAGCAATTATCCCAGCTTCACCTATCGCGCGCCGACAGCGTGGGCGCCGCCGGCCGGACTGTCCTATCGCCGCTTCGGCGTTGGCGAGACGTTGCCCGCGGCCTTCTTCGCGCGCGAATACTGGATCGATCATTATCCGCGCTACAATCTGGGCACGGCTTTCGCGGGCACGGTGTGGGTGCGCGTCGGCCCCGATGCGCTGCTCGTGAACAAGGACACGCGCGCAGTGCTGGACGCGCAGTACGGGCTGTTCCGGTAGCTTACCGTCATTCCCCCATTCGTCATGGCCGGGCTTGACCCGGCCACCCGCCATAGCGACAGCGCATTGGCGCCGCGTGTCTAGGCGGCGAAGAGATTCCATGGCTCGCGGACGCTCGCCAGATGGATGGCCGCCTCAGGGGCGGCCATGACGGAAAAGGTCAGACCGCGACCTCGGCCTTGATGTGCGGATGGGCCTGATAGTTTTCAAGCTTGAAGTCTTCCAGTGCGAAGCCGAAAATATCCTTCACATCGGGATTGATGCGCATCACCGGCAGCGCATACGGCTCACGCGAAAGCTGTTCGCGCGCCTGATCCATATGGTTCAGATAGAGATGCGCGTCGCCGAAACTGTGCACGAACTCACCGGCCTTGAGCCCCGTCACCTGCGCCACCATCATCGTCAGCAGCGCATAGGACGCGATATTGAAGGGCACGCCGAGGAAGATGTCGGCCGAGCGCTGATAGAGCTGGCAGCTCAGTTTCCCGTCCGCGACATAGAACTGGAACAGGCAGTGGCAGGGCGGCAGGGCCATCTTCGGCACATCGGCCGGATTCCAGGCGGTGACCATCAGGCGGCGCGAATCCGGATTGCGCTGGATGTCGGCCATCAGACCCGCAATCTGGTCGATGGTGCCGCCATGACCATCGGGCCATGACCGCCATTGATGGCCATAGACCGGGCCGAGTTCGCCGTTTTCGTCCGCCCATTCGTCCCAGATGGAGACGCCGCGTTCCTGCAGCCACTTCACATTGGTATCGCCGCGCAGAAACCACAGCAGCTCGACGATGATGGCCTTGGTGAAGAGCTTTTTCGTCGTGACCAGCGGAAAGCCGTCCGCGAGATCGAAGCGCATCTGGTGGCCGAAGATCGAGCGCGTGCCGGTGCCGGTGCGGTCATGCTTTTCGGCGCCCGTCTTGAGCACGCGGTCCATCAGGTCGAGATATTGGCGCATCAGCCACTTCCAGCGCGATTCCGACGCCAGCTTAACGGCCGGAGCGGTGCGGCACGAGTCCGGACGGGACCTTTCGCCGCGCCAAATTTGTGAATGAATCTCGGGCCTTGTGCCCCCTTACAATCTTAACCCGGGGTGCCTATATTAGGGGTGTTCGGGCTTGCTCGGACTATGACGATAAACGGCTGCGTAATAAGCGGACTGGACCCGGGGGCGGTACCCGGCGCCTCCACCACCTGGGCTTCGATGCCTTGGCAAGGAGCCCAGATGTGGGGGCGAAACAGGATCGACAGACGTGTAAAGGCTGACCTTTCGTCCGGTATGGTATCCGCCGTCATCGGGCTGTCTGTACAGGTGCCAACGACAATCAAATGGCCCTCGCTGCTTAATTAAGCAAGCGCAGCCCGGGGAGAGCTGGGCAACAGAATCTCCCCACTATTCCCCATTCGAGAATGCGGTGTTCCCGTCGGCTTTGCTGACGCGCGGGGGACAGAAGGTCAGTATCCCACCGTCATCAGGTAGGCAGCGATGATCGCGCCGGCCACCGCCACGACCACGGTGAAGACGATCGCAAAGCTGAGGCCGTAGCCCGGCTCGGTGTCTCCGCTCTGCCGGTAGCGCCAGGCAAAATGCGCGTAGCGCACCGCAGCGACCACCGCCAGGAGGGCGCCGACCACCACCAGCCCGGCCCCTGCCAGGAAAGACATGGCCGATGACTGGACCGGCTTGCCCAATTGCGGCGCCACGGCGTGGACCACAAGACCGAAGCGGTCGATGACGAACCCCAGCGCCATGAGCGCAAGCGCCGCGCGGATCCATGCCATCAACGTTCGTTCGGCGGCAAAATAGACCAGTTGCCGCCCGGTCCGTTCCGACGCGGTTTCGGCTTGTGTTGAATCACCGCCGGGGGCGGACATGTCCGGCATGGTCTTCTCCCCTGTCAGCCAGCGCGGCTATCCAATACCACGGGACGGACCGCTATTCGCCCGGCGCGGGCATTATCAGTGCGAACTGGCCGTGGCGGGCATAGAGAGCCGCGCCCGCCGCGATCAGGCAGACGCCGCCACCCAGCGTCACCGCATTGCCGACGCCCAGATGCGTCGCCAACGTGCCCAGGATCAGCGCCCCCCAGGGCATCATGCCCATGAAGCTCATGGTGTAGAGCGAGACCACGCGGCCGCGCACATGATCGTGCGCCAGCGTCTGGATGATGGTGTTGGTCGAACCGCCGAGCAGCACCAGGCTGCCGCCCGCCGGCACCAGCATCGCCATGGACAGCGCCATGACATGGCTTTGCGAAAAGCCGATCAGCGACAGGCCGAAGGTCGTGGCCGCCAGGATCGGCACAAGCATCAGATATTTCTCGTGCACGCGCGCCAGACCATAGGCGCCGAACAGCGCGCCCACGCCGATGGCGCCGGTCAGGAAACCGAGCCCCGTCGCGCCCCTGTGCAGCACGTCGCGCGCGAAGGCCGGCATCTGCGAGACATAGGCCGCGCCGAAGGCCGCACAGGCCGCCACCATCAGAAGCGCAATGCGGATCTCGCGCGAATGCCACGCATAACGGAAGCCGTCGCGGATCTCCGTCAGCGGATGACCGGTCTCGCGCCGCGGCCGGAAGGGCACGACCATCAGGAACAGGCTGATCAGCACCGCGCCATAGGAGATGGCGTCGATGGTGAAGCACACGCCCTCCCCCGCCACGGCGATGATGATGCCGGCCACGGTCGGGCCGATGACGCGGGCGAGATTGAAGGTGATGGAATTGAGCGAAATGGCGTTGCGCAAATCCTCGCGCCCGACCATGTCGATGGTCAGCGCCTGGCGCGAGGGCACATCGAAGGCGTTGACGAGCCCCTTGAACAAGGCGAGGCAGACAATCATCCAGACCCGAACGACGCCGGTCAGCGTCAGCACGGCCAGCGTTGCCGCGTGCAGCATGGCGAGCGTTTGCGTCACCATCAGCAGGCGGCGGCGATCCACCCGGTCGGCGACCATGCCGCCGAGGGCCGTGGTGAAGAACACCGGCACCAGGCCGCAGAACGAGGTCAACCCGAGCAGGAAGGGCGAATGGCTGAGGGAATAGACCAGCCAGCCCTGCGCCACCTGCGTGATCCAGGTGCCCATCAGCGAGACGAGCTGCCCGGAAAAGAACAGGCGGTAGTTCCTGTGGCGGAACACGCGCAGCAGGGCGAGCGCGGAGGGCTTCTCGGGCCCGGTCGCGGATGGACCGGACGGTGCGGGGGACGGGTCTGTGGTGCTCATCGGATTTGACGGCTTGTCATTAGCACGGTGTTTGTGGTCCCGTCAGGGCGAACCGCAATCCCGTACGGAATTCCAGCTATGCATGGCACCAACGCTCTGTTTCAGCCCTTCCGGCTGAAATCCCTGACCACGCGCAACCGAATCGCCATGGCGCCGATGACGCGGCAGAAATCGCCGAATCAGGTGCCGGGCCCGGATGTGGCCGCCTATTACCGTCGCCGCGCCGCCGGCGGCGTAGGCCTGATCCTGACCGAGGGCACGGCGCCCGAACATCGCTCGGCCACCAACGATGCCAATATCCCGGCTTTCTTCGGCGAGGCCTCGCTCAAGGGCTGGGCCGCGGTGCTGAAGGCCGTGAAGGAAGAAGGCGGCGCCATCATGCCGCAGCTTTGGCATCAGGGCGTGGTGCGCCATGCCGGCACAGGTCCCTACCCCGACGCGCCCGTCATGAGCCCCAGCGGCATCTCCAAACCCGGCGGCAAAGAAATCGCCGCGCCAATGACGCAAAAGGACATTGACGAAGTTGTGGAAGGCTATGCCAGGAGCGCGGCCTCTGCGAAGAAACTGGGCTTCGACGGCGTCGAGATTCACGGCGCCCATGGCTATCTGATCGACCAGTTCTTCTGGGAGGGGCTGAACCGGCGCAGCGACGCCTATGGCGGCACGATCGAAAAACGCACGCAGCTCGCCTGCGATATCGTCGCCTCGGTGCGCGCCGCAGTGGGACCGGATTTTCCGATCCTGCTGCGCTTCTCGCAATGGAAGCAGCAGGACTACACCGCGCGCCTCGCCCTCAATCCGGACGAGCTGGAGCGGTTCCTGATGCCGATGGTCAAGGCGGGCGTCGACATGTTCCACGCCTCGACGCGGCGTTTCTGGGAACCGGAATTCCCCGATCAGGACAAGCGCCTCAATCTTGCGGGCTGGACCAAGAAAATTACCGGCCTGCCATCGATGACGGTGGGATCGGTGAGCCTGGACGACGATTTCCTGAACGCTTTTTACCAAAAAGGCGCCGATGCGAGCGAAGCGCATCTGGACGGGCTCGTGGACATGCTGGCGCGCGGCGATTGCGACATGGTTGCGGTGGGCCGCGCCCTGATCGTTAATCCGGACTGGCCGGAGAAGATTCGGACCGGACATGTCGCAGATTTGAAACCCTATTCTCCGGAAGCGCTGGCGACTCTGGATTAGTTCGCCCACGACTGGTCTTTGCGCATTGACAGAAGGTTTCCGGGGCTTAGTCTCGGCGCAAAGACGGGATCGGAATGAGCAAAGATTATATCGGATACGAAGCTTTGACGGATGCGGCGGCGCGCGGCGTCGTGCGCGAAGCGTTGCGCCGCGCCGAAACGCAGGGCCTCATCGGTTCGCATCACTTCTATCTGACATTCAAGACGCATTTCCCCGGCGTCGACATTCCCGATTTCCTCAAGGAACAATATCCCGACGAAATGACCATCGTGCTGCAGCACCAGTTCTGGGGGCTGAAGGTCGAAGAGGATCATTTCGAAGTCACGCTGACCTTCCGCAAATTGCCCGCCGAACTTGTGATTCCGTTTGCCGCGATGACGGGCTTCGTCGATCCGGGCGTGCAGTTCGGTCTGCAGTTCAAGGCCGAAGGCGATGCCGCCGCGCTTGCCGGCACCCACATCCCCGCCGCTGCCCCGGCCGCCACTGACGAGGCCAAGGCGGAAGATGGCGAGGCGGAGGCTGAAAAGCCGGCACCCACCCCCGGCGAAGTCGTCAGCCTGGACGCGTTTCGCAAGAAATAGGCGTTCCTGCCCGCGCGCCGCGGATCAATTCATGGACCCGATGCGGCCGAGGCATTAAGACAGCCCGGAACGAACCCGCATTCGAGGCTTTGATGACCAAGACCCGCACCGAAACCGACACATTCGGCCCCATCGACGTGGCCGCCGACCGCTATTGGGGCGCGCAGGCGCAGCGCTCCCTCGGCAATTTCAAGATCGGCTGGGAAAAGCAACCGCTGCCGATCGTGCGGGCACTCGGGATCGTCAAGCGGGCGGCCGCCGAAACCAATATGGAGCTCGGCCGCCTCGACCCGGCGCTGGGCAAGGCCATCGTCGCCGCCGCGCAGGAGGTGATCGACGGCAAGCTCGACGATCATTTCCCGCTGGCGGTTTGGCAGACCGGTTCGGGCACGCAGTCCAACATGAACACCAATGAGGTGATCTCCAACCGCGCCATCGAGATGCTGGGCGGCGAGATGGGCACGAAGAAGCCGGTCCATCCCAACGATCACGTCAATATGAGCCAGTCCTCCAACGACACCTATCCGACGGCGATGAACGTGGCCGCGGCCGAAGAGGTGGTGCAGCGGCTGATCCCCGCCCTCACCCACCTGCACAAGGCGCTGAAGGCGAAATCCGAGGCGTGGAAGGACATCATCAAGATCGGCCGCACCCATACGCAGGATGCGACGCCGCTGACGCTGGGCCAGGAATTTTCCGGCTATGCGCAGCAGATCGAGAACGGCATCGAACGCATCCAACAGACGCTGCCGAAATTGATGGAGCTGGCGCAGGGCGGCACCGCCGTCGGCACCGGCCTCAACGCGCCGATCGGATTCGCCGAGAAAGTGGCGGCGAAGATCGCGGCGATCACGGGCCTTGCCTTCACCACCGCGCCGAACAAGTTCGAGGCGCTGGCCGCGCATGACGCGATGGTGTTCGCCCATGGCGCCATCAACACGGTCGCCGCCTCCATGTTCAAGATCGCGCAGGACATCCGCTTCCTCGGCTCGGGGCCGCGCTCGGGCCTGGGCGAACTGGCGCTGCCGGAAAACGAACCCGGCTCCTCGATCATGCCGGGCAAGGTCAATCCGACCCAGTGCGAGGCGGTGACGCAGGTCTGCGTGCAGATCTTCGGCAACAATGCCGCGCTGACCTTTGCCGGCAGCCAGGGCCATTTCGAGCTCAACGTCTTCAATCCGGTGATGGCCTACAATTTCCTGCAGTCCGTGCGGCTGATGGCCGACAGCGCGGTGAGCTTCACCGACAATTGCGTGGTCGGCATCGAGCCGCGCCTGGACAACATCAAGGCCGGGCTCGAACGCTCGCTGATGCTGGTGACGGCGCTGGCGCCGAAGATCGGCTATGACAACGCCGCCAAGATCGCCAAGACCGCGCACAAGAACGGCACCACGTTGCGCGAGGAAGCGGTGAAGGGCGGCTATGTGACGGCCGAGGAGTTCGACACGATCGTCCGGCCCGAAGACATGATCGGCCCCAAGTGAACCCGATCACGTGAGCAAACCGGCAGCCGAGGCCCTCGTTCCCTTCGTCATCGAGCAGAACAATGCGACGGGGGCCGTCTCCTATTGGCAGGGCGGCGCGCAGCAGAGCGAGGCGGATCGCGAAGGCGTCAGCCTCGCCGAATACAATCACGCCATGTATGGCCTGATCCGGCAGGCGGGCGCGCGGCGCGTGCTGATGATCGGGCTGGGCGGCGGCACGCTCGCCACCATGCTCGACCGCGCGGGGCTGGAGGTGGTGGCGGTGGAGATCGATCCGGCCATCGTCGAACTGGCGCGTTCCTATTTCGCCATGCCGGACGCCATCGAGATCCATGTCGGCGACGGCGCGCGTTTCCTCGCCCGCGAGAAGCGCAAATTCGATGCCATCGTGCTCGACGCCTATAGCGGCGCCGAGATGCCGGCGCATCTGCTGACGCCCGCCTTCTTCGCGCAGGGTGAAGGCGCATCTGGCGCCGGGCGGGATCGCGCTGCTCAACCTCATCGTCTTCGATGACGACGATCCCCTGCCCCACGAGATCGGCAGCCGCATGAAAACGGCGTGGCGGAACGTGCGTCTGCTCGACCGGCCGGAATGGGTCGAGCGCAACGCCATCCTCATGGCCGGGCGCGTGAAGGATCTGAAGCGCCCGCACGTCCTGATGAAGCCGCGCCGCCGCGCCAAGGCGATTGCCGCGGCGCTGAAGACGATGCAGTTTCGTCCCGTCCTCGACCGAAGCCTTTGACGATGCTGAAGAAGCGCTCCTTCACCCTGTCCGGCCATCGCACGAGCGTGGCGCTGGAAGATGAATTCTGGGCGGTGCTGGAGGGATGCGCGAAGGCCGAAGGCGCGAGCCTGTCGGCCACTGTCGCGCAAATCGATCGCGACCGGGGCGAACGCCCGCTTGCGAGCGCGCTGCGCCTGGCCGCGCTTGCGGCGGCAAAGGCGGGGCCCTAGCCTCGCCCTGCCAAACTCCTGACACCATGCTGGCAGCAGGGTGGCAGTAGAAGGGCGGTGCAACCCTCGGAGATCGCGCCATGATCACGCTATTTCACACACCGAAAACCCGCTCCGCGCGCTTCGTCTGGCTGCTGGAGGAACTCGGCGCGCCCTATGAGACTGAAGATCGTCACCATCCGCGCGCGCGACGGCACGGGCGCCATCGATCCCGCCAATCCGCATCCGCATGGCAAGGTGCCGGCGATCCGCGACAGCGACGACGGCACAGTGGTGTTCGAATCCCCGGCCATCGCGCTCTATCTTACCGACAAGTTTCCGAAGGCCGGGATCGGCCCGCTCGTGGGCGATCCACAGCGCGGGGCCTATCTCAGCTGGCTTCCTATTACACCGGCGTGCTGGAACCGGCCTTCATGTCGAAATTCCTGAACAGCGACGTGCCGCGCGGCACGGCCGGCTGGGTGGTGGTGGAAGAAGCCATGCCGCATGTCATCGGCGCGCTGGAGAAAGGCCCCTATCTTCTGGGCGAACGCTTTTCGGCCGCCGATGTGCTCTATGGTTCGACGCTGGCGATGTTCTCCGGCGGCGGCATGCTGCCACCCAACCCGGCCGTCGACGCCTATGTGAAGCGCTGCACCGAACGGCCCGCCTATCTGCGCGCGCAGGAGAAGGATGGTGGCTGAGATCGTCAATCTGAAGCGGGTGCGCAAGCAGAAAGTGCGCGGCGAAAAGGATGCCGCGGCGGACGCCAATCGCGTGAAACACGGCACGCCCAAACATCTGCGCCAGCAGAAGCAGGCCGAGGACGACCAGGCCGCCCGCCATATCGAAGGCCACAGACTGGACGGCGACGAGGAAAATTAGTTTGTCATTCCCGGCCGCGTGCTTGATTCCACCCTCCCTCAAGGGAGGGTGTTTGTATGGGGAGCGTTCCGACATGACCGGCAGCGAAACGACCAAGGGCCCGCTTTCGGGTGTTCTCGTCATCGATCTGACGCGGGTGCTGGCCGGGCCCTATTGCGCGCTGCTGCTGTCCGAACTGGGCGCGCGCGTGATCAAGGTGGAGCCGCCGGAAAAGGGCGACGATTCCCGCTCCATCGGCCCCTTCGTGAAGACGCCGAGCGGCGGCCAGAAGTCCGGCTATTTCATGAGCGTCAATCGCGGCAAGGAGAGCATCGCGCTCGACCTCAAGGCGGAGGGCGACCGGAAAATCTTCGAGGCGCTGCTCGAACGCGCCGATGTGGTGCTGGAGAATTATCGCGGCGGCACGATGGAAAAGCTCGGCTATGGCTATGACACGCTGAAGGACAAATATCCGAACCTGATCTATGCCGCCGTCTCCGGCTTCGGCCATACCGGGCCTTATGCCAAGCGCCCGGCCTACGACATGGTGGTGCAGGCCATGGGCGGGATCATGTCGCTGACCGGCCATCCCGGCGGGCCGCCAACGCGCGTCGGCTCCTCCATGGGCGATCTGACGGCCGGATTGTTCACGACCATCGGCATCGTTACCGCGCTCTATGACCGCAAGAATACGGGCCGCGCGCAGAAGGTGGATGTGGCGATGCTGGACAGCCAGGTCGCCATTCTCGAAAACGCCATTGCCCGCTATGTGGCGACGGGCACCGCGCCGGGCCCGCTGGGCACGCGCCATCCCTCCATCGCGCCCTTCGCCGCCTTTGCCACGGCCGACAAGCACATCGCCATCGCCGCGGGCAATGAAGAGCTGTTCGCCCGGGTTGCGCGCGTGCTGGAGCGCGAGGACATGATTGCCGATCCGCGCTTCGCCACCAATCCCAAGCGCGTCAGCCACGTCGAGGAACTGACGGCCGAGATGGAAACCGCGCTGTTGCGCCGGCCGGCCAGGGAATGGCTGGCGCTGCTCGAAGCCGAGGGCGTGCCCTGCGCGCCGCTCAACAATGTCGCCGATGTGCTGGCCGATCCGCAGGTCGCCGCGCGCAACATGATCGTCACCGCCATGGACCCGGAGATCGGGCCGTGGCGCATGCAGGGCAATCCGATCAAGCTATCGGCCTATGACGATCCGCCGACGCGCCGCCCGGCTCCGGATCTTGATGGAGACCGGGCGGCGATCCTGAAGGAACTGGGGCTTTAACAGCGCCTGCAATCAGAACTCCGTCGTCGAGGCCGACCCGGCCCCTCAGCACCACGCCCGCGGGCATCTGCGCCGCCGGACGCAACACCGCCCGCGCCGCATCGACATGCACGCAGTCGCCAGGCCGGAGCAGCGCCTTGCCACCATCCCAGGAGACCGCAAGCGACACCGTGTTGTCGCGCGTCCAGCCGGCATGCACAGGCTGCCCCTGCGCATCGCCCAGGCACACCGAGAGCGGACGCCCTGAAGTGTTGCGCACGGTTTCGCGTTCGAGCGTGCCCGCCAGCGTGAAATGACCGGGCCGCGCGCGCAGGCGCAATTCGCGCATCAACGGATCGCTCGACCAGACGCCGCCGTGATGCAATTGCACCGAGGGCGCAACCGACCAAGGCGCCGCAGACGGCTGCGCCGATGCGGTGCCTGCGGTGAAACAGGCAGCGGCAAGGCCGCAAATCAAAAGGCTGAATGCATGATGCTTCATGGCTTCCTCCATCGCGTTTGTTTTCTTGTCGCGCGTTCACAAATGCCGACGCGCCGATACGAAGAAGTGTGTCACGCTTCGCAGGCGCGATCAGAGAAAGGACGATGCAAAACTGCCGACCCGGATATGCCGGCAGAACATTGCGATGGTCCGAACAGATGAAAATCGGCGGGGCTACACTGCGACAGACCGCAAAACTGATTGAAACATGAGCAAGGCCAAAATTCGGGCAGATCGGCGCGCCGCTATCGCAGCGATCGCCGCGCGCATCCATTCGCAACGTTCCATGCCCGAACCAAGACCCTGTTGCGGCGGCGATATCCGGCCTCTTCCCAAAGGGTTGTGATGCCCGAAGACTGCGCCCATCTGCCCGCCCCCGGACGATGACAGCCGGCCGGCAGGGTTCTATATTGGTTCTATGCCTGTAGAATCGAGTGTCGCCCCATGAGCGGTTTCGGCAGCCGCTATTCCGATCCGCTGGATGCCGCGTTCGAGGATGGCCCGGCGAACGCCGGTGCGCCCACCCGCGGCGAGCCGCCCTATCTCGCGGGGCTGAACCCCGAACAGCGCGAGGCCGTGCTGGCCATCGATGGGCCGGTGCTGGTGCTGGCCGGGGCGGGCACGGGCAAGACGCGCGTGCTGACCACCCGCCTCGCCCATATTCTCGCCGCGCGCCGCGCCTGGCCGGGGCAGATCCTGGCGGTGACCTTCACCAACAAGGCCGCGCGCGAGATGAAGGAACGCATCGGCGCGCTGATCGGCGGCGTGGTCGAGGGCATGCAATGGCTCGGCACCTTCCATTCCATCGCCGCGCGCATGCTGCGCTATCACGCCGAACTGGCGGGGCTGAAATCGAACTTCACCATCCTCGATGCCGACGATCAGATCCGGCTGATGAAACAGCTCATCAATGCCGAGGGCATCGACGAGAAGCGCTGGCCCGCGCGCACGCTGGCCGGGATCATCGATGGCTGGAAGAATCGCGGCCTGCGCCCCGAAGAGGTGCCGGACGGCGAAGGCCATGGCTATGCCAATGGCAAAGGCAAGAAGCTCTATGCGCTGTATCAGCAGCGGCTGAAGGAATTGAATGCCACCGATTTCGGCGATCTGCTGCTGGAGACGCTGACGATCCTGAAGAACCACCCGGACATCCTTGCCGACTATCGCGACCGCTTCAAATTCATGCTGGTGGACGAATATCAGGACACCAATGTCGTTCAGTATTTGTGGCTGCGTCTCCTGGCGGGCACGAAGGGCAATGTCTGCGTCGTCGGCGATGACGATCAGTCGATCTATGGCTGGCGCGGCGCCGAAGTCGAAAACATTCTGAAGTTCGAGAAGGACTTCCCCGGCGCCAAGGTGATCCGCCTCGAGCGCAATTACCGCTCGACGCCTGCCATTCTCGGCGCGGCATCCGGCTTGATCGCGGCCAACAAGGGCCGGCTCGGCAAGACGCTGTGGACCGAGGGCGAGACCGGCGAAAAGATCAAGGTGCAGGGCGTGTGGGACGCCGAGGAAGAGGCCCGCAACGTCGCCGGCGAGGCCGAAGATCTGCACCGGCAGGGCCACGCCTTCTCGCAGATGGCGGTGCTGGTGCGCGCCTCCTTCCAGATGCGCGAATTTGAAGACCGCTTTCTCAGCCTCGGCATTCCCTATCGCGTGATCGGCGGCCCGCGCTTTTATGAGCGCGCCGAAATCCGCGATGCCATGGCCTATTTGCGGCTGGTCGCGCAGGGCGACGACGATCTGGCCTTCGAGCGCATCGTCAACAAGCCCAAGCGCGGCATCGGCGATGCCAGCGTGCAGCGGCTGCACCATTTCGCGCGCGCGCACGGCATTCCGCTGCTGACGGCGGCGCGCGAAATTGCCGACACCGACGAAGTGCCGCCCAAGGCGCGCAAATCGCTGGCCGCGCTGGCGCAGGATTTCGCGCGCTGGACGGACAGCGCCAAACATATTCCGCATACGGACCTTGCCGAAATGGTGCTGGACGAATGCGGCTACACCGAAATGCTCAAGCTCGACAAATCGCCCGAGGCGCCGGGCCGGCTCGACAACCTCAAGGAACTGGTGCGCTCGATGGAAGAGTTCGAGACGCTGGGCGGCTTCCTCGAACATGTCAGCCTCGTCATGGACGTGGTGCAGAACGAGAGCGAGGACAAGGTCAATCTGATGACCATGCATGCGGCCAAGGGGCTGGAGTTCGACACCGTATTCCTGCCCGGCTGGGAGGAAGGGCTGTTTCCGAGCCAGCGCACCATGGACGAGAACGGGCTTGCCGGCCTCGAAGAGGAACGGCGGCTGGCCTATGTGTGCCTGACGCGGGCGAAGAAGCGCGTGCGCCTGTCCTTCGCCGCCAACCGGCGCATCCATGGCAGCTGGCAAAGCTCCCTGCCCTCGCGCTTCATTTCCGAACTGCCGCAGGAGCATCTCGACGCCGTGGTCGATGAAGGCTTTTACGGCGGCTATTCCGGCTTCCGCGACAATGCAGGCGCCGAAACCTTCACCAGCGGTTACGAAAGCCCGGGCTGGAAACGCGCGCAGGCCAATCGCGCGGCCAGCGGCGGCGTGCGCACCCGCCCGCCGACGATCGAGGCACAATCCTACACGGTGCAGACGTCCGATCCCGGCGGCCACGCATTATGCGAAGGGCGACCGCGTCTTCCACCAGAAATTCGGCTATGGCCATGTCAGCTTCGTCGAAGGCAACAAGCTGACGGTCGAGTTCGACCATTCCGGCAGCAAACGCGTGATCGATACGTTTGTGAGCAGGGCATAGCTTTCCTCCCCCATTCATGGGGGAGGGGGACCGCGGAGCGGTGGAGGGGGCGGATGCAGCGTTCCGTTCTGTGAGGAGAGGAGAGGAGCATTGCGCGGGATACCGAAGACGCAAAGACATGCACGAGCGCTTCGCCGACAGATGACCGACGCAGAAGCCATTCTCTGGTCGCGAATTCGGCCTCGCGAATGGCCGGTCGCGCGGTTCCGCCGACAGCATCCCATTGGGCCATACATCGCCGACTTCGCAGCGCCGCTGTCGCATCTGGTCGTAGAGGTCGACGGTGCGACGCACGCGTCGGACGAGGAGCGGGCATATGATGCGCGCCGGGATGACTTTATGGCCGAGAAGAGCTGGGCTGTGATCCGTGTTACAAACGAGGACGTCTATAAGAGACTGGACGGCGTGCTGGACATGATCGCCCAACGCGTTCCGGTGCGGACTGGACGTGTAGAACCATCTGGCGAAGGACACTGACGACGAAAGCCTGTACCCGTCTTCCGCCCCCTCCACCGCTTCGCGGTCCGCTCGGCGGCCGCCCGCCATCGGTTCGAGGGCGGCCGAGCCGCCCCCCCGTAAACGGGCGCAGGAAAAGCACCATACAACACAGCATTCACAGGAGAAGACCCCATGACCGCCACCCCGCCCGCCTATGGCGCGCCGATTACGCTTGATGCCGCCAAAACCATCATGGCCGCAGCCGAAGCCGAAGCGCGCAAGAACAACTGGAATGTCGGCATCGCCATTCTCGATTCCGGCGGCAACCTCGTGCTGTTCCAGCGCATGGCGCATGCGCCGCTGGCGAGCGTGGATGTGAGCCAGGGCAAGGCCAAGACGGCCCTCTTCTTCCGCGTGCCGACCAAGGTCTTTCAGGATGGCGTGGCCGCGGGCGGCGTCGGCGTGCGCATGCTGAGTTCGCCCAACATGACGGCGATGGAAGGCGGCCTGCCGATCCTGAAGGACGGCACGATCATCGGCGCCATCGGCGTTTCCGGCGTGCAGTCCTTCGAGGACGCCCAGATCGCACAGGCCGGGATCAATGGGATGGGGTGAGGGCACTCGCCCGCCTTGTCATCCCCGGCGAGGATCGTTTGATCCGAGGGAAGGGGACCCAGGGGGTGACAACAGCCTCTCTCTCGACTAGCAGTTCGCGGTCCAGTTGGCAGCACCGAGCCAGCTCGGCCTCCTGGGTCCCCTTCCCTCGCAGCGCATGCTTCGCATGCACCGCTCGCCGGGGATGACAATCTTGAGATTGCGCTGCCATGATCACCGCCCCGCCCCTCTGGAAAGTCAGTATCCATCTCTCGAAGGCCGAGGCCGCCGATGTTGCGGCGCTGCTGGAGCTCGCCTCCGCGCCGCAGGCCGTGCTCATCAGCGAGGAGCCGTTCGAGGATTGGGCGCTGGTCGAGGCGCTCTATGTCGAGATGCCCGATGGCGACTTCCTCACCAGGCTGGCCGGCAAGGAGGTGCATGTCGCGCTGCTGCCCGATGTGGACTGGATCAAGCTCAGCCAGGAAGGGCTGCCGCCGGTGCGCGCGGGGCGCTTCTTCGTCTATGGCGCGCATGATGCCGGCACCGTGCCGGATGGCGTGATCCCCATCCGCATCGAGGCGGGCATGGCCTTCGGCACCGGCCATCACGAGACGACGGCGCTGTGCCTCGCCGTGCTCAGCGATCTGGCGAAGCGGCGGCGTTATGCAAACGTGCTCGACCTCGGCTGCGGCACGGGGTTGCTCGCCATCGGCGCGGTGAAGCTGTGGCGCCGCCCGGTGCTGGCCACCGATATCGACGCCATCGCCATTGAGGTGACGCGCGAGAATGCCGTCGCCAACGAGACCGGCCCGCTGGTGCGCGTGGGCGTGGCCGACGGGATGCAGCATCCCACCATTGCCGCCTCCGCACCCTTCGACCTGATTCTGGCCAACATCCTGGCCGGGCCGCTGACCCGGCTGGCCCCCGACGTGGCCAAGGCCGTGGCGCCGGGGGGAACGCTGGTGCTTTCGGGCCTTCTGCGCTGGCAGGAGAATCTTGTTCTAAGCTTCTATCGCCCACATGGCCTGATCTTGCGGGACATCAAGCGGCAGGCCAGTTGGTCGGCTCTGGTGCTTGAGAGGGGTTCGGTGCGGGGATAGGGTCTACCCCAACTACTCTCTCAACCGTCATCGCCCGCTTTATGCGGGCGACCCAATTGGGTCACCCGGACAAGCCGGGTGATGACGAAGAAAAGGAGAATGGGCGCAAGCCCGTTCCAGACCGGCACCTTATGGACAAAGCCCAATTCCAGGTCTTCGACGACCAATCCGATGCCGCGACCTGTGCGCCGCGCCTCGCCGCCCTTCGTGCTGAACTCGCCAAACGCGGGCTCGACGGTTTCGTCGTGCCGCATTCGGACGAATATCAAGGCGAATATCTGCCCGCCCGCGCCGAACGCCTGGCCTGGCTGACCGCCTTCACCGGCTCGGCCGGGGCGGCCATCGTGCTGGCCGACAAGGCGGCCGTGTTCGTGGACGGGCGCTACACGCTGCAGGTGCGTCAGCAGACCGACACCAAGCTGTTCGAGCCGCGCGATCTCGTGGCCGAAGGGCTTGGCGGCTATATCGAGAGCCAGGTGCCGAAGGGCAAGACGCTCGGCTATGACGCATGGCTGCACACGCAAGGCGAGATCGAGCGCCTGCGCATGGCCGCCGCCAAGGCGGATGTGACGCTGGTGCCGGTGGACGGCAACCCCATCGACGCGGTGTGGAGCGATCAGCCCGACGCGCCGACCGCCAAGGCCAAGCCCCATGCCCTCAACGTCGCCGGCGAGAGCACCGAAGCCAAGCGCACCCGCATCGCCGAGACCGTGAAGGCCAAGGGCGGCGACGCGGCCGTGATCACGCTGGCCGATTCCATCTGCTGGCTGCTCAACATTCGCGGCGGGGACGTGCCGCACACGCCCTTCGCACTGTCCACCGTCATCCAGTATGGCGACGGCTCGGCCGATCTGTTCATGGATGCGAAGAAGAGCTCGCCCGAGCTGGAGAAGCATCTGGGCAATGCCGTGCGGCTGCGCGATCCGGGCGAATTCGTGGGCGCGCTGGATGCCCTCAAGGGCAAGACGGTGCTGGCCGATCCCGGCAATTCCTCGGCCGCGATCTTCGACCGGCTGATGAAGGCCGGCGCCACGGTGAAGCGCGGCGTCGATCCGTGCCAGTTGCCCAAGGCGTGCAAGAACCCGGTCGAGGTCGAAGGCGCGCGCAAGGCGCATATCCGCGACGGGGCCGCCGTCTCCAAATTCCTGGCCTGGATGGCGCGCGAGGCGCCGAACGGGCACCTGAGCGAAATCGACGTGGCCGAAATGCTGGAAGGCTGCCGCCGCGAGAACGGGGCGCTGACCGATCTTTCCTTCGATTCCATTTCGGGCGCGGGCGAACATGCGGCCCTGCCCCATTACCGGGTGACGCGCTCGTCCAATCGCACGATCAACAAGAACGAGATCTATCTGATCGATTCCGGCGGGCAATATCCGGACGGCACCACCGACATCACCCGCACCATGATCGTGGGCACGCCGACGGCCGAGATGAAAGACCGCTTCACCCGCGTGCTGAAGGGCCATATCTGCTGGCGACCGTGCGCTTTCCCGAAGGCACGACGGGCGCACATCTCGACACGCTGGCGCGGCGGCCGCTGTGGGATGCGGGCTGCGATTACGACCACGGCACCGGCCATGGCGTCGGCTCGTATCTCTCGGTGCATGAAGGCCCGCAGAGCATTTCCAAGAAGCCGATCACACAGCCCCTGCTGCCGGGCATGATCTGCTCCAACGAGCCGGGCTTCTACAAGACCGGCGAATATGGCATCCGCATCGAGAATCTCGTCGTGGTGGGAGAGCCCAAGGATATCGGCGGCGACCGCAAGGTGATGGAGTTCGAAACCATCACGCTGGCGCCGATCGATCTCAACCTGATCGAACATTCGCTGCTGACGCCCGCCGAGAAGGACTGGCTCAACGCCTATCACGCGCGGGTGCGCGAAACGCTGTCGCCACTGGTGGATGCGGAAACGAAGGCCTGGCTCGAAACGGCGACGCGGGCGATCTGAGCGATGACCCGCATCGCCAAGGCGCCCGCCGGAACGCTCCATCGCCTGACGCTTGAGAGCAAGCTGCTCGAAAGCAACATGCTGGGCGATCCGACCACGCGCATCATCGATGTCTATGTGCCGCACGGCCATGACGGGCACGGATTGCCGCTGCTGGTCGATCTCGTCGGCTTTACGGCTGGCGGGCCAGCGCACACCAACTGGAAGAATTTCGGCGAGAACGCGCCCGAACGCCTCGACCGGCTGATCGGCACGGGCGCGATGAAGCCTTGCGTCGTGGCCTTCCCCGATTGCTTCACCCGGCTCGGCGGCAATCAATATGTGAACTCGGCCGCCATGGGCCGCTGGGACGATTTCCTGCTGCGAGAGGCTGTGCCTTTCGTAGAGGGCAAGTTCGGATGCGGCGGGGCGGGCAAGCGCGGCGTGTTCGGCAAGAGCTCGGGCGGTTATGGCGCGATGGTGCATGCCATTCTCCACCCCGATTTCTGGAGCGGCGCGGCCGTGCATTCCGGCGATATGGGCTTCGAGCTGATGTATGGCCACGAATTCGTGCCGGTGCTGCGCGCGCTGGCCAGGAGCGGCGGCAGCATCGGCGAATGGATCGACGCCTTCTGGGCCAAGCCCAAGATCAAGGGCGACGATGTGGGCGTGCTGATGATGCTTGCGCAGGCCGCGAGCTTCGATCCCGATCCCGATGCGCCTTATGGCGTGCGCCTGCCCGTGACGCACGACACCTGCGAGTTCATTGCCGAGCGCTGGCAGAACTGGATGGCCTGGGATCCGCTGGAGATGGTGGATGCCCATGCCGATGGCATGAAGGCGCTCAAGGCGCTCTATATCGATTGCGGCGATGTGGACCAGTACAACCTCGTCTATGGCGCGCGGCGCATGCACAAGGCGCTGGACCGGCTGGGCGTGACGCACACCTATGAGGAATTCCCGGACGATCACTCATCCGTCGATTACCGCATGGATGTGAGCCTGCCGATTTTGGCCAAGGCGCTGAGCGACTAAAGGTCGGCGATCAGCTTCAGCCAGCCATCTTCGTCGATCACCTCGACGCCGTGCTTCTGGGCTTCGGCCAGTTTGGAGCCGGCGCCGGGACCGGCCACCACGAGATCGGTCTTCTTCGACACCGACCCTGAGACCTTGGCGCCCAGCGCTTCGGCGCGGGCCTTGGCTTCGGGGCGCGTCATCTTTTCCAGTGTGCCGGTGAAGACGACCGTCTTGCCGGCGACGGGCGAGCCGGAGGTTTTGGGCGGCTCGACCGGCTGGACATCGACTTCCTTCAAGAGCTTGTCGAGCGCGCGGCGGTTATGCGTCTCGTCGAAGAAATCCTTGATCGCTTCGGCCACGACGGCGCCGATGCCACCAATCTCTTCCAGTTCGGCGGCGGCGCTCTCGCCCTCCATCGCCGCGAGGAAGGCATCGATGGTGAGATAGTTGCGGGCGAGCAAGCGCGCCGTGGTTTCGCCGACATGGCGAATTCCGAGCGCGTTGATGAAACGGTCGAGGCCGATCTTGCGGCGGAGATCAATGGAGGCGACGAGGTTCTCGACCGCCTTGCCCTCGCCTTCCTCTTTCTTCTTTGTGGGTTTGGCGGCTTCGCCCTTGCCTTCCCTGGCGCGGCGTTCGGCGCTGAGGGCGGCGCGATGCTCCGCCAGCGCCTTGCCGAGTTTCGCCGGATGCTTGGCGAGCTGGAAGATATCGGCAGGCTCCGAGATCAGCCCCTTGCCGTGCAAGGTCTCGATATAGGTGCCGCCGAGGCCTTCGATGTCGAAGGCATTGCGGCTGACGAAATGGCGCAGGCGCTCGACAGCCTGCGCGGCGCAGATGAGCCCGCCGGTGCAGCGGCTGTCCACATCCTCCTTGCCCGTCTTCTCATCTTTCTCGCGCACGGCATGGCTGCCGCAGATCGGGCATTTGGTGCGGAAATGCGAATGGCTTTGCGCCGCTGCGGCCGCTTGCCGGTGACGACACGCACGACTTGCGGGATGACATCGCCGGCGCGCTGGATCACCACCGTATCGCCGATGCGGATATCCTTCTCGGCGATGTAATCGGCATTGTGCAAGGTCGCGTTCGAGACCACGACGCCGCCCACGGTGACCGGCTTCAGCCGGGCCACCGGCGTCAGCTTTCCGGTGCGGCCGACCTGGATATCGATCCCTTCGACGATGGTTTCGGCCTGTTCGGCGGGAAATTTGTGCGCCGTGGCCCAGCGGGGGCTGCGCGAGATGAAGCCGAGACGTTCCTGCAGCGAGAGATCATCGACCTTGTAGACCACGCCATCGATGTCATAGCCGAGCGAGGCACGCTGCTCTTCGATCTGGCGATAGAAGTCGAGGATTTCCTCGGTTGTGTTGCAGCGTTTGGTCAGCGGATTGACGACGAAGCCCCATCTTTTGAACTGCTGCAGCATGTCCCATTGGGTCTTCGCCGGCAGATCAGAAGTCTCGCCCCAGGCATAGGCGAAGAAATGGAGATTGCGTTCGGCGGTGATCTTGGAATCGAGCTGGCGCACGGAACCGGCCGCGGCGTTGCGCGGATTTGCGAACACGGCTTCGCCCTCATTCTCGCGCCGGGCATTGAGGGCCGCGAAGCTCTTATGTGTCATATAGACTTCGCCGCGCACCTCGAACGTATCGGGCGCATCGCCGTTGAGGCGCAGCGGCAGGTCGCGGATGGTGCTGAGGTTCGCCGTGATGTCCTCGCCTTCGGCGCCGTCGCCGCGCGTGGCGCCCTGCACGAAGACGCCCTTCTCGTAGCGCAGCGAGGCCGAGAGCCCGTCGATCTTGGGCTCGGCCGTCACGACCAGCTCATAGTCGTCCTTCAGGCCCAGGAAGCGGCGCACGCGGGCGATGAACTCCGACACATCCTCATCGGTGAAGACATTGTCGAGCGACAGCATCGGGACGGCGTGCACGACCTTCCTGAAGCGCGCGGACGGCGCGGCACCGACGCGCGTGGAGGGGCTGTCGGGGCGGACGAGCTTGGGGAAGCGGGTCTCGATGGCCGTGTTGCGCTGGCGCAGCGCGTCATAGGCCGCATCGGTGATCGCGGGCGCGTCGTCCTGATAATAGCGCCGGTCGTGTTCGGCGATTTCGTCCGCCAGACGCTCGAGTTCCTTTTCGGCTTCGGCGGCGGTGAGGTCTTCGGGCTTCTTCCTGGCGAGCGCGCTCATGCTCTCTTTCGGCTCTTCTTGGGTGCTGCCTGCGCTTCGGTGAGGAGGCGGCGGGCGGCGGCGCGGGCTTCGTCGGTGATGGCGGCGCCCGACAGCATGCGCGCGATTTCCTCCAGCCGTTCGTCATCGGCAAGCGGATCGACGCGGGTGCGGTCGCCCTTGCGGGCGATGCGGAAATGGCGCACGGCGCGGGCCGCCACCTGCGGGGAATGGGTGACGAGCAGCACCTGCGTCGATTGCGCCAGACGCTGCAGGCGTTCGCCCACGGCATCGGCCACGGCGCCGCCGACGCCGCGATCGATCTCGTCGAAGATGAGGACGGCGGGCGGGCTCGCTTCGGCCAGCGCCACCTTGAGCGCCAGCGAGATGCGCGCAAGTTCGCCGCCGGAGGCGATCTTGGTCAGCGACCCGAAAGGCGCACCTTCGATGGTGGCGATTTCGAAGGCCACGCGTTCAAGGCCCTGGGCGGTGCCGGCCTCCGGCGCCAGCGCTTCGAAGGCGACGCGGAATTTGGCATGGCCGAGCTTCAACGGCACGAGTTCGCCGGCGACGATGCGCTCAAGCTTGCCGGCGGCTGCCTTGCGCGCATCGCTGAGCGCAGCGGCGGATTCGAGATAGGCTGGCGCGGGCCTTGGCTTCGGCGGCCTCGGCGGCCTTGAGCTTCGCCCCGCCGCCATCGATGGAATCGAGTTTCGCCGCACAGTCCTGCAGGAACTGGTCGAGATCGTCGACCGGCACCGAATATTTGCGCGCGGCATCGCGCAGAGCGAAGAGCCGGTCTTCCTTCTTTTCGAGATCGCCGGAATCGAGTTCGACCTGCGACAAGAGGCGGTTGAGATCGCGGTGGGCTTCCTGCGTCAGCGCAAAAGCCTGTTCGAGCGAACTCTCCGGGCCTTCGATGGCCTTGCGCGCCTCGTCGCCCATGCGGCCCAGGCGCTTGAGGGCGGCGGCGAGCGTGCCCTCGGCGCCGCGATCACCGGACAGAGAGCCGATCGCCGCCGAAATATCCTCGGCGATACGGCTGGCATTCATCAGAAAGGCGCGCTCGCCGGCGAGCAGTTCTTCCTCGCCCTTCACCGGGGCGAGCACCGACAATTCGTTGACGACATGGCGCAGATAGTCGGCATCGGCGGCGGCGGTGCGGGAGGCGGTGCGCAACGCCTCCACCTGTTTGCGGGCCGCATCCCAGGCGGCGAAGCGCGCCGCGACATCGGCCAGCAAGGCATCATAGCCGCCAAAGGCATCGAGCAGCTTGCGGTGGGTCGAGACGTCGAACAGGCCGCGATCGTCGGACTGGCCATGGATCTCGACCATGACGGCGCCGAGATCGCGCAGCAGCGCCACGCCCACCGGCTCGTCATTGACGAAGGCGCGGGTGCGGCCATCGGCGGTCACGACGCGGCGGAGAATGGTTTCCGCCTCGTCCGGCAGGCCGTTCTCAATCACCAGCGCGCGGGCGGGGTTGCCGGCGGCGAGATCGAAGATGGCGACGGCCGAGCCCTGCGCCGCCTCGCCCCGCACCGCCGAGCGCGCGCCGGCGCGGTTGCCGGCGGCGAGCCCCAAGGCATCGAGCAGAATGGATTTTCCGGCGCCCGTTTCGCCGGTCAGCACGTTCAGGCCGGGCGCAAAATCCAGCGCCACGTCCTCGATGAGAACGAGATCGCGGACCCTGAGCGTCGCGAGCATGGAGGAGCCTCTAGAAGACGCCGGAGAACGCCTTGCTGATCCAGGATCCCTTGTCCTCTTCGGGCTTCATATTGTGCTCCTTGAGGAGATTGTACGCGTCCTGGTACCAGGGGCTTCCGGGATAGTTTGCACCCAGGACGGCGGCTGCCGTCTTGGCTTCATTATAGATGCCGAGCGCGTAATAGGCTTCCGTCAATCGCTCCAGCGCCTCGGCAATCTGCGAGGTCTGCTGATAGCGCTCGACCACCGTGCGGAAACGGTTGATGGCGGCGATGTAGTCCAGACGGCGCAGATAGTAGCGGCCGACCGTCATCTCCTTGCCGGCCAGATGGTCAAGCGTCAGATCGACCTTGAGGCTGGCATCGCGCGCATAGGCCGTATTGGGGAAGCGCTGCATCACGTCGCGCAGCGCCGTGAGGGCCTGTTCGGTCGTGGTCTGATCGCGGCCGACATCGGTGATCTGGTTATAGAGCGACATCGCCTTCAGATAGAAGGCATAGGCCACTTCGCGACTGCCGGGATGCAGCTGGATATACTGCTCGGCGCCGTTGATCGCGTCCGAATAGTGGGCCGCCTTGTAGTAGCAGAAGGCGCTCATCAGCATCGCTCTGCGGGCCCAGACCGAATAGGGGTGCTGGCGCTCGACTTCGTCGAACTGCTTGGCGGCTTCGAGCCAGGATTGATCCTGGATCTTCGACCACGCATCCGAATAGATCCGCTCCACCGGCCGGGCCACATATTTCGCATCCTTGTCGTCGGAACTCTGGAACAAAGAGCAGCCGGACAGGATCAGCGAAGCGGCCAGAACCGCAAACAGAGCCCCGCGCGACAGCGGGGATTTGACCGGCCGGAACGCAGCCGGATTCCACAAGGCTTTCAGAGACATCAGTTCTTCCGCTTCCGGGCACGCGGGCCGGTTTCCGCCCCGCTACCGATACTGGACTCAGCGCGTTTATGCCAGCCCGTGACCGGCCCGGTCCAGATGGCCCGGCGCCTGCCGGGCGTAGCCAGAACTTGGCCTGGCGCACAAAATATGCTACTTATAATTGTATAATATAATTACATGAACGCATAGCGAGCAATCCATGTCATCGCACCGTCCGTCCATCGCCGCCGACCGGTCCCAGGGGCCCGTCCCCTCCCAGACCCTGGGCCGGATCGGACGAACCGCGCAGGGCATACAAAGGCGAGTCGGGGATCATATCGGCGAGCGCATCCGCCGCCGCCGCACGGAACTGGGCCTCACACAGGAGCAACTCGGCGAGGTGCTGGGCGTCTCCTACCAACAAATCCAGAAATACGAGACCGCAGCCAACCGGGTCAGCGCTGCGCGACTCTATGAACTGGCGCAGACCTTCGATGTCGACGTGGCCTATTTCTTCGAGGGGTTCGAGGATACCGATACGCCCCACGCCCTGCCCCATGGCGGACACAACCGGGCGTCCATCGATCTGGTCCGCAACTTCATGGCACTCAAAGACGACGCGCTGCAGACGGCCGTTTCAGGACTTCTGAAAGCCTTGCGCGAACGCGACGCCGGGGCGGGTTCTCAGCCCGACATCAATTCGTAATTCGCCGGATCTGCGAAGAGCGCACGCAGCAACGCGTTGTTGAGCGCGTGGCCCGAACGCAGGCCCTCGAAGCGGCCGATCAGCGGAGCGCCCGCCAGCGCCAGATCGCCGATGGCATCGAGAATCTTGTGGCGCACGAATTCATCCGGAAAGCGCATCAGATCGGCATTGACGACACGGTCGCCCTCGATGGCCAGCGTGTTCTCGAGGCTTGCGCCGCGGCCGAGACCGGCCTTCAGCAGCGCATCCAGCTCGTGCACAAAGCCAAAGGTGCGGGCCGGTGCAATCTCACGGCGGAAGCTCTCCGGGGTCAGGTCGAGCGAGAAGCGCTGTGTGCCGATAGCGTCGGTGGCGAAGGTGATCTCGAAATCGAAGTGGCGGGTTTCGGCAGGATAAAGGCTGGCGCGCGCCTCGCCCTGCTCCACCGAGACGGGCTTGAGAATGCGGATCACCGGACGCGGCGCAACCTGTTCGGCCAGCCCCGCCTCGTCGATCAGGTGCAGATAGGATAGCGAATCGCCGCCCAGGATCGGCGGTTCGGGACCGTCGAGCGTCACGCGCAGATCGTCGATGCCGGCACCGGCCAGCGCCGCCATCAGATGCTCGACCACACCGACGCTGGCGCCGCCCTCGGCCAGCACTGTGCCAAGGCGCGTATCGCCGACATGGTCATAGAGCGCCGGGATATCGACACTGAGATCAGTTCGATGAAAGACGATGCCGCTGCCGGACGCGCCGGGCGCGAGCGTCATCCGAACCGGCACCCCGGCATGGAGGGCCACGCCTTCGGCGCTGACGGGTTTGGCGATGGTGGTGCGTGACATCGCGCGAATTTAGCGAAGGCGCACCGCTTTGCATACGGCAAGGGGCGCCCGGATCACTCCGGGCGCCCCTTGGAAAGTGGTCTTCGACGAACAGATCAGTTCGTCTGCCGGCGCAGGAAGGCCGGGATTTCGAACTGGTCTTCGGCCTTGTGGTCGGGGAACAGATCCTCGGCCATCGAGGCCGGCTGGCGCGGCTGTTCGTCCACCGGGCCGCGGCCCATGACCTGCGCATTGGCGCCGTGCTGTTCACCGCGCGCCGAGGCCGGCTCCATGCGCGGCTCGGGCTTCTTCTTGCGGCCGAACAGTCCGCCAAAGCCGGACTTGCGCTGCGGCGCCGGCTGAGGACGCGCCACGGGCGCCTGCGCGGCCGGACGGGCCGCTCGCGGCGGAGGCGGAATATCGTCTTCGATGACCGGGATTTCGCTCGCCTCGTCCAGCAGCATGGCTTCGACCGATGATGCCGCAGCCGTCCTCGTCCGCGCGGAGAGCGGCGCGTTCAGCTCTTCCGACAGCACCTCGACCTGGCGCAGCACGGGATTGGCGGCGATCTGTTCGGCATCCGGCGCGACCGAGATCGGCTTGGGATTGCGCGGGCGCAGCGGCTCCACATTGTGCGGCATCCGCGCCATGGACTCGGCCTCGATGCCGGTGGCGACGACGGAGACGCGGATCTGGCCTTCCATATTCTCCAGGATCGTGCCGCCGAAGATGATGTTGGCGTCCGGATCGACCTCGGCGCGGATGCGATTGGCGGCCTGATCGACCTCGAACAGCATCATGTCGGGGCCGCCGGTGATGTTGATGAGCACGCCATTGGCGCCCTGCATCGACACATCGTCCAGCAGCGGGTTGGAGATCGCGGCCTCGGCGGCGCGGATGGCGCGATCCTCGCCCTCGGCCTCGCCGGTGCCCATCATGGCCTTGCCCATCTCGGACATGACCGTCTTGATGTCGGCGAAGTCGAGATTGATCAGGCCCGGCATCACGATCAGGTCGGTGACGCCGCGCACGCCGGAATGCAGCACATCGTCGGCCATGGAGAAGGCCTGGGCGAAGGTCGTGCGGTCATTGGCGATGCGGAAAAGATTCTGATTCGGGATGATGATGAGCGTGTCAACATAGGCCTGCAGCTCTTCGATCCCGCGCTCGGCGATGCGCATGCGCTTGTCGCCCTCGAAGGCGAAGGGCTTGGTCACCACGCCGACCGTGAGGATGCCCATCTCGCGGATCGCGCGGGCAATCACCGGCGCTGCGCCCGTGCCCGTGCCGCCGCCCATGCCGGCGGTGATGAAGGCCATGTGGGAGCCTTCGATCTGGGCCAGAATTTCCTCGAGCAATTCTTCGGCGCCCGCACGGCCGACATCGGGCCGCGCGCCTGCGCCCAGACCCTCGGTCACGCGCGCACCGATCTGGATGCGGCGCTCGGCCTTGGACTGCTGCAGAGCCTGCGCATCAGTATTGGCGACAACGAACTCCACGCCCTCGAGCTTGGAGGCAATCATGTTGTTGACGGCGTTGCCGCCAGCGCCACCGACACCGAGCACGGTGATTCGTGGCCGCAATTCGCTGACTTCAGGCGCCCTGAATTTGATCGACATGTTCCACTCTCCTTAGCCGTACCCGTCTACTTCGCCCACGGACGCCCAACTGATTCTCTATTGTTGTGAGTAAATGTATTCGCTCATCCGAACAAGCCACCTGTTAGCTTTTGGAACAAACTCGTTCGTCTTTGTTGCGGCTGTGCCGCGAGATCGGGATTGAGTGCTTCAGGCGGCATCGTTGCGCCGGCCATCAGAAGTCCCATTGCCGTCGAATAGTCTGGCCCCGCCGATGCGGCCGGCAGTCCATGAAAGGTTTGCGGACGACCGAGCCGCACCTGCTTGTTGAGCACGCGCTGCGCCAGCTCGCGCGTACCTGCGAGCTGACAGGCGCCGCCTGTGAGCACGGCACGCCGGCCGGCGGCCACATCGAAGCCGCTTTCCCGCAACTTGGTCTGGATCTGACCGAAAATCTCTTCGAGGCGCGGCTGGATGATGCGCGTGAGCATGGAGCGCGGCACACGGATGACATTCTCGTCACCGTCCTCACCCATTTGCGGGACTGCGACCGTGTCGGTGCCCGTCTCGATGTCGCCGAGTGCGGCGCCATAGAGCGTCTTGATTCGTTCGGCCGCCGAAAGCGGCGCCGCCAGCATGCGCGCGAGATCGGCAGTGACATGGCTGCCGCCCATCGGGACGACATCGGCATGGACCAGCTGGCCCTCCATGAACACGGCGATGGAGGTGACGCCGCCGCCCATATCGATGACGGTGGCGCCGAGCTGCATCTCGTCGGGCGTCAACGTCGAAAGGCCGCTGGCATAGGCCGAATAGAGCGAGCCGGTCATGGTGAGGTGGCAGCGCTCGACGGCCAGCCGCAGATTCTGCAGCGGCGACGGGCGCACGGCGACCGCGTGCATGGAAACGCCGATGCGCTGGCAGAACATGCCGCGCGGATCGCGCACGCCGCGCGCCTCGTCCACCACATAGGAGGTCGGCGCGGACTGGATTATCTCATGCTCGTCGAGGCGGGCGCGCCTGCGCCCCTCGCTGAGGAGCATGTGCAGATGCTCATCCGACACCAGCGCGCCGTCGAGCGCCATGGCGGCACGGGCCGTGACCGAGCGCGGCGCGCCGCAGGCCACCGAGACCAGCACGTTCTGGATACGCGTGTCGGCGTGATTCTCGGCCGCGGCGACGGCTTCGCGGATCGCCTCCTCGGCCTGTTCGAGGCTGGTGACCGTGGCCGACTTGATCCCCTGCGATTCGCGCAAGGCCGCGCCCAACACCTTGAGCGAGCCCGGCTCGGAGCGCCCGATCAGGCAGATGACTTTCGAAGAGCCGATATCCAGAGCCGTCACCAACCCGGTGCGGTAGGACGTCGGCAATGCATTGGCCGTGCGCATGCGAACTGTCTCGCCCATTATGCCGCGTGCTCCCGCGTGACGCGCTGGGGGCCATCCTGGCCGCGCAGCTGGAAGAAAAAATTGTCCTTCGAGCGCAAATCGATTCCGCGGATGTCACGTTCGAGAACGCCCTTGTCGACGATCAGATGCTCCAGCACGCCGAGCTGTTTCTTCCAGCCGGTCTCCGGCAGCTTGACGACGACGCCATCGTCGAGAATCAGGTTCCAGCGGCGCTGGCCGACGCGCTGCATGATCCGCAAGCGCGCGGCCACGGCACGTTGCGCCGAGATCGCCTCGACCAGATCGGCGCCGCCCTTGGGCGGATCGCCGGCAAAGACCGGCAGCTTGGGAAATTCGGCGAGCGTCGCCTTGACGATGGGTTTGCCCGTGCGCTCGATCACATAAAGCCCCTTGGCCGATTTCCACAGCGCGAAAGGCTGCTTCTCGACGATGCGGACCGAGACGGAATCGGGATAACGGCGCTCGACCACGGCATCGGCCACCCAGGGGATCTGCAGAAGACGGGCGCGCGCCATGCGGAGATCGGCATCGAAAATCGACTGGCCGGGCTTGAAGCCGGTGGCGGCCAGGATGGTCTGCGCCGGGACGCGGCTCTCGCCGGACAGATGCAGCTTGGAGAGGCTGAGGCCGGCATAACCCGCCACGGCGGTGGCCGTGCCATTGACCGTCCTGACGGCCCGCTGGACATAGCCGCCGGCGAACAGCGCGCCGACGAAGACAATGGCGATCAAGCCGCCGGTGAAATAGAGCACCGGGCGGCGGAAGGTGAGCGTGCGCTGCAGCCAGCCGCTGGCACGCGCGAACATGCTGTCGCGGGTTTCGTCGCGGCGGCTGTAGCGCTGGCGCGCCACGGACTTGCGCGCCGGCTTGGCGGGCGCCTTGGCGCGTGTGGTTTTGCGTGTATCGCGGCGCGCGGGCTTGCCGGCGCTACCGCTGCGCGATTTGCGGGATCTGCTCACCGATCGCATGAGGCGTCCTCCACCATCCAGCGGCACAGCGCGCCGTAGCTCATGCCGATATGGGCAGCCTGCTCCGGCACCAGCGACGTCGCCGTCATGCCGGGCTGTGTGTTGACTTCGAGAATGACGAGACGGGTCTTGCCGTCCGTATCGTCGTAGCGGAAATCGGTACGGGTCACGCCGCGGCAGCCGAGGGCCTCATGCGCCCGCTCGGCGAGGCGCATCGCCTCTTCGCTGACAGCGCGGGGAACATCGGCCGGAACCACATGCTTGGAGCCGCCAGCGGCATATTTGGCTTCGTAATCATAGAAGGCGAGATTCGTAGTGATCTCTGTGACCGCAATGGCCTTGCCGCCCATGACCACGACGGTCAGTTCGCGGCCCGGCACGAATTCTTCGACCATCATCAGGCTCGAAAGATCCCATCGCTCGGCGCCAAGGGCTTCGGGCGGGCGGTTGTCGCCCTTGCGGATGATAAAGACGCCGACGGACGAGCCTTCATTGACCGGCTTGACGACATAGGGCGGGTCCATCAGGTGACGGCTGGCGGCTTCGCGGCGGTCGACGACGATCGATTTGACGACCGGAAGGCCCGCGGCGGCGAAGACATCCTTGGCTCGCTGCTTGTGCATGGCCAGCGCCGAGGCGAGCACGCCGGAATGGGTGTAGGGAATGCGCAGAAGCTCGAGCAGGCCCTGAACGCAACCATCCTCGCCCCAACGGCCATGGAGCGCGTTGAAGACGACATCCGGCGCCGCGGCATGGAGCTGGGCGGCAAGATCGGAATCCTTCGGATCGATCTCGATCACCTCGAAGCCTTCGCCGCGCAAGGCATCGGCACAGCCACGGCCGGAATTGAGGCTGACCTCGCGCTCGGCCGACAGCCCGCCCATGAGGACGGCGACCCGCTTGATGTTGGCCGCTTCGCTCATGGCACGCCCACCCGTTTGATTTCCCATTCCAGCATGACGCCGGATTTTTCCTTCACGCGCTTGCGCACCTCTTCGCCCAGCGCTTCGAGATCGGCGGCCGAGGCGTTGTCCGTGTTGATGAGGAAGTTGCAGTGCTTTTCGGAAACCTGCGCCGCACCAATCTGCAAGCCGCGGCAACCGGCGCCGTCGATGAGGGCCCACGCCTTTTGCCCGGGCGGGTTCTTGAAGGTGGAACCGCCGGTCTTCGAGCGCACCGGCTGGGCGGCTTCGCGCTGTTCGACCAGCTCGTGCATACGCAGGCGCACAGCCTCGGGATCGTCGGCGGTGCCCGCGAGCACGGCTTCGGTGAATATCCAGTCCTCGGGCACGGACGAATGGCGATAGGTGAAGCCCATATCATCGGCCGTGAGGGTGTGGATCGTGCCGTGACCATCAACGGCCGTGGCTTCGACAAAGACATCCTTGAGCTCGCGGCCGTAGCAGCCGGCATTCATCCGCAGCGCGCCGCCGATGGTGCCGGGCACGCCGCGCAGGAATTCGAGACCCGCAATGCCAGCATCGGCCGCGGCACGGGCAACCGCAGCATCGAGAGCCGCGGCACCGGCGCGGATGCGCGTGCCATCGACGATGATGCGGCCGAAGGCGGACGGAAGCCGAACGACGACGCCCGGGATGCCGCCTTCGCGCACCAGCAAATTGGAGCCCACGCCAATCACCGTGACCTTGAGATCGGTCGGCCTGGCGAAGAGGAAGGTCGCGAGATCCTTGGTGTCGGCCGGACGGAACAACATCTCGGCATTCCCACCCGCGCGGAACCAGACGAGGTCCTTGAGAGGCGCGTTTTCGGCGAGCGTGCCGCGCACGGGCGGCATGGCGGAACAGGGACGGGATTGCATCACGCTTTGCCCTCCACTGCTTTCAAGGCCGCTTCGAGGCCATGCGCCCAATGCGTGATCGAGCCCGCGCCAAGGCAGACGATCGCACCGCCGGGCTTGGCGAATTCGGCCGCGATTTTCGCGAGGTCTTCGGCGCCCTCGATGGTGCGGACATTGCGGTGGCCATGGGCGCGCAACGATTCCGCGTAAGTGTCGCGATCGATCCCTTCAATTGGCATCTCGCCGGCCGGATAGACCGGCGCGATCACGGCGACATCGGCATCGTTGAGGCAGGTGGAGAACTGCTCGAAGGTGTCGCGCAGGCGCGTGTAGCGATGCGGCTGGACCACGGCGATAACAGGGCCGGAATAGGCCTGACGCGCAGCCTTGAGGGCGGCGGCGATCTTGAAGGGGTTGTGGCCGTAATCGTCGATGATGGCACAGCCATGCCATTCGCCGATGCGCGTAAAGCGGCGGCCGACACCGCCGAAGGCGGCAAAGGCCGTGCGGATCGTATCGTCCGGCACGCCAAGCTCGCGGGCGACGACGATGGCGGCCAGCGCATTCTGGACGTTGTGCTCACCCGGCATGGGCAGACGCATCTTTTCGATGCGGGTCTCGGTGCCGGCCAGACGATCCATGACCACCACATCGAAATGCGAGGCGCCTTCGAAAAAGCTGACATCCACGGCGCGGACATCGGCCTGGGGGCTGAAGCCATAAGTGATGACCCGGCGGTCGCGGATCTGGCTCACCATGGCCTGAACCTCGGGATGATCGAGGCACATCACCGCGAAGCCATAGAACGGCACATGCTCGACGAAGCTGAGGAAGGCCGCGCGCATCTTCTCGAAGCTGCCGTAGAAATCGAGATGGTCGGGATCGATATTGGTGACGACCGACACCGTGGCCGGCAGGCGCAGGAAGGTGCCGTCGCTCTCATCGGCCTCGACCACGACCCAGTCGCCGGCCCCCAGCCGCGCATTGGTGCCATAGGCGTTGATGATGCCGCCATTGACGACGGTGGGATCGAGCCCGCCGGCATCGAGCAGCGCCGCGACCATGGTGGTGGTCGTGGTCTTGCCATTGGTGCCGGCCACGGCCACGCACCATTTCAGGCGCATGATCTCGGCCAGCATTTCGGCCCGGCGCACCAACGGAATGCCTCTGAGCCGCGCCGCATCGAACTCGGCATTGCCCGCCTTCACCGCCGAGGAATAGACGACGGCGTGGGCATCCTTGAGATTGTCGGGGCTGTGGCCGATGGAAATCGGGATCCCGAGGTCCTTGAGCCGCTTCACATTGGCGCTCTCGGCAATGTCGGAGCCGCGCACCTTGTAGCCGAGATTGTGCATGATCTCGGCGATGCCGCTCATGCCGATGCCGCCGATGCCGATGAAATGGATCACGCCGGTGTCGAGCGGGATGCGCATGGGGCTGGAGGCGCGCGCTTCGATCATGCCGCCCTCCCCAGCTCTTCGACCACATCGGCAAGCCGCGCGGCGGCATCGGGACGACCGGCTGCTTTGGCGGCGGCTGCCCGCCTTGCCAGCCCGGCGGGATCGGCGAAGATTTCGGTCAGGCGCGCGGCAAGGCCATCGGCCGTCAGCTCACGCTGCTGGATGGCCCAGGCCGCACCCGCATTGGCCAGTACCTCGGCATTGGCGGTCTGATGATCGTCGGTCGCGAAGGGATAGGGGATCAGGATCGCCGGGCGGCCGATCACCGCCAGCTCGCTGATCGTCGAGGCCCCGCTGCGCGCAATGACGAGATGCGCAGCGGCGATCCGCTGCGGCATATCCGAAAAGAAACTGGCAAGCTCTGCCTGAACACCCACGCGCGCGTAAACGGCCCGAACCGAATCAATATCTTCCGGACGGCATTGCTGCACGATTTGGAGTCTTGTGCACAGCTTTGGCGGCAATTTTGCAATCGCTTCGGGCACAATTTCGCTCAGGGCGCGCGCACCCTGGCTGCCACCGAAGACGAGAAGACGGATCGGACCATCGTCCGACGGCGCTTCATAGGGCGTAACAGCCGCCGCCACGATTTCGGGCCGCACGGGATTGCCGGTGAAGGCGATGCGACTGCGATCCTTCGGCGCAAAGCGGGCGATGGGGAACGAGGCCGCCACGGCGCGCACACCGTCTCCGACGAGGCGATTGACGCGGCCCAGTACGGCGTTCTGTTCATGGATGGCGGTGGGAAGACCGGCCAGCCGCGCGGCGATCATCACCGGCAGGGAGGGATAGCCGCCGAAACCGATCACGGCCACGGGCTTGAGACGCCTGAGCTTGGCGAACGCCACGGCGATCCCGCTCAGGATCTCGAACGGCGCCAGCGCCAGCTTGAGCGGCGAGCGCGAGGCGAAGCTGGCCGAGGGCACGGTTTCGATCGTCGTGCCGGGGAAGGCCTTGCCGTAATTTTTGGCGCGGGCATCGGTCATCACCACGATCCGGGCGCCACGGCGCATCAGCTCTGCCGCCAGCGCTTGCGCCGGGAAGAGATGACCGCCGGTGCCGCCGGCCGAGAGGACGACTGTGCTCATGCCGGCGCCTCCCTGAGGAAGGTGAAGACGTTGTGGTCGCGTTCGCCCATCTTCGGCCGCTGGCGCGTGACGGCCAGCGCAAAGCCCATGGTCAGCGCCACGGCGAAAAGCGATGAGCCGCCATAAGAGATGAAGGGCAACGTCATGCCCTTGGCCGGCAGAAGCGAAATGGCGACGCCCATATTGATGAAGGCCTGGAGGGCAAGAACGACGGCCAGCGCCGCGCCCGCCATCTGAGCGAAGGGATCTCTGGCCTGTGCCGAGCGCATCAACAGGCGAACGGTCAGGACGCAGAACAGAATCGCGATCACCCCACACAGGATGAGGCCGAACTCCTCCCCCGCGACCGCGAAGATGAAATCGGAATGCGCATCGGGGAGCTTGTATTTGATCGTACCCGCGCCGGGGCCGACGCCCCACAAGCCGCCATGCGCAAACGCCTTGAGCGACAGACCCGTCTGGTAGCCGGCCTTGTCGTCGCCGAGGAATTGCAGGATGCGGTGCTGCACATGCGGGAACAGGACATAGGACAGGACGCCAATGCTGAGCGCACCGGCCGACAACGCGCCGATCCACCACACCGAGATGCCGTAGAAGAAGAGCAACGCGCCCCAGAGCGCGAGCAACAGCCCCGTCTGCCCGACATCGGGCTGGAGCAGCAACACCACGACCGCGGGCGAAACCAGAATGAAGGTAATGAGCGGCTTGGGCAGGACCATCTTCGCCTTGTCGGCGAGGATTGCGGCGCCCAGCACAGCCAGACCGGGCTTGAGGAATTCGCTGGGCTGGATCGTCATCCAGCCGAGATCGATCCAGCGCTTGGCGCCCAGCACCTCGCTGCCCGTGGCGATTGCCAGAACCGCACCGATCAGCGCCAGCGCGAAGACGATGGCCGCCGTCAGCTTCACCGCGCGCAGCGACAACAGCGACGAAAAGCCGAGGATCAAAAGCCCCACCACGGCGAACAGCGTCTGGCGGCCGGCAAAGCGGAAATCGCCGACGCTGAGGCCGCCGCCCGTCGCCGCCGGGCTCGCGGCGAAGGCCAGCACCAGGCCGATGGCAATCAGCGCCAGCGTGATGATCAAAGAGACGCGGTCGATCGTCCACCACCAGGTGGTGAAGCCGCTGCGATCTGCGCGCGAGAGAGTCATGATGCCTCCCGCACGGCTTCGCCGGAGCGCGCCGTCACCAGCGACCGGAAGGCCTCGCCGCGATCCTCGAAATCCCTGAACTGATCGAAGGAAGCACAGGCCGGCGAGAGCAGCACGACCGGCGACGGCAAGGCGGCATGCGCGGCATCGGCCAGCGCCGAGGCCACAGCGCGATCGAGCGTGCCGCAAATTTCATAGGTCACATGGCCATCGAGCGTATGGGCGAACTGGCTGGCTGCTTCGCCTATCAGATAGGCCTTGCAGATATTCGGGAAGAAGGATTTGAGGCTTTCGATGCCGCCATCCTTCGCCTTGCCGCCGGCGATCCAGAAGATGTCCGGATAGCAGGCCAGCGCGCGGGCCGCGGCTTCGGCGTTGGTCGCCTTGGAATCGTTGATGAAGCGCACCTTGCCGATCTGCGCGACCTCTTCGAGGCGATGCGGCAGGCCGGGAAATTCGCGGATGGCGGAAACGATGGCGCGCGTGTCGCGCACAAAGGGGCGGCAGGCGGCATAGGCAAGCGCGGCGTTCTGCCAATTATGCGTGCCCGGCAAATGGGGCGCCGCGCGCAGATCCATCACCTCGGTCGCACGCTGGGCCTGCGCGTCATAGAGCTTGCCATCGAGAACGAAGATGCCGCGGCCGAGCACCTTGCCGGCCGATACCGCCACCGCTCTGGTGGTGCCCTGCGCGACGATGCGCGTATGGATGGAGGCGCTCTGCGGATCATCGACACCGATACAGGCAAGGCCATCCGGCGCGGTCTGTGCGAGCAGGCGCGCCTTGACCGCGGCATAACCTTCGAGGCTGCCATGACGATCGATATGGTCGGGCGTGATATTGGTGAGCACCGATACGTCCGGCACAAGGCCGGGCGCCAGATCGATCTGATAGGAGGAGACCTCCAGCACATAGATTGTGCGCGGCGACGGGCCCGCAAGGTTGAGCATCGGCTTGCCGATATTGCCGCCGATCTGCGCATCGAACCCGCAGGCCGTGAGGATATGTCCGATCAGGGCGGTGGTGGTCGATTTGCCGTTGGTGCCGGTGATGGCGATCACCGGCGCGCGACCGGGCGCGGCGGCATCGGGACGAATCTCGCGGGCAAAAAGTTCGACATCGCCGATGATCTCGACACCAGCTTCGCGCGCAGCCGTCACGACGGCGTGCGGCGCGGGATGGGTCAGCGGCACACCGGGACTGAGGACGAGCGCGACGATCTCATCCCAATCCCAATCTTCCACCGGGACGAGCGAAGCGCCCGCGCGGCTCGCCTCTTCGCGGCGTTCGGCCACGTCGTCCCACGCCACGATCCGCGCACCGCCCGCCGATAGCGAACGGACGGCCGACACGCCCGAGCGCGCCAGCCCGAAGACGGCAACCGTTTTGTGCGCGAAGGAACGGGCGGGGATCATCGGCCTACCTCAGTTTCAGTGTGGACAGGCCGACCAGAGCCAGCACCACGGCGATGATCCAGAAGCGGATGACAATGGTGGGCTCCTTCCAGCCGAGCTGTTCGAAATGGTGATGGATCGGCGCCATCCTGAAGACGCGCTTGCCCGTCAGCTTGAACGAGGCCACCTGCACGATCACCGATACCGCTTCCATCACGAACAGCCCGCCGACAATGGCGAGCACAATTTCGTGTTTCACGGCCACGGCAACGGCGCCGAGCGCGCCGCCCAGCGCCAGCGATCCGGTATCGCCCATGAACACCATGGCAGGCGGCGCATTGTACCAGAGAAAGCCGAGACCCGCCCCCACCAACGCCGCCAGGAACACGGCGAGTTCGCCGGTACCGGCGACGTAATGGAGCTGCAGGTAATCGGCGAACTTCACATTGCCGACGAGATAGGCGATCAGCGCGAAGGCCAATGCCGCAATGATGACCGGGACGATGGCGAGGCCGTCGAGACCATCGGTCAGGTTGACGGCATTGGACGCGCCGACGATGACAACGCCGCCGAACAGCAGGAAGCCCCAGCCGAGGCTGATCAGCAATGTCTTGAAGAACGGCAGCGCGACCGTGCCGGCAAGCGCCGGTTCTTCGAGCTGCATCACAGCATAGGACGCGGCAATGGCGACCAGGAACTGCACCATCAGCTTGCCCTTGCCGCTGAGACCGGCCGAGGAGCGCTTGGTGACCTTGAGATAATCGTCAAGCAAGCCGAGCAAACCGAAGCTCACCGTCACGGCCAGCACGATCCAGACATAGCTGTCCTCGAGGTCGGCCCAGAGCAACGTGGCGATGACGGCCGGCAACAGGATCAGAACCCCGCCCATGGTCGGGGTGCCCTGCTTTTCGACGATGTGGCGCTGCGGGCCATCGGTCCGGATAGGCTGGCCTTTGCCCTGCCGCTTGCGCAGCCAGGCAATGGTGGACGGCCCCATGATGAAGGCGACGATCAGCGCGGTCAGGATCGCCCCGCCAGACCGGAAGGTGATGTAGCGGAAGACGTTGAACGCCGCGACCTGGTTGGACAGTGATACGAGGAAATAGAACATCCGCCGCCCCTAAGCCTTTATCATTTTCAGCGCGTCGATAATGACGGCCATTTTGCTGCCCAGCGACCCCTTGACGAGCACGGTGTCACCCGGGGCGAGCATTTCGATCAATTTGGGTGCGATGTCGGACGAGGTCGCGCCATAGGCCCCGCGGCGTGAGGCCGGCAGCGCCTCCCATAATGCCTGCATCTCCGCGCCATTGGCGAAAACGAGATCGACCTTTTCCAGTTCGATATCCTTGGCAATGGCGGCGTGATGGGCCGTGCCACCTGGCCCCATCTCCAGCATGTCGCCCAGAACGGCGATGCGCCGGCCACGGGTTTCGGCCGCACCAAGCAGCGACAGCGCCGCCGCCATCGAAGCCGGATTGGCGTTATAGCTTTCATCGATCACATCGATATGACCGCCGGCGATCGCCACGCGGATTTGCGCGCCGCGACCCTTCAGCGCCTCGAAGCGCGAGAGTGCGGCGGCGGCGTTGAGGATGTCACCTTCGGCTTCGGCCACGGCCAAGAGCGCGCCCACGGCATTGGCCGCGATATGCGCGCCGGGCGCAGCAATGCGGATGGAGAGCGCACGGCCGAGAATTTCGGCGTCGACCGTTTGGCCGCCATCATGGTCGCGTGTCGCGATCAGGCGCGCATCGGCCGACTTGCCCGCGCCGAAAGTGAGGACGCGGCTGACATGGGCCTGATGCGCGCGCGCGATCAGGCGCGCAGCGTAAGGGCTGTCGGCCGGAATGAGCGCGGCGCCGCCCGGCGCGATGCCTTCGAAGATTTCGGATTTGGCATCGGCAATGGCCTCGCAATTGCCGAAGAATTCGAGATGGGCCGGCGCAATTGTGGTGATGAGCGCCACATGCGGGCGGGCAAAGGACACCAGCGAGCGGATTTCGCCGAAATGGTTCATGCCGATTTCGATCACGCCATAGTCGGTGTCGCGCGGCATGGCGGCCAGCGTCAGCGGCACGCCCCATTGGTTGTTGTAGGACGCGGCCGAAGCATGGGTGCGGCCGAGCGCACCGCAGGCCAGCCGCAGCATTTCCTTGGTGGTCGTTTTTCCGGCGCTGCCGGTGACGGCGATAATCTTGCCGTGGCTGCGTGTGCGCGATGCGCGGGCGAGATCTTCAAGACCGCGCTGTGTGTGACCGACGGTGAGGCATGTCGCGCCCTTCGGCAGATTGCCGGGATCGCGCGCGACCAGTGCGGCGGCGGCTTTGGCCTCGAAGGCGGCCTTTACGAATTCGTGGCCATCGCGCGCCTCGCCCTGCAACGCGACGAAGAGATCGCCCGGCTGAAGCGTGCGCGTATCGATGGAAATGCCCGTGACCTTGAACGGCGCGGTGGCTTTGCCCAACGTGGCAGCTTCGGCGTCGGCGGAGGTCCACAGCGTGCTCATGCCGCCACCGCCTGACCGCCCAGCGCAAGCGCGGATTTGACCGCCTCGTCGCGGTCCGAGAAGGGGCGGGTTTCAGCGCCGACGATCTGGCCCTGTTCATGGCCCTTGCCGGCGATCACCAGCACATCGCCGGCATCAAGTTCGGCGACGGCGGCGCGGATGGCCTGCGCACGGTCGCCGATCTCGGTGGCGCCGGGACAGCCGGGCAGGATTTCGGCGCGGATCGCGGCCGGGTCTTCGCTGCGCGGATTGTCGTCTGTGACGATGACGCGGTCGGCGAAATCCGCCGCCGCCTTGCCCATCAGCGGGCGCTTGCCGCGATCGCGATCGCCGCCGCAGCCGAACACGACAGACAGTTTGTGCGCGACATGGGGACGGATGGCCTTGAGCACAGTTTCGACGGCGTCGGGCGTGTGGGCGTAATCGACATAGATGGGGGCGCCGGATTTGGCGGTGGCCACCTTTTCGAGCCGACCGGCCGCACCTTTCAGCGTTTCCAGCGCGGCAAACACCTTGGCCGCCGGATCGCCAAGGCCGATGGCCAGGCCGGCAGCCACCAGCGCATTGGCGGCCTGGAAATCGCCCGCCAGCGGCAGCGCTACATTATATATAGACCCGGCATGGGCGAGCTTGAGGGTTTGGCCGTCGCCATGGGGCTCGCGGGCCAAAAGCGTGATGCCCTCGCCGCGCTCGCCGACCGTCAGCACATCGAGGCCACGGGCGCTGGCAGCAGCGGCGAATTCCCCGGCATGGGCGACATCGGCATTGATAACGGCCAGACCACCGGCCTGCACAAGCTCCGAGAACAGCCGCAGCTTGGCATCACGATAAGTCTCGAAATCGGCGTGATAATCGAGATGGTCGCGGGTGAGATTGGTGAAGCCGGCCGCGGCGATCTTCACGCCATCGAGACGGTGTTGATCGAGGCCATGGCTGGAGGCTTCAAGCGCCAGATGATCGACACCGTCCCGTTTCAGCTCCGCAAGCAGGCCGTGGATCTCGATCGGATCGGGCGTGGTGTGGCGCAGGGCGATGGCGCCGGTCGGTGCGACGACGCCGATCGTGCCCATGCTCGCGGCCGCATGGCCGAGGCGGGCCCAGATCTGGCGCAGGAACACGGCAACCGAGGTCTTGCCATTGGTGCCGGTGACGGCGGCGACCATATCGGGCTGGGCACCGAAGAATTCCGCGGCAAGACGGGCCAGCGCCGCGCGCGGATTGTCATCGGCGATGAAGGCGGCGCCGAGGCGCTCGGCGGTTTCGCGCGCCTCGGGCCGGCCGAGAACGGCCACCGCACCCCGGGCAATCGCATCGGCAATAAAGGCCCGGCCATCGGCCCGCGCGCCCGGCAGGGCCGCGAAGAGATATCCCGGCTTCACCTCGCGACTGTCCGAGGCGAGGCCGGCATAATGTCCGACGGATTGCATCGTGCCCTCTATCACCTGACGCTCTGCGAGCCTCCCCCCGGATTGTGGTTCCATTGTGAAGTCTCTTTGGCGACAGTGAGAACCGGCGCCACGCCCAGCATCGGCGCAATGCGGGCAATCACATGTCCAGCCAGCGGCGCCGCCGTAAAACCGGCCAGCGCGATGCCGAACGTCTTCTTGGTGCCATGCGGTTCCTCCAGCATGACGAACACCAGATAGCGCGGATTGTCGGCCGGGAAAATCGCGCAAAAGGACGTAATCAGCTTGCCGCGCAGATAGCGGCCATGGGGGCCGGGAACCTGGGCCGAGCCGGTCTTGCCGCCCACATCATAGCCCGGAACATTGGCCTTTTTGCCGGTACCGTCGGTCACGACATAGCGCAGGAGGTCGCGGATCTTGGCGCTGGTATCCGGTGAAATGAGCTGTGCCCCGCGCGCATCCTCAGGATGACGGAGAAATGTGAGGGGAATGCGGCGCCCGCCATTGACCATTTCGGCGGCGGCATGCGCGAAGGCGAGCGGCGTCACCGAAATGCCCTGGCCGAAGCCGATGGTCGCGGTTTCGATATCGCCCCAATTGCTCGGATAGAGCGGCGCGGAGCGCTCCGGCAATTGCGAGTTGACGGCCTGAAGCAGACCGATCTTGTCCAGAAAAGCCTTCTGCACCGCGCCGCCCGAGCGCAGCACGATCTGGGCGGTTCCGACATTCGAGGATTCTCCCAGCACATCGCGCGTCGACAGATAAGGCGGCATCTTCTCTGCATCGTGGATGGTGTGGCGGCCGATCGTGTAGCCCCTGCCGATCGGAATCTCTTCGTCGAGCTTGAGGGTGCCGTTGTCCAGCGCCATCGAGAAGGCGAAAATCTTGAACACCGAACCGAGCTCGTAGAGATTCTGCGCCATGCGATCGCGGCGCGGATCGGCGCCATCATCCGGGACACCCTGGGCGCCATCGGGTAGCGAGATCATGCCGAGGACTTCGCCCGTGTTCACATTCAGGACGACACCACCGGCGGCGCGGGCGCTGAATTCCGCGCGGCTCTTCTCGACTTCCTGCGCCAGCGCATATTGCACGCGCATATCGATGGACAGACGCACGCCCTCGCCCGGATGGCCGCCGCGCAAGCGCTTGTCGAGACCAAGCTCGAGGCCGGAGATGCCGTTGCCGTCGGGATCGGTGGCGCCAATGATCCGGCCCGCAGCGTGCCCCTTCGGGTAATAGCGCTTATAGGACGGATCAAATTCGAGGCCGGGAAGACCGAGCCGCATCACCCGGTTCTGCGTGTCGGGCGAGATCTGGCGCGCGACCAGCACATAGGGATGTTTGGACTGGAAAATGCGGTTGAGGCGGGCTTCGCTGGCGCCAGTCGCTTGCGACAATTCCTTTACCGCCTGCGCCTTGTTCGTGAGATATTTTGGCTGCGCATAGAGATCGTGCACCGGCAGATCGCGCGCCAGAAGCTCGCCATTGCGATCCAGAAGATCGGCGCGCGTGGCCAGCGCATCGGCGGAAGCCGTCGTGACAGACCCCGATACGCGGCTGTTCAGCAGCATCACATCGACGAGGCGAACACCCACCAGCGCGAAAGCCGTCACGCACAGAACTGCGGCGACGGCAATCCGTCTTTGTACGACGGTGGGAGGCGTCGCCACGTCCATCAGGGCTAGTTTCCGATCTGGGCGGCGGCGATGCGGATGCGCGGATCGTCACGCTTGACGGGATTGGTCACGCTGGCGTCATGCACATCGGCATTGCCGAGCGGCGCGGCTTCGCCACGACGCGGCAGGAGTTCGAGCGAGGACAATTCCACGGTGGGGGTGTCCGTGACGCCAAGGTCGCGTTGCGCCAGACGCTGGATGCGGGCGGGATCGGCGACGCGCGCCCATTCGGCCTGCAACACGCTCATCGCATCGCGCTCCACCACGATCTCATGCTTGACGTCGTGCAATCGGACGGACGCCACCCGCGTCTGTTCGGAGACGTGATAAAGGCCGAGGCAAGCCAGACCACTCAATGCCAGACAGACAAAATTGAGGATGCGGATCATCGACGGTTCTCCCAGGCGGCGGGCGCAAGGCGCTCGGCGGCCCGCAGGCGTGCGGACCGCGCACGCGCGTTCAGTTCGATTTCGGAAGCGCTCGCTTTGACGGCGCGCGAGGTCAGAAGGCGGAAACTTTGTGCATGGGCCGGCCCGGTCTGCGGCAGGTGGCGCGAGCCCTTGGGCGCGGCGTCGCTGCGGCCGGCGAGGAAGCGCTTGACGATGCGGTCTTCGAGCGAATGGAACGCGACAACGGCAAGGCGGCCCCCGGCGCGCAACACGCGCTCGGCCGCTTCGAGACCACGCTCGAGTTCGCCGAGTTCGTCATTCACATAGATGCGCAGCGCCTGGAAGGTGCGCGTGGCCGGATGGATCGGCTGGCGCGCCGCGGCCGGGCCCATCGCATTGGACACGATCTCGGCAAGCGCCGCCGTGCGTTCGATCGGGCGGGCCGCGACGATGGCGCGGGCGATGCGGCGCGAATGCCGCTCCTCGCCATATTGGAAAATGATATTGGCCAGCTCCGTTTCGTCCACCGTGTTGACGACATCGGCGGCAGAGGGACCGGACTTGCTCATGCGCATGTCGAGCGGACCATCCTCGCGGAAGGAAAAGCCGCGCTCCGGCTGATCGAACTGGAAAGACGACACGCCGATATCGAGCACGACACCATCGGTATCGGGCTCGCCCGCCGCGGCAAGCAGGGCATCCATATTGGAGAACTCGCCCTGCACCAGCGTCAGCCGGCCGCCATAATGCTGCACCATGGCCTGGCCGCGGGCGATGGCATCGGGATCGCGGTCAATGCCGAGCACGCGGCACTTGGCGGTATCGAGCAAGGCACGCGAATAGCCGCCGCCGCCAAAGGTGCCGTCGATGTAATGGGCGCCATCGCGCGGCGCGATCACCTTCAGCACTTCGCCCAGCAGGACGGGGATGTGGCCTTCGCTCATCCCTCACCTGCCCTGCCGGCGCGGCGGGCCGCGTGAATGGCGCGCGCCTGCCTGATCTGTTCTTCGCGGATGGCGGCATGCGCATCGGGCGACCAGATGCGGAAGCTTTCGCCTTCGCCGACGAAGACGACGCGATCGGTGAGGCCGCCATGTTCGATAAAGGATTCCGGCAGGCGCACGCGGCCGTTCTCGTCGCGCGGCAAGAGCTGCGTCATGCCGAGGGTCAGGCGCGTCAGATCATCGATATCGGTGCCGAGCACCGGGTCCTGCTCGGCCTGCTTCGCCAGCAGGCGCTGCATCCGCGCGGCGCCGAAGCCTTCGATCGAGGAATCCAGAAAGGAGGTGCAGAGATAAACGCCAGCCGTCTCCTGCGCCGTGAGCGCAGTGCGATAGTCCGCAGGGATGCAAACCCGACCTTTGCTGTCGAGCGTGCCTGTCACCGTCGAGATGAAGGCTTGCGCCTGCGCAATCATGACCGAACCCACCCCGCTTACACCCGAGGCCCACTCCGGCGCCCAGCGCCAGATGCGCATGGGCCCATAAGGGAGCCTATGGGATACTATGGGATAACATGGTCATGACAGATTGGTCAATCAAAAAACCAAGGAAAACTAGGGGTTTGCCAGTAGTTTGCGGCCATCAACTGTCCTGTTTCGGGGCGCTTTACGGAACGAACCAAAAACACGGTAAGTATGTAGTAAGGGCTGTAAACAAGCGCTTAACGCCCCCGAACGGGCCGGCACCCCGACCAGGGGCGATCAGCCCGGGCCATTGATGATCTGACGAATTGTCAGTTAATCTATCTTGAGCGCGATCTGGAGTGCGACCATGGCCGACCGCCCCCTGCCGACGATCTTCGAGCTGACGCCACTGAACCCGGATTTCGCGGCCGATCCGCATAGCCTGCTGGACCGGCTGAGGAACGAATGCCCGGTCCATCGCGATGAGATGGGCGGCACCTTCGTGCTCACACGCCATGGCGATGTGCGCGAGATCGTGGGCGACCGCAGCATGTGGCGCCACCCCTCGCGCGCCGAGGACGCCGCCGCATTCCAGAAGGCCCTGGTGCGCGACACGCTGGACGGCGTCGAGGTGGACGCCGATGAAGCCCATTCCAGCATCCTCTTCCTCGACGATCCCGACCATGCGCGCATCCGCGGGCCGCTGTCCAAGGCGCTCTACAAACGCGTGGCGAAATGCCGGCCGCAGATCGAACGCGTGGTGAAAGACGCGCTGGACGGCATTGGCGAGGCCAGGAGTTTCGATGCCATGGCGCAGTTTGCGCTGCTGGTGCCGATCGATGCGATTGCCCGCATCCTGGGCGTCGACGAAGCGCGGCTGATGGAATTCCGCGCATGGTCGGAAGGGGCGATCCTGAGCCTCAATCCCTTCCGCACCGAGGAACAGACCGCGCAGCTGGTGACGTCCATCAATGCGCTGTCGGCCTATTTCAAGGAGCTGATGGCGGCGCGGCGCGCGGCGCCACGCGACGATCTGGTCAGCGACATGGTGATGCTGCAGGCCGAAGGCACGCCGATTTCCGACGGCGAACTGTCGAACAATCTGCAGGGGCTGCTCATCGGCGGCAATCTGACGACCACCGATCTGATCGGCAATGCGATCTGGCTGTTCCTCAAACATCCCGACCAACTGGCGAAACTGAAGGCCGATCCTTCGCTGATCAACAATGCGGTGGAGGAAGTGCTGCGGTATGAGTCGCCCGTCGACATCACCACGCGCATCGCCCCGCGCGACATGGATATCGGCGGCTGTCCGGTGAAACAGACGCAATCGCTGCTGATGTCGCTGCGCGGCGCCAATCGTGATCCCGAGATCTTCGCCGATCCGCACCGCTTCGACATCACGCGCAAGGATGCGCCGCATGTGGCCTTCGGCGGCGGCGCGCATCTGTGCATCGGCTCGCCGCTGGCGCGGCTGGAAGCGCAGATCGCAATCCCGGCCTTCTTCGAGCGCTTTCCCACCGTGCGGCTCGCCGACCCGGAGGCGCCGCCGCGCTGGCGATCCCTGCCCTTCTTCCGCGGGCTCAAGGAATTGCCGGTCGCGGTGTGAGAAAATTTGCGTCAGATGGCCTGTAAGCCGGGTTCTGTCCCCCGCGTGACCGCGGATGGATGGCCATTCCTCTGGGACAGCAGTTGCCTGCTGCCTCGCGCGACCTACCCGGACGGCTATCCGGAAACAGATTACATGCCGTCCCTATTTGGTCTTGCTCCCGGTGGGGCTTGCCATGCCGCTTGCGTTGCCGCTCGCGCGGTGCGCTCTTACCGCACCGTTTCACCCTTACCTGCCCGAAGGCATCGGCGGTTTGATTTCTGTGGCGCTATCCCTAGGGTCGCCCCCGGCGGATGTTATCCGTCACCGTGTTTCCGTGGAGCCCGGACTTTCCTCGACACCCCTTGCGGGGCGCCGCGGCCATCCGGCCATCTGACGCCAGCTCTCTATAGGGCACCGGTCACGCCAGCGCCAGATCGACGGCCGCCGTGGCATGGAGCGTGGTGGTGTCGAAGGTGGGGACGGAGGCATCCTCCGGCTTCACCAGCAGCGGGATCTCGGTGCAGCCGAGGATGATGCCTTCGGCGCCGCGCTCCACGAGCTTTGCCATTTCGGCGCGATAGGCGGCGCGGGAGGGTTCGGTGAACTGGCCCCGCACCAGCTCCTGATAGATGACGCGGTCGACGAGCGCGCGGCCGGACTCATCGGGGGCGATGGTGGCGATGCCGAATTTCTCCTCCAGCCGGCCGGAGATCACGCCCGCCCGCTCCATGGTGAAGCAGGAGCCCAGAAGGCCGACACGCCGGAGGCCCCTGGCCTGGATCGCGGCGCCGAGCGGATCGGCGATGTGGAGGAGCGGCAAGCCGCTCGCCTGCTCCACCGCATCGGCCATCATGTGCATGGTGTTGCAGCAGATCATGAGGAAGTCGGCGCCGGCGCGGGCCAGCTTGCGGCCGGTCTCTTCCATGATCCCGCGCGCCTCGTCCCAGCGGCCGGACTTCTGCAACGCCGACATCTCCGCGAAGTTGTAGGACTCCATCAGGATGTGAGCCGAATTGGCGCCGCCCAGCCGGTCCTGCGTCGTGCGATTGGCGATCTGGTAATAGGTGACGGTGGATTCCCAGCTCATCCCGCCGATCATGCCGATGGTCTTCATGCCTCACGCCCCTTCTTGACCGAAGGTCAGGCTAAGGGCATCGCGGGCACGGCACCATGTGCCAATTGCGCATAGCGGATCGTCAGAGCGCGGGGGCGTGGATGGCCGCATGGACGGCAGCGATGCGGCGGCCGGTTTCGGGATCGGCCTCGCCGGTGATCGCCTGCGGCAGGAAGCGGCGCTGGAAGGCCGCGATGGTTTCGGCGAGCGGCCAGTCGACGGCGGGCGGCACGCCATAGCCGATCTCGGCAAGCGCGGTTTCGACCGGCAGGCGCAACGCCTTTGCCGATTGCTCGGGCCACAGGCCGATGCCGTAATCGGCGAGCTGGGCCCAGGGGAAGAGTTCGCCGGGATCGGTCTTGCGCGCGGGCGCGACATCGGAATGGCCGACGACACGCGCCGCGGGAATGGCGTGACGCGCGAGGATGCCGCCGGCCAGATCGATCAGGGCTTCGATCTGCGCATCGGCAAAGGGCTCATAGCCGAATTCATGGCCGGGATTGACGAGTTCGATGCCGATGGAGCGGCCGTTCACATTGGTTTCGCCCGCCCAGTACGCCACCCCGGCATGCCAGGCGCGGCGTTCTTCCGGCACGTGATGATAGACGCGCCCGTCGCGATCGATGGTGTAATGCGCGGAGACCCTGGCCGCCGGATCGCAGAGGCGGGCCAGCGCCTCCTCGCCCGTTTTCATGCCGGTATAGTGCAGCACCAGCATGTCGATGGGCGCGCCTTCGGGGCGGTCATCGTGATTGGGCGAACGGCATTCGACGATGCGCATGGGCGGTGCTTTCCTCTCAGATGTGGTCGTGACCGCCGATGCGCCCGGGCCGCCAATAGCCCTCGCACGTGATGCGATCCTTCGACAAACCGCGCGCGATCAGGCGGTGACGAATTGCGCGCACCTTGCCCGTCTCGCCGAGCACATAGGCGTGACCGCGGCCCGCAGCAAGAGGAAGGCGCTCGAGCGCATCGCAAAGCAGCATGTTGGAAGCCGGGGCCGCGGCGCCGCGCTCGCACCAGATGAACACGATCTTTGCACCTTCCGGCGCGGTACGCTCGGGCAGCAGGCGATCGGCTTCGCTGCCGCATTCGAGCACCGCGGTGGCGCAGGCACCGGCCGGTAGGTTCTCGATCATCGCGAGGATCGCCGGCGTGGCGGTTTCATCACCGACGAAGAGATGCCAGTCGGCCTCGCGCAGATAGGTGTGGCCACGCGGACCTGCAGCTTCGATCTCGGTGCCCGGCCCGGCCTTCGCCAGCCACTCGGCTGAGGCCCCTTCGCCATGCAACACGAAATCGATGGCGAGCGTGGCAGACGCCGCATCGTGATGACGGATGGTGTAGTGGCGGCGCGACACCGTGCCGTCCACCAGCGGAAGCTCCAGCACCAATTCCCGCCCGACTTCCACGCCATCTCGCCGAGGTCGGCACCGGCAAATTCCACGCGCAGCATGGCCGGGCCGATGCGGCGCTTCGCCGTGACGCGCAATGTCCAAACGCGCCGGCCCTTGCGGGCAAGAAAATCCGCGGCGGAACGCAACGGGCCACGGCTCCCCTGCCGCTCATCCAGCATGGCCATCAGATGAAGATCTTGTAGGCGACGGTTTCGCCATCGGGACGCTTGAGCGAGAACTCCGCGCCCTTGGCGTGTTCGTCCACCAGCGCCTCGAACAGGCGCAGCGCGTTGCGGATCACCTCGGCATAGGAGGCCGCTTCGGTGTGCTCCTTGAGACGCTGCAACCGCTCCATGGCCTGGGGCGGCATCTCGAGCTGCACGCGCGTGGTCGTGCGCTCGCTCCCGCCCGTGCTGCCATCGATGGCATCGGCGGCGGCGCGCATCGCTTCGGCCGCGCTCTGATATTTGCGACGATGGCGGCCATGCATGGTCAATGTCCTCCCGAAGGCGGGGGCGGCGGCGGGGCGTCGTGACGGTACTGCGCCTCCTCCTCGCGGTGGCGATGCGCGATATAGAGCACGGCCAGAAGGCCCATCCCCAGAATGATAAAGGGCGCATCGGCAATGAGACGGAAGACCAGCATGATCGCGGCGATCACGATGACGATGCGCAGGATCCGCGGCAGGCCCCAATAGAAATAATAGGGATCGCCGGGGCCGTAATGCATCCGCATCTCGTCGCGGTAACGGCGGCGCCATTCGCGGCGGCGCGCGCGCCATTCGGAACGGCGGGCCCGCCAGTCGTCGCGCCGATCGCGCCAGTCTTCATAGCTGTCGGAGCCATGGCCCCAACCGCAGCCGGCGTCGCGCCGGTGGTTGGCGGAGCCTTGTTCCGGGCCGCCGCCGGCCGGGCGTTCCGGCTTGTCTTCGATGGGGAATTCCTCGCCGACACCGACCCCGATCTTGGTCATTGCCTGCCTCTCCTCACAATGTTGCGCCGAGGCGCACGATAATTGTTCTTCGGTTTTGGGCCTTTTTTGGCCTACCCCCCTCCCCCTGGACGACGGGAGACCACCCAAACCGCCGCCGGGAGAAGCCGTTGCCCGCCCCGGCCGGACTTAAGAGATGGGAATGGACCCAGTCTCCATCAAGTCCCGATCATCAAAATATCATCATATCATCAAAAGTCAATCAAGACAGACGGTCGTAATTTTACCCGGGTGATATTGCATTCATATTTTTACCCGGATATATATCCGCACAAATGAGCGGAGACATCATGCCCACGACCTACACAGCTTTCGGCGGCGAGCAGCGCATTGCCTCAGGCGCCCTGCCCGAGGTCGCGTTGGCGATCAAACGCGCGGCCCGGCGCGGCGTCGCCGAACCGGTCCTGATTTTCGAGGACCAAACGGGCCGCCAGACCGATTTCGATCTGCGCGGCAACGAGGACGACATCCGCGCGCGCTACGAGACGGCCTCAGCCGCTGACGCGGCGTCCTCCGAGCCGCCGCGCAAGCGCGGACGGCCGAAACTGGGCGTCGTCGCGCGCGAGGTGACGCTGCTGCCGCGGCATTGGGACTGGCTGAACACCCAGCCCGGCGGCGCCTCAGTGGCATTGCGCAAGCTGGTCGACGCCGCGCGCCAGGCCAATGCGGGCAAAGACCGGCAGCGCCGGGCCTCGGAAGCCGCCTACCGGGTCATGACCGCACTGGCCGGCAACATGCCCGGCTATGAGGATGCAACACGAGCCCTCTTCGCGGGCGACCACGAAGGGCTGGCCGAGAAGATGCGCGCATGGCCGGCCGATATTCGCGACTACGTGCTTTCATGCGCTTTCCCGAACACAGACGAAGATTGAGATCGAAATGACAATTGAAGACACGCACCATCTGGAGGTGACGCAGGCGGCCGGGCGCGACTTCGTGATGCGTGGGATCGAAGGAGCGGTCGTGATGCTGAACCTGCTGCGCTTCCGCGAGACCGCCGACTACAGCGCAGCGCCGGAGCTCGCCCCAGACGCGCCGATCAGCGGATCGCAAGCCTTCCGGCTTTATATCGACCACACCCTGCCCCATCTCCGCGAGAGCGGCGGCGAAGTACTGTTTCTCGGCAAGGGTGGACCGTTCCTGATCGGCCCCGAGGCCGAACGCTGGGACATGGCGATGCTGGTGAAGCAGGCGAGCGTTCAAAGCTTCCTCGCCTTTGCCGGGCATGAGCCCTATCTGGGCGGGCTGGGACACCGCACCGCCGCGCTGGAGGATTCGCGGCTGCTGCCGCTCACGGAATGCGGGTGACCGGGACGCTGCCTAAAGCTTCCCCCGCTCCTCTTCGATCCGGTCATAGGCCGCGTTGATGGCGGCGAGCTTGTCGTTGGCGAGGCGGATGAATTCTTCCGGCACGCCGCGGGCGATCAGGCTGTCCGGGTGGTTCTCGCGCACGAGGAAGCGGTAGGTGCTCTTGACCTCCGCATTGCTGGCATCATGGGCGACGCCGAGAATGGCGTAGGGATCCGCCTCGTCCGGCCCGAAATGCGAGGCGCGGATGCGGCGGAATTCGGACTGGCGTGAAGCCGAAGATCTCGGCCACGCGTTCGAGGAAGGCCAGCTCGCCCGGATGCAGCACGCCATCGGCCTTGGCGATTTCGAAGAGACCGTCGAGCACGTCTTCGAGGATCGCCGGATTGCCGCGGAACAGACGCGCGATCTGTTTGGCATAGGCTTCGAAGCCGGCCGTATCCTGGCGCGCGAGATTGAAGATGCGCCGGACATTGGCCTCCTCGCTCGGCGGCACGCGGAAGATGCGCTTGAAGGCCTCTTCCTCGTCGCGGGTGACGACGCCATCGGCCTTGGCCATCTTGGCGCCCAGCGCGATGATGGCGATGGTGAAGACGACGCCGGGCGCATCGGCGCTTTCGCCGCCCGGCACCTCGTCGCGGTCGATCAGCATGTGACCGGCGAACGCACCCAGCAGCGCGCCGATCGGCCCGCCGCCAAGCAGGAAGCCGGCGGCCGCCCCGCCCAATTTTCCCCAGATGGACATGGGCCGAAGGATTAGGACAATCTCGCCGGAAATGCGATGCAGAACTTTGTAATGTCAGCTTTGTCGAATATGCCGATGCCCGAACCCGGAAAATGGAATTTCTATATCGATCGTGGCGGCACCTTCACCGATGTGGTGGCGCAGACGCCGGATGGGGCGCTTTCGAGTTTGAAACTCCTGTCGGCCGATCCGCGCTATGACGATGCGGCGCTGGAAGGCATAAGGCGCTGCCTGGGCCTTGCCACCAATGCGCCGATCCCCAAGGGCCGCGTCGGCGAGGTGCGGATGGGCACGACCGTGGCCACCAATGCGCTGCTCGAACGCAAGGGCGAGCGGGTGGCGCTGGTGACCACGCGCGGTTTTCGCGACCAGCTGCGCATCGGCTATCAGAACCGGCCCAACATCTTCGCGCTCAATATCGCATTGCCGGACATGCTCTATGAGCGCGTGATCGAGGCGGCCGAACGGGTGACGGCCGAGGGCGATGTGCTGCATGCGCTCGAAGAGGAACCGCTGCGCGCGGCGCTGCGGGACGCCGACGGCCGAGGGGATTGCGGCGGTCGCCATCGTCTTCCTGCATGGCTATCGCACGCCGGCGCATGAGCAGCGCGCGGCGCAGATTGCGCGCGCGGTGGGCTTCGAACAGGTTTCGATGAGCCACGACACCGTGCCGCTGATGAAATTCGTCAGCCGCGGGGATACGACCGTGGCCGATGCGTATTTGTCGCCGGTGCTGGCGCGTTATGCGGGGCGGATCGCGGCCGCATTGGGAGACGCGCAGCTCACCTTCATGACCTCCAATGGCGGGTTGGCGGCGCCGGATTTCTTTCGCGGCAAGGATGCGATCCTCTCCGGCCCGGCCGGCGGCGTGGTGGGCATGGCCGAGACGGCGCGGGATGCCGGCTTCGCGCGCGCCATCGGTTTCGACATGGGCGGGACCTCGACGGATGTGTCGCGCTTCGACGGCACATACGAACGCGCCTATGAAACCGAAGTCGCCGGGGTGCGATTGCGCGTGCCGATGATGGCGATCCACACGGTGGCGGCGGGCGGCGGCTCGATCCTGACCTATGACGGCGCACGCTTCCGCGCCGGGCCGGATTCGGCGGGCGCCGATCCGGGGCCGGCCTGTTACCGGCGCGGCGGGCCCCTGGCCGTGACCGACGCCAATGTGATGGTCGGCAAGCTGAGCGGCGAATTCTTTCCGCATATCTTCGGGCCGGACGCCGATGCGCCGCTGGACGAGGATGTGGTGCGCGAGAAATTCGCGGGCCTCGCCGAAGAGATCGGCGACGGGCGCGCGAGCCACGAGGTGGCCGACGGTTTCATCCGCATCGCGGTCGAGAACATGGCCAATGCCATCAAGCGCATCTCCGTGGCCAAGGGTTACGACACGCGCGAATACGCGCTCAATTGTTTCGGCGGCGCGGGCGGGCAGCATGCCTGCCTCGTGGCCGATGCGCTGGGGATGGAGACGATCTTCATTCATCCCTTCTCCGGCGTGCTCTCGGCCTATGGCATGAAGCTGGCGGCGCTGAGGGCGCTCAGGCAACAGGCGGTGACGGCGCCGCTGGATGCGGGTTGCATGGCGAGGCTCGACGCGCTCGCGGCGGCGCTGGGTGCGGACGCGGCGGACGAGATCACGGCGCAGGGCGGGCGGCCGGGTGCGCCGGGTGCGCTGGTGCATCTGCGCTATCAGGGCAGCGATACGACGCTTCCCATTCCGCTGGGTTCGCTGGAGGCGATGCAGGCGGCATTCGCCGAGCAACATGCGCGGCTGTTCGGGTTCGGCTTCGAGGGCAAGGCGCTGATTGCGGAGTCGATTGAAGTGGAGGCGGTGAGCGCGGCATCGGCAGCCTCCCCTTCCGACCGCTTCGCCGCCACCTTCCCCCGCGAGGAGGGAAGGCAGAACGAGGCGGCCGTGCACCGCACGCGCTTCTTCTCGCAAGGTGCCTGGCACGACGCCGCGATCTATCGGCTTGAGGCGCTGGGCGACGATGCGCGGATTGACGGCCCTGCCCTCTTGATCGAACCGCATCAGACCATTGTCGTCGAAGAGGGTTGGGCGGCGGAGATCGCACCCGCGCGCAATCTGGTGCTCAGGCGGGTGACGGCGAGAGCGGCGGCAAGCGATGCCACGACCGATGTCGATCCGGTGCTGCTCGAAGTGTTCGCCAACCAGTTCATGGCCATCGCCGAAGAGATGGGGGCGACGCTGCAGAACACGGCCTCATCCGTGAACATCAAGGAGCGGCTCGACTTCTCCTGCGCGATCTTCGATTCCAAGGGCGGATTGGTGGCCAACGCGCCGCATATGCCCGTGCATCTGGGCTCGATGGGCGATTGCGTGACGGCCGTGATGGCGAAGCATCCCACCATGCGCGAAGGCGATGTGTTCGTGACCAACGCGCCTTATGACGGCGGCACACATCTGCCCGATGTTACCGTGGTGGCGCCGGTGTTTGTTGAGGGCAAGCGGCGCTTCTTCGTCGCCGCGCGCGGGCACCATGCCGATATTGGCGGCATCTCGCCCGGCTCCATGCCGCCCTTCTCGCAGGACATTGCCGAAGAAGGCGTGTTGTTCGACGGCATCCGCATGATCGCAGGCGGGCATTTCGACGAAGAGGCGGTGCGCGGTGTGCTCGAAAGCAGCGAATATCCCGCGCGCAATCCCGAACAGAATATTGCCGACCTCAAGGCGCAGGCCGCGGCCTGTGCCAAAGGCGCGGCCGAACTCGCGCGCATCTGTGCGCAATATGGCGCCGATGTCGTGACGGCCTATATGGGCCATGTGCAGGACAATGCCGAAGAGGATGTCCGCCAGGTGATCGGCGCGCTCAAGGATGGCGGCTTCGTCATGCCGATGGATGGCGGGGCGGAAATTCATGTCGCCATCACCGTGGACCGCGAGGCGCGAGCCGCGCGGATCGATTTCACCGGCACGAGCGAACAGCAACCGAACAATCTCAATGCGCCGGGGTCGGTGACCAAGGCGGCGGTGCTCTATGTCTTCCGCTGTCTGGTGCAGAACGACATTCCGATGAATGCGGGCTGCCTGAAGCCGCTCGAGATCGTGGTGCCGGAAGGCTCGCTCTTGAACCCGCGCCCGCCCGCGGCGGTGGCCGGCGGCAATGTCGAGACCAGCCAGGCCGTGGTCGATGCGCTGTTCGGCGCGCTGGGCGTGATGGCGGCGGCGCAGGGCACGATGAACAATCTGACCTTCGGCAATGACCGCCACCAATATTACGAGACCATCTGCGGCGGCGCGGGCGCGGGGCCGGGTTTCGACGGGCAGACCGCCGTGCACACCCACATGACCAATTCCCGGCTGACCGATCCCGAAATTCTGGAGAGCCGCTTTCCGGTTCTGCTCGACGAATTTTCGATCCGGCAGGGTTCGGGCGGCGACGGCGCGCATCATGGCGGCGACGGCGTGTTCCGGCGCATCCGTTTTCGCGAGGCGATGACCGCCGCCATTCTCTCCACCCGCCGGGAAACCGACCCGTTCGGCCTCGAAGGCGGTGCGCCCGGCGCGCCGGGGGCCAATATGGTGCTGCGCGCCGATGGCGAAACGGTCGGCCTCAAGGGCCGCGACGAGGTTGCAGTCGATGTTGGCGATGCCATCCTGATTGCAACGCCCGGCGGCGGCGGATTCGGCGATTCCGGCTGAGACAATCCTCCGACCAAAGATCAGTTTTGCACCGTGCACGGAGCATCACCGGATGAGTCGTCAAAAAGCGAGGAATTTCCTGAAAATTCGACGTTTCGCGCTGCAACACGCGCGGTAACTTTGTTTCGATGCAAGCGTTTTTTGGGGCTTCCAAATATGTTTTTTCCGGGGCACGCTTTTGGGGCCGAAGGGAACGTGGAGGGACCTCATGGTTCGTGAAATCCAACTTCTCGCCATCAGTCTAGTCTTTGTGTTTCTGGGGGCTGTCGTGTTTGGTTTCATTCACTGATCGCGACGATTGGGAATTCAGGGGAAGGGCCGGAGTGGGGACTCCGGCCCTTTTCATTTGTGAAATACCCGCGAAAAAAAGTGGGCCGGTGCTTTTGGCACCGGCCCAACTCCGCTTCCAGAACGCCCTGGATGCTAATTACGCAGCATCCTTGGCACGCGGATCGTAGTTGAGGATCGGCGAGAGCCAGCGCTCGCAATCCTCAAGGTTCATACCCTTGCGTTTCGCATAATCCTCGACCTGATCGCGCTCGATCTTGCCGATACCGAAATAGCGGCTTTCGGGATGCGAGAAATAAAGCCCCGACACCGCCGAGCCCGGCCACATCGCATAGCTCTCGGTGAGCGTGATGGAGGCGCGGTCGGTCGCTTCGAGGAGACCGAACAGCGTGCCCTTCTCAGTGTGATCGGGCTGGGCGGGATAACCCGGCGCCGGGCGGATGCCCTGATATTTCTCTGCAATCAGATCCTCGCCGGAGAGATTTTCATCCGGCGCATAGCCCCAGAATTCGCGGCGCACGCGCGCATGCATGCGCTCGGCGAAGGCTTCGGCCAGACGGTCGGCCAGCGCCCGCAGGAGAATGGCGGAATAATCGTCCTTGTCCGCCTCGAAGCGCTTGATGTGCTCGTCTTCGCCCAGGCCGGTGGTGACGGCAAAGCCGCCGATATAATCGGCCAGCCCCGTTTGCTTGGGCGCGATGAAATCGGCCAGCGCCAGATTGGGACGCCCGCCCTCGCGCACCATCTGCTGGCGCAGGGTGTGGAGTGTGGTGAGCTCCTCTTTGCGGCTGTCATCGGTGTAGAGGACGATATCGTCGCCGGCGGAGCCGAAGCCGGCCAGAAGCCGATCACGCCCTTCGCCGTGAGCCATTTCTCGTCGACGATCTTCTTCAGCATCGCCTGCGCATCTTCGAACAGGCCGCGCGCGGCTTCGCCGACTTTGTCGTCGTCGAGGATCTGCGGATAGGGACCGACCAGCTCCCAGGTGCGGAAGAAGGGCGTCCAGTCGATATACCGGGCCAGCTCGCCGAGATCGTAGGACTCGAAATCCCTGAGGCCGAGGAAGCTCGGCTTGGGCGGGGTGTAGCCCTTCCAATCGATCTTCGCCTTGTTGGCGCGGGCATCGGCAATCGGCAGACGGCGGCTGGGCGCGCGCTGGGCGGCGTGACGCTCGGCAATGTCGCGATATTCGAGGCGGATGGTGTTGGCGTAGTCGTTGGCGCCCGTCTTGCTGAGCAGCTTGGAGACCACGCCCACCGCGCGGCTGGCATCGGTGACATAGATCGCCTGGTTGCGCGCATAGCTCGGCGAAATCTTGACGGCGGTATGGACACGCGACGTCGTCGCCCCGCCGATCAGCAGCGGAAGGTCGAAGCCCTGGCGCTCCATCTCGGCGGCGACATTGACCATCTCGTCCAGCGACGGGGTGATGAGGCCCGAGAGGCCGATGATGTTGGCCTTCTCCTTCTTCGCCACTTCGAGGATCTTCTGCGCCGGCACCATGACGCCCAGATCGATGACCTCATAGCCGTTGCATTGCAGCACCACGCCGACAATGTTCTTGCCGATGTCGTGGACGTCGCCCTTCACGGTCGCCATCACGATCTTGCCGGCCGGCTCCTTGGTCTTGTTGGCTTCCTGTTCGGCTTCCATGAAGGGGAACAGGTGCGCCACGGCCTTCTTCATGACGCGGGCGGATTTGACCACCTGCGGCAGGAACATCTTGCCCGAGCCGAAGAGGTCGCCGACCACATTCATGCCGGCCATCAGCGGACCTTCGATGACGTGGAGCGGACGCTCGGCAGCCAGCCGCGCCTCTTCGGTATCCTCTTCGATGAAATCGGTGACGCCGTGCACGAGGGCATATTTGATGCGCTCGTTTACATCGGCCTCGCGCCAGGCCAGCGTCTGTTCCTCGCGGGCACTGGAACCGTCATTGCGGTAGCGCCCGGCCAGATCGAGCAGGCGTTCGGTCGCATCCTCGCGGCGGTTGAACAGCACATCCTCGATACCGTCGCGCAGTTCCTCGGGGATGTCCTCATAGACGGCGAGCTGGCCGGCATTGACGATGCCCATATCCATGCCGAGCTTGATGGCGTGGTAGAGGAACACCGAGTGCATGGCCTCGCGCACGCGATCATTGCCGCGGAACGAGAAGGAGAAGTTCGACAACCCGCCCGAGACATGGACATGCGGCAGGCTTTCGCGAATGCGGCGGCCCGCATCGATGAAGGCACGGCCGTAGTCATTGTGTTCCTCGATACCCGTCGCCACGGCGAAGATGTTGGGATCGAAGATGATGTCCTCGGGCGGGAAGCCGACCTTCTCGGTGAGGACGTGATAGGCACGCGTGCAGATCGCGACCTTGCGCTCCTCGGTGTCGGCCTGGCCCTGTTCGTCGAAGGCCATGACGACGACGGCCGCGCCGTAACGCAGCGCCTGCCTGGCATGCTCGATGAACTTGTCCTCGCCTTCCTTCATGCTGATGGAATTGATGACGGGCTTGCCCTGGCTGACCTTGAGGCCCTCCGCGATCACGCTCCATTTGGAGCTGTCGATCATCACCGGAACGCGGGCGATATCGGGTTCGGCCGCGATCAGGCAGAGGAAGCGCTTCATCGCCGCTTCGGAATCGAGCAGACCCTCATCCATGTTGACGTCGATGATCTGGGCGCCGTTCTCGACCTGGGCGCGGGCGATATCGAGGGCGGCTTCGTAATCCTCGGCCGCGATCAGCTTGCGGAACTTGGCCGAGCCGGTGATGTTGGTGCGCTCGCCGACATTGACGAAATTCGTGTCGGGCGTGAGCGTGAACGGCTCCAGCCCCGACAGGCGCAGATATTTCGGCTTCTCCGGGATCGCGCGCGGCTTGACGCCCTTCACCGCTTCGCCGAAGGCCTTCAGATGCTCCGGCGTGGTGCCGCAGCAGCCGCCGACGATGTTGAGCAGACCCGAGGTCGCGAATTCCTTGATCAGACCGGCCATATGTTCGGGCGTGTCGTCATAGCCGCCGAACTCGTTGGGCAGGCCGGCATTGGGATGGGCGCTGACCAGCGTGTCGGCGACCTTGGCCAGCTCGGCCACGTAGGGACGCATTTCCTCGGCGCCGAGGGCGCAATTGAGGCCGATGGCGAAGGGCTTGCAGTGGCGCACCGAATGCCAGAAGGCTTCGGCGGTCTGGCCCGTCAGCATGCGGCCCGACAGATCGGTGATGGTGCCGGAGAGCCAGATGGGCAGCTCCTCGCCCATCTCGTCGAAGGCTTCCATCACGGCATAGATCGCGGCCTTGGCATTGAGCGTGTCGAACACCGTCTCGATCATGATGAGATCGGCGCCGCCCTTCATCAGGCCGATGGTGGCCGCGCGATAGGTTTCGCGCAGCTGGTCGAAGCTGATGTTGCGGAAGCCGGGATCGTTGACGTCCGGCGACAGCGAGGCGGTGCGGTTCGTCGGGCCCAGCACGCCGGCGACGAGGCGCGGGCGTTCGGGCGTCGAAAATTCGTCGCAGACCTCGCGGGCGATGCGCGCGCCTTCCTCGTTCAGCTCGACGACCGTATCTTCGAGGCCATAATCGGCCTGGCTGATCGTGGTCGAGTTGAAGGTGTTGGTCTCGAGAATATCGACATCGGCTTCGAGATAGGCACGGCCGATGTCGCGAATGATGTCGGGGCGCGTCAGCGTCAAGAGGTCGTTGTTGCCGCGTTGCTCATGGCTGTGATCGGCAAAACGAGTGCCGCGAAAATCCTTCTCCTCGAGCTTGTAGCCCTGGATCATCACACCCCAGGAGCCGTCGAGCAGGATGATGCGCTTCTTCGCCTCTTCTTTGAGCCAGGCGATGCGGGCGGCGCGGTCGAAACTCATGCGAACTCCTTTTGGGCTTCTTTCACCGCCGGTGCTTCGTGCTGCCCCAGGATGCGGCAGGCGGCATAGGTGAGATCGGCCTGATTCAGTGTGTAGAAATGGAATTGATCGAAGCCCTCGGCGCTCAACTCTTCGACCTGTTCGGCGAGGACGGTGGCGGCGATCAGCCGCCGCGTGCCGGGGTCCTTGTCGAGCCCCTCGTAAAGACGCATCAGCCAATCGGGAACGGAGGCGCCCGAGCGCGTGGCCATGCGCGCGATACCGGCGATGTTCGTGGTCGGGATCAGGCCCGGCACGATGGGAATGTTGAGGCCCTGGCGCGCCGCCTCGTCGCGGAAGCGGGCATAGGAGTCGGTGTAGAAGCTGAACTGGGTCAGCGCGCGCGTGGCACCGGCATCGACCTTCTTCTTCAGGATCTCGATATCGTGCCCGAAATTCGGCGAGTCCGGATGGCGCTCGGGATAGGCCGAGACCGAAACCTCGAAGGGCGCGATCGCGGTGAGGCCGCGCACCAGCTCGGGGGTCGAGGCATAGCCGTCCGGATGCGGGCAATAAGATGCATCCGGATCGGGCATGTCGCCGCGCAGGGCCACGATATGGCGCACGCCGGCATCCCAATAGCCGCGCGCGACATCGTCGATCTCGCCGCGCGAGGCGCCGACGCAGGTCAGATGCGCGGCCGGCTTCAGGCTTGTCTCCTGAACGATGCGCTTGACGGTGGCGTGGGTGCGGTCGCGCGTCGAGCCGCCCGCGCCATAAGTCACCGACACGAAGGCCGGGGCGAGCGGTTCAAGACGGCGGATCGCCTTCCACAGCTGGTCCTCCATCTCCTCGGTCTTCGGCGGGAAGAACTCGAAGGACACCTTCAGCGGCGGATCCTGTCTCATCAGACGTTTCAGGCTCATGCCGCTTTACTCTCCTTGTGCTTGGTCTGAATTTTCGCGGGCACCGCCGTGCTGGCGGCGACCCAGATCTTCACGGTCAGCTTCCCCTCGCCCGCATGGGCATGACCCATGCTCGGGGCGATCGCCTCTGCGGCGACGGGTGTGAGGCCGGCGGCCCTGAACCAGCCCTCGACCTCGCGGTCGGCAAAGCCGAGGCGGCGATGCGCGAGCTCGTCGCGCAGGAATTCGAGCGCATGCGGCGCGAAATCGGCGACGACGATGCGCCCGCCCGGCTTGAGCACGCGCGCGGCATCGACCACGGCGGCCTGCGGATCGTCGAGATAATGCAGAACCTGATGGAACAGCACCGCATCGAAGCCCGAATCCGGCGCATCGAAATCGAACGGCAGGCGGAAGACATCGGCCAGACGCACCTGGCAATGATGGACCTTGGCGCGCTCCAGCCGGTCGCGGGCGATGGCCAGCATTTCCGGGCTGACATCGACGCCGACGCCGCGGCGGATATAGGGCGAAAGAAGTTCGAGCATGCGGCCGGTGCCGGTGCCCGCATCGAGCAGGGATTCGATCGGCGCCTGATTCATCAGCCGCACGATCGCCTCCTCCACGTCCTTTTCGGGCGCGTGGAGCGAGCGGATGCGCTCCCACTCGTCGGCATTGGCCTTGAAGAAGTCGGACGCCACCGAGGCGCGGGCGGCGCGCACATCGGCCAGGCGCCGCACATCGGCCTCCAGCATGGACTGGGTGGACTCGGCCAGATCGAGCAGCGCACCGGCGAAGATGGCGCCCGGCCCCTGATCGGCGGCGCGGTAGAACACCCAGCTTCCTTCCTTGAAGCGCTGGAGCAGACCGGCATCGCAGAGCAGCTTGAGGTGCCGCGACACGCGCGGCTGGCTCTGGCCCAGAATCTGGGTCAGCTCGCTGACGGTCAGTTCCGCCTCACGCAGAATCAGCAGCAGCCGGAGCCGGGTCGAATCGCCGGCGGCGCGCAGCATGGCCAGGAGCTGTTCCATTTGACGGTCCGGTCCGTTCTTCAAGCCAAAACGCCACGGGCAGGGCCGCCCGCGGCTGGAGATCATATAAACATATCTTTATATCGTTATGCAACATGCTGGCCCACATTTCTGCGGAATAGTGGGCAGAATCCCCGCCGCGTCTGAAAATCCCAGACAGTTCAGGGGATTGCCCGGTGGGCGTGGGCCCCGTCCGGATTCCGGGGCGCAACAGACCGGCGATGTGAGCGGTGGAAAGCGGCCGTGGACCGAAAAAATTTCGTCACACCCATTTGCGCAACTTAATCGAACGGGTTGCAGCACGAATGCCACGAACTTGCCATAAGCACGCAAGAGCATACATAGGCAGTGACCGGAAGATCGTCAGGAATCCACGCCATGACTTCGAGACCGCCTCTCCATGCCCGCTCGCTGACCGCGCCGATCAGCTCCCTTCGCCTCGCCGCCCTGAGCCTCGTCCTCGTGCTGGCGGCCGCCTTTGCCGCGGCCCCGGCCCGCGCCTCGACGCCAGCCGAACAGTTTGTGCAGGTCAATATCGAAAAAGGGATGCACATCCTCAACAACAAGAAATTGTCAGACAGCGCCAGGCGCACCGGGTTCCGCGACCTTCTGATCGGACTGACGGACATCCGCCGCACAGCCCTGTTCACGCTGGGCGCGGCGCGGCGCAGCGCCCATCCGCATGACATCGATGCCTTCGTCGACGCCTTCAAGAATTACGCGCTCGCGGTTTATCAGTCGCGGCTGTCGGCCTATTCCGGGCAGACGCTGAACGTGACCGGCTCGACCGAGCGGGCGCCGGGCGATTATGTGGTCACGAGCGTCCTGGTCGATCCCAACGCTTCGTCCGACAAGCAGCCGATCCAGGTCGATTTCCGTGTCGACAAGAACAGGGGCGGCTTCAAGGTTCTGGATGTGAGCGTGGTCGGCGTGTGGCTCGCCATCGAGGAGCGCGACCAGTTCACCGCCTTCCTCGCGCAGCACAACAATAGCGTGCCGGCGCTGACCAAACACCTCAACGAACTGACCGTGAAGCTGGAGAGCGGCAACGATCAGGCCAGCGCCAAATAGGCCAGCACCGGATCGAATTGAAAACGGCGGCCGATGGGCCGCCGTTTCTGTTTTGGCTCAGCGCGTGAAGCGCTTGTATTTGATGCGGTGCGGGGTGTTCGCATCGACGCCGAAGCGGCGCTTGCGGTCTTCCTCATAGTCCTGGAAATTGCCTTCGAACCATTCGACATGGCTGTCGCCTTCGAAGGCCAGCATGTGCGTGGCCATGCGGTCGAGGAACCAGCGGTCATGGGAAATGATCATGGCGCAGCCGGCGAAATCTTCGAGCGCTGCTTCGAGGGCGCGCAAGGTTTCGACATCGAGATCGTTGGTCGGTTCGTCGAGCAGCAGCAGGTTGGCGCCCGAGCGCAGCAGCTTGGCCATATGCACGCGGTTGCGTTCGCCGCCCGAGAGCTGGCCGACCTTCTTCTGCTGGTCGCCGCCCTTGAAGTTGAAGGCGCCGCAATAGGCGCGGGAGTTCATCGTGCGCTTGCCGAATTCGAGGATGTCGGTGCCGCCGGAGATTTCCTCCCACACCGTCTTGCCCGGATCGAGCGCATCGCGCGACTGGTCGACATAGCCGAGCTGCACCGTGTCGCCGATGCGCAAATTGCCGGCATCGGGCTTTTCCTGGCCCGTGATCATGCGGAACAGCGTCGTCTTGCCGGCGCCGTTGGGGCCGATCACGCCGACGATGCCGCCGGGCGGCAGCTTGAAGGTGAGATTCTCGAACAGCAGGCGATCGCCATAGGCCTTGGAGACATCCTCGGCCTCGACCACGACATTGCCGAGGCGCTCGCTGACCGGGATGAGGATCTGGGCCGGGCCGGAGCGCTGCTCCTGCGACTTCGCCAGCAGCTCTTCGTAAGAGGAGATGCGCGCCTTCGACTTGGCCTGACGCGCCTTGGGCGATTTCGAAATCCATTCGCGTTCGCGGGCCAGCGAGGATTCGCGCGCTTCGGCTTCCTTGCCTTCCTGCAGCAGGCGCTGCTCCTGCTCCGTCAGATAGGCCGAGTAATTGCCTTCATGCGGAATGCCGCGGCCGCGATCGAGTTCGAGGATCCAGCCCGTGACGTTGTCGAGGAAATAACGGTCATGGGTGACGAGGATGACGCAGCCCTTGTATTCCTGCAGCGTCTTTTCCAGCCAGGCGACGGTTTCGGCGTCGAGATGGTTGGTCGGTTCGTCGAGCAAGAGGATATCGGGCGCATCGAGCAACAGCTTGCACAGCGCCACGCGGCGCTTTTCGCCGCCGGAGAGATTGGCGATCTCGGCATCGCCATCGGGGCAGCGCAGCGCGTCCATCGCCATCTCGACCTGGCTGTCGAGATCCCACAGATTGGCGGCGTCGATCTTGTCCTGCAGCTCCGCCATCTCGTCGGCGGTCTCGTCGGTGTAATTGGCCGCGATCTCGTTGAAGCGATCGACCATCGCCTTCTTCTCGGCCACGCCCTCCATGACATTGCCGAGCACGTCCTTGGCCGGATCGAGCCCAGGCTCCTGCGGCAGATAGCCGACGCGGACGCCGTCGGCGGCCCAGGCCTCGCCCGTGAATTCCTTGTCCATGCCGGCCATGATGCGCATCAGCGTGGACTTGCCGGCGCCGTTGACACCCACGATGCCGATCTTGGCCCCGGGGTAGAAGCTGAGCCAGATATCCTTGAGGACCTGCTTGCCGCCCGGATAGGTCTTGGACAGCTCCTTCATGAAATAGACGAATTGCGGGCCGGCCATGAGTCGCATCCTCGGGTGGCGTTGGGAGTGGCGGGCGTTGTAGCGAAGCAGGGCCCGGGCCGCAATCGAGATGCGCGGCGTTGGCGCACATCCGCAAAATTGCGTATTGTCCAATGGTCGTCGCGACTGGCAGAGGTACAGCATGCGCGCGCCTACGAGCCCGATCTGCACCGGCCAGAGCGGTTCCGCAAGCTGCCAGCCGGTCTGCTTTCACTGCCCCGCACGGATGAGCGATCTGTGCGCGGGGGTGCCGGATGACGACCTCAAGCTCCTGTCCGCAATCTCGACGCATTTGCATCTGGGGCCGGGCGAGAATCTGGTCCTGGACGGCGATACCTCCGACCACGTCTATAATGTCGTCAGCGGCACGCTGATGACGACGCGGCTGGGGGCGGACGGGCGCCGCCAGATCATGGCCTTCCTGCTGACCGGCAGCTTCGTCGGCTTCTCCTCCAATCAGCTCTATCACTTCAATGTGGAGGCGATCAGCGAGACCGAGGTCTGCCGCTTCGAGCGGCGCAAGCTGGAGCCCCTGTTCGAGGCCTATCCCGAGATGGAGCGGCGCTTCCGGCAGATGGCCGCCAAGGTGATCGAGGATTCGCTCGACCTGATCTTCACGCTGGGCCGGCGCAATGCCACCGAGCGCATGGCCTCTTTCCTGCTGCATCTGCGCGACCAGCAGCGCATCGACATGGCCGAGGAGCCTGCCCCAGCCCAACCGTGGCAGATCCCGATGACCCGCACCGATATCGCCGACTATCTGGGGCTGACGATCGAGACGGTGAGCCGGGTGCTGTCGCGCTTGAAGGCCCGGGGCATCCTGCGCCTGCCGACGCTGCACAGCTTCGAGATTGTCAACGAGCCCGCCCTGATCGCCGCCGCCGGCGACGACTGAGGCCACACACTCCGCACAACGAAAAAGGCCGGGCTTGAAGCCCGGCCTTTTTCGTTGCGGCATAGCCGGATCAGAAGTTGATCTTGGCGCGCGACAGGACCGTGAGGGCATTGGTACCGCTCTGGCCCGCGAAGTTCATCTGGTAGCCGGCATTGGCCTGCAGAGCCAGCGCACCATCGAAGAAGGTTGTCGTGTAGCCCAGCTCGACATCGGTTTCGGGCGTCGCGCCGGCCAGCGACACGTGGTCGTATCCGAGGCCCAGAGCACTGCTGCTGTCGACACGGGAGATGGGCGCGAGATTCACGCCGCCATTGTAAACCTGAACCGGCCGCGACAGCGCCAGACCCAGCGAGTCGGAATTGCCGAACAGGCCGTGCTTGGCGACCGCGACGCCAAAGGCGCGGCTGCGAAACGTATCGGCATTCGAACCGATGCCGTTGGGCTGCAGATTCAGCCGTGTGATGCCTTCATTGTAGGAGACGGTCGTCACCCAGCCCTCGCCGAAGCCGAAGCGGGCGGTCAGGCCGATGGCTGTGGTCTTGGCCGACCGGAGCATCGACAGCGAATTCGAATTGACGCCGCCCAGCAGGCCATTGCGCTCGGTGATGTTGGATGCGGTCACGCCCAGCCCGCCCCAGCGGGCGAAGTTCCAGGACACCCCGGCCTCGGTTGCCTGCGCCTGCCGCAGATTGGCGAAGCGTTGCGGATTCCGAAGCTGGTCGAGGGTCGAGAACACCGGCACGGCGAATTCGGCCTGCTGGCGGTCCAGCGAGGCGGCACCGAAATGCAGGTCCAGTCCGTCCGCGATCCGAACCGACGTCTGCAGATAATTGCCGCCATCGGTGAGGCTCAGATAGGGCGAGTTCACGGCCGAGGCCGAGAAGAACAGCCCGTCATAGGCGCCCGACCCGAAGGCGTCATAGCCATTGATGCGGCCCGCCATCCGGGTCCTGTAACCGGCCCGGACCGTCACGCCCGGCGCAACCGACATCGCAAGCTGGAAATCCCGCAGGCCGTAGCGGCGATCGTCCGCCCTGCCGAGCTGGGCGGCAAACGGATCAGGCGTCGTCGTCCGCACGGCGTAACCGGACGCCGTGACCGTGCCGAAGCCCGTCTGCATCGCAGTGGCGAAGGGCACAGTGTCCTGGAAACTGTCCGACCACAGCAGGCCATCGAGATCGGCGGTGAAATCGCGCCCGAAGGCCTCGGCCATCGACGGACCGGCCGGCATTTGCGCGAGCGAAGGCAGCGCGCCGCTGCTGCGGATCGCAACGCCATAGAGCGGGCTCTGCGTTTGGGCGGGCGAGAGATCGGCGGAGGAGGACGAGACATGGCTGACCAGCCCGCCGGATTGGACCGCAGGCACCTGTGTGGCAGCATGGGCCACAGACACTGCGCCCAACGCCAACCCGGCCATCACTGTTGCGATCGTCGTGACGATCCGCATCACACACACCCCCGCTCCCGGACGCACTCACTTGCCCGGGGCAAAAATAGTCAGGGAAATTCTAGCAGATGGGCCCCTGCGTTCAACGGTACCAAGGGGTGAATCTGTGGCCTGGCAGTCACATCGCCGCGGGATTCGAACAGGACTGGAACCACAGCGCCCAATGTCCGAAAATTGCCTGAAAACCGCGCAAAATTTCGTTAAGGATTTCTCATAATGGGACAGCCCACGATCGCCGCCGGAACCCTGCCGGTGACCCCGTTCCAGCAGAACTGCTCGCTGGTCTGGGACCCCGCGCACCATGCGCGGCGCCGTGGTCGATCCGGGCGGCGAAATCGAGCGCATCCTCAAGGCCGCGGCCGCCAAGGGCGTGACCATCGAGAAGGTCCTGCTGACCCATGGCCATCTCGACCATGCCGGGGGCGCGGCCGGCCTCGCCCGCCAGCTCGGCGTGCCGATCGAGGGGCCGCATGAGGACGACCGCTTCCTGCTGGAAGGGCTGGCCGAACAGGGCGCCCGCTACGGCTTCCCCGGTTGCGAGAACTGCGAGCCCACAAGATGGCTCAAGGACGGGGACACGGTGACCGTGGGCGGCGCCACGCTGGGGGTGCGCCATTGCCCCGGCCACACGCCCGGTCACGTTGTATTTTACAACCAAGACGCGAATCTGGCCTTTGTCGGCGACGTGCTGTTCAAGGGCTCGGTGGGACGGACCGACTTCCCCCGCGGCAATCACGAGCAGCTGGTCGACTCCATCACCGGCCGGCTGTGGCCGCTGGGCGATGACATGCGCTTCGTGCCCGGCCATGGCGAGACCTCGACCTTCGGCTGGGAGCGCAAGACCAACCCCTTCGTCTGCGACATGGCGCTGGGCCGGGGCTGAATCCCACCCGCCATACCGTACATTCGAAGGCGCTGGACTCGCCGCCCGGCCTCGTCGCATCTTCCCCTGACAGAAAATCAGGCCAAGAAGAAACAGGGATGGGACGACGCGCATGACCGCCATCAATCCGGTGACCGATCTCAGCAAGGACGGCGAGATCGCAGTTCTCACGCTCAACTCGCCGCCGGTGAACGCCCTCTCCGCCCCCGTGCGCGACGGGCTGGCCGAAGGCTTCAAGGCTGCCATCGCCGATGGGAGCGTGAAGGCCATCGTGCTGATCTGCGAGGGCAAGACCTTCATCGCCGGCGCCGATATCAGCGAGTTCGGCAAGCCGCCCAAGGGCGCGAGCCTGTTCGAGGTGGAGGACATCATCGAGTCATCGCCCAAGCCGGTGGTTGCCGCGATCCACGGCACGGCGCTGGGCGGCGGGCTGGAAGTGGCTTTGTGCGCGCATTACCGCGTGGCGGTGCCGAGCGCGCGTTGCGGATTGCCGGAAGTGAATCTGGGATTGCTGCCCGGCGCGGGCGGCACGCAGCGCCTGCCGCGCATTGTCGGCCCCGAAGCTGCGCTGGATATGGTGACGAGCGGCAAACATGTGGGCGCGAAGAAATGCCTGGAGGTCGGGCTTGTCGACGCGCTGGCGCCGGAAGATGGCTTGCGCGCAACGGCGATCGAATTCGCCAAGCAGGTCGTCGCCGGGAACAAGCCGCTCAAGAAGGTGCGCGACCTCAACGACAAGGTCGAAGCCGCGCGCGGCCACCCCGAGCTCTTCGCCGATTTCCGCAAGAAGAATGCGCGCAAATTCCGCGGCTTCCTGGCGCCGGAATACAATATCCGCTGCATCGAGGCGGCCGTGAATGAGCCCTTCGCGGAGGGCCTGAAGACCGAGCGCAAACTGTTCATGGAACTGATGACGGGCACCCAATCGGCGGCGCAGCGTTATGTGTTCTTCGCCGAGCGGCAGGTGTGGAAGACGCCCGATGTGCCGGCCGACACCCCGACCATTCCGGTGAAGAAGGTGGGCGTGATCGGCGCCGGCACCATGGGCGGCGGCATTTCGATGAACTTCGCCAATGCCGGCATTCCCGTGACCATTGTCGAGACCAGCCGCGAGGCGCTGGAGCGCGGCCTCAAAACCATTCGCAAGAACTACGAGAACACGGCCAGGAAGGGCCGCATCTCGATGGCCGATGTCGAAACGCGCACGGGCCTCATCACCGGCACGCTGAGCCTTGAAGACCTCGCCGATTGCGACATGGTGATCGAAGCGGTGTTCGAGCGCATGGACATCAAGAAGGAGGTGTTCGGCAAGCTGGACGCCATCGTCAAGCAGGGCGCGGTGCTGGCCTCCAACACCTCCTATCTCGATGTCAACGAGATCGCCTCGGCCACCAAGCGGCCGGAATCGGTGATCGGCATGCATTTCTTCTCGCCGGCCAATGTGATGCGCCTGCTGGAAGTGGTGCGCGGCGACAAGACCTCCAAAGAAGTCATCGCCACGGCGATGGGCATCGCCAAGACCATCGGCAAGATTGCGGCGCTGGTGGGGGTGTGCCCCGGCTTCGTCGGCAACCGCATGCTGTCCCAGCGCCAGCGCGAAGCCAATGCGCTGGTCATGGAAGGCGCCATGCCCTGGGATGTCGATCGCGTGCTCTATGATTTCGGCTTCCCGATGGGCCCGTTCGCCATGAGCGATCTGGCCGGACTCGATATCGGCTGGATCAAGGAGAAATCCTCCAGCTCGACCATCCGCGAAGTGTTGTGCGAGATGGACCGGCGCGGACAGAAGACCGGCGCGGGATTTTACGATTACGACGAGACCCGCAAGGCCTCGCCCTCGCCCGTTACCGAAAAGATCATCGAAGACTTCCGCAAGAAGTCCGGCGTCAATTCCCGCAAGGTGAGCGACGAGGAAATCCTCGAACGCTGCATTTTCCCGATGATCAATGAGGGCGCGAAGATTCTCGAGGAAGGCAAGGCCATCCGCGCCAGCGACATCGATATCGTCTGGATCAACGGTTATGGCTGGCCGGTCTATCGCGGCGGGCCGATGTTCTATGGCGACACGGTCGGGCTCGACAAGGTGCTGGCCAAGATGAAGCAGTGGCACGCCGAAATGGGTGAAGCGTTCAAACCGTCCGCGCTGCTCGAAAAGCTCGTGGCCGAAGGCAAGCGTTTTCAGGATCTGAAGTGAGGACTTTTCACGCGGAGACGCGGAGGCGCGGAAAACATCGGCCCTCCTCCGCGCACTCCGCGCCTCCGCGTGCGACAGTTAAATGGATCGCCCGGACTTCGACGGGCGATGACGGAGATAGAGATTGGTGCGGCGCGCGGCACTCGCCGAAAATGACAATCGGAATGGATATCGACAACTGAGAGGAACACGACAATGCGTGAAGCCGTAATCGTTTCGACCGCGCGCACCGGACTGGCCAAGGCCGGGCGCGGCGGATTTAACATGACCTCCAGCGCCGACATGCTGGGGGCCGCCATCGAACAGGCCGTCAAGCGCAGTCGCGCCGCGCCGGAAGAGATCGAGGATGTCGTGGCCGGCCAGGTGGCCGCTGCCGGCAATGTCGCGCGCGGCGCGGCGCTGCTCGCGGGGCTGCCCGTCACCACCTCGGGCGTGACCGTGAACCGCGCCTGCTCGTCGGGCCTCAACGCCATCGCCATCGCCGCGCGCTACATCATCGATGACGGCGCACAGATCGCCGTCGGCTGCGGCGTGGACAGCATTTCCTTCCAGGGCGGCGGCGGCGGCGGCGCATCCGATCGGCTGACCGAGATGTATCCCGATTTCTGGATGCCGATGATCGACACCGCCGATGTGGTCTCCGCGCGCTACAACATCTCCCGCGAATATCAGGACGAATATTCCCTGCGTTCGCAGAAGCTGATGGCGGCGGCACAGGCGGCGGGAAAATTCAACGATGAGATCGTTCCCGTCAAAACCAAAATGAAGAAGGTCAACAAGGAGACGAAGGAAGAAACCATCGTCGACTACACGGTGACCGGCGACGAGTGCAATCGCCCGGACACGACGCTGGAAGGCCTGGCCAAGCTCACACCGGTGCGCGGGCCGGGCAAGTTCGTCACCGCCGGCAATGCCAGCCAGCTTTCGGACGGCGCCGCCGCCGTGGTGCTGATGGAAGCCAAGGAAGCCGAGAAGCGCGGGCTGCAGCCGCTGGGCCGCTTCGTCAGCTGGGCCGTGGCCGGCTGCCAGCCCGACGAGATGGGTATCGGCCCGGTCTTCGCGATCCCGCGCCTGCTCGAACGCAACAATCTCAAGATCGACGATATCGATCTTTGGGAACTGAACGAGGCGTTTGCGAGCCAGTGCCTCTATTGCCGCGACAAGCTCGGCATCGACCCGGAGAAGTACAACGTCAATGGCGGCTCGATCTCGATCGGCCATCCCTTCGGCATGACGGGCGCACGCATGACCGGCCACGCATTGCTGGAAGGCAAGCGCCGCGGCATCAAGCGCGCGGTCGTCTCCATGTGCATCGGCGGCGGCATGGGCGGCGCCGGATTGATTGAGGTGTACTGATCGCCGCGTCATCGCGAACCGAATGAAGGGGGGCGCTTGCAAAGGAGCGCCCCTTTTCGCTGAGAAAGACTATCCTCCCAACAGGGTGCGATGCGGAGTTCTGACCATGCAATTCGACGATGTCGTTCTGGGCCGCCGCAGCATTCGCGGTTACAAGCCCGATCCCGTGCCCAAGGCACTCATCAAAGAAATCATCGAGATGGCGATGCGCGCGCCCTCCTCGCTCAACACGCAGCCGTGGAATTTCTATGTGGTCGCGGGCGAGCCGCTCGATCGCATCCGCAAGGGCAACACCGAGCGCAATCTGGCGGGCGTGCCGGACTCGCGCGAATTCCGCAGCCATGGCGCTTATGAAGGCGCGCACCGCGAGCGCCAGATCGAAATCGCCAAGCAGCTGTTCGGCGCCATGGGCATCGAACGCGATGACAAACCCGCGCGCCAGGATTGGGTGCTGCGCGGCTTCCGCCAGTTCGATGCGCCGGTCTCGGTGGTCGTGACCTATGACCGCTCCATCCATGGCGGCGACATCGCGCCCTTCGATTGCGGGGCCGTGGCCAATGCGCTGGTCAACGCGGCGTGGTCGCGCGGGCTTGGCTGCGTCATCAACAGCCAGGGCATCATGCAATCGCCCGTGGTGCGCGAACATGCGGGCATTCCGGACGATCAGGTGATCATGATCTGCATTGCCATGGGCTATCCCGATGACAGCTTCCCGGCCAATGCAGTGGTCTCCCGCCGCAAGTCCGTTGACGAGGCCGCGGTGTTTGTGGGCTTCGACGAATAGCGGCGGCATCGGCGATTTGGCCGCTCCCCTTCAGGCGCGCCGAAATTCGGACATGGGCGATGCCATGATGTGATATAGTCCCCATCGCAGCCACCTCACCATCGGGAGGAGCGCTATGATGTTCTCAAGGCCATTCACAGCCATCGCAACATGCACGATCGCCGGGGTTCTGGCCGCAAGCTGCGGCCCCAGCGGGTCGGGCAAGAAACAGGGCGCCGACGCTTCCGGCAAATCCGCTGCCGCGAGAGCCGCCACAGCGGCAACGGGGCCGATCGATCCGTGCAAGCTGCTGACCAAGGCCGAGGCGCAGAAGATCCTCGGTGCGCCCGTCAAGGATGCAATGATCACGCATGATGTCGGCTTTGCGCCGGGCACGAAGTGTTCCTATTTCACCGCTGCGCCGATGGAGGTCGCCGGTGGCGTCTGGGGCGTATCGGTGGAGGTCTTCGACCAGGCGACATTCGACAAGCAGGGCAGTTATTTCAAATCCCCGTCCCAGGCCTATCATCGCGGATACAAGGCGGCGACGTCGGTGAGCACGAACGAGGTGAAGGACGTCGCGGGCGTCGGCGACAGCGCCTATTGGAACGGCCATGTGCTGGCCGTGCTCGACCGGGGCGTCGAACTGGACCTGGCCGTGCATGCCAACTTCCATATCCCGCCGGGCCCCGGAGAGAAGGTCGACGCCGAGGAGGATGCGGCCGAACTGCACGCCGCAACCGATCTCGCCAAGACCATCGTTCTGCCCCGCCTTGAAAGGCTCTGAACCTGGCGGTTGCCGGCCGCTCACGGCGATTTGCAGTGCTCCGGCGCACGGAGCCCGTGTAGCGTTATCGAGGATGTCGCGGCCACGGCACGATCTCTCCGTTCATCGCACTGACCGCGCACTTGCATTGGGGGCGGGGGCGTCATGACGATCACAAGAGCGCTGATGGGCTTCGGCCCACGCATCTATGGCCTGGGCGTGATGGCGCTGGCCGTGGCGGGGCTGATGTGGGGGACCTTCACCGCGGGGCAGCCCGTGCCCAAGGATTTTCCCGACCGCACGGCGCTCGCCTATTTCGCCGGCGCCCTCATGCTCGCCGCCGGCGCGGCCGTCATCTGGCGCCGCAGCGCGGTCTGGGGCGCCGCGGCGCTCACCGCCTATTATGCGCTCGGTGTCGTTGTGTTGATGGACGGCCGTGTGCTTCTGGCGCATTACGAGGTCTATGTCGTTTACGAAAACATCGCCGAACAGCTCGCGATCGCGGCGGGCGCGCTGATCATCTATGCGGCCAATGCGAAGATCGATGGAGCGCTGTCCGCGCGCCTCACGACGCTCGGCCGGATGGCGTTCGGCGTTTGCGCCGTGGTCTTCGGTGGCGCGCATTTCGCCTATATGAACCTGACCGCGCCGCTGGTGCCCGCATGGCTGCCACCGGGCCAGACCTTCTGGGGCTACGCGACCGGTGCGGCGCACATCGCGGGCGGTGTCGCGATCCTGGCCCGGTGGCGCGCCCGCCTCGCCGCCACGCTGCTGGCATTGATGTATGCGTCCTTCATCCCGCTCGTGTGGGCGCCCGTGCTGCTGGCCGATCCTTCCAGGCTCGGGCGCTGGACCGAGACGGCCACGACTCTCGCGCTGGCGGGCGTGGCCGCAGTGGTGGCGAACTCGCTGCCGCCCGCCGCCGTGCGGCATATCGCACTGATCCCGTCAAAAGGTCGCAGCGGCGATTGACCGATAGCGCGCGATTCACCGTGCCGAGCAGCCGCGATCCCATGCGTCATGTCATGCATTACTGCAGCGTAACTTTCGATCGCGCGCAAATTTCTTTAACGACGTGCGCAAAGTCTCCGGCGCACGACGGCTGCGACCGGCACGAATTCATACCGATCGGAGCGGAACGCGCCGGACTATTCCCGCGCTCGCCACCGATCCTCGATCACATTCCGAGAGAGGAAATCCGAATATCATGAAATTCATTGCAGCGTTGAGCATGGCGGGCTTGTTGCTCATGGGGGCAAGCGCGACGGCGGGCACAACTGCTCCGCACGAGCCAAATCTGGTCTCCGATACCTGCAGCGTGTGCCACGGCAATCATGGCATCAGCCCCAACGCAGCCTTTCCGGACCTCGCCGCGCAGACCACGGACTACCTTGAGACCCAGCTCAAGAACTTCAAGGATACCAGCCGCGCCGATCACGATGCCAAGGCGTTCATGTGGAACATCGCAGGCCCGCTGTCGGACAAGGAGATGAAAGAGGTCGCGGCATATTATTCGGCCCAGCAGCCGCCGAAGGGCGCGACCGGCGAGGACCCGACCCAGATCGCGGCCGGCGAGACCATTTTCAAGCAGGGCATCGATTTAGAGAACGTGCCCGCATGCAGCGCCTGCCATGGGCCTGCGGCCGCCGGAACCACGATGGCCCCGCGCCTTGCCGGCCAACACCGCGAATATCTCGTCGCGCAGCTCGAGGCGTTCCGCAGCAATGCGCGCGACAATGCCATCATGCATGGCAATGTGGAGCACATGACCGACAAGCAGATGCGCAGCATCGCCGCGTATCTCGCCTCGCTCTGAGCCAGACCCATATGCACGCCGCACGGGGAGGGGCTATCCCCTCCCCCATTCGGCGCTTCAGCGTCGGGCTCCAACCGGTCTCATCACGCGCATTGTTCGCGATGATACGCTCATAAGCCGACACTGGCGGTGAGATAGACGCGGCGCTCCACTTCGGGCGCCGAGGTTTGCCGCTGAGGTGAATCGAAAAGATTTTGCCCCGAGACCGCCAGCGTCAGAGTGTCGGTAACACGATAGGCGACGCGGCCATCGACCGATGCGTGCGCGGGCACGCGGATCAGCCTGCCGTCTACCAGCGTGGGAAGGGTCGTGATGCTGTCGAAGTCCGATTCGAAGCGGACATATCCGTCGGCCTCCCAGGGACCTCGCGCCCATCCCAGATGCGCATTGATGACATGGACGGGTGTCGTATCCGCGAAATCGCGAAGGGTGTTCTGGAGGCTATAGCCCGGCGAGAAATGGTCGTGGATGACCTCCGCGCGGTAGCCAATATCCCAGTGCCAATGCTCGTCGACGGCCTGACTCAAGATCAGTTCCAGCCCGTCCGCATCCGAGCGGCCGATATTTCCGGCGCCGAAGATGATGCCGCGCGCGGGATAGGATGTGCCGGTATCGGCGATCAGGTCGTCTGTCGTCTGATAAAATGCGCGCAATTTCATTCGCACATCCCATGCGGGGAACGCGGCATCCCATGCCAACTCGTAATTTCCGATGATCGACGGCTTCACAAAGGGTACGCCCGCCGATGCGCCGAAGACCGGACTAACCTCCAGCAGACCACCGAGATCTATCAGGCTCGGAAGTTGTACGCCGCGCGCTGCCGTCAAACGAACGGTATTGCGTTCGTCGGCCGACCAGACAAGCCCGCTGTTGAAGCTGATTTCGTCGCGCGAACCCTGGCTCCATTCGGCATTGTTAAGCCCTATGCCCGGCGGGAAGCGTCCGCTGCGCCCAAGCGACAGGCTGTCGATGCGCAAGGCGTTGGTGAACGTAAGGTCCGGGATAATCCGCCATTGCCACATCGCGCTGCCCGAGAATACATCATAGAACACCGTGCCACCGATGATCGGCGTCGTCCCCATGCTATTGTGGCGATATTCGACGGATAGACGGACGACATGGTTGACTCCAAATTTTATGACGTCCTGCAGCTGGGCGACGACGACCGGATTGTAGATCTCGAACGCCTGGACAAAATTGGACGGTGCGACCGCCGACGCGCGAAGCCAGTTGCCATACGCCGATGCCTGCATAAGGCCCCAATCGGTGTCTGCGGAGATGGCGAGGCGGGCGGAGTCGACACGGTACTTGGTGTAGAGCTGCGTGTAGTAGGGCGTCATCGACGGCTCGGCAGCTTCGCTGTGCGAAAGCTCGAATTCGCTCTCGACCCGCGGTGCCAAGCGGAAGTGGCCGGCGACATCGCCCGCACGCCGGTCATTGCCCTGACGCACACCCATTTCGATGGGATCGAGCGGTGTCGTGAAGTCGTCGTTCTTGCGACCGCCAATCGAGATACGCATGCCTCCCTTGTCGCCGAAGCGAAACGTGGCAATCGCAGTTCCCTGGATCAGATTTTGCGTTCCCGCGGTGACGGAGGCCGTATTTACATCGTCATAGAGCGGGTCATAGGTCACGATGTTGATTACACCGCCAACGGCGTTGAAGCCGAAGAGGGCTCCGCTTGGACCACTGACGACCTCGATCTGGCGGATGTCGGAAAGTTCGATGGGAAGCGTGCTCCACGGCGTGTAACCGTAGATATCAGCATAAACCTGACGGCCGTTTACCAGCACGAGAAGGCGCGGCGAAAAAGCCTGATTGTAGCCGCGGACGGCGACATCAGCCTGATCGTTGGTCCATTGCAGGATGTCGATACCGGGAATGTGCCGCAATACGCCGGGAATATCATGCGCGCCGCTGCGGCGGATTTCGTCCGCGGTGATGAGCGTCATGCTGGCGGGAACATCGCTGGCGCGTTGGGGCGAGCCGGTAACCGAGGTCGTGACCGGTTCGCCGAACAGGCTTTCCAGTGCGTCATAATCAATGGACTGCGCGCAGGCCGGCGCTGCCAACCCGGCGGCGGCGACCTCCATCATCAATGCCACCGGCCAACCGCGCCACATTGAAATATTCCCTTCGCAGATGCCACCTGACACCGCGCGATGCCCCGCCCATCCACAGCAATGCGATGGCCGTGACGGGGAAGAACTTTGAGAGAGGGGACGAGCAATTATTTGCGCAAGATCAACGATCACGGCGCAGACGAACGAATCCGCCTGCGCTGTTCCCCAGCAGGATCACCAAATTGCTTTAGGTATATTTCCGGACACGCCGTCGCGGCTGCCCGGACGGGCGATGCTGAAGAATGTTCCTGTCAGCTCGATCACGCGTCCGCGCCGCCCCTACCCTGAGGCGGCGGCTTATACGGCGTCACCTGGCTCCGCCGCATTTGCGGCGGATAACAACCAAGATGTGTTCGACGATTACCCAGCCTTGCGCGGGCCGAGTTGTTCGCGCTTGACCTTGGCGAACATCTCCTTGGCGCCCTCGCGCGCGTTGATGCGGTTGATCCAGTCGACGAGATGCGGCGTGTCCGTCTCGTTGACGACCTCCTTGAAGCCGAACTGCATGCCGTTGGCGATGGCGAAGTTGCAGATATCGGCCAGCGTGTAATCCGGGCCGGCGAGCCAGGGGCTTTCCTTGAGGCGCGCTTCGAGGCGGGCGACCGAGACGCGCACTTTGCGCATCTCCTCCTCCAGCACCTCTTTGGGGAAGCCGGCGCGCGCATTGCGCCATTTGGTGACCTGTTCGGGGATCGGAATGCGCTTCATCTTCTCCTCGAATTCCTCGTCGGAGACGGAGCGCGCCATGGGGCCGATGGCCCGTTCCCAGCCAATGGTCGAAACGCACCAGCAGAAATATTCGTCGACCCATTTCGTCCAGACGCGCATCTGGGCAATCAGATAGGGATCGGCGGGGCGCAGCTTGATCTCGGCATCCGGGAAGGCGTCTTCGAGATATTCGCAGATCACCGTGGATTCGGTGATGATCTTGCCATCGTGATCGAGCGCCGGCACCTGGCCGCGCGGATTGATCTTCTTGAACCAGTCTTCATGGTGCTCGAACACCGTGGGATCGAGGAAGCGGTGCTTGAACTCCAGCTTCTTCTCGAACAGTGCGAGCAGCGGCTTCAGCGAATTGGCGCCGGGGCCGAAGCTGTAAAGGGTGAGCATGGTCGTCTCCTGTGGTCGTGCGGGGCGGGAGGAATTCAGAATTTCTCGCCCGGAACCTTTTTCTGTGTGTCGTAGATCGGGTTGTACATGAGCGTGCCGAACTGGCTGACGAGTGCCTTGCGCGGCTCGTTGACCGGTTCGTCCGGGATCGCGCGCAGCAGCGCCTCGTTGCGGGCGACAATGCCCTCGCGGAATTCGGGATGGCTCATGATGAACAGATCGCCGCGCTGGATGCCGCGCAGCACGCGCTTGCCGACTTCCTCTTTCGACATGAAGAGGCTCATGTCGTAATTCGGCGGCGGGCGCCGATCGCGCTCGCCCACCATGGCAGGCGGCGGCGCTTCGTTCTTGAGATGCGCAGGGCGCGTTTCATGGGTGGAGGAGTTGATCGCCGTTTCCACCGGGCCGGGGAAGTACACCGAGACGCCGACATTGGTGCCTTTGACATCGGTGGCCAGCGTTTCCATCAGCCCCGCGACGGCATATTTGGCCGTGCAATAGATGCCCGCGCCGCCGACCGCGGAAAAACCGGCAGTCGATGACGTGGTGACGAAATGGCTCTCTTCACCATGGGCCAGCATGCGCGGCAGAAGCGTCATGACGCCGTTGACGACGCCGCCGAGATTGACGGCGAGGCCGAAATCCCAGTCCTTATAGGTCGCCTGCTGCAGCGGACCGAGCACGCCGACGCCGGCATTGAGGGCCGCGACATGGATGTTGCCGTAGATGCGCTCGGCTTCGTCGGCCGCCCGCTTCCAGCCTTCGCGATCGGTGACATCGAGCTTGATGGGCGTGACGGCGAGATTGGTGTTCTCGAACACCTTCATCGCTTCGGCCAACGCGCCATCGCGAATATCGGCGATGACGACCTTCATGCCGGCTTCGGCGAAGGCCTTGGCCATGCCCAGGCCCATGCCGCTGGCGCCGCCGGTGATGAAGGCGGTCTTTCCCTTGACGTCCTGCATGATCAGCCCTTCCCCTGTTCCTTGTTGAAGACGCGGGCGCGGTCCTGCGCCCAGTTCATCAACGCTTCGGTGCGCTTCCGGGCGCCTTCGGGATCGGCTTCCATCGGCAGCACGGAGTCGACGATGACGTCGAAATGCTTCTTCAGCATCTCCTTCGATTCCGGATAGGGGATGATGTAGAGCTGGTTGTTCTCGATGCCATCCTTGATGAAGCCGGCGAGCTGCACAGGCTCCATGCCGTGAATGTGGATCGATTGCAGCGAGGCAATGGAATCCGCGTTCTCGACATAGCCCGACTTGCCGAATTTCGACGGGCGCAGCTTGGAGGCTTCGGCGATGTTCGACTTGATGTTGGCCGGGCACACCACCGAAACGCCGATGCCGTATTTCTCCAGCGACTGGCGATAGCTCTCCATCAGGTTCACGGCCGCCGCCTTGGCCGCCGAATAGGGCGCGGCCAGCGCCGATCCCATCAACCCGCCCAGCGACGAGGTGGTGACGATGTGGCCCGGCTTGCCGGCCTTGATCATGCGCGGCACGAAGGTGAGCATGCCGTTGACGACGCCGCCGAAATTGACGCCGACGATCCAGTCGAAATCGTCATAGGTCGAATTCTCGACCGGGCCGAAGCTGTTCACGCCCGCGGTGTTGAAGAGCAGCGTCGGCGGCGCGCCGAACACCTTCTCCACTTCGTCGGCGGCGCGCGCATAGGCGGCGCGATCGGTGATGTCGAGCACGATGCCGTGCGCGGCGATGCCTTCGGCCTTGAGTTCCGCGAGCGCCTTGTCGATGGCGTCCTTGCGCACATCGGCGATCACGATCTTCGCGCCCTCGCGGCCGAACACCAGCGCCTGGCCGAAGCCTGCGCCGGATGCGCCGCCGGTGATGAACGCAATCTGGTCCTTGAAGTCCTTCATGTCGCGTCTCCCTTGAAGAGGCCAGTTCTTGATCTTGGGCCGAACCATGGCCGCCGCGCCGCGCCCCCGCAAGGCACATCTGGTCGCGCACGGATCAATATTTTGCAGGACTGGCGGGGATTTCGCTTACGGTGGGTTCCAAATTCGCCACCGCCATAGGGATCGGATAGGCTGGCGCGACTCGTCTTCGGTTCTCTTCGCCAGACCTCAATGTTCGAACTTTTCCTCACCGCCGTGACGACGCTGTTCGTCGCCATTGGCCCGGTCGATCTGGCGCCAATCTTCGTGGCGCTGACGGCCGGTCAATCGCCCGCGCAGCGCGCCAAGCTCGCCCTCATCGCCACCGCGACGGCGACGCTGGTGCTGTTCGCCTTCGCGTTCGGCGGAAACGAGTTGCTGCAGCTACTGGGGGTGGGACTACCTGCCTTCCGGACGGCGGGCGGTATCCTGCTGTTGATGGTGGCGGCCGATCTCCTGCTCGCCAAACATTCCGGCGTTTCCTCCATCACCGAACCGGAAGAGGAAGAGGCCAAGACACGCCATGACATCGCCGTGGTGCCGCTGGCCATTCCGCTGATCGCGGGGCCCGGCAGCATGACGGCCATCGTGCTGTTGATGGGCAAGGCCACGAATTTCGAGCAGGCCGGTTTTGTGCTGGCCGGGCTTGGCGTGGTGATGGCCCTGACGCTGGTCTTCATGCTGGCGGCGGGCGGGCTGGTGAAGGCCATCGGTGTGACCGGTGCCAACGCGGTGGCGCGCATCTCCGGCATCCTGCTCGCGGCGCTGGCGATGCAGTTCGTGTTCGACGGGCTGGCCGGCAGCGGATTGTTTCATTGATCCAATGCCGATCAAGATTTTCACCCCGCGCACAGGAACGTGACGATTTCCGCGGCCTGCGGACTTTTTTGTGACATTGAAAGCGGTTAACCTGTTTTTCCACACGCATGGCAGGGGGTCATGCGCGTCAATTCGGGACTCGCAGAGATGCCGGGAAAGTGGCGATGGGTGGCCGTCGTCGCGGCCGCCTTCCCCTCGCAGCTCGCCTTTGCCGCGACGGGCACCGCGCCCGCCGCGACGGCGCTCGTGCATCTGCACGACGGCGCCACCGATTTCAGCCTCACCGGGGGGAGCGCCGGAGCCAGGAAGCACGGTGTCATCGGCGCGGCGGCGCTCGATCTCGATCTCGGCCCGGTGACCGCCAGCCTTTCGGGGCGCGCCATCGCCAGCCGAGATCCCGTCACCGACCGCGGCAACGCCAGCCATAGCAGCGGCGAGCTGCGCGTCGACACGGTGTGGCACGACGATTCCACCAGCCTCGACCTCAAGGCCGTCCAGACCTTCCAGACCAACATCCAGGACGGCAGCAGGGGCGACGTGCTCTATGTCAAACATAGCGAGAGCGAGGCCGGCACGCAGACCGCCAGCGCCACGGCCAAATTCGCGCCCCTGCCCCGGGTCGAGGTCGAAATCGGGGCGGCGGCCCTGGACGAGGCAACAAGCCAGCGCCAATGGCAGGCGGACGCGGCCCCGGCATCGAGCCGCGTCGAAACCCGCACGGGCCGCGAATTCACCCATGCGCATTGGACGCCGGCGCCCCATCTGGCGATCGATGCCGAGGCGGCGGTGCAGTCCACGACCCTGAACATGGTCGGCAATGTGAGCGGCAGCACGGCCTATCGCACCGCGGACACGCAGCTCGAGATGACGCTGACGCCGTGGCGCGGCGGAGCGCTGACGCTCGGCCTCGCCGGCACCGAGACCCCGCTCAACGCCGCCAAATTTGCCGCCTATGCCGCCGCCACGGGCCGGCCCGCCGGCGCCGGCCTCAAGCCCGACAGCGCGCGCGCCCTCAAATTCGGACTGCAACAGAGCCTGGGCGATGGCCTCGCGCTCAAGGCCGATTACCGCAATGCGCAGCTCGGCAGCACGACGGTGCTGATCCCGGCGGCGAGCGGGCAGACGCCGGCCAGCATCACCGGCGGACGGCAGCAGCGCTTCTCCGCCGCACTGACGCTGTCGCTGGCCGGGCTCGGCCTGCCGCATACCAAGCTGACCTCGCAGGCGATGTGGCAGCGCTCGCGCATCCGCGATCCGCTCACGGGCCGCGACCGGCGCATCTCCGGCGAGGCCCCGCATCGGGCGAGCTTCCGGCTGGCGCAGGACATGCCGCGGCAACATATGAGCTGGGGGTTGATCGGGCGGCTGGGCTCCGAAACACGCTATTATCAGGTGGCGCAGGAAACCACCGTGGCGCGCGGCGGCAGCCTCGGCGCTTTCGTGGAGTATGATCCGGGCCCGTTCAAACTGCGCCTCGACGTGGCGGGGCTGGCGGGGACCACGGCGCAGACCAGCGCCTTCTATTCGGGCCAGCGCGGCACAAGCCGCATCGACCATTTCGGCCACAGCGAAGAGAGCAGCACGACCATCGGCATCTCGCTGACGAAATCGCTGGACGGGTAGCGCCGCACGCAGCTTTCCAGCCATGCTCTGGACGCGTATCCCCTCCGACCTTGAAAACCACGTGCCCTTGCTCCCATTTCGAACGGTCAACCGAGGGGCTTTCATGACCACATTTTCACGTTTCGCCGCGGCGCTGTTCGCATGCGCGGTCACGGCCAGTTATGCGCATGCCGCCGGGAAGGCCGATTGCCACATCGGCAGCTACCGCATGAGCGATGGGAGCTTGATCGATATCGCGCCCTCGGACGGCAAGACGCTGCGCTGGCGCCGCTTCGACGGCACGACGGGCGCATTGCACAAGGTCGCGGCCAAGCGCTGGACCAGCACGCTGGGCTGGACCCACAAACCCGACGGCAAGAATGTGACCTTCACCGATTGCGCGAAAGGCGACATCCGCTTCGCCGGCATGGCGGGGCACCGCATCGCGCTCGACGTGACGAATGTGACCTTCGAAAGCCATGGCGTGAAACTGGCCGGACGGCTGGTGCTTCCGAAGGACAAGAGCGTTGTCCCGATCGTCGTGCTGATGCATGGGGCCGAACGTGAATCCGCGCTCAAATATTACGCCTATCAGCGCATGTTCCCGGCCGAGGGCGTGGGCGTGTTCGTCTATGACAAGCGCGGGACCGGCCTGTCCGGCGGCACCTACACGCAGAATTTCAGCCTGCTCGCCGACGATGCCGATCGCGGCGATGCACGAGGCACAGCACGCTTGCAGGCACACGCGCGGGCCGGATTGGCTATCAGGGCGGCAGCGAGGGCGGCTGGGTGGTGCCGATTGCAGTCAATCGCGCGCCGGTCGATTTCGCCATCGTCTCCTTCGGGCTTGCCGTGACGGTGCTGCAGGAGGATCAGGAAGAAGTCGAGATCGAAATGCGCGAGAGAGGGTCATTCGCCCGCCGAGATCACCAAGGCCCTTGAGGTTGCGCGGGCCGCCGAAGACCTGATCGCCAGCGGCCTCACCAAGGGATTCAAGCGGTTCGACACGGTGCGCGCGAAATACCGGAATGCGTCCTGGTACAAGGACCTGCACGGCAACTTCACCTTCATGCTGCTGCCCTATTCGGAGAAGCAGCTGCGCGAGATGGGTCCGAAATACAATTGGGGCACGCCATTCCGCTACGAGCCCATGCCGGCGCTGCGCGCCAACAGAACGCCGCAACTATGGGTTCTCGGAACCGAGGATTACGAGGCACCCAGCGCCGTGACGAGCCGGCGCATCAAATCGCTGATCGCAGATGGCAAGCCCTTCACGCTCGCGCTCTATCCCGGCGCCGAGCATGGCATGACGCTGTTCGAGAAGGACGCCAAGGGCGAACGCCACTCGACGCGCTATGCGCCCGGCTATTTCGCCATGATGCGAGACTTCATCCGCCTTGGCCGCCTGCCCGGCCATTACGGCGATGCGGCCATCACGCGGCCGGAGAAGATGCGCCCCTAGCCCAGCCTTCGTCCCGGCTTGAAGCGCACGGGCAGGTGCTTCGGGCCGGAGATGAAGTTTGACGCGAGCCATTCCGGCGGCGCGGTGATCTCCAGATCGTCGAGGCGCGACAGCACTTCGTGCAAGATGGCGTCGATCTCGATGCGGCCCAGATGCTGGCCGAGGCAGCCATGCGGGCCGGTGCCGAAGGCGATGTGGTCATTCGGCGCGCGCGCGACCTCGAATGTGTCGGGATCGGCGAATGCTTCCGGATCGCGATTGGCCGCGCCGAAATACATGATGACCTTCTGGCCTTGTTTGATTTCCTCACCCGCGAGCACGGTGTCGTGCTTCGCGGTGCGGCGCATATAGACGACCGGCGTACACCAGCGCAGCAATTCCTCGCGCGCGGCGGGAAGGCGCGCATCGAGGTCTTGTTTGAGCCAGTCGAGCTGATCGGAATAATCGAGCAGCGCGACGAGGCCCGACCCCAGAAGATTGCGTGTGGTGTCGCCACCGGCATCGATCAGCAGCAGGAAGAAGAGCAGGAAATCGGTGTCGTCGAGACGCTTGCCATCCACTTCGGCGTGCAGGAGCTTTGTGGCGAGGTCGTCGGCCGGGCGGGCGCGCTTTTCGGCGATGACGCCGCGCGCATATTCAAACATCTTCATGAGTGCGCCGATCTGCGCGCCCTGCGCCTGACTTTCCGGGGCGCTGTGCAGAATCTCGGTAAGCTTGTAGAGCTCGCGCCCGTCCTCCAGCGGCAGGCCCATCAGCTCGGCGATGACATAGGACGGCATCTCGCCGGCGATATCGGCGACGAAATCGCATTCGCCACGCTCGATCACAGCATCGACGATCTGGCGGGCCAGCGCCTTCATACGCGGCGTGCGCTCGGCGGAAACGGGCACGGTGAATTCCTGGCGGATAAGCTTGCGGTAGGCCGTGTGCAGCGGCGGGTCCATCATCAGCATCATCTTGTGATCGCCGAAGATCGCCTCCTGCCCCGGGGCGGGATCGGTCATCATCACCGTGGGCTCGGAAGAATAGGTCCGGAAATCACGATCCACGGCATAGACATCGCGGTGACGGGTGACGGCCCAGAAGCCGGGCCCCTCAGGCTCCTCATGCCAGAACACCGGCGCGTTCTCCCGTAGCCAGCGATATTGCGCGAAAGGATGACCCGCAGCGAAGCTTTCGGGCGAGACAAGATCGATCTTCATGGGCGACCCCGAAATGACAGTCGCCCCCAGCATAGGCACGGGCGAGCGGCCGGGTGAAGGCTGCCGTAACGGCGGGAACTCTGGGATTGTCCGGACGTTTCCTTGCCAGCGGGCGCCAGTCCCACCCCCGCTCCGACCGAACCCAGCCTCGACGCAAAGAAATGCCCGCTTTTCCTGTACAAAGTTTCACGTCCGTCTCGGCAGGGTGTGCCATACGCGCTATAGCTTGGCCCGCTCGGGCGCGGGGCCGCGCCGCCGCCCGAAACGACCAGATATTGCAACACGGGAATGACGCATCATGAGCAGGCTCAAGGCGCTCGAGGGCTTCGGCCAATCGGTTTGGCTCGATTATCTGACCCGCGAGATGATCGAGAAGGGTGAACTGGCGACGCTGATCGAAGAGGACGGGATCGGCGGCATGACCTCCAACCCGGCCATCTTCGAAAAAGCCCTCGCCTCGGGCCGCGAATATGACGCCGACATCCAGCATTATGTCGATGAGGGCGCGGATGTGGGTGCGATCTTCCGGCACCTGGCCGTGCACGACATCCAGATGGCCGCCGACGCGCTGCGCCCGGTCTATGACCGCACCAAGGCGGCGGACGGCTATATCTCCATGGAGGTCTCGCCCTATCTGGCCAAGGACACGGCGGGCACGCTGGACGAGGCATTGTCGCTGTGGCGCGAGATCGACCGGCCCAATTTGATGGTCAAGGTGCCGGCAACGCAGGAAGGCCTGCCCGCAATCCGCGAGCTGACCGGCAAGGGCCTCAACATCAACATCACGCTGCTGTTCTCCTGCGACGTCTACCGGCAGGTGGCCGAGGCCTATATCGAAGGGCTGGAGCAGCGGCCGGCCGGCGCCGATCTCTCCAGGATGGCGAGTGTCGCCAGCTTTTTCGTCAGCCGTATCGACGCCAAGGTCGATGCCCTGATCGACCGCAAGCTGGAAGATGCGAGCAAGGAAGAGCGCGGCAAGCTGGCCGGTCTGGCGACGCTGCGCGGCAAGGTCGCCATCGCCAACGCCAAGGCGGCTTACCAGATCTACAAGGAAATCTTCACCGGGCCGCGCTGGGAAAAACTGGCGAAGCGCGGGGCGCGGCCGCAGCGCCTGCTCTGGGCCTCGACCGGCACCAAGAACAAGGCCTATTCGGATGTGCTCTATGTCGACACCCTGATCGGGCCGGACACCGTCAACACGATGCCGCCGGCGACAATGGATGCGTTCCGCGATCACGGCACGGCGAAAGCCACCATCGAGAATGATGTCGAGGATGCGTATACGGTTCTGAAGACACTGGCCGAGGGCGGCATCGATCTGGACAAGGTCACCGCCGATCTGGTGGAGAACGGCGTCGACCTCTTTGCCGAGGCGGCCGACAAGCTTTACGGCGCGCTGGCAACGAAGCGGCTCAAGCTGCTGGATGGCAGCATCGCCAAGGTCAGCGAAAATCTCGGCCCGGCCGAAGAGACGGTGAACGCCGCCATCGGCGAATGGGCGCGTGGGGGCTGGGTGCGCACACTATGGGCGCGCGACGCGGCACTCTGGAGCGGCGGTGACGAAGCGCGATGGCTGGGCTGGATGGATATCGCCGCGCGCGAACGCGCCGATCTTTCCCAACTCAACACGCTGCGCCGCGAGATTGAGGCGTCACAGCTCACCGATGTTGTGCTGTTGGGCATGGGCGGATCGAGCCTTGGCGCCGCCGCGCTGAGCGAGAGCTTCGGCCAGCGCGAAGGCTGGCCGCGCATGCATGTACTCGATTCCACCGATCCCGATCAGATCCGCGCCGTGGAGGCGGCCATCGTGCTGCAAGCGACGACATTCATCGTCGCCTCGAAATCCGGATCGACACTGGAGCCGAACATCCTCAAGGATTATTTCTGGCAGCGCGCCGTGGACGCGCGCGGGGCCGACGCGGCGGGCAAGCAGTTCGTCGCCATCACCGATCCGGGCTCGGCCTTGCAGGCCAAGGCCAAGGACGAGCATTTCGCGCATATATTCCTTGGCGATACCGAAATCGGCGGGCGCTATTCGGTGCTCTCCAAATTCGGGCTGGTGCCAGGCGCGGCCATGGGGCTCGACCTCGAACGCTTCCTGGACGAGACCGAGCGCATGGTCAAAAGCTGCGGGGCGCTGGTGCCGCCGGCGGCCAATCCGGGCGTGCGGCTGGGCATCGCGCTGGGCACGCTGGCCACGAAATGCGGACGCGACAAGATCACGATCTTTGCCTCCGAAGGTTTGAAGACCGTGGGGGCGTGGCTGGAACAGCTGATCGCCGAATCCACCGGCAAGCATGGCAAGGGGCTGATCCCCATCGACGGTGAGAATTTCGCCGATCCCGACGCCTATGACGACGACCGCGTGTTTGTCAGCCTGCGGCTGGCCGGCGTCGACGACGACGCGGCCCAACTGGCGGCACTGGAAGAGCGCGGCCATCCGGTGATTTCTGTCGTGGCCGAAGATGCCTATGAGCTGGGCCAGCTCTTCTATCTGTGGGAGATCGCGACGGCCGTGGCCGGTTCGGTGATCGGCATCAACCCGTTCGACCAGCCCGATGTGGAAGCGGCCAAGGTGAAGGCGCGCGAATTGACGGACGCCTTCGAGAAGACCGGCGCCCTGCCCGCCTCGACGCCGCTGTTCGAGAAAGACGGCATCGCGCTTTATGCCGACACCGCCAATGCCAAGGCGCTTGGCGCCCATGACGCGCTGACCGGCTATCTGAAGGCGCATTTCGGCCGCATCGCGCCGCATGATTATGTGGGCCTGCTCGCCTTCATCGAACAGAGCGGCGAACACGAAGCGCCACTGCAGGCGATGCGGCTGAAACTGCGCGATTCCAAGCGCGTGGCCACGGCCGTGGAGTTCGGGCCGCGCTTCCTGCATTCGACGGGACAGGCTTACAAGGGCGGACCCGATACGGGTGTCTTCGTGGTAATCACGGGCGAACCGGTTGAGGATCTGAAGATTCCCGGCCGCACCATCAGTTTCGGCACCGTCGAACGCGCGCAGGCCATCGGCGATACGGCCGTGCTCGAAGAGCGCGGACGGCGGGTGCTGCGCCTCCATCTCACAGACGTCAATGAAGGCCTGGCCCGCTTGAGCGAGGCTTTCGACGCCGCACTACAATGAGGTAAGCATGCAGATTGGCATCGTTGGACTGGGGCGCATGGGCGGCAATATCGCCCGCCGCCTGATGGAACATGGCCACAGCGTAGTGGTCTATGATCGCAGCAAGGATGCCGTTGCCGCCTTGGCCGAAGCCGGCGCGACCCCGGCCGGATCGCTGACCGAATTGGCGAGCGCACTCGATGCGCCGCGCACAGTGTGGGTGATGCTGCCGGCCGGCGCGCCAACCGAAGAGACAGTGACGGCGCTGGACGAGGCATTCAGCGACGGCGACACCATCATCGATGGCGGCAACACGTTCTACAAAGACGACATCCGCCGCGCGCGGGCGCTGAAGCCCAAGGGCATCCATTACGTCGATTGCGGGACATCAGGCGGTGTGTGGGGCGCGACGCGCGGCTATTGCATGATGATCGGCGGCGAGAAAGCGGTTGTCGACCGGCTCGATCCCATCTTTGCGGCGCTGGCGCCGGGGCTTGGCGAAATCCCCCGCACACCGAAGCGCGAGGGCCGCGATCCGCGCGCCGAGAGCGGCTATATCCATGCCGGTCCGGCGGGCGCCGGGCACTTCGTCAAGATGGTGCATAACGGCATCGAATACGGGCTCATGCAGGCCTATGCCGAAGGCTTCGACATTTTGAAGGGCAAGAACTCGCAGGAGCTGCCTGAGGACGAGCGCTTCGACATTAACCTGCCCGATGTCGCCGAAGTCTGGCGGCGCGGCAGCGTGATCTCCTCCTGGCTGCTGGACCTGACCGCAATCGCACTGGCCAAGAGCCCGCAGCTCGACGAATTCACCGGCAATGTGTCGGATTCCGGCGAAGGGCGCTGGACCGTCGAGGCGGCCATCGAGGAAGCCGTGCCCGCCAATGTGCTGAGCGCGGCGCTTTATGCGCGCTTCCGGAGCCGCCTCGAACACAGTTTCGGCGAGAAGATCCTTTCGGCCATGCGCAACGAATTCGGCGGCCATGTGGAGCCAAAGGCGTGAGCGGCGCAGCGCCCAAGAAGCCGGAGCCCGTGCCGCCCTGTGCCATGGTAATTTTTGGCGGCGGCGGGGACCTGACGCAAAGGCTTGTGGTCCCGGCGCTCTACAATCTGGCCAAGCAGGATCTGTTGCCCGAGCGCTTTGCCATGATCGGCGCGGGGCGCAGCGATTTCGACGACGAAAGCTGGGCGCGGCACCTGCACGACTTCCTCGAACAGATGGTTCAATCCGGCCGCTCGGAATTCGAGGCCAAGGCTGTCGATCCCGGCACATGGCAGAAGCTTGCGGGCTGCATGCACTGGATGACGGGCGACTTCACCAAGCCCGAGCTGTTCGCCAAATTGAAGGACAAGCTCAAGGCCCTGGACGAGAAAGCCAAGCTTGGCGGCAATGTGCTGTTCTACATGGCGGTGCCGGATCGCTTTTTCGGGCCGATTGTCGATCAATTGGGCCAAGCCGGGCTCGTCAACGATGATACGGGCTGGCGGCGCGTCGTGGTCGAAAAGCCGTTCGGTCACGATGTGGAGTCCGCAAAGGCGCTGAACGCGCGGCTTCTTAAATCGCTAAAGGAAGAGCAGATCTATCGCATCGATCATTTCCTCGGCAAAGAGACCGTGCAGAACATCATGGCGGTGCGCTTCGCCAACGGGTTGTTCGAACCGATCTGGAATCGCGACCGCATCGACCATGTCCAGATCACCGTGTCCGAAGATATCGGCATCGAGCGGCGCGGAAATTTCTACGAGAAGACCGGGGCGCTGCGCGACATGGTGCCGAACCATCTGTTCCAGCTCGTCGCCATGACGGCGATGGAGCCGCCCTCCTCCTTCACCGCCGATGCCGTGCGGTCGAAGAAGGCCGATGTGTTCCGGGCGGCGCGGCCGATCACGCCCGATTGCGCCGTGCGCGGGCAATATGGCGCCGGGATGGTCAATGACGTGGCGGTAAAGGCCTATCGCGAGGAAGCGGATGTGGCGCCGGATTCGCCCATCGAGACCTTTGCCGCAATGAAGCTGACCATCGACAATTGGCGCTGGGCCGGCGTGCCCTTCTATCTGCGCACGGGCAAGCGCATGCCGGCGCGCTATACCGAGATCGCGATCCGCTTCAAGCACGCGCCCTATACGCTGTTTCAGGAATCCCGGACGGAAGCGCTGGATGCCGACTGGCTGGTGCTGGAAATCCAGCCCAACGAATTCATCCGCCTGCATTTCAACGCCAAGCGGCCGGGCGCCCATATGATCCTCGACGAGGTGTCGATGAACTTCCAGTACTCGGAATGGTTCAAAGAAGCCCCGGCCGTCGGTTACGAAACCCTGCTTTATGACTGCTTCATCGGTGACAGCACCTTGTTCCAGCGCGCCGACCAGATCGAGGAATCCTGGGCGGTGGTGGCGCCGTTGCTGGAGAACTGGCGCGAGCACGGGCCGCTGGGCTTTCCCAATTATGCCGCCGGCAGCGCCGGACCCGAAGCCGCCGACGAATTGCTCGAACGCGATGGCCGCAGCTGGCGGCCGATCGGCTGAGGCGCGCCGTGGAGACCGCCGGCAAGCCAATCCGGGTCGAGATCGCCGCAGACCCCGAGGCGCTGGCCGCGGCCTATGCGCGATGGCTGGTGGAAGCGATGGCCACCGTGAAGGGGCCGTTCCGGATGGCGCTGTGCGGCGGGCATACGCCGCGCCTGCTCTATCGCCTGCTGGGAAGCGAAGCCTGGCGTAACCGCGTCGAATGGAGCCGGATGTGGATCTTCTGGGGCGACGAACGCGTCGTGCCGCCTGAAGGCGCGGACAGCAATCAGCACATGGCGCGCGAAGCGTGGCTCAATCATGTGCCGCTGACGCCGGAACAAATCCATCCCATGCCGACGGACGGCACGCCCGAAGACTGTGCCGCGCGCTATGAAGCAATCCTCAAGCGTGTCTATGGCGCCGACACGCTCGATCCGGCGCGGCCACTGTTCGATGTGGTGTTGCTCGGCATCGGAGAAGACGGGCACACCGCCTCGCTGCTGCCCGGCACGCCGGCCCTGCACGAAACCCGCCGCTGGGTCGCGGGCGTGCCCACTGGCGGCGCGCAGCCGCGCCTGACGTTGACCTATTCCGCATTGGCCTCCAGCCGTTTTGTCACGTTCCTTGTGACCGGCGCGGAGAAAGCCGGCGTGGTCGCGGCCGTGCGGGCGGGCGCATCGCGGCTGCCGGCGGCGGGCATCACCAGCCTTGGCGAGGTAATCTGGTTCCTCGACACCGCCGCGGCGCACGGAATTTCGCAACCCAAACCCTGAGGAGACATGGCCGGACGGATTGAAGATTATGCCGTGATCGGCGATTTGCGCACGGCGGCGCTGATCGATCGCAGCGGCTCGATCGACTGGTTCTGCTGCCCGCGCTTCGATTCCGGCGCCTGTTTCGCCGCGCTTCTGGGCACCACCGACAATGGCCGCTGGCTGATCGCCACGCACGACAAGGCCAAAACCACGCGTCACTATCATGACGGCAGCCTGGTGCTGGAAACGCAGCATAAGACGGACAGCGGAACGGTTCTGGTGATCGACTATATGCCGATCCACACCGAGCATTCCTCCATCGTGCGGCTGGTCAAGGGGATCAAGGGCACGGTGCGGATGCATACCGACCTGGCCATCCGCTTCGATTACGGGGTTTCGGTGCCATGGGTCACGCGGACCGATGACGAAACCCTGCTCGCCGTGGCCGGCCCCAACCAGCTCACCCTGCGCACGCCGGTGAAGGTGCATGGCAAGGATATGCGCACGACCGGAGATTTCACCGTGCATGAGGGCGAGACCGTCTCCTTCGTGCTGACCTATTCGCCGTCGCATCTGCCGACGCCCCAGCCCATCGACATCACCGAGACGCTGACGGCGACGCAAGGCTATTGGCGCGAATGGGCCGAGCGCTGCAATGCCACCGGGCCCTATACCGATATCGTGCGCCGTTCGCTCATCACGCTGAAGGCTCTTTCCTATCAACCGACCGGCGGGATCGTCGCGGCGCTGACGACCTCGCTGCCCGAACAGCTCGGCGGTTCGCGCAATTGGGACTATCGCTATTGCTGGCTGAGGGACGCGACCTTCACACTGCTCGCCTTCCTCAATGCCGGCTATCGCGAAGAAGCCGATCGGTGGCAGAAATGGCTGATGCGCGCCATTGCCGGCAGTCCCGAGCAGATCCAGATCATGTATGGCCTGGCCGGCGAACGCAGGCTCGACGAATGGCAGATCTCCTGGCTGCCGGGCTATGAGAAATCCGCGCCCGTGCGCATCGGCAATGCGGCGGCGCAACAGATGCAGCTCGACATCTATGGCGAACTCTCCGATGCCCTGACCCAGGCCGACCGCGGCGGACTGCCGACACCGCCGCGCCGACGCGAACTGCGTGAGGTGTTCCTGGCCCATCTCGAAACGATCTGGCGCAAGCCCGACGAAGGCATCTGGGAAATCCGCGGCGGGCCGCAGCATTTCGTCCACTCCAAGGCGATGGCCTGGGTGGCCTTCGACCGCGCCGCGCGAAGCGACGACAACCATTACGGCCATAAGCTACGCGAACACTGGAAGACAATCGCCGACGAGATCCACGCCGATATCTGCGAGAACGGCGTCCACCCCGAGGGCGGCTATTTCGTGCAGCATTACGGCTCCGAGCACGTCGATGCCAGCCTGTTGCTGCTGGCGCTGACCGGCTTCGTGCCGCCAGACGATCCGCGCATTGCGGCCACCGTCGAACAGATCGAGCAGCAATTGCTGCAGGACGGCTTCGTGCTGCGCTATCGCACCGATAGCGGCGTCGACGGCTTGCCGGAGGGCGAAGGCGCCTTCCTGGCCTGCAGCTTCTGGCTGGTCGACAATTACATTCTGCTCGGCCGCATAAAGGAGGCGCGCGCGATGTTCGAACGGCTGGTCGGGCTGTGCAACGATGTGGGGCTTCTGGCCGAAGAATATGATCCGCGTCAGAAGCGCATGCTGGGCAATTTCCCGCAGGCCTTCAGCCATGTGGCGCTGGTCAATTCGGCCTTCGCCCTGATGGAGGCCGAGCACCCCGCGAAAGCGCCCGGCGGCGAACAGGCGCGGCGCCAGGCTCGCATTGTTGGGGAATGGGGAGGCTGATCTTGGCCACACGCAAGACCCGGCCGCGCAAGGCGCAGCCACGCAAGAGCGCGCATGCGCGGCGCAAGGCCCAGCGACCCGGCGCCGCGAAGAGCACCAAGCCGATCAAGCGCATCCTTTCGATCGACATCGGCGGCAGCGGATTGAAAGCCGCCATCGTGGCGCCCGACGGCACGATGCTGAGCAAGCGCCAGCGAATCGACACGCCCTATCCCTGTCCGCCTTCCGTCATGATCGAATCGCTGCTCAAACTGACAGCACCTTTTGCCCAATTCGACCGCATTGCTGCGGGCTTTCCCGGCGTCGTGCGCGACAATCGCGTGTTGACGGCACCGCATTTCGGCACAGAGGACTGGAAGGGCTTTCCCCTGGGCCATGTGCTGTGCGAACAATTGGGCGGCGTGCCGGCAAAGGTGATCAACGATGCGGAAATGCAGGGATTGGCTGTGATCGATGGCACAGGTCTGGAGCTTGTTCTGACGCTGGGCACCGGCGCAGGCACGGCGCTGTTCCGCGAGGGCGAATTGATGCCGCATCTCGAATTGGCCCATCACCCCGTGCACAAGAAGAAGACCTATAACGACTATGTCGGAAAGGCCGCGCGCAAGAAGATCGGCAACAAGCACTGGAACAAGCGCGTCGGCAAGGTGATCGGCATTCTGGACGGGCTCGTCACCTATGATCGCCTGTTCATTGGCGGCGGGAATGCGCGGCATATCGATTTGGACTTGCCCGCCAACGTCTCCCTGGTCTCCAATAAGGCCGGATTGGAAGGCGGCGGACCACTGTGGTGCCGGCCGCCACGACAGAGGACGTCAGCGTAAGACAGACCGTGACAACAAAAAACAACACGCCGACCGTAAATCCGCCGCAAATCGCCCATGGCCCTCACGATCTTCCCGAGATCGACCTGGCGCGCGATGCGCTGATGCTCGATGTCGATGGTACGCTGATCGATATCGCGCCGACGCCCGAAGCCGTGCATGTGCCCGAGATGCTGTGCGAGGCGCTCAGGCGGCTGGAAGACAAGAGCGGCGGCGGCGTGGCCCTCATCAGCGGGCGGCCGCTCAAGAGCCTCGACGATCTGTTCGCGCCATTGAGGCTTCCGGCCGCGGGATCTCATGGCGCCGAAATCCGCCCGCGCGTGGGCGAAGGCGGCTGCGAATTCGATGCGCCGCGCCTGCCCGATCCGGTCCGCGCGGCCTTTGCCGACATGGCCGGACAGATCGACGGGCTCAGGGTCGAGGACAAGGGCTACACCCTGGCCTTTCATTATCGCAGCATCATCGAGCGCGAGGACGAGGTGGTTGCCGCGGTGCGTGCGCATATGAAGGCGCTGCCGCCGGGCTACGAACTTCTGCGGGGCAAGGCCATTGTCGAGGTCAAATCGCAAGGCTTCAACAAGGGCACGGCGCTGCGCGAGCTGATGAAACATGCGCCCTTCGCCGGCCGGCGGCCCATCTTCCATGGCGACGACATCACCGACGAGGATGTGTTCGCGGCGCTGCCCGATTATGGCGGCGTCGGCATCTCCGTGGGCCGGCATATCGAGGGCGCGGATTATTGCGTGGAATCCCCGCGCGATATCCGCCGCTGGCTGCTGCATCTGGCGGGGATGGATATGGAGCTGGAACCATGAGCACCGGCGGTCTCGATCTGGCAGTGGTGGGCAATGGCCGCACGGCGGCGTTGCTCGACACATCGGCACGGCTGGTGTGGTGGTGTTTTCCGCGCTTCGACGGCGATCCAGTGTTCTGCCGCCTGCTGGCCGGCGACGAGGAAAAGGGATTTTCGGATGTGCTGCTCGACGGCGCGGTCGAGACCACCTCCCAATATGTGCGCAACACCGCCATTGTCACCACCGAAATTCGCAGCGCCAATGGCTCGGCCATCCGCATCACGGATTTTGCACCGCGCTTCGGCAATTTCGGACGCATCATGCGACCGCCGCAGCTGTTCCGCATCATCGAGCCGATTGCAGGGCTGCCGCGCATCACCATCCGCTTCCGGCCCGCGCACAATTACGGCGAAGACGTGCCGCACCGTTCCTCCGGCTCCAACCACATCCGCTATTGGGGCGGGGAGCGCTCGATCCGCCTGACGACCGACGCGCCGCTGTCCTATATCGAGAATGAAGCGCGCTTCGTGCTGACGCGGCCGGTGCATATGGTGTTCGGCGCCGACGAGCCGTTCCCGAGCGAACTGGCCTCCACATGCCGCGAATTCGCCGACCGCACTCGCGACTACTGGCAACAATGGGTGCGCCGCCTCTCCATCGGCTATGACTGGCAGGAGGCGATCATCCGCGCGGCCATCACGCTAAAGCTCTCCAATTTCGAGGAGACGGGCGCGGTGGTGGCGGCGCTGACGACCTCCATCCCCGAAGCGCCGGGATCGGGGCGCACCTGGGACTACCGCTATTGCTGGCTGAGAGACGCCTATTTCGTCGTCAAGGCGCTGAACCGCATCGGCGCCACGGGCACGATGGAGGACTTCATCAATTATACGCTCGGCATCGTCGCCGAGGACGTCACACAATTGAATCCTGTGTATGGGATCATACCAAACGATACGCTGGATGAGCGTATTGCTCCGTCCCTGAAAGGCTATCAGGGGCATGGGCCGGTGCGTGTCGGCAATCAGGCGGGCGAACAGGTGCAGCACGACGCCTATGGCAGTGTGATTCTGGCGGCGACGCCGATGTTCTTCGATCGCCGCCTGCCGCGCGAAGCGGGCGAAGCCCAATTTCGCCTTCTGGAAACGCTCGCCAACAAGGCCGCCGAGGCGGCGCTGACGCCCGATGCCGGCATCTGGGAATATCGCGGCCGCAGCCGCATCCACACCCATTCGGCCGCGATGTGCTGGGCGGGCGTTTCGCGGGTGGCTGCGATCGCGTCGCGCTTCGGCCTGAGCGATCGCGCGGCGCATTGGCACGGTATTTCCGATCGCATCAAGAAAGCCGTGCTCGAACGCGGCTACAATCCCAAGCGCGGCGCCTTCACGGCCGGCTTCGACGACGAAGCGCTGGATGCGAGCGTTCTTTTGTTGCCGGAACTTGGTCTGATTGAAGCAAAGGACCCGCGTTTTATTTCAACCGTCGATGTGATATGCAAGGAGCTACTGCGCGGTCAGCATGTGATGCGATATACGGGCGAAGACGACTTCGGATTGCCTGAGACGGCGTTTCTCGTCTGCCGATTCTGGCTGATCGACGCCCTGTGGCTGCAAGGCCGAACCGACGATGCGCGCCAGATGTTCGAGGAAGCGCTGAGTTACCGCAACCATTTCGGCCTTCTTTCCGAAGACGTGCATCCGGGTACCGGCGCGCTGTGGGGAAATTTCCCGCAGACCTATTCCATGGCAGGTCTCATCACCTCCGGGATGCGCCTGTCGCGAAGTTGGGAGGACCGGTATTGGCACGCGTCTTCATAATCTCGAACAGGGTTTCGGTTCCGGACCCGCAACGAGGGGTGCGTGCCGGCGGCCTCGAAGTGGCGCTTCGCGCGACACTGCGCAACCACACTTGCGTGTGGCTGGGCTGGAGCGGCGAGGTCAAGGACAAGAAGGATTGCCGCACCGAGACCGTGCAGCGCGGCGACATGACCTATATCGTCACCGACCTGTCGGAAGACGACTATCAGGAATATTACAGCGGCTTCGCCAATCAGGTGCTGTGGCCGATCCTGCATTACCGGCTGGATCTGGCCGAATTCACCCGACGCGACCTCACCGGCTATCTGCGCGTCAATGAAAACTTCGCCGAGCAGCTCGACAAGGTGCTGGAACCGGACGACATCATCTGGGTGCATGATTATCACCTGATCCCGCTGGCCAAGGCGCTGCGCGAGCGCGGCCGCAACAACAAGATCGGCTTTTTCCTGCACATCCCCCTGCCCCCGCCGGAAATCCTGACCGCGCTGCCCAATCATGAGAAGTTGATCCCGGCGCTGTGCCACTACGATCTCGTCGGCTTCCAGACCGAAGGCGATAGCGCCAATTTCGCCCGCTATCTGGCCAGCGAATGCGGCATGCCGGCCCATATTCCGCGCGGCGGCGGGCCCGGCAATATCGGCGCCATGCGCATCGGCGCCTTCCCGGTCGGGATCGAAACGCGCGAGTTCGCGGCCATGGCGATGCGGGCAATGCAATCGAACTTCATCCGCCGCGTACTGGATACCGTGCCCGGCGAAATCGTGATCGGCGTCGACCGGCTGGATTATTCCAAAGGCATCGCGCACCGGCTCGAAGCCTATCAGCGCTTCCTCAGCGCCAAGCCCGACTGGCGCGGCCGCGTGACCTATATGCAGATTACGCCCAAGAGCCGCTCGGACATCCAGGAATATGCCGAGATGCAGCACGAGATCGATTCCGCGGCCGGCCATATCAATTCGACCTTTGGCGATGTGTCGTGGACGCCGGTGCGCTACACCAACAAGACCTATAGCCGCAATGCGCTGGCGGGGCTCTATCGCGCCGCGCGCGTCGGCCTCGTCACGCCCTTGCGCGATGGGATGAACCTCGTCGCCAAGGAATATGTGGCCGCCCAGAACCCGATGGATCCGGGCGTGCTGATCCTGTCGCGCTTTGCCGGCGCGGCGGCCGAATTCGAAGCGGCGCTGCTGGTGAACCCTTACGATCCGGAGGCCGTGGGCGTCGCCATCGACAGGGCGCTGTCCATGCCGATGGACGAGCGCATTGCACGGCAGAAGAAGCTGTTCCAGAGCTTGCTCGACAACGATCTGACCGATTGGGGCGACCGCTTCCTGGCGGTGCTGACCGGAAATCTCGACGAGTTCGGACCGGCCGCGCGGGACGAAGAAAGCGAGGCTAGTCGGGCGCCTGCGACAGAGGCGCCGCGACCTCCTCGAGCGGGCGGCGCTCGGCGGAAATTCCCAGCCACATCTCGGCGCCCGCCGCCACAAGCATCAGGCCGCCCCCCAGAAGATAGCCAATAAGGAATTCGTCGCGCGAGCCGGTGGCGATCAGCGCGCCGAAGATCGCCGGGCCGGCGACGCCGCCGATGCCCGTGCCCAGTGCCACGAACAGGGCGATGGTGAGCGCGCGCATCTCCAGCGGGAAGGCTTCACCCACCGTCAGATAGGCCGCGCTGGCGCCCGCCGAGGCAAAGAAGAAGATCACCGTCCAGCATGCCGTCTGCGTCGTGGCATCGAGCACGCCGGCGCGGAAGAGATAGCCGACAGCGATCACCAGAACGCCCGAAATCGCATAGGTCGCCGTGATCATGATCTTGCGGCCCAGCGTATCAAAGAGATGGCCCAGCAGCAGCGGCCCCGCGAAATTTCCCAGCGCGAATGGCAAAATGAACCAGCCGATATCGCGCGAGGCGACGCCATAGAAATTGGTCAGGATCAACGCATAGGTGAAGAAGATCGCGTTGTAACAGAAGGCCTGCGTCGCCATCAGCGTGACACCGAGCACGACGCGCCGCGGATAGCGCTCGAACAGCGTCTGCATGACGCTTGCGAGCGTGAGGCGATGGCCATGGGTCAGGCGGATGGCGCTGAGCCCCTCGTCGCCCAAGGCGATATTCTTTTCGGCGCGCACGCGATGCTCGATGCGCGCAACGATGGCGTCGGCTTCTTGCGGCCGGCCATGCGTCATCAGCCAGCGCGGGCTTTCGGGCAGGAAATTGCGCAGGAAGATGATGGTGAGCGCCAAAAGCCCACCGACGAGGAAGGCAAAGCGCCAGCCATAATCGGGCGGAAACAGCGCAGGATCGAGCACCACCACCGCGCCCAGTGCGCCGATGGCGGCGCCGATCCAGTAACTGCCATTGACGATGAGATCGGTGACGCCGCGGCGGCGGGCGGGAATGAACTCCTGCACCACGGAATTGACGGCCGAATATTCGCCGCCAATGCCCATACCAGTGATGGCGCGGAACAGCGCGAAGGACCAGAAATTCCACGACAGCCCGGTGAGGATCGTGCCGACGAGATAGACGCCGACCGTGATCGTGAACAGCTTCTTGCGGCCGAGACGATCGGTGAGATAGCCGAAGAACAGCGCGCCGATGACCACGCCCGTCGTATAGGCGCTGCCGGCCAGACCGATATCGGCGGCCGTGAAGTGCAGCACTGGACTGTCGGCAATGGCGCCCGAGAGCGAGCCGACCAGCGTGACCTCCAGCCCGTCGAGAATCCATGTCGCACCCAGGGCGATGACGACAAGCCAGTGAAAACGCGCCCAGGGCAGCCGATCGAGCCGCGCCGGAACCGTGGTCGAAAATTGCTCCACGACATCCTCCCGCTCGGCCGCCAGTGTGGCGCGAAGAGCGGCCGGAACCCAAGCCTTTTCCGCGCCGCGGAACCTGTCTCGCGTGCAACGCGTTCTACAATAGGGCGCAAACAGGATCGGGCGAATCCGGATGGCGAAGCACAGCAAACTTGTCGACGAGGCCAAGCGGGATCCGTCGCGGATTTACGCCAGTCCCGCGGATGTGCTGCGCGACCGGCGGCTCAGCGATGCCGATCGCGTCGAAATTCTTACCTCCTGGGAACGCGATGCGCGCGCCCTGTCGGTCGCCACGGAAGAGGCGATGGGCGGCGGCGAGCCCGATCACCTGCAGGAGGTGATCGCAGCCCGCCATGAAGCCGAAAAGCGCCTGACGGGCAGCGATGACGCCGACTGAGCCTACTCCAGCAACAGAACGGCGAATTGTGGCGGCGGGCTGATCCAGCTTTTGGCGATGCGCCAGCCAGCGCGGCCGGCCAGCTCGGCGAAGCTTTCCAGCGTGTATTTGTGGCTGTTCTCGGTGTGGATGGTCTCGCCTTCTTCGAACGCGAACTCTTTGCCCGCGACCGAGACCGTCTGGTCGAGGCGCGATTCCAGATGCATCTCGACCCGCTTGGCTTCGTCGTTCCATTTGGCGCGGTGGCGGAACAATTTCAGATCGAAGCTGGCGTCCAGCTCGCGATTGATGCGGATCAGAAGATTCCGGTTGAAATCGCGCGTGATGCCGCCGGCATCATCGTAAGCGGCGAGCAGCGTGTCGACATCCTTCTGCAAATCGACGCCGAGCAGCAGCCGGCCCTTCGGCCCCAGGCAGTCGCGCGCGCCCGAAAGGAACTTGATCGCCTCATCGACCGTGAGATTGCCGATGGTCGAGCCCGGAAAGAAGCCAAGGCGCGGAGCGCCGTTCAGCTCGGCCGGCAGCGTGACCGGCTCCATGAAATCGGCGGCGACGGGGTAGACCGACAGGCCCTGATATTCATTGCGCAATTCGGTGGCGCAATCCATGACCCAGCTTTCGCAGATCTCGATCGGCACATAGGCCGAAATGCCCGAGACACCATCCAGCACCAGCCGCGTCTTGACGCAGGCGCCGCTGCCGAATTCGACCATGACCGTGCCTGCTTCGACCAGCGTGTCGAGTTCAGACATCAGCTTCGTCAGCAATTTTCGCTCGGTGCGCGTGGGATAATATTCAGGCGCGGTGCAGATATCTTCGAACAGCTGCGAGCCGTCATCATCGTAGAGATATTTGCTCGGCAGACGCTTTTGCGGGCGCGCCAGGCCCGCGAGAATGTCGGCGCGGAATTCTTCCAAGGGTTTCCTCGTTTGCATTTTCGATTTCGGTGGGTCAGTGGCCGATGGTATCGGCCAGGCGAAGGCCGGCGAATTGCCAGCGCTGATGGGGATAAAAGAAATTGCGATAGGTCGCGCGAATATGATCGGCCGTGGTTGCGCAGGAGCCGCCGCGCAGCACCATCTGGTTGACCATGAATTTGCCGTTGTATTCGCCGACCGCACCTTTGGCGGCGCGAAAGCCCGGATAAGGCGCATAGGCGCTGGCCGTCCATTCCCAGCAATCGCCGAACAATTGCATGCCATCCGTTGCCGGCAGCGGACGCAGCGCCGCGCTGTTGCGGAAATTTCCCTCCATATCCGGCAACGAAGCGGCGGCGTGCTCCCATTCCGCTTCGGTGGGAAGGCGCTTGCCGCACCAGCGCGCGAAGGCGTCGGCCTCATAAAACGAGATATGGGTGACGGGCGCTTGTGTGTTGAGCGGCTGCAGGCCCGACAGCGTCATGGACGACCAAGCACCATCACGCATCTGCCAATAGAGCGGCGCGGTCCAGCCATTGTCCTGTACTGCCGCCCAGCCATCGGAGAGCCAGTGGCGCGGGTCGCGATAGCCGCCATCATCGATGAACGCCAGCCATTCGCGGTTGGTGACAAGACGGCGTGCGAGACGGAAGGGTTCGAGCCAGACCTTGTGGCGAGGGCCTTCATTGTCGAAGGCAAAACCCTCACCATCATGACCGATCTCGACGAGGCCGCCGTCGAACGCCACGAAGGACAATTCGGGCGCCATGCGCGCATCGATCGGCTTGTGCGCCTGATAGGCCGGACAGAGTGCATTCTGCGCGAAGGCATGAAGGATATCGGTCAGCAGCAATTCCTGATGCTGCTGCTCGTGATGAAGCCCAAGCTCGACGAGAGATGCCAGTTCGCCAGTGAAGGCGCGCGTCTCCATCAGCGCCAGCATCGCCGCATCGACATGGGCGCGATAGGCTGTGACGTCGTCGCATGTGGGCCGAGTGACAAGGCCGCGCTGCGGGCGCGGATGGCGTTCGCCCACGGCATCGTAATAGGAATTGAAGAGGAACCCGAAATCGGGATGGAATTCACGATAGCCAGCCGCGCGCTTCAGGATAAAGGTTTCAAAGAACCAGCTCGTATGCGCGCGATGCCATTTGGCGGGGCTCGCATCCGGCATGGATTGCACGGTCTGATCTTCGGCGCTGAGCGGGGCGGCAAGACGCTCGGTCTCGGCGCGCACAGCCTCGAAGCGCGCACGGAGGGATTGCGTGCGGCTCTGGCTGTGTGCACGCGCGAGCGCACCTTTCCGGGACGTGTTCATTTTCGGAACCTCCAGGCACGCCACATGCGGCCAGACCGCGAGGCCAGAACCGCATCTGGTAATGAAATAACGTACATGGCCCTATGGTTCCACCCTTGGAGGCCAAGTTTTGTCAGCAGCTGTCATGGGGTTGTGGACAGCGGGGCAGATTTGCGCCGCGCGCATGGCAAATCGCCCGGGATGCGCACGATTTGCGCCCCATTTCCGGAATTTTTGGATTGAGAGCGTTCTACCCGGCGATCACGACGCCGATGGAGGGCGCCTGCATCGCCACCAGCGTCTCGCCGGCGCGCTGAACATCACGTTCGGAGATTCGGCGCGGATCGGCCACCAGCACCACGGCGTCGGCCAGCCGCACCAGCGCATGGCTTTCATTGAGGGCGGCCAGCGGCGTCGCATCGATGACGATGAGTTCGGCGGACCCACGCAGATGCGCAAACAGGCGCGCCATCGCCTGCGATGCGAGCGCGGCATAGCTGCTCGGGATCGCCGTGAAATTCGACAGCAGCAGCAGCGGCGAACGCGGGTCCTTGAGGAAGCAGCGGCTGAGCGGCGCCTGACCGCGCAGCGCCTCGATCATGCCGCATGGCGCGGCGCGATAACCGAGCGTGCGCGCCGAGGGCGCGCGGCTGAGATCGCCATCGACCAGCACCGTCCGCCATCCAGCCCGCGCGGCGTTGCGCGCAATGCCGAGCGCGACCGAGGTCTTGCCCTCTTCGGCCGCTGGCGAGGTGACGGCGATGACGCGCGGACGGGCGCCGCGTGGCGGGGCCGAGATGGCTTGCATTACGCGATTGATGCCTTGCGCGAAATCGGAGTGCGGCCAGTCGATCACATAATCGGCGGCGCGGATCGAGGCGGCGTCGGGAATGCGCGCGAGGATCGGTAGAGGTCCGCTTTGCGGTCTGTGTTGCCGCGGCTGCACTGGAGCCGCGGCATAGGCCGGCGCGGCGCGGAAATCCCGCACGTCCCTGCCCGCCCCGGCCGCAGCCGGCAGGGCAAAGCCGAAGCGTTCGGCGATCAGCGCCGCCAGCAGCCCGAGCAGAAGCCCGGCCGGAATCGAGGCGGCGAACAACAGCATGCGATGCGGCGAGGCCGGCGCGCTGGGCACCGGCGCCGGCGAGATCACGCGCGCATCCGATACCTGCATCGCTTCCTGATCCTGGGTCTGGCGCAGGCGCGTGACGAAGGTCTGATATATGCTGCGTGTGGAATTGGCGTCGGACTGCAGGGCCTTGAGCTTGACTGTGGCGAGGTTTTGACGCGCGGCGTCCTTCTCGGTTCGCCGCATGCTCGACTCAAGCGAGGCCACCTGCGCCTGCACGACTGCGACATCGTTCTCGAGCGAACCGGCGATGCGGTACACTTCCTGCTTGAGCTTGGCTTCCAGATCGCGGCGCTGCGATTCCACGGCGATCATCTTGGGATGTCTGGGGCCGTAGCGGGTCGCCATATCGGCTTCCTGCTGCAATAGCGTGGCTTCCTGCGTGCGCAGCTTGACGATCAGGGGCGAAGCGACCACCTGCGAGACATCGGCGACATGGCCCGAGGCGATCAGGGCCTTGACGCGACCATAGGTGGCTTCCTTGGCCGCCAGATCGGCGCGCGCCTGCACCAGCTGCGTGTTAATGGCGGCGAGCTGCTGCTCGGTGAGCGAGGTCCCGTCGGCGCCCTGGTTGAGATTGTGCTTGGCCTTGTATTGCTCGACCGCGGTCTCGGCCTGCTGGACCTGATCGGCGAGCTGGTTGACGCGGGCGGTCAGCCATGTGGTGGCCTGTTTGGCGGCGGCGGTCTTCAGCTGAATCTGCTGATCGACATAGTTCGAGGCGAAAGCATTGGCGATCCGCGCGGCCTTGGCGGCCACGTGATCTTCGAAGCGCACGGCAATGGAGGTCGAAAGCCCGACCGTTGTGACGGAAAGGCGGCTCAACACCGTGTCGATCACCGACTCGCGTTCGGCCGCGACGGCAGCGGCGGACCCAGCCGGTGGCGCAGGCTGGAACCATTTGAGCGGATTGATGAGCGTGTGCAGGCTCGGCAGCGCGGCGAATGGCGAGTTCGAGCGCGCCGGATTGAATTCGGGATCGTCCATCAGATCCAGCTTGTCCACCACCGCGCCGGCGAGATCGCGCGATGACAGGATCTGGATCTGGTTCTGCACCGAGGCCGGATCGGTCGGCAAATTTGAGAGTACGGCCGAGGCATCGGCAACCGCGTTCTTGCGCTGATCGAGCAGGACGACGGCCGTGGCGGAATAGATCGTCGGCAGCACCATTGCGACAACCGCGGTCAGCGCGACGACGATGATGGCGACCTGAAGGATGAGACGGCGGCGCGTGCGCATGAGGCGCAGAAGATCGGCCGGGGTGAAGGCAGCATCCGCGGATGGGGCCGCGCCCGACGCCGGAGCCGGCCTCGGCACGGCCGGCGCAGCGCCGGTCCGGATGATCCCCTCGGAAGACATATGCCTGTTTCTCGCCTCTGCCGGACGCGCCCGGCCAGGCTCAGGTGTAACCCGCGGCAGCCTGCGAATTGGTTAATGGCGGCTTGCCGTGAAAGAACGTTAAGCCGTTGTCAAAGCTGGAAATGCAGCCCGGCCTGGAAGAGGTTGTCGGTAAATCCCTGTCCGCCAGCGGTGGAGCTGCGGCGCTGCCAGGCATAGCCCGCATCGGCGGCGATATAGCGGTTCAACAGGTATTTGGCCGTAAGCCCGGCTTCGAACAGCTTGTCGACGCGGGGCGTGCCGACATAGCGGCTGTCGGTGGCATCGCCATGGGCCTGAATGATCAGGTTGCGCAAGAGCTCGTAATCGAGCGAGAGGCCCAGCGACTGGTCGTCGCTCACCGAGGCGCCGGTAACGGTGGTGTCATTGAAACTGCGCGCGGCGGTGAGATGGAAGGTCATCAGCGGCGTCGCATACCAGGTGAGCGTGGCGCCATAGTCCAGCGCCTTCACATGCGGATAGGCCTCGAAGCGCTGATCGGCGAAGCCGACGAAGATTTCGCCCTGCAACAGATGGGTCAGGAACATCTCGGCGCCGGCTTCGGCGCGATAGCCTTTGGAATTGCGTGTCTGGCCGACCGCGGTGTCGTAGCGGCGCTCGTCATAGGTCCCGCGCAAGAACATCGCATAGCCGGGCGAGAATTCGTAAGCCGCCTTGGCCGTGGCGCTGACCTGAGCGCGATTGCGATCGGTGTTGCTGTAGACCCCGCCGCCGACGAGCCTGGTGGGATCGTAGGTGTAACGCGTATAGGTGCCGCCGATCTCGAAGGCGAAACGGCCCGGCCGGTAGCGCATAAGGCCGCCGCCACGCAGCGCATGATATTGCGTCGGCTCGGCGGCGCCGCCCGGCTGATCCGGCGAATAGCGCGGCTCGTGCAGCGTGTTGTAAGAGCCGTTCAGCTCCAGCGCGGCGCTGCGGGTGATATCGAGGCGGCCATTGCCGCCAACGAACCAGTCCATACGGTCTTCGGAGCCCAACGACAGATATTGGTAGCGCTTCAGATTGCCGGTGATCTGCAACATATGGCGCGACCAGTCCGAGGTCAGACTGAAGCCCGGATTGAGCGTGATGAAGACATCGGATTTCTTGGCCGTGGCGGTGCGATAGACATTGTCGTCGGACGACGCGCCGACATCGAGCGCGGGCCTGAGGCGGAAACTACCGATGCGAATGCCTTTGGCATCATAATCGGGGCGCGGACGCTGCATCACGCCCACGGGCTGGCCCGCCCCCGCAAAGGCGGCGGCCGGCGCCGCGATGGCGGCAGCGATCAGGCAACTGACGGCAATGGCGAAACGCATGGAAATCCCCGCTCAGCGGCGAGACTGCGCGGCAATGGTTAACCGTCTGTTAAGGAGTGTGAACGCGGCTCAGAAGAAGCGTTCGTCGACGCGAATAATGTCGCCGGGATGGATCCGTGTGGTCTCGTCGGCGGGCTCTTCGACCTCCTTGGTCGAGCCGTCGCGGCGGACATAAACGTCGCTCTCGTCGGCGCGATAGGTGAAGCCGCCCGCCAGCGCCACGGCGGTGACGACATTCATGTCGTTCACATAGGGATACTGGCCGGGCTTGTTGACCTCGCCGATGATGAAGAAGGGACGATAGGCCGTAACCTCGGCGCTGACCTGCGGGTTGCGCAGATAGCCGGCCGCGAGCTTGGTGGTGACGCGGTCTTCAAAGCCATGCACCGTCCGGCCGGCGGCATGGACCTGGCCGATCAGGGGCAGGCGCACATCGCCGGAACTGTCGACTTCGAATTCGCCGCTGAGATCGGGTTCGCCATAAACGGTGATGCGCAGCTTGTCGCCCGTGCCGAGGCGATAGGCTTGGCCCATGCCGGCAGCGGCATGGCGTGCGGCATTTCGCGGTGCCGGCCCCGACGAGACCGGCCGCGGCGGCGCCATCACCGAATAATGCGGCGGGCTCACAGTGGGGGCCTCCGGCGCGGCGGGCTGGGTGATCGTGGGATCGGTGCGCAATGGCGGGGCCGATGAGGCGTCATCTTCCATCACGGCATAGCGCGGACGCGCAGTCTGTTGCGGCTGGGCGTTGGAGCCGGAGCCCATGGCGGCCGGTACGGTCCAGACCGGCGTGGTCGGCGCCGCGCGCGGAACCGATTGGGCGACGGCCGGCGCAGCAGCAAGCGTCAGCAGCGCGGCCAACGCCGCGGCCTTCAGCCCCGATCCGACATGCCTGCGAAAGTCCATGTGCCGGTTCCGCTCCACGCGCGGGCGGCCCGCGCGAAATTACGGCTCAGAGGCTAGGACGGCTTGGTTTCCAAGCGGTAAAGACGCCGCGACGGGACGAAACCGGGCGAGCCAGCCGGCGACAGGGTGCGGGCAGCCCGGCGTGAGGCAGGCGCGCAAGAAGACGGGATCGTCCCAGGGCACATCGTGATGAGCCTCGGTGAGGAAGGAGCTGGCCGGATCGCGCCGCCATTCCTGCGGAAAAAGCGCCACAAGATCGCCGTCGATGGTGGGCGGAACAGCAACGGCCGATTGCGGGGCCACGCCGGCCGTCAGGGCGGCGACGAGGTCGCGCCCCGCACCCAGCGGCAAGGCGGCGGTCTGGGTGGCACGCGGATTGATCTCCAGCAGATGCACCCGGCCCTCGCCGTCGCGGATGAAATCGAGTCCATGAAGACCGGAAAGGCCGAAATGGCGGGCCAGTTTGACGGCGGCTTCCTGCATCGCCTCGTCGGCCACGATGCGCACGACCGAGGCCGGGCCCGTGCTGCCGGCCGCAGTCACGACATCAGCATGGATCGCGGCCAGAACCTCGCCCTGCCAGCAGGCGAAGGCGGTGGTGGCCGGCATGCCCGAGATATAGGCCTGCATCGACAGACGCGGCGTGACAGCGGCCAGGGTATCGGTGAAGTGATGTGCATCGCGGCGGCGCAACGCACGCGCCAAAGCGCGCAGAGGCGGCAGCGAACGCGACAGGCGATCGAAGGCGGCGTAGGCCTCTTCGCAGCTATGGACGATGGCGACACCTTCCCCGCCCCAGCTTCCATCCGATTTGAGAACGGCGGGAAATCCGATCCGGGCCAGACCGCGTTCGAGATCGGCCTCGCTGTCGAGGCTGACGGTTTCGGGCACGCAGATGCCCTCTTCCGCCGCGGCGGCGATGAAATCGGCGCGGGCTGTGAGCCGGCCATAGGCGGCCGGTGCACCCAGCGAACGGGCGATGAGATCCGTGCCCGGACCACCGGCCGCATGACGGCGCAGGAGAAGGCCCAGCGCCCGGTCGTCGCAGGGGATCACGAGATCGGGGGATGCGGCTTCGATTGCGGCCGTGAGGCTGACCAGCGGGGTGAAGGGCGAATAGTCATAGACCGCACCCGCAAAGCGGCTACGCCGGGCGGGCGCGCCGGCCGGAGCCATCATCGCCACGGTCCAGCCCTGCCGGATAAAGCCGGCGGCAAGCCGCCCCGTGGTCGGCCATGTGGTTGTGCTGACAAGCAGAATTCGGGGCATCGCGCGCTGTCTTATTTTGTTTCTTCGCCCGCCTCTATGCAGGCTTCGTGCCTGCCGGCGCTGGCACGGAATGTGGAACGAGAGGGCCAAGGCCCGCCGCAACGGCCCCGCATGCGTTCCAATTCGGGAAATTGCCGAAAACGGAACACCAGAACGGGACAGGCGAGACGGGCCAGCGCGAAACAAGACAGTTGCCGAGGACACAATGACCAAGATTTGCGATGTCGCCATCATCGGGGCCGGGCCTTACGGGCTGTCGCTGGCCGCCCATCTCAATGCCAGCGGGATCGATTTCCGCGTCTTCGGCAAGCCGCTGGACACCTGGCGCGAGCATATGCCCAAGGACATGCATCTGAAGTCCGACGGCTTCGCCTCCAATCTCGACACGCCGGAAACGGGTGGCACGCTGGCGGAGTATTGCCGCGCGCATGACCTGCCTTACGCCGATCAGGGCCTGCCGGTGCGCCTCGACATCTTCAACGCCTATTCCGGCTGGTTCCAGAAACGCTTCGTGCCGAACCTCGAAGAGACCCATGTGGTGGGGCTGGAAAAGAGCCCGAACGGTTTTCTGCTGACGCTCGAGAGCGGCGAACGCTTCGAGGCGCGCCAGGTGGTCAACGCCGTCGGCATCAGCTGGTTCGCCCATATCGCGCCGAAGCTGGCCGCGCTGCCTGACTGGGCGGCCTCGCACAGCTTCGCCCATCGCGATGGTGAAGTCTTCAAGGGCCGTGAGGTCGTGGTGCTGGGCGCCGGCGCCTCGGCCATCGATCTGGCCGCGCATCTGAAGGACAGCGGCGCCGATGTGCGCGTGATGGCGCATGCCGGGCGGGTGCGCTTCCACAATGCGCCCGATCCCATGGACGGCACACTCCTCAAGCAGATCCGCAACCCCTCCACCGGCATCGGACCGGGCTGGCGCTCCTTCCTGTGCGTGCATGCGCCGCTTCTGTTCCACCGCATGCCGGAACGGCTGCGCCTCAAGGCGACGAAGAACCATCTCGGGCCCGCACCGGGCTGGTTCATGCGCGAACGTGTCGAAGGCCGCATTCCCATGCTGCTCGGCCGTGACATCCTGCATGCGCAGACCGAAGGCGACCGCGTGGCGCTGCGCACGCTCGACGCCAATGGCGCGCAGGAAACCATCACCTGCGATCACGTGATCGGCGCGACAGGCTATCGCCCCGAACTGCACAAGCTGCCCTTCCTCGACGCCGCCCTGCGCAATCAGATCGCGCAGGTCGAGAACACGGCGATCCTTTCCGATCAGTTCGAGAGTTCGGTGCCGGGCCTCTATTTCACCGGCCCTGCCGCGGCCAACAGCTTCGGCCCGCTGATGCGCTTCATGGTGGGGGCGGAATTCGCGGCTCCGCGCCTGGCTGCCCATCTGACCCGCAAGCTGCGCGTCACACAGCGCCGGGCGGCCTAAACGCCCCGGCCGGCGAAGGCGCGCCGCATGGCGCGCCACATCGCCGTGCGCTGAAGATTATCGTCGAGCGGCAACATGCGCGGGCCGCATCCCGTCAGCTCCGCGCGCCAGCCTTCGGCCCGCAGGAAGCGATCGCTGAGACCCCAGGTCAGAACCGCATCGGTGGCCGGATTGTCGGCCACGACATCAAGGAAGCGCGCGCTGGCATCGGCCACGGCGCGGTCGCGCGCCGCGATGCTCGCGGGGCCATGGCGGTCGCTCACATCATGCTCGGTGACGAGGATCTTGAGCCCCATGGCCCTGACTTCATCGAGGAAGCGGCGCAGCGCCGCCTGATCGACCGTCTTGCCGAAGGCCGGCAGATGGCCCTGCAGGCCGAGCGCATCGATGGGAACGTTGCGCGCCTTCAGCCCTTCGAGAAGCTTGAGCGTTTTCGCGCGGAACAGATCGTGCTCCGGTCCGGCCAACTCGCAGCCCCAATCATTGTAGACAAGCTGGACGCCCGGCGCGGCGTCGCGCGCCGCATGAAGGGCAGTGTCGATATAGCCGGGGCCGAAGGTTTCGAGCCAGAAGCTGTTGCGCAGGCCGTCGGCGCGGCCATCCTTCGGGTTCATAATCTCGTTGACCACATCCCAGGACTGCACGCGGGCGCCATAGCGGCGCATCATGCGCGCGATGTAATCGGTGAAGAGACGTTCGTCGCGGCTGGCGCGCACGGCCGGTTCGAGCCAGGCCGGATTGCTGCCATACCAGACCAAAGTATGACCGCGGAAGCGCAAGCCATGGGCCTGCGCGAAATCGACAAGCGCGTCGGCCGGGCCGAAATCGAACTGGCCGCGCTGCGGTTCGATGGCGTTGCGCTTCATTTCATACTCGGCGACAAGGCCCGCCGATTCGCCGAGCAGCGCGGCTTTGAAGTCCGGCTGTTCCAACTGATAGGTCGCCACGGCGCAGCCATAGAGCAGCCCCCCACGCTCGGCGGCACGGCGTAGCGACGGTTCATCGGCAATGGAGGGACGCAGGCGCGGACCCGCCAGCGCCGCGACCGGCGCGAGCGCGGCCGTGGCGAGGAGATGGCGGCGGTTCAGCATGCCGGGCCCGGACCGGTGGAGACGGCGGGCGATTTCGTCATGGTGGAATCGGCAAGGCGGCGATAGGCACCATCGGGCAAGAATATCTGCAGGAAGATGCGAGCCGCCATGGCCGGGCGATATGCGCCGTGCAGCACCGCCTCCAGGAAAAGCTTGAGGGCATCGGGTTTGCTTTTCAGCGCCACGGCTTTGGCGATGGACCAGCCCCGGCAACCGTGATAGGCGCGCGCCGGGATAGAGGGGCGCATGCGCTCGATCCAGGGCAGCAGCGTATCGCCGGTGCGCCCGGACGACAGGCGGCCGGGATCGGCCACATCGCGCCAGATCGCGCCCGGTTCCTCCGCCATCGCAAAGGCACAACCGATGAAGGACAGGCGCAGCGCGAAATCCTTGTCGTCACCATAGGAGACAGTGGGATCGAAGCGCACGCGCGCCGCGATCTCACGCGGCACCACCAACGTCTGCGGAGGGATGAAACCGCGATCGCAAAGCAGATAGGTGGCCATATTCTCGCCCGGATGCGGCCCGCGCGGCGGCTTGAGAAAACTGCGCCCCTCGCCGCGATCGGCGATCACCGGCGCGAAGCCGGCCGTGTCATGCGTACCGTCCAGAAGCCGGGCCATGGTTTCGAGATGATGCGGCAGGAAGCGATCGTCGGAATCGAGGAAGGCGATGTAACGCCCGCGGGCCTGATCGATGCCGGTGTTGCGCGCCGCCGATGCGCCCTGATTGTCCTGGCGGATGAGGCGAAGACGCGGATCGGCGATAGCCTCGACCACGGCGACAGGATCGTCGCGTGAACCGTCATCGACGATGACGATCTCGAAATCCTGGCAACTTTGCGCCAGCACCGATTGCAGTGTCGCGCCCAGAACATGGGCGCGGTTATAAACCGGGATGACGACTGAGAAGAATGGGCTCACATCGCCGGACATGGCGGCCTCCCCCCGTCCCTGTGCGGTTCGTGGTGCGAGCCGCGCAGCATCGCGATCACCAGGAGCATCATGACCCAGACCGGGCCGTCGCCTTCGAGATAATCGGACTCGAGCAGATTGTGCAGCACGGCGAAAAGGAAGAGCCCGAGCAGCATCCCCTTGAAGACGAGATCGTCATCCGGCCGCCGCCGCCAGAAGCCCATCAGCGGCAGGAGTACCACAGCGATCATGGTCAGACCGAGACCAATCCCGCCGGTCGTCACCGCCACCTGCAGATAGCCGTCATGACCGTGGGAGGCCTGTTCGACCCAGTCGTCGTCGACATAGGGCGCCAACGGCGAGGGCTTGCCGGTATCGGCGAAGGTGCCGTAGCCGGCGCCGAGCCAGGGATGATCGGCGATGAAACCGGCTTCGGCTTCCCAGATCGCCGCACGGCCGGTGAAGGACTGCGGATTGTCGAGCTTGCGGTTGATCTCAGTCGCATGGCTCATGACCAAGGCCCCGAGAAGAACGCAGGACAGAAGCGCGCCGATGGTGACGATCCAGCGATCGATATCGCGCTTCCAGCCGAAGCCGTAGATTGCGCCGATCACCGCCACCAGCGGCAGGAAGCCCATCGACGTCTTCGACCGCGTCATGATCAGGAAGCCGATGGCGGCGAGAAGCAGGGCCACGTCGCGCCAACTCCTCCGCACGGTGACGAAATAAAGTTCGACCAGCGCCGTGATGACGCAGACGGCACCGGTGATATTCTTCTGGATGTAGAGGCCGCGCCAATCACCGATGAGGGCGGGAGCGCCCTCGCCCGGGAGCTGCCTGGCCTGCGGGATCAGCGGAATTGAAATCCAGTTGACGATCAGAACGCCGATCAGAACGGCGCGCAACAATTCCAGACTGCGCTTCGGTCCCACGGCATCGACACCGAGCATGGCCGAAACGATAACGATCATCTCGAGGCCGGAACGCCGCAAGGTGACGCTTGGCACGAAAGACCATGTCATCGAAAGAAAACACCAGCCGATCAGCAACAGCAGCGGCAGGGGAACAATGCCGATGGCGCTGAGCGAACGGCGCTGATAGGCGAAGATCGTCAGCATTGCGAAGACGACGACATAGATAAGCTGACGCAGCGTATCGCCACTGCCATTCGTCAATGCCGCGCCACCCGGCGGCGGGAGCTTGAACGGTTCCAAGCCGACAAAGACCAGCAACAGCAATGCGACGAAGGCGCTCTCGACCAGCCAGCGCGGCATGACCGTGCTGTGCTGTGTGGGCGTGTACGCCGGCATCAGTGTGTCATTCGCCATGGATCACCGCATATTCCTGGTGATGGCGACCGAACAGGGCGGCGGCCTTGCCGGCGGCGCGGAAGAATTTGCGCATGGCGGAGAGCCGCCGCTCGGGGCTGGCCAGCAGCAGCAGCGCCAGCACGGGCGAGGCGATGAGAGCACCGGCGATCTTGGCCAGCTCCAGCGTGAGACCCGCCGGCCTGCTTGTGTGCTTCAAGAAGATACGCATGTCGGAATTGCCGTTGCCATAGGCGCGAGCCAGTGTCCATTTGAGGCCGCTGCGCGAATCCGGCACCTCGGTGTAAGAGATCGCTTCGGCCGACCAGGCAAAGCGCGCCCCCAGCGCTTTCAGGCGGTGGAAGAACTCCTTGTCCTCGCCGCCGCTGAGCGCAAATTGCGGATCGAAATGCGGCGGCGCCACGCGCTCAAGGATACCACGTGCGATCAGGATATTACCCGCGCCCTGCAGCATCTCGGATTCCGCGCTGGCGCCGCGATGGCTGGCGACACCGCGATAATGTTGGTCGGGCGCGCCATTGTCGTCGACAGGAAGCACCGGACCTTCAACGGCATCGGCATGGAAACGCGCGCGCGTGGCGAGCAGCGCATCGAGCCAGCCCGGCTCGACCCATTCGTCATCGTCGAGCATGACGAGATATTCCATCGCGGGGCGGGAGAGCGCATGCGCCACCAGAGCACTGCGGTTCTGGGCGATGCCGCGCTCGGTCACGACAATGGCGTCCAGCGGCCAGCGATAGCCGGTGCGCGCCGTCGCCTCACAGAGGTCCTTGCCGAGATGATGTTCGGCATCGTTGTCACCGACGAGAATGTGCACCCCGGCCGTGGTCTGCAATTCGGCCAGCGATTGCAGCAGCCGCGACAGTCCGCGCGGGCGGCGGAAGGTGGGGATGGCGATGGTAACGTCAGCCATGGCGGCATCCTCCACGGCGCGTTCCCGCCATGGCCTGTTCGTCGTCAGTGCCCTGTTTCATCAGCATTTGCGGGAACCGGAGCACGGTGCCCCTCGCCAGAAAGAGTGTCCCCGTACAGATTGCAGCAGCGGCCGTTCGGAAATCCTTAACGATACCGGACCTTTCCGGGGCCCGGGTATCCGGCAAACCGGCGTCAGGCGGCCCGGGCGGGGGCGCCCGCCGCTTGTGGGGCAACCTTGACCACCGGACGCGACATTGTGCGCGTCAACATCAGGACAATCGCCCGCGGATTGCTGACGGCATAGCGCCAGAACAAACGCCTGGGCTCGCGCGCCAGACGGAACAGCCATTCGAGGCTGGCGGCCTGCATCCATTCCGGGGCGCGCGCATAATCGCCGGTGACGAAGTTAAAACAGCCGCCGCAGGTGACGAGCCAGCCTGCACGCAGGCGATGCTTGTTGCGCGTGCAGAAGGCGTGCTCCAGCCCGACGCCGAGGCCGACCCAGACGATATCGGCGCCCGACGCATTGATCTCCTGGCAGATGGCGGCTTCGTCCTCGCGGGCGAAATAGCCATTGCGGCGGCCGACGATCTCCAGCCCCAGATAACGCTGTTTCAGAATCTCGGCGCAGCGCGCATTGACGCTCTCGCTGGCGCCAAGAAGGAAGAAGCGCAGGCCGCGCTTCTGAGCGGCCTCGGCGGCGTCGATGAAATAATCGGTGGTGGCGCTGCGCTCCGGAATTGGCGAATGCGTCAGCAGGCGCGAGGCCAGCACCACAGGCTGACCATCGGCATGGATGATGTCCGCGGCGGCGTAATGGGCGCGGAATTGCGGATCGTCGGCGGCACGGGCGATGGAATTGCCGTTGACCGAAAAGACAAGCTGCGGGACGTGGCCCGGATCGCGCCGCGCGGCCAGGCATTCCTCGGTCATCAGATCGGCGAGACCCTGACGCGACACACAGGCGACCTTCACGCCGCCGACGATCACTTCATCATAGTTGCGAGACATGGTGGCGCCTCCCGATCAATAGGCGTTGCGGGAGCGCAGCACTTCGAATGCCGTGCGGAAGAGGATCTTGAGATCGAGCGCGATGTCGGCATGGGCGACGTACCAGACGTCGTGATCGACGCGAGCGCGCATGGCCTCGATGGTCGGGGTCTCGCCGCGATGGCCGTTTACCTGGGCCCAGCCGGTGATGCCCGGCTTGACGTACTGGCGCAGCGTGTAATGGGCGATCTTCCGCGCATAGAACTCGTCATGCGCGCGGGCATGCGGGCGCGGACCGACCAGCGACATCTCGCCGGTCAGAACATTGAAAAGCTGCGGCAGCTCGTCGAGGCTCCAGCGGCGCAGGAAGGTGCCAAGGCGCGTGAGGCGGGTATCATTCTTCGTGGCCTGCACGACGTGGCTGCCGTTCTCCTGCACCGTCATGGTGCGGAATTTGAGGATGGTGAAGGGCACGCCGCCCCGGCCGAGCCGCTGCTGGCGGAACAGGGCCGGGCCCGGCGAATCCAGCCGCACCGCCAGCGCGATCGCACCGAGGATGGGGGCGACCAGAACGGTCAGCGGCAGGGCAATGGCCAGATCGAGCGCGCGCTTGAGGTGACCGCCGGCGTGGTCGAGGGGCTCGGCCAAGGCGGTGTCATTGGCCGGCCGCGCGATCTGCGGAACCGGGAGCGTCACGCGCCCCCGGGCGGAGACATCGGCATAGGCCAGCGCGGCGCCGGTCCTGCCCTGCGGTGCGAATTCGGGATGCGGTCTCATCGTCGCCTCGAAAAATGACGTTCGAGGCTTCAGGTGCATCGTGCGGGCCAGCCGGAAGCGAGCCGGCTGTGTCAGATCAGGACTTTGAAGACTTGGAAAACCCGCGGCTTAGGGGGCCCGCAGGTCCGACGTGCCGTTTCGGCGCAGAGCGCGCTGGCTCAGAACGGCACGGGGCTCGATCGGGCCATCAGAGGCCTTGCCCGCGGCGCGACCAGGCTTCACTGCCGCTGCGGCAGCCATGTTAGGCTGACCGCGAACGCCATTGCGGGAGGCAGGCATGGGCGAGGACAAGCCGTTCGAGTTCCAGGGCATCAACCATCTGGCGCTGGTGTGCAGCGACATGGCGCGGACGGTGGATTTCTATTCCAATGTGCTCGGCATGCCGCTGATCAAGACCATCGACCTGCCGATGGGCATGGGCCAGCATTTCTTCTTCGATATCGGCAATGGCGACGCGCTGGCCTTTTTCTGGTTCCCCGACGCACCACCGGCCCAGCCGGGCGTCGCCGCGGCCGGTCATCTGCCGACGGCGGGCAAATCCATCGCCTCGGCGCATGGCTCGATGAACCATGTCGCCTTCAACGTGCCGGCCGACAAGATCGACGAATACTACAAGCGGCTGAAGGCCAAGGGGATCGAGGCCACGCTGATCCTGAACCATGACGATTCCGAACGGCAGGTGAGCCTGAAACCCACGCCGACGACCTTCGTGCGCTCGATCTATTTCTTCGACCCGGACGGGATCTGCCTGGAATTCGCGGCCTGGACCCGGCCGCTCGATCCGGCACGCGACGTGGCGCATGAGCCCGTGAATGCCAAAGGCGAGAAGCAACGCCGGCCCGAGCCGGTGCGCTAGGCGGCGTTACCGGGAGGCGTGATCGCCCTCGCCCGCGCGACGGCGGCGGCGCCGGGTGCGCAACTGCGCCAGGCGCAGCGGCACGCGGATGCGCTCGGGCGAGCCCGACATGGTTCGCACCCATTGGCCGATCTCGGACACATTCAGCGCGGGGATGCGCGCGATGCGCTCGGCAAACAGCCGCTGCGCGGCGGTGCTCGCATCGGCGGACGTCAGATCCAGAATGATCGGATGGTGGTCGGAGGGGCCGCGATCCAGCACCTCGGAACTTTTGCATGCGAGGCCGCGCGCCATGCAGCGGTCGAGCCGCACCGAGATGATGTCGCCGGCGCGATGGGTCCACTGCCGCGGCCCGACATCCTTGAACCCCGACAGCACGATGGGGCCGACGGCGTTGTAATCGCCGATGATCGCGGCGGGGCCTTCGAGCGTACGCATGATCGCCAGCAATTGGCGGCGGTTCAGCACCTGGCCATGGGAGAGATGAACATTGGCGAAGGTGGCACCGCCAAAGCGCACGAGCTGGGCCAGCCGCGGCGGCACCCGGCCCGGCATTTTCGAGACCGGCAGAGCGAGGGCCTGCGGCCGTTCGAGCGTGTGAGGGCTCCAGACGGCCAGGCCATAGACGCGGCCCGCCATGGGCTCGCGGAAGACATGGCCGCCGGCGAAATCCGGCAGCGTCTCGATCTCGGCGGTGGCTTCCTGCATCAGGAGAATATCGGGCTTGTGGCGCGCAATCAGGGCGGCGACATCCTCCACCCCGGCGCCGACCAGACGCAGCAAATTCCAGCTGATGACCCGCAAGGGGACAGCTTCCGGCCCGGCCACATCGGGCCGCACGCCACGCAAACTCTTCACCATGCCCTGACCTTGATCCCGGAGCGCAGATTTCGAACCTAGACAAAGGCGCACAAAACGCTTCTATGTGCCGTCGCGCCCAGCCGGCACGCCTGTTCCAGCCATCGAACCGAGGAAATCTGTCCATTTATTTAGGCCAGATAGCCTGAAATTCAAGGGTCCGCGGCGCCGCACCATGTTCCCCTCCCTTCCGATCGACTGGCATTCGCACTGGGCGCAGACGCTGGAATTCGCGGCCTATGTGCTGGTGGCCGGCACGGTGACGGTGCATGTGCTGCTGCGGCGCAGCGCCGTTCCCGCAGCCCTGGGCTGGATCGGGCTGGCGTGGCTGTCGCCCTTTCTCGGCGGGCTCGTCTATTACGTCTTCGGCATCAATCGCGTGAGCCGGCGCGGATCGAAGCTCGCGCGCGGCGGCGAGGCGCGCGGGACGGATCAGCCTGCCCCGGCGCGGCCGCCGGTTTCGCCCCATATCGCGGCGCTGGCCCCGATCGGCCGGCGCATCACGGCGAGCCCGCTGAGCGCGGGCAACCGCATCGCCATTCTCGAAACCGGCGACGAAGCCTATCCGGCCATGCTGGAGGCAATTGCGGGCGCTACGAAAAGCATCGCGCTGGCCAGCTATATCTTCCGCGACGACGATGCCGGCCGCGACTTCAGCGATGCCCTGATCGCCGCCAAGGCGCGCGGGGTGGAGGTGCGGGTGCTGCTGGACAGCATCGGCGTCGGATATTTCCGGCCCGGCACGCTGCGGCGGCTGAAACGCGGCGGGGTGAGCGCCGCGCGCTTCCTGCACACCTGGGTGCCCTGGCGCATGCCCTTCCTCAACATGCGCAACCACAAGAAGCTGCTGATCGTCGACGGCGCGCTGGGTTTCACGGGCGGGCTCAATATCGGGGCGGAGAATCTGGCGCGCGCGCCCATCGCCGAGCGCGTGGGCGATATCCATATGCGCATAGAAGGGCCGGTGGTGCGCCAACTGATGGAAAGCTTCGCCCGCGACTGGAGCTTTACCGCCGAAGAAGAGCTGAGCGGCGACGTGTGGTGGCCGGCGCTGGCCACAACGGGCGACGGCTTCGCCCGTGGCATCGATTCCGGGCCGGACGCCGATATCTACAAGCTGGAGGCGCTTCTGGGCGCGGCGCTGGCCCAGGCCAAGGCGCGCATCCGCATCGTCACGCCCTATTTTCTGCCCGACGACCGGCTGCTTTTCGCCATCGCGCTGGCGCAGCTGCGCGGGGTGACGGTGGACATCGTGATCCCCGAAAAGACCGATTATTTCTTCCTCGACTGGGCCATGCGGGCGCATTTGCGATTTTTCTCGCGCGCGCCCGAGAGCATCTATCTGAGCCCGCGCCCCTTCGACCACGCCAAGCTGATGACGGTGGACGGCGAATGGGGGCTGATCGGCAGCTCGAACTGGGATACCCGCAGCCTGAGGCTGAACTTCGAATTCGATCTGGAATGCTACGACCACAAATTTGTGACGGCGCTCGACCTGCTGATTGACGCCCGCATCGCCCACGGCACCAAACTCGACCGCGAGGCGCTGATGGCCGCCCCGCGCTGGCGCAGGCTTCGCGACGCTTTTGTGCGGCTGCTGCTGCCCTATCTCTAGTCACACTGATCTGGATCAAGGGGCGGAACCCCATAGCCCGCTTAGTGTTTCCTTGGGGAGAACCGTGACGGACAGACGATCATGGCCAGCCAGCGCGACGACAGCATTCCGGAAGAGGCAGTCCGCCAACGCAGCTACGAAATCTGGCTGCGCGAACATTGCCCGCAGGGCCGCCAACAGGAGCACTGGTTCCGGGCCAAGGCCGAATTGCGCTCCGAGACCCTGAACCGGGTGCGCCATGGCGACCCCAGCGCGGCACCCGGCAGCGTCTATTACTGGGATTACTGCGGCTGAGTTACGCGCCCCAGTAGAGCCGCATCGGATTGTCCACCAGCAGCTTCTTCTGCAGCTCCCCGGTCGGCGCGATCTTCGGGATCACATCCACCAGCAGCCCGTCATCCGGCACGTACCCGATCATGTTCATATTGGGATGCGGCCAGTCCGTGCCCCAGAGCACGCGATCCGGGAAACGCTCGACCACGGTGCGGGCGAAGGGCACCACATCGTCATAAGGCGGGCCTTGCACGGAGAGGCGCTCGGGGCAGCTCACCTTGCTCCAGACGTTTTCGTTGTCGGCCATCAGATTGAGGAAGCGTTCGAAATCGGGATGATCGACGCCCTTGGCCACATCGGGGCGGCCCATGTGATCGACGATCACCTTGGTGGGGAGCGAGGCCAGAAACGGCACCAGCTCTTCCAGATCGGCCGCTTCGAAATAGACCACCACATGCCAGCCGAGCGGAGCGATCTTCGCGGCGATATTCCGATAGACCTCGCGCGGCGTGGCATCGACCAGACGCTTGACGAAATTGAAGCGCACACCGCGCACGCCCGCCTCGTCCATGACTTTCAGCTCGGCTTCGGTGATGCCCGGCCCAACCGAAGCGACGCCACGCGCCATGTCGTTGGATGCCTTCAGCGCATCGACCATGGCCCGGTTGTCCTGACCATGGCAGGTCGCCTGCACGATCACATTGCGCTGGAAGCCGAGATAGTCGCGCAAGGCGAACAGCTTTTCCTTGGGCGCATCCTTGGGTGTGTATTTGCGCTGCGGCGCGTAGGGAAACACATCACCCGGACCGAAGACATGGCAATGGGCATCAACCGCGCCCGGCGGCGGCTTGAAACCCGGCTTGGACGGGTTGGGATGGAACTGATGCTCTTTGGGGTCGATGACAGTCATGGGGGATGCTCCACTCACGCCGGCGCGAGCGCCTTGGCGGTACCGATTTTCGATTGCAGGACGTGCTCGTCCACCGCGCCTTCCCATTTGGAAACGACGATGGTGGCGATGCAATAGCCGATCACATTGACGAAGGTCAGCGCTTCGGCCATGAGCCGGTGAATGCCGAGGATCAGCGCGATGGCGGCCAGCGGGATCACAGGCATGGAACTGAGCGTGGCCGCGAGCACGACAAACGCCGCTCCGGCCACGCCGGCCGCGCCCTTCGAGGTGAGCAGCAACACCGCCATCAGGCCCAGCTCCTGCATGAGCGTCAGCGGGGTGTTGGTGGCTTGCGCGAGGAACACGGTGGCCGTGGCGAGATAAAGACAGGTGCCATCGAGATTGAAGGAATAGCCGGCCGGCACGACGAGACCGACCACCGATTCCTCGCAGCCCAGCTTCTCCATCTTCTCGATGATGCGTGGCAGCACCGTTTCGGTGGAGGTGGTGGCCGCGACGATGACGATCTCTTCGCGGATATAGGCCAGGAGCTTGAACAGGCTGAGCCCCATGGCGCGGGCAATAGCGCCGAAGACGATAAAGACGAAGGCGAGGCAGACGACATAGAACTCGGCCAGCAACGCGCCGAGCGACACCAGCGAATGCGCCCCGAAGGCGCCGACCGTGAAAGCGATGGCGCCGAAGGCCCCGACGGGCGCCACCCACATGATATAGCCGACGATCTTGAAGAAAACCTCGGACGCCCGGCCGATCAGATCGACGAGCGGCCGGCCGCGTTCGCCCAGCGCGGCGAGACCGACGGCGAAAAGGATCGAGACGAACAACACCTGCAGCACATTTCCGCCGGTGAAGGCACTGAAGAAGCTGTGGGGAATGATGTGCAGGATATATTGCGAGACGGATTGATTGTGCGCGGTCGCCGCATAGCCGGAGACCAGCTTCATGTCGAGCGAGGCGGCATCGATATTCATGCCCGCGCCCGGCTTCCACAATTCGACCGCGGCGAGGCCGAAGATCAGCGCCAGCGTCGTGATGCCCTCGAAATAGACGATGGCCTTGAGCGCCACGCGGCCGGCGCGGCGCATATCGCGCATCGAGGCGACGCCATGAACCACGGTGCAGAAGATCACCGGGCCGATCATCATGCGGATCAGGGAGATAAACCCGTCTCCCATCGGCTTCATCTGTGCGCCGAGCGCAGGATCGGCGATGCCCAGCACGACCCCGAACAGCATTGCGGCCAGCACCTGAAACCAGAGCTGGCCGAACACGCCAAAACGGGATGTGGCTGCGGGCATTCTCAGCCCTTGAGCGCGTCGAGCTTGGCAGCAATGCGCGGATAGACGCGCCGCGCATTGCCTTCGAAGATGCGCATCTTGTCGGCATGGCTGAGCGACGAACCGTCGATATAGCGCTTGGTGTCGTCGAAATAATGTCCGGTCTCGGGATCGATGCCGCGCACGGCGCCAACCATTTCCGAGCCGAACAGGATGTTTTCGATCGGCACCACCTTGAGCAGCAGATCGATGCCCGGCTGGTGATAGACGCAGGTGTCGAAATAGACATTCTTCATCACATGTTCGAGCAGCGGCGGGCGCTTGAGCATGTCGGAGAGGCCGCGATAGCGGCCCCAATGATAGGGCACCGCGCCGCCGCCATGGGGAATGATGAGGCGCAGGGTCGGGAAATCCTTGAACAGATCGCCCTGGATCAGCTGCATGAAGGCGGTGGTGTCGGCGGCGATGTAATACCCACCCGTGGCATGGAAGGCCGGGTTGCAGGAGCCGGAAACATGCACCATGGCCGGCACGTCCAGCTCGACCATCTTCTCGTAGAGCGGATACCAGCTTCGATCCGTCATCGGCGGCGATTTGAAGTAACCGCCGGAGGGATCGGGATTGAGATTGCAGCCGATGAAGCCATGTTCCTTGACGCAGCGTTCCAGCTCGGCGGCGCTGTTGGCGGGCGGGGTGTCGGGCGATTGCGGCAATTGGCAGACGCCGACGAAATTTTCCGGATAGAGGCGGCAGACCCGCGCGATCAGATCGTTGCACATCCGCGCCCACTGGATGCTGGTCTGCTCATTGCCGAGATGCGGGCCCATGGCGGAGGCGCGCGGGGAGAAGATCGTGAGATCGGTGCCGCGCTCGCGCTGAATCTTGAGCTGCGAGCCCTCGATGCCTTCGCGGATATGATCGTCGCTGATATGCGGCTCGGCCAGCGCGGCCAGCGCCTGCGGATCGTCGAAGGCCGCGACCTGCTTGTCGCGCCACTCCCAGAGGAATTTGGGCGCCGTCGTGTAATGGCCGTGGCAATCGATGATCATGGTCGCTGTCCCTCCCGGCGCTTGGCCGATGTCTTTCAATATACTATCCAGCATGCCGTCGAGATCGCCGGCGGCAAGGGCCGATTTGTGGGTGGCAGCCCAATCCTGACGCTGGGCGCAGGCCGCGCTCATGAGGGGCTCAAGCCCCGCCTCGCGCACGGTCTCGGCCACTTCGCGCATTTCCTCGGCGCGGCGCACACCATGCTCCAGCGCGCGCGAAATCATGTATTGGGCGAGCTTTTCCCAATCGCCGACCGGCAGAAGATCGGACAGCGAATCCAGCACCACATGCTCAACGCCGTAATGGCGGGCGGCCAGCATGGATTCGGTCAGCAGCGCCTCGATCCCCTTGATCATCACGCTGCGGCACATCTTGGTGGCCGAGGCTTTGCCGAGTTCATTCGAATAGACCTCGCCCCGGAAGCCGAGCGGGGCGGAAATGTCGGCAAAGGCCTGGGCATGGGCGCCGCCGAGCAGCATCTTGGAGGCGATGCGTTTGGGGCCGATGGGCGTCATCACCGCGGCCTCGACATAGCGGCCCCCTGCCCCATCGATGATGGCAGCCGATTTGATCTTCATGCCGGGCGAGGCGGAATTGAAATCGGCATAGAGCGCGCCGCGTTTGAGACCGGGCACAACCGATTGCGCCGCATCGAGATCGGAGGCGGCCGTGACCGCGCAGAGAATGAGATCGGCCCCGCGCGCCGCTTCGGATGCGCTGGCGCAGGCGCGGACCTGGTGCGTGGAGAGTGCTTTCGAGGGCACGCTATCCGGGTCGGCGAATTTGATGTCGTAAGCCGTGATGCCGCTGACGCCGGCCGTGGCAAGGTCTTCGGCCAGGATCTGGCCGACCTCGCCGAAACCGATCAGGCAGATGCGCGGGCTGCTCATTTTCCAACCCAGATGCTGGCGGGGATATAAACCTCACCCTTCATCAGCTTGCGTGCCGTGCGCAGCAGTGCCGAGCGATGCACCTTCACCGCACCGCCTTCGAGCGTCACATCCATGGCCACAGTGAAGAAGCCGGTGGGATGTTCGACATCGAGGCTCTTTACCGCTTCGACATCGGCAATCCCCGCCACCTCGGCGCCGATGGAGCCGGGCGTGACACAGGCCGTCGCGACACTAACGGCGCCGAACACGCCGATGGCTTCATGCACGCGATGGGGAATGAAGTTGCGGGTGCAGATGGCGCCGCCGGCCCGCGGCTTCGCCACCAGGCACATTTTCGGCACCGTCTTCTTTCCGACGTCGCCCAAATTCATCATCGGCCCGATCTTGAGGCGGATGGATTCGATCTTTGCTTTCAGATCGGCATCGGCTTCGAGCTCTTCGGGGCTTTCATAGCCCGTCTTGCCGAAATCGCTGGCGCGCATCACCACCACGGGCATGCCATTGTCGATGGCCGTCAGTTCGATGCCATTGACCGTGTCGCGCGCGTTCCCGGTCGGCAGAAGCGCGCCGCAGCTGGAGCCGGCGACATCGAGGAAATCGATCGGGATCGGGGCAGCCGTGCCCGGCACGCCATCGATGCGGGCCTCGCCCTGATAGTCCACCTTGCCGCCCGGCGTCTGGATGCTGGCGACCGCAATGGATTTTGTGTTGCGCATGAAGATGCGCACATCGGTGACGCCGTCCCTTGCCTTGACGATGCCATGCTCGATGGCGAAGGGACCGATGCCGGCGAGCAGGTTTCCGCAATTCTGCGAGTCGCTGACCTCGGCCTTGTCGACGACCACCTGCAGGAACAGGTAGTCGACATCGACATCAGGACGGCTGGGCCTGGAGACCACGGCGACCTTGCTGGTCAGCGGATGAGCGCCGCCCATGCCGTCGATCTGGCGGATGTCGGGCGAGCCCATCGCCGCGAGCAGAACCTTGTCGCGCGTCTCTGTATCAGCCGGCAAATCCTCAGCGCGGAAATAGAGGCCCTTGGAGGTGCCGCCGCGCATCACCGTACAGGGAATTGCCGTTTGCATGGCTGTGTGTCCGATCAGTCTTCGTCGGGAGCGTCGATATATTTAAGCCCCTTTTCCGCCAGGCGCTCGCGCATTTTATAGATGTCGAGGCCAAGCTCGCCGGATTTGAGGCGGGCGCGCTTGCCGGTTTCGTTCTCCTCGCGAGCGATGGAGGCCTTGAGCACCGCTTCGGCTTCCTTGCGGACGACGACGACGACGCCATCATCATCGGCCACGATCAGATCGCCGGGCTTCACAAGCTGGCCGGCGCAGACGACCGGAATGTTCACATTGCCCAGCGTTTCCTTGACCGTGCCCTGCGATGAGACGGCTTTCGACCAGACCGGGAAGCCCATCTCGTGCAGCTCGGCCGTGTCGCGCACGCCGGCATCGATGACGAGACCCAAAACGCCGCGGGCCTGAAGCGAACAGCCCAGAAGGTCACCGAAATAGCCGGCATCGGAATAGGAGGTCGTCGCGACGACGAGGATGTCGCCCGCCTTGCATTGCTCGACCGCGACATGGAGCATCCAGTTGTCACAGGGCGCGACCTCAACGGTGACGGCCGTGCCGGCGATGCGCGCGCGCGGATAGATCGGGCGGATATTTGGCGCGAGCAACCCCTTGCGGCCCTGCGCTTCGTGCACAGTGGCGACGCCGATCCCTGCGAAGCCTTTGACGATCGCCTCGTCGACGCGCTTGATGTTCTGAACCACCACGCTCATGCGGGTCTCTCCTCGGTATCGATTTCGGCCTGGGTCGCCGCATTGTAACGCGGCCCGTGGACCGTGTCGGCATTGATCAGCGCACCGGCGCGGGCCAGCACATCCGCGCTGACCATGAGATCGCCAGCGGCGGCATTCTCCGCCATATGCTGTCCATTGGCGGTGCCGGGGATCGGCACGATGTCGTCGCCTTGCGCCAGCACCCAGGCCAGCGCCAACTGCGCCATGGTGCAATCGGCCTCGCGGGCCAGCGCGGCAAAGCCGTCCAGCAGCTCCAGATTCGCCTCCAAATTGGGCGGCTGGAAGCGCGGCATGTTGCGACGCAAATCCCGTGGCACCAGTTTCTCCACATCGCGCACGCCGCCGCAGAGGAAGCCGCGGGCCACCGGGCTGAAGGCGACGAAGCCGATGCCCAGTTCGCGGCAAATTTCAAGCACGCCATATTCGGGATTGCGCGTCCACAGCGAGTATTCGGTCTGCACTGCCGTGATGGGATGGACCGCATGCGCCTTGCGGACCGTGGCCGACGAAACCTCTGACAGGCCGATGGTCTTGATCTTGCCAGCCTTCACCAGATCGGCGAGCGCACCGACGCTGTCTTCGATCGGCACCTTCTTGTCCCAGCGATGCAGGTAATAAAGGTCGATCACATCGGTCTGCAGGCGCTTGAGACTGTCCTCGCAGGTCTGCTTGATGGTTTCGGGCCGGCCATCGATGACGCGCTTTCCGTCCACGCCCTGCATGCCGCATTTGCTGGCGAGCACGAATTCCGAGCGCCGGTCCTTCAGCGCATTGCCGACCAGCGTCTCGTTCGCACCGAAGCCATAGAGCGCCGCGGTATCGAAGAAGGTGTAGCCGAGCTCCAGCGCCTGCAACAAAAGGCCGGCGGCCACCGCCGGTTCGGGCGGTGCGCCGTAGGCATGGCTGAGATTCATGCAGCCAAGCCCGATGGCGGAAACCTCGAACGGGCCGATCTTGCGCTTATGCATCAGGCCCCCTGCTTGTTCAAATCCTGTTCGAGGGTATCCAGCGTCTGCATAGCCGGCAGGCACTGGGCGACGCTGGCGTTTGGCTCGCGCCCTTCCTTGATGGCAGCGAAGAATTCGCGGTCCTGCAAGTTCGATACCGTTCATCGAGACATCGACCTTGGTGACGTCGATCTTGTTTTCCTTGCCATCCACCAGATCATCGTAACGGGCGATATAGGTGCCGTTGTCGCAGATATAGCGGAAGAAGGTGCCGAGCGGGCCATCATTGTTGAAAGACAGCGACAGCGTGCAGATAGCGCCATTTTCCGTCTTGAGCTGGATCGACATGTCCATGGCGATGCCAAGTTCGGGATGGATCGGGCCCTGCACGGCGCGCGCGATTTTCACCTTCTGTCCGGTCTGATAGGCGAAGAGATCGACCGTGTGGCAGGCATGATGCCAGAGCAGGTGATCAGTCCAGCTGCGCGGCTTGCCCAGCGCATTCATGTTCTTGCGGCGGAAGAAATAGGTCTGCACATCCATCTGCTGGATGTTGAGCTCGCCCGCCTTGATCTTCTTGTGAACCCATTGATGGCTGGGATTGAAGCGGCGGGTGTGACCGGCCATGGCGACAAGGCCGGTCTTCTTCTGCATATCGACCAGACGCTTGGAGTCGGCGAGATTGTCGGCCATCGGAATCTCGATCATCACATGCTTGCCGGCCTCCATGCACTGGACGCCCTGATCGGCATGCATCTGGGTCGGCGTGGTCAGGATCGCCGCCTCGACGCCGGGCTGGGCAAGGCATTCGCCCAGATCGGTACTCCAATGCGGAATGCCGAAACGCTCGGCCACCTCCTTGGTGGTGTCCGGGCTGCCGCCGGCCAGCGTTACCACTTCGATGCCGGGAATGTTCTTGATCGCTTCGAGATGCTTGATGCCGAAGGCACCCTGGCCTGCCATACAGATCTTCATGCCGCGACCTTCCCCTTACGCTGCTCGTGGAATTCCTTGGTCTCAATAATGATATTGCCGACCCCGGTGGACGATGCCGGCACATGATAGAAGCGGTAGACCTCTTCCACATCCTTGCCAAGCGCACCACGCATGGTCAGCCACATCACCAGCTCGATGGCCTCATTGCCGGCCTCGCGCAGATATTCGAGCGCCGGAATCTTGACCAGCCCCTCGGGATCCTTGGTCAGGCCGTCGAGGAAGTTCGTGTCGAATTCCTTGTTGATCAGGCCCGCGCGCTTGTTCTGGATCTGGTGCGACATGCCGCCGGTGCCGAAGATGACGACGTTCAGATCCTCGTCCCAGCTCTCGACCGCCTTTTTGATGGCCTTGCCGAGTTCGTAGCAGCGATGGCCGGAGGGCGCCGGATACTGCACGACATTGACCGCAAGCGGGATGACGCGGCACGGCCATTCCTTTGGCGATCCGAACAGGAGCGACATTGGCGTCGTCAGCCCGTGATCGACCTGCATCTCGTTGACGATGGTCATGTCGAACTCGTCGAGTACCAGTTCCTGAATGAGGTGCGAAGCGAATTCGGGATAGCCTTTCACCACGGGCACGGGGCGGGCGCCCCAGCCTTCATCGGCGATCGGGAATTCGTCGGCACAACCGATGGCGAAGGTCGGGATGATCTTGAAGTCGAAGGCGTTGACGTGATCGTTGTAGACCATGATCACGACATCGGGCTTGACCTCGTCCATCCATTTCCTGGCCGGCTCATAACCCTCGAACAATGGAACCCAGTAAGGCTCGTTGGTCTTGCCGTTGTCGATGGCCGCGCCGATGGCGGGCGTGTGCGAGGTTCCGACCCCTGCGATAATCCTGGCCATCAGGCTTCTCCTCTTTCTTTCTTGGACCGCCAGCCCTCGATCGAGCGGCCGCCGGCCAGCATCATGTCGAGATATTCCTGCTGGGTCATGCCGGTCATTTCGGCGGCCATGTACTGATAGGAATGTTGGTCGGTGAAGGCCAACTTGGCGAGCGCATAGGAGACGCCGCCGAGTTCGAGCAGCGTGTTCCAGTCGCGCTTCATCACCGCCTGACGCTGTTCCTCCAGCATCGGAAATTTCTTCAGATATGCGTGCTCGTCGGCCAGAAACGCCTTGCGGTTCTCGGCCGTCATCAACGAGTAGAGGAACTGGTTGAGGTGATAGCCCTTGCGCGCGCGCTGGGCGTCGAACACGACCGTGCCCGGAATGTCGTCATAGGCGTTTTGCTTTGTCATCATCTGTACTCCGTCTTCCGGGCCTCGTTTCTCAAATCAAAGGGGCAAGCCCACATAGTTCTCCGCAACCACACGCTGAGCGGGCTGCGACTGGCGAATATAGTCGAGTTCGGCGATCTGCAGCTTGCGCTCGATCGGCGGCACATCCGGAAAGCGATGCGTCAGGCTGGTCAGATACCAAGAAAAGCGTTCGGCTTTCCAGACCCGCGCCAGCGCCTTTTGCGAATAGTTTTCGAGGCCGTCGTCCTGCCCATCGCGATAATGGGCAATGAATCCCTCTGAGAGGAAATGGATGTCGCTGGCAGCAAGGTTCAGGCCCTTGGCGCCGGTCGGCGGCACAATGTGGGCGGCGTCTCCGGCCAGAAACAATTTGCCGTGGCGCATCGGCTCGGCGACGAAACTGCGCAAGGGCGCGATGGATTTCTCGAGCGCGGCCCCGCGCGCCATATGGGCTTCGGCCTCGGGCCCGAGGCGGATGGCCAGTTCGTCCCACAGCCGCTCGTCGGGCCATGCCTCGATCTTCTCGTCGATCGGGCACTGGATGTAATAGCGGCTGCGGGTCTGCGAGCGCATGCTGGCCAAGGCAAAGCCGCGCTCGTGATTGGAATAGATCAGTTCGTGATTGCAGGGCGGCACATCGGCCAGGATGCCGAGCCAGCCGAACGGATAGACCTTCTCATATTCCCTGAGGATGCTGGCCGGGATCGCCGCGCGGCTGACGCCGTGATAGCCGTCGCAACCGGCGATGAAGTCGCAATCGGCGCGCTGCTCCACGCCGTCCTTGCGCCAGGTCACATAAGGCCTGGTCTCGATGTCGTGCAGCGCCACATCCTCGGCCTCGAAGACGATGCGGCCGTCGCGGGCGGCAATGGCGTCGTTGAGATCCCTGGTCAGCTCGGTCTGGCCATAGACCATGACGCGCGATCCGCCGGTCAGCCCGTGAAGGTCGATGCGGAAGAGCTCTCCATCGACGGCGATATTGAAGCCGTCATGCGGCAGGCCTTCGCGATGCATGCGCCCACCGACCCCGGCCCGGTCGAGCAGGTCGACGGTCACCTGTTCCAACACGCCAGCGCGGATACGGCTCTCGACATAGGCCCGGCTCTTGCGCTCCAGCACCAGGCTGTCGATCCCGGCTCCGTGGAGAAGCTGGGCAAGCAGCAGCCCAGACGGCCCGCCGCCGACAATCACCACCTGGGTGCGCATGTTCGCCTCCATCTCTCATTATTGTAACGAAACCGCGGGCCCGGAGCCGGTCACCGGCCCGCCTGAGGCGGAGATGACCGTAAAAAGCCCGGCGGCGCGATGGATGAACTTGCTAGAAATTTGGACTTTTCTAACGTATCCCCCCATGGATGAACACCCCTGGATCGGACCATGGACAGGCAGCAAGAATCAGTCGTTACAAGCTTTTTCCTCTATGGCGAGCCGCCGCGGGCCGAGCGTGGGCACTTCCTACATTTGGAGACTTTGGACGCCCGAAGCCGCCCGAACGACTGGAATATCCGCCCCCACGCCCATGCCAATCTGAGCCACATCTTCTTCATCCGCGAAGGCGGCGGGGAAATGCTGGTGGAACGCGGCCGGATCGCCTATCGCGCACCGGTTCTGCTGGCGATCCCGGCGCGCACCATCCATGCCTTCCACTGGGCGCCGGAAAGCGCGGGCTGGGTGCTGACGCTCTCTGACACCTATCTGGACGACATGTTCGCCCGCGAGGCCGGTTTCCGGGCCCTATTCGAGGAGCCGGACCGCTTCGAATTCGCCGAAGGCGGCGCCGAGATGGCGCTGTTCGAATTCGAGCTGGGGCGCCTTGCGCGCGAACTCAACTGGACCGCGCCCGGCCATGCCGCGGCGGTGGAAGCGCATCTGCAGGCCGTGCTGGTCGAAGCGATGCGGCTGATGCAGAGCGCGCGCGGGCGCAGCCAGATCGCCCCCGGCCCGCATGCCGAGATCGTGGCCCGCTTCCGCGCCGCGGTCGAACAGCAATTCCGCCGCAACCTGCCGCTCGACGCGTATGCGCAGATGCTGGGCGTGAGCCCTTCGCGGCTTCGGGCGGCCTGCCTCAAAGTGGCCGAACAGCCGCCGGCCCGGTTGGTACAGGAACGCCGCCTGCTCGAAGCGCGCCGCATGCTGCTCTATTCCAATGTGACGATCGCCGAGACCGCCTATGAACTCGGTTATGACGATCCGGCCTATTTCAGTCGCGTCTTCACGCGCAATGTGGGCCAGTCCCCACGCGCCTTCCGCAAACGCCATCCCATGGTGGCATAAGGCTCACATCGCCATTTGTGAGACCGGGCGCGCATTTGACAAAATTCGATTGCGCCGCGAAGACTGCCTTCCATGGCCAATTCCACCGCTTCCGCAGGCGCCGAGACGTCTTCCACCAGCTCCGACCTCGACCGGCTCGCCGGTTTCCAGCTTCGCCTCGCCAGCACGGCGATGATGAACGATCTGGTCGACGCGCTTGCCGAAGTTTCCCTGCGGCCGGCCCAGTTCGCGCTTCTGGTGCTGGTGGGCGAGAACCCGGACATCTCGCAGACTGAGCTGTGCGCGCGGCTTTCGATCAAGAAGGCCAATATCGTGCCGTTGGTGGCCGGGCTGGAAACGCGCGGATTGCTTCAGCGCGCGCCGGATGCGCGCGACCGCCGCATCCAGAACCTGCGTCTCACCGCCAAGGCAAAGACGGCAATGGGGGAATGGAAGACACGCGTTGCCGCCCATGAAACGCGCATGCTGCGAAAGCTGAACCCGCGCGAGCGGACACAACTCCTGACGCTGCTTGCCAAACTGCACGACGGCGCGAACTAAGATACCGCCTTCCGTTCACAGTCGACGCCTCGCCACGTCTCTTGTTCATGCACCGTTTAACCGGATCAACGGCAGGTGCGCGATGAAAGGAGATGGCACATGGCAATTCCCACGGCGGTGAACGGACAGATCACGGACGCAGTCACGCAGTCCAATGTCAAAGTGGTTGGCGATGCGCCGGCCAGCCGCACCGGCAAGCCCAAGGCAAGGGAAGACTGGATCGCCATCGAGGTTCCGCGTCTCGTCGAAGACGATCTGTTCCACACAGCCCAGGCCCAGCTCAAGAAACGCCACCCATGGGTGACCCCACCTCGGATCACAAAGAGTGACATCCTGCTTACGGGCATCGCCCAGTGCGAGCGTTGTGGCGCGCCGACACGATCCACATCTCCGGCCCGAAATCGGTCCTTGCGCACCAGCTCACGGCGGACAAACCGCTGCCGCCGTCACTGGTGCCCAGTTTTGTAAAGGACTGGTGGGCCCGGCAGGACTCGAACCTGCGACCAGACCGTTATGAGCGGTCAGCTCTAACCAACTGAGCTACAGGCCCTTCCAGCGTGGCCGGGTTCTAACAGGAAATCGCAGGCGTAAGAATGTTTTTGCTCTCTTTTCTGTTCCGGGCCGGCATTTCTCTTGTGGGTTTGCCCAAGTTTCGCCTTGGGCGCGCGTCAATCTGGCCGTGCGTTCCAGGGAAGATTTGCCATGACCCGCCTTATCCTGAACCGGGCCCTGCATCCGGTGGGAATCGCCGCCGGCCTTCTGGCCGCTGCGCTCTTCGCTCTGCCCGCCCGCGCCGCGGGCGATACCCCGCCGATGCGCCTGATCACGATGAGCGGCCAGGGCCAGGCCGCGGCTGTGCCCGACGAGGCGCAACTCTCCGCCGGCGTCGTCAGCGAGGCCAAGACGGCGGCGGCGGCACTCAGCGACAACAGCGCCCAGATGCGCACCCTGTTCGCGGCGCTGAAGCAGCTCGGCATCAAGGACCGGAACGTCCAGACCTCGGACTTCTCGGTCTCACCGCAATATCCCGCCTACAACTCCAAAGAGCCGCGCCACATCACCGGCTACCGCGTCGCCAATACGGTGCGCGTCAAGCTCGACGATATGAAGAAACTGGGGGCGGCGCTCGATGCGCTGGTGGGCGCCAGCGCCAACCAGATCAACAATGTCGGCTTCGCCATCGCCGATCCCAAGCCGCTGCTGGCCAAGGCGCGCGAAGAGGCGGTGAAGGATGCGACCGAGAAGGCGCAGGCCTATGCCCGCGCCGCCGGCGTCACGCTCGGACCGATCCAGTCCATCGACGAACGTGGCGGAGAAGGACCGCGCCCCATGGCGATGATGGCGCTACGCAAATCCGCCGAAGCCGTGCCGGTGGCGGCTGGCGAAGAGACCGTTTCCGCGCAGGTGACCATCGCCTGGCAGATCCGCTAGGCCGCCCCGAGAATGGACGGTGCGACCGCGCCGCTACTTCGCCACGCGCAGATTGGTGATTTGCTGACCGATGGTCTTGAAGGCGGTCACGATCTGGCCGGAGGTCGTCAGGTCGAAATATTTGGACGAATCCGAGGCGCAATATTGTAGCGGCGCCGAATTGCCCGAGGTGCCGTTGAGATCGACGAAGACGGTGTAGACGATGACGCCGTCGGCCTTGGCATTGTCGCAAGCTGCCTCTTCGCGCGCATTGATGGCCGATGGCGAGGAGGTCCAGCGATTCTGCGTGTTGAGGCCGTCACTGAGCAGGATGATGATACGCTGCGTCCCATCCGGCAGCGTGCCGGCATTCATCGGGTCGCCGTCGGTCAGCGTTTGCCAGCCCCAAACAAATCCGATGGTCTGGTTTGTATTGCCCGTCGGATACATAGCGTCGATCTTGTTGCCGAGCGCGGTCCAGTCGTCGCTGAGCCCCATCAGCTGGGTCGGGCAAGCATAGAATTGTTCCGCAGGGAACAATGTCGCGGGGACAGTCGGGTCCGGTGAGGTGACCAGCGTGTCGTAATCCTGCGTGCGATCGGTGATGCAGCCGTTCCAGAGGGTGTGATCGACGGTGACGGTGCAGCCCTGACCGTGGTTGTTGTGGTTGCCATGGTTGAAATAGCCATAGGCGCCGCCGCTATCGCCGCCATGCCCGCCGCCATAGCCGCAATTGAGCGTGCCGTTCGCGGCGTCCCAATCGGTCCAATCGATCCAGAGCTGGTTGTCGATCGCGCTGCCCCAGCTATTGCCGATATTGACGTCCTTGTTGAAGGGCACGACCGAAACCTTCACGTCGCCGGGATTGGCGGAGGCGCCCTGTAGCATGCTGAGGAGCTGGTGGCCGGCCGATTTCAGGGCGTCCATCTTGCTGGTACCGCTTGAATCGGTTTCCGCCATCGAGCCCGTATTGTCGAGCACCAGCGCCACCCACAGCTTGGTCTGCCCCCACACAACCGTGGAGGAGAAGGAAACCGGAATCTCCTTGATGCCGACAACGTTCATCAGTGTCGTCGGCATGTTGATGGACGCCGTGAGCTTGACGTTATCCGTGCCTTGCAACGCCGTGAAAGTCGGCGTGCCATAATTCGTGTCGGTGAAGTTGGCGTTGAAGTAGCTTTGAGCCAGGGCCTGAAGCTGGCTCGGGCTCTTGCCTTGGGCCGCGCCGAGGGCCAGCCCTGCCGCATCGAGCGCAGTCGCCATCTCCGACCGGACTGCCAGTGCACGGGCGAAATCGACGCCGGCGCCGGCCGCCACGGCCATCGGCACCAGCGTAAGCGCAAAGATCATGGCCACATTACCGCGCCGGTCCCGCCAGCACGCACGCAGGCGCCCCGCGAGCGCCGTGGCGCGCTGCAGAAGGGGCGCAAGAGCAAATTGGCGATCAGACTGCGGACGCATGACGTCCTCGACCCGTGGCTGTGGACTTCGCGAGGGTAAAGCGCCGGTGCTAAGGTTCCCTTAAATTTTACCGATAGCGGCGACTGGGCGGCGCCTAGGCCGTGCGCTAAGCCCAAGCCACGACACATGGAATCCGAACTATGAACGATCCTTTAACCGAGATATGGACCGCCCCCTTCGCAGCCCCGCCGCTGGACCGGATCAAAGCGGAGCATTTCGCCCCGGCCTATGCGCGCGCGCTGACCGAACATGCCGGCGAAATCCGTGCCATCGCCGCCAATCCTGAGGCCCCCAGCTTCGCCAACACCGTCGTGGCCATGGAGCAGAGCGGGCGGGCGCTCACGCGCATCGAACATGTGTTCCACAATCTCGCCAGCTCCCACACCAATGACGCGTTGCAGGCCATCGAATTGGAATTGGCACCCAGGCTGGCACAGCACTGGAATGCCATCACGCTCAATGGCGAGCTGTTCGCACGCATCGATGCGCTCTATCGGGGGCGCGGGGCGCTGGGCCTCGACGCCGAAGAGTTGCGGGTGCTCGAGCGCTATCACCTGGATTTTGTGCGCGCCGGCGCGCAACTGGGCGCCGAAGACAAGACACGCTATGCCGCGCTGACCGAGCGGCTTGCCAGCCTCGGCACGGAATTCGGTCAGAACGTGCTGGCCGACGAACAGGAGACCGTGCTGCCGCTCTCCGAAGGCGATGTGGCCGGGCTGCCGGAGTTCGCGCGCGCAGCGGCGGCCGAAACCGCGAAAGAACGCGGCCTCGATGCGCCCTATGGCGCCACGACCTCGCGCTCCAGCGCCGAACCGATCCTGACCTTCGCCGACAATCGTGACGTGCGCGAAAAGCTCTACAAGGCCTGGGCCGGACGCGGCGACATGGGCGGCGCGCATGACAACAAGGCGCTGATCGCCGAGATTGTAAAAGCACGCGTCGAGGAAGCCCATCTGCTCGGTTACAAGAGCTTTGCCGAATACCGCCTCGCCGACACCATGGCCAAGACGCCCGAGACAGCGCGAGCGCTGTTGGAAAAAGTCTGGGCACCGGCCAAGGCGCGGGCGATGGAGGAACGCGCGGCGCTGCAGGATCTCATCACCGAAGAAGGCGGCAATTTCGCGCTCGCCGCCTGGGACTGGCGCTACTACGCGGAGAAGCTCAGAAAAGCACGCTACGATCTCGATGAAAGCGAGATCATGCCCTATTTCCAGCTCGACAGGATGATCGAGGCCGCGTTCTACACAGCGACGCGACTGTTCGGGCTTGAGTTTGCAGAGCGCACAGATGTGCCCGTCTATCACCCGGACGTGCGTGTGTGGGAGGTGACGAAGGGCGGTGAACATGTCGCCCTGTTCTATGGCGATTATTATGCGCGCAGCTCCAAGCGCGGCGGGGCCTGGATGTCGAGCTTCCGCGATCAGGAGAATATCGACGAGGCCATCCCGCCGCTCATCATCAACAATTGCAATTTCCCCAAGCCCGCTTCCGGCAAGCCCGCGCTCCTGAGCTTCGACGAGGCCCAGACGCTGTTCCACGAATTCGGCCACGCGCTGCACGGCATGCTCTCCAAGGTACGCTTTCCGCGTCTGTCGGGCACCAATGTGGCGCAGGACTTCGTCGAGCTGCCGTCGCAGATCTTTGAGCATTGGCTGGAGGAGCCGGCAGTGCTGGAACGCTTCGCCGTTCATGCCAAGACCGGCGAGCCCATGCCCAAGGCGCTGCTGGACAAGCTGATCGCAGCGCGCAATTTCAACCAGGGCTTTACGACGGTCGAATTCCTAAGCTCGGCCTTCGTAGACATGGATTTCCACGAGATCGAAACCGCCGAAGAAATCGATGCCGGCGTCTTCGAAAAAGCCTCTGCCGAAAAAATCGGCATGCCCGCGGAAATCGCCATGCGCCACCGGCCGGCGCATTTCCTGCACATCTTCGCCGGCGATGGCTATGCCGCGGGCTATTACAGCTATCTGTGGGCCGAGGTTCTCGATGCCGACGGCTTCAAGGCCTTCAAGGAGGCGGGCGATGCCTTCGACGCGGCCACCGCGAAGAAGCTCTACGACAATATCTATTCGACCGGCGGCACGCGCGACTATGCGCACAGCTATCGCAAGTTCCGCGGGCGCGATCCCAACGTAGAAGCCCTGCTCGAAGGGCGCGGATTGAAGGTGGGCTGAGATGACCCAGTTCGAAAAGCTTGGGGCTCATGCCGGCGTGATCCGTATCGACAATCCTCCGGCCAACGCGCTGGGGCGCGCGGCGCGGGCGGCATTTCACGCCCATCTCGATGCCGTCGAAGCGCAAGGTGATATTCGCGCGCTGGTAATCACGGGCACAGGTCGGGCCTTCTGCAGCGGCGACGACCTCAAGGAACAGGAAGCCGCGCAGGCTGACGGGCTGGAAGCCCGTAAGGCGCAGCTTGCCGAATTCGCGGGGCTTCTCGATCGCGTCGAGAGCTTGCGCTTTCCCACCATCGCGGCGGTGAACGGCTTCTGCCTTGGCGGCGGGCTGGAGCTGGCGCTGTGTTGCGACCTTCGCATCGCCTCGACCCAGGCAAGCTTCGTCTGCGCCGGTGTGAATGTGGGGCTGATGGCGAGCGTGTGGCGATTGCCGCGTCTGATCGGTGTGGCCCGCGCCAAGCACATGCTGCTGACCGGCCTGCCCCAGGATGCCGAAGCCGCCGAACGCTTCGGTCTCGCTACCGCGATCTACGAGCCGGACATCCTGCTGGCCGAGGCGGAGACGCTGGCGACACGCATTGCGACCCGCGCCCCACTTTCCGTGGAAGCCAGCAAGCGCATGGCGGCGCGGGCGCCGGATCTCACCCGCGAAGAGGCCGCCGAGAAAACGCGCGAAGAACTGGCCACGCTGGTTGCCAGCGAAGATCACGCCGAAGCGCTGAGGGCCTTTCGCGAGAAGCGCGCGCCGGTGTTCAAGCGGAAATAGCTACGCCGCCGCTTTGGCAATCACCTTGCGCAGGAATTTTTCGCAGGCTTCAAGTTCGCTGAGGGCCACGAACTCATCAGCCTTGTGCGCCTGATCGATGGAGCCTGGGCCGCAAACAACTGCGGATATACCCGCATCCTGGAACAACCCCGCTTCGGTGCCGTAGGACACGGCCTCGATGGAATTGGCGCCGCTCAGATCCTGCGCCAGCGCCACGGCCGGCGAGTTGTCATGGAAGGTGAGACCGGGATAGGAGGCATGCACCTTGGTCTCGAAACGGGCATCGGGCCAGCCCGCCTTGTATTTGGGCAGGATTTCGGTTTCAACATGGTTCGCGATGCGCCGCACCAGCGCGTCCGTGTCGCGATCGGGCAGCGCGCGATATTCCCAGGTCAGCTTGCATTCGCGTGCCAGCACATTCACGGCCGTGCCGCCCGCGATCATGTTGGCTTGCAGCGTCGTATAGGGCGGATCGAAGCGCGGATCGCGATCGTCCTTCAGCTCTTCGCCCAGCGCTTGCAGATAGGCGATGAATTCGCCGGCCATCATCACGGCATTGGCGCCGAGATGGGGCTTGCTGGAATGGCCTTCCCGGCCATGACAGCGCGTGTGAAGGACTGCGCCCGCCTTGTGTGCGCCGACCACATGCATCAGCGTCGGCTCGCCGATGATCGCGAGGTCCGGCTTGATTCCGGCGCCGGCCAGATCGGCCAGTAGTCCGCGCACGCCGATGCAGCCGACTTCCTCGTCATAGGAGAAGGCGAAGTGCAGGGGTCTGGCGAGCTTTGTCGTGGCGATGGTGCCGGCCAGCGATAGCGCGGTGCCGATGAAGCCCTTCATGTCGGCGCTGCCGCGGCCGTAGAGCATGCCGTCACGCACCTGCGCCTTGAAGGGATCGGAGGACCAGTCCTGCCCATCCACCGGCACGACATCGGTATGGCCCGAGAGGACGATGCCACCGTCTTCGTCCGGCCCGAAACTGGCGAAGAGATTGGCCTTGTTCTTTGCGGCGTCATAGGTGAGGCGGCAGCGCGCGCCGGCCTCTTCGAGATGCTCCTGCACGAAGCCGATGAGCGAAAGGTTGGGTTCGCGGCTCGTGGTATCGAAAGCGATGAGCTGCTTGATCGTCTCCAGCGCGGCGGACATGGATCAGCCTTCCAGGCTGGAGGCCGGATTGCCGATCACGCTGAGGAATTCGCGCCGCGTCAGCGGGTTCTTGCGGAAATCGCCCAGCATGGTCGAGGTCACCATGGAGACGCCCGGCTTGTGCACGCCGCGCGTGGTCATGCATTGATGCGTCGCCTCGATGACAACCGCGACGCCCTTGGGCTCCAGAACCGACTGAATGCAATTGGCGATCTGCGCGTTCATCTTCTCCTGCACCTGCAAGCGGCGGGCATAGGCTTCCACCACGCGGGCCAGCTTGGAGATGCCGACGACCTTGTTGTTGGGCAGATAGCCGATATGGGCGCGGCCGATGATCGGCGCCAGATGATGCTCGCAATGGGATTCGAAACGGATGTCCTTGAGGACGATCATCTCGTCATAGCCTTCGACTTCCTCGAAGGTGCGCTGGAGATATTCCTGCGGGTCGTCCTTGTAGCCGGAGAACCAGTCTTCGAAGGCGCGCGCAACACGGGCCGGCGTATCGGCCAGACCTTCGCGATCGGGATCGTCACCGGCCCAGAGAAGCAGCGTGCGGATCGCCCCTTCGGCCTCGTCGCGGCTGGGGCGCTGAGAGGACGGAGCGGACGCCAGCCTGGTGCCGGGCTTGGGGACTTGGGACATGAACGGTCTCACCGGGTGAAATGCGACAGACACGCATTGTACGCCCGGGCGGGGGGGCCGGATCAACCATGGGCACCGCGTGGGCCGCGCATGGCTGCGTCGCGCGCCGGCGGCCAGCTCTTAGTGAATCTGCCTGTTTTCGTAGGGGCTTTCGAGCAGGAAGCCGGGAATTTCGACCTCGAAGGCCTCCCCCGAGCTGGCGCGCATCTGATAATAGCCGGCCATGGCCCCAGACGGCGTCGGCAGCGGGCAGCCGCTCGTATATTCGAAGATCTGACCCGGTTCGAGCATCGGCTGGGCGCCGACCACACCGGATCCATGGACTTCCTGAATGCGGCCAATCCCATCGGTGATATGCCAGTAGCGCGATAGCAGCTGGACCGTTTCGGTGCCGTGATTTTCGATGGTCACGGCATAGGACCACAGATAGTCGCCCTCCTCCGGATCGGACTGGTCCTCGACGAAGGCCGGGGTGACCGAAACCCTGATACCGCGGGTTTCGCACTCATAGGCGAAGCGGGCGCGGCGGGTGGAAAGATGTGAGGTGCGTTCACGCATGCCTCAACTATCGCGCCGGAGCGCGCCGATGCAAGCGTGGCAGATGAACTCAGTTAACCCGAGGTGCTATTCCGGCAGAGCCACCGAAACATCCGTCTTCACGGAATTGGCAATGAAGCAATGTTCATGCGCATCATGATGGATATGGGCAATAATACCCGCATCTATAGAACAATCTGCACCGAAGCGGATGCGCGGGTTCAAGACTACGCGGGCCATCCAAAGCTTTCCGGTCTCGCTTTTCTCCAGATAGCCCACAGCCTTGTCTTCGTAAGTTTCGACGGTCAGCCGCTTTCTGGCGCAGATGGCGAGGAAGGTGAGCATATGGCAGCTCGACAGTGACGCAACGAAAGCTTCCTCCGGATCGACCCGCTCGGCATTGCCGAGGAAGGCCGGCGCGGACGAGGCCGGCACCACGATCTCCCCGCCCTTGAACACCATCTCGTGGGCGCGGTTGTAGCTGTCATAGGTGAAATCGGCGCTTTGGCGGGTCCAGCGGATGGCGGCGTGATGCTCGGACATGGGGGCTCCTGATGATGCCGGCCCCACTCTGACACGCGCAGGCCGATCCACAGCAGCGCGAAATTCGCAGAGCTGTGTCCGCGCCCTACGCCACCTTCAACGCCGCGGCCAGATCCTCAAAGAGATCGGCAGTGTCTTCGAGGCCCACCGACAAGCGCAGCATGCCTTCGGAGATACCGAGATCGGCGCGCGCATCGGGCGTCAGGCGCTGGTGCGTGGTGGTGGCCGGATGGGTCAGAAGGCTCTTCGCATCGCCCAGATTGTTGGAGATGTCGATCAGCCCCAGCGCATTGCCGAAGCGGAACGCGGCCTCCTTGCCACCCTCGATCTCGAAGGTGACGACGCCGCCGCCGCCCGACATCTGCGCACGGGCGAGATTGTGCTGCGGGTGATCGGGCCGGAAAGGATAGAGAACCCGCGTCACCTTCTTCTGTTCGGCCAGGAAGTTCGCAACCTCGAGCGCGTTTTCGCAATGGGCGCGCATGCGCAAATCCAGCGTTTCCAGGCTCTTCAGGTGCACCCAGGCATTGAAGGGGCTGATCGACGGGCCGGTGTTGCGCAGATAGGTCTGCAGGTGATCGTTCAGGAAATCTTCCTGGCAAAGAATCATGCCGCCGAGGCAGCGGCCCTGCCCGTCCACATATTTGGTGGTCGAGTGAATGACGATGTCGGCGCCGAATTCCATCGGCCGCTGCAAGGCGGGGCTGGCGAAGGCATTGTCGACGATCAGGCGGGCGCCACCGGCATGGGCGATCTCGGCCACCGCCTTGAGATCGACGATGGACAGCGTCGGGTTGGCCGGCGTCTCCAGGAACAGGAATTTGGTCGTGGGGCGCATGGCTGCGCGCCAGGCATCCGGGTCGGTGCCGTCGACCAGGGTCGAGGCGATGCCGAAGCGGCCCAGAACCTCTTCCATCACATAGCGGCAGGCGCCGAACATGGCCTTGGCGCCGACCACATGGTCGCCGGATTTGAGGGCGCACATGAAGGCGGCGGAGACGGCGGCCATGCCCGAAGCGGTGGCGCGGGCGCAAGGCGCGCCTTCGAGCGCGGCCATCCGGTCCTCGAACATCTGGATCGTCGGATTGCCGTAGCGCGTATAGGTGAAAGCCGGGTGCGCCCTTGAAACGCGCCTCGGCCTCTGCCGGGCCTTCATAGGCATAGCCGCTGGTGAGGTAGAGGCCCTCGGAGGTCTCCTGGAAGGGCGAACGGAGCTGACCACCGCGGACCGCCTTGGTGCGCGTGCGCCAATTGCCCGGTTTCTTGTGTGTCGCCATTGCCCGCCCAGACCCCTGTAGTTTCCTTGCGTGGAACGCTCCGCGCGCGCAAGCATTGGCCTGCCTTGCCGGTCCCGGTCAAGCCGAATAAGGTCGCGGGAATCGCCGATTACCCAAGGCCGGACGGCCATTTCGAAGACAGTTCAGGATCCATCATGAGTGCCATCAGCCATCACGCCGCCCTCATCTATGTCATGGTCGTGGTCTCGGCCTCGGACGGGGCGATGAGCGATTCCGAGCTGGAAGCAATCGGCCGCCGCGTCCGCACCCTGCCCGTCTTCGCCGATTTCGACCCCGAGCGCCTGATCCCGGTGGCGCAGGAATGCCGCGACATCCTGCAGGACGATGACGGCCTCAACGCAGTGCTCGGCCTCGTCAAGGTGACGCTGCCCGACCATCTGCGCGAGACGGCCTATCTTCTGGCGCTCGAAATGGCACTGACCGATGCCAAGGTGCGCCTCGAGGAAATCCGCGTGCTGGAATTGCTGCGCCATTCGCTGGGGCTCGAGAAGCTCATCGTCGCGGCGCTGGAGCGCGGCGCGCGCGCCCGCTACCAGACCGCGTGAATCTGGGCGGCGTCTTCCTTCCCGCCGAGGCGCTTGTGCGCTTCGCGATCTTTGCGGCGGCGCTGGCCGCCCTTCTGGCCGCCGAGGCGATCTGGCCAGCGCGGCGGCGGAACTTCCCGCGCCACATCCGCTGGCCGACCAATCTCCTGCTGACCGCCGCCAACACCGCCCTGCTGCGGCTCGCTTTTCCGCTGCTGGCCGTTGGCACGGCGCTGTGGGCGGAGGCGGCGGGGTTCGGCCTGTTCCACTGGACCGGCACGCCCACCTGGGCCGCCTTCGCCGCGAGCCTCGTTGTTCTGGATGTCATCATCTACGGGCAGCATGTCGCCATGCATCGCTTTGCTGTGCTGTGGCGTTTGCATCGCGTCCACCACACCGACCGCGATGTCGATGTGACGACGGCCATACGCTTCCATCCCGGCGAGATCGCATTGTCGATGGGGATCAAGATGGGGTTCGTTGCACTCCTGGGCGCCCCGGCGGCGTCCGTGGTCGCCTTCGAGGCCATCCTCAACGGCGTGGCCATGTTCAACCACGCCAATCTCAAACTTCCGGCCGGGCTGGAGCACATGCTGCGCTGGGTCGTCGTAACGCCGGACATGCACCGAATCCACCATTCGCTGGTGCGCGCGGAAACGGACACCAATTACGGCTTCAACCTGTCGCTCTGGGATCGGCTGTTCGGCACCTATCGCGCGCGGGCCTCGAAGCCGGATTTCACCCTGGGGCTCGAACATTTCCAGACGGCCGCGCCCAATGGCTGGTGGTTCGTCTTCGCCCTGCCCTTTCGCGGCGGGCCCAGCGCGATGAAACGGCTGCTGCTCCTGCGCCACGCCAAGGCCGCCCCCGATGAGGGCCAGGGCGATCATGCCCGCCCGCTGGCCGGGCGCGGCCGGCGCGATGCGCCCGCTATGGGCAAGGCCATGCGCAAGGCCGGTCTTGTGCCGGACCATGTGCTGTGTTCCGGCGCGGCGCGCACGCGCGAAACCTGGGCGCTGGTGGCGGAAACGCTGAAGGCAAAGCCGGAGGTAACGGTCACCGACGCGCTCTATCTTGCCCCGCGGCAGACGATCCTCAAAACGGTGCAAGCGCTTGCGGGCGCGGCCGAAACGGCCATGATCGTCGGCCACAATCCGGGCCTCGAAGATTGCGCCGCTGCCCTGTTGGCCCGGAAGGCCGATGCCGAAGAACGCGCAAGGCGCGACGAGATGGGCGGAAAATTCCCAACCGGCACGCTGGCCGTTATCGACTGCGATATCGCGTCGTGGACCGAGCTCGCGCCGGGTTGCGGCGCGCTCAGCGCCTTTATCAAACCGCGCGACCTCGATTAGGACGCGGCGCGTTCGGCCAGAGCGAGCTTGCGCCAGCCAAAAGCGGTTTCGGGAACCGCATCGCCCATCATTCGCACCGTGCGTTCGGCGATCAACCGCCCGCCCATGGCTTCATAGAAGAAGCGCGCCGGATTGCGCGTATGCGCCCAGACGATGCAGGACGAGTAGTTCCGACGGCGCATATCGTCGAAGCCCGCGCTCAGAAGCCTGCGTCCGACACCGCGATTGTAGAAGCTCGGATCGACATAGAGGGTGAATATCTCGCCGTCATAGCCGATCGCGCCATCGCGCGAAGAGCCGAAACTCGTCATGCCAACAATGCCGTAATCCTCATGCACGGCGACGAAAACATGCTCGCGCGTGCGCGCGCGGATGGTCGCCTGCCAGCGGGACGTCTGCCCGTTCGGCGTCATCGCGCACAAAAGTTGCGCGGGCAGAACACCGGCATAGGTGTCGTGCCACGAGTTCGATATAGACGCGGGCGATTCCCGCAGCATCTTCAGGCCGTGCGGCCCTGACCGAGATGACCAGTTCGTCCATATGCGAAGCTTTGCCGAAGCCGGCGGCGACGGCAAGGGGGGCCGCGCAAATCGCGGCCCGCAATTTTCATGCGCATGCCATCGCTTGGACATGCGCCGTACAAATCCATCGCGCCAGGCAAATTCACCGGTGCGCCGCGCATCGGACGGAACAGCGATTCGGACGACTTTATGCCCGCCTGCAGCTGCACACTCGCCGACAACGGTAGGCGTAGCGCGCCGCAATTCGCGAGATGCGGCATATGTGCAACTGGCGCGGAAGGCAGCAAACCCGCGGCAATTGGACAAATTTGCGGCGCATCACCGAGAGGTGATGCACAAAATCTAACCCGCCTCCTATTGGCAAATTTCAAAACGCGATTACACTTTTCCCATAGGTCGCCCGTGCCTGGGGACCGCCGGACTATAGCGGGCGGGGAGAGAGAAGGCTGGCGATGATGTTTAGGGAAAGCCTGCGGGGAGGAGCAACCGCGCGCGTGTTTGCGCGGCCGGAGGAATTGTGCGCCGGATAGTGGGCAACTGCGTGCGGAACACGAAACGGGAAAGGTCGATTAACGGTTTGTTTTGAGGGGAAGTGAGATCGTATCCGCGAACGCAGCGGCACCTGTCTTGTCATGTCTGCGAAGGGTCACATGGGGTTCCATGTGGTGGGCGTGCAGGACGTACAAGGAGTCTGGTACATGAGCACGCTTGACGTCTTCGATATCTTCACCCGCGATTATGCGCGCGAGCGCTTCGAAACCATGAGCCTGCGAGACTGGTTGCTCGCGGCGCGCGACGACAAGATGCTCTATGCCACGCCGGCCGAACGCATGGTGGCGGCCATCGGCGAACCGGAACTGATCGATACCGCGCAAAACCCGCGCCTCAGTCGCCTCTTCTTCAACCGCACCATCAAGACCTATCGTGCCTTCGACGGGTTCTACGGCATGGAAGACACGATCGAGCGGATCGTGAGCTATTTCAAACACGCCGCCCAGGGCCTCGAAGAGAAGCGGCAGATCCTGTATCTGCTCGGGCCGGTGGGCGGCGGCAAATCCTCGCTCGCCGAACGGCTGAAGGATCTGATGGAAACCCATCCGATCTATGTGCTGAAGGCGGGCGACACGATCAGCCCGGTGTTCGAAAGCCCGCTCGGTCTGTTCCGTTCGCCGGAACTGGCCAATCTGCTGGCCGAGAAATACGGAATCGACAAGCACCGCGTCGGTGGGGTGATGAGCCCCTGGGCGGTAAAACGGCTGGACGAATTCGGCGGCGACATTTCGAAGTTCGAAGTGGCGCGCATCTACCCCTCCAAGCTGCGCCAATATGCGATCGCCAAGACCGAGCCGGGCGACGAAAACAACCAGGACATCTCCTCGCTGGTGGGCAAGGTCGATATCCGCAGACTCGAACATTTCAGCCAAGACGATCCGGATGCCTATTCCTTCTCGGGCGGGCTGTGCCATGCGAACCAGGGCCTTCTGGAATTCGTCGAAATGTTCAAGGCACCGATCAAGGTGCTGCACCCCCTGCTGACGGCGACGCAGGAAGGCAATTATATCGGCACCGAGACGCTGGGACCGATCCCCTTCAGCGGCGTAATCCTGGCGCATTCGAACGAAGCCGAATGGCAGGTGTTCAAGGCCAACAAGAACAACGAGGCATTCCTCGACCGCATCTGCGTCGTCACCGTGCCCTACTGCCTGCGCGTCACCGAAGAGACGGCGATCTACAAAAAGCTTCTGACCTCGAGCGAGTTGGGCAAATCCGCCGCCGCGCCCGAGACGCTGGAAATGCTGGCCAAGTTCTGCGTCATGACACGGCTCAAGGAGCACGAGAATTCCAATCTCACCTCCAAGATGCGCGTCTATGACGGCGAGAAGCTGAAGGACACCGACCCCAAGGCCAGGACGCTGCAGGAATACAAGGATGCGGCCGGCGTCGATGAAGGCATGACGGGCATCTCCACCCGCTTCGCCTACAAGACACTGTCGGAGACCTTCAACTACGACGTCGCCGAAGTGGGCGCCGACCCGGTGCATCTGATGTATGTGCTGGAACAGGCGATCAAGCGCGAGCAATTCGCCGACGAGACCGAGAAAAAATATCTCGAATTCATCAAGGCCGATCTGGCGCCGCGCTATGCCGAATTCATCGGCAAGGAAATCCAGAAGGCCTATCTCGAGAGCTATGGCGAATACGGCCAGAACCTGTTCGACCGCTACATCGCCTATGCCGACGCCTGGATCGAGGACCAGGATTACAAGGACGCCGATACCGGCCAATTGCTCGACCGTGGCTCCCTCGACAACGAGCTTTCGAAGATCGAAAAGCCGGCCGGCATCGCCAACCCCAAGGACTTCCGCAACGAGGTGGTGAAATTCGCCCTGCGCTATCGCGCGCAGAACGAGGGCAAGAACCCGGCCTGGACCGCTTACGAGAAAATCCGCTCGGTGATCGAGAAGCGGATGTTCACCCAGGTCGAGGATCTGCTGCCGGTCATCAGCTTCGAGTCCAAGAAGGACAGCGACACCGAGACCAAGCACAACGAGTTCGTCAAACGCATGCTGGCCCGCGGCTACAGCTCGCGGCAGGTGCGGCGGCTGGTCGAATGGTATATGCGCGTGAACAAGGCGGGGTGATGGTTCGGGGCTCGCTACGCTCACACCTCACCATGACGGGACAGCATATTGTCGTCATCCTGAGGTGCTCACCAAGTGAGCCTCGAAGGATGACGGCATGACCCATTTCATTGATCGTCGCCTCAATCCCAAGGGCAAGAGCCTGGGCAATCGGCAACGCTTTCTACGCCGTGCACGCGCGCAGATTCGCGATGCGGTGCAGAAATCGCTGAAGGATGCCGCGGTCGCCGATATCGATAAAGGCCGCAAGATCAAGATTTCGACCAAGGGCACGCGCGAGCCGCGCTTTCGCCTCGATCCCACCAAGGGCGGCGAACGCGATTTCGTGCTGCCGGGCAACAAGGACTTCATGCCCGGCGACGAAATCAAGAAGCCGCCCGGCGGCGGCGGACAGGGCGGCAAGGACGCCGCCGATTCCGGCGAGGGTGAAGACGATTTCGAATTCTCCATGACGCAGGAGGAAATCCTCGACCTCTTCTTCGAGGATCTCGAACTGCCGAACCTCGTCCGCACGACCCTGAAGGAGACGCACAGCACAACCTGGAAACGTGCCGGCATCACCACGGCCGGCTCGCCGACGCAGATCAATCTCGTGCGCACCATGCGCAACAGCTTCGGGCGCCGACTGGCGCTGAAGCGCCCCAAGGCCGAAGACGTCGAGAAGCTGGAAGCCGAACTGGCGGCGCTGGAAACCGAAGACCCGCGGGGAGAGGCCGCGCAGAACCGCATCCTTGCGCTGAAGGACGAGATCGACCGGCTCAACGCCAAGCGCAAATGGGTGGCCTTTATCGATCCCATCGATGTGCGCTTCAATTCGTTCACAGAGCAGCCGGTACCGACCTCCAAGGCCGTGATGTTCTGCCTCATGGATGTTTCCGGCTCGATGGGCGAGCGCGAGAAGGATCTGGCCAAACGCTTCTATATGCTGCTGCACCTGTTCCTGAAGCGGCGCTATGAAAAGGTGGATGTGGTCTTCATCCGCCACACCCACGATGCGCAGGAGGTGGACGAGCAGGAATTCTTCTACTCGCGGCAATCGGGCGGCACGATCGTCTCCACCGCGCTCGATAAGATGCTGGAGATCCAGAAGGAACGCTATGCCACCGCCGACTGGAACATCTACGCCGCACAGGCCTCGGACGGCTACACGCAATCTGGCGATGCGCGGCGCTGCGTCGAGATGCTGAACGGCGATGTCATGCCGCTGTGCCAGTATTACGCCTATATCGAGATCCTCGATGAGCGCGAGATGGAGGTGTTCGCCTCCGAAGATTCGGGCGCGGAATTGTGGCGCGCCTATCGCACCGTGGCCGAGTTGTGGCCGAACTTCGCCACCAAGCGCATCTCCAAGCCGGCGGATATCTTCCCGGTGTTCCGCGAATTGTTCAAAAAGGCGGAGGCGTGAGATGTCCGTTCAAAAGGCCAATGCCCCGCTCTTCACCGAAGCCGAATGGGATTTCGGCACGCTCGACCGCACCTACAACGCCATCGAGAAGATCGCGATCGAGGATCTGGGGCTCGACGTCTACCCCAATCAGATCGAGGTGATCTCCTCCGAGCAGATGCTGGATGCCTATTCCTCCATGGGCATGCCGCTGATGTATCATCACTGGTCCTTCGGCAAGCTGTTTGCGCGCGAGGACACCATGTATCGCGCCGGTTATTCGGCGCTGGCCTATGAGATCGTCATCAATTCGAGCCCCTGCATCTCCTATCTGCTCGAGGAGAACACGATGACGATGCAGGCGCTGGTGATGGCGCATGCTGCCTTCGGCCACAACCACTTCTTCAAGAACAACTATTTGTTCCAGCAATGGACCAACGCCGAGGGCATTCTCGATTACCTCGCCTTCGCCAAACGCTATATCGCAGCCTGCGAGGAACGTTATGGGCGCGAGGATGTCGAGATGATCCTCGACTCCGCGCATGTGCTGATGAATGAGGGCGTGTTCCGCTATGCAAGGCCTCCGCGCCCGTCGAAAGAGCGCGTGCTGGAGAAACGCCGTGCGCGCGTCCAATATGAGGAAGCGGCCTATAACGATCTGTGGCGCACCCTGCCCGCCGGCATCGAGCCGCCGGCCGCGCCGCCCATCGTCGATCCCGAAGAAACCTTTGCCGCCGAACTCAAGCTGCCGGAAGAGAATATCCTCTATTTCCTGGAGAAGCATTCGCCGACCTTACGGCCCTGGCAACGCGAAGTGCTGCGCATCGTGCGCAACCTCGCCCAGTATTTCTATCCGCAGCGCCAGACCAAGGTAATGAACGAGGGCTGCGCCACCTTCGTCCACCACACGATCATGCACATGATGTACGAGCGCGGCCTGATCGACGAGGGTTCGCTGCTGGAGTTCATGCACAGCCACACGAGCGTGGTGTTCCAGCCCGGGTTCGACGACCGGCGCTATTCGAGCATCAATCCCTATGCGCTCGGCTTCGGCATGATGGCGGACATCAAACGCATCTGCGAGGAGCCGACCGGCGAGGACCGCGACTGGTTCCCGCATTTCGCCGGCAATGGCGACTGGATGGGCGTGCTCAAGGATGCCTGGGCCAATTATCGCGACGAGAGCTTCATCGAGCAGTTCCTGTCACCCAAGCTGATGCGCGACTTCCACCTCTTTGCCCTGCACGACGAAGCCTCGGCCTCCGCCTACACGGTGACGAGCATTCATGACGAGCTGGGCTATCGCAAACTGCGCGCGGCGCTGGCGCGGCAATATGATGTCGGCGCGGCCGATCCCAACATCCAGGTGACAGGTGCTGACATCAAGCGGAGCCGCAAGCTCCACCTCGAACATCGCATGCATAAAGGCGTTCCGCTGCACCAAGCAACCAAGGAACAGGTCCTGGGCCATATCGAACGCTTGTGGGGTCACGAGGTGACCCTGGAAGAAACAGAGGGGGACTAGCCCCCTCCCGGCCGGCCTGGGCGCTATTGCGCCTGGGCGGTATGCGTCGGCGCCGGTGAGCTCGGCGGCGGAGACCAGAAACCCGAATAAGCCGCGACCGCGACCGTGACCGCGATGATCACCAGCCCCGCAACGGCTGCGATGACTTTGGGTAGTGCCTCGCCCTTGTCGACCTCACTGGCCGCATGAATTGGCGCTTCCATAACCGTGTGCCCTCTTCAGTTGGGCCGGTCCGCTCCAGCAGCGGCGATTACCGGCATGCACTTGAGCTAAGTTGCGGAATCATACGTCAATCTGGGCAAAAAGGTGACTTTTTTTTGCCCAAATCGCGTTCACGATGGCCGGCCCCACCCGGACCGGCCATCGCCATGCTGCAGCGCATTACGAAAGATTGCCCCGGTGCGCCGTGACCACGACGCTTTCGATCGCCTGCGGGGCGACGGCGGCGGCATGCTGAACCGGCTGGGCCGGGGTCGTGGCGGCGACCGCTGCGAACAGCGTGACCGCCGACACGGCGACCATGGCGCCATAAAGCGCTTTCGCACCAAAGACTTCACCATCCGACGAGAAGATAGACATCTGCCTCTCCAAAGATGGCCGGCTCTCTCGGCTTTCCGGCGCCCTATTGCGCCACCGCTCCCGGCCACGTGCGGAAGATGGGGAGGATTTGCTGCGCTGCAAATTATGGCGGCCATGCGGCAGGTGCATGCGTCAAAGGCTTGAAATCCGCACCCACCTCACTAGAAATAAGTTCGTACTAGTGGAAATTCCGCCAATTGGCGTGCCAAATCACGGGTTTGACGGCCCGCAAGCCCCTTCAGAACAGCCCTACCCGGCGTATTGCCAGCGCTCATCTGCCCGCTTGGCTTGGCGGCCGGGCTCGGCTATCCAGAACCATATCGCCTTGCCGTGGCAGTTCTTGCCATGAAATTGCGCGACTTTCGCGCCAGGCTCGCGCCAGTCCGGATGGGACGGCGCACGCAGACGGTCGGACTTGCGGAGGGATTTGTATGGCGAAGGGCCCCGGATGCCCGGCGCTGCTTCGGCGGAACATGCTGGTTGTGGTTGGGCTCGGCGCCCTCCTCAGCGGCTGCGCGCACACGCCCGAATGGGCGCCCTGGTACAGGGCGCCCGAAAAGCAGGCCGCCCGATCCGAACCCGCCGTGCCGGAGCTGCGCAAGACACAGAGCGAAAAGCCCGCGCGCCGGCGCGTTCCGCGCCACAGCGAGCGCAAGCCTGCCCCGGAACCGCAGCTGGCCATGATCGATCCGGACAGTCTCGTGGGGATGAAACCTCCGGCCGTCGGCCGCCTCCTGGGCCAGCCCGCCGCCATCGCCAAGGAGGAGCTGAGCCTCGTCTGGACCTACAAGGCCGATGACTGCGCGCTAAAGGTCTATTTCTACCCGGATATCAAGACCTCAGACTTCCATGTCCTCAAATTCTCACTGGCCGGGGCCGACGGAAAGACGCTGGATGACGACGCCCCCTGCAGGCGGAAGCTTCTGGCATTGAGAGAACATGACACAGGTTAGCCACGAGATCGCCCGCGGTCACATCGTGATCGTGGACGACGACGAACTGTTCAGCGAATCCGTGAGCCGCAACCTCGAGGATGCCGGCTACGGCGCCCTTGCCTTTCCGGACGGAGCCAGCGGACTGGCTTATCTGGCGGACAAGCCGGCGGCCGATATCGTGCTGCTTGACTGGAAGATGCCCGGCATGACCGGCATCGACGTGCTGCAGCATCTCCGGCGCGAGAACATCGACATCCCCGTGATCTTCCTGACGGTGTTGTCGGATCAGGTTTATGAAGAAGCAGGGCTGCTCGGCGGCGCCGTCGACTTCATCGAGAAGTCGCGCAATTTCTCGATCCTCCTCAGGCGCATCGAGCTGATCCTGGGCGGGCGCAAGGGACCGGAACCCGACGCCAAGCGCGGTGGCCTGGTCGAAACGGGCAAGCTGACGCTCGACCACGATTCCCATCGCGCCAGCTGGGCCGGCACGCAGCTCGGTCTGACGCTGACCGAGTTCAAAATTGTCGTGCTCCTGGCCGAGAATGCCGGCCGCGACATCAGCTATCGCGAGATCTACGACATCGTGCATGGCGAAGGCTTCATGGCCGGCGACGGCGAGATCGGCTACCGCACCAATGTGCGCGCCTTCATCAAGCGCATCCGCCAGAAATTCCGCGACGCCGACAGCGATTTCACGGCGGTCCAGAATTATCCGGGCTTCGGTTACAGGTGGCACGATGGCGGAACGTGAGAGCGCCAAGCGCGCATCGCGGTTCCTGCATTCCTTCTCGCTCCAGCTCTTCGTGCTGGCGGTCATTCTTCTCAGCGTTCCGATCGTCCTGTACTGGCAGTTCCAGAAGGCCGAACACCAGCAGCTTGCTCTGCTGCGCAATTCCGTCGGCCATAGCGGCCGGCTGATCGCGGCGATGCTGCGACCGCGCCTGGAAAACTTCCAGAGCGAGAAGCCCAAGGCGCTGACTGAGGCGCTAGAGGCGGCCTCCATCGGCAATACCAATATCAAACTTCTCTTGCGGCCGGAGGCAGGCGGCAAACAGGATTTCTTCTATGTCGCCGCCGCACCGCCGGTTTCGGCCGCCTATCTCAAGGAAGAACGCCGCGAGCTGATCGCCTCCGGCGTGTTCAAGCATCTGGCCAATACCTGCGACCGCTCGACCGATCTGGCCGTGCGCTTCATCAATCCGGCCGGCAAGCCCGAAATCCTGACGTCGATGACGCCCGTGCATGCCGGCGCCGATTGCTGGGTGGTGATCACCTCGCAGAACGCCTCGACGCTGTCACCGGGCTCCATCGGCCGGCCCTTCTGGGAAACGCCAGCCATGCGTATCGCCGCGGCCGTTTATGGTCTGAGTGCGGCGCTGATGCTGTGGCTGTTCTTTCATCTGTGGCGCAATGTCGAGCGCTTCCGCGCGGCGGCAAGGCGCATTCGCCTGCGCGGCACCGGGCACACCTCATTCCAGGAGGCCAACACCATTCCCGAGTTGACGGGCGTGGCCGAGGACTTCGATTCCCTCGTCACGGCGCTGACCGACAGCCAGGACTTCATCCGCCAGACCGCCGAAGAGAATACGCATGCCTTGAAGGCGCCGCTGGCGGTGATCGCCCAATCGCTCGAACCGCTCAAGCGCGCCATGCCCGCGGACGAAGCGGCAGCGCAGCGCAGCCTGGACCTGATCGAGCGTTCGGTGGCGCGGCTCGACGCTCTCGTATCGGCCACGCGCGATCTCGAAGAGGCGGTCGCCGACGTGCTCTATCCGGTGACGCGGCCGATCGATCTGTCGGGCTTTCTGGTGCAGCTCACAGAAGCCTATGACACAACGCTGGTGGCGCAAGGAAAGCGCCTCGCCATCGACATTCAGCCGGGCATTACGGCCTATGGCAATGAGGATCTGATCGAGCCGGTCATCGAGAATCTGCTGGAAAACGCGGCCAGCTTCACCGCGCGCGGCGGCAAGATCGCAGTGAGCCTGAACCGAGAGGCGGGCAATGCCGTGATCCGCGTCGCCGATCGCGGACCGGGCGCCGATCCGGCGCATTTGCCGCATGTGTTCGATCGCTACGCTTCCTATCGCGGCACGCGGCCCCAACACGACGAAGAGCGCGCGGAGATGCTGGAAGCGGTCGAAGCGCATCAGGGGCTTGGACTGTGGATCGTCAAACGCAATGTTGAAGGGTTGGGCGGCAGCGTATCGGCGAAAAACCGCGATGGCGGCGGCTTCGAAGTCGAACTACGGCTACGCATAAAAGTGTAGCGAATTGCCGCGTTCTGTCGCGCGGTTTGCCTCAACCTTGTCACACCACAATTCGCCCCTGCATGGCACCTTTCCTCTCGCGCCGACGTTCGATCGTGGCTGCGAAGAGAGCGCGGCGCAAACTGGGTTCCCCCCCAGCCCCCCGGAACCGGAGCCTGACCCACAGGTTCCGGTTCCCACTCCCCTCTCGATCCGCGACGGCAGGAGGCGGCACGATGCGGTTTCGACGTCAGAGCAAGACAAAGCGGGCGGCTCTGCCCATCCTGGCCGCGATCGCGGCCGCCAGCGCCGGCTGGTACTGGGCGATGCCGGGCCTGCCCGTCGGCGCCGCTGAGGCGCACACCACCCAGCAAATTCCGTACAAGGCCCCCGCCTATTACGGCACGCTGCGTCATGGCGGGATACCGCTCGAAACCCTGCGCAACGCCGGGACCCGGCTCGACGATGCCGCTGTGCGCAACAGCCATGGCGATCCCGTGGGCTTCGTGGAGGCGGTCAAGGTCGGCCGCGGCGGACGGCCCGAACTGGTCCAGGTCGGCTTCGGCGGCTTTCTGGGCGTTGGCGCCGATGTGGTGCCCTTCGAGGCCGACACGCTGGGCTATGACCCCAAGCACAATATCGTGCTCACCGACATGACGGTGAGCCAGCTCGCCGTGATCGTGGCCAAGCGCGACGGCACTTTCCGCAGCAGGGACGACTAGCGTGCTTCGCTGGTGACGATCTCGAGCTTGCCGGTCAGCGTGCGATGCACGGGACAGCGATCGGCAATCTGCATCAGCCGGGCACGATCCTCATCCGACAGATCGCCTTCGAGGCGGATCGCGCGCGTGATGCGTTCGAGCGTCTGCATGGGTTCGCCCTGCGCGTCTTCGGCATGTAGGCGCGTATGGCTCAGCCGCACCGAGACATGGACGAGCGGAATAGATTTGCGCGCGGCATAGAGCCGAATCGTCATGGAGGTGCAGGCACCGAGGCTGGCGAGCAACAGCTCGTAAGGTCCGGGGCCCGAATCCATGCCGCCGACCTGCTCCGGTTCGTCGGCGATCAGGTGGTGACGGCCGAGCTGCAGCGATTGTTGAAAGCGGCCAACACCGGTTTCGGAAACCTCGATCACGCCCTCCGGCGAAGGGGTGGTATGGCCGTGTGTTTCACTCATGGGCGCATTCCGGTGATGTCAGGGGCGAGTATAAAGATGGTTCGCTGGCAGGCCCAGGCGACGGCAGGCCTGCACGGCCGGGGTTTCGGGCAAGGCCACGCGATCCATCACGCGTCCGGCAAGGCGGATCAGCCGGGCTTCGACAGGCCCCAGGCGCCATTCCGGCCCCAGGCCCAGCGTTTCGATCAGCCAGGGCGGCGTGATGGCGATGGCCGCGCGCACCAAGGCGCGCTGCGCGGCCCGGAGCGGCACCGGCAGGATCGGCGCGTTGCAGACGATGTCGAGAAATTCGTGAACGATCGGTGAGGCCTCGAGATGCGGGCGCATGACATCGAACTGCGCCTCCAGCGCCGCCACCGATGCGGGCGCAGCCGTCGCACCATAGAGTCGCGCGGCCGGGAGCGCCTCTGCATAGAAGCGGTCCTTCTCCGCCGCACTGAGCGGGGCGACATAGGCGTGATAGGCCTCAAGAAACCCGAAGCTGGCCGTGGCCTGCACCCAATTCAGCAATTCGGGATCGTCGGCGCGATAGGGCCGGCCTGCGGGCGTTGTACCGCTGACGCGCGCATGCATGCGGCCGACGGTCGCGATCAACCCCTCGGCCTTGCTGCGCGGGCCATAGACCGTGACCATGGCGGCAAGTCCCGTGCGCCGCATGCGAGTGACGGGATCGGTGCGGAATGTGGTGTGCTCCCACACGCCGCTGCGCACCCGTGGCTCGGCCAGCTCCAGCAGCACAGCCGTGACGCCGCCGACGAACAGCGCCACCGGATTTTTGAACACGCGCCACGACACCGAATCCGGGGCGGCCAGGGCCGGCTCTCCCGAAGGCCGCGTGAAATCGAACGGCATATCTGGGCCCGGCTGCATCAGCCGCGTCAGCGACGCGCCGAGGCGGGAGGAGACGGGCTGCCACGCGGCGGTGAGTGGCATCGCCTCCCCCTAGAAGCCAAACAGCGACAGGCCGTCCGAGGCGGTGAGCTTCGGGCGATAGGTCTCGGCGTCATAATTGCGGGCGACATCGACGCGTTTCTGGCCTTTGAGCAGCGTGTCGATCGGCACATCGGCAAAGCGTCCACCCGACACCACGCACATGCGCCCGTGGCGGCCCGAGGCCAGAAGCTCCACCGCCAGTGCGCCAAAGCCATAGGCGACCTGCCGGTCGGTGGCATCGGGCGGGCCAGAGCGCATCAGATAGGCCAGGTTCTGCACGATCACGCCCTCGGCGCTGGCGGCTTTGCAGGCCTCGCCCAACGCGTCGCCGATGCCGCCAAGCCTGCGGCGGCCATACGGGTCGGGATCGCCCTTCTCATGGGTGCCGCCGCCCGCTTCGCGTGCGCCTTCGGAGATCACGGCCACCGAATAGCGCGCCGGCGAGGCCAGCCGGTCAGCTTCGAGCATCCGCGCAGCGGCGGCCGGATCGAAGGGCTGCTCGGCGATGAAGGTGCGGTCGGCATCGGCCAACATGCCGGTATAGAGCGCGGTCTGCCCGCAATGGCGGCCGAAGAGTTCGACCACCAGGATGCGCTCATGGCTGGCCGCCGTGGTGCGCAGGGCCGAGATGGAGTCGACCGAGCGCGTGATCGCGGTGGAAAAGCCGATCGCGTAATCGGTGCCGAAAACGTCATTGTCCATCGTTTTGGGGATCGAGACCACCGGCACACCTTCCGATGCCAGCCTTGCGGCAAACCGCAGCGTACCATCGCCGCCGATCGCGACGATGGCATCGAGGCCCAGCGCCGTGATGGCATCGAGGACGTATGGTGTGGCATCGAGCACATCGCGGTCCCCGAAGGCGCCGGCGATGTGGGCCGGGGCCAGATCACGCGGCAAATGCTGTGGTTCGAGCCGGCTTGTGTGCAGGACGGTTCCGCCATTGCGGGCGATGGTGCGCACAGCGGTCAGATCGAGCGGCACTGTCCACGCGTCCCAATCGCCGCGGCGGGCCGGATCGAGCGCCAGAAGGCCGAGCCAGCCGCGGCGGATGCCCGTGACCGACCAGCCTCGCGCCAGCGCACGCTCGACGACCACCTTGATTGCCACGTTGAGGCCCGGCACATCGCCGCCGCCGGTCAAAACGCCGATTTTCATTCCTCAGATCCCTGCATGCTCCACATACTGCCCACTTCCTCCCGGCCGACGCAGCTCTGCCCACGCCCAACCTCACCTAGACTAAGGTATGCTTTCAAGCCCGCAATGGTGCTGTCATAACCCACAATCCCCGAAACATTGTCGCAAAATCACCCGGCGACAGTGGCGCCCGGGCCAAGACATTTCCTAAGATAAGGCCATGACAGCTTCCATGACCGACCCTGCGACCCTGGCCATTGTCGGCGATATCGGCGGCACCAATGCGCGATTTGCGCTGGCGGATATCACAGCGGCAGCGCAGCCCAAATTGCATGACGAATTGCACCTGCCCTCGGCGGAGTTCGCGACGCTTGAAGAGGCGCTGGCCGCCTATCTGGACAGGGTCGGGCTCACGCGGCGGCCACCTGCCGCCGTTCTGGCCGTGGCCGGGCCGGTGATGCATGGCGAAGTCAAGCTGACAAATCTGTCATGGCACACATCGGAGACGGCCATTGCGCAGCTGGGCTTTGCCCATGCGCGCCTGATCAACGACTTCCGCGCGCTGGCGGCCTCCGCCGATGCGCTCCACGACGAAGATCTGGACCTCATAGGCCCCGCACTGCCCCGCTCTGCCGATCGCTCCATTGCGATTGTCGGCGCCGGCACGGGCTTCGGCGAAGCCGCGCTGGTGCGCGAGCCCGGCAAGGCCATCGCACTGGCTGGCGAAGGCGGCCATATCGGCTTTTCACCCGAGGATGAGATCGAGATTGAAATCCTCAAATGGCTGATGCAGCGCTTCGGCCGCATCTCGGTCGAGCGCATCGTCTCCGGCCCGGGCCTCGTCAATCTTTATACCGCGCTGTCCGAAATCGAGGGCCACAAATCCCACTTCAATGATCCGCACCAGATTATGGCAGCAGCCAGAGATGATCACCCGCGCGCGCGTGATGCGGTCGAACGCTTTTGCGCGATCTTCGGCGCAGCGGCGGGCGATATCGCGCTGACCTTCGGGGCGCGCGGCGGCGTTCTCATCGCCGGCGGGTTGAGCGATGCCATGGGGCCGTTCCTGAAGGCCGGATCGTTCCGCGCGCGCTTCGAGGGCAAGGGCCGGCTCGCCCATCTGGTGCGCGAGATCCCGACGCACAGGATTGTGGTGGGCAATGCCGCACTTCTCGGCTGTGCCCGGCTGGCCGCCAGCCTGGTCTCGACGCCACACTAATCCGACACCAAAGAACGCAAAACAGAAACGACAAAAGCGGCGCAGAACCGCCACGCGAGGGGCACACCATGAACGTTACCGAAGCCGTTCTGTCCCGCAGATCCGTGCGGGCCTTTCTCGACACACCGGTCCCACACGATACACTGCGCGATATCCTTTCGACCGCTTCACATGCGCCCTCGAACAGCAATATCCAGCCCTGGCTGGTGCGTGTCGTCACGGGCGAGACATTGCAGCGGCTCAAATCCATGATGCGCGCGCGCGCGACGGTGCCGCCGCAATTCGACGAACTCGCCTACCCGATCTATCCCGACGCGCTGGCCGAGCCGCATCAGACCCGACGGGCGATGTGTGCGGAACGCCAATATGGCGCAGTGGGGATCGGCCGCGAGGATCATGAGGGCCGGTTGCGCTATGTCTATCGCAACATGCAATGTTTCGGCGCGCCGGCCGCCCTGTTCACCTTCATCGAAGACGGCATGGGGCCGTCGCAGTGGGCCGATCTCGGCATCTTTCTGCAGACGGTGATGCTGCTCCTGCGCGAGGCGGGCATCGACAGCTGTGCGCAGATCAGCTGGTGCCGGTTCGCCACGACCATCGGCGAGCTGCTGGACGTGCCCAAGAACTGGACGCTGTATTGCGGACTGTCGATCGGCTATCGCGATCCCGACGCGCCGGTCAATGCGATCGTTGCCGATCGCGCGCCGCTTGAGGATTTCGCGAAATTCCTGAGCTGAAGATTTCAAGCCTCGCCGCGCAGCATTTTGACGATACCGGAGAAATCCACGCCGGCATGCCCGCTGTTCGCGAACAGCGAATAGAGCTGCTGCGCCTCAGCGCCGAGCGGCGTGGTGGCGCCCGCCGATTGCGCCGCGGCCTGCGCCAGCTTCAAATCCTTTAGCATCAGCGCCGTAGCGAAGCCGCCGGCATAATCTCTGTTCGCAGGGGATGTGGGCACTGGACCCGGCACCGGGCAATAGGTTGTGACCGACCAGCACTGACCCGACGAGGTCGAGACGATGTCAAACAGCTTTTGCGGGTCAAGGCCAAGCTTTTCGCCCAGCGTGAAGGCCTCGCAGGTGCCGATCATCGAGATCGCCAGCAGCATGTTGTTGCAGACCTTGGCCGCCTGCCCCGCGCCCGCGCCGCCGGCCAGCACGATCTTCTTGCCCATGGCTTCAAGCACCGGTTTGGCGCGCGCAAAGCCTTCCTCGCTGCCACCGCACATGAAGGTGAGCGTGCCAGCCTCGGCCCCGCCGACGCCGCCGGAGACCGGCGTGTCGAGGAACGCGAAGCCCGCCCTTTCGGCCGCCGCCGCAACGGCGCGCGCCGAATCAATATCGATGGTCGAGCAATCGATCAGCAGCGCACCCGCATTCGCGACCGACAGCACACCGCCATCATCGAGATACACGCTGCGCACGTGCTGACCGGCGGGGAGCATGGTGATAACCACATCGACGCCGGCCGCGGCCTCGGCGGCGGAGGCCGCGGCCATGGCACCGGCTTCGACGACGGCATTCAACGCAGGCGCGCTGAGATCGAACGCCTTCACATCATGACCGGCCTTGACGAGATTGCGCGCCATGGGCCCGCCCATATTGCCGACGCCGATGAATCCAATGGTCGTCATTGTTTCCTCCTGCCGCGCTGCTACGCGAGCTTCAGTTCCTTGTCACCCAGCGGCGCGAAATAGGCATCGATCTCCGCATCCGAGACGCCGGCGAGATCGGCGGGCTGCCATCTCGGCGCTCCGTCCTTGTCGATGATCGTGGCGCGAACACCCTCGAAGAAATCATGACCTTCGATGATGCGGCTGACGATACGAAATTCCATGCGCATGCAATCGTCGAAATCGCGCTTGGCGCCTTCGCGGATCTGGCGATAGGCGATCTTGAGGCTGGTGGGCGATTTCGTGCGGAGAATTTTCGCCGAGTTGCGTGACCATTCCGAATTGTCGGCTTCAAGGCCCGACAGAATTTCTTCGACGCCTTCCGCGGTGAAGAGGCGCTGGATGACCGCGCTTGGATCAATCAGCGGGGCTATGCCGGCATCAGCCGCCAGACCGGAGATAGCGCTATCCGGTGTTGCACCGGACGCAAGCTTGTCGATCACCGCATCCGTGTTCGCGGCCGGCACGACATGGCTGGCAAGCCCTGTGTAGAGGCAGTCGGCGGTCTTAAGGCGCGCGCCGGTGAGGCCCATATAGAGGCCGATATCACCTCCAATACGTGGCAGGAAATACGAGCCGCCGACATCCGGAAACAGGCCGATGCCGGTTTCCGGCATGGCAAAGGTCACGGTCTCATCGGCGATACGATGACTGCCATGAATCGAAACACCCACACCGCCGCCCATGACGATACCCTTGAGAAAGGCGATATAAGGCTTCGGGAAATGTTTGATTGCGGCGTTGAGGATGTATTCGTCGCGCCAGAAGTCGAGGGCATAGGGCGTTTTCGCCTTGCCGGATTCATAAAGCGCGCGCACATCCCCGCCGGCGCAGAAGGCGCGCTCGCCGGCACCCTGAATGGCAACGGAATTGATCGCGTCATCCTTCGCCCAGGCATCAAGCTGGGCCGTCATCTTCAGGCACATGTCGTGCGTCAGCGCGTTCAGCGCCTTGGGACGGTTGAGCGTGATGAGGCCGAGGGCCCCGCGCTGTTCGAACAGAATTTCGTCCGTCTCACTCACTGCCGGAACATCTCCCGCGCCACGATGACGCGCATAATCTCGTTGGTGCCTTCGAGTATCTGATGCACACGCAGATCGCGCACATGGCGCTCAGCCGGGAAATCCTGGAGATAGCCGTAGCCGCCATGCAGCTGCAGTGCGTCATTGGCGATCTTGAATCCGAGGTCGCTGGCATAGCGTTTTGCCATGGCGCAGAGCATGGTGGCGCGCGGAGTCTTCTTGTCGAGCGCGTCGGCGGCGGCCCGGATCATCAACCGCGCGGCTTCGAGCTCTGTCGCCATATCGGCAAGCTTGAACTGCGTCGCCTGGAATTCGGCGATGGCTTTGCCGAATTGCTTGCGGTCCTGCACATAGGCCATTGCCTCATTGAGGGCGGCGCGCGCTGTGCCGACCGAGCAGGCACCGATATTGATACGCCCGCCATCGAGTCCCATCATGGCGATACGGAAGCCCTCGCCTTCTGCGCCGATCCGATTGGCGATGGGCACGCGGCAATCTTCGAAGATCACCTGCGCCGTGGGCTGCGACTTCCAGCCCATCTTCTTTTCCATCTTGCCGAAGGAAAGGCCCGGAGTGCCCTTCTCCACCACGAGGCAGGAGATGCCCTTCGGCCCGTCTTCGCCCGTGCGCACCATGCAGACATAGACGTCGGACGTCCCGGCGCCGGAGATGAAGGCCTTTCCGCCATTGAGCACATAATGATCGCCGTCGCGCACGGCCTTTGTTTTCAGGCTCGCGGCATCGGAACCCGAGCCCGGCTCGGTCAGGCAATAGGAGGCGATATGCTCCATCGTCGTCAGCCTGGGCAGGAAGCGCTTGCGCTGTTCCTCATTGCCGAAGCAGTCGATCATCCACGACGCCATGTTATGGATGGAGAGGAAGGCGGCCGTGGCCGTGCATCCGGCCGACAATTCCTCGAAGATGATGGCGGCATCGAGCCGGCCCATTTCCGAGCCGCCGACGTCGGATTTCACATAGATCGAGGCGAAGCCGAGGGCTGCGGCCTCGCGCAGCACGTCGACGGGGAAGATCTCCTTCTCGTCCCATTCGGCGGCGTTGGGTGCGAGACGATCGGTGGCGAAGCGGCGCGCCGCATCCTCGATCGCACGCTGGTCTTCGTTGAGCGCGAAATCCATAGACGCCTCACTTCATGGTCGGGATATTGAAATCCGGGTTCTCGCGCACGCCTCCCTTGGGCCAGCGCTGCGTCACCGTCTTGATCTTCGTGTAGAAACGCACGCCTTCCGGGCCATGCTGGTTGACGTCGCCAAAGGCCGAGCGCTTCCAGCCGCCGAAGGTGTGATAGGCCAGCGGCACCGGAATCGGCACATTGATGCCGACCATGCCCACCTGCACGCGGGCGGCGAAATCGCGCGCGGCGTCACCGTCGCGCGTAAAGATGGCGACGCCATTGCCATATTGATGGTTGGTCGGCAGCGCGATGGCTTCGTCGAAATCGTTCGCGCGGACGATCTGCTGCACCGGGCCGAAGATCTCGTCCTTATAGGTGACCATGTTGGGCGTGACGCGATCGAACAGCGAGCCGCCGAGATAGAAGCCCTCTTCATAGCCCTGCATCCTGAATTCGCGGCCGTCGACCAGCAAGCTCGGCGCCTTCCTTCACACCCTGATCTATATAGTCGATCACCTTCTGGCGATGCGCGGCGGTGACGAGCGGACCGAAAGCGGCTTCGGGATCGGTGGGAAGTCCGACCTTGAGCGATTCCACCTTGGGCTTGAGGCGGGCGATGAGTGCATCGGCGGTCTTGTCGGTGACGGGCACGACGACCGGTACGGCCATGCAGCGCTCGCCGGCCGAGCCGTAACCGGCACCGATGAGGTCGTTGGTGACCTGATCGAGATCGGCATCGGGCATAACGATGGCGTGGTTCTTGGCCCCGCCCATGGCCTGCACGCGCTTTCCGCTGGCCGTGCCCTTCGAATAAACATATTGGGCTATCGCCGACGAGCCGACAAAGCTGACGGCCTTGATATCAGGATCCTCGAGGATCGCGTCCACCGCTTCCTTGTCGCCGTTGACGACTTGCAGCACACCGGCCGGGCCGCCCGCTTCCATGAACAGTTCGGCGAGGCGCAGCGGGACGCTCGGGTCCTTCTCGCTCGGTTTGTTGATGAAGCAATTGCCGCAGGCGATGGCGACGCCGAACATCCACATCGGAATCATAGCCGGGAAGTTGAATGGCGTGATGCCGGCGACGACGCCGAGCGGCTGGCGCATCGAATAGATGTCGATGCCCGGGCCGGCGCCTTCGGTGTATTCGCCCTTTTGCAAATGCGGGATGCCGCAGGCGAATTCGATCACTTCGAGGCCGCGCTGCACATCGCCTCGGGAGTTGGCGATGACCTTGCCATGCTCCGACGACAGCATCTCGGCCAGATTGTCCATGTCGGCTTCGACGATCTGCTTGAAGTTGAACAGCACGCGGGCGCGGCGCTGGGGATTGACGGCGGCCCATTTGGGGAAGGCTTCGAGCGCGTGCTCGACGGCCTGGCGCATCTCGGCGCGGCTGGCGAGCGGCACCTTGGCCTGCACCGCGCCCGTGGCGGGATTGAAGACGTCGCCGAAGCGGCCGGAGCTGCCCGTCACGAACGCCCCATTGATGAAGTGCTGGAATTCTTTCATGGCCGCGTCTCCCGATATTCTTGCCTACAGGCGGTTCGCGTACTGCCCGCGCACATCCATTGCAGCGTTGGGCGGGCCGGTGCAAGAGCATGGCCGCAGATGTACCTGTCGTTGCGCAAATCACACCTCCGCGGCAACGGGATTGCCGGATGCGGGCCTTTTTCGTCAGCTTCAGCCCCGGCCTGGCAGCTGTCGCAAGGGACACGCGCAATGGTCCCGGCACGAGACGGACTCGGCGGTTGCCTGAGCGTCAGCCCCTATCGCGCCGCCATGCGCGGCTCATCCGTATTCTCGATCCATTTGACGATCGTGCCCCATACAGTCCGTGCATCGAGATCGCGCAGCAGCATATGATAGCCATGGGGGAAGCGGATCACCTTGGCCCTTCCATCCAGCGCCTTGATCGTCGCCTTGTTAGGTTCCTTCGGGATGACCTGGTCCTGTGCACCATAGAGATAGAGGATCGGCGGCGGATCGTTCAGATGCTCCGGCGCGTGGCGCGCCGCGTCCATGAGGTTGACGAGCCCATAGACCTGATCGGCGCGGGCCGAATGTTGATAGAGCGGATCGCGGCTCAGCTTCCGGAGCATCGCGATATTGTCGGAGGGCCAGATATGCAGCCCTTCCCCCGAGAGATGCAGCCACGGCACGGTGTGCGCGGCGAGCCATAACGCCACACGATAGCTGAGCGGCATATCCTCGCGCGCCCACACGGCCGGGGCACAGAGAATGGCGCCAGCGATGCGCGGCGGATTCTTGTCGGCGAGCGCCGACAGCACCACCGCGCCGCCCATGCTCTCTCCCAGCGCATAGACCGGAAGCTTCGGATAGCGCGCATGCACGGCCTCGACAAAATCGGAGAGGTCGCGGCGCATGAGAGCGCTGCCCGCCCAGATGCCGGGATCAGGGGCGGCGCCGAAGCCGCGCTGGTCATAGGCGAAGGTGGTAATGCCATGTTCGGCCCAATAAGGCCCCGGCATGTCGAAAGCCTCGGAATAATCGCTCATGCCATGCAGGGCGACGATGATGGCGCGCGGCTGTTTCGCATCCCATTCGCGCAGGGGCAGCTTGAGCCCGTCGCGGGTGACGAAATATTTGGTCGCAATATGCGCCGGTTCATTGGTGAGGCCGCGAGGCGCTAACGCCGGTGCACAGGCCGTCAGCAACGACAGGAGCGTCAGCGCAACAAGCGCCGCACACGCCGCCGCAATTCGGGCAGGAGTTCGGATTCGAACCATGAATTTTTCTTCAGCCAGGCATTGTTGCGCCACGAAGGATGCGGCAGTGGAATCACGGATGGGCCATATTCGCGCCAGGCACGCACTGTGTCACTGACAGTCTTCTTGGCATCCTCGCCCAGATGCCAGCGCTGTGCATAGGTGCCGATGACGAGGGTGAGCGGAAAATCAGGCAAGGCTTCGAACAGGCTCGCGCGCCAATGAACTGTGCATTCCTTTCGCGGCGGCTTGTCGGCGCCCTGTTTGTCATAACCCGGAAAGCAAAAGCCCATAGGGATGATCGCAATCCGGCGTTCATCGTAGAAGGTGTCGCGATCGATGCCCATCCAGTCGCGCAGGCGGTCGCCGGAGGGATCGTTGAAGGGGATGCCGCTCTCATGGACGCGGATGCCCGGTGCCTGGCCGACAATGCAGAGCTTCGCGGTCGAACTAGCGCGCAGCACCGGGCGGACGCCATGCACCAACTCGCCCTCGCAGATCCGGCAGGCGCGGATGTCTACGATCAGCGAAGCCAGCGGGTCCGCAGCCTTGTGCGCTGCCGCCATCAATCGCCCTTCAGCATGTTTCGGGCGATGACGATCTGCTGGATCTGGCTGGTGCCTTCATAGATGCGGAAGATGCGCACATCGCGATAGAAGCGCTCGATGCCGTAATCGGCGACATAGCCAGCGCCACCGAAAATCTGCACTGCCTTGTCGGCGACGCGCCCCACCATTTCGGAAGCAAAATATTTGGTGCAGGCCGCTTCCATCGTTACCGGCTGGCCGGCGTCGCGCTTGGTCGCGGCGTCCATCACCATGCAGCGGGCGGCATAGGCTTCGGTTTTGCAGTCGGCCAGCATGGCCTGGATGAGCTGGAAATCGCCGATGCGCTGGCCGAACTGTTCGCGCTCACGCGCATAGGCGACAGCTTCGCGGATCAACCGCTCCGCCACACCGACACAAACCGCCGAGATATGCAGCCGGCCGCGATCGAGCACCTGCATCGCCACCTTGAAACCCTCGCCTTCCGCACCTAACCGCAGAGATGCCGGCACGCGCGCATCCTCGAAGATCACGTCGCAGATATGGGCTCCCTGCTGACCCATTTTCTTTTCCGGCTTGCCGATCGTGATGCCAGGCGTGTCCGCGGGCACAATGAAAGCCGAGATACCGGAGGCACCCTTTTTGGCCGGATCGGTGCGCGCCATCAGCGTGAACATGCCAGCGCGGTTGGCATTGGTGATGAAGCGCTTGGTGCCGTTGACGACATAATGATCGCCGTCACGGATCGCCGAGACCTTGACCGCCGCCGCATCGGAGCCGGCGCCCGGCTCGGTGAGGGCGAAGCTGGCGATCACCTCGCCGCTGGCGAGCTTCGGCAGCCATTCGGCCTTCTGCGCCTCATTGCCGAACATGACGACGCCCTGACTACCAATGCCGACGTTGGTGCCGATGACGGAGCGGAAGGCCGGCGATGTCTGGCCCAGCTCCATCGCCACCAGCACCTCTTCCTCCATGGTCAGGCCGAGCCCGCCAAATTCCTCGGGTATAGAAAGCCCGAAGAGGCCAAGATTGCGCATGTCGGCCACGATCTCGTCGGGCACACGGTCTTCCTCGGCCACCTGCGCCTCGATGGGCACGCAGCGCTCGCTCACGAAACGGCGGACGGTGTCGATCAATTGCTGGCGGGTTTCGGCATCCAGAGCCACGGCGTCTTCCTCGTGTAGTGGGTATGACGAGGAAGATTAGCGTATTTGGCGAGGAGAAAAAGCGCTTCCCGCACAGGTCCGCCGGGCTAGATATCTGGCTGGATGACGACGATCAGGCTGATGAGATGGTCCACCGCATCGTCGCTCTCGCCCAAAGGCAGGAGCAGATGCTCGCGATGGAATGTCCAGTTATCGGCCGCGCGCCGGAAAAAACCACGAAAGGCGAGCGGCGCCTTGTGCGTGCAGGCGTGACCATATACGGCCCGCAAGTTGGACCCATGTCCCGGCAGCCGGGCATCCATTTCCCGTGTGGTCAGGCCCTGCCACGCATCGGGATCAATTGCGCGTATGACATCGCCGATGATCCGGACCTGAAATTCGGCCCCCTCGTCCAGAACCTTGATGAGGATCGTATTGCGCAGCAACCCGCCCAGCGCCCGAGGCGACATCTGGGAACGGGCGGGGAAGAGCCGATCGCCAGCCAGCGAACGCCAAAGCGCCAACCCCCTTTGCAAGGGAGCCGCTTCAATCGTATCCGGATCGATCCGGCCCGTAACGTCGCCTATGCTACAGTCGAACTCCCGGCCGGACTGGTATCCTTCCAGTTCGAGCGAAGTCATGCTGCGCCCCTCTAGTCGCCGAGCAGAGCTTCGCCTGTCACCCCTTAACCATTTATAACGAATGCGAAAAAGCCGGGTAGAAAATGCACCTTTCAGTTCTCGATCAGTCCCCCATCCGCAAAGATGGCACCGCCGCAGAGGCAATCGCCGAAACGATCGCACTCGCAAAAGCTGCAGAGGCACTAGGATACCACCGCTACTGGCTGGCCGAGCACCACAATTCCAACTCCTTCGCCGGAGCTGCGCCGGAGGTGTTGATTGCGCGGGTGGCGGCGGAAACACAGAAAATCCGCGTGGGCTCGGGCGGGGTGATGCTGATGCATTACAGCCCGCTGAAGGTTGCCGAGCAGTTCCGCATGCTGGAGACGCTCTCCCCCGGCCGCATCGACCTCGGCATCGGGCGGGCGCCGGGGGCCGACGAGCGCACGACGGCGGCGCTGCAGGCCGGGCCGCAAGCCTGGGGGATCGACGCCTTCCCGAGCCAGGTGAACCTCCTGAAGCACTATCTGGAGGACGCCTCGGGCGGGGCACTCTTCCCGGACGATCACCCCTATCGCGGCATCCACGCCATGCCGACGGGCACGACGCGGCCGCAATTCTGGATGCTGGGATCGGGCGTTCACAGCGCGGTCTATGCGGCCGAGCTGGGCCTATCCTTCGCCCATGCCCATTTCATCAGCCCGGATGGCAGCGAGGAGGCGTGCGCGGCCTATCGCGAACGCTTCAAGCCCAGCCCCTGGTGCGAGACACCGACCATCGCCATGGGCGTGGCGGCACTGGCGGCCGAAAGCGAAGAGGAAGCCAAACGGCTGTCGGCCTCGCGCAATCTTTGGGTGGTACGGCTGTTCACCGGGCGGCCAATTCCCTTTCCCACACCGGACGAGGCACTGGCGTATCCTTATGACGAGCGCGAGATGGCGATCCTGAAAAGCGTCGAAAACCGCTCGACCGTCGGCACGCCGGCGCAGGTGCGCGAGGAACTCGAAACGCTGGCGGCGAGGCATGGCGCCGAGGAGCTGGTGGTGGTCACCATCACCTATGACTATGCCTCGCGCCTCAAATCCTACGAACTGTTGGCGCGGGAATTTGCGCTGCGCTGACTATTGGCGACCCAGCAGCCAGAACTTGTCGCCGCGGGCGGCTTCGAGCTTGGCGAGCTGTTCGCGATGAATCTCGCGCACACGCGCGGGCGTGATGGCTTCGACCGGATCGACCTCCTCGATCTTGAGGCTGGTCTTGTCCTCATAGAGATGTTCGCCGGCAAGGCGCGCCTTCTCATCGTAAGGCCAGATGAAGGCCTGACGGCTGGAGACGTGATAGAGCTTGCCCGCATCGGCCACCTTGTAACCGAGAGCCAGGAGATCGGCGCCTTTGGCGAGCTGGTGGAAGGTTATCTCGTCGCAGATGCCCCAATCGTTCACCGCCAGCCGGTCGTCGGAGTGCCACAGCACGCTTTCGCCGACGCTGTTGTAGAAGGCGAGCACGCCCTCCTTGCCCTCGACCACGGCCGGGTTCTCGCCCCAGGCGACGCGATAGACGGGATGATCGACCATCATGTCCGGCGCAATGATCTTTTCGTAATCGCCGGCGCCTTCGAGATGCACGTGCCGCCAGAAGTTGAGCAGGATCGCGCGATGCAGTTTGTTGGTGGTCTTCTCCACCAGCGCGGCGGTGGGGAGCATGCAGTCATAGACCGCTTTCTCGAACCGGTTCATCGATGTTTCCTCCGCAGGGCCGGCGCACCGGCCTCCGCCTTGTAACGAGATTGTTTGTGGCGCGTACGGTCGCACAAAGGCCGGTCCGCTGTCGATTCCGCCGTCAAATGATCAGCAGAAGTTCCGTCACCGTTCCGGTACCAGGGAACCGAGGACCGCGACCGTAAGGCGGGCGGCCAAAGCACCGGCGAACAGTCCGCCCATGACATCCGAAACGAAGTGCCAAGTTTCGAGCACCAACCCTGCCATGACCGCCGCGATGACGATTGCGATCAATGCCCGCGCACGCGGATAGAAATGCCAGAACACGAACAGGAACGAGGCCGCGATGATCGTGTGCCCCGACGGGAAACCCGAATGGCTGGTGCCATGGAACGGCACGAAGCCATAAAGCGCCGGATGGGCCAGATATGTCGTGATGTTGATGCGGCCGAAGAGCGGCTTCAGCAGGAAGTAATTGCTGGTCAGCGCCCACATCAGGCTGAAACCCGCGAGCATCGTCACCATGCCCCATCGCGGCGCAGGACGGCCAGCAAGATGGACGAGGCCGCCTGCAAGAAGCGCAACCGCACCCAGAGGCACGAACAGCAGAACCGAGTCCAGCAGCGTCGCAAGGGCCTCGGGATTCGGGAAATGCGCATGCGCGAATAGGGCGACGGGCCTGTCCACAAAGACGACGCACAAGATGACGACGACCGCCGTGAGTGCGAGCCATATGAACCAGCGTGTAAGGGCGTTCTTCGCCATTGCGCGTCTCCCCGCTTCCTTATGTGATCGGCAGCAGGCCGATCACCGCGCCGGTCATGGCGCTGGCCATGGTGCCGGAGACCAGCGCGCGCAGGGCCAGCGACACCACCTCCTGCCGCCGTTCGGGCACCAGCGAGCCGATGGCCGCGATCATGATGCCGACGGAGCCGAAATTGGCGAAGCCGCACAGCGCATAGAGCATGATCAGGCGCGCGCGCGGATCGAGCGCGCCGGCCGGCAGCCCCGCCAGATTGAGATAGGCGATGAATTCATTGAGCACGGTCTTGTCGCCCATCAGCGCGCCGGCCGTGGTGGCTTCGTGCCAGGGAATGCCGAGCAGCCAGACGAAGGGCGAGAACACCCAGCCGAAGATGCGCTCGACGGTCAGCGGCGCCCCATCCACCAGCGGCAGGGCATGCAGGATGATGTCGGCCAGCGCCACCAGCGCCACGATCACCAGGATCATGGCGACGATGGAGAGCCACATCTTCAGCCCGTCCTCGGTGCCGCGGGCGATGGCGTCCATGCTCGATCTGTATTCGAGATGGGGGAGCGCATCGGCATCGGTCGGCGGTTCGGTGTCGGGGATCATGACGCGCGAGAGCAGGATCGCGGCCGGCAGCGACAGCATCGAGGCGACGAGGATATGGCCGAGCGCACCCGGCACCGCGGGGGCGACGATGGTGGCATAGAGCACGAACACCGTGCCGGCGACGGAGGCCAGCCCCACCGTGAACAGCATGAAGAGTTCGGCGCGCGTGAGCCGCGCCAGATAGGGCCGGATCAGGAGCGGCGCCTCGATCATGCCCAGGAACATGGTGGCCGCCGAGCCGAGGCCCACCGCGCCGCCAATGCCCATGATCTTCTGCAGCACCCAGGAAAAGCCGTTCACGATCACCGGCAGGATGCGCCAGTACCACAAGCAGCGAAGCCAGCGCCGAGATCACGATCACCAGCGGCAGCACGCTGAAGGCGAAGCTGCTCAGATTTTGCGGGCCCGTCACCGCGAAGGGCGCAGCCCCGCCGCCGACATAGCCGAAGACGAAGGCGGTACCGGCCTTGGTCGCCTGCATCAGCGCATCGACCACGGCGTTGAGCGACAGCAGCGCGGCCCGCGCCGGCGGCACCTTGAGCAGCAGCAGCGCGAGGCTGAGCTGGAGCGCGAGCCCCGCCACCACGGTGCGCAGCGGAAAGGCGCGCCGGTTCTCGCTCATCGCCCAGGCCGCCGCGATGATGACGACAAGACCCAGCCCCGCCTGCAGATGATAAAGCCCCATACGCCCTTGCCCCCAACGCCCGAATTCCCGGCGCACAGAGTGTCATGGCCGGGGCCCGGGCGGAACGCGGGGGGGCCGCCGCAAGATAATTGTTCCGCAGTTTTGAACCATTTTCTCGCACGGGGGGTGGGGGGGCCGACCGCAAGATGCACGCGCCGATAGCATCTATTCAATGAGAAATTGGGGTCAGAGTCGAATTGGACGAACGTGACAGCTTCTCCTGTCCTCCCACTCCAGTACCCTCACACCCTCCGCACCACACCCGGCCTTCCCATGTCGCATTCGAGCGCGGCGCGGTCCCACTGGGCCGCATCGGCGGCGGCGGCATAGGTTGCCGCCAGAAAGTCGAGCAGCAGCGCCTCGGGCTCGGCGGCGGTGCGCACCGCCTCGTAAGGCAGCACATATTCCTGCAAACCTGAGTGAAACTCCGCGCCCTTCGGCAGGGATTTGGCGTCGCGGAAGCCCGGCGGCTCGGGATAGGCATAGGAATAGAACAGCGCGAAGGGCGCATCCGGCCCGCCGGGCCAGAAGCCGGCGCTGGAGACCTCATGCGAATAGGCTTCGCGCGCCACCGCATCGGGCAGATGCGGCACGCCGCCGGGATGGGGCGGCGCGCGGCGGCCGGAAAAGCGCGTGACCGCCAGATCGAAGCTGCCCCAGAAGAAATGCACCGGGCTGTTCTTGCCCAGAAAGCCGGAGCGGAAATGCGCGAACACGCCATGGATGCGCGCAAGCGCGCGCCACAGGCGGTTTGCGGCATCGCCATCGTAATTTCGCGGGCGCGTGTCGGCCGCGAAGGGCACGGGATCGGGCAGTTCGTTGGGCGTGCCGTCGATGCGCACGGCGATGCAGTTATCCGCCAGCATCGCCAGCACCGCGCCATGGAAGGCGGCAATGCTTGGGGTTTGCAGCGGCATCTCCGCGGTGCCCGCGCCGCTGAGCAGCACGAGGCGATGGCGCGAAAAATCGAATTCGAGATCGAAGCAGCCATCCCTGTGAGGGATCGGCGAGGTGGTGAGGCCGACGGCGCTGACATAGAGCGGCACATGCCAGCTGTGATTGAGCCAGGGCGTGCATGCGAGGCGGATCTTGCCGACGATCTGCGTCATCAGATGCAGGGTCTCGAAGGTCTCATGGTCCTGCGCATAGGAAAGCGCGGGCCAGGCGGTGTCAGGTGCTTGGGTCATCATCGGCTCGGGGTCGCATTGCAGGCGCCATCCTACACGCGCCCGCCACTCGCCGGGCAAGGCGAATTGCGCGGCGGAGATGACAGATCAACCCTCCTTGTCATCCCCGGCGAGCGTCGGCCGCGAAGCGGGCGGCGCGAGGTCAAGGGGACCCAGGGGCTTCCATCCGAGAAACCTCTCCGACAAGGCGATCATAGAGATCGTTCCAGCCGGAGTTTTCCTTCTCGATCAGCGCGATCTTCCATGCCCTGTTCCAGCGCTTCATGCGCTTCTCGCGAAGGATCGCGGCGTTGATGTCCTGATGCCATTCGTACCAACAAGAGTGTGGACGCCGTATTTCTTTGTGAAGCCGTCGATCAGGTCGTGTTTGTGCTCCCAGGTGCGGCGGATGATGTTGTTCGACACGCCGATATAGAGCGTCCCATTGCGCTGGCTGGCGAGCATGTAGACGTAATAGAGGTGGTCGCGCATCGCGGGAGTGTAGCGCATTTTCCGGAGGGAGCGGAGCGGTGGAGATGCCTGGGTCCCCGTTCGCACGCTGTCGCTACGAACCCTCGCCCTGCAAGCTTCGCTTGCAGGGCTCGCCGGGGATGACAAGATCGGTTAAGCCGCGACTGACGGGATCAGCCCGCGCAGGGAATTGCCGCAATAAATCTTTGTCGCGCGGGCGAGATCGGCTTGCGTCAGCGTGCGTTCGACGCATTCGCCCGCATCGATCATTTCGCGGCGCAGGCAGCCGTCGAGGATGCCGGCCGTCAGCGGCGGGGTGACGAGCTGACCATCCAGTTCGGCGAAGATGTTGGTGCGCGCGCCTTCGGCCATCTCACCGCGCTCATTGAGGAACAGCACTTCATCGGCCGCGCCGTTGGCGGTGAGGCGGGCATGTTCGCCCTCATAGAGATCGCGCCAATTGGTCTTGTGGCGCTGGAGCACATCGCTGCTGGAAATGCGCTTGCGGCGAAATCACGTAACGCCATTCTTTCGGCGCGGCGGCCGGCGAGCGGCGCGGAGGTCGCCTTGTGCTCGCCGGCTTCGTTCAGGGTCAGGCGGATGCGCAGCGGCCCGCGCGCACCGGCCATGGCACCATCGAGCGCGACGATGGCCATGTGGTGATCGAAGGCAAGGCCAAACACCGGCGCCGACGCCTCCATCCGCGCCAGATGCAGTTCGAGCCGCGCAAAGCCCTCGCCCGGCGCATAGCGCAGCGTTTCGATCAGTTCGAGTGGGCGGCGATCCTTGGTGTAATAGCGCGCCTTGAGCAGGCACTCGGCAAATTCGGAAGGCGCCGTGGAATCGTAAACCACCGCGCCGCCAATGCCGAGTTCGCCGCGGCCTTTGGCAATGGTGAGCGTGCGGATGGCGACGTTGAAACTGGCCGATGCCGTCCGGCGCGAAATGGCCGATGGCGCCGCAATAGACGCCGCGCGGGGATTCCTCCAGCGCCTCGATGATCTCCATGGCGCGGATCTTGGGCGCGCCGGTGACGGAGCCGCAGGGAAACAGCCCCTTGAGGATCGCGGCGATGTCCGCGCCGGGCTTCAGTTGCGCCGTCACGGTCGAGACCATGGTGTGGAGCGTCGGATAGGTTTCGACGGCGAAGAGATCGCGGACGGCGACGCTGCCGATCTCGGCAATGCGGCCAAGATCGTTGCGCAACAGATCGACGATCATCAGATTCTCGGCGCGATCCTTGGCGCTGGCCGCCAGCCAGTCGCGCGCGGCTTCGTCCGCTTGCGCATCGGCGCCGCGCGCGGCCGTGCCCTTCATCGGTTTGGCGGTGAGGCGGCCCTCGGCCGAAATGTCGAAGAACAGTTCGGGCGAGAGCGAGAGGATGTGGCGCTGGCCATCGTCGATGAAGGCGCAATGGGCGGCGGCGGCGCGCGCGCGCAGATCGCGATAGAGCGTCATCGGATCGCCGGCAAAGGCGAAGCCGGCGCGGAAGCTGAGATTGGCCTGATAGATGTCGCCGGCTTCGATCCAGTCATGGGTGCGGGCGAAGCGGCGGCTATAGGCCTCCTCGTTCCATTCGGGCTCGAGCGGGCCGGCATAGGCGCGGGCGCCCGGCGCGGCGGCCAAAGCGGCCTCGGCGGCCGCGCCTTCCAGAATCTCGGGCGCCTCGAACACGCCGAACCAGAGGAGCGGGCCCTGACGGTTCGGCGGCAGCAGCGGGGCCAGCTTCGGCTCCAGCACCAGCCCCAGCTCATAGGCGAAATAGCCGGCCAGATGGTGGCCCTGCCCCCGCGCCGCTTCGAGGGCCGCCAGGGCGGCGGGAACCTCGGCCGCGGTATGGGCCGCGATGGTCCGCGAGGGGCGCGCAAAGCGGCTGAGCCGGGCCCGATCCGGCCTGGCGTCGTCCAGCAGCACATAAGGCGGGCGGGCGGTCATGCGGCTCTGCGGGGCTCCTCAAGGCCTGTCGGGCCCGGTTTCTGCCCCGCCCCGGCGCCGGCTGCAACGGGCAAGCCGAAATACCCGGTTAAGCGAACAAACAGGGGCCACTTGATCCGGCCGGGAAAATCACCACATCTTGGACAGAGGCGGCGCCGAATCCGGGCCGCCGGCAACAAAATTCCCGGTGGCCGCTGATGCGGGGCCGGCAAGGCCGCTTGAAGGAGGGCTTTGAGAATGACTCGCACTGCTGTCTTCAACAGCCCGTTTCTTCTGGGCTTCGAGCACCTGGAACGGCTCCTGGAACGGACCGCCAAGAGTGCCGGGGACGGCTACCCGCCCTACAATATCGAGCAGCTCGGCACCGACCGCTTGCGCATCACCCTGGCCGTGGCCGGGTTCGCGCCGGAGGATCTGAGCGTGACCATCGAGGACCGCCAGCTCGTGATCCGCGGCAAGCAGTCGGAGGCAGGCGACCGGGACTTTCTCTATCGCGGCATCGCCGCGCGGCAGTTCCAGCGCACCTTCGTGCTGGCCGACGGAATAGACGTGACGGATGCAGATCTGGCCAATGGCTTGCTGTCGATCGAGCTGTCGCAGCCCAGAGCCGAAACCGTCGTCAAGAAGATCGCGATCAAGCCGCGCAGCAATGGCGGCAGCGCTTAGCGAGGGACACCAAAAGGAGGTCTGCCATGACCGACTATAAGAACGACTTCGAAGAGAGGGACTGGAACGGCTTCGAGCCCTCGCGCATCGCCTATATCAAGCCGACGCTCGCCTCCGACGCGCGCAAGATGGGCATCCTGCCGGAGGGCATCAAACTGCCCGACACGATGAAGCTCTATGTGCTGCACGCAATGGACGGCGCGGTGCTCGGCTTCACCGACGACTGGGACAGTGCCTATGGCGCGGCGGTGCAGAACGATTTCACGCCGATGAGCGTGCACTGACCGACAACGAATGTGACGGCAAACGCGAAGGGCCAGAGCAGCGATGCTCCGGCCCTTTCGTATTCGATACGGTTGTGAGCCTCAGGCCGCTTGCGAGGCGTGGGCGCCGTTGCTTTCGGTGAGGAGCGAGAACAGCACTTCGGCATCGGCGGTCGCGCGCAGCTTCTCGCACACCGCCTGATTGCGCAGGAGGCGCGAAACCCGCGCCAGCGCCTTCAGGTGATCGGCGCCGGCGTCTTCGGGCGCGAGCAGCAGAAAGACCAGATCGACCGGCTGATCGTCGACCGCGTCATAGACGATCGGCGGAACCAGCCGCGCGAACAGACCCGTGATGCGGGGAAGACCGCCAAGCCTTCCATGCGGAATCGCGATGCCCTGCCCCATGCCGGTGGTGCCAAGACGCTCGCGCTCGACCAGCGTTTCGAAGATGCGGCGTTCGGGAAGGTGGGTCAGGGCTGCGGCGCGCTCGGACAATTCCTGCAAAAGCTGCTTCTTGCTCTGCACCTTGAGCGCCGGAACCACGGCGTCGGGCGTGAGCAAATCAGTGATATCCATGACAACCTTCTGCCTGATGATCAGGGATGATGGCTCTTGAGCTTGCGCATGTAGCGCCGGACCTGTTTCTCCAGATGCTCAAGAGCGACGTCGAACGCGCGATAGGCGTCCTTGTCTTCTCCTTGCGCCGTCAGTATCGCGCCCGAATCGAGATGGGCGGAACAGTCAGCGCGATAGAATACCCCTTCGTGAGAAAAGACGACATTCGCATCGACACCCCCATCGAAATATTTTCCGATTGCGGTTTCGAGACGGGCGCGCACCTGTTCCGGCAACGCCTCACCGATCTCGATCTGCTTGCCTGATACTTTGACTTTCATGGTCTCTCTACGCAGGCGGCTGGAGCGGTTAACACTACTCTTCCGAATCCCCGCTCCGGGCCGACTCCATCGAAAGGCGGCGGACCATATGTCGCACGCCGCGCAAGAGTCAACGCCCGAATTCAGCGGGCCGCAAGAGCCCCGAAATCCCCGCTTTTCAGCCGCCGCCTTTCCACCGAAGAGGGGATTCGCATCGCTTCACGATACTTGGCGACCGTGCGCCGCGCGATGTTCACGCCATCGGCCGTGAGCAAGGCGACGATACGGTCATCGGAGAGGATTTCACTGGCTTCGCCTTCGATCAACTCCCGAATGCGGTCGCGCACAGCTTCCGCAGAATGGGACTCGGCGCCATTGACCGACTGGATGGCCGCGGTGAAGAAATATTTGAGTTCGAACACGCCGCGCGGTGTGGCAATATACTTGTTCGAAGTCACGCGGCTGACGGTCGATTCGTGCATACCGATCGCATCGGCGATGGTGCGCAGGTTGAGCGGCCGCAAATGGCGCACGCCATAGGTCAGGAACCCGTCCTGCTGGCGCACGATCTCGCTCGACACTTTGAGGATGGTGCGCGCGCGCTGATCCAGGCTCTTGACCAGCCAGTTCGCATTGTTGAGGCAGTCGCTCAGATATTCCTTCGAGCCCTTGTCGCGCGCCTGCTTCGTCACCTTCGAATAATAGCGCGAATTGACGAGAAGACGCGGCAGCGTCTCGCTGTTGAGCTCGATATGCCAGGCGCCGTCCTGGCCTTCCTTGACGAAGACGTCGGGCACCACCGGCTGCACGGGATCCGACCCGAAGGCGAGCCCCGGCTTGGGCGTGAGCGCGCGAATCTCGGCGATCATGTCGTGAATGTCTTCGGCATCGACGCCGCAACGCGTGCAAAGCCCGGAGATGTCGCGCCGGGCGACGAGATCGAGATTGGCCAGCAGCGCCGCCATCGCCGGATCGAGCCGGTCCAGTTCCTTGAGCTGCAGACCCAGGCATTCGGCCAGATCGCGCGCGCCAACGCCGGTGGGCTCGAACCCCTGCACAGTCTTCAGCACGGCCTCGGCTTCGGCCAGCGGCGTGCCCAGACGCTCGGCAAGCTCGGCCAGATCGTCGCGGAAATAACCCGCCTCGTCGATCGAATCGATGATGGCCGCGCCGATCATGCGCGATGACCCGTCGAGGCCCGCAATGGAGAGTTGGTCTTCGAGATGATCCTTCAGCGTGGCCGCTTCGACCAGCGAGCCTTCGAGCGAATCCTCGCCCTCCGGGCGCCCGCCGGATTTGACCGTGGTCCAATCGGTGAGCGGCTGGGCAGGTTCCGGCGCATCGGCGCGGGCATTGTCGACATACATGTCGTCATGGCCGGCATCCATATCGTCGGCCTTGGTGAAATCCTCGCGCGTCAGCGCGGCTTCCAGCGTTTCGTTTTCCGCCGGCGCCTCGCCATCCTGCATGCGCTCCTCGCCAGAGACGGGCTCGCGCTCGTCACGCTCCAGAAGCGGATTGCGCTCCAGTTCCTGATCGACATATTCGGAGAGTTCGAGATTCGACAATTGCAGCAGCTTGATCGCCTGCTGCAGCTGCGGCGTCATGACGAGGGATTGCCCCTGTCTTATCTCCAGCCGCTGCGTGACCGCCATAACTCTTACGCCCCTACACCCGTGCCTATAGCGAGAACCGGTCGCCGAGATAGACCCGGCGCACGTCGCTATCGCCGACGATCTCGGCCGGCGTGCCTTCCTTCAGGACCTGGCCTTCGTGAATGATGTAGGCGCGATCGATGATATCGAGCGTCTCGCGCACATTGTGATCGGTGATCAGAACGCCGATGCCGCGATGCTTGAGATGGGCGACAAGATCGCGGATCTCGGACACGGCAATCGGATCGATGCCGGCCAGCGGCTCGTCGAGCAGGATGTAAGACGGATGGGTCGCGAGCGCGCGCGCAATCTCGACGCGCCGGCGCTCGCCGCCGGACAGCGCGATGGCCGGTGTGTCGCGCACATGGGTGACGCCGAACTCGGCCATCAACTCTTCGACCATGGCTTCGAGGCGCGCCGGATCGGTCTCGATCAGTTCGGCCGTGGCGCGGATATTCTCTTCGGCCGTCAGGCCGCGGAAGATCGAGGCTTCCTGCGGCAGATAGCCGATGCCGAGCCGGGCCCGGCGATACATCGGAAGGGCGCTGACATCGTGGCCGTCGAGCGCGATGGAGCCGTAATCGGGCGGGATCAGACCGGTGATCATATAGAAGGTCGTGGTCTTGCCGGCACCGTTGGGGCCCAGAAGCCCGACCACCTCGCCGCGGCGCAAGGTCAGGCTGACCGCGCGCACCACGGGGCGCTTGCGGAAGCTCTTTCCGACACGCGTGACGACCAGCCCCTGGCTGCCCTCCACGACGCGTGGCTGCAGGCGCTCAGGCTGGGAGTTGTTGCTCGGTTCCATGTTGTTTCCGTCTCTCATGGCAAGAACTGTGCCTATTCCTCTTTAAGGAAGCGTGAAGCTTATTTTTTCCCGTCGTCCTTGGGCGTTTTGTGCTTGGGCGGCAGGGTGAAAAGCCCCTGAACGCGCCCGCCCGGCATGCCCTGTGCCGCCATCGTCGCCTGGCCGCTGTCGAGATTGACCGTCAGGCGGGTGCCGCGCATGACGTTCTTGCCCTTGGTCAGCACCACATTTCCGGTCAGCGTGATGGCGCGCCCGCCCATGTCATAGACGGCCTTGCCGCCCGAGGCGGTGCCGCTGGGCGCATCGAACAGCACATGGCCGGTGGCGATGATCGTGCTGGCCTTGCCTTTGGCGACGGCGATGCGAACCGTATCGGCATGCAGTTTGAAATTGCCCTGCGAGACGATGACGTCGCCGGAATAGGTGCCGATCTTGGTCTCGAAATCGCCGGTGAAATTCTTGGCGCTCACCGCGACCGGCGCGCCGCTGTCATGCCCGCCGAGATTGACACCACTCGCCGCGGCGAGCGACCCCGAGGCCAACAATGCAAGACCCAAAAATGCGATGCGGGCCGAAGACGAACCGATGCTCATTTCTTCGCCTTGCCCCCAGCCGTATAGAACTGCATCTTCACATTTCCCATCAGACGAACCTGTTTCTTGTTGCGATCTATGCTGAAGCGATCGGCCCGCAGCGTCCCCAGCGGGCCGTGGCCATTCACGCCGCTGTCGCCCGTCATGATGCCCTTGGCGAGATCGACATGGGCGCTGGCGGTGTGAAGCTCATAGCCGCTGTCGGAGAAGATCGAGATCGCGCCCGAAAGCTGCAGCGACTTCTTGCCGACGTCGAGCTGGCCGGTCTCGGCGCTGGCCGTGAGCCAGGTTCCGCCCTTGAGCGTGACGTCGGCCTGGACATTCTTGAGCGTTGCGCGGCGGGCATTGGGCCCGTCCTGGATCGCCCGATCGGCGGTGACGACGAAAGGATTGCCGGATGAATCCGTGCCCGTCAGCCGCGGTTTGATCATGGCCAGATCGTTGGCGACCGTGCCGACATGCTCGAAGGTCATGGCGACGCGGCCCTTCTCGCGCGGCTGCAGCGAGTAGGCGATGACGGCGACGATCAGCGCCAGCGCGGCCAGAAGCAGCGCCCGCTTCATGATGGTCACGAAGCGCGTGTAGCGCTGCGGATCGGCGGTGGTTTGCGGGCCATCGCCGACGGCCCAGTCGCGACGGCGCGAAGACTCGCCGGAGCTTTCGGCCACCGCGCGCTTGCCGGGCTGCCACTGCGCCATCTATTGCAGCCCCGCCTTGAGACAATCGTGGATGTGGAGGATGCCCGCCGGCCTCTTCGCCGGGTCCGCCGGATCGAGCACCAGAAGCTGGGTGATCTTTTTCTCGTTCATCAGCGCCAGCGCTTCGGCGGCGAGCTGATCGGGCCGGGCGCATTTGGGCGCGGCCGTCATCACCTGTGCCGCCATGCGGTCGAGAAAATCAGGGCCGATATGGCGGCGGATATCGCCATCGGTGACGATGCCGGCCGCGGCGCCCTTGCCGTCCACCACGACGACGCAGCCGAGCCCGCCCTTGGCCAGCCGCTCCAGCACATCGGCCATCTTCATATCGTGCGCGACGACCGGCAGGTCATCGCTGCGCATGAGATCGGAGACGCGGATCAGCATGCGCCCCAGCGAGCCCCCGGGATGGAAATTGCGATATTGATCGGCCGAGAAGCCCCTGCGCTCCATCAAGGCCACGGCCAGCGCATCGCCCAGCACCAGCATCAGCGTGGTCGAAGTGGTGGGCGCCAGGCCCATCGGGCAGGCCTCCCTGGCGCGCGGGATCAGCAGCGGCACGTCGGACGCCTGCAGCAGCGTCGAGTTGGGATTGCTGGCCATGCCGATCAGCGGAATGGAGAAACGCTTGGCATAGGTGATGAGGTCGGAGAGCTCCGCCGTGTCGCCGCGATAGGACAGCATCAGCAGCGCATCCTCGCGCGTCACCGCGCCGAGATCGCCATGGCTCGCCTCGCCGGGATGGACGAACTGGGCCGGGGTGCCCGTAGAGGCCAGCGTGGCCGCGATCTTGCGGCCGACCAGCCCCGACTTGCCCATACCCGAGACGATCACCCGGCCCTTGATCTTGAGGATCGTGTCCACGGCGCGGCTGAAATCGCCATCCAGCCGGTCCGACAGGCTGGAGATGGCCTCGGCGGCATAGGCGAAGACGCGGCTGGCGGCGGCGCGGTCAGAGGCTTCGCCGCCGGAGGCGGCGGCATCGCCCAGAACCGGCGCGGGAGCCGGGACACGGTCAGCGGAACGCATGGAAAGACACCTGCTCTATTCGGGTCGTCGCCGACGCCCCCACGCCTACGACCGCTAACCGCTTGCGACAACTCGGAATTCTGCCGCGGAAGCGAAAATCATGCCAGTGCCGGAATTATGGGCGTTCCGGCGGCCCCGTTCAAGCCGAGGCCGGCGACAGGCTTAACCGGGCGTCGATCTTCGCCGCCTAGTGCGCGAAGATGTCGACCTCGCCCCAGCCGGCCAGATCGAGCGCGGCGCGGGACGGCAGGAAATCGAAGCAGGCCTGGGCCAGTTCGGTGCGGCCCTCGCGGGCCAGCATCTCGTCCAGCACAACCTTCAGTTTATGCAGATGGGCGACATCGCCGGCGGCATAGGCGAGCTGCTTTTCGGTCAGCACCGGCGCGCCCCAATCGGAACTCTGCTGCTCCTTGGAGATGTCGACGCCCAGAAGTTCCCGGGTCAGATCCTTGAGGCCGTGGCGATCCGTATAGGTGCGCACCAGCTTGGAGGCGATCTTGGTGCAATAGACGGGGGCGCAGGTGACGCCCAGATAGCGCTGGAACATGGCCACATCGAAACGGGCGAAATGGAACAGCTTGAGCACCTTGGGATCGGTCAAAAGGCGCTTGAGATTGGGCGCGGCATACGCCCCGGGCGCGAATTGCACGGCGTGGCAGACCCCGTCGCCGGCCGAAAGCTGGGCCAGGCACAACCGGTCGCGGAACGGGTTCAGGCCGAGGGTTTCGGTGTCGATGGCGACCATGGCGCCAAGATCGAGCCCGTCCGGCAAATCGCCCTTGTGGAGATTGATCTTCACCGTCCCAAACCTTCCTGATGCCGCGCTGCAAGGCTTTCGGGTTACACATCATTTCCCTGGGCCTGTCCAGCGATGGGGGCTCTCACCCATTGTTGGCGCGGGCGCAGACAGGGATGATGCCGGACGGCTTCCGGCACAAAGGAGACGGAGTGCGAATTGCAGGCGCCATCATTGCGGGCGGAGATGCCAGCCGGCTGGGCGGGGAAAAGCCCTTCACGCCCTTTGCCGGCGGCACGCTCCTCGATGCGGTGCTGGCGAGGCTGGCGCCGCAAACCGACATCATGGCGCTGAACCTGCGGACCGATGCGGCCGAGACGGCGCATCTTCGCTACAGCCTGACGATCCTGCTCGATGCGCCGGGCGATCCTGGCGGCCCGCTGGCCGGAATCGTGGCGGCGCTCAGCTGGGCCAAGGCGCTGGGCGATGTCGCCTGGCTCGCCACTGCGCCGGCCGACACGCCCTTCCTGCCCGAAGATCTGGTGAGCCAGCTCAAGGCGGCGGCGCGGGAGGGCGCGCCGGTCTATGCCCGCGACAGCGAACGGGCACATTATCTCTGCGCCCTGTGGCCGGTGACGGCGCTGGCGCCGTTGCGCGCAGGCTTCGAGGGCGGGGCGTTCCGCAGCCTTCACCGCGCGCTGACCGCGCTGGGGGCCGTCGAATGCCGCATCGACGCCCCGCCCCTCGCCTTCTTCAATGTGAATACTGCCGCCGATCTCAGCCAGGCTGAGGCGCATCTGAACCGCTGAGCGGCGGACGGCCGGCCAGCGGCACGCGCACCACCAGAACCGCGGCGACCAGCGCCGGCAAGGCCAGCGCGATGCAATAGGCCGGGCGCGACCAGCCCGCCGCGATCAGCACGCCGCCAAGATAGGGCCCGGCGATGGCACCGAAGCGGCCAATGCCGATGGCAAGGCCGGTGCCGGTGTTGCGCACCTGCGGCGGATACATCGCGGCCACCAGCGCATAGAGGCTGGCGATCACGCCGATCATGAAGAAGCCGATGGTGGCGACCAGCGCGGCCATGACCGGCACCTCGGCCTCGGCGAAACCGAACACGGCGACCGAAGCGAACAGCATCACCATGAACAGCGAGGACAGGCGGCGAAGGCCGAACAGCCCCGCGAACCAACCCATCAACAAGCCGCCAATGACGCCGCCCGCATTCATCAGCACAGCGCCGGAAATACCGATCTGTACCGACATCCCCTGATCGACCAGCACCTTCGGCGTCCAGTTGAGCAGGAAGTAGAAGGACAGCATGACCAGGAAATAGGAGGTGCAGATCAGCAGCGTCGATTTGGCGAAGCTGCGGTTGAAGATGCCCGTCACCGATTTCACCGACACGTCGTCATGCGGCGGAACTTCGGGCAGCGCCGCGATCGCGCCCTTGTTCATCTTGCCGAGCAGCGCATTGATGCGCACGAGCGCATCTTTCGGCCGCTTGATGAGCAGGAAGTCGAGCGATTCCGGCAGACGCACCATCACCACCGGGATGATCAGCGCCGACACAATCCCGCCGAAGATGAAGACGGAGCGCCAGCCGAATTCGGTGACCAGCCAGATCGAGACCATGCCGCCCAATGTGGCGCCGACCGGATAGCCGATGGCCATGAAGGAGACGGCGAAATCCATGCGTTTGCGCGAGGAATATTCGGCGACGATGGTGTTGATGCTGGAGAGCAACGTGCCGATACCCAGCCCGGTGAAGGCGCGCATCGCGATCAGCGGCCACAGGCCATGCATAAAAGCCGAACCGATCATGCCGACGCTGATGACAAGAAGCCCGGCCAGCACCACAGGGCGGCGGCCCAGCGTATCGGCGAAGGGCGAGAGGAACAGCGATCCGGCCGTCATGCCGGCAAGACCCGAACTGAACAGAAGCCCGAGTTCGGTCGGCGACAGACCCCATTCCTTCGAAATCAGCGGCCCGGCAAAAGCGATGGCCAGCACATCGAAGCCATCGAGCATGTTGATGATCATGCAGATGGTGACGGCCACGATCTGAAAGCCGGACATGCGGCCTTCATGCACGGCCGCACGGATATCCTCGCTCATACTGCCCCCTCGCCTGGCGCTTCTTCCCGATTATGAATTGTATGTCATTCAAACATATGGGAAGCGGGCGCGAAGGCAAGCCTTCGCGGCGCGGGACATCGGGTGGGATCAGGAGGCGGCGCTGGCCTGACCGTGGATCATCGGCAGCGCCTTCTGCACGAGCGGCTTGAGGCCCGAAGCATCCTTGGCGGTGAGGGCCAGGAACTGGCGGCGCATCTGCGGTGTCCAGAACTGATCGATATGCCCCGCGATCCCCGGCACGGCGCGCGCCTCGCCCTGGGCGGCGAAGAAATCGGCGATCTGGTTCGCCATATAGATCAGCTTGTCATCGGTGGTCATCGCGGTCATGGAGTTTTTATCCGCTCGCCATGGGTGAAGACTTCAAAGGAATCGTCGCGCGCGACGGCGACGAGCGTCAAGCCCGCCTCATCGGCCGCGCGCACAGCATAGGCCGTGGGCGCCGAAACCGCCACGAGCATGGGACAGCCGATGGACGCGGCCTTCTGCACCAGCTCGATGGAGACGCGGCTGGTGAGCGCGATGAAGCCGGCCGAGGCGCCCTGCCCGCTTCGCGCCAGCGCGCCGATCAGCTTGTCGAGCGCGTTGTGACGGCCGACATCCTCGCGCACCGCGATCAGTTCGTTCCTGTCCGCCGACCAGAACCCGGCGCCGTGCACGGCGCGCGTCTCCGTGTTGAGCGGCTGCGCGCCATGCAGCGCGGCCATGGCCGCGAAGATCGTGGCAGGCGCGATGCAGACATCGCCCGATACGTTGGCCGGCCTGCGCACCGCCGCCGAAAGGCTTTCGATACCGCAGAGGCCGCACCCCGCCGGACCGGCCATGCTGCGGCGGCGAGAGTCCAGCGCTTCGGCGCGATTGCCCGCGAGCGTCATGCGCAATTCGATGCCGAGCGGCTGGCGCACGATCTCGAGCTCGGCAATCTCGGCGGGCGTGGCGACGATGCCTTCACTGAGCGAGAAGCCGATGGCGAAGTCTTCGAGGTCGTCCGGCGTCGCCATCATGATGGCGTAACTGGCGCGGCCATAGGTGAAGGCGATGGCCGTTTCTTCGGGAATGACGCGCGCGCCCTCTTCCGCACCATCGCGCGTCACAAGACGGCGCGATACGCGAGTGGCGCGCGGCGGGATCGAGAGACGGTCTTCCCTGCTCATTCGGCGGCGGGTGCGAGACGGCGTGTCTTCGCCGTCAGATCCGCATAGTGCTCCTGCCATTCCGTCGGCCCGTTGGAGCGCGCAATCTCGACCGCCGTCACCTTGTATTCGGGGCAGTTGGTCGCCCAGTCCGAATAATCGGTGGTGACGACGTTCGCCTGCGTATCCGGATGGTGGAACGTCGTATAGACGACGCCCGGCGCCACGCGATCGGTAATCAGCGCGCGCAGGCTGGTGTCGCCGGCGCGGCTGGCGAGCTTGACCCAATCGCCATCCTTGATGCCGCGCTGTTCGGCATCGTGCGGATGGATTTCCAGCCGGTCCTCTTCGTGCCAGACGACATTGGCGGTGCGCCGCGTCTGCGCGCCGACATTGTACTGGCTGAGGATACGGCCCGTGGTCAGCAGAAGCGGGAAACGCGGGCCGACTTTCTCGTCCGTCGGCACATATTCGGTGAGCACGAAGGCGCCCTTGCCGCGCACGAACTGATTCACATGCATGACCGGCGTGCCTTCGGGCGCCTTGTCGTTGCACGGCCATTGCAAGGAGCCCATGGCATCGATCTTGTCGAAGCTGACGCCGGTGAAGGTGGGCGTGAGGCGCGCGATCTCGTCCATCACGTCGCTGGGGTGATTGTAGGGCATCGGCTTGCCGAGGGCTTCGGCCAGCTTCAGCGTGATCTCCCAATCGGCGAGGCCCGACTTCGACTCCATCACCTTGCGCACCAGCTGGATGCGGCGCTCGGCATTGGTGAAGGTGCCGTCCTTCTCGAGGAAGGTGGAGCCTGGCAGGAAGATATGGGCGTAGTTCGCGGTCTCGTTCAGGAACAGATCCTGCACGATCACGCATTCCATCGCCGCCAGACCGGCCGAGACATGTTTGGTGTTGGGATCGGACTGAAGAATATCCTCGCCCTGCACATACAGCGCCTTGAAGGTGCCATCGACCGCTTCGTCGAGCATGTTGGGAATGCGCAGGCCCGGTTCGGGATCGAGATGCACGCCCCAATCGGCCTCGAATTGCGCACGCACCTTCGCGTCCGAGACGTGGCGATAGCCGGGCAGCTCATGCGGGAAGGAGCCCATGTCGCAGGAGCCCTGCACATTGTTCTGCCCGCGCAGGGGATTCACGCCGACGCCTTCGCGGCCGATATTGCCGGTGGCCATGGCGAGATTGGCGATGCCGATCACCGCGGTCGAGCCCTGGCTGTGTTCGGTGATGCCGAGGCCGTAATAGATCGCCGAGTTGGGGCCCTTGGCATAAAGCCGCGCGGCTTCGCGCACGAGATTCGCCGGCACGCCGGTGTACTGCTCGACCGCTTCGGGGCTGCGCGACGGAGCGGACACGAACTCCGCCCATTCGGCAAAGCTGTCGGCATCGCAGCGTTCGGACACGTAATCCTGCTTCACCAGCCCTTCGGTGACGACGACATGGGCCAGCGCCGTGAGCATGGCGACATTGGTGCCGGGCTTGAGCGGCAGGTGATAGGACGCCGCAACATGCGGATGCTTGACGAGATCGATGCGGCGCGGATCGATGACGATCAGCCTGGCGCCTTCGCGCAGGCGCCTGAGCAGGCGCGACGCGAAGACCGGATGGCCGTCGGTCGGGTTGGCGCCGATCACCAGCACCACATCGGCCTTGGCGACGGAATCGAAATCCTGCGTGCCGGCCGAGGTGCCGAGCGTGGTCTTGAGGCCATAGCCGGTCGGCGAATGGCAGACGCGCGCGCAGGTATCGACATTGTTGTTCCCGAAGCCGGCGCGCACCAGCTTCTGCACCAGATAGGTTTCTTCATTGGTGCAGCGCGAGGATGTGATGCCGCCGACGGAATTGCGGCCATATTTGGCCTGGATGCGCTTGATCTCGGAGGCGGCGTGGGCGAACGCCTCGTCCCAGCTCACCTCGCGCCAGGGATCGGTGATCTTGGCGCGGATCATCGGATTCAAAATGCGGTCGGGATGGTTGGTGTAGCCCCAGGCGAAGCGGCCCTTGACGCAGGCATGGCCGCGATTGGCCTTGCCGTCCTTGTTCGGCACCATGCGCACGACCTCGTCGCCGCGCATTTCCGCATTGAGGCTGCAGCCGACGCCGCAATAGGCGCAAGTGGTGGTGACGGTGCGTTCCGGCGCGCCCATCTCGACAATCGATTTCTCGATCAGGCTGCCGGTCGGGCACGCCGCCACGCAGGCGCCGCAGGACACGCATTCGGACTCGAGGAAGCTTTCGTGCTCGCTGGCGACGATGCGGCTTTCGAAGCCGCGTCCCTCGACCGTCAGCGCAAAGGTGCCCTGGGTTTCCTCGCAGGCGCGCACGCAGCGATAGCAGACCACGCATTGCGACGGGTCGTAGGCGAAATAGGGATTGGAGAGATCATGCGCGTCGTCCAGATGCGTCGCGCCCTGCCCATAGGCGTCTTTGCGCGCGCCGACGCTCTGCGCCAGACCATGCACCTCGCATTCGCCAATGGCGCAGGCCGGGCAATCCCCCGGATGATCGGAGAGATAAAGCTCCATGACGCCGCGGCGCAGCGCCGTCAGACGTGGTGTTTCGGTGTGCACGACCATGCCATCGGCCACCGGCGTGGTGCAGGAGGCGGGCGTGCCGTTGCGGCCTTCGATCTCGACGAGGCAGAGCCGGCAGGAGCCGAAGGACTTCCAGCGTGTCGGTGGCGCAGAGCTTGGGCACGGAGACGCCGGCAATGGCGGCGGCGCGCATGATCGAGGTGCCGTCCGGCACTTCGAGCTTCGTGCCGTCGATGGTCAGCGCCACCGTCTTCTCCGATTGAGAAGCCGGGGTTCCGAAATCTTTCTGCTTGGGCATGGTTGTCATCGCCGCGGGCCTTTATCTCCGAACGAAATCCTGCGGGAAGTGATCCAGCGCGCTCAGCACCGGATAGGGCACAAACCCGCCAAGCGCGCAGAGCGAGCCGGACTTCATAATATCGCATAGTTCGCGCAGCTGCGCGATGTCGGCGGTCCCGTCCGCCGCCTTAAGGATACGATCCACGAGTTCCACGCCGCGCGTCGAACCGATGCGGCAGGGCGTGCATTTCCCGCAGGATTCCACGCCGCAGAACTCCATGGCGAAGCGCGCCTGCGCCGCCATGTCGACGCCATCGTTAAAGACCACGATGCCGCCATGGCCAATCAACCCGCCCTTGGCGGTGAAGTCCTCGTAATCGAATTGCGTGGCGAAGAGGTCGCGCGGGAAATAGGCGCCCAGCGGACCGCCCACCTGCACCGCGCGCACCGGCTTGCCGCTGGCCGTGCCGCCGCCGATTTCGTCGACCAGTTCGCCCAGCGTCGGGCCGAACGCGGTTTCGAACAGGCCGCCATATTTGATGTCGCCCGCGAGCTGGATCGGCATGGTGCCGCGCGACCGGCCCATGCCGTAATCGGCATAGAACGGACCGCCTTGATGGAGAATGGCCGGCACGGCGGCCAGTGTCAGCACATTGTTGATGACGGTCGGCGCACCGAACAGACCCTTGTGCACCGGCAGCGGCGGCTTGGCGCGCACGAGCCCACGCTTGCCCTCGATGGAATCGAGCAACGCGGTTTCCTCGCCGCAGACATAGGCGCCCGCACCGACGCGCACTTCCAGATCGAAAGCGTATTGGCGAGCCGAGCACGTCGTCGCCGAGCAGCCCATCCGCGCGCGCGGTTTCGACGGCGCGCTCGCATCGTGGCGATGGCGTGCGGGATATTCGGAGCGGATATAGATGTAGCCGTAGGTCGCGCCGATGGCGATGCCGGCGATGACCATGCCTTCGATCAGAAGGAAGGGATCGCCTTCCATCAGCATGCGGTCGGCAAAGGTTCCGGAATCGCCCTCGTCCGCATTGCAGACGACATATTTCTGCTCAGCCGCTGCATCGGCAGCGCCCTTCCATTTGATGCCGGTCGGAAAGCCCGCGCCGCCGCGGCCGCGCAAGCCCGATTGCGTCACCTCTTCGATGATCGCCTCGGGCCCGACCATGAGCGCCTGCTTGAGACCCGCCAGCCCGCCGGCTTCGCGATAGGCATCCAGCGAATCCGGATCGATGACGCCGCAGCGCACGAAGGTGAGCCGCGTCTGCTTCTTGAAGAACGGAATCTCCTCGACCGGGCCGAGCGCCAGCGGATGATCCGCGCCATCTTTCGCCGCTTTCAAAACAGCGGCGGCATCGCCGGCGCGCAACGGACCATAGGCGCACCAGCCCTTCGGCGTTTCGACTTCGAGCAAGGGCTCGAGCCAGATCATGCCACGCGTGCCGGTGCGGACCAGATCGAGATCGGTTTCGCTTTTCGTCGCGGCTTGCGCGAGCGCGGCGGCGACCGCATCGGCGCCAAGCGCCAGCGCGGCGGCATCCTTGGAGAGGCGGGCGCGCAAACTCATTTGCCGGCCTCCGCGATCAGACCTTTCAACCCGGCATTGTCGAGCCGCGCTTTGGGTTCGCCGTCGAGCAGCGCGGCGGGCCCGCAGGCACACAGGCCGAGACAGAACACCGGCTCCAGCGTCCAGCGCCCATCCGCAGAGGTCTCGCCCCAATCGAGGCCAAGCTCTGTCTTCGCCGCCTCGGCCAGCGCCACCGCACCGACCGACTGGCAGGCTTCGGCGCGGCACAGCTTGAGCACATGGCGGCCGGCCGGTGCCTCGCGGAAATCATGATAGAAGCTCACCACGCCATGCACTTCGGCGCGGCTGATATTGAACAGGTCCGCCAGCAGCGCGATGGCGGGCTTGGGCACGCAGCCGAAACGGTGCTGCAGCGCATGCAGCGCCGGCATCAAACCGCCCTTCGCAGAAGCGAAACGAGACGCGACTTCGCGCGCAGTCGCGTCGTTCCAGGGCTCGGGGCTCGTATTTTTTTGTGACAAGGGCATGGCCGGTTTTCGAAACGAAATTCGCGGGAGGTTACGCTCCACGGCCAGCCACGGCAAGCAATGCGGGCGCGACGCTTACGCGCTCACCCCTATCCGTTCAGGCGCTTGGCGTGCCAGCGCAGATGATCGTCCATGAAGCTGGCGATAAAGTAGTAGCTGTGGTCATAGCCTTCCTGCATGCGCAGCGTCAGCGGCACGCGCGCCTTCTTGCAGGCGGCTTCCAGCAGCTCCGGCTTGAGCTGGTTCACAAGGAACGGATCGGCCGTGCCCTGATCGACGAGGATCTCGCCCACTTTCTGCCCATCCTCGATCAGCGCCGTCGCATCATAGGCGCGCCATGCTGCGCGGTCTGCGCCGATATATCCGGTCAGCGCCTTCTCGCCCCACGGGCAACTGAGCGGCGAGGCAATCGGCGCGAAGGCCGAGACGGATTTGTACGTAGACGGATGTTTGAGCGCGATGGTGAGCGCGCCATGCCCGCCCATGGAGTGACCCATGATGGACTGGCGCGTCATGTCGGCCGGGAAATTTGCCGCGACGAGATTCGGAAGTTCCGAGGTGATGTAGGAATACATCCGGTAGTTTTTCGCGAAAGGCGCCTCGGTCGCATCGACATAGAAGCCGGCGCCGAGACCGAAATCGTATGCGCCATCCGCATCGTCCGGCACGCCTTCGCCGCGCGGGCTCGTGTCGGGCGCGACGAAGATCAGGCCAAGCTCCGCGCACAGGCGCTGGAAGCCGCCCTTCTCGGTGACATTGGCATGCGTGCAGGTCAGCCCCGACAGATACCACACCACCGGGCACGGCCCCTTTTCGGCGGCCGGCGGCAGATAGACCGAGAACACCATGTCGGTGCCGGTCTCCGCGCTCTTGTGGCGATAGACGCCTTGCACGCCGCCGAAGCTTTTTGTGGTGCTGACAGTTTCGATGCTCATATCCGGTTCCTACGCGACAGATGTTTTCAGACGAGGCCGAGTTCGGCATCGCTGGCGGCATGGCCCCATTTGTCTTTCGACGGCCAGGGCCGTGTGCGCCAATCGACGTCCGGCGTGAAGCTGGAGATTGCGCGCCCTTCGGGAATGCGCCCGTTCCCGCCACTCTGGCTGTAATCATAATAGAGCTTCATCAGCTCTTCATGGGAGCGGCGCTGCGCGGCTGGATGGCTGAGGCAGGCCTCGCGCCAGCGCAGGACGCGCGTCAGATCGGACGGCACCTCGTAGCCCTCGTAATATTCGAGGAACCTGAGCCGCTTGAACATGGGTGTGAACGCCACCTCGGCCCAACCGAAGTTCTCGAACAGATAATCGGGGCCGGTCGCATAGCGGCGCAGATAGGTGTCGAGCCGTTTGTATTGCGCATCCACCTCCGCCTTCAACGCATCGCGCTCAGCCGGATCGCGGTTGAGGATCATGCGATAGCCCGCGCCGGTGAAGGCGCCATCGGTGGCGCACAGCATGCCCTCGACGGCATGGCGATAGGGATCGGGATCGCGCACCGCCGGCTCGGGATAGCGATCCTCAAGGTACTGCATGATGACCATGCTCTCCTTGATGGTCTCGCCATTCTCGATATCGAGCAGCGGCAGCGCCGTGGTGCCGCCGGACTTGGCCAAGAGCCAATCGGGGCGCGGCTTGGAGATGTCGATCTCCACATCCTTCATGATGTGCGCGAGGCCCTTGAGCTCGAGCATGATCTCGATCCGCTCGGAAAAGGGGCAACCGGGAATGTGATAGATCGTCAGGTCCTGGCTCTCGGCCATGGCGCGGCTCCGCTCAATTGCGCCCGCGTCCCTCGCCCGCTCAGGCCGGCCCTGTCAAGCAGCCCCCATGCCCACCTCCTGCAGGGTTTCGCCGAAAAAGACGATTGTGGGACGGGGCCTTACGGGCCGGAGCGCCCTCCCAATTTCCGGGGCTTTCGATTGGCGCGCGCCACCCCGGCGGCGGGACCGGGCGCGGTTCAAAGCGATTTGACAGTCAAGAGTTCGCCACCACATAGGTCCGTGCCGTTACGGGCGCTGCGGGTGTTGGCGCCGCCATGCGAAGTAGGAATCCAGCAGACGAAGGCGTTCGCGGTTGGGCACCGGAGCGACGGCGTCGTTGCGGCCGAAGAACATGACTTTCGGCTGCGGCGGTTCGAAACGCGGCCAATGTATCAGGCTGCTGCCATCGGGATTTCCGGTCTTGGCGAAATTCGTCCAATAGGTCATCAGCCGTTTGGATACGACATGGTCGATCCGCCGCCACTTCATCCTGCCCGCATCCAGATTGCCGAACACATAGGCCACTTCGGCGCCATGCGCCGCTCCCCAATTGGCATAGCGCGGCTCATCCGGATAGGGCGGACGCAGGCCAAAGTAATAGACATAAACAGGGCTCTTGCCCGTGCGCGCCTGCAGCCGCGCCCAGCTCCATGTGGGCCAGACAAAGCCGGTATCGCGAAACAGATCGCGGCCGGATTGCAGCGCCTGGGCGCTGTTGTTTGCCGGATAGGCCTTCAAAATCTTGCCGGCGAAGGCCCCATAGGCCTCGCGAACATTCCTGATATAGGCCCTGGCATTCGGCGCCTGCGGGAACAGCGCGCCTTCGTCGGTGTTGGTGCCAATCAGAACGGGCACGTCATTGTAGTGGCCGCTCGCGTAGAGCGAATATTGCTCGCCGGGCAGAACGTAACCATCGAACACCGGCCAGAACCGGCCCCCGCCCAGCGCAGGGCCCGCCTTGGCAAGAATCTCAGCGGTGGAGAGCTTGCGCGCCGCCGCAATCGAGCCGACATGCAGCGCCTTGAGGAACGCCACGCCCTTTTGCTCGGCGATCTTGAGTGGCGGGACATTGGTGCCGCCTTCATCCCTGGTGCGCGGCGGACCGAAGTTTCCGCCGCTTTCGCTGATCGCCCCTTCGAACAACCCCTTCGCCAGAGGCGAGGCGCACAGCATGCTGACCGAGATGCCGCCGGCGGATTCGCCGAAGATCGTCACCTTGTCCGGATTACCGCCGAAGGCCGCGATGTTGTGCTTCACCCATTTGAGCCCCGCGATCTGATCCAACAAACCATAATTGCCCGAGGAGTGATGCGGCGATTCCGCCGTGAGCTGCGGATGGGCGAAAAAGCCGAACGGACCGACGCGATAGGCGATGCTGACGACGATCACGCCCATCTGCGCCAGACGGCGCCCCGAATAGGTCGGAATGCTGGTCGCGCCTTGCGTAAAGCCGCCGCCATAGATCCAGACCATGACGGGCAGATGCGCCGATGCGGAATGTGCCGGCGTCCAGACATTGACATAGAGGCAATTCTCGCTCGTGCGCATCCCGCCCTTGTTCTGATCCGGCATGCCGGTCTGCGGGCAAGCGGGCGCAAAGGCGGTGGCATCGTGCACGCCCTGCCACGGCTTGGGCTGCTCGGGGGCATGCCAGCGCAGGGGGCCGACGGGCGGCGCGGCAAAGGGAATGCCTTTGAACGCCGAAATCCCGTCCACGCGCACGCCGCGCACGGTTCCGGCTTCGGTCTTGGCCAGCGGCGCGGATTGCGCATGCGCGAGCGCAGGCATCAGAACGCACAGCAAGGCTCCCAGCCAACGGATCCCGATTCCACGCATGTTGCTCTCCCGTTTATTCCTTGGATGACGCCGCATCGGCACGTGCGGCATCGGCCTCGATGTAGTGCCCCGCCAGCAACAACATTCCTCCGCCCGCCAGCGCGCTGACGACGATCACAAGCAGCGAATAGCGAATGGCCATGACACCGAGGCTGGGGGCCAGCATGTCGTTGAGGACGCCCACCACAAAGGGCCCGACAGCGAGGCCCAGAAGCGAGGTGCTCAACAACAGGATCGCGATCGCGACCGCGCGCATGCGCACCCGCGCGATGCTCATCACCAGGGCGAATAGCGGGCCCTGATGCACAAGCGTGAGAAATGCCGAAGCGGCAAAGCCGGCCATCCAGAGTGTCCGCGAATCGCCGAGGAGAAAGAACAATTCGGCGGGCGCCGCCAGAAGGCAGGCCAGGGCCGGCAGCGTCACGCGCCAATGGCGGGCGCGCCGTGCCAGCCGGTCGACGGCCAACCCACCAAGAAAGACGCCGGCAAAACCGAAGCCCCCCCGCAAGGGCCCGATGGTGGCGGCGATTTCGGCCATGCCCATGCCATGGACGCGCGCCAGGAAGGTGGGCGACCAGACGCTGGCCGCGAAGACGTTCAGGCCCATGAAGGTCGCTGCGGCCACCAGCGCCAGATAGGCGCGCGAGCGCAGCAGGAAGCGCAAAGTCTCGCCGATATGGGCGATGTCGGCGGCGCCCTTGTGGACCTCGGTTCGCCCGCGCGCCGGCTCCTTGACCGTGGCGACGAACAACAGCGCCAGCGCCGCGCCGGGAATGCCCGCAACGATGAACATGGTGCGCCAGCCATAATGCTGCTCGACCCAGCCGAGGACCGGAAAGAACAGGATCGAGGCAATGGCCGAGGCCGTGCCAAAGATCGACAACGCCAGCGGCCGGCGTTCTTCGCGGAAAAGATCGGAGATGGCCGAATTGGATGGCGCGAGCACGCAGCCCTCGCCCGCCCCCATGAGAAAGCGCGCCAATGCCAGTTGCCAGATATTGGCGGCCCAGCCGGTCAGCGCCGTCATGATGCTCCAGAAGGCGAAGCCGATAGCGATGATGTTGCGCCGGCTCCAGCGATCGGCCGCCCAGGCGATGGGCATGCCCAGAAGCGAGTAGAACAGGACGAAGGCCAGGCCCGACACCAGGCCCAGCATCGCATCGGACACATGCATCTCGGCCTTGATCGCCGGCAATGCAAGACCCAGAAGCGCACGGTCGAGATAGTTGAAGGACGAGATCAGCGTGAGGAAGCCGAGGCTGTAGACCGCCTGCACCGACCAGTCGCCCGGGAGCGGTATCGCACCACTCTTTTCGCCGCCCGCCTCCGCATCGCTCACGATCCGTCTCCTCGTTTCAGCCTGTTGGCCGGTTCATCACTCAGTGTGCGCAACATTGTGCCGCGCGCGCCGCGAGGCGGGTGCGAGGGGCTTTCGCCCTGGCTTCGGAGTCAGATTGAGCAGCGGAATTTGCCCGGCCGGGCGGCCCGAGGGGATGGAGCTCAGATACGCATAGATGTCCGCGGCCTCACCATTGGAGAGTACCTTGGCCGTGTAGAGCGGCATACGATTGGCCGGGTGCCGAAGCTGCATCAGCACGGCTTCGAACGGCAGCGGGTCCGGTGCGAGCCGAGGCCCGGCAATTCCGCCTCCCGCGCCCTGCGTGCCGTGGCAGGCATAGCAGCCATCGCGCAGGAAGAGCCGCTTGCCGTTCGCAGCATTGCCGGGCGGCCGAGCCCAGGCTGCCGAGACAAGCACGAAGCTGCAGAGGACGAGACCTATGGCGGACGTAAGGCGGCGCATGTCTTCCTCCCTCAGCGACCCTGTGCCACCACATCGACAAGAACGGGCTCACCCTTCTTGACGATGGCAATGGCCTGCTTGAACACCGATGCCAACTCTTTCGGGTCGGTCACCGGGCCGAACGCTGCAACCCCCATGCTCTTTGCCAAAGCCGCATAGTCGACAACGGGCTGGGTGAGATCGTTGCCGATCCCGGTTCGGTCGATGCCGCGACCACGGCGATTGGCAATGCGCTGCAGCGCCATGATCTCGTTGAAGTAGGCTCTGTTGTTGTGAATTATGTAGAGGAGCGGGATGCGATTGTGCGCCGCCGCCCACATCACTCCGGGTGAGAACATGAAATCGCCGTCGCCACCGATGGCGACCGGGAGCCGGCCATGTTTGGCATGCGCGGTCGCGGCCCCGAGCGCCGCGCCCGGCAGATAGCCGAGCCCATAGGCGCCCGCATCCCCGATATATTGGTAATGCTTGTCGGCATGCCAGAGCTGCTGTGGCCAATAGCTTTGGAACACAGTGCCGCTGACCAGCGCCCAGTCCTCGTCCTTGATCTGGGCATAGAGTTCCTGGCAGAGCCGGGGCACAGAAATCGGCTGCTCGTCCCAACCCACCGCAGCCGCCTCGCGCGAGGCCTGCAGCGCCGCCTGGTGCGCTTCGGCCAATTTCCTGCCCCGGGCTTCGAGAACGGATTTGCGCGAATGCGGCGTCAACCGCCGCACGGCTTCGATCAGGGCCGGCAATGTCGCTTCGGCATCGGCCTCCACGGCCATGTCCACTGCGGCGAAGTGCTGATAATCGCCGTAATTGGACTTCATGTAGAGGTCTTCGGACGTGATCGACACGGTCTTCACCGATTTCGGCAACCGGCCGATGATGCCGTGGAAGTCCGTCATCTCCAGACCCAGCACAAGATCGGCCTCGGCCACGGCTTCGCGCTGGCGCGAACTCTGATTGAGCGGATGCCGCCACGGAAAATTGAAGCGCGCATGGGAGTCGACGACTGCGCACTGCAGCGCCTCGGCCAACTCGATCATCAGCGCAAGCCCCTTCGGCGTGCGCGCGGCGCGATCGGCGGCGAGCACCGGATTTTCCGCCGCCACCAGCAGCTTTGCCACTTCTGCCACCGCAGCGTCGTCGCCGGATGGCGGCGTCGAATACGGCAGTTTGGGAATCGGCGGCGGCGTATCGCCGGGAATGGGATTTTCCTGCAGCGTCATGTCGACCTGCAACACGACCGGACCGGCCGGCGGCGTGGTCGCAAATTTGTAGGCACGGACGGTGGCGTTGCCGAAATCCTCGAGTGTCAGCGGCGTGTTGTCCCATTTGGTGAAATCGCGGACCAGCGAAGGTCCGTCGAATACCGAATGATCCCAGTCGACATAGATGCCGCGCTCTGCGGAGTAGACGCGCGCGCCCACAAGACAGACGACGGGCACGCGGTCCGCCCACGCATTGTAGAGCGCCATCGACGCGTGCTGCAGCCCGACCGTGGCATGCACGAAGCAAGCCATCGGCTTGCCTTCGACCTTGGCATAGCCGTGGCAGAAGGCGACGGCGATCTCTTCGTGATTGACCGCCGAATAGGTCATCTTCGGCTCTGTCAGCAGGCCATAATTGATGAGCGACTCGTGCAGCCCGCGGAAGGTGTCGCCCGGCACGAAGGCAACATGGTCGATACCGAGCTTGCGCAGGACGTCGATCATGTAATCGCTGCCGGCGCTCGTCAGCGGCCCGCGGTCTTCGGGGTGCGGCCCGAGCCCCTCATCCAGGCGGGACGGCCGCAGCGGAGCCTTCGAGGTCTGCGCCTCTGCCGCGCCGGGCGCGATCAAGGGCGCGCCGAAAGGCGATGCCAGGGCCACCGCCCCGGCTATCGTCGTGCCTTTGAGAAATCCGCGGCGGCCCGGGTTGACCACCGGCGGTCTCGGCTTGTGGTCAGCCATCGTTCTTCCTCCAGACATTCACACTGATGCGATGAAATCGTTCCGGCAAACGCTCGTCGGTGTCCTAACGTCGCCCCGCTGCCGGCTTAAGCGGATGCCACATGGAACAGCCGTTCGGTATTGCGATGATAGATCGCCGCCCGCTGCGCCTCGGGGATATCCACTTCATTCATGAAGGCCACCGCCGGTGCCATCTCTTCATAGGGATAATCGATCGCCCACATTATGCGATCGGCTCCCAATACGTCGATTGTGTATCGCAGTGCCGGGCCGTGCTCGACACCGCTCGTCGTGATATGAAAATTGCGCTTCATGACTTCCGACGGCGCCAGCTTCGACGGATAGACACGGGCCCGCTTCTTGTACCAATTGTCGCTGCGCCAGAGATGAAATGGCACGTTCTCGCCCATGTGCCCCAGAACGATCTGTAGCTTGGGAAAGCGATCGAACACGCCGCTGAGCATCAGCCGCATCGCGTGGGTGCCGGTCTCCGCCTGGAAGCCCCAGATCGCCGCCCTCATGCGATAGTCGCGGAAGGGCGCCGCCATGCCATCCGATGGACAGCGCGGATGAAGATAGATCGGCCGCCCCAGCGCTTCCGCCGCTTCCAGGATTGGCCAGAATTTCGGTTCGTCGAGATATTCGTTGTTGGTGTGCGAATTGACGATGAAGCCGTTCAGCTTCAGCGTGTTGATCGCCCGCTCCATTTCCTTGGCCGCACCGGCGGGATCCTGAGGCGCAAAACTCGCCAGCCCGCCGAAGCGCGACGGGTTCGCCGCAACCAATTCGGCCAATCGGTCATTGGCCAGTTGCGCCAAGGCGACTGCCGTCCCGGTCTCGAAAAGTTGCACGCCAGGCGATGTGAGGGAGAGCAGATGCATGTCGATGCCGAGCCGATCCATCTCGGCCAGCCGGCGTTTGGTATCGAGAAGATTGGCGGCAATCGGCCCCTTGCCGTGGCCAAGCAGCCTCACATTTACGACGTCGAGATTGTTCCAATCGCCCTCGCTCACCGCGGCCAGCGCCTGGAAGTGCTCGGGGATCGACCATGCTTCCTCGATCGCGATCCGCCTCATCGGCGCCGCCGCCTTCGGCACGCCCGCATCTGCGCGGGATTGAACAACCGCGGCCGACGCCAGGGCTCCGCTTGCGGAAAGCAGATTTCTTCGCGTGATTGCCATTCTGCTTCCCCCTTCAGATGTCCTGGATCTCGTCTTTCAAGACCGGGCCGCAGCTCACTTCAGGCGGTCGGTTCCCAGCGGACGTTCGCCAACGACCGTGGTGCGGATGAGATGGCGGCGCTCATAGGCGAAGTCGTGAATGCCGCGGTGGAGCAGAAAGCGATTGTCCCACACGATCAGCGTATCCTTCTTCCATTTGATACGACAATGATAGTGCAGATGCTGCGCCAATCCCTGCAGATAATTGAGAAGGGAACGGCTCTCCTCTTCGCTCCAGCCGACGAAACGCTGGAAATAGGCCGTGGTCGCGAACAGCGCCTTGCGCCCGGTGACGGGATGGACACGCACGGCCGGGTGGATGTTTTCCAGTTCATCTTCACGGAAGCCGTGTGTCTCCCTCAGCCGCAGGCGTTTTTCCGGCGGCAACTTTTCGTTGCGTGACCAGATATCCTTGCCCGAATAGACCACCTGCAGCCCGTCGAGCAATTCCTTCATGCCCGGGGAAAGCCGCTCATAGACGAGATAGGCATTCGAAAACGCCGTGTCACCGCCATAGCGAGGCACATCGAGCGCACGCATGACCACGCACAAAGGCGGCCGGACCAGGAAGGGGCTGTCGGTATGGAAGTGTTCGAACGAAGGGACAACATTCTCCGGCTCGTCGGCCTCGCGGCGCACCTCCTGCATGTCCGCAAAGCCGCCATAGGTGGGCGCCTGCGGCAGCTCCATCAGCTCGCCGAAGTAGCGGGAGAAAGCCTTGTGCTGATCGGGCGTCAGATTCTGATCGCGGAAGACGATGACCAGGAAATGCTCGAACGCCTTCATCACCTCGCCGAGCGTTTCCTCGTCCAGCGGTTCGCGAAGGTCGACACCGGAAATTTCGCATCCGCAGGCGCCGCTAATCGGCTCCACGCCAATGCGCCGGAAATCCGGCATCGGCAGACCTGCAACCGTCACGCCGTCTTGCCGTTCGGGCATTTCGACTTGGGCGGTTTTATTCATGATAGCCATCCATCTATCTGCTGAACGAGAAGCGTTCCAACCTGCAATGGCTGCCGTTCGGCATCCGGCCATCGCTCAGGATCTCAAACCTGAATGGCCGCATTCAAGTCGTCAATCAATATTCCGAAATACCGAACTATAATTCCGTATTTCGGAATATCTGCAAACACTGCACTGCAAAGAAAAAGCGGGCCCGGCTGCACCATGAAGGCAGCCGGGCCCGACCGGTCAGAAGTTGCGCCGGAGCGACAGCAGCCACTCGCGCGGACGCGCGGGGGCCATCGAGATGTAGCCGGTGCTTGTATGACTGTCGTCGACCGTCAGCGCATAGTACTTGTTGGTCAGGTTTGTGACCTCCAGCGCCAGTTCCCAATTGTCATCCGGCGTCCGGTACGTGACCCGAGCGTTGGCGGTCAGATAGGGCGAGATACGGTTGGTCGGTGCATTGGTCGGATTGGTATACACGGACCCTTCATAATCGATGTCCATTCGCGGCACCAATGAGCCGACGTTCTGGCCCAAATTGATCGCATACTGGATGCCGAAGCTCGCCTTCCACTCGGGCGAATACGGCGGCACCATCCCCTTCTGCACCCCGCGCACACCCGGAATTCCGACATCCGCCGAAATCGTCGTGTACTGAAAATGCAGATAGCTCAGGCTGCCATCGAGCTCCAGCCCGTCGATCGGCAAGGCGCTCATTTCGAGCTCCGCACCGTCGACATTCGCGTTGCCACCGTTGAGCGGCGCAAAGCATGGGAATGTCGGGAACGGAGAGTATTGCGGGCAGGAGAACACGGTGAGCTGGATGTTGTTATACTTGTTGTAGAACGCCGCCATGTTCAGGCGCAGACGATGATCCAGGAACTCGGTCTTCGCACCGATTTCGTACGCCGTCAGAGTTTCCGGATTGAACGGCACCACCTGCTTCGGAATGAAGGGCCGCGGGTTGATGCCGCCGCCCTTGAAGCCGGTCGAGACCTGGGCATAGGTCATCAGGCTTTCGGTCCAATCGTAGTCCACGGCAAAGCGGTAATCGAGCCGCGAGTGCTTGAAGTGGCCCGTGACACCGTTCAGACCGCCAACCACAGGCGCCGGTCCACTGAAGTCCGGGGCCAGACGCGAGAAGGTGTAGCTTTTCTTGTCGCTCGAGTAGCGAACACCGGCATCGATGGTCATCTTCGATGTCGGGTGCAGCGCGGTATTCACGAAGCCCGCGATGCTTTCCGACGGCACAGGATCGTCAGACAGGAAGTCGAGATTGGCATAGCTGATATCGATCCGCCCCGACTGCTTGCTGTAGCCGCTGTAGTAGAAACCACCCACGGTGAAATCCAGCAGGCCGTCCCAGAGCGTATCGTTGAGGCGCACTTCCTGCGTGAACTGGTGATGCTCCACAGTATGGAACTGCAGAATGGAGCTGACCGGCGAACCGTCTGCGATATCGCCGAATGCTCCGCTATAGCGCCGGTAAGCCGTGATCGACGTCAACTGAAGCTTGTCGGTGAAATTGTACCGAACGTCCGCGGACAAACCCCATTGACGCATTTTGCTGACAGCAGGGGCCGAGTACGGACCGTATGCGGTGCTAAAGTCCGTTGAATTCGCATAGGTCGTATACTTGTTCCCGGTGATGAACCACGGCCCGAACGGGACGCCGTTATAGGCGGGAACATTGTTCGGGTAATACACGTTCGTCAGGACTGCCGGCTCGACTTCGGAATTGTCGTTGTCGATATCGGCGGACACGTTGACGTCCAGCCGATCGTTGGGATGGTAGCGCACTGCAACACGGCCCGCGGTGTAATCGACGCCACCGGCCTTGCCCAACTCGCAACTGGCGGTGTGAACGAGGGTCGGAAGATTGTTCGGGATCATCCCCAGCCCTGCCGCGCCGGTGTCAATCGGACCGGGATGCGCGCATTTGTAATCGAGCCTCGTGACGTAGCCATCCTGATGCCTCGACACCATAGAGATGCGGGCGAACAGCTTGTCGGGAAGGATTGTAAAGTCGGCCGCGGCCTTACCCTGGATGAGATTGTCCGCTCCATAGGTGACTTCGGCATAGCCCCCGCCATTGGCATCCGGCTTCTTCGAGTAAAGCTTGATGGCGCCGCCGATAGAATTCTTGCCCGCGAGCGTGCCTTGCGGACCGCGCAGGATTTCCACCCGATCCAGATCGAGCAGATTGAACTCGGCACCGCTGGCCGTGGCGAAATAGACGTCGTCGATGTAGATGCCGACACCCGGCTCCATCGCGAAATTGAAATCGCCCTGCCCGACACCACGGATATAGGCGACGAGCGTATTGCCCTCGGACGAACCAGCCGGCCGCAAGCTCACATTCGGCGCCTGTGCCGCAACCTCGGTGATGTTGGTCTGGCCCCGCGCTCGCAACATGCGGGAATTGACCGCCGTGATCGCGATCGGTGTATTTTGCAGATTCTCTTTGCGGAACTCTGCCGTGACCGTGACCGTCTCAATGCGGTCACTGGATGCCGCCGTGGTGGTCTGCGCCAGCACTTGCGACGCAGGGATTAGCGATGTCGTGAAAACAAGCGCAGCAACGAAACGCAGCCGTACGCTCCCGCGCGCCACAGTGTGGCGCCGAACTTTCTTGGGCATAGCCCCCTCCCTCTCTCTATATATAACTGATCGCCAGTGCTTCTCAGTCACTAAGCCATCAGCGCACGATATCCGCGGATCACGCCCGGTCAAGCGAATTCTGTTATATTGAATAACAATTCCACAATACGGAATTCTCTGGCAACCCACGGGCCGGCAGCGACACGCGCAAGTGGCCACCGCCGACCGGGTGCGCACTCGCGCTAGGAACTTTCAACGGCGGCGTGCGCGGTCACGACGGCTGCCACCGACATGATGCGAATTTGAACTGGCTTAAAACTGGGCCCGGATTGAACAAATGCGCTCTATTGACGGTTCGCGCCCTCAAGCCGAACGAAAGAGGCTTCTCTCCCGCGCGCACATCGGCGATCAACGCAACGCTCGGCAAAACAAATATTGATTCCAGGGAATGAGTACCGCAGATTGCATCGTTGCAGCCGCTGAATTTCGTTCAATTGCAGACCTGCAGAGATGGGTGGCTTGCACGCCCACCGAACCAACGACAAATGGCGTCGGTCGAGTCCAGCGTCGACAATTGGAGGCTCCTGTCCGCCCCATTCGGGCACGAGCAGAAAATGGAACGTTTCGATGGCTCAACGAAAAACAGCGGCAAAGTCACCAAGCAAAGGGGCAACGAGGGCGCGGGAAAGCGGATCGGGCGCGCGCACAATTCTGCTTCTTCAGCGGATTGCGGACATGGCCGGCGAATTCACGCTCTCCGAACTGGCGCAACGGGCAGACTTACCTGCCAGCAGCGTCCACCGCATCCTTCAACCGCTGCTAAAGGCGGGTCTGGTCGCCCGATCGGACGGTTCGTCTTATCGCACGGGACAGGAATTCTACAGACTTGCGGCATCCGTGCTTCGCCAGATCGACAATGAAATCAAGGCCGCTCCCTTCCTCGATCCATTATGGAAAAAATGGCAGGAGACGGCCGTCTTCTGCATCTATCGACCCGCCGAGCGCATCGGAGTTGTCAGGGAGATTATCCAATCCCCACACCCGCTGCGGCACGTAATAGAACCGTTCGAAGCCATCTCGTTGCTATGGGGTTCTCTGGGAAGGGCGATATTGGCGCATTTGAAGCTGGAACAGGTGAAGGCAATTAGAGACGAAGCTCCGAAGGGACGCGTCACCGGGGCCTCGGCTCCTGCGTTGAAGGACCTCCTGCCGGAACTGGAGCTGGTGCGCGAACGCGGAATTGCGATCTATCGTAACGAAGACGCGGACCTGGCCGGCATTGCCGCTCCTGTATTTCGATCTCGCAACATCATCGTCGGCTCGATTGGCATCACCATGCCCGTGCGCCGCTACGACCGGCTCAATGCCAATGCGCTGTGCAAGGATGTCATCAAGGCCAGCCGGAAATTGGGAGAGACGCTAGGTCATCGAGACGACGGCTCCGGAGACTGATTTCACCGTCCAAGCCGGAACGCACGAACAAGTTTCTCCATGACGATTCATGCTCTCCGAACCAGCTCGGATCCGCCAATAGGCCAAGGGCACCGACGGATGCTGGCGGACGATAAGCTTCTAAAACTGTTCGGATTTTCAGGTTCCGGCGGATGGTGGACATCCGCAAAAGAACAAATGGTGCCCAGAAGAGGACTCGAACCTCCACACCCTTGCGAGTACCAGCACCTGAAGCTGGCGCGTCTACCAATTCCGCCATCTGGGCAACGGTCAGGGCGGCGATGTTTAGGGGGGGCATGCCGGGAAGTCAACGCGATTTCACTGCCTATCCGTCACGAAATCCGGGCAAAATACCGCCCGACTCGGACCGGGAGGACGCCATGCTGGTGACAACGACGGAACAGGTGGCCGGACACCAGATCAAGGAGACGCTGGGCCAGTGCTTCGGCGTGGTCGTGCGCTCGCGCGGCATCGGCGGCAATATCATGGCCGGGCTGCGCTCCATCGTGGGCGGGGAGATCCACGAATACACCCAGCTTCTGGAAGAGGCCCGGCGCCATGCCGTCGACCGGCTGGTCAAGAACGCCACGGCCATGGGCGCCAATGGCATCGTCATGATGCGCTTCGACTCCGCCGAAATCGGCCAGACCATGAGCGAGATCGTCGCCTATGGCACCGCCGTCGTGATCGAGCCGGCCCATTTCGGCCGCGCGGGCGCCAAGCCGGACGAAGCGTGATGCTGCGCCTGTTCGTCATCGCGATCGGAGCGGTAAGTCTCCTCGCCGGGCTGATCCTGCTGGCGATGGGCAATGGCGCCGGCTGGGGGCCGGCGGTGGTCGGGGCCTTGTTCCTGGGCGGCACGCTGTTCGAGAAAGCCCTCTACAAGCCCATCGAGAGCGGCAATCCCGGCCCCGGCTGGGAACGCACCACCGAGCGCTTCTATGACGAGGAGCGGGGCAAGACGGTGAGCGTCTATATCCACCCCGAGACGGGCGAGCGGCGCTACGTCGAGGATTAGGCCGCCCTGCCCCCACGGGCGGCGAAATGCGGCCTTTTCCGCGGCGCGGCGTTTGGTTATGAAGCGCCCTCGTCTCGCAACCCCCGGGGATTTGCCAGCCATGACACAAACCGTCACCGTTTTCGGCGGATCTGGTTTCGTCGGCCGCCATACCGTTCGCGCCCTCGCCCGGGCCGGCTATCGCGTGCGCGTGGCCGTGCGCAAGCCCAACCTCGCCACCTATGTGCTGCCGGCGGGCAATCCGGGCCAGATCCAGATCGCCAAGACCGATGTGCACGATGCCGACTCGGTGAAAGCGGCGATCCGCGGCGCCGATGCGGTCGTGAACCTCGTCGGCGTGCTCTATGAGCGCGGCCATCAGAGTTTCGAGGAACTGCATGTCCATGCCGCCGGGACCATCGCCAAGGCGGCGGCGGACGAAGGCGTGACGAGCCTCATCCAGATCTCGGCCATCGGCGCCGATGAAGATGCTGAAGCGGCCTATGCCGCCAGCAAGGGCAAAGGCGAGGCCGCGGTGCGCGCGGCCTTTCCGAATGCCACGATCCTGCGCCCCTCGATCGTGTTCGGGCCGGAAGACGAATTCTTCAACCGTTTCGCCTGGCTGGCGCAGATGGCGCCGGTGCTGCCGCTGATCGGCGGCGGCCATACGAAATTCCAGCCGGTCTATGTCGGCGATGTGGCTGCGGCGATTGTCAAATGCGTGTCGGACGCAGCCACGCGCGGCCAGACCTATGAGCTGGGCGGGCCGGACGTTTACACCTTCAAGGAGCTGATGCAGGCGATCCTGCGCATGACCTGCCGCAAGCGGCTGCTGGTGCCGGTACCTTTCGCGCTGGCGACGCCTGAAGGCGTTCTTCCTGCAGTTCATGCCCAAGCCGCTGCTGACGCCCGATCAGGTCACGCTGCTCAAATCCGACAATGTGGTGTCGGACGGCGCCAAGACACTGGCCGACCTCGGCATCGCGCCGGATTTGGTCGACGCCATCGTGCCGAGCTATCTGTGGCGCTTCCGCCCGCGCGGCCAGTACGAAGCCCTGGCTGGCAAGCGCGTCAGCCCCACAGCATAAAAGCGATCAGGGCGAGGCCGGTCGCGATGCGGTACCAGCCGAAGGGCCGGAGACCGTAGCGGCCGACAAAGGCGATCAGCATCTTCACGATCACCAGCGCGACCAGAAACGAGACCACGAAGCCGACGGCGATGATGACCTCGTCGGCGCCGTTGAGCAGGTGCCACTTCTTGTAGAGCTCGAACACGGCGGCGCCGAGCATGGTCGGCACGGCGAGATAGAAGGTGAACTCGGTCGCGGCCTTGCGCTCGACGCCGAGAAGCTCGCCGCCGAGAATCGTCGCCCCCGAGCGTGACACGCCCGGCAGCAGCGCCAGACACTGGCAGGCGCCGATCTGCAGGCACTTCATCCAGGGCAGATTGTCGGCGTCGAGATGCTTCGGCTTGGGCGCGATGCGCTCGAACACCAGGATGATGATCCCGCCCACGATCCAGGAGGTCGCGATCACCGGCATCGCGCGCGTCGGGTCCAGCAGAAACTCGTTGATATATTTGATCAGGCTGGCGCCCAGCACCGCCGCCGGCAGAAAGGCCAAGATCACCCCGGCCGCGAATTTGCGCGCCTGGGGGTCTGAGGGCAGACCCACCGTCACATTCCAGAGCTTGCGCCAATAGACCGCGACCACCGACAGGATCGCACCCAGCTGGATGATGATGGTGAAGGCCTCCCAGCGATTGCCGTCGAGCCCGAGAAGCTTCTCGGAAACCAGCAGATGGGCGGTGGAGGAGACAGGCAGAAACTCAGTGATACCTTCGACGATCCCCAGAAGGATCGCGTGGAGGATGTCGTGCATGGGAGCCCCGGATCGGTCAGGCAAGTCGGTCAGGCGGGCGGAATCGCACGCCACCGTCAGAGCTAGCATGAGCCAGCGAAAACAACCACTAACGCCTATAAGTTCGAACTACTGACCTTAATATTCTTTCCTTCTGGTCGCGCCAGTGGCCAGCTGAAGTGCCGCACATGTTTTAAGACAGCTATTCTGTCTTATTGGCAAATTTTCGCTCGCATTCCGCCGCCTCACACCTTAATTAGACGTCATCACGAAACAGGATGACGGCAGACAGGCCATGGCCGAAAAAATGTTGCGCTTCATTGCGCTGGACAAAGAGATGCCGGAGAAGCGGCCGGCAGACGCGCGCGCGCACGACTTCCATGAAATCTATGCGGAGTTCATCGCCGAGAAGGCGCAGGCCCAGGCCTCGCGCTGCTCGCAATGCGGCGTGCCCTTCTGCCAGTCCCACTGCCCGCTCCAGAACAACATCCCGGACTGGCTCAAGCTGACGGCCGAGGGCCGGCTGGAAGAGGCCTATGCGGTCAGCCAGGCCACCAACAACATGCCCGAGATCTGCGGACGCATCTGCCCGCAGGACCGGCTGTGCGAAGGCAATTGCGTCATCGAGCAATCCGGCCACGGCACCGTGACCATCGGCGCGGTCGAAAAATACATCACCGACACGGCCTGGGAGCGCGGCTGGGTGAAGCCCCTCGCCCCCCGGCGCGAGCGCGGCCAATCGGTCGGCGTGATCGGTGCCGGGCCGGCAGGCCTGGCCGTGGCCGAAGAGCTGCGCCGCAAGGGATATAAAGTCACCATCTATGATCGGCACGACCGCGCCGGCGGCTTGCTGGTCTATGGCATCCCCAATTTCAAGCTGGAGAAGGATGTCGTCGCCCGCCGCGTCAAGCGGCTGGAAGACAGCGGCATTGTCTTCAAGCTCAATTTCGAGGTCGGCCGCGATGCGACGCTGGCCGAATTGCGGGCCAGGCACGACGCCGTGTTCGTCGGCACCGGCGTCTACAAGCCGCGCGAGATCGAAGTGCCCGGCGCGGGGCTGGGCCGCATCGTCGCCGCGCTCGATTATCTCATCACCTCCAACCGCACGGGCCTTGGCGACAAGGTCGCGGAATTCGAATCCGGCGAACTCGACGCGCGCGACAAGAATGTCGCCGTGATCGGCGGCGGCGACACGGCCATGGACTGTGTGCGCACGGCCATGCGCCAGGGCGCGAAATCCGTGACCTGCGTCTATCGCCGCGACCGCGAGAACATGCCGGGCTCGTTGCGCGAAGTCGCCAATGCCGAGGAAGAAGGCGTGGTCTTCGACTGGCTGACCCTGCCCAAGGCGTTTCTCGGCAAGACCGACGTCGAGGCCGTGCGCATCGTGCGCCAGCGTCTCGGCATGGCCGACGCCAGCGGACGCAAGACGCCGGAAGAGATCAAGGGTTCCGATTTCAATCTCGATGCCGATCTCGTCATCAAGGCGCTGGGCTTCGAGCCGGAAGATCTGCCGACGCATTTCCAGGCGCCGGATCTGGGCGTGTCGCGCTGGGGCACGCTGCGCGTCAAGCCGCAGACGCAGATGACCAATCTGGATGGCGTGTTCGCGGGCGGCGACATCGTGCGCGGCGCCTCCCTCGTGGTCTGGGCGATCCGCGACGGGCGCGACGCCGCCGCCGCCATCCATAGCTATCTCGCGGCCAAGGCCGAGCCCGCCACGGCCGAAGCCGCCCGCGCGGCAGCGGAGTGACGCGATGGCCGAAACAGCCAACGATCTGGTGATACGGCCGGTGGCGGACAGCGATTCCGCAGCCCTGATCGCGCTCATCGAGACGGTGTTCGGCGAATATCCGAATTGCTATCTCGACATCGACAACGAAATGCCGGAATTGCGCGCCCCTGCCCGCGCGGCCAGGGAAGACGAAAGCCGCTGGTGGGTGGCCGAAAGCGATGGCGCCGTGGTCGGGTCCTGCGCCGTGTTTCAGGACGAGGACGACACGGTCGAACTCAAGCGCCTCTATGTCGCCAAGGAAGCGCGGCGACAAGGTCTGGCGGCGCATCTCGTTTCGCTGGTCGAGGCGGAAGCGAAGAACCGCGCCGCAAAACGCGTCGTGTTGTGGTCCGACACGCGCTTTGCCGACGCGCACCGGCTTTACGAACGGCTGGGCTTCGCCAAACAGCCGCGCACGCGGGCCCTGCCAGACATCTCGAACACCATCGAGTTTCAATACATAAAGGAATTGACGCCATGAGCCAGGCGCCAGCGAACACTGCCGAAGCCGAGATCGCCCGCTTCCTCGCCAATGCGAAGACGCTGGAGGACGGTCATCTCTATTCGCCCGAACAGGAGCACGATGCCTGCGGCGTCGGCCTGATCGCGGCCATCGACGGCCAGCCGCGGCGCGAAGTCGTGACCCGCGGCATCGAGGCGCTGAAGGCGGTGTGGCACAGAGGCGCCGTGGATGCCGACGGCAAGACCGGCGACGGCGCCGGCATCCATATCCAGGTGCCGCAGGAATTCTTCCGCGCCGCCGTGGCCCAGACCGGCCATACATTGCGCTCGGGCCGCATCGCCGTTGGCCAGATCTTCCTGCCGCGCACCGATTACAACGCGCAGGAAACCTGCCGCACCATCGTCGAGGCCGAGATTCTGCGCTTCGGCTTCTATCTCTATGGCTGGCGCCAGGTGCCGGTGGACATCTCCATCATCGGCGAGAAGGCCAATGCCACACGGCCCGAGATCGAGCAGATCATGTTCGATATCGGCGAGGACGAGGATCTCGAAGAACTCGAGCGCCGGCTCTATCTCTGCCGCCGCCGCATCGAGAAGCGCGTGCGCGAAGCGGCGATCTCCGACTTCTATATCTGCTCGTTCTCGTCGCGCTCGCTGATCTACAAGGGCATGTTCCTGGCCGAGCAGCTGTCGAACTTCTATCCCGACCTGACGGACGACCGTTTCGTTTCGGCCTTCGCCATCTTCCATCAGCGTTATTCGACCAACACCTTCCCGACCTGGCGCCTGGCCCAGCCCTTCCGCATGCTCGCCCACAATGGCGAGATCAACACGCTCAAGGGCAACGTCAACTGGATGCGGAACCACGAGTTCAAGATGGCCAGCCAGCTCTTCGGCGAGCATGGCGACGACATCAAGCCGATCATCCAGCCGGGCAGCTCCGATTCCGCGGCGCTCGACACGGTGTTCGAAGTGCTGGCGCGCGCCGGCCGCGCGGCCCCGCTCGCCAAGACCATCCTGATGCCCGAAGCCTGGTCGAAAAAAGCCTCGACCATGCCCGAAGCGCATCGCGCCATGTATGCCTATGCCAATGCGGTGATGGAGCCGTGGGACGGGCCGGCCGCGCTGGCCGCCACCGACGGACGCTGGATCATCGCCGGCATGGACCGCAACGGCCTTCGCCCGCTGCGCTATTCGGTGACCGAGGACGGGCTGCTCTGCGTCGGCTCCGAAACCGGCATGGTGGTGCTCGACGAAAGCCGCATCACGCGCAAGGGCCGCGTCGGGCCCGGCCAGATGATCGCCATCGATCTCGACGAGGGCAAGTTCTACGAAGACCGCGCCATCAAGGACCGCCTCGCGGGCGAATACCCCTATGAGGAATGGACCAAGAAGATCGTCGACCTCGAAGAGGTCATCGGTCCCGGCCCGGAACCGCGCCTTTACGAGAAGGACGAATTGCGCCGCCGCCAGATCGCCGCGGGGATGAGCATGGAGGATCTGGAAATGATCCTTCATCCCATGGTCGAGGACGGCAAGGAGCCCATCGGCTCGATGGGCGACGACGCGCCGCTGGCCGTGCTGTCGGACAAATACCGGCCGCTGTCGCATTTCTTCCGCCAGAATTTCAGCCAGGTCACCAATCCGCCGATCGATCCCTTGCGCGAAGAGCGGGTGATGAGCCTGAAGACGCGCTTCCGCAATCTCGGCAATGTGCTGAACCAGGACGAGCGGCAGACCGAAGTGTTCGTGCTGGAAAGCCCGGTGATTTCGACCGGCATGTTCCAGCGCATGAAGGAACATCTCGACGGCAACTTCTTCGAGATCGACTGCAGCTTCCCGGTCGAAGACGGCAAGCCGAGCGAGAATGCGCTGCGCGATGCGGTGACGCGGCTCCGCGCCGAGGCCGAGGACGCCGTGCGCCAGGGCTACAACCATCTGATCCTGAGCGATGAAGGCATCGACGCAAACCGCGCCGCCGTGCCGATGATCCTGGCGACGGGCGCCATTCACAGCCACCTGCTGCGTCAGGGCCTTCGCAGCTACACCTCGATCAATGTACGCTCGGCCGAATGCCTGGACACGCATTATTTCGCCGTGCTGATCGGCGTCGGCGCGACCACCGTCAATGCCTATCTGGCGCAGGACTGCATCGCCGACCGCCATGCGCGCGGATTGTTCGGACAGCTGCCGCTGGGCACCTGCGTCAAGCGCTATCTCGATGCGGTGAGCGCGGGGCTGCTCAAGATCATCTCCAAGATGGGCATCTCGGTGATCTCGTCCTATCGCGGCGCCTACAATTTCGAGGCCGTGGGTCTGTCGCGCTCGATGGTGGCCGACATCTTCCCCGGCATGCCCAGCCGCATCTCCGGCATCGGCCTTCAAGGCATCGCCGCCAAGGCCGCGCGCCAGCATGGCCGCGCCTTCGACGAAGACGTCATCGCCCTTCCCATCGGCGGCTTCTACAAGGCGCGCGCGGGCGGGGAGACGCATGGCAACAGCGCGCCGCTGATCCATCTTCTGCAGCAGGCGGTCGCCAACAATTCCTACGCCACCTATCGCAAATATTCCGATGGCGTGTGGGCGACGGCGCCGGTCAGTCTGCGCCATCTGATGGCGCTTCGGGCCGGCGGGCCGGATGTGCCGCTGGAGGAAGTCGAGTCCATCACCGAAATCCGCAAGCGCTTCGTGACACCGGGCATGAGCCTGGGCGCGTTGTCGCCGGAGGCGCATGAAATCCTCAACATCGCCATGAACCGGATCGGCGCAAAGTCCGACAGCGGCGAAGGCGGCGAGGACCCGGCGCGCTTCCGCCCCAAGCCCAATGGCGACAATCCCAACTCCGCCATCAAGCAGGTGGCGAGCGGGCGCTTCGGCGTAACGGCGGAATATCTCAATCAGTGCCGCGAGCTGGAAATCAAGGTCGCCCAGGGCGCCAAGCCCGGCGAAGGCGGCCAGCTGCCCGGCTTCAAGGTCACCGAATTCATCGCCCGCCTCAGGCATTCGACGCCGGGTGTGATGCTGATCTCGCCGCCGCCGCATCACGACATCTATTCGATCGAGGATCTGGCGCAGCTCATCTATGACCTGAAGCAGATCAACCCCGAAGCGCGGGTGTGCGTGAAGCTGGTTTCGGCCAGCGGCATCGGCACCATCGCGGCCGGCGTGGCCAAAGCCAAGGCGGACGTGATCCTGATCGCCGGCCACAATGGCGGCACGGGTGCCAGCCCCCAGACCTCGATCAAATATGCCGGCGTGCCGTGGGAAATGGGGCTGACCGAAGCCAACCAGATTCTGACGCTCAACAATCTGCGCCACCGCGTGGTGCTCAGGACCGATGGTGGCCTGCGCACCGGGCGCGACATTGTGATGGCGGCGATGATGGGTGCCGAGGAATTCGGCATCGGCACGGCGGCGCTGATCGCCATGGGCTGCATCATGGTGCGCCAGTGCCATTCCAACACCTGCCCCGTGGGCGTGTGCACGCAGGACGAAGCCCTGCGCGCCAAATTCACCGGCACGGCGGAGAAGGTGGTCAACCTGTTCAGCTTCATCGCCGAAGAGGTGCGCGAAATTCTGGCCAGCCTCGGCTTCCGCAAGCTGGAAGAGGTGATCGGGCGCACCGACCTGCTCTACCAGATGAGCCGCGGCGCCGAAGAGCTCGACGATCTCGACTTGAACCCGCTGCTGGTGCAGGCCGATCCGGGCAATCATGCGCGCTATTCCACGCAGAAGGGCCGCAACGAAGTGCTCGACACGCTGGATGCGCAGATCGAGAAGGATGCCGGCCCGCTTCTGCGCGACGGCGAGAAGATGCAGCTCACCTACAATGTGCGCAATACGCTGCGCACCATCGGGGCGCGCATGTCCTCGCGCATCGTGCGCAAATGGGGCATGACCGGCCTGCCGCCGAACCATCTGACGCTGCGTCTGCGCGGCTCCTGCGGCCAGTCGCTCGGCGCGTTCTCTGTGCAGGGCATCCGCTTCGAAGTGTTCGGCGACGCCAACGACTATGTCGGCAAGGGGCTTTCGGGCGCGACCATCGCCATCCGCCCCATGACCTCGGCCGGCTTCGTCGCGCGCGACAACACCATCATCGGCAACACCGTTCTCTACGGTGCGACGGCGGGCAAGCTGTTCGCGGCCGGACAGGCGGGCGAGCGCTTCGCCGTGCGCAATTCCGGCGCCACGGCGGTGGTCGAAGGCTGCGGCTCGAATGGCTGCGAATACATGACTGGCGGCAGCATCGCCATCCTCGGCTCCATCGGCGACAATTTCGGCGCCGGCATGACGGGCGGCATGGCCTTCGTCTATGACGCCGACGGTCTTTTCGAGCACCACATCAATCCGGACAGCATCACCTGGCAGCGCGTCGCCAGCGCCCATTGGGACGCGGTGTTGCGCGCGCTGATCGAGGAGCACCAGAACGAGACCGGCTCCGATCTCGCCCAGGAATTGCTGACGCAATGGGATCTGGAGATCGGCAAGTTCTGGCAGGTGGTGCCGAAGGAGATGGTGAGCCGCCTCGCCTATCCGCTCAGCGACGAGGCCGAGGCCATCCCGGCCGAATAGGCCCCGGCTTGCGGAGAATACCCCCTGGGGGTATTCTCCGGCCATGCCTGATATGTCCCCTGCCGAAGCCTCTGCTTCCGAAAAACGCCGCGATCCCGTCTGCGGGATGATGGTCACGCCCGAAAATGCGCGCGCCAAGGGCAACGTCACCCACTACCACGGCGACGAATACGTCTTCTGCAATCCCAAATGCCTGGCCAAGTTCGAGGCCGATCCCGAGCACTATATCGAGGCCGCAAAGCCGACCGATCCGGTTTGCGGGATGAAGGTCGATCCGGCACGCGCGCGGGAGAAGGGCAATCATACTCATCACGACGGGCAGGAGTTCTTCTTCTGCAATCCGAAATGCCGCGACAAGTTCGTGGCCGATCCCGCGAAATATCTGAATCCGCCGGAAGCGCCGGAACCGGCCGGTCCCACGGACGTGATCTATACCTGCCCGATGGATCCCGAAATCCGGCAGATCGGGCCGGGCGCGTGTCCCATCTGCGGCATGGCGCTGGAGCCGCTCGATCCCTTGGCCGAGCAGGACGACAGCGAATATCGCGACATGCGCCGGCGGTTCTGGATTTCGCTGGGGTTCGCCGTGCCGGTGTTTGCGCTCGCCATGCTGGGCGATGCGGGTTTGCTCGACAGCGTCATCCGGCCCTACATCCGCGAATGGATCGAGTTCGCGCTCTCGGCCCCCGTGGTGCTGTGGGCGGCGGCACCCTTCTTCGCGCGCGGCTGGAAGGGCGCGATCACCGGCCACGCCAATATGTTCACCCTGATCGGCATCGGCGTGGGCGTGGCCTTCGGCTATTCGGTGGTGGCGCTGCTCTTCCCCGGGATCGTGCCCAGCGCCTTCCACGGCGCACACGGCGCCCCGCCCGTCTATTTCGAGGCGGCGGCGGTGATCGTGACGCTGGTGCTGGTGGGGCAGATCCTCGAATTGCGCGCCCGCGCGCAGACGGGCTCGGCCATTCGCGCCTTGCTCGATCTGACGCCCAAGACCGTGCGGCGCAAGACCGACAGCGGCACCGAAGACATCCCGCTCGAACGCGTGCGCGTCGGCGACGTGATGATCGTGCGCCCCGGCGAAGCGATCCCGACCGATGGCGAGGTCATCGAGGGTGCCAGCGCGGTCGATGAATCCATGCTGACCGGCGAATCCATGCCGGTCGAGAAAGGCGTCAACGCCAAAGTCACCGGCGGCACGGTCAACGGACAGGGTGTGCTGACGGTGAAGGCTCAGCGCATCGGCGCCGACACCATGCTGGCCAAGATCGCCACGCTGGTGGCCGAAGCGCAGAGAAGCCGCGCGCCGACACAGGCGCTGGCCGATGCCGTCTCTGTCTGGTTCGTGCCGATCGTGGTGGCCTGCGCACTCGCGGCCTTTGCCGCGTGGTACATCTATGGACCGGAGCCGCACTTCAACTTCGCGCTGATCGCGGCCGTCTCCGTGCTCATCATCGCCTGCCCCTGCGCGCTCGGTCTGGCCACGCCGGTCTCGGTGATGGTGGCTGTGGGGCGCGGCGCCCATGGCGGCGTGCTGGTGCGCAATGCGCAATCGCTGGAACGCTTCGCCGCCGCCGATACGCTGGTCATCGACAAGACCGGCACCGTGACCGAAGGCAAGCCGAAGGTCATCGCTGTCCGTATGGCGGGCGGCGCCAGCGAAGACGAGGTGCTGACCGTGGCGGCAGCTCTGGAATCGACCAGCGCCCATCCCCTCGCCCACGCCATCGATGTGGCGGCGAAGGAAAAGCATCTGACGCTGCCGGCGGTGACGGATTTCGAAAGCGTCACCGGCCAAGGCCTGAAAGGCACTGTGAACGGCGATGCCGCATTTGTCGGCCGAGCGGAATTGCTGCGCGCGAACGGAATCGATCCCGAACCGCTGGCCGCGGCCGCCGAAGAATTGCGCATGCAAGGCGCCACCGCGATCTTCGTGGCGGCGGGTGGAAAACTGCTCGGCGTCGTGGCGGCCAAGGACCCGCTCAAACCCGGCGCGCCGGAACTTCTGGCGGCGCTGAGGGCCGATGGCCTGTCCATCACCATGGCGACGGGCGACGCCGACGCGACCGCCCAGGCCGTGGCGCGCGAAGCCGGCGTCGATCATGTCGCCGCCGGCATGACGCCCGAAGGCAAGGCCGACCTCGTCACAAAGCTCAAATCCGAGGGCCACGTCGTCGCCATGGCCGGCGACGGCGTCAACGACGCCCCGGCGCTGGCGGCGGCCGATGTCTCCCTCGCCATGGGAACCGGCGCGGACGCGGCCATCGAAACCGCCGGGCTGACGCTGCTGAAAGGCGATCTGGCGGCTTTGCTGCGGGCGCGAAAGCTGGCCCGCGCCGCCGTCGCCAACATGAAGCAGAACCTGTTCTTCGCCTTCATCTACAACGCCGTGGGCGTGCCGATTGCCGCTGGCGTGCTCTATCCGTTCACCGGCTGGCTGCTGTCGCCGATGATCGCGGCGGCGGCCATGAGCATGAGTTCCGTCTCCGTCATCACCAATGCGCTCAGGCTCAGGGGCGTGCGGCTCTAAGGGCTCGCGTCCCACTCCCTGTGTGGGCACGCTTGTGCTTGCGGCGGGCCCGAAGGCCTTGCGATAGTGCGGCCCAGAGACAGGGAGACACGCCCATGAGCGATTACAAACTTCTGATCAACGGCCAGATGGTGGACGGCGATTCCACCATGGACGTCATCAATCCGGCGACCGAAGAGGTGGCGGCAAAGGCGCCGCGCGCCTCCAAGTCACAACTCGATCAGGCTGTGGCCGCCGCCAAGGCTGCCTTCCCGGCCTGGTCCAAGACGCCGATCGAAGAGCGCCGCAAGGTCATGCTCAAGCTGGCCGAGACGCTCGAAGCCAACAACCAGGTGCTGGGCCGCATCCTGACCCAGGAACAGGGCAAGCCCGTGGGCGATGCCGCCGGCGAATGCTTCGGCGCGGCAGGCCTCTTGCGCTACTACGCGACGCTCGACCTGCCGGTGCATGTGATCGAAGACAGCGATGCCAAGAAGATTGAAGCCCGCCGCAAGCCGCTGGGCGTGATCGGCGCGATCGTTCCCTGGAACTTCCCGCTGATCCTGATGGGCACGAAGATCGCGCCCGCGCTCCTGGCCGGCAACACGCTGGTGATCAAGCCGGCGCCGACCACGCCGCTGGCGACGCTCAAATTCGGCGAGATGATCAAGGACATGGTGCCGCCCGGCGTCGTCAACATCATCACCGACCAGAACGATCTCGGCGGCGAGATGACCAACCATCCCGACATTCGCAAGATCTCCTTCACCGGCTCGACCGCGACCGGCAAGAAGGTGATGGCGAGCGCGGCCAGCACCCTCAAGCGCATCACGCTGGAGCTGGGCGGCAACGATGCCGGCATCGTGCTCGACGATGTGGACCCGAAGAAAGTGGCGCCGAAGATCTTCCAGGGCGCCTTCATGAATTCGGGTCAGGTCTGCGTGGCGCTGAAGCGGCTCTATGTCCATGAATTGATCTATGACGAAATGTGCGAGGAGCTGATTGCGCTGGCCAAATCGGCCGTGGTCGGCGACGGGCTGCAGCAGGGCACGACGCTCGGCCCATTGCAGAACAAGATGCAGTTCGAGCGCGTCAAGGAACTGCTCGAGGACGCCAAGAAGCATGGCTCGGCCGTCAGCGGCGGCGATATTCCGGCCAAGGGGTATTTCATCCGCCCGACCATCGTGCGCGACATCAAGGAAGGCACGCGCCTCGTCGACGAGGAGCAGTTCGGCCCGGTGCTGCCGGTGATCAAATATTCCGATACCGACGATGTCATCGCCCGCGCCAACGCCTCGCCTTACGGCCTCGGCGGTTCGGTGTGGTCGTCCAATTCCGAGCGGGCGCATGAGGTGGCCGAGCGTATGGATTCGGGCACGATCTGGATCAACCAGCATATCGACCTGCCGCCCAACGTGCCCTTCGGCGGCTCCAAGCAGTCGGGCCTCGGCACCGAGATGGGCGAAGAGGGGCTTTACGAGTTCACCCAGCTCAGCGTGATCAGCGAAGCCAAGGCCTGATCCGCCGATCAAGACAGAACGGGGCGGTTCGGGTTAGATAGCCCGGCCGCCCTTTTCTTTTGCGCGCGATGGACGACTGGCCCTCCCGGACAAGAAACTGGCTGCAACAGGTGGCCCGGCGCATCTGGTGGCGCGAAGACGGCCAGACGCCCTGGGTCCGGCGTACGCTCGCGATCCTCGCCGCCTTCGCGGTGCCGATCCCTGCCCTTCTCATTCTTCTCTTCCGCTTCGTGCCGGTGCCGGTGACGCCGCAGATCGTGCTGGCGCTACTCGGCGGCGAAAGCGTGCATCAACGCTGGGTTGGCGCGGAGATCTCGCCCTTCCTCGGCCAGGCGGTGATCGCCTCGGAAGATCAGCGCTTCTGCTCGCATGATGGCTTCGACTGGGTCTCGATCGACAAGGCCCTCGCGGCCCATGAACGCGGCGCGCGGCTGCGCGGGGCCTCGACCATCAGCCAGCAGACGGCGCGCACCATCTTCCTGCTTCCCGTGCGAAGCTGGGTGCGCAAGGGCGCGGAGGCCTGGCTGACCGTGCTCCTGGAGGCGCTGTGGCCCAAGCGGCGCATTCTGACCGCCTATCTCAACCTTGTGGATTGGGGGCACGGAAACTTCGGTGCCGAGGCCGCCGCCCGCGCCTATTTCGGCAAATCCGCCGCAGCGCTCGACGCAAGCGAGGCGGCGCGGCTGGCGGCGATCCTGCCCGACCCCGATAGCTGGAGCGCGGCCCGGCCGGGGCCCTATGTCGCGTCCCGAAGCGACACATTGATCTTCCGCATGGCCCAGGTGGCGCGCGACGGGCTGGACCGCTGCGTACGCCGGCAACATCACAGCAATTCCCACTAGGAGCGGGCCGCCGCTTCCACTAGTTTGCCGCCATGCGACGCCTGATCCATCTACCGCTTTCGCCGCGCTCGCGCTTCGCGCGCCTCCTGCTCGGGGAGAAGCGGCTGGCCTATGACCCCGAACTGCCGGAAGACCCGCAGGCCCACCTGCCCGTTTTCATCGACCAGGACGGCACGCGCTGCACGGGGCTGTGGGCCATCGTCGATCATCTCGAGGGTACTTATCCCGAGCAGCCGCTGGTGCCCGAGGACGCCGCCGCCCGCGCCGAGAGCTTGCGCCTGCTCGATTGGGCCATGGGCCCGCTGCTCGAAACCGTGACCAGCCGCATCGTGTTCGAGAAGGGCGCCCAGCGCTATACCGGCGCGCCCGCGCGGCGCACGCCCGATATGGCGGTGATCCGCCGCGGCCGGGAGGAATTGAAGACGGTTCTGGCGATGCTGGGCAATGCCGCCGACCGCAATGGCTATCTCGCCTGCCGCGAATGCACGCTGGGCGATCTCGCCGTCGCCGCCCACATCTCGGCGCTCGACTATTTCGGCGAGTTGCCATGGAAGGAGTTTTCCTCGGCCGCGGAATGGTATCTGCGGGTCAAATCGCGTCCCTCTTTCCGCGGGCTGCTCGCCGATCGCGTGCCGGGCCAGCCGCCGGCTTCCCATTATGCCGAGCTTGACGACTGACGCCGATCCGCGCGCCGCGATCCGCGCGCGCGCCCGCGAAGAAGGCTTCGATGCGGTGCGCTTTGCCCGCGCCGAATTGCCGGACGAAACGCGCGCGCATCTGAGCCAATTCCTCGGCGAGGAACGCCACGGCTCGATGGGCTGGATGGAAGGTCATGCCGACCGCCGCGGCGATCCCAAAACATTGTGGCCCGAGGCCAGAAGCGTGATTGTGCTGGCCGCCAATTACGGCCCCGCCGGCGATCCGCTGGCGTTGCAGGCCGAGCGCGATCACGGCGCCATCTCCGTCTATGCGCGCGGCGACGATTATCACGACGTGCTCAAGAAGAAGCTGAAGCGGCTGGCGCGGGAGATCGTCGCGACGCTGGGCGGCGATGTGAAAGTCTTCGTCGACACCGCGCCGGTAATGGAAAAGCCATTGGCGCAGGCGGCCGGTCTGGGCTGGCAGGGCAAGCACACCAATCTTGTCAGCCGCGAATATGGCTCCTGGCTGTTCCTCGGCTCGGTGTTCACGACGCTGGAGCTGGAACCGGATGCGGCCGAGGCCGATCATTGCGGCGCCTGCCGCGCCTGCCTCGATGCCTGCCCCACCGGGGCCTTCACCGATGCCTACCGCATCGACGCGCGGCGCTGCATTTCCTATCTCACCATTGAGCACAAGGGACACATCGCCGAAGAGTTCCGCGCCGCCATGGGCAACCGTATCTATGGCTGCGACGATTGCCTCGCCGTCTGTCCGTGGAACAAGTTCGCGCATGTGGCGGGCGAAGCCAAATTCCATGCGCGCATGGAATTGCAGCATCCGCATCTGGCCGATCTGGCACGGCTCGACGATGCAGGTTTTCGCGAGCTGTTCCGCGCCTCGCCCATCAAGCGCATCGGCCGCGACCGCTTCATCCGCAATGTGCTGATCGCCGTCGGCAATTCCGGCGATACGGCGTTGGCTGCGGATGCAGTGCGACTGCTCGGCGATCCCTCGCCGCTGGTGCGGGCCATGGCGGTGTGGGCGCTGTCACGGCTGACGCCGAACACGATAGGCGCGCTGGCCGACGCACATGCCGAGGGCGAAACCGATGCCGCCGTCCAGACCGAATGGCGCGCGGCCCTGGCCTAGTCCTTCCCCATCGGCGCGTTCAGTTCGAGCTGTTCGATATGTTCGCGCGCGGCATCGGCGGCGGCGCTGTTGGGCGCGTCCATGATGACGGTGCGCCAATCGGCGCGCGCGCCCTTGCGGTCGCCGGCATCGAATTTCATGGCCCCGCGTTCGACCAGCGCCTCGTCATCATGGGGCTTGAGCCGCAATGCGCGATCGATATCGGCGCGCGCCTGTTTGGTATCGCCGAGCGCACGGCGGGCGCTGGCGCGCAGCACATACCATTCCGGATGATGCGGATCGCGGGTCAGCGCGGCGGTCAGATCGCGCGCGGCGCCGCGCCAATCCTTCTTCATCGCCCGCGCGCGGGCGCGATCCGCCAGAAGATCGGCATCCTGCGGCGTGAGCGTGAGCGCGGCCGAGAGCGAGGCTTCGGCATCCTCGGGCTGGCCGGCCAGCATCCAGGCATTGCCGGCCTGATCGAGCAGCGCCGCGCGCATGGCCGCAGCCCCGGCATTGGGATCATGGGCCAGCTTGTCGAGCCGATAGGCGGCCTCGCCATAATGTTTGAGGTTCACCAGCGCCACGGCAACGCAATGGCGGGCCGGCACGCCACCGCCCTCATCGCGCCATTTGAGCGCCGCATCGAAGGCCGATTGCGGCTTCGTCTGCGCCAGATCGAGGCAGCGCGCGTAACGGCTTTGCCCGGAGAGGGCCGGATTGTCGATCGGCGAGGCGGCGAAGGCTGTGCCGGCCGCCGCCATCACGAGGCTCACAACAATTGGAATGCCGGTCCGCATCGCGCTACAAGAGCCGGGCAAAACGGCAATTGCAAGGCGGCATGCAACCTCATCTGTTCTGTTTCGGCCTGGGTTATAGCGCGGCGCGGCTGGGCCGCCGCCTGATCGCCGAAGGCTGGCGCGTCTCCGGCACCACGCGCTCTGATGCGCGCGCGGCGCGATTGCGCGATGCCGGCTTCACCGTCCACCACTTCTCCGGGGACCACCCGCTTGCCGACCTGAACGCGGCGATGGACGGCGCACAAATTGTTCTCATCTCCACGCCGCCCGGACCGGATGGCAGCTATGAGCTTGCCGCGCATCGCGAGCAACTCGCGGAACTGGCGCCGCACTGGCGCTGGCTCGGCTATCTTTCGACGACTGGCGTTTATGGCGATCGCGGCGGCGACTGGATCGACGAGACGACACCGCCGGCGCCGACCACCGAGCGCGGCCGCAAGCGTCTGCTGACCGAACAGGCCTGGCAGGATTTCGCGCGCGAGACAGGCGCGCCGCTGCACATCTTCCGCCTGCCCGGCATCTATGGCGCCGGACGCAATGCGCTGGAGATGTTGCGGGAAGGAAAAGCCAGGCGCATCGACAAGCCGGGACAGGTGTTCAGCCGCATCCATGTGCGCGATCTTGGCAGCGTGTTGAAAGCGTCGATGGACAAACCGAATCCCGGCGCGATCTACAATGTCTGCGACGACGAACCGGCGCCGCAGCATGCGGTGATCGCCTATGCCGCCACGCTTCTGGGCATGGCGCCGCCGCCGCTCGTTCCCTTCGATGACATCGCAGCCGAGATGACGCCGATGGCGCGCAGCTTCTATGCCGAATCGAAGCGCGTGCGCAATGACAGGATCAAGCAGGAGCTGGGCGTGACGCTGGAATTTCCGACCTATCGCGAAGGGCTGGCCGCGATCCACGCCCGCATGACGGCGTGAGGCGCGCGTGACGCGCCCCGCCATCCTGCAGATCATTCCCCGGCTTGACACCGGCGGCGCCGAACGCACGGTGATCGATATCGCCGCCGCGCTGACGGCGGACGGCTTCGCCGCGCCGGTGGTCAGCGAAGGCGGGCGCATGGAAGACGAATTGCGCGCGGCCGGCGGCGAATTGATCCGCCTGCCCGCCTCCAGCAAATCGCCCTGGACGATCCTCTCCAATGCGGGGCGGATCGAGGATCTGGTCGCGCAGCACAACATCAAGCTGATCCATGCCCGCTCGCGCGCGCCGGCCTGGAGCGGATTGATGGCGGCAAAAGCGGCCGGCGTGCCCTTCATCGCCACCCATCACGGCATCTATGGCGCCTCGAACATGCTCAAGCGCTGGTACAATTCGGTGATGGTGCGCGGCGCGGCAGTGATCGCCAATTCCGAATGGACCGCGGCCCACATCGCCGAACAATATGGCAGCCTGCCCAAACGCGTCGTCGTGATACCGCGCGGCGTCGATACGGTGCGCTTCGATCCCGCCGGGATTGCGCCCGAGCGCGTCGCCGCCTTGCGCGCGGCGTGGGGCGCAAACGACGGCGACATCCTGGTGCTGCTGCCGGGCCGGCTGACAGGCTGGAAGGGACAGGCCGTGTTGATCGCGGCGCTCTCGCAAATGAAGGCGCGCGGCGCGCTGGGTTCGATCAAGGCCGTCCTCGCGGGCGACGCACAGGGCCGCACGGCCTATGAAGACGAATTGCGCGCGGCCATCGCTGCCAGCGGCCTCGACAACATTGTGCGCATTGTCGGGCACGTCGAGGACATGCCGACCGCCTATCTCGCCAGCGACATTGTCGTGTCGGCCTCGACCAAGCCGGAAGCCTTTGGCCGCGTCGCCGCCGAAGCCGGCGTGATGGGCACGCCCGTGATCGCCACCGATCATGGCGGCGCGCGTGAAACGGTGCTCGCGGGCGTCTCAGGCCTTCTGACGCCGCCGGGCGATGCTGGCGCCCTTGCGGCCGCGCTCGAAGACATGATCGCGCGCGGCGCCGAGGGCCGGCACGCAGTGGGTGCAAAGGCCCGCGCCCACATCCTGGGGCACTACACGCGCGAGACCATGTGTGCGGCGACACTCGCGCTTTATCGCGAATTGCTGGGCTGAGGTTTCGCCTTTCCCGCAAATCATTGTTAGGCTCCGCCCCAGCGGGAAGCGGGAGGGACGACATGCGTCTGGGACAATGGGCGATCATCGCCATCATCTGTTTGTTTGCGAGCGCCGCCGCGCCCGCCATGGCGCAGCAATTGCCGCCACATGCGGCGCCGACAACGACCATCAGCGTCGGCAAGCTGGCCCCGGCCGTGACCAAGGCCAATTTCAGTGTCGAGAAAGCCACCGACGCCTATCTGAACGAAGTCAGCGGCAAGGCCCGCGCCCGCTCCGACGCCTATTTCGAGGGCAAGTACTGGCTCATCCTGTGGGACACGCTTTACACGCTGCTGGTGGCCGGGCTTCTGCTGTGGTCGAAAGCCTCCGCCGCCATGCGCAATCTGGCGCAAACGGTCACGCGCTCGCGCTTCTGGCAGACGCCGATCTATGCGGTGCAGTTCCTGATCGCCGTGACGGTGCTGCAATTTCCGCTCACGCTCTATGAGGACTTCTTCCGCGAACATGCCTATGGCCTCTCCAACCAGACCTTCCTCGGCTGGCTGGGCGATTACGGCACGAATTTCGCCGTCAGCCTGATCGCGCTGACGGTCCTGCTGACGATCATCTATGCGGTGATCCGCGCCAGCCAGCGGCAGTGGTGGCTGTGGGGCACGGTGGTGACGGTCGTGTTTCTGGCGCTGATCCAGCTCATCGCGCCGGTCTATATCGCGCCGCTGACCAACACCTACACGCCGATGACGGCGGGCCCGCTGAAGACCAAGATCGTCTCTCTGGCGAAGGCCAATGGCATTCCGGCCGACGACATCTATGTCTCCAATGCCTCCAAGCAATCCAATCGCATCTCGGCCAATGTCTCCGGCTTCGCCGGCACGACGCGCATCACGCTCAACGACAATCTGCTGAAGCGCTGCAACGACCGCGAAATCATGGCCGTGATGGGCCACGAGATGGGGCATTACGTGCTGGGGCACGTTTATATCCTGCTGACCTGGATGGGGCTTCTGATCCTGGTCGGCTTCGTCTTCGTCAATTGGGGCTTTCGCATCCTCACCGCGATCCTGGGCGGCAATTGGGATGTGCGCACGATTGACGACCCGGCCGGATTGCCTGTGATCATGGCGCTGTTCGCCGTGTTCATGCTGTTCGCCACGCCGGTGCAGAACACCATCATCCGCACGGCCGAGACCCAGGCCGACATCTTCGGCCTCAATGCCGCGCGTCAACCGGACGGCTTTGCGACCGTGACGCTGAAGCTGGCCGAATACCGCAAGCTGAGCCCGAGCCCGCTGGAAGAATTCATTTTCTACGACCATCCCTCGGGCCGCAGCCGCATCCATATGGCGATGCAATGGAAGGCCGAGCATCTGCGCGATGCCGATATCGCATCGGGGCCGGTGTCGCCGCAGTGAAAAAACACTTCTCCCGCAGCATCGGCCGGGCGGGCGCGCCGCTGCATGCCGCGGCGCACAGCCATCACGCCTGGCCGGATGTGACGCGGGACGCCCAGATCCAGTGCTGGGACGATGCCGCGCGATTGCTCGACGGCAAATGGGATCATGTCTTCGGCGAAGTGATGCCGAAGGCGCAGGCACATGTCGCGCGCCAGCTTGCCCTGCCCGATCCGAACACGATCGCCTTCGGACCCAATACCCATTCCTTCGTGCTGCGTCTGTTCTCCTGTTTCCCGGCCCACAAGCCGATCCGCATCCTGACCACGGGATCGGAGTTCATGAGCTTCACGCGGCAGATGCGCGCGGTTCGAGGAAGACGGGCTGGCGGAGGTCACGCGCATTGCGACCGAGCCCTTCGATACATTCGAGGCGCGCTTTGCCGAGGCCGCGCGCAAGGGCGGGCACGATCTCGTCTTCTTCAGCCAGGTGTTCTTCGATTCCAGCTATCGCGTCGCCGACCTCAAGGCGATGGTGAACGCGGTGCCGGACAGGAACACCATGATCGTGATCGACGGCTACCACGGCTTCATGGCAGTGCCGACCGATCTGAGCGCGATTGCAGATCGCGCCTTCTATCTCGCCGGCGGCTACAAATATGCGATGGCGGGCGAAGGCGCCTGCTTCCTGCACTGCCCGCCCGGCTATGGCCTGCGGCCGCGCGATACGGGCTGGTATGCCGGGTTCTCCGCGCTCTCGGGCGGCAGGCCCGATGTGCAATATGCCGAGGATGGCTCTCGCTTCCTGGGCGCGACCTTCGATGTGTCGGGGCTCTATCGCTTCAACGCGGTGCAGGACTGGCTGGTGCGCGAGAGTCTGAGCGTTTCCGCCATGCTGACCCAGGTGCGCGGGATCGAGCGGGCCTTTCTGGGCGCCCTGCCCGGCGATGCGCTGGTGACACGGGAGCAGTTGATGCTCCCGGATGAAGCACAGCGTGCGCGCTTCCTGACCTTCCGCACGGACGACGCCGAAGCGATTGTCGAACATCTGGCTGCGCGCAATGTCATCGTCGATAGCCGCGGCGACCGACTGCGCTTCGGCTTTGCCATCTATCACAATGACGACGATGCGCGCGCCGTGGCGGCAGCGCTCAGGCGCTAACCACCGAGCGCATTCGCAAATGCCGCAAGCATCGGGTCTTCGGTTTCGAAGACGTAATCGACATCCTGCGCGGTGATGCCTTCGTTGCAGCCATGGGCGCGCAGGATCGCAATCGCATCCATCAGGCTGCCGCGCGGCACCAGAAGCGAATATTCGCCGCCGACATTGCCGGAGGCCGGGCGCGACAGCACGCTGGCCGCGGTGGGTTTCGTCACCGCGTCGAGTGTCTTGTCGGGATTGCCATCGAGGCGCACGCGCAACACCTGGCTTGCCTTGGCGCGTTCACGCGCGGCAAGGCGCATCAGCAGCTTTTCGGCGGCGGCGCGCGCGGGCGCAGACCAATCGGCCTTGAGGCTCATGGCGAGCTGGGCCTGGCTTTGCAGGATGACGCCGTCCTCCAGCACCTTCAGACCGTTCGCCACCAATGTGGCGCCGGTCGAGGTGATGTCGACAATGGCTTCGGCCGTGCCCGCGGCGGGCGCGCCTTCGGTGGCGCCGGCGCTTTCGACGATGCGGTAATCGGCAATGCCGGCACCCGCGAAGAAGGCGCGCGTCAGCGTGATATATTTGGTGGCGATGCGCAGGCGGCGGCGATGGCGCTGGAAGAAGGCCGCGCAGACATCGTCGAAATCGTCCATGGTCGCGACATCGATCCACGATTTCGGGACCGCCACCACCACATCGGCATGGCCGAAGCCCAGCGCCTTCAACAGCGAGACCTTGCCGTCCAGATCGGGCGAGCGCTCACGGATCACATCCTCGCCGGTGACGCCGAAATGCACGTCGCCCGCCAGCACCGCGGCGGCGATCTCCGACGCCGAAAGCAGCATGACATCGACATCGGCGAAGCCCGACAGCGTGGCGCGATAGCCGCGCGCACCGGCCGATTTCTTCATCGCAATGCCGGCATCGGCGAAATAGGCGTGCACCTGCTCCTGCAGGCGGCCCTTGGAGGGAATGGCGAGTGTCAGCGCAGCAGCCATGTCACGCTCCCTGCACTTTGTCTTGCGCGAGCCGCGCGGCCAGCACGCGCTCGGTGCGGATCGAAAAACCGATGGCCGGAATGGCGCGTTTGGCGCCGAGATGTTGGAGCAGCGTGTCATAGCGCCCGCCGCCGGCCACCTGCACCGGGCCTTCTTCGTCCTTCGACCACAGTTCGAAGACGAAGCCGGTGTAATATTCCATGTTGCGGCCGAAGCGTGCGGCGAAGCTGATATTGCCCGTATCGACGCCGAGCGTCTTGAGCGCCGTCAGCCGCGCTTCCATGGCGGCGAGTGGAGCGTTGAGCGTGACACCGGCTTCCTTGGTGAGCGCGCGGATGTCCTTCAGCGCGGCATCGGCCGGGCCGGAGATCGCCAGCAGCTTGGCCACCATCGCGGCCACCTTGGGATCGAGGCGCAGGGCCGCGGCGTCGGCGGCCTGTTCCATCAGCCGGTCGACGATTTCCTCGCGCGTGCGCGCGCCGCCCGGGCCGCCGCCGATCATATCCATCAGCCCTTCAAAGGCCGCGCGCGCATCGGCATCCCCGAGCGTGCCGAGATGGGCGAGCAGCGCCTGCGCATCCGAAGGCTGGCTCTGCGGCTGGCCCTTGAGCAGGGCTTCGAAATAACCGGCGCGCCAGAAGTGACGCTTCAGCCGGTCGCGCCATTGCGGCGAAACCGACAGCGCATCGACAAAGGTCGAGAACAGGCCCAGATCGCCGATCTTCATCGTCACATCGCGAAGACCGGCGGCCTTCATCGATTCGACGGCCAGCGTCAGAACTTCGATTTCGGCGGCGCCGCGATCTTCCAGGCCCAGAAGCTCGACACCGGCCTGATAGAATTGCGTCGGCCGCTCGGGCTCGGCCGGCTGGTGGCGGAAGGCAAGGCCGTTGTAGCAAAGCCGCGCCGGGATCTGGCCATCCTCGGCCACATACATGCGGCAGATCGGAATGGTGAGATCGGGGCGCAGGCACAATTCATTGCCCGCCGGATCGGTGAAGGCGAAGGTGCGGCGGCGGATTTCCTCGCCCGAACGGTCGAGGAAGAGATCGGCCGGCTGCAGCACCGAGGGCTCGGCGCGTTCAAAGCCGTGTTTCGCGAACACGCCGAGCAGGGCCGTGGCCTGCTGTTCGAGCGCGGCGATGCGCTGGGCATCATAATTCGGGAAGGCGCTCATCCGCTTCGCTCCAGCATGGCGCGCACTTCGGCCACCAGCGATGCGCGGGCGACGGAGGTTTGCGCCGGGCGATCCTTCACCCAGTCCGCGCGGCTTTCGATCGATTTCGCCATTTCGAGGCCGAGAGCCAGATCCTTGAGCGTCACCTCGCCTTTAGCGCGTTCGTCCGACCCTTCGATGACAGCGATGGCCGCGCCGCGCTTGTCGGCATATTTGAGCTGGTCGGGCACGCGCTTGGTGCCGACATAGGTTTCGGCGCGGATGCCGGCCTCGCGCAGTTCGCGCGCCATGGCGAAACTGGAGGCCTGATCGTCCATGGCGAGGACGAACACCAGCGGCGCTTCGGCGCTTTCGAGCGTGCCGCGCTGAAGCAGCGCGCTCATCAGCCGCGAGACGCCGATGGAAATGCCGGTGGCCGGAACCGTCTGCCCGGTGAAGCGCGCGACGAGATCGTCATAGCGCCCGCCACCGGCGACGGAACCGAAGACGACGTCTTCTCCGGCGTCGTTCTTCACCGGGAATGTAAGCTGCGCTTCGAAGACGGGGCCGGTGTAATAGTCGAGGCCGCGGACGATGCTTAGATCAATTGCGACGCGATCGATGTCGTACCCAGCAGATTCGCAATATCGCAATTATCTCTTGGAGCTTCTTCACTACTTCCGGATACGGTCGCCGAGATTACGTCAGCGTCATCGGTGAAGAGACGCATGATCTCTGGCGATTTGGTCGGCATTTAGACCTGCGCCTTTAGTGAAGTCTCCCGATTTCATCTTTACGGCCTGCGCCTAGAAGATCAGTCACACCGCCTTCGCCTAAGCGGTCGAACTTATCGAGCGCGCGCAAGACCGTTCCGGCCTTATCCGGCGCCACGTCGGCGAGCGTCGAGAATACCATCGAGAAACTTGCGACTGTTGAGTTTCACCACGTACTCGCCGCGCTTCAGGCCGAGCGCTTCCAGCGCGTCGCAGACCATCATCAGCAGTTCGGCATCGGCGGCAGGGGAGTTGCTGCCCACCGTATCGGCATCGAACTGGGTGAATTCGCGGTAACGTCCTGGCCCGGGCTTTTCGTTGCGCCACACCGGCCCCACCTGATAGCGGCGGAAGGGCTTGGGCAGGGTCTGGAAATTCTCGGCCACATAGCGGGCGAGCGGCGCGGTCAGGTCGTAGCGCAGGCTCATCCACTGCTCGTCATCGTCGCGCAGGGAGAAGACGCCGGCATTGGGCCGGTCCACATCCGGCAGGAACTTGCCGAGCGCGTCGGTGTATTCGAAGGCCGGGGTTTCCAGCGCCGAGAAGCCATAGCTCTCATAAACGGCCCGGATCGTGTCCAGCATGCGCCGCTCGGCCGCCAGCTCGCCGCCGGAACGGTCGCGAAAGCCACGGGGCAACCGGGCTTTGGGACGAGTGGGCTTATCTTTGGCCATGGCGGTACGTCGAATCCGAAATCGTGCGGGAAAATGAGGCGCTTCCATAACCGGATGGCCGGGCGCGAGCAAGAAAAGCCGGGGCGGCGGCCCGGTTTGAAATATTATTGCGGAATTGAATTGCGATTTTCGAAGGCCTCATCAATCTCTGTCTCATGTCCATCTCATCCAGACGATATAGGAATAAAATCCACGCCTTCAAGTCCCGGCCGCAAAGAAAAAGCCCGGCCGCTGGTGACGGCCGGGCTTTCCCTGGTTTGCCTGTTCGGCGCGCCTATTTGGCCCCGGCCTTCTTCGCGGGATGGGCCGCGTCCCAGGCCATATGCGACTGCTCCAGGACATAGGCGCGGATGTCGGTCACATCCTCTTTGGACAGGATGTCCTTGAACGAGGCCATGCCGGCATCCTTCAGGGCGCCGCCCAGAACGATGTCGTCATACTGGTCCCAGATCGGCCGGGCCGAGAGGCGCAGATCCGGGATCACCTTGTCGGACTGGGCATAGAAGCCGTGGCAGACGGCGCAGGTCTGCGAGAACTTCACGAAGCCGTTCTGCAGTTGCGCCGTGGTGGCCTTCAGCGGCGGCGGCTCATAGGCCGGCACGCCTTCCGGCGCCAGCGCCTTCACCGTCTTGCGTGCCGCCCAGCTTGAAGACGAAGAGACGGCCCTGATTGGTGTGGTACTTGCTGACCGCCGATTTGGGATCGAACGGATCGGCCAGACCGCCCGCACCGCCCCACGCGGCGAGCAGCGCGACGTATTGCACGCCATTCACCGAATAGGACATCGGCGGGGCGAGGATGCCGGTCTTCAGATCGATCGACCACAGCTTCTCGCCGGTCTTGGCATTGTAGGCCGCGAAGATACCGTCGGCCCCGCCGGTGAAGACGAGATTGCCGCGCCGTCGAGAGCACGCCGCCATTCCAGGCGCCGCCCATCGGCTGATGCCAGACTTCCTTCTGCGTCACCGGATTCCAGGCCTTGAGATAGCCCATGGCCGGCGGCGGCGGTTTGCCTTCCTTGACGAGTTCCAGGATCTTCTTGGCCACGCCCGCGAAATCGACGCCGATATTCCAGGCACGCGGGCGATAGACGAAGTTCTTGTGGTTCTCGCCCACAAACACGGCCGAGCCGTCCGCCGAGGGGATGTAGACCAGCCCCGTCTCGGGATCGAAGCTCATCGGCTGCCAGTTATGCCCGCCGGCCTGACGCGGCATCACCACGGCCATCTTGTCCTTGTAGCGGGCGGCCGGATTTTCGATCGGCCGGCCTGTTTTCAGGTCGATGGACTTGGCCCAGTTCACGACGGCGAAGGGCTTGGCCGAGATCAGCTTGCCGGTCTCGCGGTCGAGCACATAGAAGAAGCCGTCCTTGGGCGCCTGCATGATGACGTGGCGCAGCTTGCCGTCGATCTTGAGATCGGCAAGCTCGAGGTCGGCCGTGGCGTCGAAGTCCCAGGTGTCGCCGGGCACGACCTGATAATACCAGGCCAGTTTGCCGGTCTCGACGTGCAGCGCCAGGATCGACGACAGATAGAGATTGTCGCCGCCGCCGGGCGAGCGCACTTCGCGGTTCCAGGGATCGCCATTGCCCGTGCCGACATAGAGCAGCTTGAGCTTCGGGTCATAGGCCATGGAATTCCACGGCGCGCCGCCGCCGCCCAGCTCCCACCACGGATGCTCGCCCTTCTTGACCTTCCAGGTCTTGAGCGCGGCATTGAGCGCGGGGTTTTCCTGCGGGCGGATCGGATTGCCCGGCACCACATAGAAGCGCCAGACCTGGCGGCCGGTGTCGGCGTCATAGGCGGTGACATAGCCGCGCGTATCATATTCGGCGCCGCCATTGCCGATCACGACAAGCCCGTCGACGATGCGCGGGGCGCCGGTGATGGTGTAGGCGCGGCTGCGGTCGATGGTGTTGATGTCCCAGACCGGCTTGCCGGTCTTGGCATCGAGCTTGACGAGGCGCCCGTCCAGCGTGCCGAGATAGACATAGCCCTTCCAGATCGCGACGCCGCGATTGACGACGTCGCAGCAGGCATAGCGGCCCCAGGTGCCGGGCACGTGCGGATCGTAGGTCCAGATTTCCTTGCCGGTCGCGGCATCGAGCGCCCAGACCTTCGACCACGAGCCGGTCACATACATGATGCCGTCATTGACGATGGGCGTGGCTTCGAGGCCGCGCACCGTATAGGTGCGCATCTGCCACGCCACGCCGAGCGTCTTCACATTGGTCGTGTTGATCGCGGTGAGCGGCGAGAAGCGATGCTCGGAATAGGTGCGCCCATAGGAGAGCCACTGGCCGGGCTTCTGGTTCTCGATATTCGTGGCGTCGATATTGGCGGCGCTGGCGACGCGCGCGGCCAGATCGGCCGGCGTCTGCATGCCCGCGCCGGGACCGGCCGCATCGGCGGGACCCTGCAGCGCCAGCCCGACCGGCGCGATCAAAAAGATGACGGCAACAATGATGGCTTCCAAAAAGCCAAAAACACGACCCTGCATGGACTTCGCCCCTGTTCGCCGGATGGCCGGCATTCTGATTCATCGCTCTTGGCGGCGATACCGGGTGGCAGGGTAAGGAGAGGCGGCCCCGCCGACAAGCTGTCAGGTGTCGCTTGCGGACAGAAATGTATGTGGGCCTAACGATTTGACGCTGGGGAAGGCTCGCGCGACCGCCATGCGGCGCAGAAATGGTACAGTTGGGTGGGTTCGAACCACCGACCTCCGGATCCACAATCCGGCGCTCTAACCAACTGAGCTACAACTGCACATCGTCTCGTCCGGACCCAAAATAGGCCCGAAGAGGGGCGGAAACTAGGGGCCGCCTCCCGCAAAATCAAGCCGGATTTCGCCTCCGCGACATGGCATTGGTCCGGGCGTTATCCTGGGCGTTATCTGCCCAAGATCATCAAATCGTCATGTCCCGGCAGTTGTGGCGCGCCCGGCGTCGGCGCTAGTTTCGTGTCAGGAACACAGCACAATATGGGAGGCTGCACGATGCGCCGGATCGTCCTGATTTTTCTCGGGGTTCTGGCCGTTCTGGTCGCCCTCGTCGTCATTCTGCCCTTCGTGGTGCCGGTCGACGCCTATCGCAGCCGCATCGAGGCCGAAGCCACCCAGGCCACCGGCCGCCAGCTCAAGATCGACGGCGCCCTTCACCTCACCGTGTTCCCGGAACTGGGGCTGAAGGCCGAAAAGGTCACCCTCGCCAACGTGCCGGGCGGCAAGGCCCCCTATCTCGCCACCATGCAGAGCCTCAGGGTCGGGGTGCGGCTCATGCCCCTGCTCTCGGGCCGGCTGGAAGTCTCCGAGGTCACGCTCGACAAGCCCACCATCAATCTGGAGGCCGACAAGGCCGGCCACGGCAATTGGGTGCTGGGCGGCAAGGCGGCGGCCAAACAGACCAGCCCGGCCGAAACCGCCGGCGGCGGCGTGGCGGCGGCCGCCAAGGCCCGCTTCCAGGGCGTGCGCATCGCCGGCGGCACGATCAGCTATTACGACGCCCAGACCGGCGCGACGCGCAAGATCGAGAACATCGACCTGACGGTCGGCATCACCAGCCTCGCCAAGCCGCTGACGGTCGATGGCAGCCTCGTCACCCAGGGCCAGAAGATCTCGCTCGACGGACGCATCGATTCGCTCAAGGACCTGATGGATGGCGACGCCACGCCGGTGAATCTGTCGCTGACCTCGACGCTGGTACAGGCGAGCTTCAAGGGCAGGCTGGCGCGCGCCAGTGCCGATGGCCTTCTCAAGCTCGACACGCCCTCGGTGCGCAAGCTGGCGGCGTGGTCGGGCAAGGCCCTGCCGCCTGGCGGTGGGCTCGGCCATCTCTCGCTTGAAGGCCAGCTTTCGGCGCGCGGCAAGACCGACCGCTTCTCGGCCATCAAGCTGACGCTCGACAAGATGACATTGACCGGCGCGCTGACACTCGACCGCTCGGGCAGCGTGCCGGCGCTGAACGGCCGGCTTTCCGTCGACGATCTCAATCTCAATCCCTATCTCGCCGGCGCTGCATCGGGAAATGGCGCCGCGGCGCAGCAGCCCGCACCCGCAAAATCCGGCACCGGCTGGAGCAAAAAGCCCATCGACCTTGCGATGCTGAAGGCGATGAATGCGCGGCTGACGCTGAATGTCGGCTCGCTCGAACTGCGCAAGCTGAAGCTGGGCCAGACGACGCTGGTGGTGAATCTCCAGAACGGCGCGCTCGCAAGCCGGCTCGACCCCATCACGCTGTATGGCGGCAGTGGCGTCGCCACGTTGAACGTCAGTGCCAATGGCGCGGTGCCCCACATCGCCGACACGCTCAAATTCGAGAACCTGCAGATCAAACCCTTCCTCACCGATACGCTGGGCATCGACCGCATCGAGGGCACGGGCACGGTCACGCTGAATATCGACGCCGATGGGCGCAGCCCCGACGCGATCATGCATGACCTCGGCGGCAAGGGCGCGATCACCTTTCTCAACGGGCGGGTGCGCGGCGTCGATCTGGCCGGCGTGGCGCGCACGATCCAGGGCGCGCTGTCCGGCCAGGCCGTGTCGTCCAGCGCCTCGACCGATTTCACCGAGATGGGCGGCACCTTCACGATTCAAAAGGGCGTGATGACGAGCAAGGATTTCCACATGCTCAGTCCCTTCATCCGTCTGACCGGCGCAGGCAATGTCAATCTCGGCGAACAGAGCATCGATTTCGTGGTCGAGCCCAAGGCCGTGGCCTCCATGAAGGGCCAGGGCGGCCAGCAAGGCGCGTCCGGCATCGGCATTCCGTTCCGCATCCACGGGGCCTGGAGCAACATCCACTACACGCCGGATCTGTCGGGCGTGGCCACCGACATCCTCAACTCGGTCAAGAGCGGCAAGTTCTCGACCAAGAGCGTGCTGGACGGATTGTTCGGCGGCGGGCAGCAGACCGATCAGAAACCCGGCGACAAGACCAAGAAATCCACCCAACCGAAGAACCCCGCCGACATGCTCAAGGGCCTGTTCGGCGGGGGTGGGTGAGCCGCGTTCTCGCTAGGCCGTCAATGCTGCCTTCCCCGCGCGATATTCGGCTTCGAGGCGGGTGACGAGGTCTTCGACCGTCGGCGCATCGTGGATCTGGCCGACGCCCTGGCCCGAGCCCCAGATATCGCGCCAGGCCTTCTGCTTGGTGTTGCCGCCGGAGCCGAAATTCATCTTCGACTTGTCGGATTCGGGAAGATTGTCGGGATCCAGGCCCGCCGCTTCCACCGACGAGCGCAGGTAATTGCCGTGCACGCCCGTGAACAGGTTGGAATAGACGATGTCGCCGCCGCCGGCCGCCTCGATCAGCGCCTGTTTGTAGGCCTCGTCGGCATTGGCTTCCTTGGTGGCGATGAAGCGCGTGCCCATATAGGCGAGATCGGCGCCAAGCGCCTGCGCTGCCAGGATCGCGCGACCGCTGGCGATCGAACCTGAGAGCGCGATCGGCCCGTCCCAGAACTTGCGCAATTCCGGCACCAGCGCGAAGGGGCTGAGCGTGCCGGCATGGCCGCCCGCACCGGCACAGACCGGGATCAATCCATCGACGCCCTCATCCACCGCCTTCTTGGCGTGGCGGATGTTGATGATGTCGTGGAAGACGACGCCGCCATAGGAATGCGCCGCTTCGATCACCGCCTGTGGCGCCCTGAGCGAGGTGATGATGATCGGCACCTGATGTTCGGTGCAGACCTTCATATCGTGCATCAGCCGGTCGTTGGAGGCGTGGCAGATCTGGTTGACGGCGAAGGGCGCGGCTTTCTTTCCGGTTGTACGCTCGAATTCGGCCAGCTCGGTTTTGATCCGCACGATCCATTCGGCGAGCTTCTCGGCCGGCCTGGCATTGAGGGCCGGGAACGAACCGACGATGCCGGCCTTGCATTGGGCGATGACCAGCTCCGGGCCGGAGACGATGAAGAGCGGCGATCCGATCACGGGCAGGCGCAGGCGGCCCTCCAGGACTTTGGGCAGAGGCATGACGTTTCCTTTCAGAATATCGTTTGGAGACAACTGATCCTTGCGCAGCGCCCGCCGTCAAGGCCGCACTTATAACTCGGAGGGACCACGGATGGCATTGTCCGCCTCCGTAACGTCAAGTCCCTTCATGCTTGAGCAGAGGACGGACTGCCTCATTCATGGGCATCTCGTCAGCTCAGACGCGGCGTTCGCGCAGTGTCGCTCCCGCGGGCTGTTGGGAAATCATCAACGCCTTTGCGTGTATGAGATTTGGGCAGGGCTGCCATGGCGGATTGACATCCCTCGTTCGCTCGTCAAGTTTCCCTAGCGGTGTCGCGGTATCGTCATCTCTGCCGATCGAGGGGTATCAGGCCTACATGCTGTCTTACGCGATCCGGCGGAATTCTCGGCGCTATTCCGACTCTGCTCGTCATCATCACCCTCACCTTCTTCATGATGCGGCTCGCGCCCGGCGGGCCATTCGACAGCGCGCGCCGCCTGCCGCCCGAGATCGAGCACAATATCGAGAAGGCCTACAATCTCGACAAGCCACTCTACGAGCAATACTTCCTTTACCTTGACCATCTCGCCCATTTCGATCTGGGCCCCTCCTACAAGAACAAAGACTTCACCGTTGCCGAATTGATCGAGACGGGGCTTCCGGTCAGCGCGCGCATCGGCGTCAGCGCCATGGTGATTGCAATCATCCTCGGCATCGTGCTCGGCACATTGGCGGCGCTCAGGCAGAACGAGGCCACCGATTACGGTGTGATGTCGCTCGCCATGTTCGGCATTACGGTGCCGACCTTCGTCACGGCCCCGATTCTTGACTCTGATCTTCGGCGTTTACGGACTCAGTGTGTTCGGACACGAACTATCCTTGCCCGTCGGCGGCTGGAATGGCGGGGCTTTGCGCAACATGATCCTGCCGGTCACGGTGCTGGCACTGCCGCAGATCGCGATCATTTCGCGGCTCGTGCGCGGCAGCATGATCGAGGTGTTGCGCTCCAACTATGTGCGCACGGCGCGGGCCAAGGGCCTGCCGAACCATCTCGTGATCTGGCGCCATGCGCTGCGCGCCGGGCTCCTGCCGCTGGTGAGTTATCTGGGGCCCGCCGTTGCCGGCGTCCTCACCGGTTCGCTGATCGTCGAACAGATTTTCGGCGTGCCGGGGATCGGACGCTATTTCGTGCAGGCGGCCCTCAATCGCGACTACACGCTGGTGATGGGTGTGGTCATCACCTATGCGGCGCTGGTGATCGTCATGAACCTCGTCGCCGATCTTCTCTACGCGGTGCTCGATCCGCGCGTGGGGTATCAGTGATGGTGACGCCCGGCGCCGCCACGGCCGATCTGATGATCGAGGCCCAGACCGTTCAGGGCCGCAGCCTGTGGGTGGATGCGCGCCGCCGCCTGTTCCGCAACAAGGCGGCCGTGGCCGGCATCGTGATCCTCGCCATCATCGCGCTGATGGCGATCTTCGCGCCACTGTTCTCGCCCTACAGTTTCGATGCCCAGGATTACAACGCGGTGTCCTGCGCGCCCAACTGGTGGCCGGATTCGACGGTGACCTGCTTTGCCGGCGGGACGCACTGGTTCGGCACCGATTCCATCGGCCGCGACCTGTTCGTCCGCGTGCTCTATGGCGCGCGCGTGTCGCTGGCGGTGGGGCTGGTGGCGACATTGGTCAGCCTCATCATCGGCGTTGCCTATGGCGCGACGGCCGGCTATCTCGGCGGACGCACCGACGCGCTGATGATGCGCTTCGTCGACGTGCTCTATTCCCTGCCCTTCATCTTCTTCGTCATCATCCTGATGGTGATCTTCCACCGCTCGCTGGTGCTTCTGTTCGTCGCCATCGGCGCGGTGGAATGGTTGACCATGGCGCGGATCGTGCGCGGCCAGACCCTCTCCATCAAGCAGATGGAGTATGTCGAGGCGGCGCGCGCGGCCGGCGTCGGCACCTTCGGAATTATCCGCCGCCATGTGATCCCCAATGTCGTGGGGCCCGTGATCGTCTATGTCACGCTGACAATCCCGACCGTGATCCTGGCCGAAAGCTTTTTGAGCTTCCTCGGCCTGGGCGTGCAGGAACCGCTGACAAGCTGGGGCGTGCTCATCTCGGATGGCGCCAACCAGATGGAAACCGCGCCCTGGATGCTGGTGTTCCCGGCCATCTTCATGGCGGTGACATTGTTCTGCTTCAACTTCATCGGCGACGGGCTCAGAGACGCCCTTGATCCCAAGGACCGGTGATCTCATGACGACACCGGCCACGCCCATTCTTGAAGTGCGCGATCTCGACGTGCGCTTCGACACGCCCGATGGCGAAGTGCATGCGGTCAAATCCGTGAGCTTCGATGTGCGCGAAGGCGAAACGCTGGGCGTCGTTGGCGAATCCGGATCAGGCAAAAGCCAGACCTTCCTCGCCGTCATTGATCTTCTCGCCAGCAATGGCAAGGCCACCGGCAGCGTCAAATATCGCGGCCAGGAACTCATCGGCATGCCGCTCAAGCAGCTCAATGCGCTGCGCGGCTCGAAGATCACGACCATCTTTCAGGATCCGCTGACCTCGCTGACGCCGCATATGACGATCGGCGCGCAGATCATGGAAGTCCTGCGCATCCATCAGCATGTGCCCGGATCCGAGGCCGAGCGGCGTACGCTGGAGATCCTGGAACTGGTGCGCATTCCCGAAGCCCGGCGGCGCATGGATCAGTACCCGCATGAGCTTTCCGGCGGCATGCGCCAGCGCGTGATGATCGCCATGGCGACCGTGTGCGGACCGGACCTGCTGATCGCCGACGAACCGACCACGGCGCTCGATGTCACCGTGCAGGCGCAGATCCTCGACATCTTGCGCGACCTGCAGAAGGAGCTGAAGACGGCCATTGTCATGATCAGCCATGACATGGGTGTGATTGCCGGCATCGCCCATCGCGTGCAGGTGATGCACCATGGTGAGGTTGTGGAGACCGGCGCAGTCGACACGCTGTTCGAAGCGCCGCAACATCCCTATACCAAGGCCCTGCTGGATGCGATGCCGCGCATCGACGATCCCACCCATGGCGGCCATCTGGCCCCGGCACAAACGGACGACACAGCGCAAACGCTGCTCGCGGTCGAAGACCTCAAGGTCTATTTCCCCATCCGTACCGGCGGCCTCTTCATCCCCGAAACCAAGCCCCTGCGCGCCGTCGACGGCGTCAGCTTCAAGCTCCGTGAGGGCGAGACGCTCGGCATCGTCGGTGAATCCGGATGCGGCAAGTCCACATTGGCCCGCGCGATCCTCAAGCTGGTGCCGAAGGTCGGCGGCACAGCGGCATGGATGGGGCGCGACCTCGGTACGGTGCACGATCCCGAGCTGCGCAAACTGCGCAAACAGTTCCAGATCGTGTTCCAGGACCCGCTGGCAAGCCTCGATCCGCGCATGACCATCGGCGAATCCATCGCCGAACCGCTGAAGGCGCAGGAGCCGCTCTCGCCCCGCGCCAGGCTCCGCGAGCGTGTGCGCGAGGTGATGGACCGGGTCGGCCTCGAACCGGGCTGGATCAACCGCTATCCGCACGAATTCTCGGGCGGACAGAACCAGCGCGTCGGCATCGCCCGCGCGATGATCCTCAAACCGAAGCTGGTGGTATGTGACGAAGCGGTCAGCGCGCTCGATGTGTCGATCCAGGCGCAGATCGTGGAGCTGATCCTCGACCTGCAGCGCGAATTCGGCATGTCGATGATATTCATCAGCCACGACCTGTCGGTGGTGCGCCAGGTTTCGCACCGGGTGATGGTGCTCTATCTCGGCCGTGTCGTTGAGATGGCCGATCGCGACCGCATCTATAGCGATGCGCGCCACCCCTATACGCGCGCGCTCATCAGCGCGGTGCCCGTGCCCGATCCCAAGGTGGAACGGAACAAGGCCCGGCTCGAGATTGGCGGCGACCTGCCATCACCACTGGACAGCCGCGCGCCGCTGACCTTCCTGAAATCGAAGATCATCGACGATCCGGACGCCGTGCAATATCGCCCGAAGCTGATCGAGGTCGCCCCCGGTCACCTCGTTGCCGAATTTGAGGGGATGTGAGGCTATTTGATCCGCGTCACCTTGTAGAGGTGGTTGCCGCCATTCATCGTCAGATTATAGCTCCCCAGGAACCCGCGAGAAATCGTGACCGTGTTGTCGCCCGCCCTACGGCGGAAATGCGCCCGATCAGCATCGCCCTGGAGCTGCTTCCATACCTGGCCGTTGTCGAGGAAGACTATAAACTTGCCGAACGCATTGTAGGCATAATCCGTGACCTTGGCGGTGATGCTGTCGATCGATTGGGGAGCTCCGGGCGCGGCCTTGGTCTGCTCCTGTTTCGGCAGCTTGTCCGCACCGAATTTCTGCGGCGTGGTTTGCTTGTCGGGTGCGGTGCCGAAGAGGTCGCCGACGTTGAAGCCGAACCAGGACTTCTGCTCTTCCTCGGTCGGCGACGCCTTCGCGGCCACGTTCGGGGCAGGCGCAGGAGCAGCAGCCACCAGCGCCGGTGAAGCCGGCGATGCGCTCAGCGCGGCCTGCACGCGCGGCGCCAAGGCATCATAGCAGGCCAGACGCTTGGCCGGATCGTTCAGCGTACCGCAATGGGCCACCGCCCTCAGGAGAGCATCATCGGCAGCTTGGGCCGGACCAACCGCCATAGCGATCGAGGCCGTAAGGGCGGCGGCCCCCACTGTCAAAAATATACGCAGATTCATAGGTCGTTCACCCCGGCTGTGCTTTGCTTTGCCCGTCACGCCTGCTGCCGGACGGCAGCCGATGGACGCATGGTATGCGCAAGTGAGGGCTACGCGCCATGGCATTTGTCTTGTTCACCGTATCATCAGCGCACCACCGCCCCAACTAACCGCTCTTCGGGAAGCTTGCATGGCGATATTCGCAAAAGGCGGGGTGTCACGCCGCACCGTGTTGGGCGGCGGCTCCATGGCGCTGGTGGCCGGCGGCTCGGCGCTGGCGCTCCACAGCACCCCGCGCATGCAGCGCCTCGCCACGGCCGATGCCTTCACGCTCAATCGCGGCAATGGCGCCGAGCCCAACACGCTCGATCCCCATCTGTCCGTCACGAGCTGGGAAAACAACATCATCGGCGACCTGTTCATGGGCCTGATGACCGAGGATGCGGCCGCCCGCCCGGTGCCGGGCGCGGCCCTCTCCTATACCGTCAGCGATGACGGACTGACCTATCGCTTCCGCATGCGGCCCCACACATGGTCGGATGGCGTGCCGGTGACGGCGGAGGATTTCGTCTATTCGCTGCGCCGGGTGATGGCCCCGGCGACGGCGGCGCAATACGCCTCCATCCTTTATCCGATCAAGAACGCTCAGGCCGTCAATGCCGGCGCGCTGCCGGTGGATGCGCTGGGCGTGCGCGCACCCGATCCCGAGACGCTCGAAATCGAATTCCGTTTCCAGGTGCCCTATGCCGCGCAGCTCATGACCCACAGCGCCAGTTTCCCCGTGCCGCGCCATGTGGTGGAGAAATACGGCGCCGACTGGACCCAGCCCGGGCACATCGTGTCCAACGGTCCCTACAATCTGGTCGAGTGGGTCGCCAATGATCACATCACGCTGACGCGCAATCGGCGCTTCGTCGAAGCCAAGCCTGTGCCGATCAAGACCGTGAATTTCTATCCCACCCCGGATGCGGCGGCCGCGCTCAAACGCTTCCGAGGCGGCGAATTCGACATTCTCAGCAACAGCGTCGCGCCGCAGCAGACGCAATGGCTGAAGCGCGAAGTCCCGCGCGAACTGCATCTAACCCCCTTCATGGCGACGAAATATCTCGTCTTCAATTTCGAGCGCCCGCCCTTTGATGATTTGCGCGTCCGCAAGGCCCTTTCCATGGCCATCGATCGCGAGATACTGGTCTCCAAGATCACCCGCGGCGGCGAGACGGCTGCCTATTCTCTGGTGCCGCCGCAGATGCCGGGTTATCCGGGACAGCCCCATTTGCGCTTCCGCGACCGGAACATGGCGGCATGCAAATCCGCCGCGATCGAGCTTCTGCGCGAAGCCGGATACGGGCCGAACAACCCGCTCGACTTCGCCCTCAACCTCATGATGACGACCGAATCCAAGGTCGTCGGCGTGACGATGCAGGAGATGTGGCGCGAGATCGGCGTGCGACCGGAGCTGATCTTCTCGGAGGGCAAGGTGCATTATGACCTGCTGCGTCAGCAGGATTTCGCGATCGCCTGGTGCGCCTGGAGCGCCGATTATCTCGACGCCAAGGACTTCCTCTTTCTTGCCGCCTCGACAACCAAGGACCTCAATTTCGGCCGCTATCGCAACCCGGTCTTTGACCGGCTGCTGCAGCAGTCCGATTCCGAGCGCGATCCGGCGCTGCGCGCCGAGATGCTGGAGCATGCCGAACAGCGCGTGCTCGACGATGAAGCCCTGGCACCTGTCTATTATGCGGTCACGCGCGATCTCGTCTCGACCGAGGTCCATGGCTGGATCGACAATCCCGTCGACATCAATCGCACGCGCTATCTGACGCTGCAGCGCGCCATGTCCACTGCATAATTCCGCGCCATTCTGACGATGAATTTATCGTCGGCCGCGTCGCAGGACTGTGACCGGGCGAACTGGCGTGCTAAGCGGATATGGGGCTCCGGATCGATCGATCGATGAAATTCAGATTTCCGCGCGTGCCCGGCAAAGCGGCCCGGCGCGCCCTGGTCCTGGCCTTCGCCGCCCTTACGGTCGCGGCCTGCGGCCCCAGCGGTCCGCCGCCCGGCACCGTGGTCATCAATCGCGGCAACGGCCCGGACATTCGAAGCCTCGATCCGGCCTTCGTCTCCGGCACCTGGGAAGCCTGGGTCGTGGGCGACATGCTGACGGGGCTGACGACCGAAGGCCCGAACGGCGAGCCCGTGCCCGGCGCCGCCACGCATTGGAACGTGTCGGCCGACGGCCTGACCTGGACCTTCTATCTGCGCAAGGAGGTGTGGTCGGACGGCGTGCCCGTCACGGCACATGATTTTGTCACCGCGTGGCGGCGTGAAATGGATCCCAAGACCGCCGCCATCTATTCCTACATCCTGTGGCCGATCAAGAACGCCAAGCTTATCAGCGAAGGCAAGCTGCCACCGAGTGCGCTGGGCGTGAAAGCGCTCAATGAAGACACGCTACAGGTGACACTGGAGCACCCGGCGCCCTACCTGCCCGAATTGATGACCCATCAGACCGCCTATCCGATTCCGCGCCACATCTATGAAAAACTGGGCAATCGCTGGTCGAAGCTGAAGAACTTCGTCGGCAACGGCCCCTATCTGCCCAGGGAATGGATCCCGCTCGATCACATCACGCTGGTGAAAAATCCGCGCTTCTACGACGCGAAACATGTGCAGATCGATATCGAGAACTACTACACCACCAACAATAGCGAAGCGGCATTGAAGCGTTATCGCGCCGGCGAACTCGACACGCTCTATACCTATCCCGCATTGGAGATCGACTGGTTGCGCAAGCACATCCCGAACCAGATCGAGACCGTGCCCTATCTCAACATCCAGTACATCGTCATCAATTTCGACAAGCCGATGTTCAGGGACAAACGCCTGCGCGAAGTCCTCAATCTCGCCATGAACCGCGAGGAACTGGTCAACAAGATCCGCCGCCTGGGCGAACCCCCGGCCTACTCCGATGTTCCACCGGGTATCGCCAACTTTCCGAGCACCGCCGTCATGGACATGAAATCGATGCCTCTGGCGGAGCGTCTGGCCAAGGCGCGGGCGCTGATGCGGGCGATGGGTTACGGGCCCGACCATCACCTCAAGATCAACTATCTGTGCTCGACCAATCCGGATACGGTGCGCAGTGCGGCAGCACTGCAAGGCATGTATTCCAAAGTCTGGATAGATCTCAGCATCGTTGCGGAAGAGCGTCAGGTGCAGCTGAACGATCTCCGGCAGCATAATTTCGAGATCGGGTTCTCCGCCTGGGTCGCCGACTTCAACGACCCGGTGAATTTTCTCGATTTGTTGCGCAGCGGCGCAAGCCAGAATTATGGCGACTATTCCAATCCGACGTTCGACGCTCTGCTCGACCAGGCACAACGACAGACCGATCTCAAGACGCGCGGCGCGCTCCTGAACCGGGCCGAGCAGCTCGCGCTCGACGATTATGCCTGGGTGCCGGAATATTTCGGCGTGACGCAGGATCTGGTGAAGCCCTATGTGAAGGGCTGGATTTCCAACGCCAAGGATTTCAACCGCACGCGCTGGCTCCGGATCGAAGGCAAACCCGCCGCACGGTGAAGCACCTGCGAACGCATCGGGCATCCGGCAGCACCGCCCCGGCGCCCGAATGCCGCCTGATCCGCACACCGGCGTGACGCCCCGATAGAGCGACAGCATCGCCTCACCCGCCGTCCTTGTGCCGGTGGTCTTCGTCACTTATGGTAACGCTACCAATAACGATGGAGGGGGACGGGACGGGATGAAAGCTGGTGTTCTGATTATGATGCTGGGCCTCGCGACAGCCAGCCTCGCCTATCCCGCCCTTGCCGCCGCTCCACATTGGGTTGGCAGCTGGGCGACCTCGGAACAGATCCCCGAGCCGCAGAACGCCCTGCCCGCTTCCGCGCTGACGAACGCCACCTTGCGGCAGATCGTGCATCTGTCCATCGGCGGCGCGGTGCTGCGCGTTCACATTTCCAATGCCTTCGGCACCGGGCCACTGCGCATCAAGGCGGCGCACATCGCCCGCGCACGCTCGCCCCGTTCCTCCGCCATCGATCCCGCCACCGATACGCCCCTGACCTTCAACGGCAAACCGGGCGTCATCATTCCCGCCGGCGCCCAATACATTTCCGATCCCGTGCGCTTTGCGGCGCCGCCGCTTTCGAACATCGCCATCTCGCTTTATGCCGCCCGGCCGCCGAAAGGCGAGACCGGCCATCCCGGCTCGCGCGAAACCTCCTATCTCGTTCATGGCAATGAAGTCTCTGCGGCGCGCCTGCGCCACGCCAGGACCTTCGATCATTGGTTCGAGATCGCCGGGATCGACGTCGAAGCCCCGGCCGAAGCGACGTCCATCGTCGTGCTGGGCAATTCCATCGCCGACGGCCATGCCTCCACCACAAACGGCAATGACCGCTGGAGCGATGATCTGGCCCGGCGCCTGCGCGATGGACTGCACGGCCGCACCATCGGCGTGCTCAACCACGGCATTGGCGGCAACCGGCTTCTGAATGACGGGCTGGGGCCGAACGCACTGGCCCGCGTCGGTCGCGATGTGCTGGCCCAGGCGGGTGTGCGCTATCTGATCGTTCAGGAAGGCATCAACGATCTCGGCACATTCGAGATGGCCGGCAAAAAGCCCGCCAGCGCCCACCATGCGCTCGTGCAGCGGATCATCGGCGCCTACAGGCAGATCATCGCCCGCGCCCATGCCCATGGCATCCGCGTCTATGGCGGCACGCTTTCGCCCTTTGTGAGGTCGGATTATTACAAGCCCTCCGCGATTGCGGAGGCCGACCGCGAGGCGATCAATCGCTGGATCCGCAGCTCCGGCCAGTTCGACGCGGTGATCGATTTCGACAAGGTGTTGCGCGATCCGGCCCATCCCCATCACCTGCTGCCACGCTATGATAGCGGCGATCACCTGCACCCCTCGCCTGTCGGCTATCGGGCGATGGCGGCGGCGATCCCGCTCTCCCTGTTCACACGCTAGCCGCCGCGCGCGCTCAGCGACCCATATAGGGAAAGGACAGCCTTTCATAATAGGAGAGCGGCTTCGGCGGCGGCGCAGTGCCGGGCGGATAGGACTGGTGCGCGAAGCTGTCGAAATAGGCCAGGCAAGCATTGCGCCACAATGTGGCTTCCTTGCGCTGGATCTTGAGGAAGGCCGCCGTCAGCGCATAACGCTGCGGATCGACGAACGGCTTCATGCGCGCCCAGACGCGCTGCATGGCGGCGACCTGCTGTATGCCGCGCGCATAGTGATAGACCAGCCCGTCCCATAGCGTGCGCCCGGATTTGAGGCGATAGTCTCCACGGCACATGGTGGAACCACAGCAGATATTTCTCCGGTGTCGTTTGGACGTTTTCGAATTCGCGTGACAGCGGCGGGAAATATTGCGCGGCTTCATTGCTGCCCGCCTTCGTACGGTCAAAGCCAAGACCGTCACGGCCGGCATGATGATAATAGGGCGCCTTCCAGTCAGCACGCTGACCTTTATCGTCCCAGGGTGCGGGGCCGTAATGGGTGTCGTGCCCCATGATCATATTGAGCCCCAGGGGTGTCATGTAGTTCACCACGGCCGCGCGCGAGGTCATCATCATCTTCACCACCGGCTTCACGAAGTTGGGATCGTTGGTGAAGGTCTGCCGCGCCCATTCGTCGGCGATGGCGCGTGCGGACGCATCCGGATTCCAGGCAAGGCGGCCGAAGGCATACCAGTTCGCCTGATTGAAGATGGAGCCGCACCAGTTGCGATCCGTGCCGGTATTGGCGACGCCGGCGATGCCAGTGAGGCGATTGCCGAACAATCGTCCATCGATCACCTTGGCCACGGTCGAGCCGGGACCGCGCGCATAAGTGTCCGCCTGCAGCACCTCGCGATAGAGCGCGCCCAGATAGACGAGATGCGTCGCGAAGCCCAGATATTCCTTGGTGATCTGCACTTCCATCATGGTGTTGGTGTGCGGCAGCGCGCCGAACAGCGGATTGAACGGCTCGCGCGGCTGGAAATCGAGCGGGCCGTTCTTGACCTGCACCAGCACATTGGAATCGAACTTGCCATCGAGCGGCGTGAATTCCTTGTAGGCCTGTTTGGCGCGATCTTCCTTCGGATTGTTGGCATAGACGAAGGCGCGCCACATCACCACGCCGCCATGGGGCGCCAGCGCGCGCGCCAGCATGTTCGCGCCTTGCGCATGGGTGCGGTGATAATCCTGCGGGCCGGGCTGGCCTTCCGAATTGGCTTTCACAAGGAAGCCGCCGAAATCGGGGATCAGGCGATAGATGTCACCGACCTTCGCCCGCCACCATGCCTGCACCTTCGGGTCGAGCGGATCGGCCGTCTTCAGATGCCCCAGCATGATCGGCGACGCGAAATTGATCGAGAGATAGACCCGCACGCCATAGGGCCGGAACGCGTTTGCCAGCGCCGCTACCTTCTTCAGATAGCGTGGGGTCAAGATCAACGGATCGGCATTCACATTGTTGAGCACGGCGCCATTGATGCCGATGGAAGCATCGGCGCGGGCATAATCGATGTAACGCGGTTCGATATAGGTGGGCAGCGTCGTCCAGTCCCACAGCGATTGGCCGGCATAGCCGCGCTCCACCGTGCGGTCGAGATTGTCCCAATGGTCGAGCACGCGCAGCTTGATCCTGGGTGCTGAAACGATGTCGAGGCCGCTTAGCGGCGCATGCATCGCGATCCGCCGCAGCAACGCGAAGGTGCCATAGAGCACGCCGATATCGCGATTGGCCGCGACGACGGTGGCCGGATGACCGCCGATTGTCACACTCTTGAGCAGATAGCCTTCGGCACCGGCCCTACCAAGATCGAGATCCAGCCCGGCGATCAGTCTCGAAGAGGCCGGCGTGCCGATGACGATGGCGCCATCGCGCGTGAGCTGCGCGGCACGCGCGAGCTTGCGCCCCAGAAGCCCGCTTAGCCCGCGCGCCAACTCCTTGCGCGCCGCGATCAGGGTCGGGCTCGCGCCCGGTGCCACCAGCTGCGTCGCCTCGGCGCGATAGGCGGCCAGATCGCGCGCCCCGACGCGGTCATAGCGCAGCCACAGCCGGTAGCCGTCATCGGCGCGGGCGCTGGCCGCCGACGCCACGGCGACCAGCGCGGCGGCCATAATACAGGCCCCGATCCGTATGGGCCGGAAAGCGAACATGATGGCCTCCCGCACTATCAACCGTGGACGTGCAGCACCACCGATTTGAGATTCACCGAACTGTCGCCCGCCATGATGTCGAAATCGCCAGGCTCCACCACATGCTTCATATCGGCGTTCCACAGCGCCAGCGCCTCGGGCGTGAGGGTAAAGGTGACGGTCCGCGTCTCGCCCGGCTTCAGCGTGACCCGCTCGAAGCCCTTGAGTTCCTTGATCGGCGTCGTCACCGAACTGACGAGATCGTGGATATAGAGCTGCACGACCTCATCGCCCGTCCGCTTGCCCGTGTTGCGCACATCGACCGCGACATTGACCGACTGATCCTTGCCGATCGTCGTCGAAGACAGGCGCGGCGCGCTGACCTCGAATGTGGTGTAGCTGAGACCATAGCCGAAGGGATAAAGCGGCTTGATCGAACTGAACAGATAGCCCCGCCGCGCGCTCGGCTTCACATTGTAGAAATCGGGAAGCTGGCCCACAGAGCGCGGGATCGAGACCGGCAGCTTGCCGCCCGGATTGGCATCGCCGAACAGGATGTCGGCCATGGCGGTGCCGCCCTTCTCGCCCAGATACCAGCCTTCGATCAGCGCATTGGCCTTGTCGGCGAGTTCGGGCACGGCCAGCGGGCGGCCATTCAACAGCACCACGACGACCGGCTTGCCGAGCTTGCGCATGGCATCGAACAGCGCGTTCTGGCTGCTGAGAAGGCCGAGGCTCGAGCGATCGCCCAGATGATTGTCGGCCCAGCCTTCGCGGCTGGTGTTGGGATTGCCGCCCAAGACGAGGACAATCTCATCCGCACCCTGCGCAACCTTCACCGCGTCGGCAATGCGTTGCGCATTCTTCGCTGGATCGGCCAGTTCGACCTTGTCCGACCACCAATGGTCGGTCTTGGTGATCTTGACGCCTTCCGAATAGACCACATGCACGCGGTCGCCGAGCTTCGCCTTGATCCCCTGCAGGATGCTGACCGTATGACCGGGATAGTTCGAATAACCGCCGAGCAGCGTTTCCTTGGCGTTCGGCCCGATCACCGCCAGCGTCTTGATGCGGCTCGCATCGAGCGGCAGCGTGCCGTCATTCTTGAGCAGGATCACGGCCTTGCGCGCCACCTTGGCGGCCAGGGCCTGGGCCTGCGCGTCATTGGTGATGGCAACGGCGGCGTCGGCATCGGCATAAGGATGCTCGAACAGGCCGGCCAGGAACTTGATGCGCAGAATGCCGCGCACGGCGCGGTTCACATCCGCCATCGGCACGCGGCCTGCGCGGATCGATGTCACCAGCGTGGAAAAGGCCTCGCCATCCGGCATATCGACATCGACACCCGCCTTGAGGGCGCGGATGGCGGCCGAGGCCAGATCGGGCTCGACATGATGCAGCGTATCGAGCTGTTCGATGCCCTCGTAATCGCTGACCACCGCACCCTTGAAGCCCCATTCATGGCGCAGAAGATCGGTCAGCAGCCAATGATTGGCGTGCGACGGCACACCGTCGATCTCGTTATAGGAGGCCATGACGATCTGCGCATTCGCTTCGTCGATGGCGGCCTTGAAGGGCGGCAGGAAGATCGAGCGCAGCGTGCGCCGGCCGATATTGGCCGGGCCAACATTGGTGCCGTTCTCCGGCCAGCCATGGCCCGTCATATGTTTGAGCGTCGCGAAGACATGGCCCGGCGCCAGCGGCAGGCTTTTGCCCTGGAAACCGCGCACGGCGGCCACACCCATGCGGCTGACGAGATAGGGATCTTCGCCGAACGTTTCTTCGCTGCGGCCCCAGCGCGGATCGCGCACCACATCGACCACCGGCGCGAGGACTTCATAGACGCCGACCGCGCGGATCTCCCGCCCGGCGACCGTATCGACCTGCTGCACCAGCTTGGGGTCCCAGGTGCTGGCTTCGGCGATGGCTTGCGGGAAGCTCGTGGCGCCGGGCGCCACATAGCCGTGCAAGCCCTCTTCATGGAACAGCACCGGAATGCCGAGCCGCGTATGCTCGACCGCCCAATGCTGCACGGCGTTGACGAGCGCCGCGGTCTGGCGCGTGTCGCGGCCGGGATGGTCCGGCGTCATGGGCGTCGTCGTGCCGGTGTAATCGGACGGACGCGCAAAGGCGCCGAAGCCATGGGGATAAAGCTTGGCGGCCTTGGCCGGATCGAATTGCAGATCGGGATCGAATAGCTTGGCCTTGTTGTTCCAGACGCACTCAAGCTGCGCGACCTTGTCTTCCAGGGTCATGCGCTTCATCAGATCGGCGATGCGCGCCGCAACGGGGGCCTTGGGATTCTTGTAGAGCGGCGCCGCCATAGGTGCGCCGTGCCGCGCCGCCAGATGTGCCCCGCCCGCGGGCGCAAACCCGCCCAGCATCGATGCCGCAGTGGCCATCGCGAGAACGCCCGCGGCCTGCGCCAGCCTCACTCTTTTCATGCCCGCCCTTCCCTCTTTCCTCCGTGCCGGTGCGCCGTCCATCCGGCCGCCGGTCATTTTGGTATCGCTACCAATCTATGTGGACAGAACCGGTCTTGTCAAAGCACACCCCCGCCTCCCCCGCGCCCGGAGGTTGACGGCCAGCGCCAACCCTTCATTATGGTACCGCTCTCATTTCGAGGCTGGCCCGGCGGGAGCCCAAATCCGGCCGACCGCACAACCATAAGACGCCGCCCGCGAAGCGGCCATAAAGAACACAATCAGGAGGAAACCAACGATGACCGGATCGGCCTGGCGCAAATATCTCGGCTCGCTTGCCTGCCTTGCCACCGCACTGGCGATATCGCCAGCCATGGCGCAGGTGCGGCCCATGCCGGGGTTGAGCTTCACGCCCTTCCATCGCGACGGCATCTATCGGCGCGGTGAGCCGGCGGGCTGGACGGTTTCCGTCGACAAGGGCGCGCACATCGCGCCCGGCACCTATCACTACACCATCCGCGAAGACGACGACCGCATCATCAAGTCCGGCACGCTCGATCTTTCCAAGGGCCAGGCGAAGATCGCGATCACGCTCGACCACCCCGCCATGCTCTATGCGCAGGTGAGCGGACCCGGCAGCACCCTGCCCGGCCCTTCTGTGACCGAACAGGGCGAACTCGATCAGGCGATCCAGAACTGGGTGCGCGATGCCGATCCGGCCTCGAAGGTGATCCTGTCCAAATATCCGAACTACAAGCTTGCGCCTGTTTCGCGGGCCAACACCGCGCACCCGCAGGAGGCGAGCATTCCGCTGGGCGCGGCCGTCGCCCCCTGGGCCTTCAAGCCCAGCGCCCAGCGTCCGGCCGATTTCGATGCCTTCTGGGCGGCGAAGCTCAAGGCTCTCAAGCAGGTTCCGATCCATCCGGTGCTGACGCCCGTCGCCAGCCATCAGCCCGGTGTGACGCTGTCTGAAGTCCAACTCGACAGCCTGGGATCGCATGTTCACGGCTATCTGGCCAAGCCCGACAAGCCGGGCAAATATCCGGCGCTCATCATCTATCAATATGCCGGCGTCTATGCGCTGCAGCCCGCCGCAGCGACCAACCGCGCCGCCAATGGCTGGCTGACCTTCGATGTCGATTCCCATGACCTTTTGCCGACGCAATCGAAGGGCGTGCCGAACGACTACCAGACCATTGGCGATACCAGCCGCGAGACCTCCTACTTCCTGAAGATGTATCTGCGCGACACCCGCGCGATCGATTACATCCAGAGCCGGCCGGATTGGGACGGCCACACCATCGTCATCATGGGAACCAGCATGGGCGGCCAGCAGAGCCTGGTGACGGCGGGCCTCAATCCCCACCGCGTCACGGCGGTGATCGTCAACGAGCCCTCCGGGGGGGACAGCAATGGCCCGCTGCATGGGCACAGCTCGGCCTATCCCTTCTGGAACACGGCCAATCCCAAGATTGCGCACACCGCACTTTATTTCGACACGGTGAATTTCGCGTCCCATATCCAGGCGCCGACGCTGGCCGCCATGGGCTTCATCGACACCACGGCGACGCCCGTCAGCGTGTGGACCGCGCTCGACCAGATCCCCGCGCCGAAGGAAGCGATCCCGATGATCGAATCCGACCACAACAATGTGACGCCGCAGAAACAGGATGCGTTCTATGGACGCTCCGAGCAGGTTCTCGCCAATCTTCTAGCCGGCAGGAAGCTCGTGCCGAACCAGCGCTTCACCCGGCCGCATGCGCTGGCCCGGAAGTGACGGCAAGACGAGAAACTCAAGGTGCTATGTTTCCCCAGCGCCTTGAGCCCGGCCGCCGGTTGCGCGAACATCGCGCAGCCGGCGTGCCCGTTTCCATAGGCACGTGAATCCAACATGGAGGATGACATGCGGACCGTTTCGCCTGCCCTTCTGGCAGGATTGGCCGTCGTAACGATTGCGGGCGCGGCATGGCCGGCGCCACCACAAGCTCCAACCCCCACGGAGAGGAACGACGTCTGCCTGACGATCAACCTGATCGATCACACTCGCGCGCCCAATAACGACGAACTGCTGATCTATATGAAGAACGGCAAGATCTGGCGCAGCAAGTTGCAGCGCACCTGCCCCGGGCTCAAGCAATATGATGCGATCCGCTGGATCATCCGCAGCAACAGGGTCTGCGCGAACAGACAGGCCTTCACCGTTATCTCGCGCGGCAACACCTGTTTCCTCGGCCCCCTGACGCCCTACACGCCGCCTCGAAAACATGATTGAGGCGCGTGGCACGGCCGCGGGGCTCGATGAGCAATAACCCGATCCGCAGCATCGCCATCGTCGGCGGCGGCACGGCCGGCTGGATGGCGGCGGCGAGCCTCGCGCGCTTCCTTGGCAAACTCGACTGCAAGATTCGCCTGATCGAATCCGAAGAGATCGGCACGGTGGGCGTCGGCGAAGCCACGATCCCGCCGATCATCGATTTCCTCAAAGTGCTCGGCATCGACGAGGACGATCTGGTCCGCCAGACCCAGGCCACCTTCAAGCTTGGCATCGAATTCAAGGACTGGACCCGGATCGGCCACACCTATCTTCACCCCTTCGGCCAGACCGGCTTCGAGATGGAGGGCATTTCCTTCGCCGCCTATTGGCTGAAGATGGCGCTGGCGGGCAAGGCCGCCCGGCTCGAAGAACACTCGCTGCAGGCGATGGCCGCCGAAGCCGGCAAGTTCATGCGCCCGGTGCGCGCGCCGAACTCGCCGCTGGAAGGCATCACCTATGCCCTGCATTTCGACGCCTCCCTCTTCGCCCGCTATCTGCGGCGTTATTCCGAACGGCGCGGCGTCAGGCGGACCGAAGGCAAGGTCCGCCACGTCTCGCTCCATGCCGAGACCGGCTTCATCGAAGCGCTGACCCTCGAATCCGGCGAGCGCATCGAGGCCGATCTCTATCTCGATTGCAGCGGCTTTCGCGGCCTTCTGATCGAGGGCGCGCTCGAAAGCGGCTATGAGGATTGGCGGAACTGGCTGCCCTGCGATCGCGCCGTCGCCGTTCAAAGCGCACGCAGCGGCCCGCCGCCCTCCCATACGCTGACCACCGCGCGCGAGGCCGGCTGGCAATGGCGCATTCCGCTGCAGCACCGCACCGGCAATGGGTATGTCTATTGCAGCGAGTTCATCGGCGACGAGGATGCGCGCGAGACCTTGCTCGCCAATCTCGACGGCGCGGCCCTGGCGGAGCCGCGCGTGCTGCGCTTCACCACCGGACGCCGGCGGCACTTCTGGAACAAGAACTGCGTCGCCCTCGGCCTTTCCGCCGGCTTTCTCGAACCGCTCGAATCGACCAGCATCCATCTGGTGCAGCGCGGCATGGCGCTGCTTCTGCAGATGTTCCCCGATCGCCATTTCGAGCCCGCCGATATCGCGCGCTACAACAAAACCCTGACCTTCGAATATGAGCGCGTGCGCGATTTCCTGCTGCTGCATTATGCGACCACCGAGCGCGACGACAGCCCGCTATGGCGCCATTGCCGCGGGATCGCCCTGCCCGACAGCCTGAAAGAAAAGCTTGAACTGTTCCGCAGCTATGGCCGCATCGCGCGCGAGGACAACGAGCTGTTTCCCATGCAGAGCTGGCTTTATGTGATGACCGGACAGGGCATCCGGCCACGGCGCACCGAGCCGCTGGCCGATACGCTCGATCCGGCGGCGATCGCGGCCGGTCTTGACCATATCCGCGCCGTGATCCGCAAATGCACCGACGCCATGCCCATGCACCAGGACTTCATCGACGCCCATTGCCGCGCGCAATAGAGTCTATCCGCCGCGCAGCAGATGCATGATATGGGCACGGATACGCCCGTAATTGTGCGGCCTCAGCGGGCCCAGAATCCCATGCCGGGCGGGTGGCAGATGCGCCAGCGGATGGCCGTTGCTGCGAAACACGTAATGATCGAAGAACGCCTTCCAGGCGGCGCGTTCGGCGGGCGGGCGTTCGCTGATGGCGATCATCGCCAATAGCAGGCTGGTATAGGGCGCATCGGGCCCGATGCTGAACGCATCCCACCAGTAATTGATCAGGCCGTTGAACGGCGCCGTCGCCTCCACCTGATGCCACCACAGCTTGGGCAGGAACAGCGCATCGCCCGGCTCGAGTTCGACGCACAGCGCCTCGTCCCGCACGGCCTCGAACAGCGGATAGGCCTCGGCATCCGGTTCCGCGGATGCGGCGAGGCTGACCGGCTGACCGGCCATGGTGTTGTCGATCGGCCCGACATAGAGGCTGCCGATCGCTTCCGGCGGATAGAGCGTGAAGCGGCGCGTTCCCGCGATCACGCAGGCAAGATTTTCGAAGGCATCGTAATGCGTCGAGACATTCGAGGCATGGCCCAGCCATATCCGCCCGCCCGCTTCGGGCGGGAGAAGCGGCATCGGATTGGCGGCGGCAAAGCCCGGCAGATGCGCGTCGACCGGCACCGAGCCGGCATAGACGGACGGGGCATCGGGCTTGTCCAGACTGGAGAGGATTGCATCCAGCGCCGCGCCGAAGCCCATGCGCCGGCGCTCGAAATTGAAGCCGTCGAGATCGGAGGCATAGAAATATTTGCCGCCGATGCCGGGCGCGCCGACAAAGGCATCCATCTCGCCACCGGCATCGAATTGCGCGATGTAATCGCGAAAGGCCCCCGGCGCCTCCTTCGCCGCCGCGACAGCCGGCCATTGACCGACCAGGCCCCGCAGCACCAGCGGACGGCAAGCCTCCACCACATCGCGCCGGAATTGCTCCGGTCCGGCGATTGCGCCGGCCGCGATTTCAGCAGGGCCTTTCGCCGCCATGCCCGCGCCTAGGCGACAGAACCGGACAGGCTCTCGCTCGCCTCGAGAAGGCCCCGGTTCTTGCGCTGCGCCAGTACCGACACTTGCTTGAGCGAGGCGATGACCAGATAGATCAGCTGCAGATAGCCGCGCCGGAACAGATCCAGCACCACATCGTCCGGCAGCCCCTGCAGCGTCTCGCGATTGATCGTGTAAAGCCCGGTCAGTTGCCGCGTGCTGCCGTCGTCGAAGCCGACATCGATATCGATCGGCTCGACCAGCTTCAGCGCCAGCAGCTTTTCGATGAAAAGCTTGGTGCGCTCAACGCCGGGCTTCAGCTCCTGCATGGCGGCGACGATGCTGCGCAGATAATCGGTCGGCTCGCCGGCGTCATCGAACAGGAACTCGCCGGCCTCCTCCGACACCCGCGGATTGTCGAGGTCGATGGCCAGCTCGTCGCCCGCGGTGAAGAAGGGCCCGCGTTGCAGATTGAGCGGCCGGTAGGCAGCGAAGCCCTGCCCTTCCGTCAGGAACAGGTTTTCATCCGGATCGAAGCCCAGCATTGCGCCGCAATAAAAGGCGCCGGTTTCGGAATCCTTCGACAGCAGGATCGGATAATGAACCGCCAGCAGCGGAAACTCGCCCACGATCACGGGTACGAAATGCCGCCGATCGCCAAAGGCGGCCGAGGCGCCGGCCTGCACGCGAAGACCGCGATGCGCCTGGCTGTTCACAACAACGATATTCGGCACGGCATTTCCCCCAACTCAGATCGGCTGCATGCCGTATTCATGGATCTTCCGGATCAGATCGCGATTCTTCGGCAATTGCGCGCGCATTCTTGCCGTCATCTCGGCATTTTCCCGCAGATAGCGCGCCGCCATGGCCTGCGTTCCGGCATGGTCCAGCGGATCGACTTCGGTGCGGAAGCCCATGCCGTAGAGCACATATTGATAGCTCGCGGCCGGGAACACCTCCTCCAGCCGGTCGAACTCATCGAAGAACCAGGGCGATTGATAGCGCCAGAGCCGCAGCAGTTTCTGCAGCCGTTCGGGAACCGTGGCCGGATCGACATTGTCGATCCAGAACTGGCTGTCCGTCCGCTTGGTCAGCACATAATGGAGCTTGAGAAAGTCGATGATCCGGCCCCAACGATAGGACGTCACCTCGTTGAAGCGCGCCGCGACGATGTCCATCACCTCGCGGCAGGCCGGCATCTGTTCGGCGATCAGCTTGGCCGACAGCTCGATCAGCACGATCGCCGAGGCCTCCAGCGGCTCGAGGAACCCGGCTGCCAGCCCCACGGCCACGCAATTGTTCTTCCAGAATATCTCGCGATGGCCGGAGCGGATGGGAATCTTGCGGATCTGAAGCCCTTCGATGCGCGGACCGATATAGCGCGCCAGCTCTTCGCGCGCGCCCTCTTCGCTCTGATGCCGGCTCGAATAGCAATAGCCGATGCCGCGCCGGTTGGGCAGTGCGATATCCCAGATCCAGCCCGCCGATTGCGCGGTCGCGTTGGTCTGCGAGGCCATGGCCACATCGGGCGCCTCATGCGGCACCTGCACGGCCAGCGCGGTGTCGCAAAACAGAATGTCGCTGCAATCGCGGAACGGCACACCCAGCGTCTTGCCCAGCAGAAGCGAGGAAAAACCCGTGCAGTCCACGAACAGATCGCCGGTGATCTCGCCGGCCTGCTGTGTGGCCACACTTGTGATGTCGCCGGTCTCGTCCTGATTGACCGACACGACATCGGCCAGCACATGGCGGACCCCGAGCGTTTCCGTGCAATGGCGCTGCAGGAACGGCGCGAATTTTCCCGCGTCAAGATGATAGGCGTAATTCGCCGCGCCGCCATATTCGGGCATCGTGATCGTTTTCGGCGCCAGTCCGGCTTCGCAGATCTGTTCCTGCGGGCAAACGGCCCGGGCGAACGGCTCCGCCGCGCCATCCCGCAGCCAGTGCGGAGCCAGATTCACGTCCGAGAACCCGTGCGGCAGCATCAACGGATGATAGTAGAAATCGTCATCCGCGCCCGTCGTCCAGCGCGCGAACCGACCGCCCTGTTTGAACGCGGCATCGCATTGGCGGAAGAGCTCCGTTTCGGATACGCCAATATTCTTCAGCGTGGTCCGCAATGTCGGCCATGTGCCCTCGCCGACACCGATGATCGCAACATTCGGCGACTCGACCAGCGTGACCGAAAAGGTCCCCGCCTTGATGCGCCCCTGATATCGCGCCGCGATGACACCGGCCGTCAGCCAGCCGGCCGTTCCACCGCCGACGATGACAATGCTCTGAATGGGTCGCACCATACTCCGCACCCCGAACTGCGATGCAATCTTCTCAAGATATGCCCACAAAGAAAAGAGGGGCCGCCAAATTTGGCGGCCCCTTCAGTTGGTTGGGGAGTTCACTCAGAATTTGAAATGCACACCAGCTATGAAACGCCGGCCATAATCGACGACATCCAGAACCTGATTCTGGAACCGGCCATGTGTGCTGTACGTCGCATTGGTCAGGTTCATGGCTTCGAAATAGACCGTGGCCTGATCGGTGACGTCGTAGCTTGTCGTGAAGCTGACGTCCCATGCGGCATTCACGAAGGTCGGCTCGGTCCCGAACTTCGAGTTGTTCTGCAACTGGCCGAAATGATCGAGATAGGAATCACGCCAATTGACGGCAACGCGGGCCTGCAACTTGTCCTTGTCGTAGAAGCCGACGAAGTTGGCGGAGTCCGCCAGGCCGGTCACGGCGAACCCGCTGACGCTGGTGTCCATGGGATTGAACGGCTTGTTCGTGCCCACGACCGTTCCGTTCAGCTGGAAGCCGAAGCCGGTATCGCCGAAGACATGCTGCAAGGCCAACTCGAAGCCATAGACGTTTGCCGTTGGCCCATTGATCGGCTGCGTCAGGGTGTAATCGATATTCGTGCCGCCGGGGCCAATACCGTTGAAGGTGTGCTGGGTCGAACCGTTGACGATAAAGTCCGACACCGTCTTCAGGAAGGCGTCGCCCGAAATGTAGGAGTTCGGCGCATAGTACCACTGCGTGCTGACATCCACATTGTCAGACAGGAACGGCTTGAGCTGCGGATTGCCGCCATTCGCCACAACCGCGTTCACACGCCCCCCAACCGTGAAAGTCGGGCTCAGCTGCGAGATCGGCGGCCGCGTGAGCGTCTGCGAAGCATTGAAGCGGACGTCGAGATGATCCGTGACCGACAGCTGCAAGTTGATGCTGGGCAGCAGGTGTTGATATTCCTGCTTGCCCTGGATCGGCTGCGTATCGCTGAACGTCATGTCGTAAGCGGTGTGGTCCGCTGCGTCGACGGTGAAATTGGTCGGCACGCGTCCCAGGCCGACCACATTCACATCGGTCAACTCGTAGCGCATGCCTGCGTTGATCCGCAGCGGCATATGCGCGACTTCCGTCTTGATCGTTGCATTGATGAAACCCGCATAGGTCCGTTCGGTAAGCACGCGATAGGCATCCGGATTGAATGCCAGGACGTACTTGCCGGTGAATGGCCGGCCCGCATTCTGCGGCAATGCCGGATTGCTGCCTGCCGGCACGTCGCAACAATTCGTATTGGCGCCGGGAATGACCGTCGTCTGCGGATTGCCGAGGCCCTCAAGATAGGCGCGGATCGGCGTCGGACTATAGGCCAGGATCTGATGCGGCAGCATATTGGCGCCACCCCAACCGTTGATGAAATCCGGCCGTGCTGAAGGTTTTCTGGAACATGCTGTCCGGCAGGTCCACGCCCAGGGCGTTGCCCGAATTCGGACCGTAACCGGAATAGGCCTGCCAGTTGTTGTTGGTGAACGTATCGAACATCTGCTCCTTCTTGCGTTCACCCACATACTGGACGCCGAACTGGAGATCGAGATTGCCTTCACTCCAGTCGCCGGCCAGTTTGGCCTGCTTTACCGTATCGATATTTTTCGGTGCCTGGATCGGGAAGACGTGAGAGCCGATCAGCGAGGCGTCGGTGAACCGCGCTTCGTTCCCGCCGGGACCGTAAACGGTCGGATAAGGCAGATTGTGACCGCCGGGAACGGCGATGCCCAAATCCACACCGTAGAGCCCGCCGGGCCCGGACGGACCATAGCCGACGTCGGCGTCGATCGCGCTGGCTTCGCCGCCCGGATTCAGCCAGGCCTCGGCCTGGTCGGCGTCGAACGTCACCAGCAGGTTGTCGCTGGCTGTCCACTGCGCGTTGAGGCCGAAATCATTGTATTGCAGGAGCTGGCCGTTGATCTGGCCCTGGAAATCGGTCGGCGTGTTCGGCTGATCGAAGTTGATCACCGTGCCGTTCTTGTCGAGCGCGACATTCTGCAGGGAGCCGGAGTTGAACCAGACGCTGTAGCCGTGCTGATCCTGCTTCTGGCGATCCCAGGAGAAATTGTCGTTCAGCGTGACCAGCAGGTCCGAAGACGGCCGCCACTGGAAGGCCACGCGGCTCTGGATGCGCCGTTCGTCGGTTTGCTCTTGATAGATGCCGTAATCCTGGATGAACCAGGCCGGCCTGTTCGGATTCGTTCCCGGAACGGTGCTGGCGAATGAGCCCGCCGTCGTGCCTTCCCACCCCTGGATATTGATGTGGTTGGCCCGCGTTTTCGTCTCGTTGTACGAAACCGCTGCCAGAATGCCGAACGTGTCATGCGCAAAGGTATCGCTGACGATCAGATCACCATTCGGCGTGAACTTGCCCACTTCCGGCGAATCCGTGGTCGAAAGCGAGCCGGCGACGGTCAGCCCCGGATGATCGAAGGGCTTGGGAAACTTGATGTTGATGGTCGCGCCGATTGCGCCCGAAGCCAGCGACGGGCTGGGGGTCTTCAACACATCGACCTGGCTGACGAATTCCGAACTGACGGAACTGAAATCGAAGGCGCGGTTGCTGACGCCCGTGGCCACCATGCGGCCGTCGAACAGCGTCTGGTTGAAGGTCGGGCCGAAGCCACGCACCGTGATCTCGGAGGCATTGCCGGTCGACGATGTCGAGCCGGTGCCGCCCATGGCGCTCGCGCCACGGCTGACCGACACGCCCGGAATACGCATCATCGCCGAAGCGAGGTTTGTGTCCGGGAACTTGCCGATGTCTTCGGCCGTGATCGCGTCGATGAGACCGACAGCATCTCTCTTGATGTCGAGATTCCGCTGCAGCGACCCGCGAATGCCGGTCACGACAACCGTCTCGACCTGATTGTCCGAGGCTGGTGCCGCGTCCTGCGCCATGGCAGACGTCGTCACGATCCCCATCGCCACCACCGATGCGCCACCCAGAAGGGCATTGCGTAGCAGCTTCCTCATCCCGGCGTTCGATGACGCCCCATTCCCTAGATTATTCACGCACGCCCTCCCTTTGCGTTGTGATCTCGAGTAGGTCGCTCGCAATCAATTTTTGGTAGCGCTACCAATTTTCAATCGCAAGCAACCTGAAACCCTGCCGCCGGCGCCAAATTCCAATAGGCGGCGACGTCGGACCTCGCTTCGAGATTTAGACCTTAAGGTGTAATTGCCCCGGTCTCCGTTTACCTTCCCTGAGGGAGTGTTCTTCAACTGCGCCCGCGAGCCCAGCCATTTATTCCAGAACACTCTCCTGTCAATGAGAACGCTACCATTGCTGCCCACCTTAATCTAGCCACAATACCGCGTCCCGAAGCCCAATTTGCGCAAAATCAAAGAAAACCACCGGGCCGTTGCCCATTTATCACAAACAGCTCAATCCGAATTCTTGCGATAGCGGAAAGCCCGGAAAGAATGGGCAGGCAAGGTCACGGTAAAGGCTGTGCCCTCCCCGATATCCTTGCGCTGCTTTTCCGCCATCCGCTTTGTCGGATCGTCATCCTCGCGACCCTGTCCCGCAGCCGCGTCGGCGGCAATCGCCTTGCCGGTCATCGCATCGGCCAGATGCGGCGCGTGGCCAGACAGGATCACCGTCACGCGCGCAGGCTTGGCGCGATAGGATTCGACCACGAAGGCCCCATTGTCATAGGCGAACAGCGCCACCTGCGGCGGCGCGGCGATGCGCACCGGAAAGTCCTGTTGCAGATAGGTCTTGATCTGGGTGAGCACGCCGTCCGGCAAATTATAGAGGTCGGCGATATTGTCCGGCACATCGAGGACATAGATCACACCCTTCGAATAGTGATTCATGAGCAGAACCGGGAACGCCTTCTCGCCGGCCACGCCGCGGATGATCGCCCAGGAATCATTGGTGAAGAAGTGGATCTCCGGGAACAGCACCCGCCGGCTCTTGGCCGGATCGTTGAGCAGGTTGCCGCTGCCCGCGCCATAGCCATTGTAATATTTGCGGATCGCGGCCACACGGCCGGTCACGCGCCATTCGGCGATATCGGAAAAGCCCTTATCCTGCAGCGCCTGCAACAGCCCCGAGGTGATGACGACGCTATGGCCAGCGCGCAGGCTGGCTTCCATTTTCGCCACGATATGCGGATCGGTGCGCGCCGCCTCGGTCAGGAGCACCAGCGGCGCCTGCGTCGGATAGACCGGCGTCGCGGCAACGGGCAGGCCGATATTGCCGAGATAGTTCTCGAGGAAATCCTCGGCGCTGCTGGAACGATACGGCTTGTAGCTCGGGATCGTCTGCACATGGCCGAGATGGGCGAGAACCGGATCGATCGTGGCCAGGGCCGCGCCCGCCACGCTCGCCCAGCCCGGCCCCTTGGCGCCGGGCGTCGCATGATAGCCAGCCACCATCTTCTTCCAGTCGAAGCTGGTGTCGCTGTTCGCCCACGGCCGGTCGCCGGGCTTGATCGCACTCATGTCGGCCAGCTGGTCCCAGCTGAACAGCGTCATCTCCGGCGCCTTGGCGAACAACGTATCCCAGAGCTGCTCGGCATAACGGTCGGCATAGCGCGTGTCGAAGGTGTCGACCCAGCCGCCCAGATTGCCGCCCGGCAGAATCGCGTCCATGAACCGGATCACGCCGAAGCTCTCATATTGCTGCAGCAACTGGTCGGTGATCACCGGATCGCGCGTTTCCGTGCCGGTATAGATCGCGCCGAACATATGCGGCTCTTTTTCGAGATCGAAGCCGAGCCCCTGAAAATGCTCGTACCAATTGGGGAACTTGATGATCACATGGACATGCGGATTGACGGCACGGGCCGATTTCAGCACCACATCGCGCGCCACCTGACGCATGCGGGCGATGCGATATTGCGTCCAGCTGCGCTTGCCCTTGGCGGCGATGTCCGCGTCGCTCTTGGTGTTGTAGAAGAAGAAATCGTCGAGGATCACCTGATCGAAATGGCGCGCCGCGCGCTCGACCGCCTCCTTGCACTCGGCAAGATCGCGCGGGTTCTCATAATCGAAGGTGCCGAACTGGCCGTTGCGGCCACCCGCCGCCAGCGTCACGCCGCCGGATACGGCAATGCCCTTGGCCTCGAATTCGCGCTTGACCGCATCGATCTGGGCATCGGTCGCGAAGCGGCTGTCGCGATAATCCTCGATATAGACATGATCGAACGGCGCCTGGCTGTAGACGCGGGCAAACTCCCGCGCGAAGACGGCCGGGTCGGACAGCCGGCGCGTCGCATCGACGGTGACGTAGACCGCCGTGCGGAAATTGGCATGCGCCTGATGCGGCGCCGCGGCCTCGGCAGCACTTGCCCCAAAGACGAAAAGTGCCCCGGCGCACAGGCCGGCCATGATCGACTGGAAAGCTTTCAACATCGTCCCCTCCCCGGCTGCGGCCCGACGATATCGGCCCGCGATGTTATCGCTATCAATAGTAGGTACAGATCGTCCCGACGTCAAAGCATGGCGTCGCTCAGTCCAGACCGAGCGACAGTGTCATCACCGCCTCGGCGGCCTCGCCCGGCGCCAGCACGCCCAATCCCGTCTCCTCGCGCGGTTCGCTCCGGTTGAAGGCATCGGGCATGGCGCTGACCGGTTCGACGGCGAAATCGCTGCGCCCGCGCGGCAGGAAGATATGCAGAAAGCGCAGCCAGTCCGATGCGCTGAGCGTCAGCACGGTCAGCGGCTCGGCGAGCCGCGCCGGTCCGCGCCAGTCGGTATGGCAATTGTCGACGAAGGGCGCACCGGCCAAGGCCGCGCCATGGGTCAGATCCAGGAAATGCGCGCCATCTTCATGGCGCACCGGAAGCTGGGTGTCGTCCGCGCACCACACACCGCCGACCTGCGCGGTCAGCCGCACGGCTTCGCGCGATGGAAAGGCAGGATGAAAGCCGAGGCTGTAGGGCATCGGCCTGTCCGCACGGTTCACGAGGCGCAGCAGGATCTCGGCATAATCCGGCCCGAGCCGGATTGTCTGTTCCGCGCGATAGGGCCACGGCCAGTCGCCCGGCTCATAGTCATAAGTCAGACACGCGGCGCTTGTGACGCAATATTCGACCTGCCAGGGCCGCAGCCAGCCATGGCCATGCAAGACGTGCGGATGGTCGCCGAAATTGCGCGCCAGCCGCACGGTTTCGCCATCCCAGCAGGAAGCTGCCATGCGCGATCCGGTTGGCGAAGGGCACCAGCGCAAAGCTCGCCATGTCGAGCGCGGTCTTCGGTTCGGGCAGTGCGGGCCGCAACACATTGCGGCCCCGCCACAGGAATTGCGCGATCGCACCGCCCATGCCGGGATCGAGTGCGAGCGCGCAATCACCGCATCTGAGCCATATCCGATCAGGCAATCACACGCTCTTGCTCTTTGCCGTCCGCGGCCGCGTCGTTCGGCTTCGACCACATGTCCTGGATCGCTTCGAGGCTGCGGCGCTTGGTCTCCGGGACATAGCGCATCACGAACAGCGCCGACAGGATGCTCATCGCGGCATAGATCCAATAGGCGAAGCCATGATTGAACGCCGCGTTGAGCGCGGAATTGCCGTCCATCACCTTGAACGACCAGGAGACGAACAGATTGGCGATCCATTGCGCCGCCACGGCGATGGCCATGGCCTTCGCCTTGATCGAGTTGGGGAATATCTCGGACAGAAGAACCCACACCACCGGGCCCCAGGAAAGCGAGAACCCGGCGATATAGACGACCACGGCCCCAAGCGCCCAGACGCCCACGGCGTGGAAATTGAACAACAGGCCCAGCACGAACATCGACACGCCCATGACGAGACCGCCGGTGATCAAGAGCGGCTTGCGCCCCCAATGATCCACCTTCGCCAGCGCCACAAGCGTGAAGGCGAACATGGCGATGCCGACGATGATGGTCTGCAGGAACGAGCTGTCGGTCGAGGCGCCCAGATTTTTGAACATCAGCGGCGCGTAATAGAGCACGGCATTGATGCCGACGAATTGCTGGAAGATCGACAGAATGATGCCGACGAACAGAACCTTGGAGCCGAAGCTGAACAGCGGCCGCGTGCGCTGCACCAGCGTGGCCTGGATCTCGCTCAGCGTGGTGCGCGCATCGGCTTCGCTACCGATCCGCGTGAGCAGGGCCATGGCCTTGTCCGTCTGCCCCCGCGCCACGAACCAGCGCGGGCTGTCCGGCACGAACAGCAACAGGGCGAAGAACGCGATCGCGGGCAAGGCCTCGGACGCCAGCATCCAGCGCCAGCCCGACGTCAGCACCCAATGGTCGCTTCCCTGCAGCGCAATCGCCCAGTTCACGAAATAGACGATGGTGATTCCGGCGACGATGGCGATCTGCTGAAACACCACAAGCCGTCCGCGCTGATCGGGCGGCGCGATCTCGGCGATATAGAGCGGCGACAGCATCGAGGCGATACCCACGCCGAGCCCGCCGATAATGCGATAGCAGATGAAGGGGGTCAGCATGGCCGGCCCGATATTGCCAAGCGGCGCCAGGCCGATTTCCGGCACCGCCGAGCCGATGCGAGCCGATCAGAAACAGCACGGCCGAGAGCATCAACCCGCGCTTGCGGCCGAAATAGGTGGAGAACGGTCCGGCAATCGCCGCACCGAGCACACAGCCCAGCAGCGCACAGGACACGGCCCAGCCGGACAGGCTGCCCGCCGCCGTCTGCGACAAATGCTGGGGTGCGATGAAATTGAAATCGATGGCCCCGACGGCGCCCGAAATCACGGCCGTGTCGTAGCCGAACAAAAAGCCGCCAAGCGATGCGACGAGCGCAAGACCGGTAACCAGACGCGAATTGGCGTGAGCCATTGTGCCTTCCCCTCATGGACCCCGAGCAGGTCCGGCATTTCCTCATTCCCCGGCCGCATTTCTATCGCGCCGCCTGGATCCTGTCCGCCAGCTTTATTGATAGCGGTACCAAGGTCAACTATTTCTTCGCCAGCGGATGGTGGCTTCCGATCCTAGTGATTGTGGCGCGGCGTCTTGGCGGCGATATGCCGGTATTTGAGGGCCGGCTCCATCACCGCGCCGGTCGAAAGCTGCCCGGTCGTGGCGCGATAGATTTCCTGCCAGGGCGTGGCCGTTTCCGGTACGGATGGCGGCGCGTCCACCTTGCGGCGCGCGATCTCTTCGTCGGACACGAGCATGTCGCAGGTGCCCGCATTGACGTCGATGCGCACGACATCGCCGGTGCGCAGCCAGGCGAGGCCGCCGCCCACCGCGCTTTCGGGCGACGCATTGAGGATCGACGGGCTATCGGAAGTTCCCGATTGCCGTCCGTCGCCGATCGTCGGCAGGCTGGCGATCCCCTTCCGCAGCAGCGCATCGGGCGGCTGCATGTTCACGACCTCCGCCGAACCCGGCCAGCCGATCGGCCCGCTGCCGCGAATGACAAGGATCGTCTTCTCGTCGATGCCGAGCGCAGGATCGTTGATGCGGGTGTGATAATCGTCGGACCCGTCGAAGACGACCGCACGGCCCTCGAAGACGCCTTCGCGGCCCGGCTCCGACAGATAGCGGGCGCGGAAATCGTCGGAGATCACGCTGGTCTTCATGATGGCGAAATCGAACAGATTGCCGCGCATGACCAGAAAGCCCGCGCGGTCCATCAGCGGATCGTCGTAGGGGCGGATCATCTCGCGGTCGCGGCTGGCGCGGCCTTCGATATTCTCGGCCAGGGTGCGGCCGGTGATGGTCCGCGCCGAACCGTCGATGCGCCCGGCCGCCAGCAATTCGCACAGGATGGCGGGCACCCCGCCGGCGCGATGGAAGCGCTCGCCCAGATATTTGCCCGCCGGCTGCATGTTGAGCAGCAGCGGAATGTCATAGGCCGCGCTCCAGTCCGCCGGCCCGATCTCGAGGCCGGCATGGCGCGCCATGGCGGCGATATGCGGCTGCGCATTGGTCGAGCCGCCGACGGCCGAGACCAGCGCAACCGCGTTGCGGAAGGCGCGTTCGTCCAGGATCTTCGACGGCGTCAGATCCTCATAGGCCATGTCGACGATGCGCCGGCCGGTCTCATAGGCCATCTGCCCGCGCTCGCGATAAGGCGCCGGGATCGCCGCGCAGCCCGGCAGGGACAGGCCCAGCGCTTCGGCCACCGCATTCATCGTCGAGGCCGTGCCCATCGTGTTGCAGTGCCCGGCCGAAGGCGCGGAGGCCGTGGCCGCTTCGAGAAATTCGTCCTCGGTGATTTCGCCCGCGGCAAGCTTGCGGCGGCTGCGCCAGATGACGGTGCCGGAACCGACCAGATCGCCTTCATGCCAGCCATCGAGCATCGGCCCGCCGGAGAGCACGATGGCCGGAATATCGACCGCTGTCGCCGCCATGATTCCGGCCGGGGTGGTCTTGTCGCATCCCGTCGTCAGCACCACCGCATCGATCGGATAGCCGTGCAGCGTTTCGACCAGCGCCATGAAGGCAAGATTGCGATCGATGGCGGCAGTTGGGCGGCGGCAATTCTCGAAGATCGGATGAACCGGGAATTCCATGGCGATGCCGCCCGCATCGCGAATGCCCTCGCGCACGCGCTTGGCGAGCTCGATATGGATGCGGTTGCAGGGCGACAAATCGTTGCCGGTCTGTGCGATGCCGATGATCGGCCGGCCGGAGCGCAATTCGGCCGGTGTCAGCCCGTAATTCATGAAGCGTTCGAGATAGAGCGCGGCCATGTCGATATGGCCCGGCGCCTCGAACCAGTCGCGCGAGCGGAAACCGCTTCACAGGCACGCGATCAGACATGGGCCACCTCTATTTGCGGCAGGCCGGGGACATCGACACGGAAGCGGAACAGCCCGCCGGCCAGAGGTTGCGCCGCACGCTCGGCCGCGCTCAAGCCCTTTGCCGCCGTGGTCGCATAAACCGTGCGCAAATCGTCACCACCGAAAGCGATCTTGGTCACATTGGCACACGGAAAGCGGATCGTCGTCAGCAACGTGCCGTCCGGCGCATAGCGGCGCACGCCCCAACCGCCGAACAGCCCCGTCCACACGCAACCTTCGGCATCGACCGCCGGCCCATCGGGATAACCGGCGCCCTCTTCGATGTGGGCGAAGACGCGCTTGCCCGACACCGTGCCGTCCGCAGCCAGATCGAAAGCGTAGATGAAGCGCTTCAGCGTATCGGTGTGATAGAGCGTGCGGCTTTCCGGGCAGAAGGCCGGCCCGTTGGTGATCACATAATTGCCGTCGATGCGCACCGGCCCGCCGGCATCGAGGCGATAGAGCGCGCCATTGGCGGCGGCTTCGCTATCGTCCATGGAGCCGAACCAGAGCCGGCCGTGCCGGTCGACGGCCCCGTCATTGAGCCGGTTGCCCGGGTGGTCCGGGTCGACCGCATGAAGCGGCGTGAAGCTACCGTCCCGCGGATCGAAACGATGCAGCCCGGTCTTGAGCCCGACGATGAAGCCGCCACCGGCCACAGGCGCCAGAAAGCCCGGCGCCGCCGGGGTCTCGAAACTGCGCACGACACTGACCGCCGGCTCGAAGCGATGAATGCGATTGCGCTTGATGTCGACGAACCACAGCGCCCGCTCGGCCGCCGACCAGACCGGACCTTCGCCCAATTCCGCACCGAGCGCCCAGACGCATTGCGGAACGGCGTCGTCCGTCATCTCCAGCCTGCATCGATCCAATATGGATGACCGGTGCACATGCGCCCGTCATCGGAGGCCAGGAACAGCACCAGCGAGGCCACATGCTCCGGCTCGATCCGTTCGGCCAGGCATTGCTGGGCAACGAGATCCGCCTCGCCCTCCGGCGAATACCAGCGCTGCTGGCGCGGCGTGCGCACATTGCCGGGCACCACCGTCGTCACGCGAATGCCATGGGGGCCGAGTTCGCGCGCCAGTGCGCGCGTCATGCCCTCAATGCCTGCTTTGGCGGTCTCGTAGAGCGGAAGATCGCTGAGGCCGAGATGCCAGGAGATCGAACCGAAATTGATAATCGCGCCGCCGCCGCGCTTGCGCATGCCCGGCACTGCCGCCTTGGCGCAGAAGAACATGTGCCGCAGGTTCACGGCCATGCGGTCGTCCCAATAATCCGGCGTCACATCCTCGACCGCATGGCGATCGTCATTGCCGGCATTGTTCACCAGCACGTCGACGGGACCAACTTCGGCAAAGAAGGCAGAGATCGCATCGATGTCGCGCAAATCGCAGTAATGAAAGCGCGGCGCAATCGGCGAGCCCGCGAGTTCCAGCGCCAGACCCCGGCCCTCGGCCTCCAGAATGTCGAGAAACATGACATCCGCGCCTTGCCGCGCGAAGGACGCAACGACCCCGGCTCCGATGCCACTCGCGCCCCCGGTAATGACGACACGCTTCCCCTTCAGACTGGGATAAATGGCTAACGACATGAAACCTCTTACGCCCAGCTATAGGCTGTTTTTGTTTGTGTGTAGAACTCGATGGCCGCGAAGCCCTGCTCGCGCGCGCCATAACTCGAACGGCGCGAACCCCCGAACGGAACATGGTAGTCGACGCCGGCAGTCGGCAGATTGATCATCACCATGCCGGCCCGCACATTGCGGCGGTAGTGTTGTGCGTGTTTCAGCGAACTCGTGCAGATGCCGGCCGAAAGCCCGAACTCGCCAGCATTGGCGATGGTCAGCGCCTCGTCGTAATCCTTGACCTCGATGACGCTGGCGACCGGGCCGAACACCTCTTCGCGATTGATGCGCATGGCCTGGCTGGTGCCCGCGATCACGGCCGGGCTCATGTAATAGCCGGGCTTGTCGAGCGTCAGCCGTTCACCGCCCCCCATGAGACGGCCACCTTCCTGCGTCGCGATTTCGACATAGGACAGGTTCTGCGTGAGCTGCTGCTCGCTGACGGCCGGGCCGATCCTGGTTTCGGGATCGAGCGCATCGCCGACCTTGAGCGCCGCGGCCCGCTCGGCCAATGCCGTCACGAAGCGGTCGTGAATGCCGCCGGTGACGATGATACGGCTCGAGGCCGTGCAGCGCTGGCCGGTGGAAAAGAACGCGCCATCCAGCGCGCAGGCGACCGCCCGGTCGAAATCGGCATCGTCGAGCACGACCATCGGATTCTTGCCGCCCATTTCGAGTTGCACGCGCGCCTGACGCGTCGCCGCCGCAATCGCGACCCTGCCGCCGACGCCTTGCGAGCCGGTGAAGGAGATGCCGGCCACGTCGGGATGGTTGACGATGGCCTCGCCGACCTGGCCGCGCCCCAGCACCATATTGAACACGCCGGCTGGCGCATCCGCCTCTTGCAGGATGTCGGCAAGGGCCGAGGCCATGGCCGGTGTCGGGCCGGCGGGCTTGAGCACCACCGTGTTGCCGAAGGCCAGCGCGGGCGCCGCCTTCCAGGCCGGAATTGCGATAGGGAAATTCCACGGCGTGATCAACCCAAACACGCCGACCGGCTCACGATAGGTCGCCGCCTCGACACCGGGCCGCGTCGAATTCGAGCGCCTGACCGTGACGGCGCAGCGCCTCCCCGGCAAAATATTTGAAGATGCGCCCGGCGCGCGCGGTTTCGCCAATGCCTTCGGCCAGCGTCTTGCCTTCTTCGCGCGCCAGCAGCCGGCCAAGATCGGCGCGGCGCGCCAGAAGCAGATCGCCGGCACGGTCGAGCACATCGCTGCGCATTTCGGGCGAAGCCCCGGCCCAGGCCGGAAACGCATCACGCGCCGCCGCGACGGCCGCATCGACATCGCGCGCGCCACCATCGGGGAATTGCGCAACGATATCGCGCGTATCCGACGGATTGATGCTGTCGTGATCGGCCCGCGCGCCAACGCGTTCGCCGCCGATCAGATGGCCCAGGATCTGGCTCATGCCACACGACCCTCCGTCTTTTGCGCGGCGCCGGCCGATAGCAGCCCGCGTCCGGCGAGGCTGCGCATCAGCCCGGCAATGCCGAGCGACCAGGGCGGCGCGGCCTTGGATGTCGTGATCCGGTTTTCGAGCGTGCCGAGTTTCGAGGCGGAGACGCGCACGCGATCGCCGATCTTGTGGGTGAAGCCGCGGCCCGGCGCGTCGCGATCCTGCGTCGGCGCGAACAGCGTGCCAAGGAATAGCGCGAAGCCGTCCGGATATTGATGTTCGCTCAGGGCCTGGCGCACGAGCTCGAGCGGATCGCGACTGATCTCGGCCATCGAACTGCGCCCTTCGAGGCGGTAATTGTCCTCGCCCTCGATTTCGAGTTCGACGACGGCGCGGCGCACATCGTCCATCGAGAAGCTGTCGTCGAACAGGCGGATGAAGGGGCCGACGCTGCAGGAGGCGTTGTTGTCCTTCGCCTTGCCCAGCAGCAAGGCGCTACGCCCTTCGAAATCGCGAAGATTGACGTCGTTGCCGAGGGAGGCCCCGCGCGGCACGCCCGCGCCGTCGCAGACGATGACGATCTCCGGCTCGGGATTGTTCCAGTCCGAATCGGAGCGCACGCCCAGATAGTCGCCCCAGCCAACTGAAGAGAGCACAGGCGCCTTGGTGAAGATCTCCGCATCCGGGCCGATGGCCACTTCGAGATATTGCGACCACAGCCCGTCGGCGATCAGCGCCGCCTTGAGCCGCTCGGCCTCGGGCGAACCGGGCGCGACCGCACGGATATCGGTACCAACACGCTCCGCCAAAGCTGCGCGAATTTCCTGCGCCTTGTCCGCATCGCCGCGCGCGCGTTCTTCGATCACGCGCTCAATGGCGGAGACGGCAAAGGTCACGCCCGAGGCCTTGATGCAGTGCAGATCGATCGGCGCGAGCAGGCGCGCGGATGCAGGCGCACCATCCTCCCAGGCCTTACGCAAGGTCAGGCCCTCGAAGTCGCCCAGATCCCGGCCTTTGGCGGCGCTATCCCAATTGTCGAGCAGCAGCGAAACGGTCGGCGCAACGGCGGACATGTCGAACAACCGGCCCTGGCGCACGAGAACCGGCACGGGCCCGTCCCCCATGTCGATGCGCCCGACCAGGCTCGCATCGCGCCAGTCTTCCGGAAGGAATTCAGACATTACCCACGCCCGTATCAGCCATCGCCCGCCCTGACCCAGACGTGGCAAATCGGCGCCCGCCCGGAAATGGTTGCGCTACCAATACTGACTGAGGCGTGGTGTCAAGCCCTTAGCCTGGCCGAACGCTTGGCCGGGATCGGGTTCGGGGGGGCCGTGGACTTGCGCGGGACGATGGTAAAATCGAGCAATTTCTCGATTTTTTGCTGGGTTTCTCCCGCCCTTTTGCGGCGCACCTGCTCCGTCAACAATTTCACAGCCTCGCGCGCCATTTCGGCGATCGGCTGACGGACGGTCGTCAGGGCGGGATAGACGGTTGTCGCCAGCGGCGTGTCGTCGAACCCGGTCACGGTGACGTCGCGCGGCACATCGAGGCCGAGCCTGTGGGCGACCGCCACCGTCGCCGCCGCCATGTCGTCATTGCTGGCGAAGATCGCGGTGGGACGGCGCGGCGCCCGCAGCAGCAATTCGGCGGCATCGAGCCCCGAGCGATAGGTGAAGTAGCCCTGGGCCACCATCTTCGCGCTCACCTCCAGCCCGGCTTCTTCCATGGCTGCGGCAAAACCCTTGAATCGCTGCTCGCTGGCCGTCTGGTTGGGATGGCCCATGATGAAGCCGATCCGGCTGTGACCGAGCGCGATCAGCCGTTGCGTCATCGCGTAGGCCGCCTCGAAGTCCTTGATGCGGACCGCCGACAGTTTCGGCTTGGGATTGCCCGTCGCCACGACCACCGCCGGAAGATCGGCATCGCGCGCGGCCTTGAAGGCATCCTCGGAATCGCACAGCGGCGGCGGCAGAATGACGCCGTCGGCGCCCGCATTGGCGAGCTTGGCAATCGCCGCGCGCTCGCTCTTGGGATCGTCGCATTTCTCGATCATGAGCTGGCAGCCGCTGACGCTGGACTGCTCCAGACAGCCGACCAGAAATTCGCTGAGATAGGCGGCGCTGGGATTGCTGTAGAGCAATCCGACGCGAATCGCATCAGCGCTCGCCAGGCTACGGGCAGCCAGATTCGGTCTATAATTCAGGGTCTTGATCGATGCCGCCACCTTGGCGCGGGTGGCGTCGCGCACCTTCGAATCGTCGTTGACCACGCGCGAAACCGTCATCGGCGACACGCCGGCATGGCGGGCGACGTCATGGATCGTCACCCCGCCACCGCTGCGACGCACATTCCTCTTAGCCAAGATCGACCACCCCTATGAATCGGCCCGTATCGCGCACGCCATTCCGTCTGCAACACGCGATGCCGGACATACCCGCCTGCATCCCGAACGCAAACGTCTCATGTGATTCCAGTGTTCACCATTTGCCAAACTGGTCACGGGATCAAGGCCGCGAGCCGTCCCGGGGCCCGGAACGGGACTTTCGCGCGCCTCCCTCGCCTGAAAGGCGACAGCCCCGGCCAAGGCGGAAATGCCAGTCAGATCGCAAGAAGGCAGGCGAGAAGTGCCCGGCACAGTTGCGACGCTGAAATGGGTTCAAGAGACGCACTTGCGGATTTGCGCCCGACGATCGTTGCCGGACCGGGACAGAGCGCACACCGGAGATTTGCTGACCTGTTCAATCCTCAGCGAGGTCTTTGGCGAACCCGTTCCCAAGGTCAGCCAGTGCTTCCGCTTCCTGGGCAAGCGCGTAAGCCGCCGCGGCAATGGCACGCCTGGCGCGGGGGTTGGTTTCCCGTTTCGACGCGGCAATGGCGAGATAGCACAATCGCCGAAGCTCTGCCGGCGTTTTCGCGACGGATCGGCTGTAACTCAGCGTGATGCGGGAGCCTTCCCACACCTCGAGCTTGGCCGCATGCGGCTGGCCAAGCAGCAGGCCAATGGCATGATCGTGCGCCGCGCCGTCGCTTTCGAAAGAGAAAGGCGGCAACGCCGTCGCGGCACCATCCTTGTCGATCAGATAGGAACGATAATGGCGCATGCTTCAGCCTCCGGACCGGGTCACTGCCGTTTCGAGGCTGAAAGAACAGCAGATCATGCGCGACGCGCTCTACAAGACGATGGCCGCCTTGTTGCGCATCCTCACCAATCCGCCTGTGTCCGATGACGATCAGCGCCCCATAGCCGTCTTGACGCTACGCTTGCACGCAGGCGGCAACAGTCCAAAATTGCTCACTTCGGAGGTTTCAATGTCCCGGTCCGCGCACGCGGCCAGTGCCGGCTTCGTCAGCTCGCGAGCCCCAACACCGCACCGATGACGACGGCCGCCAGTCCCAGAACAGAACACCAGGCCAAACCTGCCCGCATTCCCGCAGCGTCGCGTGCTTTGAACTCCGGAGCACCCGGACCGAGTTCGCGAATTCGGTGTGCGAATTCATAGACGGCGGGCGGCTTTCGCAGGCTGCCAAAACGGGACACCGCAGGTTCACGGTCGTCGTCAAAGAGCGAACGGGCAGATCGCATGGAATGGCCCATCTCCGCGCGGTGAACAGGATGGATATGCCCTGATGCCTACGCCGGCATTGGCCTGCATACTGTTCAAAATTGCTCAATTCGAAGATTTCGCGCCGGCCGCCGCCGGTCAGTCGAGGATTTTGGGCCGTTCCTGCAGAACAGCGTTCAACAGCGACTTGTGGACCTCGATCTGACCATTGTAGTCGATGTAACCCAGCTTGCGAAACTTGTTCATGAAGAAGCTGACGCGGGAGCGCGTCGTGCCGATCATATCGGCCAGCGTCTGCTGACTGATCTTTGCAAGCATCGGTTCCGGCGCTCCTTCCTTGCCGAAATTCGCCAGAAGCAAGAGCACCCGTGCGAGCCGCTTCTCGCTCGAATTGAACAACTGATCCACCAGATCGGCTTCGGCGCGAATGGTCCGTTTCAGAAGATGCGCCATGAACATCTCCGAAAACGCCGTCTCGTCGTGGATCACGCGCGTGATGGCGCGCTTTTCCAGCCGCACGATGATCGAATCTTCCATCGCAGTGGCCGTCGACAGGCGCCGCGGCTGTTTCGCAAGGCACCCTTCGCCGAAGAAATCGCCGGCATCGAGAATTGCGACAACCGCCTCCTTGCCCTGCTCCGAAACGACCGTGATTTTGACCTTGCCCTTCTCGACATAGAAGACCGCGTCGGCGGGCTCTCCCTGCGAAAAGACGACCTCATCCTTGCGGTAATTGTGCGTACTCCGGCCCTCGCCGACCTGTGCGAGAAATTGCTCCGGATCGAATGATGGCGGGCGTTTGGCCGCCATGGAAAGCCTCCTGTTGCCGACGATTGTTCGATTTGCACGGTTGCGCGAAATCCTGTCGGAACGGCCAATCCTTCTGCCGCCGGCATCCTGCGCGTTCGGCGCCATGACGCCGGTTTGCGTTGTCTTTCAAAGAATTTTCCGGCCTCGTCAAACGACGCGGCCGGCAGCTCAAACAATCACGCAGGGAAAAACAAGACTGCGGGCCGAGCACACGCCTTCCCCCACGTCCCTCACCCACAATCTATATTACCACGCAGCTGGATTCAATGATGGCAATGTCCGATATCGGACGTTGTCCTTGCCCAGCTCCGCCGAAAGGCGCAGCCTTGCAGGTGGCTGGGCCTACGGGCGCCACCGTGAAGCCTCGCCGCCAAATGCGGATGCCGGCGTCGTGCTGGCGGATATGCGTTTGCTCGACAGATACAGGCGATCGTCCGCCGCTGGCTTGGCGTGGGAACCGTTCGAGCATGACACAGAGAAGCCGTGTGGCCCCGGCCAAATCCGCGGACGTGGAACCGCCTGCCAATCGGCTGCTCGGCTTGTTGCCGCGCAGAGACTATGCGCGGCTCCTCCCGCATCTCCAGCGCATTCCGCTCGAATACCGCCAACCGCTCTACGACGCACACAAGCCCATCCGCTTTGTCTATTTCATCGAGACCGGCGTCGGCTCTCTGGTCAACACGATGGCGAACGGTCAAGCAGCGGAGGTCGGAACGATCGGCAATGAGGGTGTGGTGGGCCTGCCCATCCTCCTCGGCGACGACAAGGCGCCAACCAGCGTTTACGTCCAGGTGCCCGGCGTCGGCCTGAGAATGAAAGCGACGCTGTTCAAGAACGAACTGAAGCAGAGCGATGCGATGCGAACCGTGATGCACCGCTACGCGCATGCCTTCTTCAACCAGGTCGCACAGTCCGCCGCTTGCAATCAATTTCATTCCATCGAGCAGCGCTGCAGCCGCTGGATGCTGATGACCCACGACCGCATGCAATCCGGCCAATTTCTGCTCACGCAGGAATTTCTTGCCATGATGCTGGGGGTACAACGCACGGGCGTCACGGTTGCGGCTGGCGCCCTGCAACGGGCCGGGCTCATCCGCTATACGCGCGGCAATCTCACGATTGTCGATCGGCGCGGCCTGGAACGCCGCTCCTGCGAATGCTACCGCATCTCCAAGATGGAGTTCGATCGTCTGCTGGGCGTTCGGAAACTGCGCAAGACCGGCACTCCCGTTCCGGGACCTCGCGCCATCTCGAGGCGACTATCCTGAACGAGGACCGCTTCGGCGGAAATATTAATGAAATCAAAGGCCTGGTGACGAACGCCACCGGCAAAACCGGGTGCCGAAACGGCCTTGGAGCCGCGGGATACGCTCCAACATAAATCTCCGGCGCTCTGGGCCGCCAACTTGCTCCGCGGTCTTTCAGACAGCCCAGGCCGATCATCCGGATGCGTGATCCAGAAGGGTCAGGAGCCCCTTCAGCAACTCCGTCGGATTCGGCGGACAGCCTTTGATGTGCAGATCGACCGGGATGACATTGGAGACGCCGCCGACACAGGCATAGCTCCCGGCAAAGCAGCCGCCATCCACCGCGCAATCACCGGCCGCGATGACCCATTTGGGATCGGGCGTCGCGTTATAGGTCCGCTCCAGCGCTTCGCGCATGTTCTTCGTCACCGGCCCCGTCACCAGCAGCACATCTGCGTGGCGCGGCGAAGCGACGAATTTCAGACCGAACCGTTCCAGATCGTAATAGGCATTGCCGAGGGCGTGGATTTCGAGTTCGCAGCCATTGCAGGAACCGGCATCGATCTGACGGATGGAAAGCGAACGCCCGAGACGCTGGCGCGCGCGCGTCTCAAGCGCCTTGGCCAGTTCGGCACGCATGGCCGCATCCGGTTCGGGCGCCGGCTCCGTCAGCGATCCGAGGGTCAGGCTTTCAAACAACGCCTTGCGCATGTCCGCCTCCTAGAGATCGTGGCCCGAATAGGCGCAGTTGAAGGATTTGTTGCAGAGCGGGAAGTCGGCGACGATATTGCCTTCGATCGCCGCTTCCAGCAGTGGCCATTGAAACCAGGACGGATCGCGCAGATGGGCGCGCGCGATGGTGCCGTCGGGGTTCAGGCGCAGCCATGCGAAGATGTCGCCGCGAAAGCCTTCGACAAGCGCAACGCCCTCGCGCACGTCACCTTGTGCAAGTGGCAGATCGATCTGTATGGCGCCGTCCGGCAGCTGATCCAGAATCTGGGTCAGCAAGGACAGGCTCTGCTCGATCTCGCGGATACGAATCCAGATGCGCGCATTGACATCACCGGCCTTCAGAACCGGAACATCGAACCGCAGCGTATCGTAAGGCGCGTAGGCCAGCGCCTTGCGCGCATCGAAATCGCGGCCCGACGCGCGCCCGATCGTGCCGCCGCAGCCATATTGATGGGCCAGTTCCGTGCGCAGAATGCCGGTGCCGACCGTGCGGTCCTGCAGCGAGGCTGTATGGTCATAGAGTTCGACCAGTCGCGGCAGGCGTTTTGTCAATTTGGCAGCAAGCGCCTGCAACACGCCCTGCCCCTCCGCGGACAGATCGCTGGCCACACCGCCGATCACAATGCCATCGCGCATCATGCGATGACCGAAGCAGAGATCGGCGGCGCGCAGGATCTGCTCGCGCACCACGCCGCATTGCGCCAGCATGATGGCAAAGGCGGCATCGTTGCAGATGGCGCCAAAGTCGCCGAAATGATTGGCGAGCCGTTCCAGCTCCGCCATCAGCGCCCTGAAGCCAGACGGCGCGCGGCGGCAGCTCGATCCCAAGCGCGGCTTCGGCCGCCCGCGCAAAGGCATAACCATAGGCGAGCGTGCTGTCGCCGCAGGCGCGGCCCGCAAGCTTGAGCCCCTGTGCAAGGTCCGCCCCCTGCATCAGGCTTTCGATGCCCTTGTGCGTATAGCCCAGCCGTTCTTCGAGGCGGACGACGGTTTCGCCATTGGCCGTGAAGCGGAAAAAGCCCGGTTCGATGATACCGGCATGAACGGGGCCGACCGGCATCTGAGTCAGGCTTTCTCCCTCCGCCGGCAGGAACGCGTAAGGCTGGCTCTCCGCCCGTGACGGTTCACCCATGGGGTGGGAAACGCCCCAGCGCCCGTGATCGAGCCAGGGACGCGGATCGGGCAGGTTCTCGGCGGTCAGTCCGAACAAATCCTGTATCGTGCGTTCGAGGCGCAATGCCGGTGCGTGGAATTGCGCCAGCGATGGAAAGCGGCCATCCGGGCATTCGAGGCTGAGCACCCCCGCTTCCCCGCTCGCATGATCGCGAACAGCGGCGTGCACGGCGTCCTGCTCGCCCCACAGGCTGACAAGCGTCCAGGCCCCATCCGCCAGCCGCGTACCGGCCAGCCGCCATCCCTCGATATCGACCAGCGCGCGCGGCCAGGGCCGGTGATGCCTGACGCGGGTCACGGCAGAGAGCTGTTCAAGAAACATGGTCCTCTCCTAACCGAGCAGATGGGCGACATGCTGGAACCAGGCGACCATCGGCCCTGGCAGGTAAATGCCGGCCACCAGCACCAGCGCCATATGCGCAAAGACAGGCAGATAGGAGGCCTGGACCGGCGATGTCGAACCGCAAGGTTCTCCGAATGCGAGGCTGCCAAGCCGCCAGATCAGTGCACCGATCCCCAGCAGCAGACCCATCACCAGTGGAATGGCCAGAAGCGGATCGCGCGCGAAGGTGGAGCTGACGACGAGAAACTCGCTGGTGAAGATGCCGAAGGGCGGAAGGCCGGCAATCGCAATCATCCCGACGACGAGCGACCAACCCAGCGCCGGATGGGTGACGGTGAGGCCCTTGATATCGGCGATCTTCTGCGTGCCTTTTACCTGCGCCACATGCCCGACCGAGAAGAAGATCGCCGACTTCGTCAGGCTGTGCATGGCCATGTGCAGGAGGCCCGCGAAATTCGCGAGCGGCCCGCCCATACCGAAGGCAAAGGTGATGATCCCCATATGCTCGATCGAGGAATAGCCGAACAGACGTTTGATATCGCGGCGGCGATAGAGCATCAGCGCCGCAAAGATCAGCGAGACGAGCCCCATCGTCACCAGAAGCGGGCCGACCGGCAAGGTGTCCGGATTGGCTGTCATCAGCATCTTGAAACGCAGCACGGCATAGAGCGCGACATTGAGCAGGAGCCCGGACAGAACGGCCGAAATCGGCGTCGGCCCTTCGGCATGGGCATCCGGCAGCCAGGCATGCAGCGGCGCCAGCCCCACCTTGGTGCCATAGCCCAGAAGCAGGAAGACGAAGGCGACGTTGAGCAGCGCCGGATCGAAATTCGCCACGTGTCGCATCAGGTTCGTCCAGGCCATGGCGTCGAGCCCCTGCCCGATCACGGGCCGCGCCGCCATATAGACGAGGATGGTGCCGAACAGCGCCAGTCCGATGCCGACGCTGCCCAGAATGAAATATTTCCACGCCGCCTCAAGCGCCTCATGGGTGCGGTAAAGGCCGACCATGACCACCGTCGTCAGGGTCGCCAGTTCGATCGCCACCCACATCAGGCCGATATTGTTGGCGACCAGCGCCAAATTCATCCCGAACATCATGATCTGGAACATGGCGTGGTAGAATCGCAGATAGCCGGGTGTCAGCCGGCCGATCTCAAGCTCATGCGCGATATAGGTGGCACTGAAGACGCTGGTGGTGAAGGCCACAAAGGTGTTGAGAACGATGAAGACGATATTGAGATCGTCGACCTGCAGGTATTGTCCGGCCGGCGGCCGCGCAACGAACAACAGCAGCGACACCAGGAAGGTGAGCAGGCTCGCTACGACATTGAGTCCCTGCGGAAAGCCGGTAGGACGGCACGAGCGCGAGCAGAAGCCCGGCGCCAAGGGGAATCGCCAGCACCAGCACCACGGCATACTGCGCCAACGCGGTCATTCCTGATCCCCCCGGAAGCGGTCGAGCGCGCCCACATCAACGGTGTCGAAACGTTCGCGAATACGGAACAGGAAGATGCCGATCACGATGAAGGCGATCAGCACCGAGAAGGCCACGCTGATCTCGACGACCAGTGGCATTCCCTTGGCACCCGTGGCCGCCAAAACCAGACCGTTCTCGAGCGACATGAAGCCGATCACCTGACTGACCGCATTGCGACGCGTGACCATCATCAGAAGGCCGATCAGCACGATGGACAGCGCAAAGGCCAGATCCTCGCGCGCCAGGGGATCGGCGCCATGGGTCACGCGCAGCATCACGACCATGGCCAGCGCGACAAGCCCGATCCCGGCCAGCATGGTCAGCCCGATACCGACGACGGTTTCAATCTCGCGATGGATGCCAAGCTTTTCAACGATGCGTCGCAGCCCGCCTGGAATGACAACTCCCTTGAAGATCAGCGCAATCGCCGCGGTGATGTAGAGATGCGGGGCATTCTGGATATTGGCCTGCCAGGCCACGGACAGCGCCAGCACGATGGCGTGCAGCGCGAAGACGTTGAGGAGGGCATACATCCGGTCCTGATAGAGCATCAGCAGACTCACCAGTACGAGACTTCCGGCCAGGAGATGGGCGATATCAAAGGCCATGCTGTGCATCTCACAGCGCTCCCGATACGAACAGCAGCAGCGTGCCGAGGAGGCCGAGCATCAGCGCGCCGCCCAGAAGGTTGGGCACGCGGAAAACGCGCATCTTGGCGAGTGCTGTCTCGAAAAAGGCCAGAAGCGCGGCCGCGCCCAGAAGCTTGAGGAGCCAGACGCCTGCCCCGATCGCATAAGCGGCCGGCGCGCTGCCCATCGGCGCCAGCCCCCAGGGCAAAAACACGCAGCCGATCAGCGATATATAGAGCAGCAGCTTGAGCGACGCGGCGAGTTCGATCATGGCAAGGTGCCGGCCCGAATATTCCAGCACCATCGCCTCATGCACCATGGTCAGTTCCAGATGCGTGGCCGGGTTGTCGACCGGGATGCGACCGTTCTCGGCGACGGCAACGAGGATCAGCGCCACCGCGGCCAGCGCCAGCGAAACGCGCAGGCCGGGTCCCTCAGTCAGCATGAAATCGGCGATGGTGGAGAGCTGGGTCGAGCCGGCCACGAGCGCCAGCGTGAACACGATCATGATCATGGCCGGTTCGGCCAGCGTTGCGATCATCATCTCGCGGCTGGCGCCGATGCCGCCGAAGCTTGTCCCGATATCGAGCGCCGCCAGCGCCTGCACGAAACGGGCGCTGCCCAGAAGCGCAATGATGGCGATGAAATCCGCGGCCCAGCTGAAGGTGAGGCCGGTGGCGAAGGTCGGCACCAGCGCCGCCGCCACCCAGGTGGCGGCGAAGATGCAATAGGGCGCGATGCGGAACAGCCATGAGGCGTTCTCGGCCAGCACCACATCCTTGCGCAGGAGACGCATGAGGTCGCGATAGGGCTGCAGCACGGACGGCCCGCGCCGGCGCATCAGCCGCGCCTTGATCTTTCGGATCACGCCGGTGAGCAATGGCGCCAGCGCCAACACCAGCGCCATCTGCGCGCCCTGGATGAGATAGTCCACGCTCATGCCCATATCGCCAGCACCAGCAACAAGAGGATGAGCGTCACGAAGACGAGCGTCAGATAGCGGCGGATCGTGAGGAACTGCACCCGGTTCAGCCATTCGGCCGCGGCCGACACGGCGCCGGCCAGCGGTGCATAGATCGTCTCCCAGGGGATATCGTGCAGCACCACATCGAGGCGCGCGGGGCTGGTGTCGCCGGGCGGCGGCATCTCCACCGTCTCGCGCGCCCGGAACAGAACCGTACCGAACACGCGGCGGATCGGCTGGGCGAAGCCGCCGGCACTATACTGCGTCAGCGGGCTGGCATTGGGCGTGCCGCAATCCCAGGCCGGCGCGCGCCGCATCACGCGCGAGGCCAGCGTGTGGATCGCCAGCACGGCCAGCGAAGCCGAGGCCGCGATGAAGCCGAACACCAGCAGCCCGTTATAGGAGCTGCGGCTCTCGGCAACCGGCACGATCGACCACCACGGCACGCTGTGCTGCGCCGGCATTTGTGCCGCAACCACGGAATGGACCACCGGCGCCAGCCAGTCGATCGCAAAGCCGGGCAGGATGCCGAGCAGCAGGCACGAGACGGCGAGGATCACCATTGCCGCCTGCGAAACGCGGTCGGTTTCGCCGCATTCGGCCGCTTCAACGCTGCGCGGGCGGCCCAGAAAGGTCATCCCGAAGCCGCGTACGAAACAGGCCGCTGCCAACGCCGCGGCCAGCGCCAGCATCGTTCCCGCCACCGGCACCATCAGCTTCAGGCTCCAGTCCGAGATCTGGGGGCTGAGCAAGCACGGCCTGGAAGGTCAGCCATTCCGAGACGAAGCCGTTGAAGGGCGGCAGCGCAGAGATCGCCATGGCGCCGACAAGAAAGGTGGCGCTTGTAACCTTCATGCGCTGGATGAGCCCGCCCAGACGCTCGAGGTCGCGCGTGCCCGTCGCCACCTGCACGGCACCGGCGCCGAAGAACAGAAGCGATTTGAAGACCGAGTGGTTGAGCGCATGCAGCAGCGCAGCCGTCAGCGCCAGGGCCGCAGCCGCCGGCATGTCCGCGGCACGGAAGGCCAGCGCCAACCCAAGTCCGATGAAAACGATGCCGATATTCTCGACCGTGCTGTAGGCGAGCAGCCGCTTCAGATCGCGCTCCATCAGCGCGTAGAGCACGCCGAGAACGGCCGTCGCCGCCCCCAACGCCAGAACCACCAGACTCCACCAGGATTGCGGCGGCCCGAGCAGATCCAGCACAATGCGGATCACGGCATAGACCGCGACCTTGGTCATCACTCCGCTCATCAGGGCCGAGACATTGCTGGGCGCTGCCGGATGGGCCAGCGGCAGCCAGACATGCATCGGCACGAGGCCAGCCTTGGAACCCGCCCCCAGAAGAACCAGAACCAGAACCAGCCCGGCCAGCGCGCCGGTCAAGGGGTGCGCGCGCATCGCCGCGAAGGCGTAGGCGCCATGCGGGCCGGCCATGAGACCGAAGGCCAGCAACAGGCACAGCGTCCCGAAGCCCGCCATGACGAGATAGATGTAACCGGCGCGGACGTTCTCGCGATCACGGTGATGCGCCATCACCAGCGCCCAGGATGTCAGCGACATGAACTCCCAGGCGAACAGGAAGGTGAAGGCATCGCCCGCCAGCACGACAAGGTTCATGCCGGCGAGAAAGGCGGGAAAAAACGGCAGCACGCGCCCGGGCGCGTCCTCATGCCGGCCATAGCCGATGCTGTAGAGACTGGAGGCGGCGGCGCCGAAATTGACGATGGTGAGAAAGAACGCCGACAGCGCATCCAGACGGAAATGCGCACCCAGCCAGGGCAGACCAAGCGGCAGCACCATCGTCTCAGGCGTTGCGCCGAGACTCATGCCGGCCGTGAGCGCGGCCGCAGAACTCACTGCAAAGGTCGCGACATAGACGAGGCGGGACAGTGCGCTGGTGCGGCCCAGTGCAATCCCGAGTGGGCTCAGCCCTAGAAGGATGAGACTGCAAAAGAGCTGAAGCTGGAGCGCCATCCTTGCCTGCCCATCAACCGCGCGTCTTCAAACGAACGCCGCGGCCAGCGCCGGCGCTCGGGCGTCCGTCATCAATGAGTTCGACACCACCGGCCTCGAGCGCCTGGACCAGCTTGGTGAGCGAGGCGACCTGACCGCGGATGACACCGTCGCTTGCTTCCATTCGCCGGATCGTTGCGCGCGATAGTCCGGCGGCTTCAGCCAAGGCGCATTGATCGATCCCAAGCAGGGCCCGTGCGGCGCGCAACTGCTGCGCGGTCAGCATGCCAGATGCCTCACTTTAGATATATCGTGCATGCTAATAAGCTATATAACCAGCATTACATGACATATAACAATTATAACTGATGTTTAAAACATCAAATTACGACAGGGCATGTGATATAATCGCACAGGGGAATACGCGCCTCGGGCGGCGAGCCGAGGCCACATACACCGGCGGATCCAACTTCATATGGCTCCGGATTCAGGGCTTCGAAGCCAGGGGGGTGTGAGCCGCCGGCATGTCCGAAGCCCGTAGCGGGCTCGGCTCTTCCGCGCCGGATCAGAGCGCGATCCGGCCAACGCCCCGCACGCCGCGACGGGGGCCGGACATGCTGGTGGCGTGGGACAATCGGCTCGGCGTCCACCAGACCTTCAGCGGTTAGCAGGGCTATAGGCGCGAGCTTTTCCGCACCACGGTTGTCGACGAGACGCTGCGCTGAGGCCGAAAAGAAACCGGCGGGCCAGGAAGCCCGCCGGTCATTCGCGAAACGGTGCCTGACGCCTCAGTTCGACGCCAGCTTGACCTCGTGGATCGAACGATCCTTGTGATTGTTGAGGTCGATCACGATGGCCGTGTAGCCGTCCGACAGCAGCTGACCGAGCATCCGCACGCTGTGGACGAGGACGATGCGCGGCTTGCCGCTGGCGCCGGCCGGCGTCAGCAGGCCGATCACGACGCCCTGCGGCAGGATGAGCTGACCTGACGCCGTCACCGCCGAACCGGCCGGAAGCGCGAAGCCCTCGACCACGATCTGGTTCGGCCCCGCCTTGCCGTTGCCGACCCGCGTTTCGCCATTGACGGCGAGCGAGCCGTTGGTGCCGGTGTCGAGCGTCGTCCAGGTGCCCTTCACCGTGCCCGTCGGCGAGACCAGCGACACGGTGTTGGCGTTGACCGTCGCGTTGACGTGGTTCGTCGCCGTCAGCGTGAAGGTGCCGCCATTGAACTGGCCGTCGATCGTGTTGGCGTTCACCGTGCCCTGACCCGAGGCGTTGATGATCGTCGAGGCCACCGTGCCCGACGTAACCGTGACGTTGGTGCCCGTGAGCGCGGAGTTGGTGACCGAGCCGGACGTGACGCCGATCTTGGGGGCCGTCACGTTTCCGTTGAGGTTGCCGCCAATATTCAGCGAGACCGTACCGCTCGAATTGATCGGGCCGCTGGCATTGCCGCTGACATTGGAGGTGACGTTCCCGCCCGCGTTGAGCGTGTGCGTGATGAAGACCTGATTACCGGTCAGGATCGAGCTGTAGTTGCCGGCCAGGTAGACGGTCGCGGCCGAGAAGTTCCCGCCCTGCACCGTCATATTGTCCAGGCGAAGCGATGAGGTTCCCACGTTCTCCAGCGAGATATCGCCGTTGGCCGCGGCCGAGCCCGTGCCGGGACCGGCATTCAGGGTGATGCTCTGCGCCCCGTCCGCCGTGCCGAAGATGGCGCCCGCGACGGTGATATCACCGCCATCGGCTGCCGTGTCTGAGCACGGTCTGAGCGCCCGTCAAGGTGACGTCATTGGCGAAGGACAGGCTGTTGGCGACATAGGCATTGCCAGTCAGAATTGCCGGGCCGGAGACGCTCAGCGCCCCGCCGTTCGTCACATTGCCCAGCGAGGTCTTGCCGGTGCCGGTCGAGACCGTCAGGCCGTGGCCCGCGCCGGTCACCGAGGCCAGCGTCACGTTGCCGTCGCTGCCGCTCGTGTTGAGCGTCGTGTCGCCCGTCAGCGTCGCCGCGCCGCCGAAGCTTTCGCTGCTGGCCACGTAGCTGGTGCCGGTCAGCGTCGACGCGCCGGAGACGCTCAGCGCCCCGCCGTTCGTCACATTGCCCAGCGAGGTCGTGCCCGTGCCGGTCGAGACCGTCAGGCCATGGCCGCCGCCGGCCAGCGAGGCCAGCGTCACGTTGCCGTTGCTGCCGCTCGTGTTGAGCGTCGTGTCGCCGGTCAGCGTCGCCGCGCCGCCGAAGCTTTCGCTGCTGGCCACGTAGCTGGTGCCGGTCAGCGTCGAGGCGCCGGAGACGCTCAGCGCCCCGCCATTCGCCACATTACCCAGCGAGGTCGTGCCGGTGCCTGTCGAGACCGTCAGGCCGTGGCCCGCGCCCGTCACCGAGGCCAGCGTCACGTTGCCGTTCGCGCCGCTGGTGTCGAGCGTCGTGTCGCCCGTCAGCGTCGCCGCGCCGCCGAAGCTTTCGCTGCTGGCCACGTAGCTGGTGCCGGTCAGCGTCGAAGCGCCGGAGACGCTCAGCGCGCCGCCATTCGCCACATTGCCCAGCGAGGTCGTGCCGGTGCCGGTCGTGACCGTCAGGCCATGGCCGCCGCCGACCAGCGAGGCCAGCGTCACGTTGCCGTTGCTGCCGCTCGTGTTGAGCGTGGTGTCGCCCGTCAGCGTCGCCGCGCCGCCGAAGCTTTCGCTGCTGGCCACGTAGCTCGTGCCGGTCAGCGTCGAGGCGCCGGAGACGCTCAGCGCCCCGCCGTTCGTCACATTACCCAGCGAGGTCGTGCCTGTGCCGGTCGAGACCGTCAGGCCATGGCCGCCGCCGACCAGCGAGGCCAGCGTCACGTTGCCGTTGCTGCCGCTCGTGTTGAGCGTCGTGTCGCCCGTCAGCGTCGCCGCGCCGCCGAAGCTTTCGCTGCTGGCCACATAGCTGGTGCCGGTCAGCGTCGACGCGCCGGAGACGCTCAGCGCGCCGCCATTCGTGACATTGCCCAGCGAGGTCGTGCCGGTGCCAGTCGAGACCGTCAGGCCATGGCCTGCGCCCGTCACCGAGGCCAGCGTCACGTTGCCGTTGGCCGCGCTCGTATTCAGCGTCGTGTTGCCCGTCAGCGTCGCCGCGCCGCCGAAGCTTTCGCTGCTGGCCACATAGCTGGTGCCGGTCAGCGTCGACGCGCCGGAGACGTTCAGCGCACCGCCATTCGCCACATTACCCAGCGAGGTGGTGCCGGTGCCTGTCGTAACCGTCAGGTCGTTGCCGCCGCCGACCAGCGAGGCCAGCGTCACCGTCGCCATCGCTGGCCGAGGTGTCGAGCGTCGTATCGCCCGTCAGCGTCACCGCGCCGTTCAGACCGATCGCGGCGGCGGTGAAGGCGCCGTCGAGGCCGGTCGAAACGGACGAGGTAATATCGCCCGACGTTGTCAGATTACCGCTCAGCGAGGACCCGTCCGCGCCCGAAGCCAGCGCAATGCTGTTCAGGCTCACATCGCCGAAGTCGAACGCCAGCTGCTTGCTGTCGGTAACGTCCTCGGCATAGGTGCCGTCGACGACATTGATCGTTCCGCCCGCATTCGCGCTGTCAAACCGCTGCCTGATGCTGTTGAGCCAGGATCGGTGTTGGTCGCGAAGCCGACAAAGAAGGTGTTGTTGCCGTTGACGCTGTCGCCGGCATAGCCCTGCACCGTGGCGCCGGTCACGCCGTAACGCGTGTTGAATGCGTCGCCAAGGTCAAAGGCGCCCTGCTCAGTCTTCTGGAAGAAGGTGTAGGTGCCATCGCCGCTCGCGGCCGGCGTCACCAGCTTGGCGACGTAGTTGATGCCCTGACCAGTGAGATCGATCGTGCCGAAGTCGGTGGCTGCCGACTGGTCCTGGGCATAGATACCGTTGGCTTCGTTGAAGGTGTTGGTGCCGTCGACGACGATATTGTTGACCTGTTGGTCGTAGTAGACGTTGGACTGATACAGCGCCAGGCCGCCCCACGCGTTGCCCGTCGTCGTGGAGTTGGTGATCGTGACGTTCGCCGAATCGGTCAGCGTATGCCGTTGCCATTGGTCGTGTTGTTGACGTTGACATGATCGATCGTCGCGCCGTTGACGCCGTTCAGGGTCAGATCCCGTTGCGCGATGCCGTTGATCGTGACGTTGTCGATCGCGAAATTCAGCAGGCGGCTGGACGCCGGAGCCGTCACCGGGGAAACCTTGATGCCGTAGGTGCCGCCGGATTCGGTTTGTAGGTGAAGGAAGGACAGCGTGACATTGTCGCCCGTCACCGAGATGCCGTAGCCGGTCGAGGTGGAGTTGATTGATTGTCGAGCCGTCGCCCGCGCCGATCACCGACAGGTTCTTGTGACGTCGAGCACACCTGCTCAACGTACGTGCCGCTGCCGACGTGGACCGTGTCGCCGGAGGCAGAATTGGTCACCGCCGTATTGATCGACAGGGCATTTCCGCCGACCGTCGTGCCGACATAGAAGTTGGTGTCGCTGCCCGAGGCAGTCCAGCCGGTCACATAGCTGGTCGAGTAGGTGTTAGAGATACCGAAAAGACCGCGATAAGCATTGAGTGCATCGACCTGATCGACAGCATACTGCTCTGTGGATGCCAGGAAGGTCGACTTGCCGCCCGCACCAATCGTGTTGTGGGTCGCATAGCTATAGCCCGCGATATTCAACGTGCCGAAGCCGGGCGAACCGGCGCTGAAGTCGAAAAGCGCAACCGGGAAGAGCGACGAATCAAATGCATTCGATCTATCGACATTGACGTTATCCATTTGCGGCGCAAACGGATCCTGGACGAGCAGGAGACCCATCAGAGAATTGTCCGCCACGTTGTTGGTCATCGTGACGTTGGTGGAAATTGTCAATCTCGAAACCGACGACCGGATGCCCCTGAGTGGTTACGAAGTCGATCCTCGTGTTGTTGCTGAATGCGACGTCAACAGCAGACTCGAGGCCCGCTGCATTGACGGTCACGTCGTGCAGATAGAAGTTCTGAAAAATCGACGCCCCGCCAAGATTCGCACCGATGCCACCGGCGTTAGTCGACATGTTCAGGGTGAAGCCGCTCAGGGTTGTGTCGTCGGCCGTGACATCGATACCAAGACCCGCAGACGAATTGAGGATCGTCGTGGCCTGGTCCGCGCCGGTCAGCGTCAACCCGCTATTGGAGATGGCCAGTACGCCCGGCATCGTATAAGTGCCTGCGGCCAGATTGACTGCACCATCGGTGCCGGCCAGATCGACCGCGCCCTGCACGCCGCCGCCCGCGATGTTGACGGTATTGCCGGAATTCGTCAGGTCGGCGGACGAGGCTGAACCGTAATAGTCCAGCGCATTGCCGGATGCCCCGATGGTGAACGTGTTGCCGCTGAAGCTGGAGTTCGCGGAATTGATCAGACCGACGCCCTCGACCGAGGCCGTCACATGATTGTCGCTGACGGTGTCGCCGGCGTTCTGCAGGCTGATGCCATATTGCGAATCGATCGTGTTGCCGGAGATGATCGCGTTGCCGGTCGTGTACTGCGTGGTGGTCTGGACGCCGGTGAGCACGTTGTTGATCGTGTTGCCGCTCGCCGTCACACCCTGGCCGGAGATCGAGATGCCGACGTCGTTGCCATTGCCGGTGATCGTGAAGCCACTGGACGTCGTGCCGTCCGCGCGCAGATCAAGGGTCCGTGTGACCGTGGCAGCGGACACAGCCGACGCATCGATCACGGCGCCTTCCTCGTCTGGATGGTCAGGCCAGCAGGCCCGCCGAACGACGTCCCGAAGCCGCTGTAGTCGCCCCCGACAGTACGTTGATTGTCCCGTTGGCGGCAGCCGCGGTGACTGCAGCCTGGATCGACAGGCCCTGCGTCGCGCCTGTGTTGTATCCGACCGTAAAGATGTTGTTGCCGTTGACGCCGGTGCCGGAATAGCCCTGCACATAGGCCGTTGTCGGACCGGCGCCCACTGCGGCGTCGATGGCGCCCTGCTGCGTCCTCTGGAAGAAGGTGTAGAAATCGTTCGGCCCGGCCAGGTTCTGGGCGATGTAGTTTATGCCCTGCCCCGAAAGATTGATCGCGCCGATATCGGTGACCGAAGATTGATCCTCGGCATAAATCCCGTTGGCCTCGTTGAAGGTATTCGTGCCGTCGACGGTGATCCCGGTCAACTGCAAATTGCCGTAGGTCGTGCCCTGATAAAGGGCCAGCCCGCCCCAGGCATTGTTCATCGTCGTCGAATTGGTCAGCGTGATGTTCTGACTGTTGGTGAACGAGATGCCGTTGCCGCCAGTGGCTGTCAAATTGGTCACGTCCGAAACCGGCGCGCCGTCGGCTGTCAGATTGGTCAGCGTGCCATTGACAATTCCGTTCAAGTCAAATTCGGACTTCGTGGCGCCACGGCTTGTGATGTTGGCGAGGGTGAGATTGGTGACGTCTTCCGCCTTCAGGCCATAGGAGTTGCCCGCGCCAGTCGAACCGTAAAGCGTGAAGTCCTCCAGCGTGACATTGCTGTTCGGCCCGCTGACGCGCAGACCATAGGTCGAGGCATTGCGCGCATCGATGATGACGCCAGCCTCGCTCTGACCGATCAGGCTCAGGCTCTTGTTGACGTTCAGGTAGTTGCCGCCGCCCGAGGGGATGACATAGGTGCCGTCCTGCACATGGACGGTGTCGCCGCTGGCTGCGGCATCGATGCCGGACTTGATGCTGCCGTTGGTGGCAGTCACATAGACCTGATTTGGGAGCAGTCGCACCAAGCCGTTACCAGAAGCGGTCAGGCCATCGATGATCTTGTTCTGGATGGCGAAGAGCTGATCCAGCGTCGCCGTGTCCGCGGCCACACCGTCAAACGTGTTGCCCACCGTGGCATCGAGCTCATGCGCCACACCGCCGGCCGTGCTGATATAGGACTGCGTGTTGGTGAAATCGGAATTGCTGACGGAGACGGTTCCGTTCGACGAGCCGTATTGGAGAACGCCCACGGCCCAGTCGCCCGGCGTCGAGGCGAACTCGTTCTGCAGATCCCTGAAGTGCGAGCCGTCGATGGTCGCGCTGACCGTGCCGCCACCACGCTCCCACAGCACGATGCCGTTTTGTGCCTGATGGCCAGCGCCGCCGGAACCCTGGCCAATGAACGTCGAGTCGCTGACGTTCAAGGTAATGTTGCCGCCACCGCTGCCCACGCTGCCGTCGCCATTGAGCGCATCGATCGCGTTCTTGTTGAAGTTCGTAATCGTCGTGCCGCTGACCGACAGGTTGACATTATTGCCGGTCGTGGCATCGACCGCGATACCCTGACCTGTCTGGGCGCCACTGTAGGCCATCGCATTCTCGATCAGCGCGTTGCTGATGGTGCCGGACGCGTTGTTCCAGAAGACGATCGCGTCGTTGCCCAGATTGTTACCGTCAATCGTCAGATTGTTGATCGTCACGCCCGTCGTGTCGTGGACGAACACCGTGGCCTTGACGTTGCTGGTGTATTTGTGTGTGACGCCGGTCGACAACAGGCTCGTCGGCTGGATGATCGTCTGGCCAACGCCCGCACCTTCGATATCCACGCTGTGATTGATGTTCAACGCATCGGTATAGGTGCCGGCGCCGACATTGATCGTATCGCCAGCACCGGAGATGCCGACGGCCGTGGCGATCGACATGGCGTGGCCGCCCGTCGAGGTTCCAACATAGAACTGGCCGGTCGCCCCGATGCTGGACCAGTCGCTCACATATCCGGTGGTGATCAGACTGTTCGCATCGAGGAAGTCGATCGCCTTCTGCTCCGTAGGCTGTAGCCACGTATAAGCATCCAGCGGATCGGTGTTGTGCGCAGCGTAGCCATAACCAGCGATGTTGATCGTGCTGAAATCGTAGTCGAGACCTGAACCACCGACGACGGATTGCGGGTCCGAAGAACCTGACGATTGATCTTCAAAATAGACGGGATCGGCTTCGTTGAAATTGTTGGTGGCATCCACCGAGATATGGCTGACCTGCTGGTCGTAGTAATGATTGGTCTGATAGAGCGCCAGACCGCCCCAGGCGTTGTTCCTCGTCGTGGAATTCGTGATCGTGACATTGGCGCTGTCGGTCAGCCCGATACCGTTGCCATGCACGATGTTCTCGACAGAGACACAATCGATGGTCGCGCCGTCGACGCCGTTCAGATCCAGACCGCTGCGATAACCACCATTGATATCGACATTGGAGATGCTGAAGCCCGTTACCCGGTCGGAGGCGACATTCGTGCCCGGCTCGACCTTGATGCCGTAGGTCGCGCCGATTGCCGTTGGCCCGTTATAGGTAAAGCCACTGAGGCTGACATCGTTGCCCGTGACATTGATGCCATACCCGGTCGAGTTCGATGTGATGTTGGTCTAGCCTTCTCCCGCGCCGGTCAGCGTCAGGCTCTTTGCGATATTGAGTTCGCCGGAAGTGTATAGCTGCCGGCATTGACATTGACCGTGCCGCCGGCGACGACCGCGTTCACGCCTGCCGCAATCGTGGCCAAGGAGCTGAGCGGGCTGCCCTGGTTGGAATCCGAGCCCGAGGGTCGACCGTCACGGCCGTGCGGTTGGAATTGGAATAGCCCTGGTCCTGAACCCTCCAGCCGCCATTGGCCGAGCTGGCGGCAAGCAGCGCCGTCTGTACCGATGGCGGCGCGTCCGCGGCGATCTTGTCGCCGTTGCCGTGATAGCCGGTAGAGGTTGTGGCGTCATCATAATGCCCGTTCAGATGGACATTCATGCCCCATTCATTGCCGAACGTGCCTTCGGTATTGCCGGAAATGTCGACCGTATAGCCTTCGGTATTGCCGGCGCCTGCATCGGTGTACTGGATCGAGATGCCGCTCTTGGAATTGTCGATCGTGTTGCCGGTGACCGAACCGGTATTGCGGCCGTCGATCAGAATGTCGTTGCGCAGGCCATGAATATTGTTGCCGGTGATCGAGAAATTCGTCGCGCCATTATGAACCGCAATGCCGCGGGTGATGTCCCCGCCCCACGCGAAGGTCAGATAGGACGTGCCCTCGGCCGGACCGGTGATTTCGAACCCGGAAATGCTGTCGTTATTGGCCCAGATGTCGATGCCGTTTGTGGTCGCGGTCGACACGGTGATCTTGGCGCCCGTCGCGCCGACCAGCGAGATGCCGCTCTTTGTGATCGAAACGGCCGGATCGCTGTAGGTGCCGGCTGCCACGTTCACCGTGGCCCCGCCATCCAACGCGACATCGACACCGTTCTGGATCAGGCCGGTGGCGGCGACATTGACCGTCGTCGCCCGTGCCGGCCAGCGTTTGGGTCGAGGCAAGCGTGATCGGCGCATTAAGATTGATGGTCGGCGCGTCCAGAGGTCAGCGTGTTGGAGTTCGACTGGGCCGAGGTATCGATGGCGGCATTGACGGTAGCCGAATTCGTGGCCGATTCCGATCACATTGCCGTTTGAGAGATTGGTCTCAATGGTGCTCGCGAGGCTGGAATCGACCGTCAGATCGACCGGATCCAGAAGCCATGTGCCGGCTTTGCCGTTCGCGGCCGTGGTGTTGATGGTCGTGCCGGCCGCCACCGTCACATCGTGGCCCGAGGTTTCAACCTTGCCGCCGTCGCCGGCGGTCGTGCCGCCCTTGGCCGAGAAGCTGCCGGCGTAATTGCCGGTATTGTCAGCGACGGCCGTGATCGTGCCACCATTGCCGGCGCCGGCCGTGCCGCCATCGGCCTTGATCTGCGCGGTCGAGGTGGTGGTGACGTCGTCGCCGCCCAGAACCACCGTGCCGCCATCCATGTGGGCGGAGGACGCGTCGACGACGCCCGAGACATTGACGACGGAATCGACAACCTGGCTGGCGGCCTTGGCCGTCAGCGTCACCCTGCCGCCGGCATCGACGATCTTGCCCGACTGATCGACCAGCGCCTTGCCCGCGCCGAGGCCGATCTCGACGAGCTGGTCGCCGGCCAGATCGAGCGTATAGGTCGTGCCCGCAGCCAGCGTCACCTTGCCGACCGTCGCCGTGATGGTGCCGGAGTTGCGCACAGACGGCGCCACAAAGGCGGCCAGGCCGCTCTGTCCGACCGTGATGCTGCCCTGGTTGACGACAGAGCCGTGATCGGCGCCGGTCATCTGCAGGCGCGTGTCGCCCGCCATGAAGCGCGATGCGTCGATATTGGCCGTCGAGGCGACGATGCCGGCCGCGTCCACGCGCGCGGTCTTGCCGAAGAACACGCCATTGGGGTTGAGAATCCAGACCTGGCCGTTGGCGTTGAGGTGGCCTTCGATATCGGTCGGATTGGCCGATGAATTGACGCGGTTGACCGCGATCGAGCTTGAATCGGGCTGGTGGAAATTGGTCGTCGCGTTCGAGCCGATGTCGAAGCTGCGCCAGTCGATCACAGTCCGGTTTGTGGACTGGTTGACGTCCAGCGTATTGCCGGACTGGGCGATCGTGGCCTTGCCACCGACGACGTTCGCGCCGGTCGGCAGTGTATCGGGATTGAGGCCACCCGCATGTGCGGCCCCCGATCCGAAGAGCACGGACATGGCGCCCAGAGCAGCCATCGGTCCGGTGAGCGCTGACGAATTCCTAAAGCTACGCAGCTGCTTCGAGATCTTCGTGTTCATGACCCTAACCCCCAAGGCACAACGGCCCTTACATCCAACACCCACCCCGTTCCTTGCGGAATCGGGACACATCGACGGCCGCCTTATTCGACGCCGTCGCCAAAATCCGCCGCGAGACCATGCGGCGGGACATCAATCCAACCGCTACAAATTCGTGCTGAGCGTAAAGAAGACGCGCGCGTCGCGGTTGCCGAGCGCCGCCACGTCGCGGTGGAACGGCTTGTCCCACGACACATCGGCATGAAAGCGATCGTCGATGCTGAAGCGGACGCCGAAACCGGCCGACGTCAACGTATCGTGCTTGGGCGAGCCGGGCAGCGCTTTCGCCTGCCAGACCTCGCCGCCTTCGTAGAATCCGTATGGCTGAATGTCCGACACGAAGCCGGGCTCCGTGTAGGCATCGACCCGCAATTCGCCGCGGCCCGCGATCGCAGCATCCCCGGTCACTTCGGACGGATCGAAACCGCGATCGAAGTTGGTGCCGCCCAGCGCGAACTGCTCGGACGCGAGCAGCGGCTTATTGAACGAGGTCTGGCCCGCGGCGGCCACGTAAAGGCTCAGCCGGCCGAACAGCGGCTGGTTCCGGGACGCCTGGAAATTCAGCCTCCAGTAGTCGCTGCCCGCGCCGACGCGCGACTTGTCGGGATCGCTCGTTGTCGTCGCTCCCAGGATGTCGAGGCCATGGGTGACGGTTAGCGAGGCGGTCGAATAACCGGCCCAGCGATCCAGGAAATTCACGAACACATTGGCGCTGATCGTGCGGATGTAATCGCGGAACAGCGGTGAAACAAGATCGTTCTTCGACGTGACGTCACGGCTCGTGAAATCGATCGAACCCATGAGGTTGAGATCACGCGAGCGGATGAACGGATAGGACAGCGACAGTTCGCCGGAGAACGAGGTGCCCTTGGTATGCAGAAGCGCCAGCGTCTTGCCGGGCCGCGTGCGCGCGTAGCTCAACGTTCCGTAAAGCCGCAGGCCATCGGTACCGATCGGCTGGTCGATGCTGAGCGCGCCGTATCCCAGCTCCGGGCCGCTGTCAGGCGTGATGACACCCGTAAAGCCGACGCGGCCCGCAGTGCCGAGCATGTTGTTGCCAAAGACCGCGAAGGTAACCTGTTCCGGACCCAAATATTCAGAGCCGCGGTTGTCGACCGAAATATAGGCATTGGCCTGCTGGTAGGTGACGATCAGCGCCAAATCGGCGCCGCCGGGCACAGTCGCAGACGGCGTCAGCACACTGCGAAGATGGACCCCGCCCACATCACCGGCGAGCAGCAGCTCGCGCTCCAGCACCGACGCCGTAAGCGGACGGACCGCGGCGATCCGGCGTCCATAGCCTTCGAGCAGTTGTTTCGTCGCGCCCGTAGCGCCTTGCACCGTGACCTTGTCGATGAAGCCTTCGACGACGCGAATCTTCAGCACACCGTCAACAATGCGCTGCGCCGGAATCAATGCACGGACGAGAATGTACCCGGCATCGCGATAGGCCGCCGTGACCTTGCCGGCCAGAGCATAGGCTTCGCTGAGTGTGACTTCGCGGCCGATATAAGGCTGGGCAAGCGCCTGCAGGCGTGCATTGCCGAAGACGGTATTGCCGGTGAATTCAACCTTGACGAGATTGAACTTGAGGCCTTCCTGTCCCTTCGGTGCCAATTGTTCCGGAGAGGTCGGCACTTCGATCGGCGGACCAACCGTGGGTTCGGGCAGCGTGGGCCGCAGCCGCTTCTCGACTTGACCAGGCTGCGCCGAAGTCTGGGCAGATGCCGATGTTCCACCGATCACTACACCGATCAGCACTGCCGATACGGCGAGCTTGCTTTTGAAATGGCGCAATACCGCCCCCCTCAATCCCCACAAACAGATCCGACTTCCGAAAACCAGATGGTAAACAGCCGGTTAACAGAAATGTTCGATTGTCCTGTACTCGTGAGTTCTTGGTGAGTTAAATCAATGCCAAGTATCTCTAGGCGATTGCGTAGATGAGAAATTGGGAGTTCGCCCAATTAAGACTGTAAAAACGTCGTTTGAACCTATGGGCTTGCGGATTGGCGTTACAGAATTTTCATATAGAAATTAATCATATCTTATATCTAACTTCTCTAATGAGAAAAGATAGGTGCGGCGTGAACCCTCAAAGAGGCGGGGGCCGATTCTCTGCAAGTCTTGCGCAGCGCATCGAGGACTTCACCCGGCAAAGACCGTATCCCCTGCTCAATCATAACGATGGCGTCGTCCTGGGAGTGGGCCACGCGGTGGGCCCGCGCACTGGTCAACGCGACATACATATTGGCCGCGGTGACAATATAGGCGGCGTGCAGAGCGGTCTCGTCGAGGCCGCTGGGGCGCAGCCCGCGTGCCAGTTCGCGCGCGGCCTTCAAAACGGTCGCGACCGGCAGATCGAATGAGATCTGGCCAAGGAGGCCGAGCCAACGTTGCGCCGCCTCGTCGACTTGCGCGCGCTCGGCCTCGCTGAGCTCGTCCGCCTTGCGCAGGATCGCCTCGGGGATGAAGAGCTTGTTCGCGCCCTGCAGGATTCCCGCGAGCTCGACTGTCTCAACGTCGACTTCTTCTTCGTGCAGCATCAGCGCGAGTTCACGCGCCAGTGCGCCGACCCGACGCGAATGCGCCGCAGCGGCAGGATCGCGCCGGTCAATCGCTTCGATAAGAATGTCGACGATGCCGCGGTAAATTCGCATCCGCCGCTCCCGCGCCCGCGCGCGTTCGGTAATGTCGTCGACGAGGAGGAGCGCACCGCCGTGCAGGCCGACACTTTCCGAGAGCGGGACGACCGACATGGCATAACGGTGATGCGCATCGTCGAATTCCACACGGCACGCGATCACATCCTCCTGCCCCTCGAACGCCTCGCGACGGCCTGCCACCAGGCAGCCGGCAAGATGGCGTCGAGCGGTTTGCCCTGCAGGGCTTCGGCATCCGCGCCCTGATCGCCCGCGAAGCGGGCGTTCACAAATCCGACGGTCCGATCCGGCTGAACCAGGACCAGCGCTCCGGGATAGGCGTTCACAACCGTCCGCAACAGCGCCTCGCGCTTGCCAGCCCTGGCCGCATCCTGCTTGGAGGCGGCCGCAAGCTGCAACGCCGCAACGCCCGCCTGATGCCGCGAGAATGCAAAGGCCGCTGCGATCAATGTCAGAATTGCCAGCAGCAAAGCGCCGAGAAGCGTTTGCTCACGCTTCCTCACACCCTCCAGTGCGACCGCTTCCGGTACGCTCGCCACAAGAGCCAAGGGGCTGTCCTCGACCGGCGCGCTGTATAATAGAGACGACGCTTCGTCGATATCATCGGCCCGAACCAATCGGCCAGGCGTCTTGATAGCGGCTACCACCCCCGAATCGCGCGAAAGGGCCTGCCCCCCGGCGGCCGCTCCCCAGCCTTCGTCCCGACGGAGGCGCGCAGATAACGGATCCCATCGCGCCCGTCCGCAAACAGGGCGATATGCCCGCCAACGGCATCGAGCGAACTCGAAAGAACCGTATCGAATCCATCGCCGACGACCCGCGCGCCGACGGCGTAACCGACCGGCGCGGCGCCATTGCCGCCCTGAAGCGGCTTGATCGGCCGGAAGAACACGAGAACCGGCGTGCCCGACACAAATTCGACGACCGGCGCTTCCGCGCCCCGCGTCTTGTCCGTCAGAAAGCGCGCCAGCAAAGCGGCAGATGGCCTGTACCCGGGGGACGAGGCGACCAGCTGCCCCTTCCCGTCGAGCAGCGCCAGCCCGGATTTGGCCGGCGTCGGCGCGCGGCCGGGCAACACCTCCCGCTCGGGCGGCGCGAAGGGGCCACGCGCGGCGGCACTCAGAATGTAACTCGCCACAAAGCTGGCCTGGGTTTCGCCTTGGGGAACCGCCTTCATGTCGTATCCGGCGGCGGCAAGCTCCGACAGATAGATCTGGACTGTCGCATTGACCGCGACCTGGGCCAGCGCCTGGTTGCCCGCCTCGACCCAGGCAGAGGCCTTGGCGACCGGCTCGGCGATGCTGGCGTGGAGCCGCGTCTGCCATTGATGGAGAGCAAATTGGCGTTCGCCACGGGCCAAATAGAAGGCCCCGGCCACAAAAAGCATGGCGCCAAAGAAAGCCACCAGCCCGGAAACAATATTGCGCCGGCGCGCGCCGGGATCGGCAGCCTCCAAATCCGGCGTTCTTCTAGCCCAGACGCTCATATCACCCCCGGTTGACCTGAATCAGCACGTATCCCGCAACCGGACCTTAATACAACTGGCGGGATACTCGAACGGCCTTCGACCAACGATCCGGTATCTTCAATGCGTCCGGTCTGCGTACTCCTTCTTCGCCGCGATTGCGCTCGCTGCGCCCAGCGGCGCGGTAGCAGGGGGGGCTATCTTCGGCGGTGGCGTACAGGGCGCACAGGGCTTCTCTTATTTCCCGCTCTGGAAACGCGTTCTCCAGCAGGTCCGCGCCGCAGGCGACGACCAGCCGATGTCATCGCCGGTTCCGGCGTTGCCACCGACCGTTCTCGCCAAGCCACCGACTGCTCCTGCCACCCAACCGCCAGCCGGATCGGCACCCGCCACCACGGCCGACCAGCGACCACATGCAGCGGAGCCTGCGCGCGCAATCGTTGGAGCAACTTCCTCGAAAGCATCCGCAGCCTGACGCCGCGACGCCAGCTCGATGCCGTCAATCGCTGGGCCAATGCCAAACCCTATGTCGAGGACTGGACCAATTGGGGCGTTCCCGACTATTGGGAAACGCCCGCCGAATTCGTCGCGCGCGGCGGCGATTGCGAAGATTACGCCATCGCAAAATATTTCAGCCTGGTCCGGCTGGGCTTCTCGCCCGCCGCGCTGCGGATCGTCGTGGTCAACGACCGCAACCTGCAAGCCTTTCACGCCGTCCTCGCCGTACGCCAATCCGGTCAGACCTGGCTTCTAGACAACGCCGTCCCGGCAGTCGTGCCGATGTCGGTCGCGATTCAATATGCGCCCGTCTACGCGCTCAACGAGAGAAGCTGGTGGCTCTACAGTGCGCCGCGCATCATCGTGAGCAGCGCCTATGTCGCCGAGAACGGACCTGCGACCAGCGCGCCTGCACCCGAGCGTCGACGTGCCCGCGCAAGAACACTCCGCCCCGCCCGGCAAGACACCGCCGCAGCACCGCAATCGCCAGACTGCGATCGAAGCGCGCAAGCACAACATGATCATCACGATCGTGCCGCGGCAGAACGGCGACAAATCCACCCAGATCTGAACGCAGAGCCGCGGCAGCTCAAGTAATGCGGTAAATCCGAATGATCACGGCGGCCTGGCTGTCGATCTTGGCCGGCTGGATGGTGCTGACAAACAAACTCTTGTTCAGCCAGTCATGCGGCCCGATCGGCGCCTCGAATGTCGGCGCAGCCCGGACATAGGCGGGCTGTCCCTTGGGGCCGGGCGGCACAATGACGCCCTTGTTGCGCACATGGATCAAGGCGCCGTCATCGGCCTCGATCATATAATCGGCATCGACCACGACGCATCCATCGCTGCGCACCAGCTGCCAGTCCGCACCGCCGGATAAAACCTTTCCGCGGATGCGTTTGCCTGAAAAGGTCCCGCCGACGATCGGGATGCGCAGACGCTTGCCATAGGGGGTGGCGCCGACCTTCTGGGCCGCCGTCAAGAGTACGTTCTCTTCGAACACAAACTCAATTCCCGGCGCCGCGGGGACGGGCCCTTCCCCGCCGCTCGGGCCGGCCATCGCAGGCGCGGCAGCCGCAGCAAGCGCCAGCGTGGCGCCGCCAAATACCGCGCGACGGCTCAGCCGGCCGGTTGCCTGTCTGTCTTCAGTGTCAACGTCTTCCATACCAGTCCTCCCGAGCTCCCCGGCACCCGTCTCCAGCCCGGCCGGCTCCACATTGTAGATCCGCTCACGGCACCAAGCTCGTCGGATTACCAACACACAGGCCGGCTTCGTCAATCTCGAGCCCTGGCGCTACGCCTTCCAGCTCGATACGGCATCGAAGAACGACAGCGTCTCCGCGTTTGCCTCCATATTTCCCGGCGGAAAGTAGCTCAGCTTCACGATGACTGTCTGCTTGTCGGGATCGACATAGATGAACTGGCCTTGAAGCCCGAGCGCTGCATAGGCACGTGCCTTGGGAAAGGTCCACCACTGGTAACCGTAGCCCATCGGAGGCCCCTCCATATGCCGGGTTTCTCCAAGGGGAACCGATGCCGTCGACGCGGCAATCCAATCGGCGGGAACCACCTGGATGCCCCGCACGCGTCCCTTCTGGAGCATCATCTGGCCGAGGCGCCCATAGTCCCGAAGGATGGCATTGTAGCCCATGCCATTGAGCTCGCGGCCGACGCCCGGCGGCCCATCCATCATATAGAAGCCGTAGCTTTCCATTCCCAAAGGCTGCCAGATGTTCACGGACATATATTCCGCCAATGTCTGGCGCAACGCACGCTCCAGGACCCAGCCCAAAACCGCCGTATCCATTGTCGAATAATTGAACTTGCTTCCGGGTGGCGTTCCCCGCTTGAGATGGGGTGCCATATCGGCAAACCGTTCGGCATTGCGCACGAGGGCATATTCGAAAACGTGCTGGGCAGGACTGTTGTTCGAAAAATCGTAGCGTTCGTCGTAAGCGACACCAGAACGCATCTGCAAGACCTGCTTCAACGTCACGCCATCATAGCCGGAGCCCTTCAATTCGGGCACATACCGCACGACCTGATCGTTGAGCGAGTGGATGTAGCCGTCGCGCAGCGCCAGCCCGTAAAGCAGCGACGTAAATGACTTTGCCATGGAGAACGATACGAAATGCGTATCCGGGCCAGTCAGGTTGCGGTAGGTCTCGCTGACGATGCGCCCATTCTTGATGACGAGCAGCGCGTTGGTGAAGGTACGATCGAAGAACTGATCGGGCGTGTATGTGGAGCCTTTATAGCTGTAGTGAAAATCCATGGCGCGATCGGCGCGGGGCAATTGCCAGACCGGTCCGCCGCGTGAAACCTTTCGGGTGTAGAAAAGCTGATCCATCGAATGAAACGTCAGCATGTTGACGTTTTCATCGAGCATGTGGCGGCGCGTTTGCTCCAATGCCGGCGAAACACCTTTTGTCGCAACATCGCGAACACCTTCGATGGCCGCGCGCGGCCATCCGGCGGTTTTGGCTTCGGCCGTCTTTGCGATCGCGGCACCGGAAAGGCCGATGCCCGCGGCTCCGACGGCAAGCGGAACGCCTTGCAAAAATGTGCGACGGTTGGTGTTCATTGGTTTCTCCCTCATATGGATCAGGTTCATTTGTTTCTTGTTCTTGGAAAGCTCATTCGCAGGCAACGCACACCGCCCGGCAGGCGCCGCCGGTCGTGCTTCAAATAGCTCTATTTTCCGGCATTGACGCTGCAGACAAAGCTCTTCGGGTCCGATGACATCTCCCGAGCGGTATTGGGCGAACTTCGGATAGGGGCAGAGCGGGCGCCCCACGCCGGGCGATGTCGTGCTGTGCGCGACGATGCGATCCGGAGCCGTGCCTTTTTCGACCCATTCCTGAATTGCCCGCAGCGCATTGAACCGGTCGGTGGCAGGACCGCCGCCACAATGGTTCATTCCAGGAACCAGGAAGAGGCGCGCCCAGCGTTGCGGAGCTCCGCCGGATTTCGGGAGCTTGCGATACCAACCGATTGTCGCGTTCGGCGAGAACACCGGATCGCTCATTCCGTGATAGAGGATCAGCTTGCCGCCACGCTGCGCAAATGCCGACATATCCCCGGTCACGTCGTCCATCGCCGCCGTCTTCGCCGTCCGTTCAATGGCGGTATCGAAGTCGAAGGTCTCGGGCGACGCCTTGGGATCTGCCGGCGTGAGAAAGTAGAAGCGCAAGGCGTTCAAGCCCATCGTGGCATCGATCGCGTTGGGCATCGATGTGGGCGACATGCCCAGCTTCCAGATGCGCCACCCCATCGTGTCAATCCCGGCATCGTAAGGCCAGCTCGCATAGAGCGCCTTGCCATGCGAATCGTGCGGGCCGCGAAAGATCGCTTCGATTGCCGCCAACTTCGCCTTGCTGAGACAGCCGGACTGGCCCTTGCTCTTGCATGCGAGTTTCTTCGGGTTGAACCGGCACGCGGCCATATTGTTGATGAAGCCGTCCTTCAGTCCGTCCAGCGCGTCGCAGTCCGCAACGACGGATTGTGCGACAAGCTTGAGATCGTCGTTTGAGAGGGCCTGACTGAGGATCGCTTTGCCGTCCTTGTCCTTGGGCGCGATCTTGTAGAGATGCTTGAGGCTCCACATCTCCGCGATGGCTGCCGCGGACAAATTGAAGCCCGGGTCACCGGCGACGACACCGTCGAATGCGGTTGGGAAGCGTTGCGCCGCCATCATCGCCTCTCGCCCGCCATTCGAACACCCGACGAAGTAAGAGAAGCGCGCAGCCCTGCCGTAGAATTTCGCGATGAGCGTCTTGCCCAGGGACGCAACCTTTCCGAGCCCCGCATAGGCGAAGTCGAGCTTGGCCTGCGGATCCTTGGCGAAACCGGCGCCCATCCCTTCATGACCGCCATCGCTCGAGATCACCGCGTAGCCCATAACGAGCGCGGGAGGACCATCCGTCGCCGTGGCGCCGATCGCGGGCAGAACCATGCCGTCCGTGCCGCCGCCGCCCTGGAAAAGAAAGCGGCCGTTCCAGTCGGCGGGCAGCCGCATTTCGAAACCCATACCGTAATGTACGCCGTCAACGCCTGTCCGCGGCGACAGCACGCCCCGCACAAGACAGTGGGCCGGCAGCGGCGGCGTGGGGCGAGCGCCCATCATCGGCGGTGGGGGCGGCAGGCGCGTTCCGGCGGGCATGAATTCCGCTGACGAAATCTTGAGATCAGGTCCCGCCATCTTTGCCAGCGCCACGCATGCCTGCTGATCCGGTGTCGGCGCGGCAATTGCCGGTGTCGTATCCGATAGACCGGATATCGTGCAAAGAAGCGTGGCGGCGATCACGGCCACGCGCACCATCCGTAGCGCAGTCTTGCGCTTATCGGCTCTCTTAAACATCGGAACACTCCGCTTTCGAATGATCTATCGTTCACATCGGCTTGACGGTTGGGCGCATAAAGACTGCCGCTGGAAGCACCGTCATCAATCCGGCAGACGACGACCCCGCGGCGGCGGGCGCCGCCGCAAGGCCATGTCGTATTTCACTCAGAACGACCGTGAAAGTCTCAGGCCGAACTGCCGGGGCGGACCTTCGAAGTTGTTAAGCCCGAACTGGCCCAGGACGTATCTCTTGTCGAGGAGATTTGTCACATACGCCTCGGCGCGCCAGTTTCCGTGGGTGTAGGCCAGCTGAATATCCCAGAGACCACGACCGGGTATGAAATCGGTGGCGGGATGCAGCTGAAGAAGCGTGGACCACTGCGAGCTGATGTAGGCGTAATTCACACGAGGGGTCAAAGTATCGGAGTTCGGGAGGAGGAACGTGTACGCCGTACCAAAGTTGAACGTATAGCGCGGCGAGAACGGATTCGGCTTTCCGGTGGCGGTCGCAAGATACGGCGTGTAGTCGAAACATCCTGCCGGCACGCCGGGCGACGTGCATTGCGGCACGCCCGGGGCGGGATTGGGGAATGGAGGAGACGTCGTGTCCACGATCGTCAGGCTCCCCAGTTTCGAGTACACGTAGGCGGCACCGAGATTGAACTCCCACGCGCCGAACCTGCCCTGCGCAGAGGCCTCCATACCTTCAATCGTCGACTTGCCGATATTCGTCAGGGCATTCTGGCCGGAGGCAAAGTTGATCGCCGACACCTGAAGGTTGGTGTAGTCGTTGTAGAAGCCGCCGATCTGGGTATGGACGTGCTGATTGAACAGGGTGGCCTTCCACCCGGCTTCATAGTCCCAGACAATTTCCGGCTTGAAGATGTCGACCGGGCGCCCAAGGTCAAAGCCGCCCGCCTTGAACCCTTTCGCCGCGAACGCATAGAGGTAGTTGTCGTCATTGATCGTGTAATTGACGGTGACCTTTCCGGTCAGCACGTTGTCGGATTCCCGCCCGGACGCAGGTACGACGATAATGCCCGGCCCGTAAGGCGGCCGCACATGAATCTGTACCGTGTTGTTTTGCGAATTTTTGGAGGAATCGTGCGTGTACCGCAGGCCCGCCTGTATCTGAAGCGACGGCGTCAAATTGTAGGTTGCCTGCCCGAACACGGCCTCTGCTTGCAGCGTCGTGAAGAGATTGACAACGAGGTCGGATGGAATTCCATCGCTCGGGTTGGTGTTAATGACCTTTCTCGTATCGTGAAGATAGTACGCGCCGAGAATCCATTTGAACCGGCCGGTATCGGGCGAGATCAGATTGAATTCCTGGCTGATCGGACGCTCGATGACCAACTGGTGCTCAACCTGCTTCGGCTGGAAGGGAATCGGGAACGGCGGGCCGGGCACGATGGTGATGAACGGCACATCCCGGGACGTCGCATCGGTATCGTAGGTGTTTCTGACGTGCAGATATTGGTAACCGGAGATGGACCTTAAGACCGTTCCGTCGCCGAAGACGTTCCAGTTGATCTCCAGACTATTGCGGATGCCCAACTCGTCGTTCTTGGTGTTCGTGTCGTAATTTAGCGTGAACGGGTCCTTGGGCGTGAACGGGTAATATGTCGTGGTCGGCGCCGGCGTATCCGCATAGCCGCCGGTCGATTTGGCGTTGATCTCGGTCTTGAAGAGGATCTTCAGATCGTCATTGGGCTGCCAAAGCAAACCCAGCCGGCCGTTCCGTTCGTCAAGCGAACCGGGATGGCTCGTCGAGGTTCCGATCTGCTTATAGAAGCTATCGCGGCTTTCGCCTTTGACGGCGATTCTGGCGGCGAAATCGTCCGAAATCGGAAGATTCACGACGCCCTGCCCGCCGAAGTCCGAATAGTTTCCGCCCTGAACCTGCACATTGCCATGGACGCCGTCGAAATTCGGATTGTTCGACGTAATGAAAATTGCGCCGCCGGTCGAATTTGAACCCACGAATGTGCCTTGCGGCCCGCGAAGGACCTGCACGTTGGCAATATCGTAGAACGCGTCGGTGTTCGCGATCGGCGGTTCCCACAACCCGTCACGATACGAAGCGACACCCGGCACGACCTGCGGCGAGCCGCTGTCCAGACCAATGCCACGGATGTTGACGTTCTGGGTCAGCCCGGCGCCCTGAATGGACAGAGAGGGAGAGGCCTTCTGCAGATCGGACATCTGGAAGACGCCAGTGCTCTGGAGCTGGTCGCCCTGGAGAACGGTCGCGGCGATAGACGTCTTTTGCAGGTCCATACTGCGCTTTTCGGCCGTCACGACGACTTCCTCGATGCCGGACGAGGTGTTGCTGCTCTTCGCGCTGGCCGCTTGGTTGTCGCCCGTCTGCGCCTGGGCCGATGAGCCAATCGCTGCGCCCGAAAGCGCGATGACGACTGCCACCGTGCCGGTCATGAGTGTGCTACGAACGTTCATTGCTGCCTCCCCATAGGCCCGACGGGCCCCAAATCCTCGCTCCCTCATTGCCCCGTCTTGTCGTAGGGCATCTGAGTTCTGGCGCGGAGGGTGGCAGTCGGCGGCCCCACAAAAAAGGGCACTAAATTGCCTATGCCCTTTTGTTTCCTCGAAATCTGTTGTATTATTGCCATACAATAAGGCGATTGGGGTCGGTTAATGTTGGATCGCCAATCGCGGGGGAGGAGCGGTGTCTCCAGAGAGAGACTGCTGGCGCAAGTGACCGAACACACTTTGCAAGCCGAGTTGTATGACCTGATCGCCGGTGAACCCTTCGGCGAGCGGAATCGCGCCGCCCGATTGACCGAGCGTATCGAAGACGACCTGATGCAGCGTGGATGGAGCGCCGGCCACGTGATCGGCTCCGAAAAGGAGCTTCTTGCGCGCTACCGCGTAGGCCGAAATGTTTTGCGGCAAGCGCTGAGTATCCTCGAAATGAGAGGCATCGGGAAGGTGCGGCGAGGACCGGCGGGCGGTCTACTGGTATCCAAAGGAGATTGGCAGGGCCTGGTGACGTTTCTGGCGAACTATTTGCGCTGGATCGGCACCACTGCCGACGATGTCGCGCGGACCCAGCGCCTCATCGCGGAAACGGATAGGCGCGCGAGCGCATCCCTCGTCGGCGGCAGACTTCCATGGACGGCCCTTGGGCCTTATTCGCTGGTGATGGAGACGTTGGCCGCGTGCCGCAACGATGCGGAGATTAAGCTGCCTTTGGCAACCGCGGGAGCCCACTTAAACCGGCTTGCCGCACGGGTGGTGACCCAGCTCGCCCGGGAAATCACGCATGAACGCTGCGTAGATGGGGCCTATCTTGGCTCGATACAGCAATTGTCCGATCGATACGGGCTCGACCGGCGCACATTGGCGCAAGCGATACGGCTGATCGCGGATTTCGATGTCCTCGACATCCAGCGCGGCCGAAATGGCGGGCTGTTCCTTCGCACGCCGCGCAGCGAGGCGATCGTCCGCCTGGTTCACGGGCCTCTTCTTGCGCTTCGCCTTCCGCTAGGCGAGACGCACGCCCTCGTGTGGATGCTCAATTGCATCCATGCCCGCGCGGCCGCGGAGCGCGGCATTGTAACGCCGGAAATTCGTAGCAGCCTCGAGAATCTCCAGCGCACGCACGGCGAACAGGCGGGTTTCTTCTGGATTCGCCTGCAGCGGGATATTGCGGCCGCGGCATGTCTTCCAGCCTTGCATCTGTTCTCACGCTGCTTTTCTGCCTACACCATACGCGCCGCGTCCCCCGATCAATATCAAGAGCCCGACACCCGCATGCAGGAATTGTCTACGCTGGCGTCGACCGAAGTCGTTGAGGCGATCGCCGAGGGCGACCCGGATGCGGCGGAGGCCGCACAGGCCCGATGTCATCGTCTGATCGATGAGGCTGCATTGGCGGTGACGCACTGACGAACCGGCGTCCTGCCTAGAATTTCTCGTGGATGCGAGACAGTAGCGCCGTGAGCTGCTTTTGCTCCGTGATCGAAAACCGCTTGAGAATTTGGTGCTCGTCGCGAGAGATGCGCCGCTTGATATCCGTCAGCATGGACCGTCCCTTCCGCGTCAGGTGCAGCGCCTTCAGCCGCTTGTCTCGTTTGGTCTCGCGGCGCTCCAGCAGCCCGCGGGCCTCGAGGCGATTGACCAGTTCCATCATCGACGCCCGGTTCACGCCAAGAAACTCGGCCAGAACGATCTGCGACGCGCCGGGGTTTCCTCCCACCAGGATGAGCGCGGCCGTCTCCCGCTGGCTGACTTCCAAGGGCGCGACCGCTTCCAGAAAGCTCTGGTAGAACACGACATTGGCCAAGCGGAGATGAACGCCGACGATCGAATTGAGCGCCTCAGGGTTGAGCGATAGCGCTGCCCGCCTCCGCCGCTTCGTGGCAGTCGGCTGCGCCGCACGTGAAGGCGCCGCTATTTCCGTTCGGGACATGACATATTTGGAAGGTTGGTGATGAACATATTCTGATTCCAGAGGCACGATACCTACACGAATTGTCTGTCCTTTCAATACGCCGGACGCGTCCAGCCAAGACCGGAGTGTCTCGGTCCCTTCAATGCTCCCACGATTCCCATCCCACTCAGTGGGGTCAAACGATTGCAGCTATGCCGCACTCGGCTCAGGACTGGAACAAAGAGTGGAGCGCCACCTTCTTGTATGGTAACATACATTTGGAGGTTCGCGCAGAAGAAGCCCCTTTATCGGTTGAGAAACCCGAGGGAGAGCAGCCTCACGATTCCGGCTTTCTCCGGAACTCGCGCGGCGACCGTCCGGCTCGTTCGGAGAAGAAACGCGAGAAATAGGCTGGGTCCTCAAATCCGAGCGCGATGGCGACTTCCGCCACTGCCATGTTTGTATAGAGCAAAAGCCGTTTGGCCTCGATCATAAGGCGATCGTGGATGAGGTGTTGCGGCGAATATCCGGTGACGGTTGCGCAAGCGGCGCGAAGGTTCGTGACGCTGATGCCCAGATCTGCCGCATATGCTGCGATCGGAAATCCGGATCGGTAGCGGCGTTCGACGGCTTCGCGAAACTGCGCGACCAATTTGTGCTGTGGTCCGGGGCGGGCGAGTTCGGACTGCGCCTGCTGGTGAGCCAGGCGAAGCGCGGTGACGAGAATGCTGATCAGATGGGCCTCGACGGCTCCCGCATGTCCCGGCGCATGCCAGACGGCTTCGCGCGACAACTGCGTGAGATCGTCGTTCAGACGGCGCTCCACAGATTTGGACGCCAGCTCGAGTTGTTCCGGACGATCAAAGAGAGATGCAAACGCCGGTTCGCGCAGACTGAGTTCGTGGAAAAAACTGTCCGCAACGGTCAACACACGCCCGGATGTCTCCGGAAGGAAGAAGAATCCATGCACGAACCCGGCCGGGATCAGGAGAATGCAAGGGACGGCAAGAGAGATGCGGGCGCCTTCAGCGACCACTTCACCGCCGCCGGTGGTCAAGTGGAACACATGATGCAGCCCTTTATGTGCGTGGGCGCGGATTTCCCAATCGCTCGGCCGGCTCCGATAGTCTAAGTCCTCAATGTGCAGGAAGCGGTCGTCTATCTGCCGAGGCGCTTCGCCGTAGAGAAAAAAGCTTGGAATACCATGTGGTTGCAGCATCTCTTGCGCTCCCTCACTTGAATTTTGTCCAAGCGCGCACCGCGAAATCGGATTGCAATTATCCAAATTTTCCAGTGCTCCGTCCATTCTCGCCGAAGCAACTGAACCCTATCGTCCGCACCGTGACGGCTCAGCAATCGTTGAGGCGGAGACATGTAATTTTCGAAAGGTCGGTAAAGGAAGCAAACAAAGCCACAAGCCTTTGTCTGGCCTGAAAAAATAAGACCGCTGCCAGCGGAGAGGGGGAGAAAATGTCCATAAACGGCAAGAACATGCGGCTGCTGCTTTCGGCGGCGCCCATTGCGCTTCTCTTGAACGTCAACACGAGTGGTCCGGCTCTTGCGCAACAGGCAGTGGGCGGCCTCGAAACGGTGGTCGTGACGGCGGAAAAGCGGACCCAAAACGTCCAGCAAGTGCCGATCGCGATCACGGCCTTCACATCCCAGACTCTGCAGGACAAAGGCATCGGGGATATTCATGCGCTGAGCAATCTCACGCCGAACGTCAACCTTGACCAGGGATCGCCGTTTTCCGGATCGAATTCCGTGCTCTCGGCGTCGATCCGCGGCATCGGCCAGGACGATTTCGCCTTCAACCTCGACCCAGGCGTCGGCGTTTATGTCGATGGCGTCTATTACGCGCGGACGGTCGGCGCGAACCAGAACCTTCTGGATGTCGAGCGCATCGAGATTCTGAAAGGGCCGCAAGGCACCTTGTTCGGTCGCAATACGATCGGCGGGGCGATCAGCATCGTCACACGCGAGCCCGGCAACGTCTTCAAGGGCCAGGTCGAGGTGACAGCCGGCAGCTTCAATCGCCACGATTTCGCCGGCACGGTTGATATACCGATCACGAATGACCTGGCGGCCAGTTTCACATTCTCGTCGCAGCAGCGCGACGGCTACCAGAAGCGCATCCCGTATCATTCGCCAGCTGGCTTCGTCAGCGACCCGGTGACGGCGTTCCACGCGCCCGATTATTCTACCGGGGACGGCCGGCAGGGCAACCAGAACGAACAGGTTCTACGCTCGAAGATCGTCTGGAAGCCGGGCGACAGCTGGAAGATCTCGCTGGATTTGGATTGGACCCACACCAATCAGGATTCGACCGCCAGCACAGTGCTGAACACGATCACAAGCGGGCCGAGCGCAGTCTTCGGGGCGATCTACAATGCCTGTCTCCTGGGCATCCCATTCGCGCCAACGGCCGCCCTGGTTTGCGGATCTCGTGGCGTGGTCAACACGCCGCTGTGGCAGGCCAATCTCAATCCCGCGAGCAACCGCCTGCTATATGGCTCGGCCGTCACGAACACGGGCAATATCGACACCACCTACGCCACAGGCGCCAACTTCGACAAAATGGACTCCTACGGCGGCTCGCTGACGGTCGATTACCAGCTCGCCAACCACCTGGAACTGAAATCCATCACCGGCTATCGGCGCCTGCAATGGAAAAGCGGCCTCGACGCAGACGGCTCGCCAATCCAGTTCTTCGAGTTGCACTTCCACGAGGGACAGCATCAGGTTTCGGAAGAACTTCAGGCGATCGGATCGGCCTTCGAACTCGCGGCTCAACTACGTCGGCGGCCTCTACTATTTCAACGAAGGCGGCTACATCCACGACTTCGTGACCTTTGGCGACGGGCTGCTGCAGATCGATGGGCCCAATTCGCTGGATACCTCGTCTTATGCCGTCTATGGGCATGCCGATTACAAGCTGACCGACGCCATCGGGATCACGCTCGGCGCGCGTTACTCGGTCGATGTCAAAAGCTTCATCGGCGGGCAGCAGGACATGAACGACTTCTTCTACAAGATTTCCGGCTGCTATCCTTACAACGCCTCGGCCGCTCTGATCGGGGCGCCGGCAACTCTGACGTGCCAACAGGCCTTGGGCTTCTCCAACCCCGCCGATCATTATCAAGTGTATCCGATCGGAACCAACAAGGAGAGGTTCTACGTCTTCACGCCGACCGCCGGCATCCAATATCACTTCGACGACAACGTGATGGCCTATTTTTCCTATGCCAAGGGCTTCAAGTCGGGCGGATGGACGACCCGGTTGACGGCGCCCCTGCCCGTCGGTTCGAAGGCGCCGACATTCGGGCCTGAAAAGGACATCACCTACGAAATCGGTCTCAAGTCGGAGTGGCTCGACCATCGCCTGCTGGTGAACCTTGCAACCTTCTACAGCGACTACAAGGATATCCAGCTGACCTATCAGATCAGCACGTCGCCAGTGACACAGAATGCAGGCGACGCCAATATCTTCGGCGCAGAGCTCGAAACGCATGCCATTCTGGGCGATGGGTTTCAGCTGAACGCAAGCGTCGGCTATATGAACGCCTATTACACGAAGATATTGGGAGGTGCGGCCGGCACGACTGGCTCAAAGCTGCCCAAGACGCCGAAGTGGAAGGTCAACCTCAGTCCGGAATACGACCTGACGCTGCACAACGATGCGGAGCTGCGCTTCCTCGTCGGCTACACATATATCTCCGAGATGTACAACGACGTTGCGAACACGCCGCTGCTGTCGCGGCCCGCCGTCAATCTTCTCAACGCCTCGGTGACGTATGCGTCGCCGACGGATCGCTACGAACTCACAGTCGGTGGCGCAAACATCACCGACGAGCGCTACATCACCACCGGGCAGCCGCAGGTTGCTGGCGGCGTCGTGTTCGGTACCTACAATCCGCCTGGAGAATGGTACCTGACACTGCGGTACAAGTTCTAGCGGGGGACTAGAAAGCGCTGCCTCGCGTCGCGGGACGCGGGGCGGCGTGTCTCCTGCCATCAGGCAGTCATGATGCGGGTCGGCGATCTGCCACCCCGGAAGAGAGACAGCAGCTTGCGTCGCGAGATCATCTCCCTCTCGGACGGCATGAGAGGTTCAGCATGTTTCATTTCGATCCCTATGCCCCGGATATCGATGCCGATCCGTTTGCGGCCTATAAGGTTCTGCGCGACGAACATCCCTGCTTCTGGAGCGAGGATGCCCAGATGTGGGTGCTGTCGCGCTATAGCGATATCTCCACGGCTCTGACCGAGTGGCGGACCTATTCCTCGGCCAAGGGCAATCTCATGACCGAGCTGCCCAACCGTGCGGGAGCGACGCTGGGCACCACCGATCCGCCGCGGCATGATCGCCTGCGCGGACTGGTCCAGCACGCCTTCACGCGGCGTGGTCTCGAAGGGTTGAACGAGCCCATCCGCCAGATTGCGGCGGAAATCGCCGCGGAGCTGCGCGATCGCGACACATTCGATTTCGTTGCCGATTTCAACGCCAAGTTCACGGCGCGGGTGTTGTTCACGGCGCTCGGCCTTCCGATTGGCGATGAAGAAGTCGTGCGCAGAAATGCCGTCCTGATGGTGCAATCCGATCCGGTGACGCGCGCCAAGGGGCCGGAGCATATCGCGGCCTATGAATGGATGCGCGAGTATGCCGCCGGTGTCATCGCAGAACGCCGCGCCCATCCGCAGAACGATCTCATTTCGCATTTCAGCACGGCGGAGATCGATGGCGACAGGCTGGACGAACAGGAAGTCCTGTTGACCACCACCACGCTCATTATGGCCGGGGTGGAGTCCCTGGGCGGATTTCTGGCCATGTTCGGGCTCAACCTCGCCGATTATCCGGATGTGCGCCGCCGCGTCGTGGCGGACCCCGCGCTCCTCGGGGATGGGCTCGAGGAATCGCTGCGCTTCAACACATCGGCGCAGCGTTTCCGGCGCTGCCTGGTGAGCGATATCGAACTCTATGGCCAGACACTCCGAGCGGGCGATTTCGTCTGCCTCGCCTATGGTTCCGGCAATCGCGACGAGCGCCGCTTCCCCGATCCGGATACCTACGACATTACCCGCAGGCCGCGGGGGCATCTGGGTTTCGGTGGTGGTGTGCATGCCTGCCTTGGCGCAATGATCGCCCGGATGGCGGTGAAGATCGCAATGGAAGAATTCCACAAGGTGGTCCCGGAATATGCGCGCGTCGAAGACAATTTGGACTGGATGCCGTCTTCCACATTCCGAAGCCCGCTGAAGCTCGATCTGGCTCGGCTCTGAGCGGCCACGTGACCGGACAACACTCCTCTGAGGATTAGAAAATGGCCGACATCAAAGCCGCCGATAGCGCGGGCGATACCCATGTTCTGGATGACCGTCGCTACGAGAGTTGCATGGTCGCGATCATGTTCTTCGCCTGGGGCATTGTCTTTCTCGACCGTATGTCCCAGCTCTATCTCATGCCGTATATCGCGGCGGACCTGAGGCTCAGCGATGAGCAGGTGGGGCTTGTGGCCTCGGCGATGGCGGTCAGCTGGGCCGTCTCGGCGTTGTTGTTCGGGGCCATCTCCGATCGCGTCGGGCGAAAGGTTGTTCTTGTTCCGCTGACCGTGATCTTTTCTCTCCTGTCCGGTCTGTCCGGGCTTGCCCGAAATTTCGGGCAGCTCTTCGCGGTGAGAGCCGCGATGGGTGTCTCCGAGGGGCCCTGCTGGTCGGTCACGAATGCGCTGGTCGAGGAGAGCTCGAACCCGAAGCGTCGGGGCCGCAATGTCGGCGTCGTGGTCAGCGCGGCGGCGCTGATCGGGCTGGGCATTGCGCCGGTTCTGACGACCCAGATTGCCGCGCATGCCGGATGGCGTGCGGCCTTCTTCCTTGCGGGCGCGCCCGGGCTTCTCATGGCCGTTCTGATCGCCCGTTACATCCGTGAGCCCCATAAGAGTGCGCGATCACACGGAAAAGAGCCAGCAGAGCGTGTTCCTCTGATCACGATCTTCAAATATCGCAATATCTGGATGTGCTCGCTCGCCGCCGCCGGTTTCATGACATGGCTCTTCCTGCAGAACGCCTTCGCGCCGCTCTACATCACGCGTGTCGAGCACCTCGACCCACGCGTGGCAGGCTATCTGTTGGGCGCTGCCGGCCTTGGCAGCTTCTTGCTGGGCATATTGGGGCCGACCTTGTCCGATCGCTTTGGTCGCCGCAGGATTCTTGCGATCATGGCGCTGCTGTCGACGGCCTTGCCGCTCGCGCTTCTCTACCATCCGCTCTATGCCAATCTTTGGCTCCTGGCGGGGATACTGTTCCTGACGCAGGGTGGGCAGGCGATCACAGCGCTCGCGATTGTTTTGATCCCGGCCGAGAGTGTGCCGGCGGCGGCCGTCGGCACGGCTATCGGGTTCGTCACCCTGATCGGCGAACTCGTCGGCGGCACCGGCGCGCCGATCCTGGCGGGCGCGATCGCCACTAGCTGGGGTCTGCAATGGACGCTGTGGCTGGCCGCGGCCGGCTCGCTGCTGGTCTTCGTCGCGGCACTGCTGATCAAGCCCGTACGGGATTAGCCGTGCGCCTCTACCATCGACCGCAACGTCATGGGCGTCGCGTCGCGCGGTTCGATGCGTTGGCTGGCCCTACGCACCTCACTCTGCAATCGGCTGCATTTGCTCCGGCAGCACCGTCGTTGCTGCCTGCCGCAATTCAAGGCGATTGAAGCCCGCTCCAATTGAACCTCATGACCCTCTGATTCGCCGCGGGTCTACGACCTCGACCGGCAGTCCGGCACTTCGCTTTTTCTCATCCATTATCGCGCGCAACGCGATGACCCTCTGATCGATCCATTCCGGAGGGGCGATCTGCCTGCCGATAAACCCGATCGCATCCGCAATGCGCGCTTCCAAAGATGGCCCGACATGCTCGGCTCCGTGTACGAGCCTGTATTCATGGCCAACGCCAGCGTCGAACAAGATACGATGCAGGAATTCAGTACCTTCATGAAGGTACAACATATCCTGATCGCCAACTTCGAGATAAATCCCGACATCGAGCAAGCGGTTTGGATCGCGCAGGGCCATGGTGGCAGGATTGTTCGCTGCCCAAAACTCAAGGTCGATTGGCGAACCGAATATTGTCTCGATAAAGTCTTCCGGTCTCCAGAACTTGGTGCGCGGACCAACCTCACTCCAGGACAAGACGGGAGCAATCGCGGGCTCGAGGCTTGCCACGGCGCCAAAGATATCCGGATGCTTGAACGCAAGGCGCAAGCTACCCAACCCGCCCATTGAGTATCCGCCGACAAACGTATGTTGACGTTCCTCTGAGACGGCCAGCGTTCTTCGCAGATGTGGAAGAAGATCCGAAACAATAAAACTCTCCCATCGCTGGGACCCGTCTCTGAAATCCATATACAAGGAACGGCGCGCACTTGGCATGGCTACAACGAGCGGCGGAATTCGTCCTTGCGCCACCGCTTCGTCGATGACGGGCGCAAAGCGCAACAGATCCTGCTCGCTCCCATCGCCACCATGCAAAAGAAGCATAAGGGGATAGCGCTGCTTGGGCGCCTTGTTATATCCCGATGGCAGATAGATGCTGACGGCGACCTCGCCCGGGACGTTCGAGGACTGCAACTTGTCGCTGCGTATCTTGCCTGACATTTTCCTACCACCTTGACGCCGAGCGGCACGCTCGCCGAATGGCTATAATTGAAATTGCAATAGAGCGATACCGCGCGCGCGATCTGGATAGAACCGTCCCAAAGACATTCGGTTCGGCCGGCCCCCGGTTCGGGTGACATCTACTTACGTTATTCCTGCCTTCATCCCGAAGTCGATCGGGCTGAGATATCCAAGGCCGCTGCCGCAACCGCCCCGCCGAACAAGCGACGGGCCTCATAGGCCGTCCGCTGGGCATATCCCTGGTCACTTCAGCCAAAAGGCGCCGTCATAAGTGTCATTGCCGTTCATTCGATGCGGCGCCGTAAATCCGCGCAGACTGGGGATCCGACGACCAGATCGCGGCCTACGTCAATGAAAACGACAGGGGGGTGAAAATGAAACGCCATCAGATGACTAGTGCTGCGCGCGTCCTTGGCCTAATTGCCACAGCGTTGCTCGGCGGGTGCCTTATCCCCGCGGGGGCATGGGCGCAAGGCCAACCGCCGGCGAACGCCAGCGGCCAATCTCAGCAAACTGCGCCAGCCAATCCGAATAACGCGTCGGGCGACACCACGATCGAAACGGTCGTCGTGACAGCCGAAAAACGCGCAGAGGGATTGCAAAGCGTTCCGATCGCCATCACGGCACTATCCGGGGATACGCTGCGGGAGGCGGGCGTGAAGGAGGTTCGCGACCTCGTCCAGCTCACCCCCAGCTTGCAATACGGAACGCGCTCCGGGAACACGTTCATCGCCATTCGAGGTATCGGCCAAGCGGGTCAGGACATCGGCAGCCAATCGGGCGTGACCGTCTCGGTGGACGGTGTTCCGTTGCTGAACCAGTTCATGATGAACACGTCGTTTCTCGACGTCAGGCAAGTCGAAGTCCTCCGCGGCCCGCAAGGCACGTTCGAGGGCCGAAATGCACTTGGCGGTGCGATCAACATCTACAGCAATAGTCCGACGGACAAGTTCGAAGGCGCACTGTCTGCCACCACCGGGAATTATTCCCATGTCGGTGTAAAGGGCTTCGTAAATGTGCCACTCGTATCCGATCGTCTATTGGCTCGCGTGGCGTTTGAGACGGATCACGCGGATGGATGGCTGAAGAACGCCTACCTCGGCACGCGCAACAACAACACGGACCTTACGGAGTTTCGCGGCACGCTTTTGGCAAAATTGTCCGATAGCTTCACCGTTCGCGCGATCGTCGAGAACACCTGGGATCACAGCAATCCGGCATTCTCGATACTCATCGGTCGCGCTCGCCCGGACACGCCCACGCTCGCCGAAGCGCTAAACCTTCCCAAGAACAATCTGCAAGATCTGACCGTCTATTTCGACCATCGCAACCTTCGCGACGCCAAAGACTTCAGATCCACTCTCATCGCTCACTGGGATGTGGGGCCGAATTTGGCCATCACGTCCACCACGGGCTTCATCGAGCACGACATCCGGATGACGGATCTGGACGTCGACCTCACGACGGCGAATCTATACTCCTTCCCTTTCATCGGCGTTTACTCGAAGCAATTTACGCAGGAGCTTACGGCGACCGCCAATCTGGGTAGCAGAGCCGACATTGTCGCCGGCGCGTTCTACATGCACGGAAATTCGAGCGAACCGCTGTACCTCAGTACGGCGACAATCCCAAACGCGTTCGTCTACCATCCCAACGAGAAGCTCGACTCTTACGCCCTCTATGCGCAGTTCCGTTACAATTTCTCGAATAGCCTGCGCGCGACGGTTGGCGGACGATATACCATCGACGACAAGTCGTTCGATATGGCTGCAAATATCCTCGGAACGCCCTCCATCAACCATGCCAAGAATTCCTGGAAGTCTTTCACGCCCCGCTTCGTCCTCGACTACAAGCCGAGGGAGGACATTCTGGTGTACGCGAGCGCGTCCAAAGGATTTAAGTCGGGTGGCTTCAACACTCTCGGTGACGTCTCGCAACCGGTAAACGTGTTCAATCCTGAATCCGTGTGGAATTACGAAGTTGGCACCAAATCGACGTTCTTCGAAAAAAGGCTGAACTTCGATCTGACCGGCTTCTACGACACCTACGCCAACGTCCAGCAAACCGTGTTCAGAACCAATTTGCAGACCGGCGTGCGATACCCCAAGGTTGAGAATGCAGCGTCCGGCACGATCAAGGGCATCGAACTTGAATTCGAAGCCATCCCTTATCCCGGGCTGAAGCTGTCGGGATCGGCCACGCGCCTTTATGCAACATACGGCCAGTTTTTCAGCATCGATCCGATTTTCCCGGAGCTGGGCAATCAGAATCTGGACGGAAACCGGATGACTCAGGCGCCGAAATGGCAGTTCAGCATGTCCGGTGAATATAACTTCCTGATCACCGATAATCTGATGATGACAGCGCACGCCGACTACAAATGGCAAAGCAAGGTTTATTTCGACATCTACAACGATGCGCTGGACACGCGGAACGCTTACGGGGTGCTGAACACGTCTGTCTCCGTCAGCACATTGGATGGGAACTGGTCGCTCTCCGGATGGATTCTCAACGCGTTCGATACGCGCTATATAAGCGATATAAACATGTCGCCCAGTGCTTATCCCGCCCGCGCTGGTTCACTCGGCTTGCCTCGGATGTACGGCCTCACGCTTCACTATCACTTCTAGCCAACCCGGGGTCGCCCCAGGCTTAAGTGACGTGAATCCATCAGACCTCAGGCGCCCGGCGCCTGAGGTCCTCCCGCCAAAGCGCAAATTGCTTCGAACCCGGCCGATCTGGCAACGCCATCGTCCGGCTCTTCAGTCAGGCGGGCTGCCCCGACAGTGCCCTTTACGCGATGAGGCTGTCGGTGAGCTGCTGCAGACTTTCCCGGTCCGTGTCGCCGGAAAAATAGCGCGCTAACAGTGCCGCAACGGCCTCGGGCTGCTCTGGCAGGATCGCGTGGCTGGCATTCCGCAGATTAACCAGGGTCAGGCGATCGCCAATCTCCGCGCCAAGGGCGGAGGCATTGCCGGCCGGAGCGATCGGGTCCGCTTCCGCCTGCACCAGCAACACAGGAGCACGTCCGGCTGTCCACCACCGCGCAGTATCGGTTCGCGCGGTTGCTGCCATCTGCAACTCTGCGACGGCCGGATACCACCCTTCCAGCCAGATAGCAGGATCATTATCCCGGAAGAAAAATGCAGTCTTCAAATCCTTCAGGCGCTGCGCGTCTGGTTTGAGCCCCTGCGACACCGAGCCGATCAAGGCTGCGCGCAACGTGCTGCTCATGGCGGTTTTTCCGCCTCCGGCCAGCAATGCCAGACGGCCGATCCTTCCCGGATCAAGGGTCGCCAAGGCCCGGGCCACGCGGTTCCCAAAGGCGTGCCCAACGACATCAACCGGGCCATGACACAACTCGGCCAATACCGAGGCGTTGTCTTGCGCAAGGTCGAACAGGTCGGTCGGCGCCGGCCCGGAGGATCCGCCTATGCCGCGGGGTTCGGGCATGATGCTCATATAGCCCTGCACCGCCAGCAGGCGCGCAAGGGTGTTGAAATCGTCCACGCCACGGCCCAGCGACGGGATCATGAGGACCGGGCGGCCGCTTCCAACCGTGCGAACGTGGATGGTGACACCGTTGCCCGCGTCGACCACCCGTCCTATTGCTCTGGGCTCGACTGCGGTCACGCACACCCCCATCTATTTGACGAACCATGACGCGCGGATCGTAGGTCGGCTCGGCAAAATACGGCATCGCCCGTCGCGCTCCAGCACGTCGTCTGGTTACCTTCAGAATACCTGGCATCGGGCATTGCGGACAATCCGGGCTCGATGCGCCCTCAGGTTGACCCTACTGGGCGCGATCCTGCTCGCGGCCCTTGCGGATCGACTTATAGACAAGGGCTCTCACCGTGTCGTGGATCTCCCGCGCCCGGGATTCACCGGGAAAGACCTGGCTCATGACGATAACGATCAAATCCTCATGGAAATCGATCCAGAAATTGGTGTTGGCCGCACCCGCCCAGGAATATTCGCCCGGCGACCCGGGAATGCCGCGCAGCTCCGGATCGGTTATCACGACCCCACAATAGCCATGCCCCACGCCAGGTTCTGCCCAAAGCCCCTGCGGCATCGCACGCAATGGCCGTTCACCGAATTCGGGCCCCAAATGATTGGTAACGAGCAGCTTCGCCATATCGGGGTTGAGGATACGAACTCCGTCCAGCTCGCCACGGTTCAGGAGCATCCGTGCGAAGCGCAAATAGTCTGCCGCCGTTCCGACCAGCCCGGAGCCACCCAGATCGGCGGATGGTGGATGATCAAAGCCAAGACGATCCGAAATCGGAGACAGCCGTCCGCGCGGATCGACTTCATAGACCTCGACAAGCCGGCTTGCGTTTTGCGGTCGCACATAGAAGTCGGTATCGTTCATTCCCAGAGGATCAAGGATCCGTTGCTTCACGAACGTTCCGAGCCTCTGGCCGGACACCACTTCAACCACGCGGCCCAGCACGTTCACCGCTTCGCTGTAGCACCACTGCGTTCCAGGATGGGAGCGCAGGGGTAGCGACGCCAGTTTCTCGACATAGGCGGCAAGCGAGATACCGGTGGGCTGTACGGTCCAGTTATCGAACAGGCCGGCGGCCAGATACTGCTCCGCGATTCCGTCATCGAGCAGGAAGTGATACCCGAGCCCGGCCGTATGGGTCATGAGATCGTGGAGCGTTATCGGCCGCTCCGCCGCGACCAGCTCGGTGCCGAGAAGGACCTGCATTTCGGAAAATTCCGGCAGATATGCCGAGACCGGGTCGTGCAGATCTACTTGGCCGGCCTGATGCAACATCATCATTGCCACGCCAACCACCGGCTTGGTCATCGAATAGAGCCGGAAGATCGCGTCGGGCTGCAACGGCACGCGCTTTTCGACCGAACTCCAACCATGCGTTTCCGAGAAAACGACTTTGCCGTGTCGAAACACGATCGTCTGGGCGCAGGGGACCACGCCCTCATCAATGTAGCACTGCAGCGTCTGACGGATCCGGGACAGGGTTTCCGGCGCAAGGCCAACCTCCTCGGGAGCATTTTCAGGCACGCCGTATCCTGTCGATTGTGCTGCCATCGTCCTCTCCCTTCGTTCAGCGGCCGATCGCAAGCCGCCTTCGTGCGGTTGGCAGGAGGCGCGTGGTGCTATTTATGGTCTGGAGCTGCCGCACAAACTACCTTGGCGGTCCATCCCCTCTGGAGCGCAGTCGACGCTGCCCACCGCTTGCCAGTGATGATGACTGGACCCGGGTACGGGAAAAGACATTATCCGCGCTGACACCGAAGATTTCACCTGAATGACCAGGCCGCGCCCGATCGCTATGGCCCGCTTCGCTCTGTGAGCAGCGTGGTCGCCACCGCCACGCGCGTGCTGTCCGACTTGTATCGGCGACGATATTCTGAAGGGGTCATGCCGGACCAGCCGATGAAATTTCTCGTGAAGCTTCCAGGTTCAATGAAACCGAGCTTGTAACCGACAACCGTAATGGGAATGTCGGTCGCGAGCAGGAACGCTCCGGCCAGCTCGCCGCGCAGCCGCATCCTGATTTGCTGGAACGTTTCGCCTTCGCGCGCAAGATCTCGGCGCAGGCGGCGGGGATTGCTGCGCAACCGTTGGGCGACATCGTCAATCGGTGCCGACCAGTCACCGCATCGTTGCGACTGGATCAGTGACTGCTCGGTCCGTCCGCGCCAGGTCAGGGCGCCGCTCGGCGTCGCGAACCAGTCGGGAACGCTGGCATTGTATTCCTCATATTCGCTGAGGCTTCCGTGCACGAGATTCACGTGCAGATCCTTGCGGTCATAGAGAAGCGCGTCGAAAGGTGCTTCGAACTCTACGGGCGCGTGGAACAGCGCGAAGCGTTCGAAACCGTTGATCTGTGTTGGCCTCCGGCCTCGAACAAAGATCTTGCGCAATTTTAGCGGCCGGCCGATGAGCCAGCTGAAGAGGTGATAGATCCAGACGAAGCGAAACCAGACGAAGATGTCGCGGTCGAGCCCTTCAATCGTCTGATAGGTGCAGATATGCTTGACGCCAAGATGGTCCTCCTCAACGAGCCGGGGGCCGATATCCGCCGATAGAGCTTGGGTGAACCTGATGCTTACCCGAAGCGCTTCGCCGAGCGTGCTGCAATGAAGATATGAACGGGTTCGTTCCTTCTCCAGTGCGAGCCGGCATCCTTCGGCGAGAAACCCGATAAAGGCATCGTCGAGCGCAACCTGAATTTGCTGAACAAGGCGGAAGTAGGATCGTCCGTCGATCGCGGCACCAGCATTGCCATAGATCGACGGGTCGATGCCGGCCTCTTCCATCAGCCTGGCGGGATCGCAGCCCTTCAGGACCGCGCCGCCAAGAAGATTTTTGACGGCTATTCCATCCAGGCCCCGCGATGGCGCCGGTGATCTCGCAACGTCCGGCTCTGATGCCGTTGGCCACTCGAGGCTATCCTCCATGACCATCGTTTCCTCCAACCCAATCCTACCGAGCTCACAAGGCCGTGGCGTCCCGCTATCGAAGGCTACCATATTGGTCACTTCGGAAAAATCCTTTTGTCAAAAGCGTCATGGCATTCCGCCCCCCGGACGCCGCTCATGGGTCGGTACTCGGCAGGAAAAGCATGGCCGCAAAAACAACTAGTGGGAGATCAGGTTGAAACAGAAGCAAGCCGCAAGGCATGCCCGCTGCGGCATGCTGTGACTGGTGACCTCTGCATTGTTCTACGGATCGCGGCGCGTGCCGGACAAAGCGGCCCCGTGCCCGCCGGCGCGTGCGCTTGAAGCCACAGTTGATTGCCCAGACACCCGTCAAAACACGGTGATCCTGCGTTCACCCGTCCACCCATCGATCTCCCCGGATATGCGCTTGCCGAGCGTAGCGGGAGAGATTTCAGCGAGAAGTTTCCGCCATGCCACATAAGGGCGTCCCGCTCGGCTCAATTCTGGCTTACCACGCACACCAATCCGCTCAGCGAATTTCGCTGATCTGCGATGACTGCCGGATTACGTTTGGGGAGCTTGACGCGCGCGCCAATCAGCGGGCGCGCATGCTCCGCGCACAAGGGGTCTGTCACAACGACTTCGTCACCATCGCGCTCCCGAACGGCTCCGAGTTCTACGAGACGATCTTCGCCGTGTGGAAGCTGGGTGCGATTCCCAACGTGGTCTCCGCCAAGCTCGCCAAGCCGGAAATGGAAGCCATTCTGGAGATGGTCCGCCCCAAAATCTTCATAGGTACGCCGCCCGCTGCCGGGATTCCCTTCATCGAACAGGGGACATCTCAACACGCCGCATACTCGACCGATGCACTGCCCGAAACTGTGTCGCATCACTGGAAGGCGATGACGAGCGGCGGCTCAACCGGGCGCCCCAAGGTCATCGTGGATGCAATGCCATCGCGGTGGGACCCCGCCGAAGGGTTTCTGCTTCAGAGACCGCACGATGTAATTCTCAATCCGGGGCCGCTCTATCACAACGCACCATTCCACTGCATCACGATGGGCCTGTTCGTGGGCGCGACGATCGTCGAGATGGGGCGCTTCGACCCGTTGCGCGCGCTTGAGCTGATTGAGGCGCATGGCGTGAACTGGGTCACGATGGTGCCCACGATGATGCACAGGATCTGGCGTTTGGGCCCGGACGTGCTTTCTGGCTTCACCCTGCCGAGCCTGCGTCTCATGCTGCACATGGCGGCGCCTTGCTCTGACTGGCTCAAGGACGCCTGGATCGGTTGGCTTGGCGGCGATCGGGTCTGGGAATATTACGGCACAACCGAAGCAACCGGCTCGACCATGATCTCGGGCACGGATTGGCTCGCGCACCGCGGCTCGGTGGGGCGTCCACGCGACGGATACGAGCTGAAGATTCTCGATGCCGAAGGTCGCGAGTGCCCCCCCAACGTGGTGGGCGATATCTACTGGCGGCCTGAAGGCGGGCCCGGTTCGACCTATCACTATATTGGGAGTTCGCCCAGGCGCATTGGTGAGTGGGAGACACCGGGCGATCTCGGTTGCGTCGACGAGGACGGCTATCTTTATCTGTCTGACCGCCGCAATGACCTGATCATATCGGGTGGTGCGAACATCTATCCGGCCGAAGTCGAAGCCGCTATCGAAGCGCATCCGTTGGTGCGAAGCAGCGCCGTAATCGGCCTGCCGGACGAGGAATGGGGCGCGAGCGTGCATGCTATCGTCCAGCTTGTCGCCGGGGCGGATCTGGACGAAGCCCGTCTTCTCGATTTCCTGTCCGACAAGCTCACGCGATACAAGCTGCCCAGGAGTGTCGAATTCTCGTCAGTTCCCTTGCGTGACGAGGCCGGCAAGGTTCGCCGGGCTGCACTCAGGGCCGCACGGCTGGAGCCGAAAAAAGACGAGCGTGGCGCAGGGCGGCGACCACGATGAGCCAAGGCCAGCACGGGCTTAAGCAGAGCTGCGCCAACGCGGCCGGCGCCAAAGCCGCGCGGCAGATCGTCCGCCTGTTGGAAACCGTAGAATTGGACATGAGCGCGCCGTGGTCCGATCGCACGGATGCGCCGAGGTCAACTGCTTTGCGCGAAGGAACCGCCCGTGGCTGAACAATTGATTTCCTCTCGCTTCGAAGCCGCCACCAGCGCGGCGCGCAGCGTTCCTCTTTCCTGGGGGCTCAAGGCGCAGTACGGCGTCGGTTCGCTGGCTGATGGCCTCGTCGCGGCCGGCTTGGGCTTCTTCCTGCTGTTCTACCTGACCGCCGTGTGCGGCATGTCGGGCACCATGGCCGGAATGGCGACAATGATCGCCCTCCTGGTCGATGGCGTGGCAGACCCAGCGATCGGATTGGCAAGCGATCGGTTGAAGACCCGTTGGGGCCGGCGCGTGCCTTTCATGGCCTTGAGCCTCATTCCGTTTTCCTGCGCCTTCGGTGTGCTCTTCTCCATGCCGGCATCGCTGACCGGCGCTGCGCAGTTTCTCTATGTCACTGTCAGCCTTGTCGTCCTGCGTCTGTCGCTCTCCTTGTTCGTGTTGCCCTTCACCGCAGTCGGGGCGGAGATCACCGACGACTATCGGGAGCGCGCGAGCATCGTCTCATTTCGCCTGACGTTCCAGAATGCGGGCGTGCTTTGCGGCGTGGTGCTCGGGTTGGGCGTTTTCATGGCGGGTCCCAACGGGCTGCTCTCGCGGCAGAATTACGTTCCATTCGCGTGGACATACGCAGTCTTGATCGCCGCAAGTTGCCTGATTGCGATTGGTGCGGTGCGCCGGGCGCTGCCACGGCTGCATGCCCCGCCGGCCGGGCAGTCCTCGTTTCTTGCCGGCTTCAAGCGTGAAATGATCGAGCTTTCGCGCAACCGTTCGTTTCTTGTCCTGTTCGCAACATTGGTGATCTACTTTCTCGCCTATTCGGCTTACGTCTCGCTCGCCCTCTACGCCAGCCGTTACTTCTGGAAGCTCGGCTCCGTTGCAATTCAGCTGGTATTGCTGAGCACGGCACTGGGGCCGTTGTTCGGTGCACCGATCAGCGCGTTCGCGCTGCGCTATATTGAAAAGCGGTCGCTGGAGATCGCCTGCATGCTGGCGATTGCGGTATTCCTGATCTGGCCACCGCTGCTCCAGCTTTACGGACCGGCACCCTTGTCCCCTGACGTCGCCACGGCTGTCCTGTTCGTAAACGGCCTCTTCTATGGGACGGCGATCATGATCGGTGGCGTAGCATTCCAATCGATGATGGCCGACGCGGCCGACGAGCACGAATGGCTCTTCGGCGTGCGTCGCGAGGGTCTGTTCTTCTCTGGCCTGACCCTGGCCTACAAGGGGGCGTCAGGGCTGGGCGGACTGATTGCGGGCGTTGCGCTCGATGCGATCGGATTTCCGACCCACCTCGCCGCGCAGGGGGCGAGTGCCGCAATTCCGGCCGACGTGATCGACAGGCTGGGCCTGATTTCGGGGCCGCTTCCAGCGGCCTTCGTGGCCATCGCCCCGATCTTTTTGTTCGGATACCACTTAACGCGAAAAAGACACGTGGAGATCATTGCCGCCCTCGAAGAGCGTCACAAGGCAATCAACCAAGCTGTACCTTGAGCTACCATATGCCAGCGCCCTGCCGTTCCGAACGGCTCGCCAGCTTGGGCTGATCGCGTAAAGCAAAGTCGCCATATTGGAGCGCACGGGAATTACGCCTGAGCGACCTTCTGATCCATAATGCCGAAGAGAGCTGTCTGATTTGCGGTGTGAGCATCCATCCGGACTCGTTCACCGAAGCACAGAAAGCCGGTAGTCGAGGTTCCTGCCGCGATTGCCTCGATGGCGCGGCGCTCCGCAATGCAACACGAGCCGCTGCGCTCATAATCGCGGTTCGAGACGGTGCCCGAACCGATGACTGTGCCCGCACAGAGGTCGCGCGAATAGGCGCCATGGGCGATGAGCTCGTCAAAGCCGAATTCCATCTCGGTCGCCGCAACATCGCCGAAGAGTGCATCGCCGCGCCTGACCCGCAGATTGGCCGTAACCCGCGCCTCCTGCCATGCAGCGTCCAATTCGTCGGGCGTGATGGCCAGCGGCGCCATGCTGCAGGCCGTCTTGGCATGGATCCAGCCGAAGCCGGTCTTCATCTCCCGCGCCGCAAGACCGCGCAACGACCAATCATTGATCTGGACGACCAGCCGGATGTGGCTGGCGGGCATCGCGTGCCTTGGTCCCCATCGCAACGGCGTCGGTCATGATCCCGAACTCGCCTTCGAAATCTATGCCATCGGCTTCGGACGGAAACCGGACATCCTCCGTGGCCGAAAGAAAGCGATGCGACAGCCCCTGATACATCAGCGGCGGATCGGTCTCGAGCGGCGGATGGTTGAACGCCTTCTGCATCAGGGCGCCGTGGTTCGGAAAGGCGGACGCATCCAGCCACTGCCAGGCTCGCGGCAGCGGCGCCATCGCCATGGCCGGATCGAACGGCGTTCTCGACTGCGCGCGGCCGGCTTCGAGCGCGTCCGAAAGCGCCCGCAATGGCGCCTCGCAAGCCGTCCAATTGTCGAGTGCAGCCTGCAGCGTCAAAGCAATCGATGCTGCGGACACGCAGTCCCGGCCGTCCCGGGAAACCACGGCCAGGCTGCCATCCGCCGTGCCGTCCTTGACACTCGCCAGTCGCATTTTTGCCTCTACGATTGCGCAAGATCGGGGGCGAATGTGCCGTCGATCAGGATGAAGGCGATGCGGCAGTTCCTGTCCGTGCGGTTGGCCCAACCATGATTGGTCCCGCGCTGGACGACGATGTCGCCGGCACGCACCACCGTTTCCCCCTCATCCATGATGAGCGTGATTTCCCCTTCGAGCACGATGCCGTAATCGACGGTTTCCGTGCGGTGCATATGGGCGTGACGGCTGCCGCTGGCGCCATGCGAGGAGGCACCGGCGGCACCGACTTCGGCGAAATGCGCACGCGCCTGCTCGGCCGTCGTCTCGGCGAGGCTGGCATCGTCCGGCGGGATATCGAGGACACGGATGCGGGTACCATTTTTCGGCGGCGCCAGCGTGATCCTGTCTTCGGGTGGCTCGCCCGATGCGCTGTCGATCAGGGCTGGCGTCTCGCGCGTATTCCAGACCTCATAGAACCATGGCCCGGTCTCGCCGCCGATGCGCTGGACGCGGTGTGGCGGCGCATCTTCGAGGATGACCGCCTGCCCCTTCTCATTGTGGCCGGTGACGATGCGGCGGAACGGTGCGGTGGTCATGCGGTGTGTCCTCCCAGCGTTTCGGCGAACCAGTCGGCGATATAATCGCGGCCGAAGGCCATATTGTCGGCGCCGACATGCTCGACGCCGCCCTCGCGCTCCGTGAAGATTTTCAATTCGCGGTGGGGCGAATTGACGAGCTGATCATGGGTCTGATGCGCGTAGTCGAGCGCGATCTGGCGGTCGCGCGCACCATGGGTGACGAGGAACGGCACCTTGATGCGATCCAGGATGCCGTTGAGGTTCATGTCGGCCGATTTCTCGAGGAAGTCGTCCATATCCTTTGCACCGAACACCCACATGACGTGGTTCCAGTAATGCGGGACGGGATTTTCGCCCTCCCGCTTCAGGCGGCGCTGCTGCACTTCGGCCCAGTTGTGATTGGCACCCCAGACGGCGGCGCTGGCAAAGCGCGGCTCGAAGGCGACGGCGCGCGGCGTGAAATGACCGCCCAGGGAAATCCCGACCATGCCGACGCGGCCGGCATCGACATCATCGCGGGCGGCCAGATAATCATAGGCCGGTGTGGCCCAACGTTCGCTATACGGTGTGGCGGGCAGATCGAGCAGGCGGATCGCCTCGCCCGTTCCCGGCTGATCGATACAAAGCGTGGAAATCCCGCGACGCGCCAGGGCATGCGGCAGCCTGGACCAGTAGAGCAGTTCCTTGCAGCTATCGAGGCCGTTGACATAGAGCACGCAGGGCGCGGGCCCCTCCACATTCGCGGCCCTGGTGAAGAGTGCGGGCAGCGCGACATCGCCATACGGAATCTCGACGCGCGTGCAATTCTCCCTGCCGATCACCATTGCATGCTGGAAGGCGGTTTGTGCCTTGGCATAGGTCTGCTGGCGGCCGGGATGGCCATGACCCTGCATGCGCTCCGCCGTCAGCAGATAGAGCGCCGCGCGCTGAAGCTTGGTGCTGGCGGAGAAATTCCGGCCACGTGCTTCGTCCTCTCCGGCCAAGCCGATCAGATTGTCCGCGACCTTGACCCATTCGGCCATGAACTGTGCGGTGCCGGCATCCTCGCCCCGCGCGGCCGCCTCCTTGAGCGGCATGCACATGTCCATGAGTTCGCCGATCTGCGCACCGCTGCCGAGCGCGATCGCAAGCGACAGATTCCAGACATAATTGTTGGGGAAATACTCGAACAAAGCCATCGTCACACCCCTGCCGGCTGGAACAGGCCCTGATCCGCTTCCGGATGCGGCATGGTTTGCGGACTGCCAACCCCGATCCCCCACTGATCCATGATGTCGGGACGCGGCACGTACACCGTCGGTTGCCACTGCGCATCGTCCACACGCTCGAGGTCCGACGTGTACTCGACAACGAAGCCGTTGGGCGTGACGAAATAGCTGAACGTGTTGTTGCCGGCCGTGTGGCGGCCCGGCCCCCATGCAATATCGACGTTTTCGCGCTTGAGCTTGGCGATACCGCGCATCAGTTCGTCCACGCTGGCGACGTCATAGGCCACATGATTGAGGCAAGGCGGGCCGGGCAGGATTGCAACGCGGTGATGCCATTCGTTGCAGCGCAGGAAGGCCATGAAATCGCCGAGCCAGTCGCTGAGGCGGAAGCCGAGGACATCGATGAAGAACTGCACCGTCGCCTTGTGGTCCGGCGAATGCAGCACGATATGGCTGATCTTCTCCGGAATCGCCTCGCCTTTCTTGAGGGCGCGTGCGGTGCCGCGTTCGACATCGCTCGAAATCTCGAACGGCAAGCCGTCCTTGCTGAAGAAACGGAAGCCATAGCCGCCGCCGAGTGTCTTCAGCGATTGCGGCTGAAAGACAATCTTGCAACCGGCTTCCACAACCCTGGCATGGAGCGCATCGACATCGGCTCGGGTATCGGCCGCAAGGGCGATGACATCGATGCGGCGATCGTCCGACGCGCGCAGGCGCACGATAAAGAGTTCGTCATGTCCCTCGGCGGCGAAATAGACAAGACCGTCGCGCTGTGCGACTTCCTTCAGTCCCCATTTGCGGCCGTAGAATTCGCGTTCGGCGGCGAGATCGGGAACGCCATAACCGACGTAGCGAATATCTGTAACCCTAGCCATTGCGGCCTCCTGTTAAAACGGTGCGGACAGCGTGGCGGACATGCGTGCTGTCTCTTCGGCCTGGTTGACGGCCGGTCCCTTGCCGAGCTGGGCATCGCAGATTGCCTTGGAGCGCTCGACCACAAATTTGCAGCGCTCGAAGCGGCGTGCGCGATAGGCCTTGAAGGCTGCCTCCGGGCTTGGGGCACGTGCCAGTTCTTCGGCCAAAACCAGAGAATCCTCGATTGCCATGCCCGCACCCTGCCCCAGATGCGGCGTGGTCGCGTGGACGGCGTCGCCGAGCAAAACGACACGACCGCAGTGCCAATCGCCTGTCAGCAGCAGCCATTCGAGCGGCTTGTAGACGACAGCGGCATCGTCTGTGATCTCGTCCACATAGGGCGCCAGTGTGGACGGGGCGGACGCCAGCTTGCTGCGCATCGACGCCGCCAGCCCCTCTCGCGGATAATGCGGATTGCCGGGTTCCGGCGTCGTCACATACATGTACATGAGATCGTGCGAGAGCGGCACGAGGCCGATGCCGGTCCGGCCTTCATAGGCGTGAAGGCAGGTGACGGAATCCGGCCGGGCGAAATTGTAACGCCACACGCCTTGACCGGTGAATTCCGGCTGCGGCGCATCGGGCAGGATTGCCCTGCGGGTATCCGAATAGACGCCGTCGGCACCGATTGCCAGGTCGTAGTCCCCCTCACTGCCGTCGGAAAAGCGCGCATGAAGGCTTCCCGGCCGCTCATCGAATTGCGTGACCGTGACGCCGAGACGAATTTGCGCGCCCGCCCCATTGGCGCGATCGCCCAGGATCTTGTGGAGGGCGCGCCGGCCGATCCCGACATTGGCGGGATAGTCATTCGAGGGCTTGGGCGAAGGTACGCTGGCGAGCTTCTGGCCGTTCGGCGCATAGATGTCGACCTGATCGAAGCCAAAACCGGCCTCGAGATAATCGCCGAGCAGACCCAGCTGCGACATGGCGCGGATGACGTTGGCCTGCTGGATGATGCCGACCCCATAGACCGACCAGTTCGGATCGCGCTCCACCACGTCGACCGTGAAACCGCGCGCCCTGAGGGCAATGGCCGAGGTCAGCCCTCCGATGCCGCCGCCGACAATCAGAATATGTGCCGCGTTCAAAGCGCCCGTTCGGCTTCGCGCATATCGCCGCTCCCTGATCCCTGGCGCACGCGCCGTGCTGCCATGTTTGAATTCCATGGGTAGGGGCGCCGACGGTATTTGTAAAAGTTATTGTTTTTATAGAAGCGTATCATGCGCCCTTATAGTTGCGCGGCAAGTTTCCTAGCTTCGGACCTGAGCCAAGTCAGCCCGGCATCGACCTGGCGGGCCTTGTGATACTGCATCATTTCGCGCATGGGCGGGAATGCGAACGGCATCGGCGCCATGGCCAGCGGCAGCGCCGGCACCATGACCTCCGCCAGCCGCCGATGCATCACGGCCAGACGTTGCGAGCGCACGAGCAGCCATGGCACTTCCAGAAAGGAGGGGGCCACCAGCTCGACGCGGCGCTTGCGGCCCATTTCGCGCAACTGGCGCTCGGCAAAGGACGGCCCGCGATCGCCGCCGATCAGAACCGCCACATGACCCGCCTCGAAAAAGGCCGCCTCATCCAGCTTGCGGCGGAAGACCGGATTTTTCTTCCAGCCAACCACCACATGATCTTCTTCGAAGATCAGATCGGCGGGGTGATCGCCGGAGATGTATTGCGTCGGCGTGAACAGCAGATCGATGTCCCCACGATCGAGCTGCGGCACCGATTGCTCCGAGGTCAGACGGATCTCAAGGCTGACGCCCGGCGCAGAACGCTCGAGAGCCGCGACCAGTGGGGTGAGCAGCACGGTCGTGATGTAGTCCGAGGCGGCGATGCGGAAGGTGCGCTGCGAGTGCGCCGGATCGAACATCGTTGCGGTCGAGACCAGAACATCGACCTCTGCGAGAATGCTCTTGACCAGCGGCCCAAGGCTTTCGCCTGTCGAAGTCGGGATCATCCGCTTGCCGTGGGTGACGAGAATATCGTCATGGAAAAAGGCACGCAGCCGGCCTAGCGCCGCGCTCATGGCGGGCTGGGTGACGTGAAGCCGTCTGGCCGCGCGCGAGACGTTGCGCTCTTCCAGCAGCACGTCGAGAGCGACCATCAGATTGAGATCCAGTCCCTTGAAGCGCATGACCCTCACGCATAAGTAAAACTATTGCGACACCATAAAAACAAACAATTTTACTTATAGCAAGCCCGGCGTTCTTCTCCGTCCACAGAAAGCGGACGTGGGCTGCAATCCGTCCGCGCGAAGGGGAGGGACACTATGCGCAATCTGCTTCTCGCGAGCACGATGCTGGCTGCCGGCCTGCTACCAGGCCTTGCAATGGCTCAACAAAGCAACGGCCTCGAAGAGGTGACGGTCACCGCCCAGCGTACGACGCAGGATTTCCAGAAGGCCGGCCTTGCCATGGATACGGTCAGCGCCGACCAGCTGGTCGAGCATGGGATCTCGACCGCGGCCGGGCTGCAATCGCTTGTCCCTTCGCTGACGGTTCAGGAGAATGGCGGTCCCAGCAACATCTACTTCGTGCGCGGTGTCGGCAATTTCACCGTCAACGGCTACAGCGATCCCGCAATCGCCTTCAACTATGATGACGTTTATCTCGGCCGTCCGACCTCGACCGCCGGCATGTTCTACGACCTCCAACGCGTCGAGGTGCTGAAGGGACCGCAGGGCACGCTCTATGGCCGCAACGCCACGGGCGGCGCGATCAACGTTCTGCCGAATCTGCCCAAGCTTGGAGAGTTTTCGGGCAACGTCACAGCGAGCTACGGAAATTACAACGCCGCCAGCGTCGAGGGCGCGGTGAACATTCCGCTCGGCGACAAGGTGGCGCTGCGGGCTTCCGGCAATATCGTCAATCGTGACGGCTACCTCTCCGACGGCACATCGGACGAAGTGAATCAGGCCGGCCGCGTACAGCTTCTGGCCGATGTGACGCCCGATCTGACCGTGCGCGTGGCCGCGGATTATTCCCACACCGGCGGCAAGGGCCCCGGCTCGAGCTATGCGGGCAACTTCGCCTTCAACCCGTTCTCGGGCGGCTACACCTTCGTGCCCTCGGGGCTCGGCCATGGCACCGGCCTGTTCTCACCGGCCTCGCAAGCCTATCGCCAGACGCTCTATGCCGGGCTGCCCGGCCGCACGCTGACGCCGCTGCAAACCGGCATCTACGAAAACAATGATTATTACGGCACCGAAGGCCATATCGAATGGCGCACCAGCGCCGGCACGCTGACCGTGATACCGGCATGGCGGCATGCCAAGCTGGACAATATTTTCGCGGTGCCGGCATTTTATGGCTACAGCCAGGAAGCCGACGACCAGACCAGCCTGGAAGCGCGCTGGGCGGGCGAACGCATCTCGATCTTCGACTACCTGATCGGCGCCTATTATTTCGACGAATCCGTCGACGGCAATTACACCTTCGCCCAGCAGGCGCTGAACGCCTACCAGACCTTCAAATCCGATACGACATCCTATGCGCTGTTCGGTCGGGTAACGGCCAACATCACCGACGATTTCCGGCTGATCGGCGGCCTGCGCTGGACCAAGGACGACAAGCGCTTCAACGGCGTCGCCAACGTGCTTATCGACCAATGCACCGTGACCGTGATGGGCTTTCCGAGCTGCCCGACCGTGCCGCTGCTGCCTTTGACCGATTCACCGGATCAATTGCCGCCGCCCTTCGTGGTGCCGCCGCCGGGACAGGCCCGCCCCGTGGGCGCGACCGGCGCCATCCTCATCAATGCGCCGACACCGGTGAACACGACCCTCGGAAAATATTACGACACCTATCATCTGGGTGCGGAATATGATGTGGCGCCGCGCTCGCTGCTCTATCTCTCCTACGACACCGGTTATCGCTCGGGCGGCTTCGCGCTTTCGGCAGGCCACGAAACCTTCCAGCCCGAATATATCGACGCTTACACGCTGGGCATGAAGAACCGGTTCTTCGACAACAGGCTGCAGCTCAATATCGAAGCGTTCCTGTGGAAATATCGCAATCTTCAGGTCAACCACACCGGCATCGACGCTAACGGCAATCAGGGCCAGTTCACCGACAATGTCGGCAAATCCACCAATCAGGGCGTGGAGATCAGCGCGCAGGCGCTGGCAACCGAGAACACGCTGCTGACCGCGGACGTGCAGTATCTCGACGCCAGCTATGACAGCTTCGTCTACAACCAGCCCAGCGTCGGCCTGCCGCCGATCACCGGCTGCCCTTATTCGCCGAATGCAGGCAATCCGGGGCTTTACGACATAAATTGCTCGGGCAAGCCGTCCTATCTCTCACCCAAATGGACGATCAATCTCGGCGTGCAACAGATCTTCCCGATCGGCGACTACCAGCTCGTCGCGGAAGCCGATACCCAGTACAAATCCTCACGCTATGTCGGCTTTGAATATCTGTCCTACGAGCATGTGAATGCGAACTGGCAGAGCAATGCCCAGCTCATTCTGCAGGATGCGGATGCGCGCTGGTCGGTGGCTGCCTATGTCCGCAATATCGAAGACGAGCGCACCGTACAGTCCGCGGTGTTCTACAATGTCGGTTCGACGGGGACCGTCGTCACCGGTGCGCCGCGGACCTATGGCGTGCGCGTGAACTGGAAGTTCTGATCATGGCAAGGCGGGGAAGAGAGGCCGGTCTCGGGCTCCTTGCCGCAGCGCTGCTGTTTGGCCAGGCACTTGCGGCCTCGCCTTCCCCGCCGCCTGACGAGTTCATCACGCTTGGCACCCAGGGCGGGCCGATTCCCAGTGCCACCCGCTCCCAGCCGGCCAATGTGCTTTTGCGCGGCAAGGATGCCTATCTGATCGATAGTGGCGACGGAACAGCGGAGCGGCTGGCGGCAGCGGGTATCTCGCTCAACCAAATCCGCGCGATCTTCATCAGCCATCTGCATTTCGACCACACCGGCGGCCTGCCGGCCATTCTGGGCCTGCGCTATCAGACCAGCGTGCGCGCGCCGCTGACGATCTACGGACCGCCGGGCACCAAGGCCACGGTCGACGGCATCATCGCCTTCATGCAGCCAGAGGCAGCCTCCGGCTATGGCCTGCCCGGCGCCGGCCACGAACGGCCCGGCGAAAACATCCATGTCGTCGAGATCGGCGACGGATCCAGGCTGGTGCTGGATGGAATGACGGTGCGCGCGGTCGAAAACACCCATTACAGTTTCCCGCCCGGCAGCGAGGCCGCCAAGCGCTTCCAGTCGCTGTCCTACCGGTTCGACCTGCCCGACCGTTCGATCTTCTACACTGGCGATACGGGGCCGAGCGCGGCAGTCGAAAAACTGGCGAAGGGCACAGACCTGCTGGTCAGCGAAATGATCAATGTCGATGCCACGCTGGCCAATGTCCGGCGCAACAACCCGCATATTCCGAAACAGGAATTCCGGCATCTCGTCGAACATCTGACCCGCCACCACTTGAGCCCGGACGAAGTGGGCAAGCTCGCGGCTGCAGCCGGTGCCAAGATTCTGGTCATCACCCATCGTGTGCCGGGCACGGACGATGCCGACATGCTGAAGGCGCGCACGCAGATCGCCCGGCATTTCACCGGACAAATCATCATCGCCCACGACCTGGACGAATTCTGAGACAGGGCGTGCCATTCAGCGTTACGACGGATCGACGGAGAGGGAGGGACTACCCGCTCCGTCGGAATGTCTCTGGCAAATTCAGATGCTTGCACAAAGTTCGGGAGCTGCTTTGCAGCAACGTTTGTAGCGCTCGCGAGCAACTTGGCCGTAGCAGCTGAGACGAGCCAGGCGGGCCCAGCCGGCAATCAGAGCACAACAGTCGGTCCCGGAGGCAACCGCGCTGAGGCTAATAAGACATCGTCACAGACACGGTTGCGAGGTTACCGGTTGATGTTGCGCCGGGGGCTTTGACGAGCTGCCAGCCATAGTCGAAGCGCAGATCGAGATAGCGGCCGATGCTGTAGCGCGCGCCGATGCCAACGCTCTGCAGCGTGGCATGGCGGGGCTGGCCCTGCTGGACATGGAGGTTGGAGACGAAGCCGGCATCGTAGAAGGCCAGAAGCTGGCCACTGTCCTCGACCGGCGCGCCCAGATGCTGGAGCGGGCTGTAGCTGGGGCTGCGCAGTTCCAGGCTCAAGAGAGCGCCCTGGCTGCCATTGACCGTGCGCGTGTTGTAGCCGCGCACGCTGTCCGAGCCGCCCGCGCCCAATTGCTCGCTGGGCAGGAGTTCGGCGCTGGCCAGCTGCCCGTCCAGCCGCACCACCGAGGTCATGTGCCAGGGCAGATCGGTCACCCGCGTGATCTGCGAGATTGTCATAGACGTAATTGGCCCGGGCGCCATTGACGCCCGAGGCGATATAGACCGCCGAGGTGTTGCCGTTCGACAGCCCGCCGGGGCTGACGACCAGCTGGTTCTGCACCGCCGTCTGGCCGAGGCTGTCGGGCAGCGTGGCGTCGTAGATCGCCAGGAACTGTTCGACATTGGTGGCGCTGGCAAAGATGTTGGTGCCGCCGAAGTCCAGATTGTTGTCGGTGCGCTTGTAGTCGAAGCCGATCTGGATCTGCTGCGACAGCGCGCCAATGGCCGGCAGGGGCCGCTCATAGCGCAGGCTCAATTGCACGCTGTGGCCGACCTGGTCGAAGTTCGGCCCCAGATCGGGCACCTGCTCGACATAGGTGCCGAAGACATTGAGGACATCGCCCCAGGGCAGCGGCACCAGATAGCTGGCCGAATGGGCCGTGAAGCGCGGATCGTTGGAATGGCCGGCGGCGCGATGGCGGGTGCGCCACAGATCGGGGCTGGTGATGAACTGGTAGGAGAACTGCTGGTCCAGCCCGAACACATTGCCCCAGTTGAAGCCGGCGCTGTAGCGGTCGCGGCCGGTGGACGGCAGGCCGTCATTGTCGAGGCTGGCGAAGACCCGAAGCGGCAGGCGGTCCTGGACATGCAGGGCCACATTGGTCTCGCCCGGTATCTTGCTGCGCTCCAGGATGGCATTGACGCTGCGGAACGGATTGCGGTTCAGCCGGTTCAGATCCTCCTTCAGCGTGGCGAAGTCGAGCTTGTCGCCGGGCCGGACCTGCATCTCGTCCTTGAGCACATCGCTCGAGAACCAGCGATTGCCGCTGACCTCGACCTGGCCCAGCCGGTAGACCGTGACCACGCCCTGCACCGTGCCGCTGTTGATGTCCTGTTCGGGGAAGGCGACATCGACCACGGGCAGGTCATGGGCCCGGTACCAGTCGAGGATGGTCTGGGAGATCAGCGACAGATCATGGGCGTGCAGCGGCTTGCCCAGAAACCCCGCGAGCTTCGTCTGGATCGCGGCATCCTCAAGCAGCGGCAGGCCCGTGCCGACGCTGATGCCGGGCTCGGAGACGCCCTTGCGCACCAGTGCCTTGATATCCGGCACAAGGCGCAAGCCCTTCAGCGCCGGCAGCAGCTGCGGGTTCTTCGCCGGCGCCGGGCGGCGGGCGTCGCGGCCGGGGCCGTCACCGTGCCGGGCTTCTCCGCTTTGGGCTGTTTGGGCGCCACCTGCTTGTAGGCCTGCGCAAAGGATGGGCTCGTGCCGAGCAGAAGCAACGCCGAGGTCAGCGCCAGAAGGCGCCAGGGGGCATAAGGAAGCATGCTTGCGGGCGCGGCGGCCGACAGTGGCCGGTGTCGTCATGAGAGCGATCATTGAATCATCACCAGCCGGTCATTGCTGCCCGTCGCATTCGAATAGTCACCCAGCGCGATCGCGTCAAAGGGCGAGATCTCGCCCGGAAGCCCGAGCTGGAACAGCAGCACGCCGTTGCCGCTCGCGCCGCCGATGGCCGCCGTGGCCACATTGCTGAAGGCGACGCTGCCGAAGCTCCCCGACAGGGTGAAGCTCGACAGGCCCTGATTTTTGACGATCGGCGCATCGGGCTCGGCGACGCTCAGAAGGCCCTCATAATAGCTGATGGCGTAGTTCGGTGCGCTCGCGCCGAAGGGCACGATGTCATAGCTGAGGCTGCTGCCGGTGACCGGGAACAAGCCGTATTGCAGCCCGGTCACGATGCGAACTGTCCTGGCCGTTGACGAAGCCCGCATAGCTGGCGCTGAACTGCGCGTCCGCAAGCGAGGCCGCCGCCACATCGTTCGCCGTGATCGAGAGCGGCGCGAGGTTCACCGTCAGCGTGCCGGCCACATAGCTCAGCGCGTAATTGCCCGAGGCCGCCAGCGTGCCCTGCGCGATGGCATAGCCACCCACATTGCTCACCGTCGTGGCCACGGTCGTCAGACCGCCCGTCAGCGCATC
>CAWJLC010000004.1:7500-129398 GCA_963843675.1 uncultured Pseudomonadota bacterium | reverse complement strand
TGAGATGGGCATTGGTCGGGTTCCTGTTCGTGCGGCGCGCATCCTGTCACGCCAGCCTCACCCCGCGCCAGCCTCACCCCGCGCCAGCCTCACCCCTCATTGTCATCCCCGGCGAACATCGTCCCGCGAAGCGGGCGACTTCCCCTCCATTGTCATCCCCGGCGAGGCTCATACGCGTCAGCGCATGAGCCAAGGGAAGGGGACCCAGGCGGTGACATCGCCTCCATGCAGACAGAAAGATTTTGCGAACAGGGTTCTTCGAGATTGAGGCTGTTGTCACGCTCTGGGTCCCCTTCCCTCGCATCCGCATCTTCGATGCGCACGCTCGCCGGGGATGACAAGGTGGGGCGCTTCGGCGCTTGCAGAGGGCAACTCCCACTTTCTCAGTCTTGATCTGACTTTCCGTCACCCCATATCCCACATTCCTGCTGCCGCGCGCCGGACCGACACGCGGCGGGCAAGGGCGAAGCTTTGTGTGGAGAGCGAATGAAATTTTGAAAATTCCGACGGACAATTATGTTGCCGAAGCGCAGGGCCGGGAGCGGCACATCGCCGGGGCGAATTGTTTTCGTTTTTTTTCGGCAAGTCCCCGCCCTTCGTCATCGCCCGGCCTGTCCGGGCGACCCACTTGAACCTGCCAAAGGAAATTGGGTGCCCCGGACTTCGCCGGGGCATGACGGCCAGGGATGGCGCGCCGTGCCCATGCCTCCACGTGCCTCGAACCCCTCCCCCCCGCGCCAAACCCGCCCGAAACCGCAAAACAATTATCTTGCCGGCGCGGGCCACCCCGGGGGGTACCCGGAAAAAGGCCCAAAACGCGAAAACAATCCTCGGACGTTTGCCCTTCCGGCTCAGGGCCTTACCCGGAATTGGGGGCGCGGCCGGGCCCGCCGGGGCGGGGCGCGGCGCCGAAAGCCTTTTCTTCCGGACATGACGGAAGTATGAGGCCCCGTAACCCCTGCCCCCGCGATTCCCGAAGAGGCCGATATGACCCTCCGCCCCATCCGCCGCGCGCTGCTCTCCGTTTCCGACAAGGCGGGGCTCGTGCCCTTCGCGAAGGGCCTGGCGGCCCATGGCGTGACCCTGATCTCGACCGGCGGCACCGCCAAGACGCTGCGCGAGGCCGGGCTCACCGTCTCCGACGTGTCCGAGGTCACCGGCTTTCCCGAGATGATGGATGGCCGCGTGAAGACGCTGCACCCCATGATCCATGGCGGCTTCCTGGCCCTGCGCGACAAGCCGGACCATGCCGCCTCCATGAAGGAGCACGGGATCGAAGGCATCGATCTTCTGGTCTGCAACCTCTACCCCTTCGAGGCCACGGTGGCGAAGGGCGCCGGTTACGACGAGACCATCGAGAACATCGACATCGGCGGGCCCGCCATGACGCGCTCGGCCGCCAAGAACCATGGCTGGCTGACGGTCGTCGTCGATGTCGAGGATTACAACGCCGTGCTGGCCGAGATGGACGCGCATGACGGCGCCACCACCTATGCCACGCGCAAGAAGCTGGCCCAGGTGGCTTACGCCCGCACCGCCGCCTATGACGCCGCCGTGTCGAACTGGCTGGCCGGCGAACTGGCGAAAGAGGGCGACGAGGCCCCGCCGCGCCGCCGCTCGCTGGCCGGTTCCTTGCGCCAGTCGCTGCGCTATGGCGAGAACCCGCATCAGAAGGCGGCCTTCTATGTCACCGGCGAGCAGCGCCCCGGCGTCGCCACCGCCGAGCAGCTGCAGGGCAAGGAGCTCAGCTACAACAACATCAACGACACCGATGCCGCCTATGAGCTGGTGGCCGAGTTCGCCCCCAAGGACGGGCCGGCCTGCGCCATCATCAAGCACGCCAATCCCTGCGGCGTGGCGCTGGGGGCCAATCTGGTCGAGGCCTACAGGAAGGCGCTGGCCTGCGATCCGGTGAGCGCGTTCGGCGGCATTCTCGCCTTCAACCAGACGCTGGACGGGGCCACGGCCGAAGAGATCTCCAAGCTCTTCACCGAAGTCATCATCGCCCCCGATGCCGATGCCGATGCCCGCCGCATCCTCGCCGCCAAGAAGAATCTGCGCCTCTTGATCGCCGGCGGCCTGCCCGATCCGGCCAGCGCCGGCTGGACCATCAAGACGGTGGCGGGGGGCTTCCTCGCCCAGACGCGCGACAACGCCAAGGTCACCGAGGCCGCGCTCAAGATCGTCACCAAGCGTCAGCCGACCAAGCAGGAATTGAAGGACATGCTGTTCGCCTTCACCATCGGCAAGCATGTGAAGTCGAACACCATCGTCTATGCCAAAGACGGCCAGACCGCCGGCATCGGCGCGGGCCAGATGAGCCGCGTGGATTCGGCGCGCATCGCCTATCTGAAAGCCAAGGATGCCGCCCACACCGCCGGCTGGGCCGAGCCGATGACCAAGGGCTCGGCCGCCGCCTCCGACGCCTTCTTCCCCTTCCCGGACGGATTGCTGGCCGTCGCCGAAGCCGGCGCCACCGCCGTGATCCAGCCGGGCGGCTCGATCAACGACGACAAGGTGATCGCGGCGGCGGACGAAGCGGGCCTGGCCATGGCCCTCACCGGCATCCGCCACTTCCGGCATTAGGAGCAATCCCAGGAAAAGTGTGGACCGGTTGGCACGCTGACGCTGCCAACTCCGCCCGGGGATTGCGACCCCAATAAAGTCCGTATACGGATCAAATTGCGGTTGCGCGTTCTTCCTTGACGAAGATCAGGCCGATGAGGCCGATCACCAGGAACACCATGATCGCCAGCATCCCGCCGCGCTGGCTGTTGGTGTAGGCCGTCAGCCAGCCCACGCTCAGCGTCGCCATGAACGAGGTGGACTGGCCGGAGAGCGAGTAGAGGCCGAAGAACTCCGTCATGCGATCCACCGGCGCGATGCGCGCCATCATCGTGCGCGCATTGGCATAGGACGCGGTGACGCAGATCGCCGCCAGCACCACAGTGATCATGAAGATGATCTCCGGCCATGTGCGGAAGAACGGCAGCGAATGCACCGGCGGCGCACTCACGTCGTAGGGAATGAACCAGAGGATGCGGTCCGGCCCCATGGTGATCATGGCCAGCCCGAACACCAGCGTGCCACCAACCGAGATGAACAGGGCCGGCTTCGATCCCAGATGATCGTCGAGCCACCCGCCCAGAAACCCGCCGAACACCGCAAAGATGCTGGCCACGATGCCATAGACCATCATCTGCAGCGCGCCCCAGTGGAAGATGCCCGCCGCATAGACGCCGCTGAACACAAGGATCGCCGTCATCCCGTCATTGAAGAACAGCCGCGCCACCAGATAGGTGGCGGCGTTGCGGTAATGGCCGAGGCTGCGCAGCGTTTTCAGCACCGAGCGGAAACCTGTGATCGCCGCTTCGTGCCATCGCAGCGTGCCGGCCGGCCGGTCCGGCGTGAACAGCAGCAGGAACGGGGCAAAGACCACAATTGACGCGGCCGCGATCGGGCCGGTCAGGCGCTCCGGCTGATGGCTCAGCCTGATCGACGCCGAAGAGCGGATGCGCCGGGATGAACGACCAGTGGACATGGCCGGGCAACGAAAAGCAGATCAGCATGAACAGTAGCAGCACCAGCCCGCCCGCATTGCCGAGCGCAAGGCTCAAGCCGGACAACCCGCCGATCCGCTCATGCGTGACGATGGACGGCAGCATCGCATTGTAGAAAACGCTGGCGAACTCATAGGCGACATAGGTGATCGCCACGAGCACGCCGATCTGAAGGATCGACAGGCCGCTGCCATCCGCCCTTGCGAACCACAGCAGCGCAGCCGGCGCAGCAATCAGAAATGCGAACACGGCGATCCAGGGCTTGCGCCGGCCGCCGGCATCGGAGATGGCGCCGATGAAGGGCGCCAGCAAGGCGATCACGAGCCCGCTATAGCCCTGGATATCGCCCCACAGGGCTTGGCCACGCACGGGATCACCGACCAGAACATTGGTGAAATAGGGCGCGAAGATGTAGATCGTGACGAGAAGGATGTAGGGAACGCGCGCGAAGTCGAACAACGCCCAAGACAACTGCCCCATCGGGCTGGCGAGCGTGTGTCCCGTCGAAGAGGCACCGTGGGGCGCACGCCACCAGCGCGCAAGCCCGCCGCCCTCGGCCGCGACAGCGGCCTGCGGCGCATCGGGAATATCGGGCAACGTTTCGTCTGCGTTGACCTCATCATCGGATTTTCTCACCCGGCGTCACTCCCCACACATTCTTCTTGGCGATCCAGCCATCGGTGCCGGCGACATCGATTTCGCAGGCAGCGGGCTCGCAATGATCGAGCTTCGCAATTACCCCCGGCTGGGCCAAGGCCAGAATGCGGGCATGGGGCGAGGCACCGTCGCGGATCGCAGCCTTGGCTTTGCCCGTGATCACCACCGTGCGTTTCGAGGAGAGCATCGCCACGTGAACCCAGCCGGTCGCGCCATCGGGCATGCGCACCCGGCGCCAGACAGCGTATTGGGCCAGGATTTCCACCGGCAGGCCCTTGCGGCGATAGACCCACAAAATCCGGTTCTGATAGGTCGGTCCCTGGCGCAGATAAACCTTATCGGCGCTCAGGCTGGCGAAGCGCGGCACGTCGAGGCCGGGGTCGCCCGCGCGGGCGGGCACGGCGACGGCAAGTGACGCTGCGGCAACAAAACCGATGCACAGGAGGCGGGCAAACATGGCCAGACCTTGCCCAGCCAAACCGTCGCGAGCAACCGGATTCCCGACAGGGCGCGGCAGTCACGCATATTTGACCCCTTCGCCGCATCTGCTAATACCGATGAACGGGCCGTAACCTCATCGGCCCCCCTTCTGGTTGGAGCTTGAGCCCGTCCATGTCCGCGACCAAGCCGCTCGTGATCGTCACGCGCAAGCTGCCCGATGCGATCGAAACGCGGATGCGGGAGCTGTTCGACACGCGGCTGAACCTCGAAGACCGGCCGATGACCCAGGCCGAGCTGATTGAGGCGGTGCAAAAAGCGGACGTGCTCGTCCCCACCGTCACGGACCGCATCGATTCGAAGGTGCTGGTGCGTGCCGGCGAGAGGCTCAAGCTGATCGCCAATTTCGGTACCGGCGTCGACAATATCGACGTGAAGACTGCGCTCGAACGCGGCATCACCGTCACCAATACGCCGGGAGTCCTGACCGAAGACACCGCCGACATGACCATGGCCCTGATGCTGGCGGTCCCGCGCCGGCTGGTCGAAGGCGTCAAGGCGCTCGAGAACGAGGAATTCCAGGGCTGGTCGCCGAACTGGATGCTGGGTCACCGCATCTGGGGCAAGCGGCTCGGCATTCTGGGCATGGGCCGCATCGGCCAGGCGGTGGCGCGCCGCGCCAAGGCCTTCGGCCTGCAGATCCATTATCACAACCGCAAGCCGGTCCATCCCGAGATCGAGCGCGAGCTCGAGGCCACCTATTGGGACAGCCTCGATCAGATGTTGGCGCGGATGGACATCGTCTCGGTCAACTGCCCGCACACGCCGGCGACCTATCACCTTCTGTCGGCGCGCCGCCTCAAGCTGATGAAGCGCGGTGCCTATATCGTCAACACCGCGCGCGGCGAGGTGATCGACGAAAACGCACTCGCCCGCCAGATTGGCGCGGGCGAACTGGCCGGCGCCGGGCTCGATGTGTTCGAGCACGAACCGGCGGTGAACCCCAAGCTGCTCAAGCTTAAGAACGTTGTGCTGCTGCCGCATATGGGCTCGGCCACGCTCGAGGGCCGCATCGACATGGGTGAGAAGGTCATCATCAATATCAAGACCTTCGTAGACGGCCACAAACCGCCGGATCGCGTCATCCCCGCAATGCTTTGAGCTTGGGCGCTCACGTCCTCGCATAATTTTACATCCCTGCCTTGGTTTTAGCCGTGCCCAAGCTCGGCGTATTCCCGTCAAGTGTCTCGAAGTGACACGCGCTACGGCGCATGATAGGATTTCAATAGCCCGGCCTTGGCACCCCGCCGAGGTAGCGGACACTCCGACAAAACGGAAGCGTGAAGACCGGCCGCTCCGTCGTGATGCCTCCAGGCGCGGGAGACGCTGCGAATGGAACGGATTTGCATTGTCGATGATGACGAGGCCGTGCGCGATTCTTTGGCGGTCTTTCTCGAAGCGTGTGGTTATGCCGTGGTCGGTTTCGCCTCAGCGCTGGCCTTCCTGACCGCCGCCGACGCCGCGAACTTTCTCTGCCTCCTGGTCGACATGCACATGCCCGGCATGACCGGGATCGAGCTGATCGAGATGCTGCGCAGCCGCGGCGACGGAACGCCCGCCATCCTGATCACCGCGGCCGCCGATCCGCTTCTGCGGGCGCAGGGCGAAAAGCTTTCAGGCTTCGCTTTTCTGGACAAGCCGGTGGACGGCGACAAGCTGCTCGACACCATCGCCGCCACCAGCGAACTGAACAAGACTTAGCCGATCGTCTCGCGGAAGAGCGCCATCAGCTTCTCGAAGTGACGTTCGCCTTGGGCCTCGTTGTACATCGGGCCCTTGATCGTCCACCCGTGCGATGCCCCTTCATAGGTCTCGCTCTCATAAACTCCGCCCCATGCCTTGAGCACGGCTTCAAATTTTTCGATCATCTCGGCCGGCATGCTGCGGTCTTCGACGGCATGGCCGAAATAGAGCGGCGCCTTGATCTGCGGCAGAAGAAGATGCGGGCTGGTGGGCAATTCGCTGGCAAGGCCGACGCCGTGGAAGGACGCCGCACAGGCGACCTTTTCCGGCGCGACTGCGGCCGCGCGCATCGCCATCGCGCCGGTGAAGCAATAGCCGACCACGCCTAGCTTGCCGGACTTGACCTTGGGCTGGGCCGCGAGGAATTCGAGATAGATCGCCGCATCCTCGGACATCTGCTCCGGCGACAAGCCGTTTCGCATGTCGTCCAGCCGCGCCATGGTGCGCGGCGTGCCGAACTCGGGCGTGAAATCGAAGGTCGGCGACGGGCTCACGCGCCAGAAGACATTCGGCAGGAGTACCACATAGCCTTGCTCTGCCTGGCGGCGGGCCATCTCCTCGCGACCTGGGCGGATCGAGAAAATATCCGGCAGATGCAGAACGCCCGGAAACGATCCTTCGCCCTCCGGGGTATAAACGATCGCGTCGGCCTTGCCGCCGTTCATCGCGATATCGAGCTTTTGTTGGGTCACGTTCATTACGCTCAGTCCTTCTCGTAGATCACGGCATTCCAGAAACGGGCCCGGTCACGACCCGTCCGCCGGAATCCGTTCGCGATCAGCACGCGGCCGATCAGGAAATTGAAATAGCCATGCGCGACCAGGATGGCCGTCCCCTCCTGCGCCGCATGGTCGACGAGCATTTTCGCAGCGGCGCGGGCCCTGCGGCTTGCTGCGGTCGGCGCCTCGATCTGCGGATGATAGCCGGCATGCCAGAGAAGGCGCGCCGCCACCGCCCACTTCGGCACAGTCATCCGCAGAAGCGGAATGCGGGGCGCAGCCAGAGGCGCTTCGACGAAAACCTGGTCGGCAACCAGTTCAGCATGCGGTGCAAGACGGGCCGCGCTCTCACGCGCGCGCCTCTTGTGCGAGGTGAAGACGTGTTTGACCTCAGCCATCAGATCCCGCAGCGCGGCCGGCGGCAGGCTGGCGGGATCGAGTCCCGCCTCTTCGTAATCGGCAATATAGCGACGAAAGCCCTTATGGCCCGTGCGCGGATTGATGGCGATATTCGGCTGGCCATGGCGGATCAACACGACGCGCAGCGGCCCCGCCATGCGGGGAGTTGCGGGCGCGGTTTCGCTGGAGGCGTCGGGCGCGGCAGGCAGGGGCATATTCCTCGTTGCGGCGGCGCGCGGCGCCTGCTCGAATTGGTCGAAATCAGCGATCTGGGGCACGCCCGGGCCCCAGGCGCCACCATAGGACAGGAGCCCCCCATGGAACAGCCGAGCCTCAAGAACAAGGTCGCCATCGTCACCGGCTCGGCCACCGGGATCGGCGCTGCGGTGGCCGAGGGGCTGGCCCGGCGCGGTGCTCATGTCGTCATCAACTATTCGCGCAGCGCCGCCGAAGCCGATAAGACGGCCGAGGCCGTCCGCAGAGCTGGCGCCGCCCACGGCATCGAGGTGCGCGTGGTGCAGGCCAATGTGGCCGAGGACGCCGACTGCCGAAGGCTGGCCGCGGCTGCGATGGACGCCTGGGGCCGCATCGACATTCTGGTCAACAATGCCGGCACGACGAAATTCGCGGCCCATGACGATCTCGACGCGTTGTCCGCAGAGGACTTCGCCGCCATCTACGCGGTCAATGTGATCGGGCCCTATCAGATGATCCGCGCGGCGCGGGATGGCCTCGCTGCCCATGGCGACGGCGCTGTGGTCAATGTGTCATCGCTGGCTGGGGTGGCGGGGATCGGCTCGTCCATCGCCTATGCCGCCTCCAAGGGCGCGCTCAACACCATGACCCTGTCGCTGGCCCGGGCGCTCGCCCCCGAGATCCGCGTCAACGCCGTCTGCCCCGGCTATGTCGCCACCGGTTGGTTCAAGAACCGCTTCGGCGAGGAGCGCTTCGACCAGATCACCGCCAATATTGCCGCTACCACGCCGCTGCGCCGGGCCGCCACGGCCGAGGACATCGCCCAGACCGTACTTTTCCTGGCCGGACCCGAATTCGGCCAACATCACAGGCGAATTCATCCTCACCGATGCCGGCATGCATCTCGACCCGAGCGGAGGCGCGGCAAGACGCTGACGACGCCCAAAGAGGCAGCCGCCTGCCCAATTCTTAATCAACTTTTATTGCGGTGCACGAAGACTGTGTCGCTTTGCGCCCGCCTGTTACTGAATTGACACAGTTAAGCCCCTCAGAACGCTTGTCTTACATTCTAAATTGCCAAACCGTAAGGGTATTGGCGTGACCTGCTGCACTGCACAAATGGTCGAGCGCCGGGCAGAAGATGCAGACGATAGTGAAGGAGGACGGCGCGATGCGGTCTATTGGTTTGAAAACTTTGATGGGTGCAGCCTTGTTGTCAGCTGCGATGGCGACCCCCGCGCTGGCCGATGGGCTGAGCGGCACCGCGGCGGCAACCACGGATTATCTGTTCCGCGGCATCACCCAGACCTTGGGCAAGCCGACGGTTCAGGCAAGCCTTGGGCTACGATTTCGGCAGCGGCTTTTCGGTCGGCGTCTGGGGGTCGGGTATCGACTTCGGCGACGGCAAGAGTTCGCTGGAGACGGACTGGTCGGCGACTTATGCAACCAGTTTTGACGGCCTCAATGTCTCGGTGGGCGGCATCTACTACGCCTACCCGACCAGCACGAATTCCTGGAACTACAACTACTTCGAAGGCTGGGTCGGCGTCAGCCACGACTTCGGACCGTTCTCGCTGAACGGCCAAGTCTACTACTCGCCCGAATTCTTCGGCGTGAAGAAAGATGCCTGGTACGGCCAGGTGGGTGTCGGCATTCCGATCACCGGTTGGCTGTCGGCCTCCGGCGCTTACGGCTACCAGACTGTCAACTCGACCGGCTACTTCGGCACCACAGACAACTACTCGAACTGGAATATGGGCCTGACGGCGACCTACAAGAACTTCTCGCTGACCGGCATGTATTCGCAGACCGACCTCTCCGGTTCGGCCGGCGACTCCAAGTTCGTGGTTTCGGTGGGCGCGTCCTTCTAGGACACACACGCCACAGCATTGAGGGGATGGGGCTCGTGACCGCGAAAGCGGCACGGGCCCTTTCCTTTCAGGCACCGGTCTCCGGGAGACAGTTTTCGCCGTGCTGGTGCTTGACTTGCCCCATTGCCCGGCCCGTGAAACGCTCCAGCGCAAAGAGCGGGAGACGCACATGGCCGGGCAATTTCCGGACGCCTTTCTGTGGGGCACGGCGACCGCCGCCCATCAGGTGGAAGGTGGTAACACCGCCAGCGATCTGTGGCTGATGGAAATGCTGCCGGATTCGCTGTTCGCCGATCCCTCGGGCGATGCCTGCGACCACTATCATCTCTACGAACAGGACATCGCGCTCTTGAAGGGGCTGGGCTTCAACACCTATCGCTTCTCGATCGAATGGGCGCGGATCGAGCCGGAAGAAGGCTTCTTCTCGGCAGCCGCGCTCGACCATTACCGGCGCATGATCGCCGCCTGCCACGCGATGCGCGTCACACCGATGGTGACGTTCCACCATTTCACCGCGCCCCTGTGGTTCACGCGCGACGGTGGCTGGGAAGATACGAAATCCGTCGACCGTTTTGCGCGCTTCTGCGAACGGGCGGGCGACGCGCTGGGCGATCTGATCTCCTACGCCTGCACGATCAACGAAGCCAACATCCCGATCATGATGACGATGATCCGAGAGGCCAGCGGCGGCGGCCACAACAAGCGGCGGGAAGACGCGCTGGCGGCGGCGGCGAAGGCCTGCGGCGGCACGCCGGAACGGTTCGCGCCCTATCTTTCCGGCAATGGCCACGCGACCGCACCCAACCTGATCGCGGCGCATCGCAAGAGCTACGAGATCCTGAAGGCCCGCGTGAACGGGCCGGTGGGGCTGACGTTGTCGCTGAACGAGTTCCAGGCCGAACCCGGCGGCGAAGTGCTGCGCGACATGGCCGATCACGCGATCAACGGCCAGTTCCTCGAAAGCGCGAAGGGCGACGACTTCATCGGCGTGCAGACCTATACCCGCGTGCGCTTCGGCGCAAAGGGCGTGCTGCCCGTGCCGGACGACGCGGAGGACACGCAGATGGGCTACGAGTTCTATCCCGAGGCGCTGGAGGCGACGATCCGCCAGGCCGCACGGGTCAGCGGCTGCCCGGTGATCGTCACCGAAAACGGCATCGGCACCGAGAAGGACATCGAGCGCATGACCTATACGCGCCGCGCGCTGGCCGGGGTTTTGAATACCTTGCGCGACGGCGTGGACGTGCGCGGCTACATCCACTGGTCGCTGCTCGACAATTTCGAATGGCTGGAAGGCTATGGCCCGAAATTCGGGCTGGTAGAGGTGGACCGCACCACGCAGGCCCGCAAGCCCAAGCCGAGCGCCTATTGGCTGGGCGAAATCGCAAGCGAAATGCGATGGGGTGAGGAATGTTTGCGGCTGACGAGCTCGAGAGGCGGCACGCCAAAATTGCCGGAAAAACACTGGCGGGAGCGGCCCGCCGGGACTATCAGAGGGGCCGGATCGGCCGGGCCTGACGCTCCTCAGCGCGGGCGGGCACCGGCGTTTCATTCGAACCGGAAAGGACCCTACCTAATGAAAGCCCCCGTCCATGTTGCCGTGACCGGCGCCGCCGGCCAGATCGGCTATGCCCTGCTGTTCCGCATCGCCGCCGGCGACATGCTCGGCCCCGACCAGCCGGTCATCCTGCACCTGCTGGAAATCACGCCCGCGCTGAAGGCGCTGGAGGGCGTGGTGATGGAGCTGAACGACTGCGCCTTCCCGCTGCTGCAGGGCATCGTGGCCACGGACGACGCCAATGCGGCGTTCAAGGACTGCTCCTACGCGCTGCTCGTCGGCGCCCGGCCGCGCGGCCCCGGCATGGAGCGCAAGGACCTCTTGAGCGCCAACGGCGCCATCTTCGGGCCGCAGGGCAAGGCGCTGAACGCCCACGCCAAGCGCGACGTGAAGGTGCTGGTGGTCGGCAACCCGGCCAACACCAATGCGCTGATCGCTCAGGCCAATGCGCCGGACCTCGATCCGAAATGCTTCACGGCGATGCTGCGCCTCGACCACAACCGCGCCATCAGCCAGCTCGCCGCCAAGACCGGTTCGCTCAACACCGACATCAAGAAGATCACGGTGTGGGGCAACCATTCGTCCACGCAGTACCCGGACCTGCACGCTGCGACGGTCAAGGGCGCGGCCGCGCTCTCGAAGGTCGATCAGGCCTGGTACGAAAACGACTTCATCCCGACCGTGCAGAAGCGCGGCGCGGCGGTGATCGCGGCGCGCGGCGCCTCCTCCGCGGCCTCGGCGGCCTCGGCGGCGATCGATCATATGCGCAGCTGGGCGCTGGGCACGGGCGAAGGCGACTGGGTGTCGATGGGCGTGCCGTCCGACGGTTCCTATGGCATCGCGCCGGGCGTGATCTATGGCTATCCCTGCACCTGCAAGGACGGCAAATACACCATCGTGCAAGGGCTCGAGATCAACGCCTTCTCGCGCGCCCGCATGGACGAGACCGCCAAGGAACTGCACGAAGAACGCGCGGCCGTGGCCGAGCTGATCGGCAGCTAACCGATTCCGCATTGCATGCGAAAGGCGGCGTGCCAACCCGGTGCGCCGCCTTTTTCGTGGCCCGGATGCGGCGTCAGGATTTGGGCCGCGCACTCAGTTTGGCAAAGACTTGCGCGTCCTTATTGTCCTGCATCAGCTTGGTGATGCCGTTGATGGTGTCCAGGCCGAGGCCACGGGGAAACCCGGTTTCATCATCCACTTCGATAGCGCCATAGGCCGCGCCCGACACCTTTTCCCATTTGCCGGACGGCTTCTTGATCTCGAGATTGACGACGCTCGCCTTCAGCGCGAGCCGCACGATGGCATCGGCGGGGCGGCCCGGCCGCGTCAGGCAGGGCGCACCCGCAATCATCTGCCAGCCATGGGAGAGCGCCCATGCACTCAATTCGTCCTTGGTCATGGTCCGCGCCTTCTGCAATCGCAGGGCCGTGTTAGGCGCAATGTCCACGCCTGACAAGCGGACGCGAGACCGGTGCAATGCGCTAGCGCAGAGCCTCCAACTCCGCGCATGGCTGGGTCTCGATTTCGTCGTATCGGCACACGACCAGGCGGGCCCTACCTTCGGGGAGCATTACGGAGTTCGCTGTTCCATGCCCCCTGCTTTCAAAGCCATCCTGCCCGCGATTGCCGCGGCAACCCTGCTGGCCACCTCGGCCCGGGCCGCGCAGACGATCCCGGTGCCGCCCTTCCGTGCCATCTCGCTTCACGCTGGTGGAGATGCCATTCTGCGCCATGGCGATACACAGCGCGTGACGCTGATCGAGGGCGATCCCAAGATCGCGCAGATCGCCGTGGACAAGGACGGAACACTCGACCTGTCGCCGTGTAAGCTCACCTTCGGCTGCCCCTGGCACAATAAATTCAAGGTCGAAATCGTGACCCCGGCCATCGCCGCCGTCAGTGTGCATAGTGGCGGCGAACTGGCGGCCAAGGGTACATTTCCGCATCAACCCACTCTTTCTGTTTCCGTACATAGCGGCGGCGACGCCGACCTGCGCGCCATTCCAGCGGACGACGTGCACGCCTCGGTGCATAGCGGGGGCGATGTCATGGTTCGCGCCGAAAAGACGCTGGAGGCATCCGCCCATAGCGGCGGCAGCATTGAATATTGGGGGCACCCGGCCGTGATTTCGCAAGTCCATAGCGGGGGCAGCGTCGAGAGCGGCGAGTAGACCTTACGAGTTCTCTTCCAGCACCTTGCCGGCGAAATAGAGCGAACCGCAGACGAGAATACGCGGCGGGCCGTCATCGGCTCGCGCGTGCGACCAGGCCGCAACCTGCATGATCGCATCGTCGAGATCGTCTGCAGGGCTCGCATCCAGGCCGGCCTCGCGCGCGGCATCATAGAGCTCGCCCGCGCCCATGCTGGCCGCCTCGCCTTCGATGGCGATAGTCGTGACGTGGCGCGCCAGACCGCGAAAAGCAGAAAGGAAGCCGACAGCATCCTTGGTCTTCAACATGCCGCAAATGAGATAGAGCGGCTTCTCGCTCTTGTCCTCGAAATCGGCGAGCGCGCGGGCCAGTGCCTCGGCGCACTGCACATTGTGCCCGCCGTCGAGCCAGACTTCGGCGCCCGGCGGCGCGAACTCCACCAGCGGGCCGCGCACCAGACGCTGCAACCGCGCCGGCCACTCGACCGTTCTGAGCCCCGTCTCAATGGCGGCTTCCTGGCCCCAGCCGAAATTTGCGTGGCGCAAGGCGGCAATCGCGGTGGCCGCATTCTCGATCTGATGCGCACCGACGAGGCGTGGCAGCGGTAGATCTAGAAGGCCCATCTCATCCTGATAGACCATGCGGCCGTGTTCCTGATGGGCGAAGAAATCCTGGCCGAAAAGGTGGAGCGGCGCCGACAGCGCATCCGCACGGCGCGAGATGACGTCGCGCGGGATGTCGGCTTGATTGCCCACCACGAGCGGCACGCCAGGCTTCACGATACCGGCCTTCTCGGCCGCGATATCGGCAATATTGGTGCCGAAGAAATCGGCATGGTCGAGGCCGATGGGCGTGATGACCGTCATGGCTGGCTTGGCGATGACGTTGGTCGCGTCATATTTTCCGCCAAGGCCGACTTCGAGCACCAACGCATCGGCCGGATGGCGCGCAAAGGCAAGGAAGGCGGCAGCCGTCGTGATCTCGAAAAAGGTGATGGCTTTGCCCGCATTAACACGCTCGCATTCGTCCAGCGTGGCGGCGAGTTCGTCTTCGGAGATGATGGTACCGGCGAGGCGGATGCGCTCGTGGAAATGAACGAGATGGGGTGAGGTGAAGACATGGACCTTGAGCCCCTGCGCTTCGAGCATTGCGCGCGCGAACGCACAGGTGGAACCCTTGCCATTGGTCCCGGCGACATGGATCACCGGCGGCAGCTTCTTTTCGGGATGGCCGAGATCGGCGAGCAGCCGTTGGATGCGATCCAGTACCAGATCGATGCGCTTGGGATGGAGCGAAAGGAGCCGGTCCAGGATAACGCTGGAACGGGCTGCGACGTCGCTCATTGCGGTGCGGCAGCGCCATTGCCGCTGCCATTGGGCTTCGCCGGAGCGCGCGTCGGCGCCGCGTCAATTGTCTGCGGCAGGGCGCGCGTTTTCGGCTTTGGCCTCTTCAGCAGCATATGCACGAGGCGCGAAAGGGTCTCGCGCATTTCATGGCGATGCACCACCATGTCCACCATGCCGTGATCGACGAGATATTCGGCGCGCTGGAAACCTTCGGGCAGGCGCTCGCGGATGGTCTGTTCGATCACACGCTGACCGGCAAATCCGATCAGAGCGCCGGGCTCGGCCACATGCACATCGCCGAGCATTGCGTAAGAGGCGCTGACGCCGCCCGTGGTCGGATCGGTGAGCACAACGATGTAAGGCAAGCCCGCTTCCTTCAGCAGATCCACGCCGATGGTGACGCGCGGCATCTGCATCAGCGAGAGCAGGCCTTCCTGCATGCGCGCGCCGCCGGCCGAAACAAAGAGGACGAAGGGCCGCCTTTCCGCCACAGCCGCCTGCATGGCCTGCACCAGCGCTTCGCCCACGCCCATGCCGAGCGAGCCGCCCATGAAATCAAAAGGCTGCACCGCGGCCATGACCGGAAGACCGTCGAGCGTGCCGCGCGCCGCGACCAGCGCCTCCTTGAGGCCGGTCTTGCTGCGCGCTTCCTTGATACGGTCGTTGTAACGCTTGGTATCGCGGAAGCGTAGTGGATCGGCTGCTACGTCTGGGGCCGGCAATTCGTCATAGACACCGCCGTCAAAAAAGGTGCCGAGCCGGCGGGCCGCGCCGAGACGCATGTGATGGCCACATTGCGGGCACACCTGTAGCGCCGCTTCAAGGTCGCGGTGGAAGATCATCTCCCCGCAAGCCGGACATTTGCGCCACAAATTTTCCGGCGTCTCGGTGCGGCCGGCCATCAGGCTCTTGATACGTGGGCGAACGAAATTGGCGATCCAGTTCATGGGGCTACCCTAGCACGGTCTCATCGCGCGCCGCATGCACGGATTGCGCCAGAGACCTGCAAAATTCGAGCACATCCTTGACAAGTGCTTCACGCAGCACGCCCGCAGCGGAACTTTCGGCAATTCTGTTTACGATTGCGGAGCCGACCACGGCGGCATCGGCAAAGCGGGCAATGGCAGCGGCATGCTCGGGCGTCTTGATGCCGAAGCCGACCGCGACGGGGAGCCCCGCCTTGGCCTTGATACGCTCAACCGCGCTGCGCACCTCATCCTCGGCAAAATCCTTGGTGCCTGTCACGCCGGCGACGGAGACATAGTAAAGGAAGCCCCCCGCACCATCGACAATGGTTTCGAGCCGCTTGTTCGTGGAGGTGGGGGTCGCGAGCCGCACAATGTCGATATCTTGCGCCGCGGCGGGCACGCGCAGCACATCGTCTTCCTCCGGTGGCAGATCGACGGTGATAAAGCCATCGACACCGGCTTCGGCCGCGTCTTTCGCGAAGCGCGCGGTGCCATAGGCATGGATGGGATTATAATAGCCCATCAACACGATCGGCGTCTTGTTATCCGCCTTGCGGAAGCGGCGCACGATATCGAGCACTTTGCTCATGCTCATGCCGCCCTTGAGCGCGCGCTGCGACGAGGCCTGGATGGCAGGGCCATCGGCCATCGGATCGGAAAAGGGTACGCCCAGTTCGATGAGATCGGCACCGGCGGCCGGCAGTTCGTGCAGCAGCGCGAGCGTCGTCTCGGCATCGGGATCGCCGGCCGTGATGAAGGGGATGAAGGCGGCACGGTTCGAAGCTTTCAGTTCTTCGAAACGTGCGGCGATCCGGCTCACAGCTTTTCTCCCAACGCAGCAGCGACGGAGAAGACATCTTTGTCCCCACGCCCCGAGAGCGCGACGACGATGGTCTGGTCCGTCGACATTTTCGGCGCCTCACGCATCACATGGGCGATGGCATGGGCGCTTTCAAGCGCCGGGATGATGCCCTCGATCTTCGACATCAGCTGGAAGGCGTCAAGCGCGTCCCTATCGGTGGCCGAATGGTATTTCACGCGGCCGCTATCGCGCAGCCAGGAATGCTCGGGACCGACGCCGGGATAATCGAGCCCCGCCGAAATGGAATGGGCTTCAAGGATTTGCCCATCCTTATCCTGGAGCAGATAGGAGCGCGCGCCATGCAGCACGCCGGGCGAGCCCTTGGTCATGGTTGCGGCGTGACGCGGGGTGTCGACGCCCTCGCCCGCCGCTTCGACGCCATGAATGGCGACGTCTGGATCATCGAGGAAGGGATGGAACATGCCAATCGCATTGGAGCCGCCGCCGACGCAAGCGACGACGAGATCCGGCAGGCGGCCTTCGACCTCCTGCAACTGGGCACGCGCTTCCTTGCCGATCACGGTCTGGAAATCGCGCACCATCGCCGGATAGGGATGTGGGCCTGCAGCCGAACCGATGATGTAAAATGTGTCGTGCACATTGGCGACCCAGTCGCGGAGCGCCTCGTTCATCGCATCCTTCAAGGTTCGCGAACCGGAGGTGACAGGGCGAACTTCTGCACCCATCAATTCCATGCGGAAGACATTGGGCTTCTGCCGCTCAATATCGACTTCGCCCATATAGACGACGCAGGGATAGCCGAAGCGCGCAGCGACCGTGGCTGTGGCGACGCCATGCTGGCCCGCGCCGGTCTCGGCGATGATGCGCGTCTTGCCCATGCGCTTGGCGAGCAGGATCTGGCCCAGGCAATTGTTGATCTTGTGCGCGCCGGTGTGATTGAGGTCTTCGCGCTTGAGATAGATCTTCGCGCCGCCCAGATGTTCGGTCAGGCGTTCGGCGAAATAGAGTGGATTGGGACGGCCGACATAATCCTTGAGCAGGCCATTCAACTCGGCATGGAAAGCGGGATCGGCCTTCGCCTCTTCATAGGCGCGTTCCAGATCGAGCACGAGCGGCATCAGCGTCTCGGCGACGAAGCGTCCGCCATAGGCACCGAAATGGCCGGTCATGTCCGGCCCTTCGCGATAGGAATTCGGCAAACGCGTCACGCCTTATTCTCCGTCGTCGGGCGCGCGTACTTCGCATTGCGCGCCGCGGTGATAAATGCGCGGATTTTCTCCGCATCCTTGACGCCCGGCGCGCTCTCGACACCAGACGACACATCGACGCCCGGCGCCTCGGCCGTCCGAATGGCGCGGGCCACATTCTCCGCATCGAGACCACCCGCCAGCAGCCACGGCCGAGTGAACCGCCGGCCCGCCAGAAGCCGCCAGTCGAAGGCCGCCCCATGGCCTCCCGGCCGGTCCGCCCCTCCAGGCGCCTTGGCGTCAAACAGGAGCATATCGGCCGCCTGTTCATACATGGGAATTCCGGCCAGATCAGCAATCTCGGCAACTGGAATTGCCTTGATAACGGGCAACCCCGATTTTGTCCGTATTTCGCTCACCCTCGCCGGTGCCTCCCGGCCGTGGAGCTGGAGAAAATCGGGCTTCGCCGCGGCGATGGCGGCAGCGATGGCCGCATCGTCCGGGTCCACCAGGAGGACCACCAGCCGGACCCGGCCCCGGGCGCGGGCGGCCAGTGCGGCGGCCTGCTCGGCCACCACATGGCGCGGCGAGGCCCGATGGAACACCAGGCCCATGAGGTCGGCACCAGCACGGATCACCGTATCGGCGGCCTCGGTCGTGTTAACACCGCAAATTTTGACCACAACACCCATCGGGCGCCGCTTATCGCCCTGCCCAAGGGGGAAATCAAGCAAAGGCGGGATAAGCCTCTAAGCCTTTGAATTCTCAATTTTGATGGGCCAGCGCGATTTCTTCGGCGATGGCCTTGGCTGCTGCGGCCGGGTCGGTCGCGCCGGTGATAGGGCGACCGATAACGAGGATGTCGGCGCCGGCCCGCATGGCCTCGGCTGGGGTCATGACCCGGCGCTGATCGCCCAGCGCAGCCCCCGCCGGACGCACACCCGGGGTCACGATCAGGAAGTCCGGGCCGCAGGCCTCGCGTACCAGCGCGATCTCCTTGGGGCTACAGACGACACCATCGAGGCCGCTGGCCTTGGCCAGCTTGGCCAACCGCGTGACCTGCGCCGCTGCCGACACCTCCTGCCCGACCGCTTCGAGATCCGCATCGGTCAGGCTCGTCAGCACGGTGACGGCTATGACCTTGGGTCGCGGATGGAGCTTCCCGGCCGCATCAAGGGCCGCGCGCATCATGGCCTCGCCGCCGGCGGCATGGACGTTGAAGATATCCGCCCCGCTCTCGCCCAGCGCGCGGGCGGCCCCGGCTACAGTGTTGGGAATGTCGTGGAATTTCACGTCGGCAAAGACCGGCAGACCCAGCGCGACGATGCGTGAGATGCCCACCGGACCCTGAGCTGTGATGAACTCCAGACCGACTTTGAGACCGCCGACATGCGGCTTCACGGCCTCTGCCAGCGCCAGCGCCCGCTCAAGATCGGGCGTGTCGAGGGCGACGAAGATCGGATTGTCGAATTGCGAGACGCTCATGCTCCCGGCGGTTTAGTCCCGTCCGGTGCGGCCGGCAAGCCGGTTTTGGCCTGGGACTTGGCGCGGGCGCGATCGCGGGCACTGCGTGAGAGGATCGCGGCCAGCCCGCCCACCGCCGCCCCCAAGGCCAGCGTGATCAGCAGCAGCACAAAGAGCGGCAGGTGAATCGAAAGCGATTCGGCAGGATTACTGACCGAAAATGGGTCGAGGCTAAAGGTGACGAGCTGGCGATTGGCAATCGCGACAACGGCCGTAATGACGACCACCGGGACGCCGATAAGGTAGGTGGAGAGCCTCACGTTGCGGCGTGCGGGTCGCCATTGTTCAGCCTCTCCCGTAACTCCTTGCCGGTACGGAAGAATGGCGCCCGTTTTTCATCGACGCTGACCGGCTCACCGGTACGCGGATTGCGGCCCATACGGGCCGGCCGCACCTTGACCGAAAATGCGCCAAAGCCGCGCAGTTCCACGCGGTGGCCTTCGGCCAGAGCCTTGGTGATTTCATCAAGCACCGTGCTGACGATCCGCTCCACATCACGGTGGTAAAGATGCGGATAGCGCTGCGTCAGACGCGCCACCAGTTCCGATTTGATCATCCCTTCCCCCGAGGGGACATCCCCGCAGCCGAGTCGCGAAAATGGGCCCGGCAGGCCATTCACCTTGTCAGAGGCAGGGGAGCCCGTCAACTCGAAAGCCCTTGATGGTGCAGAGGATTTTCAAGGGTCCGCGGCCGAACACGGCGAGCGGGAGGCGGGAGTTCCCGGTCGGCGTGCCCCCGTCAGGCGGCGCGGATGATTGCCATGCCGAGCGGAAGTTCCACGGTCACGGTCGTCCCAGCACCAAGAACACTGTCAATTCTGAGCGCGCCATCATGCATCTCGGCGAGAGCTCGTACGAGCGCCAGCCCGAGGCCGGTCCCCTTGTGGGCGCGGTCGGCGCCGTCGCGGAGCTGAACGAAAGGATTACCAAGGCGGCTGACCGCCTCGGCCGGGATGCCGATCCCGGTGTCGCGCACGGCCATTCGGCAGAGCGGGCGTCCGTGCGCACCTGCAACTTCACTGGCCGCCACGGTGACGGTGCCACCAGCGGGTGTGAATTTCACGGCATTGGACAGTAGATTGAGCAGGATCTGTTTGAGGGCGCGGCGATCGGCCTCCAACCACAGGCCGACAGACGGGACTTCGGCGACCAGATTAACGCCGGCGACTGTCGCCCGCTCCTCCATCAAAGACAGACAATCTGCGACCATCTCGCCGACATTCAGGCGCTTATGTTCGATTTCGAACTTGCCCGCCTCGATCTTGGACATGTCGAGAATGTCATTGATGAGTTCGAGCAGATGGGCGCCAGCCTCGTGGATCATGCGGGAATAGTCGGAATATTTGGGATCGCCCAGCTTGCCGAACATCTCTGCCTGCATGATTTCGGAAAAGCCGATGATGGCATTGAGTGGCGTTCTCAACTCGTGGCTCATATTGGCCAGGAACATTGATTTGGTGCGGTTGGCCTGTTCGGCCGCGTCTTTGGCGACAAGGGCCTCCTCGCGCAATTCCTTGGCCTGGTCGAGGGCTTCGGCCATGCCCGCCTCAAGCCGACGACGATGTTCCAACACCGCCCCCGCAGCCACCACGGTGAAGCTCATCACCGCCACGAATATTTGTAGAACGATGATCTGCTCGCGTACGGAGTGATACCGCAGTGCGTCGCCGAGATTGCCGAAGGCGAGTTCGCCGAACAGGTAAGCCGCCGCCATAAGGAGCCCGATCGTGCCGCCTGCGAAACCACGCGCGAGCGTCATCAGGAGAATGATCGGGAAGAAAATGAAAGCCAATGGATAGCCCTGGCCGGCATAGGTGATACCGATCGCCCCTGCCATAACGGCAATCAGCAACAACGAGCCCTTCCATTGAGACCGGCTGAACGGGACCGCAAAATCCTGCAGACACAGAGCCGCAAATGGCGGCACCAGAATGACGAGATTGAGCGCATCACCGAAGTACCAGTGGGGCGCGATCGACCAGAACGGAAGGCCGTATGCCAGAGAGAAATAGCCTGCGGCCAGAACAGACGACAGCATGCCAGCCGGCCCGAGTGCCAGGCTGTAGAACACAATGAGCGCGCGCGGCGTGCTGAGATCTGCGGCCAGACCGAGGCGGAGCAACGGCAACACGACCGCCGCTACCTCGATCAGATTAACAAGCGGGAGTACCACCAAATCGGGCAAATTGTCTGCGGCGGCGAGCCCGCCGGCGGCCAGTCCGACAAAGCCCACAAGGAAGACGGCCGCCAGAAGCCGCCGCGGGGTCTTCAATGCGGCGACGACCAGCAAGGCATTGGGCAGCCAGATGGCCGAGGTGCGGCCGGTGAAGTGGGTCAACTCGATGCCGCCCCAGCCGGCCCCGAAGACCAGAATGCCAAGCAGCATCAGGGACGGAATGTCCCGCCCCTGAACCTTTCTCCAGGCCTCGCGGATTGCCGCGCCGTTCATGCCCCTCCTCCGGAAAGAGGGCGGAGCGTAGCGGTTGTAGGAATAATCCCACGTTAACGTGAAGGGGAAAGGCGGCCTGCCCACAGCACCATGCTAAGGTCCGGCCGGATTGGGGGAGCTTGGGAAAAATAGACCAAAATGATCAAAATTTATCATGCACCGCATTCGCGCTCGCTGCACGTGGTCTGGCTCATGGAGGAACTGGGCGAACCTTATGAGCTGGAAAGGGTAAATTTCCCGCCACCGGCCGACTACCTCGACATTAGTCCGCTTGGGAGCGTCCCGGCCATCGACGATGACGGCATCAGCATGTGCGAATCCATCGCCATCCTCCAATACATCACGGGCCGGCGATTGCCCGAGGCGATGTCGGTCACGGTCGGGCCAAAGCCCGATCCAGCCGCTTATGCTGCACATCTGCAGTTCCTGCATTACGGAGAGGCCGCGTTAGCCGCGCCGCTGAGCGCGATCTTTCGCACCGGCCTCATTGCGCCGGAAGGCCAGAAGACCAACATCACCAGCGAGGACCAGGCGCAGCAATTCGCCAAGCGCCTGACGCTTCTCGATGCGCGGCTTGCAGATGGGCGCGACACGATCATGGGCGAGCAATTCACCATCGCGGACATATCGGTCGGCTATGCATTGGGGCTGGCACAGCTCATGAGGATGGGAAGCCTGTTCCCGAAGACGGTCGCCGACTATGCGGCTCGACTTCAGGCCCGCCCCGCTTTCCAGCGCGCAGCGGCGAAGTGACAAAGAAAAACGCGCGGGACCATCCGGTCCCGCGCGCCCAATCCATATCCGTCTGACGGGGCGAAGACTTACTCTTCGTCGTCAGTGGTCTGCTTCTTGAGGGCCGCACCCAGGATGTCGCCCAGCGAGGCGCCCGAATCGGAGGAACCGTATTGGGCCACGGCGTCCTTCTCTTCGGAGATTTCGCGCGCCTTGATGGACAGCGAAATCCGGCGGCTGGCCTTGTCGTATTGCGTAACAAGCGCATCGACCTTGTCTCCAACGCCGAAGCGTTCGGGACGCTGATCGGCGCGGTCGCGGGCCAGATCGGCACGGCGGATGAACGCCTTCACGCCGTCAATCAGGCTGACCTCGATGCCACCATCATTGACCTCTGTGACAGTGCAGGTGACGACTGTGCCCCTGCGCAGCGGGCCGACCTGGTCCATCGGGTCGCTTTCCAGCTGCTTGATGCCGAGGCTGACACGTTCCTTCTCCGCATCAATGTCCAGCACCTTGGCCTTCACGGTCTGACCCTTCTGGTAATCCTTGACCGCTTCGTCGCCGGACTTGTCCCAGCTGAGGTCGGACAGGTGGACCATGCCATCGATGTCGCCGTCGAGGCCGACAAACAGGCCGAACTCGGTAATCGACTTGATTTCGCCTTCGATCTCGGTGCCCGGCGGATGCGTGACGGCGAAAGCCTGCCACGGATTCTCCATGCACTGCTTGAGGCCCAGCGAAATGCGACGTTTGTTGGAATCGACTTCCAGCACCTGCACTTCAACTTCCGAACCCGGCGAGACGATCTTGGACGGGGCGACGTTCTTCTTCACCCAGCTCATCTCGGACACGTGGACGAGACCTTCGACGCCCGGTTCCAGCTCCACGAAGGCGCCGTAATCGGTGACGTTGGTGACCTTGCCCTGGAAACGTGCGTCGACCGGATATTTGGCGCCGACCCCTTCCCACGGATCCGTCTGCAGCTGCTTCATGCCGAGGCTGATGCGCTGCGTGTCCTGATTGATCTTGATGATCTGGACGGTGACGTTCTGGCCGACCTGAAGCACTTCCGTCGGATGGCTGACGCGGCGCCAGGCAATGTCGGTGACGTGCAAGAGACCGTCGACGCCGCCGAGGTCCACGAACGCACCGTAATCGGTGATGTTCTTGACCACGCCTTCGACCACCTGGCCTTCCTTGAGGGAGGCGACGAGGGACGAACGCTCTTCGGCGCGGCGCTCTTCGAGAACCGCACGGCGCGAAACGACGATGTTGCCGCGACGGCGATCCATCTTGAGTATCTGGAAGGGCTGCGGCTGGTTCATCAGCGGGCCAACGTCGCGCATCGGACGGACGTCAACCTGCGAGCCTGGAAGGAAGGCCACCGCGCCGTCGAGATCGACGGTGAAGCCGCCCTTGACGCGGCCGAAGATCACGCCGGTGACGCGCGCTTCGTCGTTGAAGGCCTTCTCGAGGCGAATCCAGCTTTCCTCACGACGCGCCTTGTCGCGGCTGAGGACGGCCTCGCCCATCGCGTTCTCGACGCGCTCCAGATAGACCTCAACCGTGTCGCCGACATTGATGTTCGGCGCCTGACCCGGCATCGAGAATTCCTTGAGCGCGACGCGCCCTTCGGTTTTCAAACCGACATCGACGACGGCGAAATCATTTTCGACGGCGACGACAGTACCGCGGATGACAGAGCCTTCCTGCGGCGAGCGTCCTTCGAGGCTGGCTTCGAGCATCGTCTCGAAGTCGGCCATGGACGGGGTGGCGATGGATTCGGTGGCAGCGTGTGCCATGCAATCTCCTGATTAAACGGGTTCTTGCCGGCCCGCTTTGCGCAATGCGCTCCGCCGGGCGGACTTCCGCGCGAGAGGGCTCAAGCACCAGCCTGAACCACCCGCACAGCAGGTTCGGTTGATTTCGAATTTGGAACGCGGGCGGCCCGGATGAGCGTTGCCGGGCCTCCTTCAGCCCCTGGGCTTCGCTTCGAGCTGACCCTTCACCTTGGGTTCCACCAAAGCGAGGGCTGCCGCGAACGCGGCGTCTATACCCAAATTGGATGTATCGAGCAAGTCTGCGTCCTCGGCCTGGCACAGCGGCGAGACGGCTCTGGAGCGGTCCTGGGCGTCGCGGGCGACAAGTTCGGCCTCAAGATCGGCCTCCAAACGCTCGATCCCCATGGATTTGAGCTCCAGCCAGCGGCGACGGGCGCGGATGGCCGGGGAGGCATCGACGAACAGCTTGGCCGTGGCGTCCGGGGCGATGACCGTACCGATATCGCGGCCATCGACCACGGCGCCCGGCGCGCCTTCCGGCGGCGTCTCGACGAAACGGTGCTGAAACTCGAACAGAGCCTGACGGACGGCGGGGATGGCGGCAACCTTCGAGGCCATCGCCCCAACCGCATCTGTGCGGATCGCCGGATCGGCGCTGCGCGCATAGTCAACCGCCCTGGCTGCTTCCACGGCATCGGCCTCATTGGCCGGATCGCCGCCGGTTTCGAGCACGCCCAGCGCGGTCAGCCGGTAGAGGGCGCCGGAATCGAGATGCGGAAAGCCAAAATGCTTCGCCAGTTTCTTGGCCAGCGTACCTTTGCCTGACGCGGCGGTTCCATCGACGGCGATGACGATACTCATGCGTTCGGCACCGTGAATTTTGCCCCCAGCCCACGCATCAGCGGTTCGAATTCGGGGAAGCTGGTGGCGATCATGGCCGTGTCGTCGACCGTGACCGGGTTCTTCGCGGCAAGCCCCGCAACGAGAAACGACATGGCGATACGGTGGTCCAGATGGGTGACGATATGGCCGCCGCCCGGCACGTCGCGGCCCATGCCCTCCACAATGAGACCGTCCGGCAGTTCCTCGACCCGCGCGCCGATAGCCTTGAGGCCCGCGGCCATGGCGGCCAGACGATCGCTTTCCTTGACGCGCAACTCTTCCAGCCCGCGCATCACCGTCCGGCCCTCGGCGAAGGCCGCGGCCACCGACAGGATCGGATATTCATCGATCATCGAAGGCGCCCATTCGGGCGGCACCTCGAAACCCTTGAGCCTCGAGCCATGGGCGACGAGATCGCCGATCTCCTCGCCGCCGCTTTGGCGGCGGTTGATGACCTCGACGCGAGCGCCCATCTCACGCAGGGCGTAAAGAAGTCCGATGCGGCGCGGGTTGAGCAACACGGCCGGGACCGTGACCACCGAATTCGGCACGAGCAGCGCAGCTACCAGCGGAAAGGCGGCAGAAGAGGGATCGCGCGGCACCTCGACGGCGGCAGGCTTGAGTTCCACCTCGCCGGTGATGGTGATGGCCTCGCCACCTTCGGCCAACGGCTCGATCTCGATCCCGGCGCCGAATGCGACCAGCATCTTCTCGGTATGATCGCGGGTCAGCGCGGCCTGCGAGATCCGCGAACGGCCCGGCGCACCCAGCGCGGCCAGCAGCATGGCCGATTTCACCTGGGCCGAAGCCAGCTTCACATGATGCGCGACCGGCAGGGGCTGGCGCGCGCCATGGAGCGTCAGTGGCATGCGCCCACCCTCGCGCGCTTCGTAATCGGCGCCAAACAGCGTCAGCGGCTCCAGCACGCGGCCCATCGGCCGGCCGCGCAGAGAGGCATCGCCGGTAAAGACGGCCGTGATTGGCGTCGTCGCCATCATACCCATGACCAGACGCGAGCCGGTGCCGGAATTGCCAAAATCGAGCACATCGCCGGGGGTTGCGAGCCCGCCAACGCCGACCCCGTAAACCGACCAGGCCCCTGTATCCTCTCGGGTGACCTCGGCCCCAAAGGCGCGGCAAGCCTTGGCGGTGCCCAGGACATCGTCAGCTTCTAGCAGGCCAGAAATCCGGGTCTCGCCCACCGCCAGCGTCCCAAGAAGCAGGGCGCGGTGGGAAATCGACTTATCGCCCGGCACGACAGCCGTCCCCGCCAGAGGGCCGGCAGGATGGGCGCAGAGCGGTCGGGATGCGGCGGTGTGGGCCATGGGCGGTTTCGGGCCTGATCAAGCAAAGCTTCTGCTTGCCTAAAGGAACCGGCGCGGGGGTCAAGTGCCCTTGCGGCGGCTCGCATCGCACCCCCCTCCTTGGAAAAAGCGCATCCGTCCCTAACTATCGCTTTGACAGGCGGGCCCGGCCGTGGCAAACGACCGTCCCTTCGCAACCTCACAGCAACGGCGGAAGCAGCACCTTGGCCAAGGCGGATCTCGGCATAAAGCGCACATGCCCCAGCTGCGGTGTGCGATTCTACGACCTCCAGAAACGGCCGATCGAATGCCCGAAATGTGCATTCACGTTCGAGCCGGAGGCGCTCTACAAGCAGCGCCGCCAGCGTCAGCCCGAGCCGCAGGCGGTCGAGCCCGAGGCGGACCGCGAGGAAGAGGACGCCGAGGAGGCCGAGGAAGAGGAAGTCGAGGCGGAGGCCGCGGAACCCGTAAAGGCCAAAGCCAAGAAGAAGCTCTCCTCCGACGAGGACGAAGAGGCCGACGACGAGGATGACGGCGAGGAGACCGAAGAGGACTTCGAAGAGGCCGGGATGTCCGTGGTCGACGCAGATGAAGACGAAGCCGACGACCTGGCCGATCTCGACGACGATGATGTCGAGGACAGCGACGACGAAGAAGACTTGCTCGTCGACGAAGATGACGAAGACGATGTCAGCGGCATAATTGACGCAGACATCGAAAAGGACGAGCCGTAAGGCGCAATCCTTTGCTATGAGATCCCGTTCGGCATCCCAAGGCCGGACGCATCTGGAATGGGGCTGTAGCTCAGTTGGGAGAGCGCGTGAATGGCATTCACGAGGTCAGCGGTTCGATCCCGCTCAGCTCCACCAGTTTTCGCTTCCGCTACGCGGAAACGACTGCTTAGCAAGCCAGACAGCCAATCCCCTCCCCTATTGCCGTGTTGCCGCTGCGAGTTCGCCGAGCACCCGCTCGGCTTCAGCGTGCAACAGGAAATGGCCGCGGCAAGGCAATAACTCCAGCCTCGCCCTTGGCAGCGCGTCGGCCAGCGCCTTTGCATGCGACGATGGGACCAGTACATCATCTTCACCCTGCCACAGCGTGACCGGACCGAGGCTTCGCCACTCCAGTTCCCAGTCACCGCCGAGGATGCGGTAATCGCAAATCGTGCCGAGCACGCCGGGACGCAGGGCTTCGAAAAAGAAATCGGTGACTGCGGCGACCGGCAACGGCGCCAGCACGGCGCGATCGGCAGCGGAGACCGATTGCAGAAACGAAGCACGGATCAGGCCGGCCGGTTGCAACCGCGCCAGTGCGAGCAGCGTTGCGGCCACGGCCGGGGCGCGGCGCGACAGCGGGAACAGCAGACGGTCGGCCAGCATGCCCAATTCTTTGAGACGCGTACGTTCGGTGATGGGAGCCATTCCGGCGACAATAGCGGCCGCGGCGATGCGCTCCGCCAGGGCCTGCAAACAGGCCAACACATAGGGCCCGCCGCCCGACCAGCCAAGCACGGCGAAACGGGCAATGCCGAGATCGTCGGCCACGGCGGCGACATCGGTGGGCCAATCCATGATGCTGCGATCGGCCTGATAATCCGACAAGCCAATGCCAGGACGATCTATGGCAATCAGATCGATGTCCAGGCGTTTGCAACTCTGGTCCGCGAAGGCGATGTCGAGCCGCGACGACAGCCCGCCATGGAAATAGAAGACGGCTGCGCCACCGGCCGCGCCATAGCGCGCGTACCCAATGCGCCGTCCGTTCGGTCGCTTCACAGACCCGATGGCCCCCTGCCCGCTCATGGGCAGCAGACTAGCCCGCACCCAGCGCGACCGCGATATGGTAGGTGGCGAAGGAGGCGAGATAGGCCAGCGTGATCATGTAGCTGAACATGATGATCGGCCAGCGCCAGGAATTGGTCTCGCGCTTCACGACTCCCAGAGTGGAGGCGCATTGCGGCGCGAAGATGTACCAAGCGAGAAAGCTCAGCGCCGAAGCCATCGACCATTGGCTGGAGAGCATCGTGGCCAGTGTGGCGCCGTGGCTGGCATCGGAGAGCGCATAGACCGTTCCGAGCACCCCAACTGCCACTTCGCGGGCGGCGAAGCCGGGAATCAGCGCCAAGGTCATCTGCCAGGAAAAGCCGATTGGTTTGAGCAGTGGCGCCACCAGATGGCCGATCATGCCGGCCAGGCTGTAATCGATGGCCGGATCCGTTGCGCCGGCCGGTGCGCCCGGAAAACTCGACAGGAACCACACAACGATCATCGCCGTCAGGATTATGGTTCCGGCACGGCGCAGAAATATCTGCGCGCGCAGCAACAGACCGCGCAGGATATTCTTGGGATCGGGCACCTTGTAGGAGGGCAGCTCGATCAGAAAGGGCTCCGATGCACCGCGCCAGAAAATGCGGCGCACAACGAGAGCCACGAGAAGCGAACTCAAAATGCCTGTCGCATAAAGCCCGAACATCACCAAACCCTGCAGATTGGCGAAGCCCCATACCGCCTTGTTCGGAATGAAGGCGGCAACGATGAGCGTGTAGACCGGGATGCGCGCCGAACAGGTCGTGAGCGGTGCGGCGAGGATCGTCGTAAAGCGATCGCGCTTGTTGTCGATCACGCGTGTCGCCATGATTCCGGGGATGGCGCAGGCAAAGCTCGACAGAAGCGGAATGAAGGCGCGGCCATGAAGCCCCGCGCCACCCATGATCTTGTCCATCAGGAAGGCTGCGCGGGCCATGTAGCCCAAATCTTCCAGCAGGATGATGAAGAAGAACAGGGTCAGAATCTGGGGCAGGAAGACGATGACGCTGCCGACGCCTGATATCAGGCCATCGACCAGAAAGCTGCGGAACAGGCCCGCCGGCAAAACCTGGACGAAAAGATCGCCGAGCGAGGTGAAGCCAGCCTCGATCAGGTTCATAACTGGCTGCGCCCAGGTGAAGACCGCCTGGAACATCAGGAACAGGATCACCAGCAGAATCAGCGTGCCGGCGATCGGATGCAACAGGACGCTATCGAGGCGGGCCGTCCATGTATCCGGACGCAGCGGCGGCTTCACATAGGCGTTGTGGACGCGTACCGCTTCCTTATGGGCGGCACGGATTTCCTCGGCCGAAGGCTCGCGCCATTTCGCTTCGACCGCGGCGGCGCCGATCATGCGATCAATTTCGCCCAGCACGTCGGCCAGTCCGCGTTTTCTCACAGCGACCGTGGTGACGATCGGAATGCCGAGTTCACGCGATAAACCTTCGATATCGATACGAATGCCCTGGCGCTGGGCGATGTCATACATGTTGAGCGCCAGCACCACCGGGCGGCCGACCTGCTTCAGTTCGAGCAGCAGGCGCAGCATCAGCCGGAGATTGGTCGCATCGGCGACGCAAACAATGACATCGGGTGGTAGCTCACCGGCGAGGCGCCCGAGCACGAAATCGCGTGTCACCTCTTCATCCGGGCTGCGGGCACGCAGGGAATAAGTACCAGGCAAATCGACGATGGCGGCCTTACGGCCGGCCGGCGTCGTCACCACGCCCATCTTCTTTTCGACCGTGACGCCGGGATAGTTGGCGACCTTCTGACGTGCACCTGTGAGCGCATTAAAGAGCGCCGTCTTGCCCGAATTCGGGTTCCCGACGAGGGCAATCAGGGGATCGCGGGTGACCGCACCGCTCATGCCGCGTGGTGACGGCTGGAGGATGCGTGCGGGGCGACGATCAGCGCATTGGCATCGCGGCGGCGCAGGGCGACGCGCATACCGTCGATCCGCACGCAAATGGGATCGCGGCCGACGGGGCCTTCATGCAGGACTTCGAAATGAGCCCCCTCGACAAATCCCATCTCCAGAAGGCGCCGTTCCAGTTCGGCCGCATCAATGGCGTCGGATTTGCGGGCAGGCATGGACGCGATGCCAAGGATCGTGCCACGCGCGCCGCGCCGCATCCCGCCCAGCCGCGGAGCGGTGGAGGCCGGGGCTGAGGCCTGGACCGGGGTTGCACCGGCGGGGATAGCCGCGCCTTCGTCGGTCAGGCTCGCGGATAGATCACGCATGTCGCGCCTCACTGGGCATCTGAACTCTATTTCGTGATTTTGATAATCACTCTCATATAGAACAGATATCCTATCGCGCAGGCTTCGCCAAGGGGGCCCCGCCTTTGGTCGCATCCGGGAAATTCCGTATGGGGCGCGGACCGCGCGCGGGAAATGGGGTACAACCGCAGCAGAATCGCGCGAAGGGGCTGGTTTTGCCCGCATTTCTGGACGCACGCCAAGTGCCGGAGAGCACCGTTCTGACGCCGGACCTAGCCATTATCGGCGGCGGGCCGGCCGGAATTTCGCTTGCGCTCGCCCTCGCCCACGCCAAATTCCAGGTCCTGCTGCTGGAAAGCGGCGGCATGAGCTTCGAGGCCGACATCCAGAAGCTCTATGAGGGCCGTGAGGTGGGCGTCCCCTATACCCCGCTCGATACGACACGGCTGCGCTTTCTGGGCGGCTCAACCAACCACTGGGGCGGATGGTGCCGCCCGCTCGATCCGTCCGATTTCGAGGAGCGGCCCTGGGTGGTCCATTCCGGCTGGCCATTTTCGCGCAAGGCGCTGGAACCCTATTTCCCGCGTGCTCAGGCGCTCGTCGAGGCCGGACCGTTCCTCTATGACGAGCTGGCGCAATACGTGCCCAAGCTGGGGCCGTTGGTGAAGCTGGGACGCGGCGGCGTCTACAACAGCTTCTTCCAGTTCAGCCAGTGGAAAGGCAACAAAAAGCACCTGCCAACCCATTTCGGCGAGCGCTATGCCGCCGACCTCAAGCTGGTTCCCAATCTGCAGGTGATGCTCCAGGCAAACGTGACCGGACTTCGGCTGACGAACGACGCCAAACGCCTCGACCGGCTGGATGTGGCAGCACTGACCGGCAACCGCTTCGTGGTGAAGCCGAAGCATACGGTGCTGGCGACCGGCGCGATCGAGACCGCGCGCATGCTGCTTGCCTCCGACGAGGTGATGAAGGCAGGCATCGGCAATCAAAACGACCTCGTCGGCCGCTACTTTGCCGATCATGCGATCCCGCGAGACACGGCAACGATTGTCACCTTCGGCGGAGCCATCGCACCCTATTACAAAACCAATCTCAACGTGGAGGGCACGCATTTCCGCGCCACATTCTCGCCCACCGAAAATTTCAAGCGACGCACCCGTGTGCTCGGCTCGCTGACAACAGTGGAACAGCATGTGGAGCTCGACGATCTCGGTAAGGCGGCCGTGGCGGAAACAGCAGCGGCGCTGGGCGTCGATCCGAGCAACGCCATGGCCTATTCGCTCGGCTGCGGCATCGAGCTGATGCCAGATCCCGAGCGGCGGCTGACACTGACCGGCGAGCGCGATGCGCTCGGCATGCCGCGGCTGAAGCTCAATATGACGATCTCCGACCACGATTTCGCGCGCTATCGCCGGACCATCACCGAACTGGGCCGGCAGATGCTGGCCGCGCGTGCCGGCATGATCCGGCTCGATCGATCGACGCGGGCCGAGTGGCTGGAGGTGATGGATTGGGGCAATCACCATCTCGGTACCGCGCGCATGCATATCGATCCCAAGCGCGGCGTGGTGGACAGCAACTGCAAGGTGCACGGCATCTCCAATCTGTTCATCGCCGGAAGTTCGGTGTTCCCGACATATGGCGCGTCCAACCCGACACTGAATCTGGTGGCGCTCACCTTGCGTCTGGCCGATCATGTGAAAGGGCTGTTCACATGAACGATGAGACACAACAGGGCGCGACAAGGCGCAAGATCATCACTGCGCTGGCCGGGGCAGTGGGCGTGGCGGCGGCGGGCGGCGTGGCATATCTGACCGGCCTGTTCGGGCCGTCCTATCCGAAAACGCCTTATGACGACCTTCTGGCCAAGCTGCCAGACCGCACATCGGCGGAAGTTCTGGGCAAGGCCTTGCGGGCTGAAACGCCCGGCTTCGATGCCAAGACAGTGGCAGCGAGTTTGCGCAAGCGCTTGGCGGAGAAGAGCCTGGCCGATGTCGTAACCGCCGATATCGAAAGCAACGACCTGACCGAGGTCAAGGGCTGGGTGCTGCCGGCCAGCCTTGCGCAACTTTCGGCGCTGACCGCTTGAGAGACGCATCAAAGAAGCCGGCCGAAATCCGCGCCCTGATGGGCGCGCGGGCGCTGCCGCCGCTGCTGCTGGTACTCTATCACTACCACGAAGGGCACGGATACCAGCACTTCCGCGCCTTCGACGTGTTTGTGGCCAAGGGCTATCTGTGGGTCGAGTTCTTCTTTGCGCTGTCGGGCTTCGTGTTGATGTATGTCTATGCTTCGCGTGCAGAGCAGCTCTACACCACGCGCGGCTATCTCGATTTCCTCAAGATGCGGCTGGCCCGGCTCTATCCCGTGCATGCGGCCATGCTGTTCGTCATGCTGGCGATGATGGTCATACTCAGGGCGTTGGCCCATTGGGGCGGCTATGTGTCCGTGTTCGATCTGGCGAGCTATCACCCGCATACCGGGCTCGTAAGCTTCATCGCCAATCTGTTCCTAGTGCAGGCTTGGCACATTTTTCCGCATCTGACCTGGAACGGCGTCGCCTGGTTCGTCAGCGTCGAGTTCTTCCTCTGCCTGATCTTTCCGGTTTATCTCGTCGCGGCACGCGGAGGGGCGTTGCGCGCGGTCTCGCTGATCGCACTGGGCTTTGTGACACTGCACAATCTGGCGCAGCAATCCGGCCATGGGCTCGATATCACTTATGATTGGGGCATTATTCGCGGCATGGCCGATTTCGCTATCGGCGTCGGGATGGCGATGCTCTATCGCGACTATCACACCCGGCTGGAAAAGCTGCCGGAGATCGCGTTTACGGCGCTGCAGGCGCTGACCTTCGGCGGCTTCCTCTATGCCATGTACAACACCGGCTGGTCCCATCGCGCAGCCGATTTCTGGGTCGTGCCGGGCATGGTGATGACCATCGGCGCTATCGCATTCGACCGCGGCTTTCTGGCGCGCGTGCTGGCGATCCCGCCGCTGCGCGCGCTCGGCGAGTGGTCCTATGCGATCTATATGGGGCAGACGGTGTGGCTGATGGGCGTGCGTTTCGCTGAACAACGGCTTTACCCCAGCACCGCCCACGCACATTGGGTACATATCGCCGAACCCATCGCGCTGGTGGTCCTGGCCACGGTGTGGGGCTGGATGCTTTATGCCTATGTGGAGCGGCCGGCGAATGACTGGCTGCGCGCCCGCTTCCGCGAGGTCAGGCCGGACATCACGGCACCTTGACCGCTTTGGCCCCATCGGCCATCACTTCGGGCAGAAAATCTGACAAAATCTGACAAGGAGCGTTCTCATGACCATTCGCTTCGACGGCAAGGTCGCCATCGTAACGGGCGCGGGAGGCGGGCTGGGCCGCTGCCATGCGCTGGATCTCGCAGCGCGCGGCGCGAAGGTCGTCGTCAACGATCTGGGCGGCGCCGTGGACGGCACGGGCGGCAATTCCGAGGCGGCCGAGGCCGTGGTGGCCGAGATCAAGGCGGCCGGCGGCGAAGCCATCGCCAACGGCGCGAGCGTTGCCGACGATGCGGGCGTCGAGCACCTCGTCAAACAGACCATGGATGCCTGGGGTCGCGTGGATATCCTCGTCGCCAATGCCGGCATTCTGCGTGACAAGAGCTTCGCCAAGATGGAGCTCAAAGATTTCGACGCGGTCATGAATGTGCACCTGATGGGCACGGTGAAACCTTGCAAAGCGCTTTGGCCTATCATGCGCGAGCAGAAATATGGCCGCATCGTCGTCACCACCTCATCGACTGGGCTATACGGCAATTTCGGCCAGACGAATTACGGCGCGGCAAAACTGGGGCTCGTCGGCTTCATGAACACACTGAAATTGGAAGGCGCCAAGGACAACATCAAGGTCAACGCCATCTGCCCCGTGGCCGGCACGCGCATGACCGAGAACCTGATGCCACCGGAAATGATCGCAGCGCTGAAGCCCGAGTATGTGACTCCAGCCGTGGTATTCATGGTCAGCGACGATGCGCCGACGGGCGTGATCATTTCGGCAGCAGCGGGTGCCTTCTCCTCAGCGCAAATCGTGGAATCTGCGGGCCTCAATCTTGGCCATAGCGCGACAGCGGACGATGTGGCTGCAAACTTCACCAAGATCAGTGATTTCACCGGTGCCAAGCACTTCACTATGGGCGGCGAGCACAGCGCCCATTTCTTCGAGCTGCTCAAGAACAAGCCGGTTGTCGGCTGACCCAACCTCATCGATTGCAAAAGGCGGCGGATGTCTCCGCCGCCTTTTGTGTTTGCAGGACCGTCGCTCGATCAGAGGCCGAGCACGGCCTTGGCCATAATGTTGCGCTGGATCTCGTTGGAGCCGGCGTAGATCGAGGCCTTGCGCAGGTTGAAATAATACGGCGCAACCGGCGCGGCATAATCCGGACCTGGGCGCGGTTCGTTCGTCACCGCGAAGGTGTCGCGCACGAATGGCATGGCGTAATAGCCAATGGCTTCGACCGTGACTTCACTGATGGCCTGCTGCAGTTCGGTGCCGCGGCATTTCATCATCGAGGCTTCGGCACCCGGCCGCTGGCCTGCGCTCATGGCCGAGAAGGTACGAAGCTCGAAATATTCCAGCGCAGAGATCTGGATTTCGAGATCGTCGAGCCTGGCACGAAAGGCGGCATCATCGAAAAGGCTTGTGCCGCTCGCATCGGTTTGTCCGGCAATCTTCCTCAGCTTGTTCAGCGCCCGCTTGAGGCCGGGGCCATAGGCATTGCCGCGCTCGAAGGACAGGAGGTATTTCGCATAGGTCCAGCCCTTGTTGATCTCGCCGATCAGATTCTCCTTCGGCACCCTTACATCGTCATAAAAGACCTGATTGACCTCCTGCGAGCCCGGAATCGGCAAATCGGTGGTGACGATGGGCTCGACACGGATGCCAGCCGTCTTCATGTCCACCAGAATGAAGCTGATGCCTTCCTGTGGCTTCGCACCCGAATCGGTACGCACGAGGTTGAACATCCAATCCGCCCATTGCGCGTGGGTCGTCCAGATCTTCGAGCCGTTGAGCAGGAAGTGATCGCCCTTGTCCTCGCATTTCATCTGCAGCGACGCGAGATCGGAGCCGGAGCCCGGTTCGGAATAGCCCTGGCACCACCACACGTCGGAGGACAGAATCTTCGGCAGATGCTGCTTCTTCTGTGCCTCACTCCCAAATTCCATAATCACGGGGCCGACCATCTTCAGCCCCATGGGCGAGGTGACCGGCGTACCCGCCGCGCTCATCTCGAGCTCGAAGATATATTTCTGCGCCGGTGTCCAACCGGGTCCGCCATATTCCTTCGGCCAGTTGGGCGCGACCCAGCCCTTGGCATAGAGCGCCTTCTGCCATTGGATGATATCGGCCTTTTCGAGATAACCGTTCTTGGTCTGCGCATTCCTGGCGCGCAGTTCGGGCGTATAAGCCTCCGCGATAAAGGCGCGGACCTCGTCGCGAAAGGCGAGGTCTTCCTTCGAGAAGGACAGGTCCATGGAGGCCCTCCTGGTTCAGACAGTCTCGTAATACTGGATGTCCGGCGGGCCCGCCATCACGGGGCCTAGTTTGGGACCGGCGGCCTTGAAGTGCGCGCTGGCGCCGTGGGCCTTGAGGGCCCCCTCATTCTCGTAAAGTTCCATCACCACATAGACCGTGGGATCGGATTTGGACTTGCAGACCTGATAGAGCTGGTTGCCCGGCTCATTCGCCCGTACCTGCGCCGCCAATTCGCGAAAAACGGCTTCGAATTCCGTCTGCTTACCGTCCTGCACCTTGGCCTTCGCCACGACACCAATTGCCATCTGCGCTCACTCCCTGGTCGCGATATTGCGTTTGCAAGCAAGGCTAGACGGGCCGCTTGGCGCGCGCAACGCCGGGAACAGGTAGTTGCCCCTACGGCACGCAGGTCTATCAGCGTGAGCGGCGGGTTAATTTTGGCGTTAAAGAGAGGCCGAAAGCAAAAGCTCATCTTAACTGCGCTGCCCACAGACTTCCGGCCGTAAAGATACCCGGGGTTGCCGGGCCGGCAGCGACAAGACAGACAATGGCAGTACCACTCGAACAGTTCGGGGCCCATGCCGCACTACGCGGCTGGCAGACAACGGCTGCCGCAAGGATCGCCGCCTTCAAGGCTGCCTATTGCACCTCGCTGAATCCCAAGACAGAAGCCGATGCACGAATTGTATCGGCGCAGCTGGCGACGATTGGCGATTCGACGCGCTATCATGGTCTGCTGCTTCCGCTGATCGCCATGCTCATCGCGATCAACTTCATCGACGTCGTGCCGCTTTGGCGCGTCGGCGGTTGGTGGCTGGCCGTCATGCTGCTGTTCGGTGGCGCAGCCTTGGCCAACCGCTATCGCCCGCCGCCGAAATCCAGCGTATCTCCACGGGATGCGACAGAGGCCGCAAAAGTGTTCACACTGGCCTCCTCGGTCCTGACCATCGTCTGGTGTGCGATTGTGCCGGCCCTGTGGATACCCGGCGATACGCTCAATCATATCGTGCTGGTGCTAATCATCGCCTCATCCATGGCGAGTTGTTCCTCCGTGAACGCACCACACTTTGCGTCGGGCCGTATCTGTATGACGATCTACGGGCTGACACTGACACTCACGCCACTTTTTCTCGAGCCGACGCCGAATATCTTCTTCATACTGATGGCGCTGGCGTTCTGGATCAGCATGGCCTTCCAGCTTCATTCGAACCACGACATGACCAAGCGCATGCTCTCGCTGCAAGACGAACGCACCGGCCTGATCGAGGATCTGGTGCGGGCCAAGGACGAATCCGATCGTGCGCGCGACCACGCCGAGCAGGCAAGCCATGCCAAATCGCAGTTCCTCGCCAATATGAGCCATGAATTGCGCACGCCATTGAACGCAATCCTCGGATTTTCGGAGATGATCCAGACCGGCATTGGCATGAGCGAGCCCGGCCGCCACTGCGAATACGCCAAATTCGTCCACGATTCCGGTCAGCACCTGCTGGCGCTCATCAACGATGTCCTTGATCTGGCCAAGATCGAATCCGGCGGTATGGCACTGCGTGAGAGCGAAGTGCCGCTGGAGCGCACGATCGCCGATTTCGTGGAGCTGATGAAACAGAAGGCAACTGCCGATGGCGTCGCTCTATCTTGCGACGTGGCCGCGGGACTGCCGGCCGTCTTCGCCGATGCGCGCGCGCTGCGCCAAGTCATGCTAAACTTATTGTCCAACGCGCTGAAATTTACCCCGTCCGGCGGCACCGTGACGGCCTTTGCCTATACCCAACCGAACGGCGCCATCGCGTTCGGGGTGCGCGACACCGGCACTGGCATCGCGCAGGCCGATCTCGACTACGTGTTCGAGAAATTCGGCCAGGGCCGCCACGATATCGCTATGACAGAGAAGGGAACCGGCCTCGGGCTCGCCATCGTGCGCGGGTTGATGCGCGCCCACGGCGGAGACGTGACGCTGACGAGCCGCATCGGTGAAGGCACCTGCGTCAGCGCCTGGCTGCCGCGGGAACGCGCCTGCAGCACCCTGTCGCTGCAGGCCAGCGCATAAGACCGCCTATTCACCTTTGAAATGCGGCTCGCGCTTCTCGAAAAAGGCATTCACCGCTTCGGCATGATCGGCCGTGAGATGGGCGATGGACTGCATCGCGGCCGACATCTCCATGATCGTGTCAAAGCTCGCGCCCTGCCCTTCGCGCATCAGCTTCTTGGTCATGCGCAGCACATCCGGCGGCTGACGGCAGACCCGGGAGGCGAGTGCGCGCGCCTCGTCCATCAGCGTATCGCCGGGCACGACCCGGGAGACAAGCCCCCAGGCCAGCGCCGTCGGTGCATCGATGGTGTCGCCGGTGAAAAACAGCTCGGCGGCGCGGGCTGTACCGATCGTGCGCGGCAATATCCAGGCCCCGCCATCGCCCGGCACCAACCCCACTTTCAGAAAGGTGGCCCCGAAAATGGCCGTGTCCGCGGCGATGCGCATGTCGGCAAGGCAGGCGACATCATTGCCGAGACCGATGGCCGGACCATTGACCGCGGCAATCATGGGCACCTCAATATTCCAGAGCGCCTTCACAAGTCGGTGAATGCCGTTCCTGTAGCGCTCACGGATATGGACGGCCGCACCGGCAAAGGCCCCTGAGCGCTCGCGCATGGCCTTGAGATTGCCGCCGGCCGAGAACGCCTTGCCCGCCCCCGTCAGGATGACGCAGCGCACATCCCGGTCTTCATTGATACGGGTCGCAGCTTCAGCAAACAGCTGGCCATCCCCCTCCTCGCCCAAGGGATTGCGGACATCGGGCCGGTTGATCGTCAGCGTGACCACAGCGCCGGACTTGTCGAACAGAAGGGCGGACATATTACCTCCGGGTAAAACGGTTAACGGGAGTTTACACATCGCAGTCCCGCTTTGGACAACCTCCCTTTAACGCAATTTAGGGATGATGCCGGCTGCAGTACCGAGATATAGGCTGGCCAACGTGCCCCTTCACGACAACACCATGCCACGGCCCATCGTGCACCGCCCCGGTGCGCTGGCCGAGGCATGGCTGCTTGTCCGGGAGTCGCTCTCACCAAGGACCGAGGTTACAGCCGCGGTCGTGGCCGACCAGCTTCGCATGACGCGAGGCAGTAGCAACGTCACCGACACGATTCTGCCGCTGGCAGCCGGCATCCTCGCTCTTGCGATGCGGGGCTGGGTTGCGGCCCCCGTGCTGCTCGGTTGGGTCGGCACGGTCGCACTGGTTTGCCTGGCGATCAATCTCATCGCCCGGCGGCTCAACGCTCGGCTGAACCATGGCATCAAGGCTGTACGCTGTGTCGCACGCATGCGCACCTTGCTGACCGCGCTGCTTCTGACAGCCTGGTGCGGCATGGGGATTGTATTGTGGGTGCCGGACAACAGCGCCAACCACATGCTCCTAACCCTGGTGCTGGCGGTTTCTCTGGCAGGATCGGCGTCAATCCTGGCCGCGCACCCGGCAAGCGCCGCAGCCACCATCATCATCAATGGCGGGATGCTGATCATTCGCCCGCTGCTCGACGGCGGCAAGTTGGAGCTGATGTTGGCCGGCCTCGGCCTCCTGTTCACCGTCCTGATGACGAGCCACGTGCGCACGATCTATCTCATGGCAAGGCGCGTTCTCAACATGGAATATGAGCGCCAGCGCGCGCTGCGGCAGCTCGCGCGCGCCAAGGCCGATGCCGAACGTGAGCACCTGGCGGCTATCGAGGCCGGGCGGACGAAGTCCGCGTTCCTGTCGAACATGAACCACGAATTGCGCACGCCGATGAATGCAATTCTCGGCTTCTCGGAATTGATTGCGGCACGCGCGTTCGGCGACAGGATTGAAAAATATGCCGAATATGCGGAACTGATCCATGAATCCGGCGACCACTTGATGGCCCTGATCAACGACATGCTCGACTTGTCCAAAATCGAGGGCGGCAAGCTGACGCTGGATGAGAGTCTGTTTTCGCTGCGCGCACTGGTCCGTGAAACCGTGGCGGAGTATGAACCGGCCGCAACCAAGCAGAAGATCACGCTGCGCACGGCACTTGACTCGGCGCTCCCGGAACTCGAGGCCGACCGTCGCGCGATCCGCAACATCCTGAGCAACCTGCTTTCGAACGCACTGAAGTTTACGCCTTCAGGCGGATACGTCACCGTCGCCGCCGGGATTGAACCAGATGGACGCATCGTGATCGCTGTTGAGGATACCGGCATCGGCATCCCGCCGGAGGATCAGCTTCAGGTGTTCGAGCATTTCGGACAGAAACGCCACGATGTAACGATGATGGCTCAGGGAACCGGGCTGGGGTTGGCCATCGTCAAGGGTTATGCCGAAGCGCATGACGGCGAGGTGGCGCTGGACAGCGCGCCTGGCGTCGGCACACGCGTGGCCGTGCGGTTGCCTGCCGCACGTATGCACCGGCCCGGAACCCGCGCAGCGGAATAAGCCCGATCAGCCCAGAGAGGCATAACGCTTCAGGTGATGATCGACATTGCCGTAGAGCGTGTCGAGCATCGTCAGGCGCTTGAAGTAGTGACCGACATTGAGCTCGTCGGTCATGCCCATGCCGCCATGAATCTGCACCGCCTGCTGGCCGACGAAACGGCCGGCCTTGCCGAGCTGCACCTTCGCCGCCGAAGCCGCCTTCTTGCGCTCCACGTCGCTCTCGTCGAGCTTGAGCGTGACCATCAGTGTGATGGAAGCCGTCTGTTCCATGTTCATAAACATGTCGACCATGCGATGCTGCAACACCTGAAATTTTCCGATCGGAACACCGAACTGCTTGCGGGTCTTCGAGTATTCGACGGTGGAGTCGAGCAGCACCTTCATGGCACCCACGGCTTCGGAGGCGTGCGCGGCTATGGCCTCGTCGGTCACGCGCTCGATCAGGCCGAGCCCGTTATCGGCCTCGCCAACAACATTGGCAGCCGGCACCTCGACATTCTCGAAGATGATCTCGGACGCACGTAGACCGTCTATGGTCGGGTAGTCGCGGCAAGTCACCCCGGCCGCGTTCTTGTCCACCAGGAAGACGGTGATGCCATCGGGATCGCGCTGGGAGCCGGCGGTGCGCGCGGTTACGATCAGCGTATCGGCATGCGGCGCGCCAAGCACCACGGCCTTCTGACCGGTTAGCGTGTAGGCTGAGCCGGCCTTCTTCGCGGTCGTGGTAAGATCGGCGTAATTGTAACGTCCCTGCGGCTCGGCAAAGGCGAAGGCCATGACAGTTTCGCCGCCAGCGATTTTGCCCAGCCATTCTTCCTTCATGGCCTGGCTGCCACCATGTTTGACGAAACCGCCCCCGACCACGACGGTGGAGACGAAAGGCTCGACCACCAGGGCTCTGCCGAACTCTTCCATGACAATCATCGTGTCGACCGGGCCGCCGCCGAGGCCGCCAAATTCCTCAGGCAGGGGCGCGGCCATCAGACCGAGTTCGGCGAATTGCTGCCAAATCTCTTTCGACCAGCCGGCCTCTGAGCGCGAGATTTTCTTGAAGGTCTCGAAGTCATAGCGATCAGCCAGGAATTTGGAGACCGAATTGCGCAGGAGCGTCTGCTCCTCAGTGTAGGAGAAATCCATCTTGCGTGTCCTGCCCTGTTTCTATCTCACAAACCCAACACCGCTTTGGCGATGATATTGCGCTGAATCTCATTCGAGCCGCCGTAGATCGATGTCTTGCGCATGTTGAGGTAGTGCCCGGTCGCGCCAACGGCATAATCCGGCCCCACCGGATATTCATTGTCGCCGAAGAAACGGTCATAGGGATAGGCGTAGTAGCCGATCGCCTCGACGGTCAACTCGGTGATGCGCTGCTGAACCTCCGTGCCCTTGATCTTGAGAATCGAACTTTCCGGCCCGGCCTTCTTGCCTTCGGCCTCAAGCGCGAGCGTGCGCAGCTCGGTATATTCGAGGGCGCTGAGATCGATTTCCAGCTCGGCAACCTTGCGCGAGAATTCATCGGTCTTCATCAACGGCGAGCCGTCAACATGCTCGGCCTCGGCGATGCGCTTGAGCTCCTCGATCGCCTTCTTGGAGCGGGCGACGCCGGCAATGCCGGAACGCTCGTGGACCAGCAGGAACTTGGCGTAGGTCCAGCCCTTGTTCTCCTCGCCGATGCGGTTTTCGACCGGCACTTTCACGTTGTCGAAGAAAACCTCGTTCACCTCATGAGCGCCGTCCATCAGGATAATCGGCTTCACGGTGATGCCGGGCGTCTTCATATCGATCAGCAGGAAGGAGATACCTTCCTGGATCTTGGCGTCCGGGTCGGTGCGCACCAGACAGAAAATCCAGTCGGCGAACTGGGCCAGTGTGGTCCAGGTCTTCTGACCGTTGACGATGTAATGATCGCCCTCGCGCACGGCGCGAGTCTTGAGGCTGGCGAGATCGGAGCCCGCCCCGGGTTCGGAATAGCCCTGACACCACCAATCCTCGCCGGAGAGGATGCGCGGCAGATACTTCTTCTTCTGCTCTTCATTGCCGAATGTGTAGATCACCGGCCCGCACATCGCGACGCCAAAGGGCAGCACCTGTGGTGTCTGGGCGGCGGCGCATTCCTCGTTGAAGATGTAACGCTGAGTGATGGACCAGCCGGTGCCGCCATACTCCTTGGGCCACAAGGGCGCGATCCAGCCTTTTTCATGAAGGACCTTGTGCCAGGCAAGGAAATCCTCGCGGGTCTCGAAATCGCGGCGCGTACGGCCTTTCACGCTCTCCGGCAGATTGTTTGCGATGAATTCGCGCACCCCCTGACGGAAGGCTTCGTCTTCGGGCGAAAAGCTGAGGTCCATGGACGTCTCTCCGGCTGCTCCGACAATTTGTCAGCCCGTCTATACAGGAGAGCGCGCCCGTGCGCCAAGCCCGCAGGAGCCGGGCGCGACTATGCCGTTACGTCAGGAGTGGAGGCGGCGTGCTATGCACCCTCGCCGGCGCGGATCGCCTCGTGATGGCGGATCACTTCGGTGACGATAAAATTGAGGAATTTCTCGGCGAAATCGGGATCTAGCTTGGCGGCGCGGGCAAGCCCGCGCAGTCGCGTGATCTGGGCCGCCTCCCGTTCAGGATCGGCGGGCGGCAGACCGTGGGCCGCCTTGAGCCGCCCGACAGTCTGTGTACATTTGAACCGCTCGGCCAGAAGATGAATCAACGCCGCATCGATATTGTCGATGCTGTCCCGCAACCGCAGCAATTCGGGATCGCTCGATGCGCCCGTCTGAACCATTCCTTACCCTTCCAAACTTCAAGGTCCCCTGTCATAGGGGAGCTATGAACCCTCTGCAATCCAGCAGAGCATCGCGGTTGCTTCGGCGCCGGGCCTGCGACGGCTAGAATACCCGGCCGCCCCTGCCCACATGCGGACATCTCCCGACAAAGGCAAATCACGCCATGGACAATAGCAAGCTGACTGCCTTCATCGACCAATGCTGGGATGGCTCGATCATCCCGACGCTGGTCGAATACATAAGAATTCCGAACAAATCGCCGCATTTTGACCCGGACTGGCAGACCCACGGCCATATGGACGCTGCCGTCGCCCTGCTGAAGGAGTGGGCAGAGGACAGAATCGCGCCGGTGGACGGCGCCAAGCTGGAGGTCGTGCGGCTCGACGGCCGCACGCCGGTGATCCTGATCGAGATCCCGGCCCATGGCGGCATTGACGACACCGTCATGCTCTATGGCCATCTCGACAAGCAGCCGGAGATGGCGGGCTGGGCTGAGGGGCTGGGGCCCTGGATGCCGGTGATCAAGGACGACAGGCTCTATGGCCGCGGCGGCGCCGATGACGGCTATGCCATGTTCGGCGCGCTGACGGCGATCCTCGCGCTCCGCGACCAGGGCATTCCCCATGCACGCTGTGTGATCCTGATCGAGGCCTGTGAGGAATCAGGCAGCTACGACCTGCCGCATTATGTCGATCATCTGGCGAAGCGGATCGGCAGGCCCTCGCTGGTGGTGTGCCTGGATTCGGGCTGCGGTGACTATGAGCGGCTGTGGCTGACGACTTCGTTGCGCGGGATCGCCATGGGCAACCTCACCGTCCGCGTGCTCGATGAGGGCGTGCATTCGGGCGACGCCTCTGGCGTTGTGCCCTCCAGCTTCCGCATCCTGCGCGAATTGATCGGCCGCGTCGAAGACGAAAAGACCGGCCGCATCACGCTGGACGATCTCTATGTGCAGGTGCCGCCGCAAAGGCTGGCGCAGGCGAAGGACGCCGCCGCGGTGCTGGGCGACGCCGTCTATTCCAAATTTCCCTTTGCCGGCGCGACCAAGCCAGTGACGGAAGACCTTGCCGAACTGGTGCTCAACCGCACCTGGCGGCCGCAGCTGGCGACGGTAGGGCTGGACGGCGCACCGGCGCCGCAGAATGCGGGCAACGTTCTGCGCCCCTTCACGACGGCCAAGCTGTCCTTCCGCCTGCCGCCGACGCTCGACGCGGGCGCGGCGACGGCGCGGATCAAATCCGCATTCGAAGCCGATGCTCCCTATGGCGCCACAGTCGAATTCGCGGCCGAAGAGGGACAGGGCGGCTGGGATGCGCCGGCGCTGGCGCCGTGGCTAAAGACATCCATCGCCGCCGCATCTGAGGCCGCGTTTGGCGCGCCGGCCGCCTATATGGGCGAAGGCGGCTCGATCCCCTTCATGGGAATGCTGGGCGAGAAATTCCCCGACACGCAATTCGTGATCACGGGCGTGCTCGGTCCGCATTCGAACGCGCATGGCCCGAACGAATTCCTGCACATCCCGACGGGAAAGAAGGTGACCGAAGTGGTCGCCCACGTGCTGGCCGATCACGCGGCCCGATAGGCGGACGATATACCACCCTCTCCCCAGTGGGGGAGAGGATGGGATCGGTTGTCAGCCTGCCGCGCGGCTGCGCGAGGCGGGCCGCCCACCGGCACTGCGGCGGCCGCGATTGGGGCCGGCATTGTTGCCCGGCCGGCTAGCCTTACCCTGGGCCTGATTGTGGCCACCCGGCTTGCCGCCGCGATGCGGCTTGCCCTGATTCCCCCCGGCTTCTGCCCCGGTCGAGATACCGGACGCGGGCCGCGGCGTTCTTCGCCGCTGCGCTCGCCGGCAGGCGGTGCGACATATTCAAAGCCGGCCGGTGTCTCCATCACCTTCAGCGTCTGGCGCGTGATGCGTTCGATCTGCTTCAGCAGCCCGCGCTCCTCGCCATCGACCAGCGAAATGGCAACGCCACTGGCCCCGGCGCGCGCTGTGCGGCCGATGCGGTGGACATAGCTTTCCGGCTCGTTGGGCAGCTCGAAATTGATGACGTGGCTGATGTCGTCGACATCAATGCCGCGGGCGGCGATATCGGTGGCAACCAGGATCGGTGCCTCGCCCGACTTGAAGCGGGCGAGTGCGCGCTGGCGCGCATTCTGCGACTTGTTGCCGTGAATCGCCTCCGCGGTGAAGCCGGTCTTCTCCAGCGTCTCCGCGACGCGATTGGCGCCATGCTTGGTGCGGGTGAAGACAATTACGCGGCGGCAATCGGGGTCCTTCAGGAGATGGGCGAGAAGCTGGCGCTTCTGCTTCATCGGCGCGAACACGACGTGCTGCTCGATACGATCCACCGGCTTGGACTGCGGCGTCACCTCAATACGTTCGGGCGATTTCAGCATGTCACCCACCAGCCGGACGATGTCATCCGGCATGGTGGCTGAAAACAGCATCGACTGGCGCTGTTTCGGCAGCATGGCGACGATCCGGCGCACATCGCGGATGAAGCCCATATCGAGCATGCGGTCGGCCTCATCTACGATGAAGGTCGTCACCGTATCGAGGCGCAGATGCTTCTGGTTCACGAGATCGATCAGGCGTCCGGGTGTGGCAACCAGAAGATCGACGCCGCGCGACAGCGTGGCGACCTGCTTGTTCTGGCTGACGCCGCCGAAAATCACGGCATGGCGCAGCTTGAGATGACGGCCATAAGTATTGAGGCTCTCGTCGATCTGAATCGCGAGTTCGCGCGTCGGCGCCAGGATCAGCGCGCGGGTTCCACGGGCCGCCGGACGGGTCTCATCGCCGGCCAGCTTCTGCAGCAAAGGCAGGCCAAAGGCTGCCGTTTTGCCGGTGCCGGTCTGGGCGATGCCGAGCAGATCCTTGCCGGCCAGAAGGGCGGGAATCGCCTTGAGCTGGATCGGGGTCGGATGGGTGTAATTCTCCTCGGTCAGGGCGCGCGTCAGCGGCGCCACCAATCCGAGTTCGGAAAAGGTCTGGGTAGTCAAGAAACGTCCTTCCAGATGCCGAAGGCACACGCAAACCGGCCAAAAGGCACGGATCGGCGCACGCAAAAACGGCGTCTTGCCGTCTTCCACGCACATCTGGAGCAAACGGAAATTGTTGAGAGCGCGGTGTCAGGCCGAATGGCTCGGCGAGGTCGTGCGACCGCGTTGGATGAAGGGTATATCGGGGTTCGCTAACAATATGTCAAGGCGCGCGGTCAATTCCCGCCGGGCCAATCCAGCGCTGCGGCCCGCCGGTCGGGATAATCCAGGGCTTCCACCGGGGCCCGGGCGCCGGCCACATGATCGCGATCGAACAGGCGCGCACGCTCACGGATTTCGTCGGCCATCGGCCGAGCGCCCTCATCCACGTTCAACCACAGCCGTAACAACAGGCGGTGCTGCGCGTCGCTGTCTTCGAAGGCCGTGCGCGCATGAAGAACCTGAAAATTGTGCCAGAACACCATCTCGCCGGGTTCGAGTACGAATTCGGCGCGCATTTCAGGTCTGAGCGCGATCTCGTCCATCGCCGCGACGGCTTCGGCAAATCCCTCCGGCATCGGCTCAGTCGTTTCTTCCGGCTTCTGGTAGAAGACGCGATTGAAGAAACAGCTCAGCTTGCCGTCCGTCCAGCTATAGAGCGGCACCTTGCGCGCGGAGGGAGTACGCTCCAGCGGCGAGAGATTGTACCAGCCTTCATATAGCGGCGGTAACAGCTCGGGACGTTCGCGGGCCAAGACATTGTGGATCGCCAGCGAACTGACAAAGGCCGACACCCCACCCGAAATGGGCAGCGACACAGAGGCCAGTGACATCACTTCATGAAAATCCGTGTGCGGGCGCAGTTCCATATCGGTGGTCGTGCCGCGCCATGGCAGATTGGGATTGCGTTCGACCCGGGCGACGTAATCGCCGTTGTAGCTCTGCACCACACCACGGCCGAGATAGGCACCCATAGCAAAATAGAGCCGCGCGTAATCTGCGGGATCGTAGCGCGCCGGATCGGGGCCCCGCAGTAGCGCCAGACCGGGCCCGTCCATCACGGCCGCGCGGATCGATGTCAGCTCCTCTACAAGGACCGGATCGGAGAGACCGTCGCGTGTGATCTCCGCGAACGGCTTGCCCCGGAGCGCGACAGCCGCCCGGTCGAATGCTGCCAACACCGGTGCATCGAGCGTGCGCATGAGCGCGGCCTTGCTGCCGAGACTCGCAGCCGTCCAGGCGGACGGATGGTCGAGGATTCCGGGAAAGATGTCGGTCATGGCGCCTCTCCATTCACCCGAAGGCTCGCATCCGATGGCGCGCACCGCAAGGTGCGATGTGCCACGCAGCCGTTCGGAGCGCCTCGGCGACGTTCCTCCAAGGCCATGCCGCGTCAGTCCGGAAAGTGCTGGAGCGGGCGAAGGGAATCGAACCCTCGTATGCAGCTTGGGAAGCTGCCGTTCTACCATTGAACTACGCCCGCGGAGGCCGGGTTCTTAGCATGGCCCATGCGGCCAGTGGAAGCCCTCAGAAGCTGCGGGCGATCGCCCCGAGCCCTTCAAATGAATGGCGCGCCAGCGGCTCCAGTTCAGTCACGACGGGGCCCAGCTGCGGGGCGGTCTCGATCAGAAAGTCGAAGGCGGAGTCCCGGCGGTCTTCCAGCATGCTGCGCTGTGCCGTCAGCGGGGGCAGGACGATACCTGCCGCACCCTGCCGCGCGTCCAGTTCTGCCAGTTCGCGGGTTGCGTCGAAGATACCGTCGAGCGGCATGGCCAATCGCAGTACGAGCGTATGGATGCGGGCCCGAAGCGCGCCATTGCGCAGATCGAACAGGCGCTCGCGATTGCGCTCATAGACATCAAGTTCACGGCGGGCCGAACGCAACATGCGCAGAGTCACCGGGCCATACGGATCGCCGCGGCCGCGCGTGTCGCCGGCGAGCTCGATGATGAGCACCAGCGTGGACAGCACTTCGCCGAACAGCAGCGCGGCGTTGCGCTCGCGCTCGCGGCGGCCCATGAGCTGTTCGAACTGCGTGGCCGCAAAGCCGCCTAGCGTGGCCAACACCGCGCCCAGGATCACGGCCCAGACCGTGTCGAAATTGGAGATGAAGTCGAGATCGTCCGGTTTGAGCATCATTGCGCCCTCCCTTGCCCAATCCGCCGGTACCACTATGCGGGCAAACCCATGCGGCTGTCACCCGCGGACGGAGAAAAGCACGCGGCATGCAGCAGCCGGAATCCCGGCTGCTGCATGGACGCCGCCGATCGGACACAGGCGGCCATAAGATCGCCCAGGGCTTTGCCACATCTCTTCGATCCCAGCTGCATGTTGCGGAGGATCAATATGCTGCACGACATGCGGCCTAGAGTTGCGCTAGGGGAAGAGGGCTTCGATGGCCAACACCCATGCCAAACGGCAAAGATCGCTGCGCCATATTCACGGAGCGGCTTTACGCTGGCGCCGGCGCAGGGCCGACGGCATTCCGTTACGGGTTGCTCGTATTCGACCTCGTCACGATCACATTCTTTGTCATCTCGTCCTTCTGGGACGAAAGCCTGTGGCTACTGATCATCGATGCGGCCATCGGTGCCGTGCTGACGATCGATCTGGCAGCGCGCATCTGGATCGCACACTCGCGCAGGCGCTTCCTGATGCAGCTGCCGACCATCGCCGACATCATCGTCATTGTCTCACTATTCGGCGCGGCGTTGTTCGGCAATTTCGCTTTCTTGCGGGTGCTTCGGGCCCTACGCCTGATGCGCTCCTATCATGTGCTGCGCGATTTGCGCCACCGCTCTGCCCTGTTCCGCCACAACGAAGACGTCGTGCAGAGCGTCATCAACCTCTTCGTCTTCGTGTTCGTGGTGACCGCGCTGGTCTATGTGCTGCAGGTCGGTCGCAATCCGGAGATACACAACTATGTCGATGCGCTCTATTTCACGGTCGCGGCACTGACAACCACCGGCTTCGGCGATGTGACGCTAACGGGCAGTACCGGGCGGCTCTTGTCCATCTTGATCATGGTGTTCGGCGTCGCCTTGTTCCTCAGGCTGGTGCAGACCATCTTCCGGCCCCAAAAGGTGCATTACACCTGCCCCGATTGCGGCCTCAGGCTGCACGATCCCGATGCCGTGCACTGCAAGCATTGCGGCCGGGTGCTCAAGATCGAGACTGAAGGCGAATGAGTTACGCCACAGTCCCCGGCTGCGATTTCGGCACCAGCGCGCGATAGGCGGTGACAGAAGCGCCCGCCGCGACACCGTAGAACAACGCCGAAGACACGAACGCCAGCGGTACGACAATGTACCAGCGCGCAAGCATCGTTTCGCGCAGCCCGCGGGTGAGCTCGTGCATCGCCTGAGCCATCATCTGGGGATTGCGGCTGCCTGGTTCCGGCATATGCGCGAAGAACGATCGCAGCACACCGAACTCCAGCGGCACGTAGATCGCCGCCGCGGCCACGGCAATGGGCACGAAGATCGCAAGACCGACGGCGAAGATGCGCCAGAAATTGCCCCGCGTCAGCCGCCACGGCGTCGTCAGGTCGAAGCGGCCCTCATCGACGATCGCAACCGTGAGAAAGAAGGTCAGCCGGACGGCCGCGTAGGTCAGCACACCCATCACAATGAGGACGAGGACGAAAATGAGCAGAGCGGCCGTCACGCCAACGGCGCTCTTGGCGGCGGCCGTGGCAGCTCGCGGCGGCCGCCGCGCCCAAACCGACGACAAGCGCGACCAGGAGCCCGATCAGGACTGCGGCAATCAGGAGGACGATATAGACCGCCATCAGGATCACCGTCACCGCGAAGTAGCTTCCGGCGACGCGCCAGTAGGCACGGCCGAGCGACAGATAGACGAAGCCTGGCCCTTTCGCGGTGCCCAGCGCCCGCTCGGTCAGGCCCAGCATCATTTCGGCGCGCAGCAGAATGGCGACGCCCCAGAACAGGATCATCGCCCGATAGACCTGCATCATGCCGCGCATTGCCACGCTCAATTGGGCGGGCGTCATGCCTGGCTTGATGGCCATGTGGCCCGTCGTGGGCAACATCATGTGGGGCAGAAAATACCAGGCTCCGGCCATGACCAAGAGCGCTGGCAACCAGACCACGCCGAGATTTCCGAAGAAACGCCCGAAGGCAAAGCGATATGCACCACCAATGGTGACGAAGACCGGAATCTTGTTCATTTGAAATCCTCCTGCCCTGACGACAGAATTAGGACAGGCGAGCCGCACGAATACAAGTGCGGCGCAGGCTATTCGACGTGAAGTTTTCCGTACAGCAAGCAGTCGCGGCGAACACCATCGCGCACGACATGGCCGAGAAGGCGCCCCTCATAGGAAAAGCCGAGCCGTTCCAGGAGGCGGCGCGAAGCATGATTGCCGGCATGGAGCCGCGCTCCCAGCCGCGCCAGCGCCATGCCGGAGAAGGCATAGTCGGAGATCGCCGTCATCGCCTCCAGCGCATAGCCATTGCCCCAATAGGAGCGGTGAAAGGCGAAGCCCACTTCGGCCCGTCCATGATGGCGGTCGATATCGCTGAGGTCACAAGTCCCGATGGCATGGCCCGTGCCGCGCAGGCAGGCCGCCCAATAGCAGGCCTCACCGGCCTGCATGGATGCGAGTTGGCTGGCCACGACCTCCCGCACAGTCTGGACCTCGCGGAACGGCGACCAGTCCCAGAAGCGCATGGCCGCAGCATCGCTCATGATCGCAAACAGGGCTTCGGCGTCGCGGGGAGCGAGCGGGCGCAGATGCAGGCGTTCGGTGTCGAGGATCGGCGTCATGCGGGCATCCGGGATACGCGGACCGGCGAACAGCGGCCCCGAAAATCATGAGGCGGCCGGCACCGGATGTGCCGTAGCCGCCTCATGCTGCCCCCTTTAATGCGGACCCAGTAACCGCGAGGCATAGCCCCCCATGCCTTTGGACCCGCGGCACAGGGAGTTTGCCCTCTCCCGCCGCTGGCGCAACCCAAATGCAGACCTGACCTGTGTTTTTTGCAATGAAGTGTGGACTGACGGCCACAATCCGGATGAGGCGCGACGGCCACAGACCTCAGGCCTCGCGGAAATGTTTCGAGAGCTTGAGTCCCTGACGCTGGTAATTGGAGCCAATTCCCTGGCCGTAGACCTCGGGTGGCGGGTCGGTCAGCCGTTCGAACACCAGCCGCCCGATTACCTGCCCATGCTCCAGAATGAAGGGCACTTCACGCGAACGGACCTCAAGGACACCCCGGGCCGAAGGCGGGTTGCCGGGCTCATATCCAAAGCCGGGATCGAAAAAGCCCGCGTAATGGACTCGGAATTCGCCGACGAGCGGGTTGAACGGAACCATTTCAGCGGCGTAATCCGGCGGAATGGCCACCGCCTCGCGGCTGACGAGGATGTAGAACTCATCCGGGTCGAGCACGAGGTGGCCACCGGAATGCGCCTCGATCGAATCCCAGAAATCCTCCGGCTTCAGCGCGCCGCGGCGGTCGACATCGATCAGGCCGGTGTGGCGCTTGGCGCGCCAGCCGATGCGCCCGCCATTGCCCATGAGATCGATGGACAGGGCCAGCCCCTCGTCGATATCGGCCTCGCCTTCGACCAGCGGCGTCTCCGCATGAAGGCGCCTGAGCTGCGTGTCGGTGAACTGGGGCGAGCCGCGACGGATGCGAAGCTGGTTGAGGCGTGAGCCTTTGCGCACCAGAACCGGGAAGGTGCGCGGCGAAATTTCGGCATAGAGCGGCCCGCGATAGCCCGGCTCGATCCGGTCGAAGGCCGGGGCGTAGTCGGTGATCAGACGCGTGAAGACGTCGATACGGCCGGTCGAACTCTTGGGATTGGCGACACCGGAGACACGCGCGGAGAATTCGGCCCGCTCCAGCAGCGGAACGATATACACGCAGCCCGTCTCCAGCACGGCCCCTTCCTTGAGGTCGATCTCATGCATGATGACCTGGGACAGCTTCTGCTCGACGGTCGCATTGGGGCCCGGCAGGAAGCTCGCCCGCACGCGCCAGGCCACCGCGCCAAGGCGCAGATCGATGCTGGCTGGCTGAAGCTGGCTGTCCTCGAAATCCTCTGCGGCCACGATCTCGCGCCGGGCCCGGATCAGGCGGCGCAGCACATGGCTGGGCAGGATGCCGGTCGAATGGCGGCCGTAATGCTCGGCCTCCTGCGCCTCGCCAAACAGATTGTCTTCGCTCTCGCTCATGAGGTTCTTATAGGGGCGCGGGCCGGGCCGGTCACCGGGGTTCGGCAAGAAACCCACGGATTTCCGCGACCGCCTCGGCCAGGCCACAGCGCGTGACCGGGGTTTCGGGCGGGAAGGCGGAGAGCAGCCGCGAGGGCGTGGCCGATTCCAGGATCACGAAACAGCCCTTGTCGGCGCGGGAGCGGATCAGACGGCCGAAGGCCTGTTTCAGCTTCAGGCGGGTCAGCATGTCGTCATAGGATTTGCCGAAACGGGCGCGGCGGGCCTTGTGCAGGATGGTGGGGCGCGGCCAAGGCACCTTGTCGAAGACAACCAGGCGCAAGGAACGGCCGGGCACGTCGACGCCATCGCGCAGCGCATCGGTGCCGAGCAGGCAGGCATTCTCCTCGGCACGGAAGAGGTCGACCAGCGCACCGGTATCGAGCCGGTCGACATGCTGGGCGTAGAGGGTGAGCCCCGCCTCGGTTAACGGTGCGGCGATGCGGCTTTCGACAGCGCGTAGCATCCGCACCGCTGTGAAGAGGCCCAGCGCGCCACCTCCAGAGGCAAGGAAGAGTTCACGATAGGCGGCAGCCAGCGCGGCAGGATCGCGACGGGCGACATCCTTGACGATGAAGACACGGGCCTGCTCAGCATAGTTGAAGGGCGAACCGAAGCTGGCGCGCTTCGGCGGCTCGACCAGATGGGCAGCGCCGGTGCGCACTTCGGCCGACTGCCAATTGGCCTGTTCATCGGCATCGTTGCCGCCTTCGGCATCGCGCAGCGTGGCCGAAGTGATGAGCGCGCCATGGGCCGGCACCAGCACTTCGGCCGTCAGCGGCACGGTGGGATCGACCCAATGCCGCCACAGACCGACATCGACATTGCGCCCGTCCTCGCGCGCGATCTCGAACCAGTCGACGAATTCCTCACGCAGCTCGCCGTTTTCCAGATCGTCGAGCATCCCGATCCATGCGGGAAGAATGATCTTGGCCCTGCGATCGACACCGCGCGCGGCGGCATCCATGCGGGCCTTTGTGTAGGGTTCGAGTTCGGCCGCCATCTCGTTCATCTGCTTGCGCAGCATACGCGCGAGGCGCTGCAGCGGTTCGGCCAGGCGCTTGAGCGCGAGGCCCAATTCGCGAGCGGCTTCGAGAATGTCCTTGCCGAGCGGTTCGGTCTCGGCCTCGAGGGAATAGAAACTGTCTTCGCCTTCGCTTCGGGCGCGCACATGCTGAAAGGCTTCGGCCAGAAAGGCTTCGCCCGGACCTCGCGGCGTCCCGCTACCGAGGCGCTGGGTCCAGCCTTCGCCCGCCAGCGCGGCCGCGGCCGAAACCGCGTCCTGAAGCGCTTCGTAGGAGGGCTTGTGATCGAGTACGAGATCCTTCAACCGTTCTTCGAGACCGCGCATACGCGAGCGGGCACGGCCTTCGGGGCCACGAATCCAACGGCGTAAATCGGCCATCTCCGTGCCGGAGAGAAAGGCTGCAAATCCGCTATCGGCGGCATCAAAAAGATGATGGCCCTCATCGAAGACGTAGCGCATGCGGCGCTCGGGCGCGTCGGTCGTTTCATCGACCGAGAGCCAGTCCTGGGCCGCCTGCGCGATGACGAGTGCGTGGTTGGCGATGACAATGGGCGCATGGCGGGCCTTGCGTACGGCGCGTTCGATGAAGCAGCAGCGGAAATGCGGACAGGCCGAATAGACGCATTCGCCGCGCCGGTCAGTGATTTCGCGCAGCGGCAGGGAGGCGGCAAGGAACGCCGGAAAGCCGGCACCCGAAATATCGCCGTCGGACGTCGCCGCGACCCAGCGCGCAATGAGACCAAGCGCGACGCTGCGCTGGCCGGGCGCGGCGGCGCCGCGCTTCGCCGCCTCCTCGAAGTTCAACAAGCACAGATAGTTCTCGCGCCCCTTGCGGACGACGGCCTTTTCTTCCCGCTCGGCGGGATCGGGATAGAGCCGGGCGACTTCCGCCACGATCTGGCGCTGCAGGTTGCGCGTATAGGTCGAGAGCCACAGCCCGGGACCGTTCTTCTCGGCCCAGACGCTGGCCGGCGCGAGATAACCCAGCGTCTTGCCTGTGCCGGTGCCCGCTTCGATCAGCGCGACCCTGGGATGGCCGGCATGCTCGCGCGGCCCGAAGGCATAGCTTGCCGCTTCCGCATAATCGCCCTGTTCGGGACGGCCCTCGCCGCCGACGCCGACCAATTCGGCAAGGCGCGCACGCGCTTCGTCGGGCTCGACCGGGTGCGAACTGGGCTTGGCGGGCGGGGCCTCGTCTTCCCATTGCGGCAGGCGTTTCCAGACTTCGAAGCCTGCAATCGGGCTGAGGGCACGGTCGGGCTCGCCGAGGACCTTCAGAATCTCAGGCCCCCAGCGCCAGCCCGTGCGCACCATGCTGGCGGCGAGAAGGCGCGCCTGCGCACGATCGGCTTCGGGTTTGGCGGTCAGTTCCTCCAGGAGCGCCTGCGCTGCGGGACGCAGGGCGCGCGCCGCCGCTTCGCCATCGCCGCCAGCGGGCAGGCCGAGCGCCCGCGCGATCCCGGCCGGGCTCGGCACGCAAGGTGTGGCCGGGCGCACAAAGGCGAAGAGTTCGAGCACGTCGAAGAGCGGACGGGCCGGCTGTTCCTTGAGACGCCCGCCGACGAACAGCGCATGGGCGACGAGCGCATCTCCCCTCTTGAAGAGCGCGCGAGCCTCAGGGAGGCCGACACGGCGCACGGCACCGTCCGCATCGGCCAAAAGCCCGCCGCCCGGCGCCGGGACAAGCGCCGGTGCGGCATGGAACCCGCTGCTGCGGGGCTGTGGCATGTGCGCGGATTCGGATGGCATCCGCCGATCATGCGCAGCGCGGCCGGGAATGAAAGGAGAATTCTGGCTAGGCGGCCAGGTCGGGATAGAGATTTACAAGCGCACGGTGCACCCGGGTATGTTCGGACACGATGGCGTCGACGGCGGATTTGAGGTCGGCGACGTCATCGCCCCCGCGCACCTTCTGGGTGAGACTGCGCGCGGCATTGGTCAGTGCGTTGAGGCCAAGCCCCCCCGCGGCCCCCGCAATATCCTGGGCAATGCGGGTGGCATTCTCCCACTCGCCGCCGGCGCCGGCTTCGGTGAGGCGTTCGCTCAGTTCCTCGGCGGTCTTCACATAGGATTGCAGAATCTCGATCAACGTCGTCAGGCCGAGAGACTTCTCAAGCTCGGCGAAGGCCGGACCATCGATAGCCGCGCACTTGTCGCTTTCGGTCTCGGCTATCGAGGCGGCGGCGTCGCCACCGCGGCCGAGCAGATTGCCCAGCGCGACATAGAGGGCGCCGGCCGAGGACGGCCAGCGCAGCACCTCACCGGCGGCCATCGGCATGCGCATGCCGCCAGTCAGGATCGCCAGCAACGGCGCATTGACACTCGGAGCAGCGGCCAGCGTATCGGTGTCGCGGCCGAAGGCGATAATGGCGTCGAACGTGTCCCGCCCGGCCAACGCCACCGCGTCGCTGGCGCTGTGGGCAAAGACGAGGCGGTTGCCGAAGGGTTCGATCAGGCCGGCAATCTGGTCGCGCACCAACGGCTCCGGCAGCATGATGAGGAAGGTGAGCCCCGAAGGCGGCGGCGCATCGGCGGCGATCGGTTCAGGCTCATGGCGCTCGGGGACGGCCACGCCAACGGCCGGCACCGTGAACCAGAAGGTCGCGCCCTCGCCCGGCTCGCTCTCGAAGCCGATCTGGCCGCCGAGGGCGTCGACCGTGCGCTTGGCAACCGCAAGACCAAGGCCGGCGCCATCGAAGCGGCGCGCATAGGTGTTGTCGCCGAGTGCAAAGGGCTCGAAGATCTGTCCGGCCGCTTCCGGCGGCAGGCCGAGGCCGGTGTCGGTGACGGAGAAGCGCAGCATCTGATCGCCATTGTCCGCCAGGACCGCCTCGACGCCGATCTCGACGCCACCACGCTCGGTGAATTTGAGCGCATTGTCGGCGAGCTTCAGCAGCACCTGACGCACGCGGCGCGGATCGGCATGGACCCGCGGCAGGCCGGCGGGCGTTGCGATATTGAGGCGAAGCTGCTTTTCCCAGGCACGCGGCTGTAGAAGCCGGCCGACGGTGCGCACCGCCTGGGCGGCATCGCAGTCCTCGTCGGATGGGCTGCGGACCTCGTCATCGCGCGACAGGGTGATCACATCGTCAAGCAGGGTCTTGAGGCCGCGCCCTGCCTCAAGCAGGACCTTTACATGACTGCGCTGGGTGCGATCGAGGTCGCTGCGCTCCAGAAGCTGCGCCATGCCGAGCAGCGCATTCATCGGCGTGCGGATCTCATGTGAGATATTGGCAATGAAGGCCGTTTTGGCGCGCGTCGAGGCTTCGGCGACATCGCGTGCCTGCTCGGCATCCTTCTTCTCGCGCGACAGGCTTTCGACGAGTCCCGCGTTGCGCCAGCGCAGACGGATGGCCTCATCGAGCAGATCGGTGAAGCGGTCGCAATAGCTGTAGAGGATGCCGCCGAAAAACATCACCAGCACGCTCGACAGGCTGGCATAGGGTTCGCCCTCGAGCAGCAGGCGCACCGCGAGGGGCCCGAGCGACAGTGAAGCATGGGCCAGATAGGCCGGCCGGTAGGCGGAACGCGCAATGAATTCGGTCGAGGTGATACCGAGGAAGGCTAGGCTCAGATAGGCCTGGGCGGGAAAGTCATGGGGCACGAACCAGAGCAGCGCGCCAGCGCCCCAGATCGCACCGGAGATGCCGGACAGGATGGTATAGCGCCGGGCCCACAGGAGCGGGTCGTCGCTCTGCGGCCGCGCGGCATAGGAATCGGCCAGCCGCTCGACGCCAACCGAGATGATGATCTGGAGCAGAAGCGGGGTTACCACCACAAAGATCGGCGGATGATAGTGGCCCATCAGGGTCGCCGCGACGCAAAGAGCGGCGAAGGGCAGGAACAGATAGTGCCTGCCGAGGCGGAAGAGAATATCGACACGACCGGCCACGATGGCGCGCGCTTCGGCGTCGTCGCGCACGGGCGCGGCGCCGGACTCGGCCCCAGCAGGTGGCACTTCGTGGTCGTACATTGACGCCCTCCGCCTGCGAGCCTAGCTTCGCCCCCTTTCGAAACGCTTAAGGTTCAGTCTTTCCAATGTCTTCCGGTCCCTCCCGTCCTTCTCCCGAGATCGCCCTCGCGGCCCGCGCCTGGCCCTTCGAGGAGGCCCGCAAGGTGGTGGCCCGGGCCGAGAAACGGGCAGCGTCCGGCAAGCCCTTGAAGGAGGTCCTGTTCGAGACCGGCTATGGCCCGTCCGGCCTGCCCCATATCGGCACATTCGGCGAGGTCGCCCGCACCACCTGGGTGCGACGCGCCTTCGAGCTGATGAGCGACATCCCGACCCGGCTGATCGCCGTCTCCGACGATATGGACGGGCTCAGGAAGGTGCCGGACAACGTCCCCAACAAGGAGATGATGACGGCCAATCTGGGCAAGCCGCTGACGGCGATCCCCGACCCCTTCGGCACGCATGAGAGCTATGGCCGCAACATGAATGCGCGGCTTTGCGCCTTCCTCGACCGCTTCGGCTTCGACTACGACTTCCGCAGCGCCACCGACATGTACAAGGCCGGCATCTACGATGACGCGCTGCTGCATGTGCTTGCCAACTACCAGAAGGTGATGGACGTGATGCTGCCGACGCTCGGCGAGGAGCGGCGCGAAACCTATTCGCCGTTCCTGCCGGTCTCTCCGCGCTCCGGCAAGATATTGCTGGCGCGCGTCACGGCGTGGGACGCCGCGAAGGGCACGATCACCTATATCGAAGAAGACGGCAGCGAAGAGACCGTTCCGGTGACGGGCGGACATTGCAAGCTGCAGTGGAAGCCGGACTTCGGCATGCGCTGGGCAGCCCTCGGCATCGATTACGAGATGTACGGCAAGGATCACCTGCCCTCGCAGCCGCTCTACGACAAGATCTGCCGTATCGCCGGCGGCCAGCCGCCCGAGCATTTCGTCTTCGAGTTGTTCCTCGACGAGAAGGGGCAGAAGATTTCGAAGTCGAAGGGCAACGGCATTTCCATCGACGAATGGCTCACTTACGGCCCGGAGGAAAGCATCGCGCTTTTCATGTTCCAGAAGCCGAAGGCGGCCAAGAAGCTCTATTTCGATCAGATCCCCAAGGCGGTAGACGATTACATCCAGCTGCTCGAGGCCTATCACAAGCTGGATGACGATGCCGCGCGGATCGAAAATCCCGTCTGGCACATTCACAACGGCCATCCGCCGGAGGAGCGTTATCCGGTCAGCTTCGCGCTGCTGCTCAATCTCGTCAGCGCCTCCAACGCGCACAATCGCGATGTGCTGTGGGGCTTCATCCGCGCCTATGCGCCGGAGGCCAGTCCCGAACACAATCCCGGGCTCGATCATCTCGTCAGCTACGCGATCAAGTATTACGACGACTTCGTCAAACCATCGAAGATTTATCGCGCGGCGACCGAGAAGGAGCGCGCGGCACTGACAGAACTGGCCGACATGCTCGACGGCATGAAGGACGAGCATGACGGCGAGAAGGTGCAGTTCGAGATCTACGAGATCGGCAAGCGCCACGAATTCGAACCGCTGCGCGACTGGTTCAAGGCGATCTATGAAGTCGTGATCGGCCAATCCCAGGGCCCGCGCTTCGGCAGCTTCGCCGCCCTGTTCGGCTGCGGCGAGACGGCGGCACTGATCCGCCGCGCATTGGATGGCGCGTTCCTGTCCGGGGGCGCAGAGTGAGGCTCGCCGCCGCCGCGCTGGCCGTGGCGCTGCTCGCGCCGATGGCGGCGGGCGCGGCCGATCCGACGCCCGAACAGCTCTATGTTTCCGGCCAGTACGACGCCGCCATTGCGGCAGGCCGAACAGCTGGCGGCGCGCAGGGCTATGGCGTGGCCGTCCGCGCCGAACTCGCGAAGGAACGGCTGCGCACGGCGCCGTGCCTCACCTGCCTCGAACGCGCCGAAACCGATGCGCGCAAGGCCATCGCCGCCGATCCCAAAGCCCCGCTGCCGCGCGTCTTCCTGGCCGCCACGCTGGGCTACGAAGCGCGCATCATCGGCACCGTGCAGGCCAAGCTGAAAGGCTATGCCGGCGAGGCCAAGGACAATCTCGACGCGGCGCTCAAATCCGATCCGAACAATCCCTGGGCGCTGGCGGCGATGGGCGGCTGGAACATCGGCGTCGTCAATGGCGGCGGCTCGTGGCTCGCCAGCATGATGTATGGCGCCACGGTCAAGGAGGGCCTCTCCTATTACGCCAAGGCCATGGCCGCAGATCCGGTCGGCATTCCGATCCGCTTTCAATACGTGCTGTCGCTCTCGGCCTATGACCGGGACAGCTACGCGAAGGAAATTGGCGCCGCCCTCAAATTCGCCGCGACGGGAACGCCGCGCACGGCCTATGAAGAGGTGATGCAGGGCCAGGCGCGCCGCCTGCTGGAACTGTTCCAGCGCGGCGACTGGAAGCATTACGACACGATGGTCAAGAAATATCAGGGCTATCCGGATTAGCGCTGCTTTGCGTGGCGCTGAATCGGTCGACATGTGGATGTGCATGTCATCTCCTCTTCGTCATGGGCGGCGTTGAGCCGCCCATCCATCGCGCGAGCGTCTGCGAGCGATCGAGTCATTGGCGCGCAGACGCGCGCCGGATGGGTGGCCGGGTCGAGCCCGGCCATGACGGATAAGGATGCCTTGAACGGCCAATATTCTCTCTTTCCCATAGACCAAGGGCGGGCTCGGTGGTCACGCACGGCGATCTTCTCGCCGCTTCGCGTTTGCCGATGCCCGCCCATTGATGGCGTCCACGCTTCGGGACTACGGCAGGCAGCGCACGACACCCGAATTCACGCGCGCCGGCATTGCACCTTCATCCCGCCTCGGACTTCGCTCGCTTGGAGGTGCCAACGGCACGGATTTCCGATCCGTACCCCTCTTCGCTCCCATGTAATGCCCGCAGAAACGGCATCCTCGTCCTGTATGGTCCTGCGTCCTTCGCTAATTCATATCCGGCATCGTCCTTCCAACCATCACTGCGCGAGAGATGGGGACAAGAAAACTGCCTTCAAGAATTGACAAAAAGAATCTTTCCATCAAATCCGGCACGCATGGAGCAGTACGAACTTTCCAATATTTTCAAGGCCTTGCGCAGTAATTCCGTATACGGATCAAGAGCGATCCGACACAGCAGCGTCACGCTGCTCGCACAAAATGCCGGCCTTGCAGGGACTTGGGGGGCGCTCGTTGCAGGTCGAAACTGCGCATGAACTCAGTCCACCGCGCAATTTCACTCTGATCCCAAACCTTCCGCGCCTTCAGCGATGTTCGGGCACAATATCGGCCCAATCGCCGCGCAGCGTGAAGCCGGGACAGTCGAACACGAAGAAGTTGCCTCCACCCCCGCCAGGCTGATCCAATTGGCGGGAGATAGGCAGCTCCTTGAGCGCAGCCATCAGCAGCGCACCGACACCGCCATGGGCCACAATCGCCAGATCGCCTGCGCCATCGTGCGCCGCCGCCAGCCGACGAACGGCATCGACGATACGGGATTGCGCATCCACCGCGCGCTCCCAACCTTCAACGCTGGCATCGGGATTGGCAAAAAAACGGTCAGCCATTTTCTGGAATTCAGGAGGCGGCAAGAAGCCGGTCGAGGTTCGATCATTTTCATGCAGAAGGCTATCCACCTGAGCAGTCAGGCCCAGGTGCTTCGCCAGAATCGCTGCACCTTCGACAGCTTTGGTTTCCGCGCTGGAATAGATCGCCGTGATGGCGACCAGCTCTGGCCGTGAGCAGAAGGCGTTCATCCGTTCGATCCCCTTTTCAGACAATGACCATTCGGGAACGGGCTTGTCGGGATCTATAAGGACTTCGGGATGGGTTATGAGCCACACAGAAAACTTTGCCGCTTCGTCGCCTATGCCTCGCATTGACATCGCATGCACCCTTTGATGACGCCGGTCATGGAAGATTTTGGGTCGGAGTGGAAATGGCTAGCGACAGGCCCGGCTGCCGGCGAACCACCCTGCGCAGATGCGCCATGGCCCGTCTCGGCTGATATGTCATCCCCGGCGTGGAACGCTATTGGCTCGCCCAGATGATGCGGTGGATGAAGGCGATCTCGTCCATCGCGAAGCTGCGGTCTTCATAGTCCGGATTGAACGATTTGAGTTCGACGCGCTGCGCGGTCAGCCGGCCCAATTGCTTGGCCATCACCTCGCCCGTGTTGGTCTTGATGACGACGCGGTCACCGCGCCGGAGGCTGGCGCTGGGCGAGACCACGATGCGGTCGCCGTCGCGATAGATCGGCAGCATCGATTCGCCCGTGACCTCGAGCGCATAGGCATGTTCGTCGTTAAGATCGGGAAAGCCGATCTCCTCCCAGCCGGCGCCGGCCGGAAAGCCCGCATCGTCGAAATAGCCGTTTGCGCCGGCCTGGGCGAAGCCGATCAGCGGCACCATCCGCCCCGGCGACCGCCCGCCTGCCCGCTCCGGCTCGACCAGCGAGACCAGCTCGTCGAGCGAGGCACCGACCGCCTTGAGCGCCTTGGCCACGCTCTCCGTCGAGGGCCAGCGCAGCTTGCCGCCAGCCGCGCGCTTGCTCTTGTTGAAGGTCGTCGGGTCCAGACCGGCGAGCTTGGCCAGCCCGGACGGCGACAGGCCGTGACGGCTGGCAAGGGCATCGATCGCATGCCAGATCTGGCTGTGGGTCAGCATGGACTAAGACTGTAATCCTTCGATTGGAATAAATTCTAGACGCGGACCGGCAAACTCGGCAAGTGCCGTGGCGGGGCACTTCGCCATGCCGCCATGAGGCCTTGCCGCTCAGGTGCTTAGGCGGTGGATACATATCGAATTCGCGGCGCGGCCCCCGCCCGCAACCGGCGGCGGCGCGCTAGACTCTCACGGGAATCACGGGACCTGTACCGACATGTTGATGGATCTGGGCGCCGCCCTTCTGCGCCGCCTGCCCCCCGAAACCGCCCATCGCGCCACGCTGCAGCTGACCGCGATGGCGGCGTCGCTGCTGCCGCGCACGGGCGCCGACGATCCGTCACTGGCCGTCAACGCGTTGGGCCTGCGCTTCCCAAACCCCGTCGGTCTGGCGGCCGGGTTCGACAAGGACGGGGCGGTGCCCGATGCGATGGCGAAACTGGGGTTCGGCTTCGTCGAATGCGGAACCGTGACCCCGCGCCCGCAGGCCGGCAATCCCAGGCCCCGCCTCTTCCGCCTCACCGAGGATCGCGCCGTCATCAATCGCATGGGCTTCAACAATGCGGGCATGGCGGCCATGGCCGCGCGCCTCGAACCGCGCGATCGCAAAGCGGGAATCCTCGGCATCAATATCGGCGCCAACAAGGATAGCGCCGACCGCATTGCCGATTACCGCACGGGCTTTGCCGCACTGGGCAAGCTGGCCGATTATGTGACGGTCAACATCTCCTCGCCCAACACACCGGGCCTGCGCGGGCTGCAGAACCGCGACGATCTCGAAAAGCTGCTGGCGGTGCTGACCACGGAGCGCGCAAGCCGCGGCTGGCGCGTGCCGCTGCTGCTCAAGATCGCACCCGATATCGACGAGATCTCGATGGACGACATCGCGCAGGTTTGCCTGGATGCGCGCATCGAAGGACTGATCGTCACCAACACGACCATCGCCCGGCCCGCATCGCTCAAAAGCGCGTTCGCGAAGGAAAGCGGTGGGCTTTCGGGGGCGCCGTTGCTCGCCCCTTCAACCGGCGTGCTCCGCGCCATGCGCAAACGCGTCGGCACAAAGCTCACCCTGATCGGCGTCGGCGGCATCGCCAGCGGCGCGGACGCCTATGCCAAGATCCGCGCGGGCGCGAGCCTTGTGCAGCTCTACACGGCGCTGGCCTATCAGGGGCCGAGCCTGATCGGCCGCATCAAGAACGAGTTGCGGGCAGCCCTGAAACGCGACGGCTTCAAGACCATCGGCGAGGCCATTGGCGCCGATTTCCGCTGAGCTGCCTGCCGGGCAATCCAATTGCCTATGTCTTGTGCAGGGAATGCGCGGAATTGCGCATTCTTTGCATCGCTAAGCCCTTGGCCGCATGCGGGCGTTCCGTGCACACTTCGGCCCAGAGTATGGGGGCGTGGGGGCAGCATGATTTCCGCAGATTGGAAAGCGGTTTGGGACGCGCTGATGGTCGCCTATGGCCATCAGCCAATCGAAATGCGCGTGGGGCTGGCTTTGGCGGCCGCCTTCCTCGTGCTGATGGTGCTGGAGGGATTGCGCGCCAGCTTTCTGCCGCGGCGCCCTGCACCGGCTCCCGCGCCCAGAGCCAACGCCGCGCCGCCACCCGTCGTCGCAATTCCCGAACCGGCCAAACCGCAGGCGATGGCGCCGACGCCGGCCCGCATGATCGGACCGGCCACCGCCATACCCCCGCAAACCCTTGTCCCTGCGATGCGCCGCGCCATGGCGGCGACGCGCAAGCGCGATACCACTCCGCCGCTCCGGCATCGCAGCCCGCGCCCGAAAATTCGCAGGAACCCGGTCGTGATTCATAGTGAACAAAGCGACAGCCTCTCGTAACTCCCGCAGTCTCCATTTCTGCGTTAGGCTCTCTCACCATTCGGATGGGAGGGGACCTGATGGACATGGGCGACGCGCTTGGGAAAGCGTTGCTGCGCATCACGATCGGCGGGCTGATCCTGATGCACGGCGTACACAAGCTGCTCGACGGTATCGCGCCGATCAAACAGGCAATGACCAGCCACGGACTACCGGAGCTGCTGGCCTATGGCGTCTATCTCGGCGAGATCGTGGGACCGTTGCTGGTGATTGCGGGCCTGTTCGCGCGCATCGGCGGGCTTCTGATCGCCGCCGATATGATCGTGGCGATCGTGCTGATGCATGCGGGCATGGTGCTGTCGATCGGGCCGATGGGCGGCTATGCGCTGGAACTGGAGGCCTGTTACCTGATGGGCAGCCTTGCCATTGTGCTGATGGGCGCGGGCAGCCTCAGCCTCGGCGGCAAGGACGGGCGCTGGAACTGAGTTAGCGCCCGGCTGCCGGCAACAGCATGTGACCACGCAGGGCGGCGATGGGTTTGGCCTCGTCGTCCTGCCACATCTCGGCATGGACATTGACCGTGCGCCGGCCCTGTTTGGCGATGCGCGCACGCGCATAGCTCGTCACGCCGCGGCCGCTGCGCAGATAATCGATGGTGATATCGACCGGCTTGGGCAGGCGCGCCGTGCGCAATTCCCAGATCACTTGCGCGATGGCGGCTGTTTCCAGCATCGAGCCGATGGCGCCGCCATGCAAAGCAGGCAGCATCACATTGCCGACAAGATGATCGGAGAAGGGCAGCACCAGCGTCAGCGCGCCGCCCTGCAATTCGGCCGTGAGCCCCATAAAGCCGGCATAGGGAATGGCCGCGATCAGAGCCGCGGGATCAAGCTGTTCGCCGCCGGAAAGCGCGCGGGAGAGCATCTCCATCGCTCAGCCTCCCTGGAACGGCAGCGGCGCATTGCCGCGGATCAACATATAGGTGGTGGTGCACAGCGCGATCGGATCGGCCGCATCGCCTTGATAGGCGGAACCGCGCACGAAGGCGATCTCATGCGTAACCTTAAGACAGCGCGCTTCGGCGATGATCTCGGCATTGGGCGCGGCCGGTTTCATATAGTCGATGCGAAGATCCAGGGTCGCGATGGGCACAGGCGAATCCAGCGACGCCATAACCGCCGCGCCGCCGATGTGATCGAGCAGCGTCGTAATGACGCCGCCGTGGATCACGCAGGTATCGGGATCGCCCACAAGATGTGGAGCATAGGGGACGCGCGCCCGCGCCGCGCCATCGCCGATTTCCAGCATTTCCGCACCGATCGCCGCAAAATACGGCGTCTGGCCCATCATCTTGCGTGCGTGGCCCAACCAGTTTGCAGATGTTTCGCTCATGGGCCTATCAGTGTACGAAGCCATCGGGCTGTCAATCTTGATACCGAGACCCGTTCACAAACAGATCGCTTGTGCCGCAAATCATTCTGCCTATGATCCCGGCCGCAAACGAAAGACAGGTCGCACAGCGTGGGGCTGCCAAGATCATGCATTGTCGGCGCCGGCAGTTCGGGCTTCGCCACAGCGAAAGCGCTGAAGGATCGCGGCTTGCCGTTCGATTGCTTCGAGATGTCCAGCGTGATCGGCGGAAACTGGGTCTACAAGAATCCCAATGGCCGCTCGGCCTGTTATCAATCGCTGCATATCGATACGTCCAAGCATCGCATGCAGTTCGAGGACTTTCCGATACCGGCGGATTATCCCGACTATCCGCATCATTCGCAGATCGCGGATTATTTTAACGCCTATGTCGATCATTTCGGTCTGCGCGACGACATCACGCTGAACACCAAGGTGAAGCGCGCAGTGCGCGGCGACGATGCGTTATGGCATGTGGCGCTGTGCAATGGCGAGACGCGCGTCTACGACACGCTGTTCGTTTGCAACGGCCATCACTGGGACCCTTACACGCCGGAGTTTTCCGGCAGTTTTGACGGCGTCGAGATGCATGCCCATTCCTACCTCAACCCGTTCGAGCCGCATGACATGCGCGGCAAGCGCATCCTTGTCGTCGGCATGGGCAATTCGGCGATGGATATCGCCAGCGAGCTGTCGCAGAAATCCGTTTCCGACAAGCTGTTCGTGGCGGCGCGGCGCGGGGTGTGGATCTTTCCGAAATACATCAACGGTGCGCCGCCCGACAAAGGCGTGGCGCCCAAATGGATGCCGGACTGGATGGTACGCCGCTTCGTCAAGAAGATGATCGTCGGCGCCGTCGGGCACATGAAGGATTACGGCCTGCCGGAGCCGAAGCACCATCCGGTCGATGCGCATCCCTCCGTCTCCGGCGAGTTCCTGACGCGCGTCGGCTGCGGCGACATCACCGTGACGTCGAACATCAAGGAGAAGCGCGGCAACAGGGTCGTGTTCGAAGACGGGCGCAGCGAAGAGATCGATGTCATCATCTATGCCACCGGCTACAACCTCTCCTTCCCCTTTCTCGACGACACGCTGGTGAAGGTCGAGAACAACCACCTGCCGCTGTTCAAGCGCATCTTCAAACCCGGCGTCGACAATCTGTTCTTCATGGGGCTGGCGCAGCCATTGCCGACGCTGGTGAACCTGGCCGAACAACAGGCGCGCTGGTGCGCGGCCTATCTCAAGGGCGAATATGTGTTGCCCGGCCAGAGCGAAATGGAAAAGGCGATCAAGGCCGACGAGACACGCGAGCTCGGCCATTACTACGCCGCGCGGCGGCACACGATGCAGATCAATTTCGACCGCTATTGCCGGGACATCAAAGCCGAATGGAAGCGGGGCAAGGCCCGCGCCGAAGCCAAGGGTTTCGGCCCCGGGCGTCTGCCGGTGCCAGGGCGCGCGCGCTGCCAGCCTCAACTCCAGACCCGCCCCGCCCGCGCCGCGGCAGGCTAAAGTTGACGGTTCGTCATCAAGCTTTACACTGACGCGCCGATTCCACAGGATCTCCTCATGGACAGCAATAGCCCCGCGCCCGGGCCGGACAGCCGGCCCACCGGCAAGCGCGAGCAGACCAAACATCAGAACCGCCAGACCATCCTGACGGCGGCGCGGCAGGTCTTTGCCGAGCTGGGCTATGGCGCCGCCACGGTGCGCGACATCATCCGCGCCACGCCGCTGGCCTCGGGCACCTTCTACAACTACTTCAAATCGAAGGAAGAGGTGTTCCAGGCGATCCAGGACGAGAGCGCCCTCAGGATCCGTCCGCGCCTGCACGAGGCACGCGAGAAGGCGCAGAGCATCGAGGAGTTCATCTCCGGCACCTTCCGCACCTTCTTCGAATATGTCGCCGCCGACGAGGGCAACTTCCAGGCTATCCGCCGCAACACCGATACGCTGCGCGTGCGCATGGACACGCCCGAGATCATCGCCGGCTTCCAGGAATTGCGCGAGGATCTGGAGAAAGCCATCGCGGTGGGCCTGTTCCCGCCGATCGATGCCGATTATCTGATGGCGGCCATTGTCGGCGTGGCCTTCGAGATGGCCGAACGCATGCTGCGCCGCGAGAATGGCGACACCGACGAAGCCGCGCGTTTCGCCACCGCGCTGTTCCTCGGCGGCGTGCGGGCGCTACCTCACCTGCCGGGGCTGGCGCCGAGCAGCAATGGCGGAACGCCGGACAAGGCTGCATGAAGGCGCTTCTCTGCCGCGAGACCGCCGAAGAGCTTTCCACGCTTCGCATCGAAGACGTTGACCTGCCGCCGCTTGGTGGCGACGCGCTGCGCATCCGCGTGCGCGCCGCAGCGGTGAATTTTCCCGACATTCTGATGGTGCAGGGCAAGTATCAGCACAAGCCCGCCCTGCCCTTCATCGTCGGCGGGGAGTGCGCCGGCGAAGTGATCGCGGTGGGGCGCGATGTGGGCGGCTGGAAGGTCGGCGATCGCGCCATGGGCGGCGGGCTCGGCGGCGGCTTTGCTGAAGTGCACCAGTTGCCGGCCGAACGCTGGCGGCACATTCCGGACGGTGTCGATTTCGCCACCGCCGCGGGATTCACGACAGCCTATATCACCGCCTATGTCTCGCTGGTGCGGCGCGCGGATTTGCAGAGCGGCGAGACGCTGCTGGTGCATGGCGCCGCTGGCGGCGTCGGGCTGGCCGCGGTCGATTTCGGCAAGCGGCTGGGCGCGCGCGTGATCGCCACCGCCTCGACCGAAGAGAAACGCGCCTTCCTGAAGGACTATGGCGCCGATCACGTGCTGCCGGCGCGCGGCTTTCGCGACGCAGTAAAGGAGCTGACCGGCGGGCGCGGCGCCGATGTGATCTTCGATCCGGTGGGCGGCGATGTGTTCGACGAGAGCGTGCACTGCATCGCTTTCGGTGGGCGGCTTCTGGTGGTGGGATTCGCGAGCGGGCGCATTCCCTCGATCAAGGCCAACATGCCGCTGATCAAGGGCTTTTCGGTCGTCGGCGTGCGGGCCGGCGAATATGGCCGCCAATTTCCCGAGAAAGGCCGCGAGAACATCGCCGCCATCGATGCGCTGCTGGCGGCGGGCAAGGTGTGCCCGCATATTCATGCGCGGTTTCCGCTGGAACGCGCAGTGGAGGCGATGCAGGTGCTGGCCGACCGCAAGGCGATCGGGAAGGTCGTGATTGAACCGTAGCTCTCGCTGTCATCCTCTTCCCTCGCGCGAGCACTTCGTGCTCACGCTCGCCGGGGATGACAACAGGAGTTACTTCGCCAGTTCGCCCAGCGCCTTCAGGATCGCGTCGGTCATGCCGTCTGTGCCGACCTTGGTCATGCCGTCCTGCATGATGTCGCCGGTGCGGTAGCCTTCGGCCAGCACGCGTTCGACAGCCTTTTCCAGCAACACCGCATCGTCGACGCGGGCGAAGGAATAGCGCAGCGCCATCGCCAGCGAGAGGATGCAGGCGATGGGATTGGCCAGCCCCTGCCCCGCAATGTCCGGCGCGCTGCCATGGACGGGCTCATAGAGCGAAGCCTGCTTGCCGGTGGCCGGATCCTTCGCGCCCAGCGAGGCGGACGGCAGCATGCCGATAGAGCCGGTGGCCTGGGCCGCTTCGTCCGACAGGATGTCGCCGAACAGATTGTCGGTGACGATGACATCGAACTGCTTGGGATTGCGCACGAGCTGCATGGCGCAATTGTCGGCGAGGATGTGGGTCAGCTCGACATCGGAGAATTCCGCGGCATGCACGCGGGTCACGACCTGGCGCCAGAGCACGCCCGTAACCATGACGTTCGACTTCTCGGCCGACGCCACGCGCTTGCCGCGCAAGCGCGCCAGCTCGAAGGCGACGCGGGCGATGCGTTCGATCTCGCTGGTCGTATAGACCTGGGTGTCGACGGCGCGCTTCTGGCCGTCCGGCAGATCGGTGATTTCCTTCGGCTCGCCGAAATAGACCCCGCCCGTCAGCTCGCGCACGATCAGGATGTCGAGACCGGCGACGATTTCGGGGCGCAGGCTGGAGGCATCTTTCAGCGCATCGAAGCACAGTGCCGGGCGCAGATTGGCGAAGAGCTCGAGGTCCTTGCGCAGGCGCAGAAGGCCGCGCTCCGGCTTCTTGTCGAAGGCAAGCCCATCCCATTGCGGCCCGCCGACGGCGCCGAAGAGGACCGCATCGGCGGCCTTGGCCTTGGCGATGGTTTCGTCCGGCGCGGGCGTGCCGAGCGTCTCATAGGCGGTGCCGCCGACCAGCGCGGTTTCGGTGCTGGCCGCGAAGTTGCGGTTCTGCGTGAACCAGCCGAGGACGCGGGATGTCGCGTCCAGCACTTCGGGGCCGATGCCGTCACCGGGCAGAAGAAGGATATGAGCCATGTCGTTTCGTGCTTCGCGTTAGAGCCAGGGCATGGAGGCTTTGCGCTCCGCCTCGAAAGCGGAAATCTTTGCCTCATTGTGCAGCGTCAGCCCGATATCGTCCCAGCCATTGATGAGGCACTGCTTGCGGAACGGATCGATGTCGAACTTGATCGTGCCGCCATCGGGGCCCTTGATCTCCTGATTTTCGAGATCGACCGTGATCACGGCATTGGCGCCGCGCTCGGCATCGTCCATCAGCTTGTCGACATCTTCCTGCGGCAGGATGATCGGCAGAATGCCGTTCTTGAAGCAGTTGTTGTAGAAGATGTCGGCATAGGACGATGCGATGACGCAGCGTATGCCGTAATCGAGAAGCGCCCAGGGGGCATGCTCGCGGCTCGAGCCGCAGCCGAAATTGGCGCCCGTGACCAGTATCTGGGCCTTCTTGTAGGCCGGCTGGTTAAGGACGAAATCCGGATTCTCGCTGCCGTCCGGATTGGTGCGCATCTCGTGGAACAGCGCCGTGCCGAGGCCGGTGCGCTTGATGGTTTTCAGGAATTGCTTGGGGATGATCATGTCGGTGTCGACATTGATCATCGGCAGCGGCGCGGCGACGCCGGTGAGGGTTTTGAACGGTTCCATAGCGGGCGCGACGTTAGCGGCGGGGGGAGCCCTTCTCAAGCCGGAAGTGTTCGAGCGGGCCCTCTGAGCCGCTACTATCCGCCACAGGACGGGCAAAAATTGAAATTTCCGGTCCGGCGGCCGGACTAACCGTCCGTCCCGTTTCCCGCATCCAGGGGCAGCGTGTCGTGGAAGCGGGTCAGGTCGACGACCCGCCGCCCGTCCGGCGCCTCCCCCAGCACATCGACAAAGCGCCGGCCCCAGAGGATGTCCGCGGGCTTGTAGGAATTGCGGGCATAGATGGTGTCGGCCAGGGAATCGTCGCGCCCGCTCAGCAACACGAAGAGCAGGGCATCGCCGGCCTCCAGGCTCTCGCGCGTGGCGCCGTAGAGCGGGCTGGTCTCGTCGATGCGGTGCATGATGCTCCAGGACAGGGCGAAGAGCAGCGAGCGGCCGCGCACGAGCTGCAGCTCCTCGAAGCGGCGCATGACGATGCCTTCCTGGCTCATATATTGGCGGGCCAGCGTCACCGTCACGCTGGCATCCATGATCTGGTTGCCGCGCTGGTTGGCGGCGCGGAACATCAGCGTCGGCACCCCGTCATAGGGCAGCACCACCGCGACCTTGGAGAACACGACGCGGGAAAAGGGCCGCGAGATCCGCGCGAACATGACGCCGGTGAGCAGCGCGATATTGATGATGCCGAAGAACGCCTCGAAGGAGACGATGGCATTGGCGTAGACCGTGTCGGGGTAAAACTGCGAATTGAGCGCGCCGATGGTCTGGATGCTGAAGAGGAAATCGTCCCACCACGAGCCCACCTTGGCATGGGCGAGCGCATGCGGGTCGAGCAGATAGAGCCCGCCAAAAACGAAATTGATGAGAACGAAATAGACCGTCACTCCGAGGAAAAACAGCCACCAGGGCGCGCGCAGCACGGCATGATAGAGGTCGGTCCAGCGCGTGCGGTCCTGCCCCTTGATGACGGCCATGCGATTTGCACCGCGCGCGGCGATATAGCGGCGATAGCCACGGCGGGCGGCGCGCGCTTCGGCGGAGGGATTGGGCTTGTCGGCGGTCATGGGCGATTCCGGTTTCGCGGGTGCCAGCCTAGCACGGCGGCGCGTCCCGGCACTCGCCTTGGCGCACATTGAAGCGTAGCCTTTTTCAGGAAGCTTGAGGGGGAGATGGCCATGCGGATGCCCGGGGCAATGCTGGCGGCACTTGCGCTGTTGGCGCCAATTGCGATCCTGGCAGGCGGGGCGGCACAAGCCGGCGACGCGCCGGGGCTGTGGCAAGTCTATGACCGCTCGCTGGCCAAGGCCAAATATATCGATCTGACGCACACGATCACGCCGGACATGCCGGTCTGGTACGGGTTCGGGCCATCGCATTTCTCGCCGACCATCGATCCCAAGACCGGCAAGCCCTACACCTACAAAAAGGACGGCTTCGAGGCGACGCATTACGATCTGTCGACCGACCAGCTCGGCACGCAGCTCGACCCGCCGGCGCATTGGGCGCCCGAATATCCTTCCATCGACGAATTGCCGCCGACCTATGCGGTGCGGCCGCTGGTCGTGATCTCCATCGTCGATGAAGTGAACAAGGATCCGGGCTACCAGATGCGCGTCAGCGACATCGAAGCCTGGGAGAAGACACACGGCCGCATTCCCGCGGGCTCGGTGGTGTTCATCCGCTCGGACTGGTCGAAGCACTGGCATGAAAAGGGCATCGCCAAGAATCCGGTCTTTCCCGGCGTGACGCTGGCCGCGCTCAAATTCCTGCATCTGGAGCGCCACATTCTGATGCACGGCCATGAGCCGCTCGACACCGACACGACGCCGACGCTCGAAGGCGAGGCCTGGCTGATGCATCACGGCTACACGCAGGCCGAAGGCGTGGCGCATCTCGACAAAGTGCCGGCCACGGGCTGCCTCGTCGATATCGGCTATCCGAAGCTCAAGGGCGGCACGGGCGGTTATGCGCGCTATGTCGCGATCTGTCCGCCAAGCTGGAAATATGGCGTGACGATCGGACCGAACGATGCGCCGCTGCCGAAATCGGATCACCCTCTGCATTGGGATGCCAAGGCGGGCACGCGGGTGCGCTAGTCGCGCCCGAGGCTCTTGGCTTTCAGCGCATCGAGATAGGCCTGCCAGAGCTTGGCGTGGTCGCGGCCGAGCTTGTGCAGATAGTCCCAGGCGTAGAGGCCGGTGTCGTGTCCGTCATCGAAGCCGATCCGCACGGCATAATTGCCGACCGGCTCGATGGAAACGATGGTTACCGCGCGCTTGCCGGGCACCGTCTTCTTCTGGTCGGGCGAATGGCCCTGCACTTCGGCGCTGGGCGATTCCACACGCAGATATTCGGCCGCCAGCGTAAAGCTGTCGCCGTTGTCGAAGGCGATGGTCAGCGCATCCTTGGCGGGCGCAAGGCGCAATTCGCTGGGCCAGAGAGCGCTCATTTGCGCTCGCACTCTTCGGCGCTCAATTCGCGCGCCTCGCCCGGCAGCATGATCGGCACGCCGTTGCGGATCGGATAGGCCAGCCCCGCCGTTTTGCTGACGAGCTCCTGGCGCTCGCGATCATAGGTGAGACGGCCCTTGGTCAGCGGGCAGACGAGGATTTCGAGAAGCTTGGGATCGGGTTCCATCGGTGTTGTCCGTCAGTTGATGGTCGTGCCGCCGGAGGGGGCTGCCCCGGCCATTTCAAGAAGCGCAATCAGTGTTTTGACGCGCGCCTGCCAATCCTCGGCTTCGAGCAGCGCCTGTTTCTCAGGCGGATCGAAGGGGCATAGCGACGCCAGCGCGCTGACCAGCGTTTCGGCTGGCGCACCGGCCGCCGATTCCCAATCGGCCTTGAGATCGCGGCGCGCGAGATAGGATTTGAGCGCGGCCAGAAGCCGGTCGCGCGGGAAGCGCGCTTCGTCCAGTTCGACCGGCTGCAGATCGTCGAGATAGGACGTGAAATCCGGCTGCATCTGGCGGAACGGTGTCACGACATCGAGTTCGGGACCGGCGCGGAAGCGGCAGATGCCTGTCAGTGTGATGAGATAGCGTCCGTCCTCGGTCTCGCGATAGCCCGTGAGGCGTCCGGCACAACCGACGGCCGACAGCACCGGCTTTTCGGATTTCGCTTCGGCTTCCGGCTCGGCCGGCTGGATCATGCCGATGAGGCGGTTGCCGGTGAGCGCGGCATCGACCATGGCGAGATAGCGCGGCTCGAAGATGTTGAGCGGCAGATGCCCGCGCGGCAGGAGCAACGCGCCCGTCAGGGGGAAGATCGGCAGCACATGCGGCAGATCTTCGATATCCCGATAGGGGCGCGGACCATACATCGCTTACGAGAACAGAATTGTCGAAAGCTTGCGCCGTCCGTCCAGCGTGCGTGGATCGGTGGGGCCCATCGCCTCGAACAAGGTGAGCAGATGCTTGCGCGCGGCGTCGTCATTCCATTTGCGGTCGCGGCGCACGACCTCGAGCAGTTCGACGATCGCGCCGTCACGGTCGCCGCCCGCATCGAGCGCCAGCGCCAGATCGTAACGCGCCTGATGATCCTTGGGATCGGCTTCGAGGCGTGCCTTGAGCGGCGCCAGTTCGGCCGCGGCCTCGCCCGCCTTTTCGCGCAAGGTCACTTCGGCTTCGACGGCGCGGATGGCTTCGTCATTGGCGCCATCCGGGCGCACCAGACCAAGGGTCGCGCGGGCGCGCTCGGCATCGCCGCTGGCAAGGTAACAGCGCGCCAGACCCGCCACCGCCTTGGGATGGCCGGGCTCTTCCTGCAGCACCGCGCCATAGGCCTGGGCCGCCTTGGCGACATCGCCGGCGGCAAAGGCTTCATCGGCCGCAGCCAGGATGTCGTCGGCACCGCTGGCGCCGGCCGCGCCGCCGGTCAATTGCTGCACGAAGGCGCGCAATTGCGATTCGGGAACCGCGCCCATAAAGCCGTCCACGGGCTGGCCGTCCTTGAAGGCATAGACGGTCGGGATCGACTGGATGCGGAGCTGCTGGGCGATCTCCTGATTCTGGTCGACATTGACCTTGACCAGGCGCACGGCGCCCTTGGCCTCGGTCACGAGCTTTTCGAGGGCCGGCGTCAGCTGCTTGCAGGGCCCGCACCAGGGCGCCCAGAAATCGACGATAACCGGAACCTCGCGGCTGGCCTCCAGCACATCAGCGGCGAAGGTCTCCAGCGACGAATCCTTGATGTAGGGGCTGTTCGACCCGCCCGCGGCCGGCTCGGTGCCAGTGCCGCTGGTGACAGGCCTGCCGCCCGGTCCGATCAAAGCCATGGGATATTCCTCGCTGCAAAATCTGTCCTGAAGATGGGCGCTATGGCCCCGAAAGAAAAGGGCTGCCGGCAGGCCGATTTCGGGGGAAATCCCCGGGTTTGCCGCGCCTGTTCGCCGCGCCCCGGCACTGCGACGGCTAGCCGGCCCGCACCGGCAGGGCGGCGACCAGCGGGCTGTGGCCGCAGCCTTCGAGGAAGGCCATCAGATCGGCGGCCGCGATGGAAGAGGTCCGGTCATTCCTGAGGGGATGGAAGTGAAGCGGATCGAGGGCCATCAGCCCTTCATCCAGCACCACGCGGACTTTGGCATCCGCATCGTTGATCACGGCGAAGGGCGTGACCGAGCCCGGCGGCACGCCCAATGTTTCCATCAGCAACGCAGCCGAGCCGAAGGAGAAGCGCGGCGCGCCCAATTGCCTGGAGAGGGCGTTGAGATCGACGGCCAGCTCCTCGCGGGCCACGACCAGCCAGAACCCGCCCTTCTTGTCCTTGAGGAACAGGTTCTTGGAGTGGCCGCCGGGCAGCTCGCCCCGCAACGCCTGGGCCTCTTCGACGGTGAAGACAGGATCATGGACCTCGGTGCGGATGGCGAGACCGAGCGCGGCCAGCCGGGCCATCAGAGCGGCTTCGCGAAATTCGGGCGGCGGCAGATCGGAGGGGGTTTCAGATGTCTCGCTCATGGGGCTTTTGTCGCGGATTCGGCCGCGAAAGGCCAGATCGGCGCCAGCCCCGAGCCCGGCGCCAAGCGCCCGCAGATGCGGGCGAAATTCCTCGCGCAAGCCTATTGACCGGGGCGGGCCGGTTCGCCATAACCCGCTCCCTGACTTGGAGTGCGGGCGTAGCTCAGGGGTAGAGCATCACCTTGCCAAGGTGAGGGTCGGGCGTTCGAATCGCCTCGCCCGCTCCAGTTCAGCCTCTCCAAAATTTCGATCCTGAATGCCGAATGCCCACGCGCATTCGCCCATCCTCGCGCATGCCCACAATCGACGCGCCGTCCATCCGGTGGCAGGCTGCGCCCGGCTGCAAAGACAGAATCACAAGAGGGGGAGCCGCCATGACCGCGCATCCGTTTGCGCCGACGCTCGAACACGCCTTTACGATCTCCATCGAGCTGGCGGGGCTGCAATGGATCAAACCCACCGCCATCGGGGCCACACGTGCGGCCGTTTATGCCGCGTCGGGCACCATTGAAGGGCCGCGCCTCAATGGGCGCGTGATCCCGATGTCGGGCGGCGACTTCCCACTGGTGCGGCCCAATGGCGTGATCGATTTCGATGCGCGCTACCTGCTGGAGGCCGATGACGGCGCGGTGATCTATCTGCAGAACCGCGGCTATCGCTGGGGCAGCGAAGAGGCCATGGCCAAAATGTCGAGGAACGAGCCCGTGGAGCCGCACGAATACTACATGCGCGCAATCCCGAAATTCGAAGCCCCCGACGGCCCGCATGAATGGATGAACCGGCATGTCTTTGTCGGCGTGGCCGAGAAGTCGCCGGGCGCCAACCGTATCCATTATTTTGTCGTGTTGTGAGGGCGGACCTTAAATGACCATGGACCACACCATCGACGTCGGCCGGCTGGTCGACGACCAAAAGCTCGGGCGCTTCACGGCGCTGCTGCTTATCCTCTCTTTCCTGGCCATGATGGCCGACGGTTACGACATTCTGGCGCTGGCCTATGCCGCGCCGGATCTGGTGCGCGAATGGGGCGTCCAACGCAGCGCCATGGGACCGGTGTTCTCGGCCGGGCTGTTCGGCATTCTGTTCGGCGCGCCCCTGTTCGGCTTTCTCGGCGATCGCTTCGGACGCCGGCCCGCCATCATCGGCGGCTGCGCGATCTATGGGCTGTGCACGCTGGGCGCCGCCTTCGCGCCGTCGCTGGCGGTGCTGACGGGCTTGCGCTTCCTGACCGGCATCGGCATTGGCGGCCTGATGCCCAACACCATCGCGCTCAATGTCGAGTTCGCGCCCAAGCGCTGGCGCGCGACGCTGGTGATCGTGATGTTCACCGGCATCACGCTGGGCGGCGCCCTGCCCGGCTGGATCGCGGCCGATCTGGTGCCTGCCCATGGCTGGCAGATCCTGTTCCTGATCGGCGGCTTCGGGCCGCTGGCGATCGCCGGGCTGCTGTTCGCGTTTCTGCCGGAATCGCTGCGCTTCTTGGTGCTGCACGGCGGCGCGCGCGCGCGCATCGAGCGCGTGGTGCGGATGATCGCGCCGAAGGCAAACGTCACCCCGGATACGCGCTTCACCGTCGCCACCGACCAGACGCCGCAGACGAGCGCGCCCATTCGCCGCCTCTTCGCGGGCAGCCTCAGATACATCACGCCGCTATTGTGGCTGTTGTTCGCGACCAATCTGATGGCGACCTACTTCCTCAACAGCTGGATGCCGATCCTGTTTCAGGGTGCGGGGCTGAGCGCGCAGAATTCCGCGCTGGCGCTCTCGCTGTTCCAGATCGGCGGCACGGTTGGCGGGCTGACCGTTGCGCTGGTGCTCGACCGCTTCGGCATGATCCCGATCGTGGTGCTGTTCTGCCTCGCCGTGCCGGCTGTCGCGTCGATCGGTGTGCATGGACTGGGCGAACAAGGACTGCTGATCGCCGTGTCCGTCGCAGGGTTCTGCATTCTGGGTCTGCAGTTCGGACTCAATGCCGTGTCCGGGCTGATCTATCCGACTGCCGTGCGCGCCAACGGTTCGGGCTGGGCCTTTGCCATTGGCCGCTTCGGCTCTGTGGTGGGGCCGATCATGGGCGGGGCGCTGATCGCGATGCAGTTGCCGATGGGGCGCCTGTTCTATGCGCCGGCGATCGCGCTGGCCCTGGGCGCGGTCGCGGCGCTTGTGATGATGCGGTTGTGTTGGCGGCGCTTCGGCGCGCACCGGCTGGACGAGGCCGGCACCGCCTAGACTTCGGAAACAGCAATCGGGGAGGCGTGCCGGCCGGCCCGCCTCCCCGATCCTGTTTTCCGCGATAGATCGCCAGACTATTTCGGTGCGGCCAGTCCGCGATGTTCGAGCATCGGCTCGATGTCCGGATTCTTGCCGTAGAAGGCCCGGAACATCTTGCCGTAATCCTCGGTGTGGCCGCGCGACAGGATCAGGTCGCGGAAGCGCTGGCCGTTGGCGCGTGTCAGCCCGCCATGGGTCATGAACCAGTGATAGGCATCATCGTCCAGCATCTCGGTCCACAGATAGGCGTAATAGCCGGCCGCATAGCCATTCGCCCAGATGTGCATGAAATAGCTGGAACGATAACGCGGCGGCACATCCGGGAAGTCGACGCCGGCGCGCTTGAGCGCGGCCTTCTCGAACGCATCAACATTCTCTGTCGGGGCGCTGGCCGGCAGCGTGTGCCACTGCATGTCGAGTTCGGCAGCCTCGAGCAACTCGCCGAAATCGTAACCCTGGTTGAAGGTCGCGGCCTTCCTGATCTTATCGACCAGGGATTGCGGCATCGGCTTGCCGGTCTTGTAGTTCACGGCATAGTGCTTGAGCACTGTCGGGTTCAGCGCCCAATGCTCATTGAACTGCGAGGGGAATTCGACGAAGTCGCGCGCCACATTGGTGCCCGACAGCGTCGGATAGATCTCGTCCGCGAACAGGCCGTGCAGGGCATGGCCAAATTCGTGGAACATGGTGGTGACATCGTCATAGCTCAGCAGCGCGGGCTTGCCGGGCGCCGGCTTGGTGAAATTGGCGACGTTGTAGATCACCGGCTTGGTGCCGAGCAGTTTGGACTGGCCGACAAGATTGCTCATCCAGGCGCCACCGGATTTGTTGTCGCGCTTGAAGTAGTCGAAATACATCAGCCCCAACGGTTTGCCATCTTTGTCGAACACTTCAAAGGTGCGCACATCCTTCTGGTAGACCGGGATGTCGTGGCGCTCCTTGAACGTCAACCCGTAGAGCTCATGGGCGGCATAGAACACGCCGTTCTTGAGCACATTGTCGAGCTCGAAATAGGGTTTGATCTCGTTCTCATCGAGATCGTATTTCGCCTTGCGCAGCTTCTCTGCGTAGATCTCCCAATCCCAGGGCTGGAGCTTGAAATGCTTGCCGTCCTTGTCGATCAGCGCTTGCAGGTTCCTGGCTTCCTCGGCAGCCTTCTCGCGCGTGGCCGGCACCAGCTTGTCCATGAAACCCAGAACCGCCTTCGGCGTCTTGGCCATCTGGTTCTCAAGCACATAGGCGGCATAGTTCGGGAAACCGAGTAGCGCGGCCTTTTCGGCGCGCAACTTTGCCATGGTGGCGATGGTTTCGCGCGTGTCGTTGGCATCGCCCATTTCGGTGCGCGTCCAGGAATGCTCGAACAGTTCCTTGCGGGTCTCGCGATCGGTGAGGTTCGTCAGCGCCGGCTGCTGGGTGGTATTCTGCAGCGGGATCACCCATTTCCCCTTGAGCCCGCGAGCCTCGGCGGCGTGGGCCGCAGCGGCGATGGCATCGGCACTGAGACCGGCCAGCTTCGACTTGTCATCGACCACCAGCGCACCAGCCTTGGTGCCGGCCAGAAGCTTCTTCTCGAAGGTGGTCTCGAGCGTGGAAAGCTCCTTGTTCAGCGTGCGCAGCTTGGCCTTGTCCGCATCGGAGAGCTTGGCGCCGGAGCGGATGAACTCATCGTAATAGACTTTGACGAGCTGCTGCTGCTCGGGGCCCTTCAGCGCGGCGCGATCCTTGTAGATCGCCTGGACGCGCGCAAACAGCTTCGGGTTCAGATAAATCGCGTCATGATGGGCGGCCAGCTTCGGCGCCTCGATCGCCTGCACCTTCTGCAGGCTATCGTTGGTGTTGGCCGCGGTCAGCGCGAAGAACACATTCTCGACGCGGCCCAGCATCTGACCCGACTTCTCCATCGCCACGATGGTGTTGTCGAACGTTGCGGGTTCGGGATTATCGGCGATCTTGCCGATTTGGGCGAGCTGCCGCGCCATGCCCTCTTCGAAGGCCGGCTGGTAATCGCTGTCCTTGATCTTGTCGAATTGCGGAGCGTGGAACGGCAGCGGGCTGGGCGCGGCAAAGAGGTTGGCGGCCTGCGCGGGCTGGACGATGGCTGGTGCGGCGCCGAGCGTCAGCGCCGCCACGGCTGCCGCGCCAAGAACATGCGTGCGGACAGAAAGCATCGAGAAAATTCCTCTAATTGCAGATGAGTGCGGCGAAAGCCGCGCGAGATCAAAAACTTGGCTCGACTTTAGCGGTCGCGTAACGGAGTTGTCTTCAAGATATGGTGAGAATTGAGGAGTTTCGGCCGAGCGCCGCCTCCACCTAAAAGATCATTCAATTTGAGCGGGCGTTCGCGCAAGATACGCTCAGCCATGCGCCGTTGACCGAACCGGGCTCGCCCGGTCGGCGCCAGTATTGAGGATGCGCATGATCTGGGCCGACAGAATCGGACTCGCCTTCGTCGCGTTTATCGCGGCGGCTGCCGTCGCGCTGTCTGTCATTTTGTTCATCGCCATCGGCAGCGGGATGATGAGCGACGGCCGGCTCAACGGCGACATCGCCTTGTGGAGCGGGATCGCCGAGCTGGCGCTGGCCCTGCCGTTGTGGCTCCTGCTCAGGGGGATCGACCTTCTCTTCGGCGGACCAGGACGGCGCGCGCGGCGCGGCGACGAGCGCGTCGAACCAGATATGCGCGATTTCCCAGCGCAGATGAGCACCGCCGGAGCGACGGATCAGGAGCGGCCGAGATAGCCCAGGCGCCGCGCGGTCCAGACTGCGGCACCAAGCAGCGCCATAAAGCCGATGACCAGCGCGACCTGCCAATGGGTCGAGAGCTCGGACTCGCGGAGCGCATATTGCGCGGCGGCGCCCGGAACAAGCAGGGCCGGCGCCCAGATCAGCGCCGACAGGACATTGGCGATCCCAAAGCGAGTGGAGGGCATGCGTGTGATGCCCGCAACCAGCGGGATCACAGCCCGGAACGGGCCGAAGAAACGGCCGATGAACACGCTCTTGACCCCGTGACGCTCGAAAAACGCATGACCGCGCGGCAGGATGTCGGGATGGCGGGTGAACGGCCACAGCTTTTCAGTGTGGTGGCCGAAACGCAGGCCCAGCCAGTAGGAAAGGGAATCCCCGATCACGGCCCCACCGATGGCGCCTGCCAAGACGGGCCAGAGTTGCAAATCGCCAGCCGAAATCAGGGCTCCCGCCGCGATCAGCACCGAGGTGCCGGGAAAGGCAAAGCTGATGAAGGCGAGGGATTCCCCGAATGAGACGACAAAGATCACCGGCAGCGCCCAGATCGCATGCTGGGCGACGAACTGCATCAGGGAATGAACAAGCGAACTCATACGTTTCTGGTTCTCAGATGATGCTGCCGCAGCGTCCAGCCGGGCCGCCAGGCTTGAGCCGGGCCCAGCCGCGGCAGACCCCTAAATGCCAGATTTTTCCCGGCCTGGCGAGGGCGCCGGCGGGAGGCGGGCCGACGGACCGATCCTAGCCGGGAATCCTTACCGGCAGCTTCTCATAGCCCTTGACGAAGCTGGAGGCCGTGCGCACCGGCTCGCCCGCCAGCTCGATGGCCGGGAAGCGGGCCAGGATCTCTTCCCAGATGATCTTGAGCTGGAGTTCCGCCAGCCGATTGCCGACGCAGCGATGGATGCCGAAGCCGAAGGACAGATGCTGGCGCGAGCGCTCGCGGTCGATGATGTAGGCGTTCGGATTTTCGATCACCTCGTCGTCGCGGTTGCCCGAGACGTACCACATGATGACCTTGTCGCCCTTCCTGATCTTCTTGCCGCCGAACTCGATGTCTTGCTTGGCGGTGCGGCGCATATGGGCGAGCGGCGTTTGCCAGCGGATCGTTTCCGACACCATGGACGGAATGAGATCGGGATTGTCGCGAAGTTTCTTGTACTGATCCGGGTTCTGGTTGAGCGCCAGGATGCTGCCCGAGATCGTGTTGCGCGTCGTGTCGTTGCCGCCGACGATCAAGAGGATCAGGTTCCCGAGATATTCCATGCGATCCATGTTGCGGGTGGATTCGCCATGGGCGAGCATCGAAATCAGATCGGGGCGCGGATCGGCATTCACGCGCTCGTTCCACAGCCGCATGAAATAATCGACGCATTCGAGCAGCGTCTCGCGGCGATGCTCCTGGCTGACGAAGATCGGCGAATGCGGCCCGGCCGTCGCCATGTCCGACCAATAGGTAAGCTTGCGCCGGTCTTCCCAGGGGAAGTCGAACAGCGTCGCCAGCGTCATCGTCGTCAACTCGATGGAGACGAGATCGACCCAGTCGATCACTTCGCCGCGCGGCAGCGAATCCAGAATCTTGCCGGCCCGTTCGCGGATGACCGGCGCGAGGTTTTCGAGGTTGAGCGGCGAGACCGCCGGCGTCACCACCTTGCGCTGGGCATCATGCTTGGGCGGGTCCATCGCGATGAACATGGGAAGACGGAAATCTTCCTGCGGATCGACGATGGTGATGGAGGGCTCGGACGAGAACACCTGATGATTGGTGTCGACCGCCATAATGTCCTTGTATTTGGTGATCGACCAATAGGGGCCGAATTCGTGCTCGGCGCAGTAATGCACCGGGTCCTCTTTGCGCAGGCGCTCGAAATAGGGCCACATCGCATCGTGCTTGAAGAGCAGCGGATCGGCGACGTTGATCTGCTCCAGCGGCATCGACCAGGCGTCATTTCTGGCCTGATCGCGCCAAGCCTGTTCGGACATATCGGCGGCGGCGCTGCTCATCGGGGCGTTCCTCGCGAATATCGTTTCTGACAGTCTGTCACAGAGCCGCGAGGCTGCCAATGCGCAAAAGCCCACCCATCCGAGGGTTCAGGCTGCCCCTTCCAGCGAGAAAATCTTGCCCGGATTGAGGATGTTGTGCGGATCGAGGGCGCGCTTGATGGTCGCCATCAGTGCGAGTTCCGCCGGGCTGCGCGACCAGGGCAGATAGGGCTTCTTTTCAAGGCCGATGCCATGCTCGGCCGAGACGGCGCCGCCCCGGGCGCGCACGCCGCCATAGATGATGTCCTCGACCGCCGCATGGGTCTCGTGGCTGCCATCGCCGACCCCGGCGCAGAAATGCAGGTTCCCATCCCCCATATGGCCGAAGACCATAAGCCTGCCCTCGGGCCAGCGGGCGAAGACCTTTTCCTTCACCTCGGCGATCAGGCTTTCCATATGCGGGATGGCCAATGACACGTCGAAATTGAAGGTGGGGCCAAGGCGCGCGAACTGGGCGACGTCGTCGCGCAGGGACCAGATGGCGTTGCGCTCGGCCTGCGATTTGGCAATCACGGCATCGCTGATTTCGCCGGCTTCGAAGGCGGCTTCGAGCACGCGTTCGAAACGGGCCTCATCGTTTTCCTGCTCGGAGCCCAAGGCATCGATCAGGACATATTGCGGATGGCCGTGCGGGATCGGCGCCGTGCCCTTGGCCGGTGCCGTGGTCACCAGTTCGTAAAACGCATCCCACATCACTTCGAAGGCCGAGAGCGTGCCGCCAAAGCCGGCTTCGACGCGGCGCAGCAGAGCGGGAAGATTGGCGAATTCATCGACGGCAACGAGCGCGGTGTTCTGGCTGGCGGGCTTGGGACGCAGGCGCAGCACCGCTTTCGTCACGACACCCAGCGTGCCCTCGGCGCCGATGAACAGATGCTTGAGATCGTAGCCGGTGTTGTTCTTGATGAGATGATTGAGCGACGAGACGATGGTGCCATCGGCCAGCACCGCTTCAAGGCCCAGCACCAAGTCGCGCATCATGCCGTAGCGGATGACGCGGTTGCCGCCGGCATTGGTGGAGATATTGCCGCCCACCGTGCAGCTGCCGCGCGAGCCGAGATCGAGCGGAAAGAGATAGCCGGCCTGATCGGCCGCTTCGTGAGCGCTTTGCAAGATGCAGCCGGCTTCGACCGTCAGCGTGGCGCCGAGCTTGTCGACCTCCAGCACATGGTTCATGCGGTCGAGGCTGATGGCCAGCACGCCATCGGCATTGGCACCTTCGACCAGACCCGTCTTGCCGCCCCAGGGGACGATGGGCTGACGCGCCTCGTGGCAGGCGCGCAGGATCGTCGAGACCTGTTCGGTCGAGATGGGGCGCAGAAGCGCCAGCGGCGTGCCGAGGCGGCTCCAGCCATGGGCGCGCTCGGCCAGCTCCGCGCCTTCGAGCACACCACCCGGGCCGAGGTCCGATTTGAAACGATCGATCAGCGCATCCACGCCCATGCCATTGTCTCCCGCCACGGCTTCCTCCTGCTTTTGCCCCATATTGCAGCTGCAAGCCTCCGGACGCACGCACGAAAACTGCGACACCAAGGCAGACCTTCGGGCGTTATGGGCGTATGATCCGGGGCAATGAGGTTGCGGGCTTTCTCGTGACCGACGCCGGATGGCGCCCGCCATGGGATTCCCCAACCCGAAACAAGATCGTTCGGGAGGCAAGCGCATGCATATCAGAAATCCCATCGAATGGAGCGGCGGCCAGCTTGTGCAAGCGGGCAAAAACTTCGGCGCCGCCTATGACCACGCCCTGCAACACATGCAGGAGACGGCCCATTCGCCCGCGCCCAGCGTGCGCAAGATCGGACGCGCGGATATTTTGGCGGCCCTCAAGGCGGGCGCCACGGATTTCGGCGCCTATCGCAGCGACGTGATCTTCCTGTGCATCACCTATGCGGCGGTGGGGCTGGTGTTGGCGCGGCTGGCCTTCGGGCTCGACATGCTGCCCATGCTGTTCCCATTGGCATCCGGCTTCATCCTGCTTGCGCCCTTCGCGGCGGTGGGGCTGTACGAGATGAGCCGGCGGCGCGAACAGGGCGCCGAGGTGCACTGGACCAACGCCTTCGACGTGTTGCGAGAGCCCGCCTTCCCGGCCATTGCCATGCTGGGGCTGATGCTGATCGTGTTGTTCCTGGCCTGGCTGGGCGCGGCGTGGGGCATTTATGCGGCGACGCTGGGGACCGCGCAGCCGACAAGCATCGGCAGCTTTGTCACGGATGTGTTCACGACGCCGGCGGGATGGACGCTGATCGGCATCGGCTGCGGCGTGGGCTTCCTGTTCGCGCTGCTCGCGATGGCGATGAGCGTGGTCTCCTTCCCGCTGCTGCTGGACCGCGATGTCGGCCTCGACACGGCGATTGCGACCTCGTTTCGCGTGGTGCGCGCGAACCCGGGCACGATGGCGCTGTGGGGCCTGATCGTGGCGGGCGCGCTGACAATCGGCATGATCCCGCTGTTCATCGGGCTGATCGTGGTGATGCCCATCCTCGGCCATGCGACCTGGCATCTCTACCGGCGGGCCGTGGCGCGATAGCCAATTATATCGTCATGGCCACCTCGGAGGCGGCCATGACGGATGTTTAGTCCTCGACCACCAGATCCGCCGGCGCGATTTCGTGGGGCTTGCCGCAGAATTCGCAGGTGGCGCGGATGATGCCGTCTTCATCGGCGAGGCCCGCGCGCTCTTCGGGGGAATGCGCCCGCAGGACCGACGCGATGCGATCGGTGCTGCAATCGCAGCGGAACGCCACCGGCTCGGCCGGCTGCACGCGCACCTCGTCCTCATTGAAGAGGCGCCAGAGCAGTTCCTCGGCCGGGAGCGCGGTATCGATCAGCTCGAAATCCTCCAGCGTGTCGAGGATGAAGCCGAGGCGCTGCCAATCGTCGTCATCGCCGCCCCCCTCTTCGTCAATTGTTTCGCCCGGCACCGATTGCAGCATCAGACCGGCCGCGCGCCAGGTGGGCGCCTTGCCCGGCTCCAGCACCGGCACGGCCGCCACGCGGATCATGGTGGGAAGCTGCTCGGACTGGACGAAATAATCCTCGGCCGATTCCGCCATGCCCGCCGGATTGAGCGCAACTATTCCCTGGTACGTATTCCCGCCCCTGCGAGGCTCGATGGTGATGGCGAGCGCGCCCTTGCCGGCCTGCTGGGCAAAATTGGGCGCGGTGTCGGGGAGCAGATTGAAGCGGGCCGCATCGAGACGGGCATAGGCGCGCAGGCCCATGGGGCGGCCGCCCTCGCCATCGTCGCGTTCCTGGGCGCCGTAATAATCGGCAGCGGCGAGATCGAGCGGGCCGTCGGACTGGGTCTGGATGGTGAGGCGGCCGTCGAGCTTGACCGCCGAGCCCAGAAGCGCCGCCAACGCCAGGGTTTCGCCCAGGGTGCGGCTGGCCGCCTCGGGCAGGGCATGGGCCGAGAGCGCGCGCGCCGACACCGCATCCAGCCGCACCAGCCGCCCGCGCACGCCGGCATTGGCGAGGTCGAAGGAGAGTATGAAATCGGCGGGGGGAGCCGGGGTGTAATCGGGCTGTTTGGCGGTCGGTTGGGTCATGGCTGGGGTATATGGGCGGAGGGCGATGGGATTTCAACCGCCGCCCGGATGGGCCCGCTTATCCCCCTACCCCTGGAAATTTCTGACTTCAACCCGCACCGGGGGCGGACGGGCCGTTTGAATTCAGATCTCCGCACGGCGCGGAATTTTTCCGAATTCAATTCCCCCATGCGCCGGGAAAGCGCAGCGGGGCCAACGCCTTGGACCGCGCGCGGGGGCTCGCACGATCCTGCACCAAGGCAATGCCGGGGTGGCCGGTGCCTTGGAGCGTAGAGATGGGGATGGTGGCGGCGGGTTTCAAGGGGTGGCCCCCATTCGTCATCGCCCGGCGAAGTCCGGGCGACCCATTTGAATATCTCACGCGGAGACGCGGAGGCGCGGAGAACACCGGCGCCCTCCGCGACCTCTGCGGCTCCGCGTGCAAAATTGGATGGCCCGGACTTCGCCGGGCCATGACGGTATAGTGGAAGTGTTGGAGGCAGATATGAAGACAGCCCGCATGCATCTCGGTTCGAAATTCTCAGACTTCCTTGTCGAACAAGGATTGCTGGCCGATGTCACCACCACGGCTATGAAACGCGTGCTGGCGTGGCAGATCGAACAGGCGATGGGAGAACAGGGATTGACGAAAACCGATATGGCCAAGCGCATGGGTACCAGCCGCGCGGCCCTGGACCGGTTGCTCGATGCCGAGAATACATCGGTGACGCTTCAGACCATGGGACGCGCGGCCGCGGCGCTGGGGAAGGAGTTGAAGATTACGTTGAAGGATGCGGCGTAAGCTGAACTCACTTTCTGAGCCAGCTGCCCCCTGCGCTGAAACTGGCGAGGTCGAAAGAGAGGATGAAATCGGCGGGAAGAGGCGGAATTCAGGCCACACTCACACTCGCGATCTTAAGGTGCTGACGAATCTCCGCATCACCTCGTTCCCATTTGCCGTCCCAGTCTATTTTCAAACGAAGCGGAGCACTTTCGCCGTCAACGCCTCTCGCAATCGTCGTGACCCAAATATGGGTTTCGCCCTGATACGTGTTGTCGAGATTGTTCGGTACCAACATGAGCAGGAGCTGCAACCGATCCGCCCGCAAAAAGAACAGGTCGGCGTCCGCCTCCGTTTTCGAGCCAACTGTGCGCGTGACACCGTAGAGTTGCGGATGCCGCCAGACGAGTGGGATGGCGCCAGTATATATCCTCTCCGGCGAGCCATCAGGGGCAGGCTTCTCGACCGCTGTCAGCAGAACCTGAACGTCATGAGCAGGAGTCCAACTGGCGTTCGTAACACGTAGATGAAAATACCGCGCGTCGAGCTCGTAGTATCGATCTCCTTCCTTGAAACTCTGCTTGGTCAGCTCTCCGCCACTTGATAGCAACACCTGTTTCAGCGTCGGTTTAAAGAGCGCTGCCCGGATGCGGTCTCCCCATATTGCGAGGGCAGCTATCACCCAAGTCCCAAGCATCCCCCCGAAGGAGACCCAGTCAAAATGGAGTTGCAGTTGATTGCTCACGATGACCTCGGCTTTCGGGCTTTCATTCCCTTCGCTAACGCTGCTTGCTTCGCCGCAGCGGCCAATTCGCGGCGATCGCCCGTCCAATCGGGATTATTCCGATAGATGACGCTATCGGAACTGCGCCAATCAGTCTCGTCGAGGTATTCATAAAACGAAAACCTGATCCCAGACAGTTTGTGGGTGACGCTCCTGTCAGCAAGATCAACATCGAATTGGTCTGGAGGGTACTGGTTCATCGACGGGGTTCCAAATCGGACGAAGGGAAACTTACCCCAGGTATTATGCCAGAATGACTTTCCGATCGTAGGGCGGCGGTCTCGTCAAAACATAGCTCATCAGTCATGACCCACATATGCGACTGATGACAATGGAGTTCGGGTGAAGCGCAACAGCGCGGCGCCCACCCCTCACCCCGGCAGATGGCACACGGCTTCGATGTTGTGGCCGTCGGGGTCGAGGACGAAGGCGCCGTAATAGCTCTCGTGATAATGCGGCCTGAGGCCGGGGGCGCCGTTGTCGCGGCCGCCGGCGGTGGACGCTCAAATCGCGATCTTCGTCTCGATGGCGTCGTAATCGGCGCGGAGCTGGTCGTCGATCGTGTCGAGCAGGCCGGCATCCTTGAGGGCCTTCACATCGGCATGGACGTTGGCGTAGTCGCGGCCGAGAGCCTTGGCGAGCGCGCGCACGCTCTTGACCTTGTGGCGTCGGACATGGCGCAGGATCTCCACGCGCTTGGTCGTCAGCGTGCGCGCCAGTGCGTCCCAGCTTTCAAAAGCGAGATGGCGTTCGTGGAAGGTCTCGCCCTTCTCGGCGCGATGCCAGGCATCGACGAAACGCTTCGATGCGTCCTCTTCGAACTTGCCGCCGACCGTGATCTTCACGCCGCTCATCGTTCACCTCGCAGGGCCCGAACATCGGACCAGAAATCGGCTATCAGCTGCTCCACGGTGCTGAAGGCATAAGGCGTTTCACGCCCCCGGAAATGGCGATGATCGCCCTTGCCGCGCTCATTGTCGTAGCCGACTTCGCGAACGCCCGGCCGGCCGTAAAACAGCGAATACTTCAGATCATGCCGCGAAGGCGGCACCGGCGCAGGCACCCGCCAGAGCGTCAGCTCCACGATCGCGCCGTCGTCATAATCAATGCGCTGATGGAACAGCAGCTCGGCCTTCATCGGGCCCAATTATGGCTTATTGTACCATATGGTGTCAATAGCCATAAAACAGGGTGACGCCTTCCCCCGTTGGCCCCCTCACCCCGCCGGCAGATGGCACACGGCTTCGATGTTGTGGCCGTCGGCGTCGAGGACGAAGGCGCCGTAATAGTTCTCGTGATAATGCGGCCTGAGACCGGGGGCGCCGTTGTCGCGGCCGCCGGCGGCGATGGCTTCGGCATAGAACGCATCGACGATGGCGCGCGACTTCGCCGTTAGCGCGATGTGGAGTTTGCCGCGCGTCGCATCCTGTTCGACGATCCAGAACCACGGGCGGCTGTCGCCATAGCCCGTCGAGGAGACGCCGCCGGAATATTCCGGCGGCACGTCATAAAGCCGCTTCACGCCCAGGGGCGCGAAGGCGCGGGTATAGAATTCCGCCGAGCGCGCGAAATCGGTGACGCCAAAGGTGATGTGATCGAGCATGGCAGGCCCTCCCGATGGGATGGCGCCAGCATAGCGCGGGTTGTGCGTAGAGCCTAAGGCGGGCGGAGCCGGCCGGTCGATTGGGCACGCGGAGTTCGCGGAGGCGCGGAGAACACCGGCGCCCCTCCGCGAACTCCGCGTTCTCGGCTGCCGCCTCGAACCCGCGTGATTCAAATGGGTCCCCCGCATTCGCGGGGGATGACGATTGAGGGAGATTGGAAAGAGAGGGGCCCTGCATCCGCCCCCCTCCACCGCTGCGCGGTCATTGGCACGCTGCCGCTACCAATCCACCGCTGCGCAGGGGAGGAAAAGATTACCCCAGGCACCAGGCCAGGATGGCCTTCTGGGCGTGGAGGCGGTTTTCGGCTTCGTCGAAGACCACGCTTTGCGGGCCGTCGATGATGTCATCCGTCACTTCCTCGCCGCGATGCGCCGGCAGGCAGTGCATGAAGATCGCATCCTTCTCGGCCTTGCCCATCAGATAGGCGTTGACCTGATAGGCCTTCAGCAAATTGTGGCGGCGGGTGGCGTCGGCATCGCCCATCGACACCCAGGTGTCGGTGACGACGCAGTTCGCGTGGCGAACCGCATTCTCGGGCTGATCGATGAAATGGACATCGGCCTTCGCGCCTTTCGCCCAGGCGCGCACGTCATTGTGCACCGACAATTCCTTGGGCGAAGCGATGTTGAGGCGGAAGCCGAAGCGCGCGGCGGCATGAATCCAGCTCACCAGCACATTGTTGCCGTCGCCCAGCCAGGCCACGGTTGCGCCCTTGATGGAGCCGCGATGCTCCTCGAAGGTCATGACATCGGCCATCACCTGACAGGGGTGGGAGACGCGCGTCAGCCCGTTGATGACGGGGATGGTGGAATTGGCCGCCAGCTCCTTGACCATTTCGTGGTCGAGCAGGCGGATCATCACCGCATCGACATAGCGCGACAGCACGCGCGCGGTGTCGGCAATCGTCTCCTCTCGGGCGAGCTGCATGTCGTTGCCGCTCATCATGATGGTGGTGCCGCCAAGCTGGCGCATGCCGACATCGAAGGAGATGCGCGTGCGGGTCGACTGCTTGTCGAAGATCAGCGCCAGCACGCGGCCATCCAGCGGGCTGCCGGCATCGGGCTTGCCCTTGGACCAGCCCTTGCGCGCGGTCTTGCGCGCGGCGGCATCGGCCAGGATGGCGCGCAGCGTGTCGCCGTCGAAATCCGCGAGGTCGAGGAAATGCTTCGGCCCGGCGGCAGTTTTGGTCAGCGCGTTCATGCCGCGGCACTCGCCTTGCCGGAGGCTTCCATGTCCTTGGCCGCGGCATCCAGCGCCGCCACGGCCTCGCGGACATGGGCCTCTTCGATGATCAGCGGCGGCAGGAGCCGCACGACATTGTCGCCCGCGCCGACGCTGAGCATGTGGTGCTTGCGCAGGGCCGCCACGAATTCGAGGTTGGGCACCTTCATCTTCAGGCCGATCATCAGGCCTTCGCCGCGCAAGCCCTCGAACACGTTCGGGTGCTCGGCGATAAGGCCGGAAAGCTGCTGGCGGGCATAGCCCGCGATCTCGCGCACATGCTCGAGGAAACCGGGCTTCAGCACGACGTCGAGCACGGCATTGCCGACCGCCATGGCCAGCGGATTGCCGCCGAAGGTGGTGCCGTGAACGCCGGCGACCATGCCCTTGCCCGCCTCTTTCGTGGCCAGGCAGGCGCCCATCGGGAACCCTCCGCCAATGCCCTTGGCGATGGCCATGATATCGGGCGTGACGCCGGGCCATTCATGGGCGAAGAGCTTGCCGGTGCGGCCGACGCCGGTCTGGATCTCGTCGAAGATCAGGAGCAGGCCGTGCTCGTCGCAGAGCGCGCGCAGCTTGCGCAGGAATTCGGCCGGCACGGTTCTGAGGCCGCCCTCGCCCTGCACCGGCTCGATCACGAGCGCGGCGGTTTCGGGCGTGATGGCCGCCTTCAGCGCCGCCACATCGCCGAAGGGCACCTGATCGAAGCCCTCCACCTTGGGGCCGAAGCCTTCGAGATATTTGGCCTGGCCGCCGGCCGCGATGGTGGCCAGCGTGCGGCCATGAAAGGCGCCTTCGAAGGTGATGATGCGGAAGCGCTCGGGCTGGCCGTTCACATAATGATAGCGGCGCGCCATCTTGAAGGCGCACTCCATCGCCTCGGCGCCCGAATTGCCGAAGAAGACCGTGTCGGCGAAGGTGGCATCCACCAGCCGTTTCGCAAGCTTCTCCTGATCGGGGATGCGATAGAGGTTGGAGGTGTGCCAGAGCTTGCCCGCCTGCTCGCGCAGGGTCTCGACCAGATGCGGATGGGCATGGCCCAGCGCATTGACCGCGATGCCCGCGCCGAAATCGAGATATCGCTCGCCATCCTCGGCGAAAAGGTAGGGACCTTCGCCACGGACGAATGCGACATCCGCCCGATTATAGGTTGGCAGCAATTGCGGGAACACGAGAGCTCTCCTTTGAAAAAACAGAAGCCGGGCGCCCAATGCGCCCGGCTTTTGCGCTTATCCGCTTTTCCGGCCCCGAGCGTCAACACGCGACGCGGTAATAACAGCCATGTTCGCCCCGCCACGGCGCAAGAATGCTTCGCGGCTGACGGCGCCTTCATGGCGGAACTGCGGGGATACCGGAGACGTGGAGTTTGCGGCGGCAGGCTTCACGAGCTGGCCCGAAAATCCTAATCGCCGGGCGCGAATCGCCGGCACCGGGGATGGGGCCCAAACACGGCCTGCAACCCAGCCTTGCGGGCTGTGGATGAAAAAATCCCGGAAATCGGGCATTTTATCCCCAATCCGCTGCCGGTGTAGTTGTGGACAAGACCTTGCGTTGACCGGCCATGACTTGTGAAGCGTTTAACCATGGCTACGATATGTGGTGCCACAGCCAAAGGAGGCTCCGCATGGGGTGGACAGAAGAACGCGTTGAGCAGCTTCGGACGCTTTGGACCGAAGGGCTTTCCGCCAGTCAGATTGCGCGCGTGCTCGGCGGGGTGACCCGCAACGCCGTGATCGGAAAGGTCCATCGCCTGGGCCTCGCGGGACGGGCCAGCCCGAGCCGCAGCGAGCGGCCGCGCCTGCCGTCGACGCCGAAAGTGCAGGTGCGCAGCGCGCCAATGTCGCCGGCGCCGGTGGTCGAAGAGGATCCGGTGATCCTCGACGATGGCAGCTTCGCGACCGTGCTGACGATCAACGATCGCATGTGCCGCTGGCCGATCGGCGATCCCAGCGAGAACGAGTTCCATTTCTGCGGCCGCAAGCCGAAGAATGGCTCGCCCTATTGCGACGCGCATGCCCGCAAGGCCTATCAGCCGCAGCAGAGCCGCCGCGACAAGGGTCGGATGGCGAGCTGACGCTCGCGGGGGCCGGATGGCGAACTGACGCTCGCCGGAGAGCCGGATGACGACGGTCTACGACTTTAGCGCCACAACGCTCGACGGCCGCGATATCTCCCTTTCGGAGTATCGCGGCCGCGTGCTTTTGATCGTCAACACGGCCAGCAAATGCGGGTTCACGCCGCAATATGAAGGGCTGGAAGCGCTGCATCGCAAATGGGACGCCCAAGGGCTGAGCGTGCTCGGCTTTCCCTGCAACCAGTTCGGCAAGCAGGAGCCGGGCGGTGCCGAGGAGATCGGGGCTTTCTGCGCGACGAATTACGGCGTCAGCTTTCCCATGTTCGAGAAGATCGACGTCAATGGCGAGAACGCCCACCCGCTCTACAAATTCCTGACGCGGGCCCGGCGCGGCCTCTTCGGCACGCCGCGCGTCAAATGGAATTTCACCAAATTCCTGATCGGCCGCGACGGCGTGCCGCTGAAACGCTTTGCGCCGTCGAAGAAGCCCGAGGCCATGGAAGCCGCGGTGCAGGCGATCTTGTAACCCGCACTCGTCATGGCCGGCCACCGAGCCGGCCATCCATCAGCGCCCGCGTCTGCGGGCGCAAGAGGCTCCATGGCTCGCAGACGCTCGCCAGATGGGTGGCCGGGTCAAGCCCGGCCATGACGGGGTAGGTTAAACCGCCTCTTTGGCGAAGGCGTCGTCGAGGGCGTAGCCGGCGGAGCGCACGGTGCGGATCGGGTCCTTCACGCCGTCGAGGTTCAGCGCCTTGCGCAGGCGGCCGACATGGACATCGACCGTGCGGGCCTCGACATAGACATCCGAGCCCCAGACCGCATCGAGCAATTGCTCGCGGCTGAAGACGCGGCCGGGATGCTGCAGCAAATGATCGAGCAGCTTGAATTCGGTGGGGCCGAGATGAATGTCGCTGCCGCCGCGGCGCACGCGATGGGCGGCGCGATCCATCTCGATATCGCCGATGCGCACGATGTCGTCGGCCAGGCCCGGGCGGATGCGGCGCATCACGGCGCGCAGGCGCGCCAGCAGCTCGGTCATCGAGAAGGGCTTGGTGATGTAATCGTCGGCGCCGGTGTCGAGGCCGCGGATACGGTCGGTTTCCTCGCCGCGCGCGGTCAGCATGATGATGGGCACGTTGCGGGTTTCCTGGCGGCCACGCAGGCGGCGGCAGACCTCGATGCCCGAAAGCTGCGGCAGCATCCAGTCGAGGACCACGACATCCGGCCGTTCCTCGGCGGAAACGAGCAACGCCTCCTCGCCGTCGCGCGCTTCGAACACGCGATAGCCCTCGCGCTCCAGATTGTAGCGCAGGAGGGTGATGAGGGCGGTTTCGTCTTCAACGACGAGAACGGTCGGCTTGAGCGTCATGGCGGTCCTTGAGGCTTCCTATCGTTCGAACGGGACTGTCGTGGTGCTGGTGACATCGGCCTTGGGCCGGTCGCTGGAGAGATGGCCGCCCTTGACCATGTGATAGACGGTCTCGGCGATGTTGGTGGCGTGGTCGCCGGCGCGCTCGATGTTCTTGGCGACGAAGAGCAGATGCGTGCACAGCCCGATCGTGCGCGGGTCCTCCATCATGTAGGTCAGGAGTTCGCGGAACAGGCTGTTGTAGATCTCGTCGATCTCGTCGTCGTTGCGCCACACGGTTTCGGCGCCTTCGGCATCGCGATCCGAATAGGCATCGAGCACCAGCTTGAGCTGGCTGAGCGAGGCGCGGCCCATGCGGGCGAGGCTCTGCGTCAGGCGGATCGGCGGTTCGCGGTTCAGCACCAGCGCGCGCTTGGCGATGTTCTTGGCGAGATCGCCGATGCGCTCCAGCTCGCTGGCGATCTTGATCGCGGCCAGCGTCTCGCGCAGGTCGACGGCCATGGGCTGGCGCAGGGCCAGCAGCTTCAGCGCCTGATCCTCGATCTGCTGCTGCAGCGCGTCGATATCCGGGTCGCCGGAAATGGCGCGCTCCGCCAGCATGGTGTCGCGTTTGGCGATGGCATCCGCCGCGTCGGCAAGCTGCGCCTCGGCCAGGCCGCCCATCTGGGCGACCGTGCTCGAGAGCATTTCCAGCTGCTCGGTGAAGGCCTTAACGGTATGCTCGCTCATATCTCTCAATCCGCAGAATCAGGTTCGACCCCTGCGTCCGGGGTCCAATTACGCGTGTTCGGGTACGTCTTTGCGACAGATTTATAACAGTTCCGTGACGGCGGCGCCCGCGCTTTCCACGGCGGGCGCCGCCGGCAGCGTGACGATGAAGCTGGAACCCTGGCCGGGCTGGCTTTCGATCTGCAACCGGCCCTGATGGCGGTTGATGATGTGCTTGACGATGGCCAGCCCGAGCCCGGTGCCGCCCCTCTCCCGGCTGCGCTTCACATCCACCCGGTAGAAGCGCTCGGTCAGGCGCGGAATGGCCTCGCGCGGGATGCCCTCGCCGTCGTCGCGCACCGTGATCGACACCAGCGAGCCGCCACCGGCGCGGCGGGCCGCGCCCGGCCCGGCGCTGAGCGTGAGCCAGACCTGCCCGCCATGGCGGCCATATTTGATCGCATTGTGGATCAGGTTCTGGAACAGCTGGATCAGTTCGTCCCGCTCGCCGACCACCTGCGGCAGATCGGGCGCCACGTCGAGGGCGACGGTGACATCGTCCGCCTCGGCCAGGGGCGACAGGGCGGCGGCGGCATCGCGCACCACCGCACCGATATCGACACGGCCCGAAGGCGGCACATGCTCGTTCTGCTCGATGCGGGTGAGCGACAAGAGATCGTCGATCAGCCGGCGCATGCGCCCGGCCTCGACGCTCATGATGTCGAGGAACTTCTCGCGCGCCTCGGGATCATCCTTGGCGTGGCCCTTGAGCGTATCGATAAAGCCGGAGACGGCGGCCAGCGGCGTGCGCAGCTCATGGCTGGCATTGGCGACGAAATCGGCCCGCGCCTCCTCCGCCCGCTTGGCGGCCGTGAGATCGTGCAGCAGCAGTGCCGTCATCTGCGGGTCCTGGGCGGTGCGGCTGACATGGGCCTCGTAATGGCGCTCGACCGGGACGTGGACCGTGAACTCGACCGAGGCCGGCTCGCCCGTGGCCGCCGTCTTCTCCACGGCCTGCAGCACCACCGGCGTGCGGAAGACGGCCGAGATATGCTTCTTCTGCGCATCGAGGCCGATCACCGCCCGCATCGCCCGGTTGGCGAAGACCGTGCGGCCGGACGGCTCGAGCAGCAGGATCGGGTCGGGCAGATGCTCGAAGATCTCGCGCGCCGCGGGCGGCAGCGTCAGGCTGGGATTGCCGGCCGGGGCCGGGGAGCGGCCGTCCCGCCGGGAATCGCGGACCGCAAGCCCGGTGAGGGCGATCGCCGCCGCGACGGCCAGTGCGAGCCAGAGCGCGTCCGGCCCGCCGAGCCCGGCCAGAAGCCCGCCCAGGGCCAGCCCCGCCGCCAACAGCCACCATCCACGCCGATCCAGAGCCAGATTCCGTCTCCCGAAAGCCCGTTCCCTGCGGAAAACCGGGCACGATTCGCCTTCGACTATACGCCCTATCTATACGCCCGGGCCGCGACGGCTAAGGGGCCATCATCAAAAATTCACGCGATCGGCCGGCCGGGGCCATCGCCTTGCTCCCCCGAAAAGGCGCGGAGCATGGGCAAGATGCCGTCCGCCCTCCCGGCCGGGTAGCCTGTGCTATAAGACCCGCCGGGAGAGGGGCTTCATGAGCAGCGAACAGCAAACACCGTCGTTTCACCTTGTCGATGCCGAAGCGCTGGCCGAGACACGCACCAGCGAGCGCTATGCGCGCAAGAAGGACGCGATCGTCTCCGCCGCCACCGGCATCATGAACCGGCGCGGCGTGCGCGGCATGACGCTGGCCGATGTGGCGGCGGCGGTCGATCTGTCGACGACGTCGGTCACCTATTACTTTCGCAAAAAGGAAGATCTGGCCGTCGCCTGCTTCCTGCGCGGCATCGCCTGGTTCGACGCCTTGCTGGACGATGCCTTCAGCGAGACCGATCCGCGCGCCAGGCTGAAGCGCTTCATCGAACTCTATCTCGAAAAGAACCAGCGCATCCGCGACGGAGACGCGCCGCCGCTGGTGATGTTCAACGACATCCGCGCGCTGAAGGAACCCTACCTCACCACGGTGCTCGAGCCCTACAATTCGCTGTTCCGCAAGGCGCGCACGCTGTTTCTGGGACCGGGCTCGCGCCTCGACCGCCACGTCGCCAATGCGCGCACCCATGTGTTGATGGAGCAGATCTACTGGTCGGTGGTGTGGCTGGCGCGTTATCACGTCGAGGATTATCCGCGCATCGGCGCGCGCATCTTCGACATTCTCGCCAACGGACTGGCGCCCGACGGCACGGGCTGGAATCCGCTTCCGCTCGGCGATGTCTATCCCGCGCCGCAGGATGCCGCCGAGCGCCAGCGCGAGACCTTCCTCATCGCCGCGACCAAGCTGGTCAACGATCAAGGCTATCGCGGCGCCTCGGTCGAAAAGATTTCGGCCGAACTCAACGTCACCAAAGGCTCGTTCTATCACCACAACGATGCCAAGGACGATCTGGTGATCGCCTGTTTCGAACGCACCTTCGATGTGATCCGCCGCGTGCAGACGGCAGCGATGCAGGCCGGCGGCAGCGAATGGCAGAGATTGTGTTCGGCGGCGGCGACGCTGGCCGAATATCAGGTGTCCGATCAGGGCCCGCTGCTACGCGCCTCGGCCATCAGCGCATTGCCCGAGACCATACGCCTCGACATGGTGGCGCGCTGGACGCGCGTTTCCGACCGTTTCGCGGCCATGATCTCCGATGGTGTCAGCGAGGGGTCGGTCAGGCCGGTCGATGCGGTGATCGCGGCACAATTGCTGAATGCGGCGCTGAATGCGGCGGCCTCGATGGAGATGGCCGTGCCCGGCGGCGATCCGCGAGAGGTGGCAAGGCTCTATGCCAAGCCGTTCCTGATGGGGATGTTCTCGGAATAGAAAGACGATGACCATCATCGATCACATCTCGCTGCCCGTGCGCGACTTCGAAGCCGCAGCGATGTTCTACGATCCGGTCATGGCGACGCTGGGACTGATCCGCCGCAAGCAGAGTACAACGTCGATCGGCTGGGGCCCGGATGCGGTGCTGCCGCCGATCTTCTGGATTCTCGCCCGCGAGGACGCGAGCGCAACATCCGGCATCGGCCTGCATGTGAGCTTCCGCGCCAGGAACCGCGACGAGGTTCACGCCTTCTACGACACCGCATTGGCGCATGGCGGACGCGACGCGGGCGCGCCGGGGCCCCGGCCGCATTACACGGCCGGGTTCTACGGCTGCTTCGTGTTCGACCTCGACGGTTACAAGATCGAAGCGGTGTTCCGCGAAGCGTTGGGCGCCTAGGCGTTCGGCTCGGTGGCGAAGACCTTTTTCAGTTCGGTCTTCAGAATCTTGCCATTGGCGTTGCGCGGCAGCATTTCCGGCCAGAACACGACCTTCACCGGCACCTTGAAACCGGCGAGCTTCCCGGCGACGAAGCTTCTGAGTTCCTGCTCGGTCGTATGGTGGCCGGGCTTGAGATGCACGACAGCGCCCGGCTCTTCGCCCAGCGTGTGATGCGGCACGGCGACGATGGCCGCATCCATCACGGCCGGATGTTCGTAAAGCGCATCTTCGACCTCGATGCAGTAGATGTTCTCGCCGCCGCGGATCAGCATGTCCTTGGCGCGGTCGATGATGTAGCAGAAGCCTTCCTCATCGAGGCGGGCGAGATCGCCGGTCTTGACCCAGCCATCGACGAAAGTCTCGGCCGTCGCGTCCGGCTTGTTCCAATAGCCCTTCACGATGTTCGGCCCCTTGGCCCAGAGCTCGCCGACATCGCCGGGCGGCAGGGTTTCGCCGTTCGCGCCAACGATCTTGAGTTCGCACACCGGCGGCGGCGGACCGCAGGAGCTGGGACGCAATTCGTAATCCTCGCCGAGATGGGAGGTGCAGGTGGCCGAGGTTTCGGTCATGCCCCAGCCATTGCCGGCCTGCGATTTGGGGAAGGTCTCGACGATCTTCTTGACCAGTTCCGGCGCAGACGGCGCGCCGCCATAGGAGACCTGTTCGAGCGAAGACAGATCGTATTTCGCGCGCGCCGGGTGCTCGATCAGCTGCCAGGCGATGGTCGGCACGCCGCCGGCCAGACCGATCTTTTCGCGCTCGATCAGCTGCATCGCCTGTTCGGGATCCCATTTGCGCATCAAGACGATCTTGCCGCCGGTGATGAGCGTGGGGTTGAGCACGGCAAAGCAGCCCGTGGCGTGGAAGAACGGCACCGACAGCAGCGCCGAACGCTGCGGCGCATCCAGCGGCTCGACCTGCGGGGGCATCTCGCCGCGGCGCAGGAAGGCGCGCGCCGAGGCGCAGCCCGAAGCATAGATGTTGGAGATCATGTTGCGATGGGTGCCGAGCGCGCCCTTGGGCTTTCCGGTGGTGCCCGAGGTGTAAAGGATCGTGGCATCGTCATCCGGGGCGACGGCGACATCGGGCAGCGGGCGATCCGGCAGCTTCATCCAGTCGTTCACATTGCCCAGCACATCCTCGATCCGCTTGACGATGGGATGGGGCAGATCGTCGTCGTAACGGCTGACATAGACCGCTTCGAGATCGGGGCAATTGACGAGATGCTCGGAAATGCGCTCCAGCCGCTCGGCATCGACGATGGCGATCCTGGAACCGGAATCGACCAGGCCATATTCGAGTTCCGGGCCCGTCCACCAGGCGTTCAAAGGCGTGACCACGGCGCCGATGATGGCGGCGCCGTAAAATGCCGCCACCCATTCGGGCAGGTTGCGCATGATGATGGCGACGCGATCGCCCTTCTTCACGCCACGCTTCTGCAGCTCTTCGGCAAAGGCGATGATGGCGCGATAGAGGCTTTCATAGGTGGCGCGGTCGTTCTCATAGACGAGCACGGTGCGGTCGGTGAAGGCGCGGGCGATGGCCACCACTTCGCGCAGAGATGGCGGCGCCGCTTTCCAGACGCGGGTCTTGACGCCGCGGATGACGACCTCGTCCATCTCCAGCTTGGAGCCGGGCTGGGTGAGCAGCGCATGGGCCTGCGCCACCGTCATTGCGGGAAAGCCGGGTTTGGACGGCGTATCAGCTTGGCTCATGACCTTGTTCTCACTTGGCAAGTTTCAATTCCGCGGATGATAATGGGCGAGCGCAAGGATGTTGCCGTTACGGCATGCCGCGACGGGCGGCTTCAACGGTCCCGGCTGGCGCTTCGCTCCCTCTCCCTTGTCTGTTCTGGGACGAAGGTTAGCCACGGGACGGGCCGATGGGCAACGGGCGGAAGCGGGTTTTCTAAAATCCGGTATGGGATAGAGTGGCGGCAACAATGGGAGGGATAGACGCATGACAAAACCTGAAGCTGTTGGGCTCTCGGCGGCTCGCCTGGCTCGGATCGATCCCTTTCTGAAGAGCCGGTACGTCGACAGCGGCATGCTGCCGGGCGCGCTGACCATGGTCTGCCGCCGCGGCGAGATCGTGCATACCGGCATGAGCGGGATGATGGATATCGAGCGCGGCAAACCCATGGCCGAGGACGCGATCTTCCGCATCTATTCGATGACCAAGCCGATCACGGCCGTCGCCCTGATGATGCTGGTCGAGGAAGGCAAGCTGGGGCTGGAGGACGACGTCCACACCCATATCCCGTCCTTCAAGGATCTGCGCGTCTATGCCAGCGGCCTGCCGAGCCTGGTCGAGAACACCGAAGGCCAGTTTCTGACCACCGCGCCCAAGCGGCGCATGAAGGTGGTCGATCTCGTCACCCATACCTCCGGCCTGACCTATGGCTTCATGATGCGCACCAGCGTGGATGGCGCCTATCGCCGCCAGAAGATCGGCGATTTGCAGACGCCGGGCGGGCTGGACGGCTTCATCGAGCAATTGTCGAAACTGCCGCTCGATTTCTCGCCGGGCGAGCACTGGAACTATTCGGTGTCCATCGATGTGATGGGCTATCTGGTGCAGAAATTGTCGGGGATGAGCTTCGGCGAGTTCCTGCGCACGCGCATCTTCGAGCCGCTGGGCATGGTGGATACAGGCTTTTCCGTACCGCCATCGAAACTGGACCGCTTCGCAAGCTGCTACATGCCGGCCAAGGGCGGCGGACTGAAGATTCAGGACGACGCTGGCAAATCGACCTATGCCGAACCGCCCAAGCTCGAATCCGGCGGCGGCGGGCTCGTCTCCACCGCGCATGATTACATGCGCTTCTGCCGCATGATGCTGGGCGGCGGCACGCTGGACGGCGTGCAGATCCTCTCGCCCAAGACGGTGGAGATGTTCGGCATGAACCTCTTGCCGGGCGGAAAATCGCTGACCGATCTCGTGGCCGGTGAAGGCATGTTCAGCGAGGCCGGCTACAAGGGCGTCGGCTTCTCGATCGGCTGCGGGGTGACGCTGGACATCGCCAAGACCCTGGTGCCGGGATCGCCGGGCGAATTCTTCTGGGGCGGCGCCGCCTCGACCGCCTTCTGGATCGATCCCAAGGAAGATCTGGCAGCCGTGTTCATGACCCAGGTGATGGGCTCCGAGGCCCGGCTGACGCTGCGCCGCGACCTGAGAACCCTGGTCTATTCCGCCTTCGCCAGCTGAGGCGCCAACGGAGCAAGCGCCCGGAGCAAAAGGGCGTTTGACTCTCGCTCTGCCGCGTGATGGGATTAGAACAAATGATGAACATATGAACCGATGGCACGGCAGGACGACACAGCGGAAAAGCGGGCACGGATCGAGGCGGCGCGGCGGCAGATCGGCCATCTGGTCGAGCCGGACGAGGCCCCGCGGCTGAGGCTGGGCGCGGGTGAGATCGAGGCCTGCCTCAAGGGCGGTCTCAAAGCCGGGGCGCTGCATGAGGTGGCCGCCGCCGATCATCGCGCCCTGCCCGCCGCGCAAGGCTTCCTTCTGGCGCTGGCGCGGATGGCGGCGGGACCCCGCGTCATCGCCTGGGTGCAGGAGCGGCGCGGCGGCGAATTCGGCGTGCCTTACGCGCCGGGGCTGAAACATTTCGGGCTCGATCCGGCGCGGCTGCTCTTCATCCGCTGCAAGAGCCGCGAAGAGGCGCTGTGGGCGATGGAGGAAAGCTTGCGCATCGGCGGCATCGGCGCGGTGGTGGGGATGCGCACGGCGCGGCTCGACCTGACGGCGAGCCGAAGGCTGCAACTGGCGGCGGAAGCCGCGGGGCTGCCGATCTTTCTTTTGCGCACGCACAAGGACGAGGCGCACAGCGCCGGGACGACGCGCTGGCGTGTGGCCCCCTACAAAGCCGCGCGAGACGGCTTCGGCTTCTTTGCGCAGCCACGCTGGCATGTGGCGCTGGAACGGGTGCGCGGCGGACGCACGGGGGATTGGGTGGTGGAGTGGAACCATGACGCGCTTTGTCTGTGCCTACCTGCCGGATTGGGCGGTGGAGCGCTATCGCAGGAAAGAGCGCGCAGCGCCGCCTGACGAAGCGCCCTTCGCGCTGATCCAATCGACCGCGGGTGGCTGGCATCTGGCCTCGGTCGATAAGGCCGCGCGCGAGGCCGGATTGTTCGCCGGGCAATTGCTGGCCGATGCGCGGGCGCGATGGCCAGCGCTCGAAACACGCGAGGCTGTGCCGGACAAGGATCGCGCGGCGCTTATCAAACTCGCCCATTGGTGCACGCGCTTCTCGCCTTACGTCGCGCCCTGGCCGGAACGCGATGAAGATGCGGGCAGCGGGGGGCTGAGTTTCGACATCGAAGGCTGCGCCCATCTGTTCGGCGGCGAAGCGGGGATGCTGGATGCCATGGCGGCGGGTTTCGTCAAACTCGGGCTGACGGTGCGGCTGGCGCTGGCCGACACGATCGGCGCGGCCCATGCGCTGGCCTGTTACGGGCGGGGCGACAAGACCATCGTGCCGGCGAACGGACAGCGCGCCGCGATTGCGAAACTGCCGGTGGCAGGTTTGCGCATTGCGCCAACAATGGCGGCGACGCTCAAGCATCTGGGGCTCAAGACCATTGACGATCTGGTGCCGCTGCCGCGTGCCCCCCTGACCGCGCGCTTCGGGAAAAGCTTGCTGATGCGGCTCGATCAGGCCCTGGGTGTGGCACGCGAAAGCTTTTCGCCGCTGCTGCCGCATGCTCCGGCGCGGGCGCAGGCGATTCTGGCCGAACCGATTGTCTCCCAAGCGCATGTGCTGGAGCTGGTGGAAAAACTGGCGGCGGATCTTTCGCCCGTGCTGGAGCGTGAGGGCAAGGGTGCGCGGGGCTTGCGCCTCACGCTCTTCCGCGTCGATGGCGAAACGGTGGAGGCAGAGATCCGACTGGCCGTGGCGAGCCGCGCGGCGGGCCATATCGCCAAGCTGTTTGCCCTCAAGCTCGATGCACTGACCGAGGATTACGATGCCGGTTTCGGCTTCGAGGCGGCACGGCTGGATGTGACGGCAGCCGAGCGCATGGCGCCGTCGCAGACAGGCCTCGCCGATGACAGCGATGCGGCACAGGCGGCGAAACTTTCGCTGCTGATCGACCGGCTGGGCAGCCGCCTGGGGCTTGAGAATGTGATGCGCGCATCCCCCCGCGACACCCATATGCCCGAGCGCGCCATGGTGCTGAAGCCCGCCGCGCATTATGCCGAGCGGATTTGGGAAGAGGCGCCCATGCGCCCGCTGCTGTTGCTGCCCTGCGCGGAACCGGCAGAGGTGACAGCGCTTCTGCCCGAAGGGCCGCCGCTGCAATTTTCATGGCGCGGGGTGCGTTACACCACCGCCCATGCCGAAGGGCCCGAGCGGCTTCGCCCCGAATGGTGGCGCGATCTGCGCACGCGGCCGCGCGATTACTACACGGTCGAGGATGAGGATGGCCGCCGCTTCTGGATGTATCGCGACGGGCCTTACACCGGTGGCGAGCCCCCGCGCTGGTTTGTGCATGGGGTGTATGCATGAGCGATTATGCCGAGCTGTGCGTCACCAGCAATTTTTCCTTTTTGCGCGGCGCCTCGCATCCCGAGGAGCTGGTGGAACGCGCGGCCGAGCTGGGACTGGCCGCCATCGGCATTGCCGACCGCAACAGCTTTGCCGGGGTGGTGCACGCCCATGTGATCGCCAAAACGCGGGGCTTGCGCATGCTGACGGGCGTGCGGTTGGTGACGGCAGATGGCTTCGAGGTCGTCGCCTATCCGATGGATCGCGAGGCCTATGGCTGCTTGTGCAAATTGCAGACGCGCGGCAATCGCCGGGCGAAGAAGGGCGAATGCCATCTGACGCTGGAGGACATTGTCGAGTTTGCCGAGGGACAGCTTTTCATTGCCCTGACGCCACGCCCCAACGCCATCGCCGCACTAACGCACGCCGCGCCGGGGCGCGTGTGGCTGGGCGCGAATTTTCTTTATGACGACCGGGCAGCCAGGTATCTGGCCGAGACGGCGGCGCTGGCACGCACGCTGGGCGTGCCATTGGTTGCGCACAATGATGTGCATCAGCACCGCCCCGAACGGCAGATGCTGCAGGACGTGCTGACCTGTATCCGCGAGAAATGCACCATCATGGAGGCCGGCAAGCGGTTGGCGGCCAATGCCGAGCGGCATCTGAAAGCGCCAGACGAAATGGCGCGCCTGTTTCGCGACTACCCCGAGGCCATCGGCGCGACCATGGAGATTGCCGAGCGCATCACCTTCTCGCTCGACGAACTGAAATATGACTATCCCGACGACGTCATCGGCGGCGACGGCGATCCGCAGAGCGTGCTGACAAAGCTGGCCTGGGAGGGCACAACCTGGCGCTATCCCGATGGCGTGCCGGACAAGGTACGACAGCAGATCGAGCATGAGCTGAAGCTGATCGGCGAATTGAAATACGCACCCTATTTCCTGACCGTGTGGGATCTGACCCGCTTCGCAACGGAAAAGAACATCCTGCATCAGGGGCGCGGCTCGGCCGCCAATTCCGCAGTCTGTTACGTGCTGGGGATCACCGCCGTCGATCCTTCGCGCATGAATCTGCTGTTCGAGCGCTTCATCTCGACCGAACGCGACGAGCCGCCCGATATCGATGTCGATTTCGAGCATGAGCGGCGCGAGGAAGTCATCCAGTACATCTATGAGAAATATGGCCGTCATCGCGCCGGGCTGGCCGCGACCGTCATCACCTATCGCGGCAAGAGCGCGATCCGCGAGGTGGGCAAAGCGCTGGGCCTGTCGCTCGACATGGTGGGGACGCTGGCCAACAATCTCTATGGCTGGAGCAACAAGCCCATCGACGAAGAACGCGTGCGCGAGATCGGGCTCGATCCCACAGACCGGCGGCTGGTGCTGGCGCTGCATCTGGCGCGCGAGCTCTATGGCTTTCCGCGCCACCTCTCGCAGCATGTCGGCGGCTTCGTGATCACGCGCGGCCCCCTCGAAGAGCTGATCCCCATCGGCAATGGCGCGATGGAGGACCGCACCTTCGTCGAATGGGACAAGGACGATCTCGACGCGCTGGGCATTCTGAAGATCGATGTGCTGGCGCTGGGTATGCTCTCCTGCATCGCCAAGGCCTTCACGATGCTGAAGACGCATTACGGCCTCGACTATACGCTGGCCACGCTGCCGGCCGAGGACCCGGCGGTCTACGCCATGCTGCAGAAGGCGGATTCGATCGGTGTGTTTCAGGTGGAAAGCCGGGCGCAGATGTCGATGCTGCCGCGACTGAAGCCGCGCGAGTTCAAGGATCTCGTCATCGAGGTCGCCATTGTGCGGCCGGGACCGATCCAGGGCGATATGGTGCATCCCTATCTCAGGCGGCGCGAGGGAATTGAGCCCGTATACTTCCCGAAGAAAGAACTGGAAGAAGTCCTGGAATTCACCCTCGGCGTACCGCTGTTCCAGGAACAGGCGATGCAGATCGCCATTGTGGCGGCGGGCTTCACGCCGGGCGAAGCCGACAAGCTACGCCGCGCCATGGCCACCTTCCGCCGCAGCGGCACGATCCCGATGTTCCGCGAGAAGTTCATCACCGGCATGGTGGGGCGCGGCTATGAGCAGGATTTCTCCGAACGCTGTTTCCAGCAGATCGAAGGCTTTGCCGATTACGGTTTTCCCATGAGCCATGCGGCGAGTTTCGCGCTGCTGGTTTATGTTTCGGCCTGGCTGAAGTGCCATTATCCGGATGTGTTCTGCGCGGCGATTCTCAATGCTCAACCCATGGGCTTTTATGGCCCGGCGCAATTGGTGCGCGATGCCCGCGAGCATGGCGTGCAGGTGCGCGCGCCCGATGTGAATGCCAGCGACTGGGATACTGAGTTGGAGCCTCTTTTTGTCCCCGCTTTTCATTCTCCGTCATGGCCGGCCTCCGAGCCGGCCAAGACAAAGGCCAGATATGCCGTGCGTCTCGGCTTGCGGCAGATCACGGGCTTTCGTGGAGACGATGCCGCTTTGCTCGCCGCGGCGCGGGGGCGTGGCTTCGATGGTGTGCGGCATCTCGAACAGGCCGCGAAACTCTCCAGCGAAAGCCTGACCAAACTGGCCGAGGCCGACGCCTTCCGCTCGCTGGGGCTGGACCGGCGCCAGGCGCTGTGGGCCGTGAAGGGGCTCGATGGCGGGGCGCAGAATGCGCGCACCGCCCTGCCCGATCTGCCGCTGTTCGCGAACGCCGATGCCGAAGAATTGCGCCGCGAGGAAGACGTCCAGCTCACGCCCATGCTCTTGGGCGAGCATATTGTCGAGGATTACCGCAGCCTTCGCCTGTCGCTGAAGGCCCATCCGCTGTCGCTGTTGCGCGGGCGGCTCAAGGCGCAGCGGGTGACGCCCAATGATACGCTGAAGACGCTGAAGGATGGCGCGCGGGTGAGTGTGGCCGGGCTGGTGCTGGTGCGCCAGCGGCCGGGCACGGCCAAGGGCGTGATCTTCGCCACGCTGGAGGACGAGACCGGCATCGCCAACATCATCGTCTGGTCCCATGTGTTCGAACGCTTCCGCCGCACGGTGCTGGCCGCGCGGCTCTTGCTGGTGCGCGGACGATTGCAAAAACAGGGCCTCGTGATCCATATCGTGGCCGAGGAAATGAACGATCTTTCGAGCGATCTCGCCCTGTTGTCGGCGAATGGTGCGGAGCGTTGCGAGAGCCTGGCGCGGGCTGATGGCGTCAAGCATCCCGCGCCGCCGGACGTCCAGCCGCATCGCCATCCGCGCAATGTCAACGTGATGCCCAAGAGCCGCGACTTTCGGTAAGTCTTACGCCGCCGGCTGGGCCGCTGCCGTCTCGACGCTGTGGGAGCCGAACTCGGCCATCGCCGTCAGCCCACCCTCCGGATTGTTGCGCAATCTGAGTTGTCCGCCATGCAGCCGCACCAGCGCACTGACAAGCGTCAATCCCAATCCGGTCCCGCCCGAGGCGCAATCATAACGATTGTCGACGCGGGTGAAGGGTTCGAGGACGATTTCCATCTTCTCCGGCGCAATACCCGGACCGTCATCGGCAACCTCAAGCTGGAAGGCGCCATCGGGACCAAGCCGCCCGCGCAATGCGATGTGCCCGCCCTCGGGCGAGAATTTCACCGCATTGGACAGCAGATTGACGGCGACCTGTTTGAAGGCGCGTTGATCGGCCGTGACGCGCGCAATCAACGGATCGACCACGATCTCGATCTTCTGCCCCTTCTCGCGCAGGCGGGAATCGATCAGCATCGCCGCAGCCGCCATCACCACGCGCGGATCGAAGAACTCCGGGCACAGTTCCATCTTGCCGGCGTCGATCTTCGCCACATCGAGGATATCGTTGATGATCGCCAGAAGATGAGCGCCCAATTCATGGATATGGCCGGCATAGGCGCGGTAGGCATCCGGCACGCCGGGGCCGATGGCCTGGGTCTCGATCAATTCGGAAAAGCCGAGAATCGCGTTCAGCGGCGTTCTGAGTTCGTGACTCATATTGGCGACGAATGTGGTCTTAGCGGCATTGGCCGCTTCGGCCTCGTGACGCTGCGCGACGGCTTCGTCGCGCGATCGCGCCAGCGCATGCGCCATGTCCTCATTGGCGAAGCGTGTTTGCAGCAATTCGTCCATGCGCTTGCGGGCCGACACGCCGGCGGCCACCGCATAGATCGAGCAGAGCGGCCCCACCACGACAAACAGAAAGTCGATATGTTCGGTGTCCAGCGCCGCGCGCAGAAGGAAGATGCCCAGAAGCGGCAGGAGGCCGGCGCAGAAAACCGTCGTCTCGGCGGACCGCGTCAGCGTGATGCCCCACAGCGTGACCGCCATCAGCAGCGCCTCGAACAGATTGTTGATCGCATTGTGATCGACCCAGGACACCCAGACGCACGCCCCCCAGGCCAGCGAAATCAGAGCCTGTAGCGCCACCAGATGATGGAACAGGCGTCGCGGCGCCACGCTGCCATTATTCCAGGCGCGATATACAACCCAGGCATAGCCCGAATTGACGAGGTGGAAAGCGACGAGGCCCGCGATCTGCAGCGGGGTCAAATGACCCAGGCGCGGAAAGTGACCGCCAAACCCAAAGGCGGCCACGAAGGCAACCCAGACCGGATTGGCAAGGATCGTAAAGGGAAGCGTCGCCACGATCAGGCCCATCCGCGCGCGCAGGAGCCGATCGTCCGGGCAGGCCCGATCCGCATCCGGCAGCATTCCTGGCGGGCTGGTTGTCACAGTCACCCACACGGTCCACTCGCGCTTCGAATACAATCCTAGCGGGCAGGCGTTAAGGAAGCGCTGTTGCGGAACCCGCCGGCTCGACCGCGCCAGGCCAGCCTGCAAGCTTTTATAATTGCATGGTTTTCTGGCACCGGGCTGGCGGATGCAGCTCTTCGGCGCGAAAACCGGCGCGTTTCATGAACATGCCTCTACGCAAATCCCATCCGCAGTGGCAGACTTGCGATGATGGCAGATGCCGTCACTTGCAGGGGCTCGCGGACGGCGTTGCGGGGCGGATTTCGCCCGATGCCGGGTTGATGTCGAAATCGGGACCGGACGCAGCCGCGTTGTGCGGCTGACAGGGGCGAGCAGCGCAGAGAGTGGCCGGCATCGCGGCCGCCTCGGCACGTCCGAAACACGACTGGCCGCATGGCCGTTTGACGTTTGCGTTACGCACACCGCGCACGCTTTGAGCGCGCGTGCACATGTTCCGTCTACACACCGCCATGGGAGAGGCAAATATGCCAGGCCGCCAAGCCCTTCATCAGGCTTCCATACCGCCGACGACACCGACATCCCGGACGGCGCGCAGCCATGGACGTTTTCGCGACATCCAGGATTTCGTTCGCGCATCGCGCCAATTCGGCAACCTTCAGGAATTGCGCGGGTCCGTCGAAGACACCGCGGCCCGGTTTGGCATTCGCTATTTCCTGCTCTCGCATCACGTGAACATCGCCAGCCCGAAAATCGTTCGGCTCTCGAACTATCCGGCAAACTGGGGCGAAAAGATGCGGACGGAACGGCAATTCTCCATCGACCCGGTCGTGCGCGCCTGCCAGAAGACCGCGGCCCCGTTTCTGTGGTCCGAACTCGACAGCCTGATCCACCTGTCCCCAAAGCAACGCGAGATTCTCGAAGACGCCGCCCGCGCAGGACTGGGCTCCGGTTTCTCCGTGCCGATCCACATTCCCGGCGAATGCACGGGCTCCGGCTCCTTCGCGACCGATAGCGGACATGACCTCGACGGTTCCGTCGTCCCGGCGCTGCAATATCTGGCGAGCTTTGCCTTCGAGGCGGCCCGGCGCATGTGCCTCAAGGCGGACCATCTCGATGAGGCGGTTGGATCCGCACCGGAGCTGACCCAGCGCCAACTCGATTGCCTGGTGCTGATCGCACAGGGCAAGAGCGACTGGGATGTCGGCAAGATCCTGGGCATCAGCCACAGGACCGTGCAGGAACATGTCGATACGGCGCGCAAACGCTATGGCGTCGGCTCGCGCACGCAACTCATCATCCGCACGCTGTTCGACAATCAGATCGGTTTCCAGGACATTATCCGCACCTGAGTCCACCCCGTTACCTAACGGGGTATGAGGATCGAGAACCATCCCCATACTGCTTCCCGCAACGGCCGGGAGGCGGCGATGATTTACGCGATCTCAAAGGACAATCGCGCGGTGTTTGCCCGCGAACTGGACAGCATGTATCGCGACCGCAAGCGCGTGTTCGTGGACTGGCTCAAATGGGGTGTCCCGGTCGTCGACGGCATCTACGAAATGGACCAGTACGACGCCGACGAGACGGTCTATATCGTCTCCGCCGATCCCGAGACCGGCCGGCATCTGGCTTCGGTGCGCCTGATGCCCACGACCAGGCCGCACATGCTCGAGGAGATCTTCCCGATGCTGTGCGAAGACGGCGTGCCGATTGGCGACGACATCTGGGAGATGACGCGGATCTGCCTCTCCCCGAGCATGGCGCGCGAAGAGGCCCGCAGGAATCTGGGGCTGGCCTGGCTCGGCGCCATCGAATTCTGCCTGCCGCGCGGCATCACCAGGATCACCGGCCTCACCCACGTCATGTTCATTTCGAACTTCCTGGCGGCCGGCATCGATATCGAGCCGCTGGGCCCGCCCAAGGATTTCGACGGCATGCAGTACGGCGCAATCCAGGTGCAGATCGACGACACGCTCTATCGTCGTGAGCAGGGACGGCTCAGCCAGCGCACGCCCATCCTCCATGATGACCGCTCCGCGGCCGCGGCCTGAGGCGGGAGCGCGAACCATGGGTGCAGCCTTAGCCCGTCCTCCAGAGATGATCGAGGCCGCGCTCGCCGCCCGACTGCGCGACGACGGCTATTGCATCGTCCCCGATCTGGTCGGCCGGCAGGTGATCGACCGGCTGAATGGCGATCTTGGCTCGCGTTTCGCCGCCACCCCCTTTTGTAAGGGCGATTTCTACGGCGAGACCACCAAGCGTTTCGGCTCGCTGCTGAAACGATCGGCGGCTGCGGAGACGCTGGTCCGCCATCCGGCGATCCTCTCGCTGGTGCAGTCCGCGCTTGGACCTCATTGCGACAAGTTTCTCCTGAACCTGACACAGGCAATCGAGATCCACCCCGGGGCGCCCGAACAATTTCCCCATCGCGACCAGGACATGTGGGGCGGCGCGAAAGGCGAGATCGAATATCTCGTCAACGTCATGTGGCCGCTGGTGCCGTTCACGGACGAGAACGGCGCCACCGTGATCTGGCAGGGCAGCCATCGCGAGCAGGGTGCGCAATTGCTGCCGCGCGAACGCGCCTTCGCGGCCGAAGCGGAACCGGGAAGCGCCATCGTCTTCCTGGGCTCGACGCTGCATGCCGGCGGCGCCAACCGCACGCAGGTTCCGCGGCGCGGCATCATCATCAGCTACTGCCTGGGATGGCTGCGCCAGTTCGAGGCACAGATGCTGATCTATCCACCCGAAATCGCGCGCGGCTTCTCACCCGAGCTCGCCGAACTGGTCGGCTACGGCATCCATCGCCCCAATCTCGGAAATTATGAAGGCCAGAGCCCCTCGGTCTGCCTGCAGGCGGATGCGCCGGAGCATCTGGCGGCTACCGATGCGCTGCGCCCCGAACAGGCGCAATGGCTTTCCCAATACACGGCACGTGCGATGAACGCAGATCAGTATGAGGGTTCCAGCCGATGACCATCAACGTTCCCGAAGATCGCGTGGTCGATCGCAGAGAGTTCGAGGCGCGGCGCGGCTTCATCATGGCCGTGCTCAACGGCCTGCATATGGATTTCGAGGCGCTGGGGCTGCTGTCGCAAGCGGGCCCGCATCTGCACCAATTGCTGGCGCTCGCCTATCATGCGCAATTGGAGCCCGGCGCCGCCCGCGCCCGTTCCTCGGAGATCGAGATCGGGAGCAGGAATTCCGGGGCCGACGATTAGCGGCCGGAAGGTTCCCAAAACGACTTAGGCCCGGCGCAAGGGCCGGGCCTAAAATCGTATGCTCATGTTGGTTGCGGGGACAGGATTTGAACCTGTGACCTTCAGGTTATGAGCCTGACGAGCTACCGGGCTGCTCCACCCCGCGTCATGACATCCGCGAGCGACGACACAGAATTGCCGCCCGCGAAAGGTGGGCGGATATAGGACATCCCCCGGCCCCTGTCCACCCCCGGCGGCGGTCAGGAGGCCTTATTTTTCCTGCGTTTTGTCCTCCGCGCCGGGGCCGGGCCGCGAACCCGCGCGCGAGCCCCGGCGCCCGCCGCCACATACCCCGCCAGGCCGGCGGCCAAATGGTCGAAGACCAGCCGCACGCGGCGGCTGGCGCGCAGATCCTCATGCATGACCAGCCACATCTCCAGGCCGAATTCGACCTGGCCGGGCAGCACAGCCACCAGTTCGGGCTCGCGCATGGCCAGCCCGATCTGGCAACCGCCGATGCCGAATCCGGCCTTGAGCGCGCCGAATTGGGCGGCATCGCTATCCGCGCGGAAGGCGAACATCTCGCGGTCGAGCGGAGGCCCGCTGACGCCCAGCGAACGGGCGCCGATATCGTCGCGATCGAAGCCGATCAGGCTGTGCGAGGCCAGATCGTCCAGGCTGTGCGGTGTGCCCCGCGCCAACAGATATTTGCGATGCGCAAACAGCCCGATCCCGACCCGGCCGATGCGTTTGGCCACCAGCGCGCGCTGCGTCGGGCGCAGCATGCGCACGGCGATATCGGCGTCGCGGCGGGTGAGGTTTTCGGCGCGGTTGGTCAGCGCCAGCTCGAGCACGATGCCCGGCTGCTGCGCATGAAAATCGGCCAGCATCGATGGCAGCACGTGGGCGCCGATGGTTTCACTGGCCGTGATGCGCACGGTGCCGCGCGGGGCGGCGGCCTCGCCCGAGGCGGTGCGGATGAAGGCATCGGCCGCAGCCTGCATGGCTTCGGCATGGGGGCGCAATTCGGCCGCGGCCTCGGTCGGGATCAGGCCCTGCTGCGAGCGGGAAAACAGAGACGTGCCCAGCGCCGCCTCCAGCGCGGCAATGTGACGGCCGGCGGTGGGCTGGGTCAGCCCGAGGATGCGCGCCGCCGCGCTGAGACTGCCCTGCTGCAGCACGGCCAGAAAGGTGCGGAAATGGTCCCAGCCGGGTGCGGGCGTATCCATGCATAAATGTATATCAAATGAACGAAATTAGGCAATTTCCGTTTGTCAGGCGCGCGGCCATGTTATCGGCAGCAAGGAAGGACGCGCGATGCAAAACCAAGATGGCGGCGGCGTAGGGGGTGGGGTGCGATGGCTCCTGCGGCTGGAGGGCCTGATGCTTCTGACCGCGGCCGGGCTGCTCTATGCCCGGATCGGCGGAGACTGGAAAACCTTCGCCCTGTTGTTTCTACTGCCCGATCTCAGCTTCGCCGGTTATCTGGCCGGCCCGCGGATCGGCGCCCTCGCCTACAATGCGGCGCATTCCACGATCGGTCCGATCGCATGGACCGCACTTGCGCTCACGACTGGTCACGAACCGGCACTGCCGCTGATCTGGTTCGCCCATATCGGCTTCGACCGCGCCATGGGGTACGGCCTCAAATATGCGCGCGGCTTCGGCGATACGCATCTGGGGCACATCGGATGGCGGCGCGCGCGCCGAACGGAAGGAGCCTGACCATGTTCATCGGACATTACGGACCGGCGCTGGGCGCCAAGGCTGCCGAAAAGCGGCTGCCACTATGGGTGCTGTTCATTGCCGTGCAATGGATGGATGTCGTGTGGTCGGTGCTGGTGCTGGCTGGCGTCGAGAAGCTGCGCATCGTGCCCGGATTTACCGAGGCCAGCCCGCTCGATCTTTACTACATGCCCTATACACACGGGCTCCTCGGCGCACTGGGATTGTCGGCGCTGTTGGGCGCCGTCGTCGCCTGGTTCTATCGCGAACGGCGCGCCGCGATCTTTGCGGTCGTCGCGGCAGCCGTGTTCTCGCACTGGCTGCTCGATCTCGTTGTCCATGTGCCGGACATGCCGCTGTGGGAAAACACGATGAAGGTCGGCTTCGGGCTGTGGCGCTGGGCCTGGATCAGCGGGCCGCTGGAAATCGCCACGCTGCTCGCGGGGGCCTGGGTCTATGCGCGTTATGTGCCGGCACGGCGTGGCGGCAATGTGTGGCTGTGGTTGTTTGTGGCCGCCATGAGCGCGGTTGAGATCTACAATTTGGTCGGCCCGGCTCCGGACGATGACACGACCATGGCGGTGATGGCGCTGGCGGCCTATGCGGCGCTCGCCGTGCTGGCGGGGCTCGTCGATCTGACGCGTGAGCCGGTTCGCGCGACGCCGTGAGATGGCTTCCATGAGGCGAAGACCCGGCCCGATTCAGAATAATGCGGCGCGGCTCGCAGGCTTGTTACGGAATTGCCGGTGAAGTCATAACGCTTTGACCTTATTGTTATTATGCGGTGCCCGGTTGTGGACGCGGAGTATTGGCGCATCATGCGCCGTCTCTTCCGATTCAGGTGCATTCCATGTCCAATGACGGTTACCGCAGGACCACGCTCGGCAATCACGGCCTTCATGCCGAGACGTTGATGCTGAGCTATGGCTACGATCCCAAACTCTCCGAGGGCTCGGTCAAGCCGCCGGTCTTCCTCACCTCGACCTTCACCTTTCCCAGCGCCGATGCCGGGCGCGAATTCTTCGACATCGCCACCGGCCGCACGGCCGACAAGGTCGATTCCGCGGGCGGTCTCGTTTATGCGCGCTACAACCATCCGAATGCGCAGATCGTCGAAGAACGGCTGGCGCTGTTCGAGAACGCGGAAAGCGGCGCGGTGTTCGCCAGCGGCATGGCGGCCATCACGACCACGGCGCTGGCCCATTGCCGGCCGGGCGATGTGATCCTGTTCAGCCAGCCGCTTTACGGCGGCACCGATGCGCTGTTTCACAACATCCTGCCGCAATTCGGCATCAAGGCGCACACCATCACCGATCCGACGACGCCCGAAGGCATGCGCAAGGCATTCGAAGAAGCCGAGACGAAGGGGCGCCTCGCGCTCGTGTTCCTGGAGACGCCGTCCAATCCGCTGACGACGCTGGCCGATATCGGCCTGGCCGCCGAATGCGCGGGCGAGAGCGAAGCGCGCCAGGGCCACCGCCCGATCGTCGCCGTCGACAACACGCTGATGGGACCGATCTTTCAGAGACCGCTGCAATGCGGCGCCGATCTGTCGGTTTATTCGCTGACCAAATATGTCGGCGGGCACAGCGATCTGATCGCCGGCGGCGTGCTCGGAACCCGCAAGGCGATGGCGCCCTTGCGCGCACTGCGCCCGCTTCTGGGCGGCAGCATCGACCCACACACCTGCTGGATGCTGACACGCTCCATGGAAACGCTGACGCTGCGCATGACGCGCGCGGCCGAAAACGCCACCGCCATTGCAAAATGGCTGGCCGAGCGCCGCGACGTCCAGTCCGTGTACTTCCCGGCGCTGGCCAAGGACGGCACGCGCCAACGCGCAATCTATGACAAGCAATGCAGCGGCCCCGGCACGCTGATGGCCTTCGATGTCGGCAGCCGCGCGCGCGCCTTCGCCATCCTCGACAAGCTCAGGATCGTCAAGCTGGCAGTGAGCCTGGGCGGCACGGAATCGCTGACCTGCCATCCGGCGACGACAGTGCTGTCGGGCCTGACCGAAGAGGAGCGTCTGGCCATCGGTGTCGGCCAGGGGCTGATCCGCTTCTCGGTCGGCATCGAGCATGTCGACGACCTGATCGCCGATCTCGATCAGGCGATGGCGACCGACTGACGCCCTTCTCGCAGCCCCTTTCTGCGATTTCATGCGGATGATGGGATCAATTCATCTGGCGGGTGCATAAGGGCGAGGCACGGAACGTGCTGAGGCCCTTGCCCCCCCACCCCCTCGGCACGAAAGCCCCGCGGCCTGCGCGTTCTGCAGACTGCGGGGCATTGCTTTTCAGGCACGCGATTTTCAGGTGTTGCGGAAGATTTCGGCGACGCGGCTAAATGGCCCGTCGAGATAATCGCGCACCTCTTCCGGCAGACCGGCATCGGCGAGCGCGCGGCGCATGCAGCACAGCCACTGGTCGCGTGCGGCCGCGTCGATCGCGAAGGCGGCATGGGCCGAGACAATGCATTTGTGCTGGGGGCTTTGCTGATAGAGCGGCGGGCCGCCCAGCCAACCGCTGAGGAACTCGAACAGCTTCTCGCGCACCGGCCCGAGCTCGGCGCCATGCATGGCGCGGATCGGCGCGGCCACCGGATCGCTGTCCATGATATCGTAAAAGCGCTCGACAATTCGCCGCACGCCCGCCTCGCCGCCGACCATGGCATAGGGCGTGATCGCCGGCGCTGGCGATCGGGCGTGTGCAGACGGCGTTTCCGCGGCCTCGGACATGAATTTCCCCTCGGCAATAGGTTTACCCGGAGCAGCAAACCGCAGCGGCGGCGCGGGGCGCCTTGATCTTGGACAAATGCGGACTTTGCCCATGATCCAGATCAAGGCGTGGGATGGGGCATCGGCGGCAGATTGTAGGAGGGACAAACGATTCAGGTGGAACCATGACCAGCCACGGCATTGCCGGGACCACGATTTTCGATGGGACCGAAGCGCAGAAAGGCTATGCGCTCAACAAGATGTGCTTTTCCTTCAATGATGCCGCCAACCGCAAGGCCTTCGTCGAAGACGAGGATGGCTATTGCGCGAAATACGGCCTCACGCCGGCCCAGCGCGAAGCGGTGCAGCACCGCAACGTGCTGGAGCTGATCGCGGCCGGCGGCAATGTCTACTACCTGGCCAAGCTGGCCGGGATACTCGGGCTGGGGGTCCAGGATCTGGGCGCGCAGCAAACCGGCATGAGCGTCGATGCGTTCAAGGCGAAACTTCTGGAAGCGGGGAAAGCGTGATGGCGAAGATCGTAGGCGGGCTCGGCACCTCGCACATTCCGGGTATTGGCAATGCGATTGCCAAGGGACTGCAACAGGATCCCTATTGGAAGCCGTTCTTCGACGGCTTCACCGAAGCGCACAAATGGCTCGCGCGCATCAAGCCCGATGTGGTCGTGATATTCTACAATGATCACGGGCTCAATTTCTTCCTCGACAAGCTGCCGACCTTCGCCGTCGGCGCGGCGCCGGAATACAACAATGCCGACGAAGGCTGGGGCCTGCCGGTGCAGCGCCCCTTCAAGGGCAATCCGGATCTGTCCTGGCACGTCATCGAGGGGCTGGTGAAGGACGAGTTCGACGTCACCACCTGCCAGGAAATGCTGGTCGACCACGCTGTGGTGGTTCCGATGCAGCTGTTGTGGCCCGAGGGCGCGCCGCCGGTGACGCTGCTGCCGATCGCCATCAACACCGTGCAGCACCCGCTTCCCTCGGCAGCCCGTTGCCTGAAGCTGGGCCAGTCTGTCGGGCGCGCGATCGAAAGCTACAAGAAGGATGCTCGCGTTCTGGTGCTGGGCACCGGCGGGCTGTCCCATCAGCTGGACGGCCAGCGCGCCGGCTTCATCAACAAAGACTTCGACATGGAGTGCATCGAGAAACTGGTCAGCGACCCGAAAGCGCTGGCCGCCTATTCCAACGACGACCTCGTCCGCTTGGCGGGCACGCAGGGCGTGGAAGTGTTGAACTGGATCGCGATGCGCGGTGCGCTCACCGGCCATGTCAGCAAGGCGTTCCTCAACTACCACATTCCGATCTCCAACACCGCCGCGGCGCTCATGATCCTGGACAACGAAGCCGCAGCGGCGCGCCAAGCCGCCTGAACGACCCGCCCGCGCGCGGAACTTATCCCCGCGCGGGCGGAACCGCTCCACCATCCCACGCATTGCCGATCACGCGGCCCACGCATCGGGTGTACACTCGCCCGCATGTGCTGAGTTCGAATGAGGAGCGATGCGACGTGGAATATATCTGCGACGCGCCGGAGCGAAAGGCCTGGTTCCGGATCGAAACGGAAGCAGAAGCGATCCAGGAATCCGAAGCGATGCGCCATGCCGTGGACAAATATTTCCGCCGCGAGGACGCCAAGGCGCGCGAGGGCTATCAACCGGACGCGGCCAATTCGATCGAACGCGATATCGGGCTGAAGGCGCATCTGCGCCAGACCATGCCGATGTTCCTGACCTTGCGCGACCATGAAGGCAATCCGCTGGCCACCGCCATGCTTCCGCCGCGCGGCGAGGACGACCTCGCCTTTTCCATGATTATCGTCGGTCCGGGAAATTCGGACCCCTTCGCCGAAGAAGGCCCCGCCATCGAAGCCCTCGGCCAGCATCTCAAGATGATGCTCTCGCGCGAGCGCTGCTATCCCTACAAGCGATAGCGTCAGAGCCGCGTGTGCGGCAGGCGCGTCAGGTCGGACAGGATCGGCTTGGGCGCGCGCTTGCCCGTGAAGAAGCCCCAATAGGCCTCTTCAGGATGGTTGTCGCCGGGATTGGGGCTGGCGTCATAAGCGTGCCAGGGCAGATCGAAGGCCGAGAAATACGCGAAGGCGCGCGACGGCGACGGCTTCATGCGGGCTTCGAGCGCACGATAGAAGGCGCGCTGCTTGGCGCTCGAATAACCCATGCTGTGCGGCCCCGTCGGCACGCCCGTCTCCTTCACCAGGATCGGGCCGCAATATTTCTTCGCCAGAAGGTCGGTGATGCGCACAACGAACTCGCTCCAGTTCGCCGGCTGCGCGCGCGCGAACCAAGACTCGAAGATGGGATGGATGTTGACCATCATGAAATCCATCGCCGCCAGCGTCGAACGCGCATCGTCGGTGTCGAGGAATTGCGAAAAGGCTTCGCTGGTGGTCAGCGGCAGATGCGGCGCATGTTTGCGCAGACGGCGCAGGCCATAGGCCAGATCGCCCCAACTGCCGCGATGCGACAGCACCACCTCGTTGCCGAGCGAGAGGCCGACGACAAGTTTGGGATGGCGATGATAGGCAGCAAGCGCGCGGCCGATCTCCCCGGGATCGGCCGGATCCCACACGCCCTGGATCACGGCGCGGAAGCAGAGCTCGGCCGCGGCATCGGCCACATGTTCGGCGCCATGTCCGGCGCTATAGGTGATGAGTCCGTCGAACCATGGGCGCAGCGCCTTGAGGTCGGCGGTGATGCCGGCCTTCGTGGCGCGCGTGGGCTTGCCGTACCAGAAGGCGATCTCGGTCGGGTGATAGGCGATGAAGCGGCCCTTCGCCATCGCCGCCTGAAGCGGGGCGAGATGGGCCCGGCTCTGATGACAGACGGCGGCCGGGGACGTCGCCAGCGCGGCGCGCGCGGCCAAGGGCGCCAGTCCCGCGAGCCCGGCAAGGGATATCAGATGCGAGCGGCGCGTTTGCATCAATCGGGTCGATCCGTTTCCATGGTGGCGAGCATTGTCGTGCGCTTTGCGTCCGAAAGATGACCTCGGGTCAGGCGCCCCGCAAATGGAGGACACGATCATGACGGCAACGGATGCGCGCAAACCCGGTTTCGCAGCGGGCCTTGCGGGGCTTGTGATATCGCTGGGACTGACGCTGGCGATCGGCGCCATCGGCGGCTGGGTGACGGCGGGCAGCGTGGCGGCGTGGTATCCGACGCTGGCCAAGCCGAGCTTCAATCCGCCCAATTGGGTGTTCGGGCCGGTCTGGACCACGCTCTATGTGCTGATGGGTTTTGCGGCCTGGCGGGTGTGGCGTGCGCTGGGCACCCTGCGCCACCGGGCCTTCGCGCTCTATGGCGTGCAGCTGGCGCTGAACCTTCTGTGGTCGATCCTGTTCTTCGGCCTGCACCGGACCGGCTGGGCGCTGGCGGAGCTGGTTGTGCTGTTCGCGGCGCTGGCAGCAACCGGATACAGCTTCGCGCGCATCGACCGGCCGGCGGGATGGTGCTTCGTGCCTTATGGGCTGTGGGTCGGCTATGCCGGCCTGCTCAATGCCGCGTTGTGGCACCTGAACTGACGCTCAGCCCCAAAGTCATATCTTGCCGCGGGCGCAATCGAGGCAGAGCGGCGCGGCCGGATCGATTTCGAGGCGGCGCGCATCGATCTCCTCGTCGCAATTAAGACAGTAGCCATAGTCGCCGCTTTCGATGCGGCGCAGCGCGGCGGCGACGCGCGCCCGCTCGGCCTCGCGCCGTTCCTCGGTCGCCAGCGCCATGGACTGGGCCTGCATCGCATCCATGCGCGACAGGCGCCCGACGCTTTGCTGATCGAGCTGAACGACGGCGCGCCCCTCCTCGCTGAGCTTCGACAGGGTGTCGAGATCGGCAAGGCGCGCACGCAGGATCTCCGCGAAATGGTCGGTATCGATGGCCATGGCGAAGCCTAGCGCGGGCGGAACGACAAAACAAAAAGCCCCGCAGGTCTTTCGACCGGCAGGGCTTTTCGTCTGAATTGTAAGGCAGGATTTGCGACAAATGTCCTTGGCTGGACTGGCAGCGACCGACTCTCCCACGGCTTGAGCCGTAGTACCATAGGCGCTGGGGGCTTTGACGGCCGAGTTCGGAATGGGATCGGGTAGAATTCCCCCGCTATGACCACCAGTCCGGCGAAGGACATTCATCGCAAAGTGAAGACACTCAAGCTTGTTTTTTTTAGCGCGCTGATCGCGCGAATGTTCAATGCCTGGTCTTATTTCCAAGCATGGAACGAGGTGCAAAGCTAAATCAAGCATTTCTATCGAGCGATTAGGACCAGTAAGCTCAACGCATTGCTGCGCTTACACGCCTGGCCTATCGACGTGGTCGTCTTCCACGGCTCTCGAGCGAAACCTGGTTTTGAGGTTAGTTTCCCGCTTAGATGCTTTCAGCGGTTATCTATTCCGCACTTAGCTACCCGGCAATGCGGCTGGCGCCACAACCGGTCCACCAGAGGTGCGTCCATTCCGGTCCTCTCGTACTAGGAACAGATCCTCTCAAGTTTCGAACACCCACGGCAGATAGGGACCGAACTGTCTCACGACGTTCTAAACCCAGCTCACGTACCACTTTAAACGGCGAACAGCCGTACCCTTGGGACCTGCTCCAGCCCCAGGATGTGATGAGCCGACATCGAGGTGCCAAACCGCCCCGTCGATATGGACTCTTGGGGGCGATCAGCCTGTTATCCCCGGCGTACCTTTTATCCGTTGAGCGATGGCCCTTCCACGCGGGACCACCGGATCACTATGACCGACTTTCGTCTCTGCTTGAGCCGTCACTCTTGCAGTCAGGCAGGCTTTTGCCATTGCACTCATCAACCGATTTCCGACCGGTCTGAGCCTACCATCGCGCGCCTCCGTTACTCTTTGGGAGGCGACCGCCCCAGTCAAACTGCCCACCATGCGCGGTCTCGGACCCTGTTTCAGGGCCGCGGTTAGACATCAGGAATACAAAGGGTGGTATTTCAAGGATGGCTCCACCAAGGCTGGCGCCTCGGCTTCAAAGCCTACCACCTATCCTACACATCACATTCCTAATGCCAGCGCAAAGTTGCAGTAAAGGTGCACGGGGTCTTTCCGTCTGACCGCGGGAACCCCGCATCTTCACGGGGAGTTCAATTTCGCTGAGCTGGTGTTGGAGACAGTGGGGAAGTCGTTACGCCTTTCGTGCAGGTCGGAACTTACCCGACAAGGAATTTCGCTACCTTAGGACCGTTATAGTTACGGCCGCCGTTTACCGGGGCTTCGATTCAACGCTTTCACATCTCCTCTTAACCTTCCGGCACCGGGCAGGCGTCAGACGGTATACGTCAACTTTGGTTTTCGCACCGTCCTGTGTTTTTAGTAAACAGTCGCTACCCCCTGCTTTGTGCCCCCGACCTCTGCTTGCGCAAAAGCCGGGCCCTCTTCTCCCGAAGTTACGAGGGTAATTTGCCTAGTTCCTTCAACACCATTCTCTCAAGCGCCTTAGCATACTCTGCCAGTCCACCTGTGTCGGTTTGGGGTACGGTCTGAACGTGGGAGCTATTTCCTGGGACCTCTTCGCTGCCCGAGCCAATCCAATAAGGCCGAACAACTTTTGAGATCCGTCACTACCCACAGGCCCAGGAATGTTTACCTGGTTCCCATCGACTACGCCTTTCGGCCTTGCCTTAGGGGCCGGCTAACCCTGCGCAGATTAACTTGACGCAGGAACCCTTGGACTTCCGGCGAGAGGGTCTCTCACCCTCTTTATCGCTACTCATGTCAGCATTCTCACTTGTGATACCTCCAAGGTCGGTCACCCTTCCTCTTCACAGGCATACACAACGCTCTGCTACCGCGTGACTTGCGTCACACCCAAAGCTTCGGCTCGTGGCTTGAGCCCCGTTACATCTTCGGCGCGAAGTTCCTTATTTAGACCAGTGAGCTGTTACGCTTTCTTTAAATGATGGCTGCTTCTAAGCCAACATCCTGGTTGTTTTGGGAACGACACATCCTTTCCCACTTAGCCACGAATTAGGGGCCTTAGCTGTTGGTCAGGGTTGTTTCCCTCTTCACGACGGACGTTAGCACCCGCCGTGTGTCTCCCATGATTGCACTCTTCGGTATTCGGAGTTTGGTTAGGTTTGGTAAGCGGTGAAGCCCCCTAGCCCATCCAGTGCTCTACCCCCGAAGGTGATACATGAGGCGCTACCTAAATAGCTTTCGCAGAGAACCAGCTATCTCCGAGTTTGATTAGCCTTTCACCCCTAGCCACAGCTCATCCCCGACTTTTTCAACAGGCGTGGGTTCGGTCCTCCAGTGCGTGTTACCGCACCTTCAACCT
>CAWJLC010000004.1:0-2500 GCA_963843675.1 uncultured Pseudomonadota bacterium | reverse complement strand
AGGCTGCGCCTCGCATTACGACTTTGCAATAGAAAGATGAGACGGATCATGCGAGCGGAGGGATGCTGCATCGCAGAAAGCCAGGATTTGCGGGCTTTCCGGCCTTAAGCATTACCGCGCAATAGGCGGCATCTCACGGTTGCGGGGAGACCGCAGTTTCTCCGGTTTCATCCGTGGGCGGCATGTTTAGCGGCGCGCGGGTGCAAGACCTGAGCACCACATAACCGAAGATCGCCGACACCACCGACGCGCCGAGAACGCCGAGACGCAATTCGGCGTCGTGCAAGCCGGTCTTGAAGGCGAGTTCCCCGATGAACAGGCTCATGGTGAAGCCGATGCCGGCGAGGATCGAAAGGCCATAAATCTGCGGCCAGCTCGCGCCCGCGGGCCTGGGCGCGATGCCCGTCTTCACGGTGAAGACGATGGCGCCGAACACGCCCAATTGCTTGCCGAAAAACAAACCCGCCGCAATGCCGAGCGTGACCGGCGCGGCGATGGCGGCGGGATCGAGATGCGAAAGCGAGACGCCGGCGTTCAGGAAGCCGAACAAAGGCAGCACCGCAAACGCGATCCACGGATGCAGGATGTGTTCGAGATGTTCGAGCGGGCTGTGCGCATGTTCGCCCTCCCCCACCTTGCCGTCGATGGGGATCGCCATGGCCGTCACAACACCGGCGAGCGTGGCATGCACGCCGGATTTCAACACCGCGATCCAGCAGATAAGGCCGACCAGAACATAGGGCGCGATGCGTTTTACGCCGGAAAGGTTGAGGATCAACAGCACGAACAAGGCCGCCGCCGCGACGCCGAGCGACAACAATGACAGATCGCTCGTATAAAAAATCGCGATGATGACGATGGCGCCCAGATCGTCGATCACGGCGATTGCGGCCATCAACACCTTCAGCGATTGCGGCACGCGCGGCCCCAGAAGCGACATGATGCCGAGTGCGAAGGCGATATCGGTCGCGGCCGGAATAGCCCAGCCCTTCGTCGCTTCGCCATGGCCGACCGCGATGGACAGATAGATCAAGGCCGGGAACGCCATACCGGCAATCGCCGCAATCGCGGGCAGCAGCGCGCGGCGCACCGTCGACAGCTCGCCGCGCAAAATCTCGCGCTTCATTTCAAGGCCGACGAGGAAGAAGAACAGCGCCATCAACCCGTCATTGACCCAATGCAACATGGGTTTGGCGAGGCCGAAACCGCCGACCGTGACGACGATCGGCAGCTCCTTGAAGCCCTCATACCAATGCGCGAGCACGGTCGAGGCGCAGAGAATGGCAAGCGCCGCCGCCCCGATCAGAACAAGCCCGCCAGCCGCTTCCAGCCGCAGGAATTCACGGATCAGGGCCAGCGGGACGGCAGCGCCGTCAAGAGCCGGTTTCAGGACCCGGCGGCGCAGGCGGCGGCGGATTTTCTCGATCATGGGAATGAGGGTGCCGTTTGGCGAACCATTTTTCAAACTCCATCACAAAGAGCAGGACCGATGCCAGCGGCACCAGAATCGCCCAGTCCCGCCAGGCCACCGGCCCGATGCGCAGGATATCGGACAGGCCCGGCAGGTACATGGCCGCGATATGGACAGCCAGGGCCGCGAACACGCTGACGACCAGGAAGGGATTGGCGGCAAAGCTCTGGCGGAAGACCGAGCGATGTTCGGAGCGGCTGTTGAGCGTCTGGAAGCTCTCGAACAGCACGAAGAGCAGCAACAGCAGGTTGCGCGCGGGCTCGATGCTGGTGCCGTTTGCGGTCAGCCACCAGAACACGGCAAAACCGCCCCCGCCCATGACGACCACCGAGTGCAGTACGCGCTGGATCATGACGGAATCGAAGATCGCCTCGCCCGGGCGGCGCGGCGGGCGCGAAAGCTCGTCGCCCTCGGCCTTCTCGAAGGCCAGCGCCACATCCTGAATGCCATTGGTGACGAGGTTGAGCCACAACAACTGCACCGCAAGGAGCGGCATCGGCAGGCCCGCCAGCATCGACAGGATGAAGAGCGCGACCTCGGCCGCGCCCGTCGAGATCAGCATGAACACGACCTTGCGGATGTTCGCATAGGCGACACGGCCCTCGCGGATGCCGGCGACGACGGAGGCGAAATTGTCGTCGGTGAGGATGATGTCGGCACTTGCCTTGGCGACATCGGTGCCCTTGCGGCCCATGGCCACGCCGACATGGGCATGTTTGAGCGCCGGCGCATCATTGACGCCGTCGCCGGTGACGGCGACGAAATGGCCGTTTCGGGCGAGCGACGTGACGATGGCGAGCTTCTGCGCCGGCGCCATGCGCGCATAAATCCGGGCCTCGCGCGTCAGACGGTCGAGCGCGACCTCGCCGGCCTCTTCGGCATGGGCGACATCGCCGCCGCTGACGATCTGTTCTTCCGTGACCTCCAGGCCCGCGCGGGCGGCGATGGTGCGGCGGTGCGCGGATCGTCACCGGTGATCATCACCACCGCGATCCCGGCGCGGCGGCACTCGGCAATGGCTTCGGGCAC
>CAWJLC010000003.1:0-852565 GCA_963843675.1 uncultured Pseudomonadota bacterium | reverse complement strand
GGGCCTGTCGCTGCTGTTCGGCGTCGCCATCGCCTGGGCCGGCGCGGTGCCGATCCTGGCATCCATGACGCATATGGCGACGGGACAGAGCGTCGCCGATTTCGCGAACCATATCTGGTCGAGCCAGGTACGTTTTATAGGCGCGGGCGCGATTGCGGTGTCGGCGTTGTGGACTCTGGCCAAGCTCGCCAAGCCTGTAGCAACGGGCCTGACAGCCACGCTCGCCAATGCGCGCCGCCGAGGCGACATTCACCCGACCGACAAGGACCTGTCTCCGCTCTCCATCATGCTGTGGACGCTGGGCTGCCTGATCGTGATCGTGGGGCTGGTGTTTCAATTCACCCGCGGCACACCGCTTCGAGGCCGAAACGATCCGGCTGGCGCTGATTACGGTCGGCTTCGTGGTGCTGGGCGGCTTTGTGGTGTCGGCGATCTGCGGCTATCTGGCCGGGCTTGTCGGCTCGACCAATTCGCCGATTTCCGGCGTCGGCATTCTGGCCATCCTGCTGTATTCCAGCCTGCTCGCGGTGCTGGTGCCGATGGTCGCCAATGGCGGCTCCAAGGCGATGGTCGCCTTTGCGCTGTTCACGCTCTCCATCGTCTTCGCCGCGGCGACGACCTCCAACGACAATCTGCAAGACCTCAAGACGGGCCAGCTTGTGGGCGCGGCGCCCTGGGCGCAGCAGATCGCGCTGATCGTGGGCGTGCTCGCGGGCGCGGTGATCATTCCGCCGGTGCTCGACCTTCTGGCGCGGGCCTACGGCTTTGCCGGACAGATCGGCGCACCGGCGCTGGCGGGCCATACGCCGCTGCCGGCGCCGCAAGCCGTGCTGATCAGCGCGCTGGCGCAAGGCGTGCTTGGCGGCCATCTCGACTGGCAGATGCTCGGCATTGGCGGGGCGATCGGCGTGGGTGTGGTGCTGATCGACGAATTCCTGGGCGCGCGCAAATTGCTGCGCCTGCCGCCGCTGGGCGTGTGCATCGGCATCTATCTGCCGATGTCAGCCTCGATGCCGGTGGTGCTCGGCGCGTTGGTGTCGCAATGGTTCAAGGCCAAGGCCAAGAAGACCAGGAACCCGACCAATATCGAACAGAAGGGCGTACTCATCGCCTCCGGCCTCATCGTCGGCGAAAGCCTGTTCGGCGTCGCGCTGGCGGGCGTGATTGTGGCAACCGGTAATCAGGCGCCGCTGGCCGTGGTGCCGGCGAGCTTCTGGCTGGCGCCCACCATCGGCGTGGGCGTGTCTGCCGTGCTGGTTTACGCGCTCTATCGCTGGGCGCTGCGCACGAGCAATTAGGCCGGGTCGCCCGACGCGATCTGTTTCGCCAGCGCGAGGATATGCTCGGCCTGCTTCAAGATGAGGCTGGTCGAGCATCTTGCCGTCGAGCGAGGCGACGCCCGCCCCACCGGCAAAGGCGGCGACGACCTTCTGCGCGTGCTCGACATCCTCGGCTGACGGCGTGAAGGCGGCGTTGATCGTTTCGACCTGGCCGGGATGGATCGCCAGCATGCCGGTGAAGCCTTCGCGGCTCGCGGCGCGGGCTGCGCGCCTGAGGCCGTCCTCGTCGCGGAAATTGGCATGCAGGGTTTCGATGGCCGCGACGCCCGCTGCCTTGGCCGCGATCAGGCAGAAGGAGCGCACGACCTTGTAGGTGAAGAGGAACTCGCCGGCCTCGTCGCGATTGGCGGCGGCGCCAAGGGCGGCGGCCAGATCCTCCGCGCCCCAGGTGAGCGCGCAAAGCCGCGGCGGCGGATTGGTGTAATGCATCAGATTGAGCACGGCGGCGGGCGTTTCCGTCGCCACCGGCAGCAGTTTGATGCCGCCGCGCGGCAAGCCATGCGCGGCCTCGCGCGCGGCGATCATGCTGTCCAGCTCAACCAGCACGCCGGGCGAATCCGGCTTGGGCACGACAAGGCCCGCGGGCGCGGTCTCGACAATGGCATCGAGATCGGCTTGGCAATCTTCCGTGTCGATGGGGTTGATGCGCACGAACAGCGCCGGGCCCTTGCCGTTCGCATTGCGCACATAATCGGCCGCGAGCTTGCGCGCCTTGGGACGGTTGGGAGCCGCCACCGAATCCTCGAGGTCGAGGATCAGCGCATCGGCCGGCGAGGATTTCGATTTTTCGAGTTTCTTCTCGCTGTCGGCCGGCACGAAGAGGAGGGAGCGGAGGATCATCAAACCGTCACCGTCTTCTTCAGCATCAGCGCCGAGCGCTTGCATTGCGCCACGATCTCATCGCGCTGGTTGATGGCGCGATGCAGGAAAGTGACGATGCCGTTGGCCGGGCGCGACTTCGATTCGCGCAGCTCCAGCACTTCGGTTTCGACATGCAGCGTGTCGCCATGGAAGACGGGCTTCGGGAAGCGCACCTCATCCATGCCGAGATTGGCGACCGTGGTGCCGAGCGTGGTGTCGCCGACCGAAATGCCGATCATCAGCCCCAGCGTGAACAGCGAATTGACGATGCGCTGACCGAATTCCGTGCCCTTGGCATATTCCGCATCGAGATGGAGCTGGGCCGGGTTGTGGGTCATGGCGGTGAAGAAGACATTGTCGGCTTCGGTCACCGTGCGCCGGATCGGGTGATCGAAGCGCTGGCCGATGGAGAAATCTTCGAAATAAAGACCGGACATGGGTTCGCTCACGCTCTGTTGGATATCAGACCGCGCGACCCTACTGCAGCCGGCGGATCAGGGAAACGCCTTTCCGCCTTGCACTTTTGGGGAACGGCGGGCCCGGGGGCAGGTGCAAAGCAACGTGCCCCCCGATGCCTCAGGAGCCCGAAATCACGCGCAAACAGGCCCGCTTCTTCGCCGCGAGTGCCGGGCTGCTCACGACGCCAAGGCTGCCTTCCATCTCTTGCGCCGTCGTGGCGTCAGGCGAGACGGGTGCGTCCGCCGGCAGGTCGGCGGGTTTGCAGATCTCCGCCGCCGAAAGCTGCCGACGCGCTGTTGATGAAAGGCAGCACGACGGCCGGATTGTAGATCAGCGCAAGCCGCAGCGAAGCTTGCAGCTTTCCGGCCACGCAGGCATCGGCCTGCGGCAGGATCCTGGCCGCAACCGAGACCGCAGCCGGATCGCCGCCCGACACGAAGGCGTAGCCCGATCCGTTCTCGCAATTGAAATACTGCCCGATCGTGGCGGTCACCCCCTTCGTCTGCAGCGTGTTCGCGATCTCGTAGGCGGTGGTCTGTGCGTTATGTGCGGTGGCGTGTGCAGAGGCTTGCGCACCTGCCAGAAGCAGGGCCGCTGCCAAGACGCCCAGCTGCAGCGAAGTTCTCATTCGGTCTCTCTCGCTCCGATGTCGGTTGATTCGCTACGTTTCCCGTACAGGCGGACAAGATCAACTGCCGTGTCGTCGCGGAAAGATGACAATTAATACGACTTCGGCAGATCGAGCACGTTCTCGGCAATGAAGCACAGGATCAGCTGTTCGGTGACCGGGGCGATGCGGGTGAGGATCGATTCGCGGAACAGGCGCTCGACCTGGAATTCCTTGGCATAGCCCATGCCGCCATGGGTCATGACGCTGCGCGTACAGGCATCGAAGGCGGCGCGGGCGCCAAGGAATTTGGCGGCGTTGGCCTCGGCGCCGCAGGGCTTTTTCGCGTCGTACAAATTCGCCGCGCGCATCGCCATCCAGAAGGCGCTTTCGAGATAGGTCCAGTTTTCGGCCAGCGGATGCTGGATGCCCTGGTTCTGGCCGATGGGCCGGCCGAAGACCACGCGCTCGCGCGCGTAATCGGAGGCCCGGCGCAGCGCATCACGGCCGATGCCGATGGCCTCGCAGGCGATGAGGATGCGCTCGGGATTGAGCCCGTCGAGCAGATAGCGAAAGCCCCTGCCCTCTTCGCCGATACGGTCTTCTTCCGGCACGAACAGATCGTCGATGAAGACGGCGTTGGAATCGACGGCGCTCCTGCCCATCTTTTCGATGCGGCGGACCTCGATTTTTTCGCGGTCGAGCGCGGTATAGAACAGCGTCATACCATCGGTCGGCTTCTTGCAATCCTCCTTCGCCGTGGTGCGGGTCAGGAGCAGGATGCGGTCGGCCTCCTGCGCCGTGGTCGTCCACATCTTGCGGCCGGTTACGCGATAGCCGCCCTTCGTCCTGGTCGCGAAGGTGGAGATCGAGGTGGTGTCGAGGCCGGCATCGGGCTCGGTGACGCCAAAGCAGGCTTTCTCTTCGCCCTTGATAAGGGGCGTCAGCCAGCGCGCCTTCTGCTCGGCCGTGCCATGCACGACGATGGGGTGCGGGCCAAAGAGATTGATGTGGATGGTGGAGGCCGCCGAGAAGCCGCCGCCATGTTGCGTGACCGTGTGCATCATCAGCGCGGCTTCCGTGACGCCAAGGCCAGCGCCGCCCAGCTCGACCGGCATGGTGATGCCCAGCCAGCCGCCCGCGGCCATGGCGCGATGGAATTCATGCGGGAAGCGCGCCTGCGTGTCGCAATCGCTCCAGTAACCATCATCGAAGCCGCCGGCGACTCGGGCCACAGCTTCGACGATGGCCTCCTGATCCTCGGTCAACGACATATCCACCCGACTTGCCTCTTATATTAGATGTATCGAATTTAATGGCGCCCACGCCATCGGGCCGCGAGTAGCCATACAGCATTTATACCTATTCCCATGTTGCGTGGGACAGCGTGGGAGCTAATATGAAAATTCATAGGGGAAGAACGCACGGGATCGCCATACCCAGCCAATCGCAACGATCGTGGGACCGTGGGCGTTGAACCTCACGGAGATGGCGGACACGGCAGTGGAGTAGCACGCATCTCATGAGTTCCGATTTGGCCGACGGGCAGGCGATCGCAGAGCCCGAGCCTCTATCCGGCATCGCGCCGACCGATACCAGCGATCCCAACTACTTCCACAAAGTCGTCGATTGTCAGTGGGCGTGCCCGGCGCATACCCCGGTGCCCGAATATATCCGCCTGATCGCGGAGGGCCGCTATTCCGACGCCTATATGATCAATTGGAAATCGAATGTGTTTCCGGGGGTCCTGGGCCGCACCTGCGACCGGCCCTGCGAACCGGCCTGCCGCCGTGGGCGCGTGGAGAACGAGCCCGTCGCCATCTGCCGCCTGAAGCGCGTGGCCGCCGACAACAAGGACGATATTCGCGCACGGCTGCCGAAGCCCGCCGCGAAGAAGAACGGCAAACGCATCGCGCTGATCGGTGCCGGGCCGGCCTCGATGACCGTGGCGCGCGATCTTCTGCCGCTGGGCTATAGCGTGGTGATCTACGACGCCGATCCCAAGGCCGGCGGAATGATGCGCACGCAGATCCCAAAATTCCGCCTGCCCGAGCGCGTGCTGGACGAGGAATGCAATTACATATTGGGGCTGGAGCCGGAGACGCGATTCGGCACCCGCATCGACAGTTTGAAGGCGCTGCTGAACGAGGATTATGACGCGGTGTTCGTCGGTTCCGGCGCGCCGCGCGGGCGCGATCTCGACATTCCGGGCCGTGCCGAAGCCGCCGCCAACATCCATATCGGCATTGATTGGCTGAGTTCGGTTTCGTTCGGTCATATCGAAAAGATCGGCAAGCGCGTGATCGTGCTGGGCGGCGGCAACACGGCGATGGATTGCTGCCGCACCTCGCGCCGCCTCGGCGGCGACAAGGTCGATGTCGTCGTGCGCTCGGGCTTCGAGGAGATGAAGGCCAGCCCCTGGGAAAAAGACGATGCGATGGGCGAAGGCATTCCCATCCACAATTTCCTGGTGCCCAAGGAATTCACGCACAAGGACGGCACGCTGACCGGCGTCACCTTCGAGAAGGTGAAGGCCGAATATGACGCCAAGGGCCGGCGCAAGCTGATCCCCGCGGGCGAGCCGGACGTGCATATGGAATGCGACGACGTGCTGGTGGCCGTGGGCCAGGAAAACGCCTTCCCCTGGATCGAGCGCGATATCGGGCTGGAATTCGACGATCGCTGGGACATGCCGATCGTCGATGACGAGACCTTTCAATCGACCAACGCCAAAGTGTTCTTCGGCGGCGATGCGGCCTTCGGGCCCAAGAACATCATCTGGGCCGTGGCCCATGGCCATGCGGCGGCGGTGTCGATCCACCTGTTCTGCCAGGGCCAGGATGTAAAGAAGGATCGGCCCGGCCCGCTCGTCAATCTGACCAGTCAGAAGATGGGCATTCACGAATGGTCCTACGACAATGACGTGTCGCTGGATCTGCGCTTCAAGGTGCCGCATGCGCCGCATGAGCAGACGCTTCGCAATGTGAACATGGAAGTGGAGCTGGGCTTCACCCGCGATCTCGGCTTCAAGGAGGCGCAACGCTGCCTCAATTGCGATGCCCAGACCGTGTTCGAAGACAAGCTGTGCATCGAATGCGATGCCTGCGTCGACATCTGCCCGATGGATTGCATCACCTTCACGAAGAATGCGCCGGAAGCCGATCTGCGCCAGATGCTGACGGCGCCGGCGGCGGACCTGACGCAAGACCTCTATGTCTCCGGCTTGCTGAAGACCAAACGCGTGATGGTGAAAGACGAAGACGTCTGCCTGCATTGCGGGCTGTGCGCCGAACGCTGCCCCACCGGCGCCTGGGACATGAAGAAATTCACTCTGGAAACCGCGCAGGCAAACTCATGCGGATGTTGATCAGTTTCATTCCGTCATGGCCGGCCACCGAGCCGGCCACCCATCTGGCGCGCGTCGGCGCGCCATGGGCTCTCTTGCGTCCGCAGACGCGGACGCCGATAGGTGGCCGGGTCAGGCCCGGCCATGACGGTTGGGGGGTTGCTTGATGACCACTCCCATCACCGCCACCAACGATTTCGTCGTCAAATTCGCCAACGTCAACGGCTCCGGTTCGGCCTCGGCCAATGAACTCTTCGCCAAATGCGTGCTGCGCATGGGCGTGCCGGTGGCGAGCCGCAATATCTTCCCCTCCAACATTCAGGGCCTGCCCACCTGGTATGAAGTGCGCGTGTCGGGCGATGGCTGGCTGGGGCGGCGCGGCGGCGTCGATCTGATGGTCGCGATGAATGCGCAGACCTGGGACGCAGATGTCGCCGGCATCGAGCCGGGCGGCTATCTGCTCTACGATTCCACCAAGCCGATGCCCGCCAGCAAATTCCGCGAGGACATCACGGTGCTGGGCGTGCCGTTCACGGCGCTCTCCAACACCATGGAGGGCACGATCCCGCGCGAGCGGCAGCTCCTGAAGAACGTGATCTATCTGGGGGCGCTATCTGCGCTGCTGGGTTTCGAGCCGGATGTGGTCGAAGGGCTGATCGCCAAACAGTTCAAGGGCAAGGACAAGCTCATCGCCCTCAACATGAAGGCGGTGGCGCTGGGCCATGACTATGCCTCCGAGCATCTGGCGGACAAATGCGCGCTGAGGATCGAACGCAGCGACGCCGTCGGCGACCGCATCTTCATCGGCGGCAATGATGCGGCGGGCCTGGGCGCGGTCTATGGCGGGGCCACGGTCTGCGCCTGGTATCCGATCACGCCCTCGACCTCGCTGGCCGAAGCCTTCACCAAGCATTGCAAGAAACATCGCATCGATCCCGAAACGGGCGAGAACAATTTCGCCATCGTGCAAGCCGAGGACGAGATCGCGGCCATTGGCATGGTGATCGGCGCCGGCTGGAACGGCGCGCGCAGCTTCACCGCCACATCGGGCCCCGGCATCTCGCTGATGCAGGAATTTTTCGGCCTGGCCTATTTCGCCGAGATCCCGGCCGTGATCTTCGACATCCAGCGCGGCGGGCCATCGACCGGCATGCCGACGCGCACCCAGCAATCCGATATCATGACGGCCGCCTATGCCAGCCATGGCGACACCAAGCATGTGCTCTTGCTGCCGAAAGATCCGGGCGAGAGCTTCCACTTCGCCGCCGATGCCTTCGATCTGGCCGAGCGGTTGCAGACGCCGATCTTCGTGATGATGGATCTGGACATCGGCATGAATGACTGGCTGTGCAAGCCGCTGACCTGGGACGACAGCCGCACCTATGACCGCGGCAAGATCATGACGGCCGAAGAGCTGGAGGCCGGCAAGGATTTCGGCCGCTATCTCGATGTGGACGGCGATGCCATCCCCTATCGCACCCTGCCCGGCGAACATCCGACGCGCGGCGCCTATTTCACCCGCGGCACCAGCCGCGATCCCTATGCGCGCTATAGCGAGGACGGCTCGGTCTATGTCGACAATGTGCAGCGGCTGCTGCGCAAGCTCGAAACCGCGAAGAGCTTTCTGCCCAAGCCGATCCTGCACACGGCCAAGGAGCCTGCCCGCTTCGGCGCCATCTATTACGGCTCGACGGCGCCGGCGATGGACGAGGCCCTGCTCAAGCTCGAAGACGAAGGCCATTATGTCGACACGCTGCGCGTGCGCGCCTTCCCCTTCGCCGACGAGGTCGTCGAGTTCATCAACAATCACGAGCAGGTGTTCGTGGTGGAGCAGAACCGCGACGCGCAGCTGATGAAGCTGCTGGTCAATGAATGCGCCGTCGATCCGGCGCATTTCATCTCCATCGTGCACTATGACGGAACGCCGATCACGGCCCGCTTCATCAAGGCCGCCGTCGCCGAACGCCTCGGCCTCAATGCGCGCAGGGAAGCCGCCGAATGACCTATATCACCAAGCCGAAGCTGCATCACAAGGGCCTGCCCACCAACGAGTTGGGCTTCACACACCGCGATTATGAAGGCCGGGTCTCGACCCTGTGCGCGGGCTGCGGGCATGATTCCATCAGCGCCGCCCTGATCCAGGCCTGTTTCGAACTCTCGATCGAGCCGCATCGCGTGGCCAAGCTTTCGGGCATCGGCTGTTCGTCCAAGACCCCGGATTATTTCCTGGGCCAGAGCCACGGCTTCAATTCCGTGCATGGCCGCATGCCGAGCGTGCTGACGGGCGCCAATCTGGCCAATCGCGATCTGATCTATCTCGGCGTCTCGGGCGACGGCGACAGCGCCTCGATCGGCATTGGCCAGTTCGCGCACGCCATGCGGCGCGGCGTCAACATGACCTATATCTGCGAGAACAATGGCGTCTACGGCCTGACCAAGGGCCAGTTCTCGGCCACCGCCGACAAGGGCTCCAAGAGCAAGACCGCCGTCAATCACGATGCGCCGATCGATCTGGTCTCCATGGCGCTGGTGCTGGGCGCGAGCTTCGTCGCCCGCTCCTTCTCCGGCGACAAGAAGCAGCTGGTGCCGCTTCTGAAGGCCGCCATCGCCCATAAGGGGGCGGCGATCCTCGACGTCATCAGCCCCTGCATCCAGTTCAACAACAATCCGCAGTCGACCAAATCCTATGATTTCGTGCGCGAGCACAATGAGGCGGTGAACCGGCGTCGACCTGATCGAGGGCAGGCAAGAGATCACAGTCGATTACGAACCCGGCACGGTGGAAGTCGTGCACCAGCATGACGGCAGCGTGATCCGGCTGGCCAAGCTCCATCCCGATTACGATCCCCACAACCGCGTGGCAGCCATGGCCTATCTGCAGGCGCGCCATGCCGCCGGCGAAATCGTGACGGGCCTGCTCTATCTCGATCCCGAGGCGCAGGACCTGCACGACAGCCTGGGCACGACGAAGGCGCCACTCAACGTGATGAATGAAGATGTGCTGTGCCCGGGCGCCAAGGCGCTCGACGCCGTGAACCAGAGCTACCGCTAGGCATCCGGCGGATAGAGATGCCAGCGGCCTTCATGATCGCGGATGCGGTGGCGGCCGTCGTCCAGTCGTCTCCACATTCTCTGACATCAGCGAAACCTTGGCGTAGCCGCCGGGGATATCGAGCACGTAATCCGGCATGCCAAGGCCGGTGATGCGCGCGCGCAATCCACGCATCAGGGCCTGCCCGTCCTCGATCGGCAGGCGGAAATGCGATGTGCCGGGCGCAAGGTCGGGATGGTGCAGGTAATAGGGCTTGATGCGATTTGCGAGGAAGGTGCGCATCAAATCTTCCAGCGTGTCGATATCGGCGTTGACGCCCTTCAGCAGCACAGTTTGCGAGACCAGAGGCACGCCGGCATCGATCAGGCGGGCGATGGCCGCGCGCGCCGCGGGCGTGAATTCGCGGCTGTGATTGGCATGAAGCGCGACCCAGGTGGTGACGTTCGGCGCCGTGAGCGCGGCGACCAGATCGTCGCTCACGCGTGCGGGATCGACCACCGGCACGCGGGTGTGCCAGCGCAGAACCGCGACATGCGGGATCGCTGCGAGACGCTGCGATAGCTCCGCGATGCGACGCGCCGACAGGATAAACGGATCGCCGCCGGTGAAGATCACTTCGCGGATTTCGGGATGCGATGCGATGTAAGCGAGCGCCGCATCCGTCGCGGCAGGCGAGAGCGCGCCATCGCCCCCTTGGCCCACCTGTTCGCGGCGGAAGCAGAAGCGGCAATAGACCGGGCAGGTCAGCACGGGTTTGAACAGCACGCGATCCGCGTGACGGTGAACAATGCCGGGGACGGGCGAATGCGCCGCATCACCGATGGGATCGCCGCGTTCTTCGGGCGCGGTCTCGAGCTCGCGCGCATCGGGCAGGAACTGATGGGCGATGGGATCGTTCGCGACGCCCGGCTCGATGAGCGCGGACATCGCCGATGTGATCGCCATTGGATATTTTGCCGTGACCGCAGCCAGAGCCGGATCATCATCGACAAGAGACCAGGGCAAGGAAGGTTTCATCGTTTGTCTTTCGCTTCCTCGCCCCAATTACGGCGCCGGGGTCCAGATCACATCGTCGAGCGTGCGCGCGCCGGTGGCGAGCAGCACGAGGCGGTCGAAGCCCAGCGCCACGCCGCTCGACGGCGGCATCTGCGCGAGAGCGATGAGAAATTCCTCGTCGATGGGATAGCGCTCGCCATAGACGCGGTCCTTCTCGGCCATCTCCTGCTCGAAGCGCTTGCGCTGCTCGAAGGGATCGATCAGCTCGCCGAAGCCATTGGCGAGTTCGACGCCGCAGGCATATAGCTCGAAGCGTTCGGCCACGCGCAGATCGGCTTCGCTGGCGCGCGCGAGCGCGGCCTCGCAGCGCGGATATTCGCTGAGCACGGTCGGGCGGCCATTGCCGAGTTCGGGTTCGATTTTCGCGACCAGCACCTTCGAGAAGATGTCGGACCATGTGTCGTCCGCCGCCACGGTGATGCCAGCCTTCTCGGCGGCGGGGGCGAGCACGGCGCGGTCGCCCTCGCCCGCGCGGCTCAAGGCCGCCATCAGATCGATGCCGGCATAACGCTGGAAAGCCTCGCCTACGGTCAGGCGTTCGGCCTCGGCGCGCGGATCACACGTCCGGCCGCGGAAAGAGAACTGGGCGATGCCCGTGGTGTCGGCGGCGAGGCGCAGCAGCGCCAATGTGTCGGCGATCACCGCGTCATAGGTCTCGTTCGCGCGATACCATTCGAGCATGGTGAATTCCGGCGCATGCAGGGCCCCGCGCTCGCGATTGCGGAAGACGCGGGCAAAATCGAAGATTGCCGCCTCCCCGGCCGCCAGCAGCTTCTTGGCCGCGAACTCCGGCGAGGTGTGCAGATAGAGCGTGCGGGGCTCGCCGCCCAGCGACAGCGCCTCCGTAGCGAAGGCGTGCAGATGGGCCTCATTGCCGGGCGAGACGGCCAGCGCGCCGCATTCGACCTCGGTGAAGCCGCGCGCCTCGAACCAGCCGCGCAAAGCGGCCTTGACCTTGCCGCGGGCGATCAAGGCCGGGCGCCGGTCGGCATGGCGCGTGGGCGCCCACCAGGGTGATGGCTGGTCGGTCATAGGTTCAGTCTCCCCCATCGGCTAGGGTGCCTCGCACAGGATTCAGGGGACAGCGATGAGCACCTATATTCTCGTCCACGGGGCATGGCATGGCGGCTGGTGCTGGCACAAGGTGGTTGCCGCCCTGGAGGCCAACGGCCACCGGGTTCTGGCGCCCGACATGCCCGGTCACGGCATCGACCGCACCCCGCCTGGGGAGACCACGCTGGAGAGCCTGGCCGGACGTATCCGCGACCTGCTCGATCGTGCCGCCGAGCCAGTGATCCTGGTGGGCCATTCCTATGGCGGCACCATCATCACACAGGCCGCGGAATGGTGCCCCGGCAAGGTGAAGCGGCTGGTCTATCTGACCGCCTTCGTGCCGCTGAATGGCCAGAGCACGCGCGAGCTGGGCGGCGGCGACGCCGATACAAGGCTGAATGCGGAGATGGAGGTCCAGCCGGAGGCGGGCACGGTGACGGTGCGCCCGGACGCACTCAAGACCGTCTTCTATGGCCATTGCAGCGATGCGGATGTGGCCTTGGCCAAAGCGCTGGTGGTGCCCGAAGCGCTGGCCGGCGTCGGCACGCCGGTCACCACATCCGCAGAGAATTGGGGCCGGCTGGCCAAGGACTACATTGCCTGCACCGAGGACCAGGCCATCGGCATCGCCCGCCAGCAGAGCATGGCGGAGGCCGGCGGCTGCCGGATCGTGGCCAGCCTCGAAACCGACCACTCGCCCTTCTTCTCCCGGGTCCCGGACCTCGTGGCCGCGCTGACCCGCGACTGACAGCCGGGCCCTGGCCGGGCGCCCTCTTGGCCCGATGACGGGGGGCTGCTATAGGCTCGCCCCGCATAACCCCGTCAGCCGCCAGGAGAATATTGTGGTCGCCGTTCTCGCCAGTTCTATCCGCAAGGGCAATGTCATCGAAAAGGACGGCAAGCTTTATGTCGTGCTGGTCGCCGAGAACGTTCATCCCGGCAAAGGCACGCCGGTGACGCAGCTCGATATGCGCCGCATCTCCGACGGCGTGAAGGTCTCCGAGCGCTATCGCACCACGGACAGCCTGGAAAAGGCCTTCATCGAAGAGCGCACCTTCAACTATCTCTACCAGGACGGCGATCAATACGTGTTCATGGACCCGGAGACCTTCGACCAGGTGCCGGTGCCGGAAAGCGTGCTGGGCGATGCCGTGCCCTATCTGATGGAAAACATGGAAGTGCGCCTGTCGCTGTACAATTCCCTGCCGATCTCGATCGAGCTGCCGCAGCGCGCCACCTTCGAAGTGGTCGAGACCGAGCCGGTGGTGAAGGGCCAGACGGCGTCCGGCTCGTTCAAGCCGGCCACCCTCTCCAATGGCGTGCGCACCATGGTGCCGACGCACATCGTGACCGGAACGCGCATCGTCGTCATGACCGAGGACGGCTCCTATGTCGAACGCGCGAAGGACTGATCCCGGGATTGGCTCCCAAGCCTGACCTCTGCCGATTTAGGGGGGGTGAGCGGACACCCGATGCGGGGTGTCGAAGGGGCTGGGGCGTACCGGACCGGACGTCCGCTCGCCAATAAGAATGTTCAGGACGAGAAGCGGTTCCCAGAATTTGCGGGGGGCGGTGCAAAAAAATGCACCGCCCCCTATTTTCCTATGCAAAAGGCCGGTTTTTCCGTCAGGCGGCGTGGCGCCTGAGCGGGTGGAAGAAAAGCGCCTGACCGACCGTTGCCTGCACGGTTTCCGGCAGGAAGGGCTTGGCGATGAGATAGGTGGGTTCCGGCCGCTCGCCCGTCAGCAGCTTTTCCGGATAGGCGGTGATGAAGATCACCGGCACGTCGAAGCTCATCAGGATGTCGTTGACCGCATCGATCCCCGAACCGCCCTCGCCCAGATTGATATCGGCCAGGATCAGGCCCGGCTTGAGCGCCAACGCGGCCTCGATGGCCTCATCGCGGCTGGCCGCCATGGCCACGACCGTATGACCCAGCTCGCCGACCAGGCTTTCGAGATCCAGCGCGATAATGGGCTCATCCTCGATAATGAGGACGCGCGAGGCCAGATCGGTCTCGATGGCCTCCTGCGCCTCGATCACGGCCCGCTCCACCGCGGTTGAGGGCAGGCCGAGAATCTTTCCGGCATCGTCGAACTCGAAGCCCTCCACCGCCGTCAGCAAAAGGGCCGCGCGCGCCCTGTCGCCCAGGGCGCCGAGGCGCTGGTCGGGCCCACTCGGCCGCTGCCCGGCCGGAACATCATTGCCGCCGCCGGCATGGCCCCTGACCTTGTGGAACAGCTTGTAGAGCGCCACGCGCTGCGGAAGGGCTGGATCCAGCCGTTCCACTTTGCCGGCCAGCGCCGTCAGCATTGCCCGAACTGCGGCATCGCCGCGTTCCTGGGTGCCAGCCAGGGCACGGGCATAGCGGCGCAGATAGGGCAAATGCGGCGACAAAGCCTGACTCGTCGGCATGGAAATCCAGCTCCTTTAGCTGCTTGCGTCAGCATACACCTGCCAAAAACAACGGATGCGGCCGAAAAAGTTTCCGGCCGCACGGGAACTTTTTGCGCCGGGGCCGCGTTCGGGGTCTAGCAGTCGGCGCGGAAAGTCACGACGCCTTGCCTGCAAGGGCCGGATGGCCCGGAGTAACGCATCGAGAATGACGCTCGGGAGTGACACGTCGAAGGGGGATACCGTGGGATCATCGCCGCGGAGGCAGGGTCGGGACAGTGTGGGAAAAGTGCAGGAAAGCAAGGATGCCGGCAAATCCGGCGGTGGAACGCCCGTCGAGGACAAGCGCCTGATCCGGGCCCGCCAACGGGCGATCGGCCGCGAGCTCAAGCGCTTCTATGACGATGTCGCCGAGGAGCCGGTTCCGGAAGATTTCCAGGCGCTCCTGCATCAGATCGACGGCAGCGAGCCGGATGATTCAAGCGTCAATGGTGGGGAGGACAGCGAAACGCCGTGACCGGAACGCAGACCGAGCCCCACACTGCGCGGCCGTCCCAGCCCGAGAGCGATGCCGTCTTCAAGCGCGGCCTGCTCGAGCTGATCCCGTTCCTGCGTGCCTTCGCCCGCTCGCTCTGCGGCAATCCCGAGGCCGCCGACGATCTGGCGCAGGAGACCCTGGTCAAGGCGTGGCAGGCGCGCGGCAGCTTCGCAGCCGGCACCAATCTCAAGGCGTGGCTGTTCACGATCCTCAGAAACCAGTTTTATTCCGACCGCCGCCGGGCCTGGCGCCAGGCGCCCTGGGACCAGGAAGCGGCCGAACGCATCCCCGGATCGAGCGGCCAGCAGGGCTGGGCGGCCGAGCTGTCGGACACTGTGCGGGCGCTGACCGTGCTGTCGGACGAGCAGCGTGAGGCCCTGATCCTGGTCGGCGCCGGGGGATTTTCCTACGAAGATGCTGCGAAGATCTGCAACTGTGCCGTGGGCACCGTGAAAAGCCGCGTTGCCCGCGCCAGACGGGCCCTGATATCCATTCTGGAAGGCGAAGAGCCCCTGCCGCCTGCCCAAAGTCCGGCAGAAGGAGACGCCGCCAATGAGATCATGGCGCAGCTGGACCGGTTGGCCACGCCGCAGAAGGCCGGACCCAAGCGTGGGAGCGAAGGCTCCGACTAGCTGGCTCATGCGGCGCAACTGGTCGCTGCGCCTGCGGCTTTTGATCACCATCTCCATCGCGCTCTCGCCCATCGCCGTCGCCAGCTTCATCCAGGGCCTGGACCGCGCCCAGCGCGACACCGAGAACATCAGCGAGCGCCTGCTGCAGACGACCCGCGCCGCGGCCTCCAGCGAAGAGAACATGCTGGCCGCCTCCGAGCAGATCATGCGCGCGCTGGCCAACCTTCCCGCGGTGCGCGACGGCACGGCAGGCTGTAACCATGCGCTGTCGGACGCGCTGCGCGGTCTCGTGCTCTTTACCGATATGGCGCGGATCGACCGCAACGGCAAAGTCGTCTGCGCGGCGCGCGAGGCCGCGGTCGGGCGCAGCGTTGCGGGCCGGCCGGTCTGGCGGCGGGCCAAGACAAGCGGCGACTTCGTCGTCAGCGAGCATATCCATAGTCCGCTCACCGATCAGCCTGTGATCGTCGCCATGCTGCCGATGACGAACGCCACCGGCTTCGATGGCGCGCTCGCCATCGCCATCGACGTGCGCTGGCTCGATTATATGGTCCATGCCCGGCACCTGCCCGACGGCGCCGTGGTGGCGATCTTCGATCGGGCCGGCACGATCATCGCCACCAATCAGAAGGCGATCGCCGGCCCCGTCTTCATCCGCGCCAACACCACCCGCCACTTCGGCAAGGATCTCTATACGACCAAAGACGATCAGGGCCGGACCTGGCTTTATTCGACCGCGGCTCTGCTTGGCAGCGATGTCTATGTCGGCTTCGCGATGCGCGAATCCAAACTCTTCGGCGCCACCTATATCCATGTCGGCACCGATTTTGTGCTGCCCTTCGCCATGCTGGCCCTGAGCTGGTTTGCGATCTGGCTGGTCACGGAGCGCGAGGTCTCGCGCTGGATCTCCTATCTCAGACGCGTGGCGGCCGCCTATCGCGGCGGCCATTACGCGCTGCGCCCTGCCTTAAGCGAAGCGCCCAGCGAGATTCGCATGCTGGGCGACGCCATGGCCGAGATGGCGGCGCACATTGAGGACCGCGACCGGCGCCTGCACGAGGCGCTGGACCAGAAGACCATGTTGATCCGCGAGATCCATCATCGCGTGAAAAACAATCTGCAGATCGTGATGAGCCTTCTGCGCCTGCAGGCCGGGCGCGTGAAGGATCCGGCCGCGGCCGATGCGCTGAAACAGGCGCGCGCGCGCATCAATGCGCTGGCGCTGGTCCACCGCATCCTGCACGAGATCGAGGATATGACGACCGTCGAGGTCAAGCAGCTTCTCAGCGATCTGGCCGAGCAGACCTATGAAGGCTTCGCCGGCGACCGGCCCGAACTCAAGGTCGAACTCGATCTGATCGAGCGCCAGGTCTCCGGCAATCTCGCCGTACCGCTGGCGCTGTTCACAGTGGAGGCCCTGACCAATGTGTTCAAGCACGCTTATCCCGGCGATGCACGTGGCGGCAAGATCTGCGTCAGCCTGAAGCCCAGTGGCAAGGACGAGTTGCGCCTCGCCATCAGCGATGATGGCGAAGGCTATGCAAGCGAAGCGGTCGAGCGCAGCGTCGGCGCCCGCATGATCCAGACCTTCGGCCGGCAGGTGGGCGGCCATTCCGGCATCCGCTCCGTGCCTGGCGAGGGCACCGTGGCCGAGCTGGTCTTCCCCGATCCGGCCATTCATCGCGGCGAAGACCATCTCTATGGCGAGCCCTGACGCACGGCTTGCAGCGGCGCGGCGCGGCGGGCACGATGGCAGCGAAACGCAATCCCGGCACGCGCAATGAGCGAGCATAAAGGCCTTCTGACAGAAACCGCGAACAAGGCCTTCGCGGGTTTGAAGGGCGATTTTGCCGCCGATTGGCGCGCGATCGAAGAGGCGGGCCTGCCCTGGGTGATGGCAGCGGAAGAGGCGGGCGGCATCGGCGGTGGCTTCGAAGATGCATGTGCCATTCTGCGCGCGGCGGGCCACCATGCCGTGGCCCTGCCGATTGCCGAGGCGATCATCGCCGCCGCGCTGCTGGCGGAAACCGGCATAGTCATGGAGGGCGCGCTGACCCTGGCCAAACGCGCGCAAGGCACGCTCGAAACCCACAATGGCGGCTTCGCCTTTTCCGGCGCGCTGGCGGGTGTGGCGTTCGGTGAGGATTGCACACGCATCGCCGCGCTGATCGAACAGGACGGCAAGAACTTCGTGTTCGCCGTGGCACGCGATGACGCGAAGGCCTCCGCGCGCAAGACGGACGCGGCCGATATTCCCTACGACGAATTGCGCTTCGCCCATGCGCCAGTGACGGCGGTGGAGAGCGCACGCTGGACGGCCGACCGGCTCTACCGCGCCATGGCGCTCGCGCGCGCCTGCCAGATCGGCGGGGCCATCGATGCCGCGCTGGCACTCTCGGTCGAACACGTGACGCAGCGCCAGCAATTCGGCCGGCCGCTGGCCAAATTCCAGGCCATTCAGCAGCAGATGGCGGTGCTGGTCGAAGAAGGCGCGGCCGCCAATGCCGCCGCCGAAACCGCCGCCTGCGCCTTCGACAGCGGCGACGCCGCATTCGAAATGGCCGCCGCGAAACTGCGCGCCAATCGCGCGGCGGGCGAAGCCGCCTCCATCGCCCATCAGGTGCATGGCGCCATCGGCTTCACGCGCGAATATGATTTGCAGCGCTTCACGCGACGGCTTTGGTGCTGGCGCAGCGACTATGGCAATGAGCGCCATTGGGCTGCCGAGATCGGCGCGCGCGCGGCCCGCACCGGCGCCGACGGCTTCTGGGCTGCTTTGGTGGACGGCTTCGCCGCTTAAGCGCTGACAAATCCCTGCATCGCGGCGGCGAGGTGGCGCACACGCTCGGGCCCGCCCAGCAATTGCCGGTTCACGCCGATGCGCTTGAACCAGTAGTGCAGGCCCAGAAGATCGGTGATGCCGATACCGCCATGCACTTCCGTGGCCGTGCGGGCGACGAAGCGACCGATTTCGCTGAGATGCGCCTTGGCATGAGCGGCGGCGAGCGAGGATTCGTCCGGCATCGCATCGAAAGCGTGCCCCGCATACCAGACCAGCGCGCGGGCCGGTTCGAGCTCCGCTGCCATTTCCGCGCAAAGATGCTTCACCGCCTGGAAGGAGCCGATGACGCGGCCGAACTGCTCGCGCTCTTTCGCGTAAGCCACGGCCTTTTCCAGCATGCGCTCGGCCGCGCCCAGCGTGTCGGCGGCGAGCAGCACCCAACCTGCATCGCGCACCCGCCCCAGCACCACGGCATCATTGGCGCTGTTGAGCATCTCGGCTTCGACATTGGTGAAGCCTAGTTCACCGAAGCTGCGCGTCTCATCGATGGCGGTGAGGGCCGTCCGTCGAGCCCCGGCGCCCTGGCTTCGACGATATGCAGATTGCGGTTCACATCGGCGACAATGAAGAGATCCGCCATGGCGCAATCGAGCACGAACAACGCCTTGCCGTTGAGTTTGCCGCTTTCGGCGCGAACCCCTGCCCCATCGCGCGCGCCGGACACGGCTTCCGTGATGGCAACGCCAGCGCGGATCTCGCCGGAGGCCAGCTTCGGCAGCCACTTCGCCTGCTGTTCCTCGCTGCCCGCTTCCACCAGCGCCAGCGGTGCCATGGCCGCCGTGGCGACGAAGGGGACCGGCGCCGCGTAACGGCCAAGCGCTTCGGCCAGCAGTGCAGCATCGAGCAGTGAGAGACCTAGGCCGCCATGGGCTTCGGGAATGACCAGCGCGGGAATGCCGAGACCCACAAGGCTGTCCCACACATCGGCCGCAACCGCCTCCTTGTTCTGCACGGCGGCTTTGACTCGATCGAGCGGACAGACGCGTTCCAGCGTTTTCAGCACGCTGTCTTGCATCATCTTCTGATCTTGGCTGAGGGCGAATTCCATGGCTCAGGTCCTCGCGATCTTGGGTTCGCGCGGCAGGCCGAGGCCGCGTTCGGCGATGATGTTCTTCTGGATCTGCGCCGTGCCGCCGCCGATGATGAGGCCGAGATCGAACATATAGCTCCACTGCCAGCGGCCGTTGTTGCGCAGATGCGGCGAGCCTTCGTAAAGAATGCCGAGCTCGCCCAGCGCGTCGATGGCCAGCGCCGCAAGCTGGTGATTGAGCTCGCAGCCCTGCAATTTCACGATCAGCCGCGCCATGCCGGCTTCCGCGCCTGTCATCGAGGCGGTGAGCAGCCTGAGGCCATTGCACTGCATGGCGAGAACGCGCGCCTGAAGCTGCATCAGCCGGTCGCGCAACAGCGGATTGTCCATCAGCCGCGAACCATCCACCGTTTCCTCATTCATGAGATCGATGATGGCCTTGAGGCGGGTCTGCGCGGCATCGGGATCGCCCAGCATGCCGCGCTCATGTTTCAGCGTGGCGTTGGCGACGAACCAGCCCTGCCCGCGCTCACCGACGATCTGGTGCTTGGGCACGCGCACATCGGTGAAGAAGACTTCGTTGAACTCGGCATGATTGGTCATGGTGCGCAGGGGCCGCACCTCGATGCCGGGCGTTGTCATGGAGAAGATGAGATAGGAAATGCCCTGATGCTTGGGGCTTTCGCTTTCCGTGCGCACCAGGCAGAACATCATGTCGGCCTGTTTGGCCGTCGAGGTCCAGATCTTCTGGCCGTTGATGATGAAATGCGTCGCGTCCTGGCTGGCGCGGGTCTTGAGCGAAGCGAGATCGGAGCCGGCGCCCGGCTCGGAATAGCCCTGACACCAGACGAGTTCGCCGCGCAAGGTCGGCGCGATATAGTCGCGCTTCTGTTCTTCGGTGCCCAGTTCGAGCAGCGTCGGCACCAGCATGGAGATGCCCTGATTGGCAAGCGGGAACGGCGCGCCGGCACGGGTAAATTCCTCTGCGATGACGCGCGATTTGAGGATGTCCGGCTCGGCGCCGTAGCCGCCATAGATGCGCGGGATCGTGCGCGCGGCATAGCCATGTTCGATCAGAAGCTTCTGCCAGGCGATGGTTTCGGCGTTGGGCCGGCCATCGCCGCTGCGTTTCGGGAACTGCGCCCGGTGCGCGTCCAGAAAGCCGCGCACTTCGCTGCGGAATGTTTCATGTTCGGCGCTATAGGCGAGATCCATGGCGCTAGTCCTTCCCTGAAGACGGGAGGATAGCAGCGTGTCAGGCCGTTTCCACTGCTGCCGTTACGGCAATCTCGTCCGCCGGGTTGCGCGCCCACAGATCGGCGCCGCCGGGCTTCTCCGCCAGACAGAGCTCGAACGGCGCAATGTCGAAAAGCGGACGCTGGGCGCGGAAGGCGAAGGACGAGATGCGCGCGCCGGGATGGGCGCGCAGGAAATGGTCCATCAGCAGTGTGGCGGTCAGCGGACCGTGCACGACAAGGCCGGGATAACCTTCGACATCGCGGCAATAATCGGGGTCGTAATGGATGCGATGTGCATTGAAGATCAGGGCCGAGTAGCGGAACAGCAACACCGGATCGGGATGAATGATGCGGGTGACATCTGATTTACGGGTGTCGGGCTGCACGGCCACAGGCGCACTGCCAGGCCTCGGCGCTTCGCGATAGACGATGTCCTGCTCGTCGACCACCGCGCACGCGCCATCGGCGAAGATTTCGTGGCGCACGGTGACGAAGATCATCGCGCCGGATTTTCCGGACTTGGCGTCGACTCTTTTGATCGTAGAAACCTGCTTTACCGGACGGCCAAGCGGCACCGGGCGCCAGAAAGCGGATGCGGCTGCCGGCCCACATGCGCCGCGGCAGTTCCACCGGCGGCAGAAACCCGCCGCGTTTGGGATGGCCGTCCGGCCCGAGTTCGGACTGGCGGGCATGGGTATGAAACCACAGCCAGTGCGCCAGGGGCGGCGCTTCGCCATCTATCCATGGCGGCGTCGCATGGTCGAGCGTTGCGGCAAGCTCCGCGATCCGGCCGGCGTCGGCGTGGTCCTGCGCCTCTTCGCTGCGGCCGATCCAGGATTTGAAATGGTCGATATCCGTCATCAGAATGACTTCGGCAGACCCAGCACATGCGTCGCCACATGGCTGAGGATGAGATTGGTCGAGATCGGCGCCACCTGATAGAGCCGCGTCTCGCGGAACTTGCGCTCGATGTCGAATTCCTCGGCGAAACCGAACCCGCCATGGGTCTGAATGCACATATCGGCCGCAAACCAGGACGCTTCCGAGGCCAGGAGCTTGGCCATGTTCGCTTCGCTGCCGCAGGGCTTGCCGGCATCGAACAGGGCGGCGGCCTTGTTCACCATCTCGGCGGCGGCGGCGAGCTGCACATAGGCGCGCGCGATGGGGAACTGGATGGCCTGGTTCTCGCCGATGGGCCGGCCGAAGACCGAGCGTTCCTTGGCATAAGCGGTGGCACGGTCGATGAAGAAGCGGCCATCGCCGATGCATTCCGAGGCGATGAGGATGCGCTCGGCATTCATGCCGTCGATGATATAGCGGAAGCCCTTGTCCTGCTCGCCGATCAGGTTTTCGACCGGGACTTCGAGATCGTCGAAGAAGAGTTCCGTGGTGGCATGGTTGAGCATGGTGCGGATGGGCCGGATGGTGAGGCCCTTGCCCAAACCTGCCTTCATGTCGACCAGCAGCACACTCATGCCATCGGTCGGCTTCTTGACGTCCTCGCGCGGCGCTGTGCGAACGAGCAGCACCATCAAATCGGAATGTTCGGCGCGACTGATCCAGATTTTCTGGCCGTTGACGATAAACTTGTCGCCCTCGCGTTTGGCAAAGGTGCAGATGCGCGTCGTGTCGGTGCCGCTGGTCGGTTCGGTGACGCCAAAGGCCTGCAGCCGCAATTCGCCGGATGCGATCTTGGGCAGATAATGCTGTTTCTGTTCGGGCGAGCCGTGCCGCAGGATCGTGCCCATGGTGTACATCTGGGCGTGACACGCCGCGCCATTGGCGCCGGAGCGATGAATTTCCTCCAGCACCGCCGTGGCCGCGCCGAGCCCCAGACCCGAACCGCCAAACTCTTCCGGGATCAGAACCGAGAGGAACCCTTCGCGCGTCAGCGTCGCCACGAACTCGGTGGGATAGCGGCGTTCGCGATCATGTTCGCGCCAATATTCGCCCGGGAAGCGCGCGGAGAGTTTGCGCACGGATTCGCGGATTTCGGGGAAGCTTTCGGGTTCGGACATGGTGGCCTGCTCACATTCGCCCCAGCCTAGCCGAGACCACGGCGATTTGCAGCCTGCCGTTGGGGAAGAGCGCCGGAATTTCGGCGGCGCCACCTCAAATATGGATGGCGTGTCCCAGCGCGCGCAGAGCCGCCTCGTGGAAGGCTTCGCTGAGGGTGGGGTGAACGTGGATCGTGCCGGCGATGTCTTCCAGCACCGCGCCCATCTCCAAAGCGTGGCTGAACTCGCCCGACAATTCGCTGACATGGCTGCCCACGGCCTGAATGCCGAGGATGCGGTGATTGTCCTTCCGCGCGATCACGCGCACGAAGCCCTCGCCCGCATCCATCGAGAGGGCGCGGCCATTGGCGAGGAAGGGGAACACGCCCGTCAGGATCTCGCCATGCCTGGCCGCTTCGTCCGGCAGCATGCCGGCGGAAACGATCTCGGGCTCGGCGAAGCAGACGGCGGGAATCGCAGCCGGCTCGAAGCGGCAGTCACGCCCCGCGATGATCTCGGCCACCATCTCGCCTTGTGTCGCGGCCTTGTGCTCCAGCATCGGCTCGCCGACGAGATCGCCGATGGCCCAGACATTCTTCATGGCCGTGGCGCAACGATTGTCGACCTTGACGAACTTGCCATTCCGATCGACGGCCATGTTTTCGAGGCCCCAGCCTTCGGTGTTGGGCGTGCGCCCGACCGTGACGAGGATGTTGTCGGCCTTGAGCTTGAGGGTTTTGCCGTCCGCGGTTTCGACCGCGAGCGCTTCGCCATCGAGGCCCTTCGCTCTGGCGCCCAGATGCACCGTGACGTCATGCTTCTTCAGCCACTTCGCCACCGGCGCGACCAGCTCGGTGTCATAGAGCGGCAGAATGCGGTCCAGCGCTTCGACAATGTTGACCTCTGCCCCCAGCTTGCGGAAGGCGATGCCCAGTTCGAGGCCGATATAACCGGCGCCGACCACAAGCAGTTTCTTGGGCAGCGTTTTCAGGTCGAGGGCTTCGGTGGAGGAGATCACCTTGCCGCCAAACGGGAGGATGGGCAGTTCGACGGGCTTCGAGCCGGTGGCCAGAATCACATGTTCGGCCTCGATGGTGACGGGGCCGTCTTTGGTCTCGACGATGCAGGTCTTGGCATCACTGAACGTGCCCCAGCCTTCGATCACGCGCACCTTGGCCCGCTTCAAAAGCGCGGTCACGCCGGTGTTGAGCTTCTTGACGATGCCATCCTTCCACTGCACCAGCGCGCCCATATCGACTGACGGCGCAGCATCCAGTGCGATGCCGGGCAGCGATTTGTTTGCCGCCTGCACCATCGCTTCGAACTGGCCGGCGCGATGGATGATGGCCTTGGAGGGGATGCAGCCGCGGATCAGGCAGGTGCCGCCGAGCTTGTCCGCTTCCACCAGCACCGTTTCGAGGCCGAGCTGGCCCGCGCGGATCGCAGCGACATAGCCGCCCGGCCCGCCGCCGACGACAAGAACCTTGGTGTGGATGGTATCGGGCATGATCTCAATCCATGAACAATGTCGCCGGATGTTCCAGCAGCGCTTTGATCTTCTGGATGAACTCGGCGGCATCGTAGCCATCGACCACACGGTGGTCGAAGCTGGACGACAGGTTCATCATCTTGCGCACGACGATCTGACCATCCTTCACCACCGGCCGTTCGATGATCTTGTTGGGCCCGATGATGGCGACTTCGGGATGGTTGATTACCGGCGTCGTCACGAGGCCGCCAAGCGGGCCGAGGCTGGTGATGGTGATGGTCGAACCCTGCAGCTCGTCGGACTTGGCCTTGTTCTCGCGCGCCGCGGTGGAAACGCGGGCGACTTCCGCCGCGCTCTGCCAGATGTCGAGCGCTTCGGCATGGCGCACCACCGGCACAATCAGACCATTGGCCGTCTGCGTGGCGATGCCGATATGAATCGCGGCATGCCGATGCACCACGCCGGCCTCATCGTCGAAGCGGGCATTGATCTGCGGATAATCCGGCAGCACCTTGACCAGCGCGCGCATGAAGAAGGGCAGCACGGTGAGCTTGGGCTGCTCGGGCGCCTTCGTCGCGTTGAGATGGGCGCGCAGGCTTTCCAGTTCCGTCATGTCGATCTCGTCGACATAGGCGTAATGCGGAATGCGGCGTTTCGAATCCTGCATCTTCTCGGCGATCTTGCGGCGCAGGCCGATCACCTTCACATCCTCGACGCCATCGCGGGCGACCGGGCCCTTCAACAATGGCTGCGCATGACCGCCCGAAGCGACAAAGGCATCGAGGTCAGCATGGGAGATGCGGCCCGCGGGCCCGGTGCCGGGCACGAATTGCAATTCGATGCCGAGATCGCGCGCCCGCTGGCGCACGGCCGGCGAGGCCAGCGGCTTCTCACCGGCGATGCGGGTGGTGAAGGCCGGCGATGCGGATTTGCGCGGCGGCTCCTTAGGCAGCGGCATGGGCGTGGCAGGTGTTTCGGGTTCGGCGGCTTTGGCTGCGGGCTTCGCGTCAGCCTTCGGCGCGGCGCGGGCGGCTTTCGGCGCATCCGTCTTCGCCGCAGCGCCAGGCTTCTGATTCCCGGCACCTTCGACTTCGAATTCGACCAAAGGCGCGCCGACCGGCGCCATCGCGCCCGCTTCGCCATGCAGCGCAATGACCTTGCCCGACACCGGCGCGGTCATTTCCACCGTCGCCTTGTCGGTCATGACATCGACGAGGTTCTGATCCTCTGCGACCACATCACCGAGCTTCACATGCCAGGCGACGATTTCGGCTTCGGCCGTGCCTTCGCCGACATCGGGAAGCTTGAATACGAAAACGCCCATGGCTCAGCCCTCCAACGCGCGGCGCATCGCGGCGGCCACCCGTTCCGGTCCCGGAAAATACTCCCACTCGAAGGCGTGCGGATAGGGCGTGTCCCAGCCGGTGACGCGTTCGATGGGCGCTTCGAGATGGTGGAAGCAATGCTCCTGCACCAGCGCCGACAATTCCGCGCCATAGCCGCTAGTGCGCGTCGCCTCATGGACGATGACGCAGCGGCCGGTCTTCTCGACCGAGGTCACAATGGCGTCGATATCGACGGGCAGCAGCGTTCTGAGATCAATGATCTCGGCATCGATGCCGGCTTCTTCGGCGGCCGTCAGTGCGACATAGACCATGGTGCCATAGGCCAGCACCGTCATCTGTTCGCCGGGGCGCACGATGGCGGCCTTGCCCAACGGCACGGTGTAATAGCCTTCCGGCACTTCGGCGGCCGGATGCTTGGTCCACGGCACGACCGGCTGGTCGTGATGGCCGTTAAACGGGCCGTTATAGATGCGCTTGGGCTCGAGGAAGATCACCGGATCGTCGTCTTCGATGGCGCTGATCAAGAGCCCCTTGGCGTCATAGGGCGTGGCCGGGATCACCGTCTTCAGACCGGAAACATGGGTGAAGATGGCTTCGGGGCTCTGGCTGTGGGTCTGGCCGCCGAAGATGCCGCCGCCATAGGGCGTTCTGATCGTCATCGGCGCCGTGAAATCGCCGGCCGAGCGGTAGCGCAAACGCGCCGCTTCCGAGACAAGCTGGTCAAAGGCCGGATAGATGTAATCGGCGAACTGGATTTCCACACAGGGACGCAAGCCATAGGCACCCATGCCGATGGCGGCGGCGATGATGCCGCCCTCGCCGATCGGCGTGTCGAAGCAGCGCGTCAGCCCGTATTTTTTCTGCAGGCCTTCGGTGGCGCGGAAGACGCCCCCGAAATAACCGACGTCCTCACCGAAGATGAGAACGTTCGGGTCTTTCGCAAGCATCACATCCATCGCGGAGTTGAGCGCCTGGATCATGTTCATGGCGGCCATGATCAAACTCCCATTTCCTGGCGCTGACGGCGGATGTGCCAGGGCATCTCTTTATATACGTCTTCGAACATGAATTTGAGGCTCGGCTTTTCGCCATGGCCGAGCGTGCCGTGAGACGAAGCTTCCTTGTCCGCGGCACGAACCTTTTCGACGCATTCGGCGTGGGCAGCCTGATGGCGCTCCTCATCCCATTCGCCCAGCGCGATCAGATGGTCCTTGAGCCGCTCGACGGGATCGCCCATCGGCCAGGCCTTGGCTTCGTCGAGCGGGCGGTAGCGCGACGGATCGTCGGAGGTCGAATGGCCTTCGGCACGATAGGTGTAGAGCTCGATCAGTGTGGCGCCGAGATTGTTGCGGGCACGCTCTGCGGCCCATGCGGTTGCCGCATAGACCGCGAGGAAATCATTGCCGTCGACGCGCAGGCCCGGCAGGCCGTAACCGATGGCGCGCGCCGCGAAGGTCGATTCATCGCCGCCGGCAATACCGGAGAAACTCGAAATCGCCCACTGATTGTTGACGACGTTGAGGATCACGGGCGCGCGATAGACGGAGGCGAAATTGAGCGCGTGGTGGAAGTCGCCTTCGGCCGTGGTGCCGTCGCCGACCCAGCTGGCGGCGATGCGATCATCGCCCTTGTATGCGCTGGCCATGGCCCAGCCGACGGCCTGCGGAAATTGCGTGCCCAGATTGCCGGAGATCGAGAAGAAGCCATATTCCTTGGAGGAATACATGATCGGCAGTTGCCGGCCCTTCAGCGGATCCATCACGTTGGAATAGATCTGGTACATCATCTCGACCATCGGATAGTTCCGGGCGAGCAGAATGCCTTGCTGGCGATAAGAGGGAAAACACATATCGTCGCTGTCGAGCGCCAGCGTGGCGGCGATGGCGACGGCCTCTTCGCCCGTACACTTCATGTAGAAGCTGGTCTTGCCCTGCCGCTGGGCGCGATACATGCGATCGTCATAGGCGCGCGTCAGCAACATCGCGACGAGGCCGCGGCGCAGCGTTTCGGCATCGAGGCGCGGATCCCAGGGACCGACCGCCTGACCGTTCGAATCGAGCACGCGGATCAGCGAGTAGGCGAGTTCGCGAATGTCATGGGCACGCGCATCGATATCCGGCCGCGGCACGCTGCCGGCCTCCGGCACGACGATGCCGCTGAAATCGGGTTTGTCGCCGGGCCGGTGTTTCGGCGCCGGTACGCGCAGACTGAGCGGTTTTCTATTCTTCACGCCACACTCTCCCGAAGACCGTGCCCCGATCATTGGGGCGATGCTGCCGAGGCTGCATGAGTGTAGCCGCGACAGGTAAAGAACATTCTTGCGCGGGGATTATCTTGGGGTCATGAGGGGCGTCAAGAACGCAGGTGACAGGTCTGCGATGCCGAAGCGGCCAAGCCTGGCAGGCTTTTCGGCGCTGCAGCAGATACGCGCAACAAACAGATCGCGCGCGGCGCGCGTTCCGAAAGGAGATGTGCGGGAAAGCGGCAAGAGGCGCATCAAAACGCCATGCGGGGCGCGCTCGGTTTTAATGCACCATGAACAAGGGAATCGTCGCATGCGCGGCGATATGGACGGTGGTGCCGCCGAACAGCGTCTCGGACAGCCGGCTGTGGCCATAGCCGCCGAGCACCAGGAGACTCGCTCCCACGGCTTCGACCTCACTGAGGAGCACCACACCGGGCGCCACGCCCGCCGGATCGATCACGCGGGTGTTGGCGGCGATGCCGTGCAGCCTGAGATAGGCGGCCGGCGCATCCAGCATCGCCGAATCCTCCGGCACCGGCTGAACCGACCAGATCTCGACAGAGCCGGCATATGCCAGCAGCGGCAGGCTGGCCGTCAACGCACGGGCGGCCGCGTTGCCGCCATCCCAGCCGATGACAATTTTCGGCAGGAGATCGACGACACTGGCATGCGGCGTCAGCAGAAGCGGACGGGTGCCGCGCGTCAGCGTTTCGATAACGGCGCCGCTCACGTCCGGACCGCCCTCGGTGGTGGCCGGGCCGAAGACCAGCAGATCGGCCAGCTTGGCGGCTTCGGCAATGCCGCTGACGAAGCTGCCCTGCATCTCGCAGAAGGAACAGGTCACGGCTTCGGCCGGCGCCGGGCTTTCGACGATCGCGACGCCGGCGGCCTTCGCGGCGGTTTTGAGATTGGCGCGCGCAGCCGCAAGCGCGGTTCGCGCGATAACGCCGGCGCTTTCGATGACCTGCTGCAAGACCTCGGGTGAGATTGGCATGCCGACAAAGGGCACGGCTTCTGCCGGATCGGGCGTTACGAACAGCGCCACGACATGGCCGCAAAAAGGCCGCGCGACGACAAAGGCGGCGGCGAGCGCCGCCCGGTCGTCGTCAGCGCCGGTCAGCGGCACCACGATTTTCTTGAACGACATGGCCGGTCTCCATGCTGACGATGCGCAAGCGCGTGTGGAGTTCAGGCGTCGTCGCCCTCGGCCACCAGCTCCAGCGCCTCGATGCGGCGGATCACGACCTGGTGACGGTTCGGGATCGCGATCAGACCATCCTTCTTGAGATCGGTCAGCGCGCGGCAGACCGTTTCGATGGTCAGGCCCAGATAATCGGCGATGTCCTGACGGCCCATCGGCAGATCGAGGGCGACACCGTCTTCGGCGTCGTTGCGTTCGGCGAGCAGAAGCAGGAAGGAGGCCACGCGCTCCTTCGCGGTCTGACGGCCCAGCATCACCAGATGATCCTGGGCGGCGGTGAGTTCGCGGCGCAGCAGAAACATCAGCTTGCGGCGCACATCGACCGACTCATCGGAGAGCCGTTCGACCTGGCTGCGCGAGCAGCGCATCAATACGACATCGCCCAGCGCTTCAGCCGTCAGCGAATGCTCGTCGCCGACTTCGAACCCGAACATATCGCCCGGCAGAAGGAATTCGGCGATCTGCCGACGGCCATCGGAGCGGACCTTGCACAGCCGCACGCCGCCTTCGAGGATCTTGTAGGAGTAGCGCGCATCGTCGCCTTCATTGAAAATTGTCTGATTGCGGCCGAAGCGCGAGGTCGTGCTGACGGACTGCAGGGCGAATAGCGCATCGTCCTGGGACGGCGCCGGACGCATTTGAACGGTGTTTGCGACTGCACGAATGGCTGATTGCTGAGTCTGAACCTGCGTCATGGTGGAGCCCTTCCCGACCGCGTATCTATCTCGATGGCCAGAGAGTGCAATGCCGGCCCCCCCGGGAAAATTAGGAGTTCCCCGTAAGGGGTTTTGCGTAGGTTCGTCGGCCTCAAATCCGGCGGCCGGAAAACACAAAAACTCGCGCCCCGAAATGCACATTACTGCCGGGAAATATCGCCAATACGAGGCGATAACGCGCGAGACGCGACAACGATCCGCCGCCCGCGCGCACGGGCGGCGAGACCGCTGGCACCGCAGCTTCAATACGTCGTGCCAATTGAGGACGTCGTGCCCGTCAACTGGCCGGTGGGCGGTCCGGATGCAGGGCCTGTTCGATCCAGGAGAGCAGCTCCTCGTCGGCGACGGGCTTGTTGAGCAGCGCCATCACACCGGCATCCCGGACCCGCTGCATCTGCAGCGAATCACGCTGGCCGGTGACGATGATGGCCGGCGTCTGGATATGACGGCGGCGCAGAAGCTCGACGAGCTCCAGCCCGTCCATGCCGGGCATGTGCAGGTCGAGCAGCAGGCAACTCGGCTCCAACCCGTCCTGGTCGCTCAGGAAGGCCATGGCGGAGGGATAGTCGCGCACGCGATGGCCATAGGATTCGACCAGAACGCGCATGGAATCGCGCACTGCCTCGTCGTCATCCACGATGCAAACAGTGTCGTTCTGGCTCATTGGATTCAAAACCATTTGCACGGCCACCGCGGAATCAATGGCGGGTTTTCCCCACCATTTCCCGTATCGGCGCCACCCCAGCTTCCCGAACGTCAGGGTAGGTGGCTGTTTCCGTTTGAAAAATACGTAATTGTGCTTAGCGCCCGGTTTCGCCCGGCTCGCCCTGGGCGGCAACCACCATGCGCACCAGCTCGGCCAGGCTCTTGGCGCGCATCTTTTCCATCACCCGGGCGCGGTGGATTTCCACGGTCCGGGGAGAAATATCCAGTTCATAGGCGATCACCTTGTTGGGCCGCCCGGCGGTCAGCAATTCCAGGACCTGGCCCTCGCGCTCGGTCAGGCTGGCAAGGCGCTCAGCCGTCTCCTGGGCGGCTGCGACGCGCTCGGAGGCCTCCTGGGCCTCGCTCAGAGCCCGGCGGATGGAGCCCAGCAGCACGGCCTCGTCATAGGGTTTTTCCAGGAAATCGATGGCTCCGGCTTTCATGGCCCGAACCGCCAGCGGCACATCGCCATGGCCGGTCACCACAATCACGGGCAGCGGCGCCTTGCGGCGAACCAGCTCCTCCTGCAGCTCCAGCCCGTCCATATCCGGCATGCGGATATCGGCGATCAGGCAGCCCGGCAGACCAGAGGCATCGCTGGCCAGAAACGCCCCGGCCGATTCGAAGGTCCGGGCCGCAAACCCCTCGGCTTCGAGCAGGGCCTGGAGCGAACCCCGCACAGCCTCGTCATCGTCGACCACGAAGATGGTGATCCCATCCGCCATGTCAGCCCTCCGCGCTTTCGGGCACCGGCAGGCGGAAGCGGAACTGGGTGCCCCCGCCCGGATTCGGGGCCACCCATATCCGGCCGCCATGGGCCTCGACGATTCCCTTGCAGATCGACAGACCCATGCCCAGCCCGCGCGTTTTGGTGGTGGCGAAGGGCTGGAACAGGCGGGCCTCGACATCGGGGGCGATGCCCGGACCGCTGTCGCACACCGCGATCTCGACAAAACCGCCGCTGGTGCGCGTGGTGGTGATCGCAATTTTTCGCGTCCCGTCCGCCGCCAACGCCTCGACCCCGTTGCGCAGGAGATTGACCACGACCTGCTGGATCTGGATCCGGTCGAACAGGATCTGCGGCAGGCCGGACTCGAGGCTGGTCTCGATCTCGACGTCATTGTCCGCGGCCCCGACGAGGCCCAGCGCCACGGCTTCTTCCACCGAGGTGTTCAAATCCTCCAGGCTGCGGTCGGGCTCCTTCTTCTCGATGAATTCGCGCAGGCGGCGGATGATCTGGCCGGCGCGGCCAGTCTGCGCCACCGCCTTGTCCAGAAGCTCGAGGGCCCGCCCGGCCGCCGGATCGGCGGAGGACTGGAGCCCGCGGCGGGCCGCGTTCATATAGTTCATCACCGCCGTCAGCGGCTGGTTGAGCTCGTGGGCCAGCGCGCTCGTGAGCTGGCCCATGGCCGTCAGACGCAGCGCGTGCTGGAGCTCGTTCTGAAGCTGGTGAACCTCGCTCTCCCGCGCCCTGCGCTCGGTCAGGTCGTGGATGATGCCCAGAAAGATGCGCATCGGACCCAGCCAGCCCTCGCCCACCGACAGATACATGGGAAAGGTGGAGCCGTCCTTGCGCAGCGCCGGGACCTCGCGGCCGATGCCGATGATGCGCGCGCCGCCTTCGGCGAGATAACGCTCGATATAGCCGTCATGCTGGCTGCGATAGGGCTCGGGCATCAGCATCGAGACATTATGCCCTAGCACCTCATCCGGCGTGTAGCCGAACAGGCGCTCCGCCGCATAGTTTACCAGCAGCATCTTGCCGCGCTCGTCGATGACGATGATGCCGTCAACAGCCGTTTCGATGACAGTTCGAAAGAGAATTTCGCGGTCCGCGCCGGTCAGCGCCACGCTCGTCTTCTGGTCCATAGCCCGATCGATTTGGTCACCGATTCAATTTAGCAGTGCCACGGTGCCAAGGCCATGCCTGTCATGGACGGGGCCCGGTTTCTGCTCCGGAAATTGACCCAAGTCAGTTTGCCGCCATGCCGGCGGACCTAGGCTCGCCCCGCATTCCGACCGGGAATGAGGAGGGGCTGACCGCCTCAAGCAAGATCAAATTGAAGGGAGCCTGAACGGCGACTTCACATGCGGGCGGCAGGGGCATCGGCCATGGGGCGGGTCCCCCGCCGGCCTCGCCCGCGTTACAAGGTGAAGGCAGACCGGGCCGAAACCAAATGACCATCAAACTCACATTCCTCGGAGCCGTCGGCACTGTCACCGGCTCCAAATATCTTCTCGACATCGACGGCAAGCGGCTTCTGGTCGATTGCGGATTGTTCCAGGGCTACAAGCAATTGCGCCTGCGCAACTGGGCGCAGCTGCCGGTGGCGCCGTCGAGTGTCGATGGCATGCTGCTGACCCATGCCCATCTCGATCATTCCGGCTATCTGCCGCTGCTGATCAAGAACGGCTACAAGCACAAGATCACCTGCACCGAAGCGACCGCCGATCTGTGCAAGATATTGCTGCCCGACAGCGGTTATCTGCAGGAGCAGGATGCCGACTTCGCCAACCGCCACGGCTTTTCCAAGCACAAGCCGGCGCTGCCGCTCTACACTGAGAACGATGCGCGCAACGCGCTGAAGAGCTTCGCGCCGGTGCCGTTCCACAAGCCGCAAAGGCTGTGGGAGGGTGTGGAGGCGCGCTTCCTGCGCGCCGGCCACATTCTCGGCGCCGCCGTGATCGCGCTCGATGCGAACGGCACCAAAATCGTGTTCTCGGGCGATCTGGGACGGCCCAACGATCCCACCATGTTCCCGCCCGAGCCGGTGGAAGAGGCCGATTACCTGCTGGTCGAATCGACCTATGGCAATCGCAAACATGGCGACGCGAACCCCGAGGACATGCTGGCCGAAGCCATCGGGCGCGCGGCCGGGCGCGGCGGCACGGTCGTCATCCCGTCCTTCGCCGTCGGACGGGCGCAGATGCTGCTCGTCTATATGCATCGCCTGAAGAAGGCCAAGCGCATTCCCGACGTTCCGGTCTTCCTCGACAGCCCGATGGCGATTAACGCCAGCAACATCTTCGAGGCCCATCCCGACGACCACAAGATGAGCAAGGCCGAGACGGACGAGGCCTTCAACGTGGCGACCTATGTGCACACGCCGGACGAATCCAAGGAGCTGGACCGCGCGGCCATGCCCAAGGTCATCATCTCGGCCAGCGGCATGGCGACCGGCGGGCGCGTTTTGCATCACCTCAAGGCCTATGGCCCCGACCGCCGCAGCCTGATCATGTTTGCCGGCTACCAGGCCGGCGGCACGCGCGGCGCCAAACTGCTGGCCGGTGCGAAAGCGGTGAAGATCCATGGCCAATATGTGCCGATCCGCGCCGAAATTGCCGATCTCGACATGCTCTCGGCCCATTCCGATGCCGACGAGACCATGGGCTGGCTCGGAAATTTCAAGCGCCCGCCCAAGCACACCTTCGTCGTCCATGGCGAGCCGGAGGCGGCCGATGCGCTGCGCCTGCGCATCCATGAAGAACTGGGCTGGAGCGTGAGCGCGCCCGAACATCGCCAGGAAGTCGATCTCGCATGAACGCCAAATCCGAGCAGGCCGTGCGCCGCGTGGCGCCGGCCAACGGACATAACCGGCTGGCCGCCAGGCGCATGGGCATCGAGACGCTGCACGAAGCCCAGGTTTATATGCGCGCCGACTGCCATGTCTGCCGCTCGGAAGGCTTCTCCTCGCAGAACAGCGTGCTCATCACACATGGCAACACCTCCATCGTGGCGACGCTTTATGTCGTGGCCGCCGACATGCTGGGCGATGGCGAGATCGGCCTGTCGGAATATCCCTGGGCCAAGCTGAAGCTCAAAGCGGGCAGCCCGGTCACGGTGAGCCATCCCCCGCCACTCGAATCCTTCAGCCATGTGCGCAGCAAGGTCTATGGCCACAAGTTGGGCGACCACGCCTTCCGGGAAATCGTGCACGACATCGCCGCCGGGCGTTACATGAATATCGACCTGTCGGCCTTCATCACCACCTGCGCGGCCAATTCGCTCGACCTCGAAGAGATGACCGGATTGACGCGCGCCATGGTGGATGTTGGCGAGCGCATCGATTGGGGCCGCACGCCGATCGTCGACAAGCATTGCGTCGGCGGGCTGCCGGGCAATCGCACGACGCCACTGGTCGTCGCCATGGTGGCGGCCGCGGGGTTGACGATTCCCAAAACCTCCAGTCGCGCCATCACCTCGCCCGCCGGCACTGCGGACATGATGGAAACGCTGGCGCCGGTCGAACTCAGCATCGAGAAGATGCGCAAGGTGGTGGAGCAGGAAGGTGGCTGCATCGTCTGGGGCGGGGCGGTGAAGCTGTCGCCGACCGACGATGTGTTGATCCGTGTCGAGCGCGTGCTTGATCTCGATGCCGAGGGCCAACTCGTCGCCTCGATCCTGTCGAAGAAGATCGCAGCCGGTTCGACCCATCTGGTGCTCGACCTGCCGGTGGGGCCGACCGCGAAGGTGCGCAGCCATGAAGCCGCGGAGAGCCTGGCCCATAGTTTGACCGAGGTCGCGCGCGCCTTCGGGCTTCATGTGCGCACGGTGCAATCGGACGGCACCCAGCCTGTGGGCCGCGGCATTGGCCCGGCGCTCGAAGCGCGCGATGTGCTGGCCGTGCTGCAGCGCGCGCCGGATGCGCCCGCCGATCTGCGCGATCATGCGGTGGTGCTGGCCGGCAATCTTCTCGAAATGGGCGGGGCCGCGCAGGATGGCGACGGCCACACGCTGGCCGCGCATATCCTCTCGAGCGGCCAAGCCTGGCGCAAATTCCAGGCCATCTGCAAAGCGCAGGGCGGCATGCGCACCCCGCCCGTGGCCGAACATCGCCACGTGATGGTGGCGGACCGCACCGGCATGATCGACCGCATCGACAATCGCCGCCTCGCGAAAGTGGCCAAGCTGGCCGGCGCGCCGGACGATCGGGCGGCGGGCGTCGAAATCCATGTGCGCATCGGCGATCGCATCGTCGAGGGCGAGCCGACCTATACGATCCATTCCGAGGCACCGGGCGAACTGGCCTATGCGCTCAACTATGCAATGAGCAATCTCGACATTGTGGGGATCGCGATCCAATGAGCGCGCTGCTTTTCGCCCTGCCCGGCAATGACGACATGACGGCGCGGCTGGCCGCGGCACTGGCCGCCGATGTCGGGCGGCTGGACCTTCGCCACTTTCCCGATGGCGAGGCGCATCTGCGCTTTGCCGACGACGTGGCGGGGCGCGCGGTGATCCTCGTCTGCACGCTCGACCGGCCGGATGCGAAATTCCTGGCGCTGGCCTTCGCCGCGCAGACCGCGCGCGAACTGGGCGCCAGCGGCGTGGGGCTGGTGGCGCCCTATCTCGCCTATATGCGCCAGGACCGGCATTTCGAGGATGGCGATGCGGTGACGGCGCCGATCTTCGCCGGGCTGATTTCGCGCGCCTTCGACTGGCTGGTGACGGTGGACCCGCATCTGCACCGCATCCACCACCTCGAACAGATCTACGAAATCCCCGCGCGCGCCATGCATGCCGCCAGACTGATGGCCGGATGGATCGCCGACAATGTGCCCGATGCCGTGCTGGTGGGGCCGGATGCCGAAAGCGCGCAATGGGTGGAGGCCGTGGCCAGGGATGCGGGCAAGCCCTTCCTGGTGCTGACCAAGATCCGCCATGGCGACCGCGATGTCGAAGTGTCCATCCCCGATGTGGAGCGCTGGCGCGAGAAAACGCCGGTTCTGGTGGACGACATCATCTCCACCGGCCGCACCATGGCCGAGACACTGGGCCATCTGGCCGATGCCAAGATGAAACCCGCCACTTGCGTTGGCGTTCATGCCGTGTTCGCGCAAGGCGCCTATGATGCCTTGAAGGCGGCGGGCGCCGGGCGCATCGTAACGGCGAACACCATTGGCCACGCCAGCAACGCCATCGATGTCAGCATGCTCCTGGCCGAGGGCGTGCGCAGCGTCAGGAGCGGAAGCAACCCATGAAACATGCTGTGATCGCGGCCCATCCCGACCCGGACAGTTTCACGCTGTCCATCGCCCGCACCTATTGCGAGGCGGCCACGGCCAAGGGTCATACCGCCTCGCTGCGCGATCTTTATGCGATGGGCTTCGATCCGCTGCTGAAAGCGAGCGAAATCGCCGGGCGCAAGGGCTTTGCGCCAGGCGATGATGTAAAGGCGGAGCGTGCAGCGCTGGGCGATGTGGATGTGTTCGTCTTCGTCTATCCGTTCTGGATCAACACGCCGCCGGCAATCCTGAAAGGCTATATCGAGCGCGTGTTCGGCTTCGGCTTCGCCTATGGGCCGAATGGCGACGGCAACCGGCCGCTTCTGACCGGCAAGAAGATGCTGAGCTTCACCGCCTCCGGCGCGCCCACCGAATGGGTGCACCAAAGCGGCGCCTGGGAGGCGGAATGCGCACTGTTCGACACCTATCTGGCGACGCTTTCCGGGCTCACCCGGCTCGATCACATCCATTTCGGCGGCATCGTGCCGGGCATCCGCGCCGATGTGATCGCGCGCCACTTCGACACCGTGCGCGCAACTTTCGCCAAACATTTCTGAACGGGTCGCGGCGCGCCCGCACCTGTGGCAGGCTCGGCCCATGACGACGCGCGCGATCGTGACGGATGACCAGCAGGCTGTGATCCAGTTCCTCTCCCGGCCGGAGCATTACGGCCTGCCTGGCGCGAAGATCGAGCGTGTGGAAACCCATGGCGCCATCGTCTTCCTGATCGGCGACAGGGCCTACAAGCTCAAACGCGCCATCAAATTTCCCTACATGGATTATTCGACGCCCGAGAAGCGCAAGGCGATGTGCGAGCGCGAGCTTCAGATCAATCGCCGCATCGCGCCGGAAATCTATCTTGAGGTGCGCTCGATCCTGCAGGGAATCGACGGGGAGTTGCGCTTCGGGCCGGATGAGGCGTTTGCCGCGCGTGACCATGTCGTCGTCATGCGCCGCTTCGATCAGGAGACGCTGTTCGGACGGCTGTGCGACGCCGGCAGGCTGACGCCGGAGCTGATGCGGGGCCTGGCCGAAACCGTGGCCCGCTTTCATGAGAGCGCCGAGCCGGCACCGGATTTCGGCGGCGCGGACGGCATGGCGGGCGTGATCGGCGAGAACGCGGCTGAATTCGAAACCATGATCGATGCGCCCTTCGCCCGCAGCGATGTGGAATGTTACGTGCAGGCCAGCAAAACGATGCTGAAACGGCTGGGCCCGCTGCTCGATGCGCGGCGCGAAGCAGGGCCGCGTGCGCCGCTGCCATGGCGATCTTCATCTCGACAATGTGTTCCTGCTGGATGGCAAACCGACCCTGTTCGATGCCATCGAGTTCGAAGATGCTTTCGCCTCGATCGACGTGCTCTACGATCTCTCCTTCCTCGTCATGGATCTGATCCGCCACGGGGCGCGGCCATTGGCGCAAGCGCTCTTGAGTCGCTATCTCGAAATCACCGGTGATTATGATGGGCTGGCGGCGCTGCCGCTGTTTCTCGCCTGCCGGGCGGGCATCCGCGCCCATGTCGCCATCAGCCGCGCGCGGGCGACCGACAATGAGACGGCAATTGAAGACGGAAAGACCTATCTGACGCTGGCGCTAAACTTCCTGTCGCCGCCGCCGCCACGGCTTGGCGTGATCGGCGGATTGTCCGGCACGGGCAAGACCACGATCGCGCGGCTGGTGGCGCCGCAGATCGGGGCAGCGCCGGGCGCGGTGATCCTGAGAAGCGACGTCACGCGCAAGCGCTTGATGGGTGTTCCCGAAACCACCCGCCTGCCCGAAAGCGCCTATGCGCCGCAGATGAACGCGCGTGTGTTCCACGCCATGGCCGAAACAGCCGCCCGCATATTAGAGGCCGGACATGCTGTCGTCATGGATGCGGTGTATGGCACCGAAGACGAGCGCATGGAGATCGCGGCAATAGCGAAAGCCGCCGGCGTGCGCTTCGACGGGCTGTGGCTCACCGCCGATGCTGCTATACTGGCAAAGCGCATCGGCGCGCGCCGCGGCGATGCCTCCGATGCGACCGAGGCGGTTCTCAAAAGACAGATCGCGAAAATCGCGGCGCCGACAGGGTGGACCAAGATCGATGCCGCCGGCACGCCCGAGCGCATCGCCCGGGATGTGCTGAACCATCTGACCGCAACGCCGGAGAGCTGAATTCATGTCGATCCGCAATCTCGACGCCGTGTTCCATCCCAAATCCGTGGCGCTGATCGGCGCCAGCAACCGGCCGGGTTCGGTCGGCCATGTGGTGGCGCGCAATCTGCTTGGCGGCGGGTTCGATGGGCCGATCATGCCGGTGAATCCGGCTCATCCTTCCGTCGCCGGGATGCTGGCCTATCCCGATGTCGCCAGCCTTCCCATGACGCCGGATCTCGCCGTGATCTGCACGCCGCCCAAGACGGTGCCCGGCATCGTCGCCGATCTCGGCAAGCGCGGCACCAAGGGCGCGGTCGTCATCACGGCGGGGTTCAACGAGCTGGGCACGGCCGACGGCAAGGCACTGGAACAGGCCGTGCTCGATGCGGCCAAGCCTTCGCTGCTGCGCGTGATCGGGCCGAACTGCCTAGGCATTCTTTCGACGGCGGCGGGGCTCAACGCGTCCTTTGCGCCGGTACCATCGAAGAAGGGCGGCGTCGCCTTCGTGGCGCAATCGGGCGCCATGCTGACGACGATCCTCGATTGGGCGAGCGCGCGCGGCATCGGCTTTTCGCATCTGGTCTCGCTGGGCGACATGACCGATGTCGATTTCGGCGACATGCTCGATTATCTGGCGATGGATCAGAACACCCATTCGATCCTGCTCTATATCGAGACCATCACCCAGGCGCGCAAATTCCTGTCCGCCGCGCGGGCGGCGGCGCGGCTGAAGCCCGTCATCGCCATCAAGGCGGGGCGCCATGCCGCCGCGGCCAAGGCGGCGAGTTCCCACACCGGCGCCATGGCCGGCGTCGACGCGATCTATGATGCGGCCTTCCTGCGCACCGGCATCTTGCGCGTGCGCGACCTCGACGAGGTGTTCGATGCGGTGGAGACGCTGGCGCGGCCCGTGCGCCTCGGCGGCGACCGGCTGTTGATCGTGACCAATGGCGGCGGGCTCGGCGTGCTCGCCACCGATACGCTGCTCGACCATGGCGGCGTGCTGGCCCCGATTGAAGAGGATACCCGCGCGAAGCTCGACAAGGTGCTGCCGGCGACCTGGAGCCATGGCAATCCCATCGACATTATCGGCGATGCCTCGCCCAAGCGCTATGCCGACGCGCTGGAAGCGCTGCTGGAAACGCCCGCCACGGATTCCATTCTGGTGCTGAACTGCCCGGTGGCCGTGGCCTCCAGCGTCGATGCGGCGAAAGCCGTGGCCGAAACCGTGCGCGGCAAGCACAAACCTGTCTTTGCCAGCTGGCTGGGATCGGACACGGCCGAGGAGGCGCATGGCATTTTCGCGGCCGCCGGCATTCCCGCCTATGACACGCCCGACAAGGCGATTCGCGGCTTCTCCTATCTGGTCGGCTACAATCGCGGTCAGAAGAATCTGATGGAAGTGCCGCCCTCGCTGCCCGAAGACTTCACGCCCGATGAAGCAGCTGCGCGCAAAATCATCGAGACGTCGCTCGCCAAAGGCGAAGGCTGGCTGGACGAGCCGGATGTGCACGCCTTGCTCGACGCCTATGGCATCGCCAATGTGCGTTCGAAGATCGTGGCCAATGAGGCCGAAGCCGCGGACTATGCGCGCGAGCTCGGCGGCAAGATCGCGCTCAAGATCTTCTCGCCCGACATCACCCACAAATCCGATGTCGGCGGCGTGATCCTGGGCCTGCCCTCGCCCGAGGCCGTGGAGAAGGCGGCCGAAGCCATGCGCGCGCGCGTGGCCAAGGCTGCGCCGGGCGCGAGGCTCGAAGGCTTCATCGTGCAGGAGATGATCCAGCGCACAGATGCGCGCGAATTGATCCTGGGCATGGCGGTCGACAGGCAGTTCGGCCCGTTCCTCCTGTTCGGGCGCGGCGGCACGGCGGCCGAGGTCATCGACGACAAGGCGCTCGCGCTGCCGCCGCTCAACCTGACGCTGGCGCGCGAGATGATGAGCCGCACGCGGGTGTGGAAGCAGCTTCTGGGGTATCGCGATGTGCCGCCGGCCGACATTGACGCCATCGCGCTGACGCTGGTGCGGCTGTCGCAGCTCGTCGCCGATTTCGCCGAGATCGCGGAACTCGACATCAATCCGCTTCTGGCCGGTGCCCAGGGCGTGATCGCACTCGATGCGCGGGTGCGGCTGGTGAAGGCGGAAGCCGGAGCGCGGAGCCAGCGCTTCTCCATCCCCTCCTATCCCAAGGAGCTCGAACATCACGAGCATATCGAGGGCATGGGCGAAATGCTGCTGCGCCCCATCCGCCCCGAGGACGGGCCCGCGCTGGAGCATATGTTCGCGCAGCTTTCGCCCGAGGATGTGCGCCTGCGCTTCTTCACGCCGATGCGCGAGCTGCCGCCGAGCCTCCTCGCGCGCCTGACGCAGATCGATTACGACCGCGAAATGGCCTTCGTGCTGATCGACCGCAAGACAGGCGAACTCGTGGGGGTCAGCCGCATCTCCACCGATCCTGACAATATCCGCGCCGAATTCGCCATCTCGGTGCTGAGCAATTTGAAGGGGCGCGGGCTCGGCCGCCTGCTGATGGACCGGCTGATCGCCTGCGCGAAGACACGCGGCACGCGCGAAATCGAGGGCGATGTGCTGGAAGAGAACACCCGCATGCTGGCGCTTTGCCGCGAGCTCGGCTTCACCATCCGGCCACACCCGGACAGCCACGGGATCGTGCGGGCGATGCTTCGTTTGTTGTGAGGGGAAAACGTAGAAGCGGCGAAAACCCGAGACGAGGGAGGGGCTGGCTGGAGTCTCAGAGCTTTCGCCGCTTCGGGTCGCAACGCGCGCCGCGCCGACCGTCCGGAGAGAATAGCCCCCGCCCCCCGGCACTCTTTGATTTACCGCAACGCCAAGGCCGGTGAGATTACCGGGGCCATCATACGAAAAGAGTATGTCGCGTGATCCGCGCCAGCGCTTGCGCCAGATCAAGCGCGCCCAGGCATTGCGCGCCTAATCTTCCCGCCAGGCCGGCACATTGGAATCAACGGGACGGGCGCCATGACTACAAAACCCGCACTGACCATTTCTCCCGAAAAGGTCGCGTATATCATCGTCAAGGCCAAGGAATTCGACGCCAAGGATTTGCTGACCGATCCGGGCGACAGTTCGGACGCCACCGACGACAAGATGATATCGGTGCTCGAAGACAATCCCGACGATCCGGTTCAGGAAGAGCTCGTCAGCTTCATCAACGATCTCGATATCGACGAACAGATCGATCTGGTGACGCTGGCATGGCTGGGCCGCGAGCCCGGCAACAGCGAAGCGGACTGGACCGATCTCCACGCCGAAGCGCGCCGGGCGCACAACAAGCGCACCGCGGCCTATCTGCTCGGCATGCCGCTTCTGGGCGATTTCCTGGCCGATGGCCTGGCCGCGCTGGGTTACGACCCGGAGCAGTATGAAAGCGACCTGCCCTAGACGGCCGCGCCCTTCCGGCTGCCGCCTCACCCGCATGGCCCAGGATTGAGGCAGATCAACACCTATCGCCCGCCGGCTCCGATGCTGCGCCCGCTCAGGCTGGAGGCCGTCGCATGCAGATCATGGACGCGATCTATCGCCGCCGCGCGGTCCGCGCCTATAAGGCCGAGCCGGTGCGCGACGAATTGATCCATGCGCTGATCGAAGCCGCCATCCAGGCCCCGAGCGCCATGAACCGCCAGCCCTGGCGGTTCACGGTGGTGCGCGACCAAAGACTGCTCGATCGCGTCTCGCGTGGCGCCAAGCGGCATCTGCTCGAGCATATGCCGCCCGATGACGGCGAAGATCAACTCGCCGAAACATTGCGCGACCCCGACTTCCAGATCTTCTATCACGCGCCCGCCCTGATCCTGATCTCGGCCGTGCGCGAGCGCAGCTGGGGCATCGAGGATTGTGCGCTGGCCGCCGAAAACCTGATGCTGGCGGCCGTGGCCCATGGCCTGGGCAGCTGCTGGATCGGCTTTGCCCAAAGCTGGTTGCAATTGCCGGAGGGCAAAGCCGCGCTCGGTCTCGATGCCGATTGCCTGCCCGTGGCGCCAATCATTGTCGGCCACCCCGAATTTGCGGGGCCGCCGGTCGAGCGCGACAAGCCGCAGATCCGCTGGATCGGCTAGACAGGCACGGGTGAGACGGCAGCCGGCATCATGCACACGGGACTGACAGGCGCCGAAGCCGCGGCACGGCTCAAGAGCTATGGCGCCAATGCGCTGCCCGGCGCAAAGCGGCGCACGCTCGGCCGCATCGCCCTCGAAGCGTTGCGCGAGCCGCTGCTTCTGCTGCTGGTGGCCGCAAGCCTGATCTATTTCGCCCTCGGCGACATCCATGAAGCGGCGCTGCTGACGGGGCTGGCCTGCGCCAATATCGCGCTCATCGTCTATCAGGAACAGAAAACCGAGCGCGTGCTCGAAATCGCTGCGCGATCTCACCAGCCCGCGCGCGCTGGTGATCCGCGACGGCGAGCGCGCGCGCATCGCCGGGCGGGATGTGGTGCCGGGCGACCTTCTCGTGCTGGAAGAAGGCGACCGCGTGGCCGCCGACGGCGCGGTGATCGAGGCGGCGAACCTCGCCATCGACGAATCCCTCATCACCGGCGAATCCGTGCCCGTGGCGAAACGGCCCGGCGGCGGCGAAGACGAGACACGCATCTATTCGGGGGCGCTGATCGTGCGCGGCCATGGCCTCGCCATGATCGATGCGACGGGCGCGCAATCGGAAATCGGCCGCATCGGCAAGGCCACCGTCAATATCGAATTCGAGAAGACGCGGCTGCATCGCATGACCTATCGCCTGACCCGGGTGATGGCGCTGCTGGGCGGGCTCGTCGCCGCGCTGGTGATCCTGTTCCAGGGCTTGCGCACATCCGACTGGCTGGCGGCGGGGCTGGCCGGCATCACCATCACCATGTCGATGCTGCCGGAGGAAATCCCGGTGGTGCTGACGGTGTTCCTGACACTGGGGGCCTGGCGGTTGTCACGCCACAGCGTGCTGACGCGCCGGGCCGCCGCCATCGAAACGCTGGGATCGGCCACCGTGTTGTGCACCGACAAGACCGGCACGCTGACCGTCAATCGCATGGCCATTGCCGCGCTCTGGGCGGACGGCCACGAGGTGGCGGTGACGGGCGATGAAGCGCCCGCCGATCCGGTCATGCGCGCGCTGGTCGAAGCCGGAGCGCTGGCGAGCCAGCCCGCGCCCGTCGATCCGATGGAACAGGCCTTTCATCGATTGGCTCCGCAGGCCGGGCAAGGCGAGATCCTGCGCGAATATGATCTGACTGGCGAGCTTCTGGCCGTGACCCACGTCTGGGATGTCGGTCGCGTGGCGGCCAAGGGCGCGCCGGAGGCCATCGCCGATCTGTGCCGCCTTGAGGGCGATGCCCGCGCGGCGTTGCTCTCGGAAGCCGAAGCCATGGCCGCGCGCGGTCTGCGCGTGCTGGGCGTGGCAGAGGCGCATCACGACGGCCCCCTGCCCGACGATCCGCATGGCTTCGCCTTGACCTTGCGCGGCCTTGTCGGCCTCGCCGATCCGCTGCGCGCGGCGGTGCCGGCGGCGGTGGCCGAATGCCGGCGGGCTGGCATCCGCGTCGTCATGATCACGGGCGATTATCCGGCAACGGCCAAGGCCATTGCGGAGGCCGCCGGCATCGATGGCGCCAATGGTGTCATGACCGGGGCCGAGATTGCGGCGCTCGACGATGCCCAGCTGGCCGCCCGCATCGAGGGCATTCAGGTGTTCGCGCGCGTGCGCCCCGAACAGAAGCTGCGCATCGTCACCGCGCTCAAGGCGGCGGGCGAGGTGGTGGCGATGACGGGCGATGGCGTCAACGATGCTCCGGCGCTCAAGGCCGCCAGCATCGGCATCGCCATGGGCGGGCGCGGCACCGATGTGGCGCGCGAAGCCGCCTCGATCGTGCTGCTCGACGACGCCTTCGAATCCATCGTGACGGCGATCCGGCACGGCCGGCGCATCTTCGCGAACCTGCGCAAGGCGCTGTCCTATATCCTGGCCGTGCACATTCCGATCGCGGGCCTGGCGCTGGTGCCGCTGATCGCCGGCTGGCCCATCGTGTTCACGCCGGTGCATATCGTGTTTCTGGAACTCATCATCGATCCGGTGTGCTCGCTTGTGTTCGAGAACGAGCCGGAAGGCCACGATTTGATGCGGCAAAAACCGCATGCGGCCAGCGCGCCCCTGTTCGGACGCCATGAGATCGTCTTCGGCGCCTTGCAGGGGATCGTCGCGCTGGTGGCTGTGTTGGGCGCGTTCGGCACGGCGCTGGCGGCGGGCACGAGCGGCGACGCGGCCCGCGCCATCGCCTTCGTCACGCTGGTCGCCACCAACATTTTCCTGGTGCTGACCAACCGCTCCTGGACACACTCGCTTATCGAGAGCCTGTGGCGGCCGAACAGGGCGCTGTGGGCCGTGATCGGCGCGGCGACGCTGCTTCTGACCGCGGTTCTGAATGTCGGCTATTTGCGCGAGACGTTCGGGTTCGCCCCACTCGCCGCCGGCGACTTCGCGCGCATCGCACTGGCGACCGCGCTGGCCGCGGCGGGGATGGAAGCGGTGAAGTTCATCCGCCGCAGGACGGATGGCAATCCCTAGCTCAATCGAAGGCGTTGCCAGGTCTGGCGCCGAAGGTCTTGAAGATGAAGGCCGCGGGGCAGACCTTCGTGAACCCGGCCTGAATCATGTTCACGCCGACAAAGGCCGTCAGCAGCAGCCACCAATTGCTGTAAAGCAAGGTCAGCGCGATGCTGACAAGGATCATGATCCCGGCAAAGATGAAAACCATACGGTCGACATTCATGGCTGCCTCCTGATGCGCCTGGCCGGGCGCCTGTGCCAATACCAGAGTGAGGCAGAAGGCTAGACCCCTCCTTGATCGGCATCAAAGAGTATCTCAGCCGGACTCCGGCAGCGGATCGGCCGCGCCGAAGCCGGATCTGGATTCCGTCGCCGCAGCGCCCTCCATGGCCGGTGGAGGCAGCGCAAAGCGAATCGCCACGCGAAGACCCGGCGCGTTGTCCTCGAGCTCGAGGCGCGCGCCATGCAACTCGACAATGGCCGCGACCAGGGCAAGGCCAAGCCCATTGCCGGGATGGGTACGGCTGCGCTCCAGCCGGTAGAAACGCTGCAGCACATTGGCGCGTTCTTCCGGTGGAATACCGGGGCCGTTGTCGCAGATGCACAGCCGCGCGCCAGCGCCATCGGCGGTGAGCCCAAGCGCGATATGCGCGCCCGCACCGGCATGATGGATCGCATTTTCGATCAGATTGGCCAGCATCTGGGTGAGCAGTTCGCGGTCACCCTCGATTGTGATCCCACCGGTCACATCAAGGTCGAGGTCGCGGCCCTCATCCTCGGCAACCGGGGCGAAGGTCTGGCCGATCGAGCTGACGAGCGCCGACAAATCGAGTGTGCGGAACCCGGCACGGCGGCTGCCCGATTCGATCTGGGCGATGCGCAGCAGCGCGGCGAAGGTTTCGAGCAGCCCGTCGGCCTCGCCCAATGCGCGATCGACGGCCTTCTCGTAATCTTCGGTCGTGCGGGCATTGCTGCGCGCTTCATCGAGAGTTTGGCGCATGCGGCCCAGCGGTGTGCGCAGATCATGGGCGATGTCGCTGGAGACCTGGCGCAGCGATTCCATCAGCGTGGTGATGCGGTCGAGCATGCGGTTGAGCGTGGCCGCAAGACGGTCGAGATCATCGGCGGTGCCGCGCAAGGGAATGCGGCGCTGGATATTGCCGCCGATAATGGCCTCGGCCGTGCGGGTGATGGCATCGACGCGGCCGAGAAAGGCGATGGAGAGCGCGATGCCGCCGGCCGCCGCGAACAGGATCATCAACACCAGCGCTGAACCGAAGGTTGTCATGATGAGGCGGCCGACCGCTTCGACCTTGCCGATATCGTCGCCGATCATCAGCCAATAGCCATGATTGAGCGGCACCGAATAGACGATGAGCCGTTCGAGTTCGCCCTGGGGCTCGTCGCCGTCTGGCGGGCCGGTCATCTGGCTCCAGCCGGCGGCAGTGGCCACATGAGGCAGCGTGCCGTAGATGCGATGGCCGGCGCCGTCATAGACCGTGTAATCGAGACCGCCGACGAGGCGGCCCAATTGCCGTGCCCGGATCACCGACAGCAGATGATCGAGCCCGCCGGCCCGGTACTCCTGAATCAGCTCGCGTGACTCCGAGTGGATGCGGGCGCGGGTCTGCCGGTCGAGCGCCGTGGTCGAGATCACAAAGACGACGGCCGCAAGCACGATCACCGATACGCCGAAGATCAGCGCATAGAGCGCCGCGAGCTTGAAGCTCGCCGTGCGGACGATCCTAGGCGGGCGCACGCAGACTGTATCCCGAACCGCGGATGGTGTGGATCAGCTCGTGATCGCGGCCGCGATCGAGCTTGGAGCGCAAGCGGCTGATATGCGTCTCGACCACATTGGTCTTGGGATCGAAATGGAATTCCCACACCCCTTCGAGCAGCATGGTGCGCGTGACCACCTGATCGGCATGGCGCATGAGGAATTCGAGAAGCTGGAATTCGCGCGGTTGCAGATCGATGCTCTCGCCGCCGCGGGTGACGCGGCGCTTCAAGAGATCCATTTCGAGATCGCCGATCTGCAGCACCGTGCGCGTCTCGGACATGGGCGGACGGCGGGACAGCGCCTGCAGCCGCGCCAGGAGTTCGGAAAAGGCGAAGGGTTTGACGAGATAATCGTCGCCGCCGGCATTGAGGCCTTCGACGCGGTCGTCGATACCGCCCATGGTCGTCAGGAACAGGACCGGCGTCTTGACCTCGGCGCTGCGCAGCGCCTTGACGAGCGCCAGCCCGTCCATGCCCGGCAGCATGCGATCGATGACCAGCACATCATAGGGCTCGCCGGTCGCCATAAAGAGCCCGTCGCGGCCCGTCTCGGCCTGGTTCACGACATGGCCATGTTCCTTGAGGCTGCGGCCGATATAGGCGGCGGTGTCACGATCGTCTTCGACAAGCAGGATTTTCATTCGTCACCCTTGTTGGCGGCACCCGATCCCCCGCTTTTCCGCGGATGCCTATAGTCCGGCCAAATATTACGCGGCGCTCCGTGACGTGGAATATACCGTTCGGTAACCCACATCTGCGCCGGGCCATACCAAGTCGCAATCCCCATGCACAATCGGCCCAAGCTTGACGCGCTTATGGTCACTCTGTCTGTATCGCATACCGGCACCCTTCCGTCGCGCGGCATTTGCGCCGCCGCAAGGGGCCCGGCTGCCGTTTCATGGCGCGAACCAGGCACGCGCAGGCCATATTCCGAGTTCTATTGGGTCGCATTCGCATGTCCATTTCCCCCGTCGCGACGGCCATATCGCCGCCACAGACCGAGCCCGGAGCCGATCTCGGCGCCCCGGCGGAACTGTCCATCATCATCCCGACCTTCAACGAGGCCCGCAATATCGCCGAGCTGGCCCAACGGGTCGCCCGCGCCCTGCCCCACACACAGTGGGAGATCATCGTCGTTGACGACGATTCACCGGATGGCACCGCCGCCGCCGCCAAGGCGCTGGGCGCCGCAAACCGGCGGGTACGCTGCCTCAGGCGCGTCGCGCGCCGGGGCCTGGCCGGGGCCTGCATTGAGGGCATTCTCTCTTCCAGCGCGCCTTTCGTGGCCGTGATGGATGGCGATCTGCAGCATGACGAAACGCTGCTGGCCAAGATGCTCGCGCATCTCGAAGCGGGCGAGACCGATCTCGTCGTGGGCACGCGCTATGTCGACGGCGGCGATTCGTCAGCGTTCGGTAAGACTCGCGGCGCCTTGAGCCGGATCGCCAACGACACCGCGCAGCGCCTGCTCGGCACGAAGCTGTCCGACCCCATGAGCGGCTTCTTCATGCTGCGGCGCGAGATCGTCGAAGCCCATGCCGCCGCGCTGCAGCCCGAGGGCTTCAAGATCCTGCTCGACATCGCGACCACAGCGGGCCCGGATTTGCGCATTGCCGAAGAGCCCTACAGCTTCCGCACGCGGTTCGCCGGCGAGAGCAAGTTCGACGTGCGCATCGGGCTGGAATTCATCGGCCTTCTGCTGTCCAAACTCAGCTTCGGCGTCGTCACTCCGCGCTTTCTCATTTTCGCGCTGGTGGGCACGACCGGGCTGGGTGTGCATCTTCTGATGCTGAAGACGGGATTGATCGCGGTGCGCCTGGCCTTCCCGGCCGCGCAGGCGCTCGCCACCTTTATCGCCATGGGCAACAATTTCGTGCTCAACAATCTTCTGACCTATCGCGACCGGCGCTTGCACGGGCTGGCCATGCTGAAGGGCTTTGCCGGCTTCTGTGTGATCGGGGCGGCCGGGGCCCTCGCCAATGTGGGGCTGGCGGCGTGGCTTTATTCCGAACGCCCGATCTGGTGGGCCGCGGGCCTGGCCGGCGCGCTGATGGGCGCCCTTTGGAACTATTCGATGTCGAGCCGCTTCGTCTGGCGCACGCGGTGAGATTGCCGGACGGTTTGCGTGACACGCGCGGCATGGCACTCGCCGTTGCGGCGCTGATCGCGCTGCGCTTTGCCGTGGCAGCGGTCCTGCCGCTCTCCTTCGACGAAGCCTATTACTGGCTGTGGTCGAAGCATCTGGCGCTCAGCTATTACGATCATCCGCCCGTCATCGCCTATACCATCCGCGCCGGCACGCTTCTGTTCGGCGACACGGCCTTCGGTGTGCGCGTTGTGCCGCTGCTGTTCTCGGCGGGGGCGAGCTGGGCGGTGTGGCGCGGCGGCGCGATCCTGTTTGAGAGCGAGCAGGCCGGCGCGCTTTCGGCCCTGTTCTTCAATCTGACATTGATGGCCACCGTCGAGACCATGACGGCAACGCCCGACGCACCGCTGATCTTCGCCGCGGCACTGTTCCTCTTGGCGCTGGCAAAGCTGCGGGAGACAGACGACGGCCGCTGGTGGCTGGCCGTGGGCGCGGCCGGCGGCTTTGCGCTGCTGTCGAAATACACCGCGGCATTTCTGGGGATCGGCGCGTTCTGCTGGCTGTTTTTTGCGCGCGAGGGACGGCGCTGGATCGCGACGCCATGGCCGTATTTGGGCGGCGCGCTGGCGCTTGTTCTGTTCGCGCCGGTGATCTGGTGGAATGCAAGCCATGACTGGATCTCATTCCGCTTCCAGTTCGGCAAAGCCGGCGCCGGGCATTTCGCGCCGCATTACCTCGGCGAGTTCCTGGCCGGACAGATTGCCCTGGCGACGCCCTTCATCTTTGTTCTTGGCACGGTGGGATTGTGGCGGCGGCATTCGGTTCTGCTGACGGCGCTGTTCGTGCCCTCCGCGCTGTTCTTTGCCGAGCATGCGCTGCATGCGCGGGTGCAGGGCAATTGGCCGAGCTTTCTGTATCCCGCCTTCGCCATGGCCGCTGCCGCCGCCGCGCTCCACATAAACGGCGCGGGCTGGACAGAGCGGCTGGTGCGGTTCTCCAAACGCTGGGCGGCGCCCATGGCGCTGCTGTTTCTGGCTGTCGCCTATGGACAGGCGCTGACCGGATTCGTGCCGATGCGCGATCCGACTGCACGCCTTCTGGCCAGCGGCTTCCAGCCCGTGGCCGATGAGATTGCGGCGCTACGAACGCAGACCGGCGCGGCGGCGGTGGCCACCACGAGCTATGCACCGACCGGATGGCTGGCCTTTTACCTGCCGGATCACAGCCCGGTGGTGCAACTCAACGAGCCCTATCGCTGGCTCGCCGCGCCCAGGGCAGGCGCATTGCTGCTGCGCAAGCCGATGCTCTATGTGAGCGAGCCGCGGCGCGACCGGGCCCGACAACTCGCCCGTGACTTTCGGGACGAGCATCTGCTGGCGACGCTAACGCGCAAACGCAATGGCCGCGTCGTGACGCGCTATCATGTGTGGCTGCTGACGGGTTGGCGCGGAACGGCCATCGGCCGGGTTACGAACGCGCCTTAGGGTCCGGTTCCGGCTCAATGCGGTCGGCCTCGTCCTCGATCAGGATGCGGGCGGCTGCACCCTCAAGATCCTCGTACTGGCCGGTTTTGACGGTCCAGAGAAAAGCCAGAAGGCCACCCAACCCGAGCAGCAGCGCGGCGGGGATGAGGAAGCCCAGCACTGTCATCGGTTGGCTCCCGCGCGAATGCGCAGCGCATTGAGCGTGACGATCAGCGAGGATGACGCCATGGCCAGCGCCGCGATCAGCGGCGTGACGAGACCGGCGGCCGCCAGCGGCACGGCCACGGCATTGTAGGCGGCGGCAAAAGCGAAATTTTCGAGCACACGGCGCCGCGTCTGGCGCGCGACATCGATGGCATCGACGATCGGTGTCAGTGTCTCGCCCTGCAGCACCATATCGGCGGCGGCCTGCGTCGCATCGACGGCGGTGCCCGGCGAGATCGAGACATGGGCGAGCGCCAGCGCGGCGGCATCGTTGAGCCCGTCGCCAACCATCAAGGTACGATGGCCCTGCGCCTGGAGTGCTTCGACGCGGCTGACTTTTTCCCTGGGGTCCACGCCGGCCCGCCATTCGGCGACGCCCGCCGCGTGGGCAATGCGTTCGGCGGCCTGCTCGCGGTCGCCGGAGAGCATCTCGATCCGCACATCGCGCGCGGCGATGGCTTCGAGCGCCGGTCCGGCATCGGCGCGCAGCGGATCGTCGAAGCGGAAGACAACCGGCGCGGCGGCGCCCATGCGGAACCAGAGTTCGCTGACATGGCCGTCGCCGTGCTTTGCACCGGCCCAATCGGCGCGGCCAAGGCGGCAGGCGTGTCCGTCCAGCACGGCTTCGACACCGCAGCCCGGCACCTCACGCGCGCCATCGGCGACCGTACCGATACCGGCAGCGGCGGCCAGCGCACGAGCGAGCGGATGGCGGCTGGCCCGGGCGAGCTTTGCGGCCATCGCCAGCATCTGCGCATCGACCGCGTTCGCATCGATCAGAACCGGGCGGCCGATGGTGAGCGTACCCGTCTTGTCGAAGACGGCGGTGTCGATCTCGGCGAGCCGTTCCAGCGCGTCGCCGGACTTCACCAGGATGCCGCGCTTGAAGAGACGCCCCGTGGCCACGATCTGCACCGCCGGCACCGCGAGCCCCAGCGCGCAGGGACAGGTGATGATGAGCAATGCGATGCCATTGGTCAGCGCCGTCGAGAGCGAAGCCCCGAACAACAGCCAGCCCACAAACACGCTGAAGGCGAGCCCATGCACGGCGGGCACATAGATCGAAGCCGCGCGGTCTGCGAGACGCACATAGCGGCTGCGGTTCTGTTGCCCCGCCTCAAGCAGACGCGCCAGTTCGGCGACGAGCGAATCCTCGACCCGCGCCACGGCCTTCAAAACGATGCCGCGGCCGGTGATGATCGAACCGGCGCGCAGAAGCGTGCCGCGCTTGACGTCCACCGGCGCGCTTTCGCCGGTGACGAGCGAGACATCGGCTTCGCTGTCGAAGTCCTCGATCGTGCCATCGACCGGCGCGCGCTCGCCGGTGGCGAGCAGGATGCGATCGCCGACCGCGATCTCGCGCGCCATCACGGCATGGGGTTGACCGTCCGCATCGAGCCGGTTCGCCGTCACCGCCTGCATGGCGACAAGATCGCGCGCAGACGACCGGGCGCGCCGGCGCAGCATGTGGTCGAGATAGCGCCCGATCAGCAGCAGGAAGGGCAGCGTGACGGCCGCATCGAAATAGGCGTTCTCGCCATGAATGGCTGTCTGATAGAGGCTGAGCGCCAGTGCCAGCACGATGGCGAGGCTGATCGGCACATCCATATTGGCGTGATGCGCGGCAAGGCTTTTCAGCGCCGAACGGAAGAAAATGCGCCCCGCATAGAGCGCGGCGGGAATCGCGATCAGGCCTGAAATCCAGTGGAACAGCGTGCGCGTGCCATCGCCCATCTCGCCGACGCCGGCCCAGATCGAGATCGACAGCAGCATGACATTGGCCGCGGCAAAGCCCGACATGGCCAGCGCCTTCAGAAGCTCGCGGCCTTCCTCGTCTTCGTTGCGCAGCTGGGCTTCGGGATCGTAGGGTCGCGCCTCATAGCCGAGATCGTGCACGCGGCGCAGAATGTCCGCGGCCGGCTGGCTTGCCTCGCGCCAGCGCACCGCAAGCTTGCCGGTCGAAAGATTGAGCCGGGCATCGGTGACGCCATCGAGCTCTGCCAGGCCTTTCTCGATCTTGGCGATACAATTGGCGCAGCGCGCACCCTTGACCGCAAGTTCGAGCCGCGCCCCGCCCTTGCCATCGCGGCGCACGAAGGGCGCCGGATCGACCGCTTCGAGTGGCGGCGCGGCCGGCACTGCGCCGAGATTGGGATTCAACGCAGCCATAGCCGGCGCTCCGCTTCGAAGGGCGCCTCCTTGGCGGTCTTGCGGGCGACGATCACATCCCAGCGGCCGGCCTGCACATGCGGCACATGGCCGACATAGACGCCATTGCCGACGGCTTTGAGCGCGAATTTGTGATCCAGCTCTTCATCCATGGGATGGCGCAACAACCCGCTCAGCGCCTCGCCGGAAACGGGCTGGCCCGCCTTGTCGAGAATGGTGACCGTGATGGTGGCCATGCCGTCCTGCGCCAGCGCGCCGCCAATGGCCGCCGACCAGCCGAGCTGCGCCTGTTTGGCGCGATCGTCCAGCGTCTGATTGTAATCGACGCCCTGCAGATAGGGATGGCTGACATCCTGGCCGGGATAGGTGTGTTCGGCCTGGTAGATGAAATAGAAATTCACCGCCAGGACGACGCCGAATGTCGCGATCAGCCAGACGATAACACCGCGGCCCGTCAGTTTCCGGTTCTCGGCATGGGCCATCTCATTCGTCTCCCGACAGGAATACGGTTTCCACTTCGCGCTTCTCGCCCGTCTTGGGATCGGTCAGCACGAATTCCATGTCCATCGATTTGGCGTGGATGTTTTTCGGGCCGATCTTTACCAGAACGCGCAAGGGATGAACCCTGTCGGCCTCGACGGGCACCGATATCTCATGACCCTGACCGATGCCGATGACGTTGAGCGTGGCGCCGGTGACGTCTTCGACAGTGAGGACAAGGGTGCGTGGGGCCAGAGCATGGTTCATCAGCTTGAGCGTATAACCGTTGCGCACCGAGCCGTCGGACAGGCGCACAAAGGTCGGGTTGCGATCGCGCAACACGTCGAGACCGAGCGTCGCGCGCGTGACCAGGCTGTAGGTCATCAACCCGCCGATCAGCACCAGCAACGTCGCATAGATCATGGTGCGCGGACGCACGAAACGGAACTGCGAATTTCCGCCCTGCATGCGGCGCTCGACATTGTCGCCGGTGTCGTAGGCGATCAACCCCTTGGGACGGCCGATCTTCACCATCACCTCGTCGCAGGCATCGATGCACAACGCGCAATTGATGCATTCGAGCTGGGCGCCGTCGCGGATGTCGATGCCCATCGGGCAGGCGGCCACGCATTGGTTGCAGTCGATGCAATCGCCGCGGCCTTCCCAGGGCTGGCCCTTCTTGTGCACGCCGCGCGGTTCGCCGCGATCGCTGCGGTAGAGCACCGACAGCGTTTCATGGTCGATCAGGGCGGCCTGGATGCGCGGCCAGGGGCACATATAGGTGCAGACCTGCTCGCGCATCAGCCCGCCCAGCGAATAGGTCGTGAAGGTCAGGATGCCGATAAAGGCATAAGAATAGCTGCCGGCGGTGCCGCTCACCAATTCGCGCGCCAGTGTCGGCGCATCGGCGAAATAGAACACCCAGGCGCCGCCCGTCGCCATGGCGATCAGAATCCAGGCCGCGTGCTTGCTCACCCGCTTGGCAAGCTTCGAGGCGGACATCTTCTCCTTGGCGAGGCGGATGCGGGCGCTGCGATCGCCCTCGATCCAGCGTTCGACGGCGATGAAAAGATCGGTCCACACGGTCTGCGGACAGGTGTAACCGCACCACACACGGCCGAACAGGGCGGCGGCGAGAAAGATGCCGAGCGAAGCCAGAATCAGAAGGCCCGTGATGTAATAGACTTCCTGCGGCCAGATCTCGATGAAGAAGAAGTAGAAGCGCTCATGCGCCATGTCGATCAGCACGGCCTGGTTCGGCATGCCCGGGCCGCGATCCCAGCGGATCCACGGCACCAGATAATAGATGCCCAGCGTGACGAGCATCACCGCCCATTTGAGCTTGCGGAAGCCGCCATGCACGAGCTTGGGATAGATCGGCACGCGCGCGGCATAGAACTGCCGCTGGCTCGCGGCGTTGACGGCCTGCGCGTCGGAACGCTGGACGCCCTCGGCTGCCAGATTGTCGATGACGGTGTGCGTCTTCGTGCCGGTCTCGGTTGACGCGTCCATGATGTTTATGGCGGGTCACGCGATACGCGCGCGCCCGCCGTCACTCCTTCTGTTATTCGCCGCCGCCCAGGCTGTGGACGTAAACCGCCAGCGACTTGATGGTCTCCGGCGACAGGCGACCTGCCCAGGTCGGCATCACCCCGCCATGGCCGTTGACGATCTGGTCGTGGATATCGGCCCGTTTGGGGCCGTAGAGCCAGACCTGATCGGTCAGATTGGGGGCGCCGAACATGCGGTTGCCCTTCCCGTCCGGCCCATGGCAGGCCGCGCAATTGGTCTCAAACAGCGGTTTGGCGCGCGCCACGGCCGCCGCATCCGCCTCACGGCCCGAAAGATGGACCACATATTCGGTCAGATCATTGATCTGTGCCGGTTTCAGGATCGCATCGCGGCCAAAAGCGGGCATTTGCGACTGGCGCGTATCCGGGCTGGTCGAGCGGACGCCGACCGTGATCGTATGCTGGATATCCGCGAGCGTTCCGCCCCAGAGCCAATCGTCGTCATTGAGATTGGGGTAGCCCCGGGCACCCTGGGCGCCGGAGCCATGGCAGGGCGCGCAGTTGTCGCCGAACACCGACCTGCCCTCGGCCAGCGCGAATTGCAGCAGCTTCGGATTGGCGACGATGGCGGCCATGGACACTTTGGAAAGGTCGGCCGCCTCGGCCTGGCGCTGGGTCTGAAGCTGATGCACCTCGGCCATGACTTCCCGGCGCTGGGAATAGTTCAACAAGCCATGGGTATAGCCGTGAAGCGTCGGCCAGGCCGGCATCAGGACCCAGTACCCGACGGCAAAGGCGATGCAGGCATAGAACACGGTCAGCCACCAGCGTGGCAGCGGCGTGTTCAGCTCCTTGATCCCGTCCCATTCATGGCCGGTCGTCTCTGTGCCCGAGACGTTATCGACTTCCTTGTTCGTGGCCATCACACATCCTCGTCGTCATGCAGCGGAATCATGGCCGCTTCGCTGAACTTCTTCTTGTTGGAAGGCCACAGCGCATAGACGCAGGCACCCGCAAACACGACCAGGAAATAGACGACATCCCAGCTGCGCGTGAATTCGAGAATCTCGTGATAGGAGATAGCTCCGTCCATAACGATTACCTTTCGTTGCCGGGCGCGCTGGCGTGGTATTTCGAGAAGTCGACGAGCGTGCCCAGCATCTGCAGATAGGCGATCAGCGCATCGGCTTCGGTGATTGTCTTGGGATTGCCGTCGAAGTCGCGCACATTGATCTTGCCGCCATAGCGCGTCTGCAGTCCCGCGACATCGTCGCTATCCGGATTGACCTGGGCTTCCAGGTCGGCCCTGGCGTTCTTGATGTCGGCATCGGTGTAGGGCACGCCCACATCGCGATTGGCCTTCAGCTGCAGGGCGATGTCGCGATAGTCCAGCGGCGTCTTCTCGAGGAAGACGTAGGGCGGCATCACAGATTCCGGGACGACCGAGCGCGGATCGGCGAGATGCGCGCGCTGCCATTCGTCGGAATATTTGCCGCCGACCCGTGCCAGATCCGGCCCCGTGCGCTCGGAACCCCACTGGAAGGGATGATCGTACATGCTCTCGGCGGCGAGGCTGTAATGGCCGTAGCGTTCGACCTCGTCGCGCAGGGTGCGGATCATCTGGCTGTGGCAGAGGTAACAACCCTCGCGCACATAGATGTCGCGCCCTTCCAGTTCGAGCGGGGTGTAGGGCCGCATACCCTGTACCTTCTCGATGGTCGCCTGCACCCAGAACAGCGGTGCGATCTCGACAATGCCCCCGATCGCAACCACGACCAGAATGCCGATGAGCAGCAGCATGGAGTTGCGCTCGATGATGTCATGTTTCTCGAACATCGGATGCGCTCCTTTACGCCGTGGCCGCGGCGGCCGGCGCGGAGGCCGGATGCGGTGTCGCGATCGGCTCCGCTCCGCGGACATCGCCGCGGATCGTGCGCCAGATGTTGTAGGCCATGATCACGGTGCCGGCGAAGTAGAGCACGCCGCCGAGCGCACGGATCACATAATAGGGATGCATCGCCTGCACGGTTTCGACGAAGGAATATTCGAGGAAGCCGTAATCGTTATAGGCGCGCCACATCAGGCCCTGCATGATGCCGGCAACCCACATCGAAGTGATGTAGAAGACGATGCCGATGGTCGAGGTCCAGAAGTGCCATTCGACCAGCTGCATCGAATAGAGCCGTTGGCGTTTCCACAGCCACGGCACCATGCAGTAGATCGCGCCAAAGCTGACGAAGCCGACCCAGCCCAGCGCGCCGGAATGCACGTGGCCGATGGTCCAGTTGGTGTAATGGGAGAGCGCGTTGACCGTCTTGATCGACATGACCGGCCCTTCGAAGGTCGACATGCCATAGAAGGCGACCGAGACGACGAGCATGCGCAGAACGGGATCGGTCCTGAGCTTGTCCCATGCGCCGGAGAGCGTCATCAGCCCGTTGATCATGCCGCCCCAGCTGGGCATCCACAGCATGATCGAGAAGGTCATGCCCAGCGTCTGCACCCAGCCCGGCAGCGCCGTGTAGAGCAGATGATGCGGGCCGGCCCAGATATAGATGAAGATCAGGGTCCAGAAGTGGACGATCGACAGGCGGTAGGAATAGATCGGTCGCTCGGCCCGCTTGGGCACGAAATAATACATGATGCCGAGGAAGCCGGCCGTCAGGAAGAAGCCGACGGCATTGTGGCCGTACCACCATTGCACCAGCGCATCCTGCACGCCGGAGAAGAGCGAGAAACTCTTGACCTCCATCCACGACACCGGCACCGCCAGATTGTTGACGATGTGCAGCATCGCGATGGTGACGATAAAGGCGAGGTAGAACCAGTTCGCCACATAGATGTGCGGTTCCTTGCGCTTCCACAGCGTTCCCAGGAACACGAACAGATAGGTGACCCAGACGACGGTCAGCAGGATGTCCGCATACCATTCCGGTTCGGCATATTCGCGGCTCTGCGTGATGCCTTCGAGATAGCCGGTGCCGGCCAGCACGATGAAGATGTTGTAGCCCCAGAACACGAACCACGGCCAGGCGCCGCCCGCCAGCCGCGCCTTGCAGGTGCGCTGCACGACGTAGAACGAGGTTGCGATCAGCACATTGCCGCCAAAGGCGAAGATCACCGCCGAGGTGTGCAGCGGCCGGAGCCTGCCGAAATTGGTGAAGGGCAGGTCCGGGAAATACATCAGGTGCGGAAAGGACAGCTGGAAGGCGATGATGATGCCCACCAGCATGCCCGCGAGCCCCCAGAACATGGAGGCAATCATCCCCGCCTTGATGACGCCATTGGCATAGGTGGAGGTATCGTCTTCCGGGATGCCGTCGCCATAACGGCGCAGGAACCAGATCCCCACGCCGGCCACGCAGGCGATGAAGGTCCAGGCCTGCACGACCATGCGCCAGTCGGGCGACTGGGCCGCGACATAGACCGCCGTGAAGAAGCCCAGGATCATCAATCCCGGGATCAGCATCAGATCGATGCGCGGATTATTCTTCACAGCAGCTGGCTGCATGATGTGCCCCCTCAGTGGCCTGCCGGCGCGACTCGCGCGCGGACTGGGTCGGTGATGGACAGGACGTTGCGGCAGCGTACGGATCGCTTTGCGCGCCGCGCCGCGCGCCGGCGCAATAGGCTTCCCAGCCGACGAGGCTGGCGCCTTCAGCGGCGGACATGATCTCAAATGACGACAATGGCGGCCCCCAAGATGAACTCGTCGTCATATGGGCAAAGGACCGCGCACACCCCATGATCTAGATCAATTGGAGCCCGGGATGCGGCGAAATGGACCCGCCGTTACACCGATGTCAGAAGGCTAAATCCACAAAAATTTTGTGGCCAGGGCCTGTCGCCCTCGAGCGCAGCTACAGCACCGCCTCGATCAGGCGTGGCCCCTTGGACGCCATGGCGCTGGCGAATTGCGCCGCGAACTCCTCGATGGTCCCGGCGCGGGTGGCCTCGACGCCCATGCCGCGGGCCAGCGAGACGAAATCGAGTTCCGGGTTGTGCAGATCGAGCATCGACAGGGCGCGCGGGCCGGGATTGGACGCGCCGACACGAGCCAACTCCACATTCAGGATCGCATAGGAATGGTTGGCGAAGATCACCGTGGTGACATCGAGCTTCTCACGCGCCTGGGTCCAAAGCGCCTGCACGGTGTACATCGCTCCGCCATCGCCATGCAGGCACACCACCTTGCGGTCCGGGCAGGCCACCGCGGCGCCGGTGGCCAGCGGCAGCCCCTGGCCGATGGAACCACCGGTCAGCGACAGATGATCGTGTGGGGCGGCTTTCACCGTCGCAATCGCAGTGCCGATGCCATTGGTGGCCGCTTCATCCGAAACGATCGCATTCTCGGGCAGGTAATGGGCAATCACCTGGCCGATGGAAAACTGGTCAAAATTGCCGGAGGGCAGCGCCGGCTTGTCGAGCGGCATGATTCCCCCCGGTTCCTTCGGCGCATTCAGGACCTCGGCCACTGCTTCGAGCGCGGCCACGCCATCCTCATGCGGGTGCGCGAGATAAAGCATCTCGCAGGTTTCCGGCGCGCAATAGCTCGGCTTCTCCGGATAGGCGAAAAAGGACACTGGCGGCTTGGCGCCAACCAGGACGAGCTGTTCGACATTGGCGAGGAAATCGACGATCTGCTCGGCAAAATAGGGAATGCGCTCGACGGCGACGCGGCCCGCGCCGCGTTGCAGGCGCGGCGCGAAGGTATCGCACATCAGCCGCGCACCCGAAGCCGCCGCAATGCGGCCGGCGGCCTTGAGGCCCTTTTCCTTGAGCGCGGCGCCGCGGATCAGGATCGCCGTGCGCTTGCCGGTCTTCAAAGCCTTGGCGATGCGATCCACCGCGTCGGACGATACCGGCGCCGGCCCCTGTACCGGCAGCGCCGGCGAAGGCCCTTCGGCCTCGAGCCAGGCGGTATCGGCCGGCAGGATCAGGGTCGCGATCTGACCGGGCGCGGCCATCGCCGCCTGCACCGCGCGCGCGCCATCGGCCGCCACCGTGCGCGGGCTGACCGAGGAATGAACCCAGCCGGACACGGTGCGCGCCAGCCCGGTCACATCCGAGGCGAGCGGCGCATCATATTGGGCGTGATAGGTGGCGTGATCGCCGACGATATTGAGCAGCGGCGTCGCCGCGCGGCGGGCATTGTGGAGATTGGCCCAGCCATTGCCGAAACCGGGGCCGAGATGCAGCAGCGTCGCGGCCGGCTTTTCGGCCATGCGCCCATAGCCATCGGCCGCGCCCGTCACCACACCTTCGAACAGGCACAGCACCGGGCGGATGCCGGGCACCGAATCGAGCGCGGTGACGAAATGCATCTCCGAGGTGCCGGGATTGGCGAAACACGCCTCCACCCCCGAATCCACCAGCGTCCGCACCAGAGATTCCGCGCCGTTCATGCTCGCCACCCGCCAATATCTGCCGCAAACAACTCGTCCATCCCCGGCGCCGGGTGTCAAGCGCGCGCGACCTTATCCCCGTGTGGCGGAGTGGCCACAACGCTGCGCCAATTGCTTTGCCCGCTCTGGACATCGCCGCAATGCGCCCCATATCGCAAGTGCGGACCGTCCATCCGTGGCGTCGCCATGCAGCCACGGACCGGAGCCTGTTGTGCATGGCGACTTGAGAAGGAGAACGAACCGGCGCACGAATGTCCCCGAAATCGCGGTTCAATTACGCAAGATAATTGTTCGTAAAAATTTTTGCGGCACCCCCCGGGGATCAGTTCTCCGGCGTCGTGACAACGGGTGCATCGGCATCGCGCAGCCAGACATAGATGGCCGGAATGACGAGCACCGTCAGCATGGTGGACGACGCCAGGCCGAACAGCAGCGAGATCGCCAACCCCTGGAAGATGGGATCGGAGAGGATCGTCGCCGCTCCGATCATCGCCGCCAGCGCGGTGAGCAGGATCGGGCGGAAGCGCGTGGCCCCGGCATCGAGCAGCACCTCGCGCAAGGTCTTGCCGCTTTCGTTCGCGCCATGTCGGATGAAATCCACCAGCAAGATCGAATTGCGTACGATGATCCCGGCGAGCGCGATGAAGCCGATCATGGAGGTGGCCGTGAAGGGGGCGCCGAACAGCCAATGGCCGAGCACGATGCCGATCAGCGTCAGCGGCACCGGCGTCAGGATCACCAGCGGCAGCTTGAAGCTTTTGAACTGCGCCACCACCAGCACATATATCGCGAGCAACGCGACGATGAAGGCCGCGCCCATATCGCGGAAGGTGACATAGGTGACTTCCCATTCGCCGTCCCACAGCATGGAAGGCGTGCGCACATCGGCGGGCTGGCCGTGGAACAGAATGCGCGGCGGCTTCAGCCTGCCCCAATCATGCTCGCGGATCAGCTTGTCCACCGCCAGCATGCCGTAGATCGGTGCCTCATATTCGCCGGCCATCTCGGCCGTGACCATGTCGGCATAATGGCCGTCGCGCCGGAAGATGACGGGCGAGCCCTTTTCCTGCGTGACATGGACGAGTTCGCCCAGTTCGACCACGGCCTTGCTGCCGGGAAGCGCATTGGCGGGCACCGGCGTCGAGGCCAGCTTCTCGTTCCAGGTGAGATCGCTTTTGGGTTCGCGCACGACGATGCGGATCGGGTTGCGGTCCGCGCCGCGATGCGAATAGCCGACGAGCTGGCCACCCAGAAGGGCATTGATTGTGTTGTAGACATCCGACTGCTCGACGCCGAAATATTCGAGCTTGTCCTGATCGATGGTGATGCGAAGCTGCGGACGCGGCTGCCCCCACGAATTGTCGACATCGACGATGTAGGGCACCTTCTTGAACAGTTTTTCGACCTCGCTGGCGACGGCGCGGCGCGTCTTGATGTCGGGGCCGTAGATCTCGGCCAGGAGCGTGGCCAGCACCGGCGGTCCGGGCGGCACTTCGACCACCTTCATCACCGTGCCCTTCGGCATCTTCAATTTGTCGAGGCGCTTTCTGAGGTCGATGGCGATAGCATGGCTCTCGCGGTCGCGATCCGCCTTGTCATAGAGGTTGACCTGCAATTCGCCCATCTCCGGCCGGGTGCGCAGATAATAGTGCCGCACGAGACCGTTGAAATTGAACGGCGCGGGCGTGCCGGCATAGACCTGAAGCGACTTGACCTCGGGCAACTGCTCGGTGGCGCGAGCGGCCTCGAACAGTGCCTGCGAGGTGTCCTCGACGGTCGCGCCCTCCGGCAAATCCATGATCACTTCGAGCTCGGATTTGTTGTCGAAGGGCAGAAGCTTGACCGTCACCGTCTCGGTCACGAACAGCATGCAGACCGCAACCGTGGCCAGGGCGACATAGAGCAGGAAGCGCTTGGCGCTCTTCTTCGAAGCGACGATGGGCGTGGCAATGCGCCGGTAAAACGCGCCCAGCCGGCCTTCGGTGTGATGTTCGCCGGATGGTTCGCCCGTGCCCTTGCCGGCAAAGCGCAGAAGCGCCCATGGCGCGATCACCATGGCGACGAAGAAGGAGAACAGCATGGCCGCCGAGGCATTAACCGGGATCGGCGCCATATAAGGGCCCATCATGCCGGAGACGAACAGCATCGGCAGCAGCGCGGCAATCACAGTGAGCGTGGCGACGACAGTGGGATTGCCGACTTCGGCCACCGCTTCGATGGCGGCCTGCATACGGCTTCGCTGATCGTTCATCGCCCAGTGCCGGGCGATGTTCTCGACCACGACGATGGCGTCGTCGACCAATATGCCGATGGAGAAGATCAGCGCGAACAGGCTGACGCGATTGATGGTGTAACCCATCACATTGGCGGCGAAGAGGGTGAGCAGGATCGTGGTGGGGATCACGATCAGCGTCACACCGGCCTCGCGCCAGCCGATGGCGAAACCGATCAGAAGGACGATGGAAATGGTGGCCAGCGCCAGGTGGAACAGAAGTTCATTGGCCTTGTCATTGGCCGATTTGCCGTAGTCGCGCGTGACTTCGACATGCACGTCGCCCGGGATCAGATTGCCTTGGAGTGTCTGAAGCCGCTGCAGCAGCGAATCGGCGACCACCACGGCATTGGCGCCGGCGCGCTTGGCGAAGGCGATCGTGATTGCCGGCCCGGTACTCCATCCCTTGCCATGGCGCGCGATGTTCCAGACGTGATGCTCGGCCGGGCTGGTGCCGACCACGACCTTGGCGAGGTCGCGCACATAGACCGGGCGGCCGTCGCGTGTGGTAACGAGCAACAAGCCGATATCGGGCACACCGGACAGCGTGCGGCCGGAGACGGCCTCCATCATCTTGCCCTTGTCGCGCAATTGCCCGGCCAGCTCGGAGCGATTGGCGCCCTGGACCTTGGCTTCGAGCTGCTGCAGCGTCACGCCATAAAGCGAGAGCTTCTCGGGATCTGGTTCGACGCTGATCTCCTGCGGCGCGCCGCCGGATATATAGGTGAGGCCGAGATTGGGGGTCTGGTCGAGCCGGTCCTGCACCTTTCGCGCAAGTTCGTAGAGATCCTGCTCGCTCCAACGCGCGGCTGCCTCGGGTGTCGGCGTCAAGGTCAGCGTGACGATGGCGACGTCGTTGATGCCACGTGCAACGATCAGGGGCTCGGGAATGCCCTTGGGGATGCGGTCGTAATTGGCGCGCAGCTTGGCCTGCACGCGCAGGATCGCGTCGTCCTCGCTGGTGCCCGTGAAGAAGCGCGCCGTGACCATGACCTGATTGTCTTCGGTCTGGCTGTAGACGTGTTCGACGCCGTTGATGCCCTTGACGATCTCTTCGAGCGGCTTGGTCACCTGCTCGGCGGCGTCGCCGGCGGTCAGCCCGTTGGCCTGAACGAAGATATCGACCATCGGCACGCTGATCTGTGGCTCTTCCTCGCGCGGGATCGTGGCCACGGCCAGAATGCCGAACACCAAAGCGGCCAGAAGGAAGAGTGGCGTCAGCGGCGATTTGATCGTTGCGCGCGTCAGCCGGCCGGAAATACCCAGATTCATTTCCTGGCCTCACCCGGTGCTTTCGGCAGGGCCAGCCGGTCGCCGCTGTGGAGGCCCGAGAGGATTTCGATACCGTCCGGCAGTTTGGGCGTGGGGCGCGCATCGCCGCGCTGCACCGGCGCATCCACCACATCGCCATTGGCGAGCCGCAACCGCACATAATCGATGCCGAAGCGCGTGAAGAGATATTTCGACGGGATCACGATCGCCTCGCGCGTGCCGGCCGACACCCACACCCGCACCCGCTCGCCGACGAAATAATCGGTCAGGCCCTTGAGCGTGGCATCGGCCTGAACGCGGCCATCGCTGATCTTGGGATAGACGAGTTTGATGGTGCCGAAGCGCGGGCCATTGCCGAGGCCGACATCGGCGCCATCGACCCGCACCGGATCGCCCGCCTTAAGGAAACGGGCATGGCGTTCGGGCACCAGAAGCCGCAGCACGAAATCCTGTTCGGCGACCGTGGCCACGGGATCGCCCGGCATGACAACGGTTCCGACCGTGACCGGCACGGTCAGGACGCGGCCCGTGGTCGGCGCCAGCACTTCGCCTTCCTTGAGCTGCTGCTCGGAGACCGAACGCTGCGCCGTCATCGACTGCAGATTGGAGACGGCGACATTGTAGGCGGTGCGCGCCTGGTCGAAGGCGCTCTGCGAGATCGCATCGGCCTTTTTGAGGCGCTGGGCGCGATCATAATCGGCCCGCGCCTGGGCGAGCTGGGCCTGGGCGGCCTGCGCCTGCGCCGCCGAGGCGTGTACCTGCATCGCACGCTTGGGATCGCCGACCAGAGCAATGACCTGGCCCTGTTCGACATGATCGCCCTGACGCACCTTGAGCTCGGCAACCGTGCCACCGGCGCGCACACGCGCCGGCACCACATTGGCGGTCTCGATGGTGGCGAAGACGGCTTTTTCGTCCGGCGTCTGCGCCAGATGCACGACATAGTCCGATGGTGGTGGCGACGGCGGCTTGTTCGCCGGTGCCATGGGCGCGGCCATCAGACCCAGCGCCACTGCGATGCTTTTCAGAAAGGACATGCCCGCTCTCGCTTGTATCTCTTGTGCCGACGCACCCCGCCGGATGTTCCTCGGCTAGCTGTGATCGACCGTTCTGCCGGTGGCGGGGTCGACGCTGATGGTGGGGAGACCGGCCGCCTTCCAGGCCATGATGCCACCGGCCATATGCGCATTGTGCGGCAAACCTGCCGCCTGACAGGCTGCAGCTGCCTTGCCCGAGCGCATGCCCGAGCCGCAGTGGAATACGACCGGCCGCTTGCCGCCGTCCGGAAGCAGCCTGGGATCGAAGGTCGATAACGGGAACAGCAGCGCGCCGTGGATGCGCTCGGCCGCATATTCATTGGGCTCGCGCACATCGATCAGCACGATCTCCGCGGATTTGAGCTTCTCTGCGATCTGGGCGGGGGTGAGATTCTGGAGGGTCATCTGAATGCCTTTCGAATTGTTTTCTTGCCGGATTTGGTTTTGCGCGCCTTCGCCGGCCGGCACAGCGAACGCGGTGCGCAATAGATGCGGTAAAGAGTCTCGATCACATGCTCGGCATCCTCGCTGGCGAGGCTGTACCAGACGGTTTGGCCCTCGCGGCGTGTCGCCACCAGACCATCCTTGCGCAGCAGCGCGAGATGTTGCGAGACCGTGGAATCCCGCAAGTCCAGGAAATCGGCGAGTTCGCCGACCGAGCGCTCGCCGTCGGACAGCTGGCACAGGATCATCAGGCGGTGGCGATTGGCCAGCGCCTTCAGCATCTCCTCGGCCGCGTCCGCAGCGGCGCGCATCTGTTCGGCTCGTACTTTCATACTTGCGTATATAAGAATAATCTAATATGAAGTCAACAGCGACGGTAGCCCATAAGCGCCGATGGCCTGCACCAGACATTGAGCCACATCAACAGGCTAGCGCGGCCGGGCAGTACCGTCAGGATGGCTGGATTTCCGGCTGGAACGGAGGAACGGAACATGGCGGACATTGTCGTTTTGGGCGCCGGCCTGGGCGGGACCCTGATGGCCTATGAGATGGTTCCGGAACTGGGGCCAAGCGACCGGCTGACGGTGATCGGAGAAGGACCGGGCTATCATTTTGTCCCCTCCAATCCCTGGGTCGCGGTGGGCTGGCGCCAGCGGCGCGATATCGAAATCGACCTCGCCACGGTCATGAAGCAGAAGCGCATCACCTATCGCCCCGAGGGCGCGGCGCGCGTGCATCCCGAAGAAAACCGTGTCGAGCTGACCGACGGCTCCAGCGTGGCCTACGATTATCTCGTCATTGCGACAGGCCCGGCGCTGGCCTTCGACGAGATCGAGGGGCTGGGGCCAAAGGCCAACACCCAGTCCATCTGCCATGTCGATCATGCCGACAAGGCGCACACCGCCTTCGAGGAATTCTGCAAGAACCCGGGACCGATCATCGTCGGCGCCGTGCAAGGCGCGTCGTGCTTCGGCCCGGCCTATGAGTTTGCCTTCATCCTCGACACCGAATTGCGCCGCCGAAAAATTCGCGATCGCGTGCCGATGACTTTCGTGACCTCCGAACCCTATATCGGTCATCTGGGACTGGATGGCGTCGGCGACACCAAGGGCCTGCTCGAAAGCGCGCTGCGCGACCATCATATCAAATGGGTCACCAATGCCCGGGTGAAGAGCATCGAAGCCGGCAAGATGAACATCGAAACCGTCGCCGAAGGCGGCGCCGTGGACAAGACGCAGGAAATCCCGTTCAGCTTCGCCATGATGCTGCCCGCCTTCCGCGGCGTCGGTGCTGTGATGGGTGTCGAGGGCCTCGTCAATCCACGCGGCTTCATCCTCACCGACAAGCACCAGCGCAATCCGAAATATCGCAACGTGTTCGGCATCGGCGTGTGCATCGCCATTCCGCCGGTCGGCCCGACGCCGGTTCCGGTGGGCGTGCCCAAGACCGGCTTCATGATCGAATCCATGGTGACGGCGACGGCCCGCAATATCGGCCGGCTGCTCAAGGGCCAGGAGCCCGACACTGAAGCAACCTGGAACGCAATCTGCCTGGCCGATTTCGGCGATGATGGCGTGGCCTTCGTGGCGCAGCCGCAGATCCCGCCGCGCAACGTCAACTGGTCCGCGCAGGGCAAATGGGTGCATTACGCCAAGGTCGGGTTCGAGAAATATTTCCTTCACAAGATGCGCCGCGGCGAAAGCGAACCCTTCTATGAAAGCTGGATGCTGAAACAGCTCGGTCTCAAAAAGCTTAAGCGTCACGGCTGATCGATACGGACTTCTGCGTGCGGCAGCACCTTGCTTGTGCTACGATTTATGCGGGCAATCCTGGGGCTTGAACAAGTGCGGCGTGCAATGCTCCGCTTCGGAAAGATGGGATGAGCGAACGCAATTCGACGATGGCGATGCCCAGGCCCGGCACCCTGCGCCGCGAGATCATCGGCCTGCTTGCCATCAAACTGATTGCGCTGACGGCGCTCTATTTCGCCTTTTTCGGCCCTTCGGCCCGCCCCCACATCACCACACCCGACCTCGCCGCACATATAACGGCCGGGGCCGCCGGGACGCATTGAGGAAACCGTGATGGACGTCGTCGAACTATCCCGCCTGCAATTCGCCGCCACCGCCCTCTACCATTTCCTGTTCGTGCCACTGACGCTGGGCCTTTCCATCATTCTCGGCATCATGGAGACGGTCTATGTGATGACCGGACGCGAAATCTGGCGCGACATCGTCAAGTTCTGGGGCGTGCTGTTCGGCATCAATTTCGCCATGGGCGTCGCCACCGGCATCACCATGGAATTCCAGTTCGGCACCAACTGGGCCTATTACTCGCAATATGTCGGCGACATCTTTGGCGCGCCGCTGGCCATTGAAGGGCTGATGGCCTTCTTCCTCGAAGCCACGATGGTGGGTCTGTTCTTCTTCGGCTGGAACAGGCTCAGCCGCGTACAGCATCTGGGCGTGACCTGGGCGCTGGCCATCGGCACCAATCTGTCGGCGCTGTGGATCCTGATCGCCAATGGCTGGATGCAGTACCCCGTCGGTGCCGCCTTCAATGTGCAGACCATGCGCATGGAAGTGACCGACTTCATGGCTGTGCTGTTCAACCCGGTGGCGCAAGACAAGTTCGTGCATACGGTCAGCGCCGGCTATGTGGTGGGCTCGATCTTCGTGCTCGCGATCAGCGCCTGGTATCTGATGCGCGGCCGCCATATCGAGCTTGCCCGCCGCTCCATGACCGTAGCCGCGAGCTTCGGGCTTGCCTCGGCGCTTTCCGTCGTCGTGCTGGGCGATGAATTGGGTTACACCGCCGCCGATCACCAGAAGATGAAGATCGCGGCCATCGAGGCGATGTGGAACACCGAAGCTGCGCCGGCCTCCTTCACGCTGATCGGCCTTCCCAACCTCAAGACGCATGAGACCGAATACAAGATCTCTCTCCCCTGGTTGCTGGGCCTGATCGCGACGCGTTCGACCGACACCCCGGTGCCCGGTATCAACCAATTGGTCGCCCGCGCCAAAACACGTATTGGCGATGGGCTGATCGCCTATGGCGCCTTGCAGAAGATCAAGACCGATCCCGGAAACGAAGCCTTGCGCAACACCTTCGAGGCGCATGTCCAGAATCTCGGCTATGCGCTGCTGCTCAAACGGATCCGGCCCGATATCGAACATGCGACGCCGGCCCAGATCCAACAGGCAGCCAATAGTACGATCCCCAATGTGCCGGTGCTGTTCTGGAGCTTCCGCATCATGGTCGGGCTGGGCTTCTGGTTTATCGCCCTGTTCGCGACCGCCTTCTATTTCTCGGCGCGGTGCTGGCTCGACCGCTATCGCTGGTTTCTCTGGGCCTGTTTCCTCAGCCTGCCGCTGCCCTGGATCGCGGCCGAACTCGGCTGGATCGTCGCTGAATATGGCCGCCAGCCCTGGGTGATCGAAGGCGTGTTGCCGACCTTCCTGGGCGTCTCCTCAGCCGGAGCATCGAATGTGATGTTCAGTCTTGCGGGTTTCGTCCTGTTCTATTCGGCGCTGCTCGTCGCCGATCTCTATCTGCTCACGAAATATATCCGGCTCGGACCGGATGCCACGCTGGGCTATTCGGTGACCAAGTCCAATGTCATCACCGGTCCAGGCGCGACGGAGTAAGGCCCATGGATTACGAAACACTTCGACTCATCTGGTGGGCGCTGCTCGGCATTCTTCTGATCGGCTTTGCGGTGATGGACGGTTTCGACCTCGGCACCGCGCTGCTGATGCCCTTTCTCGGCAAGACCGACCTCGAACGACGCGTCATCATCAACACGGTGGGCCCGGTCTGGGAAGGCAATCAGGTGTGGTTCATTCTCGGCGGCGGCGCCATCTTCGCGGCCTGGCCGGCGCTTTATGCGGCCAGCTTCTCGGGCTTCTACCTGGCCATGTTCCTGGTGCTGGCGACGCTGATCCTGAGGCCCGGCGGCTTCAAATATCGTAGCAAACTGGAAGGCCGGGGCTGGCGCCGCTTCTGGGACTGGGCGCTGTTCGCCGGCGGTCTGGTGCCCGCGCTCGTCTTCGGCGTGGCCTTCGGCAATCTCTTCCGCGGCGTGCCCTTCGGTTATGACAGCGACCTGCGCTTTCATTCGACGATCACGCTCATCTCGCTGCTCAATCCCTTCGCGCTGCTGTTCGGGCTCGTCAGCCTCAGCATGATCGCGCTGCATGGCGCGAGCTGGATCAATCTCAAGACCGAAGGCGTGGTGCAGCGCCGCGCGCGCGCCGTCATGCCCTATGCGGCAGGTTTCTTTATCGCGCTGTTCGCGCTGGCGGGGCTGTGGGTTTGGCGGATCGACGGCTATCAGATCACCAGTGCGCTGACACCGGACGGGCCGTCCAACCCGCTGCTCAAACAGGTGGCGGTGATGCCGAGCGCCTGGTTCGACAATTATGCGGCCATGCCGCTGCTCTGGCTGGTGCCGGTGCTCGCGGCACTGGCAGCGGCGGGCGCCGCCCTGTTCCGCGCCAAACCGCTTCTCGCCTTCCTGTGTTCGGCACTGGTGCCGGTGACCACAATCACAACGGCGGGGATCGCGCTGTTCCCCTTCCTGATGCCGTCCTCGGCCGCGCCATCGGCCAGCCTGACGGTGTGGGACGCCTCATCGAGCAAGCTGACGCTCGAGATCATGCTGGGGGCCGTGGTGATCCTCCTGCCGATCGTGCTGGCCTATACGGCCTGGGTCTATCGCGTGTTGCGCGGGCCGGTGAAAGCCGAGCACATCACCGACAACTCCAAAACCGCCTACTGAGGGACGTCAGACGATGTGGTATTTTTCTTGGGTTCTGGGTCTGGGTTTCGCCGTGACGCTGGCCGTGCTCAATGCCATGTGGCTGGAAGCCCGCCAGGAGCGCCAGCGCCAAGACTGACAAAGCAAGATCGCGCTATTGCGCGCTCAACTTTGGGTCGGCGCCCTCGCCGGCCCATATGGCGGCGATGAAGACACCCTTGGCGAGGGGCAGGCCCGCCAGGCACATGACCATACCCAGAGACGGATAGAAGGCCATGCTGACCCACATTGGCCAGCCCGCCCAACCGTCAACGGTCAGGATCAGCGCCACCAGAATATGGCCGACGATCAGTATTGTCAGCCACGCCGGGCCGTCATCGGCCTGGATATGGGAGATGTCCTCGCCGCAGACGGAACAGGCCTGAACCGGCTTCAGATAGGCCCGGAACAAATGGCCCTTGCCGCAATTGGGGCAACGGCCCTTGAGACCGCGGCGCACCGCCTGCCGCATGTTGCGGGGACCCGGCGCCACCTCGGGAGCGGCGAATTCCGCACCTGCTTCGTAGGAAATCATGGAGGTTATGTAAGGAGGGGCGGCCGCCCGCGCAACGCGCGCCTTGCCGCAGGCCCCACGCGAAAAAAAGCGCCGCGCGAGGCCAGTTCCCGCGCGGCGCTCTTGATACTCCGTAGACGGATTACTTCAGATTGTCGGTCCGGCCGATAAAGGCAGCAGCATCGTCATGCAGCTTCTTCAGTGACTCGGTGTGCGCATAAACCATGTGGCCCGAGCGGTAATAGCGATATTCGATGTTCTTCTGCAGGCTGTTTGGCATCGGCAGGTGATGCATCTCGTACCAGCCTTCGTAAAACGGCGTGGCGAGATCGTAATAGCCGCCCATCAGCAGGATCTTCATCTCGGGATTGAGCTTCATGGCTGTGGCCAGATCGGGCATCAGGTTGGGCGCGCCCGGAAACGCGACAGGCATCCCCGGCTGCTTGTGCTTGAAGTCCCAATATTTGAAGACGTCGATTTCGGGCTTATAGGTTTTGTTCTTGCCGTAATCGAGCGTGTCGCGGACGTAGGTATTGAAGGCCGAAACATAGGCCGAGCTGATCGCGGCCGATTGCGGGTCGTATTCGGATTCCTTGCTGAGCGGATCCAGGCTCGGGCCCGAGAAACGTGTGTCGAGACGACCAGTGGTCAGATCCGCATCCTCTTGCAGATGCTTTTCGAACACCCCGCCGGAGATGCGCAGATTGGCGCGTAGAATGTAAGCGACCGGCAGGCCTGTGAACTGGTGCAGCTTTTCGGCGATATGCTGGCGCGCCTTGTCGCTGAGGCTGGAGCCCTGGGCCAGCGCATAGGCATAGTCGCCCATGGCGAAATTTTCCGCCGCCTGGATGACCTTGTCGAGATCCTTCGGATTGCCGGGCAGCTTGTGATGATACCAGGCCGTCGCGGCATAGGTCGGCAGCGCAATCTCGTAAGGCTTGTCAATGCCCGGATTGGCACCCGGCCCATCGGGGCTGAGGTTGAAATTGAGGATCTGCGATAGCAGCATCACGCCGTTGAGGTCGATGCTGTCGTCGTTGGTCAGGAGGTTGGCGACGTTCGCCGAACGCGGTGTGCCATAGCTTTCGCCGAAGAGATATTTGGGCGAATTCCAGCGGTCATATTTCGTCAGGAATGCCTTGATGAAATTGGCGAAGGCATGGGCGTCCTCGTCGACGCCATAAAAAGCCTTCTCCTTTTTCTTGCCGGCGATGCGGCTGAAACCGGTGCCCGGTGCATCGATGAAGACGAGATCGGTCGCATCCAGCAGGCTGGAATCATTATTGACGAGCTGGTAGGGCGCGGCCGGGGTATGCGTGTCATCCTTGGTGACGACGCGCCGGGGCCCGAAGGCACCCATATGCAGCCACACCGTCGAAGAGCCCGGGCCGCCATTGTAGAAGAAGGTGATCGGACGGTCGCCCGGCTTCTCGCCCTTCTTGAAATAGGCGACGTAGAACATCGAGGCTTCTGCGTCGGGGTTCTTGCCCGCCTTCTCCTGATCCTTGGTCTGCGGGGCGTCGTCATAGCCCTTGGCATGAACGACCAGCGTGCCGGCATAGGCGTTATAGGCGATCGACGAACCATTCACCGTGACGCTGCCGGAGGTCTTGCTCTCGGTCGGCTGGAAGAACGGCTTGCTCGCTTCCGTCTTGGCGGCATCGGCTTTGGGCGTATCGGCGGCGGCTGACACGATGGTGCCGGCCAGCATCACACCGGCAAGGACGACATAGGCGCGTTTCATGAATGATCCCTTCGAATTCTCGAAAGATGGCGCTCCGCCGCCGTGGACCGACATGGCGGGAAAGACGCCTCCAACGGACAGCAAAACTACGGGCGAGAATGCCCCCTGGTAGTATTTCTTACGAACAAACCGCGGGGAGGCAAATGAAATTGGCCTCAGGCCCCGGCTGCAAGGGGAATGCTCACGCAAAAGTGTCGAGTACCCTGCCGACTGCGCAAGAAACGTTTTCGATCGACGCGCAAAGAGGCTGTTTCATCCACCGACGCGCCAGACGATGCGGTTTGCCTCGCGGGCAGTCGTCAGCCTGAGATTGCGGTTATGCGCGGCCAACATGCCTTCCCACAACCCGTTCCAGCCCTCGAAACCGGCCGGATCGGCGAGAGGAATGCCATCCATCAGGTGCCAGCCCGCCTGCACCACGCTCGCAGCATCGCCGCGCGAGCGCGTCTCGACGGTTTCGCCTTGTGCCTCCGCCAGCGCGACCAGAAGCCCCGCGAAGCTCTCCGCATCGCGGGTCTCGACGCCGAGCATCGCCGCCACTTCGTCGTAGAATTGCAGCCCGATCAGCCGCGCCGTGCGGCCGAGAAGGGCGCGGGTCGCCTCCGCCCCGAACAGTTCGAGCATCACCGGCACGAGCGTGCGCACATATTCCATCGCATAGGACCGTTCGACCTTGGCCAGCCGCTCGGGCGGCCAGCTTGCGGTATCGAGCTTGGGCGCGGCGCCGGGATTGTAGAAGGGCGGCGCTTCGTCCGGCGCAAAGCGCACGCGCTCCTCCGGCGTCAGGTCGCGGTCATATTCGCAGTAATAGCCTTCGAGGCCCGCATCGCCTTCGACCGTCTGCCCGGTGCAGACAAAGCCGAGGCGCGGATTGCCGAGGCTGACGCCATTATGGCCATGCCAGCCATGCAGCATCGCCTCGTTCACCGATTTCGGCACCGCGCAGATCGCCGTGCCCTGCCAGATCCAGCGCGGCGGCGGATAGCGCACCCACGCCTTCTTGTCGCTTTCGGCGACATAGTCGGTCTTCACCCCGCCCAGCGCGTTTGAGAAATAGTGGTACTGGGCGCAGGCCACGGCATGCGGCAGACCGTCGAGGCCGAGCTTCTTCAGGCCCGGCAGGAATTTCGCGAGATGCTGACGGCGGAAATGGGCGAAGACGAAGCGGCGGGCCGCGTTCTCGCCGGACCGCGTAACCAGCGTCAGCACCAGCCCCGTCATCAGGGCGTTGTAGAGCTTGGACACGGCCTTGAAGCCGGCCACGTCACGAGGCTGCATGATTCGCCTTCCTCCGCCGCGGAATTTACCACCGAAGATTCATATACAGATCAGGCTTGCATCTTCTTCCCTATCGGACCATAAATGACCGACCAGTCGGTCACTATGGTTCAAGCATGGCCCGCCCCGTCGATCGTGACGCCAAGCGCCTGAAAATCCTGGAAGCCGCCACGGCGCGCTTTGCCGAGGTCGGCTATGAGGCCGCCTCCATGGACGGGCTGGCGGCCGCGGCCGGGGTCAGCAAGGGCTCCCTGTACGATTATTTCAAGAACAAGGAAGACCTGTTCTACGCCTCGTTCGAATGGTTCGAGGCCCAGGTCCTGGCGGCCAGCATGGCGCGGATGCAGGACGGCGACAGTGCCCGCGCCCGGCTGATCAATTTCGCCGATGCCTCGGTCGCTGCCCTGCAGGACAATGTGGCGCTTTATCCCGTGATGCTCGAGGTCTGGGCCGCCGCCGCGAAATCCGGGACCCGCGAACGCTTCTCCGACGCCATGCGCATGCTCTATCGGGATTTTCGCGCCCAGATCGGCATGCTGATCCGCGCCGCACAGGCCAGTGGCGACATCAAGCCGGATGCTGACGCCGAGGCCCTCGCCGGGATGCTGATCGGCGCGGTGGACGGGCTTCTGCTCCAGTACTGGCTCGACCCCGGCTTCGATCCGCGCGCCTGGGTCCGAAGTTTCATGAACAGCCTGTTCGATGGCATTGGGAGGTAAATCCATGCGCAAACATTTGTCCGTTCTCGCACTGGCCACCCTCGCCGCCCTGCCTGCGCTATGCTCTCGCCGCGCCCAGTCGCCGCACCCAATGCCGATGCGCTGGTGCGCATGGCCTTCGACAACTGGCGGGCCAAGAGTTCGCAGACCGAAATCGCCATGATCGTGCATCGCCCCGATTGGGAACGCAGCATGACGATGAAAGCCTGGAGCCGTGGCGACGATGATGGCCTGGTGCGATTCATCGCGCCGGCCAAAGATGCCGGCAACGCGACGCTCAAAAAGGGCGACGAGACCTGGGTCTTCAATCCCAAGCTCAATCAGGTGATCAAGCTTCCGGCCAGCATGCTGGCGCAGAGCTGGATGGGTTCGGATTTCTCCTACAACGACCTGTCCAAGTCCGACGAGCTGCTGAAAGATTACACGCACAAGATCGTCAGCGAGAAGAAAGTGGATGGCCACACCACCTATACCATCGATGCAATCCCGAAGCCGGGTGCGCCCGTGGTGTGGGGCAAGCTACAGGTCGTGATCCGCGGCGACGGCGTGATGCTGGCGGAGACCTATTTCGATCAGGACATGAAGGTTGTGCGCAGCATGACGACCGGCAAGGTCGGCAAGCTCGGCGGGCGCGAATATCCCGTGTCCATGACGATGAAGCCGGCGGACGATCCTGGCAAATGGACACGCATAGAGACCACCGCCGGCAAATTCGACATCACCATTCCCGGCTACATGTTCACCCTTTCCAATCTTCAGAACCCGCGGGATTGAACCATGATCGTCGGGCTGGCATGGCGGAACATCTGGCGGCAACCGCACAGAACGGCGCTGAGCCTGACCTCGATCGCGCTGGCCGGCGCGATCACCATCTTCATCCTGTCGCTGCAATTGGGCGCCTACGGCACGATGAAGGAAAATGTGCTGCATATGATCGACGGCTTCGCACAGATCCAACCGCCCGGCTATGCCGGCGATCCCGATCTGCGCAAGACCATCGCCGATCCCGCTTCCGTAATGGCGCAATTGGCGGCGATCCCGGCCGTAACGGCAACCGCGCCGCGCGCGATGAGCTATGTCATTCTCTCCAACGGGCCGCGCAGCTATGGCGCCGCAGTGTTCGGCATCGAACCGGCGCGCGAAACCAAAGTCTCCAACCTCGCCACCATGATCGCCAAGGGCCACTACCTCAAGCCCGGCGAGGCGGGCGATGTCGTGATCGGCGCGGGGCTCGCGCGCAATCTCAAGCTCTCCATCGGTTCAAAGGTGACAATGCTGGGGGGCGCACGCGATGGCTCCATCGCCGCCGACGTGCTGCACGTGACGGGGATATTCGCCACCGGTTCGCCCGAGATCGACCGGCAGGTGATCGAGATGCCGCTGGCCCGCTTCCAGGCCGATTTCGCGCTCGGCAGCCGCGTCAACACCATCGCCGTTGTCGGCCGCCATCTCTCCACGATCAATGCCAGCCTGCCGGAGCTGGATGCCGTGGCGCAGAAGAACCACCTTGCCTTGCGCGACTGGACCGAACTCGAGCCGGCCCTGCATGACGTCATCCTGCTCGATATGAGCTTTTCGGTGCTGCTCTATGTCAGCCTGATCGTGATCGTGGTGTTCATCATCCTCAATACGCTGCTGATGAGCGTGCTCGAACGCACGCGCGAATTCGGCATGCTGCTGGCGCTGGGCATGCATCCCGACCAGATCGGGCGCATGGTTTGGCTCGAGCTGCTCTTCCTCGCCGGCACCGGTAGCGCAATCGGCATCGGCATCGGCGCGGGGCTGACAGGCTGGTTCGTGCAGCACGGCATCGCCTTCGCCGGGGCCGAGGCGCTGTTCAAGCAATGGCACATGCCCTCGACGCTCTACCCGGATCTCAATGCGATCAGCATGCTGGGCGGGCCGCTCGCGATTGCGCTTTCCATCGCCATTGCCGGATTTGTGCCCTATCTTCGGATCAGGCGCCTGAGACCGGTTTCCGCAATGAGGGCGACATGATCGGGCAGTTTCGGCTTCTCGCTGGCCTGGCTTGGCGCAACCTGTGGCGTCAGCCGCACCGCACCTGGCTCAGCTTCGCTTCCATCGGCTTTGCCTGTGTCGTGACGATCTTCGTGCTGGCGCTGCAACAGGGCAGCTACAACACGATGCGCGAGAGCGTGCTGCGCCTGTTCGACGGCTTCGCGCAAATCCAACCCCAAGGCTATGCCGACGATCCCGATATCCGCCGCACCATCGCCGATCCGCATAAGCTGACGGACATCGCCAGCCGGCTTTCGAGCGTGACGGCGAGCGCGCCGCGGGCCTCGAGCTTCATTATCGCCTCAAACGGGCCACGCAGTTACGGCGCGGCAGCTTACGGCATCGATCCGGCACGCGAAGGCAAGGTTTCAGTGATCGGCCGCTCCATCATCAAAGGCCGCGGCCTCCAGAGCGGTGATCGCAATGCCGTGATCGTTGGCGCGGGGTTGGCGCGCAACCTCAAGCTCACCATCGGCGGCAAGCTGACCGTGCTGGGCGGAGCTTATGACGGTTCCCTCGCCGCCGACGTTCTGACGGTGACCGGCATCTTCGCGACCGGTGCGCCCGAGATCGACCGCCACATGATCGAAATTCCGCTGGCCCGCTTCCAGGAGGATTTCGGCCTGGGCGCGCGGATCAACACGCTGGCGGTGACGGGGCGGAGCCTCGCCGAATTCCAAACCGGGCTCGATGCGCTCCACCGCGTCGCCGCGCGCGAGGGGCTCGTGCTACGCGACTGGAAGGAGCTGCAGCCGGGCGTCTATGAACACATCCTGCTCGACGTCAGCTTCTCCTCGCTGCTCTATGCCTGCCTGATTGCCGTGGTGGCGTTCATCATCCTCAACACGCTGCTGATGAGCGTGCTGGAGCGGACGCGCGAGTTCGGAATGCTGCTGGCGCTCGGCATGCGGTCCGGACAGATCGGCGCCATGGTGTGGATGGAGCTGGCCATGCTGACCGTGCTCGGCATTGCGGGCGGCATGGCCATCGGTACGGCGATTACCTATTGGCTGTCGGTCGAAGGCATTGTCTTCTCCGGCGCCGAGCAACTGATGGCGCAGTTCAATATGAGTTCGACGCTTTATCCCGAACTCAATGCCTTCAGCGTTTTGACAGGACCGCTGGTAATTGGCGCCGCGATCATCTTTGCCGGGCTCATTCCCTACCGCCATGTGCGCCGGCTTCAACCCGTAACTGCGATGAGGGCCGCATGATGGACCGGCTTCGCCTGCTTCTGCCGCTCTCATGGCGCAGCCTGTGGCGCAATCCGCGCCGCACCGTGATTACCGTGCTGGTCGTCAGCGTGGGGCTGTGGTCGATCCTGGTCTTTGCCGTGCTGCTGCGCGCCTGGTCCGATTCCAGCCGCGACACGACGCTGCGCCTGATGACGGGCGAAGGCCAGATCCATGCCGCGGGCTATCTCGATGATCCGACCTCGACCCATCGCATGGCGCCGCCCGCAGGCGCGCTGGCGCAGGTGCTGAATTCGCCCGAAGTCCTGGCGTGGACGCCGCGCGTGCGCGTCAGCGCCATCGTGCAAAGCGAATACAAGACGCTGCCAATCACCCTGGCCGGTGTGGTTCCCGCGAGCGAGCGCAAGCTCTCCGACATTCCCAAGGACATGGCGCAAGGCCGCTATCTGAACGGACCGAAGGATGCCGGGATCGTGCTCGGCCGCAATCTTGTGAAGCGGCTCAAGACGCGGGTCGGCAAGCGCGTGGTGGTGATGGCGCAGGATGCGAACGGCAAGCTGGCAGAACGCGCCTTCCAGGTCGTTGGTATCTACGCTGCCAGCCAGCAGGCCGAAGACGAATTCGCCTTCACCGGCATTGCCACCGCGCAGACCATGACCAAGCATCGGTGACGACATCTCCGAAATCGCCTTCGATGGGCGGAGCGACGAGACATTGCCGAAGCTCTTGAGCGATCTCAAAGCCGCCGGCCCCAAGCTCGATATCCAGTCCTGGAAGACGCTGGCGCCGCTATCCTATGCCGTCAGCACCTTCTTCAACGAGTTCATCATGATGTGGTTGTGGGTGATGTTCGCATTGATGGCGATCGGCATCGTCAACACGCAATTGATGGCCGTGTTCGAGCGCGTGCGCGAATTCGGCCTGTTGCAGGCGCTGGGCATGCGCCCGCGGCTCGTTCTCTATGAAGTGGCGCTGGAGTCGTTTCTCCTGATCGGCGTCGGTGTCGGGATCGGCATCGCTCTGGCGGTCGCGACGGTGCAGGCCTTTCCCGCCGGCATCGATCTCGGCTTCCTGGGCCGGGGTGCGGAGCTGGTGGGCGCGGGGCGCATTCTCTATCCGCATGTCAATCTGGGCGACTTCGCTCTCTACAGCGCCATCGTCTGGGTGGCGGGCGTGATCGCGACGCTGTGGCCGGCGCGGCGCGCGTCCAGGATCAGTCCGGTTGAAGCCATGGGCCGTGGGTGAGGAGCCGCGTATGAGCGGAAGGAAGACAACATGAGTGCCATCGTCACATGCCGCGGCATCGTCAAGCATTACCGGCAGGGTACGATCGATGTGCCGGCGCTGCGCGGCATCGATCTCGAGATCGCCAAAGGCGATTTCGCCTCACTGGCAGGGCCTTCCGGCTCCGGCAAGACCACCTTCCTCAATATTCTCGGCGGCCTCGATAGGCCGAGCCACGGCACGGTCACGATCGACGGCGAGGAAATCACCAAGCTCGGCAACAATGCGCTGGCCGATCTGCGTCTCAGGAAAATCGGCTTCGTGTTCCAGGCCTATAATCTCATTCCTGTCTTTTCGGCGGTGGAGAATGTCGAGTTCATTCTGCAACTGATGGGGGTGGAGGCGAAGGAGCGCCGGGCGCACGCCATGAACGTGTTGGCGCAAGTGGGGCTCCAGGGCCTCGAGAACCGGCGGCCTGCGCGCCTTTCGGGCGGCCAGCAACAACGCGTGGCCGTGGCGCGGGCGCTCGCCAGCCGGCCGGCCATCGTGCTGGCCGACGAGCCAACCGCCAATCTCGATTCCAAGACGGCCGAGGATCTCATTACCTTGATGTCGGAGCTCAACCGCACGTCCGGCATCACCTTCCTGATGGCAACCCACGATGCGCGGGTGATCGCCCGCACGCGGCGGCACATCGTTATCACTGATGGGAAAATTGCCTCTGACGAGCACCGGACCCAGCCGGCCAGCTGAAATGCGCGCCACGCTTGGCCTCCTCTGTTGTGCGTTGCTGGCCGCCGGTGCGGCGCAGGCCGAGCCCGTGCATGGGCGCATCCAGATCCAGGACGTGGTCGCGCAGGACGATGCGCAAAGCCTCGCCAATGCGCTGGGTGCGCGCACGCGCAACGATGTGCTGGCCGATCTGCGCCTGAGCTGGTCGCCGCGCTGGGATGCGTGGCATCTCGATGCGGCCTATCGCGTCGGCTTCGACGCGGGCGACAGCCCGCGTCTCTCCGCATTGGAGAAAGCATTGGGCGTGTTTTCGGATGCACCGCCGCTGACTTGGTGGAATCTGAGCAACACCTTCATCGATGATCGCTACCTTACGGCCAGCCAGCGCATCGACCGGCTGTCGATCGCCTATACCTCCACGGATTGGGTGGTGCGCGCCGGGAGGCAGGCGCTGACCTGGGGCGCGGGGCTGGTGTTCCGGCCGATGGATCTGTTCGATCCCTTCGCGCCTGATGCGACCGACACCGAATACAAACCCGGGACCGATATGCTCTATGGGCAATATCTGTTCGACGACGGCTCCGACCTGCAGGCCGTGCTCGTGCCGCGCCCGGCGCATATTGGCGGCGGGCCCACCGGCAATGCCAGCTCCTTTGCGCTACGCCTCCACACCACCATCGGCGATTACCAGACCACATGGCTGATCGCGCGCGATCATGGCGACATCGTCGCGGCTGTCGGCATCAATGGCGCATTGGGCGGCGCGACCTGGAACGCCGAAATCGTGCCGACCTTCGTGAAGAACGGCGGCACCTATGTCTCCGCTGTTGCCAATATCTCCAATGCGGGCACGCTGGCAGGGCGCGACATCACCTATTTCGCCGAGTATTTCCGCAACGGCTTCGGGCTCGGCGTCAGCCATTACGCGCTCGCGGATTTGCCTGCGCCGCTGGTCGGGCGGTTGCTGCGCGGCCAGGTGTTCAATACGGGCCGCGATTACGTGGCGGCGGGCGCGCAATATCAATGGACCCCGCTCTTGCAGATCAGCCCAACGCTGATCGCCAATCTGGATGACCGGAGTTTTTACCTGCTTGCCGAGGCGACCTATTCGCTGAGCGACAATCTCAATCTCATCGTCGGCGGCCAGATGCCCATCGGCCCGGCGCGGACGGAGTTCGGCGGATTGCCGCTGTTTGCCGCCACTCCGCCCTATCTCACCCAGCCGGCACGGGCCTATATCCAGCTTCGCCACTATTTCTGAGCGTATGGCGAATTGCCCGGACTTCTGACAGATTGTGAAGCGTAATCCGCAATTTGCAGAAGCCGCCATGGACGACAAGGACCGCCGCCTCCTCACTCTCTTGCGCGAGAATGCGCGGCTTCCGGTGTCGAGTTTGGCCGAGGTTCTGGGCGTGTCGCGCGGCACGGTGCAGAACCGCATCGACCGCATGGTCGAGCGCGGCGACATTCTGGGCTTCACCGTGCGTGTGCGGCCCGATGCCGAGCCCGCGCAGGTGCGCGCCACCATGATGGTCGAAGTCGAGGGCGAGCGCACCGACCGCATCATCAAGCTCTTGCGCGGCTACCCGGAAATCGCGGCCATCCACACAACCAATGGCCGCTGGGATCTGGTGCTGGAACTCAAGACCGACAGCCTCGAAGCGTTCGACGAAGCGCTGCGCCGCATTCGCCAGATCAAGGGCATCGCCGCGTCTGAGACGAGCCTGTTGCTCTCCAGCTTCGCGCTCTGAATCTGCTGCGGCGCAGTATAACAAATATTAGTCATATCAGATGTTCACGGTTATCCTTCCTCCAGCCGCCCAATAGGGCCGGGCTCTCCGGATCGGGGCGGAGATGAGGGGGACATTCATGCACGGGAATAAGGTTCTGGCTCTTGCAGCCCTTGCCATGGCGGGGCTGACGGCGACACCGGCCGCCGCAGTCGATGCTGAACAGCCTGGCCGGCACTTACAAATGGATGGATTTCACGGTCGTGGCCAAGACCTGCAGCACCAATCCGTCAGGTGCGGGGCTTTGCATGACTGTGACGGCCGGGCCCAAGAATATCGGCATGGAGATGATCCGCTCCAAATTGCAGGATCAGGCTGGCGGAGCGTTCGTCGGCAAGATCGCCCATCCCGCAAGCGGTGAGATCTACAACACCAAGATGACCTTCAACGGCAAAATCTGGCACATGGATGGCTGCACCGATGCGGGCGTCTGTGCGACCGGCGACTTCATCCGCCAGAAGTGACCGCTATGAAGCAGATGATGCTCGACGTGATGGTCAAGATGATGCCGTTCATGATGCCGCTGATTTATCTCGGCGGCGTTCTGATCGTGATCGGCACCCTCGCAACCATCTGGCAGATGATCGGTGGACGCGGCGGTCGCATCGCGAAATTCGCCGCCTGGCTGCTGGTTGTTCTTGGACTCTTTTTCCTCGCCAGTCAGATCGCCGGGATGGTGCTGGGCGCAACGCCATCCATCAATTTTGGCGATTCCACCAAGTTCGAATTCGATCTGAAGCCGTTCTGGCAGGTGGGGTTGGGGCTTCTGGTCCCCGGCGCGCTGCTTGCCCGTCTTGGGCGGCGACGGCGTTAAGAAGATTGCGGGGCATGCGCAAAATGCCTGCCCCGCAACATCCTTTCAGACGTAACCGGTCGCCTTGACGAGCACCAGGCTGAACACCGCGATAAATATCCAGGCTGCAGCGCCCACGACCAATGGTTTCAGCCCTTCGGCCTTGAGCTTGCGGAAATCGGTTTCGAGCCCCATCGCCGCCAGCGCCATCGACAGCATGAAGGTGGTCGCAAGCACGATATAGGCTTTCGGCTCTGCCGGGATCGTGACCAGGCTGTTGAGGATCATCATGGCGATGAAGCCCAACACGAACCACGGCATGGGCGGCGCCTTGCGCTTCACATCGGGGTCGGCGGCATGGGCGGCGCGGCGCGCGGCGATCACGCCCAGCGTGATCACGAGCGGCGCCAGCATCATCACGCGCGTCAGTTTGGAAACCGTCGCGATCTCACCAGCATGGGCGCCATCCTGGAAGGCGGCAGCGACGACCTGCGCAATCTCATGGATCGACGAGCCGCTCCAGATACCGAACGCATCGGGACCCATATGCAGCAGACCCGGCAGCATCGGATAGATAAACATCGACAGCGAGCCGAACACCGTCACGCAGGCAACGGCATAGGCCACGTCTTCATCCGAACCTTCGGTCACGGTGTTGGTCGCGATCACGGCCGAGGCGCCGCAGATCGAGGTGCCGGCGGCAATCAGTTCGGTCAACTTGCGCTCGGCACCAATCACGTGGCCGATCCATTTGGTGAAGAAGAAGGTCGCGACCAGCGTCGTCAGGATCACGGCCGCGCCCGACAGCCCCACCTGCATCACCTGCGAAGCCATCAGCTGCAAGCCCAACAGAATGATGCCCAGACGCAGGATGCGGCGCAGGCTGAACTTGACGCCGGCAATGGCCCAGCCCGGCGTGCCGACGAAATTGTGGAACAGCATGCCGATCAGGGTGGCCAAGATCATCGGGCTCAGGATCGCCATGCCTGGAATCTCGCGCAGGCCGAAGGCGATGGCCGCAACGCCCGCCGTCAGGATCAGGCCGGGAATGGCGCTGAAGGGGCCGCCGCTCAGGGTGGCCGCCGGCGGCGTGTTCGGCTGGAGCGCCGCGCCCCGGGGGGCGGCGTCGGCCACGGAATTTTCCATATCGGTTGGACCTCTTTGGTTGCCGCATTGTCATGCTTTGGCAACCAAACGGTCCAACAGATTACATTTGTGTAATTGATCGATTATGACGATTGCGCGTCAGATGCCCGAGCCGGCCAGGCCGCAGCTTTCCTCGTCACCGGTGCCGCAATACAGGCCGTAAAGCGTGGTGAGAATGGCCGTAACCTCCTCACCATTCAGGGAATAATAGATCATCTGGGCAGCGCGGCGGGTCTTCACCAGATCGTTGCGGCGCAGGACCATCAGATGCTGGGAAAGCGCCGACTGGCTGAGGCCGATAATCCGCTCCAATTCGCCGACCGACTTTTCGCCTTTGACCAGCTGGCACAGGACGAGAAGTCGCCACTTGCTGCCGATGGACCTCAGAAGCGCCGCGGCGCGCTCGGCATTGTCTTCGAGCGCCTCGACTTCCATATCCACCGGCAAGTCTAACATCTATCCATCACAGCCCGCGAAGCCGTCCGCCGCCATCTTGGCCTCATAAGGCGCGGCGACGGCAGAACCCGGCGTAAGTTTCCCTTTCACCTCATCCCACTGTTCGGGCTTCAAAATCAAGAGCCAACCGGCCCCGTAGGGATCGGCATTGGCCGTATTCGGCTTGGCGACCATGTCCTCGTTAACCGCAATAACCTCGCCCGCGGCGGCGGTTTTGGCCGGACCGACCCATTTGCCGGACTCGATCGTCGCACAGGATTTGCCCGCATCGACCTTGCGGCCAACCTTTTTGGGCGTGAAAGCCACGAGTTGGCCGGCCAGTGCCGTGGCCACCTGGGTCATGCCGATCTTGACCGTGCCGTCGCCCTGGTCCTGGTACCAGATGTGATTGCCCACATCGTAGAGAAGCTCGTCGGGAAGATTGCATCCGCGTACGACCGGCATGGCCGTTTCTCCTTCGCTTAGGCCGATTCCGTCCTCAGGTCCCGCGACGAGCAGCAGAACTCGCCAAGGCCCGCGACTTCCATCTTGCCGCTTATGAAAAGATACAGGTGGTTGAGCACAAAGCGCATCATCGTCGCACGAGCGGCGGCTACCTCGCCCTCCGGCTCTGCCATGATGACGTTGTAATGGTAGACGAGCTCGCGACAGGTCTCGCGGCAGGCGTTGAAGCTGGGATTGCCCTTCGCGGCCTGACGATGCAGGGCCAGAAGACGGAAGCCCTCAGTCTTGCCCTGCGTCGGCTCCAGGCCGTGCGCGGTGACCCACTGTTCCAGAACGTCCTCGCCAGCAGCCAGAAATTCGCGCGCGCGCTCGGCCGGCGACGCGGAGGCATCGCCGCTGTCGAGAACACGCTCGATTTCGGCCAGCGACCTCATGCGAGCCGCTTCTCCTTCACATAGGACATCGCGTCCGAAACATTCTCATCGAGACCGACTTTGCGCGGGGAAAGCCCCAGTGCCAAGCCCAGAAGCTGGGTGAAATACATGATCTTCACATTGGTCTTCACGCCGAGGCGCTTCTCGGCCCGGATCTGATGCATCTCCAGCCCGGAATGGCAGGTCGGGCATTCAGTGGCGATGACTTCCGCCCCGGATGCTTCGGCCGCCTGAATGATGTTGAGCACCAGCTTGGTCGACATGTCGCTGTCGGATAAGGAATGGGCGCCGCCGCAGCAGGCTGTCTTCAGCGGGAAGTCGACATTGGTGGCGCCGGCCGCACCCAGAAGATCGTCCATGAAGTGCGGTTTCGACGTCGATTCCGAACCGGGGCCCTGATCCTTCTCGGGAAAGATGTGGCGCGGGCGCGTGTACATGCAGCCGTAATAGTTGGCGATCTTCACGCCCTTGAGCGAATTCTTCACGCGGGCCGCGAGGCCCTCCTCGCCGATGGCGTCCTTGATCCAGTCCAGCGCATGGATCGTTTCCACCTGGCCGGCCTCATAGGTCTTGTGGCCCGCCTTCTGGGAAATGCGATCCACGACATCGCGCGACGTCTGGTCGTGCGAGAGATCGTATTCGGCCTTTTTCAGATTGTGGTAGCAGCCATTGCACGGCGCCATCACCGTGTCGTAGCCCATCTCGTTGGCCGCGATCGACATCACGCGCGAGGACAGATAGGTCTGGACCTTGGGGTCGATGTTCTTGACCTCCATCGCGCCGCAGCAGTTCCAGTTCTTCACCTCTTCCAGTTCGAGGCCGAGCGACTTGCCGACCGCCTTGGTCGACTTGTTGTAGGCGTGGCCCGTGCCCTCCAGCGCGCAGCCGGGGTAATAAGCGACCTTCTTATATTTGAATATCGTCTGGGTCATGTCCGCTTCCTATTCCGCCGCATGCTTGTAGGTCTGTTCGGTTTCGGCCTTGGCCATTTCCACGAGCCGGTCGAGGCCCAGCGCCTGACGCTGCTTGCCCTCCTGCTCGGCGACATATTCCTTGATGGCATCGCGCGCCTTCGACCAATTCTTCGTGCGCGGCTTGAGGAAGGTCGTGAGCCCCATATGGACCAGCCATTTGACGGGGAGGTGCGCAACCATCCGCTTCGTCATCTCGATCAGCCAGTCCTGGACCAGCGGCTGCCCCGTGCCCTTGAAGAAGCCCATGATCGTGCGGGTCTCTTCCATCATGCCGGTCTCGATCACCTGCTCGGAGAAGACATCGTCGAAGATCGTCGACGGCGAAGGTTTGGTGTGTCCCTTCAGCTCAAGCCAATGCGCCGTCGCCTTCATCACGCCTTCGGGCACGACATCGCGCGGGCAGGCATAGGTGCATTTGTTGCAGGAGACGCACTGCCAGATAATGTCCTTGTCGCGGAGCAGTTCCGATTCCATGCCCATGCGGATCAGATAGATCCAGTAGCGCGGGTTGAACTCGGGATTGACGGCATTGACCGTGCACGAATTGGTGCAGGAACCGCATTGCCAGCAGCGATGGATATATTCGCCGCCCGGCAGGGCCGCGATCTCGTCCTGGATCGCCTCATTGTAATCGGTGACGACGCGACTCTCGATAAAGGTACTCCAATGCCCGGAGACATCGACACCATCGATCACGAGATGCTCGTGCGTCTTCAGATTCTCGGGCCGGATGAGATGCTTTTCGTGAATGGGCATCGGTTTCTTGTTCCCTACCCGATCAGCTTCGGATCTTCGAGTGTGTAGGCGGTGCCGTCGATAGCTTTGAGCCGCGTACGGTTCGAGCCCGGCCGCACACCATCAAGCCCCAGCAAGCGGCGCGTGTGCTGCATCGGGTCTTCGGGGGCCGCAAAATCGGTCCTGAGATAGGTGCCGCCCTGGGCGCAGATATAATGCGCATAGACTTGGGCATAGAGGATATCGAGATATTGCGGCACGTCGCGGAAGATGCCGTTGTCCGTCAGGAACTGGGCCAGTTCCTCGCGCAGCATGGCGAAGGTTGCGTAATCGTCCTCGACGCGGATCGTCAGGTGATCGACATCCTCGGCGAACCACAATTCGCGCAGCACGCCGGTATTGGCCTTGGCATCCCACACCCAACGCGTCATCAAGGGATAACGCTCGGCATCGAGGTGATGCAGAATTTCGGCCGCCAGATCGCGAATGAAGCGATGTTCCTTGTTTTGCGGGAACGCCTCGCAGAAACCGGCGATGCGCAGATCGACGGTCGAGACATCATTCATGCCGGACAGAAGCCCGGCCAGGGCCGCCCGGATGCGGCCGAAGCCTCTTTCATCCAGATAGGGCGCGAGCCGGCGGCGCACGGTCGGCATGAAGGCGCACAGTTCGAGGAAGCGTTCGGGGGCAAGCGCATCCACGCCGCCGGCGAAAACTTCCCGGAAGAGATCGGTCTTCAGCTTGAGCGCCGCGACATAGGTTTCGATGCCGCCATGCTGCTCGGCGCCTGTCACCATGGCCTCGAACGCCTCGGCCAGCACCGCGCCCGAAAGATCGAGATGCGGCCGCGCAATCTCCGGCGCTTGCGGAGCTTTGGACGACAGGAAGGCCGAGAGCATGCTCAATGTATCTGTCCTATTCGGCAGCGACGGTAAGGTTCTGCAGCGCGCCCATGGCGGACATGGCCGCGGCGTGACCCTGCGCGATCGAATTGTCGATCGTCTCGGGCCCGGTCGCCGCACCAGCGACGAACACGCCCGGCCGATTGGTGGCGCCCATGACGCCATAGGTGTTCTGCCGGTCGATAAATCCGTTCGGTTCCAGCTTGATGCCGAACACCGAGGCCAGCAGCAGATTGTCGACATTGGGATCCATGCCGATGGCATGCACCACCATGTCGAACGGGATGGTGATCGGGCGCTTCACCAGCGTGTCTTCGCCCTTGACGATGAGCTGCTGGCCGTTTGACGTCACCTCGGCGATGCGCGCCTTGATATATTTGACTTTGAATTCTTCCTGGCTGCGCCAGTAGAACTTGGTCTCGAGCAGGCCAAAGGTGCGGATGTCCATGTAGTAGACATAGACATGGCAGTCCGGCAGTTCCTCGCGGATCTCCATCGCCAGATTGGCCGACACCGAGCAGCAGATCTTCGAGCACCATTCGCGGCCGATCTGACGGTCGCGCGAGCCGACGCACAGAAGAATCGCGACGCGCTTGGGCTTGCGCCCGTCTGACGGGCAGCGCACGCCCTTTTTGGACGAGATCATCTGCTCGACCTGGGTGGTCGTGACCACATCCGGGAACATGCCGAAGCCCCATTCGGGCTTGTTGATCGAATCGAAGTGCGTAAAGCCCGTGGCCAGGATCGCCGCGCCCGCGCCGACCGAGCTGCCGTCCGACAGCGTGGCGCGAAAATCGCCCGGCTGGCCGTCGAAGGTCTCCACCGCCGTGTTCAGCTTCACATCGACGAGCGCGTTGTTGGCGACGCGGGCCACCATACCGCCGATGGCATCCGACGCCCATTCGCCCGAGGGTACGAGCTTGGCATAGCCCGATTGAATCGGCGCGCCGCCAAGCGTGTCCATCTTCTCGATCAGCGTGACCTTGCGGCCGACACTGGCCAGCGCATGGGCTGCCGCCAGACCGGCAGGCCCGCCGCCGACGATCAGGAAATTGTCGTTCATGCTCCCGCTCCCGGGTTGATCTCGATCCGGGTAAAGCCGGGGCCCGAGGTGATGCGCCGGCGCGGATCGTAGAGATTGTCCTGATGGCCCAGCTTGACCTGTTCGAGATAGGCCTCGAACTCGGCCTTCTTCGTCTGCCAGTCGATGCCCAGCTTCTCCATCAGCGTTTCGGTGGCCGAGGCATGCCAATGCGATTGCACGATGCGATAAGGATCGGCGCCGCAGACAAGAGCAGCGAACTGCACATCGGCCAGCACCGGCAGCGAGACTTCCTTGCCGGGACCGGCGGCCTTGCTGATCCACTGGTTCTTGTCGAGCGTGGTGATGCAGCCGGTGTCGTGGCCGACCATGATATCGGCCTTGGCCTCTTCGACGGCGACGCGGATCTTGCGATCGATCGAGAAGGAGCGCGTGAATTCGCGCTCCGAGATGATGTGGCGGAAGCCGAAGCCGCAGCAATCGTACCAGGTGGAATAGTCGATCACCTGTGTGCCCAGCGCTTCCATCAGGCCGGTGGATACGGCGACGCGATTGCCTTCCAGAATGCTGTCGTCATAGATCGCGTCTTCCGGCACCATCTTGTAGACGTGGCAGGCCGGATGGATCGTGGCGCGGATCTTGGACGCATCGATCACCTGATGCTTGGCGATCTCGTGGCGCATGACATGCGCCCATTCCGAATAATGGACGACTTCTTCGGGGATCAGCAGCTTGCCGTCGACGAGGCGGCCAAGCTTTCCGAGGATCTTCTTCACCCGCTCGCGCAGTTCGGCGGAGTGGAGCAGATAGCCGCGCACTTCCTTGTAATTGCCGAAGGACGTGCCGCAATGGACCAGCGGATAGTAATAGCCTTCCGGCTTGCCTTCGGCCTTGGCCGAAACATAGGCCTGATGGAAATTGCGCAGGAAGACGGCCGCCAGACTTTCCAGATTGCCGATGCCGGAGCCGTGATAGTTCCAGGCCGTGCAGGAGGTCTGGTCCGTCTCGTCCAGATATTCCTTGCCGGTCTTGTTCATCAGCCACAGCAGCGAGGCCGGGTAGCCGGGGATGTTGCCGCACTGGCCGCAGGATTTGTGGTGCCATAGCCGCGTCGTCGGCACGCGCTTGTCCCAGCCATAGAGCGTCTTGACCGTGACCGGCTCATGTCTCATCGGTGATGCGATGGACGACGATCTCGCCATCCTTTTCGAGCTGCCACATGATATCGCGCACGTCTTCGACGCGATCCTTGTTGGTCAGCATCGAACGCTTGTCGATGCGCTGTTCGACCCAGGAGGTGGCTCTTGCCGCGTCCTGCGGCGAAAGATTGGAAGCGCGCCATTCCGATCCGTGGCCGGTAAAGCGCTCGCCTTCAATGGTGGGCTTGTCGGTCATATCCGCTCCCGCAGGACGCCGGTCAGGCGTCTGCCTCTTCTTGTTCTTCCTGCCAGTCCTCATAGTCCTGGCGCTTTTCGTCCATGATGTCGGTGATCACGTCGAACAGGTTCTCATCGATCGTCTCGAGCTGATCGAGAACGCCCGTCATTTCCCAGATCGTGTAGAGTTCGACCGAGGTTTTCAGGTTCACTTCCCATGCCGTTTCGGTCGTGTTCAGCGTCGGCATGGGGATCGCCTTGCGCAGGATCTTGAGCGGCGCGTCGATCTTGGCGACGTTGGGCCCCCAATCGGGGAATGCATCCTTGGTGATCATGTCCGGCGCGAGCTGGTTGCCGGTCGAGATCAGCTTCAGCATCACGCGGCTGAAGGGACGCAGCACGTTTTTCGCCGATTCCATGCCATGCTTGATCGCGGTTTCGCGCATCAGCATGACAAGCCCGCCGGGCGAATTGCCGAAGGGGCAACGCGCCGCGCAGGTGTAGCATTGCGCGCAGGACCAGATCTTTTCCTGCATCGCGTCGTAGATGCCCTCGAGATTTTCCGTCCACAGAAGCTGGACGATCTCGCGCGGGCTGAAATCGTAGTAATGCGCGGCAGGGCATGTCGCGGTGCAGATCCCGCAATTCAGGCAGCCATTCAGCTCATGATCGAAGCGCATATCCGCCTGGATATCGGCGAAAATCTCTTCGAGCTGTTCGCGTTCCACCACCGGCGTATCCGTAAGCGGATCGCCAATGAAGGTCTGAACGCGGGATGCGTGGGCATGCTCCATCGTCCGGTTCCGCCTAGTAGGTGAGGACTCTGCAGTCGTCGTCTTCCATGACCCGTTCGATCAGATAGGCCCCGCCGACGATGCCGGAGCATTCGGGGATCATGTCTTCCTTGGTCATGTCGAAGAGATCGAGATTGGGCGAGCAGGACAGGAACTTCACGCCTGCTTCATGGGCATCCTTGATGAAGTCGTAGACCGACTTCGGCGAGCCCTCTTTCACGAACAGTTTCTCGGCAACGCCCTTCTTGAGCAGGCGGCCGGAGGTCGCCGTGCACACGACCTCGACCTCGTAATCCATGGCGGCAGCGACCGTGGCCTGGAAGATGGGCGCGCCCAACTCCTCGCCGTTGCGCGGATCGGTGTTCGCCATGACGATGAGCAATTTGGTGGCCATGTGGTCCTTCCCGATTTTCTGTTCCAGCGCCTGTTGTCCGGCGCCTTTGCCCGCGCGTCACTGAGGCGGATCAAAGCCCCGTGCTGCGACATCTCTTCTTTCATTAGAGAAAACTAATTTAGAAAGCGCAAGTGGGAAGTTCGTGAGGCAATCTGCCTACTTTTCGTGTGGTCTTGCAATTTTATGTCAGACGTCCATCAGCCTGGTGCGCTGGATCAGGCCGGTCATGATCGGCACCAGCGCATCCTCGATCTCGGTCTTCATGCCGCGCAGCTGGACCAGCGCCGGGCCCGGATCACTCGGGTTCTCCTCGAACTCCATGATCAGGTCTTCGGCGATGGCGGCCTTGAAGCCGGGGTGGAAGGTGAGGCCGAAGGCATTTTCACCGATCTGGAAGAGCGCCGGGCTGCCGCCCTCGTCCTCGGCCAGGACCCGCGCATAAGCGGGCGGCACCGGCCTGTCGCGCATATAGGAGACGAACGGAAAGCGCGCAGGCAGAAACCCGTTCAGCGCCGCGTCGTCTGTGCGCGTGCCGTAGCCGACGTCCAGGGTGAGCGGATGCCCTGCAGTGCCGCCATCGGCCGCCAGCGCCAGCAATTGCGCCCCCAGCTCGATGCCGACCACCGGCTTGCCCTGCATCAGGCAGGCATAGATCAGCGACAGCTCCTGTTTGAGCGTCGGCAGGTCACGCGTGCCAGCCGTACCCCAGGGCCCGCCGCCAAGCACGAACAGCGCGTCTCCGATGGCTCCCGGCTCGGGCAGAGGCGTGCCCTCGGTGAAGGGCCGGAAATATTTGAAGCGGATGCCGCGGCCTTCGAGATGGTCCTCCATCAGTCCCAGATAATCGGCCGAAGTGTGCTGGACGACGCTGACAAAGCTCATGCGCGTGCCTTCGCCGGCTGTGCGGCCAGCGCGGCTTCAATGGCGGCCGCGAAATCGTCCGGCCTCACCGACAACAGCCCGACGCTGCCAGCGGCGAAGAAATCGGCCACGTATTTCCTCAGATCGGCAACCTGTGTGCCGCGCAGATGGGATTCGAGATCGTAGATCACGCGCGGCGGCGTGACGAAGAAATCGCCCGTAATCAGCACTTCGCGGAAGCGATCGAGGCTTGCGCCTTCCAGCCGCACATGCGCACTCACCGTACCGCCTGCGCCGGTATGAGAACCACTTTTCACATCGCCGCCGGCTCCGGCATCGTCGAGGCTGTGGAGGAAATCTTCAGTGCCGATTTCCTCATCATAGAGGCGCGAAGCGAGGGATTCTTCCATATCCGTGATGGCGCCCCATTCGGACGCGATGCCGAGGCGCTCGGCAAAGCCTTCCACCAGCGCCTGCTTCACATCGTCAAGCGACGGCGCGTTGCCCAGCAATTCCTTCAGCGTGACGACACGGGCTTCAGCCGAATCGAGCGCGCGCTTGGCCAGCTTTTCCTGCGGCACATTGAGGGCCGCCAGCATCTTCGCCGGATCCATATCGACCAGCACCGTGCCCTGATAGAAAATCGTGTCGCCGTCGAAGAAACCGCCGGTGCCGCTGATCTTGCGGCCCGCCACTTCGATATCGTTGCGCGGGCGGAACTTCGCCGCCACGCCCAGCTTCGACAGCCCAGATGCTGCAGCCTCGCAGACCGCCATTGTCAACTCGCCGAGCGAGGAAATGCTGAGTGCCGACTTGTGGAACACCAGTTCGAAGCCGAACTGACCTTCATCCATATAGAGCGCGCCGCCGCCGGTGATGCGCCGCGCCAGACCGATCCCATTCTGTGTGCAATAATCGAGGCGGAGCTCGCGCGACAGATCCTGATGGCGGCCGACCAGCGCCGTGGGCACGAATTGCAGGAAGCGGATCGTATCCGGGATGCGCCCTTCATTGCGCAGCTCGATCAGCGCCGCATCGAAGGCGATGTTGCGCGCGCCTTCACGAATGCCGGTATCGATGACGCGGAAGGGCTTCACCTCAATTGACCTTGCGCATGCCCAGCTGCGTGCGGATCTTGGCGACATCCTTCTTGGTCGGCTGGAAGGGGTAACTCGCAATATTGCTCGGCGGCGAGTCGCCGTAAGGCCGGTCGCAGGCCGAGATATCGTCGGCGAACTTGCCCGGGCAGCCAGAAGTGCGGAAGGCGATACCGCCATCGATGATGGCATCCAGTTCGGCGCGCGGCAGGCCAAAATCGACCACGCGGCCATTCTCGTCGAATTTCATGTGTTCGACGCGGGCGCCGCAATAGTCGAGCAGATAGCGGCCCAGCTGCACGCGCCGCCACTGGTCGCGCGGCGTCGCCGGCAGATGATCCATCAGCGAGCCCTGCTCCGGGAAGAAGCAGAACATGTGGCTGTGCCCACCCATATCGACCAGCTTCTGCACCAGACTGAGAATGTCGTGCTCGGTCTCGCCCATGCCGACGATGATATGCGCGCCGAATTTCTGCGGCCCGAAGATGTCGCGCGCGTCCTCCAATATCTCCCAATACTTCTTCCAGCTATGCGGCGAGGCCACACCCTTGCCGCGGGTGCGATCGAACAGTTCCGGCGTCGCGGCATCCAGCGCCACCGTGAAGATATCCGAGCCCAGATCCCTGAGATTGGAAACGTCGCTGCGCTGCATGGTTGTCGGATTGGAGAGGATCGAGATCGGGATCGCCGACGGATCGATCTTCGCGGTCCAGGCCTTGAGCACGCTGACTGTATCCTCATCCGAATTGGGGTGGGTGATCATCGAGATGCACATGCGATGGAACGGGCTGTTCGCACTATCCTTCGCCACAATGTCGACGATCTGTGCCATGGGCACGGCTGGCCAGTCGACGCGGATGAAGTTGCGGTCGGCATAATCGCGATCGGCCTCGCGATGACGCGCAAGTCCGCAATAGGCGCAATTGGCGCGGCAGCCTTCAGGATAGGTGAGCAGGAGATTGAGACAGCGCGTGCAAGAGCAGCGATGCATCTTACCCGGCATGATGCCAAGCGTCAGCGCCGCGGCCGTCGACAGCTGAACATATTCGGGCGAGCGCATTTGCGGCGTCTGAATGTTGTTGTTCGGCAGATAGACGCCCTGCGGCGCCTGGTGTGCCGCCTTCACGCGCCCGCCATTCTTCAATTCCTTCGGCGTCACGCCAGGCGTGCGCGGTTGCATCACGTCATAGGCGTTGAAATCGGGCGTGCCCTTCCTGGCGATGGGTTCGCGGCCTTCGGGTTTGAGACAGCTCATGGGCACGCATCCTTCTTCATGTACGGGGACGGCTTACGCCGCCCAATATTGCGGATAGGCGATCCAGCCGCGGCGCAGATCGTCCTTGCCGGGCATGACGCCGGTTTCGAATTTGGCGAGCAGCTCGCGGCGGCGCTTAAGCGCCCGGGCTAGTGAAACGCCGAACATGTCGTCGAGGTCTTCGGCATAGGAGGCGGCGGACTGTGCATCCCCGGCGAGAAACGCGGCGGCGGCCTCGCCGGCCATGCGGCCCGAGATCACGGCCGCGGGAATGCCGGCCCCCGTCACCGGATTGACGAGCCCGGCCGCATCGCCGGCCAGCAGCGCCAAGCGTTCGCCGAGCATGCCGTGCGCGCCAGTCATGCCGCCAACGGGAATGGCGCCGCCTGTGTGGGCGAGGATATCTGGTGCCGATACGACCTTCCGCGATCAGACGTTGACGCAGCGCCTCGAGCAGCGGTTTCAGCTTCGCGCGGTGGGCCGGCGCCACGCCGAGACCTAGATTGGCGACATCGCCTTTCGGAAACAGCCAGGCATAGCCGCCGGGAATATCGGCGGAGAGAAAGATGTCCGTTGCATCATGGGCCGCGTTGAGCGGCACCGTGACCTGACGCGTTTCGACCAGTTCGGCATTGACCAAGCCGATCGCCTGCCCCATGCGCGAACGCGGTCCATCGGCACCAATCAAAATCTTCGCGGCGATCACGGTCCTGTCGGACAGCGTTGCCAGCCCATCCGCCGACAATCCGGCCAGCGTGACGCCGAAGCGGCAATCGGCGCCGGCCTCCGTGGCGCGCGCGACGAGTTCGGCGTCGAAAACGGCGCGGTCGATCATGCGGCCACGAAAATCTTCCGTCAGATCCGGCGTATCGTCTTCGACACTGGTCAACATCGCGGCGATGGACTGGCATTCACTTGTCGCCGCGACGCCGTCGCCGCCCAATGCCATGGGCAGGAATTCGGCGCATTGCACGGGGAAGCCCGCGCGGGCCTTGCGATCGATGCCAATCACCTTGACGCCGGCGCGTGCGGCCCCCATCGCGGCCGAGCTTCCGGCGGGGCCGAGCCCAACAACCAGAACATCGGTGGCGATCGGTTCGCTCATGCAGCGCACGACGCGGCAGGCTTCAGGCTGCCGCCCACCTTCATCGAGCAACAGGCATGTTGCTGTTGCGCGGGACGGCCCATCATCTCGGCCACAGCCACCGCGCCATCGGCCGGGAAGGCAATGCCGTCGAGCCCCGCCATCACGGCATAGGCATCGGTCACGCGCTTGTGCATGCCGGGCGGGCGGGCGCAGCCGAGCAGCACGTCGCGCTCCGGAATGCGCTTCCTCGCTTCCAGGAAGATGCGGCCGACATCGGCCATCTCCGGCGTGATGAAGGTGCCCGGTGCCGCGTAGAACGGCATGATTACGACCAGCACCAGCGAATGCACGGGATAGCGGCTGACGATGTCGAACGCGCGAGGCTCGCCCAGATATGTGACCGTAATGCAGGCCGATCACGATATGCGGCACCACTTCCATCCGCGTGGATGTGAGCGCGGCCAGTGCGGCTTCGAAATCCTCGACCGGCCGGTCCAGGTGATAGACATCACGGATCGTCTCTTCGGCGCCGATCACATCCATCATCGCCGTATCGACACCGGCCGATTCCATCGCTTTCGCCCGCGCCTCGTCGATCAGGGCCGAATGGATCGCGATCTTCAGATGCGGAAAATCGTGCTTGAGCTTTTCCACCACCGGATAGAAGCGCTCATATTTGATTTCGTTGCGCTTGTTGGAGCCGCCGGAGAGCAAAAAGCCCTGCAGATCCTGCAGCAGCACGAGATCGCGCACCTTGCGGTCCAGCATCTCCGGCGAGGTGGCCGGGATCATGGGCTCGAGAATCTTGGCCTTGCAATGATCGCAATCGAGCGCGCATGCCCCGGCCGTGATCGAAAAGGCCGGGAAGCTGTTCTTGTTGCAGCCGGAGAGTTCGCTCGAGGAATATTCCTTGAAGGTCGGCGTCGAAAAGCGGATCGGCCGCCCCGCAACGGCAGCCGCGGCGGCCTCCATCTCAGCCAGCAAGGCGGCGTCGAAAGGCGCGTCTTCCAAGGCTTCGATGGCGGCGAGTTCGTCACTCCAGCCCATGCGCTTCCTCGTTTATGCGAATTCTCTAATATGAAGCATGCGCGAAACCCCTGATGAGTGCAATCCGCGCATTCGAATACAGTTCCGCTTCCGGCACCTCATGGCATCAACACCTCATCCCGCAATGCAACAAATTCGGGACGGATGGCGCCGCGATTGGGCGGATCGGCCAGCGAGGTCAGCCAATCGGGGTCGATGTCTTCGTCGTCGACAAGATCGCAGCTGAGCGTTCCGAGCAGCGCACGCGCCTCTTCGGGCAGGGTTTCGGGAAATGGGTAACCGGCGATGCGCGCCCAAAGCCCGGCCCAGAAGCGCCCGACCGTCCAGGGATTGTAACCGCCGCCGCCGAGGATCACGGCGTGTGGCGCAACCGCCGCCACGGCCATCACCGCGTCCAATAGCCCGCCATTCGACAGCATCATTTTCGACAACGGATCGCCGGCCAGGGGATCGGCGCCGGCCGTGATCACGACCGCCTGCGGCGCAAAACGCTGTGCCAGCGGCAGCACGGCTTCGTCGATCAGATAATTGAATTCGCTGTCGTTCACGCCCCGCGGCACGGGCAGGTTGCGGGCGCGGCCGTCGCGCCGATCACCGATTGCTCCGGTGTGCGGCCAGCGGCCGGCCTCATGGATCGAAATGGTGAAAACGCGGCTGTCGGCGGCGAAGGCATCTTCCACGCCATCGCCGTGATGGGCATCGAGATCGACATAAAGCACGCGGCCAAGCCCGGCATCGAGCAGGGTCAGGATCGCAAAAACCGGATCGTTGAAATAGCAAAAGCCGCTGGCCGCGCCGCGCTTCGCATGGTGCGTCCCCCCGGCCGGATGATAGGCGACACGTCCTTCCAACGCCTTGCGCGCGGCCAGGATCGATCCGCCGACGGCTGTGGCCGCACGCGCGAAAACGCCCAGAAACACTGGATTTTCGAGCGTGCCGAGATTGTAGCGCCGGCGCATTGCGAGCGAGACATGGCCGCTGACGTCGGCCTCGTGCAGGGCCGCGACATAGGCCGGATCGTGAAAGCGGGTCAGCGTTGCGATATCGGCGGTCGGGCTTTCGGCCAGCCCGTCTTCCAGCCAGCCGAGACGCCGGCACAGATCGACCGCGATCTCCACCCGCGGGATCGCCAAGGGATGGTTCCGGCCATAGGCGGGCCACCGGTAAAGATCGCTCGAGACAAAGGCCGGCGCGGCGAACCGCACCACGCGCGCTTGACAGATGGTCGCGGGTCTATTCATCTATCCTCATATTATAAAAACCTCATGTACTGCGAAAGCGGAATTGAGGATGGAGAGGAGCGGCCCGCGGCACGACATCCAGCGATTTGGAAAGAAGAGCGCGTCTGACGCGCAGCGATTCTGATCCAGATCAGGACGTGACGCAGGCCGCGACCACATAAAGGCTCAGCGATCCGCGCTCTGTCGAAGGTGCGTGTCAGGAAGGAAGACCGTCATGGATGCGCAAACCGACGCCAATGCCAAGAGCATGTCGATCATCGTGACCAAGGGCTCTCTCGACTGGGCCTACCCGCCCTTCATCCTCGGCACCACCGCTGCAGCCATGGGCGTCGATGTGACGATGTTCTTCACCTTCTATGGCCTGCCGCTGCTCTTGAAGAAACTCGACCTTCAAGTCACCGCGCTCGGCAATGCCGCCATGAAGATGCCGATGATGGGCATGCATATGGGCATGCCAAACATCATGGGCATGATCCCGGGCGTCGATGCCGCCGCGACCGTGATGATGAAGAATCTCATGAAGAAAAAGGGCGTCGCCTCGATCGAGGATCTGCGCGAGGCGGCCGTCGAATCCGACATCAACCTGGTGGCCTGCCAGATGACCATGGATCTGTTCGAATACAAGGTCGAAGACATGATCCCCGGCATCACCCTGGGCGGCGCGGCGACCTATATGGAAAACGCACTCAAGGCCGACATCAATCTCTTCATCTGAGGACTGCACGACAATGGCTGACAAGACTCTCGACGCGAAAGGGCTCAACTGCCCGCTGCCGATTCTGAAAGCGAAGAAAGCGCTGAAGGAGGTGCCCTCCGGCGGCACGCTGGAAATCCTGGCGACCGATCCCGGATCGGTGGCCGATTTCGCCGCCTTCTGCCGCACCACGGGCAACGAGATCGTCGAGCAGAGCCAGGACGGCGACGTCTTCCGTTTCGTCATCAAGCACGCCGGCTGAGGCAAATCTGTTTTTCTGGCGACGGCGCAAGCTGCGCTGTCGTCCGCCATACAACGCATAGAACATCGACATATCGAGGGGCACTCACCGACATACCGAATAACAATTACATCGTACCGGGAGGAAGAACGACATGCAGGGGAACAATGTTCGGAAGGCCGCGCTGACCGCGGCAGTGACGGGATTGATTGCGGGAGCCTTCTTCGGCACCCCCGCACAAGCGACCGAGGGCTATTTCCAGCCCGGCTACAGCGCGATTCAAAAGTCGCTAGCAGGCGCGGGTCTCGCCAATCCCGAAGACGCCATGACGCTGGCCGTCAACCCAGCCGGTTTGACCTCCGTCGGAACGCAAGTCGAAGTCGGCTTGTCCTGGTTCTCGCCGATCCGCAAATACACCGTCACCGGCGGTCCCGGCTTCGTGGCGCCGGGCACGGTGAAGAGCGGCTGGGAGAATTTCATCATCCCGGGTGCCGCCTATAGCCAACAGCTCGACGCGCATTCGGCCTGGGGCATTGCCATGTACGGCAATGGTGGCATGAACACGAATTATCCGGGCAGCACGGTGAACCCAGCCTGCGGGCCGTCCAGCGGCGTCTATTGCGGCGGCAAAGCCGGGGTCAATCTGAATCAGATGTTCATTTCAGCCGGCTATGCCTGGCGGAGCGGCAGCCTGCAACTCGGCATCGCACCGATCTTCGCGCTACAGATGTTCAATGCGAACGGGCTTGGCGCCTTTACGGCCATCTCCGCCTCACCGACAAACCTGACCAACCGCCATATTGACTATTCCTATGGTGGCGGCGTGCGATTGGGCGCGATCTGGACAGCGGCGCCGAATTTCCGCCTCGCCCTGGCCGGCGCCACACCGATGTGGATGTCCAAATTCAGCAAATACAAGGGCCTGTTCGCCGAACAGGGCGGCTTCGACATTCCGGCCAATGTCTCGGTCGGCGCGGCCTGGGATGTGGATCCTGAATGGACGCTGATGCTCGACTACAAGCACATCTTCTATTCCGATGTGCCGTCGGTCGGCAATTCGACAGCGTTTACCGGCACGCCCTTCGGCGCCACCAAGGGACCCGGCTTTGGCTGGAGCGATGTCGACGCCATTTCCTTCGGCGCGGCCTGGCATGCCGCCCCGACCTGGACGCTGCGTGCCGGTTACACCCACAATACCAATCCCGTCGGCTCCACGGATGTGACGCTGAACATCCTCGCGCCGGGCATCGTCACCGATCACATCAGCGCCGGCTTCAGCCATGACTTCGATGGCAATAGCAGCCTCGACGTGGCGATGATGTATGTCCCGGAGAACACGGTGAGCGGCATCGAAGTAACACCCTTCGGACCGAACCCGGGCCGCACGATCACACTGGCCATGCATCAATGGGATTTCACGATCGGCTATCGCTACAAATTCTGACGCCAGACGTTGCAAAAACATCATACAGAGGGAGGCGCGGGGAGAAATTTCCGCGCCTCTTTTCTTTTGCACTGCAAATGCGAGATGCAACTTCATATCGTTCGTCTATTCTGAACGAACTGAACGAAAGAATTGGTTTGTTTGCACGCGCCCGGGCGCTCAACCTTGGCGGCCAATTTCCAGGGAGAGTCAGGAATGATCACAAATAGACGCGCAGCATTGCAGGCATTCGGCGTGGGGCTCGCATCGGCAACCGCGGCGACGGCATTGGGCGGCGGCACGGCGATGGCTGCAGCCGGCAGTTCCGACACGCTGATGCCGGAAGGTGCCACGCATCTGCGCGAGTTGATGATGCGGCTGGAAAAGGCGCGCGGCCGGCGCGACTTCAAGACCGTGCCGATGATCCTGACGAAGCCCGACGAATGGGACGACAAGGCCATTCGCGAATTGATGGCCTACAAGCCCGCGCCCAAGCAGGCCTGGGACAATACCGCCATCGATGGCCCCTGGCTCAACCTGATGCGGAACTCGCTGAATGCGCAGATCTGGTCATTCAAACATCCGAACTTCCTGGCCGTGTCATTGACACACGGCTCGGCCAATCTGGCGCTCTACGACCAGAAGATGTGGGACAAGTACCAGATCACAAAGCTGGCCGGCGACAAGTTCAAGACCAATACGCTCGCGGTCGAGACCAAGGCCGGCAGCGCCGACCCCAAGAACTTTGAGGATGCCGAAGGCGCCTACTCGCCGCACGACAACTCGATCCCGGCACTGATGCGCCGTGGCGTTGTCTTCATGTCGTGCCACAATGCGATCTGGGAACAGTCCTCTAAGCTTCATGCCAAGGGCCTCAATCCCGACAAGCTTTCGGTCGAGCAGATTGCGGCCGAACTGACCAACCATCTGCTGCCGGGCGTGGTCTTGACGCCGGGCGCCGTGGCGACCATGCCGGAGCTGCAGATGTCCGGTTTCTATTACGCGAAATGAGCAACATGATGATGCAGCGCTTTCTTCGCCGCATCGCCCTGGCCGCGACAGCGCTTGCGCTCGTCGCGACCCCGGCGTTTGCGCAATCCGCTTTCGAGGGCTGGCAGGGCAAGGCCCAGCCGCCACACTATAAGGGCCAGATTTTTCCGCCCTGGCAGCATGGACTCAACAATGACGCGCTGGATCGCGGCCTCGAATTCACGGTGCCGGAAGTCGATGTGCTGGCCGATTTCCACGGCGACATCACCGATCCCAAGCTCGTGCTCTATGTCGGCGGCAATTATTTCTTCGCCATGGCGCATCTGGTGAAGGCGTTCGAGGACAGCCATCCCGACTACAAGGGCCGCATCTATTGGGAGACGATCCCGCCAGGCCTGCTCGAAAAGCAGATGGATGCGGGCGGCACCGTCACCTCCGGCAACATGACCTGGACGGTCAAGCCGGACGCCTATTTCGCGGGCCTGGCGCGCGTCAAGGCCATGATCGCCAAGGGCAAGCTGGTCGGTCCGGCGCTGCCTTACGTCACCAACACGCTGACCATCATGGTGCCCAAGGGCAATCCCGCGCACATCACCGGGCTCAAGGATCTCGGCAAGCCGGATATCAGGGTCGTGATGCCCAATCCGGCCTTCGAAGGCATCGCACGGCAGATCGAGAAATCGCTGGTCAAGGCCGGCGGCAAGGCGCTCTTGAAGACGGTCTATACCGACAAGGTCAAATCCGGCGGCACGATTCTGACCCATGTGCATCACCGCCAGACGCCGCTCTTCCTGATGCAGGGTCTGGTCGATGCCGGCGTGACCTGGCAGTCCGAGGCCATGTTCCAGGAACAGGCGCATCACCCGATCGCCCATGTCGATATTCCGGCATCGGAGAACACGACGGCGGTCTATGCCGGCGCCGTGGTCAAGGGCGCGGCGCATCCCGAGGCCGCGAAGGCCTGGCTCGCCTTCATCCGCTCGCCGCAATCGCTTGCTATCTTCGAGCGCTATGGCTTCAAGCCGTATCAGGGCAAGATGAACTGACCGGCTCCGGTAATCCGGCATCAGGGGGACGAGGATGAAAGGCATGGCGTGGACCGTGTTTGGGGCGGCGCTGGTGGCATGCGCGCTGGCGGCGGCGCCGGCCTTCGCGCAAAGCGCGAAGACCATTGTCATGCAGGGCACGAAGGCCGGCGCGCTGGCCTGTTCGGCCTGCCATGGTGCGAAGGGTGAAGGCCAGCCGGCGGCGGCCATTCCCCGGCTCGCGGGCCACGATGCCGGCTATCTCCTGCGCCAGCTCGACAGCTTTGCCGACGGCAAACGCAAGAACGACATCATGACGCCCATCGCCAGCGCATTGACGCCGGCCGAGCGCAAATCCGTCACCGCCTATTATGCAAAGCAGAAAGCGCCACAGGCACCGGAGCCCGCCAAGGCCGATACGGCGACGCTCGCGCTGGGCGGCGCCATCGCCGAGGGCGGCGACTGGTCGAAAGGCGTGCCGGGTTGCAGCCAGTGCCACGGTCCGCAGGGCAGCGGCGTCGGTTCGCTGGTTCCGCGCCTCGCAGGACAATCGGCCGAATATATCGCGGCGCAGCTCAAGGCGTGGGCAGCGGGCACGCGCAAGGACGATCCGATGGGGTTGATGGCGGCGATCGCCAAGAAGCTAGATGCCAAGGAAGTCTCGGCCGTCGCCGCCTATTACGCCGCTTATCCCAAGGTCCCTGAGGCGGCCGCCTCCACCAAGACGCAAACGGTTGGCGGCTTCACCCCGCCGCCGGACAGCGCCATCCCGAACAACGACTTCGGCAAGGTGGTGCGGCTGGGCCGCAACATCTTCAACGACACCCAGCTTTATGCCGCGCGCTATGTCGGCAACACGCTGAACTGCCGCAATTGCCATCTCGATTCCGGACGCCTGGCGGGATCGGCGCCGCTCTGGGCCGCCTATGTCAGCTATCCGGCCTACCGTTCCAAGAACAAGCATGTGAACAGTTATGGCGAGAGGCTGCAGGGTTGCTTCCGCTACAGCATGAACGGCAAGGCGCCTGATCTCGGCAGCAAGACGCTGCTGGCGCTCGAGACCTATTCCTATTTCCTCGCGACGGGCGCGCCGCTGGGAACGACGATGAAGGGCCGCGGTTATCCCGCGCTGAAGACACCAGCCAAACCGTTCAACATCACCCGCGGCGAAGCCGTCTACAAAGAAAGCTGTGCGTTGTGCCATGGCGCGAATGGCGAAGGTCAGAATTCGGCCGACGGCAAACCCGTCTTCCCGGCGCTGTGGGGACCGCATTCGTTCAACTGGGGCGCCGGCATGGGCAACATCAAGAACGCATCCGCCTTCATCAAGGCCAACATGCCGCTCAGCCAGGGCAACACGCTCAGCGATCAGGAGGCATGGGATGTCGCCGCCTTTGTCGACAGCCATGAACGGCCGCAGGACCCGCGCTTTACCGGCAATGTCGCCGAGACGCGCAAGACATATCACGACAGCAAAATGTGGCTCTACGGCACGCGCGTGAACGGCGTGCTGCTGGGCGCGCATTCCGTGCCTGCGGGCCGGCGCTAACACGGCCACGCGCATCGTGCCCGCCGGCTGCAGCGCCCGCGTCAAGATCGGCGCGCGAACAGCAATGGCATCAGCTCCGCCGCCATTTTGCGCGCCGCATGGTGCTCGCACGCCAACAGGTCCTTGAACGGATCGCCTGCCAGCGCGTCGCCAGCGGCGATCAGCATCAGCAACAGGAGCGCGGAGCTCTCCACGGCTAGCGGCCCCCGGCTTTGCGGCGCGAATGCTCGCGCCATCGCATCAGCCAATTCACCCAACGCCGGCTTGAGACGCGTCAGACTCTCGCGCCGGTCCGACAGGGCCATCCAGGCCATGAGCCGGGCCCCGCCGCCCTTGTCGAAGGTATCGAACAGCACATCGGCGAGATCGCCGGGCGCCCGCTCGCCAGCATCGAGCCGCGCGGCGGCATCCCGGAATGCTATGGCAAGATCTGAGACCATGGCCGCCATCAGCGCGCCCTGAAGCTCGGCGGCAGAGCCGAAATGATGCAGCAGATTGGTGTGGACCATCCCCAGCTCAGCGCCCAGGCGCTGCAAGGTCAGCGCATCCGGACCTTCGGCCAGGAACAGCGCGCGCGCCGCTGCCAAAGCTTCGTCGCGGGCCTCATCCGGCGTGCGCCGGCGGCGCGAGACCGTGCTTGCCGCCCTGGCCTTGCGCGCGCGGCGCATGACCGCCTGGATGCGGGAAGTTCTGCGGACCGCCATCGAAAGCCGCCTCCCAAGGCTCTACGCTTCGGGCCGACTATGACGTGGATGTGACACGCAGTTCGAGGCGTTTGGCGCGCCCCGCATGCCTTATCCACCGCTTGGAGGATCGCCGGGCAGCGGGATGAACTCGTCATGGTCGAAGTCCGGCAGCTTCATGCGGCCGGCACGCCAGTCGGCCTTGGCCTGTTCGATGCGCGCCCTCGAAGACGAGACGAAATTCCATTCGATATAGCGCGGGCCGAGTGGCTCGCCGCCAAGCGCCATGGCGATGGTCGGCTCGCGTGCCGTAACGGCAGCAGCGCCTGGGCCGAAGACCAGCATCTGGCCGGTGGTGTAGATATGCCCTTCCGCTTCGACAGCGCCGCTCGCGACATAGAGCGCGCGCTCGGAATAGCTATCCGGCAAGACGGCGCGGGCGCCTTCAGCCAGATCGAGATGGGCATAGAACATCGGCGAGTGTGTCTTTACCTGCGCTTCAAGCCCGTAGGCATTGCCGGCGATGAGGCGCAGCGACAGGCCGCCATCATGGGCTTGCGGCAGGTCGGCGCTGCCATGATGAGCAAAGGCGGGATCGACCTCCTCATCGCCTTCCGGCAGCGCCACCCAGGCCTGGATGCCATGCATGAAATCGCCCTGGGCCCGCGCCTTCTCGAAGCGCTCGGAATGGGTAATGCCGCGCCCGGCCGTCATCCAGTTGACCTCGCCGGGACGGATCGGCTGCTCGGAGCCGACACTGTCGCGATGCATGATCTCGCCGGCGAAAAGATAGGTAATGGTCGAGAGCCCAATATGCGGATGCGGGCGCACATCCGTCTCGCGCGACAGGCCGGCAGCGAACTGCGCCGGACCCATATGGTCGAAGAAGACAAACGGCCCGACCATGCGCCGGGCCGCCACGGGAAGCACGCGGCCTACCTCGAAACCGCCAAGGTCGCGGCGGCGTTGATCGATGACATGTTCGAGCATGGAACTTCTCCGGCGGGTAACACAGTGCAAGGATAGCATCCGGCCGGACAGATGCTTTGCATGAAAGCCGCGAACACTGTGTTTCCACCGTTAGCAGTTCCGCGATCCGCAACCACACCCTATCTCACCAGCTGTAACCGGAGGCGAGATTACCATGATCGAAGTAAGGCCTTTTGCAGAACTGGGCGGCGACAACCACGGCTGGCTCAACACCAAGCACCATTTCTCCTTTGCCGATTATCACGACCCGGAGCGTATCCACTGGGGAAGCTTGCGGGTCTGGAACGATGACGAGATCGCGGCCGAGACCGGCTTTCCGCCGCATCCGCATGCTAATATGGAAATCATCACCTATGTGACCGCGGGCGCCATCACCCATCAGGACAGCATGGGCAATGAGGGCCGGACACAAGCGGGCGATGTGCAGGTTATGAGCGCGGGCTCGGGCATCCGCCATGCCGAATACAATCTCGAAGGCGAGACCACGCGGTTGTTCCAGATCTGGATCATGCCGGACAAGGCCGGCGGCCAGCCGGGCTGGGGCACCAAGCCGTTTCCGAAGGGCGACCGCTCAGGCCGCTTCGTGGCGCTGGCAAGCGGCCGGGAGGGTGACGCCGACGCGCTTCCCATCCGCGCCGATGCGCGCGTGTTGGGCGCGACGCTGGCGGCCGGGGAAAGCACCGACTATCGCAGCGAAGCTGCGCGTCATCTCTATCTCGTGCCGGCGCGTGGCAGGATCGAGGTCAATGGCGTGACGGTTGAAACCCGCGATGGCGCCGCGATCACGGGCGAAGATGTCGTCACAGTGCGCGCCCTCGAAGATGCCGAGATCGTGCTGGTGGATGCGGCCTAGGTGCCGCAGAAGGTCCTGGTGACCACTTCCTCGGGGCGCGGGGCATTGCGGTATTCCGCGAATTCCGGCTGGTCGTCATAGGGCCTGGCGAGAACGGTGACGAGCGTTTCGAAAGGCGCGAAGTCGCCGTTCTCGACCGCGGCGGTGATGACCTGCTCGATGCGGTGGTTGCGCGGAGTGAATGCCGGATTGGCGCCGCGCATCGTCGCGGCGCGGACATTGGCATCGCCGCCCTCTTCGGCGAGACGCGCGCGCCAGCGCACCAGCCACGCATCGATCGCTGCAAATTCCCGGAACTGCGCGCGCAATTCCGCATCGTCGCCGGTGGCTGCATTGCCAAGCGCGCGGAAGGTCAGCGTGAAATCGGCCTGCCCCTCTGCCATCGTGGCCAGAAGATCGCGCGCCAGCACAAGATCATCTTCGCGCGCCTCCATCAGGCCGAGCTTGGCGCGCATGCCGGCGGTATAGGTTGCCTGGAAAGCCGGCGCGAAACCGCTGAGCGCGGCTTCGGCATCGGCGATGGCCGCCGTCTCGTCCTCGGCCAAAAGCGGCAGCAAGGTTTCGGCCAAGCGCGCCAAATTCCAGATCGCAATGCTGGGCTGATTGCCATAGGCGTAGCGCCCGCCTTCATCGATGGAACTGAACACGGTTTCGGCGTGATAGACGTCCATGAAGGCGCAGGGCCCGTAATCGATGGTCTCGCCGGCAACGGAAGTATTGTCCGTGTTCATGACACCATGGATGAAGCCGACCAGCAGCCAGCGCGCGACCAGATCGGCTTGGCCCCCGATCACACAATCAAGCAAGGCGCGATAGGGATTGGGGGCGTCGCGCGCATCAGGGTAATGGCGCGCGATGACATAATCGGCAAGCGCCCGCACGCCCTCGACATCGCCGCGCGCGGCGAAATACTGGAATGTGCCGACGCGCACATGGCTTTTCGCAACCCGTGTCAGCACCGCGCCGGGCAAGGGCAACTCGCGCCACACACCTTCGCCGCTCAACACCGCAGCCAAGGCCCGCGTGGTGGGGATGCCGAGCGCCTGCATCGCTTCGCTGACGATATATTCGCGCAACACCGGGCCCAGCGCCGCGCGGCCATCGCCCCGGCGAGAAAACGGTGTCGGCCCCGCGCCTTTCAGGTGAAAGTCGCGGCGCGTTCCGGTCACATCGATCACTTCGCCCAGAAGAATGGCGCGGCCATCGCCCAGCTGCGGCACGAAATTGCCGAACTGATGACCGGCATAGGCCATGGCGATAGGCGCCGCACCTTCGGGCACGCGATTGCCCGCGAGCATCGCCACTCCTTCCTCGCTCGCCAGCATCGCGGGATCGAGGCCGAGCTCGCGCGCCAGCGCGACATTGAGCTTGATGAGCTTCGGCGCGGCCACGGGCGTCGGCGCCTGACGCGCATAGAAGTGCTCCGGCAGGGCGACATAGGAATTGTCGAAAGCAATCACGGTCATTGCCCCAACTTAAGCATTCGCCGCCATGATTGCGAGGGCAGCAGTGGTCAGCCCTGCTTTTGCAGACGTGTGGGCGCGACCAGGACCGGATCGAAAGCGGAAAGTTCCGGCGGCGGCGCTTCATCCCGCAGCAGGGCAGCGGCCAATGCCGCGGCGGCCGGCGCCGTTTGAATGCCATAGCCACCCTGCCCCGCGAGCCAGAAAAAGCCCGCGGCATCGCCGTCGAAGCCGATCACCGGCGTGCGGTCGGGCGCAAAGCTGCGCAGCCCCGCCCAGCGCTTGCGGATGCGGCGGATCTGAAGCGTCGTCACCGTCTCGACACGGTCGATAGCGATGGCGACGTCGAGTTCCTCCGGCTGCACATCGCATGGCGGAACAGGGGTTTCATCGGCCGGCGTCAGCAGCAGGAGCCCGGCGTCGGGCTTGAAATAGAACTGCTCGTCGATGTCGACGACCATGGGCCAGTGGGCCGTCGCCAACCCCTCCGGCAATTCGGCGAGCAGCGCCGTGCGGCGGCAAGGCTGGATGCCAAGACGGCCCGCCCCCGCCATCGTCCCGATGTCATCGGCCCAGGCGCCGGCCGCATTGACCAGGATCGGCGCGGCGAAAGCCCCGGCGCGGGTTTCGATCTGCCAGACCCCATTGGCGCGCCGGCAGGCTTGCACCTGCGCATCGGTGACAAGTGTGCCGCCCAGCCGCCGGAACCGGCGCAGATAACCGTCATGCAGGGCGTGAACCTCGATATCGCTGGCCCCTTGTTCGAACGCGCCACCCGCAACCAGATCGGCGCGCAGCACCGGACAGGCGGCCATCACCGCATCGGCATCGAAGCGGCGCAGGTAGCTCGCCATGTCGGGCGCGGCCAGCATCGCATCGAGCACATCCGTCTGCGCGTGGGTGGCCAGATAGAGCGTGCCGCGCGGGACCAGAAGCGGATGCTCGGCGAAACCTTCTGGTGGGGCCATGAAGAAATCGCGGCTCGCGCGCGTCAGCGCCCGCACCGGCTCATTGCCATAGCTCTCGGAAAACAGAGCGGCCGAGCGGCCCGTCGAGTGGTAACCGGGAAAGGCTTCACGCTCGAGGATGAGGACCCTGTGCGTCGCCGCAAGATGTGCGCCGGCCGAGGCGCCGGCCATGCCGCCGCCGACAATGACGATGTCATACATCGTGTCGCTCATGCCTTTTCCGCTACGCCTGTGCCGCCCGGCGCGCAACGCGACATATCAGGGCAGATGGCGGAAGCGGCCGAGGAAGAGATTGTCCGAGAGTATCTCGCGCGCCGCATTGTGCCCCGGCGCGCCGGTGACACCGCCGCCGGGATGAGTACCCGCCCCGCACATATAAAGCCCCTTGAGCGGGCCACGATAGGCGCCGTTACCCAGAATCGGCCGCGCCGACCACAGCTGATCGAGCGACATGTTGCCATGCATGATGTCACCGCCGGTCAGGCCGAACTTCCGTTCGAGGTCCAGCGGGGAATGGATCTGCCGCGCGATCACCGAGGCCCTGAAGCCGGGCGCCTGCGCCTCGACCGTCTCGATAATGACATCGGCGGCCTCTTCGCGCGCATCGTCCCAGCTGCGCCCGTCCGGCAGGGTCGGCGCGAATTGCTGACAGAACAGGCTGGCCACATGCTGGCCCGGAGGCGCCAGGCTGTCGTCGACCGTGGAAGGGATCAGCATCTCGACGATCGGACGCTTCGACATGCCGAACTGCTTGGCGTCGAGATAGGCCTGATCCATGTAGTCCAGCGTCGGCGCGATGATGATACCGCTTTGATGATGCTCGCCCGGCTCGGGCAGGCAGGTGAAGCGCGGCAATTCGCTGAGCGCCACATTCATGCGGAATGTGCCGGAGCCGACCTTGAAGCCGCGCACGCGGCGGCGGAACTCTTCCGTCAGATCGCCCGGCGCGACGAGTTTGTCATAGAGCACGCGGGGGCCAACATTGGCGACAACCGCCTTGCCCATGACTTCCTCGCCGCTTTCGAGGCGCACACCGACCGCGCGGCCATTGTCGACCAGCACCTGTGCCACCGGGCTTTCGACGCTGATCTCGATGCCGTGCTTCTCGCAAGCCTTGCGCATGGCTCCGGTGATCGCGCCCATGCCGCCAATGGCATGGCCCCAGGCGCCCTTCTTGCCATTCACTTCGCCGAAGACGTGATGCAAGCAGCACATAAGCCGAGCCGGGCGTGTCGGGGCTGGCGAAGTTTCCAACCACGGCATCGAAGCCGAAGGCGGCCTTGACCGCTTCGCTCTCGAACCAGGCATCGAGAAAGGTGCGCGCGCTCTTGGTGAAAAGGTCGAGCACATCGCGCTGCTGCGACAGGCTGAGACCAGCAAGCTTGCGGCCCTGTTGTGCGGCGGCGATCAGCGTCGACAGGCCCTCGCCCAGATTGGGCGGCGTACGAAGCGCCAGATCGCGCAACACATCGGCGACGGCTTCGAGCGCGTCGTAATAATCCGGCAGCACGCGCGCATCATGTTCCGAGAAGCGGCGGAATTCGGCCTGCGTGCGTTCCAGCCCGCCACCCAGCTTCAGATAGCCGCCATCTTCCTGCGGCAGGAAATTGGAGATCGGCCGTTCGACGACGCGAAGGCCCAATTCAGCCAGCTTCATATCGGCGATAACCTTGGGATTAAGCAAGCTGACCGTGTAGCTCGCCACCGAATTGCGAAAGCCCGGATGGAATTCTTCGGTCACCGCGGCGCCGCCGACAATGTGGCGACGTTCGAGCACGCGCACTTTCATCCCCGCGCGCGCCAAATAGAAGGCGCAAACAAGGCCGTTATGGCCGCCGCCGATGATCACGGCATCATATTGCTTGGTCATATTCGTCTTGCCTTAAATGGCCGCACGCGGGCGGAGGCTCCAACCGGGTGCCGGTTTGTGCGCCTGCCGCGCCTCGGGAATCAGGCCACGAATTTTGCGGCAGAAATTGCGCAAGGCGACCTCCGTCTCGCCCAGTGGGCCAACCGAGAAGCTGTGCGAATTCATCCCGTCCTGGACGCGACTGATCAGGGCAGTGTCTTCGAGATTGACCTGCCGGTTGATGCGCCAATTGAGATAGCGCGCCGCCTTCATCTCCCGCCGGTCATCTGGGATAGCGTATGGGATTTCGCGGATTACGGTTTCGGTCGGCGAAATCGGCAACCACTGCATGAAATCGACCTGATCGGGGTAGATGTCGAAGGCGCAATTCGGCCACAGCTTGAAATAGGTCCAGAGCCGTTGGCGCTCCTTGGGCAGATGCGGCACCTCCGGCAGGAACTTCTGATAGGCGCGTTCGGAGCGGTTCAGCGACGGCCGCTCGAGGATCAGCCCCCACATCTTGTCGACATATTCGCTGGCATCGACGCCATAACCATCGCCCATCAACCGCTTGAGGCCGGGATGGGCCACGGCGATATGCAACCCGTCGGAATAATTGTCGCCAACATTCTTCCAGTTCACCCGGCGCGGACGCATGGTAACGCGGCCCGTGGCCCGCATATCCTCGAAGCGATAGGCCGCGATCTCCCGCTCATAGGGCGCCATCATCTCGGCGACGGAGGGGCCGCCGGATTCGAGCCGCACGAAGATGAAGCCGTGGAATATCTCCAGATCGACCGGCGCCAGACCGAGTTTCGCTTTGTCGAGAGCGCCATAGGTTTCGCTGAGCGGCATGGCCAACAGCTTGCCATCGGTTCCATAGCTCCAGGCGTGGTAAGGACAGGTGATGCGCTTGGCGCAGCCGGAACTGCCATCGATGAGCCGGGCGCCGCGATGGCGGCAGACATTGGTGAAGGCGCGCACGCCGCCATCGGCGCCGCGGATCACGATCACGCTTTCGCCCAGATATTCGAGCGTGTGGTAATCGCCGTGCGCGGGCACATCGGAGACATGGCAGACGACCTGCCAGGCCGGGCGCATGACGCGTGCCATCTCGGCTGCAAAGAAATCGGGATCCGAATAGGTCCAGGCCGGAAGGCTCCAGCCCTCATCCGGATCCGCATTCGCCAACTCTGCCGCCTGGTTCATGATCGCCGCCTCTCTTATTGTACACTTGTAAGATAAGCGGATATGCCTGTCCAGCCACCGAAGCCTGGTTCCGTTTCAGGCGCCGCCGAAGAGCCGGCGCGCGGTCTGTTTGCAGAGGCCGACGGCCCGCCGGCGTGGTGTGCGTTTCGGGGCCAGGCAGAAATCGAGCCATAGCCCGTCCATCACCGCGAGCAGAATGGCGATGGCATCGCCCAGCGGCATCGTCATCTCTTCGTGGGGCAGTCGCTGGATCGTCTTGCGCATCATCTGGCGCAGACGCTTGTTGAAATCGTCGCTGACGGCGGCGAAGGCCTCATTGTTCTGAACCAATGTCCAGAACGCCGTCCAGGCCCCCAGCACTTCGGCGTTGGCCCAGTCATGCGAGAACATCAGCTCGAATGCTCGCTCCAGATTCTTCCATGGATCGGCCTCGTCCGCTGCCAACACGGCCGTCAGGCGATCGAGAAACTCGTCGCAAAGCTGCCGGTAGGTCTCCAACAACAGATCGTCGGAATTGTCGAAGTAGTGTCGCAGAAGACTGTGCGAAACGCCGGCCTGACGGCATATCTCGCGGCCCGTCGTGCCACGCGGCCCGAAGCGGGCCAGGCAACTGACGGCAACGCGCAACAGATCCTGACGACGCAAGGTCGGCGCCTGACGCTTCGCGCGGGATGGTTTGCGCGGCGTCAGAAGCGCTTTGCCGATGAGGCGCTTCTCGACAACATTGCTCATCGCTCGGGCAGGCCTCCCAGCCGGGTTCGCGGGCGCCCACCCGGCTTAGCCTCTTCCGCCCGCGAACGGAAGGCGAAGGCCCTCCCCCTCGTCAGAGACCGCCGCGACCTCAGTAGCCGACGGTGAAGCGGGCGCGGTGATGGGCCGGCTTCTCGATCTCGTCGAGGAGGGCGATGGCGTAGTCTTCGTAGCTGATATGGCTCTTGCCATCCTCGGCCGTCAGCAGCTGGTCGCCGCCAAGGCGGAACTTTCCCGTGCGCTCGCCCGGGCCGAAGAACACCGACGGCGACAGGAACACCCAGTCGAGATCCGTCACCCCGCGCAGTTTGTTCAGGGCCTGACGCGCCGGCTCGGCCTCCGGCTTAATGAAATCGGGGAAGTCCGGCGTGTCGAGCAGCACCTTGCCGGGCGCAATTTCGAGCGAGGCGGCACCGCCAACGATCAGGACGCGGTTCACGCCCGACGCGCGCAGCGTGGCTAGCGCCTTGTCGAGATCGAAACCCTGAAAGCGCACCGACAGGATCACGCAATCGTGTCCCTTGAGGGCCTCGGCCGTGGCGGCATCGGTGATGTCGCCCTGCTTTACGGCCACCTTGTCATTGGCGGCGAGGCTCGCAACATTGCGCGCGATCGCCGTGACGGCGTGCCCGCGCGACGTCGCCTCGGCAATGATCCGCGTTCCCACATTCCCGCTAGCGCCGACGAGTGCGATCTTCATGTGCTGCTCCCTGCCTGAACCCGGATTTTGTCTTAGGGACCGCCCGGCGGCGACGTCAATCGAATTGTTGCCCACCTGAAAGTGGGCGGATAGCGGCTATCCAAAGCCGCACAACGCCCCTAGAGTTCTGTCAATAACCGTCGGCAATAATCGGCGGGCCGGGACGGAACCTTTCGGGAAGGCATATGCCATGAGCGACGCCAGCGCCATCGTGCGCGACGAAGCCGGTGACATCGAACACACCGCCGCCAAGCAGCCGCCTGCGCGCATCTATCCGCCCGCAGCGCAAGGCTGGTTTGCGGTATTCGCCATCGGCCTGGGCGTGATGGTCAACTTCCTCGACCGCGGGATCTTCACGCTTCTGGTCCAACCCATCAAGACCGATCTGCAGCTCAGCGACGTGCAGATGAGCGTCATCATGGGCTTCGCCTTCACCTTCTTCTATGCGGTGCTGGGCCTGCCGGTGGCGCGGATGGTGGATCGCTACAACCGCAAACGCATCGCCGCGGCCGGCATCGCCATCTGGAGTCTGACAACGGCGCTGTGCGGTTTCGCGGGCAATTTCTGGCAGCTCTTCATGGCCCGCGTCGGCGCCGGCGTCGGTGAAACGACCGGCGGCCCGGCCGGCTATTCGCTGCTCTCGGACTATTTCCCGCCGGAGAAACTTCCGCGCGCCATCGCCGCGATGAGCATCGGCTTCGTGGCGGGCTCCGGATTGTCGCTGATCCTGGGTGCAGTGGTGATCGGCTTTGTCGGCAACCGGCCCGAAGTTTCGGTGCCCTTGCTCGGCATGTTCCGGAGCTGGCAGGTGGTGTTCCTGCTGGTCGGCTTTCCGGGCCTCATCGTCTCGGCAGTCCTTCTGAGTGTGAAGGAACCGCCGCGCCACGGCAAAGTGCTGGAAAGCCAGCCGGTGCTGGAAGTGTTTCAAATGATCCTGAAGCACTGGCGTGTTTTCATCCCGCTGTTCGCGGGGCTCGCCTTGCGCTCGGTGCAGATGTTCGGGATGCAAATGTGGGGGCCGGCTTTCTATCAGCGCACCTATGGCTGGACGCCGGTGCAGATCGGTTATGTCTCGGGCGCCAGCGTGCTGGTGGCCATGCCCATCGGGTTGTTTCTCGGAAGCTGGATGTCCGAGCGCTACTGGGCCAAGGGGCAGCATGACGCCAATATCCGCGTCGTCATCATCAGCACGGCGCTGTCGGTGCCCATCGCGATCTTCGCCCCGCTTCTGCCTTCGCCCTGGATGTTCGCAGGCGTCAGCCTCTTTAGCGCCGTGCTATTGGGAATGGCGCCGCCGGTCGAAAACGCGGCGCTGCAGAGCGTGACGCCAAACCGTATGCGCGGCCAGGTGACCTTCCTGTTCCTTTTTATCATGAATGTGATCGGCATGGGCGTCGGCCCATTCCTGATCGCCGCCCTGTCGGAATATGTCTTCGGCGAGGCCGACATTCGTTATTCGATGATGGTAAGCGCGGCGGCGCTCGGCATTCCGGCGATCATCGCCTTTTGGTATGGGCTCAAACCCTACGGCGAAGCAATGAAGCGCGGCGGGCTGGAAGGCGCGACCTGACCCGTCGCGCCGCTCTTTACCCGGCCTTGGCGATACGGCGCCATTTGTGCAGTGCCGGTTCGGTATAGCCATTGGCGCGGGCGCATCCTTCGAACACCAGTTCCTCGGCGGCACGGAAGGCGGGACCGTCAAAGCCCGGCGCCATCGGCGTATAGGCCGGATCGCCCGCATTCTGTTCATCGACCACGCGCGCCATGCGCCGTAGCGCATCCATCACCGCCTCGCGCGTGACGATGCCGTGGCGCAGCCAATTGGCAATGTGCTGGCTGGAAATGCGCAAGGTGGCGCGATCTTCCATCAGCCCGACATTGTGGATATCCGGCACCTTGGAGCAGCCGACGCCCTGGTCGACCCAGCGCACGACATAGCCGAGAATACCTTGGGCATTGTTGTCGAGTTCCTCGCGGATTGCGTCTTCCGGCCATTGCGGACGGTCGGCGACCGGCAGCGTCAACAGATCGGACAGCGGCGGCACGGGGCGGCCCATCATCTGCGCCTGCAGGCCAAAGACATCGACGGCGTGATAATGCAGCGCATGCAGCGTTGCCGCCGTCGGCGAAGGCACCCAGGCCGTGTTGGCGCCGGATTTGGGATGGCCGACTTTCTGCGCCAGCATGTCGGCCATGCGATCGGGCGCCGCCCACATACCCTTGCCGATCTGCGCCCGGCCCGACAGCCCGCAGGCCAAACCGATGGCGACATTGCGATCCTCATAGGCCTTGATCCAGGCCGTGTTCTTCATATCGCCTTTGCGCAGCATGGCGCCGGCTTCCATCGCGGTGTGAATTTCGTCGCCCGTGCGGTCCAGGAAGCCGGTATTGATAAAGACGACGCGCGATTTCGCGGCCGCAATGCAGGCGGCGAGATTGGCGCTGGTGCGCCGCTCCTCATCCATGATGCCCATTTTGAGCGTGTTCGCTTCCATGCCGAGCAATCGCTCGACACGCGCGAACAACTCGACCGCCAATGCGACTTCCGCAGGCCCATGCATCTTGGGCTTGACGATATAGACAGAGCCGGCACGGCTGTTGCGGCCCTTATCGTGCAACGCGGCCGCCGCCGTGATCGCGGCATCGAGAAAGCCTTCCGGGATCTCATTGCCGCCCGCATCCAGCACCGCATCGGTGTACATGTGGCCGCCGACATTGCGCACCAGCAACAGACTGCGGCCATGGAGGGCGACCGCGCTTCCATCCGGTGAGGTATAGACGCGGTCGGCGGCGAGGGTGCGGTCCAGCGTCTTGCCACCCTTCTCAAGCTGCGCGTTCAGCGTGCCCTGCATCAGACCGAGCCAGTTGCGATAGGCAAGAATCTTGTCGTCGCTATCGACGGCCGCGACGCTGTCTTCGCAATCGACGATCGCGGTCAGCGCGGATTCCAGTACAACATCGGCAAGCCCAGCCGCGTCCTCGCGACCGATCGGATGATCGCGGTCGATGACCAGTTCGATATGCAGGCCATTGTTGCGCAGAAGGATCGCGTCCGGCGCATCGGCCGCGCCGCGGTAGCCTACAAATTTCTCCGGTGATTGAAGCGGTGCCTCGCCGCCGGATTTGAGCGCGGCGACCAACGCGCCGGCCCCAATGCGATAGGCTGCGACATCGCCATGCGCGGCCCCTTTGAGCGGGGCAGCCTCGTCGAGAAAGGCCCGTGCGCGGGCGATCACCCTGTCACCGCGGATCCTGTTATAGGCGCCACCGCGCTCGGCACCGTCGCTCTCGGCGATCGCGTCGGTGCCATAGAGCGCATCGTAAAGACTGCCCCAGCGCGCATTGGCAGCATTGAGCGCATAGCGCGCATTGGTGACCGGCACCACAAGCTGCGGCCCCGCCACCCGCGCGATCTCGGCATCGACACCAGCGGTCTCAATCGTGAAGGGGGCCGGCTCGGGCTCGACATAACCGATCTTCCCCAGGAAGTTCAGATAGGCCGCGGGCGCGCCCGGCCCATGCTGGGCACGGTGCCAGTCGTCGATCACCGCCTGCAGCCGATCGCGCCGCTCCAGAAGCGCATGGTTGCGCGGAGCCAGATCGGCCAGAAGCGCGGCAAAGCCCGCCCAGAAATCGGCCGGCGCAACGGTTGTGCCCGCCAGCAATTCTGTCTCGACAAATTCATGGAGCGCCGGTGCTATCTTCAAGCCGCCCGCATCTACCCGTTCCATCGTCTACGCTCCCGTGGTATGTGACATCAACAATCGCCGGCACTGAGCGACCGGCATTCAATTCCGCGGCGAGACGGTGAGACGGCAGCGGAGGCACGCCCTGTTTCGGCTGCGTCGCAGCCAGAATAGAGCAGCTTCGCCTCGGCGTCCCTTGCCCAAATGGAAATGGTCTTGTTCCGATAGCGAAGTGTCGGATCATGTACAACCGTCTTCTAGCGGAACCATCGACGAGGGACGAAACGCGTTATGAGCACCATCGAAAAGACCGCGTCCGGCGAGGCTGGCGCCCAGCGCGGCGATGTGCGTTACCAGACATTGCTGGTCACGCTGTTGAGCCTGAATTTCGGCATCCTGTTTTTCGACCGCAATGCGCTCAACTTCCTGATGCCCTTCGTGAAGCCGGATCTCGGCCTCTCCAATACGCAAGTGGGGCTGACGGCTTCGGCGCTGTCCTTCGCCTGGGCGATCTCGGCGCTGTTCGTGGGCGCCGCCGCCGATCGCAGTGGAAAGCGCAAGATCTTCCTGATCGGCTCGACCCTGGCCTTTTCGGTGTGCTCGGTGCTGAGCGGCCTGGCGGCGAGCTTCGCCATGCTGATCGGCGCGCGCCTGTTGATGGGTGTGGCCGAGGGCGGCGTCGCTCCGATCTCGCAATCGATGACGGCGGTCGCCGTCTCGCCCGAACGGCGCGGCCTCGCCATGGGGGTGATGCAGAATTTCGGCTCGAATCTTCTGGGCTCCTTCGTGGCGCCGGTGCTGCTGGTCGGCTTCGCCACCACCTTCGGCTGGCATCATGCCTTCTTCCTCGCCGGCATCCCGGGCCTTGTTTCGGCGCTGCTGCTGTGGCGCTTCGTCAAGGAGCCGCCGCCCGCACCCGCGAAGACCCAGCACTTGGCGGCGACCACCGGCATGTATACGCGCGTTACCGAAATCTTCGCCTATCGCAACATGGTACTGTCAGCGATCTGCGCGGTTCTGTTCGTCTCCTATCTCGTGGTCACCTGGGCCTTCATGCCGCTCTATCTCACCCAGATTCGCGGTTATGATCCGGAAACCATGAGCTGGCTCATGGGCACGCTCGGCATCTCGGCCACGATCGGCAGCTTCGTCGTACCGGGGCTTTCCGACACACTGGGCCGCAAGCCGGTGATCCTGGTCGTCGCGCTGCTTGGCGTAATTCTTCCGTTGAGCGCACTCTATTTCCACGGTTCGGTTTGGCTGATGGCCGGCCTGTTCTTCGTCGGCTGGGCATTGACGGGCACGATGCCGATCTTCATGGGCACCATCCCGTCGGAAACGGTGCCGCATCACCACATGACGACCGCCGTTGCGCTGGTGATGGGCGCAGGCGAAATCCTGGGCGGCGTGTTCTCACCCACCATTGCCGGCTGGGCTGCCGACCGTGCGGGCCTTGGCGCGCCGCTCTGGATCCTGATGGGACTGTGCCTGACGGTGGCCGTGCTGTCGCTGTTCCTGCACGAAACGGCGCCCATCAAACTGGCGAAAAAGTCCGCGGCCTGATGCAGATCACCGCCGCCGTCACGCGTGATGACGCCCAGGCCCCAATGCTCGAAACCGTCGAGTTGGGCGAGCCGCACGCGGACGAAATCCTGGTGCGCGTGGTGGCGGCCGGTGTCTGCCATACCGATCTGCGCATGCAGGGACCGAAGGGGCGCGTGCCCAAACCGGTGGTGCTGGGCCATGAGGGCGCCGGCATCGTCGAGAAGGTCGGCAGCGGTGTTCTCGGCATCAGACCCGGCGATCATGTGGTGCTGTCCGGATCGAGCTGCGGACACTGCCCCTCCTGCCGCGCCAATACGCCCTCCTATTGCCATGAGGTGATGCCGAGAAGTTTCGGCGGGGCGCGCATGGATGGCAGTTCGGCGCTGACACAGAACGGGCAGTTCCTGCATGGCCATTTCTTCGGCCAGTCGAGCTTTGCCACCCATGCCATCGCCGATGCGAAGGGCGCCGTGGTGGTGGACAAGACTGTGCCGCTCGACATCGTGGCGCCGCTCGGCTGCGGCGTTATCACGGGCGCAGGCGCTGTGTTCTATGCCTTTGGGCTAAAGCCCGGGCAGAGCATTGCCGTGTTCGGCACCGGCAGCGTCGGCCTCAGCGCGGTGATGGCAGCAAAGCTATCGGGCGCGCAGACGATTATCGCCATCGATCCAATCGCCGAACGCCGCGCGCTGGCGGAAGAACTGGGCGCGACGCATAGTGTCGATCCCGCCGAAGGCAACGTGGTGGGCGCCGTGCGCGCCATCGCAGCGGACGGTGTGCGCTTCGCGCTCAACACCACCAATGTCGCTGCGGTCTATCAGGCCTCGCTCGCCGTGCTCGGGATGCAGGGCGAAGCCGCTTTCGTGACGGCCCCGGCCGAGCCCCTGCCGGTCAACCTGCAGCACCTGCTCTCGGGCGGACGCGCCTTGCGCGGAATCATCCAGGGTAGCGCCGCGCCGCGCATCGCCATTCCCATGATGATCGAATATTGGCGCCAGGGCCGTTTCCCCATCGACCGGCTCATCACGCACTACGATTTCGCGGACATCGCGAGCGCCTTCGCCGATTGCGAAGCCGGCCGGACAATCAAGCCCGTGCTCCGAATGGGATGAGCCTGACGTCCATGCTCCCCAAGCATGTGACGTCTGCCACGGCGGCGAGACACAGTCCCTCCTGCCCGCGATTCGAGAGACAGCGCCAACACAACGACAGGTTTCAAACTTGGCGGCCCAGCTCATCCTTCGGTAATGCTGCATCGCAACATGTCTGGCGATTGTGCAGATCGCTGCCTATCGATTGGAGCTTTCATCGATAACCGCCCATCACAAAGGCATAAAGAATTCATAAGTTCTAATAGATGCAATTTATTGCCTAAATTTGATAGATAATTTTACTATATAGGTTGAATTTATTATATTATTTCTATTAGTGGCTGAAATTGTAATATTTTTGCAACATAAAGATCTGCATTTACCGGCGCGCTCAGAAACCATTTCGCGTCGCCAACAACTCCATCCTAGCGTTGGTGCGGCGCAGCAATAACGCCACTCGCTTTCGGGGAACGCGAACAGACCGCCCACCGGGCGGCGCCAGGAGGGGCGTAGCAGCGATCAGACTGCCAGGACGGGAACCACGCGTAGGCAACGTCGCGATCAGCGACAAAACCAATAAGGGGGTTCTTCGTGTTTGCACTTTGTTCTTCAAGGCGCCATGTGCGCCAAACGCTGCTGCTTGGTGCAGCAATGATCTCGATCGGCTTGGCGAGCTTGCCTAGCCAAGCCAGGGCCGACGACGCCGGGAGCGGGCTTGAGACCGTGATCGTCACCGGCACGCGCGTCCAGGGCATGACCGCTGCCGATAGTGCCGCGCCGATCACGGTTCTGGGCGCCGATGCACTGACGCATACCGGTCAAGGCAATCTGCTGGCGGCCCTGGCCCAACAGGTGCCCTCCTTCAACGCGCAGGCCTTTGGCGGCGACTTGGCCGAATACACATTGTCGGCCCGTCTGCGCGGTATCAGCCCCAATGACACCCTCGTGCTGGTCAACGGCAAGAGACGTCACGTGACCGGCGACTTTCATGTTCTGGGCGGCCCCTACCAGGGTTCGGACACGGCCGACCTCAGCCTGATCCCGCTGGCCGCGATCGACCACGTCGAAGTGCTGCAGGACGGCGCCGCCGCGCAATACGGCTCCGACGCAATTGCCGGTGTCGTCAACATCATCCTGAAGAGCGATACCTCGGCCGGGTTCGCCCAGGGCACCGTCGGCGAATACTACAAGGGTGACGGGCAAAACTATGATCTCACGATCAACAAAGGCTTCCCACTTGGCGAGCATGGCTTTGTCAATCTGACCTATGACAAGAAATACCATGGCTTCAGCCAGCGCGGCTTCGGCGACAATCGCATCGTCCATGCCGACGGCACGCCGGTCACTGGCCTCTCCTACGACCCCACGAAGGTCGCGGGCTATCCGAATGTGAACAAAATCCTCGGCGACGCCCTCTATTCGATGTCGACTTACGAGTACAATGCCGGTTACGACCTCTCCGACAATGTCCATCTGTACAGCTTCGGCACTTTTGGCACGCGTAGCGCCAAGGGTTATGAAAACGTCCGCCTGCCGCCGCTGAATATCGCCCAGTCGTCATATTATCCCAACGGATTCAGCCCGCTCGAAGCAATCCGGGAAACCGACTACCAGCTCGCCTTCGGCATCAAGGGCAAGCTCGATTCCTGGCATTGGGACCTGAGCACGACCTATGGCGTGGATCGGGACGAAGTCTACACCCTGCATTCGGGCAACAACTCGCTCTACAAGGACACCGGATTTACGCCGACAAAGTTCTATGATGGCGCCTTCATCGCCGGTGAGTGGACCAGCAATCTCGATATCAGCCGCGAAATCGAGGTGGGCCTCGCCTCGCCGTTGACATTGGCCTTCGGCGGCGAAGTTCGCGAAGACACCTATCAGATCAACCAGGGCGATCCGGGCTCGATCTACAAGGAGGGCGGCCAATCCTATCCTGGCTACCTGCCATCCGATGCGGGTTCTCATAGCCGCAAGAACTATGCGGGCTATTTCGACGTCGCCGTGTTCCCGATCGAAGCGCTGCAAGTCGACGTGGCAGGGCGCTTCGAGCACTTTACCGACTTTGGCGACGCCAAGATCGGCAAGATTACCGCGCGCTATGACTTCAGCCCGGCCTTTGCCATTCGCGGCACGGCCAGCACGGGCTTCCGCGCACCGACCATGGCCGAAGAATATTATTCGGCCACCAATGTGTCGCCGACCTCGGCCTTCGTGCAGTTGCCGCCGAACTCATCTGCGGCGCGTCTTCTGGGTGTTCCGACACTGGGGCCCGAAGAATCGACGAACTACAGCCTCGGCATCGTGGCGCATCCTCTGGATGGGCTCAGCATGACCGTGGATGTCTATAGCATCTCGCTGCGCAACCGCATCGTCGGCACTGGCAGCCTCTACGGCACCCGCGGCGGCACGCTCGTCTCGCCGGCCGTCACCGCTGCGATCGCCGCCCATGGCAATGTGCTCGATCCCACGGTGGTCTACACTGGTGCCAATCTCTTCGTAAATGGCATCAGCACACTCACCCAGGGCGTCGATCTGACGGCAAACTACGCCAGCGACTTTGGCAACATCGGCGCCGTGACCTGGACGGTGGCAGCCAACTTCAACGAAACCACTATCAGCCATGAGGCTGCGACGCCGGCACCGTTGGTGCCCCAGACACTCTTCTCAAAAACAGCGATCAGCGATCTGACGAACGCTTCGCCGAAGGAGAAGGTCACCCTGGGCGCATACTGGACGCTGGGGGCGTGGTCCGCCAATCTGCAGGAGACGATCTTTGGGCCGAGCTCGGAAATCGAAAGCCCGAACGGCACCGACTATTACCTCAACAAGATCCCGACGACGGCGATTACCGACCTCGAAATCAGCTACAACATCACCACGGCATTGAAGCTGACGATGGGCGGCAACAATATTTTCGACCAGAATCCGCCGAGCTATCTCATGACGCCAACTGGCGGGGTCAGCACCGGCGGCCATGTCTTTGACGCACCGATGACGTTCTCGCCATACGGTATCAATGGCGGCTACTACTATATGAAGGTGAGCTACAAGTTCTGATCCGGGTCCTCATACGGCCGCTTCGATCGCATCCTGATCGAAGAGACCGCATCGCGGGAAGGCGGGCTCCGAAAGGAGCCCGCCTTTCTTTGTTGCAGACCACAGACAAAAAAAGGGCGGGTCCAGGACCCGCCCCTCTGCCCCCCGGCAAAGTCTGGAGACTATTTGACCTTCTTGGCCGCGATCATCTCGATCTCGACCAGCCCGCCCGGCATCGCCAGACCCGCCACCTGAACCGCTGCGCGGGCCGGCTTGTTGGGTTGGGCCTTGGTTCCGAATTCCTTCGACCAGGACTTGTTCATGCCCATGAAGTCCATCTTCCCGCCCATGGAGGGAACACCGACCAGATAGACATGAGCGGCGACGACATCGCCGAAGGTCAGGCCCAGCTTGGCCATCTCCGCCTTCAGCCGCTTGAGGGCAGAGGCCGTCTGCGTTTCGGTGTCACCCAGCCGCTCGACGCTGCCCTTTGGCGCCTTGGGATTGACGACCCCGCCACCGGCACCGCTGATGTAATAGGTCGTATAGCCCGGCGGCACCACGACCGCGGCCGCAATGGAGATACCCGGGAACGGTATCGGCACCCGGGTGATGCCCTGCGCGCTCGCAACGGCACCGAAACTGCACAAGGCAAGCGCCGCCACCGCGGCGCGCAGGCTCGTCTTCTTGAAAGGTGTCATGGCTTGATCTCCCTAACGTTTCGCAAAAAATGACGCGAGCCCGGCTGTGACGGGCTTCGCATATTACAGGCGACTATCACTGGTGCTCGACTGTCTTCGGAGCAGCTGCCGTCTGATCGGGCCGCGCCTGTTCGATCTCGGCCGGTGTCACGGCATCAGTGTAATGATTGCCGAAATGACTGCGCACATAATTGATGACGTCCGCGATCTGCTGGTCGCTCATATAGTGCCCGAAGGCCGGCATGTCCTTTTGGCCACGCGTGACGACAAGCACGGGATAACCCGCGGTCTCCAGGCGCTTGTCGCCGGCCAGCGCCGGATAGGCGCCGGCACCGACCGCGCCCTTGGCATCGGGCATGTGACACCCCTGGCAAACGCCCTGAAAGGTCGCCTCGCCGCTCTTGAAACCGAGATTGCCGCCGCGCATCTCCTGCGCGCCGGCAGAAGAGGGCGCCATCAATAGCGGTAGCACAGCCAGGCCGAGCAGGGTCCGGAAACGCGGTGTCATCGTCCACTCCCGAAATTTGCGGTCCATGGCGTCAACCCGCCAGAACGCGTTGATGCAAGCGCCGAATGGCGTCATGGGCCGAGAGGATCGCGCCCTCCTGCCAGGCCGGCAGGCGCGAGGCATGCTCGCCGGCCAGCACGATACGCCCGTCGATCTTGCAAAGATTGTCGTAGTGCTCCGCGCGCAATTCGTCGGTCCAATGGGCGGCGCAGCCCAGTGTCCAGGGCACGCGATGCCAGGCGACGGCCACACCGTTCTGGAATTCCTTGGGATATTGCGGGTGGATGTTCGTGCCGTATTCCACGGTCTTGCGCACCCGCTCCTCGGGCGACATCGCGGTGTAGCGGAACGCATTGGGCCCAAACGTGTAGGCGCCCAGCACGACGGCCGGCCCTTTGCCGAAATAGCCCGTGCTGGGGTAGCCGATCGTCCCATTGGGCTGGTCGGTATAGCTTATGCCGCCATAAATGTAGTCGTCCTCTTCCCAGAAGCGGCGGCGGAATTGCAGGCCGACCTTCACCGCCGCCTCATAGGACAGCGCATTGATCGCGTTCTTGAGCGGTGCGCCGACATTCATCGGGATCTGTCCCAGGATCGACGCCGGAATCGTGCACACACACCATTGCGCACGGGCAAATTGCGGCGCGCCACCTTTCTTGGTGTCCTGATAGACGGCGGTCACGCCATACTTGTCCTGTTTGATCTCCGTGACCTTGGCATTGTAGTGGATGTCGCCATGCAGGGCGCGGCCGAAAGCCTTGCCGATCATGCCCATGCCGCCGACCGGCTGGAAGATCATGTTCTGGAATTCGTAGCGGTGGCCGGCGCCGATCGCGCCCCACAAGCCGGACCGCAGGAGCTCGCTCATCGCCATCGGCTCGGACGGGATCGGGATCGAATCGAGCCCGCCGCCCGGATCGGAGACATAACCGCGCTGCTCGCTGGTGATGAGACCCTTCTTGTACTCGTAGTTCTTGTCGAGCGCACCCCAGCTGCGCATGGCCTCCAGAAGGACTTCCTTGTCCTCCTTGGTGATGGCCTGATCCAGCGCGTTCTGATTGGTCGCCTTGGACAGCAGTTCCGCGATGTAACCGTTGAAATCGGCCTGCACCGCGCGATAGCGCTGCGGCTTGCCACCAAACGCCTTGGTCGAATGCACATAGGCGGCGTAATTGTCCTGCACGAAAGGCTCTAGCGGGACATTCAGCAACTTGCAGTAATGCAGGATACCGCGATGGTGATAGGGCAAACGCCAGGGCCCAGGATTGATATAGAGCCCCTTGGCGAACTGCACGTGCTGGGTGAAGCCGCCGAGCTCGGTATAGGTATCGCCGCCATAAAGCGACCAGTTCCGCCCGCCGGGCCGGTCGTTATATTCCAGGATCTGGACCTTGTAGCCGGCCTTGCGCAGCTCATAGGCCGCCGACATTCCGGCCATTCCGGCGCCCAAAATCAGGACCGAGGCGCCTTTCGGATTGCCATCGAGCTTGACGGGTTCGGTAAACCCGGACTCGGCGGCATAGCCCATCTCGGTCATCGCCTGATACATCACGGCGCTGCCCGCCACCGCACCGACCAGGTTCAGCAGAGAGCGCCGGTTCATCGGCATGGAATTCCTGTCAGCCACGGCGCAGTGCCCCTTTGCGTTATAAAACAGCCCGCGGGCCCTGCGTGCGCAAGGCCACATCCATTATATCACCCTTCCTGATCGCCCCCGAATGCCGCACTTGTTACCGGTGCACACGGCGCACGCGGCCACGGCCACAGTGCGCTTTCACAAAAACGCTATAGAGGTTCAGCCAGCGCCGCCAGAGGAAATCAACGCGCGCAGATCGCAAATGCGCGAACGCAACGGCGTTTCCATCGCCGGGTGCGCAGAACCTATACGTGGCGCATGTTTTTTCGGCACGATGCGCACATAAAACAGTCACTCTCAAGGCGCGGCAGTACACCGCGGCGATGTGCTTTGCGGACCATCGCAGCGGTGACTACGCTCTCCTCAACGTTTGTGAAGGGGCTCATCATGAAGCATGCCGGTCGGTGTTGCGCGATCATCGCATTGTTGGCATCAGCCGGCACGGTTGCCAATGCGGCGCCCTATTCTGTGGTGGACAAGCCCGCAAGCGTCATCGCTGTCGATCTTGCCGCCCATCGCGTCACGGCCGTGGCACTCGTCAAGGCTTACGAGGCGCGCATTGCTGAGATCAATCCGAAGATACATGCCGTGATCGCGCTTAACCCACGCGCGTTGGACGAGGCCCGCGCCTCCGATGCGCGGCGCGCACTCGGCAAGACGCTGGGGCCGCTCGACGGCATTCCGATCCTGGTCAAAGACAATATCGGCATTGCCGGCTTGCCGACCACGGCCGGCTCGCTCGCCCTTGCGAAGAACGTGCGCAAGACGAGCGCGACCGTTGTCGCGCACCTGATGCAAGCGGGCGCGGTGATCCTGGGCCGCGCCAATCTTTCGGAATGGGCCAATATGCGCTCCACCCATTCGACCAGCGGCTGGACTGCCATCGGCGGGTTGACGCGCAATCCCTATGTGCTCGACCGCACTGCCTGCGGATCGAGCTCGGGTTCTGCGGCGGGCGTGGCCGCCAGCCTGGCCGCCGCCTCGATCGGCACCGAGACCGACGGATCGATCACCTGCCCGGCCGCCACCAACGGCCAGGTGGGATTCAAGCCAACCGTGGGGCTTGTTTCGCGGACAGGCATCATACCCGTCAGCCTGACCCAGGATACCGCCGGCCCGATCACGCATACGGTGCGCGATGCCGCGATGATGCTGACGGCGATGGCGGGCAGCGACAAGGCCGACCCGGCAACGGCCCGGGCCGATGTCCATCGCGCCGAATACCTGAAGGCGCTCAATCCCCATGCCCTGGAGGGTGTGCGGCTGGGCGTCGAGAAATTTCTGCTGCACCGGTACACGCCGCAGACGCTCGCCGTCTTCAACCAGGCGCTCGCCGTGCTCAAGGCACAAGGCGCCGAGATCGTCGAAGTCGACGATTACGACGTGGACCCGATCAACAAGAGCGAGAATCTGGTCCTGCTCACCGACATGAAGGCTGACCTCAACAGCTATCTCGCAGGATCGCCACCGGCGGTACAGACGCGCACGCTGGCAAGCCTCATCACATTCAACAAGGCCCACCCCCGCGAACTGCGCTGGTTCGGCCAGGAGCTGTTCCTCAAGGCGGAAGAGACCAAGGGTCTCCACGATCCGGCCTATATCAAGGCACGCGCGACCAATCTGCGCCTCGCCGGGCCCGACGGCATCGACCGCCTGCTAAAGGAGCACAAGATCGCCGCGCTGATCTCGCCCTCGCGCGGGCCGGCCTCGATGATCGACATCGTCAATGGCGATTCCGGCCACGGCGCCAATAGTGGCCTTCCGGCCATCGCCGGCTATCCTTACATCACGGTCCCGATGGGCATGATCGACGGCCTGCCGGTCGGCATCTCCTTCATCGGCCCGAAATGGTCGGAGGCCCGCTTGCTGGGCTTCGCCTACACCTATGAACAAGCGACGCATGCCGCGCGCGGGCCGAAATTTTTGACGAGCGTGATTGCGGAATAGATCATTTAAGCTGGTTTCGGGGAGGGGTTCGCATGCGACTGATGGCCGGTGCCTGCACGGCAATGTGCATTGTTCTCGGGGCAACGACCTCGGCCCGCGCGGCGGACGATATGGCCCGCTGGAAAGCGGAAGCCGCGCAAGTCGAAATCCAGCGCGACGATTGGGGCATCGCCCATATCCACGGCAAGACCGATCCCGACGCCGTGTTCGGCATGATCTATGCCCAATGCGAAGACGATTTTCGCCGCGTCGAGGACAATTACCTCACGGCGCTGGGACGCCGCGCCGAAGCGGAGGGCAGAAACGCGATCTGGGCCGATTTGCGTCAGCGCCTGTTCATCGATCCCGATGTGCTGAAGGCCGATTACGCCAAAAGTCCCGATTGGCTGAAGAAGCTCATGAACGCCTGGGCCGATGGCCTGAATTACTATCTCGCCACCCATCCGGACGCCCATCCCAAGGTAATCACCCATTACGAGCCCTGGATGGCGCTATCCTTCACCGAGGGCAGCATTGGCGGCGATATCGAGCGGGTGAAACTGAGCCAGCTCGAATCCTTTTACGGCAAGCGCAAGCTGGGCATGACCGACGAGGAACGCGGCTTCGTTCCGCACGAGCCCAGCGGTTCCAACGGCATCGCCATCGCCCCGTCCGACAGCGCCGACGGCCATGCGCTGCTGCTGATCAATCCGCATGTCACCTTCTTCTTCCGTTCGGAACTGCAGATGACGAGCGATGAAGGCCTCGACGCCTATGGTGCCGTGACCTGGGGCCAGCTCTTCATCTATCAGGGATTCAACCAGCATATCGGTTGGATGCACACATCAACCGGCGCCGACGATGTCGACGAATTCGCCGAGCGAATCGTCAAGCAAGGCGACAATTTCCTTTATCGCTATGGCAGCAAGCTAAAGCCGCTCGGCGAGAAGACCATCACGCTGCGCTATCGCGAGGACGATGGCAGCATGGCCTCGCGAACCTTCACGACCTATTATACCAGCCATGGCCCGATCGTGCGGGAAGCCGGCGACAAATGGATCGCGATGGCACTGATGAACAAGCCGATCCCCGCGCTGGAGCAATCCTTCCTGCGCACCAAGGCCAGCGACTACGCCTCCTATATGAAGGTTGCCGAGCTGAAGGCCAATTCCTCCAACAACACGCTCTTCGCCGATAGCAAGGGCGAGATCGCCTTCCTGCTTCCGCAGTTCATGCCCAAACGCGACAAGCGCTTCGATTATACAAAGCCGGTCGACGGCTCCGATCCCGCCGCCGACTGGAAGGGGTTGACGCCGCTGGCTGCGCTGCCGCATGTCGTCAATCCGCCCAATGGCTGGGTTTTCAACACCAACAATTGGCCATGGAACTCGGCCGGGCCCTACAGCCCCAGGGAAGTCGATTATCCCCGCTATATGGATATATTCGGCGAGAACCCGCGGGGCCTCCATGCGAACGAAATGCTGAAGAGCCGCCACAAGCTCACGCCCAAATCACTCGAGGCACTGGCCTTCGATCCCTATCTGCCGGAATTTGCGCGCCTGGTGCCCCGGCTGGTTGACGCCTATGACAGCCTGCCGAACCATGATCCGCTAAAGGCCGAGCTGAAGGACCAGGTCGCGCTGCTCAAGGGCTGGGATTTCAAATGGTCCGATCATTCTCTGGCGACATCGCTGGCCGTGTTCTGGGGCGATGCGCTATGGGACAAGATGATCCGCGGGGCGCGCAACGTCGGCGTCGATCCTTACGACTATATCGTCACCGGCACCTCGCCGGCCGAGAAGCTGGAGGCGCTGACCGAAGCCTCGGATCGTCTCGAAAAGGATTTCGGCAGCTGGCGCACGCCCTGGGGTTGGATCAACCGCTATCAGCGCATCAATGACGACATCCGTCAAAAGCACTTCAGCGACGATGCGCCCAGCATTCCAATCCCCTTCACCTCGTCGCGCTGGGGCTCGCTGGCCTCATTCGGCGCGAAGCGCTATCCGGGCACGAAGCGCTATTACGGCACTTCGGGCAACAGCTTCGTCGCCATCATCGATTTCGGACCGAAAGTCCGGGCGCTGGCCATCACCACCGGCGGCGAAAGCGGCCATCCCGGCTCACCCCACTTCAATGACGAGGCGCTGCGCTATGCGCGGGGACAATTGCGCCCGGTCTATTTCTATCCGGAGGATCTCAACGGCCACATTGAGCGCAGCTATCACCCCGGATAGCGAACAATTATCTGTCGGTGCGTGCGCTGACGCGAACAAAGCACTGGGCCCGCATACCGAAGCCACTCGGGGTGCAGACATAGGGCGCCCGGCCAAGAGACGATTCGTCTACCGCCTCCCGAGTCTGGCGGACGCTCGGCGCCACCAGACTGGCCTGCTGCATATTCGCCTGCTGCATATTCGTTTGCGTGCCAGCGCCCTTATAGGTTTCACCGGCCTGGCTTGCCGTCACCGTCGCCAAGGCGACCACGCCCCCCAAAAGGGCCGCAATAAGGAGCCTGTTCCAGATTTCCAGACAATTCTTGTGCGGCATCCGTGTACGTCTCCGACCGTGTAGTGTTGCACAAATTCGGATATCCCCCAGCGGGTGCAGGCGAGCTGCGCACTGCGATCCTGCTAGCAACGGTACACACGATCAATGGATGTTTCGTTTAGCGCCTTCATCTAAGTTGAGACAATTCTGTGAGACGCACGCCATTTTGCAGGCACAGGGCGCCTTAGTTCAATTGGAGCGGGCCCATATCCCGCCAAAAGCACCGTTAATGCTTTGCGCAGTTCCCGATCTGCCAACCATGTTAACGCGGCCCGGGTTTCGCCGGCTTGGGTACAGAGCGGTGCCGGGATCGCTGGTTCTTGATCACATACTGCCTTGCCCGCAGATATTCGGCCGAAACGTGATCGCCGCGTTCAAGCTTCGTGATTTCATCGCCGGACTTGGGCGGGATATGACTGAAAAGGTACCAGGTTCCACGCGGCAGCGCGCGTTGGTAAAAGGCATCGCTGGTCCGGTGGACGTAGCAGGTGAAGGACTTCGTCGTCCCTGACAGGGAATGCCAGTTGGCGCGAATGCAAAGCTGACCATTGTTGGCGACGGACCAGGAACCCTCACCATAACTTGTCTCGACGCCGTGCTTGAGCCATGCCTCGAAACGCCGGTCGGGACGGAAATAGATCGCGCCGTCCGACCAGTGCCATGTACGATCCGAATAGATCTTCAAAAGTTCGTATGCCGTCAGAACGCGCCCCGACAAGGCCGCGATGGCGATCTCCACGTTCGTCTTTGCTGGGGGGGCCGGCGCTGCGCCCATGAGAGCAATCGCGACAAACGCCGCGCCGACGGCCGCAATCTTTCTCAAGGACGCTGTCACAGTCGCCCTGGCGTTCAAGGTGTACCCCGCAACGGATAGATGGATTGCCTGGTGGGAACGACGCGCCAGTCCGGATATCCCAGATCGTACGGCCACGGCCACACCTCCTTGTCGTTGAAGTAGACGACTTCCTTGAGATGAGGGTATTGGGAATGCTTCGCCGTAACATCGTCGACCCACTTGGCCAAGTAGCTCACGCTACCGGCATAGCCAAGTTCGGCAACCCAGATCGGCTTGCCGTATCCCACCGTCAAGTCGTAGCCCTGCTTCACGGATTCGAAGAATGTGCGCGGCTTTCCGTACACAATGACATCATACTTCTCGAGACCGAACACCGTCAGACCGACGAGGTCGAGATATTGACTGCCGGGATAAAACTGGACGAGATTTTTCTGACCCCGCGGCGACCACATGACATTGGCCTTTGGCAGCATTTCGCGGATGATACCGGCCATCCGCCTGAAGGCGGCGATGAAATCCTCCGGCCTCCAATTCGCCCAAGTGAAGCGTCCAAAAGGGTTTTCCATTTCCTGCCCCCAGCGGATCGTCACCGGGGATTTGAAATTGGCGACCACTTTGAGGATCGCGCGCATGTTCTCGTCGCGCTTGCCTGAGAGGATGAGATCGCGCAATTCCGCGCGGCTGACATTCCATTCCTTCGCCCAGGACCAGGGCTCGATCGTGATCAGGATGTGCCGGCCGCGTGCTAACGCATAGGCGTCCGCAGCCGGCAAGGTGCTCAGTTCGACGTCTTCCCAGGGAAGAAAGAGATGCTCGGTAGCAACCCCCTTCTCATTCCTGAAATCGCCCCAAGGATCGTAAACCCCGAGCCTGGGACCGTCGGGATGGATGACCGGCCGTTTGTCCTTCTCCAGATCCCGGCCGGCGAGCGAAGCCTGAGCCAGCGTCGACGAAGCTCCGAGCAGCGGCATGGCGCCCGCCGCGGCCAGAGTACTGCCTAGGATCGTGCGGCGCGAAAGACTGTGAGGAGGCTTATGCATGGCAATCGTCTCCTTGTGTTGCGGCGAGACCCGCGAAACCAAATACCGCCATTACGCGCGCACGCGTTGATCTTGATCATCGAAGCGCAGACTTCGCGGCCCGTTCCTCAACCGCACCCGAATTCTAATAGGTCGCCTGAGCGGCGATATGGGTATCTTCCACAGTGCCGCCGTAAAGACCGTCCATTTGGCGGATGTATTTCAGCCATGTCGGTTCGATCACTGCACTGCCATGACTGGCTAGCGCGCACTTTTCCACGCTATCGGCCGCGGGGCGCCTGATTTTCCGCTTTGTCCGCCGGCTTCTTACCGGAATGAGAGAAGCCATGCCATTTTGGGTGGAAGCGGATTGTGATCGAATGGAGTCGTCCGGCGCCGACCGGTGAATACAAGGTCTCGGTCAGCGTGAAGGCCGTGATGCCGGTGTTCAGCGCGGCAATGCCCTTCAGCCCGTTCGCAGCGATCGCGCCTGTCATGAATACGGTGATGGTCACAATGGACAACATGCTTGTGACACCTGACCAGTTCATCGAGACGACCGGGCAATGATTCTCGCGCGCATGAAGGATGAGCACCATGAGAATGAGCACCGCGTTGATCGCGGCCGCGATGAGATTGAAGATATAGAAGCCGCCGGCCGTTCCTGCATCCTTCACGAGCCAGGCGCTCCCTGCCGGCACGATCGCGAGAAGGACATAGGGTGCGATCAGCCTGAACGGTATCGGCTCGGTGTGATCCACGCCCTTGGGCGTGATCCGGAAGTCGACATGCGATCCCGTTGCCAGATCCCAAACGGCGGTCAGGCTGCCAAGAAGCGACCACGGCCAACGCAGAAACAGGAACGCCACCCCTTCCCAGCTCAATATTTTGGCATTTGCGGGCCGGAACAGGCCGGTCGAGCGCCACCAATAGGCAAGGCCGATCATGGTCAGCGACAGCGGCAGAATGTGGATGAAATAAGCAATGTAGGTCACATCGACGAAGCGCTCTGCCGTGACAAGCGCGATGATCGGCATCGCGAACATCAGTGCCATCATTATGGAAAATGTCGGATACCAGAGCTCGGAAAAGAGAAACTGGGAGCGAAGCCGCGCCGGCAACATTCCCAGATACGCCGGCATATATCGCAGCAGGATCGTCACCAGGCTGCGAGACCACTGGAACTCCTGGATCACAAGGTCGGTAAAGGTCTCCGGACCTTGACCATGCGCAATCGCATCGACCGCATGAACGCCCGTCCACCCATGCGCATTCATCATTAGCGTCGTGGAGTGATCTTCCGCGAGCTCCGGCCCTAGGCCACCGATCGAACGCAGCGCTGCCGTGCGCACTGTGTAGTGCGAACCGATACAAAGCGGCGCGAGGCCGCCGGAATTGTAGCCGGTCTGCAGCGCGCCATGCATGCTGGCTTCGAGGTAGAGCCTTCCCCGTGCGGACCAGCTCTCGGTGGCATTGGAGTCGCAGATGCTGGGGGCCGAGACATAGCCGACCTTCGAATCGGCAAAGGGCGCCAGCGCATAACACAGATAGTCCGGCGCGGGTACGTGATCGGCATCGAATTGGGAAACGAAGTCGTAGCGGTCATAGCCGTACCGGTCGTAGAAATAGGCGAGATTTCCCTCTTTGCATCGCGTGCGTCGCGGCCATTCCTTGCGATGATAGTCGGCCACGCCGTTGCGGCTCGAAATCCGAACGCCATGGGCGCCGCACCAGGCAATAGTTTCGGCGCCGGGGTCCTCATCGGCGATCCAGGTATCATGCGCGCAACCGGCTTGCGCGAGCGCGCCCTCGAGCGTCTTGCGGACAAGGTGGAACGGTTCGGACGGCGTCTTCGTCACGACCATAGCGACACGGCAGGGGCCAAATTGACCGGCAGGGCCGCGTGGAACCCGCGCGTTCTTGAAGATGAAGATGAAATAGGTCGGGATCAGCGTGACCCACAGCAGAACGATGGTGACAAGCCCGTAACGGATCGGTGAGACGATGTGCGCGGGATCGAACCACCAGACCCAGAAATAGAGAAGCGTCACAAACCACAGCGCGATTCCGGCGAGATTGAGCGCTTTGCGCCTGCCGACGAAGATCGGCTCGAATGTGCTATCCTCCGGCGCGGCGCCGCTTCGATATGCCTGCGCATCCGGGACACCTTCTGCAGGTGCAGAAGCGCCGAACGCTTCGGCCGCGGCGGGCGGATTTCGTCGGCGCATGTCGGGGGCCGCATTCTGGTCGGGTTTCCGCGTCAGCATTCAACGGCCATTCGCAATGCGCCCTTGCGGACGATCTGATAAGTTCGGCCGCTTCCGTATTGGCAGGGCGGACAGCCGGGCAGCGGATATCGGGATGGCCGCGTCATGGCGAGGCTTTGGCGAACAGCAAAGGCCGATACCGCGCCCTGCACGCCCCCTCCTCTCCCTTTTCACGGCTGCCCCCAACCGAACTCGGAAATTGTATTCCCCGGCTCCGAACGTCTGGGTTGATTGATATCAACAACGCTTTGACCGGGCGCACTAAGGTCACGCTGGGGATCGGGCCGATGCCGCTGGCCCGAGAAGCTTTTGCCCGCGTCTCAGGAGACAGCCGATCCAGCGCCGATGGAGTGGAGCGCCTCTACTGCCCGGATTTTGACCCAAGTGACAGAATATTCGTGGATACGGGACAAGTATCCTGACAGATGCAAATTGCAACCATACATTGAGCGTATTATGCTTTGGTTGGCGACGAGGGGGATGACCTGATGCGAATCTTTCCTTTGCTTTCTATGATGCTTTTCACAACGGCGGCGCTGATAGGCCCGGTACGGGCCCAGTCGACAGAGCAACCAGTGAACCCGTCCCTGACGCCAACCGTGACGCGAGGCGACGCCGGCGCCGCATCGGTCTATGCCTGGGCGGGCCTGTGGTTCAGCAACCATTACGTCGGCGGTTATATCGGTGCGATCAAGGCATTGAACGAAGCGGACGATCTGTGGTCGGACGGATGGGTCCTGCGCTTCGATGCGTCAGGCGGCAGCTACAGCTACAATTCGATCGGCTACAACGATCTACGGATCGGCACGCTCGATTCCGATGTGATGCTGGGCTACCGGCAAAAGATCGATAAGGGAACCTTCGCCGCCTATATCGGACCATCCTATGCATTCCACCAGAATCCGGATCCCGCCGCGGACATTCGCGGCACCGAGTTCGGTGTGAAGATCATGGCGGACTACTCGGCACCCCTCGACGAGGACTTCCGAGGCAATCTGCAGGGAAGCTACACGACAACCTTCTCGACCTACGCCTTTGCCGGACGCCTCGTGTATCGCATTTCGGATATGGTCTCGGTCGGCCCGCAGGCCACGGTCTTCGGAAACAACGCGCCGTATCAGGAAAGCACGTTCGGGCCCTATATGGGGATCAATATGGGCTTCGGCGAGCTGGGCATCTCTGGCGGCTATCGGCACGTTTACACATCCGGAAATTCCGACGGCTATTTCGCGTCCATCTATTTTGGGCTGCCGATCGAATAACGGCCGCGCACCGAACCTAGGTAGCATCACCTATTGTTGGGTCCCTGTCACGAGAGTGACTATCTGCGTCGAGAAGAGACACAGAGCCAAGGACAGTGCCGACCCTGACGCAGTCGTTTGCCATGCAACGCTTGCCCGCAAATCGGGCATGTGGAGCGTCGCATCCCGGCAGCTCCGGAACGCTCATTCCGAAACGAACCCACACGGCATCGCCTGAGCATCGATCATTCGATGGTGCCAGGCGTCGCGGATTACGTCGCCGGCTGCGACACGAAGGATACATTCGATGATGCGGAAGATGATTGACGTCGTCGTACCGGCCGTAGAGCACGGAGAAATACAATGAGAAAGCGGCGCGGCTTGTCCCGGCGCAGGGTTCTGATTGCCGGCGGTGCCGGCTTCATTGGCTCACATCTTTGCGAGCGCATGGTACGCGAAGGCCACGATGTGATTTGCCTCGACAACTATTTTACCGGCAACAAAAGCAATGTCGCCCATCTTCTGGGCTATCCGAATTTCGAGGTCCTGCGCTACGACGTCCGCGACCCGATCCGCCTTGAGGTCGATGACATCTACAATCTCGCCTGCCCGGCATCGCCATCCCATTACCAGTCGGATCCTGTTCGCACCATCGAGACCAGCGTGATGGGCGCCGTCAATCTCCTGCGTCTGGCGCGGGAGACGGGGGCCATCATTCTCCAGGCCTCGACCAGCGAAATCTATGGAGACGCACAGGTTCAGCCGCAAAGCGAATCTTATTACGGTCACGTCAATCCGATTGGACCCAGGTCCTGCTACGACGAAGGCAAGCGCTGCGCCGAAACCATCTGCTTCGACTATCGCCGCCAATTCGGCGTCCATGTGAAGGTCGTACGGATTTTCAACACCTACGGCCCGCGGCTCGCACCCGCCGACGGCCGCATCGCTTCCAATTTCATCCTGCAGGCGCTGCGCAACGACCCTGTCACGGTCTATGGCGACGGCTCGCAGACACGTTCAATGTGCTATGTGGAAGACATGATTGGCGGCCTGGCCGCGATGATGGATTCGCCCGATGAGGTGACCGGCCCCATAAACCTCGGCAATCCCGACGAGCAGACAGTCCTCGAGCTTGCGGAGCGGATCATCTCGATGACCGGTTCGAAATCCAAGATCGAATTCGGTCCCTTGCCGAAGGACGATCCGCAAAAGAGACGGCCGGATATTTCACTTGCGATCGAAAAGCTGCACTGGCGACCGACCATCGCGCTCGAGGTCGGGCTGGCACGCACGATCGGCTATTTCCGCCGCCAGTTCGCGATTGATTTTTCTGGCTGAAGGAGCGGATATGAGAGTGCTGGTCACCGGCGGGGCGGGCTTCATCGGATCCCATCTCGTCGACGGGCTGCTGGGCGAGGGTTACGAGGTCCGGGTTCTCGATTGCCTCGAGCCACAGGTTCATGGCGCCTCGCGTCAGCCGCCCGATTATCTGAACCGCAATGCCGAGCTGTTGATCGGCGATATTCGCGATCGCGAGGCGGTCAGCCGGGCGCTGGACGGCGTAGAGGCGATCTTCCACGATGCCGCCGCCGTTGGCGTGGCCCAATCGATGTACGAGATCGAGCGCTATGTTGCGGCGAACAGCCTGGGCACCGCAATTCTATTGGAAGAGATCGTCAAGCGCCGCGACAACATTCGCAAGATCGTCGTCGCTTCATCGATGTCGATCTATGGCGAAGGCGCCTGTCGCGACGAAGGCGGAAGAAGCGTCGCACCGAAGCCGCGGCCGCTGGCCCAAATGGAACGGCACGCCTGGGAGCCCGAAGATGCCGAGGGCCGGCCGCTCACACCCATCCCGACACCGGAGAGCAAGCCCCTCGATCCGACCTCAGTCTATGCGATCACCAAGATGGATCACGAGCATCTGGTTCTCGTGACCTGCGAGGCCTATGGCATTCCGGCCGTAGCGCTTCGCTATTTCAACACCTATGGGACCCGCCAGGCGCTGTCCAATCCCTATACGGGGCTGCTGGCGATCGTTTCGTCACGGCTGCTGAACCATGCGCACCCCCTCGTCTTCGAAGACGGCCTGCAGCGGCGTGACTTCGTTCACGTCTCCGACGTCGTGCGCGCCAACATCCTCGCGCTCGAGAACGACGCGGCGAATGGAACGGCCTACAATGTCGGCACCGGCCGCTCCGCAACCGTGCTCGATGTCATCAAGTTGGTTTCGGAGCGGCTGGGCGCGTATGAGACACCGGAAATCACCCACCGCTATCGCGCGGGCGACATCCGCCATTGCTTCGCCGACATCGCCCGCATCCAAGGCGAGCTCGGCTACGCACCAAAGATGAGCCTGGAAGACGGCATCGCCGATCTGATCCCCTGGATCCAATCGCAACAGAGCACAGACAGCGTGCGTACCGCCGTCGAAAGCCTGGAAGAGCACCGCCTCATCCACTGAGGGGAGATGCTGTTGCCGTTTGCCCCGCACCTGCCGCACTATGACAGCGGGTTGCGGCGCGCGGGGCGGGATGAATTCATTCGATTACATTGTTGTCGGCTCCGGTTCCGCCGGCTCCATCGTGGCGGCGCGGCTGAGCGAGGACCACAATGTCTCCGTCCTCCTGCTCGAAGCCGGGCGGCGCGACAGTCATCCCCTGATGGCCATGCCGATCGCCTTTCCCAAGGTGGCGACCAACCGTTTCTTCATCTGGCCGTTCGAATCCGAACCCGAGCCGGGGCTGAACAATCGCACGCTGCCAATCTTGCGGGGCAAGACGCTCGGCGGCTGCTCCTCGATCAATGCCATGATCAATGTCCGCGGCAGCCGGCGCGACTACGATCTGTGGCGGCAGCAGGGCCTTGAGGGCTGGGGTTATCGCGATGTGCTGCCCTATTTCAAGAAGCTGGAAGCGAGCTGGCGTGGCCCCGGCCAATATCATGGCGCGAATGGCCCGGTGGGCAATGCGCCGATCGATATGCCGGAGGCCTATTTCCCATATCTGCAACGGGCCGCCATCAATGCGGGCCTTTCTCTATGCCCCGACCAGAACGCAGAGGGACAGGACGGCATCAGCCGCATGGAGATCACGACCAATTCCGGCCGCCGGGCAAGTTCGGCCCGCGCCTATCTTCACCCGGCGATGAAGGCGCGCACGAACCTCACGGTTCTCACACGCGCCCATGCGACGCGCATCCTGCTCGACGGCAAGCGTGCCACCGGCATCGAATTCATTCGGGGCGGCAAGCGCCAGCGCGTGCATGCGAACAGGGAAGTCGCCTTGTGCGGCGGCACATACAATTCGCCGCAGCTTCTGATGCTCTCCGGCATCGGCCCGGCGGATCATCTGCGTTCCGTAGGTGTGGAGGTTCTCCACGACCTCAAGGGTGTGGGTGAAAACCTGATCGAACATCCCAATCTGCTGAACATCTATGAAGCGAAGGGCAAGCTGGGCTTCACGCGGCACCTGCGCCTCGACCGGGCGGCGGCGGCCGTGATGCGTTGGGCCTTGTTTGGGACGGGCCCTTTCACGACGGCCGGCACCACGGCCAACATCTTCCTGCGCTCGCGCCCGGAACTGGAACGGCCGGATATCCAGATCATCACCATGGCCGTGCATCAGCATGCCGATCTGTGGTTTCCGGCGCTCACCAAGCCGCCGGTCTATGCCTTCACGGCGCGCGTCGGCATCTTGCACCCGCTGTCGCGCGGCTGGGTTCGCCTGCGTTCGGCCGACCCGCTGGAGCATCCGCGCATTCGTTTCAACATGTTGAGCCAGCAGGCGGATATGGATGCCATGGTTCGGGCGTTCAAGATCAGCCGCAATCTGTTCGGTCAAAGCCCGCTGTGCGATCTGATTGCGCGCGAATTGCTGCCCGGCGAAAATTTCGGCACCGATGCCGAAATCGCCGCAGCGCTGCGCCAGCAGGCGGAGCATCGTCACCACCCGGTCGGCACATGCCGCATGGGCACCGATGACGGAGCCGTTGTCGACGCCCAGCTCCGCGTGATCGGAATTGAAAATCTGCGTGTCGCCGATGCTTCGATCATGCCGGGAGATCCGTCCGGCAACACCAATGTTCCGACCATGATGATCGGCGAGAAGGCCGCCGATCTTCTCAAGGGCCGCACGCTTGCGCCCGAGGACGTGTAGGCTGCCCCGTTACGCCCGTGCCGTCACAACCCAGACAGCCGCGTTCAGCGCAACGCGCCCATCAACGATCCTTGTCGCCAATGCGGTGCGAAGGCGGCGCTCGACCTCTTCGCGCAGTTCCGGCTTCTCGCGAACGATCTTGCCAACCGCGCCGACCTTCAGCAGCACAGTCAACATCGCTTCCAGCCCTCCGCTAGAGACAGAGTGGTCATAGGCCCCGATAGCGATCTCTTTGAAGCCCGCAGCGTTCAAAACATCGCGTATGACCTCAGGCTTCTCGAAGCTGAAGGGCGTCAGGTCCACGCGGGCTTCGAGGCCGCTCGCGCGAAGCGGCAGGATGTCGAGTTCATTGTCTTCGAGCGAGCGCCAGCAGACGAACGCCAATCTGCCGGACCGTTTCAAGAATCGATGGAAGCTCGAGAATGCGGCAACAGGGTCCGCAAACCGCATCAGCCCGAAGCGCGAGAAGATGGCGTCAACGCTGTTGTCCGGAAGGCGAAGCTGCGCGGCATCACATTCCATGAAACGGGCCTGGGCGAGCCTGGCCGCGCGCAGGCGCGCACGCTCCAGGAGGAGCGGCGCAATATCGATGCCGACAACTTGCCCTTCAGGTCCGACCCGGTCGGCGAGTTGCAGCACGCTCTGGCCGGCCCCGCAGCCAATATCGACGATCACCTCTGACGGTTGAGGCGCGAGCGCATCCATGGCGCGTAGTCCCAGCGGAGAAAGCTGCAGGTCCACGAGATCGCAAACCTCGAGCCAAGCCTGCGCCGCGAGTGCGACCGCCCGGTCTGAGGCTTGGTCTGAGACAGTCATCCGAGCCCCGCAAAAAGATGGCGCTCCCAAGGGGAATCGAACCCCTGTTTCAGCCTTGAGAGGGCCGCGTCCTAACCGCTAGACGATGGGAGCATCTCGCGGGAGGCGGGCCTTATAGCCTCGCGTGGGCCCTCCGGGCAAGGCCGATCCGGCTCCCCCGCCTAAACCAGCGGCAGCGCCCGGAAACCGGCGGCCTCGAAAACATGGGCGCTGAGGGCCGCCGGCCCGGCCACGTCAAGCGCCGCGATCAGCCAGATAAAGCCTTCTTCGCCTGCCCCGTCCACATCGCGCGGCGAGGGCTCACTTCTGCCATTGGGATGAGAATGATAACAGCCGATCAGGCCGCGCCCCGTGCCGCGAAGGGTGCGCAACAAGCGCACATGCTCAGCCGGGTCGATCTCGAAACGGTCGGGCGCGGTGCCTAAATTCTTCGTCGGATGCACCGCCAAGGCCTGCGCCGTCTCGCCCGCCACCACACCTTCGATCAGCCCGCAGCATTCGCGAGGGAAAGCCGCGCGCGCCGCGTCCGCGATCTGCGCGCGCAAAGCCTCTGGTAAAGCGAGCGCGGCCAGCATGATCTAGCGCGGAATTTCCGGCGGTGCGGTGCGGATGCGGCTCACCACATGGCCGTCCTTGAGATCGACAATGTCGATCTCCTCGCCCGCGGCAGTCGCCACCCGCAGCACCATCCGGTCGCCGGAGACCTGCATGGCCTCGATCTTCGATCCAGGCTGCAGCATCAGCGATTGCGCGGCCACGCCGGCCGACGACGCATGCCCGCCGCCACGGAACTTCATCGCGACGCCGACGACCAGCGCACCGGTCCCCAGGACGATCAGAACCCCCAGAAAGATGACGACGCCCAAAACGATCTTCTGGCCCGCGGGCCGCGGCTCAGCGGCGGGCTGATTGACGGATGCGGCGCCGGGCGCCAAACCATCGTCGGACATGTCAGACACAAACTCTTCCTCCGCGGATCGGCATCCCGATCGTCATAAGGCCACGGCCGGTGAGGCCGAAGCCGGCTGGCGGCTGGACCGTTTCCTGGCCGCCAAACTGCCCGAACTCAGCCGCTCGCGCATCCAGTCCCTGATTGCGACGGGCGCCGTGCGCTCGGGGGCCGGGAAAATAGGCGACGCCAATCACAGAATCAAACCGGGCGAGACCTTCACGATCGATGTGCCGCCGCCGGCCCCGGCTGAGCCACAGGGTCAGGATATCCCGCTCGACGTGGTCTATGAGGACGACCAGCTCATTGTCATCGACAAGCCGGCGGGGCTCGTGGTCCATCCGGCGGCCGGCAATCCGGACGGCACGCTGGTCAACGCCCTGATCGCCCATTGCGGGGCCTCGCTGAAAGGTGTGGGCGGGGTGGCCCGGCCGGGCATCGTCCACCGTCTCGACAAGGATACGAGCGGGCTTATCGTCGCCGCCAAGACCGAGAAGGCCATGGCCAGCCTCGCCAAACAGTTCGCGGCCCATTCCATCGAACGGGCCTATCACGCCGTGGTCTGGGGCTGCCCCAGAAAGTCCGAAGGGCTGATCGAGGGCCAGATCGGCCGCAATCCCTTCGACCGCAAGCGCATGGGAATGGTGCGCGGCGGCGGCAAGGAGGCGCGGACCCGCTACAAGGTGATCGAGCGCTTCGGCCCTCAGAACGACGATAAAGGCACTCGGCCCTTCGCCAGCCTGATCGAATGCCGGCTGGAAACGGGACGGACCCATCAAATCCGCGTGCACCTGACCCATCTGGGCCATCCGCTGATCGGCGACCCGACCTATGGGCGGACCCGCCAGCCCCCCCGGGCCAAGACCGAGGCTGAGGCCCAAGGCTATGAAGCGGCTGCAAAATTCCCCCGCCAGGCGCTCCATGCCTGGCTTCTGGGCTTCCACCACCCCACCCTGAACAAGACGATGCACTTCGAGGCGCCCCGGCCGGACGACCTTGCCGGCCTGATTGCTGCCCTCAGGGGGTTGTAAATCTATCCTGCGTGCCCATTTCATTAGGTCCGGTCCTGCCGAATTCGGGGGATCGGCCTTCACCCCAACGGCGGCTCACGCGTTGTATAGGGGCAGGGGCAACCAAAAAGGCCGCGGTGCTTGGGGCAGGCGGCGAAACAGGGCCAAGGGGGCCTGGAAACAATGAGCAGTCGCGGCGTTCCCGCGCTGAGCGGCGAAATCGGATTGTCGCGCTATCTGGCGGAAATCCGGAAATTCCCGCTTCTGCAGCCCGAAGAAGAATACATGCTGGCCAAGGCCTGGCGCGAGCACGAGGACCCCGAAGCGGCCCGCAAGCTCGTCACGAGCCATTTGCGCCTCGTTGCCAAGATCGCGATGGGCTATCGCGGCTATGGCCTCCCCGTGTCCGAGATCGTGTCCGAAGGCAATGTCGGGCTGATGCAGGCGGTCAAGCGCTTCGAGCCCGACCGCGGCTTCCGCCTCGCGACCTATGCGATGTGGTGGATCCGGGCCGCGATCCAGGAATTCATCCTGCGCTCGTGGAGCCTGGTGAAGATCGGCACAACCGCCAACCAGAAGAAGCTGTTCTTCAATCTGCGGAAAGCCAAGAGCCACATCAACGCGCTCGAGGAAGGCGATATGACGCCCGAGCACGTGACCGAGATCGCCGACAAGCTTGGCGTCTCCGAGCGTGAGGTGGTGGACATGAACCGGCGCCTGTCGGGCGGCGATTCCTCGCTCAACGCGCCGGTGAAGGGCGAATCCGAAGCGGAATGGCAGGATTGGCTGACCGATGACAGCCTCGACCAGGAAACCCGGCTCGCCGAGACCGAGGAGATGGAGGAGCGCCACGCGCTCCTGACCTCCGCTCTTGGCGAACTGAGCGAGCGCGAACGCGAGATCATCGTCGCCCGCCGCCTCGAGGACAATCCGCAGACGCTGGAAGAGCTGTCGCAGAAATATGGCGTCAGTCGCGAGCGTGTGCGCCAGATCGAGGTCAAGGCCTTCGACAAGCTGCAAACAGCGATGAAGCGCGCCCTGCGCGAAAAGCGCACCGATATGGCCACGCACGCAGAAGCAGGGGCATAACGCATTTCCCGGCTTGCTTGAGCGCGCCGCGCGCGGCAGCGTGGCGTTATGCATGCTGCCCCGACCGCCCATTTCGGACAGGATCTTCTGATCTTTCTCGGCGTCGCTGCCGTGATCGTACCCTTGTTTGCGCGGCTGAAGCTGAGTTCGGTCCTGGGCTTCCTTGCCGCGGGCGTACTGCTCGGCCCCTATGGGCTGGGAGCGCTGGCCGGCCGACTTCCCTGGATCGCCAGCATCACCTTCATCGATCCCGACCGCATCGCCGGGCTGGGCGAATTCGGCGTCGCCTTCCTGCTCTTCATGATCGGGCTGGAGCTTTCCTGGGACCGCCTTTTGCGAATCCGCAAGCTGGTCTTCGGGCTGGGGCCGGCGCAGGTCGTCGTTTCGGGCACAGCTATCGGGCTGATCGCCTGGAGCCTCGGCGCGTTGCCGCGCTCGGCCTTCGTCTTCGGGGCGGCGCTGGCGCTGTCCTCGACGGCCATCGTGCTGCCCTCGCTCGCCGAACGGCGGCGGCTCAATTCGGCGGCCGGGCGCGCCAGCTTTGCCATACTGCTGTTTCAGGACCTTGCTGTCGCGCCTTTGCTCTTCACGGTGACGCTCCTCGCCGCGCGGCCGGGCGCGGGCAGCGGGTTGGCCGCCCTCACCGCTCTTGCCACCGGCATCGTGGCGCTGGCGGCACTGGTCATCGCCGGGCGGCTGGTGCTCAGGCCGCTGTTCCAGCTCGTGGCGCAAACCAGGAGTAGCGAATTGTTCGTCGCCGCCTGCCTGCTGGTCGTGATCGGCGCGGCATCGGTGACGGCCATGGTCGGCCAGTCCATGGCGCTGGGCACCTTTATCGCCGGGCTGCTGCTGGCCGAAACCGAATTCCGCCGCCAGGTCGAGGTGACGGTGCAACCGTTCCAGGGGCTGCTGCTCGGCCTCTTCTTCGTGTCCGTCGGTGTGCGGCTCGACTTCGCGCAAATCCTGGCCAACCCCGGCCTGATGCTGGGCCTCGTCGCGGGGCTGGTGGTCGTCAAAATGGCGGTGCTGATGCCGCTCGGCCGGCTGGCGGGATTGCCCGCAGGCGTGGCACGCGAGATCGCCTTCATCATGAGCCCGGCCGGCGAATTCGCACTAGTGCTGATCGGCACGGCCATCGCCCTCAAGGTGGTGCCCGAGGTGACTGGCGCCAATGCCATGATCGCGGCAACCGTTTCGATGTTCCTGATCCCGCTACTCGTCCGGGTATCGGAACGCTTCACGGCACGCATCGAGGAGGATGTCGATCTGTCCGCCCTGATGCCACGGCCGCAGGACGAGATTCCGCGCGTCATCATTGTCGGCTATGGCCGCGTTGGCGAGTTGGTCGGCCAGATGCTGACGCGCCACAAGATTGAATTCCTGGCCCTGGATGGCGATGCCGCGCTGGTGGCGCGCGAGCGGGGGCGCGGCGCCCCGATCTTCTATGGCGATGCCACGCGCATCGAACTGTTGCGCCTGTGTGGTATCTCCAACGCCAAGGCCCTGGTCGTCACCATGGATGCACCGGCTGCGGTGGAAGCGGTGATCACCGCGGCGCGCGCCGAACGGCCCGACATGACGATCGTCGCCCGCGCCCGCGATGCCGCCCATGCCGCCAAGCTTTACGAGCTCGACGCTACCGACGCCGTGCCCGAAACCATCGAATCCAGCCTGCAGCTTTCCGAGGCCTTACTGGTCGATATCGGCGTGCCGATGGGGCTCGTCATCGCCTCCGTGCACGAAAAGCGCGACGAATTCCGCGAGATGCTGCAGGCCCCGGCCAAGGATGGCCGCGCGCGCCGCGCCATCCGCGCGCCCACACGCCCCAGCGAATAGCTGTTATGCGCTGACGCCGCATCGACAGCGGCGACGTGCGTGTTAGCGTTTGCGCCCATAGCGGAAGGGCGAAGGAATGAAACTCGATCTGTGGCAGGTGGATGCATTTGCGACAAAAGTACTCGAAGGCAATCCGGCAGCTTTGGTCCCGCTCGAAACCTGGCTCGACACTGCGCTGATGCAGTGCATCGCGGGTGAGAACAATCTCGCCGAGACCGCCTATTTCGTGAACACCGCGCCCGGCAAATATGATTTGCGCTGGTTTACGCCGGCCGCCGAAGTCGATCTGTGCGGCCATGCCACGCTCGCCAGCGCCTGGCTGATCTTCGAGACGCTGGCGCCGGAGCTGAGCAGCATCGATTTCGAAACCCGCTCCGGCACGCTGACCGTGACGCGTGGAGAGAATGGCTGGAACACCATGTCCCTGCCCTCCGATCCGGTCAGCTCGTTCGGCGGCATTGACCTGGCGCAGGCCGTCGGTGCCGCGCTGGGCGTCGAACCGGCGCGCGAAACCCATAAGGGCCGCTATCTGATGGCGGTGTGGGACGATCCCAAGATCATCCGCAGCATCCGCGATTGCGGCGAGACCGCGAGCATTTTGCGCGAACATGAGCTGTGGGGGCTGATCGCGACAGCACCGGGCGATGAAGACTATAATTTCATTTCGCGCTTCTTCGCGCCCGACAAGGGCGTGCCCGAAGACCCCGTCACCGGTTCGGCCCATTGCGCGCTGACGCCCTATTGGGCCAAGCGTCTCGACAGGAAAACGCTCAAGGCGCGGCAGGTTTCCCCGCGCGGCGGCGATCTTCAGTGTACGCATGAAGGTGATCGCACCGTGCTCTCCGGTCCCTGCGCCCTCTATTTGAAGGGTGAAATTTATGTGTAATCCGCCTGCATCATTCGGTCGCGATTGACGCCAAGAGACGAAAGCCCTATATCGGCTGCGGGCCACGCCGCCCCAACGCGGCGCTTCATTCTGAAAGGAATGACTATGACCGGAACACGTCCGGCCGTGCGCCCTGCACGGCCTTTTTTTTCGTCTGGACCTTGCGCCAAGCGCCCGGGCTGGACAGCTGAAGCCCTGAACGACGCCCTTCTGGGCCGTTCGCACCGCTCCAAACCTGGAAAAGCCAAACTGCAAGAGGCGATCGACCGCACCCGTTCGGTGCTGGGCGTTCCCGAGGATTACCGCATCGGCATTGTCCCGGCATCGGACACTGGCGCCGTCGAAATGGCCATGTGGTCGCTTCTGGGGCCGCTGCCTGTCGATATCTTCGCCTGGGAAAGCTTTGGCGAAGACTGGGTGACGGACGTCACCAAGCAGCTCAAGCTGAAGGACACGCAGCTTCACAAGGCCGGTTACGGCGAGCTGGCCGATCTCAAGCAATACAATCCCAAGCACGACACCGTGTTCCTGTGGAACGGGACGACCAGCGGCGTGCGCGTGCCCAATGGCGCCTGGATCGCCGAGGAGCGCGAAGGCCTGACCATTTGCGATGCGACCTCGGCCGCTTTCGCGATGGAGCTCGACTGGCCCAAGCTCGATGTCGTCACCTTCTCCTGGCAGAAGGTGCTGGGCGGCGAGGCTGCGCACGGCATGCTGGTTCTCAGCCCCCGCGCGGTGAAGCGGCTCGAAGCCTATTCGCCCCATTGGCCGCTGCCGAAGATCTTCCGCATGACCAAAGGCGGAAAGCTCAACGAAGGCATCTTCAAGGGCGAGACAATCAACACGCCCTCCATGCTGGCGGTCGAGGATTATCTCGATGCGCTGAAATGGGCCGAAGGCCTCGGCAATCTGAAGGGCCTGATCGCGCGCGCGGACAGGAACCTGTCGGTGCTGGCGAATTATGTCGAACAGTCTGACTGGCTCGATTTCCTCGCCGTCGATCCGGCCACGCGGTCCAACACGAGCGTGTGCCTCAAGATCGTCGATCCCTGGTTCACGGGCCTGACGCCCGAGGCCCAGGCCGACACGGCCAAGAAGATCGCGAGCATGCTCGACAAGGAAGGCGTGGCGCTCGACATCGGCGCCTATCGTGCCGCTCCGCCGGGCCTTCGCATCTGGTGCGGCGCCACTGTCGACGCCGCCGATCTCGAAGCGCTGACGTCCTGGCTCGATTGGGCCTGGGCCGAGATCAAGGCCGCCGCCTGAGCCGTTTCCCCCTATCCCCTCCCCCGTGAAAGCGGGGGAGGAAACTTACGGAGCATGTGACATGCCCAAAGTTCTGATTTCCGACAAGCTTTCGCCCGCCGCCCTCGAGATCTTCAAGGAGCGCGGCGTCGAGGCCGATGTGAAAACCGGCCTTTCGAAAGAAGAGCTCATCGCCATCATCGGCGACTATGACGGGCTGGCCATTCGTTCGGCCACCAAGGTCACGGCCGACGTGCTGAAGGCCGCCAAGAAGCTGAAGGTCATCGGCCGCGCCGGCATCGGCGTCGACAACGTCGATATCCCGTCGGCCACCGCCGCCGGCACCATCGTGATGAACACGCCCTTCGGCAATTCCATCACCACAGCCGAACATGCGATCGCCATGATGATGGCCGTGGCACGCGATATTCCCGCCGCCAATGCTTCGACCCAGGCGGGCAAGTGGGAAAAGAGCCGCTTCATGGGCGTGGAGCTCTACGGCAAGGTGCTGGGCCTGATCGGCGCCGGCAATATCGGCTCCATCGTCGCTGATCGCGCCAAGGGCTTGAAGATGCGCGTCATCGCCTTCGATCCCTATCTCTCGGCAGAACGCGCGGAAAATCTGGGCATCGAAAAGGTCGAGCTGAACGACCTTCTGGCGCGTGCCGATTTCATCACCCTGCACACGCCGCTGACCAACGACACGCGCAACATCATCTCGGCCGATGCGCTCAACAAAACCAAGAAGGGTGTGCGCATCATCAATTGCGCCCGTGGCGGATTGATCGACGAAGCCGCGCTCAAGGCCGCGATCGATGCTGGCCATGTCGCCGGTGCCGCCCTCGACGTGTTCGAGGAAGAGCCGGCCAAGTCGAACATCCTGTTTGGCAATGAGAAGGTGGTGGCGACGCCGCATCTGGGTGCCTCCACTGCCGAAGCGCAGGAGAATGTCGCCCTCCAGGTGGCCGAGCAGATTTCCGACTACCTGCTCACCGGCGCCATCACCAATGCGCTCAACATGCCGTCGATCTCGGCCGAGGAAGCGCAGAAGGTGCGCCCCTGGATTTCGTTGGCCGAGAAGCTGGGCGCCTTTGCCGGCCAGGTCATCGAATCCAGCATCGAAACGATCGAGATCCTTTATGAAGGCACAGCCTCCGAGCTCAACCAGCGCGCGCTGACGCAAGCCGCGTTGATGGGTGTGCTCCGCCCGACCCTGACCGAAGTGAACATGGTCAATGCGCCGATCGTCGCCAAGGAACGCGGCATCAAGGTCAGCGAAACGCGCAGGCCGCGCCAGGGCATCTATGAAGGCTATATCAAGCTGATGGTGACGCTGACCGACGGGACCACCCGCCGCGTTGCCGGCACCGTGTTCTCCGATCGCCGTCCGCGCCTGATCCAGGCCAAGGACATCAACATGGAAGCGGAGTTCGCGCCGCACATGCTCTATGTCGTCAATGAGGACAAGCCGGGCTTTATCGGCAAGCTGGGCACGATCCTGGGCGAGGCGGGCGTGAACATCGCGAACTTCAATCTCGGCCGCGCCGCCCCCGGCGCCGACGCTATCGCGCTCGTCGAGGTGGATGGCCCGGTTGAGGAGAGCGTGCTGGCCGCAATCTGCAAGCTGCCACCGGTGAAAATGGCCCGCTCGCTGGCGTTCTGAGGCAGGACAGATTGATCCAGAGAAAGGCCCTCGCGACCGGCGGGGGCCTTTTTGTTTGCGCCGCCCATGATGCCGATCGCCGCAGGGTCCCCACGCGCCAGTCCCAGCCGTGAAAATCGTACCGGACGACACCAAGTTTCTCTCATCAGGGTGGCGACTTCGCGCGCCCCGCAGGCTATAACTCGGCATCGTTGCCAGCCGCGCCGTGCCCTCCGCGTCGGCACACTGGCGGCATCGGTTCAATCTTAGCGGAATTATGTGATGTCGAATGTGGCCGTGATCGGCGCCCAGTGGGGCGACGAGGGCAAAGGCAAGATCGTGGATTGGCTGAGCGCGCGCGCCGATGTGGTGGTGCGTTTCCAGGGTGGGCACAATGCCGGCCATACGCTCGTGATCGACGGTGTCACCTACAAGCTCTCGCTTCTCCCGTCGGGCGTGGTGCGCGAGGGCAAGCTGGCCATCATCGGCAATGGCGTCGTGGTCGATCCTTGGGCCTTTGCCGACGAGGTGGCGCGGCTGCAGGCGCAGGGCGTGTCCATCACGCCGGATTCGCTGATCGTGGCCGAGAATGCCACGCTGATCCTGCCCCTGCATCGCGATCTCGATGTGGCGCGCGAAAACTCCAACAGCGTGCAGGCGCTGGGCACGACCAAGCGCGGCATCGGCCCGGCCTATGAAGACAAGGTCGGCCGCCGCGCGCTGCGCCTCATCGATCTGCACGATTTCAGCACGCTGCCGGCCAAGATCGACCGCCTTCTGGCGCATCACAACACGCTGCGCCGCGGCATGGGGCTCGACGAACATGATGGTGCCGCCCTGCTCGCATCGCTGAAGGAGATCGCGCCCAAGATCCTGCCTTTCGCGGCTTCGGCCTGGCGCCGCCTCGATGCGGCGCGGCACGAATCCAAGCGCATCCTGTTCGAGGGCGCACAGGCCGTGCTGCTCGACATCGATCACGGCACATATCCCTATGTCACCTCGTCCAACACGGTGGCAGGACAGGCCGCCGCCGGTTCGGGCATGGGCCCGCGCGATATCGGCTATGTGCTGGGCATTGTGAAGGCCTACACCACGCGCGTCGGCGAAGGGCCTTTCCCCACCGAGCTGCATGACGACACCGGCGAAAAGCTGGGCACGCGCGGCGCCGAGTTCGGCACCGTGACGGGCCGCAAGCGCCGCTGCGGCTGGTTCGATTCCGTGCTGGTGCGCCAGACGGTCGTGACCGGCGGGGTGGACGGCATCGCGCTGACCAAGCTCGACGTGCTCGACGGCTTTTCTGAGATCAAGCTCTGCGTCGGTTACCGGCTGGACGGCAAAGAGATCGATCACCTCCCGGCCGACGCCACCCTGCAGGCCCATTGCGAGCCCGTCTATGAAGTGATGGAAGGCTGGAGCGAATCCACACAGGGCGCCCGCAGCTGGGCGGAGCTACCGGCCCAGGCCGTCAAATATGTGCGCCGCGTCGAGGAGTTGATCGGGGCGCCGGTGGCCCTCCTCTCCACCAGCCCGGAGCGCGAGGACACGATTTTGGTGCGCGATCCCTTCGTGGACCGCTGACCGCAGCCCCCGAAGAGCGGGCTTACGTGGCTTCCCCCTTGCGTTGGCGTGCGAAAGCCCGGCACGCTTTGCCCTTCGCTATTCCAAAACGAGGGGAACGCCCATGCTCAAGACCCGCTTCACCGAAATGTTCGGCGTGGACGTACCGATCACCTGCGGGGGCATGACGCGGGTCGGCAAGGCCGAGCTGATCGCCGCCGTCGCCAACGCTGGCGCACTTGGCTTCCTCACGGCGCTGACCCCGGGCTCGCCCGAAAAGCTCGTCGCCGAAATTCAGAAGACCAAAGGCCTGACCGGCAAACCCTTCGGCATCAACCTCACCATCCTGCCGACCATCACCCCGGTACCTTATGACGAATATGTTCGCGTAATCATCGAAAGCGGCATCAAGATCGTAGAGACGGCGGGGAATAACCCGCAGCCTTTCATGCCCGCTTTCAAAGAGGCCGGCGTCAAGGTGATCCACAAATGCGTGACCGCACGCCATGCGGTGAAGGCCGAAAGCATCGGCGTCGATTGCGTCTCGATCGATGGTTTCGAATGCGCCGGCCATCCGGGCGAAGAAGACATCGGCGGCATGGTGCTGTTCCCGGTTACGACGGGGAAGCTGAAGATTCCGGTGATCGCGAGCGGAGGCATTGCCGATGCGCGCGGGCTCGTGGCGGCGCTGGCGCTGGGCTGCGAAGGCGTGAACATGGGCACGCGCTTCATGGCCACCACGGAAGCGCCGATCCATGAAAAGGTGAAACAGGCCCTTGTCTCCCACGACGAGCGCGACACCGACATCATCTTCCGCACGCTGCACAATTCGGCGCGCGTCGCCAAGAATAAGATCAGCCAGGAAGTTGTCGCCATCGAGGCGCGCGGCAATGCCAAGTTCGAGGATGTGAAGGACCTCGTCGCAGGCACGCGCGGCGGAAAGGTCTATGACAGCGGCGACACCGATTACGGCATCTGGTCGGCCGGACAGACGCAAGGCTTGATTCACGACATTCCAACCTGCGCCGAATTCGTTGCGCGCACGGTAAAAGAAGCCGAAGCGATCATCCGTGACCGGCTGGGAAAAGTTCTGGCGTGACGAAGGGAGCCGCGGCCGTGAAGATCTCCACGCCCCGGCTCATCCTCCGCAACTGGCGTGAAGAGGATCGTGCCGCGTTCGCGGCCATGCATGCGGACCCGCAGGTGATGCACGACCTCGGCGGGACATTCGACCGGACACGCAGCGATACGAAATTCGATCGCTATGTCGCGGCGTTCGAGCAGCACGGTGTCTGCCGCTGGACCGTTCTAGACCTAAACGGACAGTTCATCGGCTACACCGGAATCATACTGCAAGGCGCCGATCATCCGCTTGGCGCACATGCCGATATCGGATGGTGGCTGGTTCGTTCTGCATGGGGTCATGGCTATGCGACCGAAGCCGCGAAGGCCGCGTTGGAAGATGGCTTCCGTCGCCTCGCCTTCGAGGAAGTTCTCGCCTACACGGCCGCAGGCAATCTGCGCTCTCAGGCCGTCATGACCAGAGCGGGTCTGGTCCGCGCGCCACAGCGCGATTTCACACTTCCCGAAACCGGCTGGCATGGGTTCGTCTGGGTCGCAAGGCCGACCGCCTGAGAGAACAAGGCGCGGCTTGGCGCTATTGGCGCTCTGCCCAATGGTTGAGCGGGCCGTGGCCCTTGCCGAAGCCGGGTGCGGTTTCGATGGCCGCTTGCACATAATCGCGCGCGCGACCGACGGCCAGCGGCAAGGATAGCCCCTCGGCCAGCCCGCAGGCGATGGCGGTCGCGTAAGTGCAGCCCGTGCCATGTGTGTGCTTCGTCCGGATGCGCGGAAAGGCCAGCACCTCGGTGCCGCCTTCCCACACCAGAACATCGTCGATGGTGGTGCGCGTCGCATGACCGCCCTTGATGAGCGCGGACTTCGCCCCTAACCCCATCAACTTACGGCCCGCGCTCTCCGCCTGTTTGATCGTCGTGCCCTTCAGTCCTACCAGAGCGCGCGCTTCGGGGATGTTCGGCGTGACGAGCGTGGCCAAAGGCAGAAGATCGCGCTTCAATGCGGCGACCGCGCGATCATTCAACAGTTTGCTGCCGCTGGTCGAGACCATCACCGGATCGAGCACGACCGGAATTCTGCTTGCGGCCTTGGCGATCGCGCCCGCCACCGCACGCACAACGGCGGCCGAGCCCAGCATGCCGATCTTGATCGCATCAGCGCCGATATCGCGGAGGCAGTCCTCGATTTGTGCCGCGACGATTTTCGCAGGCACCGGATGGATCGCGGACACCGCTTTCGTATTTTGCGCAGTGATGGCGGTAACGGCCGTCATGGCATAGACGCCGAAGGCATCGGCCGTTTTGATATCGGCCTGGATACCCGCGCCGCCGCCAGAATCGGACCCTGCAATAACGAGAAGCCGCTTCGGCTTTTCGTTCATGCGGAGACATCCCTGATCATCGCGACGAGGTCGCGCACCACTTCGCGCACGATCATCTCGTCCTCGCCTTCGGCCATGACGCGAATCAAGGGTTCGGTGCCGGATTTGCGCACCAGAATACGGCCTTTGCCGTTAAGGCGCTGGGTGGCGGCCTCCATCTGCGACTTGACCTTGTCGTCTTCGAGCGGCATGGCGCCGGCGCGGAAGCGTACATTTTCGAGGATCTGCGGCAGCGGTTCGAACAGATGCGCCGCCTCGCTGGCGCGCTTGTTCTCTTCGACCAGTACGGCCAGAACCTGCAGTGCAGCGATCAGACCGTCGCCGGTGGTCGAGAAGTCGTCCAGCACGATATGGCCGGATTGTTCGCCGCCGACATTGAAGCCGCCCTTGCGCATCATTTCGATCACATAGCGGTCGCCCACGGCGGCGCGGCCCAAGGTTAGCCCCTGCCCCTTCAGATAGTGGTCGAGCCCCATATTGGACATGACTGTGCCGACGACGCCGCCGCCCTTGAGGTCGCCGCGCTTGGCCCAAGAGCTGCCGATAAGCGCGAGCACCTGATCGCCATCAATGAAGCGGCCGCGCTCATCGGACATCACCACCCGGTCGGCGTCGCCGTCCAGCGCGATGCCGAAATCGGCACGCATCTCGCGCACCTTGGCGGCCATGGCTTCGGGCCGCGTCGAGCCGCAATCGGCATTGATGTTGAAGCCGTCGGGCAAAACACCGATGGGGAAAATCTCCGCGCCCAGTTCCCACAGAACCGCCGGCGCCACTTTATAGGCCGCACCATTGGCGCAATCGATGACGACGCGCATGCCTTCAAGGCTGAGATTTTTGGGGAAGGTGCGTTTGGCGAATTCGATATAGCGCGCCTGACTGTCGTCGATGCGCTTGGCGCGGCCGAGCTTGGCCGGTTCGGCCAGGCCCGTCTCAAGGCCATTGTCCATCAGCGCTTCGATCTGGCGCTCGGTTTCGTCGGAAAGCTTGTTGCCGTCCGGGCCGAACAGCTTGATGCCGTTGTCGTGGTAGGGATTGTGCGAGGCCGAGATCATGACGCCGAGATCGGCACGCAGAGAGCGCACCAGCATGGCGACAGCCGGCGTCGGCAGCGGGCCAAACTGAAACACATCCATACCGACGGCGGTGAACCCGGCCACCAACGCCGGCTCGATCATATAGCCGCTGAGGCGCGTATCCTTGCCGATGACGACGCGGTGGCGATGCTCGCCGCGCGTGAACAGGCGGCCGGCGGCCATGCCCACCTTCATCGCGATCTCGGGCGTCATCGGGAATGTGTTGGCCAGACCGCGCACACCGTCGGTCCCGAAAAGCTTGCGAGTCATATGCGCATCAATCCTTCCACTCCGGCCGAGGGATGGCCGCCCATCAGGATACACGGTCTCTTCTAACCGAACCTTGCCCTGAAAACGGGCAGAATTGCGCAGGCCTTACGCCTCGCGGCCGGGCCCCGCAAGGGCCTGCCACACCCTCCAGCCGTCGCGTATCGCCGCCGGGTCATGGGTGCGGATCGCGTCTGCCCCCTGCAATGCTGCGAAAAGTTCCGCCGCCAAGGTGGCTGGCGCGCTTTCCCCCGGCTCGCGGCCTGTAATCTTTCGCAAGAAAGATTTACGCGAGACCGAGATCAGAACCGGCAGGCCGAAGGCGGCTTTGAGGTCGTCTGTGCGCCGCAGCATGGCAAAGGAGGTTTCCGGGTCCGAGCCCAGGAAGAAACCCATGCCGGGATCGAGGATCAGCCGCTCGCGCGCCACCCCTGCCGCCACCAGCGCTTCGATGCGCGCCTCGAAGAAACGGACAACACGGTCGTAAATCTCCGTCGGCGGAACATCGACGCGGGTCGCCTTCCCACGGCCCTGCACCGAATGCATGACGATGAGCTTGGCGGAGGACGCCGCCAGTTCCGGATAAAGCGCCGCGTCGGGGAAGCCCTGGATGTCGTTGAGATAGGCGACGCCCTCTTTCATCGCCCAACGCTGCACCTCTGGCGAAAATGTATCGACCGAGACCGGAACACCCTCGTCACGCATCGCGGCCACGACCGGGGCGAGCCGGCCGATCTCCAACTCCGCCGGCACGGCGTCTGCGTTCGGATTGCTCGCCGCCGCGCCGAGATCGAGCGCATCGGCGCCATCGCCGGCCAGCTTGCGCGCATGGGCCAGCGCCGCAGCAGGATCGAGAAACCGCCCGCCATCGGAAAAGGAGTCCGGCGTGATGTTGAGAATGCCGAAGAGCTGCATGAGCATGTCCACTGCAAAAGCGAAGGGGAGGCGAACGCCTCCCCTTGTTCAAACTCTGTGACGAAGGATCAGCGTCCCGGCTGCGGTTCGGGCACGATGCCCGGGCCACCGCGCGGGCGGCCGGCGGCGGGGACCGAAGGCCCTGTGCCGCGGTTGGGCTCGGCTTCGTCGTAAGGCGTGCGCACCGGCGCGATACCCTTGAGCAGGCCGATGATCTCGTCGCCCGACAGCGTCTCATACTCCAGCAGGCCGCGGGCGATCGTTTCAAGATCGTTGCGGCGCTCGGTCAGGATATCGCGCGCGCGGCTGTAGGCATCGTCGATGATGCGGCGGATTTCCGAATCGATCTTCTGCGCCGTCGCCTCGGAGATGTTCTGCGTGCGCGACACCGAATGGCCCAGGAACACCTCCTCCTGGTTCTCGGCATAGGCGATGGGGCCCAGATCGTCAGACATGCCGTAGCGCGTGACCATGGCGCGCACCATGCGGGTCGCCTGCTCGATGTCGCTCATGGCGCCGGTCGTGACCTTGTCGTGACCGAAGACGATTTCCTCGGCGAGGCGCCCGCCATAGGCGACGCACAGATCGGCCAGCATCTTCTGGCGCGTCACACTCAGCGCGTCACGTTCGGGCAGACGCATCACCATGCCGAGCGCCCGGCCGCGCGGAATGATGGTGGCCTTGTGGATCGGATCGGAACCTTCGACGGAGAGCGCAATCAGCGCATGGCCGCCTTCGTGATAGGCCGTGAGCTTCTTTTCTTCTTCGCTCATCGCCATGGAGCGGCGCTCGGCGCCCATCATCACCTTGTCCTTGGCGTCTTCCAGCTCAGGCATGGTGACGACGCGCTTGCCGCGGCGGGCGGCCAGAAGGGCCGCTTCATTGACGAGGTTGGCGAGGTCCGCGCCGGAGAAGCCGGGCGTGCCGCGGGCGATGACGCGCGGATCGACATCCGGTGCCAGCGGCACCTTCCGCAGATGCACGCGCAGGATCTTTTCGCGGCCGGCGAGATCGGGGTTCGGCACCACGACATGGCGGTCGAAACGGCCCGGGCGCAGCAGCGCGGGATCGAGTACGTCGGGGCGGTTGGTGGCCGCGATCAGGATCACGCCTTCATTGGCCTCGAAGCCGTCCATCTCGACCAGCAGCTGGTTCAGCGTCTGCTCGCGTTCGTCATTGCCGCCGCCGAGACCGGCGCCGCGATGACGACCGACCGCATCGATTTCATCGATGAAGACGATACAGGGCGCATTCTTCTTCGCCTGCTCGAACATGTCGCGCACGCGGCTGGCGCCGACACCGACAAACATCTCGACAAAGTCAGAACCGGAGATGGTGAAGAACGGCACATTGGCTTCGCCGGCGATGGAGCGGGCGAGCAGCGTCTTGCCGGTGCCCGGCGGGCCGACCAGCAGCACGCCCTTCGGGATGCGCCCGCCCAGGCGCTGGAATTTCTGCGGGTCGCGCAGGAAGTCGACAATTTCCTTGAGCTCTTCCTTGGCCTCATCGACGCCGGCGACATCCTCGAATGTCACCCGGCCGGTGCGTTCGGTCAGAAGCTTGGCGCGCGATTTTCCAAAGCCCATCGCCTTGCCGCCGCCCGATTGCATCTGGCGCAGGAAGAACACCCACACACCGATCAAGAGCAGCATCGGGAACCAGTTGATGAAGATGCTCATCAGGTTGAGGCTGCCGTCATCCGTCGGCTGCACCTTGATGCTGACATTGTGGTCGAGCATCCGCTGCACCAGATTCGGATCTTCCGGCGTATAGGTGGTGAAAGGCTGGCCGTTGGAGAGTTGACCCTTGATCTGGTTGCCCTGGATCGAAACCTTCTTGACCGCGCCCTGCATCACCTCCTGATTGAAGTCCGTGAAGCTGATGACGGAGGTGTTGGTATGGGTGCCCGGCCCCGTGAACATGTTGAACAGCGCCACCAGCAGCAGCGCGATGATGATCCAGAGGACGAGGTTTCTAAGATTGTTCACGGTCCGACTTTCTTGACGATCTTTCTTCGGCGGTCTGGTTTGGCGCCTTCGCATCCGGCCTGCGGCACTCTGTCCGGCGGCTCCCGCCTCTCTAATATGGGAACCGTCATACACCGGCGCCACACATTAAAACGTTAAGGAATTTGCGGGCGAACGGCAATCATCCTGATGCAAAGCCCTTAAGCGTCAGCGTTAATCTCCATATTGGCACGAGACCGTCCACTATCCACCCCATTGGGGCGATTTGACGTCAAACGCGTTCGTGATGAGGTCTTTCAGGCCCGGCTGGCGGCCCGGCGAGCGGGCTCGCGCACCACCATCAGCGTCGCGGGGCCGAAGGCGGCGTGCCGTTTCGGCGCAAGTCCAATACGGCAGCCCTGCAGGGTCCGCCCTTTACCCACATCACCGGTCAGGATTGCCGCATAGAGCCGCTCCAGCCGTTCAAATCTGGGCCGGTAGGCAGCCCCTGCGGTCCGGCCCAGCACGGCGGCCAGAACCCGCAGCCCGATCTCGCGCGGGGCCGCGACGAGCGCCGCCCCATCCAGCAACGCCCGCCCGGCTTCGAAGCGACCATGCTCGGCCAGAAAGGCGGCGGTTTCGGCTTCCAATGCGGTGCGCGCGCGGGCCAGATGGGCGGCGGCATCGGCGATGCGCCGGGCGGAAAGTCCGGCCGCCTCCATCGCCGGCCAGGCCGCGCGCATCCGCACCCGGGCGAAGCGGGGATCCTGGTTCATGGGGTCCTCGTTCCAGACCACATCCCGCATCGAAAGGAGGGTGCGCAGATCGGCGCGGGCCATGGCCAGAAGCGGGCGGACGACGGAGAGCCCCGCAAAGCCTGGCTCCGGAAAGGGCGCAACCGTCCGCATCGCCGCCAGCCCGTCGAGACCGGACCCGCGTGCCAGCCGCAAGAGAAAGGTCTCGGCCTGGTCCTCCATGGTGTGGGCGACATAGAGCGCGCCGAGGCCATGGCGGCGGCACCAGTTCCCCATCAGGCGGTAACGGGCCGCTCGGGCCTCGGCTTCGAGATCGGATTTGGGTTTGGCCCCACGCCAAAGAAGGCAATGGGCTTCGAGCCCGGCAGCAGCCGCGGACTCAAGAACTGCCCGCGCTACGGCGGCCGAACCGGGTTGCAGACCATGATCGACGGTCAGAACGACAGGAGGCGGCTTTCCGGCGCGACAGGCCCATTCGGCCAGCAACACCATCAGAGCCAGCGAATCGGCGCCACCCGACACCGCCACGGCGCCCGGCCAGGGCGCCCCACCCATGACTGCGGCGAAGGCCGCCGTCAGATCTTGAGTGAGGTCAGGCTTGTCAGTGGCAGCGGGCGTCGTGCCGTGCCTTCTCGGCCTCGCGCTGGATGGTTTTCGAGGCGTGGCGATATTTGCTCCGGAGCGCGCCAAGGGTGGTGCAGCCTTCATCCTTCTGGTTCATCGCAAGCAGCGACTGGCCGAGCTTGAGCATGCTTTCCGGCCCGCGCGGCGAATCCGGATATTCCTTGATCTCTTCGGCGAATGCACGCGCCGCGCCCGGAAAGTCCTTCTGCACATAAGCGATCGAGCCGATCCAATAGACGGCCTGCGGCGCCAGCGCGTCCTTGGGATAGGTGTCCGCGAAGCTGCGGAAGGCCCCGCGGGCTTCATCATATTGCGCCTTGGCGAGCAGGTTCATGGCGGAATCGAATTGCTGGCGCGCGCCACCGCCGGCGGTGGTCGCGGAGCTGTTTACCGCCGAATTGCCGCCTGCCGAGGGCTGGGGCACGGCCGTGCCCGCAGGCAGCGTCCCCAGCACGCCGGGAGACTGGCCCATCTGGACGACACCGTTGGTTGCGCCCGTTTGCGGCGGCGCGGAGAAGCCGCCGTGCTGCCCGCCACCGCCCGGCACGGTCAATGCCGGCTGAGCGGAGGACTGGCCCAGCGCACTGCAATCGATGGTCGGCTGGCCGCTGTCGTTGCTCGCGTCACTGCCATCCGTCGACGCGCCAAGCTGGCGCGCCGAAACCTGGCACAGCTTGTAGTCGAAATCCTTCTGCATGCGATCGATCTTCTGCTGCAGAAGCATGTTCTGGTGATTGGCGTCCTCGAGCTGACCGGTGAGCTGACGCAGCGCATGTTCGAGATCGCTGACGCGCTGGGTGAGGCTGGTGATGGAGGCATCCTGCGCCTGCTCTCGCTGCTCGGCGGCGAGGCGTGCGGCCTTCTCTTCATCGCTTTCGCCGAACAGCCCGGCGATCTGCACGTAATGCGGTGTGGACTGGCGTGCCGGTGCTGCGGCTGCCGGCATGGCCACGGCCGCGCGCCCGACAGCAAAACCAGTGACACGGTCGCGCCGAAAAGTGTTCGGCCGAAGCGCAAAGTCCTGTCACTCATGGTGCTCATCCTGCCTTGCACGGATTGCTCGATGTCGTCGGTCATGCGCCGCCGGCTCGTGCCGCGATGCGCCGAAGTCCAGTCGAACCGAACACTTAGCCCAAAATGAGGCTCTGCGCGAACGCCTGTGACGCTGCAAGAAAGCATAGCGCGAAAAGGGCGCCCGTGAGGAGCGCCCCTTCCCGTTACGCAATCGCAGCCGTTTCCGTGGCGACGATTAGGAGGTCGTGCCGCCGGTGACGACCGTCATGCTGCGGCGATTCTCTGCCCAGCAGCTCTCGGTCGATTCCGTGCAGATCGGACGTTCCTTGCCATAGGAGATCGTATCGACCCGCGCCGGCGAAACACCCAGACTCACGAGATAGTCCTTGGCCGCGCTGGCGCGACGTGCACCGAGAGCCAAGTTGTATTCCCGCGTACCGCGTTCGTCGCAGTTGCCCTGCAGTTGGACTCGCACGGCCGGATATTTCTGCAGCCATGCCGCCTGGCGCTGCAGGATTGCCTTGGCCTGATCGTTGAGGTCGGACCGGTTATAGGCAAAGTGCACCGTATCGCCGACATTGACCTTCAGGTCCTCGGCGCTACCCGGCGCGATGGAGGAGACCGGAGCCGCCGCTGGCGGTTCTGGCGCCGGGGCCGGCGCGGGCTTCGGCTCGGTGGCACACCCTGCCAGCACGACGATGGCCGCGACGGCCGCAAATTTCATCATTCCCGTTGTAAATTTCATCATTGGAAGTCGACTCCGCGAAGGCGCAACCCCTTGTGCGCTAGGGCCACGCATGATCCGAAGCGCGCACACCGCCCGAAACGTTTGGGGATGCAGAATAGACCCGGCAAACGTGCAACTGCGATACTAGAATTGCGACGTCATTGTATCAAGGGCGACCATGCAGGATCCGACGCCATGCCCGGCGTCATGACCCGGCGCTCGTTCCGCCCGGTGACGTCCACGGACCAGATCTGGCTACCGCGGCCGTTGCGCATCGTTCTGGTGAACATCAGCACCCGCCCATTTGGCGCCCAGGTGGGGCCTTCATCCTGCCAACCGTCGGAAATCACTCGCTCTCCCGAGCCGTCGGGGTGCATGACAGCGATACGGAAGGCGCCGTGGAACCATATTGGTAAACGCGATCAAATCGCCGCGCGGGCTCCAGACCGGCGTGCCGGCGCGCCCTTTACCAAAACTGATCCGATGCGCATTCGTTCCATCGGCGTTCATGACATAAACCTGCTGGCTGCCACCCCGGTCGCTCTCGAAGGCAATCTGGGTCCCATCCGGCGAGTAGCAGGGCGAGGTGTCGATGGCCGGGTCTTGCGTCAACCGTGTGACCGCGCGGGTCCGCAGATCCATGACATAGATGTCAGAATTACCGCCGTTCTCCAGGCTCATCACGACCTTGTTGCCGTCAGGTGAGAAGCGCGGAGAAAAGGTCATATTGGGGAAATTACCCAGCATCTGCTGGCGCCCGGTTTCCAGGTCGAACAGATAGACCCGTGGCTTACCGCCGATATAGGACATATAGGCGATCATCTGCGCTGTCGGGTTGAAGCGGGGTGTCAGCACAATGTAGCTGCCATTGGTCAGGAAGATCGGGTTGGCGCCATCTTCGTCCATGACTGCCAGGCGCTTCTTGCGGTTGAGGGCCGGCCCCGATTCCGAGATGAACACGATGCGCGTGTCGAAATAGCCCTGCTCGCCCGTGATGCGTTTGTAGATCGCATCGGAAATCATGTGGGCGATGCGCCGCCAGTTCTCCGGCGTGGTGAAATATTGCAGGCCCAGCATCTGGCTTTCGCCATAGACATCCCACAGGCGGAAATCGACGCGCAGCCTTCCGTCCGGCTGCATCGCCGCCTGGCCCGTCACCAGCGCCTGCGCCTTGATCACCCGCCAGCTGTTGAACTGCGGCGGGGTGTTGATGTCCGAAATCTTCTCGATGAAGGATTTGGGATCTAGCGCATTGAACAGACCCGAGCGGCTCAAATCCGCGCGTATGACACCGGCGATGTCTGCGGCCGGTCCGGCATCGCCCTGCGCGGCCGCCACGAAATTCGGGATCGCGATCGGCATCGGCTGCACATTGCCCTGGGTGACATCGACATGGAGCTGGGCGGCCGCCGGCATCACCGCGCCAAACAGCATCGCCATCACCATCGTCACCAAGAGAGTCAGTTTCCGCATGCCGTTTCTCCCAATCTGTTGCCCGATCGATCGCAACCTTACTGGCCCATCATCTGGCGTGGATCGAACGTCAATGTAATATCGCGCCACTGGCCGTAACGATCCGCCGGCAGCTTGTAAGGCGCGCAGGTATAAATCGCACGTCGCGCCGCGCCGATGGCAGCCTGGATATACGGGCCGTTGCCAGATTGCCCAGTCAATTGTGGCGGCCGTGCGACGGAGCCGTCCGGGTTGAGGAACAATTCGAACGAGACGACCAGGCTTTCGGGATTGGGCGCACCGACCGGCGGGCTCCAGCACTGCGCGATCTCGTTGCGCAGCGCATCGACCAGATCCATCGTCATCGCGGTCTGCGCACCGATACCCTTGCGCGCATGTTCGCCCGTTTGCCCGCGCGCACGCGACGCAGATGACGGCTTCTCCTTGTTGAGCAACGCCATGATCTTGTTGACGTCGAAATTCGCCTTCTTCTTTTTCGGCGGCGGAGGCCGAGGCCGCATCCTGGGCACGGGCGGCGCCGGCTTGGCCGCCACGACCGGTTCGGACTTTGCCTGCTGCGGCGGCGGGGCTGGTTCGGGTTTGGGCGGCGGCGGCGCGACTTCGACATCGGGCGTGGCCATCTGTTCGGGCGGCGGGATCGTCGCGTCAGCCTTCTGCGCCTCGACCGTCGTGTCCTTCTCCGGCAGCTTGACGTCATCCTGCTTGGGCGCGACGGCCTTGATGTTGGTCTTGTCGCCGATGGTGACAAGTTCGACCGGCACCACGGGCGGCGTCTCGTCGGTAATGTCGAGACGATGCTGCCATGTGAACAGCGTGGCGGCGACCACGGCGGCATGCAGCAGCAGCGAGCCGATCAGCCCGACGCTCGTCCCCCTGTTGCCGGCCACAGAAACCGGCGCGAGGCTATTTCTCAGGTTTTGGCTTTGCGACATCCGTCACCAGCCCGATATGGGTGAAGCCGGCCGCGCTGATGCGCGCCATGACCTCCATCACGCGTCCGTAATCGACGCTCCTGTCGCCGCGCACGAAGATGCGCTGTTCATAGCCATTGGCGGCGATGGCCGTCAGCTTCGGCACCAGCTCGTCTTCGGGCACGGGCGAATTCTGCAGATAGATGGTGCCGTCCTTCTTCACGGTCACCGCCAGCGGCTCGCGGTCCTGGCTGAGCGCCTGCGCCTTGGTCTTCGGCAGATCCACCGGCACGCCGACCGTCAGGAGCGGCGCCGTCACCATGAACACGATCAACAGCACCAGCATCACATCCACGAAGGGCGTGACGTTGATTTCCGCCATGGGACGGATGCGGGCACGGCTGCGCCGGCGGCCCTTCTCGATGCGTTTGACCGCCGCGGCCATCAGCGCGAAGCCTTCTCGTCGAGCTGGCGCGACAGGATCGCGGAGAATTCGTCGGCAAAGGCTTCGACGCGGCCCGTATAGCGGCCGATATCGCCCACGAACTTGTTGTAGAAGATCACGGCGGGAATGGCGGCGAGAAGGCCCATGGCCGTTGCGAACAGCGCCTCGGCAATGCCCGGCGCGACAACGGCCAGCGTCGTGTCATGGCGCGCGGCGATGGCCGAGAACGAATTCATGATGCCCCACACCGTGCCGAACAGACCGACGAACGGCGCCGTCGCGCCGACCGTGGCGAGGAAGCCGAGCTGGTTTTCGAGCGCATCAGTCTCGCGCATGATGGTCACGCTCATGGCCTTGTCGATGCGATCCTTGATCGAATCCAGCATGGCCTCGCGCGGCGGGCTGCCTTCGAAGGCACGGCGCCATTCGCGCAGCGCCGCCGTGAACACCGCCGCCATGGGATGATCGGCGCGGCCGGAGAATTGCTGATAGAGCTCGTCCAGCGACAAGCCCGACCAGAAGGTTTTCTCGAAGCGCTTGGCGCGGCGGCGCACCAGGTTCAGCGCCAACGATTTGTTGAGGATGATCGCCCACGACCACAGCGAGGCCAGGAACAGCAGCACCATCACCGTCTTGACGATGGGATCGGCGCGCATGAACAGCGAGATGACCGAAAAGCCCTGGATCTCCGGGCCGACGCTACCGCCGGTCTGGGTCACATCCACGCTTCCCGTCGGGGCCGCCAGCGGCGCGCTCTCCGTCGGCGCATTGCCGACCGGGGCGGCGCGCGGCGCATCCTGCGCGAACGCCGGTGCGGCGGCGATCCCGCTCGTCCCGAAGACCATCGCCACCGCCAAAGCCGCAGCGACCAGAATACCCCTCAACCTCATGAAACGACCTTTCCGCATGGACCCTCGCGGGGAGACCCGGCCCGCCCCTGAAAAGCACGTGCGCAACCCGACAGACACGGCAAAATCTGTGACCACGAGGAGCGCACCGCAACGTGGCCGAATTTGGGCGTTAAAGGTTAAACCCCTGTTTCACATAGCAAAGGCGCCAGCTTCGCGCGCATTTCTTCGGGAATGCGGCGCGGCCGGCCTTTGAGGGTGATGATGCAGGCTTCCACCGCGCCATGCACCAGGAGTTCACCCGCAGCGTAAATGCGCTGATCGGCCACCATGCGCGCGCCGGACAGGCCCGTGCAGCGTGTGTGCACCTCGATCAGATCGTCGACCCGGGCGGGGCGGAAATAATCCAGCGTCACCTTGCGCAAGGTCCAGGCCGTGGGCTCGTCATCGTCGAGCATGGCCAGCTTCTCAATGCCGGCGCCGCGGAAATATTCGCTGCGGCCCCGCTCCATAAAGCGCAGGTAATTGGCGTGATAAACGACGCCGGAGAGGTCAGTGTCCTCGTAATAAATGCGCAAGGGCAGGATATGGGTCTTGCCGTCGAAGCGGCCGAACACCACCTCGCTCATGGCTTACCATGGGGCTGAGGGGCCGGTGCGGTGTCCGGCAGGGACGGGCATGGCGCGCCCTTGCCGCAGGCCGGGGAGCTGGCCGGCATCACCGAGACCGGCATGGGCGTCTGGGCCTGGTCATGGGCTGCCTTGAGCTCGACGAAACGGGTCATGGCGCCGCCGAAATTGCCCCAGAACTGCAGGATCACCAGCGTCACGGCGATGGCGGCGGCAACAGCTACGACATGGCGCCACATCAGCGTTCGTCCTCTCCATCCTTGGCGAACAGACCGGCTTGGCCCATATCGCGCGCCGGGAAATCCTGGGGCGTGACCAGACCCATATGGCCATAGGCCGCCGCGGTCAGCACCCGGCCGCGCGGGGTGCGCTGCACGAAACCCTGTTGCATCAGGAACGGTTCCACAACTTCCTCGATCGCATCGCGCGCCTCGCCGAGCGCGGCGGCGATGGTCTCGATCCCGACCGGCCCGCCGGAGAAATTCTCCGCGATCAATCTGAGATAGCGGCTATCGAACGCATCGAGGCCGCGCCCGTCAACCTCAAGACGCGTGAGTGCGGCATCGGCCACCCGGGCGTCCACGGTTGCATGCCCTGCCACGGCAGCGAAATCACGCACGCGCTTCAGAAGCCGGCCGGCGATGCGGGGCGTGCCGCGGGCGCGGCCGGCAATCTCGCGCGCGCCTTCATCGGCAAGATCGAAGCCGAGCACACGGGCTCCGCGCGCGACGATGGAGACAAGCTCCTCCGGCGTATAGAAATTGAGCCGCACCGGAATACCGAAGCGATCGCGCAAGGGCGTGGTGATCAGACCCGCGCGCGTGGTCGCGCCAACCAGCGTGAAAGGCTGCAACGCAATCTTCACCGAACGCGCCGACGGGCCTTCGCCGATGACGAGATCGAGTTCGAAATCCTCCATCGCCGGATAAAGGATCTCCTCCACCACCGGATTGAGGCGGTGGATCTCGTCGATAAAGAGCACGTCGCGCGGTTCGAGATTGGTGAGGATGGCGGCGAGATCGCCGGCCTTGGCCAGCACCGGCCCCGAGGTCGAGCGGAAATTGACGCCCAGCTCGCGCGCCACGATCTGCGCCAGCGTCGTCTTGCCGAGGCCCGGCGGGCCCGAGAACAGCACATGGTCGAGCGCCTCGCCGCGATCGCGCGCTGCCTGGATGAAGATCGACAGATTCTCGCGCGCCTGTTTCTGGCCGACGAATTCGTCCAGCACCTTCGGCCGCAACGAGGATTCGAGCGTGTCCTCCTCGGCGCGCTCGGGCGCGACGAGACGATCATTCGATTGTGGCTGCGGATTTGCCATCGCTCTCTTCTATCGTCCTGCCGCTTTCAAGGCTTCGCGGATCAGCGCGTCCACCGGCGCGGTCTCGCCCAGGGCCTGGGCGGCGCGGGCCACCATCTCGGCGGCCTGGGTCGGAGCGTAGCCGAGCTTGGCCAGCGCCGCGACTGCATCGGCCTCCGCCCCGCGTGGCGCGGCCATGGCCCGCACCTCGTCCGGTTCGACCCCGCCGCGCAGCATCATCGCAGGTGCCTTGTCCTTCAGCTCCGTCACGATGCGGGTCGCCAGCTTCGGCCCCACGCCCTGTGCTCGGCCGATGGCGGCCTTGTCGCCCAGCGCCAGCGCCTTTTCGAGATCGCGTGGGCTGAGCGCCGTCAGCACCGCCAGCGCCACCCGGGCGCCGACATTCTGTACGGTCTGCAACAGGCGAAACCACTCGCGCTCGGACGGGCTCGAAAAGCCATAGAGCTTGATGGTCTCGTCGGTGATGCGGGTTTCGATGGCGAGCGAGGCCGTCGTACCCGCGCTCAGCCGCGACAGGGTCGAGGCCGGGCAATGGACCAGATAGCCCACCCCGCCGACATCGAGGATCACATGATCCTCGGCCACGTGATCGACGATGCCGGTCAGCTTGCCGATCATTGCGCCGCCGCCAGCCGGATACGTGTGCCGGCAAGATGGGCATGGGCGATGGCCGCCGCCAGCGCGTCGGCCGCATCGGCCTGTTCGCAGCGCGCCGTGGGCAGCAGCACCCGGATCATGGCCTGCACCTGCTCCTTGCCGGCATGGCCGACCCCGACCACGCATTTCTTGATGTGATTGGGCGCATATTCGGCAATCTCCAGATCAGCCGCGGCCGCGGCCAGCAGCGCGATCGCGCGCGCATGACCGAGCTTGAGCGCAGCCGAAGGGTCTTTCGCCACGAAGGCCTGCTCGACCGCGATGGCCGACGGCCGCAATTCGGCGATCACCTCCGACAAGGCGCCGTGCAAGGCGTGGAGCCGGCGGCCGAGATCGGTCTTGGCATTGCTGGTCAGCACGCCATGGCCGACATGGGTCAGCCGCGTGCCCGTCATGTCGATCACGCCCCAGCCCATGCGGGCGAGACCGGGATCGAGGCCCAGAATGCGAATCGTGCCAGTGACCATATCCCTTTGTGCCCTTTCCGTTCCCATGGTTCAATGTGCGGATCACAGAAAGGACCGACTATGGAACGACGGCGACTGGGCGGGCACGGCCCCGAGGTTTCGGCCATCGGGCTGGGCTGCATGGGTATGTCGGATTTCTACGGCCCCGCCGATGAGGGCGAGAGCATCGCCACCATCCATGCCGCCCTCGAAGCCGGGATCGACCTGATCGACACCGGCGATTTCTACGGCATGGGCCATAACGAGATGCTGATCGGCCGCGCCCTCAAGGGAAAGCGCGACAAGGCCCTCATCTCGGTCAAATTCGGCGCCCAACGCGGGCCCGACGGTTCCTGGCTCGGTTACGACGCGCGGCCGCAGGCGGTGAAAACCGCGCTAGCCTATACGCTGAAGCGCCTCGGCACCGACCATATCGACATCTACCGCCCGGCCCGGCTCGATCCCAATGTGCCCATCGAAGAGACGGCCGGCGCCATCGCCGATCTCATCAAGGCCGGTTATGTCCGCTGGATGGGGCTCAGCGAAGTCTCGGCCGAAACAGTCGCCCGCGCCCATGCGGTCACGCCGGTCTGCGATCTGCAGATCGAATATTCGATGATCACCCGCCTGATCGAGGACAAGATCCTGCCGCGCCTGCGCGAACTCGGCGTCGGCGTGACGGCCTATGGGGTGCTGTCGCGCGGACTGATCTCCGCAGCGACAGTTGCAGGTGAAACGGAAGAACGTCCCTTCTTCCCGCGCTTCACCGGCAAGAACCTCGACAAGAACACGGCGCTGGTGCGCGAACTCGACGACATCGCCAAGGGCCACGGCATCTCCGTCGCACAACTTGCCATCGCCTGGGCGCTGGGCCGGGGCGAGGACATCGTACCGCTCATCGGCGCGCGCTCGCGCAAGCGGCTCAGCGAAACGCTGGGTGCGCTCGATGTGAAGCTCGGCGAGATTGAATTCGACGCCATCGACAAGGCGATCGCCGAACACGGTGTCGCCGGCACGCGCTATGGCGAACACCAGATGGCTATGCTCGACAGCGAGAAGAGCGCCTAGCCGCCCAGCTTCTCGATCAGCGCATCGGACAGTTCGTAATTGCCGTAAACGTTCTGCACATCGTCGTGCTCGTCCAGCACGTCGAGCAGCTTGACCAGCGTTTCGCCGGCATCATCGGGCACGGGCGTCATGGTTTGTGCGCGCCATTCGATCTTCGCCGAGGACGGCTCGCCCAGCTTTTCTTCCAGCGCATCGCGCACCGAGCCGAAATCTTCCAGCGAGGCGACGAATTCGTGGCCGTCCTCCGACGACACGCATTCCTCGGCCCCGGCCTCGATTGCCAGTTCCAGCATGGCGTCGTCCGAACCCTTGTCTTTCGGGTAGGTGATGACGCCGACCCGGTCGAACATGAAGGCGACCGAATTGGGCTCGCCCAGATTGCCGCCGAATTTCGAGAAGGCCGCGCGCACATCCGAGCCGGTGCGGTTGCGGTTGTCGGTCAGCGCCTCGACGATCAGGGCCGTGCCGCCCGGACCATAGCCCTCGTAGCGCACCTCTTCGATGTTCTCGGCATCGCCGCCGCTCGCCTTGTTGATAGCGCGCTGGATGTTGTCCTTGGGCATGGATTCGGCACGTGCCGCGATCATCGCTGCACGCAATCGCGGATTGTGATCCGGATCGGGCATGCCGAGCTTGGCCGCAACCGTGATTTCGCGGGAAAGCTTGGAGAACAGCTTGGAGCGCTCCTTATCGGCGCGCCCCTTCCTGTGCATGATGTTCTTGAACTGGGAATGACCGGCCATATCCGCAAAATCCATCGATAGAAGGAGGCGGTGAGATAGCCGGGACAGCATGCCGGTTTCAAGGGGCGGCCGCCCTGGCCCTCGCTCACGCCGCGCCGTAGCACACAACCGCTTGACTTGCCTTGTCTTCTCCGGTCGGGGAGAGTGTCCGGCGTTGTGACCAAGTGGGGGCATATTTGCGTACGACAGATATTGAGACCGCCGAAGATCTGGCGATGGCAGCCGAGGTGAAGAGCGGGGCGGCCGTCCGTTCGCCGCTCGAAGAGTTCCAGCAGGGCACGAAATCCAAGACCTCCTTCCTCGGCCATCCGCCGGGGCTCGGCTGGCTGTCGATGTCCGAAGTCTGGGAGCGCTTCTCCTATTACGGCATGCAGGCGCTGCTCGTGCTCTACATGACCGAATATCTGTTCAAGCCCGGCCATATCGAGCATGTCTGGGGCTTCACGCCCGTTCTCCCACGCCATCCAGTATTTCTACGGCCCGCTCTCATCGCAGGCACTGGCGAGCGCGATTTTCGGCCTCTATGCCGGCCTCGTCTATGTGACGCCGCTGGGCGGGGGCTGGCTCGCCGACCGCGTGCTCGGCCGCACCCAGACGGTCACGATCGGCGCCGTGCTGATGGCGCTCGGCCATTTCCTGATGGCCTTCGAGGCCAGCCTGCTGCCGGCGCTTTTGTGCCTGTTGATCGGCGTGGGCTGCTTCAAGGGCAATATCGCCGCCCAGGTCGGCGACCTCTACGGGGCCGACGATGAGCGCCGCGCCGACGGCTTCATGGTCTATTTTCTCGGCATCCAGATCGCGGTGATCGTCTCGCCGCTGGTCTGCGGCACGCTGGGCCAGACCGTCGGCTGGCATTGGGGTTTCGGCGCCGCCGGGGTCGGCATGGTGATCGGGCTGGGGATCTATCTGGCGGGCCGCTATGCGCTCCCACCCGAACCCGCGCGCAACAAGGCCAATCGCGAACCGCAGCCCAAGCTGACGGGCAAGGACTGGAAGGTCATCATCATTCTCGTCGCGCTGTTGCCGGTCCTGGCCGCGGGCCTGGTCAGCAATCAGGAGATCTTCAACGCCTATCTCATCTGGGCGCAGAAGAACTTCCAGCTCGTCTTCTTCGGCGAGACGATGCCGATCACCTGGATGCTCTCGGTCGATGCGTTCATCTCGACCGCGCTGATGGCTTTCGTGATCTGGTTCTGGCGCTGGTGGTCCAAGCGCTGGACCGAACCGGACGAGATCACCAAGATCGTCATCGGCACGGTCATCGGTACCTTCGCGCCGCTGGTACTCGCGGCAGCCTCATGGAAGGTGGCGGCGAGCGGACATCCCGTCTCCATTGTGTGGGCATTCAGCTTCCACATCCTCAACGATCTGGGTTTCTCGATGGTCTTGCCGGTGGGCCTCGCGCTCTATTCGCGCGCGGCGCCGAAGGGCCTGGGCGGCACGATGATCGCGATCTACTACCTGCAGCTCTTCATGGGGAACATGCTGGTCGGCTATGTCGGCGGCCTTCTGAGCACCATGAAGGCGGGCAGCTTCTGGCTGCTGCATGCGGGCATTATGGGTGTGTCGGTGGTGCTGCTGGTCCTTGTCCGCTGGGCTTTCGGGCCATTGCTTGCGCCGGCCTATGGTGCGGACGAAGAGCCCGGCTAGGCGCCGAAGCCTTTGCTGCCGGGCGCGAGGGTCGCCAGCGTCGATTGCGCCAGCACATGTTCGACGCGTCCGTCCTGGCCCAGGGGCAGCCACAGCCCTTCGGTATGCGCGTCGTACAGCATTTGTCCGGTCTTGCGCAGCGAAATGCTCCGCACGGGTGCGACGTTCGCAACCACGTGATTGAGCGCTCCGGCGAAGCGCAAACGGATCCCCGGATCGGGATGCTCCGACAGGAGCTTGCCCGTCTGATCGTCGGAAAGGCCCGGGAACACGCCCGTGCCGACCAGCCGCAAACGATAATCGGCGCCGCCATCCAGCACGTCATAGATGTGAATGGTACGCAGCGTCTGGCGCAATTCCTTCGGCGAAATCTCTGCGCGCGCCGGCATGGGCCGATCGCCCGTCACGCGCCGCCAATAGTCATAGGTCGCCTTCAGATCGGGATGTTCGAGCGTTTCGATCGGCCGAAGCTCGGCCGGCGTTGGCTCAGACCAATAATCTCCGTGTTGGACGTCCATCGCATCTCGCCCCCTGCGACATATGCTTTTTCTTTCATCTATAGCACGATCAAGGGCGCGCCGTGAAAACTCCTCGAAGCTCCCGAGCTTCCACGCGGTGTGGGCAAAGGAGTGGGCAACGCCGCACCAGCCGGTATGTAAGAAAATCGGGCCCGCACCGACGGCCTTGAACGAGGACATCACTGGGCCGACGGAGGCATGGAGTCGCCACCAAAATCCAGCGTATCTGGCAGAAACAAACGCGTTATCCCAATCGACCGCCGAACGGCGACGTTGCGCTCAGCGCAGATGCGCAAGCCAGTCGTGCAGCACGGCATTGAGCGCGTCGGGCGCCTCAACGCTGACCATGTGGCCGCTATCCGGGATCGACACGAGGCGTGCGCCGGGAATCGCGGCCGCAATCTGCTCGTGCACGGAGAGCGGACTCCACAAATCCTCGGCGCCGCATCCGACCAGCGTCGGACATGAGATCGTCGCCAGAAGTGCCGTCACATCGCGCCGCATCAGCAACGCATGCTGCTGTTTCGCGAAGTCCTCGGGCGTGGCGCGGCACACCATCTCGGTCAGCGCACCCATGAAGGCGGCATCGCCCAGCCGCCCGGGATGGACCATGGGCGGCAGCCAAGCTGCGGCCACGGCCGCCATCCCCTCGCGCCGTCCCAGTTCGACCAGGCTCCCACGCTTTTCGGTTTCGCCCGGTTGTGCCGCATCGACGCCGGTGTCGAGCAGGATCAGGCTCCGCACGCGCTTCGGCGCAAGCCTGTAAACCTCGAAGGCCACGCGACCACCCATCGAATGGCCGCAGAGATGAAACCGCGCCGGCGCGGTTTCGAGTACGGCGCGCGCCATGCCTTCGAGCGTGTCATGGCCGAAAAAATTGGGATAGGCGCGCACATCGCACATATCCTTTAGACCCTCGACCTGCGGCACCCACACCGAAGCGTCGCAGAGAAGGCCGGGCAGAAGCAGGAGCGGGTCCATGGCCTATTCCGGAATCGTCTCTTTCAGGCGGCCGCCCACGCGCACCGGTTCGATGCGCGTGGCAAAACCCTTCGTCCCGGTTTCGACATAGACCGCGCACAGCGTCGCGGGCCCGTTTGCCGGCGTGAAACGCCCGCCCGGCAGTTTGGTCGTGAAGCGCTGCACGGGCTCATGCTTCTCCATGCCGATGACGGAATCGTAGTCGGCGCAGGCGCCCGCGTCGGTCTGATAGGCCGTGCCGCCGGGCAGGATCTGCGCGTCCGCCGTCGGGATATGCGAATGCGAGCCGACGACGAGGCTGGCGCGCCCGTCACAGAAATGGCCCATCGCCATCTTCTCGGAAGTGGCTTCGGCATGGATGTCGACCACCACGGCATCGGCCGCTTCACCGAGAGGACAGGCCGCCAGCTCGCGCTCGACCGCAGCGAAGGGATCGTCCTGCGGCTCCATGAAGATGCGGCCCAGAGGGGCGGCCACCAGCACCTGCCCGCCATTTCTGGCCTGGAACAGATTGGCGCCGCGCCCGGGCGTACCAGCCGGCAGGTTGAGCGGGCGCAGCACCCGGTCCTCATCACCGATGAAGGTCAGTATCTCGCGCTGGTCGAGCCAGTGATTGCCGGTGGTGATGCAATCGACACCGAGAGCGAAGAACTCGTCGGCGATCTTGCGCGTCAGGCCGAAGCCACCCGCCGCGTTCTCCCCATTGAGGATCACGAAATCGAGCGCCAGCCGGTCGATCAGACCGGGCAGATGCTCGCCCACCACCTCGCGGCCCGGCCGGCCAACAACGTCACCAATGTACAGAATACGCATGCGCCTCTATGGCATCCGCTGCCGGGCCCGGCAACTCGCGTCGCCGCCGCAGCTACTTCGCGGTCCGCGCGAGATAGACGGTCTGCGTAAACGGCCGGTCCTGCAGCGGATTGTGGAAAATCACCGGCTCAGCCCAGGCTTCGGCGAACACTGAGCCGAGCCGCGCCGTAAAGACCGGATCGGGCGCATCGTTCGACCACAGCCCGAACACGCCGCCGGGCCTCAGATGGGCCGCAAAGCGGGCAAGCCCCTCGGGCCGATAGAAGCCGGTGCTGCGCGCATCCAGCAAGGCGTCGGGCGAATGGTCGATATCGACAAGGATCGCGTCGAAGCAGCGCCCCGGCGCGGCCGGATCGAAACCCTCCGCGCCCACCGCCATGGCAAAGAAATCGCCGTGGACGAAACGACAGCGCGGATCGCCGGTCAGCGCGGGGCCGAGCGGCAACAGCCCGGACACATGCCAATCGATCACTGCTTCCAGCATGTCGACAACGATCAGTGTACTGACATGTTCATCTGCGAGCACCGCCTGCGCGGTGTAACCCAGCCCCAGCCCACCAACCGCGACATCGAGCGTCTCGCCGGAACAGGCCGCGAGCCCCAGCCGCGCCAGCGCGATCTCGGAGGCCGTAAACGCGCTCGACATCAGGAACTCTTCGCCAAGCTTGATTTCGAACACGTCGACGCCAAGGCCATGGTCGTGGCGCCGTCTGAGGCTCAGCGCACCGATCGGCGTCGGCCGGTAATCCAGTTCTTCGAACAAAAGGCTCATCAGCGCTTATCGGCGCGCGGGCGGCAAACATCAAGAACTTCGCCGCTCGTCGAGGCGCTTCCAGCCTTCTGTCACGATCTCGCGGGCGATGAGGCCATCGCGCATATGGAAGATATGGACGAGCCGTAGCTCAACCGTGGAACCCACGGGTACGGGCGCATTCTTCATTCCCTCGCGCACCATGCGGAAGCGGACGATGCAATCGTCCACCACCCTCTCGGGCGTGGCGAAGCGGTCGCCCGGGAAGATTTCGACCTCTTCCATGGCGCCGAACATGGCCCGGTAATTGGCCTCGATCGCGGCCTTGCCGGTGAGCGCGAGGCCGCGTGTTGGCATCTCCAGCACGATGTCGTCGCTGTAGAGCGCCATGACGGAGGCCGGATCGCGGGCTTCGTCGCGGATATGACGCTCGACGATGTCGAGATTGTGGGCGATGGGGTCGGCCAGCATTTCGAGAACTCCATTTAGACATATTATCTGTCTATATATAGACAGGCAATCTGTCCATGTGTCAAGCTCCTCCCATGACGAATCGCAACATCACCGAAATCCGCCAAACGCTGGGAAATCTCCTGCGCGGGCCTTATGAGGCGCTGCAGGCCCGGGTCTATGGCGGTCTGGCCGCGCGTGGCTTTGCCGATATCCGCCCCGCACATTCCAGCGTCTTCCGCACCATTTCCGAGCGCGGCAGCCGTGTCAGCGAACTGGCCGAGCGGGCCCAGATTGCCAAGCAATCCATGGCCTATCTGGTCGAGGATTTGTCAAAGGCTGGCTATCTCGCCATCGGCCTGGACCCGGATGACCGCCGGGCCAAACAGGTGCGGCTGACAGCAAAGGGGCTCAAGGTCTGGGAGGCGCTGATCGCGCTTAGCGCCGAGGCCGAAGCCGACATGGCCCGCGCCATCGGTACGGCCGAGATGAAAGAATTGCGCGCGCTGCTGACGAAGTTGTCGGCAACCGTCTAACGCACGAAGCGCCGCAAGCCAGCTTCCGTCAGCACCGCGTCGAGCGGCATGTCGAAGGGTTCGGCCGGCAGGGCTTCGACCTCCTGACCCGCATAGGCGATGCCGATCGCCAGCACCGGGTTCCTGGCGCGCAGCGCTTCCAGTGTGCGGTCGTAATAGCCGCCACCATAGCCGAGCCGGCGTCCTGCGCCATCGAAGCCCAGCAGCGGCACCAGCAGCACATGCGGTTCCAGGATCGGCGAGGCCGGATCCGGCTCGGCGATGCCATAGGCACCGGGGCCGAGTTCGCCGCCGGGCTCATAGGTGTGGAAGACCAGCGGGGTATGCCTGCCGGTGACGCGCGGCACGGCGAGCTGGTGGCCACGGCGCGCGAGCTGGACCATCAGCAGTGCCGGATCGGCCTCGCCCACCAGCGCCATATAGCCGCCGACGATGGCGCCTTCCGGCAGCGTCAACGCCGCCGCGTGACCGCCCAGACGGGCTGCATGATCGGGCATCGCAGCCGCCAGCGCAGCGCGACATGTGCGCAGTTCGGCGCGCAATGTTTTCTTGAGAGCGGCATGATCCATCGCCTGCAAGCTCTAGCATGGAACCGGTGGCGCTGCTCCGGCGTGACGCCCTGGGACGGCTACCCGCCGCCCTGTCCCAACACCAAGCCAAGACCCGGGAGAATCGCGGGGACCCGGCACGCGTAATCGCCATATTCGGGAAAGACCGCGCGCAGCACACGTTCCTCATGATGCATCCGCCGGAACTGGAGCGCGCACCAGACGACGCCGATCAGAGCCGCTGTCGCCGACCAGTTGGCGATCAGAACGCCCACGGTTGTGATGGCTTCCGCCGCATAGAGCGGGTGGCGCACAATGCGGTAGGGGCCTTCAACGACCAATCCACGGGCCGTGGCCATGATGGCGAAGGAGCGCCCAAGCCAGGCGATGCAATAGGCGGACAGCGCCGTGCCGGCTGCGATAAGAACCGTCGAGAACACGCGAAGACCTGGTCCGACTGTGCCGGTCGGCAGAACCACGAGCAGCATCAGGATGAACGTGCCCGCAATCGCGGTGACGCGCGGTTCGATCCCTTCGGCCGCATCCCGTGGCGGAAGACGCCGCAAGGTGAAGACGATAACAAGGAAGAGAAAGACCAGCCCGAGGCCGCGCGAGGCCAGGACCAACGGCCACATTTCAACGTGCGCACGTCCCACCACCACGCCCACAGTCAGGAGCAATTGGTAAAAGGCGATGCCGCCGAAGACGACGCACATCAGGGCCTTGCCGAGCTGATCCTCGAAGCGGCTAGTCATCGCCCGCCACTCCCACGGCAGCAGCCGACGCAACCCGGAACGGCCAGACCAATTGGCGCGAATACCAGTCCGGTACCACCTCGTCCGTGCCGTAACGCGCGGGCATATGGGGCGGCAGGATCAGCGTTCCGAACAGCCAGTCGATGAGCGCGAGTTGCCCCCCGAAATTGCTGTCGCGGGCCGCCGCGTCATCCGCATGATGCCAGCGATGGAATAGCGGCGACGCGATGATCCGGTTGAGAGGGCCAAAATCGATGCGCGTGTTGGCGTGGATCAGCAGCGAATGCCATTGATAGAGCACAAGCGCGATCGCGGTCGCTTCGGGAGAATAGCCGAGCGCAAGGACGGGCCCATAGGAGGCGGCCATGGTCGCGATCTGGTCGAGCGGGTGAACACGATAGGCGGCGAGCCAGTCGAGCTCCTCGATGCTGTGATGGATCGCGTGGAACTTCCAGAGCGCGGGCACGGCATGGAAGGCGCGGTGTGCGAGATAAAAGCCAAGATCGGCGAGGACGAGAATTTCCCCCACCTGCAACCACAATGGCTGATTGCGCAGCCATATTCCGATCGCCCCGGGCAGAGCGGCACGCGCTGCCGCAGCCGCCAGGGCAAAAGCGATCACGAGCCCCAGCCGGATCGGTATCCCGTTGAAGAGGAAATAGAAAAGGTCGTTGAGCCAGTGCCGGCGCAGCACCTTCTGCGTCCGGTCGAGCGGCAATATTGCCTCGAGCGGCACGAAGATCAGTGCGACGAGGGCCAATATCTTGAAATCGATCAACTCGGGCATCGGCGCCGTTCCCGCTCCGGCATGCCGCCGGCCGCAATTGCAGCCCCATCACGCCGCAAATTCGTTTCTACAGGATTAAGGCCGATCAGGCGGGCGGGTGGCCGGGACCGCCTCCGCCGTTGGATGTAAGATCCTCACGGGCCTGCAAGTGCAGGTGGGCGCCGTGTGCCCAAGACCACGGTCAAGGGCAGGGACAGCTCCCGGTGAGTACCATTAAGGCCCCTGGGCATCGTTATCCTGACGCGCGGGGCAGTACCCGTCCACACCCAATCTAGGCTTGCGCCAGGCCGGCTACAAGCGCCTCGGCCCGCTTTGCCGCAGCCTCGAGTGCGGCGAACGCGGCTTCTTCGGATTGCTGGAGCCGCGCCGTCATCGCTTCCTGGCTGCCGGCCATGTCGCCCAGTTCCTGGCGGCCGGCTTCTAGGCGCTGTTTGGCCTCATAGGCATCGTCGGCCATCAGGAGCGCGGCCATCAGCATAATGCGCTGGTCGCCCACCTGGCCCACCGTCTCCAGCACCTCGCGCACCTTGGAATCGACCATGGCCGCCATTTCGCGCAGATGGTCTTCCTCGCCATCGTCGCAGGCGATGGTGTAGGCGCGGCTGTTCACCATGACGTTCACGAGGGCCATCGTTCTCTCCCGATCCTATCGCCCCAGGGCGCCGCGGATTTCCGCAATGGCGCCGTCCAGCCGGTCTTCGACCTCCTGGGTGATGCCCGCCAGCGCCCGGCCCTCGTCCTCGAGCTCGGCAATGCGCGCCAGAAGCCGCTCGCGTTCATCCTTGAGGCGGGCGATCTCGGCGGCGTCGCGCTCGGCCCGGGCCCGGGCTTCGACGAGCGGACGGGCTTCGCCTTCCAACGCCGTCAATGCGGTGGCAAGCCGTTCGCTCGCCATATCGAGCCTGGTCACGGAGCTAGCCTCCAATTGCGAAAAACCGGCGGCACACGCGCCAAATCACCTGTCCGCACCATAGGCGCGGGCCGAAGAGCCGGTCAACGTAAGGAAACCCTATGTCCACTGCCGAGTTTGCGAAGGGTATGAGCCTGCATGAAACAGTGCCCGCAATACCGCTCTCACAGGCAAAATCAGGGCAAAGGCGGTCCGGCCACGCCCGGGCTCTTGACGGGTGCTGCCCGCGCTCGCTAAGGCCACTTTCCGCCCTGATGAAGACCTGAGCAGACAGGCAGCCCACTGGCAGAAAGACCCGGAATTATGAGCACCGCCGCGCCTGCGTCTCCTTCCGCGACTGCGGCGCTCGAGTCTTCGGAAATCCGCCGCCTGGCCAATGCCATCCGCGCCCTGTCGATGGACGGCGTGCAGAAGGCCAAATCCGGCCATCCGGGCCTGCCCCTGGGCATGGCGGACGTGGCGACCGTGCTGTTCGCGCAGTTTCCTCAAATTCGACCCGAAGCAGCCCCACTGGCCGGACCGCGATCGCTTCGTGCTGTCCGGCGGGCATGGCTCCATGCTGCTGTATTCATTGCTCTATTTGACTGGCTACGACAGCATTTCGCTGGCCGATCTCGAGAATTTCCGCCAGGTGGGCAGCCCCACCGCCGGCCATCCCGAATATGGCCACGCCGCCGGCATCGAGACCACGACCGGCCCCCTTGGCCAGGGCATCGCGACGGCGGTGGGCATGGCGCTGGCCGAGCGCATCCTCAATGCGCGCTTCGGCGACGAACTCGTCGATCACAAGACCTACGTCATCGCCTCCGACGGCGATCTGATGGAAGGGGTCAGCCACGAGGCCATCGGCCTTGCCGGGCACCTGAAGCTCTCGCGCCTGGTCGTGCTCTGGGACGACAATTCGATCTCCATCGATGGCGATCTGAAGCTGTCCGATTCCACCAACATGATCGAGCGCTTCGAGGCGGCTGGCTGGGTGACCAAGATCATCGACGGCCACGATGCCGCCCAGATCGCGACCGCACTCGAATGGGCGCAGACCCAGGACCGCCCCGTGATGATCGCCTGCAAGACGATCATCGGCTTCGGCATGCCGAACCGGCAGGGCACCCAGAAGGCCCATTCCGATGCGCCGGGCGAAGAGGAAATCGCCGCCGCGCGCAAGGAACTGAACTGGCCCTACGAGCCCTTCGTCATCCCTGACGAGATTCTCTCGGCGTGGCGCGCCATCGGCGCGCGCGGCACAGGCGCCGCAGACGCATGGACGACGCGCAAGACCTCCAGTGCCGAGGCCGGTGCCTTCGACGCGGCAATGGCCGGCGACATGCCGGCATCGCTGACGTCTCAGATCGCCGCCTTCAAGAAGAAGATGAGCGACGAGAAGCCGAGCGTGGCGACGCGCAAGGCCTCGCAGAACGTGCTCGAGATCGTCAATGCGGCCATGCCCGAAACGGTCGGCGGCTCGGCCGACCTGACGCCCTCCAACAACACGCTGACCAAGGGCATGGCGTCCGTGTCGCCCGGCAATTTTGCCGGCCGCTATATCCATTACGGCATTCGTGAGCACGGCATGGTGGCGGCCATGAACGGCATGGCGCTGCATGGCGGCGTCGTGCCTTACGGCGGCACCTTCCTGGTATTCTCCGACTATGCGCGCCCGTCGGTGCGGCTGGCGGCGCTGATGGGCGTGCGCGCCATCTATGTGTTCACGCACGATTCCATCGGCCTCGGCGAAGACGGACCGACCCACCAGCCGGTCGAGCATCTGGCCTCGCTGCGCGCGATGCCAGGCCTTTATGTCTACCGCCCGGCCGATGCCGTCGAGACCGCCGAATGCTGGGAAATGGCACTGGCACACAAAACCGCGCCCGGGCTTCTGGCCCTGTCGCGCCAGAACCTGCCGACCGTGCGGACCAGCCACACCGACGACAACCTGTCGGCCAGGGGCGCCTATGAGCTGGCGCCTGCCGAGGGCAAGGCACAGGTGAGCCTGCTGGCGAGCGGCTCGGAAGTGGAATTGGCGCTGGCCGCCCGCGACCTGCTGAAGACGGCCGGCATCGCCGCGCGCGTCGTCTCCATGCCGTGCTGGGAACTGTTCGAGGAACAGGACGCAGCCTATCGCGAGACGGTTCTGGGGCCGGGTACCGTGAAAATCGCTGTCGAGGCCGGCGTCCGCATGGGCTGGGACCGCTATATCGGCCCGGACGGCGCCTTTGTCGGCATGCACTCCTTCGGCGCGAGCGGACCCTACAAGGACGTCTACAAGCATTTCGGCATTACCGCCGAGGCTGTAGCCGAAGCCGCGACGGCGGCGTTGGCCGCCGCGAACTGAGATCGATCAAAGTCCGCTGCCGCTGACCGCGCTAGCAGACCCCTGATCGCCAGAGCCGCCGGTCGCCGGCGCGAGATTTCAAGCAACGCCGCCCGGCGTCGCGCATGTTTCTGTGAACGCCGCGATATACCGCGCGTTCGGAACCTTGGAGGAAGAACATGACCATTCGCGTTGCCATCAACGGCTTCGGCCGCATCGGCCGGCTGGTGCTGCGCGCCATCGTGGAATCGAAGCGTGACGACATCGTCGTTGTCGCCGTCAACGATCTGGGCCCCGTCGAGACCAATGCGCATCTGCTGCGTTACGACAGCGTGCATGGCCGCTTCCCGGGTCATGTCGGCATCGATGGCGAGTTCATGATCGTCGACGGCCACAAGATCAAGGTCACCGCCGAGCGCGATCCGTCCAAGCTGCCGCACAAGGATCTGGGCGTCGACATCGCACTGGAATGCACCGGCATCTTCACCTCGAAGGAAAAGGCCAGCGCCCATCTGACGGCCGGCGCCAAGCGCGTGCTGATCTCCGCCCCGGGCGACGGCGCGGACCTGACGGTCGTCTTTGGCGTCAACCACGACAAGCTGACCAAGGACCACATCGTCGTCTCCAATGCCTCCTGCACGACGAACTGCCTGGCCCCCATGGCCAAGGTGCTCAACGACGCCATCGGCATCGAAAAGGGCATGATGACGACGATCCATTCCTACACCGGCGACCAGCCGACCCTCGACACCATGCACAAGGATCTGTATCGCGGCCGCGCCGCGGCGCTCTCCATGATCCCGACCTCGACGGGCGCGGCCAAGGCCGTGGGCCTTGTGATGCCGGAACTGAAGGGCAAGCTTGACGGCATTTCGGTGCGCGTGCCGACGCCGAACGTGTCGCTGGTGGATCTCAAATTCATCGCCAAGCGTGCGACCAGCGTCGAGGAAGTCAACGGCGCCATCACGGCGGCGGCCAACGGCCCGCTCAAGGGCATTCTCGATCTCGTCCACGAGAAGCTGGTGTCAAGCGACTTCAACCACAACCCGGCCTCGTCCAGCTTCGCACTCGACCAGACCAAGGTGATGGACGGCAATTACGTCTCCGTCATGAGCTGGTATGACAATGAATGGGGCTTCTCCAACCGCATGGCGGATACCGCCGTGGCGATGGGCAAGTTCCTCTAAGGGCTGATACGCGACATGGCCGACCACTACCTGACGCTCGACGATCTGGATGTGACGGGAAAGCGCGTGCTGGTGCGCGCCGACCTCAACGTGCCGATGCGTGACGGCAAGATCACCGACACGCTTCGGATCGACCGTCAGGCGCCGACCATCCGCGAGCTGGCTGAAAAGGGGGCGCGCGTGATCGTGCTCTCCCATTTCGACCGGCCCAAGGGCAAAGTGGTGCCGTCCATGTCGCTGGCCCCCATCGCGCCGGCACTGGCCAAGGCCGTTGGCCGCGATGTGGCGTTTGCTTCGGACTGCATCGGCGATGTCGCGAAAGCCGCAATCGCCAAACTGAAGGACGGCGACGTCGTGCTTCTCGAAAACACCCGCTTCCATGCGGGCGAGGAGAAGGATGATCCCGCCTTCGTCAAGGCACTGGCCGAACTCGGCGATCTTTATGTCAACGATGCCTTTTCCGCCGCGCATCGCGCCCATGGCTCGACAGAAGGCATCGCCCATCTGCTGCCGTCGGCCGCGGGCCGGGCGATGCAAAGCGAATTGGAGCACCTTCATAAAGCGCTCTCCGATCCCAAGCGGCCGGTGATGGCCGTGGTCGGCGGCGCCAAGGTGTCGACCAAGATCGCGCTGATCGAACACCTGATGGAGAAGGTCGATATCCTCGTCATCGGCGGGGCCATGGCCAACACCTTCCTCGCCGCCGGGGATATCAAAGTCGGCAAATCACTTTACGAGAAAGACCAGCTCGACACCGCCAGCCGCATCGTCAAACAGGCGACGGAGACGGGCACGATCATGCTGCTGCCGACCGACGCGGTGGTGGCGAAGGAATTCAAGGCAAACGCGCCCCACCGCACAGTAAGCGTGCGCGACGTTGCCGATGACGAGATGATCCTCGATGTCGGCCCGGACACCATTGCCGAATTCGAACGCCGCCTGCACACGACCAAGACGCTGGTCTGGAACGGCCCGTTCGGCGCCTTCGAAACCGTGCCTTTCGACGCGGGCACGGTGGCGGCGGCAAAGCTTGTCGCCGCGGCTACCCGGGCGGGCAATCTTCTCTCCGTCGCCGGTGGCGGCGATACGGTTTCGGCGCTGAACCATGCCCGCGTGGCGGACGATTTCACCTATGTCTCGACCGCAGGCGGCGCATTTCTGGAATGGCTTGAAGGGCGGGAATTGCCGGGCGTCGCAGCCCTCGCGCCCCGCCGACCACACTGAAATATCAGAAGGGGGAATAGGATCATGGCTCGCATCACGCTTCGACAGCTTCTCGACCACGCCGCCGAACACGATTACGGCCTGCCGGCCTTCAACATCAACAATATGGAGCAGGGCCTGGCCATCATGGCTGCGGCCGACAAGCTCGATGCGCCGGTCATCATCCAGGCCAGCCGCGGCGCGCGCCAATATGCCAACGACCTCGTGCTCAAGCACCTGATCGACGGGCTGTGCGAAGTCTATCCGCATATTCCGGTCTGCATGCATCAGGACCACGGCAACAGCGAAGCGACCTGCGCCACCGCGATCCAGAACGGCTTCACCTCGGTGATGATGGACGGATCGCTCAAGGCCGATGCCAAGACGCCCGCCGATTACGACTACAATGTCGCCATCACCAAGCGCGTCGCCGACATGGCCCATTGGGTCGGCGCCTCGGTTGAAGGCGAGCTGGGCGTGCTCGGCTCGCTCGAAACCGGCATGGGCGAGAAGGAAGACGGCCACGGCGCCGAAGGCAAGCTTTCCCACGACCAGCTTCTGACCGACCCCGATCAGGCCGTCGATTTTGTGAACAAGACCGGCGTCGATGCGCTGGCCATCGCCATGGGCACAAGCCATGGCGCCTACAAATTCTCGCGCAAGCCCGATGGCGCCGTGCTGGCGATGAACGTGATCGAGGAGATCCATCGCCGCCTGCCCAACACCCATCTGGTCATGCACGGCTCGTCGTCGGTGCCGCAGGATCTCCAGGACATCATCAACCAGTATGGCGGGAAGATGCCGCAGACCTGGGGCGTGCCGGTCGAGGAAATCCAGCGCGGCATCAAGCACGGCGTGCGCAAGATCAACATCGACACGGACAACCGCATGGCCATCACCGGCGCGATCCGCAAGCTGTTCGCCGAAAAGCCGGCCGAGTTCGATCCGCGCAAATATTTGAAGCCGGCCATGGAAGCGATGGAAAAGGTCTGCCGCGCCCGCTTCGAGGAATTCGGCGCCGCCGGACAGGCCTCCAAGATCAAGGTGATTGCCATGTCGGACATGGCCAAGCGCTACGAACGCGGTGAACTCGCCCCCAAGACCACGGGAGTTGCCCGCGCCGCCGAATAGAGAAGGAGGACAGAGGATGGACCTGACCGCACTCAACACCATTGCCTGCGCCATGGTGGCGCGCGGCAAGGGCATCCTCGCCGCCGACGAATCCACCGGCACGATCAAGAAGCGCTTCGATGCCGTCGGCGTGGACAACACGCAGGACAATCGCCGCGACTATCGCGCGTTGATGTTCCGCACCGACGCGGCAATGACGCAACACATCTCCGGCGTCATCCTCTACGACGAAACCATCCGCCAAAAGGCCGAAGACGGCACGCCCCTGGTCGAGATCATCGCCAAGTCCGGTGCCATCCCGGGCATTAAAGTCGACAAAGGCGCGAAGCCCTTGGCTGGCTGCCCGGGCGAAACCGTGACCGAAGGCCTCGATGGCCTCCGCGAGAGGCTGATCGAGTACCACGGCCTCGGTGCACGCTTCGCCAAATGGCGCGCCGTGATCGACATCGCGGGCAGCACGGTACCCAGCCAGACGGCCATCCTCACCAACGCCCATGCGCTCGCGCGCTACGCCGCGTTATGCCAGGAGACCAACATCGTCCCCATCGTCGAGCCGGAAGTGCTGATGGATGGCGACCACGACATCGAGCGTTGCGCCGAAGTTTCCCATTGGGTGCTTGAGGCCGTCTTCCAGCAGCTCTACGAACAGCGCGTCGCCCTGGAAGGCATGGTGCTGAAGCCCAATATGGCGATCTCCGGCAAGAAATGCGCGACACAGGCGGGCGTCGAGGAAGTGGCCGAGAAGACGCTGATGGTGCTCAAGCGCTGTGTGCCGGCGGCGGTGCCGGGCATCGCCTTCCTCTCCGGCGGCCAGTCGGATGTGGAAGCAACCGCCCATCTCAACGCCATGAACGCACAGGGCCCGCTGCCCTGGGCGCTGACCTTCTCCTATGGCCGCGCCTTGCAGGCCGCGCCGCAGAAGGCGTGGGGCGGCAAGGCGGAGAACGTGGCCAAGGCGCAGGCTGCCTTCGCCCATCGTGCCAGAATGAACAGCCTTGCGGCCGCTGGCGCGTGGAAGCCTGAGCTCGAAAAGCAGGCGGCGTAAACTGACCGGAACCGTCCGGCTTGTCATTTGCGAAGTTTGATTTGGACTTATACGCTCCTGCGTCTCTATTCGAGATCGCTCGGAGTTTTTTGTCTTGACCAAATACGACGTATTCTTGCGTCACACCAATGAAGATCGTGAACTGGCCGAGACCGTCCTGTCGTTTCTCCGCATGGAATACACGGACCTGGACTTCTGGGCCGATTTCGAATCTTCCCGGCCTGTGCCTGAGAGACCACGCGAGATCCTGGCGGCGGCCAACGATACCGCCGTCTTCCTGCTCCTCGGCACGACCACCGCCTTTCAGAAGGGCGCGCCCTATCCCGAAACCAGCATCGCCGCGCAGAAACATCTTCTGGAAAAGATGCCGCTCGTGATATTGGCGTTCCACCAGCCCAGCATGCCGAACGCCCTGCGCAATTTCCAATATGTGGACTTTTCCGATCTGGAGACCGGCAAGAAGGATCTGGCCGGATTTCTCAAGACCGAGTTCCGGGTTGCGGGGGACCGGCCGTGGTCGATCCGCAGAGACATAGTCGAGTTTCCCGACGGAAAGACAGTCAAGATCGGCAAGCCGGGCTGCTTTGACGTTCTGAGCGCTATGGCCCGCAGCGATCTGCGATACCGTGTTGCAAAGAGCATGTCGCGGCAGGAACTGGCCACGCTCTGGTATGAATTGTTCGAAAGCCGAATGGATAGCGAGATTCCGAACCTGCCGCTCCAGAATGCCGTTATGGAATTGCTGCTGCGGGCCCGGCGCGAAAGCGTGTTCCCCAGATGTCTTCAGGCGCTCTGTAGAAACCATCCATATTTGGGAAAGCTTCATTTCAAACTATGACCAGTTGCCGCCTCTATCTGATCACACCGCCCCGGCTGGAACCGCGCGCATTTGCCGATACGCTCAAGAGCGCCCTCGCGGGCGGCGACGTGGCCAGTCTTCAGCTGCGCCTGAAGGACGTGTCCGACGACGAAATCCGCCGCGCCACCGAGATTCTGATGCCCATCGCACAGACGCGCGACGTCGCCTTTCTGATGAATGACCGGCCGGACCTTGCCGCCGAACTGGGCTGCGACGGCGTCCATATCGGTCAGGAGGACGCGAGCTATGCCGCCGCGCGCGCGGCCGTGGGGCCGGACCGCATCGTCGGCGTCACCTGCCACGATAGCCGCCACCTCGCCATGGAAGCGGCCGAGGCCGGCGCCGATTACGTCGCCTTCGGCGCCTTCTTCCCGACCACGACCAAGGAGCCGAAATCGCAGGCCGATGTCGAACTCCTCGAATGGTGGTCGGACATTATGGAGGTTCCCTGCGTCGCCATTGGCGGCATCACGGTCGAAAATGCGCCCCCGCTGATCGCGGCCGGCGCCGATTTCCTCGCCGTGTCGTCGGGCGTCTGGGCCCACAAGGACGGCCCTGCCGCCGCCGTGAAGGCCTTCAACGCGCTGTTTTGCCCCTGACGCCGGTCGGTTGAGCTTCCTCCCCGCGCCCGCTATAACCCGCGCGCTCTTTGACCTCGACCCAACCATCACCTACCCGCCTCCCCCACAGGAGGGGCGCTTCGGCCTCAAGCAGCGAAGCGGTAGGCCATCAAGAGAAGACCCATGGCCAAAATCAACGGCAACGAAATCCGCCCCGGCACCATGATCGAATATGAAGGCGGGCTGTGGATGGCAGTGAAGTCCCAGAAGGTGAAGCCCGGCAAGGGCGGCGCCTACAACCAGGTCGAGCTCAAGAACGTTACCACCGGCACCAAGCTGAACCAGCGCTTCCGCTCCGACGAAACCGTCGAGGAAGTGTGGCTGGAGAAGCGCGACTTCCAGTTCCTGTTCGCCAGCGGTGACACGCTGACCTTCATGGACATGGAGAATTACGACCAGTTCGAACTCTCGGCCGATTTCGTCGGCGATCAGGCGCAGTTCCTGCAGGATGGCATGAAGACGCTGGTCACGGTCTATGACGGCAAGCCCATCGGCATCTCGCTGCCGCTGCAGGTGACGCTGGAAGTGACCGAAGCCGACGCGGTCATGCGCGGCGGCACGGCGGCCCCCTCCTACAAGGGCGCGGTGCTGGAGAACGGCCTGAAGATCCAGGTGCCGCCCTTCATCGAAGCCGGTACCAGGATCGTCGTCTCGACCGAAGACGGCACCTATCTGCGACGGGCGGAATAAATCATGGCCCTCTATCTTTCCCCTGCCCTCAACGTCATGACGGCCGCCGCCCGCAAGGCCGGCCGCCGCCTGATCCGCGATTTCGGCGAGGTCGAAAACCTGCAGGTGTCGATGAAGGGCCCGGCCGATTTCGTCACCATCGCCGACCAGCGCACAGAAACCATTCTCGTCGGCGAATTGCAGAAGGCCCGCGCCGGCTATCCTATCCTGACCGAAGAAAGCGGCCTGATCGACGGGCCGGACAAATCGCACCGATTCATAATCGACCCGCTCGACGGCACCACCAATTTCCTGCACGGCATCCCGCATTTCGCCATCTCGATCGCCCTCGAACGCGAGGGCCAGCTCGTCTCGGGTGTCATTTTCAATCCCATCACCGACGAGATGTTCGTGGCCGAGAAGGGCCATGGCGCCTATCTCAACGACAAGCGCCTGCGCGTCGCCGCCCGCAAGGATGTGGGCCTGGCCCTGTTCGCGACCGGCATCCCCTTCCTTGGCCGCGACGGTCACGACCTCTATCTCAAGGAGCTGGAAGCGGTGATGGCCTCGACGCCCGGCGTGCGCCGCTTCGGCGCGGCCGCGCTCGATCTCGCCTGGGTCGCGGCGGGCCGCTATGACGGCTTCTGGGAACGGGGCCTCAAGCCCTGGGATGTGGCCGCCGGCATATTGATAGTGCGCGAGGCGCGCGGCAGCGTCACCGACCTCAAGGGCGGGTCCAGCATGCTCGAAAGCGGCGATCTCCTGGCCTCCAACGAGATGCTGCATCCGAAATTCCTGAAACTTCTGCAAGACGCCGGCCGCAGTTGACCAAGATTGCGCCGCCGAGGTTGACCCCGGGCGCGGCGCGTCTATGGTTGACGGCAGAAAGAGTCGAAGCTTTCTCGGGGCTTATGGCGATTCCATCCACCAAGCGATTGCCGCTGGCGTTCGGCGCATGCTCACTGACCTTGGCGCTCTCGCTGGCCGGGCTCGGCCCGGCTGCGGCGCAGGAGATGTATCCCGGTCAGAATGTGACCGTGAACCCGGCCGCCATCAATCAAGTCCCCTGCCCCAACTCGCCCTATTCCGGCGGATCGCTGGCGCCGCGCGCCGGACGTCATACCCTGCCGCCAGTCCATCTGCGCCCGCCGAAGCTGCACAAGCGCCATCGCAGCGCCGAGGCCGCCGCCGCATCGGCCAGTTCGGAATCGGCCAGTTCGCGGAACCGGCCAGTCCCGAACCCACGCGTGCGGCCATCGCCGAAGCCCCGCCAGCCGCCAAAAAACCGGCCCCGAGAGTTGTCCATAAGGCCACCAGGCCGGCATCGCCGCCGCCCGCCTCCGGCGGGAACGCCGCCCCGGCCGCGATCCCCTTCTCCTTCGACAGCGAATTCCGCCCCAGTGCCGCCGCCGCCGCCAAGCAAGCCGCAAAGCCGGAGCCCACGCACGTGGCCAAGGCCGCGCCGCTGCCCAAGATCACCCCGCCCAAGGGCCTGACCAAAGAGCAGGTGGTGCTGTTCGACACCGGCTCCTCGGCGCTCTCGGAGAACAGCAAGGCGCGCCTCAACGATCTCGCCTTCAGCCTCAAGACGGCGCTCGCCAATGGCGCCAGCCAGATCGAGCTTATCGCCTATGCCGGCGCGCCCGGCGACACATCCTCGGCGGCGCGGCGGCTGAGCCTGAAGCGGGCGCTGGCCGTGCGCGAGGCGCTCATCGTCGATGGCGTGCCGGCCGGCCGCATCGATGTGCGGGCGCTGGGCGGCGTCAAGGAGAGCGACAACGGCGCCACCGACCGCGTCGACATTTTCGTCAAAGCCTGAGGCGGCTCGGAAACGCAAGCCTCGACCGGTCGCGGCTCCGGGTCTAGTGCACGTTGCGTCCGGTGCCCTTCCAGAATTCGGCGCGGATCGTTTTCTTGTCGAACTTGCCGGCGCCCGTGCGCGGAATCTCCTTGCGGAAATGGATGGATTTCGGCGCCTTGACGCTGCCGATGCGCGCCTTGCAGTGGGCGATGATCTGTTCATCCGACAGCGTTGCGCCAGGCTTGAGAACAACGATCGCCGTCACCGCTTCGCCCCATTTTTCGTGCGGCGTGCCCACCACTGCGCATTCGCTGACCTCGGCAAGCTCCATCACCGTGGCCTCAACCTCGGCCGAAAACACATTGAAACCGCCGCTGACGATCATGTCCTTCTTGCGGTCGACGATATAGAAGAAGCCGTCCGCATCGCGCTTGGCGACATCGCCGGTGTGATGCCAGCCATGAAGACGCGCTTCCTCGGTCGCTTCGGGCATTTCGAAATAGCCGCCACCGACAAGGCCGCCGCGCGCAACGATCTCGCCGACGTCATCATCGGCCAGAAGGCGGCCATCATCGTCCATGATTTCGATGCGCACCGAATAGCTGGCGCGGCCGCAGCTTGCGAGGCGTTCGGGATGATCGCCTTCCGCCGCGGCCGCCACCACATCCGGCGGCAACCAGGTTGCGATCAGATGGCATTCGGTCTGGCCATAACTCTGGCACATGCAAGGCCCGAACACCGCGACGGCCTGTTTGAGCTTGTCTGGCGAAACCGGCGACCCGGCCAGCAGGAAATAGCGCAGGCTCGAATAATCGAAATCGCCGACGCGCGGATGGGACAGCATCGAATAGAGCGCCGTCGGCGGCAGAAACATGTGAGTGACGCGGTGCTCGGCGATGGCCGCCATCACACCCTCGGCATCGAAGCCCGGCAACACGACGATGGTCGCGCCCATCGCCAGCGCCGCCGTGGCGAAGGGGCCGGCCGCGTGGGTGAGCGGTGCCGTCGCCAGACACACCGGCGGCAGATCGCTTTGCATCTCGTTGACGATGGTCTCGAGCATCTGGCTCCAGCTGCGATTGAGAATGCGCACGCCCTTTGCCGGACCGGTGGTGCCGCCCGTGGCGATGATCGCGACCAGTTCGTCCGGATTGCCCGAGGCATCGCCCCAATCGGTGATTTCCCTTTCGCCGAACGTCGCCATGAAAGTCGTCAGCGACGGATAATCGCTGCCCTCGCGATCGAGGCAAATCACGTGGCGAATGCTCGGCACGGCCGCGCGCACCTCGTCGGCCTCCGCCGCAAGGCTCGAATGGTAGAAGAACCAGACCGGGCGCACATAATTGAGATAGGCGATATTGGCGTCGAGCGCGTTGCGCGTGTTGACCGGAATCCACACTGCGCCGGCCCGCCATAACGCCAGAAGACTGACCAGCACCGCGCCGTCATTGGGCGACAGGATCGCCGCCGGTTCCTGATGCTTGAGGCCCGCGCCCAGCATGGCCCCGGCGGCCTTGTGGCTCAGCGCCTGCAACTCGCCATAGGTGTAGCGCGTTTCACCGGCGATCAGCGCCATGCGTTCGGGATGGCGGTTCGCGACCTTGTCGAAATAATCGATGCTGCGCATCAGGCGGCAAGCTCCATGATGTCCATCAGATCGCCAACGCCCTTGAGCACGCGATGGGGGCGCTTGTTGCCGGTCTGCAGGGCCCAATCTTCTTCCTTGTTGAAGCCGGTGGTGACCGCGAAGCTGGTGGCGCCGGCGCGGCGGGCCATGATGATCTCGACCAGCGGATCATCGCCCACGACGGCCACATTCTTCATCGGCACGCCCAGTTTCTTCGCGACAAAGCGCAATGCGTTGAGCGAGGGCTTGCCGGTCAGGATCATCGGTGCGCCGGTCATCTTGCGGACCGCCGCCGTGATCGCATGGGAATAGCCGATGGTGCGTCCCCCGGCGCTGGCAAAGAACGGCACATCGGAAGCGACATAGAGCTTGGCGCCGTTCCAGATCGCATGACACGCGGCCTCGATATCCTTCATGCCGCAATCGGGATGCCATCCGATATAGACAGCATCGGCCTTCTCGGCATTCGCGTCACCCGTGAAGCGCAGTTCGATCCCGGCTTCGGCAAGACAATGACCGACACCGGGTGTGCCCAGGATCAGCGCGGATTTGATGTCATCGCGCAGCATCAGTTCGGCCGCGACGCTGGAGGGCGTCAACATCTGATCGTCTTCGATCGGCAGGCCGAGCCCCCGCAGCTTGGCCGCCTGTTCGGCGGGCGGATAGGCGCTGCCATTGGTGAGCGCCACATAAGGAATTCCCTTGGCCTTGAGCGCACCCAGCACCTCGGCCGCGCCCGGTAGCATCTGATAGCTGCCCAGCGAACGGTTGCTGAGGATCAACGTGCCGTCGACATCGAACATATAACCGCCGATGGCGCCGATCGTCTCGGAATGTTTTGTCATTGTGCCAGCTCGAGTTTGAATCCGGGTTTGTCGATTGCGACATGGGAGAGATCGGTGCGCGCCAGAAGCGTGCGGATCAGTTTCATCGCCGAGGCCGCTTCGGGATCGTAATGGCGCGGCGCGGGACCGGCCGCGCGCATGGCATCGACCAGTTCGCCCGGCATGGTGGCGCGCAACAGGAAGTCTTCGTCGGAGAGATCGGCGCCCAGCCTCCGGCGCAGCTCGGAGACCGGCGCCATGCCGGGTTCATGCTCCAGCTCCTTGGCGCGCGGCGACGACAATATGCGGTCCAGAACATCGGGCGCGATGGGAACGTTGGGCCGCCCGAACTTGCCCAGCGCATAGCGCACGACCTCATCGGGGATTACGGCATAGCGTTCCGGCGCGGTGACATTCATCACCGCCTGCGTCATCACCATCTGCGCGAAGGGCGTCATGACGATGGGCCAGCCCAGCTCCTCGCGCACGCGGCCCAGCTCCTCGGTCACCTTGCCTTCGAGATGCGAGACGCGATGCTCTGCCAGATGGCGGCGCATGGTGCCCACCATGCCGCCGGGCAATTGATGATGGAAATAGGCCGCATCGAAGGCCTGCGGATGGCCAACCGGCAAATCCTCGGCTTCGGCAAGCCGGTTGAAATAGCGATGGACCTCGCCCAGCGCCTCATCGTCGAGCGGCACCGAATGGCCGAGCGCCCGCAGATTGGAGACCACGCGCAGCGCCTGCGGGTTGGAGGTGCCGTCCGCCGCCGCGCCCGAAGCGCATTGCACGGCGCTGGCGCCAAGCTCCGGCGCGTCGAGATAGACAAGCTCGGCCAGACCGATGGTCATATGGGCATGGATTTCGAGCGGCTTGTCGCCGATCACGGCCTTGATCGCCGGGATCAGCGTGCGCGCGCGCGTTGGGCGTCAGAAGCCCGCCCGGATCTTTTATGTATAGGGCATCGACATCGGGGCTGGCCGCCAGCTGCCTTGCGCGCTCGGCATAATGGGCATCGTCATGGATCGGACTGATCGTAAAGACCAGCGCGGCCACGACGGTATCGGCGCCGCCTTGTTTGGCCATGCGCGCACCGTCGAGATTGCCGGCCACATCGTTCATGGGATCGGCCAGCGCGAAACGGCGGATGCCGTGACTGACCAATGTGCGATAGGCCAGCGCCATGAATTCGGGGCTGGCCGTTTCCCAGGAGATGAAGCGGAAGCCGGTGGAAAGGAATTGCAGCGGCGTGTTCGGCATCGCCTCGGCCATCAGGCGGATGCGCTCCCACGGGTCTTCCTGCTTGTAGCGCACGGCCACGCCCATATGGGTCGAAGTCGTGAAATCGATGGCCTTGAACCCGACCTGATCCAGGACAGGCGCGATGGTCAGCGTGCGCGCCGTATCCACACCGAGCGCCGCCCACAGACATTGATTGCCATCGCGCAGCGAGGTTTCGACCAGTTGGATTTCGGCCATGGCTCAGGCCTCCGTAATTGAGGGTGCGCGGGCCAGGAAGCGCGCCAGATAGCCGGTATCGACACCGCCAGCCGCGAATTCCGCATCCTTCAGCACGGCGCGATGAAATTGGATGTTGGTGGCGATGCCATCGACGCGGCTGGCGGCCAGCGCCTTTTCGAGACGGGCCAGCGCCGTGGCGCGATCCGGCCCATGCGCGATGATTTTCGCCATCAGCGAATCGTAATAGGGCGGCACCTTGGCGCCAGCGACGATATGCGTGTCGACGCGGATGCCCTCTCCTTCCGGCCACACCGCCTCACGCACCGTGCCCGGGCTGGGCATGAAGTCGCGCGCGGGATCTTCGGCGTTGATCCGGCATTCGATGGCGCAACCTTCGAGATGAATGTCGCTTTGTTTGAAGCGAAGGCCCTTGCCATCGGCGATTGCGATCTGCTCGGCGATGAGATCGACGCCTGACACCTCTTCCGTCACCGGATGCTCGACCTGGATCCGGGCATTCATTTCGAGGAAATAGAAGCTCTGCCGCGCGACATCGACCAGGAATTCGACCGTGCCGGCGCCGCGATAGGACAAATGCTGCGCGAACCGCACCCCGGCGGCGCGGATATTCTCGCGCAGTGCTTCGGAGATGCCCGGTGCCGGCGTTTCCTCAATCAGCTTCTGGTAGCGGCGCTGCACCGAACAATCACGCTCACCGAGATGGACGACATTCCCAGCGCCGTCGCCCAGCACCTGAACCTCGATGTGGCGGCCGGTCGTTACCAGCCGCTCGATATAGACGCGCGCATCGCCAAAGGCCGCACTCGCCTCGGACGAGGCCAGCGACACCATCTCGGCCAGCGCCGAAAGATCATCGACGCGTTTCATGCCGCGCCCGCCGCCGCCGCCCACCGCCTTCACCAGCAAGGGCGCGCCGATCCTGGCTCCCAGCGCTTCGGCGTCGGCCAGATCGTTCACCGGTCCGCCGGGCACGACCGGAACGGATGCGGCTTCGGCCTCGGCGCGGGCACGCAGCTTGTCGCCGACGGCTTCAATCTGTGCGGCCGTGGGACCGATGAAGACGATCTTTTCTTCTTCGCAGAACCGCGCCAGATCGGCCCGCTCGGACAGGAAGCCATAGCCGGGATGGATCGCATCGCAGCCGCTGCCCAGCGCGGCCTGCACAATGGTTTCGGCCTTGAGATAGCTTTCGGATGACGGCGCCGGGCCGATGCACAGCACCCGGTCGGCCAGCCTTGCGCCCAGCGACTCCCGATCCGCCACTGAGACCGCCAGCACCGTCTCAATACCGAGCGTCTTGCACGTCCGTATGATGCGGACGGCTATCTCGCCGCGATTGGCAATCAGGATGCGGCGGATCGGCATGGCTCAACCGGCCGGCCGCACGCGGATGAGCGGCTCTTCGAATTCGACCAATGTGCCGTTCTGCGCGAAAATCTGGGTGATTTCGCCGCGCACGCCCGCGCGCACCGAATTCATCAGCTTCATCACTTCGATGATGCCAATGATCGTGCCTTCCTCGACCGTCTGGCCAACCTCGACGAAAGGCGGCTCGCCCGGCTTGGGCGCGCGGTAGAACGTGCCGAGCAAGGGCGACGGCACATCGGTCTCGCCGGGCCCGGCCGGGGCGATGCCATTGGGCTTCACGGGTTGCGGTGCAGCTGCGGGCGGTGTCGCTGCTGCTTCGCGAGTGCGCGCAGGGCGCGGCCCCGCAGCGCCGCGACGCAGCTCGACCTTCAGGTCGCCGGTTTCAAGCACGAGCTCGTTGAAGGCCGAACTCTTCGAGCAGCTTCATGATCTCGGCAACATCCTTCGCGGTCAGGCTCACCGGCGTCCTCCGAAAATATTCATCACATGCGACACCGGATCGGACGCAGGCTTGGCGACGGGCGCCGCGTCCTTGGCGGACCACACGGTCTCGGGCCGGCTCTGTAAAAGCAGGATATCACCGCTCGCGCGGTCGATGGCCCATTCGATGTCCTGCGGCCGGCGATAATGACGTTCGGCACGCTGGGCGACAGTCTTGAGCGCCAGAAGCTCGGCATCGCTGAGGCAGGGCGCCTTGCGCTGATCGGCAGCCACCTCCACATCCTCGATACCACCGCCGGCGCGCGGCAGCTGCTGGATATGCTTGTCGGAAATGTCGCGCACCGTGATCTCGCCGGTGATCTTGGCGACCACCCAGCGATCCGGCGTTACCTCGCCGGAGACCACGGCCGAGCCAAGTCCCCAGGCGCCTTCGATGGTCACGACGGACCGGTCACCGGTGGTCGGGCTGCGGGTAAACATCACGCCGGCGCAGCGCGCATCGACCATGCGCTGGATCACGACACCCATCGCCACGCCCGCTTCGGGCAATCCGTGCTTGCGGCGATAACAGACCGATTCCACCGAATAGAGGCTGGCCCAGCACTCGCGTACCTTGTGCAGCACCTCGTCGCCGCCCAGCACCCACAGATAGGTGTCCTGCAACCCGGCGAAGGACGCATCTTCCGCATCTTCGGTCGTCGCCGAAGAACGCACGGCCACGGGCATATCAGTGCGGCCCTCGCACAGCTTCGCATACGCGGCCAGGATCCTCTCGCGCACCGCATCCGGCATCGGGCTTTCCGTGACGCGGGCGCGGATCGCCTTGGTGCATGCACCGACCGCGACAAGATCGTCGGGATCGAGCGCTTCGATCGGCGCACGCAACGGCTTCTCTGAATCGAGCGCCCGGATAAAAGCTTCGAACGCATCGGTGCGCACGACAAAACCCGGCGGCACGGCAATGCCGGCACGCGTGAGTTCGCCGAGGCTGCCACCCTTGCCGCCCACGGTCGGACGATCGTCCAGACCAATATCGGCAAACCAGGAGATGGTATTTTGATCCGCCATGGCGCCGCCTAATTCAGGATCGTGACAAGGCCGCGTGCGCCGTCGACGCGCACGCGCTGGCCGTCGCGAATGCGCACCGTGGCATCGCCGGTACCGACCACGGCTGGCAGGCCGTATTCGCGCGCGACAATGGCAGCATGGCTCATTGAGCCGCCGATATCGGACACGGCCGCCGAGATTTTCTGGAAGATCGGCGCCCAGGTCGGGTTGGTGACGCGGCAGATGAGAATGTCGCCCTGCTTCAGCCGGCCAATTTCCTCGACCGTCTTCACCACGCGCGCCGTGCCTTCGACGATGCCGCTGGACGCCGCGAAGCCACGCACCTCGTTGGGATCCCTGTCGCCCGATGACAGCCAGTTGTTGAGGCTCTCGCGGGTGATGCCCCACAGCATCACAATGGCCGGATCGTCGATGATGTCGGGCACCGGTCCCAATGCGGGCGGCGTTTCCATTTCGGCCCACACCTTGTTCGCGGCCTTGCGCTCAGCGATCAGTGCCGGGAAGCGGCTCGGCCCGCGCGGCGGCGAGCCATTGGACCAGCTCGTCATCAGATCGATGATCGCCGCCTCGAGCTCGTAATGCGACAGATGGAACACGTCCTCCGCGTCCTTGAAGAACCCGTGCCCGGCCAGGAGCGCGCCGAACTCGCGGATCTTGTTGAAGAACAGATTGGTGTACCAGTGCTCGCAATAGAATTTGTGACCTTCCACGTACGGAAAGACGCGGCAGGCGAGCGTGATCATCTGATCATAGGCTTCGCGCTCTTCATCAGTGCCGAGCAGGTCGCGATAGCCGTCGATCAGCTCCTGGCGTTCCGCCAACAGCTTTTCGGTCGGCCGCTCGATATTGTCGCCGGCCTTCACGCGCGCGATATAGCCGGGCAGCGCCGAGAAGGGCAGCGAGAGATCGTCGTTCCAGGAGCGGTGATAGTGATAGAAGCCGTCGCCGACATTGACGTTGAACCAGGGATTGCGCGAAGTCTCGAGTTCTTTCAGCCATTCGCGCCCCGGCTCGCCCAACTGTTCCAGCGAGGCCAGAATGTCGTCCGGCGTCGCGCCGTCGACGAACTTGCCGTCGACGCCCAGCTCGACCGCGCGGCGCGCCAGCCGCTTGACCTCTTCGTCAGGGCGGAAGATTTCCGCTTCGAAGCCGGCGACCATGCGGGCGATGGTCTGGTCGGTGATTTCCGGGAAGGCCTTCTTGCAGAAATCGAAGAACACCATATAGGCGCCGTAACCGAGCAGCAGGAATTCGAAATGGTGGTGCCACATCCGGAAGTAGCCTTCGAGCGTCTTCTGGTATGTGTCGAGCAGATAGTGGTTGGAGGCGACGCCGCGGCCGGCATGCACATTTTCGAGCGGCTCGAACTCCGGCAATGACAGTTTGGGCAGCGCCTGCGCATCGTCGATCAGGGTGCGCATCTTCACCTTCCACTGATCGTAGAGGCGCTCCCAATTGGCGTAATAGTAATAGGCGCGCTTTTCGAACTCTGCGGTGCGGCGCGCGATTTCGGCCGGGTCGGTCACGCCATTGCCGCCGATATAAACGCGGCCATTGATGATCCGATAGTCGATGCCGAGCGTGGTCGGCAGGCTGTGCACCCGCGTGTTGCTGGAGCCCAGCGCGCAATAGGCCGCTTCCGCCGTGATCATGTCGAACACGGTCATCGGTTCGGGGAAGTGCATCGAGTTGTAGAACCAGAAGCGCTGATCGTCGTCCGGCGCGAACTGCATGTAATAGGGATAGGCGGCTTGGGCGGCTTGCGTCCCCGCCGCGACTTTCACGGAGCTCGGCAACGGGAACTCTTTGGGCGATTCAGCCATCTCTGTTTCCTCTCCTCGGGGGCCTCTTCAGGGCCTCGCCCCGGACGGCCGGATTGCCCGGCCTGCCTCGTGGACAGGCAGCCTAATTCGGCCATATCTTTCGGAATAATGGAATATCAATATAACGTCATATAGATATTCGAATGAGGTGGATTTTGTATGAGTCTGGGCATCCGTGACCACCAGATCCTGACCGTGCTCGCGCGTGAGTTGCATTTCGGGCGGGCGGCGGAGGAACTCGGCATGCGCCAACCCCAGCTCAGCCTGCGTCTGGCGCAGATCGAGCGGGTTCTGGGCCTGAAGCTGTTCGTGCGCCGGCCGCAAGTGGCGCTGACCCCGGCCGGCGAGATCATCGCCGATGCCAGCCGCCGCGCCGCCGGCGATTTCAACGCCGCGCTGGAACAGGCCCGGCTGGTCGAGCGCGGCGAAAGCGGCTCCATCGTCGCGGCTCTCGGCTCCTCGGTCATTCTTTCGGACCTGCCGCTGTCGCTACAGCGCTTCCGCGAGGCCTATCCGGATGTGGCCTTGAGCCTCCGTGATATGCATTCGGCCCAGCAATGGGAGGCGCTACGCTCGGGCCTGATCGATGTTTCGGTGACGCGCGAGCTGGGCTCGGGCCGGGCGATCCGCTGCGAAATCCTGGGCCGCCAGCCTTTCGTCGCCCTCGTGCCCTCGTCGCATCGTCTGGCGGGCAAATCGCGCATCGCGCTTTCGGAGCTGGCGGACGAGCCTTTCGTGCTCTTCAATCCGCCGGTGGCGCCAGGCCTCTATCATCAAATTCACGCGCTGTGCATCCGCGCCGGCTTTACCCCCCGCATCGCCCAGGAAGCGAGCGAGTGGTACACGGTGCTGGGTTTCGTGCGCGCCGGTTTTGGCGTCACCATCGCGCTCGACATTTTCGGCACGCTGGCCTGGTCGGGCGTCGAGGCGTGCGGCTTGCGCGATCAGGAGGCAACGGCACCGGTCTTTCTGTGCTGGGACGAAACCCGCGCCTCGGCGCCGCGCGATCTGCTGGTCGACTGGCTTCTCGCCGATCCCAATGTTCTCAGCAACGGCGACACCGTCCAGCGCGCCTGACGATGCCAGACCGCGCGCCGCCGGCTCACCGCAATCTTGCTCATCGCAAATTGATCGCCAGCCAGCGCAATTCTGCGGGAAATTCGGCAACGCTCGGGATATTGTCATGCCCCGCCCTTTGAACCCATAGCCCGGTGCGGCAAACGGTTCTCGCCCAAACTCGATAGAGGAGATGCCGCGCATGGTCCGCATCCACCGCCGGTCTGCCGCCGCCCTGGCCCTGATGTTGACGCTGGGCATCGCCGGCGCCGCGCGTGCGACCACGATCCCCGCCGGCAGCTACAGCGCCCTCAAATGGCGCAGCATCGGCCCATTTCTGGGCGGGCGCTCACTGGCGGTGGCCGGTGTCGCGGACCAGCCCGGCACCTTCTATTTCGGCGCGACTGGAGGCGGGGTGTGGAAATCGACGGATTACGGTCTCCATTGGAAACCGATCTCCGACAAGGATTTCAAGACGGGCGCCGTGGGTGCGCTGGCGGTGGCACCCTCCGACTCCAACGTGATCTATGCCGGCATGGGCGAATCCGCGATCCGCGGCGACATGGCCACGGGCGACGGGATCTATCGATCCAGTGATGGCGGCAAGACATGGCACCATGCCGGCCTCGAACGCACCCATGTCATCGGCCGGATCGTGATCGATCCCCGGGACCCCAATCATGTCTGGGTTGCCGCGATGGGCCATGTCTTCGGACCCAATCCCGAACGCGGCGTCTTCGAGACGCGCGATGGCGGCAAGCACTGGAAGAGGGTGCTGTACGTCGACGACAAAACAGGGGCCATCGATCTGGCGATCGATCCGCACAATCCGCGCATTCTTTACGCGGCGACGTGGCAGGCCTATCGCCACCCCTGGAAGCTATCGAGCGGCGGACCGGGCAGCGGCCTCTACAAATCAACTGATGGCGGCGCACATTGGACCAACATCTCCAAGCACCCCGGCCTGCCCACGGGGATCCTCGGCAAGATCGGCATCACGGTTTCCGGCGCCGATCCCAGTCGGCTCTACGCCATTATTGAAGCCAAGGCGGGCGGCGTGTTCCGCTCCGACGACGCCGGCGAAACCTGGAAGCGCGTCTATCACAAATCGAACCTGACCCAGCGGGCCTGGTATTTCTCGCGCATCTATGCCGATCCCAAGAACGTCAACCTCGTCTATGCGCCTGAGGTCGGTGGCGTCTTCAAATCCACCGATGGCGGAGAGAACTTCAAGCCGCTGCACCCGCCGCATGGCGATGTACATTCGCTCTGGATCGACCCAAGCCATCCCGAGGTCCTGATCTGCGGCAATGACGGCGGCGCCAGCATCAGCCAGAATGGCGGCCGATCCTGGAGCCCGGAGGACAATCAGCCGACGGCGCAGTTCTATCATCTGAATGTCGATGATCAGTTCCCCTTCCACATCTATGCCGCCCAGCAGGATCGCGGCTCGATCGCCATCGCCAGCCGCAGCGCCAGCCGCGACATCGGCGCAGAGGACATGCGGTCAGTCGCCGGTGGCGAAAGCGGCTTCGTCGTACCGGTTCCGGGCAAGCCCTGGATCACCTATGCCGGCGGTTATGACGGTGCTCTCACACGTTATAACAACCGCACGGACGAAACGCGTGCCGTCGATGTCTGGCCGGACAACCCCATGGGCCATGCCGCCGCAAAGCTGAAATACCGCTTCCAGTGGACGTTTCCGATCGTGATTTCAAGTTACGCGCCGCACGCGATCTATGTCGGCTCGCAATATGTTTTGCGCAGCACTGACGGCGGCACGAGCTGGACCCGCATCAGCCCCGATCTGACGCGCGACATCAAAGCGAAGGAAGCTTCCTCCGGCGGGCCGCTGACGCAAGACAACACTTCCGTCGAATATTACGGGACCGTCTTCGCGCTGGCGGAGTCACCCCTGAAGCAGGGCCTTCTCTGGGCAGGCTCGGATGACGGGCTCGTGCACGTCTCCAAGGACGACGGCAAGACCTGGACCAACGTGACGCCCTCGGACCTGCCGGCCCTTGCCACGATCAGCAGCATCGATCCTTCCCATTTCGATCCCGGTACGGCCTTCCTCGCCGCGCGCCGCTATCGCCAGGACGACTTCAAGCCCTATCTCTACGTCACCCATGATTACGGCGCCCATTGGCAGGAGATCACGGACGGCCTGCCGAATGATGAAACCAGCTTCGTGGTCCGTCAGGACACGCAGGACAGGAACCTCCTGTTCGCCGGAACACTGCGTGGTGTTTATGTCTCCTTCGATGGTGGCGAGCATTGGCAGTCGCTGCAACAGAACCTGCCGCATGTGCCGGTGCGCGACATGGTGATCCCGAATGATGCGAGCGCACTGGCGATTGCGACACATGGGCGCGCGTTCTGGATTTTGGACGATCTCGAACCGCTGCGGCAGATGTCGGCCAAGGTCGCAGCCGCGGATCATTACCTGTTCACGCCGCAACCGGCCTATCTCACCCTTGGATCGCAGACGGAAGACGATGATGACGCCGCTGCGGGGAGCGCCGGCGAAAATCCGCCCAACGGCGTTGTCGTCTACTACACGCTGAAGAAGAAGCCTGCCAGCGGCGAGAAGGTCTCCCTCACCTTCTCGACGGAGGGTGGCAAGACCATCGCCTCCTTCTCCAACCTGACCGACGCGGAAGGCAAGCCGCTCAAGGAGGATAAGGATTTCTACGCCCTGAAGGAGCCAAAGCAATCCTTTGTCGTGCGTACCAATGCCGGCATGAACCGCTTCGTCTGGAAGATGCGTTATCCGGACGCCACCAAGGTGCCGAAAGCCATCATCTGGTTCGGGTCCATGCGCGGCCCCCGCATTGTACCCGGTCATTATCGGGTCACGCTGACGGTGGGAAAGGCAAAACAGTCGCAGGATTTCGTCGTCCGCAAGGATCCCCGTATCCCGGCGAGCCAGGCCGATCTGGAAGCCCAGCTCGCGCTCCTGAAGAACGTCCACGCCAAGCTGGATGAAGCCGATCGCGCAATCCTCAAGCTGCGCAAGGTGCGCGGCGAGATCAAGGCCTATGTGAAACGTCTCGGCCACGACAAGAAGGACGATGCAGCCATCGGGGAATCGGCCAAGGCGATCACGGACAAGCTCGACGCCATAGAAGCGCGCCTCATCCAGACCAAATCGCATGCGAGCGAGGACCCGTTGAACTACCCGATCCGCCTCAACAACAAGCTCGCGGCGCTGGCCTCGGAAATCGGGCAGTCTTTCGCGCATCCGACAAAGCAGGACTATGCCGTCTATGACGACCTTTCATCGCAAACCGATCAACAATTGCAGCAGCTGAACGACGTCCTGACGGAGAAGTTGCCAGCACTCAACCGGAACATTGCCCGCGAACAGATCAGCCCAATCACCGTCCCCGAGGATCGCCCGCCGGCAGACACGCCCTAATCGCGGGCGAGGAAATCGGCTGCGACCGCGCGAGCACGCGGCGATTCATCGAGCAGCAGGTGCCCGCCCTCTTCGATCATGGTGACGGTCGCGGAAGGCAGGACTTTCGCCCAATGCTTGGCCAGTCCCGGCAGCAGCACATGATCCTGACCGCCCCACAGAACCAGCGTCGGCACTTTGAGGCGTGGCAGTCGCCGCCTGAGCTTGCGATCGGCCGCTTCGCCATCGGCGAGGACACGCGCGGTCGCCACCTGCTCGCGCGCCCGCGCCGCCATGAAACCGGCATCGGCATCGGGCGGCCAGAAGCGCGCAATGAAAGCCGGATCGGCTACCAGCATCTTCGGAATATCGCGCGGGTCCATCGTGGCATAAGGCGGCGGCGGACAATCCGCGGCCATCAATCCAGCCGGCGCCGCCAGCACCAGCCGCTTGACCATGGGCTCATGGGTCAGTGTGAACTCGGTCGCGAGCCGCCCGCCAAGCGAGGCGCCCGCCAAGCCGAACCGCATCAGGCCGAGGGCCTCGAACAGCGCCGTGTAATGCACGACATAATCGGCCAGTGATGTGATGTCGGGATCGTCGGCGCTCTCGCCGATAGCCTGGATGAATAGGAAGGATCACACGGAAGCGATCCGTCCAGTCGCGCGCCCATTCGAAACCGTGGAATGTGCCGCCGCCGTGGAAATAAACCACGGGCGGGCCGTTGCCCGCGCTATAGACAACGCTTCGCACGCCATCGACGACATGTTCGTTGCGCTCAAAACCTTCAGTGCTGTAGCCGCTCTGCGTGCTCATGCGCGTTCCTTCACACCGGCATCGGATTGCCGAAAATCAGCTTGCTCAAAGACGTGGCGGCGGGCGAATCATCAGGATTTTCCACATTGGCGCGGAAGCCGTCCCGATCCGCCTTGCGCTTTGCAGGATCCCGTTCGGACAGCTGGCGCTTGAAATTGGTGGCGACGGGCGAGGTCACCTCCTTGAAGACGCGCTCGCGCTCGGCGGCGTAGAAATCGAGCACATCGTCGCTCGCCCGGCCCTCGATCACCGCTGACAGCACGGCGATCAGCGCATCGGCGTCGATGACGCCGGTGGTCAGCCCCATCCCCCCGCAGGGATTGCAGGCATGCGCCGCATCGCCCGCCAGCAAGGCGCGGCCCACGCGGAAGCGCGTTGCGCAGCGCTCCTGCACGCGATAGGGCGACCAGGCGTCGATGCGATAGGGCTCCTTGCCGGGAAAGACCGCGGCGTAATGCTTCGGAATGCGCGCGAACACCTCGTCCTCGGAAATCTCGGCATCCTCGGCATAGGTGACGCGCCACAGATTTTCGCGACCCAGCCGCGCCACCACTGCCCAATTGTCCGGATCGGCGATCATGTTGGCGCGCTCGAAGCCATATTTCTCGAAATCATATTCCACATTGGTGGCGACGAAGCGCTCCGGCCAGGTGAAGCCCTCGAACTCGAGCCCCAGCAGCGCGCGCACCGAACTGCGCGCGCCGTCCGTGCCCACCACCCAGTCGGCATGCAATTCGCGCGGGCCGTCCGGCGTTTCGACGCCCAGCGTCACGCCGGTCTTGTCCTGCGTTAGGCTGACCACTTTGTGGTTCCACAACACCTGTGCATTTGGTAAGCGGCTGAGATGCTGCGACACCAACTCCGCCAGCACATGCTGGCCCATATGCAGATTGTGGTCGTATTTCGTGCCGGGCGGCAGGGTGTTGCGCAGGTCGGAATAGATGACCTCGCCGTCATCGAGGAAACGCATGGAGAAGCGCGTGCTGGGCAGGCCGATCTCTTCGGCGTCCTCAAGCAGGCCGAGCTTGTCGATGATCTCGCAGGTGGTCGGAAAATAGATCGCCGCGCGCGGCGAATTGTTGATGCCACGTTCCGCTTCCAAGAGCGTGACGCGAATGCCCTTGCGCGCCAGCCCGAGCGCGGTCAGAAAGCCCACCGGACCCGCACCCACCACGATCACATCGCCCACATCTTCCATCGCGCCTAATCCTTCTTGTGCGCCAGATACGCGGCGATCGCCTTCAGTTCACTATCGCTGATCTCGGTCTCGCGCACCGCCGGCATGACACTGACGCCGTGGCGCACCGTGAAGATCACGAACGCCTCCGTCAGGTCTGTGCGCTTTTCGAGTTCGGCGGGCACGGCGCCCTTGTACTTCACCTGAAGCGCCATGCTTCCCGGATGGTCCGGACCCGCGCCGTGGCACACAACGCAATAGCGTTCATAGAGTGCCTTGCCGCCATGGCCGGAGACCGGAACCGCCGACCAACCGGCGCCGGGCACCGCGCGCTCGGCCGTTGACGGTTTGGCCCTCGCCATGGCCAGCATGGCCACAAGCCCCGCCAGCAGCGCAATCGCCGCCCCCCGCCTCATATCTTCTTCCTCAGATGTTTGGGCCACACGCCATAGCGGCCGGCGGAGAGGATGCCATTGGGATCGACAGCATCCTTCACCGCTTCGTGGAAGCGCAGAAGCGCGTGATTGTTGAAGCTGTAGGTCGCCATCACGTCGTCCTGGAAAGCGGCGGCCGTGCGGTATTCGCCATAGCCGTGCTCGGCGAGGATCCTGATCATCTCGCGGAAGCCCGCGCGCGTCTTCTTGTTCCTTTCCTTGTCGTGGGTGACCGCCATCATCACCAGGATCACGAAGGTGCGTGCCCAGCAGCCGATTGGTGGCGTCAGCACCATGACCGGCAGCTCCAGCCGTTTGGCCGTCTTCTGGATCAGCTCATAGGCCGCAATAATACCGTCGCCGGTGCGCGGCACGATCGGCGAACAGGTGATATGCCCCGCGGTCGGATCGCTATGCTCGCTGCGCGCGCCGATGGAAAAGATCGAGAGGGCGGGAATGCCGAATGGCGACTTGCTCAACATCCCCGTCAACGCGTCGGGCTTCGGCGGCATGGCGATCACATCCCCGCCGGTGAAGGTCGCGCCGGCGATCTCCGAGGCCTTGCGCTTGGTGAACGCCCACTGCGCCTTCACCACTTCCGGCGCGCCGTAATAGGAAACTGTCGACGTCCAGAATGGCATGTTGTGCTTGGCAGCATAGGCTTCCTGCTCGGCCACCGGCGCATCGTAATCGGGCATGCCGGGCGGGCGCGGAGCCGTGAAGCCCAGCGGCAGAAACGGGCTCGCCAGCACCGGCATGCCCTGCATGGACACCGAGTTCTCAAGATAATTGAGAACGTCGATCAGCTTGTTGATGTCGGACTTCTTCGGCACGCCGATGGTGCCGGAGATATATGCCTCTGGCGCCGGGAAGAGCCAGATGCCCATCTTGGTGACAACACCGAGGCTCGACTGCTTGAACAGCCCGTCCACGATCGGACCGCAGCCCGTCTTGTTTTGCTGCCAGGTCTTGGCGCCGGGCAGCGCGCCCATGCCCGTGCGCATCACCTCGCCATTCGCAAGTACCACTTCCATGCCGCAATGCGCATCGAAGTGATTGCGATACCACGAATGGGTGTAGCCGCCGCCATAATCGAGCGCATTTCCGATCACACTGCCCCAGCCAGGATCGGGACAGTCGATCCACAAATCGAGCCCCTTGTCCTGGATGGCGCGGTAGAGATCGAAATAGCTCACACCCGGCTCGACGAGCGCATAGGCGTTGCGCTCGTCGATCTCGATGATGCGGTTCATGCGCTTGAGATCAAGCACGACGCTGCCCGACAGCACCGGCGCCGCACCGCCATAGCCGAGATTCTTTCCGGTCGAAATCGGATAGATCGGGATGCGCAATTCGTTGGCGATCTTGACGACCGCCTGCACGTCCTCCGCCGTGAAGGGCGCCACCGCGGCCGAGGCAATCTTCTCCTCCGGTTCGTCCCAGAGGATGGAATAGGCGTCACGATAGGGCTCAAGGTCTTCGTCGCTCGTGAACACCCATTCCTCGCCCACCACACCGCGGAAACGCGCCAGCGCGTCGGCAAAATCCTTGGCGCTGACGCCGGGAGGCACTCTCATAGGATGTCTCCTTCGATGCGCCGCGCGGATTTGGGCGCGATGACCCATCTATAGAGCGAAGGCGGCTGTTCACGTTTGAAGACCACGCGCATGCCCCGGTCCATCGCCAGCCTTTCGAGGCAGAAAAAGGCGCCATAACCCGTCAGCCCCGCGATCGCGGCCTGTTCGCGGCGCCAGAGGTGATCGAGTTCGTCATACCAAAGGTCGGTGATGTCGCCGTCGATCCAGGCGACGCGCTGGCCCACGCGCGCCGCCTTGGCGGCAAAGGCGCGGCTTTCGGCGAAGCGCCGATCGACGATGATCATGTGAAACGGCGCGGCCTCATCGGGCGCAACCGTGGCGGATCGCGCGGCACCGAACCCCAAGCCTGCAGCCACTGCGGCACCGGCGCTTGCCAATATGACATCGCGCCTGTCCCACAGGTCCCAGTCCTGCACATCGGCCGGTCCGTCGGCGCGATTGTTGGTCACGCGTTTCTCCCCGTGCCCGCGCTATTTTGAAAAGTGTCAGGCGGGTGGATCAGCGAGTCAAATATCCCACGCGCCTGCCCACTCAGTGCCGGCTATTTCCCCTCGGCCTCGTATTCGGCAATGGCTTCCTTGGCGATGCGGAAGCTGTCGACGCCGGCCGGAATGCCGGCATAGCAGCCGACCTGCAGGAAGATCTCGGAGATTTCCTTCTTGGTGACGCCGTTGCGCAGCGCAGCCTTGACGTGGATCTTCAGTTCGTGCGGGCGGTTCAGCACGCTGATCATGGCGAGATTGACGACGCTGCGGTCGCGGCGCGCCAGGCCCTCGCGGCCCCAGATGTAGCCCCAGCAGGTTTCCGTCGCCATCTCCTGCAGCGGCATTGCTGAATTCGTCGGCCGCGGCCAGCGACTTTTCGACATATTCGCTGCCCAGCACTTCCTTGCGGATCTTCAGGCCCTTGTCGAACAGTTCCTTGATCATGTCTGTGTTCCTTACTTCGGTTTGGATGCGTCCGGCAGGTCGAGCCCTGCCCAGCTTTCGACGAGTTTCGCCGTGTCGGTGACATCCGAGTCCGGCCCGTACATGTTGTAGGTGATCGACAGGATCTGGCGCACCGCGCTGCCAACGACCATCGGCACGCCCATGGCTTCGGCTTCTTCGAGGCACAGCCGCACATCCTTGAACGACAGCGCGGTCGCAAAACCGAAATCGAAGGTGCGCGGCAGCACCGCCTTCGGCCATTTGTCGAGCGTGGCGCTGCTCTTGCCGCTCGATACGTTGAGCACATCGATCATCGCCTGCGGATCGAGGCCGGCCTTCATGCCCATGGCAATGCCTTCGCTGGTGATCGCCATCGAGCAGGCCGCCATCAGATTGTTGGCGAGCTTCATGGTCTGACCGAGGCCCGGCTTCTCGCCCATGAAGAACAGCTTGCCGAAGATCTTCAGCATGGCTTCGACCTTCGTCGTAGGCGTCGTTCGGACCGGAGACCATCACCGCGAGCGTGCCCTTCGCGGCGCCGTTGATGCCGCCGGAGACGGGCGCATCGAGCGCGGCGATCCCCTTCGCGGCCAGGCCCTCGGCAACGATCGTCGCCATGCGCGGGCCGGTGGTCGACAGGTCGACGAAGGTCTTGATCCGGCCGCCATGGATGACACCGGAAGCGCCGAGCGCCGTCTCCTGCACCACGGCCGGCGAGGGCAGGCTGGCGAAGACAAGCTCGGCGGCATCGGCGACCTCCGCCGGCGATGCCGGCCCGCTTGGCGCCGCGCGCGACGAGCTGCGGCCACCGCCGTCCTCGCTGACGTCATAGACGGTGAGCGCGTGCCCGGCCTCGAGGAGCCGCGCGCACATGCGCGCGCCCATGCGGCCCAGGCCGACAAATCCGATATCGTTCGCTCATGTGTTCAGCCCTTTGGCTCGGCATCCAGACGCACCACGCCGGCCAGCCCGTCTTTCGCCAGCGGATAGCGCGCCAGCACCAGCGGATCGTGGCCGGGCACGATATGCGCTTCGGAACTGGCGAGTTTGCGGATGGTGTTGAACGCTTCCAGATAGTCGTCGACATCCACCACGATCGGGAAAGGGATGATTGCGCTCGAGATTGGCGTAGAGATGGGCGGCATCAGAGGCCAGCACGACCCAGCCGCGCCTCGTCTTCACCCGCGTCACCTGCAAGCCTTTGGTGTGGCCACCGACCTTGTGCAGCGTGATGCCCGGCGCCAGCTCGCTGACCCCGTCATGGAACTGCACCCGATCCTCGAAGAGGCGATGCACCATGTCGCGACACATGCCCGGCCTCGAAGGAATGGCGCAGCACGCCATGGCACATCGACCGGCCGGTGACGAAATTCATTTCCGCATCCTGGATGTGGAAGCGCGCCTTGGGGAAAAGCGGAATATTGCCGGCATGGTCGTAATGCATATGCGAGAGGATGACGTCGCCGACCGTCGCCGGATCGATGCCAATGGCCTTCAGGCCCTCCGCGACCGGGCGCACGATCCGCCGCCCGCGCTTCTTTTCCATATCCGGCCCGAAGCCGGTATCGAGGACGAAGGTCCTGTCCTTGCCGACAATCGCCCAGACGAAATAGTCGAGCGGCATGTTGGCGTCGTCATGGGGATCGCCGAAGAGGAAATTCTCATGCGCCTTGCGGTCGTGATGACCGTAATGGATGGCATAGACTGTCATAAATGTCCGACATCGCTTTGCTCAGGCCGCGTGCAGCCGCACGGGCACCTTGATCGGGCCATGGCCGATGGTCGTCATCCAGGGTTCGGGCTCGCCCGCAAGCTCGATCCGGTCCACGCGCTTGATGAGTTCGCCCAGCAGCGCATCGGCTTCCGCCTGCGCCAACGCTTTGCCAACGCACATATGAATGCCCTGCCCCCAGCCGACGGAGCCGCGCACGTCGCGCGTGATGTCATAGCGCTCCGGGTCATCCCATTTGCGCGGATCGCGATTGGCGGCGGCGAACATCAGCCCGCAGCGCGTGCCTTCCGGGATCACGTAATCCTCGATCTGGATGTCCGTCTTGGTAATGCGCCCGGCCATGCGCGAGGGCGAATCCCAGCGCAGCGCTTCGTCGAAGGCATTGCGCAGGCGCGACGGGTCTTGGCGCAACGCGCGGTACTGCTCGGGGAACTGCGCGAAGGCGCGAATGCGCATTGCCCATGGTGATGACAGTGGTATCGGCGCCGGCCGAGAGAATTGTCAGCGTCAGCAGCTTGGCGTCGTCCTGGCTGATCTCGCCGCGATCTGCCGCTGCGTACATCTCGCCGCCGAGGCTGTCGGGCCGGATGTTCTCGCGGTTGCAGGCCTGATCGACCCATTCGAAGCTGTCGCCGGCCTGCGCCATGGCCGCGTCGAACAATTCATTCGCCGGCCCCATGGTCGCCCACACGGCATTGCCGAAGGGCGTCATGGCCTCGCGGCCCTCCGCCGGCAGCCCCATCAGGTCCGGCAACACCTTGTGGACATAGCGGGCGGTGATGCCGCTGACGGCGTCCATCTCGCCGCCGGCCTTTGAGAGGATATCGTCCACGAGGATTTCCGCCTCGCGCTTGAAGGCGTCCTCCATTTCCTTCATCGCCTTGGGCGAGAGCGCCCGGCCGATCACAGCGCGCACCTGGGTGTGGCGCGGCGGATCGTCGGTCAGGAGAATTTCCGGCCGCACCGAATTGGCATCGTGCCAGGGCCGCGAGGTGTTCGAGAACACCTTCCAGTCCACCAACCCCTTGGAGACATGTTCGTGACGGCCGAGCATCGCGATATTTTCGCGCTCGAGCCAGACGACCGGCGCCATCTCGCGAAGACGATCATCGACCGCCCGCGCATTGCGCACGGAGTCCGCGCTGAACATGTCGATATCGGTCGAGGGGATGTCCTTGGCCATCAGCGTTTTCCCCATCCACGGAACGGAAAGGTCAAGAGGAAGATAACGAGCTTGAGATTGAGGAGAGCAAAGCCCTTGCGGAATTCGGCCGGCGAGAGCTTTGCCGTCATCGGCATGGCGCCCATGATCTTGCCCTTGATCACCAGCATGTCGCCGTCGCGCTCCAGCGCGTTCACCTGCATCAGGTCGGAGCCGTCGACGGATTTGATCTTCATTTTCGCACGCCGATCTTGTCGAAATCGATGTTCAGGTCTTCGCACATGCGCATCGCTGCCGCCCGCCCCGCGCCGAAGACGCCGCCGCCCGGATGCTGGAACGGGCCGACGAGATAAAGCCGGTCGCAACCGGGCACGACATTCATGCCCAGATCCGGCGTCGGCCGATGCGCACCCGATTGATAGGTGGTCGCGGCGATGCCGTGCAAATCGCCATGCCTGAAGCTGGGCGAGGTGCGTTCCATATCCACCGGGCTGTCGGAATGATAGGCGATGATGTTGTCGGGCCCGACATTGGAGATGTACTTGCCCATATGCGCCAGCATGCGCTCGGCATAGGCCTTCTTGCCCGTGTCCCAATCGACGCCGTCGGCGCGCTTGTAGGGCACATAGTCCCACACCTGCATCGTCGCCTTGCCCGGCGGCGTGCGCGAAGGATCGTGCATCGTCAGCGAGCCCAGGCCGATCAGCGGCGGATCGGTGAAGTTGCCATAGCGGATATTGTCGAAGCTCTTGCGCAGCGCATCGTAGGAATTCGGCAGCAGCTCGATCATCACCGCCTTGACATGATCGCCAACGTGGAATTTGAGCGGCTCGTTCAGCGCCGCCTGAATGGTGAAGCAGCCGACCTCGGAAATCTGCGTGGCTTCGGCGTCGTGCACCACGGCGGGATCGAGCCCTTCGACCATCTTGCCCAGAAGATGCGGATGGATGGCGCCGATAACGCCGTCCTTCGCCGTGAACTCGCGGCCGTCCGCGGTGGCGACGCCCGTCGCCCGGCCGTTCTTCGTGGTGACATGGGCGACGTCCATATTCGCCAGCACTTCGCCGCCATTGGATTCGATCGAGGCGATCAGCGCATCGGTGAGCGTGCCCGAGCCGCCAACCGGAACGCCGATTCCATAAGCCTCGAGGAAGCCGACAAAGACGAAGGGGCCCATGCCCGTCGCCTTCTCATCGGGCGAAACGAGGTTCTCGCCCGCGATGCGGCCGAAATGCATGATGACCTTCTCATGCTCGAACATGCCGGTGAGAAGGTCATGGCAGGACATATCCATGATCTTCCACATCTCGCGGCCTTCGCGGCTCTGATCCATCAGCGCATAGGATGCGCCCAGCGGAACCGGCGGCGAATAAAGCTGCGATTCGATCATCGGCCGGAACATGGCCGCCATATCAGCCAGCTTGCGGAATGCCTCGGCATCCTTCTTCGAAAACTTGGCGATGTCCGCCACCGTGCGTTCCCGGTCGCGATACATGCCCAGCGTCGTGCCGTCCTCGAACACGCTCATCATCGGCATTTCGGGGAAGACATATTTGAGGCCGAATTTCGACTTGAGGCCCAGATCGTCATTCCTCAGGAGCGGATTGCCCTGAATGAAGATGTGGGCCATCGAATGCTGGTCGTGCTTGAAGCCGGGCACGGTGAGCTCGCGCGTCACCACGCCGCCGCCATGCCAGGCATTGCGCTCCAACACCAGAACCTTCTTGCCCGCCTGCGCCATATAGGCCGCGGCCACAAGTCCGTTATGGCCCGAGCCGATTGCTATGATGTCGTAATCACTGGCCATTGTTTGGCGTTCCCGAAATCAGCTTGTGATGGACTGGATATAGGCCGTGTCCATGTATTCGCGGATGGCGAAGATCATGTCATCCCTGATTTCCACGATCCAGGCATAGCGGTTGTCGTAAGTCCTGCCGTTGCGGAAGGTGCCAGTGCCGTGGGTCTCCACCGCCACCATATTGCCCTTGCCGAACAGGCTTTCGATGCTGTTCTTCGGATCGCCATCGATGAACAACCCGCGGACCGGCCCCAGGAAATCGTCGACGATGCCCTTGCGGCCGCGATGGACGCCGGCGCCGGGAATCTCGCTCTTCGCCATCGGCGTCCATGTAGCATCGGGATGGAAATAGGGCCGCATCTTTTCGAGATCGCCCGAATTCAGGGCCTCTTCGAAGAAGCGGCGGACCAGGGCTTCGTTCTTGGATTCGCTGTCGGCCATGGGTGTTTCCTCGTTCACGTTTACGCCGGTCCGGGCGCCGGCTTCTTGGCCTGTTCGGCATAGATCGGCACATCATAAAGCGTGGCCGACGATTTCGCGCGCACCGGCGGCACCGGCTCGTCCGGCAGCGAGGCCAGCAGCGCCTCCAACCGTGCCTTGATCGTGTTGCGCGTTTCGGTGTGCGTAATGATGTAGAGGTCGTTGCGCCTGATCCCCAGCATCACTTTGCGTCCGACTTCCTCGCTGGACATGGCGCCGGCGAAAATCTCCTTCGAGACGGGATCGGTTTCGTCGATCGCCACCAAATGCGCGCCGATATCGCTCAATTCCTTCGGACGCACGGCCGGCGTGCTGTCGAACAGGCCCGTCACAATCGCGCCCGGGCACAGGATCGAGACGCCGATGCCGTGCTCCTTCAGATTCATCGCCAGGCACTCGCCCAATCCGGTCACCGCGAATTTCGAGGCGGTGTAAACGCCCGCCCCGCCACTCGCAAACAACCCGTTGATGGAAGACGTCAACACGATATGCCCGCCTTCACCGGCCGCAATCATGCGCGGCATGAAGGTCTTCACGATGTTGACCACACCGCCGAGATTGATGCCGAGGACGAAATCCCAATCGTCGAAACTCGCATCCTGCGTCGGCCCGCCCATGAAGACGCCGGCATTGGGGCACAGGATATGCACCGTACCGATGGCATTGGCCGCCTTGGCGCAGGCGGCACGGTCTGTGACGTCAAGCTGGATGGCGCGCACCTTGTCGCCGCCTCCCAGCGTCTTCACCGCCTTGTCGAGCGCATCCTGACGGATATCGGCGATCACGACCTTCGCGCCCGCCTTCAGGAATTCCTGCGCCATGGCCAGGCCGATGCCGCTGGCACCGCCGGTGATGAAGGCCGTCTTGCCCTTGAAATCGTCCATGGCTCTTTTCCTCGAATGACGTGTTAGCCGGCGGCCGCGATGCCGCCGTCGACATGCAGGATCTCGCCATTGATGAAGGAGGCCGCGGGCGAAAGCAGGAAGGCAATCGCCTGCGCATTGTCGTCGGCGCTGCCCAGACGCCGCAGCGGAATGGTCCGCGTGCGCCGTGCATATTCCTCTTCGCTGTTGAGGCCGAGCGCGCCCGGCGTCGGCACCGAGCCGGGTGCCACCGCGTTCACGCGCACACCGCGCGGGCCCAGTTCGGCGGACAGCGCCTTGGTCAGCGTCACCAGCGCGCCTTTGACGAGGCTGTACACCGACGTATTGGGGAAACCCTTTTCGGCCACCGGCGAGGCCATGTTGATGATGGCACCGCCCCTGTCCTTGTCCATATGGGCGAGCAACGCCTGCGCGCCCCATACCGCGCCCTTGATGCCGACGCCCAGCATCGTGTCGAGCGTGCCGTCAGTGACGGCCTCGATCGGTTCATAGCGCAGCAGCATCGCGTTGTTGACGACCGCATCGATGCGGCCATTGGCTTTGGCGAAGTCCGTCGCTGCGGCCATGAAGGCGTCGCGGTCCGCAGCGTCGAAGGCATAATCAGCTGCCCGTCCGCCCGCATCGCGGATCAGCTTCGCGGTTTCGGCGCAAGCTGCGGCATCGAGATCGCAAACCGCAACGCTGGCGCCGGAACGCGCCAGCAGCTCCGCCGCGCTGCGCCCGAGGCCGCGCCCTGCGCCCGTGATGAAAACCACCTGATCCGTCAGATCCCAGTTCATTCGGAAACTTTCAGCTTCCAGCCGCTGCCATCGCGCACGACATAGCCCGACGACGGATCGCAGAAATGCGAGCCGATGATAAGGATGTCCTTGTCCTCGACGCGGCCGACCAGTTCCTTGCGCGTCTTCACGGCCTGGTCCTTGTCCATGTCGAAATTGCCGCGCGCCTCGATTTCGGCGAGCTGGATCGGGTGGTGCATCATGTCGCCGGTGATGATGGCCTGGGCGCCCTTCGACTTGATCGCCACGCTGACATGGCCCGGCGTGTGGCCCGGCGTCGGAAACAGGCTGACTTCATCGGTGACGGCGATATCGGGCCCGATGAAATCCACCAGCCCGGCCTCAATGACCGGATCGATCGAATCCTCCAGATGCTCGAAGCTGTGATAGCCACCCGTGTCCTTCAGCATCATCCAGTGGTCGTATTCCTTCTGGCCGAAGAGGTAGCGGGCATTGGGGAAGGTCGGCACCCACTTGCCGTTCACCTTCATCGTGTTCCAGCCGACATGATCGAAATGCAGATGGGTGCACAGCACCTTGGAGATGGATTCGCGCGGATAGCCGACGCTCTCCAGATCTTCGAGGAACGAGGTGTGCATGTTGGAGAAGATGTCGAACTCGCGCTCGCGGTCATTGCCGATGCAGGTGTCGATCATCACCCGGTCCTTGCCCGATTTGAGCACGAAGGCCTGGAACGAGAGCTTCATCCGCCCGTCCGGCGTGGCGAAATTCGGAAACAGCCATTTGTGCTTGAGCGCCATCTCGGCCGACAGGTCTTCCGACAGCATCGAGAACGGGTCTTCGTGATCGTTGACCTCGACGATGCGCACGACTTCGACGTCGCCGATCTGCCATTTGCGAATGTGTTCGGCGGCCATGATGTCCTCCCGGATTTATTGTTCCAGCGGCAGATTGAGCGGCGCCGGCGGCGCCTTGCCCAGAATCATATCCGCCGCTTTCTCCGCCACCATCACCACGGGCGCATTGGTGTTGCCGCCCATGAGCTTGGGGAAGATCGAAGCGTCGGCGACCCGCAGGCCTTCGATGCCCCGCACCTTCAGCTCGGGCGTCACGACGGCATCCTCGCCCGTGCCCATGCGGCAGCTTCCGGCCAGATGATGCACCGTCGCGGCCGTGGCGCGGATATAATCCTTCCATTCCTCGTCGCTGTCGACGCCAGTGCCCGGCTGGAACTCGCGCGCCTGATATGACCCAAAGGCGGGCGCTGCAAAGATGCGCCGGGACAGCTTGAGCCCGCGCACCAGCGGATCGAAATCCTCCGCCGCGCTCAGCAGTTTCGGATCGATCAGCGGGGCCGCACGCGGATCCGGGCTTGCGAGCGTCAGCCGGCCACGGCTCTTCGGATGCAGCAACACGACACTCAGCACGAAGCCATGCCCTATCGGCAGCGGGAAGGCATTCTGGTTGCGCCGTGCCGGCTGGAACACGACCTGAATATCCGGCCGGTCGAGGCCGTCGGTCGATCGCAAGATCGCATGAGACTCGAACACATTGCTGGCGAACGGCCCTTGCCGCGCCAGGAGATATTGCAGCACATTCCACACGCCGCGCGGAAAGGCCTTCAGCGAAATGCCGTAGGACTGGGGATCTTTCGTCCACATCTGAACATTGGCCGCGACATGATCGTGATAGTTCTCGCCGACCGCGGGCAGATGATGCTGAACCGCGATGCCGAGCTTTTGCAGCGCCGCGCCGTCGCCGATGCCTGACAGCAGAAGCATCTGCGGCGAACCGACGGCACCGCCGGACAGGATCACCTCACGCCGCGCTTCGATGCGCCGTGCCTGATTGCCGACAACGATATCGACGCCGGTCGCGCGGCCGTTCTCGATAACGACGCGCGAAACGCTCGCTTCCGTCATCACCGTCAGATTGGCGCGGTTGCTTGCCGGCTTGAGAAAGGCGGTAACACCGGAAACGCGCCGCCCATTGCGGATGGCGCCCTGGCGCAAGCCATAGCCTTCCGGCGCCGGGCCGTTGAAATCGTCGCAATGCCGGAACTGCAAGGAGTTCATCGCATCGGCGAAAACGCCGTTGAGCGGATTGGGGTTCTTGATGTCGCTGACAACCATCGGCCCCTTATGGCCATGCCAGGCCGAGCCGGGGTATTGCGCATTGTCTTCGGAGCGCAGGAAATAGGGCAGGACGTCGGCGTGGCTCCAGCCGCTGTTCCCCTCGGCCGCCCAATCGTCATAGTCCTTCGGATGGCCGCGGTAATAGACCATGCCGTTGACGGAGCTGGAGCCGCCGAGCACCCGGCCGCGCGGAATGGGAATGCGCCGCCCGTTCAGATGCTCCTGCGGAACCGTCTCCAGGCCCCAGCTGTATTTCTTCAGCGTCAGCGCCGCGCCGACCAGCGCCGGCACGTGAATGAAGGGATGTGAATCCGCGGCCCCCGCCTCGATCAGGCAGACTCTATTGTTGGGGTCTTCGGACAGCCGGTTGGCCAGCACGCAACCGGCGGTGCCGGCGCCCGCGATCACATAGTCGAAAGCGTGCTCGCCCTCTGGATTTGCCATGGCATGCCGATCTCGTCTGTCCGTTCAGGTTGCCGCCGAGACGGCGATGTCCGACAGGCGCCGCCAGCGCACATAATTGTCGTCGCCATTCATCACGCCGGTCATCAGCCCGACAAAGGTGAGATCGCGCTCCGGATCGGTCCACCAGATCGTCGTGCCCGCGCCATAGCCGCCCATCGTTCCCGGCGATGTCATCGAACCGTAGAGATTGACGCCGATGGCCTCTCCACGCAGAGGGAACCCGAGACCGATATAGGCGGGAATCACCGGCCAGCCCTTTGCGAGGCACATCTTCTTGAAGACCTCATTGGGTTTGTCGCCGGTGTAGTTTCGCCGCGCCAACTCGACCATCCGGGGCGAGAGGATGCGCACGCCATTTCCGGTGCCGCCCTGCCGGTACATCTCGGCGTAGCGGTACATATCCAGCGCCGTCGAGACGGCCCCCACCCAGGGCATCTCGGCATTCTCTTCCTCGAAGGCGCCGTTCGGCCCGAGATTGCTGTGGCCCAGATGCTGGGTCGGGCAGTTATCACGGAATTCCGGTACCAGATGCCGGTCCTTGAGATCGCGCCGGCGGCCGAAGGCGGTGTCCTTCAATCCCAGCGGAAACAACAGATCCTCGTTCGCGATATCGCGGAAGCGCCGGCCCTTGGGGTCGGTCTTGACCAGCATGTAACCGAGCATGGCGTGGCTGACGAGCGCGGAATAGGCGACGACTTCGTTTGGCTTGTGCTCTGCGGCAACGCGCTCGCAGATGGTCATCACCATGTCTTCGAGCACATCGATATACATGCCTTCATTCGGTGTGTAGATCGGCGGCATGCCCGAAGAATGCGTCAACAGATGCAGAACATTGATGTCGTCGCGCCCCTTGCCAGCAAATTCCGGCACCACATCCTTTATCTTGGTGTGGAAGGCGAACTGGCCCATTTCGATGGCGCGCAGCACCAGGGCATTGGTGAAGGTCTTCGACACCGAGAACAGGCTGAAGACCGAATCCTTCTTGACCGGAATGGTCTTCTTGGAATCCGCATGGCCGAACGCTTCATAGAAGCCGATCTCGCCATGGCGGGCGACGATCATCGTGCCGCCGAAATACAGATCATTCTTGATGTCATCTTCGATGACGGCCTTCAGGTGCTGAAGACGTTCGGCGTTCAGTCCGTGCATTACAGAGGCGTTCACAGCTCCCCACCCTTGCTATTCTGGTTGTCGCAGCGACAAACAATGCCGATATCGCCCGGTTTGGACGAGAAATTTCGGCGCATCCGGTTATTTGGCTGCTCGTTGGGCGCGATTTAAGGACAGTTGGGAAAGCCTGTCCAGCCGCGGTCATGCAACCGCGCTCGCCCACGATTGCCCACCGGGAAAGCGCACCCATTGCCAGGACGGGCCGGCGCCACCTTGCTTCGCCTGGTCACATTCGCAAAGCGAGATCACCGTCACACACAGCGGCGCTCCAATAGCCGATCGTGACGGATACGGCTGCGACGTTGCCGGTGGATGTCGCGCTCGGGGCTTCACCGCACTGCAGCGGCAACGGCCTGGGCGTGAGCCCAGGCCGTCACGGACGCCGCGATGAGCGTGGCAAGAACTATTGCCTGCTTGCGTAGCGTCAGTTCATTTTCTTCTCAAAGCTTCACACGCACGCCGAAGAGGTAGTCGGCACCGTAGAACTCGTTCTGGATCGGGAAGCTCTTGCTCTTGGTTTGGGTGAAATCCAGATGCGTGTTGGTGATGTTCTTCACGTCGGCATAGATCTGTACCTGGTCCGTGATGTCGTAGGTACCGCCGAAGTCGAGGCGGAAGCGCCCCTGCGAATAGATGTCGGTCGCGGTGCTGTCGCCGACGGCCCACAGATTGGTCGAAACATAGGACGCCGCCAACTTCAGATAAACCGGGCCGTGGTGGTAGAAGAGCCCGGCATTGTAGTTGAAGGGTGATGTCTGCGGCAGCGTATGCTTCTCGCCCGGGCGGATTTCGCCGCTGGATTCGACATAAGTCAGATTGCCCTCGACGCCGATACCCGACAGCATTCCCGGCAGGGATTCGAATTGCTGACTGTAATTCAGTTCCACGCCCTGGGCATGCGCCGATCCGACATTCGAGAAGCTCGTCAGATCGACCTTCTGGCCGATAAACCCGGTGACGTTGGTGGCGTTGCTCGCTTGCGTCGGGATGATGTAATTCTCGAATTCCTTGTAGAAGATGCCGATCGACGCAATGCCGCCATGCGGCAGGTAGTAGGCGGCCATCAGATCGACACTGCGGCCGAGCGTCGGCTTCAAGTCCGGATTGCCCTGCGTGACGCGCGGAGTCGCGTTGAAGAAATCGATCGACCGGGAAGCCGTGATCTGGTTGAAGCCCGGGCGGGCGATCGCCGTCGAGTAGGCAAGACGGAACTGCAACGCATTGCTATAGGCGTATTTGAAGCTGATATCCGGGAAGAAGTTCGTATAGCTGTGCTTGTCGATGCTTGGTGTGATGACGGTATTGCCCAGGGCGTCGGTCGTAATGGCATTGGCGCGATAGGTGCCATCGGTCTGCTCGATGCGCACACCCCCCACGACATCCAGTTTGCCGAAGCTGGTACTGTACTGCACATAGCCGGCATAGACATTCTCGTTGTCGTCTTCATGGGTCGAAGGGTCTGCAGTCAGCGGCGTTTGCGGGATCGACAGCAGCTTGCTGTAGATCGGCTGCGGGCCGATATTGTACTCGCCGTTGTAGTAGAGAATGTCCGGGCCGCTGACATAGTCCTTCAGCGAAAGCGTGCTGACGGCAAAATCCGCGCCGTAGTCCTGCTGCTGACGGGTGCGTTCGCGCACGCTGCCACCGAATTTGAGCTCACCCCCACTGCCCACAAGATCGAGTGGCGCGGACAAGTTCATGACCCCGGCATATTCCCGGTCGCTGTTCCTGGACGGACCATTGCCTTTCGACAGCTTGGTATAGAGCGCGGGATCGGTCAGATCGACGCCACCGAGGATCTTGTAGGTGGGCCGATCGGGGTTGGTATTGTTGTAGATAACATCCACGTTGGTGGGGTCGACGAAGCGCGCGTTGACGGCATAAGGGAACTCGTCGGAACCCTTGGTCCAGGACAGACGCGCATCCATCTTGACGGTGTCCGCAAGAAGCGAGCTGCCCCCGACCTCGATCAGATCGTTACCCAATCTCTCTTTGGTGTTGATGTCGGAATAGAACGGGCTCACGCCGCGGGATGTGAAGTCGCCCGTCGCATTGTCGACGCTGGCAATGTTATCGGCCAGACCGTTCAGGACAAATTCCTGCTTGTTCGCGGTTTCGATATAGCCGGCATGGAATCCGCGCAGATAGAGCTCCGTCGTCGAATTTGGATGGAAGGTAATGCCGCCGCCGTAGCCCTGGCGCGTGCGATGATACTGGTACCAACGGTACTGAACATCGTCGAACGCCTTTTTGCTCAGGAACGCGCTTGTGCCGGCCGGAACGGTGGTCGGATCGTTGATGTAATCGGCTTCGATATCGTCGATCCCGCGATCGTCCTTGAAATAGCCGTAGCTGAAGATCACCGAGACCTTGTCGTCGAAGAAGCGCTTGCCGACCGTGATATCGCCCTTGTAGACGCCCGTGTTGCGCAGCGTCTCGATACCGCCGCCGATGGAGGCATCAAAGACATGGTCAGCGCCCTCCGGGATATGGCGCGGCTGGATGTTGACCACGCCGCCGAGCCCCTCGGCGTCCATCTCGGGCGTCAGCGACTTGATGACTTCGAGGCCACCGAGAATTCCCGCCGGGAAGGCATCGAAGGCCACCGCGCGCGCGCCACCCTGGGGGGATTGTGGATTGTTGGCCATCAGGCGCACACCGTCATAGGTCGTGCTGTTGAGATCGGCGTCCATGCCGCGAATGTTGATGTAACGGCCGGCGCCGGAGTCCGATTCCATGGAGATACCGGGCAGGCGCTGCAGCGCTTCCGCGGCATTGGCGTCCGGCAACGAGCGAATCTGGTCCAACGGTGCGATGTCCATGACGACAGACGCATTCTTCTTGACGTCGACTGCCTGATCGCGCGTTCCCGACACAACCACGGTCTCGATGTTCGCCGTTGGCGCGCTGCCATCTGCATACGCTGCCTGGCCAAGCGCCAGAAAGACGGCAGCCGCCGCCGTCGTGCCCAAAAGCCAGGCACTCTTGTTCATTCTCATCATCTGCCAATCCCCTCACCACGCAATCTCGGGTGCGAACCCCTCGCCCCTGCAATTCGCACCTAATAGGGACTGACATTCGGCAATTCGGATTCGGTTCGATGACCGGTCGGCAAAGAAAGGTTATAGAAAATCAATATTGGCCGAAGCCATATCCGATCTCTGCGCCTTGGAGGAACATAACGGCCTTGTGCCCTCGCTGGGCGTCGATGCCCGGAAACCGGATCAGCATGCGAATGCCCGGCCCGTTGTCCTGAAGCTCGATAGAGGCTCCGTGCAGCTCTGCGATTGCCGCCACCAGGGAAAGACCGAGGCCGCTGCCCGGCGTGGTGCGGCTTCGTTCGCCCCGGAAGAAGCGGCGGAAGACCCGATCACGGTCCGGCTCCGGAATTCCCGGCCCGTTGTCGGTGATGACCAGAGTGGGCGCACCGCCCTCGATCCCGGCCCATGCGGTCGCGGCCGTTCCCGCCGGGGTATGGTGGAGCGCATTGTCGAGGAGATTGGTGACAAGCTGCAGAAGCATCTGCCAGTCGCCAATGACCGGCACGGCTCCGTCGACGGAGAAACCGAACCTATGCCCGGCATCCTCCAGTTGCGGCGCGTAGAGTTCGCAGGCGTACGTCAGCAGCTCGCCGAGATCGATGTCACAGAAGGCCTCGCGGCGGCCGCCTGCCTCGATACGGGCGATACGCAGCAGCGCCGCGAACATATCAAGCAGATGGTCCGCCTCCCCCATCGCCTGTTCCACCGCAACGGCGTAGTCCTGCGTCGAGCGGGCCCGCGCATGCGCCTTCTCGAGGCTGGCGCGCAGATGCGTCAGCGGTGTGCGCATGTCATGGGCGATGTCATTGCTGACCTGCCTCAGGCTCTCCATCAGGGCCTGGATCCGATCGAGCATGCCATTGATCGTGGTCGCAAGCCGTTCGAGCTCGCCGCCCGCGCCTTTGGTCCGAATGCGGTCGCTGAGACGGCCCGCCATGATCGCGTAACAAGTGTCCGTTATGGCATCGACGCGCCGCAGGAAGCGCTGGCTCAACCACAGCCCACTCAGACCGGCAAGCACAATGCCGGCGCCCAGCACCCAGGCAAAGATGAAAATTATCCGGCGCTCGCTCTGGCGAATTCCAAATGTGTCGCGTCCGACGAACGCGTAAAGCCCCGGCGCAATGAATTCGCCGCGGCCCAGAATCTCATGCCCGGGATCGGCACCCGCAGCGGTGCCGCTTTGCGGATAAGGAATATAGAAAGCGCCCGTTCGCGGCGCCATGGCAGGCAGGTTTCCCGCAAGTCTGGTTCCGGAGCCGCGCTGCAACAGAAAGCGATCTTCGGCATCGGATGCGATCGTACGGTCTCCGATCATCTCCTCGGCCTCGTGTTCGCCGCGGCTCGGCGGGATCGCCGTTGCATAGGCCTTCTTGATTGCACGAAGATCGTCTTCGGACGCGCGCAGGAGATTGGCCTTGAAGCCCTGATCGACCGCCACATAGACGAACGCGATCAGCACGGCCATCGAGCCGACAAACAACAGCGCGTAAACGGCGGCGTGGCGAAAGCTCTCGCTGCCGATCAGCCTTTTAGGCGCGGATCGTATAGCCCGCCCCCCGAACCGTATGGATCATATCGGGCGAGAAGCCGCGGTCGATCTTCGACCGCAACCGGCTGATATGAGACTCGACAATGTTCGACTGCGGATCGAATTTGACGCCCCACACATGCTCGAGCAGCATTGAACGGGTCACCACCTGGCCCACATTCTGCATCAGATATTCGAGCAGGCGGAATTCCTGGTGCAGAAGGTCTATCTGGCGTCCGGCGCGCACCACCCTGCGTTCCAGAAGATCCATTTCCAGATTTCCGAGATGCAGATGGGTCGGCCGAGAATCGCGGGGCTGAGGTGCGCGGCGCAGCAGGGCATTGACCCGGGCCAACAATTCCGGGAGCGCGAACGGCTTGGCAAGATAGTCGTCGGCACCGGCATTCAAACCTTCGACGCGATCGTCGAGGTCGCTCATGGTCGTGAGAAACAGGGTGGGGCCATCGAAGCCTTCCGTTCGCAACTGCCTGACAAGCGACAGACCATCAAGAACAGGAAGCATGCGGTCGACGATAACGAGGTTGCTGCTGCCGCTCCTGGCCTGCACGAGCCCGTCGGCGCCGGTCGTTGCCCAATGCACGGCATGGCCATGCATCTGCAGGCCCTCGGTGACATAGAGCGCAGTCTTGGGATCGTCTTCGACAAGAAGAATATCCATCGTTCCCACCAGCCAGTGCGCTCAATGAACACCCGGCCTGCGAAGAATTTGTGTCAGCCCGGATCGGCCGGCCGCGCCCTGCGACCCCGCGCGGACAACGCTGGCCATACTCACCGCTGCGGCATGTCGAAGAAATGACAGGTCTTGCAACCGCTTGATCGACGATCCCGCCGCCTCACGACGTGGGGATGGACCAGATCTCATGGTTCATGCGGTTCATACGTTGCCGAAATTCAATGTCCGGCTCGCCGCGGCCTGACGCTCACCGCCTCGCAGGATGCCGTGGGGTCGCCCGGCTATCGGACAGCAAGACAGGACGGCGGAACCTGGGCATCACGACCCCGGCGCTGCAACCGCTGGCGCAACTCCCCCGCACAGCGGGCAATCCATTTGTGCTGCCGGGTAGCAAGCCGGGCACACACTTCATCGGCATCCAGAAACCCTGGCAGCGGATTCGCAACCGGGCCGGGCTGGCGGATCTGCGGCTGCACGACCTGCGGCATGCCTTTGCGTCGCTTGCGGTCTCGAACGGAACGAGCCTGTATGCCGTTGGCAGCATGCTCGGCCATAGCCACCCGCTCACCACGCAGCGCTATGCCCACCTTGCGCCGGATTCGGTACGCGGGATGGCGGACGAGACCGCGAGCCAGTTCGCGACCATGCTGGGGCGCGTGCAAAGCGCGCAGTGAGAAGCGCCGCCCTGGCGCGCGCTTTTGCCGGCCCTCTCTCGAAGCATTTTCGACAATCTCATCCGCCTGCCGGCTGACAGTCAGCAACCGTGCGGTTGGCTGTCAGCTGTCAGTGGTCGACTGACAGCATGCTTGCGCGCGTTTGTGAATGCGCGGGGCGACCAGATACTGACTCGCTGGTCGCTAGTTTGTAGCTAGGGAAAGCCTGAAAAAATCGCAGCTTTGCTAAGCGATTGCGGCAATGGCGCAGGGGACAGTCTGCCGTTCACACTGCTCTGCGGGACGTTCTTCAATCGGAGCAATATGGTCGATCGCCGGCGCATTGAGCGCTAGCAAGGATATAATGGGGAATTTTCTCTCCCCTCCCGGTCAACATCGGGCGCGCTCATGCCCCGGCGAGTGCGTCGCGCAGTGGGCCCAGCCAGGCGTCATAGGGTTTCCACGCATCGACGCCGGCGCGGTTGATCGGGCGGCGGACCTGTTCCGAACTTGCCGTGCGCACGGCACGTTCGGTGCGGTGGAAATCGAGGCACGCCTCCTCGAACGGCAGGCCCAGGAAATCCAGCATCCGCCGCACCTGGCCCTCCAGATCGCCCAGCACGTCCTCGTGGCTCACGCGCAGCACCTTGCCCGGCAGCACCGCATCCCAATGCCGCATGAGTTCGACGTAATCGGCGTAGTAGCGGCCGATCTCGGTCAGTCCATAGGTGAATTCCTGCCCTTCGGCGAACAGCTGCTTGAAGCCGGAGAAGCAGCAATCCAGCGGCGCGCGGCGCGCATCGATGATCTTCGCATTGGGCAGGATCAGGTGGATGAGACCGATATGGCGGAAATTGTTCGGCATCTTGTCGATGAAGAACGGCGCGCCCTGCCGGTGGATGCGGGTGTTTTCGATATAGTCGCGCCCCATCGCCTCGAAGCTGTTCGCGCCGACAATTCGTGCAGCACCTTGGGATAGAGCGATTGGCCGGCCTGCCGCCCGCGCAGGCGATGGGCCAGCGCCAGGATGTTGGGCAGCTCCAGCGTTCCGTCGATCTGGCTGTGCGAGGCGAGGATCTGCTCGAGCAGGGTCGAGCCGGCGCGCGGCAGGCCCAGGATGAAGATCGGGTCCGGCGCCTCGCAACCGGCCCCTGCATGGCGTGCGAACAGCTCGGGCGTGCACCATTCGGCTTGCGCCTTGAGTTCGGCGGTCATCCTGTCGGCGTCATAGCGCGTCTGCTGGCGCTTGAGCGCGTTGCCGCTGTCGTAGAAGCGGAACGACTCTTCGTACTCGCCGCGGTCCTCATAGGCCTTGCCCAGCGCGAAAGAGAGGTGAACGCGATCCATGAAGGCGATGTCGGGCCGCGCCACGTGCCCCGCGCATCGCGGCCAGTTCGGCATCGGTGAAGCGATAGGTCTTGAGATTGGCGAGCGCGTACCAGGCATCGCCGTGATCGGGCCTGGCCGCGCAGGCGGCGCGATAGGCGGCGATGGCTTCGTCCTGCCGCCCCGATCGTCTTGAGCGCGTGCCCCCTGGAGGTCAGCGTCGCCGGATCGCCGGGCACCTTCCGCAGCACCGCATCGAACAGGGCGAAGGCGCGTTCGTAATCGCCGGTCTGCATGCTCTCGATGGCGAGCTGCGACTGGAAGCGCGGATTGTCCGGATCGCGCGCATAAAGCGCCTCGGCCTCCTCGCGCGCGCGTTCGAACTTCTGCCGTTTGCGCAGCACCTGAATGTAGTCGAGCCTGAGCTGCACATTGTCCGGCTCGAAGGCGACCGCGCTTTCGAGAAGGAATTCGGCATCGTCGAGCACGCCGAAGCGGCTGCCGATCTCGGCCAGCAGGCGCATGCCCTCGACATTGCGCGGCTGCGTCTTCAGGAAGTGGCGGCAGATTTCTTCGGCGCGCAGCAGGCGGCCTTCATAGAGGTGGTTGCCGACGGCGACCAGTTCGACCGGCATCGCCGCGACGCGCCTGGCTTGCGCGCGTGCCGCGTCGGCTTCGCCCTGACGCCCGGCGGCGGTGAGCAGCTCGGCTTGCGCGCGCCAGCTCGCCTCGAGCATCGGGTTGAAGCGGCAGGCCCGTGCATAGGCGGCAAGGGCGGCATCGGCTGTCGCCCTGCGCCCGGGCGAGATGGCCGCTTTCCTGCCAGGCCCGGCCATATTCGGGCGAGGCGGCATGCAAGCGGGCGAGATAGCTCTGCGCCTGCATCGTAGCGCGACAGGTAACGGCAGGCGACGGCCGCCATATAAAGCGCCTCGGCATCGCCGGCGTCGCCATCCAGCAGCGTCTCGGCACGCGCCAGCCCCCGGGCAAAATCGCCGGCCTGGAGTGCCTCTTGCGCCGCCTTGAGCGCGGCGGCGCGGTTTTCGTTGCTTTCGGCCATGATCTGTCATCGCCCTGAAACGAGAGAAGCGGCGCGATCGGCCGATCGCGCCGCTTCCCGGAGTTGTTTCGCCTTCAGGCGTCAGTACTGCAAGGTTGCGCGCAAGCCGACGGTCAGCGGCCGGTTTATCGTGACCCGCGGACGGTCATAGTAGAAATCGCCCGAAACCTGCGGCGCGCTCGTCGGTCAGGTTGTCGCCGAAGAGCTCGAGCGACCAGTGGCCCTTGTCGACGCCGACGGTCATGCTGAAGGTCGTGTAGGACTTCAGCTTCAGCCTGTTGATAGTGATGATGTCGGTGTACTTCGAGGCCGAATACACGACTTGCGGCATCACATGCGCGATCATGCCATCGCCGATTTCCCATTCGTAGCGCGCGCGCAGATTGCCCTGGAAGCCCGGCGCATAGGCCAGCGGCTCACCGACCTTCACGTCGTTGGTCGGCGTCAGCACCTTCGTGATCTTGGTGTCGAGGAAGGAGAAGGCGCCGGAGACGGTCAGGCCCGGCACGCTGTCGCGGCGCGACGGTGAAATTGCCTTCGATACCATAGATCCGCGCATCGGCCGCATTGTCCGAGAAGAACAGGTTGGTGATGCTGGGATCGAAGATCGTCGTCTGCAGACGGCCGATATCGTCATAGAAGGCGCTGCCGTTGAATTGCAGCTGGTGATCGAACAGCTGGGTCTTCCAGCCCAGTTCGTAGTTGTGAATTGTGTCGGACTTGAGTTCGAACGGAACGGTATAGCCGCTCGGCCCCTGTGCGCCGCCCGGACGGTTGAGCAGACCGGGGCGGAAGCCCTCCGAATAGGTGGCATAGAACAGCAGGTCATCGGTCGGCTTGTAGGTCAGCGTGCCCTTGAAGATCGTGCCCTTGCTGCGCGCCTTGTCGGGCGCGCTCAGCGCATTGAACACCTGCGTCGCCTGCGCCTGGGACAGACCGGCGGCCATGATGTCGGCGATGCTCTGCCCCTTGTGGAAGGTCTGGCGCAACGCCGCGTTGCAGCTGCCGATGAAGGTGTACTGGCCGTCGCCGTTGTAGAGATCGGAGATGTTGGTGCCGAAGGCGTTCTGGTCGGCCGCCGCGCCGCTGTTGCAGAAGCTGCTGTTCGCGGTGCCTGCAAAGCCCACGCCGACATTATAATAGCGCGCGCCGAACGTCGCGATCAGCTTCTTGGGGATCATGTCGAACGAGGCTTCGCCATAGACGCCGAACTGGTTGTCGATGCGCTTGACGTCGTTGCGGAAGATCACGCCCGGCGGGAACGGCCCCGGCTCGCTGCTGCCATGCACCCGGGAAGGGATAGTTCGGCGCGAACGGCGCCGAACGGCGCCGCCGCGATGCTGCCCGGATAAGTGAAGTCGTTGCGCTCCTTGAGCGACCGAATGCGAGTAGAACACGCCGCCCGTCGCGCGCAGACGCTCATCTTCCGGCGTGTTGACGCGGAATTCCTGCGTCAGGACGCTCGCCTTCGAATGCGACGTCACGAAGAGGTTCGGCGCCTGGCAGGTGCCGCTCGGGTCGGCCGCGCCCGGATAGGTGACCGAACCGTCGCAGATGTAATAGGGCAGGTACTGGCCGACGAACATGATAGTCGGTGTAGTCGACCCGCTGGTCGGTGGTGCGATCGGTGTAGGCGCCGGTATAGACCAGATCGAGCTGCGGCGAGCCGGCCTTCGACCGTCCAGGCCGTGTTGCTGAAGCGGTCGTCGAGATGGTCGGGCTCGAACTGCTGCACCGAAGGATTGTCGAGACCGAGCGTCGGATCGGCGAAGAACACGCCGTCGGACTTCACGCTCTGGAGCGTCTCCTCGACGGTCAGCTTCCAGTCGGGCGTGATCTGCCACAGCGCCGACACGCGGCCGCCGGTGTAGTCGGTATTGTTGAAATTGTTCTTCACCAGTGCCGAGTTGTCGGCGGCGAGGAACGTCACGCCCGACAGATCGGCGCCAGCCTGGAAGCCGGCGCGGTCGGCGCTGACCGGCACGCCGTTGTAGCGCACCGTGCCGGCGGGGCGGAACCGCGCACAGCTGGCCGCCGTGCGCGTGCCGTGGACGTTGTCGATATAGCCGCCCTGGTGATCGTGATAGAACGACCCCGCGCAACGCCGAAATTGTCGGTCACCGGGCATGTTGACCATGCCCTCGACCTTGTAGCTCGCCGAGCCGTGATGGGTCCCCGAGACTTCGGCCTTGCCCGAGGCGTGGAAGCCGGAGAGGTCCGGCTTGTTGGTGATCAGGCGCACCACGCCGGCCTGCGAGCTCGCGCCGAACAGCGTTCCCTGCGGACCGGAAAGAACCTCGATCCGCTTGCAGATCGGCGGCATAGACGTCGAGATTGCGCCCGGGCTGCGAGATCGGCTGCTCGTCGAGGTAGAGCGAAACATTGGGGGCCAGGCCCGCGACGCCGGCCGTGGTCAGGTTCGGTGTGGTCGAGGCAAGACCGCGGATATAGATCGTGTTCTGCCCCGGACCGCTGCCGCCGGCGGTCACGTTGGGCAATTGCTTGAGATAGTCGCTGAAGGTCTTGACGCCGAGATTGGCCAGCTGCTGCTCGCCCATCGCGCGTCACGGCGACCGGAACTCTTCTGCATGTTCTCGCTCCGCTTGCGTGGCGGTCACGACGATCTGTCTCGAATGCCGCTCGACGGCAGGGTCGCCGGCTGGCTCTGCGCCATGGCCGGCGTCGCGAGGGCGGCGGCAACGCCCCGATGGACACGCCGCTGCGTAAATTCAACATCAACATCTTGATATATCCCCGTCTTTTTTCATTTTCGAGTGCTGGGCGGGGGGGGCGCAATTCAAAAGACACTTCAGCCAGCGCTGAAACGCCAAACGATGCCGAGAGGCATGGATCACCTCCCCCCCCCAAAGAACGAGGTGACTGGCTATCAAACAAAATCTGACATTACCAGACATCAATTTTAAGTCATCACGTGAATTCGCTGGCCTTCTGGAAAAATTCAACTCTCTAAGAGAGGAATTCTCCCGGAAGTTATCGCCAGAAAATATCAACTATATGCTTCATTACAAGATGATGATTATATGACTTTTCTTTAATTACTTGAACTATACTTATATAGTTTGAAATATCCGGCAAATATAGGTTGTATTTATTTTTGCAAGTCTTTTGCGAGGTCATGGCGGCGGCACATGGGCGATGCATGTGAATTTGTGGCCGGCTCGCCCGACTGCCGCACGAGTGAAGCGTCTGAGCCTGTCAATCGGCATCGGAACGGGGCCCTGCCGGCATGGCGCGCGTGAGCGGGCCACGAATTGCCTCGCGCATGCAGCGGAGCCCTTTTGGCGGAGCACGGCGAAGCGCAGGGGATGAGCCGCGAACGAGCCACCCGCTTCCCACCCAGCGCTATGCCCACCTTGCACCCGTCTCCGTCCGAGGGATGGCTGACGAGACGGCGCCCCAGATCGCAACCACGCTGGTGCGCGTGCAGAACGCGCGTTGAGAGGCAGCGGCGGCATCACGCCATCTGCCGTGTTCCATTCGAGGCATGTCCTACGCTGCGCCCGCTGACACCTGCGAAACGCGCGGATGGCTGTCAGCTGTCAGTGGTCGACTGACGGCATGCTTGCGCGCGTTTGCGTCCGCGCGGGCGGTCTCACATTGCCAGTTCGTCGGAGAATGAATGGCGCGCCCGAAAGGATTCGAACCTCTGACCCCCAGATTCGTAGTCTGGTGCTCTATCCAGCTGAGCTACGGGCGCCTGCCGAAGGGCCGAGAACCTATTCAGCCCGGCGCCGGATGGCAAGCGCAGAAATGGCCGGGCGGGCAGCATCGGTGCCGCATCGGGGTGCCAGCGGCCCCGGCGGATGCCATCCGGTCTCCAAATCGGGCAAGTCCCGAAGCTATACGCGAAATTTGCCCCCAAGCGGGCTGCGACTTACCCTTGTCCCAATCGCGCCCCGTGGTTAAGACTTGCCGTGGCCCCAAGCAGCTTTTGGGGTAAGGGCGTCGGGCGCGTATGTGCCAGGGTGCATAGCCGGGGGCGGCCTATCGGTCCGGCGGAGCGGAGAATCGACAGATGAGGGGAATTTCGGTGACGCGGACGGGATCCATGCGGTCCGTCAGTCTTTTCGCGGCCGCTATTACAATTGCTTTTGGTCTTGCCGGGTGCGGGACCGTCGACAACGCATTGTTTGGCAGCGGCCAGGATACGGAGGCCGCGACGGCCCCGGCGCCGCAACCTGGCGGCATGCCGGGCACGCTGCCGGGTAGCGACGGTGGCATGGCGGCGGCGCCCGTCTCGTCCAGCGGCAGCAGTGGTGGTGACGCCGGCGGCATGTCCATGGCGGCCGGCACGTCGGCCCCCATCACCCCGATCTCGATCGAGCCGGGCTCCGATACCGGCACCGCCGTCGGCCACACGGTCGCCAGCCTCCGCAGCGCCCTCAGCGCCATGCAGGGCAAGATCGTGGGAGCAGCCAACCAGCTCGCCGACCTCAAGAACAGCGCCGCCCAGTTCGCCGGCACCTATCACCAGCACAAGGCGACCATCACCACCCGCCTGCAGGTTGGCACGACAAGGGGCAATCCGGAGCTGGTGAGCCAGTGGAACGCGGCCCAGAGCGCCCTCGATTCGCTGACCGGCAATATCAATTCCATGAACGCGCTGGGCACCCAGGTGGCCGATATCTCGTCGCGCACCCATTACATCCTCGACACGATCCAGGCGACCTACAATGTCTCCGGCGCCGTGGACGAGGATCACCGCCAGCTTTCGGTGCTGGAGGATGAGACCAACCAGACCATCGTGCTGACCGACCGGCTGCTCAAGGAAGTCTCCGACGACATCCAGCGCCAGACCGCCTATGTCGCCAATGAGCGCTCCAATCTGACGACGCTGTCGGCGGCCATCAAGAATGGCGAGCTCTATGGCAGCGCGCTGGGCGCGTCGGGCCCGTCGCCCGTGGCCTATGGTTCGGCTCCGGCCGGCACCCCGCTGGTCACGATCCGCTTCGACCACCGCAATGTCGAATTTCAGCAGATCCTCTACACGGCGCTGAACGAGGCCCTGCAGTCGCGGCCCAACGCCACCTTCTCGGTGGTGGCCGTGTCGCCGACCCAGGGCACCGCCGCCGCCGTGCAGCTGTCCCAGACCGCGGCCCAGCGCCATGCCCAGCAGGTGCTCAGGGCGATGACGGATATGGGCGTGCCGGGCGCGCGCCTGGGCATCTCGTCCTCGACCGACCCGTCGATCGCGGCGCCGGAGGTTCGCGTCTACGTGCGCTGAATATCAGGACATCAAAGAGAAAAGGCGCGGGATCGGCATCCCGCGCCTTTTTCTTTTGCGGTCGTCTTCCAGGCCGAAATCGCGCCATCCGCCGTCGCAAAGTCGTGCCGCGACAAGCTGAAGGCCTCGCCCATGGCGTTCTGATCTCTCAACGGCTTTCGGGAAATCTCTCGCGATAACTCTGGACGCTGCCCAATGTCCGGGCTTCGTAAACACCACGCGCAATGGCCCGCGCCAGACAATCGGCAGCAACATGGCCGAGCCGCATCACATCGCGCGGCCGCGCCTTGCCGATCTTCTTCTTCGCGGTCGAAACACCGAACAGCAGATCGCCGTCGAAGGGCGTGTGCACGGGGCGCAGCGCGCGCGCAAAGCCATCCGTCGCCATGATGGTCAGCCGCTTCAGCTCGACCTTGCTCAGCACCGCATCGGTGGCGACGATGGCGATGGTCGTGTTCTCGCCGGGGCGCACCGCGCCCTTCATGTCGCGCGGCATCTCGGAGCCGACCGGCATCATATCCATCGGCCGCCGCCCGCCGAACTCGCCGCCCTGCTCGAAGGGCCACGCCCAGAACGCGTCGGAGCCCGGCATCACCGGCGAGCCGACCGCGTTCACCGCCACCAGCGCGCCGACCGTGAAACCGTCTTCCGTCACCCAGGAGGCGCTGCCGATCCCGCCCTTGTAGGCCCCGGCAATGGCGCCGAAACCGGCCCCGGCATTGCCCAGCATGAAATCGCCACTGGCATCGCTGGCGGCCTGTTCGCCCAGTGCGCGATAGGGCGGCATCGCGCCCCATTCCTTGTCGCCGCCATTGGCGAGATCGAACAGGATCGCGCCCGACACCACAGGCACCAGCGGCGCGCCCGGCGCGATCTGGAAACCGCGGCCTTGCGCTTTCAACCAGCTCTGCACCCCGCCCGGTGCATCGAGCCCGAAGGCCGAACCGCCGGCGAGGCAAATGGCATCGATGGATTCGACCAGACTGACAGGCTCCAACGCCTCAACGTCGCGCGTGCCCGGCGCCCCGCCGCGAATATCGCCCACGGCCATGAAGGGTTCGTCGCCCAGAAGCACGGTAACGCCCGTGCGCACGGCTTCGTCCTCGGCCTGACCAACTGTCAGCCCTGCCACATCGGTGATGAGATTGCGTGTCCCGGGTCCCGCCATGGGGAAAGGCTAGTCCGCCTCACCGCAGCTGTCGAAAAAAATCTTCGCGTGCCCCTTGAAGCGTCACGCTGCAAACACCATCTGACCTAAATCCACGAAATTGCGATCAGCCCAAATTGATCAGCCACGCGCCCGCGCCACCAGAAACAGGCGCTGGAAGGGAAAAAGCGTGACCCCGCTCTCCCGCCGGGGATAAGCGCGCGCCAAGGCAGCGCGATACTCTTCAAGGAATTCCGCGCGTTCCGCGTCGTCCAACGCCTGCGCGAAGGGGCGAAGGCCGGTGCCGCTCATCCAGTTGAGCACCGCATCCTCGCCTTCGAGCACCTGGCAATACCGCGTCTCCCAGATATCGAGCGAAGCGGCATGGGCCTCCAGCACGTCGAAATACTCTTCCGGAGCCAGCACATGATGCCAGTCACGAACATTCTCGAACTTGTGCGCCCAGGGCTTCCCCTTCGCCACCTCCAGAATCAAGGTGTGGCCGGGCTCGCTGAAATTGCGCGGCACCTGCATGGCGAACATACCGCCCGGCGCCACGCTTTCTATCAATCGCGGCAACAGCGTGCGATGGTCCGGCACCCATTGCAGCGTCGCATTGGAGAAGACGACATCGTGAGGCTCGTCCGGCGCCCATATCGCCACATCGGCTTCGCGCCACTGCGCATCCACGCCCGACTTGCGCGCGGCCGCCAGCATCTCGCGCGAAGAATCGACACCCGTGATCTCTGCCTCCGGCCAGCGCGCGGCGAGCAGCGCCGTCGAATTGCCCGGCCCGCATCCCAGATCGACGACATGCTCTGGCGTCTCGACATCGACACGCGCCAGCAATTCTGCCGCCGGCCGCGTGCGGTGTTCGCCGAAATTCAGATAGATCTTTGGATCCCACGCCATGCTCAGCTCTCCCGGTCCGGAATATCAATACGAAAGCGCGTGCCCTCGGGGCCCGTCCCGGCCAGCGTGACATCGCCGCCATGGGCGCGCGCCAGATCGCGCGCAATGGCGAGACCGAGCCCCGTGCCGCCCGGCCGCGCCGCGCTGGCAAAGGGTTGGAACAGACGCGCCGCCAACTCGCCGTCAATACCCGGTCCGTCATCTGCGATATCGATCAGCACATGGCGGCGTTCACGCACCGCCTCGACGCGGATCGTGCCGCCTTCCGCCACCGCTTCGGCGGCATTGCGCATCAGATTGAGGAGAATGCGATAAAGCTGTTCGCCATCGGCGTCGATCTCAAGATCGGACGCAACCGCATTGACGGTGAACACGCTCTTGCCGGAGACGCTGGCGCGCGCGGCCCCGCCCGCTTCGTCGATCAATGGCGCGAGCGCGAAGCGTTTGCGCATCGGCGGCGTCTCATCGGCGCGGCCATAGCGCAGCGTGTTGGTGGCGAGCGCCACGGCGCGATCGATCGAGGCCACAAGCCGCGGCGCCAGACGCTGCACCACCGGATCGTCCACCGCCGCCAGACGGTCCGAGGCGAGTTGCGCGCTGGAGAGAATGTTTCTGAGGTCGTGCTGGATTTTCGCCACCGCTGCGCCCAAAGCCGCCAGCCGCGCCTTCTGCTGCAGGAAGCCAAAAATGTCGCGCTGCATCGCGCCCAGTTCGCGCTCGGCAATGCCGATCTCGTCGCGCCGCTTGGAGGCGGCAATGATGCGCGAAGCATCTTCGGGATTGGCCCGAAAGGCGATCATGGCCTGCGCAATGCGCCGCATCGGCCGCACGAAGATAAAATAGAGGCTGAAGAACACCAGCACCGCCGTGACGGCGGAGAGGATCAGCGCCAGCAGCAGGATACGCTGCGCATAATCCAGCAGCGCCGCGCGGATCGGCTTTTCGCCGACAATCACCTCGATGGTCTCGGCGCCCTTGATGCGCGTCGGCGCGATCACATGCAGCACACGGTCGCCGCCATTCGCAAGACAATCGACCGCGCGCCAGATCTCGGTGAAGAAGCCGCGATTGCGCAGATCGATGGTGAGATTGATCTTGGGCGGCATCGCCGTGACGAGGAAGAGTTCGCGCTGGTCGGGCCGCTTCAGCATCACGGCGCTGGCCCCGGCGCGCGCCAGAAGCTCGCGGCGCAAGCCGGCCGACAATTCCCCGCCGCCTGCCTCGGTGAAGGGCAGGATGGCGATCTCGGCCGATTCGATATGGTTTTCCAGAAGGGCGCTGTGATAGCGCGCGATGGTCGGGAAGAAGATCACGGCCTCGGTGATCATCACGAAGGCCAGCGTCAGCAGCAGCAACCGTCCGGAGAGGCTATGCGCAACGAGCCCCCAAGCGTCCCCCACGCGTGCGCGAACTGTCCCCGGCATGCCGTCATAGAGCATGACAAAGGGGCGAAAAGAAGCCGGATGACGCGTATATTAGCCGAACCAGGAAAGCACCCGCACCAGCGCCCGCGTGCGACCGCTGAACAGGGCCGGTGTGAAATGGGCCCCCGCGGCGCGCTTCGAAATCTCGGCCAGGGTCGGATAGGCGATCACCTGCCCGGCCAGCGTCGAAAGCTTGAGCCCCTGGCCGATGGCAAGGCCCAGCCCCGCAATCAGCTCGCCGGCCCGGGGCCCCACAATCGTCGCCCCGATCAACCGCCCGTGCCGATCGGCCACCAGCTTGGCAAAACCGCGGCCCTCACGCATCGCCACGGCGCGGTCGTTCTCGGCGAAGGAGGCGCGGGTCACGCGCACGCGGCTATCGGCGGCGCGCGCGGCCTCCTCGGTCAGGCCCACCTGCGCCAGCTCCGGATCGGTATAGGTCACGTGTGGCACGCGAGAATAATCGGCGCGGATCGGCAGGCGGAACTGCGCATGGCGGATCACAAGCCCGGCCTGATAGCCGGCAACATGGGTGAATTGCGGACTGCCGGCCACATCGCCGATGGCATAGACGCGCTTGTTGGTCGTGCGCAGACGGTGATCGACGCTGATGCCGTTCGGCTCCCATTCGATCTCGGCGCGTTCGAGCCCCAGCCCTTCGAGATTGGGCTTGCGGCCCACCGCGATCAGGAGGTGGCTGGGCCTGATAATCTCGCTGCCATGCGGGGTAACGATCTGCGCTTCGACACCGCCCTCGACCGTACGGAACGAGGTCGCCTGCGCGCCTTCGAAGATGCGCACGCCCTCCTTCATCAGGGCGTCGCGCACGACGCCGGCGGCTTCCGCATCGTCGCGCGGCAGGAGGCGCGTGGCCTCGACGAGGGTGACCGCGCTGCCGAGCCTTCGGTGCGCCTCGGCCATCTCGCAGCCGATCGGCCCGCCGCCGATGATCAGAAGATGCGACGGAATGAAATTCTTCTCGAAGATGGTCTCATTGGTGAAGTGCGGAACATCGGCGAGGCCCGGCAGCGCCGGCACGGATGGCCGCGATCCCGTCGCGATCACGAAGCGCCGCGCGCGGATTCTGGTGCCGCCCGCCACCAGCGTGCCCGGATCGGTGAATTGCGCCGGGGCGCGGATCACGGTGCAGCCGAGCTTTTCGAAGCGCTCCTGCGAATCATTGGGCGCGATCTGGGCGATGACCCTGGCGATATGGGCATGCACCGCCGCGCCGTCGATCTCGGGCGCGCCGGTCTTGACGCCGAACGCGGCGGCCTCGCGCACGGTCTGCGCCACGCGCGCGGCGGCCAGCAATGCCTTGGAGGGCACACAGCCGGCATTGAGGCAATCGCCGCCCATCTTGCCGGATTCGATCAGCACGGTCTTGCGGCCGAGCTGGGCCGCGCCCGCCGCCACCGACAGCCCGGCCGAGCCGGCGCCGATGACGCAGATATCGGGCTTGATCGTATCCATACTCAGTCCGTCCCGGATTTGCGGCGAACGCTGCGCCAGACAATCGGCAGCACGGACAGCACCGCGAGCCCGATCAGCGGCCACAACACTTGCGGCTTGAAGATGAGGCCGAGATCGGGCGTGCCGCCCGCATCGAAGATAGCACCGAGCCCGTTACCAAGGCCTGCATAAACAAGCGTGCCGGGAATGATGCCGATGGCGGTCGCCAGAACATAAGTGCCGAGCCGCACGCCGAGCAGCCCCGCCGCGAGATTGACGAGGAAGAAGGGAAAGGCCGGAACCAGCCGCAGCACCAGAAGATAGCTGAGCGCATTGGCGCGGAAGCCGTCTTCCATCGCCGCGATCCGCCCGCCCATGCGCGCCCGAAGGAGCCCGGCCAGCGCCGTTTTCGCCGCCAGGAAAACAATGGTCGCGCCGATGGTGGCCGCCACCACGATCAGCGCCCCGCCGCGCCAGGTGCCGAAGAGAAAGCCGCCGGCCAGCGTCAGCACCGCGGCGCCCGGAATGGAGAACGCCACCACCGCAATATAGACGCCCGCGAAGGCGGCCATGGCCTGATAGGGATGCGCCGTCACCCAGCTCTCGAGAAAGGCGCGATGGGCCTTCAGCGCATTGAGGGAGAGCTGGTGCTGCAGGCCGAGGGCGAAGAACAGAGCAAATCCGGCCGCCAGGATCGCCAGCGGCAGGAAGCGGCGGAGCCGGCGTCCGGGAGGCTTCGACCGTGGCACTTCGGCAACATTGTCCTGCATTTCCCGCCCCTTCTGTGGATGAATTCGCCCTGTCACATTTATTTCATGCCCACCGTCACCGACGCGTAACATTGCGGGCCTATCGCCAGCCGGGATGAGTGCCCATCTGAGTTCCAATTTCAAACCATTATCGGAGGCAAGGATGCTTCGACATCTTACTGCGGCGCTGGCCGCGACGGTTGTACTCGCGTCGGTTCCCGCGGTTGCCGGGACGACTTTGAACGGTGCCGGCGGCACCGCCATTTACCCGGTCCTGTCGGTCTGGGCCGCAAAATACCACGCCAAGACCGGTACGGCCGTCAACTATCAGGCCATCGGCTCGGGCGGCGGCATTCAGCAGATCACCAACAAGACGGTCGATTTCGGCAATTCCGACAAGCCGCTGAAGCCGGAAGACCTCGACAAGCGCGGCCTGGTGCAGTTCCCGCAGGTCATCATCTCGATCGTGCCGGTGATCAACCTGCCGGGCATCAAGGCCGGTGAGCTGAAGATCGACGGCCCGACGCTGGCCGACATCTATCTCGGCAAGATCACCAAGTGGAACGATCCGGCCCTCGCGAAGCTGAACCCGGGCGTGAAGCTGCCCGATCTGGCGATCACCGTCGTCCATCGTTCGGACGGCTCGGGCACGACCTTCAACTTCACCAACTACCTGGCCAAGGTCAGCCCCGAGTGGAACAAGAATGTCGGTTCCGACACCTCCGTGCAGTGGCCGGTCGGCCTGGGCGGCAAGGGCAATGCTGGTGTGGCCGCCAACGTCCAGCAGACCAATGCCTCGATCGGTTATGTGGAATTCGCCTATGCGATGCAGAACCACATGACCTACATGGACATGAAGAACATGGACGGCAAGACCGTGAAGCCGACCATGGCGGCGTTCCAGGCCGCGGCCGCGCATGCCGACTTCACCAAGACCAAGGATTTCTACCTGATCCTGACCAACCAGCCTGGCGCCACCAGCTGGCCGATCACCGCGGCGACCTACATGCTGATGCGCCCGGAATACAAGGCCGAGCGGAACCACAATGTCCTGACCTTCCTCGACTGGTCGCTCCGCCACGGCCAGAAGGACGCGGCGAAGCTCGACTACGTCCCGCTGCCGGACAGCGTCGTCAAGCAGATCGAAGCCTCCTGGGTGAAGACCCTCCCGGGCGCCTGGAAGTAAAAATCCCCCCTGCCCGGCCCGGGCTCAGCCCCGGGCCGCGGCGCTTTCCTGGGCCGGCCGGCTCCCTTCCGGCCGGCCTTTTCTTTTGCCGAAACAGAATCTTGACCCAAACCGGCCCGGACCGACGCTTTCCGGCTTTTTCCGGCCATCCGGGCGTTGACACCGCCCGCCGGGCTGCTTAGAAACCCGGCTCCCTTTGGGGGGTCGGATTTGCCGGCCCTAGAGGAGATGTGAGCCATGAAACGCACTTATCAGCCCAGCAAGATTGTCCGCAAACGGCGTCATGGCTTCCGTTCGCGCATGGCGACGAAGAGCGGTCGCCAGATCATCGCCCGCCGCCGCGCCCACGGCCGCAAGAAGCTGTCGGCCTGAGGGACAACCCAAAGCCCGACCGCCTGCCTGCGGGTCAGCCCTCGCAGGAGCCAGGGCCGGAACCCGGCCTGACCATGGACCGCCTCAAGACCCGCGCCGATTTCCTGCGTGCCCAGCGCGGCCTGCGGCGCCGCTCCGCCTCCCTGATCCTCGAGACCTGCCCGACCCCGGCCGCCAAATCCGCGACCGGCCGGGTGCGCGTCGGCTATACGGCCAGCCGCAAGGTCGGTGGGGCCGTCGAGCGCAATCGGGCCAAGCGTCGCCTCAGGGCTGCAGCTGCGGCCTTGCTCCCCCTTTATGGGCAGGAGGGCAATGACTATGTTCTGGTCGCCCGGCGCGAGACGCTGAGCCGGCCTTTCGACGGCCTGCTTGCCGATCTCGCCAGCACACTCAAGGCGGCCCAGGCCAGAATGGCGGGGGCGCGCGCCCCGTTCGGCAAAGCAGACGCCGGAGAGCCCCAGTGACGGACCATGTGACGGACCATCAGTCCAGAGCCGCATCCGCTTTGCCGCCCCCGGCCTTCGGGCTGGTGCGGCGCGTGGCCGTGGCCCTTCTGGTGCTGCCGATCCATGCCTATCGCCACGTCGTCTCGCCGCTTCTGCCGCCCTCCTGCCGCCACCAGCCGACCTGCTCGGCCTATGCGCTGGAAGCCCTGCACATTCACGGCCCGGTGAAGGGGCTGTGGCTGGCCCTCAAACGCATCGGCCGTTGCCATCCCATCTCCTGGCTCGGCGGTTCGTCGGGCTTCGATCCCGTTCCGCCCGCCAGATAGAGTTCAAAGAGTTCGATGAGCGAAAACCGCAATCTGATCCTGGCCATTGTGTTGTCCGCCGCCGTGCTGTTTGGCTGGCAGTATCTTATCGCCAATCCGCAGATGAAGTCGCAGGAGGCCGCCCACAAGGCCGCCGCACAGCACAAGACCGAACAGAGCATCGGCAAGGCCCCGGCGGCTCCGATGGGCGTTGCAGCGCCGTCGACACCGCAATCGGGCATGGCGGAAGCGTCCACGACGCTGAGCCGCGCCAAGGCCATCGCCGATAGCGGCCCGCGCATCGCCATCGATACGCCATCGGTCGACGGCTCGCTGGCGCTCAAAGGCGCGCGCATCGACGATCTGCGCCTCAAGCACTATCACGACACCGTCGACAAGAAGAGCCCGGAGATCGTGCTCCTGTCGCCGGCGAAGACGGCCCATCCCTATTACACCGTGCATGGCTGGGTGGCCGCCGATCCCAACGTCAAGGTGCCTGGCGCCGACTCGCAATGGACCGAGGCCGGCACCAATGCGCTGACGCCGAAGACGCCGGTGACGCTGACCTGGAACAATGGCCAGGGCCTCGTCTTCACGCGCACCATTTCGGTCGACGACCAGTACATGTTCACCCTGCATGACAGCGTCGCCAACAACAGCGGCAAAGCCGTCACGCTTTATCCTTACGCCTATGTGGCGCGCGAGGGCGTCGAGAAATCGGCGATGCACTCGACCTGGATCCTGCATGAAGGCTTTGTCGGTGTCGCCGACGGCTCGCTCAAGGATGCGACCTATTCCGACTTCAAGGACGACAAGCCGCCGCAAACCTTCAATTCCACCGGCGGCTGGATCGGCATCACCGACAAATACTGGATGGCCGCCGTCATCCCGCCGCAGAACGCCAGATTCGATGCCGCCTATCGCGCCTCCAACGCCTCCACGGGCGCCAAGGACGACAAGGCCTATCAGGCCGATTACCGCCTCGACGCCGAGACCATCGCGCCGGGCAAGACGATCGATCTGACCCAGCGCATGTTCGCCGGCGCCAAGGTCGTCTCCATCCTCGACCAATATGCCAAGACGCTGCACATCGCGCGCTTCGACCTCGCCGTCGATTGGGGCTGGTTCTGGTTCTTTACGAAGCCGATCTTCTGGCTGCTCGACACCTTCTATCACTATGTCGGCAATTTCGGCGTCGCCATCCTGATGCTCGTTGTCGTCATCAAGGCCGCCTTCTTCCCGCTTGCCAACGCCTCCTACAAGTCGATGAGCAAGATGAAGAAGCTGCAGCCGGAGATGAACAAGATCAAGGAGCGCTTCGCCGACGACAAGGCGCGACAGCAACAGGAGATGATGGATCTCTACAAACGCGAAGGCGCCAATCCGGTCTCCGGCTGTCTGCCGATGCTGCTTCAGATGCCGGTGTTCTTCTCGCTCTACAAGGTGCTCTACATCACCATCGAGATGCGGCACGCGCCGTTCTTCGGCTGGATCCACGATCTCAGCGCGCCCGATCCCACCTCGATCGTCAACCTCTTCGGCCTTCTGCCCTATCACGTGCCGCTGTGGATCCCGGCCTTCATCTCCATCGGCATCTGGCCGATCCTGATGGGCTTCACCCAGTTCCTGTCGACGCAGATGAACCCGACGCCGGCCGATCCGGTACAGGCCAAGATGTTCGCCTTCATGCCGGTGATCTTCATGTTCATGATGGCGGGCTTCCCGGCGGGCCTTGTCGTCTACTGGACCTGGAACAACCTTCTCACCGCGGCCCAGCAATATGTGGTGATGACCCGGCAGGGCGTCGAGGTGCATCTCTTCGACAATCTGGGACTGCGCGGGCTGATGAAGCGGCTCTCCGGCAAGCCCGGCACCTGACATGAGCGAGAACGGCCCCGAGATCGACGCGGCCGCAGACGCCCGTGAAGCCGAGCGCGTGCGAAAGCTGTTCGCGGGCGCCTGCGAGTTCGTGGCCGGCGCGGCGAAGGTCGAGATGATCCCGCCCGACAGCCTGCCGGAATTCGCCTTTGTCGGCCGTTCCAATGTCGGCAAGTCGAGCCTCGTCAACGCGCTGACGGGCCGCAATGCGCTGGCCCGCGTCTCGCAGACCCCGGGCCGCACCCGCCAGATCAATTTCTTCGATCTGGGTGGCCTGCTGATGCTGGTGGACCTGCCGGGCTATGGTTACGCCAAGATCTCCAAGCAGATGGCGGCCGAATGGCAGCACCTGATCTCGACCTATCTCAGGGGCCGGGCGAGCCTGAGGCGCGTGGTGCTGCTGATCGATTCGCGCCGCGGCGTCCGCGATACCGACCGCGAGGTGATGGCCATGCTGGACCAGGCCGCGGTCTCCTATGTCATCACCCTGACCAAGATCGACACCCTCAAGGCCTCCGAGCGCGAGGCCGCCATCGCCCAGGTGATGGGCCAGATCGCGGGCCATACCGCCGCATATCCTGAAGTTCTCGTCACCTCGGCCGAGACCCGCGAGGGGATCGAGCCGCTCAGGCGGCACCTGGCCGCGCTGGTGGCATCCTGAGCGTTACGCTATAACGCCCGCGGTTTTTGGGAATAGGTCATGACGCAGCCGGACGATCACAGCCACGACCGCAACCTTCGCGTGATGGCACGCTGGCGTTCGACGGCGCGCGTGCTGGTCGAGGCGCTGCCCTATATCCTGCGCTATGACAGCCAGACCATCGTCGTCAAATATGGCGGCAACGCCATGGAAGAGAGCGTCGCGCACAATTTCGCCCAGGACATCGTGCTGATGAAGCAGACGGGCATCGATCCCGTCGTCGTCCATGGCGGCGGCCCCCAGATCGGGGCCATGCTCAAGAAGCTCTCGATCCATTCCGAATTCATCGACGGACTGCGCGTCACCGATGCCGCCGCCATCGAGGTGGTCGAGATGGTCCTGACCGGCAAGATCAACAAGGCCATCGTCAGCGGCATCAATGCGGCCGGCGGGCGGGCGCTCGGCGTCTCGGGCAAGGACGGCAATCTGATTGTCGCCCGCAAGCTCGAACGCACCAAGACCGATCCCAAGACCGGCGAAACCAGAACCATCGATCTCGGCTTTGTCGGCGAACCGGAAACGGTCAATCCCGACGTGCTCAAGAACATCATGCGCTCGGACCTGATCCCCGTGATCGCGCCCATCGGCGTCGGCAAGGCGGGCGAGACCTACAACATCAATGCCGACACCGTGGCCGGCGCGGTGGCAGGCGCCATGAATGCGGCGCGCCTCGTGCTCCTCACCGATGTCGAAGGCGTGCTCGATCGCGACGGCAAGCTGCTCTCGAAACTGAGTGTCGCCGATGCGCGCGGCCTGATCGCGGACGGCACGATCTCGGGCGGCATGATCCCCAAGATCCAGACCGCCATCGAAGCCGTCGAATCCGGCGTCTCCGCCGCCGTCATTCTCGACGGACGCATTCCCCATGTGCTGCTGCTCGAACTCTTCACGGAGCATGGCGCCGGAACGCTGATAACGGCCGGATAGCCGATGCGCTGGCTTACCGCAGCCCTGATTCTGTGCGCGGCTGCGAGCCTGGCCACGCCTGCGGACGCGGCGCTGCGCCTGTGCAACCGCACGAGCTACATTCTCTACGCCGCCAGCGGCACGGCGACGGACGGCACGGTGACCACCAAGGGCTGGACACGCCTCATTCCCGGCGGCTGCGCGACCGCGATCGGGCACGATCTTGGCCCCGATACCTTCGTTTATGCCCACACCTCCCAGGCGCATGACGGCCCGGCGCATGATTGGGGCGGCACGCTGCCGCTCTGCGTCAAGGACACCGATTTCACGCTGGAGACACCGGCGGGAGCCGATCGCTGCGGCAAGAGCGATGCCTATACGGTGCCCTTCCGGCGCCTCGAACCCGGCGGCCAGACAGACTGGACCACCACCTTCACCCAGTCGCCGCGCTTCGCGACAGCATCCGATGCAAGCCGCGCGGGGCTCGCCCGCCTGCTCGCCGATCTTGGCTATCATATCGGCACCGGCGAGGGCGGGCTCGACCGGGCGCTCGATAAATTCCGTATACGGATGAAAATGGCGGCGGATGCCGGCACCGCGGCCCTGTTCGATGCGCTCGAAACCGATGCCATGAAGGTGGCCGCACCGGCCGGCTATTCGGTTTGCAACGATACGAATGAGACATTGTGGACCGCATTGGCCTTCAGGCGCGGCAAGGCGTGGGCCACGCGCGGCTGGTGGCAGATGGCGGCCGGCGCCTGCGTCCGCGCACTGACGACCGCGCTCCAGGCCAACCACATCTATCTTCTGGTCGAGCGCAAGAACGGCGAACGGATCGTCACCGGCAAAACGGAATTCTGCATCGCCTCTGTCGCGTTCGACATCGAAAAGCGCGGCGACTGCAAGACGCGCGGCCTGACGGCGGCGGGCTTTGCCACAACCGATACGCGCGGACGCAGCGGCTTCACCGCCCATGTCAGCGAGGACGGCCTGCTGCCGCCGCTACGTCTGCCGCAATAGGATTCTAATCGTCCAGCCCGAAATAGCTCAGATGCCAGCGCATCTCGTCTTCGCTGAGCGGGAAGTGCACACCCTGGCGCGCCGGCAGCACCTCGCCCGCGGGCAGGCGCAGAAGGAAGGTCTGGATCTTGAACGCCACCCGCATCGAAAGCCCCGCGCGCCACACCAGCGCGGTGACGGGCTTGGCGAGCCGCGATTCGAGAATGCGGTGCACATCGTCCTTCGGCACGCCGGCCAGAAGCGCCAGCGACTGCACGACGATGTCGCGTTGGCCGTCCTGTGCGGCGGAGACAACGAATTTGTCATCCAGCGTGCCGTCGCGATGGCGCGCGGCCACAACCGCCACCGCATCGCCGACCTCGTCGTCGCGATCGATCCGGTCCTGCATGCGCTGGCGCAGAAACTCGCGCGTGTCCTCGTCGAGATTGACGCGACCGGCAAGCTGATCCACCAGCGCGGCGCTGACGAAGCTGGCAATGCGCCGGATCGCGCGTTGCGACAGGTCCTCGCGCAGCACCAGCGGCCGGTGCCAATCGCGGATGCGTTCGGCCTGCTCGATGATCTTGTCCATTGTCTTCTGGCGGATCTGCGCGCTGGCATTCTTGAGCAGCGCCGCCACCGACGGCACATCCATGGCCGCCGCAATCGCCTGCGAGACAGTGGCGCTCAGATTCTCGCGCCTGGCGATGGCGGCCAGCGCATGGCGCGCATGAGCCGTGGTGATGATGTCGATGAGATCGGAATCCGACAGCAGCGGCGAATATTCGAGAACCGGCGCCGACACGATCTCGATGTCGTGGGCCATCTTGAGCGCGATGCGCCGCGGCAGGCAGTCCAGCGTCTTGACTTCCTCGGCCAGGATCTGGCGCACCCGCGGCAACTGGTCGTCGGCCAGGCACTGCAACGTCTCGAGCGTCAGCGTCTGCACGTCGGCGCAGGCGTTGTTCGACACCTCCGGCAGCAACCGGCCGATCTTGCGGGCCAGTTCGGCGCGCACATCCGCATCGCGGCTGCCGGCGAGAAACCGGTTGGTCTGCGCATTGGCCGAAGGGTTGGCCGCCACCGCCCGGCGCGCCGTCAGCGAGCCCTCGCGCGCGATGAAGGCCAGCACCTCGGGATCGGCGTCGGCGCGGTGGGCCAGCTCCTCGCGAAGTTCCTGCCCACGCTCTTCGAGCAGGCGCAGCACCTCCTCGCGGCTCAGATGCCGCGGCTGCTCAGATCCCTGCTTCTTGCGTTTGGCCGTCACACGCTTCTCCCGCCCATGCAGACAAATTGGGTTCTCCAATTGTCCCGCGAACTCCATTAAGACGGCATAAAGGGATTTGGTGAACGGGCGGGCACCCAAGCCGCTAAAATCCCTGCGGCAAATCGTTAACGCCAGCTTGCGCGGGAGCGGCCTATCGCGCATTTTCGCAACCATGCAGGACACGCGCCCCGCCCCCGAAACAATCGTGCCGGAACCCGATTTCCGTCATGTCGAGACCTGGGTGTTCGATCTCGACCACACGCTCTACTCCATCGACGCGGCCCGCCACGCCGCCATGTCCGAGCGCATCTGCCTCTATGTCCAGCGCCTCACCGGCCTCGAACGCGATGCGGCCTGGGACCTTCAGAAACAGTACCTCAAGGATTATGGCAGCACGCTGGGCGGGTTGATGCGCCATCACGGCGTCGATCCCGACGCCTATCATGACGACGTCAACGATATCGATGCGCTGGAACTTGAGGCCGATCCGAAACTGCGCGCCGGGCTCGCGCGGCTCAAAGGCCCGCGCCTCGTCTTCACCAACAATTGCGGCCGCTATGCCGCCAAGGTGCTGGAACGCCTGGCCGTCGCCGATCTCTTTTGCGACATCGTCGATGTCCGCGTCATGGACTTCGTGCCCAAACCCAATCCATCAGCCTATGATGCGATCGCCGCGCGCGGAGCCATGCCCGGCCGCGCCGCCATGTTCGACGATGCGGCGCGCAATCTTCTGCCGGCGCATGACCGCGGGCTGACCACCGTGTGGTGCCGCAACGATCTGGGCATCTGGAACGCGCCCTCCAAAAACGATGGCGAGGCCGCGACGCCGGGCCATATTCATCACGAGACACACGACCTCGCCCATTTTCTTCAGACGATCAGGATTTGAACCATGACCAACCTTGCCGATCTCGAACGCGTCATTGAAGACGCCTGGGAAGCCCGCGACGGCCTCAATGGCGCGACGACCGGATCCGTGCGCGAGGCCGTCGAGGCTGCGCTCGATGCGCTCGACAACGGCACGGCGCGCGTGGCCGAAAAGTTCAAGGATGAATGGCTGGTCCATCAATGGCTGAAGAAGGCGGTGCTGCTTTCCTTCCGCCTCAACGACATGAAGCCGATCGAAGGCGGCCCCGGCGGCGCGCCGTGGTGGGACAAGGTGGATTCGAAATTCCTCGGCTGGGATGCCGCGCGCTTTCAGGCTGCCGGCTTCCGCGCCGTGCCCGGCGCCATCGTCCGCCGCTCGGCCTTCATCGGTAAGGGCGCGGTGCTGATGCCGAGCTTCGTCAATCTCGGCGCCCATGTCGGCGAAGGCACGATGGTCGACACCTGGGCGACGGTCGGCTCCTGCGCCCAGATCGGCAAGCATTGCCACATCTCCGGCGGCGCCGGCATTGGCGGCGTGCTGGAACCGCTACAAGCCGGTCCCGTCATCGTCGAGGACAATTGCTTCATTGGTGCCCGCTCGGAAGTCGTCGAAGGCGTGGTGGTGGGCGAAGGCTCGGTCATCTCGATGGGCGTCTTCATCGGCCAGTCGACCAAGATCGTGGATCGCGCCACCGGCGAAATCGTCTATGGCCGCGTGCCGCCCTATTCGGTGGTGGTGCCCGGCAATCTGCCCGGTGGCCCCAACAGCCCCTCGCTCTATTGCGCCGTCATTATCAAGCGCGTCGACGAACGGACGCGCTCGAAAACCTCGATCAACGAGTTGCTCAGAGATTAGAACGCGTCTCCCATCCGTCATCGCCCGGCGCAGTCCGGGCCATGACGGAAAATGAGGAGAGAACGTGCTCCCTACGTCTCTCCGCCCTGCAGCGCCGCCAGCATGTCCGGATCGTTTCCCACCAGCGCCTGGATGATCGGCGCGAAGGCGGCCATCTGCTCCATGCCCTGCGGCCCGAGCGTCAGCCCGCCATCGATGGTCAACGCCTGTCCCGTCACCCAGTCCGAGCCGTTGCTGGCGAGATAGAGCGCGCCTTCGGCAATGTCGCGCGGCCGGCCGCCGCGATGCAGCGGCTGCGAATTCGTGGCCGCCTCGGCAATGGCTTCGAGGCGCGTATCGGCCACCTGGCTCGGCACGCCAAGACCCTGCGCGAAGATGTTGGTCGCGATCAGGCCCGGGCAGATGCAATTGACGCGGATATTGTGTTCGGCCAGCTGCGAAGCCGAGACCTTGGTCATGTGGATGATCGCGGCCTTGGCAATGGAATAGAGCAGCGGCCCGTAACCGGCCTGCAGCCCCGCCACCGAGGCTGTCGAGATGATCGAACCGCCGCCCTGCTTCTTCATCGCCGGCACGGCATATTTCATCCCGAACAGGGCCGCGCGCAAATGCAGATGCATGACCGAATCGAATCCTTCGGCCGTGACGCCATCGGCCGCATCGCGCGCGCCGCCGGCCCCGGCATTGTTGAACAGCACATCGAGCTGGCCGAACTCTTTCTCGGCCGCGGCGACAGCCGCCGCCACCTGAGCTTCATCCGTGACATCGCAATGGACATATTTGACCTGGCCCTGATGCGCCTCTTCCAGCCGCGCCCCGCGATCATCGGCAATATCGGCGGCGATGACCTTCGCGCCCTCTTTCGCAAACAACTCCACCGTGCCGTGGCCGATGCCGCTCGCCGCCCCGGTGATAACCGCAACCTTGCCGTCCAGACGCCCTGCCATGTTTTGGCCTCCCGCCAATGCTTCATTGATGTCGTTTCATTGACCATAGCCCAGGCCCCGGCCTAAATCGCAAGCCATGAGCACCATCGACCCCATCGCGCTGAGCCAGGCCCTGATCCGTTGCCCCTCCGTCACCCCAAAGGATGCGGGCGCGCTGGCCGTGCTCGAAGCCGCGCTCAGGCCCTTGGGCTTTGTCTGCCACCGCTTGCGGTTCGAGGACGCGGGCACCGCGCCGGTCGAAAACCTTTATGCCCGCCTCGGCACGGGAGCCCCGCATTTCTGTTACGCCGGCCATACCGATGTGGTGCCGGTGGGCGATGCCAAGGCCTGGAGCACCGATCCCTTTGGTGCGGAGATCCGGGGCGGCGTGCTGTATGGCCGCGGCGCCTCCGACATGAAATCCTCCGTCGCCGCCTTCGCCGCCGCCGCCGCGCAGCTGCTTGAAAGCGGCGCGCCCAAGGGCTCGATCAGCCTGCTCATCACCGGCGACGAGGAAGGCGTCTCGATCAACGGCACGAAGAAGATGCTGGGCTGGCTGGCCGAACACGGCGAGCACATCGATCATTGCGTCGTGGGCGAGCCGACCTCTGCCGCCACCTCCGGCGATACCATCAAGATCGGCCGCCGCGGCACCATGCGGATCGAGTTCACGGTGCGCGGCGTTCAGGGCCACACGGCCTATCCGCAGCGTGCGCTCAACCCGATTCCGATTCTCGCAACACTCGTCAGCGAACTCGCCGCCGATCCGCTCGACGGCGGCACCGATCATTTCGAGCCCTCGACGCTGGTCTTCACCACCTTCGATGTCGGCAATCCGGCCTCGAATGTCTCACCGGCCGAAGCCTTCGCCGCCTGCAATATCCGCTTCAACGATCTGCACACGCCGGAGACGCTGACCGCGCGCATGAAAGCCAAGGCAGCCGAGATCGCGGGGCGCATGGGCGGCGAGATCGCCGTGACCACGAATTGCAGCGGTGTCGCCTTCCTCACCGAACCCGGCCCCTTCACCGCCCTGCTGGCAAAAGCCACCGAACGCGTCACCGGCAAGGCACCGGAATTCTCCACCGGCGGCGGCACCTCCGATGCGCGCTTCATCAAGGATCATTGCCCGGTCGCCGAGATCGGCCTTCCGGGAACGACCATGCACAAGGTCGATGAATGCATGCCATTGTCTGAAATTGAAAAGCTGACTTCGATCTACGCCGCAATCCTCAGCGCCTATTTCGCGGCGCCGCCGGCATGAACGACGCCCCCATCGGCGTGTTCGATTCCGGCATGGGTGGGCTCACCGTCATGCGTGCGCTGATGGCGCGCCTGCCCAATGAACGCTTCGTCTATCTGGGCGACACCGCGCGCCTTCCCTACGGCACCAAGAGCGCCGACACGGTGCGCCGCTATGCGCTGCAGGCCGCGCATGCGCTGACGGCACGCGGCGTGAAGATGGTGGTGGTGGCTTGCAACACGGCCTCGGTCTCGCTTCCCGCGCTCAAGGACGCGCTTGCGCCTTTGCCGGTCGTCGGCGTGATCGAACCGGGCGCCGAAGCCGCGCTGGCGGCCTCACCGCGAGGCCCCATCGCCGTCATCGCCACCGAAGGCACGGTGCGCGGCGGCGCCTATGCCCGCGCCATCGAACAGCGCGGCAATGCGACGGTGGTGCAGCAGGCCTGCCCGCTCTTCGTACCGATTGCCGAAGAAGGCTTAACCGCCGGCCCCGTCACCGAGGCCATTATCCACCGCTATCTCGATCCGCTGCTTGCGACCGTACCGAAACCGAATTGCCTGCTGCTCGGCTGCACCCATTATCCGGTTCTGAAAGACGCGATCGCGCAGATCGCGGGACCGGACATCACCATCGTCGACAGCGCACAGACAACGGCTGCGGCCGTCGAGAAATTGCTGGATGAAACGACGCTGAGAACTGCCGCGCAGGACACCGCGCCGCCAATTTTTCTCGTCACCGATGCGCCCGACCGTTTCGCCCGCATCGGCGAAATTTTCCTCGGCACGCCCATCGATCCCGGCACGGTCGAGCTGGTGGATTTGTCCTGATCGTCATGGGCGGCCCCCGAGCCGCCCACCCATCACGCGAGCGTCCGCGAGCGATAGATTCTTTGGCGCGTCGACACGCGCCAGATGGGTGGCCGGGTCAAGCCCGGCCATGACGAAAGCAGATGAACGCCCTCAATAATCGACGCGCACCAGATAAAGCCCGTCCGGCGGCGCCACCGGCCCGCATTCGCTGCGATCCGCCGCCTTGAGCGCGCGCTCGACATCGCGGCGGCTCCATTTGCCTTCGCCGACCAGCTTCAACGTGCCCACTATGGAGCGCACCTGATTGTGCAGGAAGGAGCGCGCCGAGGCTTCGATCACCACTTCATCGGCGGCGCGGCGCACGCGCAATTTGTCCAGCGATTTCACCGGCGATTTCGCCTGGCATTCGCTGGCGCGGAAGGTTGTGAAATCGTGGCTACCGATCAGCGCCTGCGCCGCGTGATGCATCGCCTCGGCATCGAGCGCCTGGACCACATGCCAGCCATGGCCGCGATCGATCACCAAGGGCGCGCGCCGGCAGACGATGCGATACATGTAATGCCGCCCAATGGCCGAAAAGCGCGCGTGAAATTCTTCGGACACCTCTTCGGCCGTCAGCACCGCCACCGGATCGGGACGCAGATGATAGTTCAAGGCATCGCGCACCTTGTCGGCGGTGAAACTCTTTTCGAGGTCGAAATGCGCCACCTGCCCCAGCGCATGCACGCCGGAATCGGTGCGGCCCGCACCCGTCACCGTCGCCGTTTCGCCGGAGAGTTTGAAGATCGCCGCTTCCAGCGCGCCCTGCACCGAAGGGCCATTGTCCTGCCGCTGCCAGCCCTGGAACGGGCCGCCATCATATTCGAGGGTGAGTTTGTAGCGCGGCATGACGGGGCTATTGCGCGGCGGCGGTCCAGACGACCTCCAGCCTTTCGTCACGCGAGGAACTCATCTGCAGCGCCGCGATCTTCTCGCGGATGGCCGGAAAGCGCCCGGTCAGCGCCATCTCGAAGCCGCTGAAGCCTTCGGCGAATTCGTCGATCTCCAGCTCCGCACTCTTCGTCGCAATCAAAACAAAGAACACTTCGCCCGAAATCATGGCATGCGTGCCGGCCGAAATTTTCGTCACATCGTCCCAGCGCATGGTGTCGGACGCCTTGCGGCAGGAAAAGATGAAACCGTCCGCCGTCACATCAACCGTTTCACGTGCTTTCTTGCGCTTGCGGGCCTGCTTGATTTCGCGCGCGAAACGCTGGAACCGGCTGGTCATGACAATCTCGTGCCTTTCGGCAGCGCGAAGCCGCGCAGGAGGTCCTTGGCCTCCATCACGCCCTTGCCCGCGCGCTGCACGCGCTTCAGCGACAGGGCAGCATCGCCGCAAGCCACCGTCAAGTCATCATCCAGCAGCGTGCCCGGCGCACCGTTTCCAGCCACCGGTTCGGCATAGAGAATTTTCAGCCGCTCGCCGCTGGCCTCGCACCAAGCACCCGGCACCGGCGAAAGGCCGCGGATCAGACAATCGATCTCGGCGGCCGGCTTCGACCAGTCGATGCGCGCCTCGGCTTTGGTGATCTTCTTCGCATAGGTCACGCCGTCTTCGGCTTGCGGCTTCGCGTCGATGCTGCCGCGTTCGAGCGCCGCCAGTGCGCGCGCCATCAGATCGGCGCCGAGGCGCGACAGCGCGTCATGGAGTTCGCCATAGGTCTTGCGGCCGATATCGGTGCGCTCGGCCATCAGCACCGGGCCGGTGTCGAGCCCCTCTTCCATGCGCATGACCATGACGCCGGTTTCCGCATCGCCGGCCATGATGGCGCGCTGGATTGGCGCGGCGCCGCGCCAGCGCGGCAGAAGCGAGCCGTGCAAATTGAAGCAGCCAAGCCGCGGCGCTTCCAGCACGGCTTTCGGCAGCAAGAGGCCATAGGCGACGACGATCGCGGCATCGACCTCCAGCTCGGCAAAGGCTTTCTGCTCGGCCTCGTCCTTGAGGCTCAGGGGCGTGCGCAAGGGAAGATCGTAAGCCTCGGCCAATTTCGCCACCGGCGAGGACTCGGCGGCGAGGCCACGGCCCCTGGGCCGGGCCGGCTGGGAATAGACGGCCGCGATCTGATGGCCCTGGCCCACCAGTTCGGCGAGGGTCGGCGCCGCGAAATCGGGCGTACCCATAAAGGCCAGACGCAGGGTCATGGCCTCAGCCCGCCTTTTTCAGCTTCTTGGCCTTGGTCAGTTTCCGAAGCGCTATCGAACGCTTCAGCTTGGAGAGGTGATCCAGGAACAGGATGCCGTCCAGATGATCCATCTCATGCTGCAGGCACACGGCCAGCAGCCCATCGGCTTCGAGCGTCTGCCTGTTGCCCTCGCCGTCCAGATATTCGGCCTTGATCGATTTCGGCCGCTCCACGTCGTCCCAGATTTCGGGCACCGACAGGCAGCCCTCTTCCATGGTCTCGGTCTCCTCCGAGGCCCAGGTGATGACGGGATTGATGAAGACGCGCGGGTTCTTCTCGCCGTCGCGCTGGTCGATATCCATCACCAGCACACGCTTGGCCACACCCACCTGGATGGCCGCCAGGCCGATGCCGTCGGCGTCGTACATGGTCTCGATCATGTCGGCGACCAGCGCGCGCATCTCCGCGTCGACGCTCTCGACGGGCTCGGACATGGCTTTCAGACGCGGGTCCGGCGCGGTAAGGATAGGACGAATGCTCATGGCTGGGAGATAGGCGAGCCGCCCTTCGGGGTCAAGACACGCCTTGCAGGACGACATGGATTTGCCCTTGATTTTGCTGGGTTTTGCCATTCTGGCGGCGGCGGTGATCGTCGCCTTTGCCGTGCTTCGAAGCCGGCCCGCCCCGGCCGAGGCGGTGCCCCCGGACCCGCGCCTCGACACGCTGCTGGCTGCCCAGGGCGAAATCTCCGGCCGCTTCCAGCAGACGCTCGAATCCCAGGCCCAGCTGCAGAAGGCGCTTAGCGAACGGCTCGACGGCCTGACCCAGCGCATGGGCGAAAGCCTGCACGAATCCGCGGAGAAGACGGCGGCCACCCTCTCCAGCATCGGCGAACGGCTCAACGTCATCGATGAGGCGCAGAAGAACGTCGCCGCCCTCTCCGGCCATGTCGTCAGCTTGCAGGAAATCCTCTCCGACAAGCAGACCCGCGGCGCCTTCGGCCAGGAGCGGATGGAGGCCATCGTCTCCGACCAGCTGCCGCCGGACCATTATGCCTTCCAGTCCACACTCTCGAATGGCAGCAGGCCGGATTGCATCATTCGCATCCCCAATATGGGCGCGGTCATTGTCATCGATTCCAAATTCCCGCTGGAAGCCTATGAAGCGCTGCGCTCGGCGGCCACGGATGACGAGCGCAAGGCCGCAACGGCCCGCATGCGCACCGACATCCAGAAGCATGTGAAGGACATCTCGGAGAAATATCTGATCCCGGGCGAGACACAAACTCCGGCGCTGATGTTCGTGGGCTCGGAATCCATCTATGCCGAGCTGCATACGAGTTTCTCGGATCTGGTGCAGCGCGCGCGCCGGGCCCAGGTCGTGATCGTCTCCCCGCATGTCTTCATGCTGGCGATCAACACCATCCAGACACTGATGCGCGATGCCAAGATGCGCGAGCAGGCCCATCAGATCCAGAAGGAGGTGGCGCTGCTCCTGGTCGATGTGAACCGGCTGGGCGATCGCATCGGCGCCCTGCGCACCCATTTCGACCGCACCAACAAGGATATCGGCGAGATCGAAACCTCGCTCAAGAAAGTCACGAGCCGCGCGACATCGATCGAACAGGTCGAACTCAGCGCTCCGGATGAGAATAAGGCGCTGCCGAAAGCGTGACGCCTAAAGTGACCGCCGCGCGCTGAACGCTGCGCTCAAGGTGCCTTCGTCGAGATAATCGAGTTCGCCGCCCACCGGCACGCCATGGGCCAGCCGCGTGATCGTCACGCCCGTGGGCTCCAGCGTGTCCATCAGATAATGCGCCGTGGTCTGGCCTTCGACGGTCGCGTTCATGGCCAGGATCACTTCCTCGACGCCGTCGGCCACGCGCGCAAGCAACCCGTTCACATTGAGCCGCTCCGGGGTCACGCCATCAAGCGCCGACAGCGCCCCGCCCAGCACGTGATAGCGGCCCTTGAACACGCCGGCCCGCTCCAGCGCCCACAGATCGGCCACATCCTCGACAATGCACAAAACATGGGTCTCACGCCGTGGGTCGCGGCACAGCGAGCAGGGCGAGGCCGTGTCCAGATTGCCGCAGATCTCGCAGGTGGTGATGGCGTCGGCCGCCGCGCGCAGGGCCGCCGCCAATGGTTCCAGCAAAAGCTCGCGTTTTTTCAAGAGAACCAGCGCCGCGCGCCGGGCCGAGCGCGGCCCGAGCCCCGGCAATTTCGCCAGAAGCTGGATCAGACGCTCGATCTCGGGGCCCGCAGGATGATTTGCCATCCCGTTTTTTCTAGCAGGCGCGGGCGAAGCTTGCCATGGTCCCCGTGATCCCCATCGAGCGACAGGATTGGACATGGCTGACGACGACAACACCTATCCGCAGGCCGGCAAGCGCCGCATGACGCTGCCGCCGCCCGTCGCCATGGCCGCCAATGACGGCGCGCTGGAGCGCGAAATGCTGGCGCAGATGGACCCGGACACGGTGTTCATGATGGGCGACACGCCCAAGCTCGAGAAGATGCCGGAGAAGCCGACCCTGCTCGATTTCTTCCGCTACCGCTTCGGCAAGGTCACCTACAACCACCTCTTGCAAAGCGCCAAGCTGGCGCTCGATGGCGGCCACGACGAGAAGATCGTCATGGCCTGCCTGCTGCACGACATCTCCAACGGCTGCCTCATCCGCACCGATCACGGCTATTGGAGCGCCCAGCTCGTGCGCCCCTATGTCAGCGAGGAAGTGGCCTGGGCCATCGAGAAGCATCAGGCGCTGCGCTTCCTGCCGGACGAGAGCGTCGGCTATGGCTACCCGGAAGCCTATACGAAATATTTCGGCGAGGATTACGTGCCGCCGCCGCACATCCAGCGCGAGATGCGCGAAGCCCGCGAGCATCGCTGGTACATGACCTGCCGCATCGTGACGATGAACGACGTCTATTCCTTCCAGGACGACGTCGCCATCGAGCCGGAATTGTTCGAGGACATCATCGGCCGCAATTTCAAACAGCCCGAAGAAGGCCTCGGCTTCGACGGATCGCCCACCGCCCATATGTGGCGCACGATGATCTGGCCGAACAATTTTCTCTGAAGCAATTCCAGGAAAAGTGGGTGCCGGTTTTCCGTCCGGAATTGCGCCAAACTAGGGTGAAAACCCAATAAAAAGGTTGCTGCGTGAATCGGTTGTCGATTCTCTGCTCTTGATGATTCGGAGCGGAGAGGTGGATGCGGCGCAATCTGTTTTGGTTGAACGACGAACAGTGGTCTCGGATTGAGCCGTATCTGCCGACAGATGTGCGTGGCAAGGAACGGGTCGACGACCGGCGCGTGATCAGCGGTATCCTGCACGTGATCAAGAGCGGCTGCCGCTGGTGCGACTGCCCGCCGGAATACGGCCCGCCAACCACGATCTACAACCGCTTTGTGCGCTGGGCGGAGCGTGGTGTTTGGGAGCGGCTGTTCCGCGAACTTGCAGCACGTGGCCGATCCGGCGACACGCAAATGATCAACTCCACTCACGTCAAGGCACACCGCTCGGCCTCGGGCGGAAAAAGGGGGAACAGAACCAAGCGATTGGACGCTCGCGCGGCGGGCGCAACACGAAAATCCACGCAATCGCAGATGCTAAAGGCCGTCTTCTTTCCATCCTTCTGACTGGCGGTCAGGCGCATGATTGTCCGCCCGCCAAGCGCTTGATCCGGCGCGCCAAGGCAGCAAAGAAGATGCTCGGCGACAAGGCCTACGACAGCGCCGATCTGCGCCATTGGCTTGGTAAGCGCGGCACCAAAGCCGTCGTGCCCAACAAATCCAATCGCAAACAGCCCTTCACCTTCGACAGAAAATCCTACAAGCAACGACATCGCATCGAGAACGCATTCTGCCGCCTCAAGGACTTCCGACGCATTGCCACCCGATACGACAGGCTCGCCAGAAACTTCCTCGCCTCCGTCTGCCTCGTCGCCGCTATCGTATGGTGGATTTAATGAGTCGTGGCCCTAATAGAGATTAAAGGCCCGGAATGCCCATGCCCGGCGGCAGGCCCATGCTGCTGGCGAGCTTCTGCATCTCTTCGGCCGTCTTGCGTTCGGCCTTGGACTTGGCATCCGCCGAAGCCGCAACAATCAAATCCTCGACGATCTCCACCTCTTCCGGCTTCATCAGCGAGGGATCGATCTTGACGCGCTTCAGTTCCGATTTTCCGCTCATGGTCACACGCACCATGCCGCCGCCGGCCGTGCCTTCCACCTCGATCCCGGCCAGCTGAGCCTGCATCTCGGCGGCCTTCTCCTGCATGGCTTTGGCCTGCTTGAACAGATCGGACAATTCCATCACGCGTCCTCCGAACTCGATGGGATCGGCATCGCCTTCATTGGCCGCCAGCTCCACACCCGGTTCCTTTTCAATCACACGAACAACTTCCGCGCCGGGAAAACGATCCAGCACGGCGCGCACCATGGGTTCCGCCATCACGCTTTCGAGCCGCGCCGTGACCGCATTGCGCTTGGCTTCGGCCAAAGTCGGTGCGCCGCCTTCGCGCGCCACCGTCACCACCCAGCGTTCGCCGGTCCATTCCTTGAGCTTCTGCGCCAGATCGCCGGACAGGCTGCGCGGCGCACGGGTGGAGGGGCGGAACTCGATCCGCCCCGGCTCCAGCGCCACCAGATGCATGTCGTTTTCGATATGCACCTTGAGAATGCGCGCGCCATGCGTCGCTGCTAGCGCGGCCAGATCTTCGAGGCTGCTGAGGCGCGGTGCTGCTCCACCCTCCCCTTGAGGGAGGGTCGAATTCTGCGGAGCAAATTTCGGGGAGGGGTCGCGAGCGGCCGACAGAGAAGACCCCTCCCCGAAATTGTCTTCGCGTGTTCCACGCGAACCCAATTTCGGCCCTCCCTCAAGGGGAGGGCGGGGTGCAGCGGATGCGCCGGCCTGCCCGCGCGGCGCCGCGCCATTCTCGATCACATCCTTGACCAGCCTGTCGGTCGGCGGCAGCTCGGCGGCATAGGCCAGCCGGATCAGCGCCATCTCGCAAGCCGCCATGGGCCGCGTGGCATCGCGCACTTCGAGCAACCCCTTGAGCAGCAATTGCCAGGCGCGCGTCAGCGCCGGCACCGGCAGCTTGGCCGCCATCTCGCTGGCGCGCTTGGCTTCGCTCGAACTGCCGTCGAAGAAGCCTTGCGCATCGGGCGCCACGCGCAGCCGCGTGAGAAAATGCGTGATCTCCATCAGATCCTGCATGACCTGCAGGGGATCGGCGCCGCGATCGTAAAGATCGGAGAGATCGGCCAGCGCCTCGGCGATTCCGCCGCCCATGACTTTCTCGAACAGGTCGAGCACACGGCCGCGATCCGCAAGCCCCAGCATGCCACGCATGCTTTCGGCACTGATGCTCTCGCCTTCATCATGGGCGATGGCCTGATCGAGCAGCGACAGGGAATCGCGCACCGAGCCTTCGGCCGCGCGCGCGATCAGCGCCAGCGCATCGGCATCGATCTTGACGTGTTCCTGTTCGGCGATGCCCGCCAGATGCTGCACCAGCACATCCGTCTCGACCCGCCTGAGATCGAAACGCTGGCAGCGCGACAGCACCGTCACCGGCACTTTGCGGATTTCCGTGGTGGCGAAGATGAACTTCACATGCGGCGGCGGCTCTTCCAGCGTCTTGAGCAACCCGTTGAAGGCCTGCTTCGACAGCATGTGCACTTCGTCGATGATGTAGACCTTGTAGCGGGCCGAGGCCGGGGCGTAACGAACGCCTTCGATAATCTCGCGGATGTCGTCAATGCCAGTGCGCGAGGCGGCATCCATCTCCTGCACGTCCACGTGGCGGCTTTCGGCAATGGCGCGGCAGGGCTCGCATTGGCCGCAGGGCTGGATCGTCGGTTCGGTCCGCGTCCCGTCCGGGCCGATGCAATTGAGCGCGCGGGCGACAATGCGCGCCGTCGTGGTCTTGCCGACGCCGCGCACGCCGGTGAGCATGAAGGCATGGGCGATGCGGCCGGTGGCGAAAGCATTCTTGAGGGTGCGGACCAGCGCGTCCTGGCCGATCAGCCCGGTGAAATCGGAGGGACGGTATTTGCGCGCCAGCACGCGGTATTGCTCGGCCGCCCCGGAGCGGCTCGAGGGTTGCGGCGGCGTGTCGAGGCCCAGGCCGGGGCCCTCAGCGATGTCGTCCGGAGTTTCGTCCATGCCCGACTATAGCAAGCCACGGCCGCGCGCGGCGGGTTTCGGCTCGGCATTTGTGGATAAGTGCCCTGATGGACAGGTGAGAGCCCGGCCACGACCCGAAGCGGATTCGTTACGGCTGCTTCCTTCCGGACCTGACCGGGTTGGCGAGTGCTTCGCCCGCAACCGGACTCCCACGGGCGATATAGGGGGTTCGGGACGGAAATGCGAGTCGGGCGGCGGGCCTAATTTCCCTCCGATTTGCGGTGCTTGCCCTTGGTCAGGGCCACAATCACCCCGCGCAAGGTGCGGACCTCCTGATCGGTCAGATCGGCCCGGTTGAGCATGGCCCTGAGGTTGAGCCGCATCTGCCCCACCTTGTCGGGCGGGTAGAGGAAGCCGGATTTGAGCAGCTCATCCTCCAGATGCTCGAACAGGTGGATCATGTCGGCCCGGCTGGCGGGCACGGCGAAGCCGCTATGCTCGATCTGCTCGGCCGGGGTGGCATCGCCCGATTTCCACCACTCATAGGCGTTGAGCAGCACGGCTTGCCCCAGATTGAGGGAGGAGAAATCCGGGCTGGTCGGGATGGTGATGATGGCGGTGGCCAGCGCCACCTCGTCATTGTCGAGGCCCGAGCGCTCGGAGCCGAAGAGAAGCCCCGTTTTCGCGCCACCATCTGCGGCGGCGCGCAACCGGCTGGCGGCCTCGGCCGGGGTCAGCACCGGCTTGGCCACGCCGCGCAGCCGGGCCGTGGTGGCATAGACGGTCTGAAGTCCGCCCAGCGCGTCGGCCAGCGTCTCGAACACCTGCGCCGCCTCGACGATGGCAAGGGCGCCGGCCGCCATCGAATATGCCCGCTCATTGGGCCAGCCATCGCGCGGGGCCACGAGCCTGAGGTCGGAAAGGCCGAAATTGGCCATGGCGCGGGCGGCGGCACCGATATTCTCGCCCAGTTGCGGGCGCGCGAGGATGATGGCGGGAGCAGATGTCATGGTGCCGGTTTTGCCCCGGCCCTGCCCCGCCGTCCAGCACCTATCCTGCGGCGCGGGCCATGCGCACGAAGCCCTCGGGGCCTTTCGGGCCGAAGGTCGCGAAGCCCTCGACCGAATCAAGGTCGATGACGATGGCCAGGCCCTTGCGCTCCGGATCGGCGTTGCGCTCGAATTCGGGCGCGGCTTCGAACACGGCGTTGCGCTCGGCCTCGTCGCTCGCCACCCGGGCGCGGCCCTGGAACTGGTACATGCCGCGCGTCTCGGCCGAGCGGTACATCAGCGCCACATGCGGGTTTTGGCGGATGGCGGCGACGGTGTTGCCTTCCACGCCCCGAAGCCAGAAGCCGAGCTGGGTGTCGCTATAGGCCTGCAGCGAGCCACGGAACGACAGGACCGGCCGGCCCTCGGCGCTGACGGCGGCCACGAGGATCGGCGACCCGCTTGTCAGGGCAGAATTCACGGTGGCCTTGATCTCGTCGGTGAGCTTGAGCGGGGTGGGCGGGGGCAAATCAGGCATTGGCATATCTCCGGTCACAAATGCGGCGCTACCGAAGGTTGCTCCTGCCCGGGCGTCAAGACATTTCGGGTGGGACGCAGCGGGGCATGCGGGCCGCCGCCAGCGCTTTGACGGCCCGGGCCCGGGCGGCTATAGGCTCCGGCGAAATTCGCCACGCCTTCCAGCTTCCCGAGGAGACCCATGGAAAAGATCAAGGTTGCCAACACGGTCGTCGAACTCGACGGCGACGAGATGACCCGCATCATCTGGGATCTCATCAAGAACAAGCTGATCCTGCCTTATGTGGACGTGCCGCTGGAATATTACGATCTCGGCATCGAACACCGCGACGCCACCAACGACCAGGTGACGATCGATGCCGCCAACGCCATCAAGAAGCACGGCGTGGGCGTCAAATGCGCCACCATCACGCCAGATGAAGCCCGCGTGAAGGAATTCGGCCTCAAGGAGATGTACAAATCTCCCAACGGCACGATCCGCAACATTCTGGGCGGCGTGATCTTCCGCGAGCCGATCATCTGCAAGAACGTGCCGCGCCTGGTGCCGGGTTGGACCCAGCCCATCGTCATCGGCCGTCATGCGTTCGGCGATCAGTACCGCTGCACCGATTTTCTGGTGCCCGGCAAAGGCACGCTGACGCTCTCCTTCGTCGGCGAAGACGGCACCAAGATCGAACGCAAGGTGTTCGACTTCCCGGGCTCGGGCGTTGCCATGTCGATGTACAATCTCGACGCCTCGATCATCGATTTCGCCCGCGCCTCGATGAATTATGCGCTTCAGCGCAAGTTCCCGCTCTATCTCTCGACCAAGAACACCATCGTCAAAGCCTATGACGGCCGCTTCAAGGATCTGTTCCAGAAGATCTTCGACGAGGAATTCGCGGGCAAGTTCAAGGAAGCCGGCATCACCTATGAGCACCGCCTGATCGACGACATGGTCGCCGCGGCGCTCAAATGGTCGGGCGGCTATGTCTGGGCCTGCAAGAACTATGATGGCGACGTGCAGTCCGACACGGTGGCACAGGGCTATGGCAGCCTGGGTCTCATGACCTCGGTGCTGATGAGCCCGGACGGGCGCACCGTCGAGGCCGAAGCCGCCCATGGCACGGTCACCCGTCATTATCGCCAGCATCAGAAGGGTCAGGCGACCTCGACCAATTCCATCGCCTCGATCTTTGCCTGGACGCGGGGCCTCGCCCATCGCGGCAAGCTCGACGGCAATCAGCGCCTGATCGAATTCGCCCTGACTCTCGAGAAGGTCTGCGTCGACACCGTCGAGAGCGGCTTCATGACCAAGGACCTCGCCCTCCTCATCGGCCCCGAACAGAAATGGCTGACCACCGAAGGCTTCCTCGACAAGGTCGATGAGAACCTGAAGAAGGCCATGGCTTAGGCCCGCCTCCCATTTCGGCACTACAGACCGGCGTCCGCACCTCTGCGGGCGCCGGTCTTGCTTTTTGGACCGCCGCTCGTGAGCCCTTCCCCCTTGTGGCGGAGTGGCCAAATTCAGGGCGTCGGCTGGAAATATCCGAGCTTGGAATATTGCTGATGAGGCGGCATGGCGGGGCGGGGATCCGACGAAGCGGTCTTCAATCGTTCACGAGCCCTGCCGCGCGGCCCGATTAGCCGGCAGCGGGATCGTGCGGTTTCGTCGCCTGGGCCACCTCTTCCTTCGAAATATCGCCCAGCCCGCCGAAATCCTTGAGCCGTTCCTCGGCCAGTTCCTGCACGCGGCGTTCAAGTTCGGGATGGCGCCCCAGAAGATTCGTGAAATCGTCGGTGGCGAGCGCCAGCAGGCGGCATTGCGATGCGGCGACGATGGTCGCCCGCCGCGTGGCTTCATGCAGCAGCGCCAGTTCGCCGAAGAAATCGCCCTGGCCGAAACGGATGCGCCGCTGCGGCAACACCACATCGACCTCACCCGAGACGATGAAATACATGGCGCGCGCCGGCTCGCCCGGCGCCGAGATGATGCTGCCCGCGGGTAGTATTTCCGCCTTGAGGAGCTCCATGATCTCGCCCAGCACCGGCGCCTCGAATTCACGGAACAGGGGCACGCGCGCGAGCATGCCGAAGGTGATGACGAAATCGCGCCGGTGGATGGCGTTGACGAAACCGGTGGCGATGATGCCGACGGGCAGCGCGAACAGGCCCAGCCCCACAATCATCGTCAGCGCCGCCACCAGGCGCCCCAGCGCGGTCAGCGGCACCGCATCGCCGTAACCGACCGTGGTCAGCGTCGTGATGGCCCACCACATGGAATCGGGGATCGTGCCGAAGACCTTGGGCTGGACGGCCCCCTCGACCGCATGCATGGCCGCGCCCGCGAACACGGTCGCGCACAGCATCAGCAGCAACGTTCCGAACAGCGCGCGCCGTTCCTGCGCCACCACCTGCACCAGCGTCGACAGCGCCGGCGAGTAGCGCGCGATCTTGAGCAGCCTGAGCAGGCGGAAAAGCCTGAGGATGCGAAAATCGAGATAGGGAAAGAACGGCGCCAGGAAACTGGGCGCGACCGCCAGGAAGTCGATCAGCATCAGCGGGCGCAAGGCGTAATGCAGACGCCCGCGTACGGCCGAGTGATCCTCGAGCAGCGGATCCTCGGGTGCTGCCCAGAGCCGCAAGAGATATTCGATGGTGAAGATCGTCACCGAGACGATTTCGAATTCGACCAGATCGCCGAGCCATGACTTCTCGATGGCCGGCACGCTTTGCAGCGTATAAGCAAGGACATTGGCCACGATCAGCGCGATCAGCGCGCCATCGACAATGGCGCCCGCCACACCGCTGGCCGGTCCGCCTTCAAGCGCGAGGAAGATGCGGTGGCGCAGGCGGCGGCGCGGCGGCAAACCGCCCGCAGCCGCGCCATGCGCCGGCTCGGTCATGCGTCTGCCGCGGCGCCGAGCCGTTGTTTGATCGCATCGACAGCTTCGGCGAGTTTGGCAATCTCGGGCCCGCCGCCTTGCGCCATGTCGGCGCGGCCGCCGCCCTTGCCCCCAAGCGCGGCGGAGCCGAGCTGCACCAGTTCGCCGGCGCTGAACTGCTTCGACAGATCATCGGTCACGCCGATCACGAGCGAAACTTTTTCGTTCGCCGTGTTGGCGATGACAACGACCCCCGATCCGATCTTGACCTTCGCCTCGTCGGCAATGCCCTTCAGCTCCTTCGGCGAAAAATCGACGAGTGGCCGGTAGAGGAAACTCACAGAGCCGATCTTCTCCACTTCGCCGTCCGCGCCACCGGCACTCGCGGGCCCCGCCAGCGCCAGCGCGCGCTTGGCGTCGGCCAGTTCGCGTTCGAGCCGGCGGCGGTCTTCGGCAAGCTGCGCCACACGCGCCGGCAACTCCGCCGCGCTGGTCTTCAGCACCGCGGCCGCGTCGCGTGCGATCTCGGCCTGTCCGGCCAGATAGCGGCGCGCGCCTTCGCTCGTCATCGCCTCGATGCGGCGCACGCCCGCCGCCACTGCGCTTTCGCCAAGGATCGTGACCAGACCGATATCGCCCAGGCGGCGCGCATGCGTGCCGCCGCACAATTCGACCGAATAGGGCTTCGACGCCTTGTCGTCCTCGCCCATGGTGAGGACGCGCACCTCGTCGCCATATTTCTCGCCGAACAGACGCTTCGGCCCCGGCTTCGATGGCCTCGTCGGTCGCCATCAGCCGTGTCGAGACATCCGAATTCTGGCGCACGACGCAGTTGACCTGCGCCTCGATGGCTTCGAGTTCGTCGGGGCTCAGCGCCTTGGGATGGCTGAAGTCGAAGCGCAGCCGCTCCGGCCCCACCATCGAACCCTTCTGCGACACATGCGGACCCAGCACGCGCTTGAGCGCGGCGTGCAGCAAGATGCGTGGCCGAATGATTGGCGCGCGTGGCGCGGCGCCGTTCGCCATCGACGCGCAATTCCACTGCCTCGCCCAGCCTGAAGTCACCGCCCGTCACCTTGACGACATGGATGTGCAGCGCGCCCAGCTTCTTCTCGGTGTCGATCACTTCGCCTTCACCGCCAGTGCCGGAGAAGATCGCGCCACGATCGCCGATCTGGCCGCCGGATTCGCCATAGAAGGGCGTCTGGTTGGTGAGGATGCGCACGGTCTCACCGGCCTTCGCCGTCTCAACACGCGCACCATCCTTGAGGATAGCAACGATATGGCCTTCGGCGCTTTCGGTGTCGTAGCCGAGGAATTCGGTGGCGCCGAGTTCGTCGCGCAGCTGGAACCACAGCGTCTCGTCCGCCGCCTCGCCGGAGCCGGCCCAGGCCTTGCGCGCCTCGGCCTTCTGCTTGGCCATGGCCGTGTTGAAGCCGTCGCGGTCCACACTGATGTTGCGCGCGCGCAGCGCATCTTCGGTGAGATCGAGGGGAAAGCCATATGTGTCGTAAAGCTTGAAGGCGACTTCGCCGTCGAGCCGCTCGCCCGCGCTCATGCTGCCAGTGGCTTCGTCGAGCAGTTTGAGGCCACGCGCCAGCGTATCGCGGAAGCGGGTTTCTTCGAGCTTGAGTGTTTCGGTCACGAGCGCTTCGGCGCGCTTCAATTCGGGATAGGCCTGGCCCATCTCGGCGACCAGCATCGGCACCAGCCGGTGCATCAAGGGGTCCTTCGAGCCGATCAGATGGGCGTGGCGCATGGCCCGGCGCATGATGCGGCGAAGCACATAACCCCGCCCTTCATTCGACGGCAGCACGCCGTCTGCGATCAGGAAGGAGCTTGAGCGCAGATGATCGGAAATCACGCGATGCGACGCGGCATGGCCGCCCACCGCCGGCGCGCCTGACAGATCGGCCGAAGCCGCAATCAGATGGCGGAACAGATCGGTGTCGAAGACATCGTGCACGCCCTGCATCACCGTGGTGAAGCGTTCCAGACCCATGCCGGTGTCGATGGAGGGCCGCGGCAGGTTGTTGCGCACGCCACCGGCCTGCTGGTCGAACTGCATGAAGACGAGATTCCAGATCTCGACGAAGCGGTCGCCATCCTCGTCGGGCGAACCCGGCGGACCGCCGGCAATCTGCTCGCCATGATCGAAGAAGATTTCCGAGCACGGCCCGCAGGGGCCCGTTTCGCCCATCGACCAGAAATTGTCGGAGGTGGCGATGCGGATGATCTTCGAATCGGGAAGGCCGGCGACCTTCTTCCAGATTCCGGCCGCCTCTTCGTCCTCGGCATAAACGGTGACCAGCAGCCGCTCCTTGGGCAGGCCGAATTCGCGGGTCAGCAGATCCCAGGCAAAGGCGATGGCCTCGTCCTTGAAATAATCGCCGAAGGAGAAATTGCCCAGCATCTCGAAAAAGGTGAGATGACGGGCGGTGTAGCCGACATTGTCGAGGTCGTTATGCTTGCCGCCGGCGCGCACGCATTTCTGCACCGTGGCGGCGCGGCTGTAATCGCGCGTCTCCTGCCCGGTGAAGACGTTCTTGAACTGAACCATGCCCGCATTGGTAAACAGCAGGGAGGGGTCGTTGCGCGGCACGAGCGGCGAGGACGGCACGATGGCGTGGCCATGGGTGCGGAAAAAGTCGAGAAAGCTCGAACGGATGTCAGCAAGGCTTTTCATGGCTTGCTTGTAGCCGCCCCCCGAAATCTTGTCATCAGTCCCGGCGCAGGGCGCTCAGGGGGCGAGCAAGCAGGGTTGGCGTGGCGACGGGCGGCATTGTGCGAGCCCCCCAAATAAAAGAGGGGCGCCCCAGATGGAGCGCCCCTCCGAGGAGCCGTTCCCATGCCAACAGGAACGGCAAACTCATTCCTCAGCCGCGACCGCCTCGTCGTCTTCCCCGGCCTCTTCGCCATGGACCATGACCTCGGCGATCAGCCCGGCCGACTGGCGCACCTGGGCCTCGATCTTGGCGGCGAGATCCGGGTTGTCGGCCAGAAACTGCTTGGCGTTCTCGCGCCCCTGACCGACGCGCTGGCCCTCATAGGAGAACCAGGCGCCCGACTTCTCGACGATCCCGGCCTTGACGCCCAGATCGATCAGCTCGCCCGTCTTGGAGATGCCCTTGCCATACATGATGTCGAATTCGACCTGCTTGAAGGGCGGGGCCACCTTGTTCTTGACCACCTTGACGCGGGTCTGGTTGCCGACCACCTCGTCGCGGTCCTTGATGGCGCCGATGCGGCGGATATCGAGACGCACCGAGGCATAGAATTTCAGGGCATTGCCGCCCGTGGTCGTCTCCGGATTGCCGAACATGATGCCGATCTTCATGCGGATCTGGTTGATGAAGATGACCATGGTGTTCGACTTGGAGATCGAACCGGTCAGCTTTCTGAGCGCCTGGCTCATCAGGCGGGCCTGCAGGCCCGGCAGCGAATCGCCCATCTCGCCTTCGAGTTCGGCCTTGGGCGTCAGCGCCGCCACCGAATCGATGACGACAATGTCGACGCCGCCCGAACGCACCAGCGTATCGGCGATTTCGAGCGCCTGTTCGCCAGTGTCCGGCTGGGAGATCAGAAGCTCGTCGATATCGACGCCCAGCTTCTTGGCATAGATCGGATCGAGCGCATGCTCGGCGTCGATGAAGGCGGCGACGCCGCCCTTCTTCTGCGCTTCGGCCACCGCATGCAGCGTCAGTGTCGTCTTGCCCGAAGATTCCGGGCCATAAATCTCGATGACGCGCCCGCGCGGCAGACCGCCAATGCCAAGGGCGATGTCGAGGCCCAGCGAGCCGGTCGAGACCGTGTCGGCCTCCACGGCTTCACGGCTGCCGAGCTTCATCACCGAGCCTTTGCCGAAGGCCCGGTCGATCTGCGAGAGCGCCGCTTCGAGCGCCTTCTTGCGATCGTTGTTGCCGTCTTTTCCCACCACCCGAAGAATCGCCTGTGTCATCGCCGCTCGTTCCTTATTCCATATGGCCGGGGGAATCCCAAGGGGCCTGTAATGCCGCACAGTACATGCTTTGTTCTCATTCGCAAGATGACGCGTAAGATATTGTTACGAATAAATATTATTTGATGTCGTTCCGGCCTTGTTCCGATAATCTGCGCACCGGCGCCACGTGCAAATTGGTGTGAGTTTTCGCGAGAACAAAAGAGCACTACCAGATGTGGTTGGAACCCCGCCGGGGCCTACTGGAGCTGGTTCGAGCCGATTCGCCCGGCCGGCGGGGAGCTCAGCTTCCGGTGCGGGTCTGCGCCGGGGCGCCGGAGAGCACATCCTTGACCTTGGCGGCCAGCTGCTTGAGGCCGAAGGGCTTGGGCAGGAAGTGCAGGGTCTCGGCCTTCTCGTCATTGCGGCGGAAGGCTTCCTCGGCATAGCCCGACATGAAGATGACCTTAATCTCGGGGCGCAGGCGGCGCACATTGCGGACCAGGGTCGGCCCGTCCATGTTCGGCATCACCACGTCGGTGATCAGAAGATCGATGACACCGTCGCGGCCCTTGACGATCTCGAGGGCCTCTTCGCCACCGCAGGCTTCGAGCACATCATAGCCGCGCAGCTTGAGCGCGCGCGCGGCAAAGCTGCGCACGGCCTCTTCGTCCTCGACCAGCAGGATCGTGTCCTGACCGGTGACATCGCGCGGGGCGGCGCGTTCCGGTTCGGCCGCCGGCGTGGCCTCGCCGCGAAAGCGCGGTAGATAGATGCGGAAGGTGGTGCCGCGGCCGATCTCGGAATCCACCGTGATGAAGCCGCCCGTCTGCTTGACGATGCCATAGACGGTGGCGAGCCCCAGTCCCGTGCCCTGCCCCGTCGGCTTGGTGGTGAAGAAGGGATCGAAGATCTTGCCCAGATGTTCGTTCGCAATGCCGCTGCCGGTATCGGTTACATCGATACGCACATAATCGCCGGCCGGCATGATGGCCGAGCCCAACGCCGCCGCCTGCACCACGCTTTCATTGGCGGTGCGGATCGTCACCGTGCCGCCCTTGGGCATGGCGTCGCGCGCATTGACGACGAGATTGATGATGGCGTTGGAAAGCTGCGTCTCGTCGGCATGGACGGGCCACAATTCCTCGCCATGTTCCAGTTCGAGCTCGATACCCTCGCGCAGCAACCGGCGCAGCATCAGCGCCAGCTCGCCGACGACATCGCGCAGCACCAGCACCTTGGGCTGCAGCGTCTGCTTGCGCGAGAAGGCCAGCAGCTGCCCCACCAGCGTCGCCGCCCTGAGCGCGTTCTGGTGGACCTCGTTGATCTCCTTGAAGGAGGGATCGCCGGCCTGATGGCGCATCAGGAGGAATTCGGAATTGCCGATGATGACGGTCAGCAAATTGTTGAAGTCATGCGCAACGCCGCCGGCGAGCTGACCGACGGCCTGCATCTTCTGCGACTGGGCGAACTTCGTCTCCAGCGCCTTCTGCTCGGAAATGTCGATCAGGTAGAGGATCACCTGCCCGCCGCCCTGCACGGGGCTGGCGAAGAGCTCGCCCATGCGATCGGACGAGGCCAGCGGCCGCAGTTCGACCGGCGTGCCGCTCACCGCTTTGCCGCCCAGCGCCGCGGCGAGGAGATCGCTGACCGCCTGACGGTCGCCCTGATCGACCAGATCGGCCAACCGTTTCCCGTCGGCATGGCCAGCCAGACCGAAGAAGCGTTCGAAGGCCGCATTGGTCTCGGTCAGCTTGCCCTCGGCATCGGCGAGCGCCATCGCCACCGGCGCGTCATGGAACAGCGAGGCGGGGGCGGGAGCCGCGGCGGTCTTGTTCGCCGGGGTGGGAGCGCTGGCCGGCAATTGAGGCGGATCGGCCTCCTCGGTCTTGCCGCCCAGCCGCGGCGTGAACCACCAGGCGGCCTGACGGTCGGCCAACGGGCGAACGGCGGCCACCAGTTCCAGCCCCGGCCCGACGCGGAAACTTTCCTCGCCAGCCCGGCCCTCCGCGGCACGGCGGCTGAGGCGATAGAGCACTGCGGCCGAAGCATCGCCGGCCAGCGCCAGTTCCGGCGGCGCCGGCGCCTCGCCGTCTTCCGTCCCGGCCATGCGGCGATAGACGTCGTTGCAGTCGAGCACGGCGCCGTCCGCGCCGGTCACGGCCCAGGCGACATTGGCCCGGGCGGCGGCTTCGGCCACGCGCCGCGCCTCGGCCCCGCTTAGGCCCTCGCGCGGCCACACCGCATAGAGGAAGAGCGAGGCCACCGCGCCGATCCCGGCGAGCAGCGCCACGCCGGCCCAGTTGGAGGCATCGGGCGCGCCAACGGCGACGCCGGCCGCGATCACGGCCAGCGCCACAAAGCCCAGGGCAGCCCAACGCCAAGCGCCGGCCGGCAGACCATAGCTTCCGGTCAGAGGACGAGTCGCCATCATGATTCGACCTTAGCCGAAACCGGATGGCCATGCGCGAATTTTGCCGATTTGGGACAGACGCTTCGGGAGTAGTCTTAGTGCCGCATCTGGCCGCTGAGCCGCATGACGTAGCCGATGACCTGCGCCACGGCCTTGTAGTGCTCGGAGGGCACCGCCTCGTCCACCTCGACCGCGGCATAGAGCGCGCGCGCCAGCGGCGGGTTCTCGACCACCGGCACCTCGTTCTCCTCGGCCACGGCGCGGATCCGAAGGGCCAGCGCATCGACGCCCTTGGCCACGCAAACCGGCGCCGCCATCGCGCCACTTTCGTACTTGAGCGCCACGGCATAGTGGGTCGGGTTCATGATCACCACCGTCGCCTGCGGCACCGCCGCCATCATGCGCTTGCGGGCGCGCTCGGTGCGGATCTGCCGCACCTTGGCCTTGATCGCCGGATCGCCTTCGGACTGGCGCATCTCTTCCTTGATCTCCTGGCGGCTCATGCGATTGCGCTTGAAGAACTGGTAGCGCTGATAGAGGTAATCCAGCAGCGCGATCACGGCGAGCACAGCGAGCGCTGCCATCGCAATCTTCAGTGTCAGATGCACCATGTCGCTGGCGACGTCGGCGGTGCTGTCCTGAAGCACGGCGACGACCCGGCCGCGTTCCGGCCACAGCACGGTCCACACCGCGGCGCCGACCACCCCCATCTTGGCCATGCCTCTGACGAGATTGGCGAGCCCTTCCATGCCGAACATGCGCTTGAAGCCGCTGATCAGCGACAGCTTGCCAAGATCTGGCTTGAGCTTCTCGGCGCTGAACACCGGCCCGTGCTGAATGAGATTGGCTCCCAGCCCCGCCGCCATGATCAGGCCGAGCGGCGGGCCAAGGATCAGGAACAGGCTCCACAGCACATGGCGCGCCAGCTCCATGGCGCCGCCGGGCCCCAGCAAAAGCTGGTCCGGCTGTTCGAGAAAGGCGCGAAAACCGCGCGCGAAGGCTTCGGCGCTCGAATGGCCGAACAATGCGATCGCCAGCGTACCGGCACCAAGAAGCACGAAGGTCGAGACCTCCTGACTCTTGACGATGTCGCCCTGCTCGGCGGCGTCTTGTAGCCGCCGTGCTGTTGGGTCTTCTGTCTTTTCTGAATCGTCTGTGTCGTCGGCCATCTCTGTCCCCTCAGCCGAAATGCCCCATCTGGGTGGCGTAGTAGTTGAGGAACAGCGTCATCATGGAGCCCAGCAAAAGCATCATCAGGAAGAACCCTGCGAGGATGTTGACGGGCATGGCGACGAAGAAGACCTGCATCTGCGGCATCAGCCGCGCCAGCAGGCCGATGGCGGCCGAAACGGCGAAGCCGAAGACTATGAAGGGCGCGGCGAGCTGCAGCCCCAGCGCAAAGGAGCCGCCGACCAGGCGGATGGCAAGCTGGGCCATATCGGCGGTCGGCAGCGCCGCGCCCGGCGGGATCAGCGTGTAGCTGCCCTCGATGGCGGCGATGGCGAGGTGATGCAGATCGGTGGCGAAGATCAGCGTGGTGCCGAGCATCATGATGAAATTGCCGATCGTCGTGTTCTCACCGCCGAAGGAGGGGTCGATCGACTGGGCCATCGCCAGTCCCGTCGTCGTGGCGATCAGATAACCGGCCACCTGCAGCGAACTCATGATGATACGCGCCATGGCGCCGACGAGAACGCCGGCCGTCACCTCTTCGGCCAGCATCAGCGTGAGCCGGGTGACATCGCCGGGCGCCGTATCCGAATAGGCGTGGGCGACAGCCGGCGTCATCGCAAAGGAGATGGCGAGGGCCAATGCCAGGCGCACGCGCGGCGGAATGCCATGATCGCCGATCGCCGGCAGCAGCATGATCATCGCGCCCGTGCGTGCGAACACGAGCAGATAGACCAGCAGCATGCCGGAGAGATCGGGAAGGTGGAAACTCATCTCTGTGCGCCTGTGCGCCTTGCGCCCCGCACCTCAGAAGGCGGCGATGCGCGCGGCGATATTGGTCATCAGCCCGTACATGGCCTCGCCCGCGAAGGGCAGTGTCACCAGCAGAACCACGAAGATGGAGATGATCTTCGGCACGAAGACCAGCGTCATTTCCTGGATCTGCGTCAGCGCCTGGAGAAGGCCGATGACGAGGCCGACCACCAGCGCGGTGATCATGGCCGGCGCGGAAATCTCCAGCAGCACATAGATGGCCTGGCGTGCGAAATCGATGGAATCGGCAGGTGTCATGGATGCTCCGCGTGCCTCAGATCGGCATGTTCATGATGCTTTGATAGGCCTGGATGACCTTGTCGCGGACCGCGACCACGGTATCCAATGTCAGCTCGGCCGAATTGACCGCGTTGACGACGCTGACCATGTCGGCCTTGCCCATGGCCTGCTTGGCCGACATGGCCTCGCCATTGTGGATGGTGTTGACGGCTTCGTTGACCGCGCCTTTGAGCGCATCGGCAAAGCTGCCCGAACCGGCGGTGTTGCCGAGGCCGGACGCGGCGCCCGATGTGGCGGCGGTATCCGTGCCGATCTTGGCGATGGCCTGATAGGCGGCGGTGGCGGCGGCGGGTGCGATAGCCATGGTTCAGTCTCCTCGCGGCTCAGCGCTTCAGAAGATCGATGGTGCTCGCCAGCATCGTCTTGGTCGCATCCATCACGGTCAGGTCCGCCTGGTAGGAGCGCTGCGCCTCGCGCATGTCCATGATTTCGATCAGCGGATTGACGTTGGGCAATTTGACGTAGCCCTGCTTGTCGGCGACCGGATTGCCGGGATCGTATTGCTCGCGGAAGGCGCTCATATCCTCGACCGGCTTCCCCGATTCGACCAGGGTGGCGCCGAGCTGGCGATTGAATTCGCTGTTCATGGTAGGAACCTGGCGGCGATAGGGGTCGCCATTGGCCGTCTGTGCGGTCGAACTCGCATTGGCGATGTTCTCCGCGATGATTTTCATACGGTCCGATTGCGCCCGCATGCCGGACGCAGCGACTGCCAATGACGTTGCCAGATCCATCGTCTCTTACCTTCCTAGTGACCGATTGCCGTGCGCATCATGGTGACGGCCTTGGCGTAGAGGTTGGAGGCCGCCCGATATTGCGCCTGGGTGTTGGCGACCTTGATCATCTCCTGCTCGATCGACACCGTATTGCCGGTCGGATTGGCCTGGGTATCGGCGGCCAACATCTCGCTGAAGCCGCCGCCTTGCGACGGGCTCACCGCGATGTGGCGCGGATCGGTGACGGCAAGCGCGGGTGAGAAATTGCCCTGCACGGGGGTCCGGCGCAGCAGCTGACTGAAGTCGACCGGCTTGAGGTCTTTCGCCTCGAAACCGGGGGTGTCGGCATTGGCGACGTTCTGGCTCAGCACGGACTGGCGATCATTCAGCCACGACATGCGCTGGCGCAGAATATTGAAAAGTGGAATACCCGGCAGGTTCACGGCGCCCTCCGTATACGGAAAATTATCCCTAACCGGTCCCCACTCTGCGCGTCAGGAATTAATCGCCGCTTAACGCAAGCGAACCTTTTTGCCGGGCAGAAATTTCCCCTCTTTAACCCGCGATTAAGGTTGACGCGCAGAGGATGCGGGCGAGGAACATCACTCGGATCATTCATGGACGCGATCGACATCGTCCGTTATTTCGGCGCACTGGTGCTCGTGCTCGGCCTTCTCGGCCTGGCCTGGGTGGCGGCGCGCAAATACGGTTTGCCGGGTGTGGTCGCGCCCAGCGGCATGCGGCGCATCGCCGTGGTCGAAACGCTGATGCTCGACGCGCGTCACAAGGCCTATCTCATCCGCCGCGATGACACCGAACATCTTGTGGTGATCGGCCCGCAGGGCGCAGCGACGGTGGAGACCGGCATTGCCGCACGCAGCGAACCGAAAGCGCCGGCGCTGGAGGCCGTATCTTGAAACGGCGCTGGCTTGTTCTGATCGCGATCGCGCTGGGCGTGGCTCTGCTGCTTCCCGAGGCGGCGATGGCCGCACCGGCGGCGGCGAGCCGCAGCCAATACCGGCCTCAACATCAATCTCAGCGGTGGGGGCCTGTTCACCCAGCGGCTGATGCAGATCGTGGCGCTGATCACGATCCTGTCCATCGCGCCGTCGATCCTGATCATGATGACGAGCTTTGTGCGCATCGTCGTCGTCCTGTCGCTCTTGCGCACCGCGCTCGGCATCCAGCAGAGCCCGCCCAATTCTGTAATTGTCAGCCTGGCGCTGTTCCTGACCTTCTTCGTCATGACGCCGACGCTGACGGCCGCTTACAATGCCGGAGTCAAACCGCTCATCAATCAGCAGATCACGACAGAGCAGGCGCTCGACCGCGCCTCCAAGCCGGTCAAGACCTTCATGCTCGATCATGTGCGCGACGCCGACCTCAAGCTGTTCGTCGATATGAGCCACGCCAAGAAGCCGACAGGCCCCGACGATGTGAGCTTCTCCACGCTGGCGCCGGCCTTCATGCTGTCGGAGCTCAAGCGCGCCTTCGAGATCGGCTTTTTGATCTTCGTGCCCTTCCTCATCATCGACATGGCCGTGGCCTCGATCCTGATGAGCATGGGCATGATGATGCTGCCACCCGTCATCATCTCGCTGCCGTTCAAGCTGATCTTCTTCGTGCTGGTCGATGGCTGGCGGCTGGTGGCCGGCTCGCTGGTCGCCAGCTATTTGCACTCCCCGCCTCCGACCTGACGACGAGCCGCCGCCACACGAGCGCGCGCGGGGCCTTGACGTCATAATATTTTGACTATTCTCGAAATATGGAATCGAAAGCTGCCCTCGCCGCCCTGTCCGCCCTCGCCCACGAGACTCGCCTCGCCGCCTTTCGCCGTCTGGTGACGGCCGGTCCGGCAGGCGAGACCGCCGGCGCGCTGGCGGACGCACTCGGCGTGCCGCCGCCCACCCTGTCCTTCCACCTGAAGGAATTGGAGCGGGCCGGTCTGGTCGAGGCGCGGCGCGAAAGCCGCAACATCATCTACGCGGCGCATTTTTCCGGCATGCGCGATCTGCTTGGCTTCCTGATGAAGGATTGCTGCGCCGGACGGCCGGAGATTTGCGCCTTGGACCTGGAGACCTGCTCATGAATCGGCTGCACATCCATCTGAACGTCCGCGATATCGACCAGTCGGTGCGCTTCTACTCGGCCCTGTTCGGCGCCGGGCCGGTGAAGCTTGAACCCGATTACGCCAAATGGATGCTGGAGGATCCGCGCGTGAACTTCGCCATCTCCGCGCGCGGCGGCGAAGCCGGCCTCAGCCATCTCGGCATCCAGGTCGACAATGCGCCCGAACTCGCCAATGCCACCGCGCGCGCCAAGGCGGCCGCCGGACAGGTGCTGGTCGAGGAAGGGGCAAGCTGCTGCTACGCGAAAAGCGACAAGAGCTGGGCCGAGGATCCACAAGGGGTGCGCTGGGAAACCTTTCTGACCTCCGGCGATCTCACCACATTCGGCATCGGCGCCGACGAGACGCGCCTCGAAGGCACGCGCGAAACCGCCTGCTCCACCAAATCGGGCTGCTGCTGATGACGAACGCCGAAGACCCGCGCCGCACTTTCAACGTGCTTTTCTTGTGCACCGGCAATTCGGCGCGCTCGATCCTGGCCGAAACGATTTTGAACGTGGAGGGCCACGGCAGGTTCCGCGCCTATTCGGCCGGCAGCTTCCCGTCCGGCAAGGTCAATCCGGTCGCGCTGCAACTGCTTGAGCATCTCAATCTGCCCACGGACGGCCTGCGCTCGAAGAGTTGGGACGAGTTCGCGGCCAAGGACGCGCCGCAAATGGATTTCGTCTTCACGGTTTGCGACAACGCGGCCGGTGAAGTGTGTCCGGTCTGGCCCGGCATGCCGATGACCGCCCATTGGGGCGTGCCCGATCCCGCCGCCGTCGAAGGCAGCGACGCCGAGAAGATGCACGCCTTCCGCGACACCTTCCGCCAGCTTTCCAACCGCATCCGCATCTTCGTCAATCTTCCCTTCGAGAAGCTCGATCGCCTCGCAATCAAGCGCGAACTCGACACGATTGGCAAAGTTCAGATGCCCGCGGACGACAAAGCCGAAGAAGACAAACCCGCATGAGCGTACCGCCCGCCCCGCATGAGCCCGAGAGCAAGCCGGCCCTCGGCTTTTTCGAACGCACGCTGACGCTGTGGGTCGCGGCCTGCATTGTGGCCGGGATCGTGCTCGGCCGCGTCGTGCCCGGCATCTTCCACGCGGCGGGCGCGGCCACGCTCGCGCAGGTCAACCTGCCCATCGCTGTGCTTGTCTGGCTGATGATCGTGCCGATGCTGCTCAAGATCGATCCGCGCGCCTTGCGGCATGTCGCCGAGCATTGGCGCGGCATGGGCGTGACGCTCGGCGTCAACTGGCTCATCAAGCCGTTCTCAATGGCGGCGCTGGGCTGGCTCTTTATCGGCGTCGTCTTCCGCGCCTGGCTGCCCGAAGCGCAGATCGATCAATACATCGCGGGCCTGATTCTGCTGGCCGCCGCGCCCTGCACGGCCATGGTGTTCGTGTGGTCGAACCTTGTCGACGGCGATCCGCATTTCACCCTGACGCAGGTCGCCCTCAACGACTCGATCATGATCGTGGCCTTCGCACCGATCGTCGGCTTCTTGCTCGGGCTCTCGGCCATTGTGGTGCCGTGGGATACGCTGCTGTTGTCGGTCGGACTCTATATCGTCGTGCCGGTCACGGTGGCCCAGCTCTGGCGCCGGCAGATTCTGGCCCGCGGCGGCGAAGAGGCGCTCGGCGCCATGCTCAAACTTCTGGGCCCGGTGTCGATCGTGGCGCTGCTGGCGACACTGGTGCTGCTGTTCGGTTTGCAGGGCGAAGAGATTCTGAAGCAGCCGCTCGTCATCGCACTCCTCGCCGTGCCGATCATCATCCAGGTCTATCTCAATGCCGCCATCGCCTATCTCGCCGACCGGCAGTTGGGCGTGGCCTGGTGCGTGGCCGGGCCCTCGGCCCTGATCGGTGCCTCGAATTTTTTCGAGCTCGCCGTGGCCACGGCCATCGCGCTGTTCGGCTTCCAGTCCGGCGCGGCCCTGGCCACGGTCGTGGGCGTTCTGGTCGAGGTCCCGGTCATGCTGTCCGTTGCCCGGCTCGTGAAGGCCAGCCGCGCCTGGTACGAACGGGGCCTTTCCAGGCCCTGACCCGCTGCCTTTTGCCGCAGTGCAACATGACCTGTATTTCCCATTAAATCATTGAAATTGTTCGGAACCGTCTTCTGCGTGCCGCATTATGACGGCTTGTCATCTGAAATTCATTGAGGGTATGCGGAATTCGCAATTCCCAATCCCATCTGAAGATGCTTTGTTCTGAATACAAAATGTTGAAGGAGATATTCACATGATCAAGATCAGAACGCTTGCACTGGCCGCCGGCCTCGCCCTCTCCGCAGCCTCCATGGCCCATGCCGACGGGGCCGTGACCGGCAAATGGACTTACAAGATCGGCGCCACCGGCACGCCCTGCAGTGTCACGCTTGAAGCCGATGCGAATGACAGCCGGGGCGGCAACATCGTTTCCGGCGACAAATGCCCCGGCGGACTGACCGCCATCGGCCATTGGCGCACCATGGGCACGCGCCTGCAGCTGATGTCCCCGTCCGGCAACCTCGTCGCCGTCCTCGGCCCCAAGGATGGCGGCTATGTCGGCAAGCAGATCGGCGGCGGCCGCAAGGTGGCCCTCAGCCGCTGATCGGTAGCGATCTGCGAATATCCCTGTGGCGGGCCGCGCTCTCAGCCGAGGGCGCGGCCCGCCGTTTGCGCCCCCCGCATTTTGCGGCTTTGAAGACAGCCGCGCACATGTCACTCTATCGTCCGGCGGGGGCACCGGAAGAGGAGCCACGGCATGAATCGTTTCATCGAACTCAACGAAACCCAGACGACGCTTAGCGATCTCATCGCGCGCATGGGCTCAAGCACCATCGTCCTCACGCGCGACGGCCAACCGATCGCGCGGCTGTCGCCGCCGGAGGCCGCGCCCGATCATCGTGCCAAGGAAAGCCGGCGCGGCGTGACGCTGGCACCGGAATTCGAGCCGGCCGATATCCGCCTCGACCGCATGAGGCAGAACGGCGACGTTCCGCACCGCCTGCGCCGGCCGTCACGCTGACACGGCCCCTGCATGCCTTGCGTGGAGGCGTTACGCCTTCATGCCGGCCATGCGGCAGATCTCATTCCATTCGGCAGGTGCCACCGGCTGCACCGACAGGCGCGACTGTTTGAGCAGCGCCATCCCATGCAGCTTGGGATTGGCCTTGACGTCTTCGAGCGTGACCGGCGTTTCGACATCGCCAACCGCCTTCACATCGACGAGGCCGAAGCGTCCGCTGTCATCGGTCGGATCGGGCCGGTATTCACCGATCACCTCGACAATGCCGACAATCCGCTTCTCTTTCACCGAGTGATAGAAGAAGCCGCGATCGCCCTTTTTCATCGCCTTCATATTGTTGGCGGCCTGATAATTGCGCACGCCGTTCCACGGCTCGCCCTTGGCACCGCGTTTCTTCTGCTGTTCCCAGGACCACGCCTCGGGCTCGCTCTTGAACAACCAATACGCCATCCCTAGAGCGCCGCCCCGCACGCGTTCGCCGTCGCCTTCCACGGCGTGACCGTCGTGGATCGGAACAGACCGGCCTTGGCGTAAGGGTCGTTCGCGGCCCAGGCTTCGGCGGCGTCCAGATCCTTGGCCTCCAGCACGATCATGCTGCCGATCATATCGCCGGCCGCGTCCAGATAGGGCCCACCGAGACGCACCTGTCCTGTCGCCTGCACATAATCGAAATGGGCCGGTCGCGTGGCCTGACGCAGCGCCAGCCCGCCGGGCTTATCCATCGCGCTGATGATAAAAAGCATGCCTCTTCTCCTATTCGGCCTTGAGGGGCCGTTGCATGAGATGCGCCGCTGCCGCTTCAAGGCTCAGCGACCCATCGAGAATCCGTGCCATGGCCTCGGCCACCGGCAGTTCGATGCCGAGCTGGCGCGCCCGCAGCACCAGCGCCGGTGCCGTCGCCGCGCCTTCGGCCAGCGGCCGGCCTTGCGCAAACCAGTCCGCGCGCGGACGCCCCGAACCGATGGCGGCACCGAAGGCAAAATTGCGCGAGGTCATGCTGGTCGCCGTCAGCACCAGATCGCCAAGGCCCGAAAGCCCCATCAGCGTTTCGGCCCTGGCGCCGAGCGCAGCACCGAAACGGCGCAATTCGGCAAAGCTGCGCGCCAGCAGCGCGGCGCGCGCGCTCTCGCCCAGCCCAAGTCCGTCCACAATCCCGCAGGCGATGGCATAGACATTCTTGGCCGCGCCGCCGAGCGCGACACCGACCAGATCGTCGCTCGCATAGGGCCGGAAGCTGGCGCTGCCGAGGCTCGCCTGCAGGCGCTCCGCCACCTCCATGCGCGCGGCGATCGTCACCGCCGTCGGCAGGTGCCGCGCCACGTCATGCGCGAAAGAGGGGCCCGACAGGATCGCCGCTTCGGCCCTGGGCGCGGCGGCCGCCAGCACCTCGGTCATCAGCAATCCGCTCACCCGCTCGATTCCCTTGGCACAGATCACAACCGGCGCGCCCGGCGCGATGAGCGGCGCCGCGGTCTCCAGAACCGGCCGCAAGTGCTGGGCGGGCACGACCACCAGCACGGCCTCGGCCCCAGCCGCGCTGGCCAGGTCATGGGTCGGCTTGATCGCGTCGGGTAGACGCAGCTCGGGCAGATAGGCCGCATTCTGGCGGCTGGCCACCATCGCCTCGGCCGTCTCGCGGGTCCGGGCCCAGAGCGTGACGCGGCGGCCGGCCTCGGCCGCCACCAGCGCTAGCGCCGTGCCCCAGCTGCCGGCGCCGATCACGCCGATGTGACCATAAGCCGCTGGTTTTTCGTCGCTTTCTGCCAAATCGGCCCTCATATTGCACTGCGAAGATTGAATGGTTCGTTGATTATTCAGGCGCGATGACTACACTCAGCCGTGAATAGAGAATCCCGGGAGTGATCGCCAATGTCAGGCAAGGACGACATCCGCGGCAAGATCGTCGACGCGGCCAAGAAGCGCTTTTCGCATTTCGGCTACGGCAAAACCACGATGGCCGAAGTCGCAGCCGATTGTTGCATGTCGCCGGGCAATCTCTACCGCTTCTTCCCGGGCAAGCTCGACATCGCCGAGGCCATTGCCACCACCGATTACGAAAAGCATCTGGCCGCCTTGCGCAAGCTGGCCATCGCGCCGGACAAGTCGGTGAAGCAGCGCCTGCACGATCTGATGTTCGAGGAACTGCGTCGTACCTATAACAAGCTCGAAAAGGACCCGCGCGCCTATGAGATGGCACGCGTCATCTCCAGCGAGCGGCCGGAATTCGCCAACTGGATGCTGGCCAATGAGCGCAAGATCCTGGTCGAGATGCTGGAAGAGGCCGAAACGCGCGGCGAGTTCGAATTTGGCGACAAGGAACATGTCGCCGAGATGATCCAGTCGGCAACGATGAAGTTCCGCTATCCGCAATTGTGGTCGAAACTGACATTGCCCAAGCTCGAACGGGAGCTGGAGGGCGTGCTCGGCCTTCTCGTCAACGGCGTCTGCCCAGACGTGCGCAAAAAGGCCGGCGCCGCGGCCTGATCCGGGCATCGCGCGCCTTCCTTTTTCCGCCACAAAGCCCATCTAGACAGGCTTCATGCGTCGTATCTTTACAGCTGCCATCTTCTCCGTCGCCGCGCTGGCCCTCGCCGGCGCCGCATCCGCGGCCCAACCGAAAGCGGCCTCACCAAAATCCGGGCCCGCGGCCACATTCAGCGCCCCGCAACAGGCCGAGCTCGACCGCATCAGCGCCGCGCTCAACGCCATCCACACGATGAAGGGCGGCTTTGTGCAGATCGATCCCGATGGCGGATTGGAACAGGGCAAGTTCTACCTCGAAAAGCCCGGTCGCGTGCGCTTCGAATATGACCCGCCGACACCGACACTGATCGTCAGCAACGGCACGACCATCGCCGTGAAGAACACCAAGCTCGACACGGTTGACCGCTATCCGCTGCTCTCCACGCCGCTCGATTTCGTGCTTTCCGATCATCTCGATCTGAAGAACAACGACGCGGTGACCAGCGTCGAGCATCGCGGCGACTCGCTCATCGTCCGCGCGCATGCGCGCGACAAGCATGTGCAGGGCGACATTACGATGGTCTTTTCCGATCCGGGCCTGGAGCTTCGCCAATGGACCGTGATCGATCCGCAGGGCCTTTCCACCACGGTGGCGCTGCGCAATGTCGAGACCGGCGTCAGCCTCGATCCCTCGCTGTTCGTGCTCAAGGAGCGCAACCGGTTCACCAAAGGCAATGACGACTGAGCCCAGCGTCATGCTCGACCCGGCAGACCTGAGCGCCTCGCCGCGCTTGCCGCCTTCCTGACGCCGTGTTAGCCGATAACCCGCATGCCCAAACATCGCCCGATCGTCGGCCTTCCCTGCGACCACCGTCTGGTGGACGGGCTGCCCTTCGACATGGTCGGCGAGAAATACATCGCCGCCGTGCGCGACGGCGCCGGCGCCACACCGTTCCTGATCCCTTCCCTCGAAGAGCCGCTGCCGCCGGACGAACTCCTGGCCACGCTGGACGGCATCCTGTTTCCGGGTTCAGCCTCCAATGTCTCGCCCGATCGCTATGGCGGCCCCCCGCCGCGCGACGGCAACATCGCCGATCCCGTTCGCGACGCGACCACGCTCGCGCTGATCGAAGCGGTGCTGCGTACGGGCACGCCGGCCCTGTTCATCTGCCGCGGTCTGCAGGAGCTGAATGTGGCGCTGGGCGGCACGCTGTTCCAGCATGTCCATGAAGTGCCGGGCCGGCTCGACCACACGGCGACACAGCGCAAGACCCTGGCCGAAAAATACGGGCCCGCCCATCCGGTTCGTGTGGAAGCCGGCGGCATTCTGGCCGATCTCTTCGGCGCCGACGAGTTCGCGGTCAATTCGTTGCACGCCCAGGCCATCGACCGGCTGGCGCCCGGCCTTCGCATCGAGGCGCGCGCGCCCGACGGCACCATCGAAGCCGTCTCCATGCCGTCCGCCAAAGGATTCCTGCTCGCCGTGCAATGGCATCCCGAGTGGCGCTGGTTGGAGAATGCGCAAAGCCGCACTCTGTTCGAGGCCTTCGGCAAGGCGGTCGGCGCTCACAGAGGCGCGCGCAACCCAAAGGAGCCGGCAGCATGAGCCGCGAAACCGCCGCCGACGAAATCGGCGCCTGGCTCAAGGAGCGTCGCATCGGCGAAGTCGAATGCATGGTGCCGGACATGGCCGGCATTGCCCGCGGCAAGATCCTGCCGACCGAGAAATTCCTTTCGGGCCTCAGGCACAACACGCTGCGCCTGCCCGAATCCATCTTCGGCCAGATGGTGACCGGCGGCGATGCCGAGACCGACGTCCTGACCTATCAGGCGCCGGACATGTGCATGAAACCCGACCCGGCAAGCATCCGCCTGGTCCCCTGGTACAAGGAGCCGACGGCGCAGGTGATCTGCGACTGCCTGGCCTTCGACGGCACACCCATCGCCCATGCGCCGCGCGAAGTGCTCAAACACATCCTCGCGCTCTACGAAGAACGCGGCTGGCGGCCGGAGGTCGCGCCCGAACTCGAATTCTTCCTCGCCGCCAAGAATCTCGATCCCGACTATCCGTTGCAGCCGCCGGCCGGCAATACCGGCCGCCCGCATTCGGGCCGTCAGGCCTACGGCATCGATGCCGTCAACGAATTCGATCCGCTGTTCGAGGACATCTACGATTATTGCGAAGCCCAGGAGATCGGCATCGACAGCCTGATCCATGAGGAAGGCGTTGCCCAGGTCGAGATGAACTTCAACCATGGCGATCCGCTGGCGCTGGCCGACCAGACCTTCCTGTTCAAACGCACGGTGCGACAGGCCGCGATCCGCCACGACATCTATGCCACCTTCATGGCCAAGCCCTACGAAGCCGAACCGGGCTCGGCCATGCACATCCATCAGAGCGTCGTCGACGCCAAGAGCGGCAGGAATTTGTTCGCCAATCGCAATGGCAAGGATTCGAAGCTCTTCCTCTCGCACATCGCCGGCCTGCAGAAGCATCTGCCCGCAGCGATGCCGCTGATCGCGCCTTTCGTGAATTCCTATCGCCGCCTGGTGCGTTTTCTCTCGGCCCCGATCAACACCCATTGGGGTCACGAGAACCGCACGGTGGGATTGCGCGTGCCGATCTCCGATGCCACGAGCCGGCGCATCGAGAACCGCGTGCCGGGCGCCGATGCCAATCCGTATCTCGCGATCGCCGCCTCGCTCGCCTGCGGCTATATCGGCATGGTCGACAAACTGGCGCCGACCAAGGCGATGGAAGGCAACGCCTATGAGTCCTCGCGCTATCAATTGCCGCGCCATATCCTCGACGCCACGGCGAAACTCAGAGCCTCGTCCGAGCTCAAACATGTTCTGGGCGAGACCTTCGTCCAGCTCTACAGCGACGTGAAAAGCTCGGAGCACGACGCCTATCAGCAGGTGATCAGCCCGTGGGAGCGCCAACATCTGCTTCTGAACGTCTGATTGCGTCTTTGTAACGCGCTGCCAATGCAACTATTGGGCGCATTTACTCCGATACAATACATAACTGGCATAGTGACATCCCAAGTTCGGATGTTTGTCATGCCAACACCAGCACGGCTTCTCGGTTTCGCCTTCGCCAATGCCGATCTTCTCTTTGAGATAGACCGGGACGGGAAAGTCGTTTTCGCGACCGGGGCCGCCAGCGAATTCCTGCCCGACAAGGATGCGGAGCTTGTGGGACGCGGCGCCGCCCGGCTGTTCCAGCCATCGGAAGGCGTGAAATTCACGACCTTTGCGCGGGCTCTGGGCACTGGCGGCCGGGCCGGCCCGCTACGCCTGAAGCTGGCGACCGGCGGCGAGGCGGTCATTTCGATGTGCCACCTGCCGCAAAACGGCAAGAACATCTCCTGCACACTGGCCCGGCCCGGGCAGCGCCAGGACTTCGGTGGAGCGGCGAACGACACCAAGACCGGCCTCGCCGGCAAGGACAGCTTCCTGGCCGCTGCCAGCGCCATGGCCGATGGCAGCCACGCGATGACGCTGGTCGACGTACCCGGCCTGCCCGACGCCTGCGCGCGCTTGCCGGCCGGCCAGGCCGACCAGCTCATGAAGCGCATCGGCGAGGTGGTTCAGGCGGCCGGGCCCAAGGGCGCAGGCCGCGTCGGCGAGACAACCTTTGGTGCCGTCAGCGAGGTGGGCAAGACATCCAAGCTCGGCACGGCTATCACGGCCGTCCTCAAGGAAGGCGGGCTGCACAATTCGCGCGTGGCCGAGACCCTGGTGACGCTCGCCGGCGGCGGCTTCAGCGAGGAGCAGCGCCTGCTCGCCTTGCGCCATGTCGTCAGCCGCTTCGCCGAAGGCAAGCACGACGCCAAGCCGGGCGAGGATCTTGCCTCCGTGTTCGACAATATGGTCAACGAAACGCAAGAGCGCGCGCGGGCCCTGACGGACATCGTGCTCGACGGGAAATTCTCGCTGGCCTATCAGCCGATCATGGACCTGGCGAGCGGAGCGCTTGCCCATTGCGAGGCACTGGCGCGTTTCGAAGGCACCGACGAGACAGGTGAAACCGTCGCCTTTGCCGAGTCGCTCGGTATTTCCGACGCCTTCGACGTTGCCGTTACCGCCAAGGTGCTGGACGAGGCCGCGGCCCATCCCGACGCCCATGTGGCCCTCAACGTTTCGGGCAGCACGCTGTCGTCGCCAACCACCTTCGGCCTGATCGCGGGCCTTCTGGCCGCGCGCCGCAATCTGGCCTCCCGCGTCCTGATCGAAATCACCGAGACGGTGCAGATCGACGACCTCGCCACCGCCAATCAGGCCGTCCAGGCCCTGCGCAGCATGGGCTACAAGGTCGGCCTCGACGATTTCGGCACCGGCGCCGCCTCCTTCCAGTATCTGCACGCCTTTGACGTGGACTTCGTCAAATTCGACGGCGCGCTGATCCGCAATCTCGGCAACAGCCCGCGCGAGGACATGCTCGTCGCCGGGCTCGTCAAACTGTGTGGCGAACTCAAGATCCAGACCATCGCCGAAGGTATCGAGAACAAGGAGCAGCTCGAGCGCGCCCGCGCCGTCGGCTTCGGCTTCGGCCAGGGCTACCAGTTGGGCCGCCCCTCCGAGGAGCTGCAAGCCCCCTCGCCGACGGCGCGCAACGCCAAACGCAAGGGCAGACAGGAGAGCTGGGGCTGACGCCTCCGTCTTTCCAAAAAACCGCAATCACGATCCGCGCCGACGGCGCATGCGGCCTCATTCTGACGCTTTGCAGTGAACAGGCGCGCCTTTTCCTGCTAGCCTTTCCTCTATGACATCCAAGGCGACCCTGCTGATCCTCTGTGCCCGGATCGGGTTCAATCCTTGAGTGACGCTGCGCATCGCACGTCGCCCGTTTGCCCGCACATTCCGCAGAGGCCGTCATGAGCCACAAGACCCACAACCGCACCGCCCATTGGCAGGCCATCGATGCCCGCCATCACATCCATCCCTTCAGCGATACCGCAGCCCTCGCGGCCGAAGGCGTGCGCGTCATCACCAGGGCCGATGGCGTTTATCTGTGGGATTCGGCCGGCGAGCAGATCATCGATGCCATGTCCGGGCTTTGGTGCGTGCAGGTAGGTTACGGCAATCGCGATCTCGCAGAGGCCGGCTACGAAGCGCTGAAGACGCTGCCCTATTACAACCACTTCTTCAAAACCACGAATCCCTACACGGCCGAACTGGCGGCAAAACTCGCCACGCTGCTGCCAGAGGGCCACGAGCGCGTGCTGTTCGCCAATTCCGGATCGGAGGCCAATGACACCGCGCTAAAGCTGGTCCGCTATTACTGGAACCTGAAGAAGCGGCCGGACAAGAAGATCCATCTCAGCCGCGACTATTCCTATCACGGCGTGACCTTCGCCGCGGCGTCGTTGTCCGGGCTGACGCCGATGCACCCGCAATGGGATCTGCCGCTGCCGGGCTTTGAAAAAGTGCTGGCGCCCTATTGGTTCGGCGCGGCGCGGCGGGCTATGGCGACATCCATCCCGATGAATTCGGTCTCCTCATCGCCGGCAAGCTCGAAGAAAAGATTCTCGAACTCGGCGCCGACAATGTCGCCTCATTCTCCGCCGAACCGGTGCAGGGCGCGGGCGGCGTCATCTTCCCGCCGCCGACCTATTGGCCGGAGGTTCAGCGCATCTGCAAAAAATATGATGTGCTGCTGCACATCGACGAGGTCATCACCGGCTTCGGCCGCCTGGGCGACTGGTTCGGCTGCGAGACCTTCGACATCGCCCCCGACATCATGACCATGGCCAAGGGCCTCAGCTCCGGCTATCAGCCGATCAGCGCCATTTCGCTGGGCGCGCGCATGGGCGAGGCCATCGCCATGGCCAATGAAGAGCTGGTCCACGGCTACACCTATTCCGGCCATCCGGTGGCGAGCGCCGTCGCGCTCAAGAATCTCGAAGTGCTGGAAGCCGGCCTCGTCGCCCGCGTGAAGACCGAAATCGGCCCCTATCTGCAGACGCGCCTGCATGAGGTCTTCGAGGATCATCCGATTGTCGGTGAGGTGCGCGGCCATGGCCTGCTCGCGGCCATCGAACTCGTACCCGATCCGGCGAAGCGCGCCTTCTTCGAGAATGTCGGCGAGGCCGGCACCCATTGCCGCAATCATTGCTTCAACAACGGCCTGATATCACGCGCCATTCGCGACACCATGGTGCTGGCGCCGCCCTTCACCATCAGCGAAGGCGAGATCGAGGAGGTGCTGACCAAATTGCGCGCCGCCATCGACAACACCGCGCGCGATTACGGCAAGCTTTAAAGCCTGGAGCAATTCCAGGAAAAGTGGAATCCGGTCTTCCGTCCGGAATTGCGACCAGACAAGGACATGGAGCGGTTCGTCACATTGCGGAAGCAATGAACCGCTCTATGGAATCACCTGTTCGGCGACGGCGGCCTCGTCCTGCTCCTGGCGCGTTACCGGCTGGATCAGGCGACGCGTCTTCCAGTCGCCGCGCAGGAACCAGATCCCGGCGATCGTCGCGGTCGCAACATTGGTCATCGGAAACGCCCACCACAGCCCGTCCGTGCCCATGCCCAGCCGCTCGGCCATGACGAAGGCGAGCGGAAATTGCAGCACCCATTGCGAGATCAGGCCGATGATCATCGCCGCCATCACATCGCCCGAGGCGCGCAACACGCCCGTCAGCGCGAATTGCAGCCCGATGAAGCCGAAGCTCCAGGCGACGATGCGCAGCAGATGCGCGCCTTCCACGATCACGGCCGGCGCGGCGGGCACGAAGAAGCCGACGATGCTATGGGCGAAGGCGAAAGCGATGATGCCGGCCACGCTCAAGGCGGAAAACGTCACCAGCGAGGCCAGCTGCGCCACGCGCTCGGCGCGCGGAAGATTGTTGTTGCCGATGTTCTGGCCGACCAGGGTGGAGGTCGCCATCGAAAAGCCCATGGCCGGCACCACCACGACATTGATCACATTCACGGCCACGCCGAAGCTGGCCGTGGCGACGGTGCCGAAGCTGGTGATGAGGAAGATCATCACCGTCATGCCGAAACCGCGCGCCGATTGTTCGATCGAGGCCGGATAGCCGAGATGGAAGGCGCGCTTCATGAAGGCGACGTCGGGCCGGAACAGCGACCATCTGAGATGAATGCCATAGCGGCCCGAGAACAGCAGTCCGACGCCGATCACTGCCGCCAGTCCCTGCGCCAGCAGCGTGGCAATGGCCGCCCCCATCACGCCCAGGGCGGGCATGCCGAACTTGCCGAAGATCAGAACCGGGTCGAGCCAGAAATTGGCGAACACCGTGCCGGCGATGATGTAGAGCGGCGCCGTGACCTGTCCCACCCCGCGCAACAGCGACTGAAACATGATGTAGGCGAAGATGAAGGGCATGGCCGCCAGGCTCACGCGCAGGAAGGCCAGCGCCGCCCGGTCGACATCGGGCGCCACCTGCATGAGCTTGAGCAGGAAGGGCGCGACGGCGATGCCGAGCCCGCCCAACACCACCGACATCCCCACCACGACCAGCAGCGTCTGCGCGGCGACGTGATCGACCATTTTGTGATCGCCGGCGCCGGCATATTGCGCAATCAGGATCGAGCCGGCCACGGCGAAGCCAATTCCCGCCGAAATCATCACGAACAGGATCGGCATCGACACCGACACGGCCGCGACCCCCACCGCGCCCAGCCGCCCGACCCAGAAGGCGTCGATCAGCTGATAGGCGATCTGCAGCACATTGGCGCCCATGATCGGCACCGCCAGCAGGATCAGCGAGCGGACGATGGAGCCTTCGAGCAGGCGCGGATCGAAAGCCCTTCGGGGCGCGTGCGGAGAGGACATGGCGGACGGTTCCGGTGCGGGCCACCGGGAACGGTGACGGCGTGCCCGTTCTCATGCCGAGCGGCAGGGCCGCCCGTCAACTCTCATCGCCGGATTGGCGCAGGCGGCACACGGCCTTCAGGCCCGAAATCGGGAACCCGGCCGCGATTTGACCAAAATACCATGTCACAAAAAAACCACTGTCTATTAAAAATAGACAAGATTCGCCCCTAAAAGAAAAAATACTTGCGAACTGTGGCCGATATACATAGATTCAACGTCGAGAAGGACGGAATAACCGCCCGGCAGGCACTGCCCCCCCGCTCGCACGCCGGGTGGCGTTCTTCTCAGGGTGCCGGTCATCCCCTCCCGGCACCAGCGCGTAACGGCGCATGGCGCCCGATCAGCCCCCTGGTCGGGCGCTCTTTTTTTTCGCCCCCCATCAGGCCCCGAACTCAGCCCGGCCTCACCCGCCTCAACGTCAGATTCAGCCGCCCGCCGCCTGGCACCACCGACGACGTTCCCTCGAGCACGCGGTCGATGCCATGGAAGGCCAGCCGCGCCGGCCCGCCAAAGGCGAGGACATCGCCCGAGCGCAACCTCAGGCTCTGGGTCTTTCCCTTTCGCGTCGTGCCGCCGATGCGGAACACGGCCTCGTCGCCCAGCGACAGCGAGACCACCGGCACATCCAGCGCCACCTCGTCGCGATCCTGATGCAGGCCCATGCGCGCGCCGCCGCGATAGAGATTGACGAGACAGCATTCGGGCGGCGCGGACCCCTCCGTCGCCGCCGTCCACAATTCCAGCAGCACAGGCGGGATCGCCGGCCAGGGCGCGCCCGTCACGGGATGCCGCTCCACATAGCGATAGCCGCCGCGATCCGAATACCAGCCCAAAGAGCCAAAATTGGTTTCCTCGACCGAGAAGGCTTTGCCCGAACCCGGCATCACCGGCCGGTAGAAGGGCGCCGCCTCGGCGCGCTGAAACACCTCGCCCACCAATGCCGCCTGCGCGACCGCATCCAGCGCCCCCGGCCACAACGTCACGCCGGGCGCCACAACCAGCCGGTTGGCGAGCATCGTCATATCCCGGGCGCGGTGCCGGGCTTGTCGTAGAGGCCGCGGAAGCTCGTTCCCATCCCGCGCGCCTCAAGCCAGACCTTGAGCGCCTCGGGGCTGTACTGACCCGCGATCCAATCGGCGAGCGGCTTGCCGCCCGCGCCTTCACGCGCGAATTCGGGGAATTGGCGCAGCCACAATTGCTGCGGCTTGGGCAGATGCAGATAGGGCCAGCGCGCGAACTGTGCCAGCGCCGCCTCGAACGCGTCCCAGCCCTGCCGGTGCAGGATATAGAGCGCGGCCGCGAAGCTGGTCCGATCCTGCCCGCCCGAGCATTTGAGCAGCAAGGGGCGCGGCGCCGCGTCGAACGCCGCGATCAGATTGACCAGCATCTGCTGTGTCGGCAACCGCCGCGACGACAGCATGACATCGAAATGGGCGATGCCGCGCTTGGCGCAGACCCTCTTTTCATAATGCCACCAGCGCCAATCGGGATTGGGCCCGCGCAGATTGATGACCGCCGCGATCCCGTGGCGCTTCAGGAACGGCCCGAGAAATCCGGCATAGGCCTGGGCCGCGCGCGCGGCCTCGCCGGGCACGACCCAATGGAAATTGTAGAGAATGTCGCCGAGCGGACGCATGGCCGGGACCATAGGCGATGGCCGGCGGTTTCAGCGAATGATTTTCGTCATCCGGATCAGCGGTACCGCGACGCCGCTGTCCGCGGGCACCTCGAACGCCTCGGCGTCGACAAAGCCATAGGCGCGATAGAGCGGCGCACCCGCCAGCGTTGCCGTCAATTCCAGCCGCGAGAAGCCCTCCTCGGCGGCGGCCGCTTCGGCCAGCTCGAGAATGCGCCGGCCGACACCACGGCGCACGAAATCAGGATGGGTGTACATGGCCCGCACCCGCGCCGCATCGCGTGCGGGGTCGAGCAAAGAATCGTCGCGGCCCGCCGAATGATCGCCGCCGAACGGCGTCGCCCGCCGGCTCCAGCCGCCGCAACCGGCGATATGCGCGCCGGCCTCGATCACGAAATAGGTGCCGTCGGCGATGAGCTGGCTGTCGAGCCCCATCACCGCATGGGATGCCTCGACCTGCGCATCGCTCAGAAAGGGACGCTGCAATTCGCCGATCGCCAGCGCCATCACCGCGCGCAAGGCCGCCAGATCATCGCTGACAGCAATACGATGCGCAAACTCTGCGGGCATCTCAGATCCTGAACGAAACACTGACCGCGCCGAACTGATCGACGCCGGGCTGGGTGTGATATTCCTTGCTACGGAACACATGGGTGAAGGTCAAGCGCACGCGGCTGAAGCTGATCACGGCGCCGAATTGCAGATCGCCCACCAGCGGCAGCTTTTCGACGCTGCGGCTGTTCACGAAGCTGCTGCCGTCGAGAAACAGATTGCGCGCAATCGCCCGCCCGTCGAAGCCACCGAACACATACCAGCTGAACGCGCCTGTCGGTTCGTAGAAACTCGATCCCGGCAGGCTGGGATCGATGCGCAACGGGCCGTAATCGTTCGGCAGATCGAAACCGATGCGCATCATCGCGCCGGCATTCACATAGTCATAGACATTGCCGACGGCACCGCCGAGATGCGGATTGATATCGAAGGAAAAGCCGATCACCTTGCCGGAGACAAAGGCGCGCCAGCTCTTCTGATAAATCAGCACGCCGGCCGGCTCGTTTCCGAGCTGCGTGGCCCAGCCTTCGGGATGGGTCGCATGCACGAGTTTGTGCACGAATTTCTGGGTCTGTTCGGCCAGCGATGCGGGCCCGATCACCCCCACCTCCATCTCGATCTGATCGAGTGTCTTGCCATTGTCGGCAACCAGACCAAGTCCGGCATAGAGAAAACCCGCGTAAGGCCGCACGCCCGGCGGCGGATTGACCAGAGAGATGTCGGTCGGCGTGTACATATTCTGTCCAAGCGACAGGCTCGCGCGCACATCGCCGGTTTGCGGAAAGAAGGGCAGCCACCGCGCCGCCCGCACCGCCCAATCGGGCATATCGTCCGGTGCGAGCGTATAGGACGCCAGCACGCCATTGGTGTAGTCGCGATCGGTGTGAAAGAAGAGATCGTTCTCGAACACCAGCGAGAGCGCGCCGCGCTCATGTTGCGGCGCGGCTTGCGCATGCAGCGGCGCGGGCGCGAGCGCGGCAAGACACGCAACCGCCACCAGACCGGTACAAACCCGCTTCGCCATCACCTGGCCCTCGTTCTGCCCGCCGGTCCGCGCACAAGAATGATGGCTTGAGCCTACGCTCAAACGCCGGTGCGGTCGCGAAAGAACTGTATCACCCGCTCCTCTGCCTTTTTTGTGGGCGTTCCCGCCCTGTCCTGCAGATTGAGGGTCAGCACCGAATGGGGCCCCATCGGCCCAGGCTCGGCATCCCCGTCTTCGAATTCATGTGCTTCGAAACGATCGCCGAAGTGCCGCTGATATGTTGCAAAGCGTTCGTCCGGCACCATGGAATCGGATTTGAAGCGCAAGCCGATCAGCGAGAGGTCTTCATTCTCGAAGCGACGTTTGGCGCAGGCGATCTCTTCATCGGAGACATCGATGGCGCCACGATTGCGCTTCAAAAGCGCGACCGGCATCGAAGGTTGCGACAGCACCGGCGCCACCACGGACGGCTCGGTCATCATGGCCAGCGCATAGCCGCCGGTGAAGCACATACCGACCGCGCCCACGCCCTTGCCGCCGCATTCGCCATGGACCTTTTTGGCCAGCGCCCGCAGCCAATCGACGATCGGACTCGACCGCCCGCCGCGCCACACCTGGAATTCGCGCGCGATGCACATGTTCCTGAACATCTGCCCCAGCGCATAGCCGGTCGAAACCGGCCGGCCCGGATCGCCGAACAGGCTGGGCAGGAACACGCTCATCCCCGCCTCCGCCACCCGGTCGGCGAAGCGGATCACGAGCGGATGCAGCCCCGGAATCTCATGAATGATAATGACGGCAGGTCCCGCCCCGCGCCGATAGACATCGCGCGCCCAGCGCCCGTCATCGAAGGGGAATGTCTCGTAATCCTTGAGCGCGGCGGAATGGTCCATCACTGTCCCCTCGTCAGTTGGATGACACTCTGTCACAGAGGCGGACGCGCCGTCTCTCGGGACTGGCGGGCAGCGCCCGGATTCACTGCTTGACCCGCCCCGGGCCATCAGTATATTGCGCGCCTTCCGGGCGGCATGGGCCGCGGCCGGACACTAATAATTTCAAAGGGTTAGCCATGTTCGCGGTTATCCGCACCGGCGGCAAGCAGTACAAGGTCGCGAAAGACGACGTCGTCTCCATCGAAAAGCTGGAAGGCGACGCCGGCGCCGCGGTGAGCTTTGACGAGGTTCTGATGGTCGGCGGCGACGCCGTGAAGGCCGGCGCGCCGCTGGTTTCCGGCGCCTCGGTCAAGGCCGAGATCGTCGAGCAGGGCCGGGGCCCGAAGGTCATCGCCTTCAAGAAGCGCCGCCGCAAGGACAGCCGTTCCAAGCGCGGCCATCGTCAGGCCTTCACCACGGTGAAGATCACCGAGATTCACGCCGGCTAATCCGGACCAGACAGAACACCAGGAAGAAAACCCATGGCGCACAAAAAAGCAGCCGGCTCTTCGCGCAACGGACGCGATTCGAACCCGAAAATGCTCGGCGTGAAGAAGTTCGGCGGCGAAGCCATCGAGCCGGGCAACATCATCGTGCGCCAGCGCGGCACCAAGTTCCATCCCGGCACCAATGTCGGCATGGGCAAGGACCACACGCTTTTCGCGACGGCCGGCGGCGCTGTCTCGTTCAAGACGGGCTACAAGCGCCGCACCTACGTCTCCGTAGTCCCGGCGACGACTGCCCCGGCCAAGGCCGGTTAAATCGGCGGCTCACATCTGAGGCCGCCATCCATTGGCGGCCCATGAGGCGAGGGAGATGGTCCGCCATCTCCCTTTTTTGTTCCCTCGCGAGAGGGAAGAGCCATGTCCTGCCGACTGTTGGAAACCGAACGCCTGCGCCTGAGACCGCCCGAGGTGAGCGACATTGCCGCCATGGTGGCGCTCGCCAATGATTATGACGTGGCCAAGAACCTCGCGCGCGTGCCCTATCCCTATACCAGGGACGATGCGGTCAGCTTCATCGCGCACGCTGCCGAAGGCCGCGCCAAGGGCAGCGATTTCAGCTTCGTGATCCTGCGCAAAGAAGACACCGTGCAAATGGGCTGCTGCAGCCTGCGCCTGACCGAAAGCGGGCTGTTCGAGATGGGTTATTGGCTGGGCAAACCCTATTGGAACCGGGGCTACGCCACCGAAGCGGCCAGAAAGCTCGCCGGTTTCGCCTTTTCCGGGCTCAAGGCCACGGCCATCACGGCGGGCTATTTCCACGACAACCCGGCCTCGGCCCATGTGCTGGAGAAAGTGGGCTTCAGGCCCCATGGGGCGGAGCAGCGCGACTGTGCGGCGCGAGGGCACACCGTCTATTGCCTGGGTGTGCTATTGGAGCGCGAACAGTTCGGGCGCAGACCCGCAGCCTGACGGAAAGACGACGCTATGAAGTTCCTCGATATCGCCAAGGTCCAGATCCGCTCCGGTTCGGGCGGCAATGGCTGCGTTGCCTTCCGGCGCGAGAAATATATCGAATTCGGCGGCCCCTGGGGCGGCGATGGCGGACGCGGCGGCGATGTCTGGGCCGAGGCCGTGGACAATCTCAACACGCTGATCGACTACCGCTATCAGCAGCACATCTATGCCAAGAACGGCCAGCCCGGCATGGGCCGCGACATGCATGGCGCCGGCGGCGCCGATGCCGTGCTCAAGGTTCCGGCCGGCACCGAGATCTACGAAGAAGATGGCGAAACCCTGATTGCCGATCTCGCCGAAACCGGCCAGCGCGTGCTGCTGGCCAAAGGCGGCAATGGCGGCTTCGGCAATGCCCATTTCAAGACCTCCACCAATCAGGCGCCGCGCCGCGCCAATCCCGGCCTGCCCGGCGAAGAGATGACGATCATCCTGCAATTGAAGCTGATCGCCGATGCCGGCCTTGTCGGTCTTCCCAACGCCGGAAAATCGACTTTCCTCTCCCGCGTCACCGCGGCCAGACCGAAGATCGCAGGCTATCCCTTCACCACGCTCGCCCCGCAGCTTGGCGTCGTGAAGATCGACGAAAACGAATTCGTGCTCGCCGATCTGCCCGGCCTGATCGAAGGCGCCCATGAAGGCGTCGGCCTCGGCGACCGCTTCCTCGGTCATGCCGAACGCTGCAGCGTGATCCTGCATCTGATCGACGGCACCGAGAAGGAGATCGTGCGCGCCTACAAGACCATTCGCGGCGAACTCGAAGCCTATGGCCACGACCTTGCCGGCAAACCGGAAATCCTCGTCCTCAACAAGATCGACGCCATCGACAATTCCGCGCTCGCCCGCAAAAAGGCCTCGCTCGAAAAAGCCAGCGGCGCGAAGGTGTTCACGATTTCGGGCGTCACGGGCGACGGCGTGCCCGATGTGCTGCGCGCACTGGTCAAAGCCATCGCCGATGACCGCGCAGACAAGGCCGGCCACGGCCGGCGCGAAGGAGCCTGGACGCCGTGAGCGATGCCTTCGCCAGCGCGAAATGTGTTGTCGTCAAGGTGGGCTCGTCCCTCCTCGTCGATGCCGCGCGCGGCACGCTCAAACGCGCCTGGTTGAAGACCTTGTGTGAAGACATCGCCGCGCTGAAGCAGACCGGCGCCCATGTCGTGCTCGTCTCCTCCGGCGCCATCGCGCTCGGCCGCCGCGCGCTCAAGCTCAAATCCGGCACATTGCGCCTCGAGGAAAGTCAGGCCGCCGCCGCCGCCGGACAGGTCGGCCTCGCCCATGCCTATGCCGAAACATTCGCCGAACTCGGCATCGTCGCCGCGCAAATTCTCTTGACGCTCGACGACACCGAAGAACGCCGCCGCTATCTCAATGCGCGCGCCACCATGGCCACCTTGCTCGGGCTCGGCAGCGTGCCGGTGATCAACGAGAATGACACGGTGGCCACCGCCGAAATCCGCTTCGGCGACAATGACCGCCTCGCCGCGCGCGTCGCCTCCATGATGGGCGCCGACCGGCTTGTGCTGCTCTCCGATGTCGACGGCCTCTACACCGCCGATCCGACGCGCAACACGAATGCCCAGCACATCCCCGACGTCAAAAGCATCACGCCCGAGATCGAAGCCATGGCGGGCGAGTCCGTGTCCGGCGTCGGGCGCGGCGGCATGGCGTCCAAACTCATCGCCGCCAGGATCGCAACCCAGGCGGGCGCAGATGTCATCATCGCCAAGGGCGAGACGCCGCATCCGCTCGCGGCCATCGCGGACGGCGCGCGTGCCACGCGCTTTCACGCTGTCACCAATGCCGCCGCCGCGCGCAAGCGCTGGATCGCCGGCGGCCTGAAAGTTGAAGGCACACTCCGCGTCGATGCCGGCGCGGCCCGCGCACTCGCTTCGGGTAAGAGTCTTTTGCCGGCGGGCGTTACCGCTGTCGAAGGAACCTTCGAACGCGGCGCCGCCGTGCGCATTGCCGGCGCCGATGGGCGCGAAATCGCGCGCGGCATCAGCGCCTATTCCTCCCACGATGCGCAAGCGATCCTGGGGCGGAAAAGCGCCGAAATCGCCGCTATACTGGGCTATCGCGGCCGCGACGCCATGGTCCATCGCGACGACATGGCGCTGACGGCGGCGCTGCAGGAGACCGAGGATTCGCGATCATGAATATTCGCGACACAACCAATCTCGCGACGGCGATGAATGCGCTCGGCACATCCGCGCAGGGCGCCGCCGCTGTGCTGCGCAGCGCGTCGACCGACACGAAGAACCGCGCCCTCATCGAAGCCGCACGCGCCATCCGTGCGCGCACGCAAGACATTCTCGCCGCCAACGCGATCGACATGGATGCCGCCCGGAAAGCGAATCTCACATCCGCCATGCTCGACCGCCTCAAGCTGAACGCGGATCGCATCGCCGCCATGGCGCGCGGGCTTGAAGAGATCGCGGCCCTGCCCGATCCGGTCGGCCGCGAACTGGCGCGCTGGACCCGGCCCAACGGTCTCGACATCGCCCGCATCGCAACACCCATCGGCGTCATCGGCATCATCTATGAGAGCCGCCCGAACGTGACGGCCGATGCCGGCGCGCTGTGCCTCAAATCCGGCAATGCCGCGATCCTGCGCGGCGGTTCGGAATCGGTGAATTCCTCGCGCGCCATCCATGCCTGTTTGTGCGAAGGGCTCGCCGCAGCCGGCCTTCCCGAAGCCGCGATCCAGCTTGTGCCGACGACCGACCGCGCCGCCGTCGGCCTGATGCTCGAAGGGCTGAACGGGACGATCGATCTCATCATTCCGCGCGGCGGCAAGGGCCTGACGGGCCGCGTGATGAAAGAAGCGCGCGTGCCGGTGCTCGCCCATCTCGAAGGCCTCGTGCACATCTATGTTCACGAAAAGGCCGATCCCGCCAAGGCGCGCGATATCGTCGTCAACGCCAAGATGCGCCGCACCGGCATTTGCGGCGCGGCCGAAACGCTTCTGATCGATCGCAGCATCCTTTCGACCATCGGCAAAGACGTACTCAAAGCCTTGCACGATGCCGGCTGCGAAATCCGCGGCGATGCCGAGATCTGCAAAACCTTCCCCGCCGCCACACCCGCCACGGATGAGGACTGGCACTGCGAATATCTCGACGCCATCATTGCGGTGAAAGTGGTCGGCGGCATCGACGAGGCCATCGATCACATCGAGACGTACGGCTCGCATCACACCGAAGCCATCATCACCGAAGATACAAACGCCGCCGAGCATTTCCTCAACGCGCTCGATTCCGCCATCGTCATGTGGAACGCCTCGACCCAGTTCGCCGACGGCGGCGAGTTCGGCATGGGCGCGGAGATCGGCATCGGCACCGGCAAGCTGCATGCGCGCGGGCCTGTCGGCGTCGAACAGCTCACGACCTTCAAATATGTCGTGCGCGGCAGCGGACAGGTTCGTGGCTGAGAGCCCGCATAGCCTCGCCCCGCCCGCGCCGGTTGCGCCGGGCCTCAGGATCGGCCTGCTCGGCGGTTCCTTCAATCCCGCCCATGAGGGCCATCGCCATATCAGCGCGGTCGCGCTGAAGCGCCTCGGCCTCGATTACATCTGGTGGCTGGTCAGCCCGCAGAACCCGCTCAAACCGGAAGCCGGCATGGCCCCGCTCGCCAGGCGGCTCGAAGCGGCGCGCCGTTGCGCAAGCCATCCGCGCATCGTCGCCATGGATATCGAGCGCCAGCTCGGCACGCGCTACACCGTCGATACCGTGAACGCACTGCGGCGCCGCTTCCCGCAGGTCCATTTCATCTGGGTGATGGGCAGCGACGCCCTGGAACAATTCCATCTCTGGCGAAACTGGCAGGAAATTGCCGCGCGCCTGCCCATCGCCGTGGTGACGCGGCCGGGCAGCGTGCTGGCCGCGCTCAGATCGCCCGCCGCGCGCCGCCTCGCCCCCTTCCGGACGGATGTCTCAGCCCATTTCGCACAGATCCGCCCGCCCGCCCTGATCGTGCTCGACGGCAAGCGCAATCCCCAAAGCGCCACCGCCATTCGCGCCGCCGGCCCTCCCAACGAGACCTTGGTGCCCGCCCGGCCCGCATGGTAATGTCGCCCTTGCAGATTTCGGAGTGCGGTATCGTCTCGACAGGCCCTGAGGTTCTCATGTCCCGCCGCCCGCGCTCGATCGGCCCCTGTATGTCGAGAATTGAGCGTGGAGAACGATCCTGACCCGTAAGACGACAGCCGCCGCCAAGAAGGCGCCCGCAAAGAAAACAACAGCCCGAAAAGCCTCCGCCAGTAAGGCTCCTGCCAAGAAAGCGCCTGCCAGGAAAGCCGTGGTGAAGAAACCCGCGGCCAAGCCCGCCACCAAAGCCAAAGCAAAAGCCGCGCCCAAGGCAAAGGCTCCCGCCAAGGCGAAGGCCACCACCAAGGCGAAACCCGCGCCCAAGGCGAAAGCCGTGGCCAGGACAGAAGCTGCGGAGCCGACCCTGCTGGAGCGCATCCTCACATCGCTGGATGCAGACAAGGCCGAGGACATCGTCACCATCGATCTCGCCGGCCGCTCGTCGTTGACCGATGCGCTGGTGATCGCCAGCGGCCGCTCCTCGCGCCATGTCAGCTCGCTGGCCGAGCATCTCGCCCGCAAGCTCAAGGAGGCCGGCTATGGCACGCGCCCCATCGACGGGCTGCCGCAAGGCGATTGGGTGCTGGTCGATGCCGGCGATGTGATCGTCCATCTGTTCCGCCCCGAAGTGCGCAGCTATTACGACCTCGAAGGCATGTGGTCGGTGCCGGAGCCGGAGCAGGCGTCGGAACGCGCGGCGCTCTGAATCTGTTATGCGGCTTCTGATCCTCGCCATCGGTCATGCGCGCGGCACGCCCGAAGGAACATTGACCGACGATTTCCTGGGCCGCGCCAAGGTCATGGGTCGCCAGCTCGGCTTCCCGGCGGTGGCGGCGGAAGAGCTGCCCGTTTCCAAGCTGCGCGAGGCCAAGGCCCGCATTGCCGATGAGGGCGCGCGGCTGGCCCGCCGCATTCCCGAAGGCGCCCATGTCATTTCCATGGATGCCAAGGGCAAGGGCATGACCAGCGAAGATTTTGCCGAGATGCTGGCGGCGATGCGCGATGCCGGGGCGCGCGATCTCGTCTTCCTGATCGGCGGGCCCGACGGTCTCGACCCCGGCCCCGCCGTCAAACCCGGGCGTAGCCTCGCCTTCGGTCCGCAGACCTGGCCGCATCTGATGGTGCGCGCCATGCTGTCCGAACAGATCTATCGCGCCATCGCCATTCTCGCGAACCATCCCTATCACCGCGCATAAATCGATGGTTTCCGGTTCGCCCACGCCCCCGGTTCGTCCCTTCGCGGTGACCCATCGCTCGGTGCTGATGATCGCCGTGCCGATGACGCTGGCCTATCTGACCACGCCCTTGCAGGGGCTCGTCGACACCGGCGTGGTCGGCCAATTGGGCAATGCCACGCTGATCGGCGGCCTGGCCATCGGCACGATCGTGTTCGACGTGCTGTTCAACACCTTCAACTTTCTGCGCTCGGGCACGACCGGCCTCGTCGCGCAGGCGTTCGGCCGCGGCGACGCATGCGAAGAACAGGCCGTGTTCTGGCGTTCGCTGGCCATCGCACTTGTGTCGGGCACAGCGATGGTGGTTCTGGCGCCGCTCATCATCGGGATCGGGGGATGGGTGATGGCGCCGGGCGCGGGCGTGCGCGCAGCGATGGCGAGCTATATGGCGATCCGCATCCTGTCGGCGCCGGCGGGATTGGCGAACTACACCATCCTTGGCTATCTGCTCGGCCGCGGGGAAAGCGGAACCGCGCTGTTCCTGCAAGGCCTGATCAACGGCATCAATATGGTGCTGTCGCTCTGGCTGGGCCTGCATCTGGGCTGGGGCATCACCGGTGTGGCCATTGGCACCGTGGCGGGCGAGGTGACCGGCGCCCTGTTCGGCCTGGTCCGCGTGGTACTGCGCTTCGATCGCGCGCACCGCCCCACACTCTCCCGCATCTTTCACGCCTCGGCGCTCTGGCGGCTGATGGCGCTGAACCGGGACATCATGATCCGCTCCTTCGCGCTTCTGGCCGCCTTCGCCATCTTCACCCGCACCGGCGCGCAATTCGGTGCCGTCGCGCTGGCGGCCAATGCGATCCTGATGAACATCTTCTTCGTCGCCGGCAATTATCTGGACGGCTTCGCCACCGCCGCCGAACAGATCGTGGGCCGTGCGATCGGTGCGAATTTCCGTCCCGCCTTCGACCGCGCCATCCGGCTGACCGCCGGCTGGGGCTTCGGATTGGCGGCGCTGACGGCCGTGCTCTTTCTCGTCCTCGGCCATGCCATTATCGAGCTGATGACGACCGCAGCGAATGTCCGCATGGCGGCGCTGACATACCTGCCCTGGGCGGCATTGACGCCGATCGCCGGGGTGCTGGCCTTCCAGATGGACGGCGTCTTCATCGGCGCGACCTGGTCACGTGACATGCGCAACATGATGGTGCTGTCGCTGGCCGTGTTCGTGATCGGGGTGTGGCTGGCTGTGCCGGTGCTCGGCAATCACGGGCTATGGCTCGTCTTCAATCTCTTCCTGGGCCTGCGCGGCGTCAGCCTGATCATTCTGGTCAACCGGCGCGCCGCCCGCACCTTTGCGCCGTCCTCCCTCGGGCCGTGACGCCGCCCGGTTGCAGCGCATTGCAGCAATCCCATCAACCTGATCTTAACCATGCCGGCCCACTCTGAAGCGTCAGCCGCTCTCACCCGCGGCCTCGACGAGGGGTTGTCGCCACTATGGACATCAAAGGCACAGGCCGGGTCGACCGCAGCCGCACCGCGCACAAGGCCAAGGCCGGCGCGCAGGCGGACGGCGCGTTCTCGCTGCCGAGCGAAGGCGATGCGCCCCGGGCCGCGAGCGTGTCGGGCCCCGGCCCCATCGCCGCCCTCGATTCCCTTCTTGCCCTGCAGGGCGTCGGCGATGCCACGACGGGCCGCTCCAAGGGCCTCGCCCGCGGCACCCAGCTGCTCGACATGCTTGATGACGTCCGCGATGGCCTGCTCTCGGGCACCATGCCGCGCGCCACGCTGAGCCGCCTGGCCCATGCCGTCAGCCAGCGCCAGGACGGTTTCGCCGATCCCGGCCTGCAATCCGTCCTGGACGAGATCGAACTCCGTGCCCGGGTCGAGCTGGCGAAACTTGAGGTCGCCGACCGCGCTGCGGCATAACCCTCTGGCAAAAAAAGATTTTCCTTAAGACCGCTGTCATCGATTTCCGATTGATGCGGCCCGCCCACGCCTGTATAACCCCCGCGCTCGACTACCACCGGTTTTATCATCTGGGGTGTATCTATGGGTACTGAACTTCCTTCCGGCTACACGCCGTCGGAACGCGAGCCCTTCATGAATGAGAAGCAGCGGGAGTATTTCCGCCGCAAGCTCACGAGCTGGAAGGAAGAGATCCTGCGCGAAAGCCGCGAGACGATCGAAAACCTCCAGAAGGAAACCACGCCCAACGCCGATCTGGCCGATCGGGCCGCGACCGAATCCGAGCGCCAGCTCGAGCTTCGGACCCGCGACCGCCAGCGCAAGCTGATCGCCAAGATCGATTCCGCCCTGCGCCGCATCGAAGACGGTTCCTATGGCTTCTGCGAGGAGACGGGCGAGCCGATTTCGCTCAAGCGCCTGGAAGCCCGCCCGATCGCGACCCTGTCGATCGAGGCGCAGGAACGCCATGAGCGGCGCGAGAAGGTCTATCGCGACGATTGACGTTTAACAAACGTTGACACTGTTCATGCAACGCTGGCGGGTATGAGCTCGCTAGCCGTGCCCGTTTCCGAATCCGATCCGGTCGACGCCCTGATTGCCCGAGCGAGCCGGGAGGGTTGGCCGGCGACCTATTCCAAGACCCTCATCTTCCGCCGCCCCGAACTGAACACGCTGCTGGCGATCTGGCGCGAGAAGGCAGGCCATCGGCTGGCTCCCCGCCGCAACGATTTGGATGCCCGCGCCCTCAAGCCGGTGCTGCGGCGGATCACGATCGTCGAGCGCGTGAACGAGAACAACCGCTGCCGGTTGCGCAGCCGTCTCGTCGGTTCGGACATCGCCCACCGTTTCGGCGACCATACCGGCCGCTTTCTGGACGAGTTCATTCCCGCCCATCTCCTGCCGCGCTGGGCGGATGTCTACCACGCCGTGATCGATGCGTGCTGCCCGATCCGCGTCTGGGCACCCTTCGATCATCCGCGTGTCAGCTATCTGACGGGCGAATGCCTGCTCGCTCCCTTGCTCGACGAGAGCGGCGATTCCAATCTGCTTCTCACGGCCACCTATTTCTTTCGTCGCGGCAAAGACTGCGACAACGCCGAACCGGCCGAGGGCGAATAAGAAAACGGCCGGCCCCGAAGGACCGGCCGCCTCTCACTCCCATCCCCCGAAAAATCAGAACGGCATCAGAATGTCGTAGAGCTGCTGGCCGTAGGGCGGCTGCTGCACATCGGTGATCTGCCCCTTGCCACCATAAGAGATGCGCGCTTCGGCGATCTGCGACAGGTCGACGGTGTTGGCGCTGGTGATGTCTTCGGTGCGCACGATGCCCGAGATCTGCAGATCGCGCAGCTCGTTGTTGACCCGCACCTGCTGATGGCCGCGGATCACCATGTTCCCGTTGGGTAGCACCTGGGTGACGATCGCCGCCAGCGTCAGATTGATCTTCTCCGAGCGATCGACCGAGCCCGTACCGGAGTTGGACGTGGTGGACGCCATGTTCACGAGCTTGCCGGGATCGGCTTTTGGCAGCAGCGTGGCCAGCGAACCCTCCAGGCCGAAGAAATTGCTCGCGCCCGCATTGTCGGAATTGTCGCGGCTGCGCTTGCTCGTGTCCGAGATTTTCGCGGCATCGGCAATGGAAATGTTGACCGTCAGAAGATCGCCGATACGGCTGGCGCGCGGATCGTGGAAGAAGCTGTGTGCGCCGGCGGTCCACAGCGAATTCACCTCATGGCTGGGCGGCGGCGGCGCCGGCATCGGCATCGTGATCGGCTGATAACCGGGATGACCCACCGGATTGGTAATCGGCGAGAGCGCCGGCGGCCGGCCGATATTCTCGATGCGATCGACAGCGCTGCAGGCCGACAGGGCGACGCCGGCAAGGGCGAGGGCGGCCAGCTGTTTGAGCGGAATGAACATCATGATGGCGTCCTCAAAAATCAATTCCGGGTGGCGAGCTGCGCGGGCACGGGATCGGGCGAGATCGTGTTGTCCTCGCCCCCGGCCGCGACCGTGCCCGGCCCGGTGACGGTGGCGGTGATCTGGCGGTAGGAGACGGGATTGAGCACCGTCACCATTTCGCCGCGCCCGCCTTCGCTCATGGCCTTGCCCACGGCCGTCAGCGTGATGCCCGGCGCATGGAAAGTCATGGTCACGGTCGAACCCTTGGTCACCAGGATCGGCGCGCGCACATCGTCGATGCGCACCGGCTGGCCGAGGCGCAGAAAGCGGCGGGCCTGTTTGCCGGCCAGCTGATCCACCGAGTCGGCGACGCCGCTGAACAGATTGCCATTCGGCACGGTCTTGGTGGCCAGATCGTCGGCGGAAATGATGTCGCCGCGCGCGATGTTGCGCACCGGCTCGACAATGCGTGCGCTGTCGCCTGCGTTTGCGGGCGCGGCCTCGGCCAGCACCGGCGTTGCGCCGAAAAGAATCCCGGCCAGGGCGAAAGTGAGGGCTTTCATCATCAACCTCCCAGACGCGCGGTGGTCTGCATCATGGTGTCGGCGGCGCTGATGACTTTGGAGTTCATTTCATAGGCGCGCTGCGCCGAGATCAGGGCCGTCATCTCTTCCACCGGATTGACATTGGAATTTTCGATATAGCCTTGCTCGATCGTGCCGTAGCCGGACGCGCCGGGCACGCCAGCCAGTGGCGAGCCCGAGGCCGGGGTTTCGGCATAGAGACTGCCGCCCAGCGCGCTGAGCCCGGCGTCGTTGGCGAAACGGTCGAGTTCGAGTTGACCCAGCACGGTCGGCGCGGTCGAGCCGGGAACGGTGGCGCTCACCTGACCCTGGGCATTGATCGTGACCGTGAGCGCGTTGGATGGCACCGCAATGCCCGGCTGCACGGTGTAGCCCTTGTCGGTGACGATGGTCCCCGTCGGCGACAGGCCGAAGGAGCCGGCGCGGGTATAGGCATCGGTTCCGTCCGGGAGCTGCACGCGGAAATAGCCGGAGCCGTTGATGGCCAGGTCATAGGGGTTCGAGGTCTGCTTGAGATTGCCCTGCAAATCGACCCGATAGACGGCCGCGGTTCTGACGCCCGCGCCGAGCTGGATACCGGCCGGCACGATGGTCCCCGTATCGGAGGACTGCGAGCCCGGAGCCTCGACATTCTGATAGAGCAGGTCTTCGAACTCGGCCCTTTGGCGCTTGAAGCCCGCCGTATTCATGTTGGCAAGGTTATTGGCGATGACCTCGACATTGGTCTGCTGGGCCTGCATACCGGTCGCGGCGATGCTGAGTGCGCGCATGGGTGTGTCTCCTTATGCCGGCATGCTGCCAAGCTTGTCGATCGCTTGGCGCGTGAGGGTTTCCTGGGATTGGGTGAGGCTGGCGGTCGCCTGGTAATTGCGCATCACCTCCAGCATGTGGCTCATCTCGACCACGGGCTGGACGTTGGAGCTTTCGATCATGCCCTGCTCGATGGCGCTGCCCGTGATCGGCTGCGCCGTCTGGCTCGTCGAATAGAGGCTCGCGCCTTCCTTGATCAGGTCGCCCGAGTTGGCGAAATCGACCACCTGCAGCTTGCCGAGCTGGCCCAGCTTGCCGGTGATGGTGCCGTCGCGCGCCACATGGATATCGCCGTCATCGGGTGTGATCGTGATCGGTCCGCCTTCGCCCAACAGCGGATTGCCGGCATCGGTAACGAGTCGGCCCTGACTATCGAGGCCGAAATGGCCGTTGCGCGTATAGCGGGTGCCGTTTGCAGTCTGCACCGCGAAAAAGCCCTGTCCGCTGATCGCCAGGTCGAAGGGCGCGCCGGTGCGCGTCAACGGGCCTTCGCTCATATCGCGCAGCACGCCGCCGTCCTGCACGAAGGAGAGGGTCTGGGGGCCGCTCTGGCCGCCGCTGCTCGGCAGCTGTTCGACATATTCCTTGAACTGCACCGATTCACGCTTATAGGCGGGCGTCGACATATTCGCGAGATTGTCGGCAATCACATCCATCGCCCGGTAGGAGGCAACCTGGTGCGAGAGGCTGATGAGTAGCGTGTTATCCATGGACTAGCGGATCCTTTCTGGTCCGTCGTTCGGCCCGCACTCTGCAGCCGCTATGCCAGCGGCGCGGCCCGCGGTTTGACTGGATTTTTTCCGCCCGCCCGGACACACCCGGCAAAACATGCCCGGTTGTTTCTGCTCAGCAGGGCGATTTGAACCACTCCTTAACCCTACCCACCTAAATTTCTCAGGCGCTTGGCAGCCGCATCGCCACGCGCGCGGGACATTTTTCAGGGGCTGGCAGCCATGGCAAAGCAAGACGTCAACGAAGCCGAAGACGGCGAGGACGATGCCGCTGAAGGCGGCGAGGACGGCGGTGCCAAGAAAGGTTTCGTTAAGAAACTGCTCGGCAACAAGAAGATGCTGATCATCGTCGCGGCCGCGCTTCTGGTCGTCGTGGGCGGCGGCGGCGCGGGCGCCTACTTCTTCCTCTTCAGCAGCAGCGGCGGCGGCGACACGGCCAAGACGGCCAAGGCCGAACCGGCCAAGCCCATCGTGCCGCCCAAGGTCGCCTTCTACGACATGCCGGACATGGTCGTGAACATCCAGAGCCCGGACGGCTCACCCGCCTATCTCAAGCTCGGCGTCTCGCTGGAACTGAAGAGCGACAAGGAAGAAGCCGGCCTCAAGGTCGTGATGCCGCGCATCGTCGACCAGTTCCAGTCCTATCTGCGTGAACTTCGGGTCGACGATCTGCGCGGCTCGGAAAGCGTGATGCGTCTCAAGGAAGAGCTTCTGCGCCGCATCAATGTCGCCGCCAAACCGTACAGCGTCGAAGACGTGCTGCTCAAAGAAATGATCGTCCAGTAAGCCAAACAGAGTACAGCGAAAAAGATATGGCCGACGAAAACGAAAAGTCCGAAGAGGAACTGGCTGCCGAATGGGCGGCCTCGACCGAAGGCGATGCGGACGGTGGCGAGGCCGCGCCCGAGGCCGGTGAGACCCAGGCCGCCACCACCGAGCGCATCCTCAATCAGGAAGAGATCGACAGCCTCCTGGGCTTCGACGTCGATGACGAACAGCTCCAGGACAAGTCCGGCGTGCGCGCCATCATCAATTCGGCGCTGGTGTCCTATGAACGCCTGCCGATGCTGGAAATCATCTTCGACCGCCTGGTGCGGCTGATGACCACCAGCTTGCGCAACTTCACCTCCGACAATGTCGAAGTCAGCCTGGACAACATCACCTCGATCCGTTTCGGCGACTATCTCAATTCAATTCCGCTGCCCGCGATCCTGTCGGTGTTCCGCGCCGAAGAGCTCGACAATTACGGCCTCTTCACCATCGATTCCAACCTGATCTATTCGATCGTGGACGTGCTTCTGGGCGGGCGCCGCGGCACCGCGGCCATGCGCATCGAAGGCCGGCCCTACACGACCATCGAGCGCACCCTCGTCCAGCGCATGACCGAAGTCATCCTGCAGGACATGACGCAGGCCTTCGAACCCTTGGCGCCGGTCAATTTCGCGCTCGACCGCCTGGAGACCAATCCGCGCTTTGCTGCCATTGCGCGCCCGGCCAATGCCGCGATTCTGGTCAAGCTCAGAATCGACATGGAAGACCGCGGCGGGCGTACCGAACTCTTGCTGCCCTACGCCACGCTCGAACCCATCCGCAAATTGCTGCTGCAGCAATTCATGGGCGAGAAATTCGGCCGCGACTCGATCTGGGAAACCCATCTGGCAAGCGAATTGTGGTCCACCAAGGTCGACATCTCCGCCATTCTCGACGAGCAGGTGATGTCGCTCAACCAGGTCATGAACCTCAAGGTCGGCGACACCATGATGCTCAATGCGACGCCGGATTCGAAGATCCAACTGCGTTGCGGCCATGTGCCGCTGCTGAACGGCCGCATGGGCCGTGTCGGCAATACTGTTTCCGTCCGCGTCGACAGCGCCGTCCAGCGCACCGATGCCTCGCGTACGATCATCTGATTGTCAGGAACACACCTCATGCATGGAATTGGTCTGTCGCTCTCGATGGAAATCGCCCTCTCGCTGCTTCTTGTGGCGACGCTGGTCTATTGCGCCCTGCTCGAACGCAAGCTGACGGCGCTGCGCAAAAGCCAGGACAAGCTCAAGGATTTCATCGGCGAGCTGAACGCCGCCATCACCACGGCCGGCAGTTCGATGCGCATGCTGAAATCGACGGCAGCCGGTGCGGCCGAAACGCTCGGCGAGCGCGTCGCCACCGCGCGCGGCCTGATCGATGAATTGTCGCTGCTGACGGCGGCCGGCGAACGCATCGCCACCCGCATCGAGCGCGGTGGCGAACAGAGCCCGCGCAGGCCCGCGAACGGAGTCCTTCCGGCCGCGGCCAGCCGCCTCGAAGCTGCCCGTCCGCGCATCCTGCGTCCCGAAACGGCGCGCAGCGAGCCCCATCGCGCCGATGCCCCGCGGCCGGAAGCGTTGAGGAACGTGCGGTGAAGACCAGGGCCCTGACCAGATATCTGCGCCTTCTGCCCGCCGTGATGGTGGTGATGGGTGTCCTCCTGGCGCTCAAGGGTGCCGATCTCGTCCAGTCCGCCCAGGCCGCAGCGGCGCAGTCCGACGCCACCGCCGAACCCACCGCCAAAGCCGATGGCGCCAATGCGGACGCACAGCAGGGCACCGACCCGGCCGTTTCCACCGACCCGGCCGCCGAAGACAATGCCAGTTCGGCCTCCGAGATCGACGTGCTGACCAGCCTCGCCAAGCGCCGCGCCGCGCTCGACGCCCGCACCAAGGCGCTGGACATGCGCGCCGATCTGCTGGAAGCGGCCGAAAAGCGGGTCGATGCCAAGATCGCCGACCTCAAATCCCTGCAGAGCCAGATCCAGGCCCTGCTCGGCAAGCGCGACGCCGCCGAAAAGGCGCAGGTCACGGCGCTGGTGAAAGTCTATTCCGCGATGAAGCCACGCGATGCCGCGCGCATCTTCAACACGCTCGACGAGCAGGTGTTGCTGGGTGTCGCCCGCGAAATGAAGCCGGATTCGCTGGCCGCGATCATGGCCGCGATGCAGCCGCAGCAGGCCCAGGACCTGACCGTGAAGATGGCCAACCGGCTGACGCTGCCGAAATCGGCCCGAGCTCGCGGCTGCGACCACGGCTCCGGCTTTGCCGCCACCGCCGCAGGCGACGGCCGGCGCGGCACCGCCGCCTGGCGGTTGAGGTACAAGACGCCGTGACCGAATCACGCGAGACTCGCGAATCGGAGGGAGTTCGGGGCTGACCGGTATGAAGAAACAGGCCTCCCAGCATCGCCTGCGCCCGCATCTTGCGGCGATGGCGGCGCTTTGCCTGTTCGCCGCCAGTGTCGCCGCCAGCCCGGCCTTTGCCGATTCGCTGACCACCAACGCGGCCGGCGGCTATGGCCGCATCCTCTTCACGCTGAGCCCGCCCGGTAACCCCGTGGCTGCCGTCAAGGACGGCGTGCTGACGATCCATTTCGACCGCAAGGTCGCTCTGTCGCCGAAACCCATCGTCCACGGCCTGCCGGCCTATCTCTCCAGCGGCCGCGCCGACACGGATGGCAAGACCTTCCGCTTCGCCCTGGTCGAACCGGTTCGGCTGCACAGCTCGATCTCGGCGGACAAATATGCGCTCGATCTGGTGCCGGCGAGCTTTGCCGGCACGCCCCCCGACCTCGCGCCGCCACCGCCGCCGCCGCCCACAGCCGTGGATGTCGCCAAGCTGCCGCCGCTCAAGGTGCGCGCCGGCGCCTACGCCACCTTCACCCGCCTCGTCTTCGACTGGGGCAAGCGCGTGCCGTATGCCGTCTTTCCGGGCGCGGGCCACATCACCATCCGCTTCGAGGCCGAGGCCCGGCCCGATTTCCACGCCCTCGAACAGGTCGCCCCGCCCTGGGTGAAACAGGCCGGCTGGCGTATCGAGAATGGCGGCACGGTGATCGAGTTCAACACCGAATCCGAGTCCGGCTATCACGACTTTCGCGACGGCAACCACGTCGTGCTCGACATCCTGGCGCCCAGGACCGATGCCGCCGCCTATGATCCGCCGGCCGATGGCGGCAAGCGAAAGGCCGATGCCCCCGTCATCCTCACCCACGCCGACACCAGCGGCGACGCCCTGATCAGCACGGCCCAGGCCGACTCGATCCTCAAGGCGGCCAAGAAGCTGAATGGCAAGCCCGCTTTGCCGGTGCCGACGCCAAGGCCCGACAGCGACACCAAGGCTACCAAGGCTGCCAAGGCCGGCGCGACGACCGATGCCCAGAGCGCCACGAAACTGCCCCTGCCGGCCTTGCAAAAGGCCGATGCCGAGCGCACGGCGCAAGGCGCCGTCCTCACCTTCCCGGGCGCCGGCAGCCATGGCGTCGCCGCCTTCGTGCGCGGCATGACGGCGTGGATCGTGCTCGACGGCGCGGGCCCGCTCGATCCCGCCTTCCTGAAGCGCGAGCTTGGCGATTTCCCGTCTTCCGTCGATGCCTCGAACCAGAATGGCGTCAGCGTGCTGCGCCTCGGCCTGAAGAACCCCGAGCAGATCGCCGTGCGCGCCGAAGGCAGCATCCTGAAAGTCACGCTGGCACCGAAGGCCGCCATACGCGCCACCGGCATCGAACTGGCGCGCGATGACGACGATCCCGGCGACACCAGCCTCGTCACCCTCCTGCCCGGCGCGCGCCATGCCGTGACGCTCGGCGATCCCGCCGCCGGCGACACGCTGATCGTGGTGCCCGTCGATGCCGGCCGCGCCATGCTCGCCGACCGGCGCTATGTCGATTTCGACGCCCTGCCGACGGCGGCCGGGCTCGTGCTGACGCCCTTTGCCGACGATCTCCAACTCGACGTCAAACGCCTGCGCGTGCGCATCTTCCGCCCCGGCGGGCTGACGCTGACACCGCCGCAATTGCCGACCGCGCAATCGCCGGCGGCCCTCGCCCAGGGGGGGGCCGGTCCCAGCTTCATCGATTTCGAAGGCTGGTCGCATCCGGTCGAAGGCGATTTCCTGACCGAAGAGCGCAAGCTGCGCGAACATGCTGCCCATCTGGCGCCGGAGCGGGCCAATCCCGCCCGTCTCACCGAGGCGCGCTTCTACATCGCCAACGAATTCGCCGCCGAAGCGCTCGGCCTCGTCAATCTGATGCAGGCCTCGGACCCGTCCCTGCAGAACGACAAGCAGCTACAGACCATCAAGGCCGCCGCCGATGTGATGATGGCGCGCTATAGCGATGCCTATAACGCGCTGGCCGGAAGCGGCTTCGACAATGACCGCCACGCCGGCTTGTGGCGCGGCCTTGCCGATGCCGGCATGGAAGATTGGGACGGCGCGCGCAAATCGCTGACCAAGGCGCTGCCGGTGCTGCATCAGTACCCGCCCGACTGGCAGGCGCGCGCGCGCATTGCCTATGCCAATGCTGAGTTGCATGCCGGTGCGCTCGAGGCCGCCGACAGCGCGCTGGGCCATCTGCCCAAGGACATGCCCAAGCCGCTATTCCTCGAATCCGAACTGGCCCGCGCCAACCTCTATGCCGCGGAGGGCCGCTATCGCGATGCCCATGTGCTGTTCTCGGCCGTCAAGAAGGGTGGCGATCCGCGCGCCACGGCGCAGGCCATCTATGCCGACACGGTGGCCGGCCTCAATGCCGGCGCGGTGACACCGCTCCAGGCCATCGCCCGCCTCGAAAAGCTGCGCTATCGCTGGCGCGGCGATTCCCTCGAACTCGATACGCTGCGCAAGCTGGGCGCGCTTTACTTCCAGCAGAAGCGCTGGCGCGACGGGCTCGAAATCCTGCGCGTCGCCACCACCAGCTTCCCCAATACGGATCTCGCCCGCCAGGCACAGGACGATATGCGCGGCGCCTTCGTCGAGCTCTTCCTCAAGGGCAAGGCCGACAAGATGCCGCCCATCGAAGCGCTGGCGCTGTTCTACGACTTCATCGACCTGACGCCGATCGGCAATCAGGGCGACGCGATGATCCGGCGCATGGCCGACCGCCTCGTCAAGGTCGATCTGCTCGGCCCGGCCGAGACGCTGCTCAAATATCAGGTCGACAAGCGCCTCAATGGCGTCGCCCGCGCGCAGGTCGCCACCCGCCTCGCCATGATCGATCTGCTCGATCACAAGGCCAAGGATGCACTCGCCGCCTTGCGCACGACGCGCATTGCAGGGCTTCCCAACGACATCGGCCATCAGCGCCTGCTGCTCGAAGCGCGCGCGCTGGCCGCGCTCAAGCAATGGAACCAGGCGCTCGATCTCATCGCCGTGGACGAGGCCCCCGACACGCGCCGCCTGCGCGCCGATATCTATTGGGAAAGCGGAAACTGGGCCGTTGCTGCGCAGAAGGCCGAACAATTGCTTGGCGATCGCTGGAGCGATCCCAAACCGCTCAGCGCCGAAGATCGCCACGATGTGATGCGCGCGGCCATCGCCTATTCGCTATCGAACAATGAACCCGGTCTCGACCGCTTGCGCGAACATTTCGCGGCCAAGATGAAGGCCGGCCCGGATGCCAGCGCCTTCACCGTCGTCACCCAGCGCATCGACACGCAGGGCGTCGCCTTCCGCGATGTCGCCGGCAAGATCGCCTCGATCGACACGCTGGAAAGCTTCATGACGGATTTCAAGAAGCACTACGATACGGCCGCCGCAACCAACTAGGCCGCGTTCAATCCCCCAGCGCCTCATCGGCATCGACACCGATCCGTTCGAGCCAGAACAGCGTGTGATCCAGCACCTGCTCCCAGCCGGGCTCGGCCATCGGCCAATGGCTGAAGCCGTCAAGCTCGCGATATTGCACGCGGCCGCGATAGCGTTTGGCGATGCGCCGCACGGTCGCCGGCGGATTGATGCGGTCCGCGGAGCCCGAGAAACACAGGATCGGACAGGTCACGGCCCGCGCTTCGACTTCGCTCGCACGCGTCAGATCGAAGAACCAGTGCAGGATCTCGAAGGTCGCCAATCCGGATTCCGGCACCATGCGCGCCAACACGGAATCATGCGCCTCCCGCTCGAGCCGGTCGAGCGCATGGGTCGAGGCGACCCAGGGTTCGGGATCGAGCACCTTGCGCCAGAAATCGCCGGCCAGATAAAGCGCCTGCGCCGAGGCCACCTCGAACGGCGTCGACGGCATCATGCCCCAGGGCGCGGAGGGCGCCAGCAGCACCAGCGCTTTCGCCTTTCCGCGCGCCGCCAGCATCTGCGCGATCAACCCGCCCATGGAATGGCCGACCAGGATTGCCGGCTCGCCGAGCTCGTCGAGCAAGGCTTCGATATCGTCCGCATAATCGCGCACGCTGGTTTCGCCCAGCGCCCGCGACGGATGATGGCCCTCATCGTGATGGCGCAGTGTCGGCATATGCACATCATAGCCGCGCGCTTCGAAGCCCGGCCGCCAGGTCTCGAAGGCCCAGCCGCCGCAAAATGCGCCGTGGATCATGACGACCGGTGCGCTGGGCACTGTCATGAAAGCGGAAAGGCCAGATCCTGGAATTCGGCGATGACTTCGGTGTAGGTGTCGCGCTTGAAGGGCACGATCAGCCGCGGCAGCGCTTCCATCGCCAGCCATTTCCATTCGGCGAATTCGGGATGCGCGGTGGCGACGTCGATGTCGTCATCGCTGCCGGTGAAGCGCATCGCGATCCATTTCTGCCGCTGGCCGCGATATTTGCCATGCAGCCCGATGCCGAGCAGATGTTGCGGCAGATCATAGGCCAGCCAGCCGGGATGCTCGCGCAGGATCTCGGCCTTGTTTGTGCCGATCTCTTCTTCGAGTTCGCGAGAGGCCGCTTCGGCCGGGGTCTCGCCCTCGTCGATGCCGCCTTGCGGCATCTGCCAGCCCTCGATGGTCTGCTCGATGCGGCGGCCGACGAACACCATCCCCTCGCGATTGATCAGCATCACGCCGACACAGGGCCGATAGGGCAGATCCTCGTGCCGCAGATGTTTTCCGGGATGCTTGTGATGGCGGGCCATGACGTCGAATCGAGGCGGTTATTTTTCCGCCCCGACTATGGCCGATGCGGGCACCAGAACAAAGCCCCGCCCGGCAAGGCCCTTGGCCCAGTTCGCCACCCGCCCGATCGTGACCGGATAGAGGAAGCCGGTGCCGGTGGCGGCCCCCGTCACGCGCGCGCGCGCCTCCAGTTCGGAGAGCTTCTGATCGACCTCCATGCCGGACTGGATGGAATCGATCATGATGTTGCTCTGGACATAGGGCGCCTTGATCTGATCGGCGATCCCGGCCGCGGCCGAGCGCGAAGTCGTGCCGCCGTCATAGAAGAGCAGTCCGCGCCGGGCGAGATAGGTCATCACCGGCGCGGCCGCATCGCGATTGGCGAGGAAGCGCCCGCCCAACAGATTTGTAATGCCCGCGTAACCCGTAAAGCGGGTCAGCGCCCATTTCAGCCGTTCGATATTGCCGTCTTCGCTCAGCATCGGCCGCAGCGTGTGCGGGCCGGGATCGCTGTCGGGGAAATCATAAGGTTCCATCGGCACTTCGAGCAGCACCTCATGGCCGAGCTTGCGCGCCTCGCTGACCCAGCGCTGGACGTCGCCGGCATAGGGCGCAAAGGCCAGCGTCACGCCCGGAGGCAGGGTCTGGAGGGCGGCATCCGTGGCCCGCGCGCTGATCCCCAGGCCGGTGATGACGATGGCGATCTTCTTGCCCTTGAGGGCGGCGGCGGGAAGCGGCGGCGCATAGGCCTGCATGGGCGTGCGTCCGTCATCGGCGATGCGCGGCAGCGGGCCGTCCTTGGTCTGCTCGATCAGCGCCGGATCGGCGATCAGCGCCCGGCCGGCATAGACCGGCTTGGTGACGGTCCCGGGCACGATTTTGGGCGGCAATTTCGGCTCGGACGCCGTTTTGCCCGGCGTTTGGGCCGCATTCGCGGTTTTGACCGGCGCTTCGGCGACACCCGTCCCGGGCTTGGGCCCGGCGCCGATCAGATCGGCCGGGGTTTGGGGCTTGGCCGGTGCTTTGGCGGCGGTCCTGGATTCGGTGGTGGCTTTGTGGGCCGGCGCCTTGTGCGCCGTCAGGTCGAGGCTTTCCATCGGCCCGCTATCGGAGGCCTTGCCCAGCACCGCGACATAGAGCACCGCGGCCAGCAGCAGCGCGAACAGCGCGAACCAGGCCAGTGCCAGCGGATGCGGCAGGCGGCGCCCGCCGGACAGAACATCGTCGTCGCTCATGGTGCTCGCGGCCATAGCATCAGAGTAAGCCGCGTCATGGTTACCCGAGGGTTAACCCCGCTGGCAACGGCTTCAGATCCGGCGCGACCCAGCCGCGCCGGGCGGCGACGGAAAACAACACGTCCCGGCTCCAATATTCCAGCAGCCACCCCGGATCGCCGAGCGGCGAGCCCATCAGCGCATCGACGATCTCATGCAGCGCGCGCTCCGGCGGCTGTTTGCCCAGGAACCCGCCTGCGGCCAGCAACGAGGCCTGGGTGATGGTCTCGTGATAGCCCTCGGTGTCGCTGTTCACCCCGCCAACCGATTCATTGTAGCGGCGGATGAACACCGGCATCTCGCGCTCGACAACGATCTCGGGGCGATGGCGCAGGAGCCACAGCGCCGTGGCGAAATGGGCCGCATGGGTCCAGCGCGCCTTCGGCAGGGACCGGTCGAGGAAGCCCAGAACAAGGCCTTCGATCTCGTCATCGTCAGCGAAAAACCGGCTCATGGATAATCTCTCCGCCGCACGGACCGCTCAAACTCAAGGGCCGCCTTCTTGCGAAGGCGGCCCTTTTGCAGAGCGTGCCGGTGCAGCCGTTTCTGCTGCTTGGCTCAGTCGTCCTTGGCCGGCTTTTCGAGCGCGGCCGACTTGGTGGTGATGAAGCTCACCGTCTTCTGGCCGCGCAACAGGTCGAGCGCATAGGAGAGCTGGAAGTCCTTGTATGTCTTGCCCGGCGCCGGACGGATCACGGGGACCATATTTTTCTTCTCCGGGTTCTGGATCGCGAGATGGCCCGGCAGATCGGATTCGTGCGGACGCTCGATCTTGGGCAGATCCTGATCGGACTGCGCGACAGCGATATCGGGCTGGATGCCGGTCGCCTGGATCGAATGGCCCGACGGCGTGTAGTAGCGCGCCGTCGTCAGGCGCAGCGCGCCATCGCCTTCGCCCAGCGGGATGATGGTCTGCACCGAACCCTTGCCGAAGGAGGTCATGCCGAGAACCGTCGCGCGCTTGTGATCCTGCAGCGCACCGGAAACGATTTCCGCCGCGCTGGCCGTGCCGCCATTGATCAGCACGACGATCGGCTTGCCGTTCATGATATCGCCGGCCTTGGCATTATAGCGCTGCGTATCCTGCGGATGGCGCCCGCGCGTGGAGACGACCTCGCCCGAATTGAGCATGTCGTCCGACACCGCGATCGCCTGATCGAGAAGCCCGCCCGGATTGTTGCGCAGATCGAGCACCCAGCCCTTGATCTTGTTCGCGCCGATCTTCTTCTTCAGATCGGCCACGGCTTTCCTGAGGCCCGGATCGGTGCGCTCGTTGAAGGCCGTCAGACGGATATAGCCGACATCGCCTTCGCGATGCCATTTGACGCTGTCGACCTTGACGATCGCGCGCTCCATCGACACGTCGAAGGGCTTCTTGGCGCCCTTGCGCAAAATCGTGACCGTGATCTTGGTGCCCGGCTTGCCGCGCATCTTGTCGATGGCGTCGTTGAGGTCCATGCCCTGCACCGGCGTGCCGTCGATGGCGGCGATGTAATCGCCCGGCTTGATGCCGGCATTGGCGGCCGGCGTGCCGTCGATCGGCGAGACCACCTTGATCAGGCCGTCTTCCATCGTCACTTCGATGCCCAGACCGCCGAACTCGCCGCGGGTCTGGATCTGCATGTCGGCGAAGGCCTTGGCGTCCATATAGCTCGAATGCGGATCGAGCGAGGAGACCATGCCCTGGATGGCGTAATCGATCAGCTTCTTGTCGCTGATGGGCGTCACGTAATTGGCGCGCACACGTTCGAAGGCATCGGAGAACAGATCGAGCTGCCGATAAGCGGTGGTGTCGCTCGCGCCTTGCGCGGCCGGGAACAGCCACAGCGCCGCGGCGAAACCGGCCGCGGCACAGACACCGCCAAAGAAATAACGCTTCATGATCTTTCTGCCTTCCGTAAACCCGTTCCGAGCCATGGGGCGGGGCTCATACCCTTCCCCCGATGCCGAACCTCGAAGTAGAGCTGTGTTTCCTTGCCTGTCCACGGCAGGGTTCCCAACGGCTCGCCTGCCAGGACCCGGTCGCCGACGCTCACATCCACGCGGCCAAGGCCCGCAAGAACGAGATCGTAGCCACCGGCCATTTCCAAGATCAATACCGACCCCGTCTTATGGTAAGGGCCGGCGAAAAGAACCTTGGAATCCGCCGGTGCGACCACTTGGGCACCGGCCTGGGTCAAAAATGTGACGCCCGGGGCACCGGCCCCGCCCACCCCGGCGATTCCGCCCTTGGTCAGCCGGCCGATCACGGGCGGCCTGAGGGCGCCGCGGCTGAGCCGGGCCTCGCCGGAATCGCCGCCGCCGATCGCCACAACGGCCTGGCCGGCGGTGTGTTCGGCCCTCAGGGCTGCCACTTTCTGCAAGAGCTGTCCCAGATCGGTCGCCTGCTTGGCGATGATGGAGAACTTGGCCTCCAGCTTCGCATAGCGGGCCGCCGCTGTATCGGCCTGCGCCTGCTTTGTCGCGAGAAGTTGATCGAGATGGCCGCGCGCCGCCGAAAGCTGGACGGCGTTGCGCGCGCTTTCCGCCCTGCGTACCACAAGCTGGGTACGGGTCTGGCGCAGCGCATCGAGCCGTTTGGCGAGGCGGGCCGCCGCGCCATAGACGCGCGGCAGCGAGGCGCCCAGCAGCATCGCGCTGCGAGAGGCATTGAGCGCGTCGTCCGCCGTCAGCGCCAGCACCGGCGGCATGTCGTGTTGCAGCCTTTCGAGCAGGCCGAGCAGATGCGACACCGCCACCCGGTCATGGGCGAAGCTGGCCGAGAGCGATTTCTCCCGGACCGACAGCGCCGCGATCTGCGCATCGAGGGTGATCTTCTCCTGTTCGAGCTGCTGCACGCGCGCGGCCGTCTCGATCAGCTCGCGGCGCAGCTGCGCGGCCTCGGCCTTCAGCGTGTCGGATGTCTTCTTGGCGTGTTCGACATGCGGCTTGGCCGTATCGACCTGCTGCTTGAGAACCCGGTAGCGTTCTTCGGTGGTCGGCAGCTTGCCGATCTGGCTCGCCGGCACCGCCTTCGACATGTCGGGAATATCGGTCAGCGACGGGCGTTTCCCGGACCCGGGTTCGCTGCGCGTCTGCGCGGCGGCCATGTCATCCGGCCGCGGCTTTGGCGTGATCCCGGGCGCGCGCGCAAGTGCAGGTGCTGCGGCCAGCAGCAGCGACAATCCGAGCAAGGGCGGGAGGCGATACGACACGGCGCCGAGTTCTAGCAGAGCCCGCCGCGCGCCGTCACTTCTTGCCCGCCCATCACTTCTTGCCCGTCTGCGCCTTGACCGCGGCGATCTTCTTTTCGAGTTCCGCCTGATCGCCCAGATAGTGGGTTTCGACCGCCTTCATGTCGCTGTTCAGGTGATAGACCTTCGGCACGCCGGTCGGGATGTTGATGTCGGCGATGGCGTCGTCGCCGATGCCTTCCAGATGCTTCAGGAGCGCCCGGAGCGAATTGCCATGGGCGGCGACCAGCACCGTCTTGCCGGACTGAAGCTGCGGCACGATCGTGCCCTCCCAATAGGGCATCACGCGGTTCAGCACATCCTTGAGGCATTCGCCGCGCGGCAGATCGGCGTCGGGCACGCCGGCATAGCGCGGATCGTGTTTCGGATAATCCGGCGAATCCAGTTCCACCGGCGGCGGCGGCACATCATAGGAGCGGCGCCACAGATGCACCTGCTCGGCGCCGAATTTCTCGACCGCCTCTTTCTTGTCCTGTCCGGTCAGCGCGCCGTAATGGCGTTCGTTGAGGCGCCAGTGCTTCACCTCCTCGATCCACATCTGGTCCATTTCCTCGAGCGCCAGCCACAGCGTCTTGATGGCCCGGGTCTGCAGCGAGGTGAAGGCGATGTCGAATTTGAGCCCGGCCTCCTTCAGAAGCGTGCCGGCGCCACGCGCCTCGATCTCGCCCTGGGCCGTCAGTTTCACATCCCGCCAGCCGGTGAAGAGGTTGAGCTTGTTCCATTCGCTCTGGCCATGGCGCAGGAGCACGAGCTGGGCGTCTTTGGGGGCTTTCACGGGACGGATTCCTGACTGGGCTGCTTCGGGGGCCGCAAAATAGGCACGGGGCGGGCGCCTGTCCACGGCGCGAAACCGGGCCGGGAGCCCAGCTTTCTCGGATTTGTGAGTATCTGATCCGGCACCGGCGCTTTATCGTAATCTTGGGAGGGTCACTTTCTGCCCGGTCATCGCCCCAGGGCGAAAGGAAACACTGTGCTGCCACGCCTGCTGGCCCTCAAATCCGCTGTCCCTCCCCACGTTCTCGACCAGAGGGACGTGACCCGACGGGCAGAGCAGCTTTTCGCTGGCCGCCGCGACATCGCCCGCCTCCTTCCCGTGTTCGAGAACACCGGCATCAAAACGCGCTATTCCTGTGTGCCGGTCGATTGGTACGAGCGCGATCACGGTTGGCCCGAGCGCACCGCACTTTACGTCGAAAACGCCGTCGCCCTGCTCGAGAGGATCACCGGGCATCTTCTCGAACGAGGCCGATCTCGATACCGGCGACATCGATGCCATCGTCGTCGCTTCCACGACCGGCATCGCCACGCCCGAGCCTCGACGCCCGTCTCGTCGAGCGCCTGCAGCTGCAGGCGCGACATCAAGCGTCTGCCGATCTTCGGGCTCGGCTGCGCCGGCGGCGCCATCGGGCTCGCGCGTGCGGCCGACATCGCCCGCGCCATGCCGGGCGGCACGCGTGCTCTTCCTCGTCGTCGAGCTCTGCGCGCTCACCTTCCGCCAGCAACGACCTCAGTCCAAAAGCAATGTCGTCGCCGCCGCCCTGTTCGGCGACGGCGCGGCCGGTGCAATCCTCTCCACCGAGCGGCGAGGGCCCGTCCCTCGGCCCCGCAGGCGAATACACCTGGCCCGATTCGCTCGGCGTCATGGGTTGGGAGGTCGAGGACGACGGCCTTAAGGCCGTCTTTTCGACCAGCATCCCCTCGCTCGTCGCCAGCGATTTCCAGCGCCATCCTGTCGGATTATCTCGAGCTGCAACGACATCGCGCTGCGACAGCATCGACGATTTTGCCTGCCACCCCGGCGGCGCCAAGGTGCTCGATGCGCTCGAGGACGCGCTCGAGAGCTCGGCGCGGGCGACCTTGCCGGTAGCCGCGACCGTGCTGCGCGACTACGGCAACATGTCGGCGGCGACCGCGCTCTTCGTCCTCGAACGCATGGAACGCGCGAATCGGCGCATCCTGATGACGGCGCTCGGTCCCGGCTTCTCCGCCGCCTTCCAGCTGTTCGATGGCACATGAACGTCGCTGATCTATGCCATCATCGCCGCCGTCGCGCTGCAGCGCCTCGCCGAAGTCGCCTATGCCGGCGCGCAACACGCGTGCGCTTCTCGCGCGCGGCGCGCATCGAGATCGGCGCCGTCACATTATCCACGTCATGGTGGTGCTGCACACAGCCTGGCTCGATCGCGATCGTTCTCTATGCTGCCGATGCCCGCGCCGCTTCTATATCGTGCCCTTCGCGATCTTCATCGCGCTGCAGCTCTGCGCGGCTGTGGGTGTTGAAGACGCTCAGGCCCTTACTGGACCACACGCATCCTCACCCTCCCCGACGCGCCGCTGATCCGCACCGGCCCCTATCGCTATCTGCGCCATCCCAATTACTGGATCGTCGCCGGCGAGATCGTCGACGTTGCCGCTCAGCTTCGGCGAATGGAACGTCGCCATCGCATCTTCTCCATCCTCAATGCGGCCATGCTTTCCTGGCGCATCCGCGTCGAGAACGCCGCGCTCGCACCCCGGCGCATGCTATGACGGGACGATGAGCGCGCACTTCCGCCTCTGGCTCGGCTTCATGCGCCATGTGCACGGGCATGTTCATGGCCGTGCTCGATGTGCAGGTCGTCGCCTCCTCGCTGACCAGCATGCGCGATTCGCTCGGCCTTTCGATCCAAAGCCTCAGCTGGATCCAGACCGCCTATCTGATGGCCGAGGTGATCGCCATCCCGCTCACCGGCTGGCTGACGCGCGCGCTGTCGCTGCGCTGGCTGTTCGCAGGCGCCACCGCCGTCTTCACGCTCGCAAGCCTCGGCTGCGCGCTGAGCGACACGCCTGCCACCGCTCATTGCCTTGCGCGCACTGCAGGGCTTTTCCGGCGGCATGCTGATCCCCGCCGTGTTCACCGCCGTCTTCACTCTCATCCCTGAGCGCCACCGCGTGCTGCCACGGCTATTGCCGGCACCTTCGCCGTGCTGGCGCCTGCCATCGGCCCCGTCATCGGCGGTTATCTTACCCAGACCCATTCCTGGCACTGGATTTTTCTCGTCAATATCGTGCCGGGCATTGTCGTCTCGCATGCTCGTGGCCGGCTTTGTGCGCGCAGGGCGCGCCCGAATGGGCGAAACTGCACCGCATCGACATCGGCACCATCGCCACCGCCACGTTCTTCCTGGCCGCGCTCGAACTTGCTGCTGACCCAGGCGCCGGGCCGCGACTGGCGAGGGCACCTTCGTCTACGCCCTTGATCGCCGACCACGCTGATCGGCTTCGCCTGGACGCTCCGGCGCGGCCTCACCCGCCGCCACCCCTTCGTCGATCTCAACGCGCTTCCGCTCCCTCGCCTTTTCCATCGGCTGCGGCCTCAGCTTCGTCTTCGGCTTCGGGCTCTATGGCTCGGTCTACATGCTGTCGCTGTTTCTCGGTCTGGTGCGCGGACACAATCCGCTCGAGATCGGCACGATCCTGATGCGTGACCGGCGCCGTGCAGCTCCTCACCGCTCCGCATCGCCGCCTATCTCGAAACCCGCATGGACCCACGCCTGCTGACAGCCATCGGCTTCGGCCTGTTCGGCCTCGGCCTCCTAACCAACGGCTTCGAGACCCCGCGCACCGATTTCGAAGCCCTGATCCTGCCCCAGGTGCTGCGCGGCCTTGCGGTCATGCTGTGCCTGCTGCCCGCCACGCGGCTGGCCCTCGACGCCTTGCCCGAGGTGGAGGTGCCTGAGGCCAGCGCCCTCTTCAACCTGATGCGCAATCTGGGCGGTGCCATCGGCATCGCCCTGATCGACACCATCCTGACCGAGCGCACGCCCGTCCCATGTCGCCGCCATCGTGGCCCAGCTCCAGGCCGGCAATCGGGCCACGGCCGCCTTTGTCGGCCTGCCGCTCGGCCGCTTCCACGGGCTACCCCGCTCGGCCCCATCGACGAGTGACCCGCCAAATCGTCGAGCCGCTGGTCCGCCGCGCCGCGCTGACCCAATCCTTCAACGATGCCTGGCAGCTGATCGCCGGGCTGTTCCTGCTCTCGCTGCTGGCCGTGCCCCTCATCCGCAAGACCCATCTGAAGCCGAGCGCCATGGGGCCGGGCACGACGCACCTAGGCCATTCCTGCCCGGAAATTCCTGCCCAGTGGCCGCCTCCGCCCGCGCGCAATCATATAACACACTGATTTTACACGATATATATCCTGAAAATCCCGGCACGCTTCTGGCAAGGCCCCCCGCGGACACATAGCCTGAACAGCAGAACGCGCTCATGCCCCAGATCGACCGTACGTTTCTCCGCCGCACCCTCGCCGCCTTTGTGGCCATGCTCATGGTCCTGATGCCGGTCGAGGCCTTTGCCTTTTCGCGGGTCAAGGACCTCGTCGATGTCGAGGGCATTCGCGACAACATGCTGGTCGGCTACGGCCTGGTCGTGGGCCTGAACGGCTCGGGCGACAGCCTGCGCAACGCGCCCTTCACCCAGCAGAGCCTGCAGACCATGCTGGAGCGCCTCGGCGTCAACACCCGCGGCGAGACCATGCAGACCAAGAACGTCGCCGCCGTGATGGTGACGGCCAATCTGCCGGCCTTTTCCAGCCAGGGCACCCGCATCGACGTATCTGTCAGCGCCATGGGCGACGCCAAATCGCTGCAGGGCGGCACGCTCGTCGTGACCCCGCTCTTCGGCGCCGACGGCAACACCTATGCCCTGGCCCAGGGCCCGATCACGGTGGGCGGCTTCTCGGCCTCCGGCAAGGCTTCGAGCGTCACCCGCAACGTGCCGACGGCGGGCCGCATCGCCAATGGCGCCATTGTCGAGCGCCAGACCAGGTTCAGGCTCTCCTCCGAGCACACCCTCAAGCTCTCGCTGCACAATCCCGATCTGACCACGGCCATGCGCATCGCCGAGGCCATCGACCGCTATATCGGCACCAATGTCGCCACCGCGACCGATCCGGCCAATGTGCAGCTGACCGTTCCGGCCAGCTATCCCAAGGGCGTGGTCGGGCTGCTGGCCGATGTCGAGCAGCTCAAGGTCAATCCGGACCAGGCCGCCAAGGTCATCATCGACGAACAGTCGGGCGTGATCGTGATGGGCAAGGATGTGCGCATCTCCACCGTCGCCATCGCCCAGGGCAATCTGACCATCCGCGTCACCGAGACGCCGCAGGTCAGCCAGCCCGCGCCCTTCTCCAAGACGGGCACAACCAAGGTCGTGCCGCGCACCCAGATCCAGATCGACGACAGCCATGGCAACAAGATGGCTGTGCTGAGCCAGGGCGTCTCGCTGCAGAAGCTGGTCGACGGGCTCAATGCCCTCGGCGTCGGCCCGCGCGACATCATCTCGATCCTGCAGGCGATCAAGGCCGCCGGTGCCCTGCAGGCCGAAATCGAGGTGATCGGCTGATGGACGCCGCAATCCAATCCGCGATGGCGATGGCGCAGTCGTCCCCCATCGCCGCCCCGCAGAAGAGCGCGAACTACCAGGCCGCGCACAAGGCGGCGCAGGAATTCGAAGGCGTCTTCATCGGCCAGTTCCTCGGCCAGATGTTCGAGGGCGTGAAGACCGATGGTCCCTTCGGCGGCGGCCAGGGCGAGCAGATGTTCCGCTCGCTGATGCTGAACCAGTACGGCAAGGAGATCGCCGATCGCGGCGGCTTCGGCCTCAGCAATGCCATCACCCAGGCCCTGCTATCCCACCAGGAGGCCAAATCGTGAGCAACGATCCGCGCATCGACACCGTCGTCAAAATGGCCGAGCGGCTGATCGAGGCCCTGACCCAGGACATCGCCATGCTCGAAGCCGGCCGCCCGCGCGAGATGACATCGCTCGATCCGCGGATACAGCAGCTCTGCGCCCAATATGCGCACGAAGCCGCCAGGCTGAACCGTCATGAATTGCTGGCCGCGCCCGCCGAGCAGCGCGCCCGCCTGACCAGCACCACCAAACGCTTCCAGGAAGTCCTGGGCCTGCACACCCGCATCCTCACCCGCATCCGCACGGCCAGCGAAGGCATGATCAAGGCCGTGGCCGAGGAAGTGGAGAAGCGCCGCAGCCGCGCCCGGCCCTATTCGCCCGCTCGCGGCGCCAGGCCGAACGCACCGCGCCCGGCCTCATCCTCGCTGCTCTACAACGCGGTGGTGTGAGGATTTTTCGTCCCGCGCATTGCGCGTGAAAAAAATCAGAAAAATTTGCCCGTGCCCCTTGAAGCGGCACGCTGCAAACACCATCTGGACTATATCCACACAGTTGCGAGCAGACACAGACGGCGGAAAATTCCGCCGGCGCAACGAATTGCGCCTTACCCGATCCCGAGGAGCGAGGAACTGCTGCCCGTCGAATTGCTCTGCTGCAATCCGCTTTCGAAGGAGGACAACGAATTGAGCGCGAGCTGATAGTTCGCGGCCTGCGCCGCCAGATAGGATGGCGCGGTGCCGGAATTCTGCATGTTGGCAGTCGTGGATGACGACGATGCCGGCGTGTTGATGGTCTGATAGATATTCTGGATCGAACTGAGCACGCCCAGAAGCTCGCCCCGTGCCATGCCCCCGCCCGTCTGGCTGGCGATGGACAGTTTCGTGCTGGAAAAGCCAAGACCGAACACCTGCTTGGCGCTGGAACTGGACGAGCTTGAACTTGAGCTCGAACTGCCGGCCGCGTTGCTGATCGTGCCCGGTGTGATGCCGAGCCGGCCAAGCGCGTCGAGATCGGCGGGACCGGCGATCAGCGTCGCGCTCACCCCCTTGTTGACTTCGATCTTCAGCGCATTCCCGCCATTGGCATAGGTCACGCTCGCCTTGCCCGCAAACACCATGGCGTTGCTGATCTTGTCGGCCAGCGACTGCAAGGTCTCCCCGGCATCGATGCCGATGGTGGCCGTGTAACTGGCTGTGCCCTTGTCGACCTTGATCTGGAAGGAATTTCCGGCCCTGAGCGTCGTCCCGGAGGTCAGATCCACCGACTGGTTGATGTCGATGGTACCGCGCGGCAGACCCAGCTTGTCGAGCACACTGGAGCCCGACTGGTCGATGGCGACGGCCGCCCCGGTCGAGGTGCCGCTGGCGCCGCCGAACTGCCGCGTCCAGGTGACATTGCCCGAGGAATTGAGCGCCGCGACGAAAGCGTTCTGTGTGCCCGTCGCGTTGCGCGTCTGGCCCGCAAAGGTGCCGCTGGTCGTGCCCGAGAGATAAACCGTGCCCGACGAATCCACCGTCAGCTTGCCGGCCGTGTCCGTCGAGCCCGTGCCGATATAGGTGACCGTATCCTGATTGACCGTCGAACCGGAATCGGTGAACCCCGCGACGAAGGCGTCGAGCCCGCCGCTGGTGCCGCTGACGACGCTGGCCTGCCCGCTGCTGGTCAGCGCGCCGTTCGAGCTGGTGCCCGAGAGATAAACCTTGCCGTTCGACACGGCGATGCCGCCGATCGAGCCGCCATTGCCGAGCGCACCCAGATTCTCCTGCCACACCGGCGCCGTCGTGGCGTCGCCGTTCGCATATTTGGAAAGGATGGCCTGACCGTTCTGCACGCTGGCGACATAGAGGCTTCCGTCGGCGGCCACCGCTGTCGCCGCCACCGAATCGGTACCGCTGGTGCCGAGCTGCTGTTCGTAGGTGATATTGCCGCTGGAATCGAGTTTGGCGACATAGCCGTCCGTGCCGCCATTGTTGGTCTGGCCGGTGCCGATCACGCCCGTGACCTGGCCGCCGACATAGATATTGCCGGTGGCGTCGACACTCACCGAATTGGCGCCATTGTCGGCCAGCGTCGGAATCTGTTTGACCCAGGTCTGATTGCCGTTGGCGTCATATTTGGCGACGAAACTGTCGGCATTGCCATTGGCGATGCCGGTGGGCGTCAGATTCGCGGTGGTCGAACCGGCGACAACGAGATTGTTGCTGCTATCGATCGCCATCGAATAGGCATCGGCTTTGCCCGCGCTGCCCAGAAGTTTCGTCCATTGCAGATTGCCGGCCGAGTCGTATTTCGTCAGCACGACATCCTGCGAGCCCTGATTCAGCTCATTGCCGAAACTCCCGGTGGCGGTGCCGATGGTATAGACATTGCCATTGCTGTCGACGGCCGTGGAGCTGGTCGTGGTGTTGCCCGTGTCGGGGCTGAGCGTCGCGTTGAAGGTCGATGTCGGCGTGCCGCTCGACAGGTCGGAGAGCTTGACGAGGCGGCCCTGCTGATCGGCCGCGGTCGTGTAGGTCTGGCTGCCGCTGGCGGTCGAGGCCGCGAGCGCGCTGCCGCTGTTGCCGGCCAGATAGAGCGATGGCGTCGCCCCGGCCGAGGAGAAGTTCAGCGATTCACTTGGCGCCTGGCTGATGGAGATGCCGTAGCTCGACTTGGTCGGATCGTTGATCGTGCCGACCGTCATCGTGCGCGACAGTCTGGAGGTGAAGCCCGCGGCCGATAGCTGCTGGTTGGCATATTTGACGATGTTGTCGATCGACAGCGGCCCCGAGATGTTGGCGAAGTTGATCGCGACATTGGTCGTCGTGCCGCCCTTCTTGACCGCGATGTTGAAGCTGTCGGTGGCCGAGATGCCGTTCAGGGCGTTGGAGATATTGGCGTCGTTGACGATGGTGCCGCCCGTATAGGTGAAGGGCGCGAACGGCACCGACACACCGCTCGTGACCGAGGATTGCGTCTTGCCGAGCTGCAGCGTGAAATCGTTGAAGCTGTTGGTCTGGATGTAATTCTGCACCTGCGCAAGCCCGGCCTGGAAGCGTGTGTCGTAGCCGACGCGCTGTCCGTCCGTCGCCGTATCGCGCTGACTCATCTTGGCGAGATAGGACAGATTGTTCACCGCCGTGTAGAGCGAGAACAGTTTCTGGTTGTCCTGTTCGGTCTTGGTGCTGTCCGTTGCGCCCGCCGATTTGGGAACGTTCGAGGTATCGAGGAAATTCGTAATGCCCAGCACCTGCGCGTCGCGCAATTCCTGCGCGGGCTGGCTGTAGGTGCTCCAGGGCGGATTGTCGGCCGAGGTGGCGCTGCCGGTGCTGGCGGTTGCCGAATACGGAAGGGTATTGAGCGCCGACGTCACCGACGTCGTCACCTGGGAATTGTAGTAGCTGAGCAGCACCGACGAATCCAAACCCGTCGATGAGAGCGAGGTCACCATGCCGGGATTTTCGCTCTTTCACACTTAACGCACCCCTAAACACCATGCTTAACGCAACCTTTACGCACGCGGCGCGACGATGGCGTATGACCATGCGCGCGCAGGCTTCGGCCGATCCCTATCAGGCAGGTTTGCGGCTTGCCGCCGCCGGCCGCCATGCCGACGCCATCGCCCGCTTCGAGGCTGCGCTGGCAATCAAGCCCGACGACACCCGTGCCCTCTTCGCCCTTGGCAACACGGCGCGCGCGCTGGGCATGCCGGATGGGGCCTGCGCCTTCTTCCGCCGCGTGCTGGCGCTGGAGCCGGAACGGCTGGAGGCCCTGGTCAATCTCGCCAATCTGCTGCGCGAGACGGGTCAGGCCGAGGCCGCCATCGCCCTCATCGAACCGGCGCTGGCCCGCGCGCCCGAGGCGCCCGAATTGTGGCTGGCGCTGGGCTCGGCCCATCGCAGCCTCGATCGCCGCGCCGAGGCCGAACGCCATTTCCGCGAGGCGCTGGCCCGCCATCCCGATTATCCGCAGGCGCTGGGCAATCTCGCCGACGTGCTGGCCGACCGCGGCGAGGTGGACGAAGCGCTCGCCCTCTATGACCGCGCCCTCAAGCGCGACGGCGCCAATTCCCAGGCCCGCCTCAATCGCGCCGTGCTGCATTTCCTCAAGGGCAATCTCAAGGAGGGATGGCGCGACTATGCCGCCCGCCTCAAGCTTCCGGGCAAGGCGCCGCGCCGCGACCATCGCATCACCCCCTGGTCCGGCGGCCCGCTCAAGAAGGCGCGCCTTCTGGTGATGGCCGAGCAGGGCATTGGCGATCAATTGATGTTCGCCAGTTGCATCCCCGATCTCGCCGCCCGCGCCGCCGAGACGGGCGCGCGCGTGATCCTCGAATGCGAGCCGCGCCTTGAGCCGCTCTTCGCCCGCGCCTTCCCGGATGTGACGGTGATGGCCTCGGACATGGAGTCAAAGGGCGGAAACGTCACCGCGCGTTATGGCTGGCTCAAATCCGCGGGCGGCGCCAATGCCGCCACCGAGATGGGCACCCTGCCGCGCTGGCTGCGCCCGAATCTCGAAAGCTTCGCCGCGCCGCATAGCTGGCTTATCCCCGACGCGGAGGAAAAAGCCCGCTGGCAGGCGTGGCTGGCCGCGCAAGGTGACGGCCCCTTCACCGGCATTTGCTGGCGCAGCGGCAAATCGGGTGGCGACCGCGATCTGCAATATGCCCCGCTCGAAGCCTGGGCCGATTTCCTGCGCGATCTGAAAGGCCAGATCGTCTGCGTGCAATACGACGCCGCGCCCGAGGAGATTGCAGCCCTCGAACGCCTCTCGGGCCGCATCATCCAAGTGCCGCCCGGCATCGACCAGAAACAGGAGCTCGACCGCGCCTGCGCGCTTCTCGCCGCGCTCGACGCCGTGGTCACGGCGCCCACCGCGGTTTCGTGGGCGGCGGCCGGCGCGGGCGTGCCGACCTATAAGGTGCTCTACGACACCAGCTGGACCGCGTTCGGCCAGCCCGTTGAGCCCTTCGCCCCATCCTGCCGCTGCCTGATGCCGGACAAACCCGGCAACTGGCCGGACGTGTTCGCACAGGCCAAGGCGGCGCTGGACAGCTAACCGCCACCGCCTGCAGCGTGGCGGGGAATTGAATGCAAATTTTTTCGGGGAGCCCCCCTAGCGCACCGCCGCGAGTTTCTTCTCGCTGCGGCGGTCGGCCAGCACCTGCGCCAGATCGGCGGCGATGCGCGAGGCCCCGGCTCCGTCCACGGTCATCAATCCGGCGGTATGCATTTCGCGCCGGCGCACCGAATCCGTGAGCAGGCCCCACACCGCGCTCGCGATATCGCCATCCTGGGCGCGTTCGGCCAATCCCAGAGACTGGCCCATATGCGCATCTTCGAAGGCCGAGGCCGAGAGCGCATGATCCTCGGTCAGGCACAGATACAGCGCTGGCACGCCATAGGCCGCCAGCTCATAGGCCGTCACCCCGAAGGCGCACAGCGCCACGTCCGCGCTGGCAAATTCGGTGGCCAGCCCATCGGCGCCTTCCAGCGTTTCGAAATGGGGTGCCATGCCGACGATCGCTTTCGCCAGCCGCGTCTTGTCGGCGACGCCCGGCCCGATCACAAAGCGCGCGCGGAAGGCCGGATCGAGCGCGGCGAGCGCATAGGCCGCCTTGAGCGTCAGCCCCAGCGGATCGCTGCCACCCATGGTCACGAGCAGCGTGGGCAAGGGCGAATGGGTATGCGTCGGCAGTTGTTTTCTGGCCTGCCCGAGCAGCGCCCACTCCCAGCCGACGCGCGGCATACAGGTCGAAATCCCACCAATCGAGGCGGGCCACCTGCGGCAGCGGCGGATAATAGGCAAGGTCCGCGGCCAGCCGGCGATTGCTGCCGTCATCGACCACGGCCGTCAGCGAAACGGATTTGGAGAGACGCGCCAGACCTTCGCGGCCGAGCCCTTCGCGCATGTCGCAGATCAGCATGTCGGGCTTGCGCGCATCGATCAGCGATGCGAGCGCCGTCTCGTCGTCATTGCCGTCGACCAGCGCGGCTTCGAAACCGGCAGAGCGGATCGGGGCCAGCGCATCGGCCGTGCCGTTGACGGCGAAGAGCGCGCCCATGCCTTCGCGGTCGCGCAGGGCCTTGGCCAGCGCCACCATGCGTTTGACATGGCCATAGCCGAAGCGCCCGCCGCCATCGCAGCGGATCAGCGCCACGCCGCCTTGTGCGCCCAGCGACTTCTGCTGCACATGGCCGTTCAGCCTGGCGAGGTCCGGTTCGCGTTCGAGGAGGAGAAGAAGATCCTCAAGCGAGGCCTCGCCCGCCTTGGCCGCCAGCCTTTGATGCACAGTCTCGACAAAGGCGAGATCATCGGGCGTGTCGACCGTCAGCCTTGCGCCCTCGCGCGCCAGCCTGGGATAAGGCCGCGCGCGGGCGATACGCACGAAATCGGGATGCAGCTTGAAATAGCCGGTGACATGCTCGCGCGCGACCGGATCGTCGGCCGCATCCATCATCAACTTGTCGAGGCCACGCCGGCTCATCGGATCGACGCCCTGATGGGCCGTCACCGCACCGTCTTCGAGCAGCACGTAATCGGCATTGTCTTCGATCATGGCGGCGATCAGATGATCGATGAAACCGGCATCGACAAAGGGCGCGTCGGCATTGACCCGCACGATGACGTCGGCGTCGAGGAGGTCGGCGGCGCGCGCGAAGCGCGTCAGCACATTGTCCTCGGCCCCGCGCACCACCGGCACGCCATGTTCGCGGCCGAATTCGACGATGGCGTCGTCGAGCGGATTGGTCGAGGTCGCAATCGCGATGCGCTCGATGAATTGCGAGCGCTCCAGACGGTGCACGATGTGCCACAGCAAAGGCTGGCCCGCGATCGGCTTCAGCACCTTTCCGGGCAGGCGGGTCGAGCCCATGCGGGCCTGGATCACGGCGACGATACGCAAATGATCGGACGGTTCGGGCGGAAGGAAGGTCATGCAGCACTCTCCCATGCTTGCCGAACGTGAATGAGCGGGCGCATCCCATCGCTGGGATCGGCCCGCCACTCGCGGTCGGCGGCTTCGGACGGCTGCGAAACTTTAAGGCCCGTGCCATCGGCGGCCACGCTTTCGCGGATGCGCGCAATGACGGGAGCAATTTCGTGCGGAAGCCAGCAATGGCCGGCCGCGTATTCGGCGCCTTCGCCGTCGAGATCGAGATGGAACTCGACCGCGCTCGCGCCCCAGCGATGCACGGCGCGCTCGATCACCGCGGCCCTGCGCGTGTGATCCGACCAGCCCACCGCACAGCCCGTGGCCGCGCGGATGGTCTCGATGGCGGCAAGGTTGGCGTCTTCGACCGGCGTCGGATAGGCCGACACGCAATGTAGCAGCGTGATGTCGTTGCAGCCTGCGCGTTTCAGCGTGGCGGCGGCCTGGGTGATTTCGTCCAGCGTCGCCATGCCGGTCGACAGCACCACGGGCTTGCCGCTCCTGGCGCAAGCTTCGAGCAGCGGCGTCACCAGAAGTTCGTAAGAGGCGATCTTGTAGAAATCGACATGAGGGGCGAGTTCCGCCACCGCTTCGAGATAGAAGGGCGTGCAGGAAAACAGAATGTTCTTTTCCCGGCAGCGCGCGGCCAGTGGCGCCAGATGATCGAGCGGCAACTCCCACGCCTGACGGGCGCGATGCGTTTCGCTGCGGGCGAGAATTTCCGGCGCGAACATGCGCGCGATCTTGAAGAGCTGGAACTTGACGGCATCGCAGCCGGACGCGGCCGCTGCGTCCACGAAACCGAGCGCGCGGGCGAGATCCCGCCCATGATTGCTGGACGCTTCTGCAATGAACAAAGGCGCGTTTCGCCCGAGCATGCCGAATCACTCTTCTCTGCCTTAACCGTTTTTAAAGGCCGTAAGGCTAAGAGAGCGTTAACGAGGCCACCTGAGGGGTAAGGAAATGGGTGCCGCGACCGCCGCAAAAGCTTGCTGTGACGAAACCACCACGGCCTGGGGCACGCATCAGGGCCGGCGCATTGCCCAAAAAGGCCGGCACGACATCATCGCCTGTGACATGTGTGGGTTCACCCACGCCGTGCCGCTGCCCGATCCGGCCGCGCTGGAGCGCGAATATCGCGAGAATTATTACGCCGAAGAAAAACCAACCTACCTCGCCCATGCGGGCGAGGATCAGGAGTGGTCCAATTTGGCACAGACCGATCGCCTCGCCGCTTTCGAACGCATTCTCGGCGCCGCCGATTCCGGTTCTGAGCGTCGCCGCCTGCTCGAGATCGGTTCCGGCCCCGGCTTTTTCCTCAAGACAGCGCAGGACCGCGGCTGGCAGGTGCGCGGCATCGAGCCCTCGCGCCAGGCCTCCGCCCATGCCCGGACCCTCGGCGTCGAGGTGGTGGAAGGTTTTTTCAATGCGGACACCGCACCCACGCTGGGCCGTTTTGACGTCGTCCATCTCAACAACGTCCTCGAACACACACCCGCGCCGATCGAACTTGTGCTCCTGGCGCGCGAATGTCTGGAGCCCGGCGGGCTGATCTGCATCGGCGTGCCCAATGATTTCTCGCCGCTGCAGATCGCGGCCACCAAGGCCAATGCGATCGAGGATTGGTGGATCGCCCCGCCACATCATCTCAACTATTTCGACTTCGCCTCGCTGTCCGGTCTGCTGACGCGCCTCGGCTTCGAGGTGACCGAACGCATGACCAGCTTCCCGATGGAGGCGTTCCTCCTCATGGGCGACAATTATGTCGGCGATCCCGCGCTCGGCCGCGCCAGCCACAACAAGCGCAAACGCTTCGATCTGGCGCTGGAACAGGCCGGCTTCGGCGAGGCACGTCGCGCCCTCTATCGCGCCCTGGCCGAGGCCGGCATCGGCCGCGAGGCCGTGGTGATCGCCGTCAAGCCGTGAGCAAACAGACACAACCCTTCTTCATCGTCTCCAGCGGCCGTTCCGGCACGGCCATGCTGCACAAGGCGTTGTCGGCCGCCGGCGATATCGAGATGCACCACGAATATATGGTGCAGATCGTCCAGAAGCTGGGCGCCTCGCGTTACATGGGCCTGATCGACGCCACCGAGGTCACGCGCGTGCTCGCGCAAACCCATGGCGCCGCGATCCGGTGCAGCACTGCCGCTCATTGGGGCGATTCCTCCAACAAGCTGTCCTGGCTGATCCCGGAGCTGGCCGCGCTCCTGCCTGAGGCGAAGTTCGTTCACCTCGTGCGCGACGGCCGCAAGGTGGCCGGTTCCTATTTCCGCAAACTCGCCGACGAATGCTACGACGACCGCTCAACCGCAATCCTCGCGGCCCATCTCGATGCGCCGGATGCCAATCCCGTCCCGCCGCCGGAAAAGAAATATTGGTGGCCACAACCCATGGGTGCGCGGCGAGAGGCCTTCCGCCACTTCACCCAGTTCGAACGCATCGCCTGGCACTGGGCCGAGATCAATCGCGTGATCCTGGACAGCCTCGCCGCGCTGCCGGCACAGCGCCACCACTTCGCCCGTCTCGAAGATCTGCAGGAATCCGCGCACGAGGTGCGCGCGCTTTTAGACTTTCTTAATCTTCGGGAGACGGACAGCCTCGCCGACCTCTTCGCCCGGCCGCACAATGTCAATCGTCCGGAAGACAAGTTGCTCGCACCCGAACAGCGAGAGGCCTTTGTGCGTATCGCCGGACCGATGATGACACGTCTCAGTTATGCGGATCGCCCCGAATACATCGTAAAGTACTAGCGCGTTGGAAGTTGGTTAACTGTTTTTGGTCAAAGATGGTTACCGGGGACTTGCCGGACGCCTTTCATGAACAACCATTGCGAACTCTGTCGCCACGACGCGCTTGAGCCCGTCTATGAGGCCGAGGGCTCGAGCCGCGGCCTCAAGATTCATCTCTGCCGCCATTGCGGCCTGGTGCAGAGCCTGCCGCGCATCGATCGCGCGCCGCGCCGCGCGGCCGCGGCCTCTGGCGGCGCCGATTGGGGCAATATCCGCTATGGCAAGGGCTTCCGTACCAAACAGGCGCTGGCCGCGCTTTCGACACACGCCGATCTGACCCAGGATCTGTCGCTGCTCGATGTCGGGTCCAATCGCGGCAGCTTCGCCCGCGCCTTTCTCGAAGCCGCGCCGTCCGCCACGATCACGGCAATCGAGCCCGACGAGCGCGTGGCCGACGCCTGCAAGGATTTTCCGCGCACCGAACTCGTCGCCGCGCGCATCGAAGACATAGCTCTCGAAAGCGAGCGCTTCGACATCGTCCATTCCTGCCACACCATCGAGCATCTGGCCGAACCGGCCCGCATACTGGCCGATCACTGGCGTGTCCTGAAACCGGGCGGGCTTCTGATCCTCGATGCACCTTCGACCGCGATTCTCGACAGCGACGACATGATCGAGGAATGGTTCATCGACAAGCATCTCTATCATTTCTCCAGCCGTACGCTGATGCGCATGGTCGCCGCCGCCGGCTTCGACATCATCGATCCACCGGATATTGCCGACCGCGAGAATCTTCTCATTGTCGCGCACAAATCCGACCGCGCCCATCCGGCCAGCGAGGCAGACCCACGCGAAGTGGCCGAAGCCGAACGGCTGATCGCGGCCTATGGCGCAACCCGCGCCGCCAATCTGTCCGCGCTGACCGCCGTCGCCGCCGAGCTCACATCGCTGGCGCCAAAGCGCGTCGTGCTCTGGGGGGCGGGCCGTCTGTTCGACACGCTCGTCACCCATGGCGGCTTGATGCCGACCACGTTGCAAGGCGTGATCGACGCCCCGCTGCGCGTCCATCTGCCCACGCGCCATGGCTGCGACCTGAAGGCACCCGAAGACCTCGCCGAACTTGATCCCGGCGTCGTCGTCGTCATGTCCCGCACCTTTGCGGGCGAGATCGCCGAACACGCGCAACACCTCGCCCCGAATGCCGAGATCATCACCTATGGCGAATTGATGAGCCGCGCGCGCCTCGCCCGCGCGGCCTGAAGGAACGGAACGAAACTATGGGACTGGCACAACCGATCATCGAAGATAACGCCGAGCCGACACTCGACGGCCTCGCCCGCCAGGTGGCAGACGCCGCCGCCTTCACCCGCAAGCATGCCATCGCCGCCATCTATCATGCTGGCTCCGGCCATCCCGGTGGCGCCATGTCCTCGGCCGACATTCTCGCCTGCCTGTTCGGCGCCGAGCTGAACATGTGGCCCGACGATCTCAACAATCCGCATCGCGACCGCTTCGTCCTGTCGAAAGGCCATGGCGCCCCGGCGCTTTATGCCGTCGCCTCGCATTTCGGCTATTGCAGCCCGCGCGACGCGCTCACCTTGCGCAAGTTCGGCAGCAAGTTTCAGGGTCATCCCCACGTGCTGGACCTGCCCTGGGTCGAAACCTCGACCGGCTCGCTCGGCCAGGGCTTCTCGGTCGCGCTCGGCATGGCGATGGGGCTCAAATTGCAGAAGAGCCAGGCCCGCGTTTACACGCTGCTCGGCGACGGCGAATTGCAGGAAGGCGAAGTGTGGGAAGCGGCCATGTGCGCCGCCCATCACAAGCTCGACAATCTCTGCGCCATCATCGACTACAACAAGCTGCAGAGCGACGATCGCAACGACAACATCATGCGGCTCGAACCCTTGGCCGCCAAATGGCGCGCTTTCGACTGGGCCGTTGCCGAAGTCGATGGCCACAACATCCGTGAAATCCTGCGCACCTTCCGCCGCGCCAGCGCGTCCCAGGGCCGCCCGCAGATCATCATCGCCAACACCATCAAAGGCAAAGGCGTGCCTTACATGGAAAACGTGCCCAGCTGGCACGGCAGCGTGAAACTGACCCGCGAACAGGCCGAAGAGGCGCTCCAGGCCCTCGGCAGCAACCGCCAAGAAATTGAGGAATTCCTCGATGACAGCCACAGCTGAAGCTCCCGCCCTGATCGGCAGTTCGGGCGATTCCTTGCGCGAAGCCTTCGGCAAGGCGCTCTCGTCGCTGGCCGACGAATTCCCCAAGCTGGTCGTGCTCGACGCCGATATCGCCGGCGGCACGGGCGTGCATCATTTCCGCAAGTCGCACCCCGATCGCTTCCTGCAATTCGGCATTGCCGAACAGAACATGATGGCCGCGGCCGGCGGGCTCGCCGCCGTAGGCTTCATGCCGGTGGTCACCACCTTCGCCGTGTTCTGCTTGCGCGCGGTCGAGCAGGCGCGCCTCTCGCTCGCCTATAGCCGCCGCAACGCCAAGATCGTCGCCAGCCATCCCGGTCTCGATGTCGGCCCCGATGGCGGTTCGGCCCAATCGCTCGAAGACCTCGCCGCCTTCCGCGCCATTCCCGGCATGGTCGTGCTGTCGCCCGCCGATCCCATCGAGATGGCCCAGGCCACCCGCGCCATGTTCGAATATGACGGCCCGGTCTATATGCGCACCGGCCGCAGCCCGGCCCAGCGCCTCTTCGATGCAAGTCACCAGTTCGAAATTGGAAAAGGCGAAATCCTGCGCAAGGGCAAGGACGTGACGCTGGTTGCCTGTGGCGTCGAAGTCGCCCGCGCGCTCGAAGCCGCCGACCTCTTGGGCGAGGACAAGATCAGCGCCCGCGTCGTCAACATGGCCACGATCAAGCCCATCGATGCCGAATTGCTGGCGCGTTGCGCGCGCGAAACCGGCGCCATCGTCACCGCCGAGGATCACAACATCCTGGGCGGGCTCGGCGGCGCGGTGGCCGAAGCGCTGGCCGCGACCACGCCCTGCCCCATTGAATTCGTCGGCGTGAAGGACGAATTCGGTGCCTCGGGCGAACCGGACGAGCTGGCCGAACATTTCGGCCTCAGCGCGCCCCATATCGCCGAAGCCGCCAAGCGCGCCATCGCCCGGAAGGCCAAAAGCAAATGAACCGCTTCTCGCTCGCCGGCAAATGCGCCTTCGTGACCGGCGGCAGCCGCGCTATCGGCCGCGCCATCGCCATTGGCCTGGCCGAAGCCGGCGCCGATGTCGCGCTGAGCTATCGCGCGAACCACGACGAGGCCGAAACCACCATTGCCGAAATCGAGCGGCTGGGCCGCCGCGCCACCGCCTTGCAGATGGACGTGACGGACCGCGCCAGCGTTGAAGCCGCCGCGAAGGATGCGCGCGGCTTTGGCGCCATTTCGATTCTCGTCAACAATGCCGGCATCAACAAGCCGACCGATTACGACCAGATCAGCGATGCCGATTGGGATGATGTCCTCGACACCAATCTCAAGGGTCCCTTCATCTGCGCGCAAACCTTCCTGCCGCTGCTGAAAGAGGCGGGCGGCGGTTCCATCGTGCATATCGGCTCGGTCAGCGGCCAGTATGGCGGCCCGCGCACGGCGCATTATGCCGCCTCCAAGGCCGGCCTGATTTCGCTGGCGCAGGTCATCGCCCGCTTCGGCGCGCCCGACAATATCCGCTCCAACACGGTCGCGGCCGGGCTCATCGCCTCCGAGATGGCGGCCGCCGGCATGGCCGCGGCCAGTGTCCAGAAGGCGGCCGAAACCATCGTTCTCAAGCGCATGGGCACGCCGCGCGAAGTTGCCGATGCGGTCGTCTTCCTCGCCAGCGAGGCTTCGTCCTACATCACCGCGCAGACGCTCAATGTGAATGGCGGGCTCTATTTCTGATGGACAAGACGCTGCTCATCGTTTCGGGCGGAATTGAAGCCGCCGATGCCGCGCGCCGCGCCAAGGAGATGGGACTTTACGTCATCGTTTCCGACCGCGACGCGCAGGCGCCGGGCTTCGCCTATGCCGATTCCTGCATCATCGCCGATGTCTATGGCCCGGAAGAGACGGCCGCCGCCGCGCAGCGTTACAGCCGCAAGATCCGCAAGATCGACGGCGTGATCTGCGTCGCCGCCGATGCGCCGATCACCGCCGCAACGGTTGCCGACCGCCTCGGCCTTCCCGGCATCTCCATCGATGCCGCGCAAACCGCGTGCGACAAGCTGGCGATGAAAGAACGCTTCGCCGCGGCCGGCGTGCCCGTGCCCTGGTTTCAGGAAATCGCGACCCCGCAGGAATTGCAGCGCATCGCCGTCGAGCGTGGGCCCGATCTCGTCATCAAGCCTGTCGACAGCCGCGGCAGCCGCGGCGTGCAGCGGGTCGCGCAGGTCAAGGATTTGACCAAGGCATTCTTCTTCGCGCGCCAGCATTCGCCGAGCGAGCGTGTCATGGTCGAGCAATATCTTTCCGGCCCGCAGGTCTCCACCGAATCGGTAATCGTGGACGGGCGCTGCTTCACGCCGGGCTTCTCCGATCGCAATTACGAATATCTCGACCGCTACGCACCCTTCTTCATCGAGAATGGCGGCGATCTGCCGAGCCAGCTGCCGCCGGCGACACAGGCCAAGGTCAAGCAGGTGGTGGCGCAGGCCGCCGCCGCCCTCGGCGTCACCAATGGCACGGTCAAGGGCGACATCGTCGTCCATGAGGGCGAACCTTATGTGATCGAGCTGGCCGCGCGCCTTTCCGGCGGCTTTTTCTGCACGCGCGAGATTCCCTTGAACACCGGCGTCGATTTCGTCGGCGCCGCGATCCGTCTGGCGCTGGGCGAGACCGTGCCGGACGAAGATCTGATGCCGACGCAGTTCACGCCGGTGATCCAGCGTTACGCCTTCCCCGATCCCGGCGTGGTCAAATCCGTTTCCGGCGCTGAAGCCGCAAAGGAAGTGCCCGGCATCGCCGAGGTCATCGTCACGGCGCGCGAGGGCGACGTGATTCCCGCCGCCGGCGACAAGCGCCCCTCGGCCGCAATGGTGCTGGCCACAGGCGAAAGCCGCGAGGATGCGCTCAAGGCCGCCAATGACGCGCTGGCCCGGATCCGGATCGAAACGGCATGAACGCGCCGCTGTTCAATCACGACACGCAGGATTGCGTCGGCTGGCTACGTGTCTTTGCGGTGTTCCATCTGAACCTCGCCTTTTCCTCGATCGAGGAAGAGCAGCGCGCCGAAGTGATCTGCGCGCTGTTACTGGCCATTCCTCGAGCTGGCCGAAAAACACGCCCATCTGGGCATGGAGATCAACGCCTTCACGCTCGAGGAGATCGCCCGCCTCGACTCGGCCTGGATCAACCGGGCACGTGCATTATTCGCGGCCGGTCGGCTCGAACTCATCGGCTCCGGCTATAGCCAGATGATCGGACCTCTGGTGCCCGCTCGCGTCGTCGCAGAAAATCTCCGCATCGGCAATGAAATCTATTCCGAGTTGCTCGGCGCCCGGCCGGTCATCGCGCTCGTCAACGAGCAGGCCTATTCCGCTGGCCTTGTCGGTCATTATCTTGACGCCGGCTATGAAGCACTTCTTATGGAGTGGGACAACCCTGCCTCGCAGCATCCCGAGTGGGCTCCTGAACTTCAATATCTCCCGCAATACGCACAAGGTGCGGACGGCCGCAAAATCGCTCTGTTGTGGACCAATACGACAGCATTCCAGCAGCTGCAGCGTTACGCACACGGTGACATGACTCTCCAGCGCTACCAGCGCTTCGTGCGGGACAGGCGCTCGCTGTCGACGCGCGCGCTTTGCCTCTATGCCAGCGATGCGGAGATCTTCGATTTCCGGCCCGGCCGATTTCGCACGGAGGAGGCACTATCGGGCGAGAGTGAGTGGAGAAAACTCGACCGCGCGCTGCGCGGCGTTACCAGTGAAACCGGGATCAATTTGATCGGCCCATCCCACGTGCTCAAGCTGATCAACCGTGACGGTGGCGGCACCACGATGCGTCTGGAGAGTTCCACCTGCCCCGTTCCGGTAAAAAAGCAACGAAAATACAACCTCTCACGCTGGGCCGTCACGGGCCGGGACAATACCGCCATCAACGCTGCTTGTGAGCGAATCTATCGCGGCCTCCTGGAGGCCGAAAACGTCGGCGATCCGGTCCAAAGCGCCGACTGGAAGGAACTCTGCTATCTGTGGGCCAGCGACTTCCGTACGCATCTGACACAAGCGCGCTGGGCCGGGCTGTGCAAAAGGCTCGAAGCTGCGGAACACCGCTGGGGCGCGGCGGCGCTGCCGTCTCCAGTGTCGGCGCCGGAGGACTGCCCGCCCATCACCGCGCGCTACGTTAACATCGAGACCGGGAACGTCTTTGCTCGCCTCGACCGCCGGCGCGGGCTGGCCATTGAGTACATGCGCTTCGCAGATGAGACGCACGCCGTCCTTGGCCGGCTTGGACACGGGTATTTCGCCGACATCAATCTTCAGGCCGACTGGTATACTGGAAATTCGGTATTCGAGGCTCCCGGTGAACACAAGGTCACCGATCTGGAATGGTGCGAACCCAGGAAATGGACTGAGCGGAGCGGCGATTGTCTGGTCCAAGCTTCCGTCGAGACCCCGAACGGCCCGATCCACAAGACCATTCGCTTTCTGGCGGCCCGGCCTCGCGCAGAGTTCGATCTGCTGTTCGACTGGAAAGAGTGGGGCAAAGGTGTTCTGAGGCTTGGCCATATCACATTGCTGCCCGATGCCTTTGACGTCGACAGGCTCATTCTGGCCACGACAAATGGAGGCGCACGTGAGGAATTTGCACTGGGCGGGCAACCCGTCGATCATGGCGCCCCAGTCTCTTTTCTCGTCTCGTCATCTTTCGGTTTCGGCATGACCGAGGGCTGGGCAGAGCTCGGAGATTCGAAGACGCGCATCCGCATCGAAGTCGATCGCAGCACGGCACCGCTGCTCGGTCTGCTTACCTATAAGCGCGCCGGCAGCAGCGCCTTCTGTCAGTTGATGCTGTCGGCGCTCGAGCTCGATGAAACGCGCAAACCCGCCGCCTACGCGCCCGGGCCGCGCCGCTTTCGTTTCGCGATCGAGGCCGTGTAGGCCTCAGATCTTCTTGTCGAGAAGATGGATTTTCTTGTCGCGCATATAATCGCGCAGCTTGCCGAATTCCCCGGCCGGCCATTCGCGCACGATGGCGCCGCTCTGCGCATCGACGAAGCGATAGATCAGTTCCGCGCCGTCATTGTCCTGGGAAATTTCGAGACGCAGATCCGCGCCCTGCGGTTCGGTGTCGTGCCCGGGGTGGCGCTCGTCATGCGCGCCGTGTTCGTCCGGTTCGTGGTGGCCGCTGTCCGAAGCCGGTGACACCGGCGCCACATGCCGAACCGCACCGCTTGGGGATGAGACGGACGGAGCGCCAAAACGGTTCGTTGCCGAAGCGCCGTGACGAATGCCCTTTGCATTTGAGATCGTGTCGACCATCCGACAGACCCTCCGCCCGCCCAGTCCTTCTTATTGTCCCACCAGAAGGTAAGCCCGTACGCCTTGGGGCGATGCCGGTCATGGCTCGCCCCTTCCGGAAATATGCGGCGGAGCCTTTTGGGCTCCGCCGCGTAGTTCTTACCGGAAGAGAGACAGCGTGATCTGCGGCGACTGGTTGGCGATCGACAGCGCCTGGACACCCAGCTGCTGCTTGACCTGCAGGGACTGCAGCATGGCGCTTTCCGAAGCCATGTTGGCGTCCACGAGGTTGCCGATGCCGGCGGTCACGGTGTCGGACAGCTTGCTGACGAAGTCCGCCTGAATGGAGAACTTCTTGGCGCCGCTGGACAGTTTGGCCAGCGAGGCGTCGACGTTCTTCAGCGAAGCATCGACAGTCGCGATCATCGCAGACGCAGTCGTCTGGGTGGCGATCGAACCTGTCGACTTGATGGTCACGATCGTGCCCGAGAGCGACATGTTCTGAGACGCCTGGGTGATGCGCTTGGTGCCGTCAGACGAGGCCAGGGCCGACACGCCGTTCGCGGCCGAACCGTCGATCAGGTTGAAGCCGTTGAACGTCGCGTTGCTGACGATGGTCTTGATCTGATCGCGCAGCGCCGTGAAGTCGTTGTTCAAGGCGTTGCGGCTCGCCGTGTCGAGCGAAGCATCGGAGGCGGCCAGCGCCTTCGACTTCATCTGGATCAGCAGGTCGGAGATCGACTGACCGGCGGAGAGCGCGACGTCGATGGTCGAGATGCCGCGGTTCAGGGAGTTGGTCACGGCCGAATAGCCGGCCACGTCGCCGCGCATGTTCTGCGCGATGGCGTAGATGGCGCCGTTGTCTTTCGCATTGGCAACCTTCAAGCCGGTGCTGATGGCGGCCTGAACTTGGCCCATCTGCGAGACGGTACCATTGAGGTTCTGCAGCGCGACCATGGCGCCTGCATTTGTGTTGACGCTAAGCATTCTTGCCTCCGTTCTGGCTATAACTGACGAGCTTTTTGCTCCCGAGGGCCTTTTGCCCCCTGCCGTCCTCTAGGCAAGTGCCGTGCCGCGCCGCGTTTACCTCTGGCTAACTTTCGATTTCGTGGATGGCTATGAAAACCATTCCCGGCAGGATCGAACCCCCGGCAGAAATTGGTCGGCAATTCTTACCAATACGCGGAAAATTGTGCCGGGTGCGCCCGGTAGATTCTGCCTAGCGGCGGCCAAAAAAACAGGCGGAGCGGGATGACCCGCTCCGCCTGTTTCCCCCTGCTCCGTGATCAACGGAACAGCGACATGATAACTTGCGGCGACTGGTTGGCGATCGACAGTGCTTGAACGCCGAGCTGCTGCTTGACCTGCAAGGACTGCAGCATCGCGCTCTCCTGCGCCATGTTCGCGTCGACCAGATTGCCTATGCCCGCCGTGACGGTGTCGGACAGCTTGCTGACGAACTCGGCCTGGATCGAGAACTTCTTGGCGCCGCTCGACAACCGGGCCAGGGCCGAGTTGACGTTGGTGAGCGATGCCTGGACCGTGGCGATCATCGACGAGGCGCTCGTCTGGGTCGAAATCGTCGCCGTTGTTGCGATGGTGACGATCGCACCGGACAAGGACAGGTTTTCGGCCTTGGTCGTGATCCGGCGCGTTCCATCGGCGGAGGCAAGCGCACTGATCTGGGTCGTAGAACCGTCGACCAGGTTGAAGCCGTTGAAGACGGCATTCTTGATGATCGAGGTGATCTGATCACGGAGCGCCATGAAGTCTTCGTTCAACGCCTTGCGGCTGGCGGTATCCAGCGCGGCGTCGGAGGCGGACAGCGCCTTCTGCTTCATCTGGATCAGAAGATCGGAAATCGACTGCCCTGCCGATAGCGCCACATCGACGGACGAGATACCGCGATTGAGGCTGTCTGACACCGACGCATAGCCGGCCACGTCGCCGCGCATGTTCTGCGCAATGGCGTAGGTGGCGCCATTGTCCTTGGCGGTGGCGACTTTCAAGCCGGTGCTGATCTGGGCCTGGGTGGCCTGAAGCTCGGAGTTCGTGTTGTTGAGGTATTGCAGCGCGACCATCGCGCCTGTGTTGGTGTTGACACTAAGCATACTTGCTCTCCATCCCGTTCTGGTGGCCTGACGGCGTTCTGCCGCCTTGGCGGTCAGATGCTCCACACGCACTACCGCAACAGCCATGCCAGTCTCGGGCATTTGAGGAAAATTTTTAAACCATTGATTGTATTGATTATATTATGGGGCTGCGACCGCGGAGCCGGCGGCAAAACTTGCCGTCCGGCAGATCGGGGCGGTCAGAAATTCCACGCGGCACCGGCACGGGCGGCGCCTGGCAAACGAAAAGGCCGGCCCTTGCGGACCGGCCTCTTCGGCTGAACAGGATATTGCCTGGCGTGTATCAGGCCGCGCCTTGAAGGCCCTGCATGATGGTGCGGTTGACTTCGATCAGCGGATCCATCGACGCGCCCTGGCGCATCACATCCTTTGAGTAGCGCGTGACCCACAGCGACAGCGACACGATCTGCGCGCGCACTTCCTTGGGAAGCCGGTTGCGCTCGTCCATGCAGTCGGCCGCCAGCGTGCCCCACAGGCGCCGGTTCCAGTCGACCGTCTCGGCCAGCGGACCGCCCGTGATGCCGTTCTTCTTCGCATCCATCAGCGCGCCGGTGACCTGGCCGAAGAGCCGGTACTCCGTCGTGCGGGAATCCTCAGTAACTCGCTGCGTGCTCTGATACGCTTGGTGGCTCATAGCTCAGCCGCTCCCGTTCGAATTCGAAAAGCTTCTTGCACTGCATCAGCGCCCGATAATAAGCGCCGCCCATCACATCGCGGCTGATATCGACGCAGATCGACAGAACTTCACGCGTGTGGACAGCGCTCATGAACTCCGTCATCCGCAGGGCAAAATCGTTGTAGTAGCGTTCGGTATCCTCGCCATCGAGATACATCATCATGATGGGAAAATAGATCCGTCGCGCCGGAGTACCTGCGTCCTCAGGCTGCATGATATCTTTTTCCCGAAGAACGCAGGCTTTGTTCTGCAGGATGAGGCTTGTGCGCTTGTCGCCATTGGTCAGGACCGCGCCATTAAGCACAAACTTCTCGCCAGGCTTCAAAGAGAGCTTCAACGGCATCCAGGGATTCCTTTGATGTCCATGGCTTGGCAGGAAAAGCAGACTTGCCCCGCCGTTCTCATTGGCCCAAAGGCTAGCGCGCTTTCGTTAACAAACTCCTTGCATCAAATGAGTTAGCATTCACCCAAGATTAAGTACGTTCGGTTTTTCATGCTCTCGGTTACATGAGGAGCATGCCGCATGGCACACGCAGCAGGACTGCCGGGACTGGAGACGCTGGCCGGGATCGGAGCCCAGGCCCAGACCATCGCCAAGGTCGAGGCCACCGAAGATGCGCTGGACGTGGTGGCCACGCGGCGCAAATCCAACGGCCTTCTCAGGCGCGCGATCAAGGCCTGGCGCCGCGGCGATGTCGCCCGCACCGGTCAGCTCGCTCTCAGGGCAACAGAAGAAGACGAGACCAATGCCCACGCGTTCCACGTCCTGGCGATGGCACTGGAGAAGATGGGGCATCTGCACAAGGCGCTGGTAACCTATGAGCACGCCTTCTCGCTCGATCCCGACGACCCGGAACTGCTGATCAATCTCGGCCTGACGGCCTGGAACCTGAAAATGAAAGACGGGGCGGTACAGATGTTCCGCACCTATATCGACCGCTGCCCGGATTCGCCGCTCGGCTACAACAATCTCGGCAGCGTTCTGGCCGATATGGGCGATCCGGACGGCGCCATTGAGACCTTGCGCGGCGCTCTGTTCCAGATGCCCAAGGAAGCGGTGCTGTGGAATTCACTGGCTACGGTGCTGGCCGAAGACGGCCGCGCCGAGGAAAGCCTTGTCTTCTATCAGGAAGCGATCTCGCTCGATCCCGAATTCTCGCGCCCCTGGCACAATCTGGGCTTTGCCTATTCGCATCTGGGCCGGTTGGCCGAAGCCCTGGAAGTGTATGAGTTGGCCTTGTCGCGTGCCTTCGACGCCAGCGACATCCGCGAGGGCCGCCACTCGCGCAGCATCTGCCTGATTGGCATGGGCCAGCTCGAAGAGGGTTGGCGCGAATATGAAATCCGCAATGCGCCGGACTTCCGCGGCTACGTCCACCACATGATCGAGGCGCCGATCTGGCGCGGCGAGGACATTGCCGGCAAACGCATCCTGATCGTCGGCGAGCAGGGATTGGGCGACGAAATCATGTTCGCCAATATCCTGCCCGACGTGATCGAAGCACTGGGGCCCGACGGCAAATTGCAGCTCGCCGTGGACGAGCGCCTGATCCCCCTGTTTCAGCGCAGCTATCCGGATGCGCAAATCGGCAGCTATGACGACCGCACCCTGATCGATCCCGACGGCAATAAGGAGCTGCGCTTTATCGAATGGGCGAGCAAGGACGGCAAGCCGGACTTCTACGCGCCAATCGGCACACCGCTTCAATTCTTCCGCAACCGCATCGAAGATTTCCCGCGCAAGGCGTTCCTCAAAGCCGATCCGGCGCGCACGTCCGAATTGCGCGCCCGCCTGGAAGCCAGGGCCAGCGGCCCCTTTGTCGGCATCTGCTGGCGCTCGATGATGCAGGACGCCAAGCGGCGCAAATATTTCAGCGCCCTCGATGCCTGGGGCCCGATCCTCAAGACGCCGGGCGTGACCTTCGTCAATGTCCAGTATGGCGACTGTGCCGAGGAGCTGGCCCGCGCCGGCGAATATCACGGCGTTGAAATTCTCCAGATCGAAGATCTCGATCTCAAGAACGACCTTGACGGCGCCGCAGCACTCTCGGCCGCGCTCGATCTCGTCATCTCGGCGCCCACCTCGGCCGCAGCCACCTCGGCCAGCGTCGGGACAGAGACATGGCTCCTGACAGCCGGACGCACCTGGCCGCAGCTCGGCACCGATCACTATCCCTGGTATCGCGCCGCGCCGGTCTTCAGCCCGGAAAATTTCGGCGACTGGACATCGCTGATGCCCAAGGTCGGTGACGCCCTGGCCGCGTTCGCGAAGAAAGCGCGCGCCGCCTAATCGACGGCGCCGCCCTTGAAGGGCGCGCTGGTTCCGAAATCGTCGCCATCGGGGCCCGGATCGTCGGGCGCCCGCGGCAGCGTCACAAAGCCTGTTCCCGCGCCTTCGCCTTTGGCCTTTGGCGCTTTGGCGGGCTTGGGTTTGGCGGGGGCAGCTTCCTCGGGAGGCTGCGCTTCGGCGTCGAGCGTTTCGCCCTCGAATTCCGTCTCGTCCCCGAAAGGCTCCGCGGCATAGGTTTCGAGGCGCGCCGTTGCCGGGGCAGTCCAGCCCAACGTGTCGAACGCACCGCAATGATTGCAGACGGCCTGCCATTTGAGGCTGGTCCAGCCGCAGGACGTGCAGCGCCATTCGGCATCGCGCGGCGCGCGCACGGCGCGCTCCAGCCAGCCATGGGCGGCGGAGGCATCGTGGCGCTGGCCCTGTTCGATCTCGGCCATCAGTGTGCAGACACGGGCGCTGGCGAAGCCGCGGGCGAGCGGCGCCAGCACGCGGCGCGCGTCCGACCACTTGCCGAGGTTCACGTCCTGCTCGGCTTCGAGCATGCGGCTTTCGAAATGATCGCGCTTCAAATGCGCCAATCCGATCATGCGTTCGGCGCGCTCCCCCGGCGTTTCGTCCGGCTTGATGGCGGCATAGGCCGCGGCGAGATCGGGATGCGGCGCCTGTGCCCAGGCCGCCTCGACAATATCCTGCGCCCGCCAGGCGCGGCCTTCGGCCGCCAGCTTGCGTGCGGCGAGCGCCGCAGCCGGCGTCAACGCCGGCGACAGATCGAGCGCCTGCTGCGCCAGATCGCGCGCACGCTCGGGATCCTCGGATTCGGCATCCAGCGCTTCGGCCGTCAACAGCACGGCCCGGCGGCGTTTGGCGACATCGGCTTCGATCAATTTGGCGCGCTGCGCGCTTTCGAGCACCGCCTTGGCGTCGGCCCATTCGCCGCGCGCCGATTTGAGATCGAACAGCGCGTTGGCCGCCCACACCGCACGCGGCTTGAGCGTGTGCGCTCGCGCGGCCACCTTCATCGCTTCTTCGCTGTCATCGCGGCGCATCGCCTCCATGAAGAGGCCCCGCAGTCCGAGGAATTCGGTTTCGGGATGCTCCAGCATGGCGCGATAGGCGATGCCCTGCGCGCGCTCGTCGCCCTCGAGATGCGCTGCCTGCGCGGTCAGCAGAAGACTGAGCGGCGAGCCGCCCAACACACCTTGCGCCTTCCTGGCGTGGCGCCGCGCCTCGGCGACATCGCCGGCCGCGGCAGCGACAAGCCCGCGCGACAGCGCATCGTGACCGCGGCGCATCCGGCGGAGGCTCGACCAGCGCCCCAGCGCATCGGGCCCGGCCAGAACGATCGCGACGATACGGGTCAGGACGACGACGAATGCCGCGAACAGCAGCACCAGTCCGATCGCCGTGCCGGCGCTGGTCGTCACCTCATAGCCGTCAATCACGTAGACAAGTTCGCCCTGCCGGTTGGCAATCCAGGCGACGGCGAAGGCCACAAGCGCGGCGACGATCAGAAAGGTGAACAGCCGCCTCATGGCTGGCCGCCGGATTGCGGCGCCTCGCCCGCTTTGCGTTCGGCTTCGGCGGCCGCCAGCTCGGATACGATCCGATTGGTCAGCGCACGCGAGTCCTGCGTCACCGCCAGCCGCGCCTTCGCGTCGCGCAACCACGCTGTGACGGCCCCTTTGGCGGGCTTGTCGAGCGCCTCGACCTCATGGACGGCGGCGGCCAGGTCGCCATGCCGGAGCGCGTATTCGGCGCGCGCGACACGGGCCTGCGTATCGGTGCCGGAGACATTGCCGACACGCCGCACGGAAATCAGCCCGACCACGTCGTACCACAGACGCTCGGCCCAGTTCTTCGCCTGCGCGGCCCGCTCGGCCGCCAGGATAGGATCGATCCGCGCTTCAAAGCGCTTCGTCAGCGTCGAGACCGTCGGCACGCCGGTCTTTGCATACTGCGAGAGCTCAGTGATTTCGGGCGCCGGCGGCATCACGGATTTGAGCGCGGTGAGTTCATTGGCGAACGGTGTCTCGCCCTCGCTGGCGCGCACCAGATCGGCCAGCGCCAGCACGGAGGCCGCGCGGCGCATCAGCCCGGCCGCATCTTTCGATTCGAGACGGCTCACCCGTGCGCCAAGCGTCGTTACGTCGGATTTGGGTGCCAGCGCATTGAGCTGCGCGGCCAGATCGGCCGGCGGTGCGGTCTTTTCGAGCGCGGCAATGCGCTGACCCAACGCATCGAGGGCTTCGCCTCGCGCCTTCGCTTGCGCGTCGAGATCGCTCTTCAGCGCGGCAATTGCCTTGTCGTCGGCTGCGAGTTTCGATGCCAGTTCCGGCGATGCATCGGGCTTGGCCGGCGCGCTCGCCAGCTTGCCGATCTGCTGGCTGAGCTGGGCAATGTCGGAGCTGTTCTTGTCGATGCTGGCCTTGAGCGGCGCAATATCCGCATTGCCGCTGGCGCCGGGCGAAGTCTCGACCGCGCTCAACCTTGCCTCGTCGGCGTCGAGCTTCGCCTTGAGGTCGGCGACCTTGCGCTGCAGATCGTCGAAACCGGCGGCGGCAACCGCAGGCGCCTTGCCGGCTGCAATCTGGCCGACGCGGCTTTCGAGCGCGGCCACACGATCGGCCATTGTCGAATTGCCGGCGTCCGAGCCCGTCATCCATGGCCAGTAGACGGCAATCAACCCACCGCAGGCGGCCACCAGCAGCAACAGGACGAAGATTCCGAAGGCGCCCTCCGGCATGCTGAACCGGCCGCGGCGGGCGGATTTCTCTGCGGGCGGCGGCGTGGACTCATCACCGGCCTCCGGTTTGGGCAGGGCGGTGAAGGCCTGTTCGTCCTTGTCTGCGTCCGGCTTGTCGGAATCACTCATCGGTTCGTGCTCCTGGGCCACCCCGGCCGGGGGCGAAACGCTGCTGTCGCGACAGGAAATCTATAGGCATTGCAGGGCGTTCCAACAAGGCGGGGGCTCAATCGAGAAGCCCGAGCAACGCCTCCTGGTTCGGCTGCGATGCCATACGGACAGCGCGGAATTCGAGCCCCGCGAGGGTCTTCGCAGCAGCTTCGCTGATACAGAGCGCATCAAGATGCGAACAGGCCGCCTCCAGCGTCGCCGCCCGAATCGCTTCGGCAAAAATCCGGGCGCTACGCGGGGAATAAAGGAGAACCGCTCCGATCTCACCGGCCTTCAGCGCCGCAATCACCTCCGGCGGCAATTGTGCACGCGGCACGGCATCGTAGAGCGTCTCACTGCGGACGATGAAGCCGGCAGCCGTCAAGCGTTCGGCGAGAGCGCCTTTGGTCTGTGCTCCGGCCGGATGATAGAGCGCGCCCGCTTGTGGCGTCGCCCAGCTTATCGCGGATGCGGCCAGAGCAACGGCATCGCCATCGGCACTTTTGACGCCGGTGAACCCGGCGGCCCGAGCGGCGTCGGCCGTTTGCGGCCCCACGGCGAAGACCGGCACATCGCGCCGCGTGGTGCGCGGCGCCAAGGCGCGGATACCGTTGGCACTGGTTGCAAGGATCGCCTGAACGCCACCGAGATCGATTTCCGGACCGTCACGGAAACGGATGTCGAGCAGCGGCGCAAGGATCGCCGCATGACCGCGCGCCTCCAGTTCCGCAGCGGTTCGGCGCGCATCGTCCTGGGCCCGGGTGACGAGAATCTTCACAGCCTAAAGCGTCAGCCACGCCGCGGCGCGCGGCTTGATCGACAGCCCGGCCTCATGGCCGAGATGGGCGGCGTCCTCCGTCGCATCCGCATTCAGTTTGTGTTCGAACCCGGACGCCACGCTGTCACGCCCATCGGGCGCAATGACTTCGCCGCGAAAGCGCAGCGTGCCGTCTTCATAGGTGGCCAGACCCGCGATGGGTGTGCGGCAAGACCCGTCGAGCGCGGCTTGAAAGCCCCGTTCACAGGCCAGCGCGAGCGCCGTCGCCTTGTCATGGAGCGGCGCGACGGCCGCCCGTGTGCGCGCATCGTCTTCGCGAAGCTCGATACCGATCGCGCCCTGCGCCAGCGCCGGCAACCATTCCTGCGGATCGAGCAAGGCGGTCGGCCGATCACCAAGGCCCAATCGCCTCAGGCCGGCATAGGCGAGCAGAATGGCGTCGAGTTCCCCACCATCGAGCTTGCCGAGGCGGGTGTCGACATTGCCGCGCAGCAGGCCGATGTCGAGATCGGGCCGCGCGCGCAACAGCTGCGCCTGCCGCCGCACCGAGGAGGTGCCCATGCGCGCGCCCTTCGGCAATTCGGCCAGCGAGCCCGCCTTGTGCGAGAGGAAGGCGTCGCGCGGATCTTCGCGGGGCAGGATCGTGGCCAGGGTCAGGCCCGGCGGCATCTCTACCGGCACATCCTTCATCGAATGGACGGCCAGATCGATCCGCCCATCCAGCAGGGCCTCTTCCAGCTCCTTGGTGAAGAGCCCCTTGCCGCCGGCATCCGCCAGCGAACGATCCTGGATGCGGTCACCGCTGGTCTTGACGATGACGAGTTCGCAAGGATGGCCGGCCGCCACCAGCATATCGCGCACCATGCCCGACTGGGTGGTGGCAAGCTTGGACCCGCGGGTCCCGAGACGGAGAACGGAAACACTATGGCTTTGCGGCATGCGGCTGTTCGGGCTAGAGGCTGACGGGCGACCTATAACACGAGAGCCCGACGGCGTGGCCACCCTCACCGTACTTGGCATCGAAACCAGCTGCGACGAAACCGCGGCCGCGGTGGTGCGCGGCGTGCCGCCCGGCCCGGGCGAGATCCTGTCCAACATCGTTCTCAGCCAGATGGACGAACATGCGCCCTATGGCGGCGTGGTGCCGGAGATCGCGGCCCGCGCCCATGTCGAGGCGCTGGATACGCTGGTGGAAGAAGCCCTGGCCGCCGCGCATCTGGAGCTTTCGGAGGTCGATGCCATTGCCGCCACGGCGGGCCCGGGCCTGATCGGTGGGGTGATGGTGGGGCTGACCACGGCCAAGGCCCTGGCACTGGCGGCCGGCAAGCCGCTGATCGCCATCAACCACCTCGAAGCGCATGCGCTGGCAGCGCGGCTGACCGAAGGAGTGGAATTCCCTTTCCTGCTGCTGCTCATCTCGGGCGGGCACTGCCAGCTTCTGGGCGTCGAGGGCGTCGGACGCTTCCGGCTCTACGGCACGACCATCGACGACGCGGTGGGCGAAGCCTTCGACAAGACCGCCAAGCTGATGGGCCTGCCCTATCCGGGCGGCCCCAATATCGAAAAGCTCGCAGCGCGCGGAAATCCCAGGCGCTTTGCCTTGCCCCGGCCGATGCTGGGGCGCGAAGGCGCGGATTTCTCCTTCTCGGGATTGAAAACAGCCGTGCGGCAGGTGGTGCGTGAGGGGGACTACAAGCCCGGCGACGAGGCCGATCTGGCCGCCGCCTTCCAGGCCGCGGTCATCGCCTCGCTGGGCGACCGCACCACGAGAGCCATGGCAATGTTCCGGGCCGATTTTCCGGATGCCAGCAAGCCAGCGCTGGTCGTGGCCGGGGGCGTGGCCTCCAACGGGGCGATCCGCAGCGCGCTGGGCGCGCTCTGCACGGCGAATGGGTTCGACATAAAAATACCCCCGCCCCGGCTCTGTACGGACAATGCCGCCATGATTGCCTGGGCAGGGGTAGAGCGTGGCCAGCTGGGCCGCTTTGACCGGCTCGATGTGCCGCCCAAAGCGCGCTGGCCCCTTCAGGATGCGCCGCCCGGAGGGAGCGGAATGGGCAGCGCCTCCACGAAGCTTTGACTTACGCGACAAGTGCCGCCGCGTAGGGGGCCAGGGCCAGAAGCCCGGCCAGAACGATCACCGCGCCCAGCAAGGCGGCGGAGATTGCATCGGTAAGGACGGAATGCTGCTCGGGAATGTGAATGCTCGGATTTGTCATGACTGCCTCTCCTTTGGCTCGCCGATCGGGTCTCGCCACCCGTCGGCCTTGGAAACTCGCGCGCCGGACCGACCGGCTGTCTGCGATCTATATAGCTGCGGCCTGAGTCTGTTTCAATGAATATTTTGCTCAATATTCATTGTTCATCATTTCTCATGCGCTGCAACATCATCTTGTGCGGCGCAATAACATGCTGTTATGGCAAAGCAAATCAGAAAGTTCCCAAACGCCCTGCGCGCCGCGCATAGGAGGATTGCAACGAAATGAAGCTCGCCACCTGGAACATCAACTCGGTCCGGCTACGCCAGGACCTGGTTTTGCGCTTCCTCAAGGAGCAGAGCCCGGACGTGCTGTGCCTGCAGGAGACCAAGGTCGTGAACGAGCTGTTTCCGGGCGATCCCTTCGTCCAGGCCGGCTATGTCCACCAGGCCATTCACGGCCAGAAGGGCTATCACGGCGTGGCCATCCTCTCGCGCCTGCCCTTCGCCACGACCGCGAGCCGGCAATATTGCGGCAAGGACGACACCCGCCACATCTCGGTGACCTTCGAGGACGGGCTCGAACTGCACAATTTCTACGTCCCGGCCGGCGGCGACATTCCCGATCCCAAGAAGAACGAGAAATTCGCGCACAAGCTGGACTTCCTGCGCGAGATGGAGAGCGTGTTCGCCAAGCGCAAGAGCAAGAAGACGGCCCGTGCGATCCTGGTCGGCGATCTCAACATCGCCCCGCTCGAACACGACGTCTGGAGCCACAAGCAGCTTCTCGACGTCGTCAGCCACACGCCCGTCGAAACCGAGCTGATGGGCGAAGTGAAAGCCGCGTTCGACTGGATCGATGTGACGCGAAGCTTCGTTCCCGAGAACGAGAAGATCTATTCGTGGTGGAGCTATCGCGCGCAGGATTGGGAAGCGTCGGATCGCGGCCGCAGGCTGGACCATGTCTGGTTCAGCCAGGGCCTCAAGGGCGCGGCGACCGGCCATGCAATTTTGAAAAAGATGCGCGGCTGGAAGCAGCCTTCCGATCACGTGCCGGTGGTGGTGGAGTTCGACGCGTCGTAGCGCCTTATGTCTTCTTCTTCATCGGCGCGATCATGATCGTGGCCGTCGCTGTCGCGATCACCTTGCCGTCTTCGCGCGCCAATGTGGCGTCGAGGAAATTGATCTGGCGACCGCGCTTCAACACACGTGCTTCCGCGATGTGACGGCCGGCGCCGCCTTGGCTGAGATAGGAGACCTTCATCTCCAGCGTCGGCGCGATTTCACCCCACTGCAGCACAAGTCCGGCGGCGACCGCGAGCACATCATCCATCACGCAGGCGATGGCGCCGCCATGCAGCGCGCCGAAGCGATTGAACTGCGGCTCGCCGAGGTCATAGGCGATCTTGCACCAACCCGATTTCGGCGTCGATTTCCAGCAACTCCTGGCCGAGCCAGGCCGAGCAGGGCGCGGCACGCTTCAGGATCGCCTGGATATTGGCGGGATAGTCTTCGCGCCGCGCGGGATCAATGGTCTGCCGCATCGAACGATCAGTCCTTCGCCCAGAAGGGTTCGGTTTTTGCGAAGCTCTTCCAGCGGCTCATCGCATCCTTCCAGGCCGAATTCGCACGGTCGAGATGCCAGCCATAAACGGTTCCGGCCGCGAACGACAGATCGGCGCGCACGCCATAGAGCGAGCCTTCCGGCTCTTCGACAAGATGTTTGAGCGTGCTGCGCGCGACCGCCACATCCTGCAGCAGGCCCAGAACATCCTGCATCTGGCTGAGGCGTTTCTGAAACGGCTTGACGTCTTCCGGCGGATAAAGCGAGGCGAAGAAGTCGGCCGTGTAGCGCATCTTCTTGAGCGCAATGCGCAAGTGATGACGCTCAGGCTCGCTCAGGGAATTGAGCCCCTTGGCCCGTTTCTTTGCCTGCTTGAGCCGCATGGCCAGCATATGATTGGCCAGATCGCGCGCCGGCGCGTCGAAGAGCGCGATCACGCCGGGCGAAGCCTGATCGCGCCATTGCCGCGTATCGATCACCTCGGCAAGATCGTGCAGGAAGGTGTGGAAGGCCATGCCCGAAGCTTCGTGCACCGCACCCTCCCAGGCATCGCGGCGCGCGGCATGGGCGCGTTCGCGCAAGACCGAAAAGGCTTCCAGGGAACCATTGGCGTGCGCGGCCGGTTCGAACAATTCGTCGAGAAAGACATCCATGTCACGCGCGCGCGACAACCCCTGCGCCAGGATCTTCGCGCGCATGCGCAGGGCATCAATCGCGGGTCCACGGAATTCCTTGCCGAATGATGCCAGCGCCACACGCAGACGGCGCAGCGCCACGCGCAGCTGGTGCACGCCCTCGACCTCGCGCGCGTCGAGCACGGCGGGAATGTTGGCGAGAATATGCCAGCGGCAATGGGTGAGCGTCAGGCGGAAGGCCTCGCCGGCCGTCGCGTCAGGCGGCAGGGCATGCCCCCGTGCCTTGACCGCCTGCGTGCCCTGCTTGGCGACCAGCCCCTTGCCGGCCAGATCGGTGACGGGCTGCACGCTGCCGCGCGCCCGGCGCCGGGCCGGGCTCACGCCCGCCTCCCGTCGGTTCCTGCGGCGGCGCGCCGGTTCTGCCGGCTGCCAAAGCTCGTATTGCTGATCCATTCTCTCTTCGCGAGGCTCACCCCGCGTGCAGTCCCTTGTCGCGCCCTTGCCCGTGGCCTCGCATCATCCACGAATCCGAACCGGCATCAATTGCGCCCGGTCAAACGGTGAACACGGCCTCAGGCCGGGCGCACGGGCAGCCCAGCCGCGGCCAACCGCGCCTTGGCTTCGGCAATGGTCGCCTCGCCGAAATGGAAGATGGAGGCGGCCAGCACCGCACTGGCATGGCCCTCGCGCACGCCTTCAACCAGATGCTCCAGATTGCCGACACCGCCACTGGCGATCACCGGCACGCTGACCGCATCGGCGATGGCACGCGTCAATGCCAGATTGTAGCCGATCTTGGTTCCATCCCGATCCATGGAGGTCAAAAGGATTTCCCCGGCGCCGTAGGAGACGAGCTTCTTCGCATGCTCGACCGCATCGATGCCGGTGGCATTGCGGCCGCCATGGGTGAAGACCTCGAACTTGCCGGGCGCGACTTCTTTCGCGTCGATGGCGGCGACGATGCACTGGCTGCCGAATTTCTTGGCCGCTTCGGCCACGAATTCCGGTCGCTTCACGGCTTCGGTGTTGATCGAAACCTTGTCGGCGCCCGCGAGCAATAGACTGCGAATATCTTCCAGCGTGCGCACGCCGCCGCCGACCGTCAGCGGCATGAAGCAATGCTCGGCCGTGCGGCGCACGACATCGAGCAGGATGCCGCGCTTTTCGTGACTGGCCGTGATGTCGAGAAAGCACAGTTCATCCGCCCCGGCCTTGTCATAGATGATGGCCTGTTCGACAGGATCGCCGGCATCACGCAGGCCGACGAAGTTCACGCCCTTGACGACGCGACCATCCTTCACGTCGAGGCAGGGAATGATGCGGATCTTCAGCATGTCAGCTACGCATTTTCGCCATGGAGGCGATGTTGAAAAAGGCACGTCCACACACGGCCTCGGTCGGGATCGCCGTCGTCTTGCAGAGCGCCTCGGTTTCAAGCAGCAGATCGAGCGCCTCGGCCAGCCGTTCCTCGCTCCAGCGCGACGCCTGCATCTTGAAGGACGATGTGCGCATGAAATGGATCGGCGGGCGCAGCTTGCGGATCGCGCTATCCAGGGCCTCGCCGCGCATCGACAAGGCCTTGGCCTGGGCCACGCGCTGGAAGTGGCTCATGGCGACGCGCAGCACTGCGATGGGCGAGGTGTCTTCGGCCCAGAGCCGGGTGAGCGCCAGATCGAGTTTCTTCAGATCGCCCTCGCCGGCCGCATCGCAAACTTCCTCGACACGGGCATCGGCTTCGTCCCCCATGATGGCGCGCACATCCTCCAGCGTGACCTTGCCCGTGTCTTTCGCGTAGAGGGCGAGCTTTTCAAGTTCACGCCGCGTGATGCCGCGATCCGAGCCCAGGCGGGCGACGGCATCCTCGACCGCATCGGCCGCGATGGTGAGCCCTTCCTCTTTCATCGCGTCGCGCACCACGCCGGCAAGGTCGCGCGCCGTGTCGGCGTAGCAGGGGATCGCCGCGGCGTTCTTCGCCGATTCAAAAACCTTGCGCAGCGCCGCCGCCTTGTTGAGATCGCCGGCCTCGACCACAATCAACGCATCACCCTTGGGATCATCGAGGAAGCCTTCGAACAGTTTGGCAAGGCCATTGCCCGCGCCGCGCACACGCACGACCCGGCGGCCGCCGAGCATCGAGATGGCAGCCGCTTCATCGGCCAGTCGTGCCGGATCGCCGTTGAGGGCCGCTTCATCGAGGTCGCTGACCTGAAAGGCATCGCCGAGATCGGGCACGACGGTCTTTGCCATGCGCTCGGCACGCTCGCGCACCAACCCCTGATCGGGGCCGAACACCAGCGCCGCGACCACGTGCTTGGGTGGGCTGGCGGCGTAGCGGTCGGCCTCGGAGGACTTGACGATCATGGGGTCCGCGCCGCGTTCTGCGAGAAGTACACCCCCAGATCGAGGCGGATGCGCTGCGCAATGTCTTCGGCCGCGCGCTTTCGCGCATCCTGTCGAGCCATCAACGTCGAATAGGCCGAGGTCGAAGACGTCGGCATGACATTGTAGGCGGAGAGCGAAGACTGGCGGCCCGACGTCACGACCTTTCCGGTCCGTGCATCGATCAGCCGGTAGCGCGCGTCGAGGGTGTAATTGTAGCGCGTGATGGCCGAATTGGTCTGCACAGCCACACCTTGTCGCGATTCATGCAGCGTGACATTGAGCTGATAGATCGCATGCGACGGCGAGGCGCTGGCTTCGAGCAAATCGATCAGGGAATTGCGCAACTCATAGCCGGTCTGTTCCAGCTCGATTGGTGGAACATAGATCGACGAGAAGATGCGCTGCGCACCGGGATTGGCGCCATAGGTGCCGTAAAGCGGGCGGAAGCCGCAAGCCGACAGACCCAGCGCAAGACCGAGGACGATGGCCAGACGGGTTCCGCGCGCGCTCATGCGACGATGTTCACAATGCGGTCGGGCACGACGATCACCTTCCTTGGCGGCTTGCCGTCCAGCGCGCGGACAACAGGCTCAAGTTCGAGCGCGATGCGTTCAACCTCTGCCTTATCAGTACCCTTCTGGACCTGCCGTGTTGCACGCAGCTTGCCGTTGACCTGGATCGCATAAGTCACAACGTCGGACACTACGAGGGCTTCGTCGGCTTTGGGCCAGGCTGTTTCGACCACCAGCGTATCATGACCCAGCGCCTGCCAGCAGGCCTCGGCCAGATGCGGCATCATCGGGCCGGACAAGAGTACGATCGCTTCCAGCGCTTCGCGCTTCGTCGCGCCGCCAACCTTCGCACTGCCAATCGCATTGGCCAGCGAATAGATCTGCGCGACGGCACGGTTGAAGCGCAGGGCTTCCAGATCTTCCGTCACCGCGGCAATGGCACGATGGGTGGCACGACGCAGCTCTAGTGCGTCGCTATCGATCGCAGCGGGCACAGTTCCCACAGGCGGCAGATCGCCCGCTTCGGTGACGAGACGATGGATGCGGTTGACGAAGCGCCAGCAGCCTTCGGCGCCTTCCTCGGTCCATTCTATGTCGCGTTCGGGCGGCGTGTCGGAGAGCATGAACCAGCGGATGGTGTCGGCGCCGAAATCCTCGATGATCGTTTCGGGCGCGATCACGTTCTTCTTCGACTTCGACATCTTCTCCGACGGGCCGATCTTCACGGCCGTGTCGGTGCCCTTGAGATAGGCCTTGCCATCGCGCTTTTCGATCTCGCCCGGCTCGACCCAGGCGTCTTTCGCATCCTTGTAGGTCTCGTGACAGACCATGCCTTGCGTGAACAGGCCGGCGAAGGGTTCGTCGATTGTAGTGTAGCCGACCTTGTGCAGGCCGCGGGTGAAGAAGCGCGAATAGAGCAGATGCAGGATCGCGTGTTCGATGCCGCCGATATACTGATCGACCGGCAACCAGTAATCCGCCATCGCCTTGTTCAGCGGATCGGATGCCGTCGGATCGGTGAAGCGGGCGAAATACCAGGACGAATCCACGAAGGTATCGCAGGTATCGGTTTCGCGCACCGCCTTGCCGCCGCAATCGGGGCAATGGGTGTGCTTCCAATGTGGATCGGAATCGAGCGGATTGCCCGCACCCTTGAAGGTCAGCTCATCCGGCAGCTTGACGGGCAACTCTTCGAGCCCGACCGGCACGAGGCCGCAGCTTTCGCAGCGGACCATCGGGATCGGACAGCCCCAGGGACGCTGACGCGACACCAGCCAGTCGCGCAAACGGAAATTGACCGTGCGCTGGCCGCGACCTTCGCCTTCGATCAACGACGCCACCTTGTCCTTCGCGGTCTCGACATCGAGACCGTCGAGGAAGCGGGAATTGGCCAGCTTGCCGGGGCCGGTATAGGCCTCGCTGCCGACGTCGAATGTCTTGGCGTCCACGCCTTCGGGCACGACCACGGGCAACACGGGCAGATCGTATTTGCGGGCGAAGTCGAGGTCGCGCTGGTCATGCGCGGGGCAGCCGAAGATGGCGCCGGTGCCATAACCCATCAGCACGAAGTTCGCGACCACGACCGGCAGCGTCCACTCCGGATCGAGCGGATGGATGGCCTTGAGGCCGGTGTCGTAGCCGCGCTTCTCGGCCGTCTCGATCGCTTCTTCGGCGGTGCCGAGGCGGCGGCATTCGGCCACGAATTCCGCCAGCTTGGGATCGGACTTCGCCAGTTCTCCGGTCAGCGGATGATCGGGCGAGAGCGCGACGAAGCTGGCACCGAACAGCGTGTCGGGCCGCGTCGAGAACACCTCGACCTTCTCACCATTGGACAGATCGAAGGCGAAGCGCAGCCCTTCGGAGCGGCCGATCCAGTTCTTCTGCATCAGCCGGACTTTTTCGGGCCAGCGATCCAGCGTTTCGAGACCCTTCAGCAGATCCTCGGCATAGGCTGTGATCTTGAAGAACCATTGGCTGAGCTTCTTGCGCTCGACGAGAGCGCCCGAGCGCCAGCCGCGTCCATCGATCACCTGCTCATTGGCGAGCACGGTCTGATCGACCGGGTCCCAGTTCACATCGGCCTCGGCGCGATAGACCAGGCCAGCCTTGTAGAGCTCGATGAAGAGGCGCTGCTGATGCTGGTAATATTCCGGATCGCAGGTGGCGAATTCGCGGGACCAGTCGATGGAAAGGCCCATCAGCTTGAGCTGGGCCTTCATCGCCTTGATGTTGTCATAGGTCCAGTCGCGCGGGTTCACACCCTTTTCGCGGGCGGCGTTCTCGGCCGGCAGGCCGAAGGCGTCCCAACCCATCGGGTGCAGGACATTGAAGCCCTGCGCGCGGCGGAAGCGGGCGATGACATCGCCCATCGTGTAGTTGCGGACATGGCCCATATGGATGCGCCCCGACGGATAGGGGAACATCTCGAGCACATAGTATTTCGGACGGCTCGTATCATTGGCCGTGACGAAGGCGGAGCGCGCCTCCCAGGCGGCCTGCCAGTGCTTTTCGGATTCCTTGGCGTTGTAGCGCGCCATACGCGATTTCCTTCATTGCCACCGCTCTGATCGCTGCAGCCGGCGGCATTGAAAGGCTTACAGCGTGACGCGATTAACCGCCAGAACCTACGCTCGCGAGCCGAAGCTCCCGCGCCCGGGTCAGGATCGCATCCTCGAGCTTGGTGGCGGTATCGGGATTGACCTGGGCATCCACCCAGCCAGTGCCCGAATTGGTCTGGCGGAAGACGGCGATCTTGAGCCCGTCGGCGCGAAGCTGGCGCGACAGGATATAGACCGTCACCTTCATCCGTTCATTGGCATTGTCGGGGGCCGAATACCAGTTGGTGATGATGACCCCGCCAAAGGGATCGGCGCTGGCCAGCGGCATGAAGGACAGCGTGTTCAGGCTGGCCTGCCACAGATAGGAATTGACCCCCAGCACGAGCTTGCCACCGCTGTCGCCGGTGATGGCCGTGGTGCCGGTATCGACGTCGGCGGTGTCGCCCGACGAGCCACAGGCGGCGAGAAGCAGGCAGCACAAGGCAACGGTGATGACGCGCATGGGTGAGTTCTTGTCCCTAAAACTGGCGGCCCGCGCCTCACGGCGCAGCCTCACAACCCCCGAGGGCTTATAATGGGACAAAACGGGTGTGGCAAATGGGTGGCCGCCCCGAAAGCCCGCCCGGTTAAGCTTATGCTATAAGGGTTTAGGACCGGGCAAGAGTTCCGGAAGAGAAGAAGGACCCGGCGAGGCAGCCATGGCAGAACAGGACCCGGATGAATTCCCCGTGCAGATGAGCGAGGCCGAATGGAAGGCCAGGCTCAACCCCGACCAATACCAGGTCCTGAGGCGCCACGGGACCGAGCGGGCCGGCACCAGCCCCCTCAACGCCGAGAAGCGGGCGGGCCTGTTCCATTGTGCCGGCTGCGGAGCGGCGCTGTTCGATACCGACAGCAAATATGAGAGCGGCTCGGGCTGGCCCAGCTTCTTCGCCCCGCGCGACGGCGCCGTGGGCACCAAAACCGACAAGAGCCTGTTCATGCGCCGCACCGAAGTCCACTGCGCCCGCTGCGGCGGCCATCTGGGCCATGTCTTCCCGGACGGGCCGGAGCCCACGGGGCTTCGATATTGCATGAACGGGCTCGCGCTCACCTTCGAACCGGAAAGCTGATCCCCTCCATGCCGACAGGCCTTGCCGGCGAGATCGCCACCATCGCGATCCTCGCCATTCCGATCATCATCGCCATCACCTTCCATGAGGCCGCCCATGGCTTCGTCGCCAAACTGTTCGGCGACGACACGGCTGCCAGGCTGGGGCGGGTGACCTTCAACCCGATCAAACATGTGGACCTGTTCGGCACGATCCTGATCCCGGCCGCGCTGATCCTGACCCATGCCGGCTTCGTGTTCGGCTATGCCAAGCCGGTGCCGGTGAATTTCGGCCGGCTCAACAATCCCAAGCGCGACATGATCTGGGTGGCGGCGGCGGGGCCCGGCACGAACCTGATCCTGGCGGCGATTTCGGCCATCGCGCTCTATGCCGGAATGGCCGCGGGCATGGCCCCGGACGGCTTCTGGGCGACGATGCTGGTGGCCTCGCTGCAGATCAATCTGGTGCTGGCCGTGCTCAACATGCTGCCGCTGCCGCCGCTCGATGGCGGGCGCGTGCTGACGGGACTTCTGCCGACGCGGCTGGCCGAGCCCTTCGCGAAGATCGAACCCTACGGCTTCGCCATCATCATTGCGGCGCTGTTCCTCCTGCCCTTCATCGGCGCGAAGCTGGGGCTCGACCTCGACATCTTCAAATGGCTGGTGGTCAAGCCTGTGAACTGGATGATGGACGCCATCTTCCACCTGATGGGCGCGGCCTGAGGCGCAGGTCCAGGCCACACACGACAAAGGCGGGAGGCCTGTGCGCGGGCGGCGTCTTTTTCCCACCGTCCCCGCGCCCGGCCTTTCCGCCCTGACGTTCGAGGCTCCGGCGGGCGGAGCCGCACGCGCCATCGCGCGCACGCCTTCGCACCTTCTTGCCTCGCCTCGGGCTTCGTTCGCCTTGGGAGCGGCCGATGACGGCATCCATTGCGGGCCGCGCATCCGAGCCCTTTGCTCCCTCGGGTCCCCAGTAGTGCGCGCGATGCCCGCACCCTTGCCCTGTATGTCCTCGCGCTTGTTATCGACGTTCCGGTCCAGCCATTCCTTCCATTCGCCTACTAGAACGAAATGGGAACAAATTTCGCCATTTCAAGGGCCGGGCAGGAAGATTTTTCGGGAGTTTGAGGCGCGCCTATGGAGAGGAATGACTAAAAGCCGGCGCCGGACAGAACTCAGGCGGGATACCCAACGCATCGGTCAAGAAAGGACGGGTATCGACGATCTCCCCATCGAACGTGGCGAAACAGGTGATCCGGTCGGCGCGAAACATCCTGGGCTTCGCGTCGCGGTCACACAGGCCGAACAGATAGAGGCGTCCGCGACGATGAAGAGCCCGGAGAATGCGCATATCGCGCAACATGCTCAAACCGCTAGGCCGCCGATATTCGATGCGCATATCGACTGGCGGGCTGTACTGGCGGATCAGACGAAAACCCGGATGTGGATCGCGCGCCCTCGCCGGACCACTGCGCTCACGACGACCACGCGAAGGAGTGCTGTTGCGGCCCCAGCCGAACGCAACCAGGACCGCGCCGAAAACCACAACGAAGGTAGCGACTTCAATAACAAGCGCGTTCACAACAAACCTCACCCACACTTGCCGGTGCAGCACAAGGATGAGCCGTCGCCGATTAAGAAATCGTGCAGTAATTCGTCGTTTTGGGTGGGCGTTTTCAAGCTCCCAAAGTACCACGCCAAAGAAAACGGGGCAGAAAGAGCGTGGCTTCAGGCCGGCCGGTATTCCCGCTCCCAGTCCAGCAGGCGCTCGCGCAGCGTCGCATATTCCTGCTCGACGCGGGCGCCGAAGAGCGGATCGTGGTCGTTCGACAGACGCTTCTCGATCGCCGCCCAATCGCCCGCGTCCAGCTTGCGCAGCGCCAATGGAAAGAACCGCTCTTCCTCCATCCGCATATGCTTGCGCTCCGCATCGACGAAGCTGCGCGCGGCACCGACCACCGCATTGCGCGGAATGACCGCGTCGCGATAGAGGCTCTGGATATTCTCGCGAAAGCGACGGGCCCGCGCGCCGACATCGCGATGTTCGCGCGCAAGATCGCCGATGGACACCGCCTCTTCGGGGAAGCGCGCCTGCAGCCGTTCGAACACGGCGTTTTCCTTGGGGTGATGGCAGCGGTCGGGATAATCGCAGAAATAATCGGCGATGGACCCGACCGTTTCATAGTCGGGTGCCGCGGCCCCGGCCATGATCGTCATCTGATGGTCGAGCGCATCGAGCAGCCGCGCGATATTGCGATGTTCCTCGCGCAGGGTTTCAACAACAGTGGTCATTGCCGCCTCCTTCCGGCCGCGGCCAAAGCCACGGCCCGCCACCGGCGCGCTGCGTATCCCCCTCCTCCACCGGACGCGGGTCGCGCGCCGTTAAAAAGCAGTCGGCCGAATTCAGAATGCGGTCATTGACCCAGAACAAACGCGCTACGGGCAGGGTTCCGGGATGGCGCCGGGTGGCTTCCAATCTTCAATATTTCGGAAGGCAGTGTCCTCAGCGAGCGTTCACAGCCCCGTAGCACCCCGCTGCCAATGAGCCCGGCTATCTGCGCCTGTCGGATGCGCATGCCGCCACGCCGCGCATCGCGGCATGGCCTTTTTCGGACAACGGGTCGACAACGCCAGCCCTCGACTACGGAGCCGGCTTCGCGCATTCTCTCGCATCGGCGCCCACCCTGATAGTGCCCGTTGCCCTGATATTCGATCCCCACCCCACCTGACGAAGCGGATCGCACCGCAAAACGCGCAAGCCATCACCGCCCATCCGGCGAGCGGGACGCGGCGTGGTGCGGTGCAACGCCATCGGGATACGTGCTTATCTTACCTATCTTCTGTCGTCGTTGCGAAGCTACGCGGTGATCACGATGCGATGTACTGCTACCTCCCGGCGCCAGTATCGCCGCCGCTTATCCTCCCTTGCAAACCTTTTGACCGATTCGGAGTGGGCCTCGCTCACACCGTTCATGCCAGCACAAAAGAATCGCTTCCTACCTCTACATACTGATCTTCTTTCTTTTCTTAACTCTATCCTTTACTTTTCCTTTACCTTTTTCCTATCTCTTTCTCTTACATACCTTTTTCCTCCTTTTTCTACGTTTCATCTCTTTTTCTACCGCTTTCTCTACTACTTTACGCTGCTCAGTATCAACCACCACCTGTTGATGGTGTCGCGCGAAGATGCCGTGCGCGAAGCCAGCCCCACGGCCGGGGTGATCTACATCCTATCTTCCTAAACCACCTTCTTTTCTTTTCCCTTTTTTTTTTTTTTCTTCTATTATTTTTATTTACTTATACTACACTTTCTTACCGATACCTACTTCCTCTTTTTATCCTCTCATTGTATATCTCCTTTATCCTTTTCCTTTTCTGCTCTTCTCCTTTTCTCACATCTATCCTTTCTCTTCTTTCTTGGCTTCTTCACATCTTTTCATTTTTCTTCTTTTCCTTTCCTTTTCTTTTTGATTCTCTCTCTGCTACTTCTTCTTTTACTTATATATCTTCTATCTTTCTTTCTCTTCCTATTTTTTTTTTCTTTTTCCTCTACCTGTTTCTTTTATATTACCTTCTCCCTTCTCTATCTTTTTCTCCTTCTTTCCTTTTTCTTTTAAACCTCCATCTCTATCGCCGATACATGGCTCTTCTTCTCCTCTATACTTTAACGCCATCGGGATACGTGCACCCGGCGGGCGGCTCGCCCTTCGCGCTCTTACCGCAATGGTAATGAATGCGAACTATTGTATGGTGGGAGTCGAAGCGCCCCGATACACTGACCGGGTCAGGGAGTGCGCCATGGGAACACCATCGTCCGAAGCGCTGGCCACTGTAACGCCGGACACGGCGGAAGTCGTCGGCGCCCGCATCGGCGTGACGGAGATCGACAGTTCCCTGCTGAACGGCTTGCTGGCGATGTGGGACAGCAAGAAAAACGGCCGCCGCTTTCCCGCGCGCGAGGCCATCAGCCCCCGCGACATGGTGAATTTCCTGCGCCATGTCACGCTTTATCGCGTGGCGCCGGACGGATCGGATTTCGAATGGCGCGTAATGGGCGATGCAGCCGTTCAGGCCTGGGGGAAGAATTTTTCCGGCTTCAACGCCGCGCAGCTCAATGCCGTCGAGCCGGGGATGGGCGATGTGTTCCGGCGCATCTGCGCCTCAGTTGCACGGCGGCGTGAACCGCTGGTGCTGCGCGGCACGCTGACGAAGGGCCCTTACGAGCATATCGGCCAGGAATCCCTGTTCCTGCCGCTGGGGCCGGACGATCAGACGGTCGATCACATCCTGTCGGCGAGCTGGTATGTGGCCAAGCCCGGACTGAACGCTTAGCGCAATACGATCCCACGTCGCGCGCAATAGGGCGACATTTTCCGGCCCGCGCGGCGCGGACGCTTGACGCTGCGCACAAGCGGCGATGAACTTCGTCGCACGGCCGCGCACGGGTTTGATTGCAATCAACCACAGCGGCCGGCGCACCCTTGTATAGGGGGTGGAACAATCGTTTCAGGGAAGGAACCGGGACCGTGGCCAAATTCAACCCCTCGCCCGCGCTGGAAGGCTTCATGGCGCCGGGCCGCTTCGAAGCGGACATCTTCGATCTCGAAGTGGAGGGCGATATTCCCACGGACATCGATGGCGCCTTTTATCGCGTCAATCCCGATCCGCAATTCCCCTCCAAGATGGGCGAGGACATCTGGTTCAACGGCGACGGCATGGTCAGCCAGTTCCGCTTCGAGAACGGGCGCGCGCATTTCAAGCATCGCTGGGTGCACACCGACAAGTTCGACATCGAGCACAAGGCCGGCAAATCCCTGTTCGGCGCCTATCGCAATCCCTTGACCGACGAGCCCGAAGTAAAGGGCAAGATCCGCGGCACCGCCAACACCAATGTGATTGCGCATGGCAAGAAGCTTTGGGCGCTGAAGGAAGACAGCCCGCCGGTCGAGATGGATCCGCTGACGCTGGAGAGCAAGGGCTACTCCGATTTCGGCGGCCAGCTCGAAAGCCAGACCTTCACGGCGCACCCCAAGCTTGATCCGCACAGCGGCAATATGTGCGCCTTCGGCTATGCGGCGAAGGGCTTGCTGACGCCGGACGTCAATTATTTCGAGGTCACACCGGACGGAAAGCTCGTCAACCAGGCGTGGTTCGAGGTGCCCTATTACTGCATGATGCACGACTACGGCGTGACGCGCGATTTCGCCGTGTTCCACATCGTGCCCAGCATCGGCAATTGGGACCGGCTCGAAAAGGGCCTGCCGCATTTCGGCTTCGACACCACCTTGCCGGTTTACATCGGGGTTCTGAGAAGAGGCAGCGACGGCAAGGACATTCGCTGGTTCAAGGGGCCGAACCTGTTCGCCTCCCATGTCATGAACGCGTTCAACGATGGCGACGAAATCCATTTCGACATTCCGGTCGCCAAGAACAACATGTTCCCGTTCTTCCCGGATGTGCATGGCGCGCCGTTCAATCCGATCGAGGCGCAGTCCTATCTGACGCGCTGGACGCTCGACATGTCGTCCAATGAAGAGAGCTTCAAGAGCGAGCGGCTGACCGATCTGGTCGGCGAGTTCCCGCGCATCGACGACCGCTATGCCATGGCGGCCTATCGCAATGGCTATCTGCTCGTCTCCGACATGGAGAAGCCGAGCGAGTTTTCGCGGCTGGGCCTGTTCATGAACACGCTGGCCCATGTCGATGTCACCACCGGCGCCAAGAAGACCTGGTGGTGCGGACCGGTGTCCTCGCTGCAGGAGCCCTGCTTCATTCCCAAGTCGAAGGATGCGCCGGAGGGCGTCGGCTATATCGTGATGCTGGCGAACCGCCTCAAGGAGATGCGTTCCGATCTTCTGCTGTTCGACGCCCAGCATGTCGACGAAGGCCCGATCGCGACCATCAAGCTGCCCCTGCGCGTGCGCCCGGGCCTGCACGGCAACTGGCACGATATCGACCAGCTCGCGGTTTAAGCCCCGGCTTCGTCCGGCTCAGGCGGAGAGCAATGTCTTCGCCAGGGCCGGATTGCGGCCGAGAAGATCGGCCAGGGTGTATTTGTCGAGCACCGCAAGCCAGGCCTTCAGCGCCTCGCCGAGCACGCCCTTGAGGCGGCAGGCCTGCGTGATGCGGCAGTGATCGCTGCCGGGCTCGAAACATTCGACCAGCACGAAATCGTCTTCCATACGGCGCACCACATCGCCGAGCTTGATGCGCTCGGGCGGGCGCGCCAGCTTCAATCCGCCGCCGCGCCCGCGCACGGTTTCGAGGAAGCCATGGCGGCCGAGATCATAGGCCACCTTCATCAGATGGTTTTTCGAGATGCCATAGGCGTCGGCGATTTCCTGGATGGTGGCCAGCTCGCCGCCCTTGAGGCCCACATACATCAGCATTCTGAGGCCGTAATCGGTGTAGGTCGTCAGCCGCACGGTTTGTCGCACCTCGTGAAAAAGATGGATAAAATATATTGCTTTATCGCACCCCCGGCAATAGCCTCATAAAGCGGTGTCAAAAATACTGCTTTTAGTGAGGCAAAGCCATGACCATCGACCACAGACCCTCACCGGACGACGCACCCAGCGAGGCCCAGATCGCCGCCCTCGTCTATGCCTTCTACGACAAGATCCGCAAGGATGCGGCGCTGGGCCCGATCTTCAATACCGCCATCGCCGATTGGGATCCGCATCTCGAAAAGATGTGCGCCTTCTGGTCGTCGGTGATGCGCATGTCGGGCCGCTATCACGGCAATCCCATGGCCACCCATCTGAAGCTCAAGACCGTGCGGCCCGAGCATTTCGCGCGATGGCTGGAATTGTTCGGCGAGACGGCGCACGAAATCCACCCGCCCGCGCTCGCGCATGCCTTCGAGAGCAAGGCTCAGACCATCGCCCGCAGCCTGCAGATGGGCATGTTCTGGCGGCCGGCGGCAGCGCAAGCTTCGGCATGAGCACACGCTTCGCCCTCTTCGCCTATGGCTTCCGGCCGTTCTTCCTTCTGGCCGGAATCCAGGCGGTGTGGGTGATGGCGTTGTGGCTGAGCGTTTATGCCATGCCCGGGCTGTGGCCGCAGGGCGCGCTAGCCGCCTGGGCCTGGCACGGCCATGAGATGCTGTTCGGCTTTGTCGGCGCCGCGGTGGCAGGCTTTCTTCTGACTGCGGTGCCAAGCTGGACGGGCGCGCCGGGCTTTTCCGGTCCGCCGCTGATCGTGCTGACGCTGATCTGGATCGCCGGCCGCGTCGCCATGCTGCCCTGGTTCCAACCGAATGCGCTGGCAGCGGGAATCGAATTGTCCTTCTTTCCGGCGCTGGCGCTGCTTCTGGCCACACCGCTGATCCGCGCCGGCAAATGGCGCAACCTGCCCTTTCTGGGATTGCTGACGCTGCTTTTCGCCGCCGATCTTGCGTTCCAGCTCGGGGTGCTGGGCGATCTGGCGGGCGGCGAATTCATCGGGCTGGGGCTGGGCGTGGATGTGGTGGCAATCATGGTCGCCATCGTCGGCGGGCGCATCATTCCCGCCTTCACGCGCAGCGGGTTGATGCAGGCGGGCAAGCCGGTGGAGATCGCGCCGCTGCCCGCGCTCGACGCCGCGGCGATCCTGTCGCTGCTGCTGGTGCTCGCCAGCGACGCGGTGCCGATGACGAACGCCGTCGCCGGTGCGATTGCGCTGCTGGCCGCGCTGCTCCATGGCGTGCGGCTGGCGCGCTGGCAGGGCTGGCAGGCGCGGCGCATGCCACTGCTCTGGGTGCTGCATGTCGGTTACGGCTTTCTGGTGCTGGCGCTGACGCTCAAGGGCATCGGTGTGCTGACGGGCGCCGCCATCGGCGCCAAATGGCTGCATGCGCTGACCATCGGCTGCTTCGCGACGCTGATCCTGGGCGTGACGACGCGCGCCTCGCTGGGCCATACCGGGCGGCCGCTCGTGCTGCCACGTCTCGCTGTTTCGGCTTACGTGCTGGTCCCGCTGGCCGCGCTGGTGCGCGTGTTCGCGCCGGCCATCGCGCCGGACCATTACAACGCGTCGATCGCGATGGCCGGCGGGCTGTGGATCGCAGGCTTTCTCGCCTATCTGATCGCCTATGCGCCGATCCTTATCGCGCCGCGGTTTGACGGAAAGCCGGGGTGAGCCGTTTGAGCGCGGCCGTCACGACATCCGGCGTCAGCAGTTGCGGCAGCACCTCAGCCGGTGCGCCGGGATCGGCGGGATAGACGAGATAGAGCGGCACCCCCACGCGGCCATGGCGCGCCAGGAGATGGGCGATGGCCGCATTGCGGTTGGTCCAGTCGCCCTTCAGCGTGACGACATGATCGCGCGCGATCAACCGTTCGACCGATGGCGCCTCCAGCGCCACGCGCTCATTGACGAGACAGGTCACGCACCACGCAGCGGAAAAATCGACCAGCACCGGATGACCGGCCGCGCGCGCGGCGGCAACGGCGCCGGGCGACCAGGCCTGCCACTGGCCGCTGGCCGGCGCGCCGGTGGCCGGTTGCAGCATCAGCGCCGCGGCGCCGAGACCGGCCACCCCGCCCAGCGTCAGCAGCCAGCGCAACACCGGGTGGCCGATCAGCTGGATGAGCCACAACAGGAAGACGATGCCGAGGCCGATGCCCAGCGCAAAGACGATGCCATTGGCGCCGGTCTGCTGTTCAAGCACCCAGAGGAGCCAGATCGCCGTTGCCAGCATGGGAAAGGCCAGCACCTCCTTGAGGCGCAGCATCCACGCACCGGGGCGCGGAACGATCCGCGCAATGCCGGGGATGAGCGTGAACCCCGTCAGCGGCGCGGCAAAGCCGATCCCCAGCGACAGGAACACGGCGAACGCCGTGACCGCAGGCTGCGTCATCGCATAGCCGAGCGCGGCGCCCATGAAGGGCGCGGTGCAGGGGCTTGCGACCAGCACCGCCAGCATGCCGGTGAAGAACGCACCCATGCCGCTTTCGCCGGCGAGTTGGCCGCCGATCCCGGCAAGGCTGAGCGGCAGTTCGAACAGGCCGAGCAGGTTGAGGCCGATGGCGGCGGTCAGCAGATAAAGCACAAGGATCAGGAGCGGCGATTGCAGCTGGAAGCCCCAGCCGAGAGCGGCGCCCGCCGATTTCAGCCCGATCAGCAATCCCGCAACCGCGGCAAAGCTGAGAATCACACCCGCAGCATAGAAAAGACCGTCGCGCCGCATCTGTGCGGGACGCTCGCCCGACTGCACCAGCGCCAGCGCCTTCATCGAGAGGATCGGAAGCACGCAGGGCATGAGGTTGAGGATCAGCCCGCCAAGAAAGGCGAACAGCATGGCGCCCAACAGTCCGTTGGCGAATCCCGCCTGCACCGGGTGTGCGACCGGGGCGGCCGCCGGTGTCGCCGAGATGTCGAAGGCTTGGCCGGGGCCAAGTTCGAGAACGCCGGCAAAGGCGCGGAACGGCTTGGCGTGGCGCGCGGCGGCGAGCGTGATGGTGAGCCGATCGCCTTGGCGGGTGATGTGCGGCGGCGTGGCATAGGTGACGGCGCGCGCGGTCGCCGGGAAGAATTGCGCGTGGGCGATATCGGCGGCGGCGAGGGCATGGCCCGTCAACGTCAGCGTGATGCCCGTCTTGGTATGCGCAACATGGGCGCTTCCGGAAAAGGGCTGCGGGATCGCGGCGCGCGCAGCGGCGAAGAATTGCGGTGTGCCGCCCGCCTTGTTCAGCGGAATGTGCAGCACCGCCGATTGCGGGATGCACATATCCGCACAGAGAAGCCAGTGCAGCGAGGCCATGGCCACACCGCCCGCCGCATCGCCGATATGCAGCGGCACGAGGAAGGTGACATCGCCGGCATAGCCGTAATAGACGATGCCGCCAGTGACGAAACGCTGCGGCGCCGGCCATTGGAGTGGCCCTGCCATATCGTTTTCAGGCAGCGACCAGCTGACGCGCGTCGGCAGGCCGGTTTCGCCCGGGTTGCGCCAATAGGCATGCCAGCCCGGCGCGATCGCCATATGCAGCGCGACCCAATCGGTGCTGTTCGGCGTGGCCGCGGTTTCGAGCGCGGCAGAGACGCTGACATGCTGGAGCGACGCGGCCGAAGCAGATGGCGGACACAGCGCCGCGAACAGCAGGGCCGCAACGAGCGCGAGGCTGCGTGCGAAGAACGCTCTCATCGAATGCACCAGGCCTTGGCCCCCTCGCGCTGGAGGAACGTTTCGGCCTTGCGCCCCTGCAGCATGGCAAGGGTTGCGATCATGCCGGCTTCGAGGCAGGTCTGCGCCGCCACCGTGACCGAGCGCGGCGCGCCCATAACCGGCCGGCCCTTGCGCGGATCGAGGATGTGGCTGTAGCGCACGCCATTCCTGAGAAGAAAGCGGCGCGCATCGCCGCTGGTGGCGAGCGCCCCGGCCGCGATTTCGAGCATGGCCGCGGCCTCGCCGCTGCGATCGACGGATTCGATCGCCACGGTCCAGCGCCCGCCGCCACCGCGCGGACCCGAGACGGCGAGATCGCCGCCGAAATTGACGAGGACCGGCGCCGGACAACGCATGCGCGCCGCCGCGAGCGCGCGATCGACGGCATATTCCTTGCCGATCCCGCCGAGGTCGATCTCCATGCCCTCCGGCAGGCGGATGGTGGGCGCGCGCCATTCCACCTTTTTCCAGCCGATCTGCCGGCGCAGCGCGCGCACGTCCACATCGGAGGGGATCATGTCCGAACCGTCGAAGCGCCAGATGCGGCGCAAGACGCCCGAGGTGATATCGAAGAGACCCTCGCTGACGCGGTGGCAATGATCGGCGAAATCCAGCAGCAGTGCGGTTTCGTCATCGACCTCGACCGGCGCGCCACCGGCACTGTTGATGCGGCCGATCACGCTGTCGTCACGATAGCGGCTGAATTTCTGTTCGATGCGTTTGGCTTCGGCCTCGGCCGCGCGGGCGGCACGCGCCGCCGCCTCCACCGCGCCGGTTTCGATGCGCACCTCGCAAGGCGTCGCCATGGCGCGGAAGCTGTAGACGAGATCGTCGCCAGCGCGCACCAGCCCATCGGGCAGGACTTCGGTGCGCGTGGCGGGATCGTCGTCGGGCATCGGCCTCGGCCGCGTTAGTGGAAGTCCCATGTATATCCGATCATGAGCCAGCCCGCCTTGATTCCCGAAAACAGATTCTGGTTCTTGAGCTGGCCGATGGCATCGGCCGGATGGGCATCGCCCGTCTGCTTGTAGTAGTCGCCGCGCAGATAGATCTTGCTGGTGTTCGTGATCTTGAAGCCGATCTCGGCGCCATAGGTAATCGCCGTGAATTTGCCAAGGCGAATATCCGAACTGGCATAGGCCGGCATGGGCGCGCCCGAGACCAGGAAGTTGTGATAGAAATTTGCCGCCGTCTGGTGATACCAGCGCACATTGGGCTCGATATAGAGCCAATGCGTCAGGTTCACCCGCTCGGAGAGTTCGGCCGAGGTCGCCTTGATGCCCCAGCTGTCCTTGTAATAACGCGCCGACAGTTCGGTAAGCGACGGGCCATAGAGGAACTTGTTGTTGAGGAACACGCTCTGGCGCGTGCGATTGCCGGGCCGGTTCTCATAGAGATAGTCGAGCGGTTCGCCGCTGGTCGGATCGACCACCGAGACGATGCGGTAAGGATCGTTCTGATAACCGTTCGAACTTCCGTAGGAATAGTTGAGCTGCAGCAACCAGCGCCGCGTCATCACTTCGGTGAGACCAAGCACGCCATCGAGCTGCGTGCGCCCCCTGGCCGATTGCGGTTTCCATTGCGCGTTCATCGTCGTCAGCGGCGTCGGCACGCCGCCATAGGGGAACGAGGAATCGTCTTCGAAATCGACGGCGAGGCTGAGCGTGGTGTTGTTGCCGTTGAAGCTCTGGGCGATGTGCGCATTGGTGGTGATGGCCCGGAAATCGTGTTCCTGCGAATAACCGGCACCGAAGCCAACCTCGGTGATGGCCCCAAGCGGCTGCGACCAGTTGAAACTGGCGGCGACCCGCTCGTCATGAAAACCGCGATCCATCGGCAGCGCATTGGCCGCCACCGTATATTGCCGGCCCAATGCGGCTTGCACGACCTGACCCGGGGTTGGCGGAATCTGAATCACGGTCGAGCCGCCCGAGGCGCTGGTCACCGTCGTGCTCGAGCCGTGAAGCTGGATCGGAGTCACGAATTTCTGCACCAGATCGGACGGCACCGCGCCATTGGGCGTGGCGCCGGTGACCGCATCGGCGGTGAGATTGAGCGACAGGACACGGTCGCCATCGCCATGCACCGTCAGCGTGCCCGAAGGCTCGATGGCGCGCACCCGCCCGCCGCTCTCCTGATAGAACAGGATCTGCGTATTGATCTCGGAATAGGGAAGATTGAGAAGGCCGGTGCTCTGGTTATAGCCATCGCTCGAAAACGAACCGGCATGGGCCGCATGGCCGGCCGTGGCCGCCGCCAGAAGACCGAGCGAAAGCGTGGCGATGGTTTCGCGCACCTGACCCGCGCGTTTGCGCCGCTTGATCAATTGCACCCGCAGCCTCCGCCAGCAGAGCCACGGCCGCCGCTGGCGGCTTCCTTGCTGAAATAGATATGATCTTCGGCCGCGAACTGCGCGGCATTGGCGCCGACCAGCATGTCCTTGCGCGCCATCAGATCCTTCTGCCACGGCTTCGGCCCCAGCGTGCCGCACGCCGAAACAAGGAGGAGTACGGCGCACAGGCCGCAAAGCTGCAAACCGCCGCGCAGGCGGGCTGTGGTCATGCGCGTCATCACGAAGCCTTTTGATTGAGGAGGGCGCGGATCTGGGCGAGATAGTCGCCGATCTTCTCCGGATAGAAGCCGGAATGGACGTAATGCACCTTGCCGTCGCGCCCGATCAGGAACGAGGTCGGCATCGCCTTCACCTTGTAACGGTCGGCGAGCGAACCGTCGGGGTCGAAGAGGACATGGAAATCGGCCGGGTGCTGCTGCAGGAAGTCTTCCGCCAGCGCGTGTTCCTGATCGACATTGACGGCGACGACGACAAGGCCGCGCCCCTTGTAGCTATCGGCCAGATCGTTCATCCAGGGAAAGGATTGCAGGCAGGGCCTGCACCACGAGGCCCAGAAATCGAGATAAACGACCTTGCCCTTATAGGCGGAGAGATCCAGCCCGGCGGCGCGCGCCGGCGCGGAGGCAAGAAGCACCGGCAACAACAGCGCGGCAAAGAGCGCGATGACGGCGCGGGGCCATCGGCGGCTTGAAATCACAGGCATACACACAACAGGTTGGTTTTGCTGGCGTACCCATGCCACGGCGCACCTGACGCCGAGTGTGTGCCGGATTTACGAATTGGTGATCTTGCCAGGCCGGCCAGAGGCAGTCGGCGGCAGCGCGGTTGCGTGTTCGCGCAAGATTGCGGGAACTTACAGGCTGCGGCAATCTTGCGGTTAGAAAGCCGGGGCTTGCGCGGATGTGTCCGCGAGGGGCGGGAGCGCTAGCTAGCGAGCGATGTCGGCGGTGGCGATCCTGGCCTCGCCGGGCTGACCGAGGCCGACGAAGGCCCATTGCGTATCGTCGGCGCCCTGCCGGGCGATCCATTGATAGCCGGTCGCGGACCAGGGCCGCACGCTGGCGGTCAGATTGTCGAGAACGTAATCGCCTTTGTCCGTCGCCACCGTCAGAACGATATGAGCTGTGCCGTCCTGGGTGCGCGCCAGCGCGAGGCGCAGATCGCTTGCCGCAAAGCCATCTGCGATCAGCGCCTGCCGCTTGGCGAGTGCATAATCCTCGCAATCGCCATAACCATCGGTCGGGATCGTCCAGTAATCCACCTGGCCATAATGGGCGGCATCTTCTTCGGGCTTGATGGCCGTGTTCCAGCTCTGGTCGATGTGGTTCAACATCTGCCAGGTCTGCGCGGTCAAGGCGATGGGCATCGTCTTGTCCGGCGTCGCCTTGCATTGACCGGGATCGCGATCGCAAAAGGCGACAAAACCCGACGGCGGCGTCGCGAGGGCACCGGACGGCATGGTTGTGCTTGCAGGGATGAGTTCGACATCCTGCGCCGGCAACACCGACGTTATCGTTGCATTGTCTGGCAGGGCATTGTCCGGCAGATCGGATGCGATCATGCTTGGGCTCTGGCACGCGCTCAGCAGAACCGCAGACGCAACAAATATCGCAGAACCGAAAAGAGACCTATCCATGACACGCATCCAAGGACCGTGTGCTGAGGATAGGCTGGAGGCTTTTTAGACCAGTTTAGGATGCGCGGGCTGACTTGAATCAACTTCAATCCAAGCCATGAAGAATTCGGCAACCATGTCTACTCAAGAACACTTGGTCCATTCCCTTAACGCGCCTGCAAGCGTCATCGCTATGGCGCGGCGCTGACTGTTCTGAACGTGCAGGTTGGAGACGAAGCCAGCACCGTTAAGGCCAGCGGTTGGCCACGAAGATGGAACTGGTGCCGCCTGGGTGACTCGAACACCCGACCCACGCATTACGAATGCGTTGCTCTACCAACTGAGCTAAGGCGGCCCGTCTCGCGGCTCCCGGGAGGGGCCGAAGCGCGGCGGAAAATACGCAGGAAGCCCCGGCCCCGCAACAGTTCAATTCGCAAGGTCCGGGACGAGACGGGAAAATTCTCCCGGCGCCCGTGTGCCGCCCCGGATGGCCCCCAAAATGGCCCTCAAGATTGCAACGGCCGGGCAAAAGCCTTATGTCCCCCGCTCCCGCAGATATGCGGCGAGAGGTCCCAGGCCGGACGGCCCCGCAGAAGGCCGGAAAACCCCGGCGCAGCTTGAGGACGCAGCTTGAGATTGCCGATCCACAAAGAAGGCTGGCCCTTCCTCGCCATTGCCGTGGCGATCAATGCGGGCCTGTTCTGGGCCGCCGCCTGGGCGGGCTTTGCCTTTCTGCCCATCACCATCTGGGTCGGCGCCTTTTTCCGCGACCCCGAGCGGGTGGCGCCCGAGGGCGAACACCTGATTCTGAGCCCGGCCGACGGAATTCTCTTGCCGGTGGTGGAGGCCGCACCCCCACCAGAACTCGGACTGGGGCCCGCCCCGCGCCCCCGGCTTTCGATTTTCATGAATGTTTTCAACGTTCATGTGAACCGGAACCCCGTGAACGGAACCGTAACCGCGCTCGCCTATCGTCCCGGCAAATTCGTCAACGCCTCCTTCGACAAGGCCAGCGAACTCAATGAGCGCATGGCCATGACGGTGCGGATGGAGGGGCCCGGAGCCATGGCGGGCAAGGACCTCGTCGTGGTCCAGATCGCAGGATTGGTCGCAAGACGCATCAAATGCGACCTGAAAGAGGGCCAGAGCGTCGCCCGCGGCGAGCGCTTCGGCATGATCCGCTTCGGCAGCCGCCTCGACGTTTACCTTCCCGAGGGTGCGCGGGTTGTCGCACGCCCCGGCCAGACCATGGTGGCCGGCGAGACGGTTGTAGCGGACATCCCGCTTTCCGGGTTAGGGTGACAGTTATGCGAAGGTTCAGGCCTGGGCGCGCGATCGCCAAGATCCGTGACGATCATCATGATGGCTTCCCCCTCGGGCGCTTCCTGCCCAGCGGGTTGACGCTGCTTGCGCTCTGCTCCGGCACCACCTCGATCCGCTTCGCGCTGATGGGAAACTGGAAGGCGGCCGTGATCGCCATCATCGCCGCCGCCGTGCTCGACACGATGGACGGCAAGGTGGCGCGCCTGCTCGGTGCGGACAGCAAGTTCGGCGCCCAGCTCGACTCCCTCGCCGATCTCGTCAGCTTCGGTATTGCGCCGACCGTGCTCGTCTATACTTGGACGCTGCATCAGGCGGGCGGCGCCGGCTGGACCGTGGCACTTGTCTATTGCGCCTGCTGCGCCATTCGCCTGGCCCGTTTCAACATCGAGACCGTGGACGCCGAAGACCAGCACGAGGCCAACAAGCATTTCACCGGCGTGCCAACGCCGGCCGCGGCCTGCATGATCCTTTTGACCATGCTGCTCAGCTTCCAGTTCAAGGGCACCGAAGCCGGTGCGCTGCTGGCCAACCCGATCCTCAACGGCGCCATCGTCTCCACCGTCGCGCTGCTGATGGTGAGCCGGCTGCCGACGCTGTCGTTCAAGAATTTCCACCTGCCGCGCAAGCTGCGGGTGCTGGCCGGCCTCGCCGCCCTCGGCATCGTGACGCTGGCCGTGCTGTGGCCCTGGGCCACGCTTTCGGCCGGGCTGATCCTTTATATCGCGACGCTGCCGCTGGGCGCCCGCCCGCGCAGCGAAAGGCGCCTGTTCCGCCATCGCCCGCCACCGGCCGAATAGGCAGGGAAGTTCTCGTTACGGAAGGGCGGTGCTGCTGGCGCCGCCCTTTTTGTTTGCGCGCGTTGCCAAGCTTTGGAGCCTCCGTCAGACTGACGAAAAATCAGAACAGACGGAAACGCCATGCTGACCAAGGCCGATGATTATCCCGTGCATCAATTGCCGGAGCCCATCGCCGTGGCCGGCACCGACCGCAATTTCTACGACCGCTATTTCTTCAACGGCTACACGCTGGACGGCCATGTGTTCTTCGCCTGCGCGCTGGGCGTCTATCCGCATCTCAACGTGATGGATGCCGCCTTCAGCGTGATCGTGGACGGGGTGCAGCACAATCTTCGCGCATCGAAGCTTCTGAACAGCGAGCGCATGGATACGCGCGTCGGCCCGATCGAGATCCAGGTGCTCGAACCGCTGAACAAATTGCGCGTGCTGGTCCATGACAATGAGCACGGCATCTCGGCCGATGTGACCTTCGAAGCCCGCGCCTTGCCGGTCGAAGAGCCGCGCTTCACCTGGCGCCTGGGCCCGCGCACATTGATGGACTATACGCGGCTGACGCAGAACGGACTCTATGAAGGCCATATCGATGTGAAGGGCACGCGCATCGATATCGATTACGGCATGGTGCTGGGCACGCGCGACCGCTCCTGGGGTGTGCGGCCCATCGGCGCGTCCGATCCGCAGCCATCCGCGCCGCCGCGCATGCCGCAATTCTACTGGCTGTGGGCGCCGCTCAATTTCCCCGATCGCTTCATGCTCTATCATCTGAACGCCGAGACAAGCGGCAAGCCGTGGAACACGGCTTCGGTGCTGGGCGAACTGGGAGAGGCTGAACCCGCGCATATGGCGAGCTGCTTTTCGAAGATCGATTACAAATCTGGCACGCGCCATGCGAAAGGCGCGGTCATCGAGCTGCGCGATGCGGCGGGCGAGAGCTGGCGCGCGGAACTGACGCCCCGCTTCAATTTCTACATGTCGGGCATCGGCTACACCCATCCCGAATGGGGCCATGGCCACTACAAGGGTGAGAACGCGCTCGGTTACGACACCTATGACCTCGCGACCATCGACGAGAACGCGCCGATCTATCAGCATGTGCAGGCCTTCGTGACGGCGCGGCTGGCGGGGCCGGATGGCGAGCGCGTGGGCGCGGGCGTGCTGGAGCAGCTGGTGATCGGGCCTTATGCGCCGGCCGGGTTCAAAGCGCTGTTCGATCCGGCGCCATGAGCGAGGATCTTTCCGAAAAGCTCGCCGCCTATCTTGCCGAAAAGTTTGGCGCGACCGATCTCGAAGTCTCGAATCTCGCGCGTATTCCCGGCGGGGCCAGCCGGCAGACCTATCGCTTCCGCGCGCGCTATAGCGAGAGCGGCCAGACACGCGACCGCGCATTGATCCTGAGGCGCGATCCCGAAGCCAGCCTGATCGAAACCGAACGCACCACCGAATACCGCGCCTATCAGGCGTTTCATGGATTGGGCCTGCCGGTGCCCGAACCGATTGCGCTGGAGCTCGATGGCGGCGCGCTGGCGCGGCCCTTCTTCATCATGGAGGAGATCGAGAATTGTTCGGTCGCCTCTATCGTCACGCCCGATCCCTATGGCCCGCATCGGGGCAAGATCGGCACGCAGTTCTGGGACATTCTCGGGCGCATCGCCGCGGCCGATCCGCAGGCCATCGGCCTTGGCGATCTGGACGGCGCGCGCGATGCGACAAGCTGCTGGCGCCACGAACTCGAACGCTGGGAAAAGGTGATCCGCGAGGACGCCATCGAACCGCAGCCCATCGCCCATGCCGCAATCCGCTGGCTCAGGCGCAACCCGCCGCCGCCGGCGCAGAAACTCTGCGTCGTGCATGGCGATTATCGCACCGGCAATTTCCTCCATGACGCAGACGGCGACATCCGCGCCATTCTCGATTGGGAGATGGCGCATCTGGGCGACCCTCTGGAAGACATTGGCTGGGCTGTCGATCCACTCTGGTCCCATGGCGATCCCTCGCACCCCGCAGGCGGTATCGCGCGCGAGGACGGTTTCGCGGTTTGGGAAAAGGCAAGCGGCCTGACCGTCGATCGCGAGGCCCTTCGCTGGTGGGAAATCTTCGCCAGCCTCAAGGGGCTCGCCATCTGGATCTCGGCGGCCAAGGAATACACAGAGGGGCGCAACACCGAAGCGGTCAACGCCTTCTCCGGCTGGTATTGCCTGGCCTTCCACAACAAGGTTCTGGCCGCGCGACTGGGACAGGAGTTCGGCGCATGAAACCCGAAGTCGACCAGATCCTGATGATCACGGCCGGGCAGATCATGACCGAACTCACCCCCAATTTGCCCAGCCATTACACGCAAGGCGCCGCCCAGCTGGCGGCGCTGATGGCGATCCTGTCGGCGCAGGAATATGACCGGGCCGCCGAAATCCGCGCCGCCGAGAATCGGGAGATGCGCGCATTGTTCGCGGAGCTGGCGCCGGGCGTGAGCGATGCCGCGCTCCGGGCAAAGCTGGAGGCAGCCGCCAAGGGCGCGGATACCAGCCTGCGCATCTCTGCCCTCGATCAGAACAATTACGGCTTGCGCGAATTGCTGATCGCGCTACATGAGCATGTCGAAGCGCAGAACGGGGATGCGGCTAGGGCCGCCGAAACCCGGATCTGGACGCTTCTGAAAAATCTCGCCGAGCGGCGCCAGCTTTACCTGCCGGGCGCCTAGGCCAACACGGACAACCCATTTGCGCGGGGTCGCCCTTCGCCTTTCCTTCGCACAGGCCGCGTCGGGAGCGATCGGCGGCGCCTATACGCCGTTCTTTGGCGCGTGGCTGGCGTGGAAGGGGCTGGCGCCCGACCAGATCGGCGCGCTGCTTTCGGCGGGCATGCTGCTGCGGGTGGTGGTGGCGCCGGTGACGGGCATCATCGCCGATGCGAAGAACGACCGGCGCGGCATGATGCTGTTCCTCTACGCGATCATGCTGGCCGGCTATGGCGCGCTCAACGGTGTGAGCTGGCCCTATCTCATTTTCCTCGCCGCCATTCCCGCCAATATCGCGGGCGGCTCGATCACACCGCTGCTCGAAAGCGTGAGCGTGCGCCTGTCCGAACGCTTCGATTTCGATTACGGCCATGTGCGGGTGTGGTGCTCGACGTTGTTTGTGGCCGGCAATCTCTGCTCCGGCGCGCTGGTCTCGCTGTGGGGCATGGGGGTGATCGCGCCGTGGCTGGCGGTGTCGGTGTTGCTGAGCCTGATCTCGATCTATGCCCTGCCCAAGCCGCGGCCGGACGCGCCCAGGGGCGAGCTGCGGCTGCGCATGCGCGCGACGCTGGCCGAGGCGCGCGAACTCTCACGCTCGCCCGTGTTCCTGATCTTTCTCGCCGCCGCCAGCCTCGACCAGGGCAGCCATGCCTTCTATTACGCCTATGGCGGGCTGCATTGGCGCGAGCTGGGTTACAGCGGCACGCTGATCGGCATCATCTGGCCCTTGGGTGTGCTGGCCGAAATCCTGCTGATGAGTTTTTCACTTCGCGTGTTCCGCGCGCTGGGAGCGACCAAACTTCTGCTGTTCGGCGGACTGGGTTGCGTGCTGCGCTGGACCATTCTCGGCTTCGATCCGCCGCTGCCGTTCGTGATCTTCGCGCAGTTCCTGCATGGCGCAACCTTCGCCATGGCGCATCTGGGGGCGATGTATTTCATCTTGAAGGCTGTGCCGCCGCGCCTCGCCGCAACCGCGCAGAGCCTTTATGCGGTGAGCTGGTCGGGCATCGCGCTGGGTTTCGCCACCATGGCCTGCGGCCCGCTTTACGCGCGCTTCGGCGGTGAGACCTATTTCCTGATGGCGGCGATGGGGCTGAGTTCGGCCCTGCTCTCGCTCTGGCTCATGCGGCTGTGGCAGGGCGGACGCATCACCGCGCAGGAGGTCGAAGAAGACACCGGTGACGCGATCTAGTTGTTTGTCGCAATTCCGGACGGTGTTGGTAGCGCCAGCGTATCAACCGGTTTCCACTTTTCCTGGAATTGCTCTAACGCCCGCGCGGATGGGCGTTGGTATAGGTCTCGAGCAACTGGCTGGTTTCGACCGCGGTATAGGTCTGCGTGGTCGAGAGCGAGGCGTGGCCGAGAAGTTCCTGCACGCTTCGAAGATCGCCGCCCCCGGCAAGCAGATGCGTGGCGAAGGAATGGCGCAGCGCATGGGGCGTCGCCCGCTCCGACAATCCCAAGGCGCCGCGGATGCGCTGCATCAGGGCTTGCGCCTCGCGCGCGCTCATCGGCTTGCCGCGGCGGGAGAGAAAGAGCGGGCTGTCCTTCGCGCCGGTGAAGGGGATTCGTTCGGCGTAATGCGCGATCGCTTCGCGCACCACCGGCAGCATCGGTACCACGCGCTCCTTGCGGCCCTTGCCGAGGATCGTCAGCGCATCGCCCAGGGGCGCATCGCCGCGCTTCAAGGACAGGGCTTCGGAAATGCGCAGCCCCGCGCCATAGAGCAATGTCAGCAGCGCGGCATCGCGCGCGGCCAGCCATTCGACGGCCCCTTCGCCGGCTTCCTCGATGGCGCGGACGGCATCGGTCTGACTCAGGGGGCGCGGCAAGGTGCGCGGGATGCGCGGTGTTTTCACGGCGCGGGGCGCGGCATTGTCGAGCACGCCTTCGCGCGCCAGATGGCGGAAGAAGCTGCGGATTGCGGCCAGGGCCCGCTGCACGCCGCGGGGCCCGAGCCCTTCCTTGCGGCGCAGGGTGATGAAGGCGCGAATATCGGCGGGCGCAAGATCGGCCAGCGCGGTCACATCGACGGGACCGGCCAGATGATCGACGAGAAAATCGAGGAAGCGATCCAGATCGTCGCCATAGGCGCGCAACGTGTGCGGGCTGGCGCGGCGCTCATGCGCCAGCGCGGAGAGCCAGGCGCGCTTCAGCTCTTCGGCAGATCGAGCCATGCGCGCACCGAACGCTCCAGCGCGCGGGCGAAGAAGCCGATCTCGGCGCCGACCTCCTCGCCTTCGAAGCAACCGGCCGCGCGCGCGCCGAGCACATAGACAGCAGAGGGCGTGTCGCGCCCGATCTTGAGACGGAACACGGCGAGGCTCTTGCACTCACCGCCGCCGGGACCCAAAAGCACTTCGCCGCCGCTGGAAAGAATGACGCCCGTGCCGTCCGCCCCCAGAATGCCGGAGACGAGGCCCGGCGCGATCAGCCGCACACGCTCCACACCGGCCGAAATGGCGCGGTTGGAATCGCCTTCGATGCAGATACCGGCGCGATCGGCGCCGAAGGAAGCGGCGGCGCCGACGGCGACCGTGATGGTTTCTTCGAAGCTGCGCGCATCCAGAAGATCAAGGATCAGACGGCGTGTGCCCTCGCCCAGGCTGCGCTTGGTCCTGAGGCCATCGCGTTCGGCGCGCAGGGCTGTATTCTGGGCCACGAGTCGTTCGATGGCGTAGCGCTGCAGATCCTTGACCTCGGCCTCGGTGAAGCGCTCAGGCAGGAGCATGGCGAGCAATTCGCCATCGCCGGCCAGCCGCGCGCGGTTCAGCCGCACATAGGCCTTGACGGCTTCGGCCGCGGCCTGGGCGGGATCGATATATTCGGCGCGGTCCATCAATGCGGCCTCGGGGATTGACCAAAGAGAATCACTTTGGAAAGTGTAGCCATGAAGGCGGCCCTCTTGAAGCCCGGCACAGATACCGATGCGCGCAATTCCCCGCGCGCCGGAATTCTGCTGCCCTTGCCGCTGCCGGGCCCGTATGACTACCGCCTGCCAATAGAGGATGGCCAGCCGGCGCAAGGGCTGCGGCGCGGCACGCTGGTGGTAGCCCCTTTGGGCCCGCGCGAAACGCTGGGCGTCGTCTGGGGCGAGGCCGAAGGTTCCGTTTCCGACAAGAAGCTGAAAGAGGCGGTGCCGCTCGACGGCTTGCCACGATTGCCGGAACCTCTCTGCGATTTCATCGACTGGGTGGCGCGCTACACGCTGAACCCGCCGGGCATGGTGCTGGCTTTGACCTTGCGCGCGCGCGCGGCCTTCGAGCCCGAAGTTCCGCGCACCGGTTATGTGCGGGGCGGCGCGACACCGGCGCGCATGACACCGGCGCGCGAGCGCGTGTTCGAAGTGGTGCGCGACGGCCTCGCGCGCAGCGTGTCCGCCATCGCCGAAGAGGCCAATGTCACCCCGGCCGTGGTGCGCGGCTTGATCGAGGCCGGCGCCTTGGGCCCGCGCGAATTGCCGGAGTTCGCGCCCTTCCGCTGTCCCGATCCGGGTCATGATCACGTGACGCTGAGCGCCGATCAGAAAGCGGCCGCCGATTCCTTGCGGGACGATGTGGCGGCGCAGCGCTTTCAGGTGAGCCTGCTCGACGGCGTCACCGGATCGGGCAAGACCGAAACCTATTTCGAAGCGATTGCCGAGGCGATCGATCAAGGCAAGCAGACGCTGATCCTGTTGCCGGAGATCGCGCTGACCGTGCAATTCCTCGAACGCTTCGCCCGGCGCTTCGGCTGCCGGCCGGCGGAATGGCATTCCGATCTTTCGCAGAAGGAGCGCAAACGCACCTATCGCGCCGTGATGAAGGGCGAGGCGCGGGTTGTGGTGGGCGCGCGCTCATCGCTGTTCCTGCCGTTTCGAGAGCTGGGGCTTATCATCGTCGATGAAGAGCATGAGCAGGCCTTCAAGCAGGAAGAGGGCGTGATCTATCACGCCCGCGACATGGCGGTGGTGCGCGGCTCCATCGAAAGCTGCCCGGTGGTGTTGGCCAGCGCGACACCGTCGCTTGAGACTTATGTGAACGCGACGAGCGGGCGCTACAACTGGCTGAAGCTCAATTCGCGCCATGGCGCGGCGGTGATGCCGACGATCAAGCTGATCGATCTCAGGCGCGAAAAGGTGGAGACCGGGACCTGGATCTCGCAGCCGCTGCGCGATGCGATCCAGACCAGCCTCGACAATCACGAACAGGCCATGCTGTTCCTCAACCGGCGCGGCTATGCCCCGCTGACGCTGTGCGGCGCCTGCGGGCACAAGATGGTGTGCGCGAATTGTTCGGCCTGGCTGGTCGAGCATCGCTATCACCGCCGCCTCGCCTGCCATCATTGCGGCTTCGACATGCCGACACCGAAAGCCTGCCCGCAATGCCATGAAGAAGGCAGCCTGATCGCCTGCGGGCCGGGTGTCGAACGCGTGGCCGAGGAATTCGCCGCCGCTTTTCCCCATGCGCGCATGGCCATCGCCTCGTCCGATACGTTGCACGGGCCGGCGGAAACACAGGCCGCCATCCATGCGATGGGGCGACGCGAGATCGACGTGTTGATCGGCACGCAGATCGTGGCCAAGGGCCATCACTTTCCGCAACTGACCTTGGTGGGCGTGATCGATGCGGATCTCGGCAGTTCGGACGGCGATGTGCGCGCGCGCGAACGCACCTTCCAATTGCTGCATCAGGTGGCGGGCCGCGCGGGCCGGGCGGAAAAGCCGGGCCTTGTGCTGGTGCAGACGCGCAATCCCGACGACATGGTGATGAAGGCTATTGCCGCGACCGATCGCAACGCCTTCTACGAACAGGAGCGCGCCTATCGCGAGCGCGCCCACGCCCCACCCTTCGGGCGACTGGCGGCAATCATTCTTTCCGGCGCGGACGGTCATGCGGTGCGGGAAGCGGGACGTGCTCTTGCCAAAGCGGCGCCGGGTGCGCGCGGCGTGAAAGTGTGGGGGCCGACGCCGGCCTTCTATCAGATCCTGCGCGGCCGCACGCGCGAACGCTTGCTGGTGCAGGCCGAGAAGAGCGTGGACGTGCAGGCCTATTTGCGAAACTGGCTTTCGGCGGTGAAGATCGCGAATTCGGTGCGGATGACCGTCGATGTCGATCCGGTGAGCTTTTTCTGATGAGGGAAACCATGCGTCGTTTGCTGATCGGAATGCTTGTCGCCTTTGTGGCCCAGCCGGCGCTGGCCGGGGCCGGTTACGACAAGCGTGAGACTCAAGGCATGTTCGAGACGCGTTTGCGCGTACCCGAGGCGGCGATGGCGATCCCGGCGGTGAAAGACGCTGTGTTCGCGGACTATCGCCAAGGCCTGGCCGCTTTCAAGAAGGACGCCTTGATCCCCCACGTCTATGACCAACACTGGCGGCTCACCTTCGAAGATCGCCGCCTCATCAGCCTTTCGGCAGAAGTCTTCTGGGATGGCGGCGGCGCCCATCCCAACAGCGAATACCGTTTCCTGGTTTGGGACAAACAAGCCGGCCACGCGCTCACCTTGGGCGGGCTGTTCAAGCCCGGCGAGGCCGCCGCCGCCGAGAAGGCCATCGCCTCTGCCGCCGTCGCCAGCTGGGTCAAAATCTATCGGGCGCGCGACGGTGGCCCGCCGCAACCGGACTGGGCGGACATGGCCCGCGAGGGCATCAAGGCCGCCAGCCTCAAGACTTATGTGCTCACCTATGCCGCGGGCCAGAGCAAGGCCAACGGCATTCTCCTGCTCTACGGCGCCGGAGAGATCTGGCCGCATGTGCTGGGCGATTTCCGCGTGCCGGTAGCGGCCGGCGTGTTCGCGGCCTATCTCAAGCCGGAATGGCGTCGCGAATTTCGCTAAGCCATATCCCTGACATCCGTCAGATGCCCGGCAATCGCCGCCGCCGCCGCCATGGCGGGGCTCACCAGATGGGTGCGGCCGCCGCGGCCCTGACGGCCTTCGAAATTGCGGTTGGAGGTCGAGGCGCTGCGCTCGCCCGGTTCGAGCTTGTCGGCATTCATCGCCAGGCACATCGAGCAGCCTGCCGAGCGCCATTCGAAACCGGCGTCGAGGAAGATCTTGTCGAGACCTTCTTCTTCGGCCTGATGCTTCACCAGGCCCGAGCCCGGCACAACCATCGCGTTCACATGGCTCGACACTTTCTTGCCCTTGGCGATCGCGGCGGCGGCGCGCAAATCCTCGATGCGGCCATTGGTGCAGGAGCCGATGAAGACCCGGTCGATCTTCACCTCTGTCAGCGGCGTACCGGGCTTCAGATCCATATAGGCCAGCGCGCGTTCGACGCCATGGCGCTTTGCCTCGTCCGCATAAGACGCGGGATCGGGCACGCGATCGGTGATCGGCGCGCCCTGTTCGGGCGATGTGCCCCAGGTGACCATGGGCGCGATCTCGGCGGCATCGAGTTCGACCTCGATATCGAACTTTGCGCCGTCGTCGGTCTTGAGCGTGCGCCAGTAATGCACCGCCGCTTCGAAGGCCGCGCCCTTGGGCGTGCGCGGGCGGCCGGCGACATAGGCAAAGGTCGCCTCGTCGGGGGCGACGAGGCCGGCGCGGGCGCCGCCTTCGATCGTCATGTTGCAGAGGGTCATGCGACCTTCCATCGACAGGCCGCGCACCGCTTCGCCGGCATATTCGATGACATGGCCGGTGCCGCCGGCGGTGCCGATCTTGGCGATGATCGCGAGCGCCATGTCTTTTGCGGTCACGCCGACCGGCAGGGCGCCGTTCACCGTCACGCGCATGTTCTTCGATTTGGAGATCGAGAGCGTCTGCGTCGCCAGCACATGCTCGACATCGGAGGTGCCGATGCCGAAGGCCAGCGAGCCGAAGGCGCCATGGGTGGAGGTGTGGGAATCGCCGCAGACGATGGTGGTGCCCGGCAGGGTGAAGCCCTGCTCCGGCCCGACGATATGGACGATGCCCTGGCGGATATCGGGGAGCGGCAGATATTCGACGCCGAATTCGGCGGCATTGGCTTCCAGCGTCGCCACCTGAACCCGGGATTCGGGATCGGAATTGCCCATGGAGCGGCCGATGGTGGGGACATTGTGATCCGGCACGGCCAGCGTCTTCTCCGGGCAGCGCACCTTGCGGCCGGTCAGCCTGAGACCCTCGAAGGCCTGCGGGCTCGTCACCTCATGGACCAGATGGCGGTCGATATAGAGAACCGCAGCCTCGCCGGGGGCCTGATGGACCAGATGGGCGTCCCAAATCTTGTCGTAGAGCGTCTTCGCCGTCATGTGCCGTCACTTTCTTACCGGCGCCCGTAACAACACGACCACGCCCGCCGGTGCAAGAGGCTTGCGCGCCGCACCTGTCCTGCGCAATGGAATTGTGCGGATCGCGCGTAAGCCGCGCTCTCAGTTTCGGGAAAAGTAGAACACGGCCATGATGATGAGGATGGCCACGAACTGGGCCAGCACCCGCACCCGCATCAGGCGATTGGACCAGTTGCGCGCCTTCTGCCCCTCGACGAAGAGGGTCGAGATGCCGGCAGCCAGCACCAGCCCGACAATCCCGACGGCAATCGCGACCAGTACTTTCCCGAACACGCCGGTTCCTTTCCCGGCCCCACCGGCATGCGTTTGGGGAGGCCGCCTTGACGGGACCACTATAGCGCGCCGACCGGGCCTGTCGCGTGGCCCGCAGCCGCATGGCCGGGACGGATGGGAACGCTCAGCTTTCGCCGCACCAGGACTGGCGGTGGCCGCCGTGATAGGGCCGGGCCAGGCCCCGGGCGAGCATGGCCTGCCCCACATTGCCGTCCCCGTCGCGCACCACGGCGCGGACGCGGCCGCCATATTTGTCGTAACGGACATCGCTGAGCTCGACCTCGCCGCCGCCGATGCGCCGTTCGAGCCAGGCCCGCGCCGCCCGGGCGCGGCGATATTCGCTGTCGCAACGGGCATGGAGCTCCGGCGCGTCGATGCCGGCGATGCGGACATGGATGTCCACCGCCTCGCCCAGCCAGATCCGGGCCGCCGCCTCGAAGGTGTCGCCATCTATGATCCGGACCACCTGGGCGCGGACGGGGCCGCGAAACGCGGCGGCCGCCACCCTTCGACCGGGCGCCGCCGCATCGCTCGAGGGATTGGCGGTGGCGAAGGCCAGAATCAGAAGCCCCGCCCCGGCGGCGATCCCCCAGACCCGATTGCCAAACATTTTCCACTCCACAACCACAGATAGCAGTTATGGAACATAGAATGAACGATCAGGTCTGTCGAGTCTCGTCCTACCAGCTTCCGGTATTGGCCATGGAGGCCCAGGGTTCGGCCGGCGGTTTGGGCGTGCCTTCCTGGAGGAGCTCGATGGAAATCCCGTCGGGCGAGCGGACGAAGGCCATATTGCCGTCGCGCGGGGGCCGGTTGATCGTGACCCCGCCATCCATCAGGCGCTGGCAGGTGGCGTAGATATCGTCCACCCGATAGGCGAGATGGCCGAAATTGCGGCCGCCCGCATAGTCCTCAGTGTCCCAATTGTAGGTCAGCTCGACCAGCGGGGCCTGGCTTTTTTCGGCCAGCTCGACATCGTCCGGCGCCGAGAGGAAGACCAGGGTGAAGCGGCCCTGCTCACTGTCGAAGCGGCGGACCTCCTTGAGGCCCAGCTTGTTGCAATAGAAATCGAGAGAGGCGTCGAGGTCCTTCACGCGGACCATGGTGTGCAGATAGCGCATGGGTGAACTCCAGTCAGAAGCCGCTTGGGCAGAACCCGGTTCGGCAGAATGCGGATCGGCCGGCGCTCACGCCAGCTCGTCGATTTCCTCGTCCGACAGGCGGCCCGGAACGATGGTCACCGGAATCGGATAGGCGCTGGCCTGCGGCCCCGCAAGGAGGGTGACCAGCGGGCCCGGGCCATCCTTGCCCGCCGCGGCAGCCAGCACCAGGATCGAGATGTTGCTGTCCGACTTGACGAAGTTCATCACGCATTCGGAGCGGTCGCCATGCTCGATCACGAGCTCGGGCAACAGGCCGGACAGATCGTTGACATATTTCGCGGCGGTGTGGATCGCGCTCTCGGCTTCCTCATGCGCTTCGTCGCGCATGATCTCCTCGACGCCGCGCCATTGCTGGAAGTCGGCCAGCTCGGCCACGCAGATCAGCGAGACACGGCCGCCCGTGTGCTGGGCGCGGCGCGTGGCGAAGCGCAACGCAACCTTGCACTCGGGCGTCTTGTCGACGACGACCAGAAATTTGCGCGGAAAATGAAGACCGGCCTCAAGATCCTTCGGGGCGTCCGACGGCTTGGCCAGCGTGGTGGGCGTATCACTCATGGGACGGATGCTGCACCGGGAGGCAGGCGGGCGGCAAGAGCGCCGTTAGCCCTCCGGTTTCAGCTTGATTTTCAGCGTGTAAATCAGATCCAGCGCTTCGCGCGGGGTCAGCGAATCGGGTGAGATGGCGCGCAGGGCCTCCTCCACTGCACTGGGTTCGACGGCAAGTTGACTTTTTGTCGGAGCCGCGGACCGGAACAATGGCAGGTCGTCGATGCGGGCCAGCGGCTTGTGGCCCTCGCGGCCATCTTCCAACGCTTTCAACACACCTTCGGCGCGGGCGATGACGGCAGCGGGCAGGCCCGCAAGCTTGGCGACATGGATGCCGTAGGAGCGATCGGCGGCGCCGGGCGCGACTTCGTGGAGGAAGACGATGCTGTCGTTCCACTCGCTGACGCGCATGGTGACGCAGGCCAGCGAGGACAGCCGTTCGGAGAGCGCCGTCATCTCGTGATAATGCGTGGCGAAGAGCGCGCGCGATCTGTTGACCTCGTGCAGATGTTCGGCCGCGGCCCAGGCGATGGCGAGACCATCGAAGGTCGCGGTGCCGCGCCCGATCTCATCGAGAATGACGAGGCTCTTCTGCGTTGCCTGATTGAGGATCGCCGCTGTCTCGACCATTTCGACCATGAAGGTGGAACGCCCCCGCGCGAGATCGTCGGCCGCGCCAACGCGGGAGAACAGCTTGTCGACAATGCCGATATGGGCGGCTTCGGCGGGCACGAAACTGCCCATCTGCGCGAGGATCGCGATCAATGCGTTCTGGCGCAGGAAGGTCGACTTGCCGGCCATGTTGGGACCGGTGACGAGCCACAACCTTCCGACACCCTCCGGCGACAGATCGCAATCATTGGGCACGAAGGGGCCGGAGGCGGCCGCTTCCAATGCGGCTTCGACCACGGGATGGCGGCCGCGTGTGATTTCGAAACCGGTTGTGTCATCGACTCTCGGCCGCACATAGCGGCGCTCGACGGCGAGTTCGGCAAGCGCGGCCGCCACATCGAGGCGCGCGAGTGCGGCGGCAATTTGTGAGAGCGCTGCGTGGCTTTCGAGTGCTTCGCTCGTCATCGCGTCGAACAATTCGCGCTCGATGGCGAGCGCCTGATCGCCGGCCTGCGAGATACGGTTGGCGAGCGTGGCGAGTTCGTCGGTCGAAAAGCGCACGGCGCTGCCGATGGTCTGGCGATGGCGGAAGGTCTGGCGCTGTTCTTCGGTCTGCAGCTTGTCGGCATGGACCGGCGTCGTCTCGATGAAATAGCCGAGCACGCCATTGTGCTTGATCTTGAGCGAGGCAACGGACGTCTGTTCGCGATAACGCGCTTCGAGGCTGGCGATGACGCGGCGGCTTTCATCGCGCAGGCTTCGCACCTCATCCAAAGGCGCATGGGCACCGCTGCGGATATAACCGCCATCGCGGGCGAGAAAGGGCGGTTCAGCGGCGAGCAGATGCGAAAGCTGATCGGACAGGCGCGAGGTTGCCGCGATGCCGTCGATGAGATCGGTGCGGGCGGTGCGCGCTTCGCCGGGCTCGTCGCCCAGCGGATCTTCGAAGGTCCCGAGCCGTTCGCGAATGGCGCGCGCGGCCTTGAGGCCATCGCGCAGATTGGCGAGATCGCGCGGGCCACCGCGGCCGACAGAGAGACGCGCCAGCGCGCGGGCAATATCGGGCGCACGGCGCAAATCGTCACGCAGATCGGCACGCAGCTCGCGCGCCCCGGCAAAGAAGGCGATGGCATCATGGCGCGATGCGATTGCACGCCCGTCGGTCAGCGGCGACGACAGCCGCGACGCCAGCTCGCGCGCCCCGGCGGCGGTGACGGTGCGGTCGATGGCGGCGAGCAGCGAGCCGCGGCGTTCGCCGGTCAGCGTTTCGGACAGTTCGAGATTGCGGCGCGTGGCGGCGTCGATGCCCATGAAGGCGCGGCTGGCGATCTGGGCCAGCGGGCGCAGCGCCGGCAGCTTGCCCTTCTGCGTCAATTCCAGATAACCGACCAGGCTGCCCGCGGCCGACAGCTCGGCGCGGCCGAAACTGCCATAGGCTTCGAGCGCGGCGACCTTGTAGAGCGATTTGAGCGCGCGCTCGCCGGCCGCGGAATCGAATTTGATCGCCGGCATGGGTGTGAGGGCGGGGCCCAGCGATTTGAGGAGCGGGCCCAGAAGCTCGTCGGCCAGCAGGCCATCGGGCGCCAGCACCTCGCGCGGGGACAGCCGCGCCAGCTCGGCCGCGATGTCGCCAGCCGCCACTTCGCCGACGCGGAATTCACCGGTGCTCATATCGGCGCTGGCCAGCGCGAAATCGCCGCCCGCCCGGCCCAGCGCCACCAGAAGGTTGGCGGCCCGCGCCTCGAGCAGCGAATCCTCGGTCAGCGTGCCGGGGGTGACGAGGCGAACCACCTCGCGCGCCACCACCGATTTGGCGCCGCGCTTCTTGGCCTCGGCCGGGTCCTCGATCTGTTCGCAGACGGCGACGCGGAAGCCCTTGCGGATCAGCTTTTCCAGATATTGCTCGGCGGCATGGATCGGCACCCCGCACATCGGGATGTCCTCGCCCTGATGCTTGCCGCGCTTGGTCAGCGCGATGTCGAGCGCTTCGGCGGCCTTGGCGGCATCGTCGAAGAACAGCTCGTAGAAATCCCCCATGCGGTAGAACAGCAGGTAATCGGGGTGTGCCGCCTTGATTTCGAGATATTGCACCATCATCGGCGTGGCCCCGACCGCAGCGGCGCGCGGGCCGGTATCGGACGCGGAAATGGGGGCCTCTTGGTTCATGGGCCGGACCCTATCAGATCGACAAACTGTCAACAGAGGCCCAAAGCCCGCGCACCATTGAATGCTCGCCCCTGAAGGGCCGATATTCTGTGGATTGCTCTGGACGCATTGCCCATCTTCGTGGGATGGGATTGTTCATTCAGGTCTCTTTCATGTCGCGCGACTAAACCGGGGCCCCCAACGGCCCATGGCCAGCGCGCATCGGCGGTAAAGATATGCCCAAATTCAAACGCCCCTCCTTCACCGAGGAAGAAGCCCTCGCCTTCCATTCCAGCGGCAAGCCGGGGAAGATCGAAATCACCCCCACCAAGCCGATGGCGACCCAGCGCGACCTGTCGCTGGCTTACAGCCCGGGCGTGGCCGTGCCGGTGCGCGCCATCGCCGAGCGGCCGGAGGCGGCCTACGACTACACCGCAAAGGGCAATCTCGTCGCCGTCATCTCCAACGGCACGGCGATCCTGGGGCTGGGCGATCTGGGGGCACTGGCCTCCAAGCCGGTGATGGAAGGCAAGGCGGTGCTGTTCAAGCGCTTTGCCGATGTGGACGCGATCGACCTGGAAGTCGACACACGCGATGTCGACGAGTTCATTGGCGCCGTGCGCTATCTCGGCCCCAGCTTCGGCGGTATCAACCTCGAAGACATCAAGGCGCCGGAGTGCTTCATCATCGAAGAGCGCCTGCGCGAGCTGATGGACATTCCCGTCTTCCATGACGACCAGCACGGAACGGCCATCATCTCCACCGCCGGCATCATCAATGCCATGCATCTGACGGGCCGCAAGGTGAACGAGATCAAGGTGGTGGTGAACGGCGCGGGCGCGGCCGGCATCGCCTGCCTCGAATTGCTGAAGGCCATGGGCGTGCCCAACGAGAATGCGATCCTGTGCGATTCCAAGGGCGTCGTCTATCGCGGCCGCAAGGAAGGCATGAACCAGTGGAAGAGCGCGCATGCCATCGACACCGATGCGCGCAGCCTGGCCGATGCGGTCGCCGGCGCCGATGTTTTCCTGGGCCTGTCCGTCAAGGGCGCGGTGACGCAGGACATGGTCAAATCCATGAACAAGGCGCCGATCATCTTCGCCATGGCCAATCCCGATCCCGAAATCACGCCGGAAGATGCCCATGCCGTGCGCCCCGATGCCATCGTCGCCACGGGCCGCAGCGACTATCCCAATCAGGTCAACAACGTTCTCGGCTTTCCCTACATCTTCCGCGGGGCGCTGGATGTGCGCGCGACGACCATCAATGAAGCGATGAAGATCGCAGCCGCCGAAGCCATTGCCGAGCTGGCGCGCGAAGACGTGCCCGATGAAGTGGCGGCGGCCTATGGCAGCAGCCGCCCGGTTTATGGACCCGAATACATCATTCCCGTGCCCTTCGATCCGCGCCTGATCAGCCGCGTCTCCTCGGCCGTGGCCGAGGCCGCCATAAGGACGGGCGTCGCCCGGCGCGAGATGAAGGATGCCGACGCCTATCGCAACCAGCTCACGGCGCGGCTCGATCCCTCGGCCGCCCTGTTCCAGCGCGTGACGGCAAGCGTGCGCGCCAATCCCAAACGGGTGGTGTTTGCCGAAGGCGAAGAGGAATTGGTGATCCGCGCCGCGGCCGCCTTCCAGAATTCGGGCCTCGGCAAATCGCTGCTGGTGGGCCGCGAAGAGATCATCAAGGCCGGCATCGCCAAGGCCGGTTTCGAAGACGGCAATTTCGAGATCCATGTGCCGCATTCGGCCAGGGACGCGGCGCCCTATATCGAGGCGCTCTACAAGCGGATGCAGCGGCGCGGCGCGCTCTATCGCGATTGCGTGCGCATGGTCACGAACGACCGCAACATCTATGCCGCCTCGATGCTGGCGGCCGGCGATGCCGATGCCATGGTGACTGGTGTGACGCGCTCCTATTCGGTGGCGCTCAACGATGTGCGCCAGGTGCTGGACCCGCCGCGCGGCGAGCGCACCATCGGCCTCAATGTGATCTTCGCCAAGGGGCGCGTGGTGTTCGTGGCCGATACCTCGGTGCACGAAATGCCGACCAGCGAAGAGCTGGCCGATATCGCCGTGCAGGCCGCCCACGAGGCCAGGCGCTTCGGCTTCACACCCCGCGTGGCGCTGCTGGCTTCCTCGACCTTCGGCTTTCCGCGCAGCGAACGCAGCGAGCGCATCGTCGAGGCCGTGCATATCCTCGACCGGCGCGGCGTCGATTTCGAATATGACGGCGAGCTGGCGGCCGATGTGGCGCTCAACCCCGAGCGGCTGGCGCTGTATCCCTTCTGCCGCCTGACCGACACGGCCAATGTGCTGATCATGCCGGCCATCCATTCGGCCTCGATCTCGACCAAGCTGCTGCAGCAGATGGGTGGCGGCAATGTGCTGGGCCCGCTGCTGGTGGGGCTGGAACGGCCGGTGCAGATCGCCCCCCTGGGCGCCAAGATGAGCGAAATCTACAACGCGGCGTTGATCGCCGCATTGTAACCGCATTCGCCAGTTGAGATCGCCACGTTCGCGGCCTGACAGTCGCGACGGCATCGGGATGAGATCACTTGGCCGGACGAAACCGCGCTTCCGTCCCGCCGGGCGACACCGCCCACCGGCCGGGCTCCGGCCGCGCAGGACGCCTGTTGCGGATTGTCTGTATCGTCCTTCTGGGCGGGGTCGTGCTTGCCGCAATCGTCGGAGCCGTGGCGCGCCGCCCGCTTTCGGCCTGGCTGATCGAGACATGGCTGGCGCAGCGCGGCGTGGACTCCGCGATTGCAGTCGAGCGCTTGGATCTGAGCGGCGCGGTCGCGCAGGTCCGGCTGGGCAAAGCCTCCAATCCCGACCTGACGATCCAGAAACTCACCATCGCCTATCGCTGGCACGGGCTGATGCCAGAGCTCACCGCCGTCGATCTCGATCGCCCGGTGTTGCGCGCGCGCTATGACGGACACCAGTTCGATCTGGGCCAGATCGGGGCGCTGATTGGTGGCACCACTGCCCCATCAACCACCCCCGCAGCACAGCCCGCCGCCGTGAAACCGGGCGCCACACGCACAACGCCGACGATCACGGCACGCAATGCCCGTCTGCGCATCGAAGCCCCGGCCGGTACGCTTCGGCTTTCGGGGTTCGGGGATTTCTCCGGGCGGAAGGGTACGCAGCCTTTATGTCAGCGCAGAGCCTGTGACCCTCAAATTCCCGGGCATGACGGCCGATATCGGCAGCGCGGTTCTGTCGAAAGATCCAAGCGACCATGTGCGGGCGCGCGTCAGCGGCAATGTCACGGCCGATGATCGACAAGGCGCGGAAGTGAGCGACGCGACGGCGAGCATCGACATCGTCGGACTGCGCTGGTACCGCGATGCGAACGGCGCGTTTCACCTGTCCGGGCGGGCGCAGGCGCAATTGAGCGCCACCGCCGCGCGTCTGCAAGGAACCGCGATGTCGAGCCTTGAGGCGCACATCACAGCGGCCGGCAAACTCGACACCTCCGGCGCCATGGATCTGCACGCCGCGCTCTCCGCAACTGGCGCTCTGCAGGACGACATTGCCAACGCCAAGGCGGCCGCCATCCCCCTTCTGGGCCGCGATCCCGAGAGCCGGCAAGCGCTGGCAACGGCGCTGCGCCATATCCACATTCGGATCGGCGCATTGCACCTGCTGCGCTCGGCCGGACAGACCTATGTCACGCTGGGCGAACCGGCGACGATTTCGGGCGAAGGCGCGACATTGCAGCTGACCGCCAGCCAGGGCGCGCTCTTGCATATCGGCGAGGGCCAGGTGCGCGGCACGGCTGAAGCGGCATTGCGCGGGCCGCATCTGCCCGATGTGACGATGACCATCCCGGCCTATAGCTGGCAAAGCGTTGCGGGCGGCGAACACACGCTCGACGTCACAACCGAGACGCAGGCGAAATTCAATTTCGGTCCGGCGCGCGGCGTCACGCTTGCGGCGACGGGTGATGTGACATGGCGAGACGGTCGCTTCGCCTTCCTCCTGCGCGACTGCGCCGACATCTCCGTGTCCGGGTTGCTTTCCAAGCGCGCGCGCGTCGTACGCGATGCAAAGGCGCAACTGTGCGAGCGCGATGGGCAGGCCTTGTTTTCCACCGAGAGCGGCGGCTGGAACCTCGACGGACGCTGGCGCGCGCTGAGCGCACAGTTGATTTCGGCGCAGGCCAGGCTCGCCAGCTCTCAAGGCGAGATCGCGCTTGAAAGCCGCGATGGTGTTCTGAAGGGCCATGTCGCGGTGGCCGCCGCGCGGATACAGGACCGGGCGCGGGCGCAGCGATTTGCGCCCATCACCATTTCCGGCACGGCCAAAATCGCCGGCAATGCGCTGCAAGGCGGATTTGACCTCGCCGCCGCGGGCAAGAAACGGCTCGGCCATGTGACGCTGGCCGGAACCATCGCGCGGGGCCGCGCGGATATCCGCATGGACAATCTGTCCTTCCGACAAGGCGGGCTGCAACCACGCGATCTTTCTCCCATGCTCGCCACGATCGCCCAAGCCAAAGGCTCGGCCGGCATGACCGGCCACATCGCCTGGACCGCGCGCGGGATGACAAGCCGCGGCGATATCTCGATCCACGACCTGGATTTCACCAGCCCGGCCGGCCGGGTCGAAGGCGCGAATGGCGACATCAAGCTGTCGTCGCTGGTGCCGCTGAGCACCGCGCCCGGGCAGACGATTTCCGTTGCCAAGATCGCCTGGGTCTCGCCGCTGACGAACCTCACGGCGACCTTCCAGATGACATCGCTCGGGCTGAGCCTTGCAAGCGCCAGAGGCGGACTTTCAGGAGGCCATATCTCACTCGCGCCGCTTGAGCTGATATTCGCCTCTACCAAGCCGGTCAGCGGCAAGATCTCCTTGCACAATGTGGACATTGGCGGATTGATCGCCGCCTCCAGCCTCGGCACCAAATTAAAAGCGAGCGGTGCAATGTCCGGAACCATTCCGTTCCGCATCGGCCCCAACGGGGTGTCCTTCACAGACGGCCATATCGCGACGGTCGGACCAGCCAACCTCTCCATTTCGCGCACGGTGTGGGGGAGCGACGACCCGCAGGGAAAGAGTGGCGCCGTCCGCAATTTTGCCTATCAGGCGCTGGAACACCTCGCCATCGATTCGCTGGACGGCACGGTGAACAGCCTGCCCAATGGGCGGCTGGAGCTGCTGCTCCACGTCAAGGGGCACTACGCGCCCGAAAAGCCCCAAAATGCCGAAGTCGGCCTGTTCGATCTCCTGCAGGGCAAGGCCTTCGACAAACCGATTTCCCTGCCCAAAGGGACCGCGGTCAACCTGACTCTGGACACCTCCCTTAATTTCGCCGAACTTTTGGCGGCTTATCGCAAGGCTTGGACCGACAGTACGGCCCCGGCAGCGCATTCGCCCTAGCTGCAGAGGGACAAGCACAGATGTCGAACCGCACGATGAAGACCACGATGGCTGTGACGGCGATTGGCTTTGCCGCCATCCTTCCGGCCTCGCTGGGCGCCTGCACGCCGACGGTGCGGGTGGAAGTGGCCCCCATCAATATCTACGCCAAGCTCGACGCGGATGTGCGCATCCGCCTCGACAAGGAAGTGCAGACTGCAATCAAGCAGAACCCGAACCTGTTCTGACAGCCATATCAAGGACACTGCGATCATGGTCACGAGATTTCTGAAACGCGCCGCGCGCTTTGCCCTGTCGGCCCCGCTGCTGGCAGCGGCGCTGGTTCTGGGCTCCGTCACCGCCGGCGTCGCAATCCATCCGGCCATCGCGGCCGATCTGGCCAGCGCCAAGGCGACAGTCGACACCGCCAAAGCACAGGGCACTGTCGGCGAACAGGGCGACGGCTATCTCGGCCTCGTCACCGGTTCCGCCGATCCGGCGACGATTGCAGCGATGCAGCAGATCAATGCCGGCCGCGCCGCCGTCTATCGCGACACCGCCAGCAAGACCGGCGTCTCCGTTGCAGCCGCGGGCGAAGCCACGGCCAAGCTGTTGCTGGCGAAAGTGCCGGCCGGCCAGTTCTACAAACCGCTCGGCGGCAGCTGGACCAGGAAATAGGCGTTACTGTTGTTGCTGCTGTTGCTGCTGTGACAGCAGGTCGGGGGCGTTGGCGGCTGGCTGGGCCGGTTTCATCGGCCGCGCAATGCGCAGGAATTCCTCGTGCCGCGCCGGCGCTTTCGCGGTCTGCACCGTGACCGCGATCGACAGTTCCGATTCCGCATCGCCCTTATACGTGCCGCGCGTCGGCGGCACGTCGGCATAGTCGCGCCCCACGGCGACGCGGATGTGGCGGCCGCCGGCCACCATGTTGTTGGTTGGATCGAAACCGACCCAGCCCACGGACGGAAACCAGGCTTCCATCCAGGCATGGCTCGCATCTTCGCCGGAGCGGTCCTTGTCCTCGCTGCGGTGGAAGAGATAGCCCGAGACATAGCGCGCCGGGATGCCCCAGCTGCGCGCGATGGCGATCATGATGTGCGCGAAGTCCTGGCAGACGCCGCGCTCCTCGCGCAGGGCATGCTCGATGGGCGAATGGACTTCGGTGATGCCGACCTCGTAATCGAAGGCGTAATAGATCAACTCGTTGAGGCGGCGTAGCGTCGACATGGGATCGCCCGAGGGCGCGCCCAGATCGTTGCGGGCGACGAAGAGCGACAGATCTTCGCCTTCCCGCGCAAATTTCGACGGTTCGAGATAGTCGAAATGATCGGCATGGAGATTGAGCGGATTGTAGCGCTGCCATTCGAGGCCATCGAGCGTTTCGGGCGGCACCGGGAACGGCGCCATCTCGACAGCGGCCTGCACCTCCAGCCGCATCTCGTCATGTTCGCGCAGCACATTGAAGTGATAGACCGCATTGCCGAGATGATCGGTATAGGCATAGAGCTGGGTGCGCGGCGAGGTTGCGATCTGGAAATTGCGGAGCGCCTGCGGGCCTTCGGAGCGTGGCTGCATGCGAAGCTCCATCACGCTCTCGCGCACCGGCGCGGTGTAATGGATGAGCGTGGTGTGGCGGATCGAATAATGCATCGCTCAACTCCTCACAGCACGGCGCCGGCGTCATAGGCGATATAAGCGGCATAGACCGCATCGTGCACCTGTTCGCATTGGCGCGAGACATTGCCGAGAAATTCGTCGAACACGCTTCCCGTCAGTTCCTCGATCTGGCCGTAATCGATGGCGGCCTTGAGGCGGCCGGCCAGACGCTCGCACGCGGCGCGGCGCGCGGCCGGCGCACCGGGCGCAACGCATTTCAATGTCTCCTGCACGCGATCGACCGAGAAGCGCACCGAGTGGGGAAACTCCGCATCGAAGAGCAGGAACTGCGCGATCTGATCGGGCCGGATCGCGGCCGTGTATTTCTTGCAGTAGGGCTCGAAGGCCGTGCAGAACTTCAACAGCACGAGCCAGTCGAAATATTTCGGCGGCGGCGGCGCGGCGTAACCCGGCAGGGGCGCACCGAAATGAATGTCGAGCAGGCGCGAGACCAATTGCGCGCGTTCGATATAGCGGCCGAGTTCGAGGAAGTGCCAGCCCTCGCCGTGATGCAGCGTCGAATAGGCGACACCGCCCAGCGTGTAGAGGCTTTCGAGTATCTCGCGCGGCAGGCGCGCGGGCTGCGGGCCGAATTCGTCGATGGTTTCGTACTGCAGGCGCAGATAGAGCCGGTTGAGATTTTCCCACACTTCGTTGGAGAGATGTTCGCGCACCTGGCGGGCATTGTCGCGGGCCAGACGCAGCGAGGTGACGAGCGAGGACGCATTCGTCCGATCGAGCAGGAGCGATTCGCCAATGGCGGCGGGATCGCCGGTGCCGGGCTCGAACTCTTCGCCCGACAAGGCGGCGACAACGCGCGCCCAGGACGCGTCCGCTTCCTCCTTGGTCTGCTCGACCATGGATTCGAGTTTGACGGCGACGAGGCGCGCGGTGTGTTCGGCGCGTTCGAGATAGCGGGCCATCCAGTAGAGGCTGTCGGCGACACGGCTTAACATCGGCACGGCGCGTTTCCTCCCTACTCGCTCAGGACCCAGGTGTCTTTGGAGCCGCCGCCCTGGCTCGAATTGACGACGAGGCTGCCACGTTTCAGCGCCACGCGCGTGAGGCCGCCGGGTACGATGTCGATCTTCTCGCCGCAGAGAATGAAGGGGCGAAGATCGACATGGCGCGCTTCGATGCCACCGTTCACGAAGGTCGGCGCGGTCGAAAGCTGGATCGTGGGCTGGGCGATATAATTCTCGGGATCGGCCTTCAGCTTGGCGGCGAAGACATCGCGTTCGGCCTGGCTGGCATGGGGGCCGATCAGCATGCCATAGCCGCCGGATTCACCGACCGCCTTGACCACCAGCTTGTCGAGATTGTCGAGCACGTGACTGAGCGATTTCTCCTCGCGGCACAAAAAGGTCTCGACATTGTCGAGGATCGGCTCTTCGGAGAGGTAATAGCGGATCAACCGCGGCACATAGGCATAGATCGCCTTGTCGTCGGCGACGCCCGTGCCCGGCGCGTTAGCGATCACGACATTGCCGGCGCGATAGGCATTGAACAGCCCCGGCACGCCGAGCGCCGAATCGTCGCGGAAGATCAAGGGGTCGATGAAGTCGTCGTCGACGCGGCGATAGATGACATCGATGCGCTTGAGGCCCGAGGTCGTGCGCATGAAGACCGCATTGTCGTGCACCAGAAGATCGCGGCCTTCGACCAGTTCCACGCCCATCTGCCGGGCAAGAAAGGCATGCTCGAAATAGGCCGAATTGAAGACGCCCGGCGTCAGCACGGCGATGGTGACATCGTCCTGGAAGGGCGTGAGCGAACGAAGCGCCGCCAGAAGCTGCTGCGGATAATGCTCGATCGGTTTGACGCGGGAGGCACGGAAGGCGGCCGGAAAAACACGCCGCACGACATCGCGGTTCGCCAGCATATAAGAGACGCCGGAGGGCACACGCAGATTGTCTTCCAGCACGGCGAAGGCGCCGTCCTCGCGGCGGATGAGATCGGTGCCGCAGACATTGACATAGGCGCCATGCGGCACCGGGATGCCGCGCATCTCGCGGCGGTAATGCTTGGAGCCGAAGATCATGCTGCGCGGGACGACACCGTCGCGCAGCACCTTCCCCTCGCCATAGATATCGGCCAGGAACAGGTTGAGCGCCGTCGTGCGCTGTTTGAGCCCGGCCTCGACCCAGGCCCATTCGGCGCCGGTGACCACGCGCGGGATCAGGTCGGTGGGGATGATCCGCTCGGTCGCCTGATGGTTTTCGCTGTAAACGGTGAAGGTGATGCCCTGGTGCAGGAAGGACTGCTCGCAGGCCTGCTGGCGGCGATGAAGCTCCTCAGCCGGCAGCCCGGCCAGCTGGCGGCCCAGCACCTCGTAAGGCGCGCGCAACCCGCCTTCGGGCGTGAACATCTCGTCGAAGGCGGTGCCCAGGGAATAATGCAGGAAGGGCTCGCGCAGACCGGGCACCGGCAGTAGCGGGACGACGGGATCCGCCTCCACATCCCGATCCAGTCCTGCACTTGCGAAAAGACCTTGCTGCATGTGCGAAGGAGACGAGGTTCCTGAAGATTCGTCAAGCACCCAAAACGCGCCAGGGCCGGCTGCCGTTACGGCAGCGGGTGCGTCAGAAAGACAGACAAATCGGCGTATTTTCGCCCCCTCCGCTTTGATCCAGTGTCTTGCGGGGCCGGAGCACCACCCCTATATACCCCTCAGTGGCGAGGACGGCCTTCGCGAGGGCTGGAATTTGCCAACAAAATCAAGGGGACGGGCAAGGGGCGCTCGGCACGAGGCCCGACAACCGTCCGCCGAATGAAAGGATTTGAGCAATGGCGAAGGTCATCGGCATCGACCTCGGCACCACCAATTCGTGCGTGGCCGTGATGGAGGGCTCCAGCCCGAAGGTTATCGAGAATGCGGAAGGCGGGCGCACCACCCCGTCGATCGTGGCGTTCACCGAGGATGGCGAGCGTCTTGTCGGCCAGGCCGCCAAGCGCCAGGCCGTCACCAACCCCGAAAACACCTATTTCGCGATCAAGCGCCTGATCGGCCGCCGCTTCGACGATCCCATGACCAGCAAGGACATGGGCATGGTCCCCTACAAGATCGTCAAGGCGGACAATGGCGATGCCTGGGTCGCGGGTCGCGATTCCAAGAAATATGCGCCGTCCGAGGTCTCCGGCTTCATCCTGCAGAAGATGAAGGAAACCGCCGAGGCCCATCTCGGCGAGAAGGTCACCCAGGCCGTCATCACCGTGCCGGCCTACTTCAACGACGCCCAGCGCCAGGCCACCAAGGACGCCGGCAAGATCGCCGGCCTTGAAGTGCTGCGCATCATCAACGAGCCGACCGCGGCCGCGCTGGCCTATGGCCTCGACAAGAAGTCTGCCGGCACCATCGCCGTCTACGACCTTGGCGGCGGCACCTTCGACGTCTCCGTGCTCGAAATCGGCGACGGCGTCTTCGAAGTGAAGTCGACCAATGGCGACACCTTCCTGGGCGGCGAAGACTTCGACATGCGGCTGGTCAATTACCTGGCCGACGAATTCAAGAAGGAGCAGGGCATCGACCTGCGCTCCGACCGCCTGGCCCTGCAGCGCCTGAAGGAAGCCGCCGAAAAGGCGAAGATCGAGCTTTCGAGCGCGACGCAGACCGAAGTGAACCTGCCCTTCATCACGGCCGATGCGGCAGGCCCCAAGCATCTGACCATGAAGATCACGCGCGCCAAGCTCGAAGCACTGGTCGACGATCTGATCCAGCGCACCACCGATCCGGTCAAGAAGGCGCTGAAGGATGCGGGCGTTTCCGCCAGCCAGATCGACGAGGTCATCCTCGTCGGCGGTATGACGCGCATGCCCAAGGTGCAGGACGTCGTCAAGCAGCTGTTCGGCAAGGAGCCCCATAAGGGCGTGAATCCGGACGAAGTCGTCGCCATCGGCGCGGCCATTCAGGCCGGTGTGCTGCAGGGCGAAGTGAAAGACGTGCTGCTGCTCGACGTCACCCCGCTGTCGCTGGGCATCGAGACACTGGGCGGCGTGTTCACCCGCCTGATCGACCGCAACACGACGATCCCGACCAAGAAATCGCAGGTGTTCTCGACCGCCGAAGACAATCAGACGGCCGTGACCATCCGCGTGTTCCAGGGCGAGCGCGAGATGGCGGCCGACAACAAGGTGCTCGGCCAGTTCGATCTGATGGGCATTCCGCCCGCACCGCGCGGCGTGCCGCAGGTTGAGGTCACCTTCGACATCGACGCCAACGGCATCGTCAACGTCACGGCCAAGGACAAGGCGACCAACAAGGAACAGCAGATCCGCATCCAGGCTTCCGGCGGGTTGTCGGACGCCGACATCGACAAGATGGTCAAGGACGCCGAAGCCCATGCGGCCGAGGACAAGACCCGCAAGGAGCTGGTCGAATCCAAGAACCATGCCGAAGCGCTGATCCACTCTACCGAGAAGGCGATGAGCGAGCATGGCGACAAGGTCGGCGGCGACGAGAAGAGCGCGATCGAAGCCGCCATCGCGGACCTCAAGGAAGTCGTGAACGGCGAAGACCCCGAGGTCATCAAGGCCAAGACGCAGACCCTGGCCCAGGCTTCCATGAAGCTCGGCGAGGCCATGTACAAGGCGCAGCAGGGCGAAGGCGCTGAAGGCGCCGCGGCCGGCGAGCCCGGCGGCGAAGCCGGTGCGGATGAGAATGTGGTCGATGCCGAATTCTCGGAAGTCGACGACAATGACAAGAAGGACGCGTAAACGCGTCAGGTGCATTCGTGCTCGCTGGGGGGCGAGAGCCGATGCTTTCAAATGGCAAACGAATGGACGGCCCGTTTCCTCTCACGTCGGGGGGAGCGGGCCCATTCGGCGCCAAGCGTGATCGGGTTTCGGTAATATGAGCAAGCGTTGCTATTACGAGACGCTAGGTTGCCAGAAGGGCGCGACGATCACCGAGATCAAGGTGGCCTATCGCAAGCTCGCGAAAGAGCTGCATCCCGACCGCAATCCCGGCGATGCCGAATCCGAACACAAGTTCAAGGAAGTCAACGAAGCCTATGACGTCCTGAAGGACGATCAGAAGCGCGCGGCCTATGACCGCTTCGGCCACGCCGCCTTCGAGAATGGCGGCGGCGGCCAGCGCGGCGGCGCCGGCTTCAACGATTTCGCCTCATCCTTCTCCGATATTTTCGACGATCTGTTCGGCGAGTTCACCGGCGGGCGCAGGGCCCGGCGGCAGAACCGCGGCGCCGATCTGCGCTACAATCTCGAAATCAATCTCGAAGACGCCTTCAAGGGCTATCGCGCCGAGATCACCGTGCCGACGGCGCTGGCCTGCGAGGATTGCGGCGGCACCGGCGCCGAAGCCGGCTCCACGCCCGAACAATGCCCGACCTGTTCCGGCGCCGGCCGCGTGCGCGCGCAGCAGGGCTTCTTCACCATCGAACGCACCTGCCCCAATTGCCACGGCAACGGGCGCGTGATTCGCAATCCCTGCAAGGCCTGCCACGGCATGGGCCATCTGCAGAAAGAGCGCAAACTGGGCGTCGACATTCCCGCCGGCGTCGAGGAAGGCACACGCATCCGCCTGGCCGGCGAAGGCCAGGCCGGCGTCAATGGCGGACCGCCGGGCGATCTCTACATCTTCGTCTCGGTCAGCCCGCATCCGATCTTCCAGCGCGACGGCCACGACCTTTATTGCCGCTGCCCCATCTCCTTCGTCACGGCGGCCGTGGGCGGCAGTGTCGACGTGCCGACGCTGGGCGGGGCCACCGTCTCGGTGAAAATTCCCGAAGGCACGCAATCGGGCCGCCAGTTCCGCATGCGCTCCAAGGGCATGCCCGTGCTGCGCGGCGGCGGACTGACGGGTGACCTCTATGTCGAGGTCGCGGTGGAAACGCCCGTCAAGCTGTCGAAGCGGCAGAAGGAACTGCTGCGTGCCTTCGAAAAGGATTGCGAGCCCGGCACCCAGCCGGAATCGGAAGGCTTCTTCGCCAAGGTGAAGGACTTCCTCGCCAATCCCGGCGCGGCGTAAATCTCATTCCCCGAACAGCGCGTTGAAATTGGGGCAGTCCGCGGCGGCTTCCAACATCGCGTCGTATTGGCCGGCTTCGAGCAGGCGACGCACCGCCTTCATAGCCGCGCCATAGGCCGCGCGGCCGGGACCGGCGCCGGTGCTGAGACGGCGCACGCCCAGACGCTTCAAGGTCGCCACATCCGGCACATCCTTGACCGCCAGAACATTGAGCGGCAGGGCAATCTCGCGGGCGAGCGTCCCGATGGTATCGGCGGCGCGCACGAAAGGCACGAAGATGCCGTCGGCGCCGGCCTCGCTATAGCGTTTGGCGCGCGCGAGGGTTTCGGTGAGCGCCGCCTCGCCCTCGGCCAGCTTCAGAAGATAGACATCCGTCCGCGCATTGACGAAGAGATCGCCGCCCATGCGCGCGGCGCGCGCCTTGATCGCCGCGATCTTGCGGGCATGAAGATCGGGCGCGACGTGGCCGTCCTCCAGATTGATGCCGGCCACACCCATATCGATGAGCTGCGCCGCGTAATCGGCGACGGCGTCCGGATTGTCGGAATAGCCGGCTTCGCTGTCGACACTGACAGGCACAGTCACCGCCCGCAGGATCTCTGCCACGGCGCCCAGCAGCACAGAGGTCGGCAAGGCCTGGCCATCGGCATAGCCATGGGCCCAGGCCAGCGCGGCGCTGGAGGTGGCGACCGCTTTGGCGCCGGCTTCTTCGGACAGCCGGGCGCTGGCGGCATCCCAGGCATTGGCGAGCACCAGCAGTTCGCCCGGCGCATGCAGGGCACGGAAGGTTTCGGCGATGGTGTCCGAATGGGGGGCGGGCATGGTATGCGATCCTTTCGCAGGAAGAGACGGGCCATGCTAACGCCATGTGATGGGGCCATCCTCCCGTTTTCCACGTTCCATGTGCATTGCCGGTTTGCGCCACGCACAACGCAATGTGCCTCACACCTAGCGGGAAGGCGCCCCGCCGTCCTATAGTTCCCGCGTCAGGAGGTGCCCATGTCGAGCAAAGCGCAGGCGAAACAACCGTCCGGCCCGATGTCCGAACATTGGGAGTTCCTGCGCGGATTGATCGCCAGCCCCAAAGGCGTCGGCGCCATCGCGCCCTCGAGCCCGGCGCTGGCCCGCGCCATCGCGGCCGAAGTGGACCCGGAGCGCCCGGGCCCGGTGCTGGAACTGGGGCCGGGAACCGGCGTCGTCACCGAAGCGCTGCTCGAACGCGGCATCGCGCCCGAGCGCATCACGGCGATCGAATATGATCGCGACTTCGTGGAGCGCGTGCGCAAGCGCTGCCCCGGCGTGAGCGTGATCGAAGGCGATGCCTTTAATCTCGATGCGACCCTGGACGGCAGCGCCCGCCACGGCTTCGCCGCCATCGTCTCGGGCATTCCGCTTTTGAACTGGCCACTGGCCGAACGGCAGAGGTTGATCGAGGATGCGCTGTCGCGGCTGCAGCCGGGCGCGCCCTTCGTGCAATTCTCTTACGGCCTGACGCCCCCCGTTGCGGCGACCGGCACATTCGATGTGCGCCGCGCCGCCGTGATCTGGGCCAATCTGCCGCCCGCGCGGGTGTGGGTCTACAGCCCGCGCTGATTCCCGTTACGCGCTCGCCGCATCAAGTTCGCTCATCGCATCGCGGTCGAGCTTGAGATTGCCGGCCGCAATAATGTCCTTGAGCTGGGTGAGCGAGGTGACGCTGGCGATGGGTGCGGTGATGACGGGCTTGGCGATCAGCCAGGCCAGCGCCACTTGCGCCGGTGTTGCGCCGAGACGGCCGGCAACGCTGTCGAGCGCAGCCAGAATCTTCAGCCCCCGCGGATTGAGATATTGTTCGACGGCCTTGCCCCCGCGCGGGCTCTTCTTGGCGTCGGCCTCGCTCCTGTACTTGCCCGCCAGAAAGCCATAGGCGAGCGAAAAATAGGGCACAACGCCGACACTGTTGTCTCGGCAGACGGCTTCCAGTTCGGCTTCGAACACCTGGCGGTCATACAGATTGTAGAGCGGCTGCAGCGCATCATAGCGCGGCAGGGACTTCTTTTCGGCGATGGCGAGCGCTTCGGAAAGCCGCGCGGCCGAATAGTTGGAGGCGCCGATGGTGCGCACCTTGCCGGCCTTGATCATCGCGGCGAAGGCTTCGAGCGTTTCCTCGAGCGGGGTGTCCTCATCGTCGCGATGGGCGAAGTAAAGATCGATGTGATCGGTCTGCAAACGTTTCAGCGAAGCATCGACGGCATCGGCGATGCGCTGTTTGGTGAGGTTCACTTTGCCGCCCAGCGGCAGCATGCCGACCTTGGTCGCGATCACGACCTTGTCGCGGTTCTTGCGGGAGGCGAGCCAATTGCCGAGCACGGTTTCGGATTCGCCGCCCTTGTGGCCGGGGATCCAGGCCGAATAGACATCGGCCGTGTCGATGGCGTTGAAGCCGGCATCGACGAAGGCATCGAGGATTTCGAAGGCCTCCTTCTCGGGCGCGGTCCAGCCCAGCACATTGCCGCCGAACATGACCGGCGCGATCTTCAAATCCGATTTTCCGAGCCTGCGCTTTTCCATGCTTCCTCCTCGCCGGTCTTTGTTGTCACCGGGTGTTTTCCAGCGCGAAGTCTAAGACCATGGCGCGCAGAAACGCAAAAGGGCCCGCACGATGCGAGCCCTTGTTACGCGATGCCCACTTTCGTGGGATGTTTCTTATTCCGCCGCCTGGGCCAGGATCGGCGCGGCTTCGAGCACGTCGTTGCCGACATGGGATTCGAAGATCTTGAAGTTCTTGCGGAACATGGAAACGAGCTTCTTGGCCTGCGCGTCGTAAGCAGCCTTGTCGGACCAGGTGTCGCGCGGGTTGAGGATCTTCGTGTCCACGCCCGGCACGGCGACCGGAACCTGGAAACCGAAATTCGGATCGACCCGCATCTCGGCATTGGCGAGCGTGCCGTCCAGCGCAGCGGACAGGAGCGCGCGCGTCGCCTTGATCGGCATGCGGCTGCCGACGCCATAGGCACCGCCCGTCCAGCCCGTGTTGACGAGCCAGCAATCCGAGCCGTGCTGGGCGATCAGATCGCGCAGCAGATTGCCGTATTCGGTGGGATGGCGCGGCATGAAGGGTGCGCCGAAGCAGGTCGAGAAGGTCGGCTGCGGTTCCTTGCCCAGGCCCTTTTCCGTGCCGGCCACCTTGGCGGTGAAGCCGGAGAGGAAGTGATACATGGCCTGGCTGGGTGTCAGCTTCGAAATCGGCGGCAACACGCCGAAGGCATCGGCCGTCAGCATGATCACATTTCTGGGGTGACCGGCGCTGCCCGTCTTCGAGGCGTTCGGGATGAAGTGGATCGGATAGGCGGCGCGGGTGTTTTCCGTGTAACGGCCGTCATCCAGATCCAGTTCGCGCGTATTGGGATCCAGCACGACGTTTTCGAGCACGGTGCCGAAACGCTGCGTCGTCGCATAGATCTCCGGCTCGGCTTCGGCGGAGAGCTTGATCACCTTGGCATAGCAGCCGCCTTCGAAATTGAAGACGCCGTTCTCGCTCCAGCCATGCTCGTCGTCACCGATCAGCGTGCGGCGACGCATCGGCCGACAGCGTCGTCTTGCCGGTGCCCGAGAGGCCGAAGAAGATCGCGCTTTCGCGGGATGTGCCGACATTGGCCGAGCAATGCATCGGCATCACGCGCTTGGGCGGCAGGAGGTAATTGAGGATCGTGAAGACCGACTTCTTCATCTCGCCGGCATAGGAGGTGCCGCCGATCAGGATGATCTTCTTGGTGAAGTTCACCGCGATGACCGTGCCCGTCTCGCAGCCATGGATCGCCGGATCGGCATGAAAGCCGGGCAGATCGATGATGGTGTAATCGGGCACGAAGCCTTCCTGCTCGGCCGCGGTCGGCTCGATGAGGAGGTGCTGGACGAAGAGCGAGTGCCAGGCAAATTCGGTGACGATGCGCACCGGCACGCGGTGGACCGCGTCGGCGCCGCCGAACAGGTCCTGCACGAACAGCTCATGGCCCTGGGCGTAGGACATCATCGACTGGTAGAGCGCGTCGAAATGGGCCGGCGTCATCGCCTTGTTGTTGTCCCACCAGACCTGATCCTCGGAGTTCGCATCCTTGACGATGAACTTGTCGGAGGCCGAGCGGCCGGTATGCTGGCCGGTGATCACGACGAAGGGGCCGTTCTTGGCCACATGGCCTTCGCCGCGCAGCGTTGCCGCTTCGTACAGCGATGGCGCCGTCAAATTCCAATGCACCGCTTTCAAATTGCGAAAGCCTTGATTTTCAAGGCCATAGGCGCTCGGGTGCCGCCCGTCCTGAGACATGGTCACTCCTAGAATAGTCCCCACCGCAGCTTCCCGGCTCTCATAACCGGTGCCCGGCGTTTTGTTTCCGGCGAGAATAGGCGCTGGCGCCCCTCTCGCGCAAACCACCTACACCCTTGGCCGGAAAAGGCAAGATTGCCGCAGGGCTAGGCTTAAAGACGAAACGACGCGGGAACATACGTTCTCTTGTGGTTCTCTCTGCCCATACTTCCTCCCACGCCGGGCTTGGGCTATGAGCGAGGCCATGGCCCTCTCCGATGAAGAGCTCGACCGTTATGCCCGCCACCTCGTTTTGCGCGAAGTGGGTGGGCCCGGCCAGGCCCGGCTGAGGGCCGCGCGGGTGCTGGTCATCGGCGCCGGGGGCCTTGGAAGCCCCGTGATCCTCTATCTGGCGGCGGCCGGGATTGGCACCATCGGGATTGTGGACTTCGACACGGTCTCGCTCTCCAATTTGCAGCGCCAGATCGCCCACCGCACAGCCGATGTGGGCCGGCTGAAGACGGACTCGGCCGGCGAAGCGGCCCAGGCGCTCAATCCCGGAACAAGGATCGAGGCCCATAATTTCAGGCTGACGGCCGAAAATGCGCAGGAGCTGATCTCGCAATACGACGTAGTGGCGGACGGCTCGGACAATTTCGCCACCCGCTTCCTGATCAACGATGCCTGCTATCTGGCCGGCCGCACGCTGGTTTCGTCGGCCGTGAGCGAGTTCGACGGCCAGCTTGCGACCTATAAAGCCCATGACAAGTCGGGCGCTTATCCCTGCTATCGCTGCCTCTTTCCGGAGCCGCCGCCAGCCGGGACCGCCCCCTCCTGCTCGGAGACGGGGGTGCTGGGTGCGGCCGCCGGCGTCATGGGCACGCTGCAGGCCCTTGAAGTGCTGAAAGAGATCCTGGGCATCGGCCGCTCCATGGCAGGGCGGCTTCTGATTTATGACGCGCTTGCCGCACGCTTCCGCGATGTGGCCGTCAAACCCGATCCGGCCTGCGCGCTATGCGGGAATTCACCCACCATCCACAGCCTGACGACGCAAAATTATCTTGCAAATTCTGGTGCTTAACCGTGACTTAATGAACTTCCGCGAATATTCGGAAAATCCAATCCGAACGGCGGGATTTGCCGGCCCATGGCCAAGGAAGTCCATTTCGAACTCTTCAAGCGACAGGGCGCGCGCGGCGGCTGGAAGCTGCACGACTGCATCAATCAACGCGACGATGCGGTGAAGCTGGCCAGGGAGATCATGGACGGCGGCGAGGCAACCGGCGTCAAGGTCGTCAAGGAGACCTATGATTCCGACACCGGCGATTATCTGACGCTCAAGATCTTCGAAGACGGCCACAATCAGGTCGCGGTGGACCCGGCCGCCGAAGACGTGCCCGACACGCTTCCCTGTTTCAAGCCGGACGATCTTTATTCCTACCACGCCCGCGCCACCATGGCGCGGCTCCTGGCCGACTTCCTGGGACGGCAGAAGCTGACGGTTACCGAACTCATCCATCGCGCCGATGCGCTGGAACGCTTCGAGGCGACCGGCACGATCTATCAGCACGCGATCCAGAAGATTGCCGTGGCCCAGGCTTCGTCCACCAAGGTTCCGGTGCAGCAGATCATCAAGGATCTGAACGAACTCGTCACCAAGGCCATCAACCGGGTCTATCGCGACGAGCGCAAACAGCTCTTTCCAACCGTCGAACCGGAGACGTTCCGCGCGCTGGCCGAAAAGCTCGCCCATGAAGGCGACGGCGCCTATGTGCTCAACGGCGCCATTGCCAAACACCTGGCCGACGCCGGCGGCTGGGAGGACAAGATGATGCGCCTGCTCAGCCTGCTCGAGCAGGGCAAGGGCACCGGCGCGGGTGCCGGCCTGCTCACCGGATGTGTCGACAGCATCGCCGCGGAGGTTCTCAACGGCTCGGCGGCGCTGCATGAGCTGATCGGCGATCATGACGATCTGGGCGACGCGCTGACGACGCTGATCCACCTCTTCCTCGGCCAGAAGCGCCCCGACAAGCCCGTGTGCAACGGCGTAAAAGTGCTCACGGCGCGTTTTGCCGACGACAATCTTCCGGAGGCGCGCACGGCCATCGCCAAGCGCATCATGGCCGAGTTGAAGAGCACCAAAAGGCTGTCGGGCAGCGACCTGCTCGAAGAGATTGCCGTGCTGCGGCGCATCGCCAACAAGCTGGTGCTGGGCCAAGGCAAATATCTCAGCCATGAGGACCTGATCGCGTCCTTCACCATGCGTTCCAAAAGGCTCGTCACCTATGAGCGGCTGGCGCGCTTCCTCGAGGCGATCGAGACGCCCGACATGAAGGTCGACAACCTTCTGACGATCGAGGAAAGCACTGTCGGCGCGGAGAACAAGCGCCAGATCGCCAATGTGATGCTGCCGATTATCACCGGGGCCACGTTCACCAATTACTTTCAGGATGGCGCCACGCCGGTGCTGGCGCGGCTGCAAAGACTGGCCGGGCTTCAGGCGCGCGTGTGCCGATCAGGCATCCAGGACAACAATCGCCGCGAACTCGCAGTGGCGCTCGACAAGGTGGCGAGCGAGCTGGAGACGCGCACACGGTTTCTCGAGGCCGTGGCCGCCAAGGGCGCGAGCCATGTCGACAAGGTCGTCGCGCTCCTCAGGCTGTGCACGGGCGAGGCGCTGACCGAAGGCAAGGTGGCCGACAAGGCGCGTTGCATCATCCTCGCCAATCTCGCCAAACCCGGCTTCATCGCAGAATACGTCGAGCATCGGAACTATGGCGATTTGGGGCTCACACTCGAGACGGCAAGAGCCGAGTTGGTCGAGACACTCGAGAAGGCGGGAATCAGTGCAGAGGCGCTGCCCCGGGCAATCGCGGCGTAACGCGAAGGCTTAATGCGCCGCGTCCCAGTTTTCGGCGGCGCGCGCTTCGACCTCGAGCGGCACCGAAAGATCCAGCGCCGGTAGCGACGCCTTCTCCATCACAGTCTTGACGAGCGCGATGGTCTTTTCCGCCTCTTTCTCCGGCGCTTCGAACACCAGTTCGTCATGCACCTGCAAGAGCATGCGCGCCTTGAGCCCCGCCTCTGTCAGCGCGCCGGGCACGCGGATCATGGCGCGGCGGATGATATCGGCGGCCGCGCCCTGGATCGGCGCATTGATGGCCGCGCGTTCGGCCCCGCCGCGAAGCCCCGGCACTTTTGAATTGATCTCGCGGATATGGATGCGGCGGCCGAACAGGGTTTCGACATAGCCGTGCTCTTTGGCGAAAACCTTGGTGCGATCCATGTAATCGCGGATGCCGGGGAAGCGCTCGAAATATTTCTTGATATAGGCGTTTGCCTCGTCGCGCTCGATGCCGAGCTGGCCCGCGAGACCGAAACCCGAAATGCCATAGACGATACCGAAATTGATCGCCTTCGCGCGGCGGCGCACCTCGGATGGCATGCCTTCGATCGGCACGCCGAAAACTTCGGACGCCGTCATGGCATGAATGTCGAGGCCGCTCGCAAAGGCTTCCTTGAGCGCCGGGATATCGGCGATGTGGGCGAGCAGCCGCAATTCGATCTGGCTGTAATCGGCGCTGATGAGTTTGGTGCCCTTGGGGGCGATGAAGGCGGTGCGGATCTTGCGGCCGGCTTCGGTGCGGATCGGGATGTTCTGCAGGTTCGGATCGGTGGAGGCAAGCCGGCCCGTGGAGGTGGACGCCATCGCGTAGCTCGTATGCACGCGGTGGGTCTCAGGATTCACATGGGTGGGTAACGCATCGGTATAGGTGCCGCGCAATTTGGAGAGCTGACGCCAGTCGAGCACCTTCTGTGCGATATCGTGGCCCTGCGCAGCGAGGGTTTCCAGCGTGTCCGCATCCGTGGACCAGGCGCCGGTTTTTGTCTTCTTGCCGCCCCCGAGCGAAAATTTTCCGAACAATATCTCGCCGAGCTGTTTGGGCGAGCCGATGTTGAACTCCTCGCCGGCGAGCTTGTGAATCTGCTTTTCGAGCTTCGCCATGTCCTGGGCAAAATCGTTGGAGAGCTTGCGCAAGAGATCGGAATCGATGGCGACGCCTTCGCGTTCCATCTGCGCCAGCACCGTCACCAGCGGGCGCTCCAGCGTTTCATAGACCGTTGTCTTTCCGGCCGCGATCAGCTTCGGCTTCAACAGCGCATGCAGGCGCAAGGTGACATCGGCATCCTCGGCCGCATAGCGCGTGGCGGCTTTGAGATCGACGGCATCAAAGGTGATCTTGTCCTTTCCCTTGCCGGCAACCTCCGAATAGGAAATCGGCATGTGGCCGAGATACAATCCGGAAAGCTCGTCCATCCCATGGCCATGCAGGCCCGCATCGAGCACATAGGAGATCAGCATCGTGTCGTCGAACGGGGTGATGGCGATGCCGCGCTGGGCGAGGATCACCCAGTCATATTTCATGTTCTGCGCAATCTTGAGGATCGAGGGATCTTCGAGCAGCGGCTTCAGCGCAGCCAGCACATCCTTTTCGGCAAGCTGGACGATGCCGCCATCGCCGCCGAAATCGAGCCCATCGCTCCCGCGATGGCCGCAGGGGATGTAACAGGCCTCTCCCGGCGCCACGGCCAGCGACACGCCGCACAGTTTCGCCTGCATCGGATCGAGCGAGGTGGTTTCGGTGTCGACGCAGACTGTGCCGAGATCCTGTGCGCGCGCGATCCAGGCCGCGAGACGATCTTTGGTGGTGACGGTCTCATAAGAGTTGTGATCGATGGGTTTCAACAGCGCGCTGCGATCCATGACCGCGCCGACCTCGCCATCGGAATTTGCGGACACGGCTTCGGTCTTCGCAGGTTTGGCGGATGACGCCGTCTTTGCGGGGCCGTCCGCCGTTTCAATGGCATCGGGATCGTCGATATGAAAATGCGTGGCGGCGCGGCGCGTCAGCGTCGAAAATTCCATCGCCTTCAAAAAGCCGATCAGCGTCGCCGGATCGGGTTCATGCGTGCCGAAGCTGCCCGGGTCTTCCTCCACCGGCACATCGGGCTTGAGCGTGACAAGCTGCATCGAAATGCGCGCCATATCGGCCTGTTCGATCAGGCTTTCGCGCCGCTTGGGCTGCTTGATTTCCGAGGCGCGCGCGAGCAGCGTTTCGAGATCGCCATAGGCGTTGATGAGTTCGGCGGCGGTCTTCACGCCGATGCCGCGGATGCCGGGGATATTGTCGGTGGAATCGCCGGCCAGCGACTGCACATCGACCACCTTGGAGGGCGGCACACCGAACTTCTCCATCACCTCGGCCGAGCCGATGCGGCGGTTCTTCATCGTGTCGAGCAATTCGACCTCGCCATCGGCGACGAGCTGCATCAGATCCTTGTCGGAGGAGACGATAGTGACTTTCGCGCCGGCCAGCCGCGCGATCCGCGCATAGGTGGCGATCAGATCGTCGGCCTCATAGCCCGCCAGCTCGATCGCCGGCACGCCGAAGGCACGGGTGGCATCGCGCACCAGCGGAAATTGCGGGATCAGATCCTCTGGCGCTTCGGGGCGATTGGCCTTGTAGTCGGAATAGATCTCGTTGCGGAAGGTGTGGCGGCCAGCATCAAAGATCACGGCAAGATGGGAGGGCTTGTCGCCGTCCTTGGAATCCTCGAGCAGCTTCCACAACATGTTGCAATAGCCGGAGACGGCGCCCGTGGGCAGCCCGTCCGACTTGCGCGTCAGTGGCGGCAGCGCGTGATAGGCCCGGAACAGATAGCCCGAGCCATCGATCAGATAGAGGTGGTCGCCCGCCTTCAGCGGGTGCTTGTCAGCCGTGGGGCCCGCGCTCAATGATGCGCCTCGGCCCCTTCGCGCAGGACGAACCGCCGGTCGCAATAGGGGCATTCGACGAAATGCTCGTCGCCCATCTCCAGATAGACGCGCGGATGGCCGAGCGCGCCGCCGCCGCCATCGCAGGCGACGCGGGTGTCATCGACTTCAATGGTCTCGGGGACTTCGACGGGCATGGGCAAATTCCTGACGTAACAGCCTGATTTGGCGCGCGGCCGGATCATAACCAACAAGGCGCGGGCCGCAACTCCGTGCTGCGGCACAATTTCCAGGTTCTGTGGGGATATAGGTCATATGGTGTCAGCAGCGTCACGCTTCAAGAGGGGGCGGCAAAATTTTTTACCCTGCTTTGCCCGGCCGCCCGCGCGGGCTTAAGGTCCGGCCATGGTCAAGCTCAACAAGATCTATACCCGCACGGGGGACAAGGGCACCACGGGGCTGGGCGACGGCACCCGCCTGCCCAAGCACGCGATCCGCATCGAGGCCTATGGCACGGTGGACGAGACCAACGCCGCCATCGGGCTGGTCCGGCTTTTCGCCGCAGGTGAGATGGACGCCATGCTGGCCCGCATCCAGAACGACCTGTTCGACCTCGGCGCCGATCTCTGCGTGCCGGAGGACGGGCCCAGGAATGAGGGCGCGCTCAGGATCGTGGCGGCGCAGGTGGCGCGGCTCGAGGCCGAGATCGACACCATGAATGCCGAGCTGGAGCCGCTGACCTCCTTCGTACTGCCGGGCGGCAATGCGGCGGCCGCGCATCTGCATCTGGCCCGCACCATCGCGCGGCGGGCCGAACGGCTGATGGTGGCGCTGGCCGAGCGCGAGCCCGTGAGCGCCGAGGCGATCCGGTATATCAATCGGCTCTCGGATCATCTGTTCGTGGCCGCACGCTTTGCCAATGATAAGGGCAAGGCGGACGTGTTGTGGACGCCCGGCGCCAACCGCTGATTTGATACAGATCATCAGCCGCCACGGCCGGATGGCCCAGAGTCCGCAAGATATCGTATCGACCGAGGGAGTGCGCAGATGAAAAAGATGATCGCCTTCGCATTGGCCGCAAGCCTGAGCGCTGTCACCACGGCCGCGATCGCCGCACCGGCGGAAAAAGGCCAGACGACCACCCGTTGCTTCCGCTCCAGCGAGTTCCAGAACTGGAAGGCCGCCGATGCGAAAACCATCTATATCCGCGTCGGGATGAACCGCTATTACCGCCTCGACCTGGCGGCGCCCTGCTCTTCACTCAAATCGCCGGGCGCGTTTCTCATTACCAAGATCCGCGGAGCGAACACCATCTGCTCGGCGATCGACTGGAACCTGCATGTCGCCACCTCGTGGGACGGCATTCCGCAGGCCTGTATCGTAAAGAAGATGACCGAACTCACCCCGGCCGAAGTCAAGGCTCTGCCCAGGAAGCTCAAGCCGTAGCGTAGGCGGGCAGGCCCGCGGCCGCCGGTTCAATCCGCGGCGTGGCGGCGGCCGAACAGAAAGGCCAGCACGACGCCGAACACGCCGAACACGCCCCAGCCCCACATGCCGAGCAGGCTGTAGATCCAGCCGGGCACCGGCCCGGGCAGCGAAGCCTCAACCCAGGATTTGAACGCCGCGAGGCTGCCCGCACCGAGCAAGCCCCAGACCTGGCCGATCGAGCGCACCGTCAGCGTGCCTTTTTCCAGCGAGGTGACGACATCGGCGCCGAGCAACATCAACGCGACGACGATCAGGATCAAAGCGAGAAAACGAAATACGACGGCCATGGTGACTGCCCCCCGGCTGCAACCGAGGCACGGTATCGGCGCGGCCGCCATCGCACAAGAATGGCTAAGGGTCATTAACCAAACAAAATTTGTCGATGCGATGGAGCTGTCGCATTTCTGCCGCGGCGTGGCATGCGATTGCGCACGACATGGGCACAGCGCCCGAAAATGCGCCGCTCAGATCACGCCTTCACGCGCCGCGACGCGCTTGACCCGCCACGTCACCAGCCCGCCGGCAATGTCGATTGCGGCATGCACCGCGATCAGCCACCACAGCGTGCCCGAAACGAGGTAGAGCGCAGCGAAAACGAGGCCCAGCCCGGTCGCGGTTACGAGCCCCCTGATGCCTTGGTAGAGATGGCCGAGGCCGAAGATCAGCGACGACACCACCACCGCGCCGGTCACGCCCGCCAGCGGTACGAGAAACCAGATCAGAAAGCCGCGATAGACAAGCTCTTCCCAAACGCCCGCCGTCAGCGATACCAGCATGAAAAGTGCGAGTTCGCCGGGCGTGTCGGGTGTGACCTTGATGTTCCGAACCGTCTTCATCGCGCGTTCGAGTTTTTCGCGCGGCGCGGCGGCGAGACCAAAGCTCTGCGCCGTCATCAGAAAGCCGATCACAAGCGCAAACACGAAACCGGCATAATCCCACAGCCGCAGATGCGGCGCGAGGCCGAGCGCGCCGAAGGGCCGGTCCTGCACCCACCAGGCGGCTGCCACCACCGCCGCCGTCAGCCAGCCGCGAGAGATGATGCGCAGATAACGGTGAATGAGCTTGCGTGCCTCCGGCGCTTCGCGCGCAAGAGTGCGCCCGGCAATGATCGACATCGCCGGCATCATCAACACCGCGAGCGCGACGATCAGAAAATCGAGCGCCGAGTAACCGGAATAGAGCGGCGCGATCATCACGCTCATCGTGTGGGATAGAGCGTGCCGTCCCGATGTGCGAATTCTCCGACCTTGGCGTCAATCTTCAGATCGAGCCCCGGATAGTTGGAAACATCGTTCGGGGAGCGTGAGCCGATCTCCAGACAGATGCACGGCACATCGCCGCGGTTGATGAGATGATGGCCATTGGCCTCGCCCTTGGGGAAGGCGGCGCAATCGCCGGCGCGCAATAGTTCCTCGCCAGCATCGCTGACGAGCACGGCTTCACCGGAGACGATATAGACGAATTCATCTTCATCGGCGTGCCAGTGGCGCTGACTGGACCAGACGCCCGGCAGCAGTGTGAGCAGGTTGACACCGAAATCGCTGAGGCCGCCAGCATCGCCGAGACGCTGGCGCATGCGCGCGCGGCAGGGCTCGTCGAACGGCGCGGGATAGCCCGTTCCCTTGTTCACGGCGATGGCGGCAAGATCGAGTTTGGGCATGGAAGTCTCCAGTCGAGAACACCTGCAAGGCTAAACGAAAACCGCCCGCGAGGCTTCCCCCGCGGGCGGCATATCCGTATTGCGAAGAGCGCCGCGCCTATTCGGCCGGCTTGGCGTCGCCTTCGGCGGCTTGCTTCTTGGACAGGTCCTCGCCGGTTTCCTGATCGACCATCTTCATCGACAGGCGAACCTTGCCGCGATCGTCGAAGCCCAGGAGCTTGACCTTCACGGCCTGACCTTCCTTGACCACGTCGCTCGTCTTGGCGACGCGGGTCGGCGCCAGTTCGGAGATGTGGACGAGGCCGTCCTTCGGACCGAAGAAGTTCACGAAGGCGCCGAAATCCATGACCTTGACGATCTTGCCGTCATAGATCTCGCCCACTTCCGGCTCGGCCGTGATGGACTTGATCCACTTCAGCGCGGCCTTGATCGACTCGCCATCGGCGGAGGCAATCTTCACCGTGCCGTCATCCTCGACGCTGATCTTGGCGCCGGTCTTTTCGACGATCTCGCGGATGACCTTGCCGCCGGTGCCGATCACGTCGCGGATCTTGTCGGTCGGGATCTTGATCTGCTCGATGCGCGGGGCATGTTCGCCCAGCTCCGAACGGGCCTGGGTGAGGGCCTTGGCCATCTCGCCGAGGATGTGGATGCGCCCACCCTTGGCCTGATCGAGCGCAACACGCATGATCTCTTCGGTGATGCCGGCGATCTTGATGTCCATCTGCAGCGAGGTGATGCCGCCTTCGGTGCCGGCCACCTTGAAGTCCATGTCGCCGAGGTGATCTTCGTCACCCAGAATGTCGGAGAGCACCGCATAGCGCGTGCCTTCGAGGATCAGGCCCATGGCGATACCGGCGATCGGCGCCTTGAGCGGAACGCCCGCATCCATCAGCGCCAGCGAGGTGCCGCACACGGTCGCCATGGACGACGAGCCGTTGGATTCGGTGATCTCGGAAACGATGCGGATGGTATAGGGAAACTCGTCCTTCGGCGGCAGCATCGGATGCACCGCGCGCCAGGCGAGCTTGCCATGCCCGGTTTCACGACGGCTGGTGCCGCCCATGCGGCCCGTCTCGCCGACCGAATAGGGCGGGAAGTTATAATGCAGCATGAAGTTCTGCTTGTAGGTGCCTTCCAGCGAATCGACGAACTGCTCGTCTTCGGCCGTGCCGAGGGTCGCGACCACGAGGGCCTGCGTCTCGCCGCGCGTGAACAGCGCCGAACCATGCGTGCGCGGCAGCGTGCCGACCTGCGCCAGGATCGGGCGCACGGTCTTGGTGTCGCGGCCATCGATGCGGATGCCGCTGTCGAGCACGGCATTGCGCATGACATCGGCTTCGAGATCGTGGAACAGACCCTTGAACTTGTTGTCGGCCAGCTTGCCTTCGCCGGTGAATTCGGCCGCGGCGCGTGCGCGAATTTCGGCGATCTTGTCGCGGCGGACGAACTTCTCCGGGATCTGGAAGGCGGCCTTGAGGTCCGCAGCGGCAAACGCCTTGATGGCGTCATAGGCGGCCTGGTTGTCGTCGACCGTGAGGGCGCGCGGCTCCTTGGCGGCCTTTTCGGCGAGACGGATGATCGCGTCGATCACCGGCTGCATGCCGCGATGGCCGAACATCACCGCGCCCAGCATCACATCTTCAGGCAGCTGCTTGGCTTCGGATTCGACCATCAGCACCGCATCGGCGGTGCCGGCCACGACCAGTTCGAGCGCGCTGTTCGGCCCGTCATCGACTGTCGGGTTGAGCTTGTATTCGCCGTCGATGTATCCGACGCGAGCCGCCGCGATCGGGCCCATGAAGGGAATGCCCGACAGCGTCAGCGCCGCGGAGGCCGCGACCATGGCGACGACATCGGGATCGTTTTCCATGTCATGGCTGAGCACGGTGACGATGACCTGTGTCTCGTTCTTGTAGCCTTTGGCGAAGAGCGGACGGATCGGCCGGTCGATCAGGCGCGAGATCAGCGTCTCGCGCTCGGTGGGGCGGCCTTCACGCTTGAAATAGCCGCCCGGAATCTTGCCGGCGGCGTAGAAGCGCTCCTGGTAATTCACAGTGAGGGGGAAGAAGTCGATCCCGGCTTTGGGCTCATGCGCGCCGACGGCCGTGGCCAGCACAACGGTTTCGCCATAGGTCGCGAGCACCGCGCCATCGGCCTGGCGCGCCACGCGGCCGGATTCCAGGGTGAGCGTGCGCCCGCCCCAATCGAGTTCTTCTTTTGCGATCGTAAACATCTTTACTTTCCTTCGTTCCCGAAAGCCGGATTGCGTTCGGGTGGGGTCCGGTCTCGCGCACCCATGCGCAAACCGGAATGACGGGTCCTAGAACCCGAAAAGCAAACGCAGGCCCATGGGCGACCTTGTCGGGCCACCCGCGAGCCTGCGCGCGGTCGATATAGGGGACGGGCGATGCGCCTTCAGCGCCTCAGACCCAGCCGGGCGATCAGCGCCTGATAGCGCGCCACATCGTTGGCCTTCACATAGTCGAGCAACCGGCGGCGCGTCGAAACCAGCTTGATCAGGCCGCGGCGCGAATGGTTGTCCTTCGCATGCGTCTTGAAATGCTCGGTCAGATTCGTGATGCGCTCAGTGAGCACGGCGACCTGCACTTCCGGCGAGCCGGTGTCACCCGGCTTGGTCGCATATTCGGTCATAACTTCTTGCTTGCGTTCAGGCGTAATGGACATGGTTTCTCTTCTCGGTCATCCAAAGTTGAATACACGGAACGGTCTCAATTCGCCTTCCGCCAGTTCGGCGAGCGCGATCGGCTCTCCGGTGGCGGTCGACAGATAGACCGTGAGCCCTTGCAGATCGTCGTCCTCATCGCCGGCTTCCCCGACAAGCCGGGCGAACTGCGCCGGACGGACGAGGATGGGATTGCCGCTCTTCAGACGAACCGCATCTTGGCCCGTGACGGCCAGCGCCGGGATGCCGTCCAGCGCGGTCGAAAGGGGCCTCAAGTGCTCAAAAGCGGCGGGACTATGCATAAAACCCTTGAGGGTTTCCAGTGCTATTGCGTTCTCCGCCGAAAAGCCGCCGATCCGGGTGCGCCTGAGCTGGCTGACATGGCCCACCGTGCCCAGGGCGTGGGCCAGATCGCGGACCCAGGCCCGGACGTAAGCCCCTTTGCCACAATGCATTTCGAAGATGGCGTGGTCGGGATCGGGGATCTCGACAAGGCGCGCCTCATGGATCTGGATGATGCGGGGCTGAAGCTCGACGGTCTCCCCCTCGCGGGCCAGATCATAGGCGCGCTCGCCCTGGACCTTGATCGCCGAGTAAATCGGAGGGATTTGGCTGATCTCGCCAGTGAGCGCCGGAATGGCCGCTTCGATGGCTTCGCGGGCCGGGCGGACATCCGAGGTGGTGATGACCTTGCCCTCGGCGTCGTCGGAATCGGTGCCCGTCCCCCATTCGGCGGTGAAGCGGTAGGTCTTCTCGGCATCCATGGCGTAGGGCACCGTCTTGGTGGCCTCGCCCAGCGCGATGGCCAGGACGCCGGTGGCCATGGGATCGAGCGTGCCGGCATGCCCGGCCTTCTGGGCTTCGAACACACGCTTGACGATGCCGACAACCTGGGTGGAGGTGACGCCTTCGGGCTTGTCCACGATCACCCAGCCATGGACGGGATTGCCCTTCTTCTTACGCCCCATCGTCGCCGTCTTCGTTGTCTTCGTCGTCGTGGTGAAGGTCGCGTGCGACGCGCTCGGATTTGAGGATGGTCTCGATCTTCTCGGCTTCGGCGAAGGAGGTGTCTTCGATGAAGCGCAGATCGGGCGTAAATTTCATCGTGATGGTCTTGCCCATCTCGCCGCGGATGAACCCGCGATGCTTGTTCAGCGCCGCGATCACCGGACCGACATTCTTGCCGCCCAGAGGCTCGCAGAACACGGTGGCGTGACGCATATCGGGCGAAGGCTTGACCTGGGTGATCGTGACCGAGACGCCTTCAAGCTCGGGATCGCGAACATCGCCGCGCGTCAGGATTTCCGACAAGGCATGACGCAGCATTTCGCCGACGCGCAATTGGCGCTGCGAAGATCCACGCTCGGGGCGATGGCTGGAACGATTGCGGGGCATTTCTCAAACCTTGTCATCTCCGCGTCCGGCGATGCGTATCGCCGGGAGACGGAAACCCAGGGCTCAAACCTGGTGCATGGAGCCAATCAAAATACGCCCGGCATGCCGCACACGGCCATCACGGCCGCGGCGGATACCGATGCGATGATCAAAGTGCGCGCTGGACGGTTTCGACGTCGTAGCACTCGATGACGTCGCCCTTCTGCAAATCCTGATAATTCGCGAAGGACATGCCGCATTCCTGGCCGGTCTGCACTTCCTTGACCTCGTCCTTGAAGCGCTTGAGCGTCGACAGCTCGCCTTCATGGATCACGACATTGTCGCGGATCAGGCGGACCTTGGCGCCGCGGCGCACTTGGCCTTCGGTCACGCGGCAACCGGCGACCTTGCCGACCTTGGTGATCGAGAACACTTCCAGGATTTCGGCATTGCCGAGGAAGGTTTCACGAATCTCCGGCGTCAGCATGCCCGAGAGCACCGCTTTCACATCGTCCACGACATTGTAGATGATGTTGTAATAGCGGATCTCGACACCGTCGCGCTTGGCGCGGTCGCGGGCCTGGGCATTGGCGCGCACATTGAAGCCGATAATCGCACCGCCACTGGCCTGGGCGAGAATGACATCGGATTCGGTGATGGCGCCGACGCCGGCCTGCAGAATTTGCGCAGCCACTTCGTCGGTGTTGAGCTTGGTCAGCGCGCCATGGATCGCTTCCACCGAACCCTGCACATCGGCTTTGATGAGCAGCGGCAGATATTTCGTCTCGCCGTCCGAGCGGCTCTTGAGGAGCTGATCGAGGGTCTGGCGCGAGCTCGTCGCATGACGCGTTTCGCGGCGCTTGCGGGCGCGGTATTCGGTCACCTCGCGCGCGCGGGCCTCGTTCTCGACGACGACGAATTCGTCGCCGGCTTCCGGCACGCCGGAAAGGCCCAGAACTTCAACCGGCACCGACGGGCCGGCGCTTTCGACGGTCTCGCCGTGATCGTTGACGAGCGCACGCACACGGCCCCATTCGGACCCGGCGACGAGAATATCGCCCTGTTTGAGCGTGCCGCGTTCGACCAGCATGGTGGCGACGGAACCGCGGCCCTTGTCGAGCTTGGCTTCGATCACCGCGCCTTCGGCGATGCGCTCGGGATTGGCCTTGAGGTCGAGGATTTCGGCCTGCAGCAGGATCGCTTCCTCGAGCGCATCGAGGCCCGTGCCCTTCAGCGCCGAGACTTCGATGGCCTGGGTGTCGCCGCCCATCTCTTCGACCTGAATGTCGTGCTGCAAAAGCTCGGTTTTGACACGCTGCGGATTGGCATCCGGCTTGTCGATCTTGTTCACCGCCACGATGATCGGAACGCCCGCCGCCTTGGCGTGGGAGATCGCTTCGATCGTCTGCGGCATGACGCCGTCATCGGCGGCCACGACAAGAATGACGATGTCCGTCACCTCGGCGCCGCGCGCGCGCATGGCCGTGAAGGCGGCATGGCCCGGCGTGTCGAGGAAGGTGATCTTCTGGCCGCCCGGCAACTGCACCTGATAGGCGCCGATATGCTGGGTGATGCCGCCCGCTTCGCCGGCGACCACATCGGTCTTGCGCAATGCGTCGAGCAGCGAGGTCTTGCCGTGGTCGACATGGCCCATGACGGTGACGACCGGCGGACGGGGCATGAGCGTCTCGGCTGCGTCCTCGCCACCCTTCAGGCCTTCGAGCACGTCGGACTCGGCCACGCGCTTGACCACATGGCCATATTCGGTGGCGACGAGTTCGGCGGTGTCGGCATCGATGGTGTCGTTGACCGTCGCCATCATGCCGTTCTTCATCAGCACCTTGATGACATCGACCGCGCGGCGCGCCATGCGGTTCGCGAGTTCGGCGACCGTGATGGTTTCCGGGATCGTGATATCGCGCGGGCCGGCAGGGCCGGCAGGCTGAGCCTGATGGCCCTTCACGCGCTGCAGGTGGCGGCGATAGGAGGCGACGGAGCGCGTGCGCTCGTCATCGCCCGACAGGGCGCGCGTGACGGTGAGCTTGCCGCGGCGGCGATCGCCAGGCGCCTTGCGCGTGGCCGGCGTCTTCGGCGCAGCCTTTCCGGGCACCTTCTTCTTGCCTTCGTCGTCTTCCTCGGCCTGGACGGGGCGGCGCGTGCGCGGCGCTTCGCCAGCCGGGCGGGCCGGTTCGTCCGCCGGGACGGCCGCGGCAGGCGGCGCCGCTGCCGGCGCGTCCTTCTTGTCGCGACGATGCAGCTCTTCCTCGGCGTGGCGGCGCGCCTCATCCTCGACCTTGCGGCGGACATCCTCTTCGGCCTGGCGCTTGGCGGCGGCCTCGCGCTCGACGGCGAGCTGGGCGTCTTCCACGGCGCGGCGGCGGGCGTCTTCCTCGGCCTGCTTGCGGGCCTCTTCCTCGGCCACGCGGGCGGAGACAAGGGCGCGGCTGCGGGCGTCCTTTTCTTCTTCGGTCAGCTCACGCAGCACCACCCCGCCGCGCGAGGTGTCGCGGGCGGTCGGCGCGGGCGCGGGCTGGGCCGCGGCCGCTTTGGCCGGTGCCGCCTTGGCAGCAGCCTTCGGCTTCTCGGCCGCCGGCTTGGCGGCAGCCGGGGCCACGCGCGTGCGCTTCTTTTCCACCACGACAGCCTTGGTGCGGCCATGGCTGAAGCTCTGCTTGACGGTGGAGGTCTCCGTCTTCTTCAGCGACAGCGTCTTGCTGCGGCGCGTCGTGTCATTCGTCTCGCTCATTCGTACCTTTCGGAGCGGGGGTCGGACCCGCTTTTCCTGTATTCGTGCAGCCCATTGACGGTTCGGACGTGCGGAGCCCGGCAAGCCGCCCCGCATTCATGACCAGCCGATCTGCCAGCGGCCCCGATTTGAGGGCTGCATGTACCACATTCTCGCGGCCGAGGGCCAAGCTCAATTCCTCGGAATTCAGGCAATCCAACACCTTGGGGGTGAACCCGTGCGCGGACGCCACACCGAGGAGCTTGCGCCGGCCATCGGCGGCGCCATCACCCGCCTCGACCAGCAATTTCGGCGGCGATTTGGCCGCCAATGCCCTGGAGATCTTGTCGAAACCGGTGACCAGGGCGCCGGAGCGCCGGGCCAGACCCAGATCGTCGGCCATACGGCGGACGAGGAGGGTTTCGACCCGTGAGACCAGATCGGCGGGGATTTTGAGCGGGGCCTTCGCCGCCCGGGAAAAATGGTTCTTTGCGATAGCTTTTTCAAGGGCTTGGCGGTCGGCGCGGACCCACAGCCCCCGCCCCGGGAGCTTGGCGGCGATATCGGGGACGATCTCGCCCTCGGGCCCGGCGACGAAGCGGATGAGCTGTGCCTCGGGGCACACCTCACCGGTCACGATGCAGCGCCGTTCGCGCCCATCATGGCCTTCGCTCTCGTCCCGGATCGCCGCCGCTGTGATCACGCTTCCGCTTCGCCCCCCGCTTCGGCTTCGAGGGCGGCCCCGCCGTCTTCATCTTCGGCAGCCTCACCCTCGGGCTCTTCCACGGGCTCCGGCCACTGCTCGATCCAGCCCATCTTGACGCGCGCCTTCATGATGATCGCGTTGGCGTCGTCCGGGGTCAGTTCGAACCCTTCGAGCGCGCCAACAACCTTCACGCGCTCCTTGTCCTTGTTGACCTCGTAATAGCCGAGCAGATCGTCGGTGGCGCAACCGGCCAGATCCTCGAGCGACTTGACGTCGTTCTCGCCGAGCGCCACCGCCATGGCCGTGGTCACGCCTTCGACCTCGAGCACATTATCGGCGACACCGAGTTCGCGGCGCTTGTCGTCCAGCTCCTTGTTGCGGGCCTCGATGAATTCGAGGGCGCGGGTCTGGAGTTCCTCGGCCGTCTCGTCGTCGAAGCCTTCGACCGAGGCCAGTTCGGGCAGCGCCACATAGGCCACATCCTCGATATCGGCGAAGCCTTCGGAGGCGAGCAGCTGGGCCACCATCTCGTCGACGTCGAGCGCCTCCATGAACAGGCTCGTGCGTTCGGCGAATTCCTTCTGGCGGCGTTCAGATTCCTCGGCCTCGGTCAGGATGTCGATCTGCCAGCCGGTGAGCTGGGAGGCGAGGCGCACATTCTGGCCGCGCCGCCCGATGGCGAGCGAGAGCTGCTCATCCGGCACCACCACTTCGACGCGGCTGGTATCCTCGTCGAGCACGACCTTGGAGACTTCGGCCGGCGCCAGCGCGTTGACGATGAAGGTGGCCGGATCTTCCGACCACGGAATGATGTCGATGCGCTCGCCCTGCAGCTCCTGCACCACGGCCTGCACACGCACGCCGCGCATGCCGACGCAGGCGCCAACCGGATCGATCGACGAATCCTTCGAGATCACCGCGATCTTGGCACGGCTGCCCGGATCGCGCGCCACGGCGCGAATCTCGATGATGCCGTCATAGATTTCCGGCACTTCCTGCGCGAACAGGCGCACCATGAACTGGGGATGCGAACGCGACAGAAAGATCTGCGGCCCACGGGTTTCGCGGCGCACATCGTAGATATAGGCGCGGATGCGATCGCCAGTGCGGAAGCTTTCGCGCGGGATCATCTCGTCGCGGCGCACGACACCTTCGGCGCGGCCCAGATCGACCACCACCGAGCCGAATTCGACGCGCTTGACGATGCCGTGGATCACCTCGCCTAGGCGGTCCTTGTATTCCTCATACTGACGCTCGCGCTCGGCATCGCGCACCTTCTGCACGATCACCTGCTTGGCGGCCTGGGCGGCGATGCGGGAGAAATCCACCGGCGGCAGGGTTTCGGCGATGATGTCACCAACCAGCGCACCGGGATTGCGGGCCTTCGCATCCTCGAGGCTGATCTCGGTCTTGTCGTTGTCGACCAGGTCGACCACGTTCAGATAGCGCGACACGCGCGTTTCGCCGGTTTTCGGATCGATCTCGACTCTGATCTCGTTTTCGCTGCCATAGCGGGCCTTGGCCGCGCGCTGCATGGCTTCTTCCATGGCGTGCAGCACGACCATCTTGTCGATCGACTTGTCGCGCGCGACCGCATCGGCGATCTGCAAGAGTTCGGTCCTGTTGGCGGCAATCGCGGCCATCGTTTAGTTCTCCTGTTGCGACGCTCTTTCGCGCGCCTTCAAATCTTCCTGGATGAGTTTGTCGGTAAGGACGAGCTTGGCTTCGGCAATGGCAGCAAAGGGAAAGATGCGGCGCTCGCCATTGACCTCGACCGCGACGTCATTGCCGTCGAGACCGAGAAGAAGGCCCTTGTAACGCTTGCGGCCTGCCTCATCGGGCGCGCCGAGTTCGAGCCGTGCCTCATGGCCGGCCCAGCGGGCGAAATCGGTGATGCGGGTCAGCGGCCGGTCGATGCCCGGCGACGAGACTTCGAGATTGTAGTCGTCGGCGATCGGGTCCTCGACATCGAGGAATTCAGAGATCGCGCGGCTCAAGCCGGCGCAATCATCGATATTCATCGTGCCGTCCGGCCGCTCGGCCATGATCTGCAGGGTCTTGGTCTTGCCGCCGATCAGGCGCAGGCGCACGAGCCGGAAGCCCGCCGTTTCCACGACAGGCTCGATCAGCTCTTCCAGATGCGTCATCGCCGAAAGAATGGCGCTGCTCCATGCTCTGCGGACCGGCATGGCCGGACCAAAACCAATAGGATTTCCCCGCGGCGAGCCTTTCAGCCCGCCACGACAACGATGGTCTGTTGTCAGGAATGGCAGCGATATACGCCCGGCGGCCGGGAATTTCAAGGTGGGGCGGAAATCGCCCCGCGGCTCAGCTGTCTTCGGCCAGACTGTCCAGCCATTCGTCGATACCACCGGCGAAGGGGCCGCCCACGCCATGGACCGCGGTCTGGCCCGGCCGGCGCAACACATATTCGCTCATGACCCCGCCCGGCGCGCTTGGCACCACCGGCACCAGATTGCCGAAGACGGACAGGCCGAAGGCCAGCACCGGCTCGATCACCGCCGACAGATCGCCATCTTCTTCGACGAAAGGCGTGATGCATTCCCATTCGCCCTGCGGCGGCACAAGACCCAGGAGGGTCGATTCAAATTCGCTATTCTCGCGATCGACCACGCCCTCGGCCGCGGACAGAACGAGGGATCCATCCGCGCCGCGCACAGCCTGCCGGATGGCATCGAGGGCGACATATTTGTCGCCGACATAGATATAGGGACCGGCCATGACAGGCTCCTGAGCGGGTAGAATCACGCCCAAACAGGGTGAGGCCGAAATTGCGGCAATTCAACGCCCGCGTGCAGGCGCCTATTCCAGCACCATGCGCGGGGCATAGCGGTGCAGCGTGGCGCCGTGTTCGTTGAGCCAGGCCTGGGGCCGCTCGACATCGCCGACCAGTTCTTCGACCAGACGCCAGAAGCGCTTGCCGTGATTCATCTCGCGCAGATGCGCGATTTCATGCGCCACGACATATTCGAGCACGAAGGGCGGAGCGAGAATAAGCCGCCAGGAAAAGGACAGATTGCGCGTCGACGAACACGAACCCCAGCGGCTGGAGGTATCGCGCACGGTGATGCGCGCGGGCTTCACGCCCAGGATCTCGGCATAATACACCGCGCGCGCATCGAGCAGCCGGCGCGCTTCCTGTTTGAGGAAATCGATGACGCGGCGCGCGGCATGTTCGCTGCGGCCATTGACGCGGATGATGCGGCCCTCGTCCCCGCGCTCGATCCAGACCGGACGCCGTCCGGCTTCGCCATAGCGGATCACATGTTCTTCGCCGCGAAAAAGAATGCGGCGGCCGAGGCCGACAGGCACGGGCTCGGGCACGTTTTCGAGACGCTGCGCAATCCATTCCGATTGCTTGCGGGCAAAGGCCATCGCATGGGCGAGCGAGCGGCGCGACGGCGCCACCACCACGACCTCGCCGGTGGTGGGATGCACACGCACGATCAATTGGCGCGCGCGCTTGTTGAGCTTGAGCGTGACGGGCACGGGCTCGCCAGCGATCTTCAAGAGCTTGCGTTGCGGCGGTTGACGGACGGTGGACGCGCGCTTGCCCATCGCGAAATTCCTTATGGGACTTCCCTTTGCCGGCAAAGCTTGGTTGTCTTCCCGCGCCCGCCAGAGATTGAACAGATGCACGAACAAAAACGCCCCCGCTTTCATCTCGCCTTTCCCGTCCACGATCTCGCCGAAGCGCGCGCGTTCTATGGAAACAAGTTGGGATGCCAAGAGGGCCGATCCTCCGACGAATGGGTCGATTTCGACTTCTTCGGCCATCAGATCGTGACCCATTTAAGCGGCGAAGCCCGAGGAACCCAAGACAAAAATCACGTCGATGGAGAACAAGTCCCCGTGCGGCATTTTGGCGTGATTCTCGACATGGCGGAATGGCAGGAACTGGTTCGCAAGTTTCAGGAGAGTGAGACGCAGTTCCTGATCCGGCCGCAAATCCGCTTTGCCGGAAAAGCGGGCGAACAAGCCACATTGTTCATCACCGACCCGAGCGGCAACGCTTTGGAGTTCAAAGCCTTTGCCGATGATGCCATGGTGTTCGCGCGATGAGAGTGCCCAAATTTTCACCCGAGCAACTGGCCATGGCGCTGGGGGCTGTGTCCCTTGCCCTGATCCTGGGCGCGCTGGGGTTTGAATATGTCTGGAGCAACCTGCCGCCATGCGAAATGTGCATGTGGCAGCGCTGGCCGCATTACGCCGCCATTGTGGTCGGGCTGGGCGGGGGTGCGGCGGTATGGCTCGGCAAGGGACCGCGCAGGGCCGGGCTCGCGGTGGCCGAACTCGCCATGGTGCTGGTGGCCATTTCCGGGCTGATCGGCGTTTACCATGCCGGGGTGGAATGGCATGTCTGGGCCGGGCCCGCCGCCTGCACCGGCAATGCCTATCGCTTTACCGGCACGCTCGACCTCAGCCAGCGCGGACCGATGTGCGATGTGGCGGCCTGGCGGCTCTTCGGAATCTCCATGGCGGGGTATAATGCACTGATCTCGCTGAGCGCGGCCGGGTTGGCGGCGCTGCTGCTGATCCAGCCGAAGCCCAGCGCTTCACCCGATACGCCCTGAGGTGGCCGCCATGCCGCGCAAACCCCGCCCTGCCCCGCCCGGTGTTCCCGCCGATCCCGATCTGGAGAGCATGATCCGGGTCGATCACGCCGGCGAATATGGCGCGGTGCGCATCTATGAAGGCCAGCTCGCCGTCTTGAAGCACCGGCGCAGCGCCCGCAGTTCCGTTGCCGCGATCCACAAGATGGCCGCGCAGGAAGAACACCACCTTGCGACCTTCGACCGGCTGGTGAACGCGCATCACGTCAGGCCGACGGCGCTGGAGCCGTTCTGGCGGGTGGCGGGATTTGCGCTGGGCGCGGGCACGGCGCTTCTGGGCGAAAAGGCTGCCATGGCCTGCACCGCCGCCGTCGAAGAGGTGATCGACGACCATTATGCCGGGCAGCTCGAAAAGCTGGAGGATGGCGAACTGAAAGAGATCGTGGCCCGGTTCCGCGCCGACGAGATCGAACATCGCGACGAGGCCATCGCGCGCGGCGCCGAACAGGCCCCGGCCTTCGGCGCGCTGACCGCCGCCATCAAGGCCGGATGCCGCCTCGCCATCAAACTCTCCGAACGGATATGAGCGCGGATCCCGATCAGGACCGCCACGCGCTTCTGGCCGAAGCCGCCGCCCCGCGCCGCGCCGGGCAGGACGATGCCCGCAAGCTGGCGCGGCTTCTGGCCGCCGCCTTCACCACCGATCCGGTGATGGACTGGATTTCCCGACCCGGCGCCAAGCGCGCCGAAGGGCTGGAGCGGTTCTTCTTCTGGCTCTTGCATATGCGCGCCATTCCCTTCGGCGAGGTGTGGATGGCGCCTTCGGGCGGGGTGGCCGCGGTGTGGTTGCCGCCTGACGTGCCCGCGACGGCGGGCGGTTTCATCGAACAACTGCGGTTGTTGCCGATGTTCCTGCGCCTGTGCGGCTTGCCGCGCCTGATGCGCGGACAGGCCATGGCCGATGCGATGGACAAGCACCACCCGCATGAGCCGCATTTTTATCTCGCCTTCATCGCGGTCGCGCCGCGCCTGCAAGGCCTGGGCTTGGGATCGACGCTGCTCGACGCCACGCTCAGGCGGATCGACGAGACGGGCGCCCATGCCTATCTCGAAAATTCCAATCCGAAGAACACCAAGCTCTATGCGCGCGCAGGCTTCGCCGCCCGCCGCAATATCGCGCCCAACGCGGCACCGCCGCTGATCGCGATGTGGCGCGATGGAAGAAAGCGGATCGAAGGCCCGGCATAGCGCGGCTTACGGATCCAGTTCGCTATCCCAATAGAGATAGTCGACCCAGCTATCGTGCAGATAGTTGGGTGGAAAGCGCCGGCCATTGTTGCGCAGTTCGATGACGCTCGGCCGGTGCGGACGGGTTCGAGGCTGCATCGCGGCCTGATAGGGCGTGCGACCGCCCTTTCGCAGATTGCACGGCGCGCAGGCCGTGAGCACGTTTTCCCACGTCGTGCGACCGCCATGAGAGCGTGGCACGACATGGTCGAAGGTCAGGTCATCGGGATCGCCGCAATACTGGCATTCGAAACGATCGCGCAGAAACACGTTGAAGCGCGTGAAGGCGGGATTGCGCGCGGGCTTCACATAGGTCTTCAGAGAAACGACAGACGGCAACTTCATCTCGAAGCTGGGCGAATGCACGGCGCGGTCATATTCGGCGAGGATGTTCACGCGCTCAAGGAACACCGCCTTGATCGTATCCTGCCAGGACCATAGCGAGAGGGGGAAATAGCTGAGCGGGCGGTGATCCGCATTGAGGACCAGCGCCGGGCAATTGTCCGGCATCCGCGCGGCGGCTAACACGACACGCTCCTCTTGAAGAGGGGCCTTTTGGAAATGGGCCTTTTGAAGACCGTACCTCCGGTTTCGGGTTCAGCACTCTGCGAAATCTTAAGGGCATCGCGGCCGGAAGCCAAGCTGGCACTGTCGGCATAACGATAGCCGATTCGCGATGACGATCCTGCGACGATGGGAGGCTGACGCTACGCCAGCGGGCAGGAAATGGACGGTTCCCGGCGCTTGAGCCGCCCGGACAGGGCCAGGGCGAGGAAATTCCCGCCCAGAACAAGGCCCGCCTCGTCGATGCCATGGCCGAGCCCGGCCGACAGATGCCATTGCACCGAAACGCCCGCTTCGCCGAGGGCGCCGGCGCTCATGAACAGGGCGTCGGGCGGCACCAGATCGTCGCGATCGCCATGGATCAGCAGCACGGGCGGACAATCCGTACCCGGATCATGTGGCGGCGGGCCCGCCAGAACGCCGGAATAGCCCAGGATCGCGGCCGGCTTGGCGCCGCGCGAAAGCCCCACCGCCAGCGACAGCATGGTGCCCTGGCTGAAACCGACCAGCGCCAGCCGGTCGGCGCCAAGCCCGTGATGGGCCAGCTCGGATTCGAGAAAGCCGTTGAGGATCGGCGCGGCCGAAGCCACGCCATGGGCCAGCTCGTGCGGATCGAGGCGCGAGATTGGAAACCATTGATAGCCGGGGCCCGTGGCGCAGCGCTCCGGCCCGTTGGGGGCGACGAAGGCCGCATCCGGCAGCAGTTTCTGCCAATGGCGCGCCAGCTCAATGAGATCGTTGCCATCGGCGCCATAGCCGTGGGCGAGAACAACGAGATGGGTGGCCTTGCCGGACGCGGGCGCAAGGCGCGGACCGGAGAGCGGATAGGCGGCGGACATGGCGCGTCTCACTCCAAGTGACGGACGACGCGCCAAGCCTGTAGGATCGCGGCCATGATTGTCACGCGATTTGCGCCCAGCCCGACCGGATATCTGCATCTGGGCCATGCCTTTGCGGCATTGACGGGTTTCGATGCGGCGCGGGCGGCCGGCGGGCGCTTCCTGCTGCGCATCGAGGATCTGGATACGGCACGGTCGCGACCCGAATTCGAACGGTCAATTGTCGCCGACCTGCACTGGCTGGGGCTGGACTGGGAGACGCCGGTGCTGCGCCAGTCTGAACGTACGGCCGCCTATGGCGCAGCGCTGGCGAAGCTTGAAGCCATGGGGATGGTCTATCCCTGTTTCTGCACCCGCAAGGAGATCGCCGACGAAGTCGCGCGCAGCATCGAAGCGCCGCACGGACCGGAAGGCCCGCTCTATCCGGGCACCTGTCGGCATCTGACGCCAGCGGTCCGGCGCGCGCGCATGGCGAATGAGCCCTATGCGCTACGCCTCGATGTCGAGAAAGCCGCGGCACTCGTCGGTGCGGTTGAATTTCGACGAACAAGGCGCCGGTCCGAAAGGCGAGCACGGCGTGATCCGATGCAGGCCGACCCTGTTCGGCGACATCGTGCTGGCGCGCAAGGCGATGCCGGCGGCCTATCATCTGGCGGTGGTGGTGGACGATGCGTTTCAGGGCATAACGCTGGTCACGCGCGGAAACGATCTGTTCGCGGCCACCCATGTGCAACGACTGTTGCAAGCATTGCTTGATCTTCCTGTGCCGGCCTACGCCCATCACCGTCTGATCCTTGACGAGGCCGGCAGGAAGTTTTCGAAACGCGACCGCGCGGTGACGCTTGAGAGCTTGCGCGAACAAGGCCTCAGCCCCGCCGATATTCGCAAAGCCATCGACTTGTCCGCGCCGCCCTGACGCCTAAGGAAAATGGGGCGGCGATGCGGTGAGCGTCGGCAAGAGCAGCATCAACGCCACAGCCAGGCCAAGAATGAGATCGCTGTAACGGCGCGTCATGGCAGTCGCAACTCCTCAGGCTTCGCCGACGATTTCGCGCAGGTAAGCGACATAGTCTTCGAACGCGCGGCGTCCGGATTTGCTTAAGCGAACGCGGGTGCGCGGCTTCTTGGCGACGAAATCCTTTTCGACCTCGACATAACCCTGCCCGTCCAGCGTCTGGATATGGGCGCCGAGATTGCCTTCGGTGGCGCCGACGATGGTTTTGAGGCGCACGAATTCGAGCATGGCGCCGGGTGGTACGGCCTTCAGGGCCGCCATGATCTTGAGCCGCACGGGCTGGTGGATAATGGGATCGGGCTGGTCCATGGCTCAGACCCTCCGCATCCACAACCCGCCCAGGATCAAGCCGCCGCCGCCGACAGCGGCCATCCAGAGCAGGAAATATTGCGGCAGCCAGAAATAGCCGCCCAGTGTCAGCGCCGCGACGAGAACGCCAAGCACGAGCACGCGCGTGCCGCGCGTCCAGATGCCGACCAGCGCATAGAACAGCGCAACGAGAATCGGGAAATAGGCGCCGACCTGGAGCACGTTCAACGGTCTCATGATGGCGCCCTGCGCGGCGATGAAAGCAACGACGGCGATGAAAGTGAGGCTGGGCCGGAAATCGCGCCGCACCGCCCGCCCCTTCGGTGCAATGGCGTAGCCGATGGCGAAGCTCCCGACAGAGCCCGTCAGCGCCAGAGCGGGCCAGACGGCCGTCCATTCCGGGCGCCACCAGCTTGCGCCGTAACCGACGATCCAGATCGCACCCCAGAGAAACAGGTGCGGCGAGGCCATGCTGTAGCCGAAGGCGCTGGCGCTGCGGCGGCTGGCCTGCTCGATGTCGCGCAGGGTGTCGATGGCTTCGTTTGGACTGAGCGGCATGGCGCCCTCCTTCTGGATAACCAAAGTACTCTGTTACATAGAGTACTTTGGTGCAAGAGCTTTCTGACCGGGCCAGCGCCCAGCCCTCTACCAGTCGTTAAGGCCTTGGAATTGCTTGAAACCTGCCGCCCGCGCCCAGCCCGACCAGTCTTGCCGGAGGCGCACCGTTTCCATCGGACTGCGCGTTCCCTGCCCCAATCCGAGGATCTGCAGCTCTGCGCAGCCGGCGAAGGGATGGCCATCCGGCGCCGGCAGATGGGAGCGGCGGCGCGCGAGATGGGCGTATTCGGAATCCTCGATCCCGTCCGAGGCCAGGATGATCGTCGTCTTCATGCCGGAGCAGCCGATCGACTGGGAGACATTGTCGAGGAAGGCGAGAATGTTGGTGTGGTTCTGCGCGTGCCACTTGCCGCTTTTGACGAGCAGCGGCGTGCCGGCGATCAGCTTCTGCACATCGGCGGCGATCTGTTCGGGCCGGGTGCGGCGCGAGACCACCGCGTCGTAATAGAAATCGTTCGACGAGGCATCGTAATTGCCGAGCGTCCTCACATGCACCTCGGAGCGAAAACCCAGCCCCTGGATTTCGCGCGCGACGCGGGCGGCAACCTTGGCCGCGAAATCGGGATCGGCGACGAGGGGATTGCTGCGCGACAGATCAAGACCGATGACGATGCGGCGCGGCGCAGCATTCACCTGATCGCGATAAGCCACCTGTTCCACGCGCGGCGCCGTCGTCACCGCATGCACGGCATAGGCACTGCCCGCGCCCAGCCCGACGCTCGTCACCGCAGCCAGCATCCAACGCATCATCGCGAAATCATCCCTGCGCCGGGCGGGCTTCGGACAACTCCAGCATGTGGAGCTGCGTCAGATGGCGCTGGCGATGCGGATAATCGCGCGTGAGCAGAAGATTGCGGACATTGTTTTCCATAATCAGCATGTAGAGCGCGGCCACGGCCGTGACGATGAAGAAGATCACGCTGGCAAAAGCGAACCAGATCCAGGAATTGGCATTGGCGAGCGAGGCCTTCGACAGTTTTGGCAGTGGCAGCGAGATTTCATGCATCCCCGCTTCCATCACTTTGGGCTGCGCCGGGGCTTGCGCGCGCGCATGGCCGGCCTTGAGGCCGGAAAAGAGCTGATCGATGGAATTGCTTGCAGGGGCCGCCTGGTCCTGCGTGTTCTCATAGGTCGCCGAGGTGGCGCCGGCCATGTTGTTGTAGGCGACGAGATAGCCAAGGCTGACCACCATCACCAGCGCCATGGCAAAGGCCGTGGTGATCAGCGTGTTGCGGCCATAGACGCCCGTGATCTTGAGCATGAAATGCACGATCAGCACGGCGAACAGCACCTGCAGGCTCTTGAACATGACCGAGCTTTGCAGCGCCGCCGGCACGACCATGAATTCGTTGGACAGCGCGCGCGTCCACACATCGCCGCGGATGATCTGGTAATCGACAAACATGGCCAGCAGCGCGATGGCGAGCGCCAGCACCGCGCCCAGCGCATAGAGCCAGCGATAATGATGCACCTGACGGCTCTTTTCGAAATTGCGCGCGATCTGATGGGCCTCGTCCACCTGTTCAGGATCGAGTGCGGGCCTGGGCGCGTCCTCATCCCGGCCGCGCAGGCGCGCGATCAGGCCGGGGCGGGCGCTGCGATAGCGCGGCGCGTGGCGATCGCCAAGCCGCACCCAGTCCGGCCCCCAGCTCGGCGCATCGATGCCGGTCTTGAGGCGCTCGGTGAGCTGGGCGCGCAGCCGCGCGCGCACCGGCGGCGTCATCGCCTCGACAGACGCAAGGCCGCGCGCCTGCTGGTCGAATTCCTCGGGCGTCAGCCCATGCAGCAATTCGTGGCTCAGCGCCTTGCGGCGCGCATCCTCGTCCGGCCGGTAGATCGGGCTGCGATAGGCAACCATGATTTTGTTCCCCCTGAACAATCGGCGGGCTTTTCGTGGCTGCCCCGCCGGTGCGGTAAACAAAACGTTAAACGCAAGGTTGGGGCGCGAATGCGGCGAGTTTGCGGCGATTGTGCCAAAAAGGCGCAGTCTTTGGCCGGAGCCTGACCCTCAGCCCGCGGCCAGATCGATCAACCCGCGCATGATCGCGTTGAGATCGTAATCCTTGGGACTGAAGACGGCGGAGATGCCGGATGCCTTGAGCCGCGCCTCATCTTCCGGCGGGATGATGCCGCCGGCGACGACCTTCACATCCGCCAAACCAGCCGCCTTCAGCTTCGCGACCACATCGGCCGCGAGCGGCACATGGCTGCCCGAGAGAATCGACAACCCGATGACATGCGGCTTGTTCTCTTTGGCAGCGGCCACGATCTCGTCGGCCGTGAAGCGGATACCGTCATAGATCACGGCCATGCCGGCATCGCGGGCGCGGATGGCGATCTGTTCGGCGCCGTTGGAGTGACCGTCGAGGCCGGGCTTGGCGACGAGGAAGGTGAGCTTGCGGCCGAGCTTTTTCGACGCCGCATCGACATCGTCGCGCAGCGCCATGATGCGTTCGTCATTGCGCACTGGGCCGGTTGCCGAAACGCCTGTGGGTGCGCGATATTCGCCATAGACGCGGCGCAGATGCCCGGCCCATTCGCCCGTCGTCACGCCCGCCTTCGCGCAAGCGATGGAGGCCGGCATGATGTTCTGCTCTTCTTTCGCCGCACGTTCGAGATCGGCCAGCGCGGCGTCGACGGCTTTCGTATCGCGCTGATCGCGCCAGGCCTTGAGGCGTGCGATCTGATCGTGTTCGGCCTTCTCATCCACCGTCACGAAATGCCCGCTGCCGGCGGTGAGCGGCGAAGTTTCGGTTTCGGTATAGGCGTTGACGCCGACGCGTGTTTCGCCGCCCGTTTCGATGGCTTCGACGCGCGCCGCATTGGAGCGCACCAGCCGCTCCTTCATATATTCGAGCGCGCCCTGCGAGGCCGCGCCGCCCAGTTCTTCGATGCGCGCGATCTCGGATTTCATCTGCGCCATCAGCGTTTCGACCTTTTCGCCGATGACCGTGGAGCCTTCGAAGATGTCTCCATATTCGAGCATGTCGGTCTCGAAGGCCGCGATCTGCTGCAGGCGCAGCGACCATTGCTGATCCCACGGGCGCGGCAGGCCAAGCGCTTCGTTCCAGGCCGGAAGCTGCACGGCACGGGCGCGCGCATCCTTCGACAGCGTCACGCCCAGCATGCCGAACAGGATGCGATAGACGTTGTTTTCCGGCTGCTGCTCGGTAAGGCCGAGCGAATTGACCTGCACGCCATAGCGGAAACGGCGCAGCTTGGGATCGGTGACGCCGTAACGCGTGGCCGTGATCTCATCCCAAAGATTTCCCATCGCCCGCAGTTTGCAGATCTCGGTGATGAACTTCACGCCCGAATTTACGAAGAACGAGATGCGGCCGACCGCTTTCGGGAATTCACTTTCGGGAATGGCGCCGCGTGCTTTCGCGGCATCGAGCACGGCGATGGCGGCGGCAAGGGCGAAGGCACCCTCCTCCACCGCATCGGCGCCGGCTTCCTGCAGATGGTAAGAGCAGAGATTGATCGGATTCCATTTCGGCAGTTCGGCCGTTGTGAAGGCGATGGTATCGGTGGTCAGGCGCAAGGCCGGTTTGGGCGGGAAGATATACGTCCCGCGGGCGAGATATTCCTTGATGATATCGTTCTGCGTGGTGCCGGTCAGGCTCGCGCGGGCGGCGCCCTGCTCGTCTGCCGTCGCGACATAGAGCGCGAGCAGCCAGGCGGCCGGCGCATTGATCGTCATCGAGGTGTTCATGCGATCGAGCGGGATGCCGTCGAACAGCAGACGCATATCGCCCAGATGGGAGACCGGCACGCCGACCTTGCCGACCTCGCCCTTGGCCAGCGTATCGTCGCTGTCGTAGCCGGTCTGGGTCGGCAGATCGAAAGCGACGGACAGGCCCGTCTGCCCCTTGGCCAGATTGCCGCGATAAAGGGCGTTGGAGGCAGCCGCGCTGGTATGGCCGGCATAGGTCCGGAAAATCCAGGGCCTGTCGCGCCCGGGCCCGCTCTCACTCATGGCATTCCCACCTGAAATTTTTCTCTGCCCATCAAAGCCCCGGACGCGCTGCAGTGCAACATGCCGCTACGGTAAGGGGTTGCGGGCCGGGCTTGCCCATGGCCTCGTGGCGCCGGAGGGGACGTGATTTGAACGCCGGCGATCACAGGGAAAAAGCCAAGCGGGCGGCGCTGAATGCCTTGCGCCGGGCCAAGCGCACGGCCCGGCAGACCGGGATCGAACTCTCGGAATGGGAGGGCGAGTTCCTGGGCTCGGTCGAGGAACGGGTCGAGAAATATGGCCGCGCCTTTGCCGATCCCGATCTGGGCGCGATCAATGGGGCGCTGTCGCTGAGACAGGGGCTGAAGCTGCGGGAGATTGCGGCCAAGGCCAAAGGCGAGGACAAGGCGCGAAGCCTCCGCAAAGCCAAATCCGCCAAATCGGCCAAGCCGAAACCGGCGCGCAAATCGACCTTCGGCAAAGCCAAATCGGGCGGCCTCAAACGGCGCAGCGCCTTGGGCCGTTCGCGCAAGACATCCCATGGCAAATAGCGAAAAGAAACTGAGCCTCGCCGAGGTTACGGCCATCGGCATTGGCGGCATGATCGGCGGCGGCATTTTCGCGGTGCTGGGTCTCGCTATCGCCACGGCCGGACATGCGGTGGCGCTGACGCTGGCGGCGGGCGGCGTGATCGCATTGCTTACCGGTTTGTCCTACGCGCATCTGGGCCTGGCCTTCCGCGACGATGGCGGCAGCTTCACCTATATCGAGAAAGCCTTTGCCGCACCGGCGATTGCCGGCGTGGCGGGTTGGCTTCTTGTCGCCGGCTATGTCGGCACGCTGGCGCTTTATGCGACGGCGTTCGGTGCCTATGGCGCGACGCTGATCGAAGGCGCAGGCACATCACCCTGGATCGCAGATGGCCTTGCGATGGGCGTTTTGAGCGGCTTTCTGGCCATCAACCTGATCGGCGCGAAATTGTCGGGCAGCGTCGAGCTGGGCGTTGTCGGCATCAAACTGGCGATCCTGACGTTGTTCGCCGTGGTCGGTTTGATCGGCATAAAGGCTTCGCATTTCACACCGTTGTTCGACCAAGGATATGTGACCCCGCTGGCGGCCGTGGCGCTGATCTTCGTCGCCTATGAAGGCTTCGAGCTGATCCCCAATGCCGTCGACGAGATGGACAAGCCCGAGCGCAATCTGAAACGCGCGCTGGTGCTTTCCATCCTCATCACCGCGGCGATCTATGTCGTGGTGGCGATTGCGGCGCAGGGCAATCTGACGCCCGCGCAGATCCAGCACGATCAGGAATATGTGCTGGCGATTGCGGCGAAACCAATGTTGGGCGAAGCCGGTTTTATTCTGATCGGCATCGCCGCCCTGCTCTCCACCGCCTCGGCCATCAATGCGACATTGTTCGGCGCGGCGCGCCTTGCCATGGTGATGGCCAACGAGCACGCCCTGCCCCGCATCTTCTCCAGACAGGAGAAGAGCCGGCCAATTCCTTACGTCGCGCTTCTGGTGTTGAGTGCACTGTCGGGCGGCTTTGCATTGACGGCGAAGCTGTCCGTCATCTCGCTCTTCGCCAGTGCCACCTTCCTGCTGATTTTCGCGGGCGTGAATTTCGCGGCCCTGCGGCTTTCGGCGAAGATCGGCATCCGGCCGGCGATCCCGCTGGCGGGCGGGGTGCTGGCGGTGGCGAGCTTCCTGATTCTTGTCTGGCATAGCTGGGACCACAATCCGGGCGGGCTGATCTGGCTGGCCGGATTCTACGCTGTTGCAGGCGCGTTGGAGGGTGGGCTGTGTTGGGCCAAAGGCGCTCGCAAAATACGAAATCCTGCGTAGAAATTCCATGAATTGAAATTATATATCTATAACGCGACATAATAGAACAATTTCAGCCCACTTTCGTTGTGTTGCGATGCAAAAAATTCTTGCGCCAGACGGGCGTCTGACCAATCCTCTCCTGTCACAAAATCAATGAAACGCCGCGCCCGCCGGGCGACGGCGGGGAAGGATGCTCAATGGCGGCGGCCGAGGCGAAGACGACGCTGGCGGTGTACAAGGATCTATACGAGATCGGCGAGATTCCGCCGCTCGGCCATGTTCCGAAAAACATGTATGCCTGGACCATTCGCAAGGAGCGGCACGGGCCGCCCGAAACCTCCATGCAGTTGGAAGTGGTGCCGACCTGGGAGCTGGATTCCCACGACGTGCTGATCCTCGTGATGGCGGCGGGCGTCAATTACAACGGCGTGTGGGCCGCGCTCGGCACGCCGATTTCGCCCATCGACGGGCACAAAAATCCCTATCACATCGCCGGCTCCGATGCGTCGGGCATCGTCTGGGCCGTGGGCTCGAAGGTGACTCGCTGGAAGGTCGGAGACGAAGTCGTGGTCCATTGCAATCAGGACGACGGCGACGACGAAGAATGCAATGGCGGCGACCCGATGTTCTCGCCGAGCCAGCGCATCTGGGGTTACGAGACGCCGGACGGATCCTTCGCACAATTCGCGCGCGTGCAGGACCGCCAATTGATGGAGCGCCCCAAGCACCTGACCTGGGAAGAAAGCGCCTGCTACACGCTGACCTTGGCGACGACCTATCGCATGTTCTTCGGCCATCGCCCGCACATCCTGCGCCCCGGCCACAATGTGCTGGTGTGGGGGGCGAGCGGCGGCCTCGGCTCATTCGCCGTGCAGCTTTGCGCGGTGTCGGGGGCCAACGCCATCGGCGTCATCTCCGACGAGACCAAGCGCGAATTCGTGCTGTCGCTCGGCGCCAAGGGCGTCATCAACCGCAAGGATTTCAATTGCTGGGGCCAGATGCCCACGGTCAACACGCCCGAATACGACGCCTGGACCAAGGAGGCGCGCAAATTCGGCAAGGCGATCTGGGAGATCACCGGCAAGGGCAACGACGTCGACATGGTGTTCGAGCATCCCGGCGAAGCGACCTTCCCGGTCTCGTGCCTGGTCGTGAAGCGCGGCGGCATGGTCGTGTTCTGCGCCGGCACCACCGGCTACAACATCACCTTCGATGCGCGCTATGTGTGGATGCGGCAGAAGCGCATTCAGGGTTCGCACTTCGCCAATCTCTATCAGGCCAGCCAGGCCAACCGGCTGATGGTCGAGCGACGCCTCGATCCCTGCATGAGCGAGGTGTTCACCTGGAAGGATATTCCGCGCGCCCATATGAAGATGTGGAAGAACGAGCACCTGCCAGGGAACATGGCGGTGCTGGTCAATGCGCAGAAACCCGGCCTTCGCACCTTCGAGGATGTGGTGGAGGGCGGTGCGGCCTGAACCACCCCGCGATGATCGCACGATCATGACAAAGCTTTGAGGCGGCAGCTGCGGCCGCACGCGTTACACTTGGCCTCGATTCAGAAGAAGAGGGCAGGTGCATGCGCACGAGATTCCTGAAGGCCGCCGCGGCCGCAATGATCGTTTCGCTTGGAGCGGCGGCGCCGGCCGCGGCAAAGACCGTGGTGGCGACGACCGCCAATGCCGGCGGCACGGTGTCGGTCGCGACCGGCGACACGCTGCTGGTCAAACTGCCGGGACGCTGGAAGCTGGCGGGCGACACTGCGCCCGAGCTGATGCTCGGCAGCACCAGCTTTGAAGGACATGGCGCGCGCGGCCACACGATCCTGACCTTTTCCGCCGCCGATCACGGCGCGGTGCGGCTTGGCGTGAAGAACGCCATCACCGGCGTCAAATTGTCGATGCTGGTTGAGGTGGCGCGCGCACGATAGGCGCACTTGCCGTGGGGGCAGAAGCGGCCCGCGATCTTTCGCCCACTTGGCCCACCTTCATGGTGCACTGCCGCAAGAACCTCGCTATGGTCTGGCCGCAAGATATTTTCGGTCAGGAACCATGGCAGATCGCGACGTTATCATTCCCCATCTTCTTGCCCGCTGCGAGGAAGCCCTGTTCGCGGCTGAAGGTTTGCTGAGCGCGGCGAAAGCCGCGTTGCGCGCGAGCCTCAGCGACGGCGACAAGATCGCGCCAGCCGCGCTCGAGGCTCATCAACATGAAGCCCATGGCCTCGCCTGGCTGGCCACCTATGTCGAAGCCTTGCGCCAGATGGTGCGCTGGGGCCGCGAACTCGACCGCGAGAAGCGTTTTGGCGAGATCGAGCATCTGATCCTGCAAGCGGCCTTCGGCGAATATCTCGCCCAGCTCGCCGGCGGCATTCCCATGAGCCAGAACGAAATGCTGCGGCTGACCGATCTGGGCCTCTCCGACGACGACATCACGGGTTTCAAGACAGAACCCGTGCGCGAGCTGATCGCGTTTGGCACCCGGCGCGAAGTGCGCGCATCCATCGCGCATTACCTCGCCAAGCATGCCGGCGCGATGCATTACGGCGATCCCGGCCTCGACGACACGATGGGCATGGTGCGCGAACAGTTCTTCCGCTTCGCGCAGGAGCGGGTCGCGCCTTTCGCGCATGACTGGCATCTGAAAGACGAGCTGATTCCGCTCGAGGTCGTCCAGGAGATGAGCGCGCTGGGCGTGTTCGGGCTCACCATTCCCGAAGAGTATGGCGGGGCCGGACTTTCGAAGATGGCGATGTGTGTCGTCTCCGAAGAATTGTCGCGCGGTTATATCGGTGTGGGCTCGCTCGGCACGCGTTCGGAGATTGCAGCCGAACTGATCCTGTGCGGCGCGACCAAAGAACAGCGCGAACACTGGCTTCCTTTGATTGCGAGCGGCGAGAGACTGCCGACCGCCGTCTTCACCGAACCCAATACGGGCTCCGACCTCGGCAGCCTGCGCACGCGCGCGGTGAAAGACGGCGATGTCTACAAGATCCATGGCAACAAGACCTGGATCACCCATGCCGCGCGCGCCGATGTGATGACGCTCCTGGTGCGCACTGATCCAAACACAAAAAATTATCGCGGCCTCTCCATGCTGCTGGCGGAGAAACCGCGCGGCACGGATGCCGAACCGTTCCCCGCGCACGGCATGAGTGGCGGCGAAATCCAGGTGCTCGGTTATCGCGGCATGAAGGAATATGAGATCGGCTTCGACGGCTTCGAAGTGCCGGCGGCAAACCTTCTCGGCAGCGAAGAGGGGCAGGGCTTCAAACAGCTGATGCAGACTTTCGAATCCGCCCGCATTCAAACGGCGGCGCGCGCGGTGGGCGTGGCCATGTGTGCGCTCGATCTCGGCCTCAAATATGCGCTGGAGCGTCAGCAATTCGGCAAAGCCATCATCGAATTCCCGCGCGTTCGCGACAAGCTGGCGATGATGGCGGTCGAGATCGCCGTGGCGCGGCAGATCGCCTATTTCGCCGCGCGCGAAAAGGACGAAGGCCGGCGCTGCGATCTGGAAGCCGGCATGGCCAAGCTGCTGGCCGCGCGCGTGGCCTGGGCCTCGGCCGACAATGCGCTGCAGATCCATGGCGGCAACGGCTTTGCGCTCGAATATCCGATCAGCCGCGTACTCTGCGACGCGCGCATCCTCAATATCTTCGAGGGCGCCGCCGAGATCCAGGCGCAGGTGATCGCGCGGCGCGTGCTCGACAGCGCGGCCAACTAGGCGTCGGGACGCAGTACCGTCGCCGTGAAAGGACCGGCCGCTTCGGCGGCATGGTCGATGGCCACATTGACGTCATCGAGCCCGAATTCCGTCACTTCGTAGTGGGCGAGATCGATCAGGCCTGCGCGGATCATGGCGATCACGGAAACCGGAGCCGCACGCGGATACATCCATTGGCCGCGGATGGTGATGTTGTTGCGCATGAGCCAGGGATAGGGCAGGTCCAACCCGCCATCGCCTAACATGCCGACGCCACCCATCAGCGCAACGCGGCCGCCGGCGCGAACCGTCATGACAGCCGTGCGCGCCTGAACCGGGCTTGCGGCGGGCGGCAGGATATCGAGCACGCAATCGATCGCGCCCGGCGCCGCGTGCACGATCCGCGCGCGGTCGTCCGCCTCGTTTCCGGTCATCGGCACGGGACGGACGCGGGCGCCGTAACGACGGGACAGTTCGTCCAGCGCCGCACGGTTGCGGCCGGTCGCGATCACGCAGGCCGCGCCCATGGCCAGCGCCACGGCAACTGCGGCGCTGCCGAACTTGCCCGTGGCGCCGCTGACGACAACGATCTCCCCGGCTTTGAACCCGATCGCATCAAGCCCGCCATAAGGCACCAGCAGCGCGCCAAGCGTGCACCAACGACCGGCATCGGCGGGATCGATGGCGCCGATCGGCGTCACATTCTCGGTCGGCATCATCACCTGTTCGGCAAATCCGCCATTGCGGAAGTGCTGCTGCAGCTTAAGCCCGCCATCGCTGCCGGCGCTCAAGGCCAACAGCGTGATATCGGGCGATAGCGCATCATCTCGCGAACGCACGGTCGGGTCGCAATAGACCCAATCGCCCTGCTTGAGCTTCGTGGCATCAGGACCGACAGCGCGAACCCGGCCGATGCTGCCCGTGCCCGGCACCACGGGCAGATCGAGACGATAATTGCGACGGCCGGCATAGACCTCGCCCGCATAGGCGAGCACGCCTGCGGCGGCGACATCGACAATCACCTCGCCGGTGCCCAGTACGGGATCGGGCATGGTTTCGATGGCGAGCGGCGTTCCGAACGCCTTCAGGACGGCGGCTTTCATGGCGATCCTCTTGGAATGGTTTTATGGACTGGGACCACACCATTCTCGCCACTCTCGTCACCGCGGGAAGGACTGCTATTATCCTGGGATTGAGCGGGCCCCCCTTTGGAGCACCATGCCGGACGGATCGAACAATGCGCTGGGCGAGTTCCTGCGGTCGCGACGCCAGAAGCTGGCGCCGGAGACGGTCGGCCTCGCCAGCAGCCATCGCCGCCGCGCAGCCGGGCTGCGGCGCGAAGAAGTGGCCGAACGCGCGGGCATCGGCGTCGACTGGTATATCCGCCTCGAACAAGGCCGCTCGGCGCGGCCATCGCCGACAACGGTCGACGCGCTGGCCCGGGCCCTGCTGCTGAACGGCACGGAGCATGCGCATCTGCGAACCCTGGCCCGCGATGCATCCAGTCATCCCTTCCTGCGCGAAACGGTGCCGGATTCGCTGCGGTATCTCGTCGAGAACCTGAACCAGCCTGCCTATGTGACGGGACGGCGTTGGGACATTCTGCTCTGGAACGAGGCGGCGGCCGATCTCTTCCCCGCCTTTGCCAGGCGGGGCGATGCGGACCGCAATGTCCTGCTCTATGTGTTCACCGATCCTGAAGCGCGGGCCTTGTTCGCCGACGGCTGGCAACAGGAAGCCAGACGCATCCTGGCCCGCTTCCGTACCACCCATGATTTGTGGGCCGACGACCCGTCTTTCATCAGCCTTGTCGAACGGCTGCGCAGTTCCAGCCCGGAATTTTCCGACTGGTGGGTGGCGCACGATATCGATGCCGTCGTGTCCGGCGAGAAGGTGCTGCATCATCCTGTGCGCGGAGCACGGCGCTTCGCCTATGCGAGCTTTCAGGCCAATGACGATCCGGCCTTGAAGCTGGCGATCTATACCGAGCGCTAGACACGGCGCGAATTGAGGCTTGGCGTTCCGGGCCACAGCGGATTAGAAAGCGGCTATGGCTGAGCAACATCCCATCGACCGCCTGTTCGCGACCGTCGAGGCCCGCAAGGGGGCCGACCCGTCATCGTCCTATACGGCGAAGCTCCTGAGCCAAGGCACGCTCAAGATCGCCAAGAAGCTGGGCGAGGAAGGCGTGGAAACGGCGCTCGCCGCCGTGGCGCAGGACAAAGCCGCGCTGGCCGCCGAATCCGCGGACCTGCTCTATCATCTGATGGTGCTGTGGACGGCATGCGATCTGACGCCGGGCGATGTCTATGCGGCGCTGGACGCACGCACGCACCAGTCGGGGCTGGACGAGAAGGCCGCGCGCAAACGCGACAGCTGACCCAGGATCAGCTTTTGGCTTTGTCGTCCTCGTCGACATCCTCGGCCAGACTCTTGACGAGTTCGAGCACGCGTTTGCGGACCTTGGCATCCTTGATACGCATGAAGGCCAGGCTGAGCTGCAGCCCTTCGCCGCTCGAGAGGAATTCCATCACCGGCGGACGGCCCGCATCCTCGGCAAATCCGTTTGCGCTGCCCGGAAGCTGCTCGACCACGCCTTCGTAGAAATATTCGATCGGCACGCCGAGAATCTGGGCCACATGGAAGAGACGACCCGCACCGATGCGGTTGACGCCCTTCTCATATTTCTGGACCTGCTGGAAGGTGAGGCCAAGAAGCTCTCCCAGCTTCTCCTGGCTCATTCCGATCAGCATGCGGCGCAACCGGACGCGGTTGCCCACTTGTCCATCGATGGGATTTGCTTGTTTCTTGGGCACGGCCGGTTTCAAAATCTCGTTTCCTTTTCGGAACTTAGGCATATTTCCACGCCTACGGAAAGGGCTTGTTGACAAAGATTTAATGCCGCTGACGAGCCCCAATGTAGGCGATGGAAACGCAAGAGAAGAGCAAAACAAGGAAGGCCCAATCGCCGAAACGTGCGTAAAGGGTAGGGCGAAGGGCTGCCGGTAGCCCGCTGTCGACCACGCCCATTCTACCTGATCCCAGCATCGAGACGAGTCTGCCCAATGGATCGATAATGGCCGAGATGCCTGTATTCGCCGCACGGGCAATCGGCAAACCCTCTTCGATGGCCCGAACGCGTGCTGTCAGCAGATGTTGCGGCGGTCCAGATGACTCTGGCGGGCCAAACCACGAATCATCAGTGACGTTAACCAGCCATGCGGGCCGCACCGGCCCCACAACCGCACCGGGAAAGATCACCTCGTAGCAGATCAGTGGGCCAACCGGCGGCGCACCCGGCACGGCGTAAGTGTGGGGACCGTCGCCGGATGAAAAGCTGCCCGGCATGTTAACCAGTTTGGACAGGCCGAGCGCGTTCAGGACGCCCGGCCATGGCAGATATTCGCCAAAGGGCACGAGGTGAAATTTGTCGTAGACGTCGAGCAGCCGGCCGCCGCGCCCGAAGATGAAAAAGCTGTTGTAGAAAAGGGGTTTGCCATGAGCCTCGCGCACGGCGCGGGCGGCGCCCGTCATCAGCACCGTGCCATTGGCCGTCAGTCGCGCCACATCGTCGAGCGCCCAGCGCGTGCGCGCGAGCAGGAATGGCGGCGCCGCTTCCGGCCAGACGATATGGGTCGGTGCGGGGCCCCTTTTCTCTACGCTGAGCGTGATCAGCCGCTCCCAGTTCCGGTAGCGATCCTGCGGCAGATATTTCTGATCCTGCGGCACATCGGGCTGGACCAGGCGCAATTGCACCTTCGGCACGAAACGCGTGGGATGTTCGGCCAGCCGCGCAAGCCCCGCGCCCCATAGCGCGATGAACGCGACGCTCATCGCTGCGGGCAACACCCAGCCATGACGCCCACGATCGCCGAATGCCGCCAGCGATGCGCCGAACAATATCGTCAGAAGCGACAAGCCATACGCGCCGACGACACTCGCGCTTTGCAGCACGCCCAGAGAGGCGGCCCAGCCATAGGCCGGCAGGTTCCAGGGAAAGCCCGTGAGGACGTGGCCGCGCAGATATTCGGCCACCGCATAAGCGGCGGCAAAGAGGAAGATGCGCGTGTAGCCCTTGCGCCAGAACCAGGCCGCAGCCGCAGAGGCCGCGGCCGGAAACAGCGCGAGCCCGCCGGGAAAGAAAACCAGCACAAAGGGGATCTGCCAGGCATGGGCGCCGGGATCGACCAGGAAAGCGTAAGTCACCCAATAGAGCCCGGCGAGGAAATGGCCATAGCCAAAGGCCCAACCCACAAACGCGGCATTGCGGATCGGCTTCGGCCGCGCCGCCGCGCCATCGATCAGAAGCACCAGCGCGGCAAAGCCGATCAGCAAGAAGGGAAACAGACCATAGGGCGCGAAGGCCAGCGCCGAGAACAGGCCGACGACGACGGCAAAGACAAAACGGCGCCAGCCGGTGAGACCGCGCACACCATCGCCGACCCGTCCGGCGAAGCCATGCAGGCGCGCGAAAGAAAGCGATCCGGTCACACGGCCCGCCATGCTCAGCGTGCACCCTCGGCCGAGGGCGCGCGGGCAGGGCGGATGCGCAAGCGTTTGACGCGGCGCGGATCGGCCTCCAGCACTTCGAACTCATAGGTGTCCGGATAGGGCACGATCTCGCCGCGCTGCGGCACCCGCCCGAGAAGGGAGACGACCAGGCCGCCCAGCGTATCGACCTCTTCATCGGGATCGGTGGGCGCGAGCGCGATGCCGGTCTCTTCCTTGAAATCCTCGAGGTCGAGGCGGGCATCGGCATCATAGGCGCCGTTCGCGAGCGGCCGCAGCTGCGGCGCCTCATCGACATCATGCTCGTCATCGATATCGCCGACGATCTCCTCGACCAGATCCTCGATCGAAACGAGGCCGTCAGTGCCACCATATTCGTCGATGACGAGGGCCAGGTGCATATGCGTCGCCTGCATCTTCAACAGCAGCTCACGCGCCGGCATGGAGGGCGGCACGAACAATAGCTCGCGCCGGATCTTGGTGATCGGCACGTCCTGCCAGCGCATCAAGCCGCCCGGCCCGATCTCGACCAGGGACAGGACATCCTTGATGTGGATGAGTCCCGTGGGATCGTCGAGCGTTTCGCGATAGAGCGGCAGGCGCGAATGCTGCGCCTCGCGGAAGGCGCTCACCAATTCGCTGAGCGAGATCGATTCCTCCACCGCCACAATATCGGCGCGCGGCACCATGACATCGTCGACGCGCAATTCGCCGAATTTGAGCAGGTTCGCGAGCATGACGCGTTCCTGCGGCGACAGCGCTTCGTCGCCGCGCGCACTTTCCTCCAGCACCTCTTCGAGGCTCTCGCGAATGGATTTGGTGCCGCTTTCGCCGCGCAGCGCCTGCGCCACGCGCTTCCATAGCGAGACGGAAGCGCCATCATCGGCGCCGTTGGTATGCGGAGTTGGTCCAGGGTCGTCGTCAGGCATCTCGGTCTTCAGGCCGTCACTGTGGCCGCGTAGGGATCGGCGATGCCGAGGCCGGCCAGGATTTCGCTTTCCAGCGGCTCCATCACACCGGCTTCGGCATCTGTTTCGTGATCGTACCCCAAAAGGTGCAGGACGCCATGCACGACGAGATGCGCGGCATGATCGGCGAAATCCTTGCCTGCCGCGCGTGCCTCGCCAGCGCTCACGCCATGGGCGATGGCGATATCGCCGAGATGGCCCTCCGGATTTTCCGCCGCGGGGAAGGACAAGACATTGGTGGGCTTGTTCTTTCCCCGGAATTCGCGATTGAGGCGATGGAGGGCGGCATCGTCTGCCAGAAGAATGGTGACGCCGCCATCGGCCCCTTCACGGGCGAGGGCCCTAGCCGCCGCCCGCCGCAGGGCGGGCCTGAGACCGGCTTGGCGCCAGTGTGGGTCTTCGATGACAAATTCGATACGCGGCCTGGCCGGTGCCGCCCGCTTGGCCTTGGGGCCCGAGGATGTCATCCGTCGCTCTTCCGCGGCTTGGCCCGGCCATCCGCCGGGGCCGCAACTCCCGGGACATCGGCCGTTGCGCTGCCGCCACTATAGGCACGCACGATCCGGGTGACGAGGGCATGACGCACCACATCCTTGTCGGAGAAGCGGGCCACGGCCACGCCCTCCACGCCGCCAAGCACGGCAAGCGCCTCATTCAGGCCTTCGGCGCGGCCACCAGGCAGATCGCTTTGGGTGCTGTCGCCGCACACCACCATGCGCGAATCCTCGCCCAGCCGCGTCAGGAACATGCGCATCTGCGCGGAGGAGCAGTTCTGCGCCTCATCGAGAATGACGAAGGCGCGCGCCAGGGTGCGCCCGCGCATGAAGGCCAGCGGCGCCACTTCGATCGTGCCCTGCTCCATCAGCTTGGGCGCCTGGTCGCCGAGCACGTCGAACAACGCGTCGTAGAGCGGACGCAGATAGGGATCGATCTTTTCCCGGAGATCGCCGGGCAAGAAGCCGAGCCGTTCGCCGGCCTCGAGCGCGGGGCGCGACAGGATCAGCCTTTCGATGCGCCGCTCATAAAGCAGATGCGCGCCGAAGGCGGCAGCAAGATAGGTCTTGCCGGTGCCCGCGGGCCCAACGCCGAAGACCAGCGGATGGGTGCGCATCAGATCGAGATAGGCGGCCTGCGCCGGAGACCGCGCGCGCGTGACGCGGCTGGCGGCTGTGCGGACGGATGGCACGCCGAAATCACCGCCCGGCAATGTCGGGCGCTCATGCGTGGCGAAACGGATTTCGGCATCGACTTCGGCCGGGCCCGATTCCTCGCCAGATTCGATGCGGGCGTAGAGCGCGCGCAGCACGGCGGCGGCCTGTTCGCGCATATCGGGCGCGCCTTCGACCAGAACGAGATTGCCGCGCGTGGCGATGCGAACCCGCAGCTTCTGTTCGATGCGCACGAAATTCTTGGCATGCGGGCCGCTGAGCGCGGCCAGAAGCTTGTTGTCCGGAAATTCGAGCGTCACCTGCTCCTTGGTGGCGCCTTTAGCGGGTTTCGCGGACGAGCGGGACGGACTCAATTCGCCCCCTCGAGTTCGGCTTCGCGCGTGGTGATGAATTCGCCACGCAGCGAATTGGTCTTCGCCTCTGCGATGCGCACGCGGCGGATCTGGCCGATCAGATCGGCCGCGCCATCGACATGGACGGCCTGCAGATAGGGCGAACGGCCGACAGCCTGACCCGGCTTGCGGCCCGGCTTTTCGAACAGCACATCCATTTCGCGGCCGGCGCAGGCGGCGTTGAACGCATCCTGCTGTTCGCCAAGCAAATCCTGCAGCGCCGCGAGACGAGCCGATTTCACATCTTCCGGCACCTGACGGCCGGCCGTCGATGCCGGCGTGCCGGGGCGCGGACTGTATTTGAAGGAATAGGCCTGCGCGTAATTCACATCGCGCACGAGCTGCATCGTCGCTTCGAAATCTTCGTCGCTCTCGCCGGGGAAACCGACAATGAAGTCGCCCGACAGCGCAAGATCGGGACGGGCGGCGCGAATGCGCTCGACCAGACGCAGATACATGTCCGACTTGTGCTGGCGGTTCATGGCTTCGAGGATGCGGTCCGAGCCCGATTGCACCGGCAGATGCAGATAGGGCATCAGTTGCGGCACTTGCGCATGGGCGGCGATGAGATCGTCTGCCATGTCGCGCGGATGCGAGGTGGTGAAGCGCAGGCGATCAAGGCCGTCGATCTCAGCCAGTTCGCGGATCAGGCGGGCCAGCGACCAGTCCTTGCCGTCCGGGCCTTCGGCCGCATAGGCGTTGACGTTCTGACCCAGAAGCGTGATCTCGCGCACGCCATGGCTGGCCAGCCGCCGCGCTTCGGCGAGGATCTGCGTGACCGGCCGCGAGAATTCGGCGCCGCGCGTATAGGGCACCACGCAGAAGGTGCAGAACTTGTCGCAACCTTCCTGCACGGTGAGAAACGCCGTCGGACCGGACACTGCACCGTCATCGGGCAGGGCGTCGAACTTGTCCTCGGCCGGAAATTCGGTTTCCAGCGCATGGCCGGTGCCACGGGCGATCTTGGCGATCATCTCCGGCAGGCGGTGATAGGATTGCGGCCCGACGACAATATCGACCGCCGGCTGGCGGGCCACGATCTCGGCGCCTTCGGCCTGGGCCACGCAACCGGCGACCGCGATCACCATGCGCGCGCCGGCTTGCGCCTTTTCATCCTTAAGGAGACGCAGGCGGCCCAGTTCGGAATAGACCTTCTCGGCCGCCTTTTCGCGGATATGGCAGGTGTTGAGGATCACCATATCCGCATCGTCCGGCGCGTGCGCCGGGGCATAGCCAAGCGGCGCCAAGAGATCCGCCATGCGAGCGGAATCATAGACGTTCATCTGGCAGCCATAGGTCTTGATGAAGAGCTTCTTCATGTGCCTTCGATGCAGAACGAAAACCGGACTATTGGGCCCGCCTTATAAGAGCGATGGGGCCGAATCCGCAAACCCGCCGGTGTGACAGCCTTAAGCCACAGCCTCGGTGAGATCGGCCGAGGCCGCCTCGCCCGCGCTGCCGGCCTCTTCCGGCACCGGCACGAGGCCGGCCAGCGCCCGGGCCTGGCCGCGGCGGATCATGACTTCGGCGATGGTGGCCAGCGCCTTGCGGCCGCCCACGGAATCGACCGTCATCGGCTTGTGGAACTCGACCACGACCTCGATCGGGCCGGTCTTGAGCGCTTCCCACAGATGCGGCACCAGCTCCATATCGCCATACCAGGCGAAGAGCGGACGATATTCGCGGCCCATGGGCATGCCATGAACGCCGACATAGGCGACCGAGACCGGCTGCACCGGCACGTGCCGGACATTGCCGGCGGCATCGGTTCCGAGTTCGGCTTCGGCCGCGCCCATCAGCGCGCTCTTGAAAGGCAGCACGCGATTGCCGTCGTTCGAGGTGCCCTCGGGGAACAGCACCAACGCATCGCCGGATTTGAGCCGATCACGGATCTGATCGCGCGCCGCCCCCGTCTGCGAGCGGCGGACGCGATCGACGAACACCGTCTCTTGCAGCTTGGCGAGCGTCGAGAAGAAGGGCCAGCTCTGCACCTCCGCCTTGGCGACGAAAGACACGCGCGCCGCCGCCGACAAAATCAGAATGTCGAGCCACGAGGTGTGGTTGGAGATCATCAGCACGCCCTGGCCCTGCACCGGCGTGCCGATCACGCGCAGGCGGATACCAAAGATGCGGCAGAGAAAGCGGTGATAACGCTGCGGGAAGGTTTTGCGCCGCGGGCGCTTGTAGCGCAGCGCCGTGCTCTGCCACGGGATCAGCACCAGCGTGACGAACACGAATACGAACAGAAGGACCGCTGCGCGCAGAGACTGCATACGAATCTCGCTGCCTAGTTTCCGGTTCCGCCGCCCGGAGGCTTCGCGCCTCTGGGAACGCCGTAAAGTTCGAGGCGGTGATCGACCAGCTCGAAGCCAAGCTCCTCGGCGATCAGCCGCTGCAGCTTCTCGATCTCCTCATTGCGGAATTCGACGACCTTGCCCGACTGGATGTCGATCAGGTGGTCGTGATGGGAATCGGGCACCTCTTCATAGCGCGAACGGCCGTCGCGGAAATCATGGCGCTCGAGAATGCCGGCATCCTCGAACAGCTTGACCGTGCGGTAGACCGTGGCGATGGAGATGTGCGGGTCGATCGCCGAGGCCCGACGATAGAGTTCTTCGGCGTCGGGATGGTCGATGGCGTCGGACAGGACGCGCGCGATCACGCGGCGCTGTTCGGTCATCCGAAGCCCCTTTTCGGCGCACAGGGTCTCGATCCGCGTCACGATATGGTTTACCTCCCGCCTCTGCTGGACTTTACCCGGGTTGGGTGCCCTTTCCCAAGCTTCATTGCCGCCCGGTCAGAAATGCTGCGGCAAATCCACTTTCAGGATCAGGGCATCGACGGCGGGCCCGCTGCCGCGCGGATAATAGGCCCGGCGGCGCCCGGCCTCGCCAAAGCCGAGCGCGGTATAGAGACCAAGCCCCGCCTCATTGTCCACCGCAACTTCAAGAAACATGACCCCGGCCCCGCGCGAGGCGGCCTCGGCCAGCGCGGCCTGAAGCAGGATCCGGCCCAGGCCCTGCCGCCGGGCCGTGGCATGGACGGCGACCGAGAGGATTTCAGCCTCGCCCGCCGCCGCCCGGGCCAGGACGAAGCCGCGCGCGGCGCCATCCTGCTCGGCGATCAAGGCAAAAGCCCCGGGCATGCCCAGAAGATCCTCCATGGCGCCGGGCGACCACAGATCCTCGAAACTCGCGCTTTGGAGCGCGGCCAGGGTCTGGATGTCGGTCACGCTGGCGGGACGGATGCGGACCGCCATCACTTACCCCCCGGGCGGGACGGCAGCTTGGCGTCGGGCGCGCGCAGATAGAGGGGGCGCGGCGGGCCTTCGGGCGCGGGCAAGGCGGCGGCCAAGCGGGCCACCCAAAGGGCGTCGGGCTGGGCGATGGCGGTCGCCACCACATCCATCCCGGCCAGGGCTTCGGCCGCGGCGGGCGCCGCCGTGCCGGCCAACGCCAGCCGCGTTCCGAGTGGAAGCGCCTGTTTCAACAAGGAAATTGCCTCGTCGAAGGGCTGAATCTGGACACCCAGGAGCGGGCCGTCAGCGGTGATCGCCTCCAGATAGACCTCGCCGCGGCGGGCATCGTGGATCGCAGCGGTAGCGCCGGCACCGGTCTGCGCCAACGCGGCGGCGGCCATGGCGTGGAGGGTGGTGATGCCGACCAGCGGCCTCTTCAGCGCCACCCGGAGCCCGCGCATAAAGGCCAGGCCGACACGCTGGCCGGTGAAGGTGCCCGGGCCGGTGGTGACGGCGAGACGATCGAGGGCCGAAAAGGCCAGCCCCGCCTCGGCCATCGCCGCCTCGACCATGGGGGCCAGCGCCTCGGCATGGCCGCGCTCCATGATCTCGAAGCGATGGGCCAGCACGGTCGCGCCATTCAGCACGGCGACCGAGCAGGCGCCGAGCGCGGTATCGACGGCGAGAAGTTTCATGGGACCGGTGCGCGCTTTGGCGCCTCAGAGGATTTGGCAGGCCTCATCGAAGGAGAGCCTCGGGTTGCGCGGGTACACGCCCGCCGGATCGCCATAACCGAGATTGCACAGGAAGTTCGACTTCACCGTGCCTTTGGGGAAAAATTCGGCGTCGACGCCGTCATTGTTGAAGCCTGACATCGGTCCGCAATCGAGCCCCAGCGCGCGCGCTGCGATAATGAAATAGCCGCCCTGTAGCGAGCCATTGCGGAAGGCGGAGAGGGCGGCCGCCTTTTCGTCCTGGAACGCATCCTTCATTTGCGGACGTGCCGGAAACAGTTTCGGCATCTGCTCGGCGAATTTGAGATCGTGGGCGATGATGGCCGTGACCGGCGCGGCCATTGTCTTGTCGACATTGCCGGGCGCCAGATGCGGCTTGAGGCGCGCCTTGGCCTCGGGCGAGGTCACGAACAGGATGCGCGCGGGCGAGGTGTTGGCGGATGTCGGACCCATGCGCATCAGATCGTAGAGCGCCATCAAAAGCGCCGGGCTGACGGGCTTTTCCTGCCATTTGTTGTGCGTGCGCGCGGCGCGGAAAATCTGATCCAGCGCGTCGTCATTGACGGCGTGGGGCATGGTCGAACTGGTCTCGGACATGGGCGGTCGCTCTCGAATCGCAATCCAAGCTTTAGAAGCGAACGGCGCCCCGTGCAATCGAGCGTGCCCTCAGACCGCTTCGACGGCGCTCACTTCGGGCACGTAGTGGCGCAGCATGTTCTCGATACCGCTCTTGAGCGTGATCGTGGAAGACGGGCAGCCGGCGCAGGAGCCGCGCATGTGCAGCGAGACGATGCCGGTCGCGCCGTCATACCCCTTGAAGATGATGTCGCCGCCGTCATTGGCCACGGCCGGGCGCACGCGCGTTTCGATGAGCTCGCGGATCTGCTCGACGATCTCGGCCTCTTCACCTTCATAGACCTTGTCGTCTTCGCCCGCTTCGCCGGCATCGCCTTCGATCAGCGGACGGCCTTGCGTGAAATGCTCCATGATGGCGCCGAGGATGGCGGGCTTGAGGTGCTGCCATTCGCCCTCGCCCTTGGTCACCGAGATGAAATCGGCACCGAAGAAGACGCGCGAGACCGAGGGGATCGCGAACAGGGCCGCGGCCAGCGGCGAGCGGGCGGCCGCCTCGGCATCCGGAAAATCGGCCACGGCGGCTTCGCCCATAACCTCGCGGCCAGGGAGGAATTTCAGCGTGGCCGGGTTCGGCGTGGATTCGGTCTGGATGAACATGTAACTCTCCGATCCGCTCATTTTGGAGCGGTTCCAATTCGCAACACTTTAGATGGACCCGCCGGGGCCGGCAATCAAGTCCTACTGCGCCACTCAGAAATCCGAGACGATGCCTTTCTTCTCCCAATCGCCGAAGCGGGTGGGTTCCGGACCCTTGCGCCCGCCGAGCTCGACCGGGGCTTCAGGCGGCTGTTCCGCCGGATTTTCGGCCGCCGCGCGGCGGGCCTCGGCCTCGGCGCGGGCGCGTGCGCCCGCCTCGCGGATGCGCGCGGCCACCGCTGCGGCCTTTGCGCGCTCAGCCTCTCTGGGGGTTTGGTTCGGCTTGCTCATTGCTTGACGGGGCGGGCTCCAGGCCACATCTCTCAATTGCTCCGCCCTATTAGGATGCGGCAGGCGAGAAAGGCAAATCGGCAAGACATGAACATCCTGCGTACCGGGATCCTGATGGCCGCGATGACGGCCCTGTTCCTCGTGGTCGGCTATGCGATCGGCGGGCAGACGGGCATGGCGATTGCCTTCGTCTTCGCGGCCGGCAGCAATCTCTTCGCCTATTGGAACTCGGACAAGATGGTGCTGCGCATGTATGGCGCGCGCGAAGTGGACGCGCGCACGGCGCCCGACCTCGTCCATCTCGTCACCACACTGGCGGACCGCGCCGGGCTGCCGATGCCCAAGGTCTATATCGTCGACAATCCGCAGCCCAATGCCTTTGCCACCGGGCGCAATCCCGAAAACGCGGCCGTCTGCGTCACGACCGGGCTGATGAGCCATGTGGGCAATGAGGAACTGGCCGGCGTGCTGGCGCATGAACTCAGCCACATCAAGCATCGCGACACGCTGACCATGACCATCACCGCGACCATTGCCGGCGCGATTTCGATGCTGGCCAATTTCGCGATGTTCGCGGGCATGTTCGGCGGTTTCGGCGGCGGCAATGACAATCGCAACAATCCGCTGGGCGGGCTGGGCATGATCCTGGTCGCGATCATGGCGCCCATCGCCGCCATGCTGGTGCAGATGGCGATCAGCCGCGCGCGCGAATATGAGGCCGACCGCGAAGGCGCAGAGATCTCCGGTCGCCCGCTATGGCTGGCCTCGGCGCTTCAGAGGATCGAGCACGCGGCCGAGGGCATCGACAACAAGGCCGCCGATACCCATCCGGCGACGGCGCATCTCTTCATCATCAACCCGCTGCATGGCGGCATGGCCGGATTGTTCGCGAGCCATCCCTCGACGGCCGAGCGTGTGGCGCGCCTCAATGCTATGGCCGAACGCATGGGGCAGACCGCGCCCAAGCAAAGCCCGTGGTCGTGACGGACGCGCCGGCGGGCCTGGCCGCACGCATCGCGGCGCAAGCCATTCTGGGCGAGGTGTTGCGCAAGCGCCGTCCGCTCGATGTCGCAATCGATTCCGTTCTGGGTGCGAGCAAGCTTGAACCGCGCGATGCCGGCTTCGCGCGCGCCATTGCCGGCGAAACGCTGCGCCGCTTCGGCCAGCTCGATGCGCTGATCCGCAGCTTCGTGCCCAAACCGCCGCCGCCGCACAAGGCCGGGCCGACGCTCGAACTGCTGATGGCGGGGGCTTGCGAGCTTCTGTTCCTGAACGTCGCCGCGCATGCCGCCGTCGATGCCGCCAATCGTCTGGCGATGCGCGATGCCAAGGCAAAACATTTCAAGCCGCTGATCAATGCCGTTCTGCGACGCATTTCGCGCGAAGGCACGGACGCGATCGCGGCGCAGGATGCCGCCCGCCTCAACACGCCGGACTGGCTGTGGACGCGCTGGTGCGAAGCCTATGGCGAAGAGGCCGTGCGCGCCATCGCCGCCATGCATGCGCAACAGCCGCCGATCGATCTGGTGATGAAGGGTGAAGCCGTCGAGATCGAAAACGCAATCGCGATGCCGGGCGGTGTGTTCCGGCTGCGCGATGGCGTGCGCGTCGATACGCTGCCGGGCTATGATGACGGTGCGTGGTGGGTGCAGGATTTCGCGGCGACTTTGCCCGCGCGCCTGCTGGGCGATGTGAGGGATCAGCGCGTCATCGATCTGTGTGCGGCGCCGGGCGGCAAAACGGCCGAACTGGTTGCGCGCGGCGCCAAGGTCACGGCGGTCGAGCGCGAACCCGCACGCATGGCGCGGCTGAAAGAGAATCTGGCGCGGTTGAAGCTTGATGCCGAATGCATCGAAGCCGATCTGCGCGACTACAGCCCGCCCGCGCTTGCGCCCCTGGTGTTGCTCGATGCGCCCTGCAGCGCCACGGGCACCATTCGCCGCCATCCCGAGCTGCCCTGGATCAAGGCGGCCTCGGATGTGACGCTGTGCGCCGGCGTGGCGGGCGAATTGATCGATGCGGCGGCCGAGATGGTGGCGCCGGGCGGCATGCTGGTCTTCGCCGTGTGTTCGCTGGAAGCGGAAGAGGGGCCGGAGCAGATCGCCGATTTCCTCGCCCGTAACGACGCCTTCACGCGCGCGCCAGTCACAGCGGACGATGTGTTCGGCTTGCGCGAGCTCATCAGCAACGATGGCGATCTGCGCACCCTGCCCTCACACCTCGCCGAACAGGGCGGCATGGACGGCTTCTATGCCGCGCGGCTCAAACGCTCAGGATAACCGTCCCAGCGCATAGGCAATGGCCAGATAGATCTTGCCGGTGTCGGCGCTGAGGATCGAGGAGGCCAGAAGCCCGCCGCCATCGCCTTGATGGGCGCGCGCCAGCATCGTCTCGAATTCGCCAAGATAGGTGTTGGCGGCGTCGCGGAAGCGCGCATTCTCGCGATAGAGCGTGGCGATGCGGTTGACCGCATCATTGTCGATCACCTGTGCCAGGCGGCGCGCGAACACGGAGCGGTCGCCGGAGAGGTAACGACGCCATTCCTCGTCGCTGGGCCCATCATCGCCGGCCAGCATGTCGAGATCGATGGCGAGATCGGCGAGCGCGACCTGCAATGCACCAAGCGCGGCGGCCGCGACGGGCTTGAGATCCCTGCCCTTGCCGCCCTCTTCAGCCGCAGCCAGAAGCTGGCTCATTTCCCAGCCCTTGCCTTCGATTTCCTTGCGGCGCGGCCGCTGGGTGAGCTTGCGCGCCAGACCGAGCAACCCGTCGCCATCGCTCTCTTCACTGGCCGCCGCGCCAGCGGATTGCGCGCGTGGCCCGCCACGCTGGGCGGTGCGGGCATGGATGGTCGAAAGCGTGCGCGCTGACAGATCGAGAATTTCGTCGGTCTCGCTGCGCACCATCTCGCGCACACGGGCCGCTTCCTGCTGCGCCACGCCGGGCAGGGTGAGCAGATGGCGCTCAACTTCCTCGACGGCCTTGGCAAGGGTCTGTTTGATGTCCTGGGCCTCGCTGGCGAGGTTGCTGGAAGCCTGCACCAGGCGCTGGCATTCGGCCATGGCTTCGCCGACCAGCGCCTTGGCATTGGTGCGCGCTTCGGAGGCCGTCTCGCCGATCAGCGCCTGCGCGCCGGCGCCGGCTTCGTGCAGCGATCCGACGATACGCGACAGCGAGGCGGCCGCAGCATCGCTCGACTCCTTGAGGCGCTCGGCTTCGCGCGTGAAACTGGCGGTGAGCTGACCCGCACGCGCGGCGGCAGTCGCCATCATCTGCTCGATGCCACGCTGGGCTTCTTCCGACATGCTCTCAAAGCTTTCGGCTTGCGCCACCAGCGTGCCGATGGATTGCTCCATCGCTTCGCGCTGTTCGCCCAGCGCCGCTTCGAAGCCGGTGCTCTCATCCTTGAGACGCTGCAGCATCTCGTTCATGGCGCCGCGATGGCGCTCATGCCGGCCGAGAACGAATTCGGCGCGCGCCATGGCGGCATCCGACACCGCTTCGATGCGCTTGGCCTGACGATCGAGTTCGACGGCGGCCGTGTGCGGGGCTTCGGCGGCGGCGTTGGCGGCATTGCGGAAATTGGCGGCATGACTGTCGAGAGTCGTTCCTGCCGTCTTGAGCGTGCCTTCGGCGGATTCGATGGTGGCTTTGAGCTGCGCGGTGCGGCCGGCCACAACTTCGCTGGCGCGCGCGGCGGCATCGGCGAGAGAGCCGGCCGTGGCATCGATGCGATCGCGTTCCTGCGACAGGCGTGCGGCCACCGCATCGGCACGCACATCGACACGCGCACCGGCTTCGTCGATGGCGGCGATCTGGTTTTCGAGCACGCTTTCCAGCGCGCGCAGCCGCGCGAAGGCGCCATCGAGACCGGCATTCAGGGCATCGAGTTCGCGGCGCACGGCGCGGCCGAGACGGGCCGCGGTGCGCGAAGAGGTTTCGTCGGCGGTGAACAGGCGCTCGGTGACTTCGGCCAGCGCCTCGGCCGTCTGGCTCATGACGAGGCCGCGGCCCAGCGCCCAAGCGGTCGCCAGCATCAGCGCCGGCGGCACGACGGTGGCGAAGGCCAGCATCGCGAGCTGCTGCACGGTGAGGGCGGCAAGCCCGGTGGGTCCGAAATAGCCCCACAGATAGGCGCCGGCCGCGCCCAGCCAGAACGCGCCCAACACACCGGACAACACCATGGGGGCATAGCCCGGTTTCGGGCGGCGGGGCCGATACGCGCTCGCACCATGCTCATCACCGAGATTGTCGGCAGGCTGCAGAAGAACGGGTTGGCCCCGTTCCGGTCCGGTCGTCGCCACGATAAGCCCCTCAGAACTCAGCCACGTTGCCATCTTAACCCTAGTGGGCGCCGAGCGCGAGCAAGGACTGCATTTTCTTCCGTGAACGGAGGGGGTTGGCAGGGAACTCCGGCGGGCGGGCGGGCGCTTGCGGGCCTGCCCGAGGCGTGGGAGTCTTGCCCAACCAGTCCGGGGAGGGATGCATGTTGATGCTCGAAGTGGCGGCGGCGGTGTTTCTGGGGCTGCACCTGTTGATCGCCGGGACGCGGGCCCGCGACGTTATCACCGGCATTATCGGCGAGCGGGCCTATCTGGCCCTGTTCTCGCTGGCCTCAGTGGTGGCCATCGCCTGGCTGATCATGACCTACAACGCCGCCCAGGCCGGGCCCGGCAATCACGTGCTCTACAATCTGGGCCGCGGCGTCCACGATATGGGCATCCTCATCATCGCCATCGCCTTCTGGTTGGGTGTGCAGGGCCTGTTGTCGGCCAATCCGACGTCGGTCCAGCAAGAAGGCGCGGTGGCCAAGCAAGGCGTGGTCCACGGCGTCCTGCGCATCACCCGACATCCTTTCCTGTGGGGCGTGGTGCTTTGGGCGGGTTTCCATCTGGCGGCCAATGCCGATCTGGCTTCGGTGATCCTGTTCGGCACCTTCGCGCTGCTGGCGCTGTTCGGCACCTTCTCCATCGACGCCAAACGCCGGCGCAAGATGGGGGCGGCCTGGGAGGGCTTTGCCGCCCAGACCTCCAACATCCCTTTCGGCGCGGTGATCCGGGGACGGACGCCGCTGCATCTGTCGGAGAGCTTCGGCTGGCGCTTCTGGGTGGCGCTGATCCTGTTCGTCGCCATCCTTTTCGCGCATGCGCATATTTTCGGCGTCTCACCCTTCCCGGGTGGCGCCGTGCCGGTCTGACGGCGCGCCGCCGGTAACCCTTCGGCAACCATAAAAGCAGAGAAACCCGCGGGGCCGGCGCGCCTTAACAGCGGTTTGAGCTCTGTCTGCGACGCTCTCCGGGTCTGGTATCCCGGAGACGTTTCATGTCGGCAGCCGGCGCACGCGCCCAAGGCCCCGTCGATCTCGCCCATCTCGCCTGCTATACGGGCGGCGATGCCGGCATCAATGCCGAGGTGCTGCAGCTCTTCCTCGACCAGTCCGCACTGCTTCTGCAGCAGCTTCATGCGGCGCTGGACAATCGCGACCACAAAAGCTGGCGCGAGATCGCCCATTCGCTGAAGGGCGCGGCGCGCGGCATCGGCGCCTTCGCCATGGCCGATGCGGCCGCGGCCATCGAACCCGTGACCCCGGAAGACGCCGGCGCGGCCCAGGCGCTGGCCGGGCTCGACAATGCCGCCCGCCCCGTGGCCCGGTTCATCGAGGCCTATCTCGGGCGCTGATTTCGCCGGCCCCCGCGACCCGCGACCCTGCTTGCAATTGGATTCGGCTGTCGGCTTCGCTATAGCCCTGCGCGCACATCGCTGTGTGGGCGGGGCATGGGCCCCATTGTTCGGCCGGACATTTTCACATATATGTGCTTGAGTACTTCTTGTCGTACACAGAGAGAGTGTGAAATAGAGAATGAGCTCGCCCAATGAAGCGCCCAGCGGGGCCCCCATCGAGACCGACATTGCCATTATCGGCGCGGGCCCCATCGGCCTGTTCGCCGTGTTCGAGCTGGGTCTTCTGGATCTGAAGTGCCACCTCGTCGACATCCTCGACCGGCCCGGCGGGCAGTGCACCGAGCTCTATCCGGAAAAGCCGATCTACGACATTCCGGGCCTGCCCATCGTCACCGGCCAGGAGTTGACCGACCGGCTGATGGAGCAGATCAAGCCCTTCGGCGCCCAGTTCCATTTCAACGAGATGGCCAACGGATTGACCAGACTCGAGGACGGCCGCTGGAAGCTCTCGACCGATGCCGGCACCGAGATCATCGCCCATGCGCTGGTGATCGCGGCCGGCGGCGGCAGCTTCATGCCCAAGCGTCCGCCGATTGCCGGCATCGAGGGCTATGAAGGCAAGTCCGTGTTCTATGCCGTGCGCAAGATGGAACAGTTTCGCGACAAGAACATCATCATCGCCGGCGGCGGCGACAGCGCGCTCGACTGGACGCTCAATCTCGCGCCGCTCGCCAAATCGCTGACGCTGGTGCATCACCGCGACGGTTTCCGCGCCGCCCAGCATAGCGTCAACCAGATGCGCGAGCTGGTGGAGCAGGGCAAGGTCAACTTCCATGTCGCCAGCGTCAAAGCGCTGCATGGCGAAGACGGCAAGCTCGACGCTGTTACGCTGGCCGGCGCCGACAAGAAGGAATGGCGCCATGACTGCGATACCTTCCTGCCCTTCTTCGGCCTGACCATGAAGCTTGGCCCCATCGCAGATTTCGGCCTGAACCTGACCGAGAACCTGATCCCGGTGGACACGGCGAAGTTCGAAACCGAAACGCCGGGCCTGTTCGCGATCGGCGACATCAACACCTATCCGGGCAAGCTGAAGCTGATCCTGTCGGGCTTCCATGAAGCCGCGCTGATGGCACAGTCCGCCTTTCATATCGCGCGCCCGAACGAAAAACTGCGCTTCCAGTACACGACCTCGTCGTCCAATCTGCAGAAGAAACTGGGCGTCGCCTGACCACGCACGAGAGACGAACCGATATGAAAATCATCGCCACCGACCGCAACGGCGCCACACAGGAAATCGAAGGCCGCGACGGCTGGAGCGTGATGGAGATCCTGCGCGACGCCGATCTGCCCATCACCGCCGAATGCGGCGGCGCCTGCGCCTGCGCCACCTGTCACGTCTATGTCGAGGACGGCTGGTACGACAAGCTGCCCGCGCCCTCCGATGCCGAGACCGACATGCTGGATATGGCGCTGGCCGTCGAAGCCAATTCGCGCCTTTCCTGCCAGATCACCTGCTCGGACGAGATCGACGGCATCAAGGTGACCCTGGCGCCGGAATAATTCCCAAACAGAAATAAATTGTCGTTTGACAGAAATTTTCTTCGGCGATACCGTCCCCATGCGGTGGCACCGAGGACGTCCATGCCAAACGAAACCAGCAGCACCCATCTGGCCATGCTCTCGCGCATCATGGCCTGGCTATCTGTCATCGGCTTCGTGCTGCAGCCTATCGTCGTAATCACGATCTTCGCCGATCCGGACCACAGCCATTGGCTAAAGCTCGACATGGATCATCTGGGCGCCACGCTCAATGCAGCCGTGCCGCTGGCCGCACGCGTCGTGGCTATGGCCTGTGCGTTGGCAGCAACCGCCTTCACAATGTGGGCCCTGTGGTCGCTCAGCCGGTTGTTCTTTCTCTACGCACGCGGGCGCGTGTTTTCGCGTGACGCGCTTTCGGCACTCAATCATGTCGCGGTCGCCCTGTTCGCGAGCGTGATCGTCGGCTTCGTGATGCACGCGCCGATCTCGCTGGCACTGACGTGGTATCGCGGCGCAGACCATCGTTCGATTGCGCTCAGCTTCGGGTCGCAGGATGTCGCGACCTTGTTCATGGCCGGCGCCGTTCTGGTGATTGCGAAGGTTATGGCCGAAGCACGCCGCGTCGCCGACGAGAACGAGAGCTTCGTCTGATGGCGATCATCGTACAGCTCGACGTGATGCTGGCCAAACGCAAGATGCGTTCGAAGGAGTTGGCCGAAGCGGTCGGCATTACCGAGGCCAATCTGTCGCTGCTCAAATCGGGCAAGGTGAAGGGTGTGCGCTTCTCGACGCTGGAGAAGATCTGCGAGACGCTGGATTGCCAGCCCGGCGATCTGCTCGAATTCCGGCGCGACTAGGAAGCGGAAGAGCCGGACATGCTCGCATGGCGCGGCGACGATATGGCAGATCTGGCGCGCAAGGGCGCCGCGATCACGGCTACATTCCTTATTCAGGCGCTGCTATTCGTCGTGCTGACACGCATTATGCCGCTGCAAACGGTGCCACGCCCGCGCATCATCTATCTGCCGCTCACTTCAATGCCGGCGCGGATACGGTCCAAACCGCGTGCACCGAAATCGGAAACGAAGAAGCACCCCGGGACTGCGATTACGCCGACGCCGGCCACGCCTGTCGCGCCGCATGCGGTCCAGCCGGACGCGCGCCAGCTCGAAGGGCTGCATGCCCTGCTGTTCGATTGCGGCCCGGACCAGATTCTGACCGACGAAGAACACAAGCGCTGTGAGAGCGTGACCGGCACGGCGAAACCGGATGTGGCGGCCGGCATGCGCATCGGGCCGGAGCGTTCGCGGGACGCGGCCCATTGGGCGCGCGGGCTGGCCCGAAAACAGGCGCCGACCTTGCTCCCCTGCATGCCGCCGACACTCGCCAGCCTGTTCTGCCTTGGCCAGGCCGCCGTCGATGGACGCTTCGACCTCGACGCCCAGCCGGGCTACTTCGACGCGCAAAAGCCGCAGCATCTGCCCAATGGCGGCGATCCGCCATCGACGATACATTTCGTCGATCATTAGCCACAAAGTCATCTTGCGCACGCGCGGCAGTTCGGGTCGGATGGCGCCATGCTGGATGACGCGGCCAGGAGTAAAGCATCTGTGTTGGGCCGCGTTCCGCCGGAAAAGCTGGTGGCGATCGCCCTCGTCGCGCTGCTCCATCTCGTGCTGGTGTGGCTGCTGCTCAAGGCCAGCCTGATCGAGATCGCGCCCCGGCTGATCTTCCACGAAGCGCCCATCACGCTGTGGCTGCAAACAGCGCCGGAGCACAAGACGCCCGCGCCCAAGCCCGAAGAGAAGCCCAAGACGGAGAAGCCGGCGCCCGCGCCCGTGAAACGCGCCATCGGCCCACCGATCCCGGCACCCAGCGTGACGCCGCCATCGTCGGAATATAACGGGCTGAGAGCGCTCGGCCGCTATCTCAACAATTGCAGCGCCGGCAATTACGGGGCGCTGTCGGAGCGCGATCTCGCCCATTGCCTGGGCAACATCTGGGGCCCGCCGAACGAGACCCAGCGGCTGCGCCTGGGGCAGGAGCCGCCCTCGGTGTGGAAAAGCGAGAAGGACCGCGAAAAGGCGCCGGCCCGCAAGCTGGAAACCGAGTGCCCGCCCGGCTCGCCCAATTCCCATCTGGGGCTGCCCTGCTATCACTTCGCGAACTGAGCCGCGCGGCTTGTGCCCGCGGCCCATTGGCCCCAAGCTTTCGCAACAGGGAAAGGTCAGGGCCATGGGATTTTACGACCGTCATATCCTTCCATCGCTGTTGAATGTGGTCATGGGCGCGAAGCCCATCACCTATCAGCGCAAGAAGGTGGTGCCGCGGGCCGAAGGACGCGTGCTCGAGATCGGTTTCGGCGCCGGCCACAATCTGCCCTTCTACGATCCGCGCAAGGTCACGCATCTGTGGGCGCTGGAGCCGTCGCTCGAATACCGCGCCAAGGCGGCCGAGCGCGTGGCGCAGTCGCCCATCCCCATCGAATTCCTCGACCTGCCGGGCGAACAGATTCCGCTGGAGAACGAAAGCGTCGACAACATCCTCGTCACATACACCATGTGCACCATCCCCGATGTGCGCGCGGCGCTTTCCCAGATGCGGCGCGTGCTGAAGCCGGGCGGCACCATGATCTTCTGCGAACACGGCAAGGCGCCGGATGCCAATGTCGAAAAATGGCAGCACCGCATCGAGCCGGTGTGGAAGAAGATCTCGGGCGGCTGCCATCTGGCGCGGCCCATTCCGGAGCTCGTGACCGACAGCGGGTTCGCCATTGGTGACATGGAGACGATGTATCTTCCCGGCACACCGCGCTGGGGCGGCTTCAATTACTGGGGCAGCGCGACGAAGAGATAAGGTGACCCGTGAGCGCCATATTTGACGGACGCTACAGCGCACAGATCGACAAACCCGTCGTGATGTTCGTGATCGGCATGCGCATCAATCGTCTGCGCGATGTCGGGCGCTGGACCTTCGTCGCCTCTGCCATGCCGAAGATGCTCAAGGAGCTGAAATCGAAACCCGATTCCGGGCTTCTCTCGGTGACGGCCTATCTGCGCTGGCGCGAGCTCATGAGCATCCAGTTCTGGGAAAGCTTCGACAAGCTTCTGGCCTATGCCCATGACAAGAGCGGCGACCATTTCCCGGCCTGGGCGGAGTTCAACCGGCGCATCGGCAGTGACGGCACGGTCGGCATCTGGCACGAGACCTATCTGATCGAGCCGGGCAAGTTCGAATCCATCTATGGCAACATGCCGCTTTATGGGCTGGCCGCCGCCGGCAACCATGTCAAAGCCGAAGGCCGGCTTGCCACCGCCAAGGAGCGTTTCGCTCAAGGCGGATAGGATCGGACGCAGAGCATCCTGACCTCCTTGAGCAGGACGCGGGTTTCGCGCAAATGCGCGCGCACCAGGGCACGGAATTCATCCATCTCGCGCGTGCGCAGGCCATGCTTGCACGCGTTGCGATTGCCTTTGGAGGCCCCCGGCCGCCGCCTGGGAGCGGGAGAGGGGTCCTCCAAAAAATTTTCCGAACAATTCTGTTGCGCGACTGCAATTTCCATCCGCGCATTATAACGCCGTCCCGGCAGACGGGGATAAGATCCGGCGCATTTATTTTTTGCCGAGCACGCGCAAGGCGTTGCGCACCGGATCACGCGCGCGCCACGGGGATAAGCTGCGTGCTAGCGGCTCATCAGCGCGTATTCGCCGCCCTTGTCGATGGCGCGCTTGTAGGCGGGACGGCTCTGCATGCGGCCGCGATAATCCTTGAGCATCGGATAGGCATCGAGAATCGCGCCGGCCGCTTCAAGCACGAACAGCATCTGGATATCGGCGCCGGTGAGCGTGTTGCCGACAAAATAATCGTGCCCGGTAAGGCCCATTTCCATATAGGTGAAGTGATTGGCGATCTCGCTGTCGATGCGCGGCTTGAGCGGGGCTGCGCCTTCGCCCAGGCGGCTCGTATAGAGCGCCAGCATCAGCGGCAGCATGGCCGAGCCTTCGGCGTAATGCATCCATTCGACATAGCGCCAATAATCCGCTGTGCCCGGCTTCGGCTTCATTTCACCCTTGCCGTAAGTGTCGATCAGATATTCGACGATGGCGCCGGATTCGGCGATGGTCAACGCGCCATCGGTCATCACCGGGGATTTGCCGAGCGGATGAACCTGTTTCAGTTCGGCAGGCGCCAGCGGCATGGGCGGCGGCAGGCGCTGATATTTGACGAGCTCATACGGCGCTTTGAGTTCTTCCAACAGCCACAGAATGCGCTGCGAGCGTGAATTGTTGAGGTGGTGGATCTGGATCATATCTGGCCCCCAATTGCGATCGCGCCGATTAGAGGCCAAATGCCCGCGATGCGAAAGAGCCGGCGCGGCAACGCTTATCCCGATTTTCCGTGGGGCTTTCGCCACATCGGATAGAGCACCGGGCCGTTCGGGATCCGGATCTCGCCGGTCAGTTCGAAGCCGAAGCTCTGATAGATCGGGATGTTCGTATCCTTGCTGGATTCGAGATAGGCGGGCAGGCCGCTGGCATCGATCCTGGCAAGCTGGTGGCGCATGACCCGGCCGCCATAGCCCTTGCCCTGTTTGTCCGGATCGGTGCCGATGGCCTGCAGATACCAATGCGGTTCGGTGGGATGGACCTTTTCGACCACATCCATCGTCCGCATGACCTTCAGCACGCCGCTGCCGAAGGCGCCGAGCAGGGTGCCGGCATTGGTGATGTATTGCCAGAACGGGATATGCGCATGGCCGGGCGGTCGCCAGATGGCGGCGGCCTCATAACCGGATGTCACATCGCAAGCGCCGAACGGCAGCGCCATTTTGAACATCAGCGCGAAGACGCGCGGCGTCTTCCCGGGACGCGCCAGAGCATCCGGCAGCAGATGGCGCATCATCGGATCGTCGTGGAAGGCGCGCGCCATGGTTTGCGAGAGGGCGGTCGCATCGGCCGCTGTGGCGCGGCGGGCGGGCGCTTGCTCTGCCGCAGCTGCGCTCACCGGTTCAATTCCTTCATCGCATTTTCGAGGCCCCTCAGCGTCAGCGGGAACATGCGGTTGGAGATGATCTGATTGATGAGGCCGATCGAGGGCGTGTATTCCCAATGCTTTTCCTGCACCGGGTTGAGCCAGACGATGTGGGAATAGATCTGCGCCACGCGGTCGAGCCAGATGGCACCGGCTTCCTCGTTCCAGTGCTCGACCGAGCCGCCGGGATAGGTGACCTCGTAAGGCGACATGGTCGCGTCACCCACAAAGATCACTTTGTAATCCGCCGGGAATTTGTGCAGCACGTCCCAGGTGTTCGTCTTCTCGTTGTGACGGCGGCGATTGTCTTTCCACACGCTCTCATAGAGGCAATTGTGGAAGTAGAAGAATTCCATGTGCTTGAATTCGGTGCGCGCCGCGCTGAACAGTTCCTCGCACAATTTGATATAGGCATCCATCGAACCGCCGATATCGAAGAAGATCAGGACCTTCACCGTGTTGTGGCGTTCGGGCACGAGCTTGAGATCGAGATAGCCCTTGCTGGCCGTGTTCCGAATCGTGCCGGGCAGATCGAGTTCGGTCTCGGCGCCCTGGCGCGCCCATTTGCGCAGGCGCCTGAGCGCCACCTTGATGTTGCGCGTGCCCAGTTCGACGCTGTCGTCGAGATTCTTGTATTCGCGCTTGTCCCACACCTTCACGGCGCGGCCGTGGCGGCCCTTGTCCTGGCCGATGCGGATGCCTTCGGGATTGTAGCCATTGTTGCCGAAGGGCGAGGTGCCGCCCGAGCCGATCCATTTGTTGCCGCCTTCGTGGCGTTTCTTCTGTTCCTCGAGCCGCTCTTTCAGCGTCTCCATCAGTTTTTCCCAGCCGCCGAGGGATTCGATTTCCTTCTTCTCTTCCTCGGTGAGGAATTTTTCGGTCAGCGCGCGCAGCCAGTCTTCGGGAATGTCGGCGACTTCTGAGCCTTCGAGCGTTTCCAGCCCCTTGAAGACATGGCCGAAGACGCGATCGAACTTGTCGAGATTGCGTTCGTCCTTCACCAGCGCGGTGCGCGACAGGTAATAGAACTGATCGACCTTCATATCGATGACGTGCTTGTCGAGCGCGTCCATCAGCGCCAGATATTCTTTCAGCGTCACGGGTATGCGGGCCGAACGCAGCTCCTCGAAAAACTGGAAGAACATCGCGTGGCTCCCTATCGCGCCGCCTCGGCGCGGGCGGTGATGTCCTTCAGCGCCGGGCCATAGACCCAATCGAGGAATTCGCGATTGACCGCATCATCGCGCGGCTCGGCATATTCGGTCGTGGTCTCGACGATCCAGTCCTTATAGGCCGCGCCCGTATAGGTGAGGCGGTAATGCAGCGTCTCCAAATGCGCGGTTTCATAGGTGCGCGTGTAGACCTTGATCTGATCGCCCTTGGGGCCGAGCGCGACGGTCTTCTCGCCGACCTTCTTGGCGCCAATGCCTTCCTGCTGGATGAATTGCGCGCTCAGTGAGGCGGCCGGATTGTAGGCGCCGCGCAGCGGCGTCAGCGTGACCGTGCCATAGACGCCGTCGAGCGCGTAATAGCTGCAGAAATCCGAACCGGATTCGAGATCGCTTTCGCCGACCGCGTCGCGGATATAGCGGCCGATGCGGTCGGGGCATGCGAAGTTCGAAGCGATATGGATCTTCTCGCCCTTGGGCCCGTCCTTGAACACGGTGGAGGCGGTGAGCGGAAGGGCGGGTTTCGCGCCTGCGCCCACGGTCAGCGACAGAAGGGCAAAGGCTGCGACGGCGAGAGATTTCATGACCATGACCAATTCAGTTCCGGCTCTCCCGGCGCGAGAGGAAGGCGAGGCGCTCGAACAGATGCACATCCTGTTCGTTCTTCAGCAGCGCGCCATGCAGCGGCGGGATGAGCTTTGTGGGATCGCGCTCCTTGAGCGCTTCGGGCGGCACATCCTCATTGAGGAGAAGCTTGAGCCAGTCGAGCAGTTCGGAGGTCGACGGCTTCTTCTTCAGGCCCGGCACATCGCGGATCTGGTAGAAGACGTTGAGCGCCTCGCTGACCAGGTTCTGCTTGATGTTGGGATAATGCACATCGACGATCTGCTGCATCGTCTCGCGCTCGGGAAATTTGATGTAGTGGAAGAAGCAGCGGCGCAGGAAAGCGTCCGGCAGCTCCTTTTCATTGTTCGAGGTGATCATCACGATCGGACGCCGGGCGGCCTTGATGGTCTCGCCCGTCTCATAGACGAAGAACTCCATGCGATCGAGTTCGAGCAGAAGGTCGTTGGGGAATTCGATATCGGCCTTGTCGATCTCGTCGATCAGCAGCAGCGGACGCTTGCCGTCCTCGAAGGCTTCCCACAGCTTGCCCTTCTTGATGTAGTTCTTCACGTCCTTGACGCGTTCGTCGCCGAGTTGGCTGTCGCGCAGGCGCGTGACGGCGTCATATTCATAGAGGCCCTGCTGCGCCTTGGTGGTGGATTTCACATGCCAGGTGATGAGCGGCGCATCGAGCGCATCGGACACTTCGAAGGCCAGCTGCGTCTTGCCGGTGCCGGGCTCGCCCTTGATCAGCAGCGGCCGTTCCAGCGTGATCGCCGCGTTGACGGCGATGCGCAGATCTTCCGTGGCGACATATTTGTCTGTACCTTCAAAGCGTTGAGAGCTCATCTGGGGTCCTTGGGAATTGCGGTTCGGGCGAGACTAGGAGCGCAGCCCAGGCTTCGCAAGGCCGGACACTGTGCGCCCTGGGCGGTTGGCGCTGCCGCCTCCGGCTCGGTTGTGCCTGTGCCCGGCCTGAGCGATAAACCGCGTCATGAAGGATGACACGAACATGATGACCCAGCGGCTGACCATGCGCATGCTCCAGGATGCGCTCGCCCACCTCGAACGCGACGATACGTCGGCGGCAGAGGACCTCTTGAAGCGCGTGCTGAAAGCTCAGCCCAAGGAGAGCAATGCCCTGCAACTTCTCGGTCTGGTCAGGGAGGCGCAAGCGCGCGATGAGGAAGCCGAGTCGTGCTATCGCCAGTCGCTCGCCGGCAATTCCCGCCAGCCGCATGTCCATTATAATCTGGGGACGCTTCTTTTTCGCCACGGCCGCCACAAGGAAGCTATCGCGGCTTTGGAAGAGGCCCTGCGTCAAAAGCCGGATTACGCGGAGGCCTATCTCTGCCTCGGTCAGGCCCAGGAGGGCAAAGGAGATGCCGCGGCGGCGGAGCGTACCTATCTCCAGGCCCTGCGCATGTATCCGAATTTCCCCTACGCCAAGCAGAGCCTGAGCAGCCTTCTCATCGATCAGAAGCGCCCGCAGGAAGCCGAGGATGTCCTGCGCGAAGCGCTTGCGGTTGGCTCGCCAAATCCGCAACAGGTGGCAGCGTTCCAGCACAATCTGGGGTTGGCGCTGAAGATGCAGGGTCGCTTCGACGAAGCCCTGGAGTTGTTCGACCTCGCTCAGAAGGCCGTGCCACAGATGCCCCTGGTCGATTACAACCGCGCCAACACGCTTCAGGGACTGGGCCGGCTGGAAAATGCGATCGACAGTTATCGCAAGGCCATCGCGCACAACCCGCTGGACATCGCGGCCCATGGCGATCTCAATCGCCTGCTCTACCGTTTGGGGCGCGACGATGAATTGCTCTCGTCTTTCGACGAGGTTGCGATGATGCATCCCGAAGTTGCCGCGCTGACCGTCGCCAAGGGTGACTTCCTGTTCCGCCTCAAGCGCTATGAAGAGGCCATCGAGACCTATGAGCGCGCCGCGCGGCTGGACCAGCTCCACGTCACGCCTCACGACGGCATGGGCCTTATCCACGCGCGGATGGGCAATTTCGAGGATGCCATCCACTCGCACGAGCGCGCGGTGACGATCGAGCCCGACAACGCACCGGCCTGGACCAATTTCGCCGAGACACTTCTGCGGGCGGGCGACAATGAGCAGGCCAAGAAAGCCGCCGAGCGCGCGCTGGCCATCGCGCCTACGCTTCAAAACGCACTCGGCATCTGGGGCCTCGCACTGCGCAGGCTGTGCGATCCGAGCGAAGAAGACCTGAACGATTACGAAAAGATGGTGCAGGTCTATGAGCTGTCGCCGCCCACGGGCTACGCCGACATGGAAAGTTTCAATCGCGATCTGAACGCGTTTCTGGACAGCGTGCATCGCGACAACCGCGAACCGCTCGACCAGACGCTGCGGACCGGGACGCAAAGCGCGGACAATCTGTTCGGGCACGGCCACGACATCGTCGAGCAGCTGCGTGCACAGATCGATCAAGCCGTGCTCGCCTATATCGGCTCGATGGCCGAAGACGACCGCCACCCCCTGTTTGGACGGCGGACACGCGATATCAAATATTCCGCCTCCTGGTCGTCGCGACTTCACGATTGCGGCTTCCACACCAATCACGTTCATCCCATGGGCTGGATCAGCTCCTGTTATTATGTAGCACTGCCCGATGCTGTCGCCGACGAGGACGGCAAGCAGGGCTGGATCAAATTCGGCGAGCCGGATTTCGATGCCGGTTTCGCCAATCCGATCCGCCGCACCATCCAGCCGCAGATCGGACGGCTGGTTTTGTTCCCGTCGTACATGTGGCACGGGACGATTCCGTTCCGCTCAGACGACGCCCGCACGACCGTCGCCTTCGATGTGGTTCCGCGTTAGGGCCACCTTTGCGTGACTGGCCGTGATCGCGCGCGCCAATGCGCATGTGCGCTATCCCGCGCGCTTCCAATTGGTGGCGGCGATGAACCCGTGCCGCTGCGGCTATCTCTCCGATCCGGCGCAGGCCTGCGGGCGCGCGCCCAAATGCGCCATGGATTATCAGGCCAAGCTGTCGGGCCCGCTGCTCGACCGCATCGACATCCATGTCGAGGTGGCGAGCGTCTCGGCGCAGGATCTGTCGCTGCCACCGCCGGCCGAAGGCACCAGAGAGGTGGCGGCGCGGGTGGGCGCGGCGCGCGCGATCCAGCGCGAACGTTTTGCCGAGCAGGGGCTGCGCACCAATGCCGAAGCGGAAGGCGAATTGCTCGACGCCGTGGCGACACCTGAGCCCTCGGGTGTGGCGCTGCTCACCGATGCGGCCGAGACCATGCGGCTGACGGCGCGCGGCTATCACCGCGTCTTGCGCGTGGCCCGCACCATCGCCGACCTTGCCGCCAGCGACGGTGTACGCCGCGCCCATGTGGCCGAAGCTTTATCGTACCGCCGCATTGCGCATGAGCGCTAAGCGAACACCCAAAAAAATTGGGCCCGGCGCCGCCAATATCGGCGCCGAGCCCGCAAGTTAGGGGAAGCTATCGGGCGATGCCGGCCTTCACCAGCTCGCCGCGCGCGGCGGCGAAATCGCGGTGGAATGTTCTGTTCCGCAGAAGCTCATAGCCGATCAGCGTGCCCAGAACCTGCCCGGCCACGATATCGGCGCGATAATGCATGCTGCAGACGAGACGGTTCTCGGCAAATTGCTTGGCGCGCAGCATGATCTGCGACGCCTTGTTCGGCGCCAGACGGGCAAGCACCACCGCCAGCGAATAGCCGAGCGTCGTGTGGCCGGATGGATAGGAGGTTTGCGGCCCATCCTCGCGCGAGCACGTCACCAGCTTGGGATCGATGATCCAGGGCCGATTGCGCTTGAAATAATGTTTGGCGCGTCCGGCAACTGCCTTTTCTTCGGCGCGCACCTCGCCCAGCAGTTTTGCCGTCGCCGGAAGGTTTTTCAAATTGAATTGCGGTCCCATCACGCCGGCGAAAGCCATCGGATTTTCCGTCACATCGTCATGCCTGGCCGCCGCGAATTGCGCAGCCGTGCGCCGCTTTTCGATATGATGCAGTTCGGCCAGCTCGGCTTTGGCTTCAGACGAGCCGTCTTCCGGCGGCCGCGGCAAAAGTTGGCCGGGATCGAAATGCGTTGCGGAAATCAGAGCGCGAGCCTTGCGGGGCGCCTTTTCCGGCATGGCGGATCCGGCGGACGCAGATGCGGCAACGGTGACGCTCAGCAAGGCTGCGGCAAATACGATGATGGTGCGCATGGCACGTCCCTTTGAAAAGAAATGGAGAAGGGCGGCGCTGTCCGGGAGACAGCGCCGCCTGCTGGATCAGTCGAGCGTGATGCGCATGGTGATCTGATAGCTGCGTTCGGGCAGCCACCAGAACTGATCGTGGCTGTTCGGATCGCTGGGCGTCGGACCGTCATTGACGCTGATGTCCGTGACCGAACGATCGTCGAACAGATTGTAAACGCCGGCCTGCAGCTTGATCTTGCCGAAGACATAACCGACCACGAGGTTGGTCAGGTTGTAGATTGGGATCTTGTAGGCCGCCGGTTCGCCGCTATCGGCCCATTGCTCGCCATTGATCTTGTTGATGAGCGAGACGCGGATGTTGTCCATGCGGTAGATCAGGCCGAAGGCCGCCGTCCATTTCGGAACGTTCTTGATCTGGTGGTGGTAATCGGCCGTGCCCCGATTGGCGCCTTCGGCCTGGTTGATCGAGCCGTTGGCGAAGACGGCCAGACCGTCGAGCGCACCGTCGGTAAAGGCATAGGTGCCTTCGGCCTCGATGCCCTTAAAGTCGACGGTGCCGTCGTTGTAGTAGATCTTGGACGTCCCGCCGCCCGGGATCGCGATATTCTTCGTGCTGAAGTAGTTGGCGGCGCGGACATAATAGATGTCGGCGTCGAAGTTGAAATTGTTGACGTTGTAGACCGTGCCGATCTGATAGGTGTTCGAGGTCATCGGCTGCACGGTGTTGTATTTCGGGTCCGGCACGTAGAACGCCTTGAGCGGCGGGATCAGGAAACCCTCGGCGAATTGCCCATAGACCGCCCAATTGTCGCTGACCTTGTAGTTCGCCGACAGGAAGGGCAGCACGTGATGATAGTTCGTCGAGGCGGATTGCGGTGCGCGCGTCTTCGAACCCACGGGGGCCGCGACCTTGCGGGTGAGACTTACGTATTTCACGCCGGGCGTGATGGTGAGACCGTCCGCCGGGTGGATGTCGATATCGAGGAAGGGTTCGTAGTGATCCCAGCTCGAACGCTCGAAGAATTGGATGCTGGCGTCCGGCGCGGGGCTCACGCCGCTCGGCGGCTTCTCGATATAGTTGGGCACGAAGCCGAGCGTCCAGTCGCGATCGTAGCGATGACGATCGGTTTCGGAGATTTCGTACCAGAAGCCGAGACGGGCCTGCGCCGTGATGCCGCCGAAATCGAAGTCCTTGTCGAGGCGCGCGATGTCGCCCCACACGTGATAGGCGTTGAGCTTGTCGTAGCCGGCAATGTCGGTGGGGTATTTGGTCCCCTTGTACTTGATCGGCGAGGTGCCCCAGCCCGGATAGGTGCCGGCGAGAATGTCGTTGGCCGACTGCGTGGTGTCGGTCGCCGACAGCGTGTGGTTGATGTAGGCATAATTGTAAGCGGTGTTGTCGAGCGTCAGGCCCGGCACGATCTGACCCTGCAGGCGCGCATACACGAAGTAGGTGTGCTTCTTGACCGTGTTGTAGCCGTAATAGGTCGGCGCGGCCGGATCGTTCGACAGCGTGAAGCTCTTGCCGTAGGTGGCGGCCTGGGCGAGCGTGATGCCGTCATTGTCGGGCTGGTGAAGCTGGGCGCTGTTGTGCGTGGCCAGGAAGGTCAGCGTCCAGTTGGCGCCGAGCGGGGTCTCGAACTTGATGAACTGGTTGTACTGCTTGACCTTGGAATAGCTAAGCGCACCGTCCGACTGCAGTTCCTGGAAGTTCGCGGTGATGCGCGTGTTGTTCAGATCGGCGAGCTTGCCGCTCTGGATGGTGGTCACGAAGTTGCGCGTGTTCCAGCTGCCATAGGTGATCTTCTGCTGCAGGTAGAAGTCGTCGGTCAGCGTGCGCGAATAGAGGTTCATCGAACCGCCGAGCGAGGCCTGGCCGAGATCGCTGGCTTCGCCCGGACCGCGATCGATCTGCATGGCGCCGACGGTCGAAGAGGGGAAATAGGATGTCGAGTGGTGCGTCGGGTCGTTGGTATCGCCGAACGGGATATCGTCGTAGCGCTCGTTGTAGAGGCCGTCCTTGAAGCCGCGGATCACGGCATCCTTTTCGCTGAGGCCCGGGCCATTGCTGTCATTGCCGCTGGAAACGCTTGGCGACACCAGCGCGATGGCGGTGTAGTCCGACACATCGGCGACCGAATCTTCGATGAAGGTGCGGGTCATGATGGATGTCGGCTGGAACGCATCGAGCGAAGACTTCGTCGGCGCGATATTGGCCGCGGTGCCGCGCGCGGCGGTGACCACGACGATTTCGATATCGGGATTGTCCGGGTTATCGGCGTCGCCGGCGCGCGCCTGTGCGGCCGCCATCGTGAGGCCGGCGACGACCAGCGCCAGGCACGAGACCGAGCCCAGACTGCGTTTGCGAATTGTCTTTTTCATTTCGGCAATACCCCTCCGTCGGCGGACGCGGTGGTCCGCCGCTGCTGTAAGCGACATGTGGCGAGTTCATCCGTGTAAAGATGAACGGCGGTGTGGGGCGCGCGGCCATCCCTGGGCGATCGGCAGCGTTACGACGCGGCTGTCACGAGAAGTCGGCCCCCACAAACCGGATGCCGAAATGACATGGCGGCGTGACACTTCCTTTGCGGATTTAAATCCCGGCGATGACGCCGTTCAGCGATGCAAACGGCCGCGCGCACCGGGAGCGAATGCGTTCAATGCGTTAGCTGACGGGATGCTGACAACATCGCCCGTATTATTACTGAACTTTAATGAAACGAGCGCGATGGACCGGCCCATGGAGGCGGCATGCGGGGCGTTTCAGCCGCCATTGCTGATCGAAATCGCCAGTTCGGTCTCGCTCACCCGCCACAGACCGTCGGGAATATTGCGCGGAAGCACAGCCGCGATCACCAGAGCGGCCGCGATATAGCCGATCCATTCGGTACCGGCATAGGCAAGGGCGTAGCCGCCCGGGAAGCCGTACCAGTTCCAGTAGGACAGATTGGTCGTCAGCACCGCGGCCAGGCCGACAAGGCCGACAAAGCCGACCCGCGACCAGTAGCCCGCGATGGCGGCCCAGGCGAGCAGCACCGCCACGATCAGGGCTTGCGCGAATTCGCCGAGGAATTCGGTGACGATCTGGGCACTTGTGAGCATGGAGGCGCCCGGCGGGTGGTAGATGAGAACACCGGAAGGGCTGGTCCTGAGCTTCGCCTCGTAGGCCTTCGTCGCGGCGTCGCCCTGACCATTCATCTGGGGATAGAGATAGAGGCCGCTTTGATCGCCCAGCGCCGTCCGCATCTCCTTGAGCAGCGCGGTCTCATGACCGATCTGGCCGATGCCGGTGCTGGCCAGAGGCGTCGCCAGATGGGCAATCGACGCCCAAAGGAACATGGCGACCCCGCCGAGAAAGCCGGCGATGCACACCCGAAGCCATGGCCGCATGACGCGCCTCCCCCCAGAGCCTTTGGCCGGGAGCATAACCAAACGGTAATCCGATGTCATGGACAGCCGGCGCTATTCGGCCGGTAGCTGAACGCGCTCTTTTGCGCTGCGGAATCGCCGCCAGCGCGCTTTGATGGCATCCGAGGTGTCGCGGCTGCCATCGGACGACCAGCCGGGCGGCGCGAACATATAAGCCAGCCGCTCGCGCCAGCTTTTCGCCTGCGCAAGATCGGCAGCCATGCCGATCCATTCATGGAACGCGATCAGGAGCGGGTTGAAGGTGTGGAGGTTCTTGACGATCCCATAGTGCGGCGGATCGCGGCGGTCCTCCGGCACGAAGCTGCCGAACATCCGGTCCCACAGGATGAAGACGCCGGCATAGTTGGAATCGAGATAATCCGGATTGGTGGCGTGATGCACGCGGTGATGCGAGGGCGTGTTGAACAGCCATTCGAGCGGCGCGGGCAGGCGGTCGACCGCCTCGGTATGGATCCAGAACTGGTAGACCAGATTGATCCCGCTGACGAAGAGGATCATCGGCAGGGGAAACCCGACCAGAAGAAGCGGCACCTTGAACAGGAGCTCGGGCGTCAGCGCACCGGTCCAGGACTGCCTGAGCGCCGTGGACAGATTGTAGTGCTGGCTCGAGTGATGGGTAACATGGGCGGCCCAGAGCCAGCGAACCCGGTGCGAGGCGCGGTGAAACCAGTAATAGCGCAGGTCGTCGAGGACGAAGCAGAGTGCGACCGCCGGCCAGGACCAGCCGATATCGGCCAGACGATAAGGATTGAGCAGCCCCGCCAACCCCACCAACAGAAAGGCGAACAGCGCCCCGGCCACGACGCTGCCAAACCCCATCAGCAGGCTGGCCGCGGTGTCGCGCGGCTCATAGCGCAAACGCCCGTTCAGGCGCGCCCAGACCATCTCGGCGATCACCAAGGCGATGAAGACGGGTGTGGCAAGCTGAACGGGATCGAATGGCTTCATGGCGCGAACATGTGGCAGCCGCACCATCTGACGCGATCATGACGGGTGCGTCAAGAAAGGCCCGGCGTGCAAAGCAGAATCGCCCCGCCGTCTTGGCTTGTCAGAGCTGTCGCGTCTGACACGAAATTCCCGTTCTGATAGAAAGATACGTTGCTTACACTTTATTGTCTGCTAGCATCCGAGTCCTTGGGGGACGGGGCGTCGAACAAATAATGGCACCGCGGTTGCGGAGTTCTTGCTGGACGCCACGAAGCGAGGATTTCGCGAATGCCAGAGAGCCGTGTCGCCATCGGGCGCCGCATCAAACGATTACGGGAAAATCTGGGCCTCTCGCGCCAGCAGGTGGCGGGTCATCTGGCCGTCGACCTGACGGCGGTGGCCGCCTGGGAGGCCGGCAAATATCTGCCGCGCGAGGGAAAGCGCCTGCGGCTGGCAGCGCTGCTGCGGATCGACGTCGCCACATTGTTCGCCGAGCGGCAGCAGCCGTCCTCGCCTGTTGCCGCCAGCCTGGTCGATACGCTCAGCGAATTGCCCGGCGTGCTGCGCCGGCTTCTGCAGAGTACGGAGAAAAATCTCCGCGCCTTCCGTCTGGCCGCCCCCTATACGACGCCGGCCCATGTGCAGGAGGAGTTTCGCGGAATCCTCGACCAGCGCCTGATGCAAGGCTCGCTTGAGGTCGAACGCATCGAAATCTTCTACAGCCTCGAGCGCCTCAAGGAGGTGCTCTCCAACCTTCTGCGCTATGAAGACCGGCCCTATCGCGTCAAGACGGCCTGCGCGGGCGTGCAGGATGTGGTGCCCGGGATGGGCGGCTATCTGTTCGATGACGACGACATGTTGATCGGCGGCTATTGGGCCAAGGTGCCGCCATCGGCACGGCCCGGGCTGTGGCTCAAGGGCGAGCCGTTCAAAAGCTATTTCGCAGATTACTGGGACGAGATCTGGAATCGCGGCACGCCGCTCAATGGCAAGGACGGCGCCGATCTCGATGCCGTCCGTCAGGTTGCGCTGGGCATGGGCCTGGCCGAGACCGGCTGGCCGCAATTCGTCGAGGATGCGCGCAACCTCGAGATCGGCGACGGCCTGCCCCCGCTCGTTTGATGTTCAGTTCCGCAGCAGCGGCGCGAGCCGTTCCTGCCAATCGCGCGCCACAGCCTCATCGTGCAGCCGCAGCGTCGCGCGCGGAAAGGTCAGATCGCGCAAGGACAGGCGCAGTGTGGCGCCATCGCGCGCCAGAGCCTTGAGGCCGGCCGGTGCGAGCTTGCGGCTGACCAGATCGGCGCCTGCGGCGGCAACGAGATAGAACGCGCCTGCTTCATCCTCGATCAACGCCGCCGCTCCGTCGCTTGCAGATATAGCCGTGTGCGCGCGGAAGCCGGGCTGTTCCAGTGCCAACAGCGCAATGGCCGCATCGCTGTCCACCCGCCGCTTCGCGCGGCCCATCAAGAACAGGTTGAGCCCGACCAGCAGGCCGATACCGGCCAGCGACCCCAGAAGATAGAACACGTTCATGGCTTGTCGCCCTCATCCCGCACGGCGCGGCGCGGTCCACGCCGCATATTCGCATTGCGCTTTGCCGTTTATGCCGTAAGCATTCGCTCCGGAAAAGATGCGGGCAAGCCGGGGGGCTTCGATCATGGTCGAAAAAAGGGGACGGCGTGCCGGAGGACATGGACGGCCGCGCCTGATCCATCTGCTGCTGGCGGTGCCGTTCGTCGCCATGATCTGGATCGGATTCTACAACCGGACCGAACCGTCCATTGCCGGGATACCCTTCTTCTACTGGTATCAGCTTCTGTGGATTCCGCTGGGGGCGCTGCTGCTGCTGCCAGTCTATCGCGCCGAGGAGCGGGCCAAGAAGAAGAGCGGAGAAGACGCATGAGCGCGTCTCTCAACTGGCCGGCACTCATCGTCTTCGTCGTTCTTTTCGGGCTGGTCACGGGGCTGGGCTTCTTCGCCGCGCGCTGGCGCCGCGGCAATCTCAACGAATTGCAGGAATGGGGGCTGGGCGGACGGCGCTTCGGAACCGTGATCACCTGGTTCCTGCTCGGCGGCGATCTCTACACCGCCTACACCTTCATCGCCGTGCCGGCGCTGATGTTCGGCGCGGGCGCCATCGGCTTCTTTGCCGTGCCCTATACGATCTTCGTCTATCCGGTGCTGTTCGCCGTGTTTCCGCGGCTGTGGAGCGTGGCGCACAAACATGGCTATGTGACCGCCGCCGATTTCGTGCGCGGCCGCTTCGACAGCCACGCGCTGGCACTGGCGGTCGCCGTGACCGGCATCGTCGCCACCATGCCCTATATCGCGCTGCAGCTCGTCGGTATCGAAGTGGTGGTGGCGGGCCTTGGCATTCATGGCGAATTGCCGCTGATCATCGCCTTCGTGATCCTGGCTGCCTACACCTATACAAGCGGGCTCAGGGCCCCGGCCATGATCGCCATCGTCAAGGACATGCTGATCTACATCACCATCATCGCCGCGGTGATCGTGATTCCGGCCGAGTTGGGCGGTTATGGCCACATCTTCGCGGCTGTCGATCCGGCCAAGCTCACCATCGCCAAGGGCACGGCCGCGAACTGGGGCGGGGAAAGCGCCTATGTGACGCTGGCGCTGGGTTCGGCGCTGGCGCTGTTCCTCTATCCCCATGCGGTCACCGGCGTGCTGTCCTCTTCAAGCCGCCATGTGATCCGCAGGAATGCCGTGGTGTTGCCGGCCTACTCGCTGGCGCTGGGGCTGATCGCTCTCCTGGGTTACATGGCGCTGGCCTCGGGCGTGCAGCACATGCCGGCCTATGCCGACGGCTTCAAACAATTCGGCCCGCAATATGCGATTCCCGCGCTGTTCCTTCAAAGCTTCCCGAGCTGGTTCGTGGGGATCGCCTTCGCCGCCATCGCCATCGGCGCGCTGGTGCCGGCCGCGATCATGTCCATCGCCTGCGCCAATCTCTTCACCCGCAATATCTACAAGGAATATCTGAAGCCCGATGCGAGCGGCGCGCATGAGAGCCAGGTGGCCAAGATCGCCTCGCTGGTGGTGAAGGTGGGCGCGCTCGTGTTCATTCTCGCGCTGCCGCATTCCTATGCCATCGAGCTGCAATTGCTCGGCGGCATCTGGATCATCCAGACGCTGCCTTCGGTGCTGATGGGGCTTTACACACGCTGGCTGCACCCCTGGGCGCTGTTCCTGGGCTGGGCCGCCGGCATCACAGCGGGCACGGCCATGGTGGCGGCGCTTCACTTCAAGGGCACGATCTATCCGCTGCACCTCTTCGGCACGGTGATCCCGTGCTACGCGGCGCTGTCGTCGCTGGTGCTGAACCTGGCGGTGGCCCTCGTGCTGAGCTTCGCCTTCAACTTCACACGCGGGCCGCGTGTAGACGCTACAGGTGCCGCAGATTACGTTTGACCGTAGACATCAATGCTCGCACAGTGTTGCTCTAACGCAACGCTGAGTTGCGTCATGCCAAATGAACGAGTTTTAAAGACGAAATTCGAAATCGAAGCTGACAGGCGATCCTCTGAGGATATGCGCGCTGAGCTAAATTGGCTTCGAGAACTTACGGTAGCGCCGCATGAACAAACGGTTCATAGGCAGAGGTGTTATGAGCTGCGCACCGCCTTGGCGTATGCCGATAGCGTTGCACAACCCCACTAATTGAAACATCAGCCGAAGCGGCCGGTGATGTATTCTTCGGTCTTGCGGTTCGTCGGCGAGGTGAAGACCTTTTCGGTCTCGCCGAACTCCATCAACTCGCCCAGGAACATGAAGGCCGTATAGTCCGACACGCGGCTGGCCTGCTGCATGTTGTGGGTGACGATGCCGATCGTGTAATCGGCCGACAATTCGTCGATCAGCTCTTCGATCTTCGCTGTCGAGATCGGATCGAGGGCCGAGGCCGGCTCGTCAAGCAGGATCACTTCGGGCTTGGTCGCCACCGTGCGCGCGATGCACAGGCGTTGCTGCTGCCCGCCCGAAAGGCTGAGGCCCAATTCCCTGAGCTTGTCCTTGACCTCGTCCCACAGCGCCGCGCGGCGCAGCGCATGTTCGATCCGGTCGGACAACTCGGTGCGCGGCAAGCGCTCATAGAGATTGATGCCGAAGGCGATGTTGTCGAAGATCGTCATCGGGAACGGCGTCGGTTTCTGGAACACCATGCCGATCTTGGCACGGAGCAGGTTCACATCCTGCTTGCTGTGCAGGATGTCCTCGCCATCGAGCAGCACTTTGCCCTCGGCGCGCTGGTTCGGATAAAGTTCGTAGATGCGGTTCATGACGCGCAGCAGCGTCGATTTCCCGCAGCCCGACGGACCGATAAAGGCCGTGACCTTGCGATCATAGAGCGGCAGCGAAATGTTCTTCAGCGCCTTGGTCTGCCCGTAATAGAAGGACAGATCCTGCACATCGATGCGGAGCTTCGCGTCCACAGGCTGCATATTCATCAGAGGCCTCGTTTGCCTTCAAAGGCCCGCGCCACAATGGACAGCGCCAGGACCGCGAATGTGATGAGGAGCGCGCCAGTCCACGCCAGCGCATGCCAGCCCTGATAGGGCGACATCGCGAACTGGAAAATCACGACCGGCAGATTTGCCATCGGCGTGGTGAGATCGGAACTCCAGAACTGGTTGTTGAGCGCGGTGAAGAGGAGCGGCGCGGTTTCGCCGGAGATGCGCGCCACGGCCAGAAGCACGCCGGTGATGATGCCGGCGCGCGCCGCCTTCCATGTCACCGCGCGGATGACGAAACTGCGCGGCGTGCCGAGCGCGGCGGCGGCTTCGCGCAAGGTGTTGGGCACCAGCAGCAGCATGTTCTCGGTCGTGCGCACCACCACCGGGATCACGATCACGGCGAGAGCCGCGGCGCCGGCAATGGCCGAGAAATTGCCCATGCGCACGACGACCAGCTGATAGATGAAGAGGCCAATCAGGATCGACGGGGCGCTGAGCAGAATGTCGTTGAAGAAACGGATGACGGCTGCGAGCGGCGAATGGCGGCCATATTCGGCCAGATAGGTTCCGGCCAGAATGCCGACCGGCGTTCCGACCGCGACGGCGATCCCGCTCATGACCAGGCTGCCGAAGATGGCATTGGCGAGGCCGCCTTCCATCATCGGCGCCGGCGTGTCCATGGTGAAGACCGTGGCGTTGATGCCGCCCAGACCCCGCCAGAGAAGCTCACCCAGGATCAGCGCCAGCCAGCTCAGCCCGAACGCGGCGGCGAGCACGGCCAGCGACATGAACACGCGATTGACGAGACGCCGGCGAACATAGCGCGCGCGGTTGATCATGAGGCGCCCCCGGCGCGGCGCTCCAGCCGGCGCAGCATCATCTGCGCCGCGGCCAGCACCAGGAAGGTGATGAAGAACAGCACAAGGCCCGCCGCGATCAGCGACGAGGTGTAGATATCGCTCGTCGCCTCGGTGAACTCGTTGGCGATGGCGGCAGAGATCGTGGTGCCCGGCGCGAACAGGGAAGCCGGAATACGGTGGGCGTTGCCGATGACGAAGGTCACGGCCATGGTTTCGCCCAGCGCCCGGCCCAGTGCCAGCATCGAGCCGCCGACCACGCCGCTGCGCGCAAAGGGCATCACCACGCGCCACACCACCTCCCAGGTCGTGCAGCCCAGACCATAGGCCGCTTCCTTGAGCATGGACGGCACCGTCTCGAACACGTCGCGCGACACCGCCGTGATGAAGGGCAGGACCATGACCGACAGGATCAGCGAGGCCGTGAAGATGCCGATGCCATAAGGCGCGCCGCCCAGAACGATGTTGAGACCCGGAATATGGGCGAATGCGCCGATCAGCCAGGGCTCGATATGCAGCTGGAAATAGGGCGCGAAGACGAAGAGACCCCAGATGCCATAAATGATGCTGGGGATGCCGGCCAGGAGTTCGATGGCGATGCCGATGGGCCGTTGCAGCGGGCGCGGGCAGATCTCCGTCAGGAAGATGGCGATGAAAAGTCCCACCGGAACGGCGACCAGCATCGCCAGCGCCGAGGTCACCAGCGTGCCGTAGATCAGAGCGCCGGCGCCGAACTGGTCCTTCACCGGGTTCCAGACATCGGTATAGAAGAACCCCACGCCGAATTTGGCGAAGGCCGGCCAGGCGCCAGCCGCGAGCGAGGCGATGATGCCCAGAAACGTCGCCACCACCAGCAAGGCGGCGCTCAGCGTGAGCAAACGGAAACGGACGTCACGACGGCCGAAACGGCGCAACGTCGTGATCCGGTCTGTCGCGGCGAGCTGTTCGGTCAAAGCCAGATCGGCCATGGGATTGCGCGCACCTTCATAAACGACTTGGGGCGGTAGCCAACCACCGTTCCCACCGATTTTTTCCGTGGCCCCGGTCACCCGCTTGCGGCGCCGGCCCGCAAGAGGAAACGGCCGCCGGAAGGAGCGTCCCCACACGACAGACAGAGGCTGCCGCGATAAGGGCGCGGTGCAGTGCAACGTGCATCACAGTTTTGCGAAGCTTTGATGACAGAGAGCCGTGTCCGTACCCCCGCAGAAACCGGGGCGACAGGCTAATCAATTGATAAAACAATAAAAAAGGGCCGCGGCGCGAGGCCGCGACCCTGTGGACAAAGCGCCGTCAGCGGCCGGCTTTGATGCTGACCTTGAAGCTCTGCTTCTGGTCGTTGGTGACGGTCCAGCTATCACCGACCGCATGTTCCTCCAGCGGCGAGCAGGAGGCCGGCGGCGCCTTGGCGCCTTCGGAGACCTGGGCGGTGAGGCAGATCGTCTTGCCCGCGTCCTTGAGCGACCAATGCCCGGCATAATGCAGCGGCTTGCCGTCGGGGCCGGTGGTATCGGCCGTGTAGGTGTCATCCTTGTTGAACAACATGTCGGTGGTCGCCCCGCCCGGCTCGGCCGTGGTGACGACGGTGTTGGCATAGGTGTTGACCATGGGATCGCCAGCCCAGGCCGGGCCGGCGCCAAGAAGTGCAGCGCCGGCACACAAGCCGGCCAGAATGCTGATCGCGTGACGCATGCAGTCCTCCCTCTGAGTATTTTTGGAATTGTTGTGACGGACAGGCCCAAAACGCAGGCGAGGCGGGAACCTTAACCAGGTCTGCACGGGATTCCCAAGCTGGATTAAGGGAATTGCAAGCACAAATGGTGCTAGCTGGAGCATCTGGGGAGACCTCATTTGCCGTTCGTCCGCGCCGGAAAACTTGTCTTTGGCCTCGCGGTGCTGGCCGTCAGCTCGGCGGCGCTGAGCGATGTTCTGTTGCATGGAAAGCTGACGCTGATATCGCCGCTGGCCGTGGGCGTGCTGCCCCTTCTGGGTCTGGCCTATCTGTTCACCGGTCTGCTCAATGCGCGCGGGCGCGAACGCGACCTGCAGGCCAGCACCGACGAATTGCGCGCCGTCACCGCCAAACTCGAAAGCTCCCTCGCCGCCATGTCGGCGATGAATGGGCGTCTGCATGAGAGCGAGGTGCGCTACAAGGGCCTTGTCGATGCGCAGGGCGACGCCATCTGCCGGCGCGCGCCCGACAGCCGCCTGACTTACGGCAATGACGCCTTCCTGAAACTGTTCGGCCTGGATGCGCGCGCCGCCATCGGCCGGCCCTTCGCGCCCGAACTGCACCCAGACAGCCGCGCACCCCATTTCGGCAGCTTCGCCGGACACAATGCGAGCAAAGACCGCGCGCGCTACGACCAGCATATCCGCACCGCCTTCGGCTGGCGCTGGATCGCCTGGGAAGACTATGCCGTGCGCAACGCCGCGGGACGGCTGATCGAGATTCAAAGCGTCGGCCGCGACATCACCGAACGCAAGGCGCTGGAAGATGCGCTGACCGAAGCGCGCGACACGGCCGAAGCCGGAAGCCGCGCCAAATCGGGCTTTCTCGCCACGATGAGCCATGAAATCCGCACGCCGATGAACGGCGTGCTGGGCATGGCGCGCCTGCTGCTGGAAACGCCGCAGCAACCCGAGCAACGCACCTATGCCGAGGCCATCATGCAATCGGGCGAATCCCTGCTCGCCTTGATCGAGGACATTCTCGACTTCTCCAAGATCGAAGCCGGCACGGTAAGCCTCGAAGAAGACGAGGTCGAACCGCGCCAGACGATCGCCGGCGTGGTCGAACTCCTGGCGCCGCGCGCGCACGAAAAATCCATCGAGATCGTTTCCGTCGTCGCACCGGACGTGCCGCAGATGCTGCGCGCCGATGGCGTGCGCCTGAGACAGGTTCTGACCAATCTCGTCGGCAATGCGGTCAAGTTCACAGAGCGCGGCGGCGTGCGCGTCGACCTCACTTTGACCCACGCCCATCACCGCAATTATCTGCGCTTTGCCATCACCGACACCGGCGTCGGCGTGCCGGAAGGAAAACGCGCCGAGATCTTCAACGAATTCGTACAGGCCGATTCCAGCCATGCGCGCCGCTTCGGCGGCTCGGGCCTCGGCCTTGCCATCTGCAAGCGGCTGGTCGCGGCCATGGGCGGCGAGATCGGCATCGACCCGGCCCCCGGCGGCGGCAGCATCTTCTGGTTCACACTGCCCTCGATCGTGGTGCGCGAGGCCGATCCGAACCAGGCACGCGCCCTCGAAGGCTACCGCATCGCGCTTGTGACCCGCAGCGCGGTTCTGCGCGAAGGTCTCAGCGCACAGATCAGCCATGCCGGCGGCCAGATCGTTGCGCTGGGTCGCGCCAAGGGCGGTGAAGCCGGCGATTACGACATCGACGCGCTCCTGATCGACGCCGGCACGACCGAAACCCCGGAGCTTTCGGCCGCGCCCGATGCGCGCATTCTGTCCATCGTGCTGGTGACGCCGGCCGCGCGCAGCCACCTGCCCCAGCTCAAGAACCGCGGCTTCGCCGGCTATCTCGTCAAACCACTGAGACCCACCTCGCTGGCCGAACGCATCCTGGCCGGCGACGCCCAGCCCATGGACATGGAGACCGCGGAGATCGAGGTCCTGGCTGACCACGACGCCCCGCCGCAGCCTTTGCCGGCACCGAAGACGGTGACGGCCATGCCCGGACCGGCGCCGGATCCCGCTGCCGTGCGCGTGCTGCTGGCCGAGGACAACCCCATCAATGCCCTGCTGACGCGCGAGCTGTTGCGCCGGCGCGGCTATCACGTGACGGGCGTAACCTGCGGCGAGGACGCGGTAAGCGCGCTCGAAGAGGACCGCTTCGATCTCGTCCTCACCGATATTCATATGCCGGGGCTCGACGGCATCGAGGCGGCCAAGCGCATCCGCGCCGATGAAAAGCGCGATAGCCGGCCGCGCGTGCCGATCGTGGCGCTGACGGCCGATGCGCTGGAGACCGGAAAGCGGGCTTGCCAGGATGCGGGCATGGATGGTTTTCTGACCAAACCCGTCAATCCCACCGAGCTCGACGCTATGCTGGCAAAACTCTTCCCCTCACGCGACGACACCGCGCGCGACGCCGCTGCATGACTTCGCCACGGCGCGGCGTTTCCGCATTCAAAGCCTATCTCGAGCCACGCGCACTGGTGATGACGGTGCTCGGCTTTTCCAGCGGCTTGCCGTTCCTTCTGGTCGGCAACACCTTCGGCTATTGGCTGCGCGACGAGGGCACGACGCTGGCCGCCATCGGCTTTCTGTCGTGGGTGGGGCTCGCCTATTCGCTGAAATTCCTGTGGGCGCCGATCATCGACCGCACCAGTGCGCCGTTCTTCGCCCGTCTGGGACGGCGGCGCAGCTGGATGCTGCTGATGCAGATCATCATCGCAGGCGGGCTGATTGCGATGGCGATGGCGGGGGTGCGCCACGGGCTTGCGCTTCTTGGCGTGCTGGCGCTGGTGGTCGCGTTCGCGTCGTCCACGCAGGACATCGTCATTGATGCCTGGCGGATCGAATCCGCACGCGATCCGGACGAGCTTGGTCTGCTTACCTCGGCTTACACCTTCGGCTATCGCGTCGCGCTTCTGGCCAGCGAAGCGATCATCCTGATCGTTGCCACGGCGATTGGCTGGAATGCGTCCTATATTCTCTACGGCGCGCTGATGGCTGTGGGCGTGGCCGCCTGCCTGTTTGCGGCCGAACCGATCCAGGCCGACGATGTGATGGCCCGGAAAGAAGCCGAAGCGCCGCTGACGAGTGTGCGCGGCCTCTACGATGCCGTGGCCGGGCCGTTCATCGCCTTCTTCAAGGCGCATGGCACGATGGCGCTCGCAATGCTGGCCGCGATCAGTCTGTTTCAACTGCCGAACTTTGTGATGGGCCCGATGGCCAACCCGCTCTATCACGACATCGGGCTCAGCAAGGATCTTGTGGGCGCGGTGCGCGGCAGCTTCGGCCTTGTCGCCGTGTTTCTGGGCGTGGCGGCGGGCGGCTATCTGTCGGTGCGGCTGGGCTATATGCGCGCCCTGCTGGTCGGCGGCACGCTGCAGATTCTTGGCACCGCCGCCTATGCGGTCCTGCCTTACATTCACAATCCCGAAATGTTTGCCGCCGTGATGATGGCGGACAATTTCGGCATCTCCGTCGCCGGGATCACCCTGGTCGCCTATATGTCCAGCCTGACGAGCCTTGGCTATACGGCGACGCAATATGCGCTTCTGTCTTCAACCTATACGTGGGCCGGCAAGATCCTGAAAGGATTCTCGGGCGCCTTGGTCGAAGGGTTAAGCGCCGGGCACGGCCTGATGAACGCGTATGCCATCTTCTTTCTTGGCGCCGGCTTGATCGGCATTCCCGCCATTCTCCTGTTCGTGTGGCTCGATCACCGCCAGCGTAGGGGCCTGCAAACCGGCTAGGTCACAAAACCGTCGCAAGGCCCGCCGTTCTATAAGCACGCCGTAATCCTGCGCGCGTCCGGCGATGTTTGCAGCTCCCCTTCCGGTCCGGTAGGATCGCCCCGGCTATTCGCGAAGAGGGTCTGGGGCCCCGCGGGTTCGGACGAGGCGTCCGGCATCACGCGCACAGGAAGCGGACACGTTGGTCAACATTTACGAGCCCGGCCCCGCTGCGGGACGCCTTGCGCAATGGCCGGTCCTGGCCACGTCCGGCGCGCTGGAAGTGCGCCTGGCCGAAACCGAGGCCGAAGTCGAAGCCGCGCAGGCTTTGCGCTACCGCGTCTTCTATGAAGAGATGTCGGCGATCCCGAGTCCGGAGATGCAGGCCAGCGGCCGCGACTTCGACCGCTTCGACGAGGTCTGCGATCACCTGCTTGTCATCGATCGCGACGTGCTGGATGAGGACGGCCAACCGGCGGTCGTCGGCACCTATCGCTTCATGCGCAACGAGCAGGCCGAAAAGGCGGGCGGCTTCTACACCGCCGGCGAATACGACATAGGCCCGATGCTGGCGGCGCTGCCCGCCGGTGCGCGCTCGCTGGAGCTGGGGCGCTCCTGCATTCTCAAGGCCTATCGCACCAAGCCGGCGACGATGCAGCTTCTGTGGCGCGGCGTCATGAGCTATGTCGCGCGCTTCTCCATCGATCTGATGTTCGGCTGCGCGTCTCTGCAGGGCACCGACCCGGAATGCATGGCATTGCCGCTGTCCTATCTGCATCATTTCCACGGCATGCCGCCAGAGATCCGCGTGCGCGCGCGGCCCGAACTTTATGTCGAGATGAATCGCATGGCGAAGGACGACATCGCCTTCAAGGACGCGCTGCGCGCCCTGCCGCCGATGATCAAGGGCTATGTCCGCGCCGGCTGCATGATCGGCGAAGGCGCGGTGATCGACCGGCAATTCGGCACCACCGATGTGCTGATCTATTTCCCGGTCGAGCGCATGGACCCGCGCTACAAGAGCCGCTTCGGCATCGCCGCCTGACGGCTCACCCTTTCGCCGCGACTTTCGCTTCGATCACATCCCAGATCAGCGCCGCGCAATCGGCGCCGCCGAAACGCTTGATCTCCTGAATGCCCGTGGGCGAGGTGACGTTGATCTCGGTGAGATAGGCGCCGATGACATCGATGCCCGTGAAGATCAGACCGCGTGCCTTGAGCTCCGGAGCGAGCGCGGCGCAGATGTCCTGTTCGCGCGCCGTCAATTCGGTGGCCACCGCCTTGCCGCCGACATGCATGTTGGAGCGCGCTTCGCCTTCGGCCGGCACGCGATTGATTGCGCCCGCAACCTCGCCATCGACCAGGATAATGCGCTTGTCGCCCTGGCGCACCTCCGGCACATAGCGCTGCACGATCACCGGCTCGCGATAGAAGGTCGTGAACATTTCGAGCAGCGAGCTGATGTTCTCGTCATCCGCCTTGACGCGGAACACGCCGGCGCCGCCATTGCCGTAAAGCGGCTTGACGATGATGTCCTTGTGCTCCTTGCGGAACTGGGCGATCTCGGCGCGATCGGAGGTGATCAGCGTCGGCGGCATGAAATCCTGGAACAGGGTGACGAACAGTTTTTCCGGCGCGTTGCGCACATGGAAAGGGTCGTTGACCACCAGCGTCCGCGGCTGCAGGCGCTCAAGGATGTGCGTCGCGGTGATATAGGCCATGTCGAAGGGCGGATCCTGGCGCATCAACACGACATCGGTCTTTGTGAGGTCGATGACGTCGATTTCGCCCAGCGTGAAATGATCGCCCTTCACATTGCGGACTTCGAGCGGATGCGCGCGCGCGGTGATGCGGCCGTCGCGGAACGTCAGATCCCTCGGCCCGTAATAGAGCAGGCTGTGGCCGCGCGCCTGCGCCTCCAGCGCCAGGGCGAAGGTGGAATTGCCGGTGATGTCGATCTTGTCGATCGGGTCCATCTGGATTGCGACGATGAGGCTCATAAGGGGAAAGCTCCGGGTGACAGAAATTGGATCAGTTGAGTTGGCGCTTGAGACCAGCCAGCGCCAGCGCGGCTTCGTTGTAAAGGCCGGTGCCAGCCGGCGCCAATTGCAAACAGGTTTCATAGGCCCGTTTGGCGGCACCGAGCGAGCCGCTATGTTCGAACAAAGCGGCCTGTTCGATCCATAGATCGGCGCGGGCGGGCGCGATCAGCACCATGCGTTCGAGGATGGCGAGGGCGCGGGCCCGATCACCGGCCTTGAGCGCGCGCGTCTTGAGATTGTTCTGAAGCCGCAAAAGCACCCGCACATCGCCGACCGGCTCAAACGGTCGCCCATCGGGCAAGGTGCCGGCCATGGCGGGTGGCCCGCCCAGCCGCTCAGGATCGACCACCCCGCCGCCATGGAAGGGATCGACCAGCACGTGCTGGCCCTCGACTCCAAGCTGCAGCAGGAAATGGTTCGCCGTGTTGAGGCCGCTCGCATCGAGGCCGGCGGCGCGCGCGCCATGCATGTAAAGAATGCCGAGCGCCACCGGCAGGCCGCGGCGGCGATCGATCACGGCCATCAGATCGGCGTTTTGCGGATCGTCATAGGTCAGGCGGTCGCCGTCATAGCCGAACTGCCCGGCAAGCTGGCCGGCCAGTGCACTTGCCGCATCACCGGGCCGGTGGATCAGCCTCAGCGCATCGCGGCAGGCATCGGCGATTTCGGCCAGATGGTTGCGATAGGGTTCGAGCGGGCGGGCCGCATTGTCGAGCGCGGCCAGCATCAGCGCGGCGGTGGCGATGTCGTGCGGTCCGTCGCCGGCCTCGCCGAGGCGGCGCAGATACTCGCTTGCTGTGGTGCTGGCGTCGCGCATGGAGGCAAGATTGCCCCACACAGGCTGCTTCGCCAATCACCGTTGCTGCGCCGGGCGCCATGCATCGGGCAAATGGCGCGGGAAGCTTCGGGGCGCGACGGCAACCACATCGAAGCGCACGCCCTTCCTCGCAAGGCCCGGACGGCTGGCCAGATAGAGCGCGGCGGCGCGGGCAATGCGGGCCTGCTGGCGTGGGCCGACCGAGCCGGCCGCGGCCAGCGTCTCGCCCCGCGCCTTGACCTCGATGAAACAGACAAGGCCCGAGGGCGCCCGGGCGATGAGATCGATCTCGCCGGCATGGGTGCGCACCCGCCAGCCGAGGATGCGGTAGAACTTGGCCATCAGGAGCAGGGCCGCCCAAAGCTCGCTGCGGCGGCCCCGGCGCTCGGCCGCCTTCTTCTTCGAGAGAAATGCGCCCCGCTCAGCCATGATCCGGCTTGAGGGCCAGGGCGCGGGCATAGACGGCGCGGCGCGGCAGATTGAGCGCTTCGGCCACCAGATCGGCCGCCGCCCGGACCGGCATGAAGGCCAGCGCCTGTTCGAGCAGCGGATCGGCGCGGGACAGGTCCGGCCCTTCCACCTCCGGCGGGCCGATGACCAGCGTGACCTCGCCCCTGGGCGGACCGGCCTCGGCATAATGGGCGGCAAGATCGGGCAAGCTGCCGCGGCGCATCTCCTCATGGCGCTTGGTCAGCTCGCGGCCGACCGCGGCGGCGCGCGGCCCCAGCACCGCGGCGAGATCGGCGAGGCTTGCGGCCAGGCGCTGGGCGGATTCGAAGAACACCAGCGAGGCCCGCAAGGGTTTCAATTCCTCCAGCATGGAACGGCGTTCGCCCGATTTCGCCGGCAGGAACCCGGCGAAGAGGAAGCGGTCCGTCGGCAGGCCCGCCAGCACCAGCGCGGTCAGCGGGGCGGAGGCGCCGGGAATGGCATGAACCGGCAGATCTTCGGCCAGCGCCGCGCGCACCAGCTTGAAGCCGGGATCGGACACCAGCGGCGTTCCGGCATCGCTGAGCTGGGCCAGCCGCGCGCCCTGATGCAGCCGGGCCAGCAGCTTCGGCCGCTCGCGGGCGGCGTTGTGATCGTTATAGGCGCTCAGCGGCTTCGAAATGCCGTGGATCGACAGGAGCTTGGAGGTGACGCGGGTATCCTCGGCGATGATCGCGTCGCAGCCCTTGAGCACATCGAGGGCGCGCAGCGAGATGTCGCGCGCATGGCCGATGGGGGTGGCCACGACATAAAGACCCGGCGCCAATTCACCACGTCCGACAACCGGGCTTTCCCCGGCTTCCGGCTTTTGCGATTCTGCGGCGCGCGGAATAGGCTGTGCGCCCTCTGCCGCCCCAACACCCTTGCCGCGCCGGGACGCATTCTTCCTCGATGTTCGCTCTTTCATGCCCATCCGTTTTGTCCACGGCCATGACGGCCGGCCGCCGCCTTTGTGCCATTGCCGGGCTTGTGGCGATAGCCGGGCTGGCCGGTTGCACGACCGCCCAGCAGGCCGCCAAGACGGCCCCGCCGCCGCCCAAGGCGCCGCTGCCGACCGCGTCCCTGCCATCGGCCAGCGCGCAGCAGGGCTTCTTGCGCCTGCCCAATATGCCGGCCCAGGAAGCGCCGGTGCGGGTCGGCGTGATCCTGCCCTTCTCCAACGGTTCGGCCGCCACGCGCCAGCTCGCCACCAGCATGATGAATGCGGCCGAGATGGCGCTTTACGATTCCGGCAATCACAAGATCGTTCTGATGACGGCCGACGAAGGCGGCGGCGGCTATGAAGCGGCCGACGCCGCGCGCAAGCTGATCGCCGAGGGCGCGGAGATCATCCTGGGGCCCCTCTTCGCCAAATCGGTGCAGGCGGTGGCGCCGGTCGCGCGCCAGCACGGCATTCCCGTGATCGGATTTTCGACCGACCGCAGCGTGGCCGGCAATGGCGTCTATCTGCTCAGCTTCCAGCCGGAGAATGAGGTCAAGCGCGTCCTCGCCTATGCCGCCGCGCAAGGGCATTCGAATTTCGCCGCGCTGGTGCCGCTCAATCCTTACGGCGATCACGTCGCCGACGCCGTCCGCGCCGATGTGGCCGCCAATTCCGGGCAGCTGACGGATCTCGAACATTTCAATCCGCAGAGCGGCGATGTGGTCGATCAGGCCGCCTCCATCTCGGCGAGCCATCCCGATGCGCTGCTGGTGGCGCAAGGCGGATCGCTGTTGCGCGGGATCGCGCCGACGCTGGCCTTCGACAATCTGGGCGGCGATCAGGTGCAGCTTCTGGGCACGGGCGTGTGGGACGATCCCGCGATCCTGCACGAACCGGCGCTGGTGGGCGGATGGTTCGCAGCGCCGCAACCCGATGCCGACGATGTTTTCCTGTCGCGCTATCAGCAGCTCTTCGGCACCAAGCCGCAGGAGCTGACGACGCTGTCCTATGATGCGGTGGCGCTGGTGTCGCTGCTGTCGAAATCGGGCGAACCCTTTCAGCACTTCACGGCGGCCGCGCTGACCGATCCCAACGGCTTTACCGGCGTGACCGGCATCTTCCGCTTCGATGCCGATGGCGATTGCGAACGCGGGCTGGCGATCCTGTCGGTGGGCGCGGACGGCTTCACGGTCGTGAGCCCGGCGCCGGCCACCTTCCAGCATGTGGGCTCTTGATCAGCCGACCAGTTCGCCGAGCACGGAATTCAAGACAAGGCGGCCCTGCGGGGTCGCTTTGAGCATTGGACCCGCCTGAACAAGAAACCCTGCATCGGCGAGCGCCGCGATCTGCGCAGTGTTGGGCGCGACGCCCCATCGCGATTGCCAGCGCTGCAGATCGATGCCTTCGGTCAGGCGCAAATTCATCAGCAGATGTTCGCGCGCGGCATCCTCCGCAGCGATCTCTTCGAATTCCACGATGCCGTGGCCTTCGCGCGCGACGCGGTTCTGCCAGCGTTCGGGCAGCTTCTCGCAAACAGTGGCAACACGCTTGCCGCCCAAATCCAGGCGGCCATGCGCGCCGGGGCCGGCACCGGCATAAGCACCATAACGCCAATAGATCAGATTGTGCCGGCATTCGGCGCCGGGCGCGGCGTGGTTCGAAACCTCGTAAGCCGGACGGTTCGCCGCCTGCGTCATGGCCTGCGTCAGTTCGTAGAGCCCTGCTGCGCTGTCGTCATCGGGTACGGTGAGCGCGCCGCTGCGCGCCAGCGTGGCGAAGAGTGTCGCCGGTTCGATGGTCAATTGATAAAGCGACAGGTGCTCGGTGCCGAAGGCGAGCGCTTCGGTGAGTTCGCGTTCCCATTGGGCCGCGGTCTGGTTCGGGCGCGCATAGATGAGATCGAGCGAGACCCGCTCGAAGGTCTGCATCGCCATGGCCAGCGCGGCCTTGGCTTCGGCCACATTGTGCAGGCGGCCGAGGAATTTGAGATCGGCGTCGTTCAAGGCCTGCACACCCAGCGAGACACGATTGATTCCGGCGGCGCGGTAATCGCGAAAGCGCGCGGCCTCGGCACTGGCCGGATTGGCTTCGAGCGTGATTTCGATGTCGTTGGACGATCTCCACAACCGCGCAATCGCATCGAGCACCGTGCCGGCTGCAGCCCCGCTCATCAGCGAGGGGGTGCCGCCGCCGAAGAATATGCTTTGCACGATGGGGCGCTCATCGCCCTGCAGCGACGCGACATGTTCGAGTTCGCGCACGATGGCGCGCGCCCATTCCAAATCGTCGAACTGCGCGCGGACATGGCTGTTGAAGTCACAATAGGGACACTTGGCCGCGCAGAACGGCCAATGCACATAGATGCCGAAGCCGGCGTCGCTCATGGCGCGATCTTCAAAGCCTCTATCAATTTCGCAAAGGCGCGGGCGCGATGGCTCATCGCGTGTTTCGCAACCGGTTCGATCTCGGCAAAGGTCTTCTCCATCCCATCGGCGACGAAGATCGGATCATAGCCGAACCCCTTTTCGCCGCGCGGCGGGAAGGTCAGCGTGCCATGGACTTCGCCTTCGAAGATGCGGCAATCACCGCCCGGCTCTGCCAGCGCCAGCGCGCAGACGAATTTCGCCGTGCGGTCTTTCGCGTTCATGGCATCGAGTTCGCGTTGGATGCGCGCCATGGCGACGGAAAAATCTTTTCCGGGACCGGCCCAGCGCGCCGAATAAATGCCGGGCGCGCCACCCAGTGCCGTCACCGCCAGACCGGAATCATCGGCCAGGGCGGCAAGCCCGCTCGCCTCCGCCGCCGCGCGGGCTTTCAGTTCCGCATTGGCGGCGAAACTGGTGCCCGTCTCTTCCGGTTCGGCGAGGCCGAGTTCGCTGGCGCCCTTGGTTTCGATGCCGAACGGCGCCAGAAGGTCCTTGATCTCGCGGACCTTGCCCGGATTGTGGCTGGCGACGACCAGCGTGGCGCCGTTCTTCAGGATCATCGGCCGAGAATGTCCTTCTGCAGGGCGACCAGCTCGCCGATGCCTTTGCGAGCAAGCCCGACCAGCGCCGCAAATTCTTCGTCGGAGAAGGGCGCGCCTTCGGCCGTGCCCTGAATCTCGACGAAGCCGCCCGTGCCGGTGATGACGAAATTGGCATCGGTTTCGGCCGTCGAATCCTCGTCGTAATCGAGGTCGAGCACCGGCGTGCCCTGCCAGATGCCGCAGGAGATCGCGGCCACATGGTCCTTGAGCACCTCGGTCTTCAGCATCCCGGTCTTCTTCATGAAGCCGATGCACTGGGCCAGCGCGACATAGCCGCCCGTGATGGAGGCGGTGCGCGTGCCGCCATCGGCCTGGATCACATCGCAATCGACCACGATCTGGCGCTCGCCAAGGGCCGAAAGGTCCGTCACCGCCCTGAGCGAGCGGCCGATCAGGCGCTGGATTTCCTGGGTGCGGCCGGATTGCTTTCCCTGGGCGGCTTCGCGGCGCATACGATCGCCCGTGGCGCGCGGCAACATGCCATACTCGGCCGTGACCCAGCCCTTGCCCGTACCCTTCAGGAAGGGCGGCGGGGAGTCCTGAAGGCTGGCGGTGACGAAGACATGGGTGTCGCCGAATTTGACGAGGCACGAGCCTTCGGCATGCTTGGCGACGCCGGGTTCGAGGCTGACAGTGCGCAATTCATCGGCGGCGCGCTTGCTGGGGCGCATGGAGTGATCCCTTGAAGTTGTGAATATCTGCCGTTACCTAGCCTTGTCGGAAGGCCCCACGCAATGCGGGCACCCGGATCCGGATAATACGACGCAGTTTCAATAGATTAGTACGAGATCGACCGTTCCATCAGAGGTTCGCGAACCGTGAACGCAGCGCCGAGAAATCCGACAGAGGCCCGACGGCTCGCCAGCGAGCTGGGCGAGCGGCCGCGCGAGGTGTTCCGCCATCTGGTCGATGCCTTCCTGACCTCGGGCGAGCCGGTGGGCTCGCGCACCCTGTCGCAGCGCCTGCCGGTGTCGCTGTCGCCGGCCTCGATTCGCAATGTGATGGCCGATCTGGAATCGCTGGGCCTTCTGGCCTCGCCCCATACCAGCGCCGGCCGGATGCCGACCGAAAAGGGCTTGCGCCTGTTCGTGGACGGGCTGCTCGAAATCGGCGATCTCGATCCGGCCGAGCGGGCCGCCATCGAGGGCCGCATCGCCGCCACCGGCCGCGGCCTCGAGGACGTGCTGACCCAGGCGACGACCATGCTGTCCGGCCTATCGCGCTGCGCAGGGCTTGTGGTTGCGCCCAAGCAGGACAGCACCCTCAAGCACATCGAATTCGTGGCGGCCGCGCCGGGCAAGACGCTGGTCGTGATGGTCAGCGAGGACGGGCAGGTGGAAAACCGCCTGATCGACACGCCGAGCGGGCTGCCGGCCTCGGCCCTGTCGGAAGCCACCAACTATCTCAACGCCAAGCTTCGCGGGCGCACACTCGACGACGCCAGGGGCGCGATCGCCAAACAGCTCGAAACCGAACGCGCGGAACTGGATGCGCTGACGGCCAAGATCGTCGCCGATGGGCTGGCGACACTGGCCGAACCGGCCGATGCGGTGAAGCGCGCCGAAGAGAAAGTGCTGATCGTGCGCGGCGCCTCGCATCTGCTCGACAGCGTCGAGGCGCAGACCGATCTCGATCGCATCCGCACGCTGTTCGACGATATCGAGCGCAAGAACGATCTGGTGCGTCTGCTCGAACTGGCCAAGGAGGGCGATGGCGTGCGCATCTTCATCGGCTCCGAGAACCGGTTGTTCAGCCTCTCCGGGTCGTCGATCGTGGCCGCGCCCTATGCCAACGCCAAGGGCAAGATTGTCGGTGTCATCGCCGTGCTCGGCCCCACGCGCCTTAATTATGGCCGCATCATTCCGATGGTGGACTACACCGCCAAGGTCGTAGGCCGCCTGTTAGCCTGAACGCATACCCAAAGGACACGTCATGAGTGGCGACGAAGAAGATTACATCCCCGAGAACGAAGCCGCCGATACGGATGCGGCCGGCGAGGCCCATGAAGAGGTCGCCGCGCTGAAGGCCGAACTTGCCGAGCTGAAGGATCGCGCGCTGCGCGCCATGGCCGAAGCCGAGAACACGCGCCGCCGCGCCGAACGCGAGAAGAAAGACGCCTCGCAATATGCGATTGCCAATTTCGCCCGCGACATGCTGGCCGTGGCCGACAATTTCGCACGCGCCATACAGGCCTGCCCGGCCGAGGCGCGTGAGGCCGCAGAGCCGCAGCTCAAGGCCGTGATCGAAGGCGTGGAGGCGACCGACCGCCAGCTCATGGCGACGCTGGAACGCCATGGCATCAAGCCGGTCGAGACGGCGGATGTGAAGTTCGATCCCAATCTGCATCAGGCCATGGCCGAGGTGCCGGGAAACGGCAAGCCGGCCGGAACCATCGTGGATGTGGTGCAAGCCGGATATGTGATCGGCGAGCGCCTGCTCAGGCCGGCCATGGTCACCGTCGCGCGCAAGGAGCCGCAAGGCGGCGCTGCGCCCGGCGGCAATGTGGACACGCAAGCCTGACCAACACGCGCGCGCCGCGCCGGGAGACACAGCCATGAGCGCAACACGCATTGTCGTCGCCGGTGCCGGCGGGCGCATGGGCCAGACACTGATCCGCGCCGTGGCCGAGACGAAGGATTGCGTGCTGGCCGGGGCGCTGGAGGCTACGGGCCATCCCGATCTTGGTGCCGATGCCGCAAGGCTCGCGGGTTTGGAAGAGGCCGGCATTGCGCTGACCGACGATCCGCTTCCGCTCATCGCCCACGCCGATGCGTTGATCGATTTCACGATCCCGAAAGTCTCGGTGGCTCTGGCGGAGCTGACCGCGCAGGCGCGCATCGCCCATGTGATCGGCACGACGGGCTGTTCGGCCGATGACGACGCCAAGATCCGCGCCGCCGCGCGCCATGCCGTGATTATCAAATCCGGCAATATGAGTCTGGGCGTGAACATGCTGGCGGCGCTGGTGAAACAGGCCGCGAGGGCCCTGCCCGGTTTCGATGTCGAGATCATCGAGATGCATCACCGCATGAAGGTGGATGCGCCATCGGGCACGGCGCTGCTCCTGGGCAAGGCCGCCGCCGAAGGCCGCAATGTGTCGCTGGACGAAAAGGCTGTGCGGGTGCGCGACGGCCATACCGGCGCACGCGAGGATGGCGCCATTGGGTTCGCCACTTTGCGCGGCGGCACGGTGGTGGGCGAACACAAGGTCATCCTTGCCGGGCCGCATGAACGCATCGAGCTTGGCCATGTCGCCGAAGATCGCATGATCTTTGCGAATGGCGCGGTGGCGGCGGCGCGCTGGGGCCAGGGCAAGAAGCCCGGGCTCTACACCATGGCCGACGTTTTGGGTCTTTCCGCCTGAGCTTCGGCGCGGCAGGCTTCGACCGCCAGCATGGCGCGTTTGCGCACGAGACCCCAGTGATAACCGTGCAAAGCACCGTCACTTCCGAGCACGCGATGGCACGGGATCAACAGCGAAATCGGATTGCGGCCGACGGCGGTGCCGACCGCGCGTGAGGCGCGCGGCGCGTCCAGTTTCCGCGCAATGCTGCCATAGGTCGTAACCTTGCCGCTGGGAATCGCAAGCAGCGCCTGCCACACCTTGATCTGCCAGGGCGTGCCGAGCAGATGCAGCCCGAGCGGCGCGTCGGACCCGGTGGCGGCAAAGACGCGGCGCGCCATCGCGGCCGTTGCCGCATCATCTTCGACGAAGTGCGCGCGCGGCCAACGGCTTTGCATATCGGCCAGCATCGCCTTTTCTTCGCCCTGATCGCCGAAGCCGAGCCCGCACAGCCCGCGCGGTGTCGCCATCACCAGCGCGATGCCGAAGGGGCAGGGATGAAAACCATAGGTGATGGTGAGGCCCGCGCCGCCTTTGGCGTAATCGCCGGGCGTCATGGCTTCGATCTTGAGCGCGAGATCGTGCAGGCGTGAGGGCCCCGACAATCCGGCATCGAGCGCGGCATCGAGCACGCTGGCACCAGCCGCGAGATCGGCCTTGGCCTGTTCGAGCGTCAGATGGCCGACAAAGCTTTTCGGGCTGACGCCGACATAGCGCGTGAACAGGCGCTGGAAATGGAACGGCGACAGGCCGGCCGATGCGGCGGCCTCGTCCAGTCGGGGCTGGTCCTGATAATTCTCGGCCAGAAAGCGGATGGCGCGCGCCATGCGCCGGTAATCCGGGCCGGATTCGGGATCTTCGAAGGGCAGAAGCTTACTCATGGCGAAGAGCATGACAGCCGGCCCGCGCCCGCGCGACCCGAAACTTGCGGCGCTCAGACGGGGCGGAATTCCTTGGCCACGTGCAGAGCCGCCGTCAGCGCCTCGGCAAAACTCTCCCGGTCATGCGGCGCGAGGAACGTGCCGAGCTGGATCGAGCGGCCGTGACTGGAAATGAACAGCTTGCGCGCCGGCTCGACATCCTCTTCGAGGCGGACCCGCACCCAATAAGGATTGAGCGAAATCTCGGTCGGCTTGCCGCGCGCCGGCCAGCGCGCGATGCGCAGTTCGGACTGCGTCAGCGTGACATGCTCGTGGCGCTGGGCGGCGCGGCGGCTGGCATGAAAGGCCCAGGCCAGAAGCGCCACATCGGCGCCCATGAAGGGCAGGATCAGCCAGGCGCCACGCAATACGAAGCTGATGCCGAAAGCGAAATTGACCAGGCTGACCGCGATCAGGACGATGAGCAGCGCGCGCGGCGTCATCGGCGGATTGGGCCGCAAGACGGCGTCGAAGAAAACCGGTTCGCCGGAATATTGGCTCGGTCGCGTGTCCATGGGCTCCAGACTGGCCCCGGCGCGCGGCGCTTTCAAGGCCGCGCGCCGGCCATGGCAAGGGGTGGTCAGTCGGGCGGCGGATGGCCGCAGCGGCGCTCATATGCGCGGCGGCCGCCATGGTGTTTCCAGAACGGCGTGCCGAGATCGAGATCGCAAGGATCCGTCATGGCGCCAGCCGCCGCGCCGGCCACGCCGCCAATCGCGGCACCGGCGGCGGGATTGCCAGTGGCCGCCCCAATGACCGCGCCACCGGCGGCGCCGAGCATGCCGCCGCTCAGGGCGCGATCACCGGGCGTGGTGCCACAGCCGGCAAGCGCAAGCGCGGACGCCATCATGGCGCCGATTGCGAAGTGTCGAAGCGTCATAGCGGTCTCCTCTATCCTGCAAGTCCGCAAACAACGGGTGGCCGGCTGCGAGCGTTCCGGCGCAGGTTCCTGTATAGGGGACAATCCCGCGGCGATTGGGGGACCATTTCGTGACAAGACCGGCAGCGCGCACAGGAAACGCAGAATGACCAAGCCTTTTTCGAAAAAGGAAATCGTGACTTTCTTTTCGCGGCTCAGGGACATGGATCCCGAGCCGAAAAGCGAATTGAACTATTCCAATCCCTATACGTTGCTGTTGGCCGTGGCGCTGTCGGCGCAGGCGACCGACAAGGGCGTGAACAAAGCCACCGCAAACCTTTTTCCGATTGCCGATACGCCCGAGAAAATGGTGGCGCTGGGCGAGGCGGGCCTGACCCAGCACATCAAGACCATCGGGCTGTTCCGCAACAAGGCCAAGAATGTGATCGCGCTATCGAAGGCGCTGATCGCAAATCACGGCAGTCAGGTTCCGCGCGATCGCGCGGCGCTGGAAGCGCTGCCGGGTGTCGGCCGCAAGACCGCCAATGTCGTGCTCAATGTTGCCTTTGGCGAGCCGACCATGGCCGTCGACACGCATATCTTCCGCGTCGGCAATCGCACGGGATTGGCGCCGGGCAAGAATCCGTTGCAGGTCGAGCTCGCGCTGGAAAAATGCGTGCCGGCGGAATTCATGCTGCATGCGCATCACTGGCTGATCCTGCACGGCCGCTATACCTGCACCGCGCGCAAGCCGCATTGCCCGACCTGTGTCGAGCGCGATCTGTGCCGCTTCGAGGACAAGACCCGCGAAGCGCCGCTGGCGAAGAAATCCCCGCCAGTGACGACCGCAAAGAAGAAAGTGACGAAGAAGAAGGCGGTCAGGAAACCGGCGGCGAAGGCTGGGCGCGCAGCGCGTTGAGGCAAGCCGGATCGGCGGCTTGGCTCTTGCCCTCTGGCAGGGTTTCGATATGGCGCACGGCCAGATCGCTACCTTGCGGATAGAGGAAGAAGAACGCCTTGCAGCCGGCCGTATCGTAACGCCACATCTGGTCGGCGCCGTCCTTGCGCACAAAGGCCGGCGCGCCGATGGCGACGCGCAGATCGGCCGCATTCATGCCCAGCAACGGGTTGGTGACGGGTGCCGTCGCGGCAGGCGGCGGCGGCGGCTCGGACTCTGCGAAGGGATCCACGCTGTTCAGCGTCGAACAGGCCGCCAGCAATGTGCAGCAGACCGCCAGTACGGCAAATCGGAAGATGGGCGTCGTCAAACCGGGCGCTCCTGATGACTGTACAGCTTGTAGAGATGGACCATCATGGCCGCCCCGAACAAGGGGGCGAAGAAATTGACGAACGGAATGGCCGAGAGCGCCGCCAGAAGCAGCCCGCCGCTCCACACGCCGAATGTGTGACGCCGCCTGAGCGCCCCCGCCGCCGATGGCGACATATGGCGCAGCGCCGCCAGCTCGAAAAATTCGCGCCCCAACAGCCAGCCATTGACGGCAATCGTCGCCGCCCAGCCGAGGCCCGGAAGAAAGAGATTGAAGGGCAAAAGCACGAGCGTCCAGAACACGACCCAGACGCTGAGCCGCAATCCGGCAATCAGGCCCGCCCAGAACGGGGTGCCCGAAGAGGGCGCGTCGGCCGGATAGTGGGATTTCTCCACTGCCTCGGCGATCTCATCGAGAAAGAGCGAAGCGAACAGGGCGGCAACCGGCGCGCCCAGGAAGAACAGGCCCACCACCACAAGCAAAGAACCCAGCCAATCCACGGCAACATTGAGCCAATGCCAATGAAACTGCGGGAGGTGGGCAAGACCATATTGTGCACCGAAGAAAAGCGCGGCGAACAGCACAAGCGTCAGCAGCAGCGATTTCAGCACCACGCCGCGAAATGTGGGATCGAAAATCACCCTCACGGCTTTGCGCGCGCTTGCGAACATTGGCCCCGTCCTTTATCGGAATGCCCCAGCGAAAGACTAACAGATCAAGGAGCTATCGATGGCGCATAAATACGACGTTGCGGGCCTCGGCAATGCCATTGTCGATGTGATCGCCCCGACCGAGGACGCCTTCCTGCTCGAGCACAATGTCGCCAAGGGCGTGATGAGCCTGATCGACGAATATCGTGCCCACCAGCTTCTGAAGGTCCTGCCCGAGGGCCGCGAAGTGGCCGGCGGCTCGGCCGCCAACACCATGGCGGGCCTGGCCTCGTTCGGCGGCAAGGGCGTGTTCATGGGCAAGGTCAGGAATGACCGGCTGGGCGACAGCTTCGCCGAGGGGCTGAAAGAAATCGGCCTCGACTACACCACCAAACCCGCCACCGAGGGCGCGCAGACCGCCTGCTGCATCATCGCGGTAACGCCGGACGGCCAGCGCAGCATGAACACCTTCCTGGGCGCAACGCGCGGCATCACGCCGGACGATATCGACGAACAGGCCGTCGCCGCCTCCAAGGTGCTCTATATCGAGGGCTATCTGTGGGACGAGCCGGGCGCCAAGGCCGCGATCGAAAAGGCCATGGCCGCGATCAAGCAGGCCGGCGGCAAGGTCGCCTTCACGCTCTCCGATCCGTTCTGCGTGGAACGCTGGCGCAGCGAATTCCGCGATCTGCTCGACAACAAGATCGACATTCTGTTTGCCAATGAAGCCGAAGCCATGGCGCTGTTCGAAGTCGACAGTTTCGACGAGGTGCTGCAGGCGCTGAAGCCCTGGAAGGGTGTGGCCGCGGTGACGCGGTCCGAGAAGGGCTGTGTCGTCATCGATGTCGACGAAGTGCACGTGCTGGACGCCTATCCGGTTGCGAAGGTCGTGGACACGACGGGCGCGGGCGATCAGTTCGCGGCCGGCTTCCTCTATGGCTGGACGCGCGACATGGCGCTTCCCATCTGCGGCAAGCTGGGCGCGCTGGCCGCCGCCGAAATCATTTCGCATTACGGCGCACGGCCGGAGACCAGCCTGAAGACACTCGCGGCCAAGGCGAATCTTATCTGATCACTCGCCGATAATGTGCATTGCGATCGTGCGCCGCTGCGCGCGGTCGCGATGTTCGAACAGATAAAGCCCCTGCCAGGTGCCAAGCAGTGCCGCACCGCCGCGTAGGGGGATCGACAAGGATGTCGCGGTCAAGGCGCTGCGGATATGGGCCGGCATATCGTCCGGCCCTTCGGTGGTGTGGCGATAAAGTTTGGCGTCGCGCGACGCCAGACGCTGCATGAAGCTTTCCAGATCGGCCAGCACATCGGGATCGGCATTTTCCTGGATCAGCAGCGACGCCGATGTGTGCTGCACGAAACAGGTGAGCAAGCCCTCGCCGATCTTCGCATCACGCACGAAACGCCGCGCTTCCGCCGTGACATCATAGAGTCCGGGGCCATGCGTCTGCACATCGATATTGCCGAAGTGCTGTTTCATCGTATCGGCTTGCGCAGATAGACATAGAGCGCGCCGTCGCCGCCATGGCGGCGATGCGCCGGGCGCACATCGGCCACGAAACCGGCAAGATCGGGCTCGGCCAGCCAACGCGGCGTCATCGATCTGAGCACGCCGCGGCGGCGCTGCACCAGTTCGAGATCGAAGGGTTCATCGGGATCGGCGGCTTTCAATCCCTTGCCCGTCACGATCAGCACCAGACGGCAACCACGCGCCGAGGCGCCGCGAACAAAGGTCGCCAGCGCGCGATGGGCGACGGTTTCGGTCATGCCGTGCAGATCGATGCGCGCTTCGGGTTCGCGTTCGCCGCGCTGCAGTCGTTCGCTGGTGCGGCCATCAACGCCGGTGGGCCCCGCAACAAAGGGCATCACGACCGACACGGGATCGCGCGGGGTGAGGGCTTTGAGTTTCGCGCGCGGCACGCCCGTTTTCGCGCGCGCGCGCGGCTTCAGCTTTTTGAGCGGCACCGCATCCTTGAGCGCGGCTTCGAACAGCGCGCGCTCTTCCTCGCTGGGCTCGCGCTTGCGGCTCATGGTTTGCCCTTGGGGTTGGCCTCGGGGAAGTCCTCGCCTGCGCCCAGACGGCCGGCCACCGGCTTGGGCAGCAGCACGAAGAGTTCGCCATGCGCTTTCATGCGCCCGGCGATGGAGGCCGCATCGGCGCCGAAGCCCCAGAACACATCGCCGCGCACGGGCCCGCGAATGGCACCGCCCGTATCCTGCGCAATGAGCAGACGGTCAAACACATGATCCGGCTTGTTCGCATCGGCATCGGGCGCAGTTGCGGCGATGAAGAAGGGCGCGCCGAGCGGATGGAGGCGCAGATCGACGGCGAGGCTGGCGCCCGGCGTCAGCGGCACGCCTTCGCTTCCCTTTGCGCCCAGCGACGGATCGGCCAACGGCACCTCCTTGAAGAAGACAAAGGAGCGGTTGGTTTCCATCACACGCTGCGCCTGTTCGGGATGGGCCCTCAGCCAGGCGCGGATCGATTGCAGCGACACCTGTTCGCGCGGGATGGCGCCATCCGCGATCAAGGTGCGGCCGATGGCGGTGTAGGGCTGGCCGTTCTGCGCGGCATAGGCCACGCGCGCGGCGCTGCCATCGTCGAACAGCACCCGGCCCGAGCCCTGAATGTGCAGGAAGAACACCGCTATCGGATCGGCGGCGTAGAACAGCACCGGCGCTGCTTTCAGGCCCTTGGCGTCGATCGCGGCGCGGTCGGGATAGGGCACGAGGCGATGGCCCTTGAGCTGCCCGGCGATTGTTTCATGGGCCCATTCGGCCCGGAATTGGCTGAGATCGACGGTGATGAGATCGTCGGGCACGCCATAGACGGGGGTCTGATAGGGGCCGTGGGCGGTGTGGCTGGCCCGGATCTGCGGTTCGTAATAGCCGGTGAACAGACCCTGGCGGACCCGCCCGGCCGAGATCCGGACAGGCTGGAACCAGGTCTGGAAGAAGGCCCGGGCTTTGGCGGCATCGCCATCCGCCGGGATGGCCGAGCAGGGCAGACGCCAATCGGCCACCGTCCCGGCATAGCCCGCGCCGCCCATGGCAGCCGGATCCAACCTCTTCGCCAGCACCGCGCAGGAGCGGCGGAAGGCCGCCAGCGCCGGTGCCGGATTGGAACCCTGCCAGCCGGGAAGATCGCTGAACCGTGCCGGTGTCAGGCGGAGCGGGCCGGGGGCGGGTGGCGCAAACAGCCACCACCACAGCCAGCCGCCAAGGAGAGCCAGACCTGCCAGGAAGATCGGAGGAAGCCAGGCGAGGCGCGAGCGGGCCGGCGCCATGGCGGCGGCTCAGGCGTCTTCGCCGTGGGTGGCGACGATAGTCCAGTTGGGATCGCTTGAGCGCGTGTCGTGGGTGAAGGTCCACACATCGTTGACCGCGCGCACTGCCTTGTCGTCGCCCTCGATCACCTTGCCGTCGGCATCCTTGGTGGCCGAGATGTATTGGGCGGCGAAATTCACGGTGATTTCCGCCGTACGGCGCTTGAGCGCGGCATGGGAAATTTTCGTCTCGCCGAAGCCGACAAAGGTGAAGTCCACCGTCTCTTTCTTGTCCTGGCGGCCCTGGATCACCCCTTCGAAGGCGTGATCGACTTCATCGCTGAGGAGCGAGCGCAGCGTCTGGCGGTCGCCGGCAGCAAATGCCGTCAGCACCATCTCATAGGCCTGCTTGGCGCCATCGAGGAAATGACCCTCCTCGAAGCTGCGATCGGCCAGCTTGATGTCGAGCAGGCCGCGCGCCACCGGATCCGCGGGCTTGTCGAGGGCCTCGGCGCGGGCACTGCGATCGGGCAGCGCCACCACATTGTCCGGACCGGTCTGTCGGTCGGCACTGCGATTAAGGCCGTAACGCTCCTGCGGCGGGCGCTCATGACCCGTGCGCCGTCCCAGCACCGAATACAGGCGGAACAGGATGACCCCGGCCACCATGGCAATGAGGAGAATGAGCAGGAGCTGAGAATTCAGCATGACAATCAGCTTTTCCGGACCCCTGAGAGGTCCCTTACGTGATCATGTGGGGGCCTTTCGGCCGTTTCCCGGTCGATCTTCGGATATGGACGGCACCCTAACGCTCCTGCCTTGCAGGGTCCAGCGCGCCAATCCGCACTGCGAGCGGCCGCGCAGCCGCTTAACGACTCCATGGCCTCTTCCGGGCTCCATGGATATAGGGATCGGTCCCCGCGTTTACCAGTTGGCGAACCGGCCCGGCGGAACCCAGGCAGACGCCCCGCTTCGGCTTGTGGCTCTGGCCGTTCCATGGTAGCCCCGCCCGCAATCGGACCCGCGATCCCAAAGGGAGATCCATGAGCGACGAATTTACCGCCGTGCCGAATGGCGGCGAGCAGCCCAGCAATGGCGAAGACCCCAATTTCCGCATCCAGGTGATCGGCCAATACGTCAAGGACCTGTCCTTCGAGAACCCGGCCGCGCCGATGTCGATGAATGCCCGCCCGGAGATCGATCTGGGCGTGGACCTGCAAGCCCGGCGGCTCGAAAACGATCATTTCGAGGTGGAACTCAAGCTGCGCGTTTCGGCCAAGGCCGAAGACAAGCCGGTGTTCCTGATGGAGCTGGCCTATGGCGGGCTGTTCCTGATCCAGAACGTGCCGGAGGACGTCTTGCAGCAGGTGCTGCTGATCGAGGCCCCGCACCTTCTGTTCCCGTTCGCGCGGCGGATCGTCGCCGATGCGGTGCGCGATGGCGGCATGCCGCCGCTGATGATCGAGCCGATCGATTTCGCCGGTCTTTATCGCTCGCGGATGGCCGAAGCCCAGCAGGCACAGGGCGGCGTCGCCTGAGGCGTTGCAAACCGGATTGAAACGCAGCGCCTTGTCCTAGGGCGCTGCCTTTCCCCAATTCCACACCGCGTCATCGCCCAGTTCGGCGATGAAAGAGGCATGGGCTTTGGCCTCGGCTTCGCCAATCCGCGGAGCGAGCGGGGCCGGGCGTGGCCGGGCGGCCTCGCCATCGGACACGCCGGAACGCGCAGCCGATCCGCTCGGCGCCAGTTCGAGGCGCGTCTGCCGCCCACCCAGAAGTTCGAGATAGAGCCGCGCCGTCAGCTCGGCATCGAGCAGGGCGCCATGCGTGGTGCGCGCCGACAGATCGATGTTGAAGCGTTTGCACAGCTCGTCCAGCGAATAGCGCACGCCGGGCAGCTTGGCCTTGGCGATCTCGATGGTGTCGATGGCGCGGGCGAAGGGGATAGGCGCCTTGTTGACCCGCGCCAGCTCGGCATTGATGAACTTGATGTCGAAGCCGGCATTGTGGATCACCAGCGGCGAATCCGCGATGAAGGCGAGAAAATCGTCGACGATGGCCGAAAAGAGCGGCTTGTCGGCGAGAAACTCCCCCGTCAGGCCATGCACCTTCTGCGATTCCACCGGCACGTCGCGCTCGGGATTGAGATAGGCGTGGAAGCTTTCGCCGGTGGGGATGTGATCGATCAACTCGACGCAGCCGAGCTCGATCACGCGGTCGCCCGTATTGGGATCGAAGCCGGTGGTTTCGGTGTCGAACACAATTTCACGGGTCATCGTTTCGTCGCCTCACCTTGCCGCCAGCGCCGTTGCAGTTCGGCGATGATGGTTTCGACCTGTTCGCGCGCGTGATCCAGGCCCTTATCGGTTTCGACCACAAAATGCGCGCGCTTGCGCTTTTCTTCATCGGCCATCTGGCGCGAGAGGATGTGATCGAGCTTCTCGTCCGTCATGCCGGGGCGGGCCAGCACGCGGGCCCGCTGGATTTCGGCCGGGGCGGAGACGACGACCACCGCATCCATGCGCGCATGACCGCCGGTTTCAAACAGCAGCGGCACATCGAGCACAACCATTTCGGCGTCGCGGTTGATCTCGAGGAATTTCTGCTGTTCGCGCGCCACCAGCGGATGGACGATCTGCTCCAGGATCCTGAACCCGTCGGGCCGCGCCGTGATGGCCTTGGTCAGTGCCGGGCGATCCACCGCGCCATCGGCAACACTGCCGGGAAATTCCCGATCGACAGGCGCAACCGCGGCGCCACCTTTTTCATAGAGGCGATGCACGGCCGCGTCGGAATCATAGACCGGCACGCCGAGCGCGGCGAACATCTTCGCCGTCTCGGTCTTGCCCATGCCGATGGAGCCGGTGAGCCCGATCAGGCGTGGGCGCCGCTCAGCCATGGGTGAGCGCCTGTTCGAGTTCGGCGCGCAAGGCCGGAGTGACCGACGGCGTCACGCCGTAGAAGGCGGCAAAGGCCGGCACGGCCTGATGCATCAACATGCCAAGCCCATCGATGCAGATGTGGCCGCGCGCGCGTGCAGATTTGAGCAAGGGCGTGTCGAGCGGATTGTAGACGATGTCGCACACCGCCGCCGTCTTCGGCAAAGCCTCGAGGGCCAAGTCGAGCGGCGCATTGCCGGCCATGCCGGCGCTGGTGGCATTGACGATCAATGCGGCGTCACCAGCGATTTTGTCCCAATCGCTCCACAAGGCCGGTGCGAGCTGTGCAGAAACACGCGCCCCGAATTCGCGCACCAATGCCTCGGCACTGCTCGCATTGCGCGCCAGAATGCGAATATCCGAAATGCCAAGCGCGGCCAGCGCCAGAATGCCCGCGCGCGCCGCGCCGCCGGCACCGATCAACACCGCGCGCTTGCCGCGAACGCTTTCACCGCCGAGGCCTGCCAGCAGGCTCGCCGCCAGCCCCGCGGCATCGGTGTTGCGCCCTTCGATGCGCCCACTCTCTTTGAACACCAGCAAATTGACGGCGCCGGCATCGCGGGCGGCCTCATCGACATCATGGCAGAGCGCGAAGGCCGCCTGCTTGTGCGGGATGGTGACATTCACACCCGCAAATCCCGCGCGCCGGAGACCATCGATCACCCGCGCGAAATCCTCGGGCCGCACGGGCAGCGGCACATAGGCACCGTCGAGGCCGTGTTCGCGAAGCCAGAAGCCGTGCAGCCGCGGGGACAGCGAATGCCCCACGGGCCAGCCGACGACACCTGCAAGCCGCGTGCTCATCTGGCGATGATGCCCTGATCGCGCAGCGCCGTCAGCAATGGGAGCATCGGCAGGCCGAGAATCGAAAAATAATCCCCATCTATGCGCGAGAACAGCTGCAGGCCGCGGCCTTCCAGCCGGTAGCAGCCGACGCTGCCGAGCAGATCTTCGCCTTCGCTGGCCAGATAGTCGTCCACAAAGCCCTCGGAATAGTCGCGCATGGTGAGGGAGACGCGCGCGACATGACGCCAGACCTGCATCCCGCCGCGCGCCAGGACTGCGGCGGTGATGAGGGCGTGGGTCTTGCCGCGCAGGCGCAGGAGCAATTCGCGCGCGGCGGCCAGATTGTCCGATTTGCTCACAAGCACGCCTTCGATCTCGAGCACCTGGTCGGCGCCCAAGACCAGATCGGCGGGACGCGAGGTGGAACTGCGAAGGGCCTTGAGCTCGGCCAGCGCATCGGCGATAGCGCGCGGTGCGCGCTTCTCGGCCAACAGCGATTCCTTGAGCGCCTCTTCATCGACCCGCGCCGGGGCGATCTCGATGGGCACGCCGGCATCGCGCAAGAGCTTGGCGCGCGTTGGACTGCCGGAGGCCAGAACCAGCACGCTCATTCGCCCACCTTACCTCGGTCAGCCAGCAAATTGAGCACAGCTGCGGCTGTTTCTTCCACCGAACGGCGGGTGACATCGATGGCCGGCCAGCCATGCTTCTCGTAGAGCTTGCGGGTGGCCATGACTTCGGCGCGCACCGTTTCGATATCGACATAGGCGGTGTCGCGCGCCTCGCCCAGCGTCATCATGCGGTTGCGGCGGATCTGCACCAACCGGTCGGGCGAGGCCCACAGTCCGACGATCAAGGGATCTTTCGCGTTTTCCAATTCGGGCGGGATCGGCAGACCCGGCACGATCGGCACATTGGCCGCGCGCACGCCGCGAATGGCAAGATAGACGCAGGTCGGGGTCTTCGAGGTACGGCTGGCGCCGGCGAGCACGACGTCGGCATCGTTGAGCATGTCGAGCGCCTGACCGTCGTCATGGGCAATGGTGTAGTTGAGCGCCTCGATGCGATGCAGATAACGCTGATCGACTTCATGCTGTGCGCCGGGACGATGGGTTTCCGCCGTGCCCAGATATTGCTTCATCATCGCAATCGGTCCATCAAGCACGCCCTGGAAGGGCACACCGAGTGCCGCGCATTGCGCTTCGAGTTCGCGCCGCAGTTCCTGATTGACGACGGTGAAATAGACCGGCCCCGGTTCTTCGCGGATATGCTCGATCACACGTTCAAGCTGACGCTGGCTGCGCACCAACGCATAGAAATGTTCCTGCACCTCGATGTCTTCGAACTGGGCGCAGGCCGCCTTGGCGATGGTGTTGAGCGTTTCACCGGTCGCGTCCGACACCAGATGCAGATGGAATTTCCTGTTCACAAACCCTGATCCTTCGAAGCGGGAATGACCCCAATCCACGCACAAGCATCCACCTTCCGATGCAATGTTCAACATAGCGGGCCGCGCCCCGGCGTGCATCCACCCCGTGCTGGGACTCGTCTGGGGGTGCGCGCCCGCTCATGTGGTCGAGATGTGGACGAGCGGGCCACACCCGCTGCAACGCGGAAGCCGTTCGCAGCCCTTGAGTCCGAAGGCTTTGCAGCCTAGAGGAAATGGGTATTCACCGCTTCATGCACAACTCACAGCCCCAACACCATCTACAGAATCCTTAAGGAGTCTTTCTTTTGAAGAAAGATGGGATGAACAAGATCCTCTCGGTTCTCGACCGGAATACGGAAACCCGGCCGCCAATCTGGCTGATGCGGCAGGCTGGCCGCTATCTGCCGGAATATCGCGCCCTTCGTTCCAAGGCGGGATCCTTCTGGGCCATGTGCATGAACCCGGAGCTGGCCGCCGAGATCACATTGCAGCCGATCCGCCGCTTCGGCATGGATGCGGCGATCCTGTTCTCCGATATTCTGGTGATCCCCTATGCGCTCGGCGGAACAGTCCGCTTCGAGGAGGGGGTGGGACCGATCCTGACCCGTTATGGCGAAATTGATGCGATCGAGCGCGATCCGGCGGTGTGGGCTGAAAAGCTGTCGCCGGTCTATGAGACGCTGAAGCTTCTGAGGCCGCAATTGCCGGCGGGGGCTGCGCTGCTGGGCTTTGCCGGGGCGCCCTGGACGCTGGCGACGTATCTGGCCGAGGGCCGGGGTTCGCCGGATCAGAAGGCCGCCAAGCTGTGGGGCTATCGCGAGCCGGAGAGTTTTGCGGGACTTCTCGATCTGCTCGCCGATTGCGTGGCAGCGCATCTGATCCGCCAGCTCGAGGCGGGGGCCGATGCGGTGCAGCTGTTCGATAGCTGGGCGAGCGGGCTGAGCGAGCAGGGTTTCGCCGATTGGGTGATCCGCCCGACGATCCGGATCGTCGAGACCGTGCGCAAGGCCAGGCCCGGCGCCAAGATCATCGGTTTTCCCCGGGCGACGACGCTGGCCGGTTATGAGCGCTATGCCGCCGAGACCGGAGTCGATGGCATTTCGCTCGACACGATGGTGCCGATGGGCTGGGCTGCCAAAACGCTGGGTCCGAAGCTTGCCATCCAGGGCAATCTCGACCCCATCGCCCTGGTTGCCGGTGGAGATGCGCTGGCGAGGGCCACGGATCGCATTCTGGAAGCGACGGCTGGGGTACCCTTCATCTTCAATCTGGGCCACGGCGTGATCCCCGAGACGCCGCCCGAGCATGTGGCTGCGCTTGTCGAACGGGTGCGGAGCGCGCGGTGAAACTGGGCATCGTCCTGTTCAATCTGGGCGGGCCCGACGGGCCGGATGCGGTTCGGCCATTCCTGACCAATCTGTTTTCCGATCCGGCGATCATTTCCCTGCCGGGAATCCTGCGCTGGCCGCTGGCGCGGCTGATCGCCGGGCGGCGGGCGCCGGTGGCGCGGGACATCTATGCCAGGATTGGCGGGGCCTCCCCCATCCTGCCGGAGACGCAGGCTCAGGCGGCCGCGCTCGATATGGTGCTGGACCGGCGTGGGATTGCGGCGCGCAGTTTCATTGCCATGCGCTACTGGAAGCCCTTCGCGCCGGAGGCGGTCGCGGCAGCCAAGGCGTGGGGGGCGGACAGGCTGGTCCTGCTGCCGCTCTATCCCCAGTTCTCGACCACCACCACGGCTTCGTCCCTCATCGACTGGGCGCGTGTGGCCAGGGCCGCCGGGCTCGATCTGCCGACGGCGCGGGTGTGTTGCTATCCCTGGGGTCCAGGCTTCATTGCGGCCGAGGTGCGGCTGGTGCGCGAGGCGCTGGCGGCGCGGAAGCCGGGTGTCGATTACCGGGTGCTGTTTTCCGCCCATGGCCTTCCCAAGCGCGTGGTCGAAGGCGGCGATCCCTATCAATGGCAGGTCGAGCAGACCGTGGCGGCGATTGTGAAGGCATTGGGCGAGCAGGGGCTCGATAGCAGCGTCTGCTACCAGAGCCGTGTCGGGCCGCTGGAATGGATCGGACCGGCCACCGATGACGAGATCCGCCGCGCGGGCGCCGAGGGCAAGGGTGTGATCGTGGTGCCGGTAGCCTTCGTCTCCGAGCATTCCGAGACGCTGGTGGAACTCGACATCGAATATCGCCATCTGGCGGAGACGGCAGGGGTGCCTGATTACCGGCGCGTGCCGACCGTGGGTGTGGCAGAGGAATTCATCGAAGGCCTCGCCGATCTGATCGAGGCCGGCATCGAGAGCGACAGGCCGGCAAGCTGTGGACCCGGGCAGATCTGCCCTGCCAGGCTCAGCCGCTGCGGATATGAGGGGTAGGACATGCTGGAATGGCTGAACGGGGGCTATCTGTGGATCAAGGCTTTCCATGTGATCGCCGTGATCGCCTGGATGGCAGGGATGTTCTATCTGCCGCGGCTGTTCGTCTATCACTGCGAGACGGTGCCGGGATCGGCCGAGAGCGAGCGCTTCAAGGTGATGGAGCGCAAGCTGCTTAGGATCATCATCAATCCGGCCATGATCGCGAGCTGGGTCTTCGGCCTGACATTGTCTGTTCTGCCGGCGGTGGATGCTTGGGCTCAGCCCTGGTTCCACGCCAAATTCGCGCTGGTTCTCCTGATGAGCGGGGTTCATGGCCTCTTTGCCCGCTGGACCAAGGACTTCGCCCGCGACGCCAACACCCGCCCGGCCCGTTTCTACCGGATGTGGAACGAGGCGCCGACCCTGCTGATGATCGCCATCGTGATCCTGGTCGTGGTCAAACCGTTCTAAGGGGGCATCGCGAGCCGGCGTGAGGCAAAAATGCGCAGGGCCTCGGAGGGCTTGACGATGCTTTCCATTGGCACCAAATAGCGCTATAAGACGTTAGTTCCCCAATCACGCCGCGGACCGTTGTGCCACAAGCACGCGGAACCAAGGTGGCCGAAGCCCGGCCAGGCGTACGTTCTTACCCGTTGATGTTGTGTGGGCGGTCCGTGGGGGCCGTCACCCGCTTCCGGGTGTCTGTCTCCTCCCTCCACTTGTTTCAGGTGTATCTTCCATGACTGTGCAAGCCGGCCTGCAGGCGATGAAGCTGCAGGATCTCAAAGCCAAATCCCCGACCGAACTTCTGGCCTTCGCCGAGGAAGTCGAGGTCGAGAACGCTTCGTCCATGCGCAAGCAGGACATGATGTTCGCGATCCTGAAGGAGCTGGCCGAGCGCGATGTCGAGATCACCGGCGCCGGGACGCTGGAAGTGCTGCAGGACGGCTTCGGTTTCCTGCGCTCGCCGGAATCGAATTATCTGGCCGGGCCGGACGACATCTATGTCAGCCCCTCGCAGATTCGCCGCTTCGGCCTTCGCACCGGCGACACGGTGGAAGGGCCGATCCGCAGCCCCAAGGACGGCGAACGCTATTTCGCGCTGCTGAAGGTTTCGACCATCAATTTCGAGCCGCCGGAAGCGACCAAGCACAAGGTCCATTTCGACAATCTGACGCCGCTCTATCCGACGCAGTGGCTGAAGATGGAAATCGAAGACCCGACCATGAAGGACCGCACGGGCCGGGTGATCGACATTGTGGCGCCGCAGGGCAAGGGCCAGCGCGCGCTCATCACCGCGCCACCGCGCACCGGCAAGACCGTGATCCTGCAGAACATTGCCAAGGCGATCGCGGCCAACCATCCCGAATGCTATCTGATCGTGCTTCTGATCGACGAGCGGCCGGAAGAAGTCACCGACATGCAGCGCACCGTCGTCGGTGAGGTGATTTCCTCGACCTTCGACGAGCCGGCCTCGCGCCATGTGCAGGTCGCCGAAATGGTGATCGAGAAGGCCAAGCGCCTGGTCGAACACAAGCGCGACGTGATCATCCTTCTGGACTCCGTCACGCGTCTGGGCCGCGCCTACAACACCGTCGTGCCGTCATCCGGCAAGGTGCTGACCGGCGGCGTGGACGCCAATGCGCTGCAGCGGCCCAAGCGCTTCTTCGGCGCCGCCCGCAACATCGAGGAAGGCGGTTCGCTGACCATCATCGCGACCGCGCTGATCGACACCGGCAGCCGCATGGACGAAGTCATCTTCGAAGAGTTCAAGGGCACGGGCAACTCGGAAATCATTCTGGACCGCAAGGTCGCCGACAAGCGCGTGTTCCCGGCGATCGACATCCTGCGCTCGGGCACGCGCAAGGACGAACTGCTGACCGACAAGGGCACGCTGTCGAAGATGTATGTTCTGCGCCGCATCCTGGCGCCGATGGGCACGATCGATGCGATCGAGTTCCTTAACGACAAGCTGCGTTCGAGCAAGAACAACTCCGATTTCTTCGACAGCATGAACACGTAAGCAAAACACTCACGCCGAACGACAAAAGCCGCCGGTCGATGCCGGCGGCTTTTTCGTTTCCGGAAGGCAACGGGGCGCTTACGGAATCAGAACGGTTGCGCCGGTGGTCTTGCGCGCTTCCAGCGCTTCATGTGCGGCGCGGGCTTCGGAGAGTTTGAAGCGCTGATTGATCTGGATCTTCACAATGCCTTTTGAAATCACGTCGAAGAGATCGTCGGCGGTTTCCTGCAGCTCCGCGTGATTGCGCGCGTAGTGGAACAGCGTCGGGCGCGTCACGTAGAGCGAGCCCTTGGCGCTCAGAACGCCCGGCGCAAACGGCGGCACGGCGCCGCTGGCATTGCCGAAGCTCACCATCATGCCGCGCACGGCGAGGCAATCGAGCGAGCCGTCCCAGCTGTCCTTGCCGACGGAATCATAGACCACCGGCACGCCCTCGCCATTGGTCAGTTCGCGCACGCGCGCCACCCAATTGTCGGTCTGGGTGTTGAGCACATAGGCGCAGCCGTTTTCGCGTGCGAGCGCCACCTTCGCATCGGAGCCGACGGTGCCGATCACCGTGACGCCCAGATGCTGCGCCCATTGGCAGGCGATGAGGCCGACGCCGCCGGCGGCCGCGTGCCACAGGATCGTCTGGCCGGGCTTCACTGCATAGGTGCGCTTCAAAAGATATTGCGCGGTCATGCCCTTCAGCATGGCGGCGGCGGCGATCTCGTCGCTGATGCCATCGGGCAGTTTCACGACCCGGTCGGCCGGCACGTTGCTGGCTTCGGCATAGGCGCAGAAGCCGACGGTGCAGAAGCCGACGCGGTCGCCGGGTTTCAGGCCCTTGACGCCCTCGCCTAGCGCCTCGATCACGCCGGCCGCCTCGCCGCCGAGGGTGGCGGGTAGCGGCGCGGGATAGAGGCCCGAGCGGTGATAGGTGTCGATGAAGTTGACGCCGATGGCCGTGTGGCGCACGCGCACTTGGCCGGGACCGGGCGGCGGCAGATCGACATCGACATATTCGAGGACTTCGGGGCCGCCGGTCTGGGCGAAACGAATGGCTTTCATGGCGTGTTCCCGAAGACGGTCTTCCTAGCTCAGATGTTCGCGGAAGAAGGTGGCGGTGCGGCCATTGGCGAGGTCGGCGCAGGCCTTGTCGTAATGGGCGCCGCCTTCGCGGGCAAAGGCGTGATCCATCTGCGGATAGTGATGGATCGTGACATGGGCGTTTCCGGCCAGCCCGTCCATGATCGCCTTCTGTGCCTCGGGCGGGACGAACTCATCCTTGCCCGCGATGTGCAGCATGAGCGGCGCCTTGATGGTCTTGGCCTCGCCCAGCATGGTCTGGATGTTCACGCCGTAATAACCGACCGAGGCATCGCTATCGGTGCGGCAGGCCGTGAGATAGGCGAGCAGCCCACCCAGACAATAACCGACCGCGCCGACCTTGCCGGAGCAGCCCGGCATGCCTCGCAAATGGGTGATGGTGGCCTGGATGTCCTTGATGCCGGCGTCGGCATCGAAGCGGGTCATGTAGTCGAAGGCCTGTTTCCAGTCGGCCTCGGTCTTGTCGGTGAGCTGGACGCCGGGCTTGAGGCGCCAGAACAGATCGGGCGCCAGTGCGAAATAGCCGCGCGCGGCCAAGGCATCGGCCGCGTCGCGCACGAACTGGTTGACGCCGAAAATCTCCTGGATGACGACGACCCCGGGGCCGCGGCCGGCTCCGGGGGTGGCCAGATAGCCGCTGAACGCGCCGTCCGGCCCCGTGATCGTGATGTCTTTTCCGGCCATGCCCGGTCCTCCCCATAGCGCTGCGGCAAGGTTACCGCCTTGGGGAGGGCCGCGCAAAGAGGGCGCCGTGCCTCAGCCGATGGCTCAGTTGAGGGCCGGTCCCGGATTGTTGGCGGCCCGCATCGGCGCTTGCGCCATCTGGGCCTGTTGCTGGGCCTGGGCTTGGGCCTGCATTTGTGCGGCGACCTGTGCCGGCAGAATCAGGAACTGCGACAGCGCCGCCGGATTGGTGAAGGCCGGCGAGCAGTTCTGGTTCTGGCAGATATAGGCCGTGGGTTTGCCGCTTTCCTTCTGCTTGCCATGGGCAGGATGGTTGGCCGGCAAGTCTTCCGCACTCTTGACGATGGTCAGGAGCTTGGTGGGGAGGGTGCGGCCGAGGACGGCATGGACCAGCTCCTGCGTGCGGGGATTGCCGCGCTCGCCGATGATGACGATCTGCAGGCTCAAGAGCGCGGTATCAATCCCGTTTAGGAACTGCGGCAGCGATATCGGGGAGCGCGTCAGTTCGCCTGCGAAGCTTTCGATGAGCTTGCTGCAGCGGTCGCGATAGGCTTCGTCACCGGTGAGCTGAAAGAGGTGGATCAACACCTTGGCCATTTGACCGTTGGCGGAGGGTAGCGCTTGGTCGAATATCATCCGTGCACGGATGATAAGGCCCTCGTCGTCTGTGCTGGTGGTGAAGTAGCCGCCCTTCTGTTCGTCCCAGAAATTGAGGTTGAGCGTGCGCGTCCAGGCCTTGGCGCGGTCGAGATAGCGGGCCTCGCCGGTGGCTTCGTGAAGGACGAGCGCGGCGCGGGCCATCACGGCGTAGTCGTCGGCAAAGGCGGCATGGCCGCGCGTGCCCGCACGCCATGAGTGGAACAGCTTGTCGCCGTCTGCCATTGCGGTGGTGACGAAGTCGAAGGCTTCAACGGCCGCGTCGATCCAGGCCTGATTGCGGAAAACGCTGCCGGCATTGGCAAGGGCGGCGATCATCAGGCCGTTGTGGCCTGCGAGGATCTTGTCGTCGAAGAGCGGCGCGGCACGCTTGGCGCGCACGTCGAGCAGCAGGGCGCGCTGTTTGGCGAGCAGGGCTTCATCGGCATCGGAAAGCGGGTATTGGACGACCGCACCTGTGCGCAGGAGAATGTTCTTGCCATTGAAATTGCCGTCATGCGTGACGGAGTAGACCTCCTTGAAGCGCTGGTTGTAGGTGCCTTTGAGGGCGGCATCGATCTCGGCCTCGCTCCACAGATAGTAGCTGCCGTCGTCATTGCCGCTCGCCGGGCCGTTGCCGGTGGCGAAGGCCGTTTCGGTGCGCATGTCGCGCAACAGCCAGCTGACAGTTTCAGCAACGCGGTCGCGATAGAGCGGGGACCGCGTGAACTGCCAGGTCATCGTCAGCACGTCGATAATCTGGGCGTTGTCCGCGAGCGATTTTTCGAAATTGGGGACAAGCCAGCGCTCGTCGTTGCAATAGCGAAAGAAGCCGCCGGCGACGTGATCGTAGAGCCCGCCCATGCACATGCTGTTGAGGGTGGTCTGGACGAGCTGGCTGAACTGTTCGAAGCCGGTGCGCAGATAGCCGCGCCACAGCACTTCGATCATCCCGGTCGACGGGAATTTCGGTACACCGGTGACGCCGCCGTAGAAGAGGTCGAAGCGTTGGCCGATATGGATGGCGATGTCGTTGATCATCGGCGGCTGGAAGGGGCCGCGCAAGTCGCGCGTCCACAGGAAGCCGAGATTTTCTTCGATCTGTGCGGCCGCCTGGGTTGCGGCCTCGGTGTCTTCGCGCCAGAGACGGGCAGATTCCGTGAGGGCGGTCTTGAAGGCGACAAGACCGTCGCGTTCTTCGATGGGGAAATAGCCTCCAACGCGATAAGGCACGCCCTTGGGCGTCAGAAACACGGTGAGCGGCCAGCCGCCGCTATGGCCGACGCTGTGGGCGGCACTCTGGTAGATCTGGTCGACGTCGGCGCGTTCGTCGCGATCGACGAGGACGGGGATGTAAAGCTCGTTGATGAGCGCCGCAGTGTCCGCGTCGGCGAAGCTCTCTTCGTTCATCCGATGGCACCAATGGCAGGTGAGGTAGCCGGTCGACAGAAGGATCGGCTTGCCGGCGGCTTCGGCCTCTGCCAGCACCTCGGGCGACCATGGCCGCCAATGGACCGGATTGTCCTTGTGGGCGAGGAGATAGAGGCTGGTTTCCTGATCGAGCGAGTTGCGGCTCATGTCACTTCCCGGGTTGGCGCGCGGACGAGGCCGCTGGACCCCGGTTGCTCACGGGGGCGCGTTGGTCTTAGCTTTCCATAGCCCGGGCAGGCCCGGGCTCACAAGCACCCGTCGGCGACGCGGTTAAGGGCAAGGCGGCCGGAACCTATGAAGGTGAATATCGAGATCGACATGACGCCCGAAGAGGCCCGGCGCATGATGGGGCTGCCCGATGTCAGCGCCTTCCAGGAGCGCATGCTGGGAGAGGTGGAAGCGCGCATGAAAGCGGCAGTCGATACCTCCGATCCCGAAGCGATGATGAAAGCCTGGATGCCGGGCATGCAGGGTTTCGAGCAGTTCCAGCGCTTCCTCTGGGACAGCGCGCGCAAGGCCGCGAGCGGGTCGGCGAGCACGGAAACCAGAAAACCGTCGGCGAAAGCGCCGCGCTGAGCCCATGGCCGCGCGCGATACGATCTATGCGCTGTCGAGCGCGCCCGGCCGCGCCGGTGTGGCGGTGGTGCGGGTCTCGGGCCTTGAGGCGCGCACGGCGCTGGAAAGCCTGACAGGAAAGCCTGCGCCGCGGCCGCGCGCGGCGACGCTGGTACGGCTACGCGACGGCGATGGTGCAACACTCGATCAGGCGCTGGTGCTGTGGTTTCCGGGCCCGGCAAGTTTCAGCGGCGAGGATGCGGCCGAGTTTCACGTCCATGGCGGTCGCGCGGTCGTGGAGGCCATGCTGGCGGCTTTGGCGGCGGTTCCGGGCCTCAGAGCCGCCGAGCCGGGCGAATTCACCCGCCGTGCCGTCGAGAACGGCAAATTCGATCTTACCGGCGCCGAAGCGCTGATCGATCTCATCGATGCGGAGACGCAGGCGCAGCGGCGTCAGGCGTTGAGGCAATATGGCGGCCTGCTGGCGGCGCTTTATGACGGCTGGCGGGTGCGGCTGCTGAAGGCGCTGGCCTGGGCCGAGGCCGGGATCGATTTCTCGGATGAAGAGGTGCCGGAAGAGGCCGACAGCGAAGCGCGGGCCGGGGTCGGCGCTCTTTTGAATGAGATCAAGGCGCATCTCAATGACGCCCATCGCGGGGAACTGATCCGCGAGGGATTATATATAACGGTGATCGGGCAGCCGAACAGTGGAAAGAGCACCTTGGTCAACGCGCTGGCTAAGCGGGATGTGGCCATCGTTTCGGAGACGGCCGGGACCACCCGCGACGTGATCGAGGTGCGCATGGATCTCGGGGGCTATGCCGTGACGCTGGCCGATACGGCGGGCCTGCGCGAAGCCGCCGGAGCCATCGAAGCGGAGGGCGTGCGCCGGGCGCTGGCGCGGGCCGAGGCGGCCGATATTGTCATGTTGGTGCTGGACGGGACGGCGGCTGATCCCTTTGCTGGAATTCCCGAGGACGCCAAGGCGAAGGCCGCGCTGGTGGTCTGGAACAAGGCGGACCGGGGTTTTCCGGTGGCGCGCGATGGCCTGGCGATGTCCGCCAGGACGGGCGATGGCCTACCGGCACTGGTCGCGGCGCTGACCGGGCTGGTCGAGGACCGGCTTGCCGACGCAGGCGAGGCCCCGGTGCTGACCCGGGCCCGGCACCGCAAGGCGCTGGAAGAGGCTGCCGCCGCCCTGGCCCGCGCGCTGGAGGCGCCGCCCGAGGCGCCGGAGCTGATGGCCGAGGATATGCGCCTGGCGCTCAGGGAACTCGGGCGGATCACGGGACGGGTCGATGTCGAGGAACTTCTGGATGTCGTGTTCCGCGATTTCTGCATCGGAAAGTGAGCGGCCGGGCGTGCCGCCGGCGATGTTTCACGTGAAACAGCCAGTTCTCTCTTGTCCGTCGGTTCCGCTGACCCTATGGAAACGGCCATGAATTGTTGGGAAGTCATCGTGATCGGAGGTGGGCATGCGGGCTGTGAGGCCGCGGCGGCCTCCGCACGCATGGGCGCACGAACGCTGCTCCTGACACATAAGGCCGCGACCATCGGCGAGATGTCTTGCAACCCCGCGATCGGCGGGCTCGGGAAGGGGCATCTGGTTCGGGAGATCGATGCGCTCGATGGTTTGATGGGGCGGGTGGCCGATGCGGCCGGAATCCAGTTCCGGCTCCTCAACCGGCGCAAAGGCCCGGCCGTGCGCGGACCACGCGCCCAGGCCGACCGCAAGCTTTATCGCCAGGCGATGCAGGCGGCGCTGGCCGGTGTTCCGAACCTTGAGGTCCGGGAGGCCGCGGCCGAGGATCTGATCCTGAAGGACGGGCGGGTCGTCGGCGTGCGGACCGGGAGGGGCGAGGACTTGCGGGCCGGTGCTGTCGTGCTGACGACCGGCACCTTCCTCAATGGCCTGATCCATATCGGCGAGCGCAAGATCCCGGCGGGTCGGGCGGCAGGCACGCGCGGGCCCGTTGCTGCGGGCGGGGTGGAGCAGCCTTCGATCGGGCTCTCCAAGACGCTTTATGGCTTCGGGCTTCGCATGGGCCGGCTCAAGACCGGAACCCCGCCGCGCCTCGATGGGCGGACCATCGATTGGGCTTCGTTGGAATCCCAGCCGGGGGACGAGCCGCCGGTGCCGTTCTCCTTCCTGACGAAGGCGATCACCACGCCGCAGATCCACTGCCACGTGACACGGACGACGGCCGAGACCCACGCGATCATCCGGGCGAATCTCGATCGGGCGCCGATCTATTCGGGGCAGATCGAAGGGACCGGCCCCCGGTACTGCCCCTCTATCGAAGACAAGGTGGTGCGCTTCGCGGGCCGCGATACCCATCAGATCTTTCTGGAGCCCGAAGGTCTGGACGACGACACTGTCTATCCCAACGGAATCTCGACCTCTCTGCCGGAGGAGGTGCAGGCGGAATTGCTGCGCACGATCCCGGGGCTGGAGAGGGCGGCGGTGCTGCGGCCGGGCTACGCCATCGAATATGATTATGTCGATCCACGAGAGCTGTCCCCGGCGCTTCAGGTCAAGGCTGTGCCCGGCCTCTATCTGGCCGGTCAGATCAATGGCACCACCGGATATGAAGAGGCCGCGGCCCAGGGCTTGATGGCCGGTATCAACGCGGCCCGCACGGTAAGTGGCGGCGATCCGCTGTTCCTCGACCGTGCCACGGCCTATATCGGCGTCATGATCGACGACCTCGTGACCAAGGGGGTCAGCGAGCCCTATCGCATGTTCACGAGCAGGGCCGAATACCGTCTGACCCTCAGGGCGGACAATGCCGATCAACGCCTGACCGCAATCGGGCAAGAGGCAGGGTTGATCGGCATGGAGCGCTCGGCCGCCTTCGCCGCGAAGCTGGGCCGCCTCGAAGAGGCGCGGGCGATCATGCGCTCCCTCAACATGACGCCGAACGAGGCGCGCAAGCATGGCATCGCCATTCGCCTCGACGGCGTGCGGCGGACTGCGTTCGATCTGCTCAGCCTGCCGGGGGTGGAATTCGATAGCTTGCAGAGGATCTGGCCGCAGCTCGCCGAGATCGGACCCGATGCCGTCGAGCAATTGGAAGTCGATGCCCAATATGCCGGCTATCTCGACCGGCAAGATGCGGACATCCTGGCCTTCCGCCGGGATGAGGCGATGGCCCTGCCAACCGATATCGATTACGGGGCGGTGCAGGGGCTTTCGACCGAAGCGGCGCAGAAGCTGGAATCGATCCGGCCGGCCACGCTGGGGCAGGCAGCTCGTATCGATGGCGTCACGCCGGCTGCGCTGACCCTGGTTCTGGCGCATGCCCGCAGCCGGGCGGCGAAGCGGCGAGCAGGATGAGTGCGCCAAGAACCGCTTCAACTTTTGGTCCGGAAGAGTTCGTGCGGGCCTGTCCTGTTTCACGTGAAACACTGGCGCGGTTGAAGGCCTATGTCGCGCTGCTCGGCGAATGGAATGCCCTCCACAATTTGGTCTCCCAATCCTCGCTGCCCGATGTCTGGCACCGCCATGTCTGGGATTCGGCGCAGCTTCTGCCGCTGATCCCGGGGGAGGCGCTGAGCCTCGTCGATCTTGGCAGCGGCGCCGGCTTCCCCGGCCTGGTGCTGGCCTGTCTTCTGCGGGAACGCCCCGGGTTCCGCACCGTGCTCTATGAATCCATCGGGAAGAAATGCCGCTTCCTGGAGGCGGCGGCCGAACGTATGGCGCTCAAGGTCGAGGTCCGCAACGGACGGATGGAAGCCGCCCGGAGGGAGCCTTTCGACGTGGTCACGGCGCGCGCCTGTGCCAACCTTTCCAAGCTGCTGGGCTATGCACAGCAATTTCAGGGTCCCAAGACCGTAAACCTGTTCCTCAAGGGACAATCTGTTGAGGTTGAATTGACCGAAGCCCATAAATCTTGGAGGATGAAGGCCGTCCAGCATCCCAGCCAGACCGATCCGTCCGCTGCGATCCTTGAAATCCGGGAGCTACGCCATGCCGGTTCCGTTCGACCCCATTAAGGTGGCCGGCCCGGCCGGAAAACGGCCGCGCATCCTCGTCGTTGCCAACCAGAAGGGCGGCGTCGGCAAGACCACCACGGCCATCAATCTGGGCACGGCGCTGGCCGCCGTCGGCCAGCCGACGCTGGTGGTCGACATCGATCCGCAGGGCAATGCCTCCACCGGTCTCGGCATCCATGCCGCCGACCGCAAGACCACCGTTTATGAAGTGTTGACCGGAGAGGTCGTCCATCGCCGAGGCGGTGATGCCGACCCGCATTCCTGGCCTGTCGCTGTTGCCTTCGACCGTGGATCTGTCCGGCGCCGAGCTGGAATTGCTCGACAATCCGCGCCGCAACTTCATTCTCAAGGATGCGCTGGAACGTTTCGCCGATGAGAATGCCGGCCGCTTCTCCTACATCCTGATCGATTGCCCGCCCTCGCTGACGCTGTTGACCGTCAATGCCATGGCCGCGGCCCATGCCGTGGTGGTGCCGCTGCAATGTGAGTTCTTCGCCCTCGAAGGGCTGAGCCAGCTGCTCAAGACCATCGATCTGGTGCGCGCCAACCTCAACCCGGATCTCGATATCCAGGGCATCATCCTGACCATGTTCGACAAGCGCAACCGGCTGTCGGACCAGGTTGCTGCCGATGTGCGCCAGCATATGGGCGAGAAGGTCTATGAGACGATTATTCCCCGCAATGTGCGGATTTCCGAAGCGCCGAGCCATGGGCTGCCGGCGCTGGTCTACGACCTGCGCTGCCCGGGCAGCCAGGCTTACATCAAGCTCGCCGGCGAGCTGATCAAACGCGAACGCGCAAGGATGGCGGCATGATGGCCGAAGAACGGCACCGCGGATTGGGACGTGGCCTGTCAGCACTGATCGGCGACAAGCCGGCGGCAACCACGTCCGAGGCGGGGCAGCCCAAGGGTGCGCGCACGGTGCCGGTGGCCTTCCTCAGGCCAAACCGCTTCCAGCCGCGCAAGACCTTCCAGGCCGAGGAGCTGCAGGATCTCGCCAACTCCATCAAGGAGAAGGGCGTGCTGCTGCCGATCCTGGTGCGGCCGATCGCGGGCGAGAGCAACAGCTTCGAAATCGTGGCCGGCGAGCGGCGCTGGCGTGCTTCGCAAATGGCCAAGCTGCACGATGTGCCGGTGGTCGTGCGCGAGATGACGGATTCGGAATCGCTGGAACTGGCGATCATCGAAAACGTCCAGCGCTCCGATCTCAATGCGGTGGAAGAGGCAGCGGCCTATCAGGAGTTGATCGAGCGCTTCGGCTATACGCAGGAGAAGCTGGCGCATGAGGTCGGCAAGAGCCGCAGCCACATCGCCAACACCATCCGGCTGCTGAAGCTGCCCGATGCCGTGAAGGTCATGGTGCGCGACGGCAAGCTGACGGCAGGCCACGCCCGAACACTGATCGGTTTGCCGGACGCCGAGGAGCGTGCGCGCGAAATCGTCGAAGGCGGGCTGAATGTCCGTCAGGCTGAACAGCGTTCGTCTGCAAAATCCGAAAAGCCAAAATCCCATGCGCCGCAGGAAAAAGACCCGGATACGCGGGCGCTCGAATCCAGCCTTACCAATATGTTGGGGCTGAAAGTTGAGATTCTGGACAAAGGCGAGAAGGGCGGCGAGCTGAAAGTTGTCTATAAGACATTGGAACAGCTCGACGATGTCGTGCGCCGTCTCAACCGGCCGCTCTAAGGCCCTATGGCCAATTGAAATTAAGCACGATCCGGCGGCGTCTTAACGGGTCTTCGCCAGGGCCAGCGCTGCGGCCGGATCAATGCGGCCGTCATAGAGCGCGCGCCCGATAATCACGCCCTCGATGTTCGGCTCCTGTGCGCTCAGCAGAGCCTCGATGTCCTCGATCCCGGCCACGCCGCCCGAGGCAATCACCGGTATCTGAACGGTGTTCGCAAGAGCGGCGGTCGCCTCGACATTGACGCCGCCCAGCATGCCGTCGCGAGCGATGTCGGTGAAGATGATCGCCGCCACGCCGGCATCCTCGAAACGCCTGGCCATATCGGTGGCGCCCAGTTCGGAGGTTTCGGCCCACCCCTCCACCGCCACCTTGCCGTCCTTGGCGTCGATGCCGACGGCAATGCGGCCTGGATTGGCGCGGGCAGACTCTTTCACCAGCTCGGGATTGCGCAGCGCGGCGGTGCCCAAAATCACGCGGGTGATACCGGCCTCGAGCCAGCTCTCGATTCCGGCGCGATCGCGGATCCCGCCGCCAAGCTGGATCGGCAGATCGATCGCGGCGCGGATGGCGCGGATCGCCGGCGCATTGGCTGAGCGGCCTTCGAAGGCGCCATTGAGATCGACGCAGTGGAGATAGCCGAACCCGGCTTCGGCAAACGCTTGCGCCTGCGCCGCCGGATCGGTGTTGAAGATCGTGGCCTGATCCATCTCGCCGCGCTTGAGGCGCACGCAGGCGCCGTCTTTGAGATCAATGGCGGGGTAGAGGATCATGGCGACCAGCTCAGAAAATTGGCGAGCAGCTTGAGGCCGACGGCCTGGCTCTTCTCGGGGTGGAATTGCGTGCCGGCGATGTTGTCGCGGCCGATGGCGGCGGTGACCGGTCCGCCATAATCGGTGGCGGCGAGCACCGCTGCGTCGTCCTCGGCGTGGAATTGGTAGGAGTGCACGAAATAGGCATGGGCGCCGCTCTCAATGCCATCGAACAGCGGATGCGGGCGCGCGATGGTGAGGTCGTTCCAGCCCATATGCGGAATCTTGAGCGCGGGATCGGACGGCGCCAGCTCGATCACCTCGCCATCGATCCAGCCCAGGCCCGCCGTCTCACCGAATTCGCGCCCGACCGTGGCCAGCAATTGCATGCCGACACAAATCCCCAGGAACGGAACCGCGCGGCGCAGCACGGCTGCTTCCAGTGCTTCGCGCATGCCGGCAATGGCTGTGAGCCCTGTCATGCAATCGGCAAAGGCGCCGACGCCGGGCAGGACGATGCGCTCCGCCTTGGCCACAGCGTCCGGATCGGCGGTGACGACGATCTCATAGCCACTGCCGCTCTCGCGGGCGGCGCGCGCCAGCGCCTTTTCGGCGGAACGCAAATTCCCCGAGCCATAATCGATCAGCGCGACGCGGCCGCTCATGGCGCAATCCTGTTGCCCAATTCGGCCGCTTGATAGCCGAAAGCAGCGCCCGGGCCAAACGCAGCGCCGCCGCAGGGCGTCAGCAGCTTTGTGCCACGCAAATGGCCGGGCTCAGGCCGACCAGGCGACCAGCACCGCGCCGGCCGCGATCAACGCGATCCCGAGCCAGTTGGTGCCGCTCAGTTTCTCGCCCAGGAAGATGACGCCGAAGATCGCCACCAACACGACCGAAAGCTTGTCGATGGGGGCGACGCGCGCGGCCTCGCCGATCTTCAGGGCGCGGAAATAGCACAGCCAGGACAGGCCCGTTGCCACGCCGGACAGCACCAGGAAGATATAGGTGCGCGATGAAACGGAGGACGGGTTCTGCCAGCCGCCGGTCACCGCCAGGATGGCGCTGACCACGGCCAGGATCACCAGCGTGCGGATCAGCGTCGCGAAATCGGAATTGATGGCCTCGACGCCGACCTTGGCGAAGATCGCCGTCAGGGCCGCAAAGCCCGCGGCCAGCACCGCCCAAACCTGCCAGCTGGCGAAGAGGGATTTCATGATGCCTTTGTAGCGCAGCGGTCTCAGCCGGTCACACGGATTCCGTTCAGCGCCGCCATCTCCTCTTCGCCGGGAGGCTCCCACATCGTCTCGACAAAATCGAACATTTCGCGGGTGATGGCGAAGGGCAGGCGGTGTTCGTCAGCCGGGCTGGCCTCGCGTTGTTGCGCCCGCCGCCAGCGCTCCTCGACCGGAATGTCGAGCAGGTGAAGCTGCGCGGCAAAGCCGGCCTCCCGTGCCAGCGATACCACATGCGCGCGCTGCGCCGCCGTTGTGAAGCCAAGGTCCAGCACGCACGGCGTGCCCAGCGCCGCGCTCTGGCGCGCCATCTTCCAGATCTGTGTGACGCAGCGTTCGACACGCTCAATCGCCCATCGCGGATCAAGCGGCATAGTGGCGTCAGCCCAGTAGAGCGTCGCCATCCATTGATCGATGGAGAAATGCACGGCGCCGAGTTTCGTCGCCAACGCCTTCGCATAGGTCGTCTTGCCCGCGCCGGTCGACCCGCAGATGAGATGGATGAGGGGCTTCCCGCTCACCTCAATCCGCGTCCATCTTCAGTGCGGCGATAAACGCTTCCTGCGGAATCTCCACCTTGCCGAACTGGCGCATCTTCTTCTTGCCCTCTTTCTGCTTGTCGAGGAGCTTGCGCTTGCGGGAGATGTCGCCGCCATAGCATTTCGCCGTCACGTCCTTGCGGAGTGCCGAGATCGTTTCGCGGGCGATGATCTTGCCGCCGATGGCCGCCTGGATCGGGATCTGGAACATGTGGCGCGGGATCAGCTCCTTGAGCTTCTCGCACATCGAACGGCCGCGGTTTTCCGCGCGGGTCCGGTTGACGACGATGGAGAGCGCATCGACCGGCTCGGCGTTGACGAGGATCGACATCTTGACGAGGTCGCCCTCTTCATAATCCTCGATGTGATAGTCGAAGCTGGCGTAACCGCGGCTGACACTTTTGAGGCGGTCGTAGAAATCGAACACCACCTCGTTGAGCGGCAGCTTGTAGACCAGCATGGCGCGGGCGCCGGCATAGGTCAGTTCCTGCTGCACGCCGCGGCGATCCTCGCAAAGCTTCAGCACGGCGCCAAGATACTCGTCCGGCACCATGATCGTGGCCTTGATCCAGGGCTCCTCGATGAAGGCGATGCGCATCACCTCCGGCATGTCGGCCGGATTGTGCAGCTCGGTCATCGTACCGTCGGTCAGGTGGATGCGGTAGATGACGGAGGGCGCCGTGGTGATGAGATCGAGATTAAATTCGCGTTCCAGCCGCTCGCGCACAATTTCGAGATGCAACAGGCCGAGGAAGCCGCAGCGAAAGCCGAAGCCGAGCGCGGCCGAACTTTCGGTTTCGTAGGTGAAGCTGGCATCGTTCAGATGCAGCTTGGACAGCGCATCGCGCAGATCCTCGAACTGGCCGGCATCAACCGGGAAGAGGCCGCAGAACACGACCTGCTGCGCCGGTTTGAAGCCCGCGAGCGGCGTCGTCACACCCTTCTTCTCGTCGGTGATGGTATCGCCGACCTGGGTATCGGCCACCTGCTTGATCGCCGCGGTGATGAAGCCGACCTCGCCGGGGCCGAGCTCGTCGACCGGCGTCTTCTTCGGCTTGAACACGCCGACCTGCTCGACCTGATAGACGGCATCGGCCGCCATCATGCGAACCTTCTGGCCGCGCTTGAGGGTGCCGTCGAGAATGCGCACCAGCACGACGACGCCGAGATAAGCGTCGTACCAGCTATCGACCAGCAGGGCCTTGAGCGGCGCATTCTTCTCGCCCTTGGGCGCGGGCAGGCGCTTCACGACGGCTTCGAGCACGCCTTCGATGTTGAGGCCGGTCTTGGCGCTGATCTCGACGGCGTCGGAGGCATCGATCCCGATGACATCCTCGATCTGCTGGCGGACGCGTTCGGGCTCGGCGGCCGGCAAATCGATCTTGTTGAGCACGGGCACGATGTCGAGATCGGCATCGATGGCCTGATAGACATTGGCCAGCGTCTGGGCCTCGACGCCCTGACTGGCGTCCACGACCAGCAGCGCGCCCTCGCAGGCGGCCAGACAGCGGCTCACCTCATAGGCGAAGTCCACATGGCCGGGCGTGTCCATCAGATTGAGGACATAGGTCTCGCCATCTTCGGCCTTGTAGTCCAGCCGCACGGTCTGGGCCTTGATGGTGATGCCGCGCTCGCGCTCGATGTCCATCGAGTTCGAGCACCTGGCTTTTCATCTCGCGCGTGGTCAGCCCGCCTGTGACCTGGATCAGCCGGTCTGCGAGCGTGGACTTGCCATGGTCGATATGGGCGACGATGGAAAAATTTCTGATATGCGCGAGGTCCGTCATGGGGCGGGGTAATAGCCGCGCGCAGGGGTTCCGTCCAGCTCACTGCCCCGCCGCGCGCAGACGCCGCATGGCGGCCGCAAGCGGCAGCAGCCCGGCCAGCTGCGCTGCCACCGACACCAGCACCAGAACCGGCAGCGAAATATCGTAAAGCGCCCCCGCCAGCGCGCTGCCCGCAAACCAGGCAATGCCGAAGCCGGCCGTGAAAATGCCATAGGCGCGGGCGCGGGCATGTTCCGGCACCAGCCGGGCCACGGCGGCAGACATCACCGCCTCATGGATCCCGAGCGCCAGCCCCCACAGGACCGTGCCGATCAGGGCATCGTCGAAGCCGCCCAGATAGACCAGTGGAGCCACCGCCGCGCCAATCATCGTGCCGGGCAGGAGGACGAAGAGACCGCGGCGGTCGAACCAGCGGCCAAAGACCAGCGAGCCGATCCCCGCCATGCCCATGGCAAGGGCATAGAGGATCGGAATCCAGATCTCGCCGACCACATGGGCCTTGGCGTAGTGGAAGGCGATCAGCGGGTAATCGGCAAAACCGAAGGCGATCAGCCCGGCACTGGCGGCATAGAGCCAGAAGGCGGGCGTGAGATCGCCATCGCTGTGCGTGGCGGGTGGCCGGGCGACATTGCCGGCATAACCGAATTTGAGGCGCAGCGCCGTCACGAAAACCAGCGTCAGCATCGCCGGGATCGCCAGCCAGGCGAAGGCCATGCGGTAATCGTGGTGGAGGTAGAGGACGAGGGCGGCGATCAGCGGGCCGGTCATGGCGCCGGTCTGGTCCAGCGCCTCATGCAGGCCGAAGGCCCAGCCCTGGCCGATCTTCTCGCCGGCGCGCGATTTGAGGGTCGAGGCGGCGGGGCTGCGCACGGCCTTGCCGGTGCGCTCCATCACGATCAGCGCGGCGGCCATCCACCAGTTCCCGGCCAGCGCCAGCAGCGGCACGGCGGACATCTGGATGACATAGCCGGCCAGCGTGATCGGCCAGTAGAGATGGGTCTTCTCGGCCAGCCGCCCGGTGCCGAGTCTGAGTACATAGCCGACGAGCTCGCCCGCCCCGGCGATGAGGCCGACGGCGGCACCCGTGGCGCCGAGATGCGCGAGGAACGGCCCGGTGATGCCGCGCATGCCCTCATAGGCCATGTCCGCGAACAGCGAGACGAAGCCGAAGGCAACGATGAACAGAAGGGCGCTGCGCTTGTCGAAGTCGCGGGCGCCCATTTGTTCAGGCCCGAAGCGTGCCGCCGGTGGCCTTCGTCACCGCGGCGACGATCTTTTCGGCCACGGCGTCGATCTCGGCATCGGTCAGCGTCTTGTCTTTCGGCTGCAGGCGCACGCTGATGGCGAGCGACTTCTTGCCCTCGGGCACGCCCTTGCCTTCATAGACATCGAACAACGCTGCGCTCTCGATCAGATTGCGCTCAGCCATGCGGGCAGGCTTGAGCACATCCTCGGCCGTCACCTTGGCATCGACGACGAAGGCGAAATCGCGCTCGACGGGCTGCAGGGCCGATGGCGCAAAGGCCGTGCGCGCCTTGCTCTTGGCTTTCGGCTCGGGAAGCTGGTCGAGGAAAATTTCGAAGGCCACGGCCGGTCCCTTGAGGTCGAAGGCCTGCACGATCCTGGGATGCAGTTCGCCGAAATAGCCGATCACCTTGGGGCCGAGCGCCAGCGTGCCCGCGCGGCCGGGGTGATACCAGTCGGCGGCGCCTGCGCGGATCGGCGCATTCATGGCCCCGCCCATCGCGGTTTCGATGGCGGCCAGCATGTCGGCCTTGGCGTCAAATCCATCGGCGCCATGGGTGGATTTGGCCCAGTTGCGCATGGCCGAGCCGATGCGTATGCCGCACGCGATCGTTTTCTGCTCGCCGGGCATGCCGCTGTCGAAACCGGCGCCGATTTCGAACAGGCGCAACTCCAGAAAGCCGCGCGCCTGATTGCGCGAAGCCGCGGCCAGCAGCGAGGGCAACACGCTTGGGCGCATTGCATCCAGATCGGCGGCGATCGGGTTTTCGAGCTGGCGCGCTTCGTCGCCACCGCCGAATAGCGACGCGTGCTCGCGCGGGATGAAGGAATAGGTCACGCATTCGTTGAAGCCGCGCGATGCCAGAAGGCGGCGGACCACGCGCTTGCGCTTCTGCGCGCCGGTCAGCACGGGCCGGGCGATGGCGCTCGGCCGTTCCATCGGGATCGACGGCACATGTTCGAGGCCGTGAATGCGCACCACTTCCTCGACCAGATCGGCGGCGCCATCGACATCACTGCGCCACGACGGCGGCGTCACCTTGAGTGGCGCACCGGCTTCGACGAGGAAGCCGAGATTGCTGAGGATGCGCGTGATCTCCTGCCCCGGCAGGTCGAGACCGGCCAGGCGCGCAACCCGCTCCGGTGTGAAGTCGATCCGGCGGCGCCATTCGGGCACCGACCCGGCGATGACGGTTTCGGCCGGCTCGCCGCCGCAGAATTCGAGAATCAGTTTTGTCGCCAGCTCGATTCCGGGAATGACGAATTCCGGATCAACGCCGCGCTCGAAGCGATAGCGCGCATCGGAGAGAATGCCGAGCTTGCGGCCCGTCGCGGCAATCGAGACCGGATCGAAGAAGGCGGATTCGACGAAGACGTTGGTTGTCTCTTCGGTGCAGCCCGTATCCTCGCCGCCCATGACGCCGGCGATGCCGCGCGCGGCCTTCTCGTCGGCGATCACGCACATGGAGGAATCGAGCGTGTAGGTCTTGCCGTCGAGGGCGAGAAGCTGTTCGCCATCCTCGGCCATGCGCGCCTGCACATTGCCTTCGAGCTTGTCGGCATCGAAGACATGAAGCGGACGGCCGCGATCATAGGACAGAAGGTTGGTGACATCGACCAGCGCCGAAATCGGGCGAAGGCCGATGGCGCGCAAACGCTCCTGCAGCCATTTGGGTGAAGGACCGTTCTTGACGCCACGAATGTAGCGGCCGGCGAAAAGCGGGCAGGCCGAAGCGGTGTCGGGCGAGAAGTTCAGCGCGACGGTCTTCGGCGACGCGAATGTGCCCTTTACCGCATGCACCGCCGGGCTCTTGAGGCGGCCAAGACCGGCGGCGGCGAGATCGCGCGCGATGCCGTGAATGGAGGTGCAATCGCCGCGATTGGGTGTCAGCGAGATCTCGATCACAGGATCGTTGAGACCCAGCGCTTCGGCGGCGGGAAGGCCTATCTCGGCCTCGGGCGAAAGTTCGATGATGCCGTTGTGCTCGTCGGAGATCAGAAGCTCGCGTTCCGAACACATCATGCCGCGCGATTCGACGCCGCGAATGGCGCCAATCTTCAGCACGTCGCCAGTTGCGGGAATCGTCACGCCGGGTTTGGCGAACACGATCTTGATGCCGGTGCGCGCATTGGGAGCGCCGCAGACGACCTGCACGATGTCCGCGCCGGTATCGACCATGCACAGCTTCAGCTTGTCGGCATTGGGATGCTTCTCGGCCGAGACGACATGGCCGACCGTGAAGTCGCGCAGGGCCGCGCCGGCATCTTCGACAGCTTCGACTTCCAGGCCTATGGCCGTGAGCTTGTCGGCGATGGTGGCCGCATCGGCCTCGGTGTCGAGATGATCCTTGAGCCAGGAGAGCGTGAACTTCATCGGCTCAGCCCTCCATCGAGCGTCGGCATGTCGAAGGCCGAGAAGCCGAAATGTCTGAGCCAGCGCAGATCGGATTCGAAGAACGGGCGCAGATCCGGCGCGCCATATTTCAGCATGGCGAGGCGGTCGATGCCGCCGCCGAAGGCATAGCCCTGATATTTTTCGGGATCGATGCCGCACAATTCGAGCACGCGCGGATGCACCATGCCCGAGCCGGCCATCTCCAGCCAGTCATTGCCGGTGCCGAACTTGATCTGGCCACCCGAGCGGTCGCAGCGCATATCCCATTCGACGCTGGGCTCGGTGAAGGGGAAGTAGCTGGGGCGTGCCCTGAGCTCGACCCGATCGACTTCGAAGAAGGCCTTGCAGAATTCTTCCATCACCCACTTCAGGTGACCGAGATTCGTGATCTCGTCGATCACGAGGCCTTCGAACTGGTGGAACATGGGCGAGTGGGTGGCATCGGAGTCGACGCGATAGGTGCGGCCGGGCGCGATGATGCGGATCGGCGGCTTCTGGTTCAGCATCGTGCGCACCTGCACGGGGCTGGTATGGGTGCGCAGCACATGGCGCGCGCCGTCAGCCTGCTCCTTCAGATAGAAGGTGTCGTGCATCTGCCTCGCGGGATGATCCGGCGGGATGTTGAGCCTGGTGAAGTTGTAATCGTCGAATTCGACATCCGGGCCCTCGGCGATGGCAAAGCCCAGATCGGCGAAGATCGCCGTGACTTCATCGAGCACCTGGCTGACCGGATGGATCGAACCTTGCGGCTCGGGCCGGACGGGCAGCGTCACATCGATGCGCTCGAAGGCGAGGCGGGCGTTCAGGGCTTCGTCGGCGAGCGCGGTCTTGCGCGCGGCAATGGCACTGGCCACGCGGTCGCGCAGACCATTGAAGAGCGGGCCACTCACCTTGCGCTCGTCCGGCGACATGCCGCCGAGGGTCTTCAGCAGCTCGCTGACCGAGCCCTTCTTGCCGAGGGCGGAGACGCGCAGCTGTTCGAGCGCGGCTTCATCACCCGCATTGGCGATCGCATCGAGGATTGAGGTCTCGAGGCTTTGGATGTCGGACATGGATAACCCCAGAAGAAGAACGGCTTGAAGCACGGCCCCGGACGAATTCCAAGGCCGTGCACTCCGGTGGGGTACGTCGCGGCTGGTTAGGCGTTCGCCTGATCCACCAGAGCCTTGAAGGCGGCGGGCTCACGGATGGCCAAATCGGACAGAACCTTGCGGTCGACTTCGATTCCGGCTTTCGCAAGCCCGGCGATAAATCGGCTGTAGGTCAGGCCATGCTCGCGGCAGGCGGCATTGATACGCTGAATCCAGAGGGCGCGGAAATTGCGCTTCTTCAGCTTGCGGCCGATGTAATTGTACTGCAGCGCGCGATCGGCCGCGGCATTGGCCGAGGTGATCGTGTTCTTGCGGCGGCCGTGGAAGCCCTTGACCTGCTTGAAGACGCGCTTGCGGCGGGCGTGGCTCGGAACGGAACGGGGTGCTCTCGACATGATCGGGCTCCTTAGGCGTAGGGCATCCAGCGCTTGATGCGCTGGGTTTCAGAGGCGCTCATGGTCGAGGTGCCGCGCAGCTCGCGGATCTGCTCGTTGGAACGCTTGATCATGCCGTGGCGCTTGCCCGCCTGGCCGTGCTTGATCTTGCCATTGGCCGTGAATTTGAAGCGCTTCTTGGCGCTCGACTTGGTCTTCAGCTTGGACATTTTGCTTTCCCGTGGGGCGCGGACTGCGGACAGCCGGCCCGGTTTGCGATTCTGAGCCGCCACGGCATGTCCTGACGCCGGACGGCTCGAAAGGGGGCGTGTTATACGCTCTGAGGCGGTCTTTGCAAGCGGCGAGGCAGGCGGATCGGGCCCCGCGTCACCGGACCGGCTCTCATTGTGGCCGCAATCGTGGCCAAGATGGCCGCCGCCGGGCTGAATCGGGCCGGGAGCTGTGGCCGGTGATACGAGAAAAATCAATGAAATTCAGTCGTTTATCGGCAGTTATGCTGTTCTGGCCGGCGCTTGGGCTGGTGGTCTGGGGCGAACTGGTGCGGCATGGCGGCGACCCCTTTCATATCTGGGACAAGCTGCTCCACTTCACAGCCTATTTTGGCCTCATGGGGATCGCCGGGGTGGCGCTCGGCGGCAGGCGGCGGGTGCTCTGGGCTGCGCTCGGTCTCATCGTGCTTGGCGGCGCGCTGGAGATCATCCAGGGGATGGTTGGCCGCGATATGAGCCTCTATGACGAGTTCGCCAATACGCTCGGCGTGCTGACCGGCCTTGCGGCGGCGGCCGGCTATCTTCGCCTCTTGGGCGGCCGCCTTGTTGCCCGCGAGGGGGCGGACTAGCCTTCGGGAACCGAATCCGGAGGCATCCCATGTTCGAGGAATTCAAGAAATTCGCGATGCGCGGCAGCGTCGTCGATCTCGCGGTCGGCGTGATCGTCGGCGCCTCCTTCACCGGCATCGTCGGCTCGCTGGTCAAGGACATCATCAATCCCCTGCTGGGCCTTCTCATCGGCGGAGTCGACTTTTCGAATTTCTTCCTCGTGCTCAAGGGCGCCGGGCCGTTTGCGACGCTGGCCGAAGCCACCAAGGCAGGCGCCGTGACGCTGAACTATGGTTCCTTCATCAATGCGATCATCAACTTCATCATTGTCGCCTTCGCTCTCTTCATGGTCGTGCGCCAGATCAACCGGCTGACGGCGCCGCCCCAACCGGCCGAACCGGCAGCGCCCCCGCCGCCGCCCGAGGATGTGATGTTGCTGCGTGAAATCCGCGATGCGCTGAAGGCACGCGCATGATCCGACATTGGGTATTGGGCGTGATGCTCGCGGCCGGGCTCACTGGTCCCGTTGCGGCGCAGGACGCCGCGCCGATCGCCAGGACCGCGCACGACTTCTACACCGCGGCGCTCGGCCTCGCTCAGGGCGGGATTCCGGACGCCAAGGGACTGGCACGTCTCGCGCCCTATCTCTCGCCGGCGCTGAACAGGCTCCTGGCCGATGGCGCCGCGGCCGAGAAGGCCTATGCCGCGCGCACCAAGGGCCAGGCCCCGCCACTGCTCGAAGGCGATCTCTTCACGTCGATGTTCGAGGGCGCGCTCGCATTCAAGATCGGCGATTGCGACGTGAAGGGCGGGCGCGGCCGCTGCGCTGTGGCCCTCAGCTATGACGTGCCGGATCAAAAGCCGCAGCACTGGACCGACACGGCCGTGCTGGTGCAAACGCCTTCGGGCTGGCGTGTCGACGATATCGATTATGGCGGCCATTGGCCCTTCGCCAACACGGGTACGCTCAAGGAAAATTTGTCCTACGCCATCCAGAATGCCGGCGGGGATGACGGGAAATGAGAATGCGCGTTTCGGCGGCGATGCTGGCCTGCACGGGCTTGCTCACGATGCAGGCGGCTGTGGCCGCGCCGATTTCGAATTGGAACGTCAAACCCGCGCGTCTCGATCTCGGCGAGGGCTGGACGGTCCGGCTTGGCGGCACCGCCAATCTCACGGCCTATAGCGCGCAGCAGACCGGTCTCTCCGACCGGCAGGGCGTGACGGGCTCGATCTTCCTGCATCCGCGCCTTGAAAAGCTGTTCGCCAATGGATGGCGGGTCGGGTTGCGCAGCAGCCTCAACGCCTATCACGACGCGCTGTCAGGCGACAATTACGGCAATGATTTCGTCGAGAAGCTCTATCTCTTCCTCGATGCGCCCTGGGGCCGTGTCGAACTCGGCCAGCAGGATGGCGCGGCTTACGAGATGTCTGTCACCGGGCCCCTGGTCGATGAAGAAGCGGCGCTCGACGATCCCGACATCAGCTTTTTCCGCGACCCGGCGACGGGCAAGGCGCTGATCGACAATTACGAAGTGCGCAGTGGCGTGTTTGCGACCCGCAATGCGGCCAAGATCTCCTATTACACGCCGCGTCTGCTCGGCGTGCAGATCGGCGTTTCCTACACGCCGCATCTGGTGAAAGAGGTGCTGCCCTTCGTCGCCACCCCGCCCCATATCGCCGACCGGCAAGACGACATCGTCGAAGGCGCGATCAACTATACCGGTTATTTCGGCAACACCTCGCTCGGCGCCTATGCCGGCATTGCGGCCGGGCACAATGCGAACGCCACGCCCGGCCATGACGATCTTCTCGATTGGGGGCTGGGCGCCGAACTCGATTACGATTTCGGCGGCACGGTGCTGGCCGTCGGCGGCGCCTGGCATCAAACCAATGGTTATGGCTTCGAAACCGAAGATGTCGTCAGCCATGGCACCAGCCGCGCGGTGCATGTCAGCACCACACTGACCCACGGCGACTGGAAGATCGGTCTTGAATATCTGAAGGGCGTCAATGACGCGGCTGTCGGACTGCCGAAGCGCGAGCTGTCAGGCTATCAGGTCAATGCGGGATACGAGATCAACAGCAATCTCGAACTCGTTGCCGGATGGCAGCATCAGCGTCTGACGCAATCCAGCGGCACGTTCTACAATAGCGGGCGCGCGCTCGACCTCGACGCCGGCTATCTCCATCTGCGGTTTCACGTTTAAACGGTGAGCCCGCCAATTGCGGCGAGGCCCGCGGCGTCCGCGCCTTCGAGCGCGCACGCGGTGTGTGCATCGATGCCGCCGAGTGCGTAGAGCGGACGGCGCGTCTGTGCGGCAAGAATGCGAAAGCGCAACGCGCCCAGATGCGGCGCGCCTCCATGGCTTTTGGTGGCGAAGACAGGCGACAAGATCAGCGCATCGGCATGGGATGTGCCGGGCCTGTGCAGCGCGCGAAGATCATGCGCGGCGCAGGTGATGAACCAGCGCGGGAAGTGCGCGCGCCAATGGCCGGCTTCGCCCGCGCGGGATTCGGGCAGATGCAATCCATCGGCGCCGCAGCGCGCCGCGAGGGCCGGGTCGTTTGCGACCAGAAGAATGAGGTCGTGTCTTCGGACGATACCGCCAAGGCGCGCCGCCAGTGCCGCCCGTTTCGCGTCGTCGCGCGCACGCAGAATGACGAGGCTGCCGCGCGGCAGGGCGGTTGCGGCGGCGATGGGATCGGGCAGGCGATCGTCATCCGTCATCAGGATCAGGGACGGAATGTGGCCGGCGTGGCGTCCGCGCGCATTGAGCCGCATCGCCGCCCTTGCTAGCTTCGCCCGGTCTTCCCGATCGGCCAATCATGTCCTCCTTTGCGAATCCCGCCGCTGCTCTTGCCGACATCCTTGCGCGCATCGAGGCCGCGCGAAAGAGCGCCGTGGCGCCTGCCCCATCCACCACGCTGGTCGCGGTGTCGAAAACGCATGGCGAAGAGAAGATCCGGCCCTTGCTCGAAGTGGGCCAGCGCGTCTTCGGTGAAAACCGTGTGCAGGAGGCCAAGGCCAAATGGCCGGCGCTCAAGACCGATTGTCCCGATGTCGAGCTGCATCTGATCGGGCCACTGCAATCCAACAAGACCGCCGAGGCCGTCGCGCTGTTCGATTGCATCGAGACGCTGGACCGGCCCAAGCTCGCCCATGCGCTGGCCGCCGAAATGGAGAAGGCGGGCAAGCGCGTGCCGCTGTTCGTCCAGGTCAATACGGGCGCCGAACCGCAAAAGGCCGGCATCGCGCCCGAAGATGTGGCGGCGTTCATCGCGCTCAGCCGCGACGAATTGAAATTGCCGGTCGAAGGGTTGATGTGCATCCCGCCGGCCGAGGAAAATCCGGCGCCGCATTTTGCGTTGCTGGCCAAGCTCGCGCGCGAGAGTGGCCTCGCGAAACTTTCCATGGGCATGAGCGGGGATTTCGAGACGGCGGTGAAATTGGGCGCGACCCATGTGCGCGTCGGCAGCGCCCTGTTCGGCGCGCGCGATTACGGCTGAGCCGCCGCTTTCGCCGCGATACCGATGCCCGAATATTTTTCGTAGGCTGTCATCGCCCGCAAGGCGAGTGTGGGATCGATGCCCCTGGCCTTGAGCGTGGCCATGAAGGCGGCGGGATCGGCCAGCAGGCTGGTCGCCTGTGCGGGCGTCACCGTGGCCGGGGCGTTGTCGGCAATCTGTGTCGACGGCTGGCCAAGGCTTGGCGCCGTCGCGATCGGGGTGGCGCTGGCCGTCGTCAGTGCCGCGACATTGACGGGCGCGATTCCCTGGCCGCTCGAGGCGAGCGTTGCGCCGTTCGGAGTTTTGGCATCGGCCAGCGCGGTGGGCTGATCGCTCCCCAGATGAATGCCGGTGGCGTTTTCGGCCCAGGCCAGCACCGTGTCGCCAAGACTTTTCCCGGTTGCATCCTTGAAGATGAGATTGGCGATGGAGCTGCCGAGCCCGACCACCCCGCCGTAAAGCGCATCGCCCGCCACCTGTTCGGCGTCGCCGATCTTGTCGCCGGTGATGGCGCGATAGACGGTGCTGATCACCGGGATATGCTGCAGCGGATTGATGATGTCGAGGAAGTCGCCGAAGGAAAAGCCGGTGTCACTGTTCGAGGCTTGCGCCGAGGCCGCCATGGCGTTCGCCGCAACGCTTGTATGAGCGGCGGCGGCAGGCAGCGCGGGCACGGGGATCGTCATGGAGGGGCGCGAAGCAAGGCACGCGCCACCGAAAAGCTCACCGAATGCCGGGATTTTCCATTCTCGCGGCGGTCGGCCCGGCAAAATCTGCCGCGTCTTTAATGCCGCTCAGAGGAGATGGCCGGCCTTCTCGGCCTTCGTCTTCAGATAGGCGCGGTTGTGTTCGTTGTCGGGGAAGGCGTGTTGCACGCGCTCGGTGACGGTGATCCCTGCCGCTTCCAGCCCGGCGACCTTGTCGGGATTGTTGGTCAGCAGCCGCACCGCGCCGTAGCCCAGAAGCCGCAGCATGCGCGCGGCCACGCCATAAAGCCGTTCATCGGCATCGAAGCCCAGACGCTCATTGGCCTCGATGGTGTCGAAGCCCTGATCCTGCAGGCGATAGGCCCTGAGCTTGTTGATGAGGCCGATGCCCCTGCCCTCCTGGGCGAGATAGAGCAGGATGCCGCCGCCTGATTTCGAAATCACCTCGATGGCGCCCCTCAGCTGTGCGCCGCAATCGCATTTGAGCGAGCCCAGGAGATCGCCGGTGAAGCATTCCGAATGCAGCCGCGTCAGCACCGGGTCGTGCGGCGCGGGCGCATTGATGATGATGGCGTAGTGCTCGGGCCCGCCGCCGGCCGGGCGGAAGGCCGCGATCTCGGTGTGCTCGGCGCCGTCGAGCGGCACACGCGAGCGGCCGACGAGGCGCAGCGCCGCGATATTGTCGTCCTCATAGGCGGCGATGGTCGAGGCAGCGATCGTTTCCATGCCGGCGCCTGCGGCTTTGGCCGGCCAGATCAGCGTGGCCGGAAGCAGCCCCGCCAGCTTGGCCAGCTTGACCGAGGCCACGGCCCCGTCGGGCAGCGTTTCGCGGCTGGCGTCAAAGGGGCCCTTGAGCGGGTCGCTCATGTCGGCGGTGGGATCGGCAATGGCGCGCAGGTGATCGGCGCTCCATCCCTCCTCGACCGGAACGGCCACGATTTCAGGCGTGTAGAGCCGGATCTTGAGGGTCGCGGCCCGGGCATGGGTTAGCGCCAAGCGGGGCCGGGTCCCGGCCGCCTTGCTCAGCTCCGCAATGGCGTCATCGCTCGCCGTCTCGACCGACAGGGCCACCACGCCTTCCCCGCCGGAAATCGCGATGGCCAAGCCCCGGCGCAGCGTTCCGGCCGCCGCCACGGTCTCGGCCACGCGCGCGGCCGCGGCCGGATCGGGCTTTTCCGGGACGCTATAAGGGCCGGGAGAGTTGGGGAATGGCGACATGCACCCCACATACACCGGCATGCCGAAACCGGATAGACTCCGCGCCGCGAGACGCGGCCGGTCTCTCGGGCGGACCGCACCGATGGAGTGAGTATGGCGAGCAATAAGCGGATTCTTCTGGTCGACGACGATACGATGCTTCGGGCCTCATTGGCCGAGCAGCTTGGTGTCGAAGGCGATTATCAGGCCGTCGAGGCCGGGACGGCCATGGAGGCCAGGGCCCGGGCACGCGAGGGCGTCTATGAATTCATGATCCTCGATGTCGGTTTGCCGGATGGCGATGGGCGGGCACTCTGCCGCGAGTTCCGGCAGGCGGGGGTCACCTGCCCCATCATCCTGCTGACGGCGGCTGACAGCGATGCCGACATGATCGAGGGCCTGGAATCCGGCGCAAACGACTATATCGCCAAGCCCTTCCGCTTCGCCGTGCTGATGGCGCGCATCCACGCCCATCTCAGGAGCCACGAACAGAGCGAGGAGGCCGTCTATCGCATCGGGCCCTACACCTTCCGGCCCAGCGCCAAGGTGCTGATCGACGAGGCGGGCAAGCGGGTGCGGCTGACGGAGAAGGAAACCAATATCCTCAAATTCCTCTACCGCTCGGGCGAGACCGTGCCGCGCGAGACGCTGTTGCATGAGGTCTGGGGCTACAATCCGGCCGTCACCACCCACACGCTCGAGACCCACATCTATCGCCTGCGCCAGAAGATCGAGCCCACTCCCGGCCAGGCCCAGATCCTGATCACCGAGACCGGCGGCTACCGCCTCGTGGCCTGAGCCTTGCCTTGGCGCGGGCTGCGGCCCTGTCTGACCACGACGAAGTCCCCCGAAACCGGGCAGCCAAGCCATGCGTAGAGCGCATGGCTTGGCTGCAAAGCTTGCGGATTTGCTCTACTAGTGTGAACATCCTATTTGTGGGCAGTAACGAATAGCTCAGGCCCGGGAGGCCGGCGGTGATGACACGCAATGATTGGAACCAGATGCTGACCGGCGCGGCGGTCGCGGCGGTGTTGATCCTGCCGACGCTCGCCCATGCCGGTCCGGCTGTTCCGCCGCCCCCGCCAGCGCCGCCGGCGCCCGCGGCCATGCCGGCTCCGCCGGCGGGCGTGGAATTCGTTGCCGACACCGGCGCGTGGGTGAAGGGCGCGCGCAAGAGCTACAACATCCACAATGTCCGCATCGACAATCTGGCCGGCACGTTGACGGTCACGGTCACCGATAGCGGGCCGGCCACGCTTCAGATTTCCGGCATCAAGAGCCGTCTCGACGACATGACCGTCGACCAGCGCGGCGACACGCTGAAGATCTTCTTCGCGCGCCAGAATTCGGTGTGGGACTGGCATGACTGGTTCAATTTCTCGATCCATGACCGGATGAAACCGGAGAACCTGCAGGTGGCGCTGTCCGTGCCGCGCGGCGCCGGGCTCAACATCGACGGGCTGATCGGCGACGCAAAGATCGGCGACACGATGGGCCCGCTCCGTCTTGAAGCCGTCGCCAGCCGGGCGACGATCGGCAAGGTCAAGGACGCCAAGATCTCACTGGCCGGTTCGGGCCGGGTCGAGATGACGCAAGTGGACGGCAAGCTGAAGCTGGAGATCGCCGGCTCCGGCAAGATCCGGGTCGGCAGCAGCAAGGGCGTCGATGCCGACGTCGCCGGTGCGGGCGATGCGCGGCTGGGCGATATCGATGGCGGCCTGAAAATCGATATTGCCGGTTCGGGCGATGTCGCGGCGAATAGCGTGAATGGTCCGGTGCGGGTGTCCATCGCCGGCTCCGGCTCGATCAAGATCGCCCGCGGTCAGGCCGATCCGTTCCATGTCAGCATCATCGGTTCGGGCAATGTCGATTTCCATGGCCATGCGGTGAACCCGCATCTGAGCGCGCTGGGATCGGGCCGGGTGCGGATCAAATCCTATAGCGGCAATCTGTCGAGCAGCGGCAGCATCCATGTCGAGGTCAATGGCCGCTCCCTCAATGTCAACTCGGATGACGACGAGTAAATGCGTGAGGGGCATGTGAAGCGGCGTGGCGGAACCCTTGGCCGGCACGCCGCTTCCTTTTTGTCCAAAGCGCGCTATTCGTGACGAAGGGCCTCGATGGGATCGAGGCGGGCCGCGCGCCGCGCCGGGAAGAAGCCGAAGCCGACGCCGACCGCAGCCGAGAACAGCACGGCGGCCACCACCACCATCGGTTCGAAGACGAAAGGCAGATTGAGCGCATGGGCGCCCAGCGCCGAGCCGCCCAGGCCGATGGCGATGCCGATCAAGCCGCCAAAGCCGCTCATCACCACCGCTTCGATCAGGAACTGCAGCAGCACGTCGTGCGCGCGCGCGCCGATGGCCAGGCGAATGCCGATCTCGCGTGTGCGCTCCGTTACCGACACCAGCATGATGTTCATGATGCCGATGCCGCCGACCAGAAGGCTGACGGCGGCGACGGCCGCGAGGAACGCGGTGAGGATGCCGGTGGTCGATTGCACCATGCGCGTGACTTCCTGCATGTCGCGCACGTCGAAATCCGGCGCCGCGCCTTTGCCGATATGCCGCCGCTCGCGCAAGATCTGGTTGATCTGCGTGCGCACATCATTGATCTGCGAAGCGCGCGCAACGGATATCCAGATCATGCTGACATCGGTGTTGCCGGCGATGCGCCGCTGCACGGTCCGCAGCGGCATGACGATGAGATCGTCCTGGTCCTGGCCAAATGTCGATTGCCCCTTGGCCTCGAGAAGCCCGATGACCTCACAGGAGATCTTGTCGACGCGGATCGAGGCGCCGATGGGGTCCTGCGCGCCGAACAATTCGTTGCGAACGGTTTGACCGATAATGCAGACGGCCCTGCCGGCGCGGATATCCGTGATCGTGAAGTCGTGGCCTTTGACAAGCGGCCATTCGCGCGCGGCGAGATAGGCATTGGTCGCGCCCATGGCCGAGGTCGTGGCGTTCTTGTTGCCGTTGACGGCGGTGACCGAGCGCGAAACCAGTGGCGCGACGGCTGCAAGGCCGGGCACCTCACGCTGTATGGTCTCGGCATCCTGGACATTGAAAGGCGGCGCGCTTTCCAGCGTGCCGGGACGACGCTGGCCGGGGATCACGATCAGAAGATTGCGGCCCATCGAAGCGATGTCGGCTGTAACACGTTTGGTGGCGCCCGCGCCCAACGTCACCATACCGATGACAGCGGCGACGCCGATCACGATGCCGAGCGTCGTCAGTCCCGCTCGCATCAGATTGTTGCGGATCTCGCGCAGGGCCAGAAGAAAGGCGTTGGCGATCATGCGCGTACCGCCTGTCTTGCCGTATCCGAAGCGATGCGTCCGTCGAGGAAGCGGATCTGCCGTCCGGCGTAATCGGCGATGTCCTCTTCATGCGTCACAAGCACAATGGTCAGGCCGCGATCGCGGTTGAGCACGGTCAGAAGATCCATGATCTCATGGCTGCGTTTGGAATCGAGATTGCCGGTGGGCTCATCGGCAAACATGACGGACGGCGTGGTCACAAGCGCGCGCGCAATGGCAACGCGCTGCTGCTGGCCACCCGACATCTCGGCAGAGGTATGATGCGCCCGGTCTTCGAGCCCGACCTGCTTCAAGGCCTCCATCGCGCGCGCGCTGCGTTCATGCTTCGGCACGCCGCGATAGAGCAGCGGCAATTCGAGATTTTCGAGCGCCGTGGTGCGCTTGAGGAGATTGAAGCCCTGGAACACGAAGCCGATGTAATAGCGGCGCAGCAAGGCGAGCTGGTCCCGGTCGAGCGTGCCGACATCGGTCCCGCGGAAAAAATATTGGCCTTCGGTCGGTGTGTCGAGGCAGCCGAGAATGTTCATGAAGGTCGACTTGCCCGAGCCCGAAGGGCCCATGACGGCAACGAATTCGCCGTCCCCGATGCGGCAGTCGATCCCGGCGAGCGCGGTCACGGCGGCCTCGCCATGGCCGTAGATCTTCTTGACCCCCCTGATATCGATCAGCGGCGGCGCGCTCATCCGGCCGGCTTTTCGCTGGTCGCGGGCGTCACGATGTCGGTGGCAACCAATTCGTCTGGCTTGATATTGCCGTCCAGCACCTGGGTTTCGCGGCCGTTCGAGGCGCCGAGCTTGATATCCTCCGCTATGGCCTCGCCGCCACGGACGACCCAGACGCGGCCCCAATTGACGCCACTCTCCGCTTTGGGCGGCTTCTTGGCCTTCGTCGCCACCTGCGCCGGCGGGGTGAACCGCAGCGCGCCGTTCGGCACCAGAAGCGCGCTCTTGATGTCCGCGGCGCGGATTTCGGCGGTGGCCGTCATGCCCGGCTTCAACACGCCGTCAGGATTGGCCAGCATCAGCACGCCCTGATAGGTGACGACGCCGTTGACGGTCTTGGGCGCGTTGTGCACCGAGATGAGCTTGGCCGTGAATGTGCGCGTGGGATAGGCATCGACCGTGAATGTCGCCGTCTGGCCGGCATGAACCTGGCCGACATCGGCCTCGTCGATATCGACATCGAGTTCCATCTCGGACAGATCGCTGGCGAGCGTGAACAGCACCGGGGTCTGCATCGCCGCGATCACGGTCTGGCCCGGCTCGACCTTGCGATCGAGCACCACGCCATTGATAGGGGAGCGGATCGTGGCCTTGGCGATCTGCGTCGTGAACTGTTCGGCCTGTGCCTCTGCGAGCTTCACGCTGGCCCTGGCGCGCGCGAGATTGGCGATGGCGGTATCAAGATCCTGGGGCGAAATCGCCTTGTGCTGGAGGAGTGCGCGATAGCGCTTCAGCGTCTGGCTGTCCTGGATCACGGTGGCCTTGGCCTGGGCCAACGAGGCCTGGGCCTGGGAGAGCTGAGCGCGCAGCTGGTCGGTGTTGATCTGGGCCAGCACCTCACCCTTCTTCACATGGTCGTTGAAGTCGACATTGACGGCATCGAGCCGGCCCGACACTTCGGCGCCGACATCGACCTGATCGCGCGGTGCGAGCGTGCCGGTGGCGCTGACGGTGATGGCGAGCGGTCCCTGGGTCACCGGCTGGGTGACATATTTGATGCCGTCTCCGCCCGAGAACATCCATCGCAAAAGCAGAATGAGGACGAGGCCGCCGATCCCGGCAAAGATCCAGTGGCGCCGGGTCCAGCGCCGCCGCACACGGCCCAGGCCGAGGCGGGAGACCATATCGGTATCGGGGGCTGGGATATCGGGTTTGTCGTTCACGCTGTTTATCCGGCCGCGAGGGGCAGAGAGGGGCGGGTCATCGCCTCTATGTCAGGTTGCGGGGGGCATGCGTCAAGGAGACACCGGCCAATTCACGGCTTCGTCAGAGACAAAGTTTGTCGCAAGATTTGTCGGGCGCGAATGGCGGGGTGCGGGCCCCGATATGTTTAACACGCGTTAACGATTGGGCCCTAGAACGGAGCCCGGATTCCCCAACCGGCGCCCCATGGCACGCTCGCGCAAACCCCAGAAGCGGACGAAACGGCGGATCGCCGCGACGGGGGAGCGTCGCCCGGCCCGGGAGGGCCGCACGCCCTCTCCGAAAAACCCTGTACGAACATGGCCTTATGCCCTTGCCCTGTTGCTCGGCTGGGGGCTGATCTTCGGCTTCGTGGCGTGGTCGCGCTGGATTTCGGGCCTGCCCGATACCGCCAATCTTCTGGCCAAGGGGCCGTCGCGGGACCTCACCATCGTCGATGCGCGCGGCCGGCTGGTCGCCCGGCGCGGGCTGACCCAGGGCCAGATGGTCCCGGTCGAGGCCCTGCCCGCCTATCTCCCCAACGCCTTCATTGCGATCGAAGACCGGCGCTTCCGCTACCATTTCGGCATCGACCCGATCGGCATGGCGCGGGCGGCCTGGGAGAACATGCTGGCCGGTCATGTGGTGCAGGGCGGTTCGACCATCACCCAGCAACTCGCCAAGAACCTGTTCCTCACGCCCCAGCGTACTTTCGACCGCAAGATCCAGGAGGCGCTGCTCGCGCTCTATCTGGAGTCGCGCTACTCGAAGAACCAGATCCTCACGCTCTATCTGAACCGGGTCTATTTCGGCGCCGGCGTCTATGGCATCGAGGCGGCGGCCGAGCGCTTCTTCGGCAAGCCGGCCTCGAAGTTGTCGCTCACCGAAGCGGCGATGCTGGCCGGCAGCGTCAAGGCGCCGGCGCATTACAATCCGCTGAGCGATGCGGACGCCTCCATGGCCCGCGCCGATGTGGTGCTGGCGGCGATGCAGGATTGCGGCTTCATCACCACGCGGCAGGAACATCTGGCCGAGACCACGCGGCCGCGCGTCGTGCGCCGCTCGGGGACGCCGGGCTCGGGCTATTTCGCCGATTGGGTGATCGGACAGGTACCGGGTCTGATCGGCGATGTGCGCGGTGCCGTGATCGTGCATACGAGTTTCGACCTGACGCTGCAGGCCGAAGCCGAACGCGCGGTCGGCCAGGGGCTCGCGCAGGAAGGCCGCAAGCTGCGCGCGTCGCAGGCCGCCCTCGTCGCCATGACGCCAAATGGCGCGGTGCGGGCGATGGTGGGCGGACGGTCCTATGCGCAGAGCCCGTTCAACCGCGCCACCGATGCCATGCGCCAGCCCGGCTCGGCCTTCAAACCCTTCGTCTATCTGACCGCCTTCGAGAACGGCCACACGCCGAGCGATGTGCTGGTCGATGGGCCGGTCGATTTCAATGGCTGGAAGCCCACCGACTACGAGAACCGTTTCGAAGGCCCGATGACGCTCACGCAAGCCTTCGCCAAATCCTCCAATGTGATCGCGGCCAAGCTGACGATCGAAGCCGGACCCAAGGCGGTGGCAAGGACCGCGAGACGGCTCGGCATCACGACACCGCTCGACGCGGTGCCGTCGCTGGCTTTGGGCACCTCGCTGGTCACGCCGCTCGAACTGACGGGCGCCTATGCCACCTTCGCCAATGGCGGCGAGGGCGTGGTGCCTTACGCCATTACCTCGATCGTCAGACCGGACGGCAAGGTGCTCTACAGGCGCACGACATCCGGCCTCGGCAGCATCGTGCCCGCGACCGATGCCGCCGAAATCACCACGCTGATGCAAGCGACCGTGGAAACCGGAACGGGACGCGCGGCCCGCCTCGCCGACCGGCCGAGCGGCGGCAAGACCGGCACGACTCAGGACTATCGCGATGCCTGGTTCGTCGGCTTTACGGCGGATTATGTCTGCGGGGTGTGGATCGGCAATGACGACAATGCGCCGATGAAGAAGGCGACTGGCGGCGGTTTGCCGGCGCATATCTTCCACGCCTTCATGACCACGGCCGAAGCAGGATTGCCGCCACGTCCACTCGCGGGCGCGACACTGGTGGCTTCGGCCGCACCGCCTGGAGCGCCGCAACCCGAAAAAGAAAAACCGTCGACCTTCGAGCAGATTCTCAACAGCCTGTTCGGGGGCTGACGTCAGATGCGCACAAAGGTGAAATAGCTCGGCACGCCGCGAATGGCCTTGGCTTCATAGCGTGTCTGCGGCCAGCTCTCGGGACGTGTGCGCCAGTCCTGCGCACGTGTTGCCGTCCACGCGAAGGATGGATGGGCGCAAAGCCGCTCCAGCGCCCATTCGACATAGCCGGGATCGTCGCTGGCAAAGCGCAATTCGCCGCCTTGCTTCATCACGCGGGCGATCACATCCAGCGTCTCCATCTGAATGAAGCGGCGCTTGTGATGGCGCGTCTTGGGCCAGGGATCGGGAAACAGGATCATGACGCGGCCGAGCGACGCATCCGGCAGCGCATCGAGGATGTCGCGCGCATCGCCCATATGGATGCGGATATTGTCGCCCTCGCCGGCTTCAAGTTTGGCGAGCAGTTTCGCCACGCCGTTGACGAAGGGTTCCGCGCCGATGAGGCCGACCCGCGGATGGGCGCGTGCCAACGCATGCAGATGCTCGCCCGCGCCGAAGCCGATCTCGAGCCACACATCCTCGACCGCCGCCGCGAAATAGGAGCGCGGATCGGCATCCTGTTCGAGATGCAGCGTCATCTGTGGCAGCACGGTTTCGAGCAGCGTGGACTGATGGCCCCTGAGCTTCGGTCCTTTGCGCCGGCCATAGAGCAGCCGTCGCTGGCGTTCGGGGTGATTGGCGGGATGGCCGGCGTTCTTCATGGCGCGGGTTCTAGCCGGTCTCGCACAAAAAAACACGCGCGGGAGACGGGCTCCCGCGCGTGGCTTTAATCGAAAGAGCGATGGCTCTTAGACGGCGCCCTTGAGGGCATTGACCAGATCGGTCTTTTCCCAGGAGAAGCCGCCATCGGCATCGGGCTCGCGGCCGAAATGACCGTAAGCGGCAGTGCGCGCATAGATCGGCTTCAGGAGGCCCAGATGCTCGCGAATGCCGCGCGGCTTCAGGCTCATGAGCTGCGGCAGCAGGACTTCGAGCTTGGCCTCGTCGACCTTGCCGGTGCCGTGGGTGTCGACATAGACCGACAGCGGGTCCGACACGCCGATGGCATAGGCGAGCTGGATGGTGCAGCGATCGGCAAGGCCGGCCGCGACCACATTCTTCGCGAGATAGCGCGCGGCATAGGCGGCCGAACGGTCGACCTTGGTCGAATCCTTGCCGGAGAAGGCGCCGCCGCCATGCGGGGCCGCGCCGCCATAGGTGTCGACGATGATCTTGCGCCCGGTGAGGCCGCAATCGCCATCGGGGCCGCCGACGACAAAGGCGCCGGTCGGGTTGACGTGCCATGCCGTCTGATCGGTGAGCAGCTCGCCCGGCAGCGCTTCGCGCACATAGGGCTCAATGACGGCGCGCACATCGGCCGAGCTCATGTTCTCGTCGAGATGCTGCGTCGAGACGACGACCTGCGTCACATGGACCGGCTTGTGATCGACATATTGCACGGTGCACTGGCTCTTGGCGTCGGGGCCGAGCTTCGGCGCCGCGCCGGATTTGCGCGCATCGGCCATCAGCTTGAGGATGCGGTGGGAGAAGGCGAGCGGCGCCGGCATCAGCTCCGGCGTCTCGTTGCAGGCATAACCGAACATGATGCCCTGGTCGCCCGCGCCTTCGTCCTTGTTGCCCGCGGCGTCCACGCCCTGGGCGATATGGGGGGACTGCTCGTGCAGCAGGACTTCGACATTCGCCGTCTTCCAATGGAAGCCGTCCTGCTCATAGCCGATGTCCTTGATCGCCGCGCGCGCGACTTCGACGACCATCTCCGGCGTGATTTCCTTGGGCCCGCGGGTTTCGCCGGCGATGACGACGCGGTTGGTCGTGGCCAGCGTTTCGGCGGCGACGCGGATCAGGTTCGGCGCCACGCCGTGCTTGGGGCCGAGCGCGAAGAACAGATCGACCACCTCGTCGGAGATGCGGTCGCAGACCTTGTCAGGATGCCCCTCGGACACGCTTTCGCTGGTGAAAAGATAGTTCGAACGAGACATATCAAGTTTCCTTTATATCCTTCTCCGCGGCGGACTAATGGCAATTCTCGGCCCTTCGGTCAACTGGCTGGCCGAAATTTACCTGCCGATAGAGGGTTTTCGCCGCATCGCAGGAGAATTTGCCGCGTCCCATCCGGGTCGAATCCATGGACCAGGGCCCACAGCAATACGCCCTCGCCGCCGGTCGCCGGCGCGTTCCGACCCTCTCCGGGCCTGCGGTTTCGGGACCTCAGAGAATGAAGCGCGAGAGGTCCTGGTCCCTGGCGAGGTCGTCGACCCGGCTGTGGACGTAAGAGGAGTCGATGGTGATGGTTTCGCCGCCGTGGTCGGTGGCGGAGAAGCTGATCTCGTCCAGCACCCGCTCCATGATGGTGTGCAGCCGCCGGGCGCCGATATTCTCGACGCTGGCATTGACCTGTGCGGCCAGATCGGCGAGCGCGCCGATGCCGTCCTCTGTGAAGCTCAGCGTCACGCCTTCGGTCTGCATCAGCGCGGTGTATTGCTTGATCAGGCTCGCCTCGGGCTCGGTCAGGATGCGCTGGAAATCGTCGCGCGTCAGGGCGGACAATTCCACACGGATGGGCAGGCGGCCCTGCAGTTCCGGCAAGAGGTCCGAGGGCTTGGCGATGTGGAAGGCGCCTGAGGCAATGAAGAGAATGTGATCGGTCTTGACCGTGCCGTGCTTGGTCGAAACCGCGCTGCCCTCGATCAGCGGCAGCAGATCGCGCTGCACGCCTTCGCGGCTCACATCGCCGCCGCCGCGCTGTTCGGAGCGGGCGCAAATCTTGTCGATCTCGTCGAGGAAGACGATGCCATTGTTCTCGACGGTTTCGATCGCTTCGCGCGTAATGGCATCATTGTCGAGCAGCTTGTCGGCCTCTTCGGCGACGAGCGGATCATGCGCGGCGGCCACGCTCATGCGGCGCGGCGTGCCCTTGCCGCCCATCTTGCCGAAGATGTCGCCGAGATTGAGCACGCCGACCTGCGCGCCGGGCATGCCGGGAATCTCGAAGCTTGGCGCGCCGCCGGAATCGCGCATTTCGAGCTCGATCTCCTTGTCGTCGAGCTCGCCGCTGCGCAGTTTGGTGCGGAAGCTGTCGCGCGTGGCCTGGCCCGAATTGGCGCCCACCAGCGCATCGAGGATCCGGTCCTCGGCATTGGCTTCGGCGCGGGCTTCGACATTCTTGCGCTTCTGCGCGCGCACCTGCGTGATGCCGACTTCGAGAAGATCGCGCACGATCTGTTCGACATCGCGGCCGACATAACCGACTTCCGTGAATTTGGTTGCTTCGACCTTGATGAAAGGCGCCTGCGCAAGCTTGGCCAGACGGCGCGAAATCTCGGTCTTGCCGACGCCGGTGGGCCCGATCATGAGGATGTTCTTGGGCAGCACCTCTTCGCGCAATTCGGGCGTTAGCTGCTGGCGGCGCCAGCGATTGCGCAAGGCAATGGCGACGGCGCGCTTGGCCTCATTCTGGCCGACGATATAGCGATCGAGTTCGGAAACGATTTCGCGAGGCGTGAAGGAGGCACTCATTCGATGGTCAGGCTTTCGAGGACGACGTTCTCATTGGTGTAGATGCAGATGTCGCCGGCGATCTTCATGGCCTTGCGGGCGATTTCCTCGGCGCTCATGTCGAGATCGGCGAGGGCGCGGGCGGCGGCCAGCGCATAAGGCCCGCCCGAGCCGATGCCGATGATGCCGTCCTCCGGCTCCACCACATCGCCCGTGCCCGAGAGGATCAGCGAGGTCTTGGTGTCGGCCACCGCCATCATGGCCTCAAGGCGGCGCAGGTAACGGTCGGTGCGCCAGTCCTTGGCCAGCTCGACGCAGGCCCGGGCCAGATTGGCCGGGTGCTGTTCCAGTTTGGCCTCCAGCCGCTCGAACAGGGCGAAGGCGTCGGCCGTGGCGCCCGCGAAACCGGCCAGCACCTCACCGCCCCGGCCCAGCCGGCGCACCTTGCGGGCGTTGGATTTCATCACCGTATTGCCCAGGGTCACCTGCCCGTCGCCGGCCACCACCACCTGATTGCCCTTCCTGAGGGAGAGGATTGTGGTGGAACGCCAGCGCTTTTCGTCGCTGGCGGTGGATTTCGGCGTGGAGGGGCTGGAAGGCATTTCCGGTCTTAACCCTTGGCTGGTATATGTCCGCGAAGGACCTGACATAGGGCGGCCACATGCGCACCGCAACCGTCGAGCGCAAGACGCGCGAGACCGAGATTTCCGTTTCGCTGGACCTGGATGGTTCCGGCGATGGCGACATCGATACCGGCATCGGCTTTCTCGACCATATGCTCGAGAGCTTTGCCCGCCATTCGATGATCGATCTGAAGGTGCGGGCGACCGGCGACCTCCACATCGATTTCCACCACACCACCGAAGATACCGGCATTGTCATCGGCAAGGCGATCCGTCAGGCGCTGGGCGACTTTTCCGGCATCACCCGCTTCGGCGCGGCCCTCATCCCCATGGACGAGACCCTGACCCGCGCGGTGATCGATGTGGCAAACCGGCCCTATCTGATCTGGAAGGTCGAAATCCCCCGTCCGAAACTGGGGGAAATGGACACCGAGCTGTTCAAGGAATGGTTCCAGGCTTTCGCCCAGAATGCCGGGATCTGCCTGCACATGGAAAATCTTTACGGCAGCAACAGCCATCACATCGTCGAAAGCTGCTTCAAGGCCCTGGCCCGTGCCCTGCGCGAGGCCATTGCCCCGGATGAGCGGCTGGAGGGTGGGGCTGCCTCGACCAAGGGCACGCTCGGCGATATCGACGACGAACTCTAGGCGGCCCGGGTCTCAGGCGGCGGCATGTTTGCCGGGGTCTTCGGCCGGGAGGTCATGCCGGTTCTGGACCCGGCAGGGCCGGCCGAGGCGCGGCGCCAGAAACGCCCGATAGGCCTCGCAAATCGCTTCCGTGTCGCGGGCGTCGTCGCCGGGAAGCGCGAATTCGACCTCGATGGCCCCGTCCGGCCCCAGGCTGGTCGCCGCGAAGATCGCGGCCGCGCCCGCGCGTTCGGCGAACAGGAACGTATTGGGATTGACGACGACTTCGTATTGCCGCGGCGATCCCGGGACCGGGATGGCCGTGTCCGGACAGAGAAGCACCGGCCGTCCGGCCGCAAGCGCTCTGCGGGCATGCAGCAGACAGCTCGCATCGTTGGCGATCAGGGCGGGCGGCTGCGGGCGGGCGAACCAGTTCAGCCGCTGCATGTCGCCCTCATATCCGGCGATCATGGCCGGGTTCAGGCCCCGGCGCGCGAGCACCTCGGGAATGGCCATGGAGAGGTAGAAGTGCCCGGTGTAGAGCACGAAGCGGCCGCCATGCGCCTCCAGCAGCCGATCCAGCGCCTCGGCGTTCCGAATCTCGATCCGCACGCCGACACCGCCGCAGACCGTTGCCTCGCCAAGCATGTCGCGGAGCAACTGGGCCGCGTAGAGGGAAGAAATCGCACGGCCACGCGTCAGCCGGGACACGCCGCTGGCCAGGGTGGACAGCAGGCGCACTTCCAGCACGAGTGTGTCATAGGCGGTCCCGCGCGGCAGAAGGCGCGCGGTGCGGCGCGCCAGCCACTCCGTCAGGGACAAGCGAAAGCGTTTCAGAGAGAGGGTTGCCGTTCTGGCAGGTACGGTCATCGCAAGCTCGCATCTTGGAGTTGCAGTCTGAACGGTCGCAGTTTCTGGGGCGTAAACACGGCCCGAAGAGCGCGCTCGACGCCCGGACGCAGCCCAGCGTCAAAACAGTGACGCTTCCGTCATTTTTATTGACTCCAAGTCGCATGCGCGTATAGTGACGCAACCGTCAGCCAGCTTCGCCGGAGGAACCCGCGTGTCCCAGATCACCAAAGATGCCGCCTATGATGCCGTAGACCCGAAGGACTTCCCGGCGATGATGGAAGTGGAGCGCTATGGCCGCCGTTCGACCGCGTTCGACAAGATCATCTCGGCCACGCACGACCATTTCTGGGATCCGCTGGACACCAAATATATCGATTTCGCCGAGCCCTATGACCTGACCAAGGAAATGGTGCTGCCGGAAGAATTCTTCCCCATCTTCAAGACCCGCGTCGGCGACACGATGACGGATGAGCAGAAGATCAAGTTCGCCAGCGAATCCACGCGCTGGCAGATTTCGGCGATCCTGCATGGCGAGCAGGGCGCGCTCGCCTTGTCGGCCTCGCTTTGCCACATCCTCAAGGATCCGGGCGCGCAGGAATATGCCGCCAACCAGACGCGCGAAGAAGCCCGCCATGTCACAGCCTTCTCGGCCTATGTGAAGTCGCGCTGGGGCACACCGCTCCCGGTCGGCGACACGCTCAAATCGCTGCTGACGGAAATGGTGCTGGCGCCGGAGGTCTACAAGAAGATCGTCGGCATGCAGATGCTGGTCGAAGGCCTGGCCATGGGCGCGTTTGCGACGCTCTACCAGAAGTCCAAGGATCCGCTGCTGGTCAAGCTGTGCCAGCTCGTCATGACGGACGAAGCCTTCCATCACAAATTCGGAAAGATCTGGGCCGACCGCACGATCCCGAAGCTGACGGAAGACGAGCACAACAAGGTCGAGGATTGGGCCGCGCAATGCTTCCAGACGCTGCTGTTCAATCTCATCAATCCGCTGCAGATGGCGCCGGTCTATCGTTCGGTCGGCATCGATCCGCAGGACGCGATGGATGCCATCACCGAAGCCTTTGGCGACGAGGAACGCCGCGAGCAGATGAAGGAAGGCGCCAACATCTTCCGTGTGCTGATCAAGACGCTGCTGAACGCCGGCATCATCACCGATCGCACCAAGAGCTTCTATGCGATGTATGTCGACATGAACGAACTCAAGAACGAAGGCGATCGCATGGTGGGCGACGACATCGCCGAAGAAGGCATCGCCTATCTCCAGTCGATCAATTTCGGCGACGCCAAGAAGAGCAAGTCGCTCCTCGCCGCCGAATAAGATCGGCTCTCATTGAATACGGAAGGCCCGGCCGCGAAAGCGCCGGGCCTTTCTGGTTGCGCTGCCCGCCTGAAACGGAGAGGTCGAAGACCTCTCCGTTGATTTTTTGTTCTTGGTGTGTTCCAATGAGCCGTATGAGCGAGCACAGAGCCCAGGATGTTGCGCGGGGGGTTTCGCGGCTTCTGATGCAGGAGGGGTTCAGCCCCATCCTGGAATTCACACTGGCCAATGGCCGCCGGCTGGACGTCGCGGCCCTGGGGCCGGACGGCACCATGCTGGGAGTCGAAATCAAGGTCGCCGTGCCCGATCTCAAGGGCGACATGAAGTGGCCAGACTATCTGGAATTCTGCGAGCTGTTCTATTTCGCCATTCCGCCGGATTTTCCCGAGGAGCTGGTGCCCGAGAGCACCGGCCTGATCGTGGCGGACCGTTTCGGCGGGGCGATTGTCCGCCCCTCGCCGAAAGCGGTGCTTCATGCCAGCCGCCGCAAGGCCGTGACCCTCAGCTTCGCGAAAGTCGCGGCCGAGCGACTCGCCAGTGTCATAGAACTGGCTGCAGATCCGCGCGGCGCCACCCTGTTGCCGTTCGAGGAGGAGTGATGCCAGTCACCAAGGCTCAGGTGAAAAAGATTGCCCTGTCGTTTCCCGGCGCGCTGGAAAAGCCGTCCTATGGCCAGCCGGCCTTCTTCATCGAGAAAAAATTCTTCACCCGGCTGCGCGAAAAGGATGCCTCCATCGTGATGCGGGTGGGATCCATCGAGCAGCGCGACATGATGCTCGAGCTCGATCCCGATACCTATTTCATCACCGATCATTACCGGGACTGGCCGGGCCTGCTTGTGCGCATCGCCAAGATCACGCCGACAGAACTCAAGGTCATGCTCGAACGCCGCTGGCGCGAGATCGCACCCAAGAAATTGCAGCTCGAGGTCGACGGAGAGGGCGTAACGGCGAAGAAGACAGAAGCCATCGCGTGCGAACCTGCAACAAAGCGGACCCGTCGTCCGACCCGCCCCGGCATCAAGCGGTCGGTGTGAGGCAGTGCCTTTGAGCGCCAGCCCATGACCCAGGAACGCACGCCTCTCCAGTTCCAGCCGCCGTCAAGTGTCTTCCTGCCAGAATGGGGCTTGGTTGCTGTGTTTGCGGGTGTCGATGCGATTTGGGCCCATCTGGCCGGAATTTCGTTTTCTTTCTCCATCGGCGCCGTGGCCCTGCCCGGCATCGGATTGGCGCTCGCGCTGGCGCTACGAAGCATGCACCGCTTCGAAGGCGGGGCCCTGATATTTGAATATGTGGCGCTGATGACGGCCGTGATGCACTGCGTCGCGGTGCTGACCTATCTGTGCGCCGCAGTAGACCGCCCACTCGCCGATGCACAATTGCTTGGCTTCGATCATGCGCTGGGCCTTGATTGGCTTTACTGGTTTCACGCGCTTCAAGCCCGGCCTCTTCTGTATGACGCGTTCGGCCATGTCTATCATTCGTTGATTTACCAGGGGCTCTATTTCACGATCCTGTTTGGCCTCATGCGCCAGCGCGAACGGCTTCGCGAAATGTTCTGGATTGTGGTCGTGGGGTGCCTGATCACCTCTGCGGATCAGTTCTGGTGCCGGCGCTTGGCACCTTCAAGGCCTTCGGCCTTGAAAGACTGGGTGCCTTCATCCCTGTGATGGAACAGCTGCGCGCGGGCACCGATCTTCATTTCGTCATCGGCCGACTGACAGGCATCGTCACCTTCCCGTCGTTCCACACCACGATGGCATTGGTCTACGTTTACGGCTTCCGCGATACCGGAATCATCGGCCGCGCGATGCTCGCATTCAACGCGGCGATGTTGCTCACCATCCCGTTCATCGGCGGGCATCACTTTGTGGACATGCTGGCCGGCGCGCATCGTTGCGCTGGGTGCAATTGCGCTGGTGCGCCGCGCACTCGCCGCGCCGGCGCGCAGCAGGGCCGGGTTCTAGCGCGGGCTGCGCTTGGCCAGGATGCGCTGCAGCGTGCGGCGGTGCATGTTGAGGCGGCGCGCCGTCTCGGAGACATTGTGGCCGCACAGCTCGTACACACGCTGGATGTGTTCCCAGCGCACGCGATCGGCCGACATCGGGTTCTCCGGCGGCTTGGCAGATAGTCGATGGCGCCATATTTCACGGCCGCGACCGCAGTCGCGATATTGCCGAAGCCTGTCAGCACGACCACGCGGGTGCCGGCCAGGTGCAAAGTTCGCCCTTCTGTGTAACCCGGCGCTAACCCGGATCGGGTCACATGGGATCTCCCGCAGCTTGGGCGCCGACGCCCGCGCACCGGAGCCGGCCAATGTCCCCGTCCGTCCTGTCCGCCCGCGCAATTCCGTCTGGCCTGACGCTGAGCGTCTTTCCATTGGATGGTTCGCCCTGTCGGTGCTGGCCGTGGCCGATGCGATCTGGTCTGCCGCGGCCGGTTTCTCCTTCACGGCGCGTTTGGCCACGACCTCGTTTCCGCTGGCGGCCCTGGCCTGCGCGTTCTCAGTACTCTGGGAAAGCATCCCTCGCGGCGCAGACTGGCTAATATATCGCGCTCTCCGGCAGCGCCATTCTTGCCTTCGGGCTATGTCCTATCTGTGCTGCGCGTGGCGCCGCTGGCAGACGCGGCGCTGCTGCATTTCACGCGCGCTGGTTTACTGCTGTATTTTCGACCTGCTTCCCCATCATGTGCTGCCTCTATCGCTTATACAGCATCCCTACCACGATCTACTTCCAGTGTTGTTCCTCTTCATCGCGCACGGCTCGCGAAATGTTCTGGATCGTGTTCGTGGCGTGCCTCATCACCTCCGCGGGATCAGTTCTGGTGCCGGCGCTTGGCACCTTCAAGGTCTTTGGTCTTGAAAGACTGGGCGCCTTCATCCCTGTGATGGAACAGCTGCGCGCGGGCACCGATCTTCATTTCGTCGTCGGCCGACTGACAGGCATCGTCACCTTCCCGTCGTTCCACACCACGATGGCGCTGGTCTACGTTTACGGCTTCCGCGATACCGGAATCATCGGCCGCGCGATGCTCGCATTCAACGCGGCGATGTTGCTCACCATCCCGTTCATCGGCGGGCATCACTTTGTGGACATGCTGGCCGGCGCGATCGTTGCGCTGGGTGCCATTGCACTGGTGCGCCGCGCACGCGCCGCGCCGGCGCGCAGCAGGGCCGGGATCTAGCGCGGGCTGCGCTTGGCCAGGATGCGCTGGAGTGTGCGGCGGTGCATGTTGAGGCGGCGCGCCGTCTCGGAAACATTGTGGCCGCACAGCTCGTACACACGCTGGATGTGCTCCCAGCGCACGCGATCGGCCGACATCGGATTTTCCGGCGGCTTGGGCTTGGAGCCCGGCGCCGCCAGGAGCGCGGCCATGATGTCGTCGGCATCGGCCGGCTTGGGCAGATAGTCGATAGCGCCATATTTCACGGCTGCGACCGCGGTCGCGATATTGCCGAAGCCGGTCAGCACCACCACGCGGGCGTCGGGCCGGGTCGTGTGGAGCAGTTCCACCACATCGAGTCCGTTGCCGTCGTCGAGCTTGAGGTCGATCACGGCGAATGCCGGCGGCGCCTCCTTGGCCCGGGCGAGGCCCTGCGCCACGGTCTCGGCGATGGTCACCTGGAAGCCACGGCTCTCCATGGCGCGGGCAAGGCGCTCGCGCAGGGGGCGGTCGTCTTCGACGATCAGAAGGCTGCTATCTTCCGGCAGCTGCGGGTCTGGCTGAGTCATTGTGTTGTCCTCGGCGGCGTCGATAGCGCCGATGGCGTCTCCAAGCAAGATATAGTGTGACTATGCCTGCTTTTACGGACGGATATGGCGCTTTCAAGGCGATCGGGGCGGAAATTCCGTCCTATAGCGCGCTGGCGCTGCCGGGTGGGGTCTCCCCGTCCAGGGCACCGCGCGGCCAGCGGGCCGTGATCCAGGCACCGCTTTTCGGCTTGTTGCGCACCTGGAGACGCCCGCCGGTCCGCTCGATCAGCGTCTTGGCGATGAAAAAGCCCAGCCCCATGCCCTGCTGGCCGGTGAAACTCTCGGAGGGGCTCATTTCCGTCTCCCCCAGCGCATAGGTACCCGGGCGGGAGGTGACATAGGGTTCGCCGATCCGTTCCAGGATCTCCGGGGCAAAGCCGGGCCCGTCATCCTCGACCGAGACCTTGAGGCTGCGCGCATCCCATTGCGTCCGGATGTCGATGCGGGTCTGGGCGAAATCGGCGGCATTGGCGATCAGATTGCCGAGCCCGTGCAGAAGTTCCGGCACGCGCCAAACCTTGGGCACGGGGCCGGCATCGGGCTCGGGGTCCAGGTGAATCGCAATCTCCAGGTCGTCGCTGCGATAGGGGCTGGCGAGATCGTCCAGCACCGCGCCAAGGGGCAGGCGCTTGGTGGCGTCGATCACGCTCTGTTCGGGCCGGGCCAGCGTGGTCAGAATGGTGCGGCAGCGCTCGGCCTGCTCCCGCAGAAGCCTTGCATCCTCGGCCTGCGGAGAATCCGGCGGCAGCTCCCGTTCCAGCTCTCTGGAGACCACGGCGATGGTGCCAAGCGGGGTGCCCAGCTCATGGGCCGCGGCCGTCGCCAGCGCGCCGATCGAGGCCATGCGGTGCTCACTGGCGAGGGCGAGCTGGGTGGCCGTGAGGCCCGCCGACATGCGCGCCGCCTCGGAGGCGATGCGCCAAGCATAGATCGAGGTGAAGCCAATGCCGATCACGATCGAGGCCCAGATCCCGCCCTGATAAAGCGGCGGCAGCACCAGCGCCTCATGCGGCGTCCAGGGCAGCGGCTCATGCACCACCGCGATCAGCGAGACCGCGGCAAAGGCGAGACCCGCCAGCATCAGTGTATTGCCCAGATTGAGGGTCGTGGCCGCGATCACGACCGGGGCCAGAAACATCAGCGCGAAGGGGTTTTCGAGACCGCCCGTCAGATAGAGCAGCGCCGCCAGCTGAAGCACATCATAGGCCAGATGCACCGTCGCCTCGCGATTGGTGAGGCGGTGGGTGGCGGGAAAACGCACGGCCAGCAAGACGTTGAGTACCGCGCTGGCGGCGATGACGCCGACGCAGCGCCATAGCGGCAATTGGTAGGAGAGGCCGAAATAGACCACGAACAGCGTCGCCGACTGGCCGCCCACGGCGAGCCAGCGCAGGTTGGAAAGCGTGCGCAAGCGCACCCGGCCGCGGGTCGTGGGCGCGGCGAAGGAGAATTCGTCGGCCAGCCGCAGCGGCCACAGCCCCGGCCAGGTGCGGGGCGCGGCGGGTTTGGGCGGAGATTGCGCGTCGTTCATGCGAATGCCTCTGGCGGGCGACCATTCGCCACTTCTGTCCGGCGGGCCACGAGTTTATCAATCCGCCCCGACGCCGTCCCCCAAAATTGACCGCCTCGAGGGAGGGGAGCCGATATGCGCCTGCGCCCGAATCTGCGTCTGACCCTGATCGCCATCATCGTCGTGGCCACCGCCACCGTGGCCGGGCTCATCTGGCATCTGGGCGATCTCGCCCCGCGCATGGGCCAGACCATCCATACCGGCGAGGCCGCCATTGGCGGGCCGTTCTCGCTGACCGACCAGTATGGTCACACCCGCAGCGACAAGGATTTCGCCGGCCGCTACATGCTGATCTATTTCGGCTACACCAATTGTCCCGATGTCTGCCCGACCACGCTCAGCGTGATCGCCGATGCGATGGACAAGCTGGGCGGCGACGCCAAGAAAGTCGTGCCGATCTTCATCACCGTCGATCCGGCGCGCGACACACCCAAGGCGCTGAAGAGCTATATGGCCGCTTTCGGCCCGGAATTCATCGGGCTGACGGGGCCGATGCCGTCGATCAAATTGGTGACGAAGGAATACCGGGTCTATTTCAAGGCGCACAAGCCGGTGAACGGCACCTATGCCGTCGATCATTCCAACACGATCTATCTGATGGGCCCGGACGGGCACTTCATCGCCAATTACATCGAGACGATGGGGCCCGACAAACTCGCCGCCGCAATCAAGAGCGCGATGTCGTAAGGCCCGTCCGGCGCGCGTCTCAGACTGTCGGACGTTCGACGCCGGCCTGCACGCAGGCCGCGATCAGCGTGTTGCGCATCAGGCAGACGATCGTCATAGCGCCGACGCCGCCCGGCACCGGCGTGATCGCGCCCGCGACTTTCGCCGCCGCGTCGTAATCGACATCGCCAACGATCTTGTATTTGCCGTCCGGCAGATCGACGCGATTGATGCCGACATCGATCACGGTGGCGCCGGGCTTCACCCAATCGCCCTGCACATAACCGGGCCGGCCGATGGCGGCGACGAGGATGTCGGCGCGCCGCGCAATCTCGGGAAGGTCGCGCGTTCTGGAATGCGCCATGGTCACGGTGGCATTGGCGGCCAGAAGAAGCTGCGCCGCGGGTTTGCCGAACAGCAGCGAGCGGCCGATGACAAGCGCATCCATGCCGGCGATGTCGCCGACATATTCCTTGAGCAGCATCATCACACCGGCCGGCGTGCAGGAGACGAGGTGCGCGCGGCCACTGAGCAAGAGCCCCGCATTGGTCGGCGTCAACGCGTCGACATCCTTGGCCGGATCGAGCGTGTCGAGCACGGCGGCTTCGCGGATCTGCTTGGGGAGTGGCATCTGTACCAGTATGCCGTGTACGGCCTTGTCGGCATTGAGTTCGCGCACCACCGACAGCACCTCGTCTTCGCTGGCGGTCGCCGGCAGATGGCGATGGACCGAATTGAAGCCGAGCTTTTCGGCGGTCTTGTTCTTGTTGCGGACATAGACCTCGCTGGCCGGATCGCTGCCGACCAGAACCGTGGCCAGGCCCGGCACCAGATTGTGCGCGGCCTTGAGGCGCGCGGTTTCATCGGCGATCCGCGTTTTCAGTCCTGCGGCGAAAGCCTTGCCGTCGATGATCTTGGCCGTCATGGCGCATCTCCCAATGCTTCGAGCTGCGCCAGCAAATAGTCGGGCGCGCCCTCCACGTCTATATGTTTCAACCGCGCAGTCTCACCGGCGGCGATGGCAATATGCGATTTTGCGATGCGCAATGTCTTTGCCAGAAGCGCAATCAATGCCGCATTGGCTTTCCCATCTTCGGGCGGCACTGCGACGCGCGCCTTGAGATAGGGCTTCCCATCGCTGCCCACGGCCCACCCGTCGATGCGATCGCGCCCACCCTTGGGCGTGAGCCGCACGGCGATGCGCACACCGTCCGCGATGAGACGGATGCGATCCGTCAAAGCCCGAGGCGCGCTGCGCCCCATTGGACGAGATTCTGCAGGAAGACGACGCCGATCAGCACGATCAGCGGCGAGATATCGAGCCCGCCGATGGAAGGAATAACCCGGCGGACCTGCCGGAACAGCGGCTCGGTCATGGCGTCGAGGAAGCGCACGATCGAACGCGCGAACTGGTTGTAGGTGTTGATGACGCCGAAGCCGACCAGCCAGCTCATCACAACCGCGGCCAGCACGATCCAGGTGTAAATATCCAGCAGCGTGACGATCAGGTTCACGAACGGATTTGGGGTGTAATACGCCATGAGGCGAGCGGCCTCTCCTTCGGAATTGCGTGCCGGTTCGTCGAACCGATGCCCTTGTAGCCAGCCGGATCGCCACGAGGCAAGCCGCCCGGTTTCGGACGGGGCCAGGATAGACCTCAAATGGGGGCCGGAATGCGACCTGGCAAGCGAAGGGCAGGCAGAGGGGCCTGGTGGAGCTGAGCGGAATCGAACCGCTGACCTCCTCATTGCGAACGAGGCGCTCTCCCAACTGAGCTACAGCCCCAGGCCAAAGGCCGCGCGCGGGAATTATCCGCGGCGCGGGCGGGTATCTAGAGAGTGGGCCCGCCGGCTGTCAAGGCGCGTTTCGCGGCCCTGCCGGGGCGCCCGGCGCGTGCCCTATTTCGTCCCCGTATAGCGTATCCGCCAGATCGCCCGGCCCGCATCGTCGGCGATCAGGAGGCTGCCATCGCTGGCCATCGCGAGGGCGGTGGGCCGGCCGATGACCTCGGCCGGATCGGTGCCCTTGCGCCACCAGCCGGTGATAAAATTCTCATATCCCGGCTCCGGCCGCGCGCCGGCGAATTTGATGCGCACGACCTTGTAGCCGGTCGGCGTCTTCGCGTTCCAGGAACCGTGCAATGCGACGAAGGCATCGCCGCGATAGTCGGCCGGGAATTGTGTGCCCGTATAGAAGACGAAGCCCAGCGGCGCCGAATGCGATTGCAAGAGCACGTCCGGTGTCACGGTCGTCTTCACCAGATCGGGCCGCCGCGATCCGAACTGGGGATCGGGATGGGGTCCGATATAGGCGTAAGGCCAGCCGAAGAATTCGCCCTTGCGCACACGGGTGAAATAGTCGGGCACCAGCTCGTTGCCCAGCATGTCGCGCTCATTGACGGCGGTGTAGAGATCCTGCGTTCCCGGATAGATATGCAGCCCCACCGGATTGCGAAGCCCCGTGGCATAAGGCGTCAGCGTTCCGTCGGCGTTGACGATGGAGATGGCGGCATGGGGCGCGGGGTCGATGCCGACATTCTCGGTGCTGCCCTCGGCGAGGAAGAGTCGCCCCCTGGGACCGAAGACGATATTGCGCGTCCAGTGACCGTCCCAGTCGCCGAGCACGCCGTCCTTGGTGACACGGGTGCGCGCACCGGCCGAGAGTGCGCCCGGCCTGTAGGCGAATTTCCAGATGCCATGAACATCGCCGGCATAGACCGCGCCGTCATGGTAGGCGAGCCCGAACGGCCGTTCGAAGCCGCTGGCGAAGGTCACGATCTTGTCGGCCTTGCCGTCGCCATTGCTGTCGCGCAGCAGCGTGATCTTTCCGGCATAGGATTCGGCGGCCAGCACATCGCCATTGGGCAGGACCAGAAGATTGCGCGGGCCGGAGAGGTCTTGCGCAAACAGGCTCGCCGAAAAGCCGGCCGGCAAGCGCAGCGTCGCATTTGCCGGCCGCGGCACGGTCCGGGCGGAATTGCCGACCGCCTTGGTGGCATAGGGCTTGGCGAGGTTCTTTGCGCGGAACAGGAAGCGGGTGCCCGGCGCCTGCGGATCGGCGGGCAGGGTTTTTGCCGCCGCGATATTGCCAGCGGTCAGGCCGCCAAGAACGAGGCTCAGGCCCAACATGCCCGCGCCGATTGCCGCTGATTTCGCCATGCTGCGCTCCTGTTCCATCCGCCGCCGGTCAACCGCGTGTTTACCTTGATAGAGTAAGCAGGAGAGGAACGGGGAAGGAACCCCCAGAAGGAAACTCTATGCGATCCGGCGCCAAAACCCTCGCTTTGGGTCTGGCTTTCGCCACCGCCCTGGTGGCGGCGCCCGCGCGCGCCGATGACGGCAAACAGATGCCGGCGCACAAGATCACCCAGGCCGTGAGCTATGTCGGGCTCAACCCGATGTATGCCACCGTTCTCGACAATGGCCGGCCGGTGGGGCTTCTGCTGGTCTCGATCGGGCTCAATATTCCCGACGCGACGCTGCGGGCCTCCGTGCTGCGCGCGCTGCCGGTGCTGCGCGATTCCTATCTGCGCAATCTGATGAGCTTCACGGCCGCTGCCGTTCGGCCCTGGCGCCAGCCCGATGTCAATGTCATCGCCCGGCGCATGCAGGGCGTGACCGACCGCAGCCTTCACTCGCAGGGCGCGAAAGTGCTGCTCGGTCAGGTCATGATCCGGATATCGAAATAGCGCCGGTCACATGGCCGAAATGCCACCATCGACCTTCAGTTCGGCGCCCGTGACGAAGCGCAACTCGTCGCTCGCGAGATAGAGCACGGCATAGGCGATGTCGTCCGGCTGACCGATGGTGCCGAGCGGCACCTGGCGCCCGAGCTTGGCGTAAGCCTCTTCCTTGCCGTAGCGCTGCACCAGCGGATCGAGGATCGGTGTGGCGATGAACACTGGGTGCACCGAGTTCGAGCGGATGCCGTAACCCTTGCGCGCGCAATAGAGCGCGACCGATTTGGACAGGTGCCGCACCGCCGCCTTGGCCGAATTGTAGGCGGCCATGTTGTGTCCGGCGATGATGCCCGAGATCGACGAAATGTTGACGATGGAACCGCCGAGCCCCGTCGCCGCGACCGTTTTCGCCATGTGCGACACGGCAAGCTTGCAACCAAGAAACACGCCGTCGAGATCAATCGCGTGCACGGTGCGCCATTCGTCGAGCGTGATGTCTTCGAGATCCTTGGTCAGGCCGATGCCGGCATTGTTGACCAGCACATGCAGCCCGCCAAAGACGCGCAGCGCTTCGTCGAGCGCGAAGGTCCAGTCCGTTTCTTTCGTCACATCATGACCGACGCCGATGGCCGCGCCGGGATGTTTCGCATTGATCGCCTCGGCGACGGCCTGGGCGCCTTTTTCGTTGATGTCGGTGATCGCCACGCGTGCGCCCTCGCGCGCCAGCATATGCGCGGTGGCTTCGCCCAGACCCTGCGCGCCGCCCGTCACCAATGCGATTTTTCCCTCGACCCGTCCGGTCATGTTCGTTCCCTCCAATAGCGTTGGAACAAGCTTAGCGCGTTTCACCGCCCCGTGAAGTTGGGCGGGCGTTTTTCGAGGAAGGCCTTGATGGCCTCGCGGTAATCCTCGGAGGTTGTCGCCAGCGCATATTGGTCGAGGTCCATATAGGTCGTGGCGTGGTGCAGCGCATTGGCCGCGGCATTGACCGATTGCTTGGTCATGCGCACGGCATTGGGTGGCAGCTTGGCGGTCTTCTCCGCCCAGGCGCGCGCGGCGGCGAGCGTTCCGCCATCGGGCGCAATCTCGTCGGCCAAGCCCCAATCGAGGGCCTCGCGTGCGGAAAGGTTCTCGCCATAGATGACGAAGCGTTTGGCGCGCGCCGGGCCGATCAGCGAGACGAGGCGCGGCACCGCGTGCCAGCTCATATTCATGCCCAGCGGAATTTCCGGCAGGCGCAGCGTCGCGCTCTCGCCCAGGATGCGGAAATCGCAGGAAGCCGCCAGCGCCACGCCGCCGCCAATGCCATAGCGTTCGATGGCGCAGATCGTGACCTGCTCGATGCGCTCCCAGGCGTCGCACATATCCGGGCCGATCCTCGTCATGTGGCGGCGTTCGAGCAGGCCGGCGGCGCGGCGCCGGTCCATCTCCGGGTCCTTCAGATCCGCGCCCGCAGTAAAGGCACCCTTGCCGGTGATGACGATGGCCTGGGTTTCCAGATCATCGGCAAAGCTTCTCGCCGTCTCGGTGAGGTCGAGGATCAGGCGGCGGGAGAGGGCGTTGCGCCCGTCGCCGCGATCGATGGTGACGGTGGCGATCCCGCCGTCGCGGGCCACGGTGATGAAGTCCCCGATTCTGGTCTCGTTCATGGCCTGTCGTCCTCGTGGTCTAGGCTCAGGGCGCGAGCGCCCGCCACACGGCATCGCCCAGATCGCCCGCCGTCGCGGCATCGGCGGTCAGCGTGCCCTGCGCGCTGAATTTGGCAAGGCCGGCAGCGGCGCCCAGCGTCAGGGCTGTGGCGAGGGCCGGTGCGATGGGGCGGATCGCGCCCGCTGCGCCGGCCTCTGCAAAAAATTGGGTGAGGCCTCCGGCGAACGCGGCGTCGGCGGCGCGGCTTTCCGCATCCAGCCAGCCGCCGTGATGGTGCAGCTCCAGAAAGCGCATCGCGGCGGGATTGGAGCGCGCGAACAGTGTTAAGCGGTGCCACAGGCGGGCGAAGCGGGCCTCGGCCGGGATAGAGGCCGGTGCGGGCGCCAGCACCAGCGTGCTGCAGACCTGCCGCCAATGGCTGAAAAGCGCGTTTCCGAGGGCCTGCTTGTCCTTGAAATAGCGGTAGATCGTGCCCGTGGCGACGCCGGCCTCGCGCGCGATCTCCGGGACGGCCGTCGCGTCGAAGCCGCGCGCATCGAACAGGCTCAGGGCGGCATCGAGAATACGCTGCCGCTTGTTTCCGGCCTGGCCTCTGGCTTTTTCCGGAGAGGACAAATCAAACTCCGCATAGAATGAACGTTCATTCAACATAGTCTGAAGCGCCGTCGAGGAAAAGAGGGTGCGGGGTCGGCCGATGTGGCGCCCCGAAAACCCAGCCTTATCAAGCTTGTGGGGATCAAACGGTCGGTTGGAGGCAAAGCCGAAGCGTGGTCACCCTTCGACATCCAGGCCGCTAAATCCGCAGGTACCCCTGGCCCCTCCTCCTGACCACTCGACTTACGAATGAACGTTCATTCGCAAATTCGTCCAGGGCCCGAAGGAAGCGTGAGAGGCTCGTGGTCTCCGATCGGGCGGGCTCGCAGATTGGCCGCGGTCTTCGGCGCCGAATGAGTCGATATTCCAAACAGTGTTCGGGCAACCTCGGCCATCCGTCTCTGCTGCGCCGGGGTCTCGCCTGTTTCCCCCTGTCCGTGCAAAATGCCATGCATGAGGGACGGGCGGCTTCCGCTTCTGTGCGCCGGGCTCACGGCGGCCGGGCTTGTGCTCGCCGGCCATTTCGCCTGGGCGTGGTGGCTCGCCTGGCTGGCGCCGGTCCCGCTTCTGTGGCTGGCCTTTGGCGAGGCCAATCCGGTCACGGTGATGGCAGCAGCGCTCGGGACCGGCGCGTTGATGGCGCTGGGCTGGGCCTGGCCCTATGTCGGCGTGCTATCCGCACTGGTCATCAATGCGGCAGTGGCCTTGTCGTCGATCGGCTTCGCCCTCTGTGTGATGGGCGCGCGCGTGGCGGGGCGCTGGGTCTCGCCCATGGCCGGGGTGGCCGTGTTCGCCGGGCTGTGGACGCTGTGGGATTTCGTGGCCGCCTCGGGGCCGGATGGGGCGCTGGCCTCGCCCGCCTTCAGCCAGGCCGCGAGCCCGATCCTGATCCAGAGCGCGGCGCTGTTCGGCGGCTGGGTCGTCACCTTCCTGATCGGGGCGGTGTCAGGCTTTCTCGCGCTCGCCTTCCAGAAGCGCAACGCCCTCTATCTCTTACCCGCCGCCGCATTGTTCACGGCCAATCTCGTCTTCGGCGCGCTGCATCTGGAACGCGGGCAGGGCCCGGATCAGAGGGTGACGCTGATCGCCTCCGACAGATTGGCCGAGGCCGGCACGGTCGACCAACGCGACATCGCATTGGGCGCGGTGCTGGCCTATGCCGCCGAAATCCGGCTCAAGGCGCAAGGCAGCAATCTGGTCGTGCTGCCCGAGCGCATCGCGGTGCTGCGGCCGGCCTGGCGTCAGGCCGCGATCGACATTCTGCGCGCCGGTGCTGCGGGCACGGGCGCGACCGTGGTGGCCGGCTTTGCCTGGCGCGATGGCGGAGTGTCGCGCAACATCGCGCTGGCGATCGCGCCGGACGGAACGGTTTCGCGCTATGTGCAAGGGGGTGCGGGCGTGGCGCCGGTCGCCATCTCGCACGACCTCAATTTCTTTGCACGGATGCGGAGCCGCGCCGCGCAAGAACGCTTTGCCCTGATCGCCGTGCCGGGTTGGGATTTCGGCACTGACGCGGAGGCGGAAACACACAAGGCCGTTTTGCGCGGCGTCGAAAACGGATTTGCGCTGGCGCGGAGCGCGCGCGATGGCGAACTGGTGCTGGCCGATGCGCATGGCCATGTCGTCGGCGAAGCACCGAGCGCCAGCGCTGATGGCTTCAGCGTGTTGACGCGCGTGGTTGCGAGCGGCGCCGCGCCGGGCCAAACGCTTTACGACCGCATCGGTGATGCCTTCGTCTGGGCCGCTGCGGGGTTTGCGATTTCGCTTCTGCTCTACGGCCTCGTTCGGCTCGTGCTGAGCCTGACGCCGGCCGAAGACATGCGCCGCCGTGTTTCCGTGCCGGCGTCCAGATGGGTGGGCGCCGCGCTGGTCACGCGTCAGGCCGCGCCGCCGCGGCGCTGATCAGCCCGGCTGCACCATCACCTTGCATTGATGGGTGCGCTTGCGCAGCGCTTCGAAGGTCTGCGGCATGGCGGCCAGCGAGACGGTTTCGGTGACCATGGCAGTGGGTGCGGCCTTGCCGCCATCGAGCGCGTCGAGCGCGGCTTCGTATTCGGATTCGTGGAAGAAGGCCGAGGTCACGATCTTGACCTCTTTCGACACCGCGTGGAACGGCACGAAGGAATCCTCTGTCGTGCACAGGCCCAGCATCACGATGGTGCCGCGCGGCCGCACATATTGGATCGCCTGCGCCAGAATGCCGGGACGGCCGACGCATTCGAAGATGATATCGGGCATGCCGCCCAGTTCCTTCTGGATGCGCGCGGCGCTGTCGTCGCCGGCAGTGACGAAGCCGGTCGCCCCGAGCCGGTGCGCCAGATCCTGTTGCAGCGTCGTGAGATCCAGCACAGCGACGCGGCCCGCGCCCAGCCGCCGCGCCCAGAAAGCGGCGCCGAGGCCGATGGGCCCCGCGCCCATCACGAGCACGCGCGCGCCCGGCTGGATGGGCGACAGCGCCACACCATGCAGCGCCACGGCCAGAGGTTCGACCAGCGCGCCGTCGGCCAGCGTCGTCGTTGACGGCATGCGCACGCATTGGCGCGCCGCGGCGGTGGCGAAATCGGCATAGCCGCCGCCTTGCAGCATCATGTTCTCGCACCAGGCCGGTTTGCCGGCGCGGCAGGCGTCGCACGCCCCGCAGCCGCGCACCGGCGAGACGGCAACATGATCGCCGACGCGCAGATTCTCGACGTCGCGGCCCAGCGCCATCACTTCGCCAGAGAATTCATGGCCGAGGATCGATCCCGGCGCGACGGCGAAATCGGCTTCCTGCGTCATGTGCAGATCGCTGCCGCAAATGCCGCAGCGGCAAACCTTCACCACCACTTCGCCTTCGCCAGGCGCCGGATCGGGTCGGTCCTCGATCGCCAGCGGCTGGCCCAGGGCGTGGAAGATGGCGGCTTTCATGGCGTTGCTCCGGTGCGTTCCGAATTGCGTGGCGCGCATGCTGGTCCGCGAAGGATGCGCAAGGCAAGTGAAAGCCTGCCCACGGCTGTCGTCCCACACGCAAAACAAAGGGCGGCCTCGCCGTCGCGAGCCGCCCTCTGTCCGTCGATGATGCGTGCCTATTCGGCGGCGGCGACCGTGGTCATGCTTGTCGGGCTGACGAAACTCTTGCCGCCATTGAGCTTGATCAGGAACTTGATGCCTTCTTCGGCGATGTCGTCGCCGATCATCTTGTCGCCTTCGCTATAGAGTTCGGCCATGTCGATATAGGCCGCGTAATTGCCGCGCGTGCGATCGGTGATGATGCCGGCCTTGAGCAGTGTCTTGATCAGCACACGGAAGATGTTGCTGGCTTCCTGCATCTCTTCGCGGATCATCGCATCGGTCAGCGCTTCCATGAAGGCCTGCTGGCACCACATGGGATCGAGACCCACGGCTTCATAGATCCAGCTCTTCTGGTCCGGCGAGCCGAGATTGTAGAGCAGCACCTGGAACACTTCCCAGGCCCAGTCCTCGATCAGTTCGTGCTCGGCCTTGGACAGATGCGGAATGGTGCGGTCGGCCCAGATCTTTCCGAATTTGTGATGGAAGGCTTCGTCGGTCATCGTCAGTTGCATGACACGCGTCATGAGCGGATCGCGCGCTTCCTTGTAGAAGGTCGCAAAGGCGCCCATGGCGAGGCCCTCGACCAGCATCTGCATGCCGACGAGCTTCTTCCACACCAGCGGCGAGGAAACGAGTTCATTGAGGAGATTGCCGAGCGCGGGGCCGACCTTTGCCGGCTTGCCCCAGCGCGCCTTGATATAGGCCGAGAAGCCGGTGACATGGCGCGCTTCCTCGCGCGTCTGGTTGGCGGCATATTCCTGGGCACCGGGATCGCGCAGGATGTGGCAGAGCGAGGCGGACAGCGCGAGCGCGCCCTGCTCGCCATGCAGGATCGAGGACAGCGACCACAGCACGTCGAGATTGACGAGCTTGATCTTCTGCTTCTCGTCGAGCTTCCCGCCGATCGCGGTTTTGAGGTCGGTGTTGGCGTCGGGGTTGATCAGATATTCGTTCTCGATGTCGAAGGGCAGCGAGAAGTCGACATATTTCTTGTCCAGCGGGTCCCAGAAATGGTCGTGGGTGGCGGAGATGATCTTGTCGAAGGCGGTCGACCGCGCGCCGTAGCGTTCGACCTCCATCATGGCCGGGAAATCGGTCGGATCGACGGCGTTGTAAGCCGGGTCCTTGGTGATGTTGTCCATAGACGCCTCCTCTGGTCCCGCTGGCGGGGATTCTTTGCAGGAAAAAGGTAGGGGTGCGAGGTCCGGGCTTCAAGGAAATTGACGGAAGCGTCACCAAAATCGCAAGGATGTTGCGCTTGAATGTTATGTTATAACAATGCGCTCATGACCGGATCCGAGACCCCCGCCCCGCTTGTCGCCGCCCGCGACCTGTCCGTTTGCGCCGGCCCGACGCGCATCGTCGAGGATGTCAGCCTTGCCATCGCCCCGCGCGAGATCGTGGTCCTGATCGGGCCCAATGGCTCGGGCAAGACCACGCTTCTGAAGGCGCTGGCCGGGCTGGTGCGGTCGCAAGGCCAGCTTACCCGCCGGCCGGGATTGCGCATCGGCTATGTCCCCCAGCATTTCGTGCGCGATCCCTCTCTGCCGATGACGGTGCAGCGCCTGATTGAGGTCTATGCCCCCGAAAAGGGCGCGGCCACGGCGGCGTTGGTTCGGCTCGGTATTGCCGGGCTGGCGGCCAAGCAGGTGGCCACGCTCTCGGGCGGCGAGATGGCCCGCGTGCTGCTGGCCCGGGCCATCGTCCACAAGCCCGACCTGCTCCTGCTGGACGAGCCTTTTGCCGGCGTCGATCTGGCGGGTGAGGCGGTGCTCTACCGGTTGATCGCCGAATTGCGCGACGAGCTCGGCTGCGCGGTGCTGCTGGTTAGCCACGACCTTCACGTCGTGATGGCCGAGGCCGACCGCGTCATCTGCCTCAACCGCCATATCTGCTGCCAGGGTGCGGCCGGCCATGTGATCCAGGATCCCGCCTTCGTCGAATTGTTCGGGCCGCGCATCGCCGCGGAGCTGGCGCTTTATGCGCACGACCACGATCACCGCCATCTGCCGAGCGGCGAGGTGCGCCCCGGCGGCGGGCCGCATCCGCTCCGTCCCATTCATGACGACGACCACGGACACGAGCACAGCCATGGATGATTTCCTGATCCGCGCGGTTCTGGGCGCGGCGCTGCTGGGCGCGGCGGCCGGGCCGCTCGGCTGCTTCGTGCTGTGGCGGCGCATGGCCTATCTGGGCGAAAGCATCGCTCATATGGGGCTTCTGGGTGCCGGGCTCGGGCTTCTGATCGGCATTGCGCCGCTGGCGGGGGTGGCGGCCGTGGCCATCGTCGCCGGGCTCATCATGGCACGGGCCAATGATCGCTATATTCCTTCGGGGACCTTCATCGGCCTGGTCGGCCATGTCGGGCTGGCGCTCGGCTTCATCCTGCTCTCCACCATGGAGACGGTGCGCGCCGATCTGCTCGGCTATCTGTTCGGCGATGTGCTGGCGATGTCGCCGACGAACATCGCCATTGTCGCCATCGGCGGCGCGATGATCCTCGCTGTGCTGGTCTGGCTGTGGCGGCCGCTGCTTGCGGTGACCGTCAGCCGCGACATTGCCATGGCCGAAAATTCGCGCACGGCATTTCTCGATGTCGTGTTTCTCATTCTTGTCGCGGGTCTGGTGGCGCTGGCGTTGAAGATTGTCGGCGCGCTGCTGATTGTGGCTTTGCTGCTCATTCCGCCGGCCGCGGCACGGCCGCTCGCAAAAACGCCCGAGGCCATGGCGCTTCTGGCCGCCGTCATCGGCGCGGCTTCGGCGCCGCTCGGCATCGCCGGCGCCTATGTCACCGATGCGCCGGCCGGACCCTCCATCGTGCTGGCGGCCGCGGCAATCTTCGCCGCGACCACGGTGCTGGCCGGGCTTGGCAGGATTTGGAGGCGGCAGAGATGAGCAGCCCCTTCCCGGCGCCACCGCATGATCACGCACCGTGCCGGCGCGAGGCGCTTCATGCGGCCGAAGCGCTGACGCGTCGCCGGGGCCTGCGCCTCACACCGCTGCGCCGCGCCGTGTTCGAGATCGTGCTGGAGAGCCATCGGCCCATGGGGGCTTACGACATCCTGCGCAAGCTCGGCACGGCAAAGGGCGCGCGGCCGCCCGCACCACCAACGGTCTATCGCGCGCTCGATTTCCTGCTCGACGCCGGTCTCGTCCATCGGATCGACACACTGAACGCCTATATTGCCTGTTTCGCGCCGGGCCGGCGCCATCGCAGTCATTTTCTGCTGTGCCGCTCCTGCGGCTGCGCTGCCGAGATCGAACATGGTGCCCTTGATGCGGCGCTGGCGCGGGCCGCCGAGGCTGCAGGATTCGCGGCGGAGCGCGAAACCGTGGAGATTGCCGGGCTCTGTCCGGACTGTGTGCAACGGGCGGACGGGCCTTCCACCGCGGCCCCCGCGCCGTGATAGGATGATTTGCGGCCGGAACATCTATCGGGTCGCCGAGCAGGGGCTGGGATGAGAGCAGGGGTAAAGTCGGCGAGCATTTGGGCCTTGCCGCTGATCGTCGTCGCCATCGCGATGGCTGTGATCGCCACCGATCCCGGCGGGCTGGCGACGCATATCCGCAATATCCAGTTCGACGCCTATCAATATCTGCACAAGCGGGCTTACGAAGACCCGCAGCCGCGCACGCACTATGCCGTGCGCGCGCTCGATCTCGGCCGCGGCGCCACCGCACCTTATGGCGCCTGGCCGCTGAGCCATGTGATGTGGGCCCGGCTGGTCTCCGATCTGACCAAGGCCGGTGCCGCTGTCGTGGTGCTTGATGCTCCATTGGCAACGCCCGATCCCGCATCGCCGCAGCTTTTCGCGCGCGCGCTGCCGCCGGGTCCGCAAAATGATCTGGCGCGCCGCACGCTGAATGCCATGCCCTCGCCCGATACGGCGCTGGCCACGGCACTCGCCGGCACCCATGCCGTCGCCGCCGTGACGTTGTCGAATACGGGTGTCGCGGCGCTGCCGAATGCGCCCCCCATCGTTTTCGACGGCGCCGCCGCCGCGCAAGCAAGCCTGCCCGGCTTTGATGGCGCGACCTTGCCGGTTCTGCCCGTCGTGACGGCCAGTGCAGGGCTCGGCGCGCAAAATTTGCATGTTGATGCCGATGGCAAGCTCAGGGCGATGCCATTGGTCTTCAGGCTCAAGGGCCAGCTGGTGCCGTCGCTCGAGGGCGCGGTGATGCGCCTTCTTGGCGGCGGCAAGCCGCTGACGGTTGGCGTGCGCGAAAGCGGTTTTGCCGGCCTCAATGCGCATGATGCAGTGGCGCGCGTGAGCGCCGGTGCGTTGTCGGTGCCGGTCGGCGACGATGGCGCGATGCCGATTTATTATTCCGGCGCCAATGCCAAGCGCACGGTATCGGCCGCCGATCTCGCCGCCGGAAAGCTTGCGCCCGGAAGCCTCGCCCGCACGATTGTCTATGTCGCACGGCCGGGCGCCATGGTCGAAACGCCGATCGGCTCCGAGCCGCTTGGCCAAGTGCATGCCGAAGCGATGGAGAACATCCTTCTGGCGACGCCGCTCAAAGAGGCCGACGGACTTTATGGCGGGCTCGTCTTTGTCGCGGTGATCGGCATCGGCATGGCCTTTCTCGCGGCGCGGGTGGGGCTGATCTGGTCCGGCCTGCTGGCGCTGGCCGCCATCGCCGCGGCGCAGAGCTTCACCTGGCTGCTCTTCACGCACAGCCTGACGCTGTTCGATTCCCTCAATCCCAGCCTCGCCTTGGCTTTGGCCTTCGTGACTGCGCAGGCTGCGCGCAGTCTCGAGATCGGGCGCACGCGTGCGATGTTGCGGCAGGCCTTTGCCGGCGCATTGCCGATCGCTGTGCTCGACCGGATCGCCAGGACACCGGCCTTGCTCAAGATTGAGGGCGAGACGCGCCGGGTCACCTGTCTGTCCTGCGGTGTGCGCGGCTATGCCCAGCTCGCCGATTCCTTTGTCGACGATCCGGTTGGCTTCACGCGCCTCATGGGCACCGTGATGCAGCCCTTGATCGACACCGCAATTGCGCATGGCGCGATGGTCGATTGCGTGACGGGTGGCGGCTTTCTTGCTTACTGGAATGTGCCGCTCGAAGACAGCGAGCATGCGATCCATGCGGTCGAAGCCGCCAACCGCATGACGGTGGCGCTGGCCGAGGTCAACGAACAGCTCAGCCGCGAGCGCCGCTTCGACGGCACGGCCTATGATCCCATCGGCGTCGGCATCGGCATTGCGACGGGCGAAGCGGTGGCGGGCGGTTTCACGGCGCATGGCCACACCGCCTATTCCGTCAATGGCGATTGCGTGGAGCTGGCGGGACGGATCCGTTCACAATCGTCCGCCTATGGACCGGCCATCGTCGTGTCCGACGATACGCGCAAGGCCGCCGAGCGCGGCTTCGCCTTTCTCGAAGTCGATTTCCTTGCGATCGGGGCGCGCAACGAAGCGATCAAGCTTTACGCCATGCTCGGCAATCCGCTGGTGCGCGCGAGCCCGAAATTCCGCGCGCTGGCGACGTTCCACGAACACATTTTTCAATCGCTGCGCGCCCAGCAATGGGACAAGGCGCGCGAGCTGATCGACCAATGCCGCAAGCTCTCCGGGGCCAGCCCGACGCTGTACGATCTGCAACTCGCCCGCATCGCCTGGTATGAACGGCATCCGCCGGGTGAGGATTGGGACGGCGCCTTCCGTCCGGCGGTGAAATAGCTATCCGGGTGCCGCCAGGCCGTAATGCGCGGTGCCGCCGCTCAGCGCCGCCCACATCTGATCGCCCCAGGAAAAATGCCACCATTCGTTCGGATGGCCGGTGAAGCCTTCTTCGATCATCAGCCAGTGCAGCAGGCGGCGATTGGCGCGCGCTTCCTCGTCGGAAAAGCACAGCCCGGCATCGGCGCGCTCGAAGCGGTCGCGATGGGCGATGGCGGCCGCGTCGTCGAACAGCGAGCCCATCCACAAGGCGTCGCCATCTTTCCAGCGGATGGTGAGATCGACGGCGCCGCCCGTCTCATGCGGCGCGGGCGAAGACGCGTCTTCGGTCGGCGCGGCCCAGTAGCGTTCGATCTCTTCGGTCAGCGCCGCACCGCGCAGCGCGGGATCGCGCTTCCGCAATTCCTCCGGCATCCAATGATCGTGGAAATAGCGCTGCACCGCGCGCGGGCGCCAGCCATCGAACACGAAGAGTTCGAGGCCGATGGGCGCCAGCCTTGCATTCACGGTCGCGAGCTTCTCGGCCACGGCACGGCGCAGGAGAAGATCTGGGATCGAGCCCTCGATGCGCCGCCAATAGGGCGGGTTGCGGTGTGCGTGGTAATAGTTCTCGCCGCCGATGGCGAAATCGGCAATGTCCACCAGCGGCTCGTTGCCATGCGGCGTGTCGCGCGCGATGGGAAGGCGGCGGCAGCCCTTCATTCTTCCGCGGGGGACCTCCTGATCCGGGATCGGCCGGTTCCGCAAATCTTCCAGCGTGCCGAAGATCGAGGTTTGCAATTCGCACTCCCGCGATAAAGCTGCTCTATAATATGCCGCAGCCGCCAGACGCGAATTGCATGAGTGCCAATCCCGAAGATTATTTTCCGGCCGATTACCGTGAGGGGCGGGCCGCCTTCATTGCCGCCGTCGAGGCCGCTGGCCTGGGGGTGACGACGCGGGTGCATCCCGGCGCCAATGGCAAGGACGGCCTGCCGCTCTTTCTCGATACCACAAGCATCGGCCCGCGCGAGGCGGAGCGCGCGCTCCTGATGATCTCGGGCACCCATGGCGTGGAGGGCTATTTCGGCTCGGGGGTCGAGACGGGGCTCCTCCGCGAAGGCATTGCGGACAGGGTGCCAGCCGGCGCCAAGCTCGTCATGCTGCACGCGCTCAATCCTTACGGCTTCTCCTGGAACCGGCGCGTCAATGAAGACAATATCGATGTGAACCGGAACTTCGTCGATTTCGCGAGCCCGCCCGTCAATCGCGATTATGGCGAGCTGGCCGAGGCGATCGCGCCGAAGGACATTTCGCCCGAAGCGATGAAAGCGGCCAATGCCAGGCTGCGCGCCTATTCCGAGGCCCATGGCGCCTTCGCGCTGCAATGCGCGCTGTCGAGCGGCCAGTTCCAGTTCGCCGACGGGATCTATTATGGCGGTTCGAAGCCCAGCTGGTCCTCGCTGATGCTGAAGGATGTGCTGCGCGAAGAACTGGCCGGAGCACGGCAGCTGGTCGTGGTCGATTTCCACACCGGGCTGGGCGAGAGCGGCGCGGCGGAGATCATCACCGAGGACGCGCCGGGCACCCCCGCCTATCGGCGCGCCAGGGCGATCTGGGGCGACAAGCTGGTCTCGACCGAAGATGGCTCGCTCTCGGCCCCGCTGACCGGGACCATCGACGCGGCCATGGCGGCCTGGGTCGGTGAGATGGGAGACGGCGAGGCGGAGCTGACTTTCGCCGCGCTCGAAGTCGGCACCGCGCCCGTGCCGGTGGTGTTCGATGCGCTCCGGAAGGACAACTGGCTGCACGGCCATGCCGGGCTCGACCATCCCGAGGCCGCCTCGATCAAGCAGCAGATCCGCGCCGCCTTCTATCCCGATACGGTGGCGTGGAAGCGCGCCGTCTGGGCCCATGGCGTGGCGGCTGTGGACGCCGGCCTGGCCGCGATTGCCTGAGGCGGGGGGCTGGGTTATAGCACGGGCCCAGGGCGCCCGTAGCTCAGCTGGATAGAGTGCTGCCCTCCGAAGGCAGAGGTCACAGGTTCGAATCCTGTCGGGCGCGCCAGTGTTTTCCCAGCCTCATCTTCCGGCCTCGCCCTGCGCATCAGAGTGAAGCGTTAAGCAGTTCACGGTCTTTCGCTAACGCAGTGTCCTGCCCCCTCGGTAATTTGCAGGCCGGTCTTAACCTCTTGTTAAGCACAACGATCGCGCCAAATCCGGTTTGGTCATTCGTTCGTCGTGTCCGCGGGGGCCAGAACCATTCGGCGGGGGCACTTTCGATTTCAGGCATGGTTAACCGCGGCCGGTTTCGGCCTGGCGGTGGCCTTTGGCGTCTTCGCATCGGCTGGCCCCGCCCTTGCCGGGCCCGGCTTCGCGCTGTCTGTCACGAAGACGCCGAGCCAGGCCATCTACACCGCCGCCGGCCAGACCATCACTTACACCTATGTCGTCTCCGAAACCGATCCCGATCCCTCCAGCACCGCACAGGCGATCACCGTAACCGACGACAAAATTCCGACTGTCACCTGTCCGTCGACCACGCTTGCCGTGCTTGGCAGCATGACCTGCACCGGCACATACACGACGACCGCCGCAGATATCACGGCGGGCAGCGTCACGAACACTGTTACGGTCAATGGCTTGATCAGCCTCGATGTGATCGCCGATACGGCCACCGCCAGCACGACTGTCACCTTCAAGGCGCAGCCCTCCTGGACGTTAACCAAAGTAGCCGATCCGACGAGCTATACGGCTGCGGGGCAGGCCATTGCCTACAGCTACACGCTGACCAATACCGGCAATGTGTCGATCTCCGGTATCACGGTCTCGGATGACAAGATCGCCACCGTCACCTGCGCGGCGACAACACTGGCAATCGGCGCGAGCACGACTTGCTCCGGCGTCTACAGCACCGCGGCGGCCGATGTGACGGCGGGATCGCTCACGAACCACGCGACTGCGCACGGCACCCCGGCAAGCGGAATTCTCACCGATGCCAAGGCGCAGGCGACGATCACCTTCTCGTCGAAGCCCTCCTGGACCTTCACCAAGACGGCGAGCCCGGCCACCTACACGGCCGCCGGCCAGACCATCGCCTACAGCTACACGCTGACCAATACCGGGAATGTTGCGATCTCGGGCATCGGGGTCTCGGACGACAAGATCGTATCGGTCACCTGCGCGGCGACGGCGCTGGCCGTTGGTGCGAATACGGGCTGCTGGGCCAGCTACACCGTCACGGCCGCCGATGTCACAGCAGGCTCAGTGACGAACACGGCCACGGCCCATGGCACGCCGGCGAGCGGCTCCCTCAATGATGCCACGGCGCAGGCGACGGTGAATTACAAAGCGCCGCTCAAGGGTTCGATCACGATCGTCGAAACCGCGCTTTCCGGCGATGCCGGTTTCCAGTTCAGCTCGACCTTGCCCGGTGTCGGCGGTTTCAGCCTGACCACAACCGATGGCAGCGCCAGCCGCGTCGTCTCGGGTCTGGCCTCCGGGACTTATGTCGTGCGGCAGGTGAGCATGCCGTTTGACTGGCAGCTCACGGCGCTTTCCTGTATCGGCGACAAGGGTGGCAAGGTCACGGTCGCCAATCTGGCCAATGGGTCTGTTTCCATCGGTCTGGATGGCGGCGAAGCCATTACCTGCACCTTCGTCAACACATTCGATACCGCCCTGCATCGCCAGAAGACGCAGAATTTCATTCGCAATTTCCTCGGCCGCCGTCTGCGGCAATTGGCGGAAGACGAGCCGGACCGGGCCCGCTTCGTGCGCCGTGTTCCCGGCTCGCTCTGGGGCGACGACGACGGCGCGCCGTTCGATCTGTCCGGCGACACCAGGTTCGCCTCGTCCAACATGTCGTTCTCGACCAGCCTGTCGCGGATCGCGCATACCGGCGGCAAAGGCAATCCTCTCAGCCGGGCGCTGGCGAATTCGGGCATCGATGTCTGGATGGAAGGGCATTTCAGCGAATTGCGCGACGCCGCCGCGTCGAACAGATTCGGCATCCTTTATCTCGGCGCCGATTATCTGGTGACGCCGTCCGTGCTGGTGGGCGCCCTCGTTCAGCGCGACTGGACGCTCCAGCTGTCCCAAGACACCAAGAGCAAGGCGCAAGGCGGCGGCTTTATGGCCGGCCCCTATGTCAGCGCGCGGCTGACGCCGCAGCTCTTCGTCGATGCACGCGCGGCCTGGGGCACGTCGAACAATTCGGTCGATCCCTTCGGCCTCTACACCGACAGGTTCAAGACGGACCGCTGGCTGGCGAACACGCGCCTGACCGGGAATTTCCATGTGCAGAAATTCCGCGTCACGCCCAGCATCGATGTGAGCTATCTTGAGGATCATCAGCAGGGCTACACGGATTCGTTGGGGATCTTCATTCCGGGGCAGACAGTTGCCCTGGGGCGGCTGCGCTTCGGGCCGGAGATTTCCCGCCGGTATCCCTACAGTGATGGCACCTCTGTCGAGCCGGAACTCTCGCTGAGTGGAGAATGGGATTTCAAGAACCCCGATGTCATCGTGCCCGGCAGCTTCTATGTTCGGCATGCCGTGCTACATGCGCGCATTCAGGCCGGCCTGCAGGTGCATGGCGGTGATGGTTTGTCGGTCCGCGTCATGGCAAGCTATGACGGGCTTGGCACCTCGAGCTTCAGCAATTTCGGTGCCCAGTTCTGGATTTTCATCCCGGTGAACTGACGGCAGATGCCCTGCTCAGGCCGCGCCGGCGAGCGCCTCGGCCTGTTCGGCGTCGAAGGCTTTGGAATCGACCTTGAGATAAGCGAGCTTGTCCTCGGCGATCACCACGGCCTCGGCCACGCCCGGCACCTGTTTCAGCCTGGCGGCGAGGCTGGAGAGGTCAGCGCCTTCGCCGATGCGCACAAGGCGCGTGGTCAGATAGCTCGGCCGCGTCATCGTGGCCGCAGCCAGCAGCCAGACGATGGCGACGCCGGCCGTCAGCGCGAACACGCCGTTATCGCCGGCCGCCTGATGCACCCAGCCGCCGAACACCCCGCCCATGAAGATGCCGATGAATTGCGAACTCGAATAGACGCCCGAAGCGGTGCCCTTGGCGTCGGGCGGGGCCGTCTTGGTCACGAGCGAGGGCAGGCTCGCTTCCATCACATTGAAGCCGGCGAAGAAGATCGTGATCGCGGCCAGGAGCACGAACAGGTTATGCGCGCCGGCGATCAGCATGATCTGGCTCAGCGCCAGCGCCGCGACGGCGGCGACGAAGACCATTTTCATGCGGCGATATTTCTCGGCGACGATGATGGCCGGCACCATCACGGCGACCGAGACCAGCAGCACCGGCAGATAGATCATCCACTGATTGTGGCTGGTGACGCCCAGTGTCGTGCGCAGGAGGCCCGGCATCACCAGGAAGCTCGCCGTCAGCATGGCGTGCAGTGCGAAGATGCCGAAATCGAGGCGCAACAGATCGCCGTTCTTCAGAACGCGGCCCAGCATGCCGGGCACGGTTTCGGCATCGCGATGGATGGAGACCTTTTGCGGCGTGGGCACGATGAATTGGACGATGGCGATGCCGACGAACGCCAGCCCCACCATCAGCCAGAAGATGCCCGAGACGCCGACGAAGCTGGCCACGATCGGGCCGGCCACCAGCGCGATCATGAAGGACGTGCCGATGGTGATGCCCACCATGGCCATGGCGCCGGTGCGGTTCTCTTCCTTGGTGAGGTCGGCGACCAGGGCCAGGATCACCGAACCCACGGCGCCGGCGCCCTGCAGCGCCCGGCCGATGATGACGCCATGGATGGTGGTCGACATCGCCGCCACCGCACTGCCGGCCGCAAAGAGCAGCAGGCCCAAGACGATCATGGTCTTGCGCCCGATCTTGTCCGACATCAGGCCGAACGGGATCTGCAACAGGCCCTGGCTGAGGCCGTAAATGCCCAGCGCCAGGCCGATCGTATAGGGCGTGGAACCGGTCAGATGCTTCGCATAGGCCGCGAAGACCGGATAGATCATGAACAGGCCCAGAAGCCGGACCGAGAAAACGGCGGCCAAGGAGCCGGCCGCGCGCACTTCCTGTTTTTCCATATCGTCTGGGACCCGAACCTGATTCGATGAGATCTGCCCACGATAGGGGCGGCCCGCACCATAGTCAGGGCGGGCGCGCCGTGCGACCCGTGAGATTGTCGCGATTCCTACAGGTTGCGGGCGGCCTCCATTAAATCTTGGAAAGAGTGGGGCCGCGCGCCCCCGATCAGAACGCCTTGGAGAGGCCGACAAAGACGCCGCGGCCGGCGCCCCATTGCGGCGCCCCGACGCCGATGCCGGAGCCGTCGCGGATCAGATATTTCCTGTCGAACAGATTGATGACGTCGAAACGCACGGCCACGCCCTGAAGCGGGCCGTCGATGAAGCTATGGCTGGCGCCGATATTCATCGTGAAATAGCCGGGCACATGGGCGCCATTGGGCGTGGCACTGCCCTTCCTGAGGCCGGAGCCATAGAGCATGTCCATGCTGACGCGATTGCCGCCCCAGCTATAGGAGGCGCCGCCGGAGGCCGTCATCGCCTGATCGTGATCCAGATGGATGTAGTGCGTCGCGATATAGGCGAGATCGGCCGGATCGAACTGGAACTGGCTCGAACTCGATCTTTTTGCCGAGCGCCTGGCCGAAGGCGAGGTTGCCATAGGCCGCAAATCCGCCGCGCGTGTAATTGCCGGTGAATTCGATGCCGTATTGCTTGCCTTGCGCATAGTTGAACGGCGTCAGGATGATCGGCGCGCCGAACTGGCCTTCGTCGATCAGATGGCGCGAGCGTTTGTAATAGCTGTCCACGCCCAGCGTCAGATTGTCGTCGATAACCTGGGAAAGTCCCACATCGTAATAGTCGGCGCGTTCGGCCATGGGCGTCGTGTTCTGCGTGCCCGGGGCTGCCGCTGTTGTGTTGGCGAAGAGCGCGACCGCTTGCGCACCCACAAGCTCGAAGGGCGGCGGCGAGAAATAGCGCGCATAGCCGGCATGGATGGTCGTGCCGTCCAGCGGCTGCCACACCGCATTGATGCGCGGGCTGAGCTGGCTGCCGCTCGAATAGGCGGAATAGTGATCGAAGCGCAGGCCGTAATTGATGGTGAGCTGGTCGAACGGTTTCCATTCGTCCTGCAGATAGAGCGACCAGGTCCAGCCCGTCTTGGCGCCATTGTCGATGATCGAAAGCGGCACATCGCTGGTCGGCGTGCCGTTCGCATCGGTCGGCAGCACAAGAGACGTCGTGGCGCTGGTGGCGCGGTCGGTCTGCACGAACAGGCCGGCACGGATCGTATGCGCATCGTTCAAATGATAGGCGCCATCGGCCTGCAGCCCGTAAGCGGTGTCGCGCTTGCGGGCCTTCTGGGCAATGCCGTCGAACAGCAGATCGCCCAGCGGTGAGGGTGAGAAATCGAGGCTCGAATAACGCACCAGACCCGAAACCTGAAAGTCGAATTTCCCCTGGCTCCTGAGATAGGTGACGATGCCGAAATGGGTGACCTCGCGCTGTGTCTCGTTGAGCTTGGCGCTCGGAAAGGTGCTGACGCCGTTGACCGTGAGGCCGAGCGACGGCGTCAGTCCGCCACTGTTGGGAATCTGGAAATAGTCGTTCGAGGTACCGGCGATGAACGCGATGCGGCTGTGCGAATCGAGAATGTCCTCGACATAGCCGAAGCCGTGATATTGCGTCGTCGTGTCGTGGATCGGCGTTGCCGAACCGTCCGGCGATTCGATGCCGAGATCGTTGCGCATGAAATCGCCCGACACGAAATAGCTCAAATTCCCCGACGAGCCGCCATAGTCGAAGCTGGGATGGATGGTGCCGTGGCTGCCGCCATAGATCGAGATATCGCCACCTGCGTCGAGTGCGCCGTTCTTGGTCGTGAGGGCGATGATGCCGGCCGTGCGCAAACCATACTCGGCCGGAAGAGCGCCGGTGATGAGTTTCATCGACGAGATGAGCCGCGGGCTCATGGTCTGGCCGAACACGGCGATGCCTTCGGGCAGGGCGACGCCGTTGATCCGGTACTGCACGCCATTGTGTTCGCCGCGGATGTGAAGCTGGCCGAAGGAATCCTGCACCACGCTCGGCGCCTGCAGCACCACCTGATTGAGCATCGTGTTGGCGCCGCCGGGCGTGTTCTGGATGTCGTCTGAAGAGATGGAATAGGTCGAGGCGCCGAGCTGTGTCTGGATGGCGTTGCGGGCCTCGTTGAGCCGGGCTGTGACGGTGACGGTTTCAATGCCGCCATCGGCGGCAGCGAAGGCAGGCGATGCGGCGGCAAACATCAAAAGCGCCGTACCGGCCAGAAGGCAGGTCCGAATGCGGGTGCAAGGCATACTATGAACTCCGAGGCTGTCCGCGCATGTCGATGGCGGACGCATGAACTGGGCAACCGGCCGCGCAGGCCTCCGCCCATGCGGTCAGTGCGATTTCGCTTCAGGGGAATTAGCGGCGCGGCGGCGCGCGGCCTTGCCAGTCATGCGAGGCCACCGACACAAAGGCCGGCAGCGCCAGCACGAGCTGGCCGGAGATGGCCATGAAAACCGGCGGCGGGATCGCAATCGTTCCGGGCGAGGTGAAATGACCGGCCAGGGCGATGTCCTGGCAGATCGGGCAATTGGCCGGGTCGTCCGCCGGCTGGTGCTGGCCCGGCGCCGGTGTCTGCCGCACATGGGCAAGGCCGAGCGATTGCGCAAAGGCCTCAGGCGCGCCCCGCCACAGAAGATGAACATGCGTCTGGGTGACGTAGTTCTGGAAGGCGAAGAGGGCCAGCGCCAGCGCGGCAAAGGTCTGGCGCCAGCTCATGGCTGACGCACGACGGATCGTTGCAGAACGGTAACGCTGCCGGCGCAAACGGAAGGGCCCTTCGACTTCGCAGGTGCAATATTAGCGCCGGGTCCGATTCGATGTCACGTCGCAAACGCGTGAGGTCGCCGGACTTGCTGCCGCATGTCGCGGCGGGCCGCGTTCTTGCGCGTCAGCCGAATCCGTGTGCGAGCCAGCGGGCGCAGTCCTTGCCGAGTTCGGCCTCGGCCCGGGCCTCATAGGCGGCGAGGTCCTCGGCCGTCAGCAATTCGCGCCAGCGCCCGTTGGTGCCCTTGTTGATGAAGTCCTTCGCGCCGCCCTTCCACATGATCCCGCCCAGCGGGGCGCTCTTTTCGGCATGCGCCTTCATGTAATCGAAGCTGCAATATTCGGTGACAACGGGCCAACGGTCTTCGGGCAGCGCGATCTCGAGGAAGTCGGCAATCTCGCGCATTCCGCCTTCCAGGTCGCGCTTGAGATCGTTGAAGTGGACGAGCTTCACATTGGGCAGATCGCGGATGGCCCACCAGCTTTTCACATTCTCCCAGATCGGCCACATCGGGTAGCCGTCTTCGGCGAGCCAGCGGCGGAAGAAGGGCACGACATCGATATCGATGCGATCGAGCGCCGGGCCGACGCGGCCGGGCGTTTCGTTGATCGCTTCGAAGAAGTCGTCATTGGCGGTGGCCAGATGATTGTAGAAGCTCCACACCACGTCGCGCCCGTCGCGGCCGATATAGATGTATTTGGCCTTGGCCGAGAAGACCAGCGCATCGACCGGCAGGTGGGTCTTGACGAAGCGGCGATGGCTTTGCGCTTCGAGCAGCCCGTGCTTGACCGGGGTCGGCGGAATGCGCAGATCGAGCCATGGCGACATCTCGGCCAGATTGACGTCTTCATTGCCGCCGAAAATGAGCTGGCCGACAATCTGCTGCATCCAGGTCGTGCCCGACTTGCCATAGGTTGCGACGATGACGTCATCGTCCCGGAACGCGAAGTCGTTCCATGCCGTGGAATCGAAATGGTGATTGTGCATTTCGCGGGTCTTCCGCGGCATCTGGCTCTCGGCCATGGGCAATCCCTTCGGTTCGCCCGCCACTGTGATGTTGTAGCTGTCATCCGGCAAGAGGTCGGGTTCCTGAAATCGGACTGACGGCCCCTGCGCGCAATTCGGTCTCATGCCGGGCCGCATGCACTTATGCCGCAGCGCGGTAACAATGCCGTCGCAAAAGCGCTGCCTCCCGTTCACGAACCCTCGGTAATGACCTCACATTGGCCGGGCCGATGGGGACCTGGCGCTAATCGTTGGGGTCATCCGATGAATAAGAACTGGCTGCTTGCCAGCGCGGCCCTTGCCGCGCTGTGCGCTATCACGCCTGCCCGCGCCGATACGGCTGCGGCGACGCCAACCGCCATGGCTGATGGCGGCAGTGTCGAAGAGGTCGTGGTCTATGGCCAGGGCGAAACCCGCCAGACGCAGAGCGTGCCGCATGAAGACATTGCCGCCGCGGCGCCGGGCACGAGCCCGCTCAAGGTGGTCGCCAAACTCCCGGGCGTGAATTTCCAGTCTGCCGATCCCTGGGGCGCCTATGAATGGTCGGCGCGCATCTCGATCCGTGGCTTTAACCAGAACCAGCTCGGCTTCACGCTGGACGACGTGCCGCTCGGCGACATGTCCTATGGCAACGACAACGGCCTGCACATCTCGCGCGCCATCTCGTCCGAGAATATCGGCAATGTGATCCTGGCGCAGGGCACCGGTTCGCTTGGCACCGCCTCGTCGTCCAACCTCGGCGGCACGCTCGAATTCCGCTCGATGGCTCCGTCCGACAAGTTCGGTGTCTTCGTGGCCTCGACCTATGGCAGCAGCGACACCTTCCACGAATTCGCCCGTCTCGAGACAGGCACGCTGCCGACCGGCGCGACCGCCTATATCAGCGCAAGCTGGCAGCATGCGCATAAGTGGAAGGGCCAAGGCATCCAGAAGCAGTATCAGATCAATGGCAAGATCGTGCAGCCGATCGGCGATGTCACGCTGACGGGATTCCTGAACTATTCGGATCGCGCCGAAAACGACTATCAGGATCTGTCGATGGCGCTGATCAAACGCCTCGGCTACAGCTGGGACAACATCTCCAACAACTGGCCGCTGATGACCAAGGTGGCCGAGGTCTATCAGAACCAGGTCAATGCCGCGGCCATCGCTGCCAGCCAGCCTGCGCCCTATCCGGCTTATCCGAGCGCGGGCCTTGTTTTTCCGGCGCCGTTCCAGACGGTGGATGACGCCTATGCCAATGCCTCCGGCTTGCGCAAGGATACGCTTGGCGGCCTGACGGCGGACTGGGCCATCACGCCGGACCTCACCTTCAAGACGACCGGCTACTACCATCACGACAATGGCCAGGGCACCTGGTATTCGCCCTATGTGCCGACGCCGGGCGGCGGTCCGATCTCGCTGCGCACGACCGAGTACCAGATCAAGCGCTATGGCATCGTCTCTTCGTTGAGCTGGGACCTCGGCGATCACACCGTCGAGGCCGGCGTCTGGTACGAGAACAATGATTTCAATCAGGCCCGCCGCTACTATGGTCTGGGCCTCACCGCGCCGGATCGCAACAACCTCGAATTCCAGAAAAACCCCTTCTATACGCAATGGGCATACACCTTCAACACGAAGACGGTGGTGTTCCACCTGCAGGACAGCTGGCAGATCACCGACGCTCTGAAGCTCAATGCCGGCTTCAAGACGCAGCATGTCGACAACGAAGCGAACGCCGTTACCGGCACCGCCTTCAATGGCAAGATCAGCTCGGACGCAAGCTTCCTGCCGCAGGTGGGTGTCAACTACCGCATCGACGACAGCAGCGAAGCCTTTGCCGATTACGCCAAGAACCAGGCGGCCTTCGTCAGCGCGGCGACCTCCGGTCCGTTCTCGACCTCGCAGGCCGGCTTCAACGCCATCCAGAACAAGCTGAAGCCGGAAGAATCGAGCACCTATGAAGCCGGGTATCGCTTCCACAATGACAAGCTGCAGGGCGTGGTCGCAGCCTATTACGTCGAGTTCCAGAATCGCCTGCTTGCGACATCGTCCGGCGCGGCGATCGTCGGCAACCCCTCGGTGCTGTCCAATGTCGGCGGCGTGACGACGAAGGGTATCGAGGCGGCGGCCACCTGGCGCTTTGCCCCGTCCTTCTGGCTGTTCGGTTCCTACGCCTATAACGACTCGGCCTATGACCAGAACGTAACGGACGGGAGCGGCGCGATCGTCATGCACACGGCCAACAAGACCGTCGTCGATTCGCCCAAGCATATTCTGAACGGCGAACTCGGCTATGACGACGGTGCGATCTTCGGCCGTGTCAACGTCGCCTATATGAGCAAGCGTTACTACAGTTACGAGAACGACGTGTCGGTGCCCGGTCGCGCGCTGGTCGATCTCAGCTTTGGTTATCGCTTCTCGGGTGACGACCTGCTCGATGGCTTCGAGGTGCAGGCCAACGTCTCCAACCTGTTCGACAAGAAATATGTGTCGACGGTGGGTTCGGCCGGCTTCACCGCATCGGGCGACCGCCAGACGCTGTTGCCCGGCAGCCCGCGTCAATTCTTCATCACGCTGCGCAAGCAGTTCTAACGTCACCCGTCGCAGAGCGGGGGAATGGGGCCGTGCGCCGCAAGGTGCGCGGCCCTTCCGCGTTCCGGTCCGTTGCCGGGGGCGCGCGCGCCACCTACTGTGCCCGGATGGATCGGGATGGGCGCGCATGACTGGGCCGAGGACACGGGGGCTGACCGGCCTGGCCATCGCGCTGGCCATGGCGGCGCTGGTGCCGGTGGCGATCTATCTGGCTTCCGAGGCGCTGATCGTGCGCCGCTACACGCTGCCCTCCTCGATCATTCATGCCAGGGTAACGCCGCGAACCGTTGCCTGGGGGCGGCATGTGGCGACAATTTTCGGTTGCCGCGATTGCCATGGCGATGACCTCACAGGCCGTATGATCTATCGCGCGCCGGGTCTTTTCATCGCCGCGCCCAATCTCACCCGCTTCGCGGCGGAGAACAGCGACGCCCAATTCGATTTCGCCGTGCGGCAGGGGCTGGCGCCGTCGGCCCGGGCGCTGTGGGTGATGCCCTCGGCCGCCTATGTCTATATGCGCGACACGGATCTGACGGCGATCATCGCCGCGCTGCGGGCAAAGCCGGCGACAGGGCCCGTGTGGCCCAAGCCGGATTTCTCGTTTCCGGCCCGGGTCGCGGTGCTGATGGGCAAGCTTGCGCCGGTCGATCCTTATGATCTCGGCCGCCATCCGCCGCGCTCGGTGGGCCCGCGTTATGATGGCGGGCGTTATCTCGCCGCCATGGCTTGTTCGAGCTGCCACGGCACCGACCTGACGGGTAAGGGCGCAGCGCCCGACCTCAAGGTGACGGCGGCTTATTCGCGCAGCCAGTTCTTCGCCCTGATGTATGCGGGCCGCGCCTTGCCTGGCCACCATGCGCCCGAAATGGCGCGGCTGGCGGGCGCGCGCTTCCACGCCTTCAAGGATTACGAGACGTCCGCGCTCTATGCCTATCTGATCCAGCGCGCCCGCACGCCTGCCCCGCCGCCCGGCCCGCAATCGGCCCATTAGGCCCGGGACCCTCGCGCGTGCTAACGCAGGCGGCGTTTTGCCCAAGGCCCATCATGACCAGCCGTCCCATCGTCCGTTTGAAACCTCGCGAGGGCCGCCGCCTCCGGGCCGGTGCCCCCTGGGCCTTCTCCAACGAAGTGGTGATGGATGCCGAGACCAAAGCGCTCGCGCCGGGCGCACTTGTGCAGGTTGTTGGCCACGACGGGCGCGTCTTCGGCACCTGCTACTTCAATCCGAAGAGCCTGATCGCGCTGCGCCGCCTCGATGCCGCGCCCGACATTGCCATCGATGCAGGCTGGTTTGCGGCGCGTCTGGCCCGGGCGCTGGCGATCCGCGAGGCGCTTTACGACAAGCCCTTTTATCGCCTCGTCCATGCCGAAGGCGATCATCTGCCGGGCCTGACCATCGATCGCTTCGACGATGTCCTGGTCGTGCAGATCACGACCGCGGGCATGGAAGGCCTGATCGAACCGCTGCTCGCGGCGCTCGACACTGTGTGTACGCCTGAGGTCGTTGTGCTGCGCGGCGATGCCCCGGCGCGAACGCTGGAAGGTTTGGACCGTGATGTGCGCATCGCCAAGGGCGCGATGCCGGATCGCCTCGCGCTCGAGGAAAGCGGCATCCGCTATTTCGCCGATCTCGCCCATGGTCAGAAGACAGGCTGGTATTTCGATCAGCGCGACAACCGCGCTTTCATGGCGACGCTCGCCGGTGGGCGCAGTGTGCTCGACGCCTATTCCTATGCCGGCGGCTTCGCCTTGGCCGCGGCCAAGGCCGGTGCCAGCGAAGTGGTGGCGCTCGATTCTTCAGCCCCGGCGCTGGTGCTGGGCGAAGAAGCGGCGGCCGCCAACAAGCTGTCCGCGCGCTGCCGCTTTGTCAAAGCCGATGTCTTCGAGGAACTGGAGCGGCTGGCCGGCGCCGGGGAAACATTCGATATCGTCATCGCCGATCCACCGCCCTTCGTAAAGGCGAAGAAGGATCTCGAGGCCGGTGCCAAGGCCTATCGCAAGCTGGCGAAACTGGCCGCGAATGTCACCGCGCCGGGCGGCTTTCTGCTTCTCGCCTCCTGCTCGCACAACATGCCGCCCGACCGTTTCGCCTATGAATGCGCCATGGGGCTGATGCGGGCAGGGCGCGAGGGGAGACTGTTGCGCCAGGCGGGGGCGGCATCCGATCATCCGGTGCACCCCATGCTGCTGGAGACGGCCTATCTGAAGGCGCTCGTTTACGCGCTCGACTAGATCGCGATGCAGCAGTCCGCCCGGATGATCGGCGTTACGGCGCGGGCATGCCCGTCTGTTTCGACCAGGCGCGATAGGTAAGGTCGAGACGGCGCTTGTGGAATCCGGCCACGGCTTTTGTGTCGTCGGCAAAGATGAGCGTGTGGTTCGCCTTCACCGTCACCGCCGGCCAATCCGGCAGGCCCTTGCCGTTGGGATCGCCGGTCTTGGCGAAGTTCGTCCAATAGGCCTCGACCATTGCGATCATCGCCCGATCCTTGTCGCTGGTGCCCTTCTTGATCGCTGCGGCGAGGCGCGGGAAGGCATCATAGCCATTGAGCCCAAAGACAAAGGGAATCTCGCCGCCATGGCCGACGCCTGCCTTCTTGGCGCGCTGTGCCGTCGGGACATAGGTGAAGTGATAGACATATGCCGGCACGCCGGCTCGTGCCGCGAAATGCGCCAGCCCATGTGCGCCGGCCGCGAAGATCGTATCGTCGAAAATCTCATTGGCAAGGGTGTCATCGCCGGCAATCCCGTCGGCGGCATAGAGCTTGCGCACCGCGGGCAGCTTGTCGCCATAGCGGTCGAAGATCGCTTTGTTCGTCAACGACAGCCATTGGCGCAGGCTCGCCTCATTGCTGTTGGAGCCGGCGAGGTAGGGCACCTTTGCGATCTTGCCTTGCGCGAACAGCACCGCGGGCTGGCCGGTGAGGACTTTGCCGTCGACCATGGGCGTCGTCGACCTGTCGAGCGGCACACCCTTCTCGGCCGCAATGATTTCGGAGACCGGCAGCTTGCGCAAGGCCGCGAGCGTGCGTTCGCCCGTGCCCGCGATCTTGAAGCGGGCGGCGAATGTCACGGCCGCCTTTTCGGCCTGTTCCGCCGTCGGGATCGGATATAGGCCGAGGCCCGATTCTGAAATCGCCTTCTCGAACAGTCCGCGCGCTTTCGGCGACGTCATCAGATCGTTGACGCTCATGCCGCCGGCGGATTCGCCGAAGATGGTGACGTTATCGGGATCGCCGCCGAACTTTGCGATGTTTGCCCGTACCCATTTGAGCGCGGCGATCTGGTCCATCAGGCCGTAATTGCCGGTGGCGTCGCCCGCATTCTCTTTTGCGAGCGCGGGATGATCGAAGAAGCCGAGCCAGCCGACCCGGTAGTTGAAGCTGATCACCACGACGCCGTGGCTCGCCAGGCGCGTGCCGTCGTAATAGGGATAGGCCGAGCCGCCGTTGACGAAGCCGCCGCCATAGATCCACACCATCACCGGCAGCTTTGCGTCCGAAGCCACCTTGGGCGACCAGACATTCAGCGTCAGGCAGTCTTCGCTTTGCTTGAGGCGCTTGCCGGGGCCATAGGCATCTTGCGGACAGATGGGGCCGAAATCGGCCGCCTGCCGCGTGCCGGTCCAATGCGGGGCCTGCTGCGGCGGCCGCCAGCGCAGATCGCCGACCGGCGGAGCGGCGAAGGGAATGCCGCGGAAGACGGCGACGCCGTCCTCGCTTGCACCGCTGATCGTTCCTTGCGCGATTGTGGTTTCTGGAGCGGCCTGGGCTTCAACGCCCCAGCCAAGGGCCAGAGTGAAACCGAGAGCCGCTCCCAGAATAATGCGCCGCATGATGTCCCCGCGTTTGCCGTGTCGGGGCGTACGAGACGACGAGATTGGCCTTGTGGTCAACCCTTGCGTGCGAGGCTAGATGCTGACCTGCGTGCCCAGCTCGACCACGCGGCCCGGCGGCAGGTGATAGAAGCGCGCCGGCGACAGCGCCGAGGCCATGAGCTGCATATAGATCCAGGTGCGCGATGTTCCGAGCACGGGATGGTCGGAGGGCACCAGCGTCTCATGGCCGATGAAGAAGGTGGTCGTCTCCATATCGATGGCCAGGCCATAGGGCCGCGCCTCTTCCAGGCTGCGCGGCACGTCGGGCGTCTCGAAGAAACCGTGATGGATTTTCACGGTGAAGAAGCCCTTGCCCAGCTTGTCGACCTCGATGCGTTTTGCGGGCGGGACGAAGGGCGTGTCTTCGACAATCACATGCACCAGAAGCACGCGCTCATGCAGCACCTTGTTGTGCTTGAGATTGTGCAGCAATGCGCCGGGAATGGAATCGCCGCGCGCCGACAGGAACACGGCCGTGCCGGCCACGCGCACGGGCGTCTTCTCGGCGCGTTCGAGGAACAGGTCGATGGGCATGGATTCGTTGCGGATACGCTCCAGATGCGCGCGCCGTCCGATGCGCCAGGTCTCCATCAGCAGGAACACGCAGGTGGCGATGAAGATCGGCAGCCAGCCGCCTTCCACGATCTTGATCGAGTTGGAGGCGAAGAACATCACATCGACGAAACCGAGCAGGCCGAAGACGGCACCGGCCAGCCACCAGCCCCATTTCCACTGCGTGGCCGCGACGAGGGAGACGTTGAAGGTGTCGATCACCATCACGCCCGTCACCGCGATGCCATAGGCACTGGCGAGGTTGGTCGAGCTCCTGAAGATCAGAACGATCAGCACCACGCCGAACAGCAGGAAGAAGTTCATGCGCGGCACATAGATCTGGCCGTAATCGGTAGCCGAGGTGTGGCGGATTTCCATGCGCGGCAACTGGCCGAGCTGTACGGCCTGCCGCGTGATCGAGAACACGCCGGAGATCACCGCCTGCGAGGCGATGATGGCGGCGAAGGTGGCCAGAAGCACCAGCGCGAAATGGCCCCACTCGGGCACCAGCGCATAGAACACCGTGCTGGCCCGCCCGGGATGCAGAAGCAGCATCGCGCCCTGGCCGAAATAGTTCAGTGTCAGGGACGGAATGACGAACAGGAACCAGGCAAGCCGGATCGGCCTGGCGCCGAAATGGCCCATATCGGCATAGAGCGCTTCGCAGCCGGTCACGGCCAGCACCACCGCACCCAGTGCCACGAAGGCCGTCAGCGGTTCGCGGATGAACAGGTCGATGGCGTACCAGGGATTGAACGCTTTCAGGATCACCGGCGCCTGCACGATCCAGACAATGCCGAGGATGGCGAGCACGGTGAACCACAACGCCATGACAGGGCCGAACAGTCGTCCGATCTTGGCGGTGCCGCCACTCTGGAGGAGGAACAGCCCGACCAGAATGATCAGCGAGAGCGGCAGAATCAGTGGCTCGAGCAGTGGTGAGCCAATGCCGACGCCTTCGACCGCCGACAGTACCGAAATCGCCGGCGTCAGCATGCCGTCGCCATAGAACAGCGACAGGCCGACGATCGCGGCGATGCCGATCACGGTCTTGGTGCGGCGGGAGAGGCCGGGCGAGCGATGCGCAAGCGCCGCCAGTGCCAGCGAGCCGCCTTCGCCTTCATTGTCGGCGCGCATGATCAGCATGACGTATTTGATCGTCACGACGATCATGACCGACCAGAAGATCAGCGACAGCGCTCCGAACACGGCGGCCGGCCCGGGGTTGGCTCCGCCGGTCGCCAGCACGGTCTCGCGCAAGGCATAGAGCGGGCTCGTGCCGATATCACCGAAGACGACGCCGAGCGCGCCCAGGGTCAGCGCGGCGGTGCGCGCATTGCCGGCGCCATGACCGCCGGACGCGCCATGGGCGGCATCTTCGGCGGGCGCTACGGTGCTTTCGCCCGGTTCCGCGGCCTGGGTATTGGGATTGCTTGGATCGCTCACAGTCGCTCGGCGGTTGGACCATCCGTCGGCGGGGCCTTGAGGTGCCCCGAGGCTCCGTTCGGATATCGTGCTGGGCTCCCCCCTAGCACAGTTGCGCACGGCCGGAACCGGAATGGCCCCGCATGAGGGGGCGGACCATATGTCCGGGGGTGTATAGGGCAAAGAGGGGCGTGGCAGAATAGCGCACCACGCTCCCTAAGTTGTTGCCAGAAAAAGAAAAAGATCAGCTCGTCGGACCTGCGGCGGCGGCCGCGGCCGGCCCGGGGCCGACAAATCCGGCAATCGGATAGGTGCGGCCGCCCCAGGCCCCGGTCTCGGCATTCCAGACCCGCACGTGGCTCCAGTCATTGGCCGGGCTGACATCGCGCACCGGATCGCTCAGATAGATGCGGCCCTTGCCGAGCCAATTGGCGTGGTCGACTCGAATCACGCGCGCCGAAACGATGCCGCGCACCACCGCGACGTGGCCGCCCGGCGGGCCGCCTATGCGCGCAAACACCATCACGGCGCCGGGTCGGGCGAGACGGCCGAGCGGCTGTAGCGGCCCGCCGCCTGCGACCACCACGTCCAGGCGTCGCCACGGATGGCAATTGCAGAGTGCGCGCGCGCATAGGGAACGCATTCAAGCGGGTGGCTCGGAATTTCCACGCGCACACCGCCGCCAATTGTTCCCGTGTTCTCGATGTTGATCGGGCCATGGCTGCTGCTGGCGCAAGCCGCAAGACTGATGGCAAGGGCCGAGATGGCCGCTATTCGTGCCGCAACGCGCACAACACTCCCCTTCGCCCCTCGGCGATGTCCGGGCCGGTGTTCAGTTTGTGCGATCGCGCGCGCGTTGTGAAGGCGAGCCCTGACTTTGTCACATTATATCAGTTGGGCGGATCAATCGCTCTCGGCCACCCGGGAGGTGTCGTCACCGCCATCGCCGGGGCCGATGAAGCCGCGCACATGATAGGTATGTCCGCCCCAGGCGTGGGAGGCGAGATTGTAGACGCGCACCTCGCTCCAATCATTGTCTGCGCTCACATCCATGACCGGATCGTCGAGATAGATATTGCCGTGGTCGAGCCAGTTGGCGTGATCGATGCGGATCACGCGCGAAGAGACGATGGTTCGCACCACGGCGAGATGCGCGCGATGGGGCCCCGCATAGCCGTCGAACACGGCGATGGCGCCGGGAATGGGATCATAGCCGCGCGGATATTGCCCGGCGGCCTGCCCCCACCAGGTCCAGGCATCGCCATGGATGGGAATGCCGGTGAGACGGCGGGCATAGGGCACGCATTGCAGCTTGTGAGCAGGATATTCGATGCGCGCGGAGGGGCCGCCGCGGCCATAGCCCGGCATCGCGCGGTAATCGGCATAATTTCCGGATGGCGGCGCGCTGGCACAGGCCGCCGCCAAAAGCGAAAGCGCGGCCACCACCGCCAGACGTCGGAAGGATTCCACCATTGCCCAACCCCATTGGTGCCCGCCGTTCTGGCGGGTCGGGGTAAGGCTAGCGGCCGCGTTTCAAGGCGCGGTTAGACCGCGCGGGCGCATTTGAAGCGCATTTTAATCTTTAAAATTGCGCGGATCGGCGCCTCATTCCCCGGGCGAGATTCCCGGGGCGGGATCGCGGGCGGGCAGGGCGTTGGAATTGTCGTTCCAGCCCATGGCGCCGATGGACAGAAGGCCTGCCGCCGCGAACATGAAGAAGGGCGCGCTCCAGGCCTGTTCGGCAAAGGCGAAGAGCGGCAGCAACAGGCCCACTGTCAGCTCCGGCCGGCCGCGCCAGCCGCCGATGGCGCGGGCGCCGGCCTTGGGTGTGCGCACGAACTCCATGGGCCGGCTGGTGAAGGCCTCGAAGGTCGCGCGCGTATTGGCGATCACGAGCCCGCTCGGGAAGACGATTGCCAAGAGCAGCGAGCGGGCGAGGCAGGGCGCCTGTTCGCGCCCCAGCATGACCTGGCCCAGATAGAGGTAGGACACCGAGGCCGTGATGCCGAGCGCGGTGACGGCGAGGCCGAGGGCCGCCACGGTCGCCATATAGACGACACCCATGGCCATCAGCGTCAGGCTGACCACGGCGCTGGCGCCGGCCAGCAGATAAAAGCCGAACTGGCAGATCTGTGCGGTGATCACGGCCTTCTTCCAGACCGGGATGGCACTGGTCCAGATCTCGGGGATCAGCTTGCGGGCGACCTGGGCATGGCCCTTGGTCCAGCGGGCCTGCTGGGCGCGCCACGCGGCCGCGGTCTCTGGCAGTTCACCCGGCACTTCGAGGTCGGAGATCATCACCGAACGCCAGCCCTTGAGGGCGCAGCGGATCGACAGGTCGAGGTCTTCGGTCAACGTGTCGCCGGTCCAGCCGCCGCCATGGTCGATGGCCGCGCGCGACCAAACCCCGGCGGTGCCGTTGAACGACATGGGAAGGCCGGCGCGGAAGCGTGCCTCCTGCTCGACGGCGAAATGGCTGTCGAGGAGCAGGCCCTGTGCCCGGGTCAGCCAGTTGCGTGTGCGATTGGCATGGGCCCAGCGCGCCTGCACGAAGCACAGGCCGCGGTCGGCCACCAGCACCGGCACGGTGCGACGCAGGAAATCCGGGGGCGGCACGAAATCGGCGTCGAACACGGCCACATAGGGCGCATCGGAATGTTTGAGGCCGAAGGCCAGATTGCCGGCCTTGAAGCCGGTGCGCTCGCCCCGGCGCAGCACCGTGTAGGTCAGGTCGGCAGGCATCACCCGGGCCACGGCCTCGGCCAGTGCGGCATGGTTCTCGGCCTTGCCGTCGTCCAGCACCTGGATTTCGAGGCGGTCGCGCGGCCAGTCGAGACGGGCCGCGGCGGCGGCCACGCGGATGGCGAGCGCGCCTTCATCGCGGACCGGAAGCTGCACCAGCACGCGCGGTAGCTCGGCCTCTTCGAGCTCGGGCAGGGAAATGCTGCGCGGGCGCTTGAAATAGCGGATCAGCGCCAGCGTGCACAGCTGCGCCGACAAGAGCGCCAGCAGAACCAGCACGCAGGCCAGGACAAATTGCAGGAACAAGGACAGGCCGACCATGACGGTGCGTTCGGACCCCCACTTTCCGATCTGTACCGCCGGGACGGCGGACTTTACGGGTACGCGGTCCACGCGGGGCTTTGTCCGCGAGGTCCGACGGGATGGAATTTAGGCGAATGTGAGGGGCGGCGGTAATTTTCGCAAGCCCTGCCCGCCGGATAGCTTGGAGGCTCGGCTCAATCCAGCGTCCGCCGGAACCGCATCAGGGCCAAGCTCATGGTTACGAACATAAAAAGAACCAGCGGCCAGAGGTTGGGCCAGATTTCCAGCCAGCCATTGCCCTTAAGCATGATGCCGCGGACGATCCTGAGGAAATGGGTCAGCGGCAGGATGTCGCCGATCACCTGGGCCCAGTCCGGCATGCCGTTGAACGGAAACATGAAGCCGGAGAGCAGCATCGAGGGCAGGAAGAAGAACACGGTCATCTGCAGCGCCTGAAGCTGGTTCTCGGCGAAGGTCGAGAAGGTGTAGCCGAGCGCCAGATTGGCCGTGATGAACACCGCCAGCGCCACCGAAAGCAGTACCAGCGAACCCAGCAGCGGCACGCCGAAGACAAAGCGCGAGGCGAAGAGGATCAGCGTGGCCTGGACATAGCCGACGACAATATAGGGGATGATCTTGCCGATCATCACCTCGAGCGGCGTCGCCGGCATGGCGAGCAGATTCTCGAAGGTGCCGCGCTCGCGCTCGCGCGTCAGCGCCATGGCCGTGATCATCACCATGGTCATGGTCAGGATCACGCCCAGAAGGCCCGGCACCACATTGTACTGGGTCACCGATTCGGGATTGTAGAGCCGGTGGATCACCAGTTCGAAAGGCGGGGCCGGCGATGCGCGCCTGGCCATCGGACCGACAAGATCGTTGCGCAGCGCGCTCTGCGCGATCTGGCCGAAAGCGCCCAGCGCATATCCGGATGCCGCCGGATCGGTCGCATCGGCCTCGACCAGCAATTGCGGATGGGCGCCGCGCACCAGATCGCGTGTGAAATTGACCGGGATCTCGACCACGAAGGCCACGCTGCCTTCGTCGAGCATCCGCCGCGCCTGTTGCGGCGAATTCGTTTCCCTGACGATGTGGAAGAAGTCGGAGCTTCTCAGCGCGGCCACGATCGAGCGCGCATAGACACCCGGATCGTCGATCGCGATCGCCGTCGGCAGGTTGTGCGGATTGAGATTGATGCCATAACCGAAAATGAAGAGCTGCACGACCGGGATCGTCAGGATCATCGCGAAGGTCAGCCGGTCGCGGCGCATCTGGATGAATTCCTTGACCAGCACGGCATACATGCGCCGTCCCGAGAACCGCCGCAGGAAATGCAGGATCTCGTTCATGTCACCTGCTCCTGCAGATGGATGAACACGTCTTCCAGGCTGGGTTCGGCGTCCTCGATGGTCAGGCCGGGCTTGCCGGCCCATGGCGCCAGCACGCGTTCAAGCGCCTGCTTGTCGCGCCCGCTGACATGCAGCGACGCCCCGAAAAAGGCGACATATTCGGCGCCCGGACGGCCACGCAATTCCGCCGAAAGCCCGCGCACGCCCTCGCCATGGATGATGTAAGTGTAAAGACCCGCACTCTTGATCACGTCGGCGACGGTGCCGCGCGCGATCAGATTGCCGTTGAGAATGTAGACGATGCGATCGCAGCGCTCGGCCTCGTCCATGTAGTGCGTGCTGACGAGCACGGTGATGCCGGCCGCACTGAGTTCGTGGATCTGGTCCCAGAAGTCGCGCCGCGCCTTGGGATCGACGCCCGCCGTCGGCTCGTCCAGAAGCAATAATCGCGGGTCGTGCAGCATGCAGGCGGCCAGCGCCAGACGCTGTTTCCAGCCGCCCGACAATTCGCCGGCCAGCTGGTGCTGGCGCTTGGTCAGACCCAATTGCGCCAGCGTGTCGTCCACCACCTTGCGCCGCTCGGGCAGGCCGTAGAGCCGGGCCACGAAGTCCAGATTCTCGCGGATCGACAGATCCTCCCAGAAGCTGAACTTCTGGGTCATGTAGCCGATCTGGCGCTTGATGCGTTCCGATTGCGTGCGGAAATCGAGGCCGAGGCAGGTGCCCTCGCCTTCATCGGCGCGCAGCAATCCGCACAGCATGCGGATGGTCGTGGTCTTGCCCGAACCATTGGGGCCGAGAAAGCCCCACACCTCGCCCGTGGGAACGGCGATGTCGACCTTGTTGACGGCTGTCTTGCTGCCGAAGCGCTTGGTCAGTCCGCGCACGTCGATCGCGTAATCGTCCTGCATGGCGCTGCTCACTCGACCGGTGTCACATCGACCGGCTGGCCGGGATTGAGCGCGAGCCCGCCCTTGGCGCGTGCTTCCAGCTTGAACACCAGCTTCTCGCGATTGGCGATGGAGAAGATGACGGGCGGCGTGAATTCCTCCTGCTGGGCGATGAAGGTGATTGTTGCCGTGATGTCCTTGCCGCAGGAATCGCAGGAGATGCGGACGGTCTGCCCCATCTTCACTTTCGCGAATTGCTTTTCCGGCACGAAGAAGCGCACGAACACATTTTGCGGCGGCAGAAGCGAGATCACCGGCGTCGAGGCCGGCACATACTCGCCGACGCGGAAATAGATGTCCTCCACACGGCCGCCCACGCGCGCGATGATCTGGCGCTGGGAGAGCTGGTATTCGGCATTGTCGAGCGTCGCTTCGGCGGCGCGCTCCTGCGCCTTGATCTGGTCGATCTGCGCGGCGGTCTCGTCGTAATTGTTCTGGGCCAGATCGAGCGCCGATTTCGTGCCGGCATGGGCGTGGACGAGGCTGCGCTGGCGGTGCAGCTCCTTGGTCGTGTAGGCGAGCTTGGCCTGCGTCTGCTGCAATTGCGCGCGCGCCTGGGCGAGCGCGGCCTTGGCCTGGTCGCGCAAGGCCACCTGCTGGGTGTCGTCGAGCGTGAACAGCACCTCGCCCTTCTTCACCACGTCGCCGCGCTTGACCGAGATGGAGGCAACCCAGCCCGGCTGCGGCGCGCCGATGAATGCGTCCTCGCCTTCGGCATAGCCGAGCCAGGGCTTGGGTCCGGACTGGCCGCAGCCGGTCAGCAGAAGCAACAGCGCGAGCGCCGGAACGAATGTGAAGCGTGTCATGGCCGGTGTTCCCCTTCGGCGGAAAGGCCGCGCAGCAAGACGTCGGCGTGGGTCCGCATCAGAGCCTCATAATCATACGGTTCGGTGTCGAATTGGGCGAAGGTCGTGCGCCAGAAGGCGCAGAGCAGCAGCGGCGCGATACAAAGCCGCGCCACATGTTCGGGGGGGAGGGAACGGAACTCGCCCCGGTCGATCCCGCGCTGGACCACATGGCTCAGCGCGCCGAGCCCCTTGTCGATGATCTCGGTGCGATAGAAGCGCACCATCTCCGGAAAGGCGCCGGATTCGGCGATCAGGATCTTGGGCAGCACCACCCGGTCGCTGGTCAGCACAAATCGGCCGATGGCGGCCAGGGCCATGCGCAGGAGGTCGGCCGAGCTGCCCTCGAAGCGCGCGATCTGTGCCATCACCTGCCCCAGCGCATCGCCGATGGAGCTGCGGATCAGGGAGCGAAACACCGCCTCCTTGTTCTCGAAATAAAGATAGATCGTCCCCTTGGTGACGCCGGCCTGGCGGGCGATGTCCTCCATCCGGGTGCGGGCAAACCCCTTTTCGGCGAACACCCCCAGCGCCGCCTCCAGAATTTCCTGGGGGCGGGCGGCCTTGCGGCGTTTCCAGCGGGTTTGCTCGGTAGCCATGGGGCATCGTCAACTAATAACTGACTGGTCAGTTATAAAATGTGCATGGCAAAGATGCAATGCGTGCTTTTCCATGCCGTGCAGTAAATTGATCCAGCCGAATACGTGCCCTGCCAGAACGAGGCAAGTTAAAGGGGCAGAAGGAGATTTTGTCATGAGGAACACCAAGCCGGTCCACAGGACGCTGGCGTCGCGGATCGCGCTGGCTGTCGCGGCGGCGAGCCTTTTGGGGCTTTCGGCCTGTGCCACCGGCCCAACGCCCTATGAGCCCCAGAAGGCTCCGGGCAGCATGGGCTACAGCGACCAGGAGCTGACCCACAATCGCTATCGGGTCACCTTCACCGGCAATTCCGAAACCCCGCGCGAGACCGTCGAGGACTATCTCCTGCGGCGTGCGGCCGAGGTCACGCTGAAGGCCGGTTATGACGCCTTCCTGTTCGACACCCGCAACACCAAGGCCAAGACCACCTATATGTCGACCTTCACCGGTTGGCCGGGCTGGGGCGGCTATGGCTGGTACTGGCATAGCTGGGCCTATGGGCCTTACGGGCCCGGGCCGCTCGATATGGACTCAACCTCGCGGCCGATCACGCGCTACCACGCTTATGCCGAGATCGTGTTGCTGACGGCCGATCAGGCAAAGAGCGAGCCGCGCGCAATCAACGCCCGCGAGATCATTAGCCATCTCGGGGCACCGCCTCCCGCGCCTGCGCCCGCGGCGCCTACACCGGACAAGAGCACCTAGACGGCGCGCGGTCATCGTAGCGGTGTGGAAGGCTCAGTCCTCGGCGCGCTTCGGCGGCCGGTCTTCCGGGTGTCGGAGTACCATCCGCGCCACATCGCCGTCGCGCGCAACGGCGATGACGGCGAAACCTTCGTTGCGGCACATATGCGGTACGTCGATCGGGGCCAGAGGATCGTCGGTCACGACCGCGATCTGTGCGCCCGGCCCGCCGCGCTCGAGTGTCTTGCGGGCATAGAGCGCCGGCAGCGGGCATTTGAGGCCCCTGAGGTCCAGCGTCTCAAGCATCTCTTCGTTCTTCCGCGCCATACTTGCCTTTTGAATCCCGCACCCTAGGCTCGCCCGGTCACAGCGGCCGGACCGAATCGCCCATGGAATTCATCGACGCGATTGCCCGCGAGGCGATCTATATCAGCTCCGTCGGGCGATCGCTCTTCCGGATGCGTCACGTCAAGCCGGATTCGCCCGTCACCATTTCCGAAATCTTCGAGGGCCAGGTGCGGGCGCGGCCCGGCGCCCCGGCGCTGCTCTGTGAGGACGCGGTCTGGTCCTATCGCGATCTCGATCTGCGCGCCAATCGCTATGCCAATTGGGCGCGGGGGTTGGGCATCGGGCGCGGCGATGTCGTCGCGCTTCTGATGGAGAACCGGCCCGATTATATCGCCGCCTGGCTCGGCCTTGTGAAGCTTGGCGCTGTGGTGGCGCTTCTCAACACCAATCTCAGGGGCCAGCCGCTGGCCCATTCCATCGCCGTGGCCGGCGCGCGGCAAATCGTGGTCGGCGCCGAACTGGCCGAGACCTTTGCGCAGGTGCGCGCGTTGCTCGATGCGCCGCCGACTGCCTGGATCGACAGCGGGCACGCGGCGCATGGGGAAGATCTCGATGCGGCCCTGTCAGATGCGGCGACGGTGCTTGATCCTTCCGTGCGCGCCGGACTCACCTGCAAGGACCGCGCATTTTACATTTTCACCTCCGGCACCACCGGGCTGCCCAAGGCCGCCAATATCAGCCATATGCGTATGCTTTTCATGATGTATGGCTTTGCCGGCGGGCTGGATGCGGGTCCGGACGACCGCATGTACAATGTGCTGCCGCTCTATCACACTGCCGGCGGTATCTGTGCGGTGGGCCCGGCGCTCACGACCGGCGGCTCACTCGTCATCCGCCGCAAATTTTCGGTGCATGACTTCTGGGACGATTGCGCGCGCTATCGTCCGACCTTCTTCCAATATATCGGCGAGCTGTGCCGCTATCTTCTCAACGCGCCGCCGGCGCCGCATGAACGCGACCATGTCCTGCGCGCGATCACCGGCAACGGTTTGCGCCCTGAGATATGGCCGGCCTTTCAAAAACGCTTTGCGATCCCCAAAATCATCGAGTTCTACGGCGCCACCGAAGGCAATGTCTCGATGTTGAATTACGATGGCACAGTCGGTGCCATCGGCCGCGTGCCGTTCTATATGCGCTCGATCATGGCCACGCGTCTCGTGCGCTTCGATGTCGAGCACGAAATGCCGGTGCGTGATGCCAACGGCTTCTGTATCGAATGCGCCATCGGCGAAGCGGGCGAGGCCATCGGCAAGATCGTCGATGAACCGGGCAAGAATTTCGAGGGCTATACGAAGCAGGAAGAGACGCAAAAGAAAATCCTGCGCGACGTGTTCGAGGCGGGCGATGCCTGGTTCCGCACCGGCGATCTGCTGCGCCGGGATGAGCATGGCTATTTCTATTTCGTCGACCGCATCGGCGACACCTTCCGCTGGAAGGGCGAGAACGTCTCCACCAACGAGGTGGCCGAAGCCCTCGGTGTCATCCCCGGAATCAAGGAAGCCAATGTCTATGGCGTTGCCGTGCCAGGAATGGACGGCCGCGCCGGCATGGCCGCGCTTGTGACGGCACAGGGCTTCGATGTTGCGGGTCTGGCGGCCAAGCTGAAAGGCAATCTGGCTGCCTATGCGCGGCCGATTTTCATTCGCCTGCGTCCCGAAATGGAAATCACCGGCACCTTCAAGCTGCGCAAGGTCGATCTGGTCAAGGATGGGTTCGATCCGAACACGGTTGGCGATCCGCTTTATGTTCTCGATGCGGAAACGGAACGCTATGTCCCGCTCGACGTTGCTGGTTATGAGCGGATCGTTTCCGGCGGTATGAAATTCTAAGTTGTGCCGAAACGGAACGAAGTGACCGGAAGCACACAGCGCTCTGGAATAATGCGGGGATAAGTAACGTCTATAGCAAACGCGGTATTCCCGTTGGGGGATATTTCGCTCTAGCTATGGGACCCGGAAGCAGAAGCGTAATGGAGTGCGCAGCGTGCGGATCGATCCGGTTGTTGCCCTGATGGACGAGCTGGACCTGGCCTATGTCTCGCTGGCACGGGCGCGTGGCAGCCGCGACTGGGACGCAACGCGCCGCGAACTCGCCAACATCGCCACGCTTCATGCCTGCCTGCGCGAGACTGAACCATCGACGGTGATTGGTGCTGCGCATCTGCTGCGCGAAGCCGCGGCGCTCCTCCTGCGTTCGAACACGCCCTATTATGGTGATCGCCTGCGCGAGGTGGCGGCGCGCCTCGATGAAGGCCAGCGCCAGTTCTCCGACCTCGTCTGGTTGCGCAGCGTGCGTAGCATATTGGCATCGGGCGAATGCGGGCGGCCGGGCGAAAATGCGGCCGAGCTTCTCGTCCTGGCGCTCAAGGGTGCTGGGCGCCCCGTGTTGCTCTATCGCAATGTCACGCCTCCGGCGCAGCACAGCGAACCGGCCGTCCACGAAACGCGTCGCTAAATCTTGAACGCGATTTCAGCCGCGGGCAAAACGATGGCATAACTGCCGTTCAACGTTTCGTTTTCGTGGGCGATGATGTCGGGCGCTTTCAGTACCTTGCTGTCGAAGGTGGAGTGCGCATCCGCCACCAGCGTGACGGCGTAGCCGCGCTCCACGGCCCCGCGGATGGCGGCATCGATGCAATATTCAGACTGCATGCCGCAGACCACGATGTGGCCAATGCCGGCCTTCTTCAGCTTCGCATCGAAGTCGGTCGCTTTGAATACGCTGCCATGCCTCTTCACGATGACGTCGTCGCCGGGTCTGGGCGCGATGGCGGCGCGATAAGCGAAGCCAGGCTTGCCGGCTTCGAGGTCATCGCCCAGTCCGCCATCATGCTGCACATAGACGATTGGTGTGCCGGCCGCGCGGGCCCGATCGATCAGCCCGCCGATCCGCTCCACGACACCCTCACCGTCGTGCGGCTGGAAGTCTGGATGGACAAACATGCCTTCCTGAACATCGATGATCACGAGTGCTTTCATGGCGCCGCATATATCCGCATTTCCCGGCTCATGTCCTCGGTTGCGTGCGCAACCCCGCCTTGCCGGCCGCGCATATCACTCCGCCGCCTTTCCGGCCTTCTTCGCTTCGTCCTCGTGATGCTGCTGGATCGTCTGCATGGCCGCGCTCATGGCCGCGCCGATGAAGCGCTCCTTGTTGTCCTTGGCCCAGTTGAGCGCGGTTTCGCGCGCGGCATTGGCGCCGGTGATGGCGGGCGTCACATGGCGCTGCCACAGCTCATAGGACTTCTTGGTGTTTTCGAAATTCGCCCAATTGTGCGCGAGCTGCAGGAAGCAGCCGAATTCGCCCTGCTTCTTCTGCAGGCGCCGGATTTGGGCAATGGCGTCATCCGGCGTGCCGACGACCGCGACGCCTTCTTCGACCAGTGTTTCGAGCGGCCGGTTCTCGGTGGTCTCGCGGCCCGCCACGGCGCTGATGCCGGAGAAATAGCCGCGCCATTCGTCGAAGCCGTATTTGCAATTTTCGAAAGCCTGCTCGCGTGTCTCGGCGATATGCACTGGGCCGACCAGGCGCAGGCGCTCTGGATCCATGCTGCGGCCATTCTCGGCGGCCACCTTGTTGGCGATCTCCCAATTGACGGCCAGCGCATCATAGCCGCCCGCCTGTGTCGCGGCGACGCACAGCATGCCGAAGCCATGCTTGCCGGCCAGCTTGCCACCCGAAGGCGTGACGGACGACGCCACCGCGATCTCGGGATGTGGCCATGTATAAGGTAAGAGCTGGCAGGTGGCATCGACCAGCGTGAACCAGTCGGTCTTGACTGTCACGCGTTCGCCCTTGAACAGGCGCAGGATCACCTCGATGGCTTCCACCATGCGCGGGCGCTGCGTCGAAGGATCGATGCCCATCGAGAAAGCGTCGGACGGCAGAAGGCCGGGCCCCACGCCGAACATCACGCGGCCGCGCGTCTGATGATCGAGCTGGATGATCCGGTTCGCCGTCATCAGCGGGTTGTGATAGGGCAGCGAGACGACGCCGGTGCCGAGCTTGATGCGCTTGGTGCGTTCGGCGACGGCGGCGATGAACAGTTCGGGGCTCGGAATGATTTCGAAGCCGGCCGAATGATGTTCGCCGATCCAGGCTTCATCGTAGCCCAGCCGGTCGAGATGTTCGATCAGCTCCATGTCGCGCTGAATGCACAGCGTCGGGTCTTCGTTCACGGGATGGAACGGGGCAAGGAAGATGCCGTTGCGCAGCTTGATGGTCATGGGCGTGTCCTTCCGGAAAGTCTGAAATAGCAATGCGCGAAGTCTGACACAGCCGCAGAGGAGCCGCCACAATGGCGGCGCTTCCGTAACGTCAGCGGAGAATTGCGCCTTGCCGCTCGCGCGTGCAGGCCTATCCTTCAGCCCGCAAAGATCTTGAAAAGCGAGGAGCCGCCCATGCGCGCCGCCGTGTTCCAGGAAATGTCCACGCCGCTGGTGATCGAAAATCTGCCCGATCCCGAGCCCGGCCCCACCGACATCATTCTCAAAGTGAAGAACTGCGGCATCTGCGGCTCCGACCTGCATATGACCGAACCGGCCTCGGTGATGCCGCTCACCCTCGGCTCGGTGATGGGCCATGAATTCGCCGGCGAGATCGTCGCCGTCGGCAAGGATGTCGGCGCGCGCTGGACGATCGGCGATCGCGCGGCCGGCTTTCCCTATATCTGCTGCGATGCGCGGTCGCCTTGCACCAATTTCAGCCCGTCGCGGCAGACTTGCGGAAAGGGCATCAGCATCGGTCTCGGCCAGAGCCATGGTGCCTATGCCGAATATGTGCGCATTGGTTCCAGCGGCGGCTACCGTTTGCCGGATGCCGTGTCGTTCCGCGAAGGCGCGCTGGTCGAACCCTTGGCAGTCGGATTGCATGCCGTCGACATGGCGAAGATGGAACGCGGCGCCACTGTGCTTGTGATCGGTGCAGGACCGGTCGGCCTTGCCGTGATGCTATGGGCGAATTTTCTCGGCGCGCGTCATGTGATCGTGTCCGAGCGGGCCGAGAACCGCCGCGCCATGGCCGCGAAATTCGGCGCCACCGATGCCATCGACCCCAACCGTCCGCTCACCGAACAGGTGGAGAAGATTGCGGGCCAGGCCCCCGATATCATCTTCGAATGCGTCGGTGCGCCGGGGCTCATCGGGAGCACCATGATGGAAGCGCCGCGCGGCGCCAAGATGGTGATCGCCGGTGTGTGCCAGCAGCCCGACACGATCATGCCGCTGATGGGGATCGTGAAGGAGCTCAATCTGCAATTCGTGCTCGGCTATCGCCCGGCCGATTTCGATTATGTGATCGCGATGATCGCCTCGGACCGTATCGACGTCGCGCCGATGATCACCGATATCGTCGATCTGAACGGCCTGCCGGAAGCCTTCGAGGCGCTCCGTCATCCCACCCATCAGTGCAAGGTGATGCTGGAAAATTAGGGCCCCAGCCGCGTCTCGGCGATGGAGATCCATGCCTTGCGCCGCTTCGGCTCCGGGTCATGGGTCAGATGCGGTTCGCCATCGCCCAGAATCAGCGTCGCGCGGTCAGTTGTGTCGTAATGCAGCCAAGGCCCGGTCTCGGCGGCTTGCGGCGTGCCGTGGCGGGCGAAATGGGTCCAGGCGCCCATCATGACCGCCGAGAGCGCATCGGCCTCCGGTCCCTTGCCGAAGAACGCTCCGGCCATGCGTTCGCGATAGGAGCCGAAGAGGAAGCCCAGCTCCAGCGCGTGGCAGGAGCCCATGATCCCGCCCAGAAGTTTCGAACGCCAATCGAAGCGATAAGCATAGACCGGTGCATGCGCACCCTGAGCTTCGAGCAGGCGGATGCAAGGCTGGGTGAAGTTCTTGTCGGTCATATAGGCGTTGAAACGCTCGAACACCGAGCCCTCTTCATAGACCGCGCGCATCTCGGGCGCGTGCTCGCCTGCGATGCGGTCGATGCGGCCGGTCAGGCTCTTCGCACTCATCAGCCGGCTGGCCGGATTGGGCGCGGTAAAGAGTTTCCATTCCTCACGCGTGGTGCCGGTCAGAAGCGGAATGCCGGCGCTCGATCCGGCGCGGATGGCGTCGATGGGCGGGCCTTGCAGGATCTGCCCGTCAAGCGCGGGCTGGAACGGCATGGCGCCGAGCTTGCGCCCGTCCTTGCCTTCGCGCGCATCGGCCTGCACCGCGATCTGCGCGCCGACCAAGGCGCCATAGGGCAGCTCCAGCGCCTTGGCCGCGTCCTGCGTGCCCAGACCCAGATGCTTCAGCACCGCATGGCCGACGCGCGTCGAGCGTTCGCGGTCATAGCCGATATGGGCCGCGCCCGATTGAGCGATGGCCTTGTGGAACAATCCTTTCGCGGCCGGCGCGGCCAGCAGCGCGCTGACGCTCATGCCACCCGCCGATTCGCCGAAGATGGTGATGTTGTCCGGATCGCCGCCGAAGGATGCGATGTTCTGCTTCACCCAATGCAGCGCCATGATCTGGTCGGCCAAGCCTTCGCTGCCGGTGGCGGGAAGCGCGCCCTCGCTCGCATCCTTGAGATTTGCGAAGCCGAAGGCGCCGAGCCGGTAATTGAGCGTGACCAGCACGATGTCATGGGCGGCCAGCGCCTCGCCCTGATAGACCGACTGGCTGCCGGCGCCGATCATGAAGGCGCCGCCATGGATCCACACCATGACCGGCCGCTTGCCAGAGACAGATGGCGTCCAGACATTGAGATAGAGGCAATCTTCGGATTGCTCGCCCATGGTCGCGCCCATGAGCAGCTCGACCTGCGTCGGCGCCTGTGGGCAGACATCGCCGAAATGTGTGCCATCGCGTGAGCCCGCCCAGGGTTCCAGCGCTTCGGGCATGCGCCAACGCCGCGCGCCGGTGGGCGGCTTTGCATAGGGTATGCCCGCGAAGCGCGCAACGTCACCGCTCCGCAGTCCGCTGATCCGGCCTGCCGGACAGTCGACGGTTTCGCGTGCGGCTGCGGTCATAGGGGTGTCACGAAGAACCCGGCGCGCGGAAAATGCACCGCCACAGTGCCGACCGCGGGGTCGGTGCGCCGGATCGCGATCTCCTGTGCGTTGGAGTAAATGATCTCACCTTCGACCGGATCGCGGCCGTAATCGTCGGCGGCGACGCTCACGCGCATGCCGGGTTTGAGGCCGCGCGGATCATGTTCGTCCTCGCTCGGCTCGGCCGTCGGCTCGGCGGCCTTGGCGATGGCAAGTGCCTCCTTCGCATCCATCTCGGTCTTCTCGCCATGGCCGATGGCGGAAAGCCGCGTGAACCAGAAGCCAAGCTTGGACCATTCGCTGAGGAAGGCATCGGCCAGATCTGGTAGCGCGCCTTTGAGGAACCACAGATTCATATAGCCATGGGCATCGGCGATGCCGGGATTGTCGCCTTCGAGGAAGCTGCGCCCGTCGGAAAGCTGTTCGGCCAGGAACCCGGCATGGGCGCGCCATTGATCGCGCATGAAGGGCGCGGCCCGTTTCATCGTTTCGACCGAAAAATTGCCCGACATGGCTTCGCGGTCCTTCTTGAATTCGTCCGGAAGCGCATCGCCGATCTCGGCAAAGATCACCGGCACCGTCGCCATGAAGAAGGGCCGGTCGGCCCAGAAGCCGACAGCATAGGGCAGGCCATGGCCGCGCGGCATCAGGCTGGATTGGGGAAAGCGCCGTTCCAGCTCGCGGATGATGCGCTGGGTGTCGCAATAGATATCGGCGCCGATCTGCATCACCGGCGTCTTGCGATAGCCGCCCGTGAGCGGCATCAGCTCCGGCTTGGGCAGCATCATCGGGATCTCGACAGAGCGCCAGGCGAGCCCCTTCATGCCGAAGATCAGCCGGATCTTTTCGGAGAAGGGTGACGTCGCGAAATTGTGCAGGATGATCTCGTGATCCATCTCTGGCCTCCCATAGCTCTTGACCGATTAGGGCCCGGCAGCGTGTTCTGCGCAAGAGCGCTATTCGAGGGTTGAGCAATGATGGACGCGGTGATCTGGGATTTCGGCGGGGTCTTCACCTCTTCGCCGTTCGAGGCCTTTGCGCGTTACGAGCGCGAACGGGGATTGCCCGAAAACCTGATCCGGCAAATCAATGCCGCCAACCACCTGGAGAACGCCTGGGCGCGCTTCGAACGGGCCGAAACCGATCTCGATACCTTCGACAGGGAATTCGCCGCCGAAGCGCGCGCCTTGGGCCACGACGTCACCGGCCGCGACATCATTCCGCTTCTGGCGGGCGATTTCCGCCCCGAAATGATCGAGGCGCTGCGCCGCATCCGCGCGGCTGGTCTCAAGACCGGCTGCATCACCAACAACGTCCCGTCGATGCAGGCGGCCGGGGCCGGTACGCCGGCCAATCTCTACAAGAGCGAAATCATGGAGATGTTCGATTCATCTGATCGAAAGCTCAAAGGTGGGGCTACGGAAACCCGATCCCAAGATCTATGCACTCATGTGCGAGACGCTGGACGTTGACCCTGGCGCCTGCATCTATCTCGACGATCTCGGCGTCAATCTGAAACCGGCGCGCGCCATGGGCATGACGACGATCAAGGTTGTGTCCGGCCCGCAGGCGATCGGGGAACTGGAACGGGCAACGGGGTTGACGTTGCGTTAGATCGGTTCGCCCAGCATCTTGACGATGTCCTTGGCCAGGCTCTTGAGCGACATCATCTTGACCGACTGGTTGCGCAGGAAACCGAGAACCGGACTGCGCAGGAACATCAGCTTCGAGAGCTTGCGGCTGTCGTCCTGCGCGGCTTCGACGCGGGTGCGCCGGCGCTTTTCGTAAAAGCTTAGCGCCAGCGGAACCGATTTCGCATCGGCGCGGGAGAGCTCGTCGGCCAGCACGGCCGCCGATTCCATGGCCATGGAGGCGCCGATCCCCGCCGTCGGCAGGAAGGCCGCCGCAGCATCGCCCAGCAGCACGACGCGGCCCTTGATCCAGTGTTTGGCGCGTTGGTCGTCGAGCTTCCAGTAGAACATCTCGCCATCGTCGTTCGGGAAGCTGTCGATGATATCGCGGGCGCGGCCCTTCATCTTGCCGAACACTTCATGCATGCGCATCTGGCGGCCTTGAATGGCGCCAAAGCCAAGCGCACGCGCCGGTGCCGCGGCAACGACGCCCAACCGCGTCGGCGTGGGATAAAGGCCGATGAAGCGCCCCGCCCCCCATTGCTCCTGCACGGTGCCAGCCGGCAGATCGCCCCGCTCCGTCCACCACGCCCAGCAGGCCCATTTGCTGTCGAAAATTTCATTCTTCGGAGAGACGTGGCGGCGCGATTGCGCATGGATACCGTCGGCGCCGACGACGAGATCGTAATCTTTTTCCGCACCATCGGACGTGCGAACGCGTACCGTGTCGCCATTGTCCGTCATGGTGGCGATGGTGGTGTTCATACGGATCGGGGTGTCGCCATTGGCGCGGTTCAAGAGTCGCAGCAGATCGGCGCGCCCCAGCATGCGGATATCGCCGTAGCGTCCGGTGAAGGGACGAAAATCGAAACGCTTGATCTCGCGTCCATTGGCGCCGGCAACGACATAGTCGTCCATCGCCTCGCTGGCCGCGGCGAATTCGTCATAGACGCCGAGCCCGTGGAGCACGCGATTGCCGAGCGGATAAAGCCCCAGCACATAGCCGGCATGATCGAAATCCGGCGCGCGGTCGATGATGTCGGCATCGATGCCGCGCTGGCGCAGCAAAGCGGCAAGGGTCAATCCGGCCATCCCGGCGCCGGAAATAAGTACGCGCATAATGTCCCCCGAATCGAGAATGACTTTACGCGCGCCCTATGTTCCGCGCTAGGCGAAATCCCTGGCCAGCGCTGCGCGCGTCTCCGGCGCAATCACGGCCATGTGGCCATAGGCAGGATGGGCAACTCCGAGGATTGCCGGCACGGACGGATCTGCAAATTTCTTCTTGTCTTCATCCGTGAAAGTAAAGCGCACCCAGTGGACCGAACTTGTCTTGCCGTCGGGTGTGGTGCGCTCGTCATATTCGGTCGGGCGGCCGGCAATGCGCTGGCCCGCCAGTTCGATATAGGTCGCTTCTTCGATGCCGGCGAGGCGATAGAGTTCGCGCGCCCTTTGCTCCGGACTGTCGATCTCCAGCATCAGCGTGGCAATCAGATCACTGCCCTGCGGGATCAGCGGATTATAGGTGTCGAGTTCGCCCTGAATCTGCTCTTCGCCGCCTTTTTCTATGTAGAGCATCTCCATGATCTGCGCCCACATCGTCTCATAGCTTTCGAAATGAAAGGTGGCGAAGGGGCCCACTTCCATGCGGCGGTTCTTCTTCTCAGCCACCAGCGCCTTGCGCATTTCCTTGCGCTGGGCCGTGTATTCTGTGAGGTCCATAATGTCAGCTTGCGTGACACGCCGTTCGCTCGCGCTCATTGCTTTACTCCTTCAAACCATAGGCGCGGGCGAAGATCTCGATCGGGTGCTCGGCGGATTTGGCGGGCAATTCCTTGCCCTCCTTGGCCGCGGCTTCGCGCGCGCCGTTCAGTATGTGCAAACCCGCCAGTGGACAATCTGAGGCGATGTGGCCGCGGGCCTGGGTTGCGGCTGTGCGGAACACGGGCCGGCCGATCTTCTTGGCCAGGCCATGGGTTTCCTTGAGAACGCCGAAAGTGCCGCCATGGCCCGAACAACGCTCGATCACGTCGACCGGCGTATCCGGAATCATCTTCAGCATCTCGGCCGCCTTGGGCCCCATATTCTGCGCGCGCGAATGGCAGGGCAGGTGCACCGTCACGCCGTCTTCGAGCGCGGAAAGGCCTTCCGGCAGGCCGTCTTTCTTGGCGACATCGACGACATATTCGTCGATGTCGAAGGTGTTTGCGGCCAACCTCTTTACGTCCGCGTTGCCGGGCACGATCAGCGGCCATTCGAATTTGAACATCAGCCCGCAGGAGGCCGTCAGCGTGACGATGTCGTAGCCTTCGTCGATCAGCTTGACGAGTTCCTTCGACACCTTGGCGGCGTTTTCCGCCACGCGGTCGAGCTCGGCCTGTTCGAGGAAGGGCATGCCGCAGCAGCCGGGATAGGCGACGCGCGTCTCGACGCCCAGATGATTGAGCACGGCGCGCGCGGCCAGCCCCGTTTCCGGCTTGTTGTAATTGACGAAGCAGGTCGCAAACAGCGCAGCCTTGCGCTTGCCGAATGCGGGCGCGGCCTCATTGGCCGTGACGGGGTCGCCGCGATCTGCGGCGACGAAGGTCCTGGTATGGAATTTCGGTAGCTCGGCATCGCGGTCGATGTCGAGGGCGGCCGACATGACCGGGCGCGTCAGTCCGTTGGATTTTTCGCTCGCCCAGTTGATCACCGGGCTGGCGAAGCGCGCCAGCGTTCCGTTGCGGTCCATCTCGCCCAGCTGGCGGGCGATAAAATTGGACTTGCCGTTCTTCGCTTCGACGGCGCGGTAGCGCAGCATCAGATGCGGGAAGTCGAGCTGGAATTCATGCGGCGGCACGTAGGGGCATTTCGTCATGAAGCACATGTCGCACAGCGTGCAGGCTTCGACGACGGCGGCGAAATCTTCGCTCTTCACGCCCTCCATCTCGTCGGGGCTGTTGTCGACCAGGTCGAACAGCCGCGGGAAGGAATCGCACAGATTGAAGCAGCGCCGGCAGCCATGACAGATGTCGCCGACGCGGCGCATTTCGGCATCGAGCTTGGCTTCGTCATAGAAGTCCGGGTTCTGCCAATCGAGCGGATGGCGCGTGGGGGCTTCGAGGCTGCCTTCGCGGGACATGGGATCTCGTGAGGAGTGAGGAATGTGCAGGAGGCGGCGATGGCGAGCAGCGGACGCGATCTGGTCGCGCTTCGCTACTCGCCCACGCGTCTTACTGGCCCAGCGTGTCGAGGGCCTTCTGGAAGCGGCCGGCATGGGACTTCTCGGCCTTGGCCAGGGTCTCGAACCAGTCGGCGACCTCGTCGAAGCCTTCTTCGCGCGCCGTCTTGGCCATGCCCGGATACATGTCGGTGTATTCGTGGGTCTCGCCGGCGATGGCGGACTTCAAATTGGTCGAGGTGTCGCCGATCGGCTTGCCCGTGGCCGGATCGCCAACGGCCTCGAGGAATTCGAGATGGCCATGGGCGTGGCCCGTCTCGCCTTCCGCGGTGGAGCGGAACACAGTCGAGACATCATTGTAGCCTTCGACGTCGGCCTTCTGCGCGAAATAGAGGTAGCGGCGGTTGGCCTGGCTTTCACCGGCAAACGCGTCGGCCAGATTCTTGGCAGTCTTGGAGCCTTTGAGGGCAGCCATGGGAGTTCTCCTTCTTCCCTTGCGAACGAACTTGTGATCGGGCGGGGCGTTGCCGCTTCGACAAATCGAAGGGCGGCCGCCGCGCGCGGGACGGACCTTGCGCCCGCGCAGAGCGGCTGTCAACACTTTAGAATTATTCTAAAGTGTTTTGTACAAATATGGGCAGAAGATTAAGAAGCCGTCCTGCTTCAGGACCGCTTGATGCGGATGACGACGTCGACCCGGTCGATTTCCATCCCCCTGGGCGGGGCCGGAACGCCGGCCACCGCAATGGCATCGCCGGGAATATCGATCAAGGTACCATCGTCCTCGGCGAAGAAATGCTGATGGGAATCAACATTCGTGTCGAAATAGGAGCGGGCGGCATCCACCACAACCTGGCGCAGCATGCCCGCCTCGGTGAACTGGTGCAGCGTGTTGTAGACGGTCGCCAGAGAGACGCTGACCCCGGCCTCGGCCGCTTCGTCATGTAGTGATTCGGCAGTCAGGTGGTGATGGCCCTTGCGGAACAGCAGATCGGCAAGCGCGATGCGCTGGCGCGTCGGCCTCAGCCCCGCGGCGCGCAGCCGCGCGGATGCCTCTTCCGCTCCGAATTTTTCTGCCTTTTGGGCCATTTCTCCGTTCCGCACACGTGACCGGTGGGGCCTGAATTTCCGCCCCTTGCACGGCTGACACCCGCGCTTCATGTTTGCTAGGCTGCAGCCTGACCGATCATTGGTTAGAATGCTTCTAACAAACAAAATATCGGCCGCCAAGCCCCTGCTTTCAAGAGGGCCCGGATCCGGGGGTGGCCGGAACTTTCGAATGGGTGGTTTTTCGCATGTCGGCACGCAAATCGAGTTTCGATAAGGATGGGCTACTTGCCTGCGCACGGGGTGAGCTGTTCGGTGAAGGCAATGCCAAGCTGCCCCTGCCACCCATGCTGATGCTCGACCGCATCACCAAGATCGCGGCCGATAGCGGCAGCCATGGCAAGGGTAGCGTCGAGGCCGAATTCGATATCAACCCGGATCTCTGGTTCTTCAAATGCCATTTCCAGAACGATCCGGTGATGCCGGGTTGCCTGGGGCTGGACGCGCTGTGGCAGATGGCGGGCTTTTTCCTGGGCTGGATGGGCGGCCTCGGCAAGGGCCGTGCGCTCGGCATGGGCGAGGCGAAGTTCAGCGGCATGGTGCTGCCCTCCAACAAGCTCGTCAGCTATTGCGTCGATTTCAAGCGCGTGATCATGCGCAGGCTGGTCGTCGGCGTGGCCGACGGCATCGTCAAGGTCGATGGCGAGACCATCTTCGAGGCCAAGGATTTGCGCGTGGGCCTGTTCACCGAAGCGCAAGCCGGCCAGCCCGCCGCGGTTCCTGCCTGAACCGCAATCCTGACAACCCGCTCCGCAGCCCTTATCCTGCGAGGCTGCGCCTGATATGGGTTTCGCAGCCCCGTCCGGGCCACCGGGCGGGCACCCAATTTTAGAAGGAATGGGTCCATGAGACGCGTCGTCGTCACCGGCATGGGCATCGTGTCGTCGATCGGCAGCAATGCCGAAGAGGTCACCGCCAGCCTGCGCGCCGCCAAATCCGGCATCGTCGCCGCCGAGGATTACACAAGGCTCGGTTTCCGCTCGCAGGTGCAAGGCAGCCTTAAAGTCGATCTCGACAAGGAGGTCGATCGCCGGGCCCGGCGCTTCATGGGCGATGGCGCGGCCTATGCCTGGATTGCGATGAACCAGGCGATTGCCGATGCCGGGCTGCCGCCAGAGCTGGTCTCGAACCCGCGCACTGGGCTGATTGTCGGCTCGGGCGGGCCCTCGACGAAAGCCATTGTCGCCGCCGCCGACGTCACCCGCGAAGAAGGCAAAGGCCCCAAGCGTGTCGGCCCCTTCGCGGTGCCCAAGGCGATGTCGTCCACCTGCTCGGCCAATCTGTCGACCTGGTTCAAGACCAAGGGCGTCAATTATTCGATCAGCTCGGCCTGCTCGACGAGCGCCAATTGCATCGGCAACGCCGCCGAGATGATCCAGTGGGGCAAGCAGGACATCATGTTCGCCGGTGGCGGCGAAGAGCTCGACTGGACGCTGTCGGTGTTGTTCGACGCCATGGGCGCGATGTCGTCGAAATATAATGAGACACCAGAAAAAGCGTCGCGCGCCTATGACAAGAACCGCGACGGTTTCGTGATCTCGGGCGGTGGCGGCATCGTCGTGCTCGAAGAGTTGGAACATGCGCGTGCGCGCGGTGCGAAAATCTATGCCGAGCTGGTCGGCTACGGCGCCACCGCCGATGGCGCCGACATGGTCGCGCCGTCGGGCGAAGGCGCGGTGCGCTGCATGCAGATGGCGCTCGAAAAGGTGAAGGCGCCGGTCGATTACATCAATCCGCACGCCACCTCGACGCCGGTGGGCGATATCCCGGAGATCGAAGCTATCCGCGAAGTCTTCGGCAAGGACATGCCGCCCATCAGCGCCACGAAGTCCCTGACTGGTCACAGCCAGGGTGCAGCCGGCGTGCATGAGGCGATCTATACGCTTCTGATGATGCGCCACGGCTTCATCGCCGAAAGCGCCAATATCGAGGAGCTCGATCCGGTGGTGGAGGGCGCCAACATCGTCCGCAAGCGCATCGACGATGCGAAGATCAATGTCGCCATGTCGAACAGCTTCGGCTTCGGCGGCACCAATGCCGTGCTGGTGTTTCAGCGTCTCGAAGACTGACGCGCCGTGCGCGCATGAATCTTGCTGGGAATGGGGACGAGGCACCGGGCCTGTCCCGAATTGGTACAGACCCTGAAAGGGCACCGAATGGCTGAGGCCGAAACACCGCGTGGAAACCTGATGGCGGGCAAACGCGGCCTGGTCATGGGTGTCGCCAACGATCATTCGATCGCCTGGGGCATCGCGCGCATGCTGTCCGCCCAGGGTGCCGAGATCGCCTTCACCTATCAGGGCGACGCGCAAGCCAAGCGGTTGAAGCCGTTGGCTGCGTCCGTCGGCTCGACACTGGTGATGCCGGCCGATGTCGAAAGCGACGAGCAGCTCGACGCCGTGTTCGACACGTTGGCCACGGAATGGGGCAAGCTCGATTTCCTCGTCCATGCCATCGCCTTTTCCGATCGCGACGAACTCAAGGGCCGCTATGTCGATACGAGCCGCGCGAATTTCCGCCGCACGCTCGAAATCTCCTGCTACTCTTTCACCGCCGTGGCGCAGCGCGCCGCCAAGCTGATGTCGACCGATGCCGGTCATGGCGGTGGGGCCATGGTGACGCTGACTTATCTCGGCGCCAGCCGCGTCATGCCGAACTACAATGTGATGGGCGTGGCCAAGGCGGCGCTGGAAGCCAGCGTACGCTATCTCGCGGCCGATCTCGGGCATGATGGCATCCGCGTCAACGCGATCTCGGCGGGCCCCATGCGCACTTTGGCCGGCTCGGCCGTGGGCGATGCGCGCATGGTGTTCAAGTGGAACAAGACGCATGCCCCGCTCAAGAAATCGGTCGAGCTCGATCATGTCGGCGGTGCCGCGCTCTATCTGCTCAGCGAACTTTCCGGCGGCGTGACGGGCGAAGTCCATTTCGTCGATGCCGGGTTCAACATTGTCGGCATGCCGCCGACGGCCGATCTGAAAGGCTGGCAGGCGCCCGAAAACGGCGACTGACGGACGCGAGGGGCAATCCATGCGCAAGGCGATAACGCTTATTCTGGCCACGGGCCTCGCCCTTTGTGCCACGGCAGCCCAGGCCGGTTGGCAGGACGTCGCCTCGCAATTCGACCAGCAGCGCCTCGCGCGCATTGACGAGTCGCGCAGCAAAGCGATGTCCGAAGCGCAAGGCGGCGCCTCGGCCAGCGACGTTTCCACCATCCATGCGGTGATGGACGCGCGTGGCGAACCCGCGTCGGTGTCGTCGCTGCCGGGAAATTACCGCTGCCGCACCATCAAGCTCGGCGGCATCACGCCGGATGTGATCTATTCCTGGTTCCGCTGCCGCATCTCGATGAAGGGCGGCGGGCCCTATCTCGAAAAGCTTTCCGGCAGCCAATACACCAATGGCTATCTCTATCCCAAGGGCGACGGCCGCTTTGTCTATCTCGGCGCCTCGTCGGTGATCGGCGAGCCGCGCCATGCCTATTCCGGCGACGGCGCCACGGTCGGCGCGCCGGTCACGCCCGACGATCAGATCGGTCTTTTGACGAAGATCGGCCCGGGCCATTTCCGCCTGGAAATGCCGTTCCCGCTCCAGGAATCGGTTATGGATGTGCTGGAGCTGCGGCGCTAACCGCGCGCCGCTTTCGCGAAACGCTCGAACAGATAGTGCGAATCCTGCGGGCCCGGCGAGGCCTCGGGGTGATACTGCACCGAGAAGATCTCGCGGCCTTCGACACGCAGCCCGCAATTGGTCTTGTCGAACAGCGAGATGTGAGTCTCTTTCACGCCTTTGGGCAGGCTGTCGCGATCCACGGTGAAGCCGTGATTCATCGACACGATCTCGACCTTGCCGGTCTCCAGATCTTTCACCGGATGGTTGGCGCCGTGATGCCCCTGCGCCATGTGATGGGTCTTCGCGCCCAACGCCAGCGACAGCATCTGGTGGCCGAGGCAGATGCCGAACAGCGGCACCTTCGTGTCGACCAGCGCCTTGATGGTCGGGATTGCATAGGCGCCCGTCGCCGCCGGATCGCCCGGACCGTTGGAGAGCAGCACGCCATCGGGCGAATGGCGCATCACATCGTCGTAGCTGGCACTGGCCGGCAGCACGATCACCTCTGCGCCGAGACCCGCCAGTTCGCGCAGGATGTTGCGCTTGACGCCATAGTCGAGCACCACCGCGCGCCATGTCGGCGCGGCCTGCTCGCCGAAGCCTTCGTCCCAGACCCACGGCGTCTCGGTCCAGCGATACATCTGCCGGCAGGTCACGTCCTTGGCGAGGTCGAGCCCGACAAGCCCCGAGAAGTCGCGCGCCTGTTTGACCAGCGCGTCGATGTCGAACTTGCCCTTCGGATCATGCGCGACGACGCCATGCGGCATGCCTTGTTTGCGGATGCAGGCCGTCAGCGCACGGGTGTCGAGTCCGGCAATGCCGGGAATATTCTTCAGCGCCAGCCAGCGGCTTAGCGTTTCCATGTTGCGGTAGCTGGAGGGCTCCGCGGCATCGGCGCGCACGACCATGGCCCGCACCACCGGCGTCGTGGATTCGACGTCCTCGTCATTGGTGCCGACGATGCCGACATGCGGGAAGGTGAAGGCCACGATCTGCCCGGCATAGGAGGGATCGGTCAGGATCTCCTGATAGCCCGTCATCGCCGTGTTGAAGCAGACCTCGCCCACGGCGCTGGTCGCCGCGCCAAAGCCGTGGCCCTCGAACACCGTGCCGTCCGCCAGAACCAGAACGGCGGTGCCGTGCTTGCGCGAAAGCGGGCCCGCCGTGGTCTCGGCGGGCGCGGAAGGGGCATCGGACATGGCGGAAACCGTTCGTAGGAGTCGGCGGAAGATAGAAATGTGACGGCGCAGGGTCAAGCCGCTGGACTGCAGAAATTTCCCTTTATTTTCAATTGCTTGAACAATGGCCGCAGGCGGAGTAGAGTGATTCTTTCCAATTTGCGGAGCAGGACATGGGTTTGCGCGACAGCTTCAATTCGGCGCTCAAGGAGGCCATGAAGGCCAAGGACCAACGCCGGGTCGGCACGCTGCGCATGATTCTAGCGGGCGTGAAGGATCGCGATATCGCCGCCCGCACCGAAACCAGCCGCGACGGCGTGGCTGATGACGAGGTGTTGTCGCTGCTCGCCAAGATGATCAAGCAGCGCGAGGAATCGGCCGAAACCTATGACAAGGGTGGCCGCCCGGAACTCGCCGCTCAGGAGCGCGAGGAAATCGCCATCATTCGCGACTTCATGCCCAAGCAGATGGAGGCCGCGGAAGCTGAGGCCGCCATCGCCGCCGTGATCGGCGAGTTGGGCGCGGCCTCGATGAAGGATATGGGCAAGGTCATGGCGGCGCTGAAAGAGCGCTATGCCGGGCAGATGGATTTCGCCAAGGCTTCCGGCACGGTGAAGGGGCTGTTGAGCGGGGCATAAGTTCGCGCGATCCGCGTGGCCGTTATGCACGCCTGCGGATCGACGCGCTCTCGTGACAGGGCTAGCGTGACGTGAAGCTCGCGAGTCCGCCGCCATGTCCATTGCAATCAAACACGCCGAAACCGATGCCGATGTGGCGCGGCTCTTTGCGGTGATCCGCGAATTGCGCCCGCATCTCGAGGATGCGGGCGAACTGGTCGAACGCGTCGCGCGCCAGCGGGGGCAGGGCTATCAACTCATCTATGCCGAAAACGAAAGTGGCGAACCTGTTGCCTGCGCCGGTTTCCGTCTTGGCGATTATCTGGCGTTGGGCTCATCGCTCTATGTGGACGATCTGATCTGCCTCGAAGACTATCGCGGCCTCGGTTATGCCAAAGCGCTGATGCGCTGGATGGAACAATTCGCGCGCGATGAAGGCTGCCATACTTTCCACCTCGATTCCGGAACGCACCGCACGCGCGCCCACCATTTTTATTTTCGCGAAGGGCTCTCGATCACGAGCTTTCACTTCGTCAAGACGCTCGACGCCTGAGCGCGCTGGGCCACCGGCACGGTCAGGCGGAAGCTTGCACCATGTCCAGGTTCGGATTGCGCCCACATCCTGCCGCCATGGTTTTCCACAATGGTGCGGCAGATTGAAAGGCCGACGCCCATGCCGCTGTCCTTGGTCGTGACGAAGGGCTGGAACAGTTTCTCCGTCACCTCTTGTGAAAGGCCGGGCCCGGTATCGTTGACCGAGAGTTCGGCCCATTCTCCGCGCCCGACCATCCGCGCGCGCACGATGACGTTTCGCGTCTTGCTGTCTTCCATGGCTTCGAAAGCGTTGCGCAACAGGTTCAGAAGCACCTGCAGAATCTGCACCTTGTCGACGGCAATTTGCGGCAGCGATCTGGGGGCGTCGATGCGCACGGAAACGCCGCGATGGCGCGGGTCCAGGCGCGCCAGCTCCACGGCTTCGCGGATCAGCGCATTCGGGTCTTCCGGCGCGGTTTTCGTATCGCTCTTTGCGGCAAAGTCCCGAATGCGCTGGATGATCTGCGTGGCGCGCCGGAATTGTTCGTCCGCCTTCGCGATCAGCTCATTGACGCGCGCAGTCGGCGTCTCTTCCCGCGCGAGGAAACGCTTGGCGGCGGAGAGATAATTGTTGGCCGCCGTCAGCGGCTGGCGCAGCTCATGGGCGAACGCCGACACCATCTCACCCATTTCGGTCAGCCGCCCGATATGGGCGATGTCCGATTGCAGCCGGTCCATCCGGTCCTTGGCTTCGCGACGATAGGTAACATCGCCGCACACGCCGCTGAGGCGCACGGGAACACCATTGGCGTCTTGGGCGGCGCGGCCGCGCAGCACGATCCAGCGTATCGTTCCGTCGGGCCTCAGATTGCGCAGCTCGATCCGGATATCAGCGTCGTCGCGGATGGCTTGGGCAAAGGCAAGGCGCGTAGCCTCCAGATCGTCGGGATGGATGGCGGCGCGCACGGTCTCGCGCGTCAGCTCCATGCCGGGCGCGAAACCGAAATTGGCTCTGGTCATCGGCGAGGCAGTATAGGTTTCGCTCGGCAGATGCATTTCCCAGGTGCCGAGTTCGCCCGCCGTCAGCGCCATGCTGAGGCGCTCATTGCTTTCACGCAGGCTCCGGCGCATCTGCACCACGGTCAACGCCGCCGCCGTCGAGCGCGCCAGCGCGTCCAGCAACGCGATCTCGCCCGCATCGAACGCGCGTTTCTCCGACCAGTAGGAGCCGATCGCCGCGATGGCGTCTTCCGTCTTTACCGGCACCATGACGATGCTATTTACAAAGGTCGGCCGATACACCTCCCTCAGAATTCGCTCGTCCTGATAGATGTCGGAGACTGCCGCCGTGCGATTGTTCAGCATGCACCAGCCTGCAAGGCAGTCGGTGAGCGGAATGCGCCGTCCCTTCCAGAGCGGCCCGATGGCATCTTCTTCGATGTAGTAGCAGTTCTCGCCGTCTCTCATGGCGAATGTCACGCCGTCGGCGCCCGAAATCGCCCGGGCCGTGTCGCGAACGACCGTGATCACGTCCTCGAGCGTCTGCGTAACGGCCAGCCGTTCCACGGCCGAGACCAGTGCCATCCAGCGCTGAGGCGCAAGAACGCGTGGCGAGGCATCGCCCGCAGAGGAAGATCCAACCAGCATGGTTGTATTAGATATTGGTGGTATAGGGTCGTTCAATACTACAAATTGTTGAGGCTCCCGCCGAAAGGCGGGTGGCCGGCCCGGCTGGGCATTTCATCCTCGTCGCGGCCGCAGCCCACAGGAATCCGTGCCGGGGCGGGATACGGACAGGCGGAAACGGCATAGAGTTCACCCATGCGCTACGGCCAGGGCCTTCTCGATGAAATCCTCCGGCGGACGGACCTCGTCCAGCTTGTGGGACGGCGGGTGAAGCTTGTCCGCAAGGGCAAGGTCATGTGGGGCTGCTGTCCGTTTCACCAGGAAAAGTCGCCCTCTTTCAAGGTCGAGAACGAGCGGCGCACCTACAAATGCTTCGGCTGTGGCGCCGGCGGCGACGCCTTCAAATGGCTGATCGAGACCGAGGGGCTGAGCTTTCCGGAATCCGTCGAGCGGCTGGCGGGCGAAGCGGGTGTGGAGCTGCCCAAATGGTCGGCCGAGGACGAAGCCCGCGAGCAGAAGAAGAAATCGCTCTACGACATCGTCGCGGCGGCCAGTGCCTTTTTCGAGGAGCAGCTCGCGGCGCCCGCGGGCCAGGCGGCGCGGGACTATCTGGCGAAGCGCGGCCTCGATATGGCGGCGGCCCGCGAATTCGGTCTTGGCTTTGCCCCGTCCGGTGGTGGGGCCGGCAGCAACCCTTTGATCGAGCATCTGAAAACCAAGAACATCACCATCGACGACATGGTGGCGGCAGGCCTCGCCCGTCCGGCGCAGGAGGGGCGCGGTCCCCGCGATTTCTTCTTCAACCGGGTCACCTTCCCGATCGCCGATGGCCGCGGCCGTATCATCGCCTTCGGCGCCCGGGCGCTCGATCCCGACGCCAAGCCCAAATACATCAACACCGGCGACACCACGCTCTTTTCCAAGGGGCACAATCTCTACAATCTCGCCAAGGCGCGGGCGGCGGCGCTCAAATCCGGCACCATCATCCTGGCCGAGGGCTATATGGATGTGATCGCGCTGGTGCGGGCCGGCTTCGCCCATGCCGTGGCGCCCTTGGGCACCGCCCTGACGGAGGATCAGCTCGCACTGATGTGGCGGGTGGCGCCCGAGCCCATCCTGGCCTTCGACGGTGATGACGCCGGCCTCCGGGCTGGGACCCGCGCCGCCCATCTGGCCCTGCCGCATCTCAAGCCCGGCCATTCCCTGCGGTTTGCCTTCCTGCCGCCGGGCGAGGACCCGGACACGCTGATCAAGGCGCAAGGCCCAGCCGGCATGAAAACGATCCTCGATGCCGCCGAGCCGCTGGGCCAGGTGCTGTGGCGCGCCGAGACCGAGGACAAGGATTTCTCCACCCCGGAACGCCGGGCGGGGCTGGAACATGCCCTGTCCGAGCTGGTCGCCCGGATTTCCGACAGGACCATTGCCGACTATTACCGTGCCGATTTCCGCGAGCGGGTGTTCGAGGCCTTCAAGCGCCGCGGCGGCGGCTCCCGGGACAGCGGTGGCCGCCCGGACTATGGGACTGGTCGGGGCCGCGGCGGGTTTCCGCCGCGCGGCGGCAGGGTTGGCGGACGTCCGGGCTCGAGCTGGGGCGCCGCCGAATTCGTCTCCCCGGCGGTCAAGAACAGCCTCTTGGCCCGGTCGGGGCGCTCGGGGGCCTTGCGGGTCAAGGAGGCGGAACTGGCCAGCCTCCTTCTGGAGCAGCCGGAACTGGCCGTAACCCACGCGGAAACCCTTGCGGCACTGCCGTTTTCCGATCCAAACCTTGACAAATTGCGCCATGAACTCCTAAACCTCGCCGCCTCCGGCTTCAGGCTTGAAAAACAGGGGCTGGAGACCCATCTCGTACGCTCAGGTCTGGCTGAGCTCGTCCAACGCCTTTCGGCGCGACGTGCGGCCGGTTCGATGGCCATGGCGGACGAGGCACAGAAGCGAGCCCAGGGGGAGGCCGCCAATGGCGAGGATGTCGAGGCCCGCTGGCTCAGCGTCGTGGCGCAATTGCGCGAAATGGCAGAGCTGGGGCCTGAACGGGTCCGCGCCATGGAACGTTTCAAATCCGAGGCGACGGAGGAAAGCTGGCGCGATGCCCACCGCCTACTCGGCCCGCTTCCGAACGATTAGGATAGGATTATTCAACGCCGGCCAGGCAATCGCTTGCCCCGTCTCGGCCTCTTCATCCCGCGCGATGCGGGCATAGGATGGAACCCGGCAGCATGAGCATCCTTTAGGATGTGAGGTTGCCCAGCGACGAACAACGGAACTGTTGTGGTCACGAAGAAGAACGCGAAGGCGAAGAAATCCGTGAAGCCGGCAGCGAAAGCTGCCGCCAAGCGCGCGCCTGCCAAACCGGCGGTGGCGAAGAAGGCTGCTTCCAAATCCGCGCCTGCCAAGGCAAAGCCGGCGGAGAAGGCCAAGACGAAGGCGGTCGCCAAACCCGCCGCGAAGAAGACCAAAGCCGCGCAGCCCGCCAAGGCTGCGCCGAAAGCGAAATCGGCAGCCGCCAAGCCGGCCAGCGCCAAGGCCTCCGCTACGAAGACGGCGCCCAAGTCTGCTGCCAAGCCGGCCGTAAAGGCGCCTGCCAAAGCCAAAGCTCCGGCCAAGCCCGCAGCGAAAGCTGCTGCCAAGCCGCAATCGAAGTCCGCGTCGAAACCAGCGGCCAAGCCGGAGCCCAAGCTCGCGGCCGTCGCCGAAACACCCGAAAACACAGTGCTCGATACAAAACAAACAAAAACAAAGTCCGCGTCCGCAAAACCGGCTCCGGCCGAAGCCCCCAAGAAGGCTGCCAGGAAAGGCGGTAAGGCCGATCCGGCCGAACCGCAGACGGCGCGCGAAGACGCCGATTCCCCGCTGCTCGACATGTCCGATGTCGGCGTGCGCAAGATGATCGCGCGCGCCAAGACCCGCGGCTATGTCACCTATGACGAGCTCAACAAGGTGCTGCCCTCCGACAAGGTGTCGTCCGAGCAGATCGAGGACACGATGTCGATGCTGTCCGAGATGGGCATCAACGTCATCGAATCCGAAGAGCAGGAGGAAGGTGGCGAGGGCGATGTGCCCGCCACCACCGACGGCAAGGAAGTCGCCACCACCGCCAAGGCGTCCGAGCAGTATGACCGCACCGACGATCCGGTGCGCATGTATCTGCGCGAGATGGGTTCGGTCGAACTGTTGTCGCGCGAAGGCGAAATCGCCATCGCGAAACGTATCGAGGCCGGCCGCGAATTGATGATCGGCGCATTGTGCGAAAGCCCGATGACCTTCGAGGCGCTCACCGTGTGGCGCGACGAACTCAACGAAGGCAAGGTGCTGCTGCGCGACATCATCGATCTCGAAGCGATGTATGGCGCCGGCCCCGATGCGCAGAACAATGCCAATCCGGGCAATGAGGATGGCGACAGCGAAGCCGGCGGTGAAACCGTCAACGGCCATGCAGCGGTCAAGCCCGAAGCCAGGAAGCCGGATGTCGCCAAGGCCTTCGTCAACGGCCAGGTCAGTGGCCAGCCCAACGGGCAGGCCAATGGCCAGGGCGATGGCCAGAACAATGGCCAAGCCAATGGCCAGGCCGAAGGCGGCGACGATGGCGACGATGAGGACGAAGGCAATCTGCCGCTCTCCGCCATGGAAGCGGCCCTCAAGCCGCAGGTGCTGGAGACGCTCGACAATATTGCCTCGCTCTACAAGAAGCTGGGCAAATTGCAGGACGCGAGCGTGGAAGCCCAGCTCGCCGATGACGAGCTCTCCACCAGCCAGGAACGCCGCTTCAAGAAGCTGCGCCTCGACACGGTCGATCTCGTTAAGGGCCTCAAGCTCAACAACAACCGCATCGAAGCGCTGGTCGATCAGATGTACGGCATCAACAAGCGCCTTGTGTCGCTTGAAGGCCGCATCCTGCGCCTTGCGGAAAGCCATGGCGTCGACCGCTCCGATTTTCTCAAGCAGCATTTCGGCAATGAGCTCGATCCCAATTGGGCCAAACGCGTCGGCCGGCTGTCGTCGCCGGGCTGGAAGGAATTTGCCGTCGAGGAAAAGGATCGCATCGGCGAGCTGCGCGACGAGATTCAGGCGCTGGCGCAGCAGATGCGCACCTCCATCGTCGATTTCCGCCGCATCGTGCAGACGGTGCAGAAGGGCGAGCGCGAATCGGGTCAGGCCAAGAAGGAGATGATCGAAGCCAATCTGCGGCTCGTGATCTCCATCGCCAAGAAATACACCAATCGTGGCCTGCAGTTCCTCGACCTCATCCAGGAAGGCAATATCGGCTTGATGAAGGCGGTCGATAAGTTCGAATACCGCCGTGGTTACAAGTTCTCGACCTATGCGACATGGTGGATCCGTCAGGCGATCACGCGCTCGATCGCCGACCAGGCGCGCACCATCCGCATTCCGGTGCACATGATCGAGACGATCAACAAGCTCGTTCGCACCTCGCGCCAGATGTTGCACGAAATCGGCCGCGAGCCGACGCCGGAAGAGCTGGCCGAACGTCTGGCCATGCCGCTCGAAAAGGTGCGCAAGGTTCTCAAGATCGCCAAGGAGCCGATCTCGCTCGAAACGCCGATCGGCGACGAAGAGGATAGCCACCTCGGCGATTTCATCGAGGACAAGAATGCGGTCCTGCCGATCGATGCGGCCATTCAGGCGAATTTGCGCGAAACGACGACGCGCGTTCTGGCGACGTTGACGCCGCGCGAAGAGCGGGTGCTGCGCATGCGCTTCGGCATCGGCATGAACACCGATCACACGCTGGAAGAAGTCGGCCAGCAATTCTCGGTGACGCGCGAACGCATCCGCCAGATCGAGGCCAAGGCGCTCAGGAAGCTCAAGCATCCGAGCCGCAGCCGCAAGCTGCGCAGCTTCCTGGATAGTTGAGCAGGCCGCGCGTTTCGCGTGAAGGGTGTGCGTCCATGCTCCTGACCATGCTCAAGGCGAAGTTGCACCGCGCGACGGTGACTGAGGCCGATCTCGATTATGTCGGTTCGATCTCTATCGATGCGGCATTGATGGAAGAGGCTGGCATCCTGCCCAATGAGCAGGTCGATGTGCTCGACATCACCAATGGCGCCCGGCTCACAACCTATGCGATCGAAGCTTCCGCAGGTTCGGGGACCATTGGGATCAACGGCGCCGCCGCCCATCTCGTGAACCCGGGCGATCTCGTCATCGTCGTCGCCTATGCGCAGATGGACGAGGCCGAGGCCAGGCGCTTTACGCCCACCGTGCTGCAGATCGGTGAGGGCAATCGCGTTCTCCGCGAATAAGCCGCAGCCGAATAGACGCTCGCACCCCCTCGCGCCGCGCGGCGAATTGGCTATACTTGCAGGCGGTCTCGGGGAGCCACAGCAGAGCACCGCTTGATCGTCGGCGGGGGGCACGCCGGCCCGAGCCCATTTGATGGCCATGTGAGGACCGCCCCAATGCCCGATACCAAGTCTTTTTCCGACGCCAAACCCTTCTCGGAAACCGAGACCTTCAAGAACGCGCAGAAGAAGGCCTTCAAATATCCCAGCGAAGAGGAAACGCTGGTGCGCCGCCTGGGCAGCGCCGTGCTCGCCGTCTGGAGCTCGCTGCCGGAAGAGGCGCGCGAGCGCGTCAGGGCTGAAGCGCTCACCGCCTGGGATCGCGAATACCACGTCCCCAATCTCGAAAAGAAACTCGAGACTTTCATCAAGCGCTACCCGATCCGGCTGGGGTAGCTTCGCACATCACTCGAATCTAGATCTGCGCGGCCGGGCTCACTGCACGGCATAGTTGAAGCTGATCGAAATGCGCTCGGTCCGGGCCGTGTTGACCGGCACTTCGTGGCGCAGCCAGCTTTCCCACATCAGGATCGTGCCGGATTTGGGTTCGGCGCTGACGAAGGTTTGCCGGGCGCGTGCGGCCTTGGGCTTCTTCGGCGGGGCCGCCATCAGCAATGGCAGGCGCGGGTCTTCATAGCGGATGGCGCTCGCCCCCTCCGGCACGCGCACATAATAGGTGCCGCTCAGGACCGAATGCGGATGGATATGGGCGGTGTGAAAGCCGCCCGGCTTCAGCACATTGATCCAGAGACTGTCGAGCACCAGCCGGCGCACATCCATGTCGAAGGCGAGGGCGCGGGCGAAGGCGCGGGCATGGGTGTCGAGATGCTCCACCAGATCGGCAAACACGCTGGCGCGCTGCGGCAGGTCGTCGAGCGAGGCATAGGAAGTGTAGCCGCGATAGCCGTGCTCCTTGGACCAGCGCCGCCCGGCCATGTCCTCGCGCGCGATGCCGAGGCAGGTCGCCTCCAGCGCCTCGTTGAGCGCCTTGTCGCTGAGCTGCGCGCGATAGAGTTCGGTCGCGAACAGCGTTTCCATCGTGCCTTTCGGGGTCTTGCCGGCCGCCATCTCATGCCCTTTCCGCCTCTCGGTCTGGCATCTCATGCCCGCAAGCGGTGGGGGCCGCAAGCCTTGGCCGGGCCATAGGGGATTTTCCCGTCTTATCGCCGCCGCATTGGGCCCCTAGAATTCGAGCCATGTCGCTTCGTTCCAAAGCCGTGCGCGAATATTCCCGCATCGAGCATCACGCCGATGCCGTCATGCATGTGCTGGGCGTGCTCTTCGCCATCAATGCCAGCTTGTGGCTGCTGGCGCATGTCGCCGGGCTCGATGTCGTGGTCTCTGTCACGGTCTATTGCTTGGGCCTTCTGGCGATGACGGGCTTTTCGGCCGCCTACAATCTGATGCCGCATCACCGCCCGTCGAAGCAGATGCTGCGCCGCTTCGACCATGCGGCGATCTTCATCATGATCGCGGCCACCTACACACCCTTTGCCGTCAACCGGTTGGGCTCTTCGACCGGCGATCTGGTTCTGGTCGCGATCTGGGGCGCCGCCACGGTGGGGGTGCTGATGAAGCTCCTCTTCCCCGGGCGCTTCGAGCGGGCCAGCCTCGTCTTTTATCTCGCCATGGGCTGGATGATCGTTGCGGTGTTGAAGCCTCTCTCCGCGGCGATGGCCACGCTCGATTTCTGGCTGCTCGTGGGCGGCGGTCTCGTCTATTCGGCCGGTGTGATCTTCTATGTGTGGGACCGGCTTCCGTTCCACAAGGCGATCTGGCACGGCTTCGTGCTTGCCGCCGCGGTGCTGCAATTCTCGGCCGTCGCCGCCGAATTCGTGCATTGAGCCGCGCGGCGCGCGTCATCTTACGTAACACTTTGTCACTGTGCTCCGGCGAGGCGCTGTCTATAGTGCCGTGCAACGCGCGAGCCCCATCCGTTTCCCATGATCCAGGCTGTAATCTTCGATTGCGACGGCGTCCTCGTCGATAGCGAGGTGCTGGCACAACAGGTCGAGCTTGAAGCGCTGGCCGAGATCGGCCTCACCTATGACCGCGAGACGTTCTCAGCCCGTTTCCTCGGCATGTCCAACGACACCTTCTTCGCCGCGCTTGAGCGCGACAGCGTCGCTCGTCTGGGCCGTGCGCTGCCCGATGGGTTCCGCACGTGCTGTCGTGCCCGCTACCATGCATTGCTGGACGACCGGCTGACTGAAGTGCCCGGCGCGCGTGACGCGGTGGCAGGGGTCCGCCACCCCAAGGCGGTGGCCAGTTCCAGCGAGCGTCCGGCGCTCGAAAAGAAGCTCAGGAAAACCGGCTTGTGGGACCATTTCGTCCCCCATGTCTATTCGGCCGATCATGTGGCGGCCGCCAAGCCTGCGCCGGACCTGTTCCTGCATGCGTCCGCGGCACTGGCGCTTCGGCCCGAAGCGTGTCTGGTGCTGGAAGACAGCACCAATGGCGTCATGGCGGCGCGTGCGGCGGGCATGCGGGTCTGGGGCTTTCTCGGCGGCGGTCACCATCTGGGGCCGGGCTGCGGGGCACGGCTCGAAGCCGCCGGGGCCGAAAGATTGGTCCGGACCTGGCGGGATGCGGCGCCATTGCTCGCCGAGGCATTAGGGGAACCTTGATATCCCGGCCTATAGTCTGCGGCATTCATCGGGAGAGACTGTGATGCGGATCGCATTGGGCCTTGCGGCCATGGTGACGCTGGGCCTCGGCCTCAGTGGCTGCGTGGCCGTTGATGCGGTCAGCACGGTCGCCGGCGCGGCGACCACCGTGGCCGGAACCGCCATCGATGTCGGCAGCTCGGCCGTGTCGGGTGCCGCAAGCACCGTCTCGGGCAGCTCGAGCGACGACAAGGCTTCGGGCGATCAGAATTCCGGCGTCAATTGAGCTTGACGCATATCAAGGCTGTGTGCGCGGGTCCCGTCTAGGACGGCAGCCATGAACGCGCGCCAGATCGCCAAAGCCCATTTCGACGCCGCACTCGCCGAAGCCGAAGCCCACGGCATCGACCGCGATGCGATCGCCCGTTACACGCTCTCGCTGGTGGTGGAGGCCTTTCTCGCCACCCGCCCGCTCGCCGACGTGCAGGCCGAGCTGATCGCCGCCGCCGAGAACGCCGATCCCGATACCGACTACATGTTCATGCGGCCTTGAGGGCTGTCCTCCGCGCGGTTAGCTTGCACCGCAACGGAGGTCTTCATGCAAAAACTGATCAACGGCTATCGCGCCTTCCGCGCCGGGCGCTGGCTCGAAGAGCGCAGCCATTACGAAGAACTCGCCAAGGGGCAGGCGCCGGAATATCTGGTGATCTCCTGCTGCGATTCCCGCGTCGATCCGGCGACCATCTTTGGTGTGCGCCCCGGCGAGCTGTTCGTCTTGCGCAATGTCGCCAACATCGTGCCGCCCTATGAAGAAAGCGGCGGCTTTCATGGTACCAGCGCGGCGATCTCTTTCGCCGTCCTGGGGCTGAACGTGCGCTACATTGTGGTGATGGGCCATGCCCAGTGCGGCGGCGTGAAGGCCGCGCTCGACACCAGCGGTGCCACGGCGGCGCCCATGCCGTTCCTGTCGCAATGGCTCGATCTCATCACGCCTGTTGTCGCCCGCTGTGGACACGAACACGATCCGCAGACCGCGCTGGAGCGCGAGGCGGTCAAGCTGTCGCTTGAACGATTGATGACATTTCCCTTCATCGCCGAGCGCGTTGCTGCGGGCACGCTGTCGCTCGAAGGCGCGCGCTTCGGCATTGCCGATGGCGAGCTCGAATGGCTCGACAAGAAAAGCGGAAAATTCCACACCGTGGTGTGATCAGAACGCGTCCTTGCGGCGGCGCGTTTCCCCCAGCACGTCGACATTGCTGGCGCCGCCCAGGTCCAGAACGTTTCGGATCTCTGTGCTGTCCGGTCGCATGAACGGGTTGGTGCGCTTTTCCAGGCCGATGGTCGTCGGGATGGTTGGCTTGTCCTCTGCCCGCAAGGCTTCGACCTCGCGCATGCGCGCCTGCAGCGCCTCATTGTGAGGTTCCACGCTCAGCGCAAAGCGGCCGTTCGACAGCGTGTATTCATGGCCGCAATAGACGCGGGTCTCGTCCGGCAGCGCCATCAGCTTTTCCATCGCGGCCCACATCATGGCGGGTGTACCCTCGAACAGCCGCCCGCAACCCATAGCGAACAGCGTGTCGCCCTGTGAACACAGCCGCGCTGTCCGGGAAGTGGAAGGCGATATGCGCATGCGTGTGGGCGGGGATTTCCAGCACGCTTGCCGCATGTGGGCCGAAATTCCAGGGCGCGCTTTCGTCCACGCCCACATCGATGCCGGGAATGCGGTCGCGATCCTTGGCCGGGCCCACGATCTCGGCACCGAATTCCGCCTTCAGCTCCAGATTGCCGCCGGTGTGGTCGAAATGATGATGGGTGTTGAGGATATGGGTGAGCCGGGCTCCGGCTTTCGCCAGTGCCGCCCGCACCGGCGCGGCCTCTGACGGATCGACCACCGCACACAGGCCGGCGGCGCTGTCGCGCACCAGATAGGCGTAATTGTCCCTGAGACAGGGAACCAGGTCGATGGCGAGCGTGGGCATGGTGGCCTCCAATATCGAACTGGGCTGAAGCCTAGCAGCCGCGGGCCAGCCGTTGAACCGGCCATTGAACCGGCTCAGGTCAAAGAGTAGGCAGGTGTCATGCAGCTCGACGCCGCCACGCTCGCCAGCTTCTATGAGACACCGATGGGCCAGATCGCCCGGCGGCTGATCATGGGGCGGCTTCGGATGTTGTGGCCAGACGTCGCGGCCCAGCGCGTGCTCGGCTATGGCTTCGCGGTGCCCTATCTCAAGCCGTTTCTGGGCGAGGCTGAGCGCGTTGTCGCCCTGATGCCGGCGCAACAGGGTGTGGTGGTGTGGCCGGGCCCGCGCGTGCTCTCGGCCCTGGGCGAAGAAGATTCGCTCCCGTTTCCCGATGCCCTGTTTGATCGCATCGTCATGGTGCATGCGCTCGAGGCGGCCGAGGCAGCGCGTCCCCTGATGCGCCAGATCTGGCGCGTGCTGGCGCCGGCCGGACGGCTGATCGTCGTTGTTCCCAACCGCACCTCGCTCTGGTCGCAGATCGAATCCTCACCCTTCGCGCAGGGACGCCCCTTCAGCCGCAGCCAGCTTGCCGGTGTGCTTGCCGACTCGATGTTCGTGCCCGAACGCTGGGACAGCGCGCTGCTGACACCGCCCTTCAAGAGCCGGCGTCTGGTTCATAGCGGCAAGGGGTGGGAACGCGTCGGCCGCAATTTGTGGCCGCGGCTCGCCGGCGTTCATCTCGTCGAAGCGAGCAAGACGCTCTACGGCGCGCCCAATCCGGCGCCGGCCGGCAAGCGGCGCAAGGCGCTGGCGTCGGCCACGGGCTGATCCATCTCGATCCGTCATATGCTGCTCAAAGATATGCCGGGCCTTCATATGCCGATGTGCAATGGTGCGCGGTAGGAATCAAGCGCGCCCTTTGCGGCATGGAACCTATGCATCCGATGCATGGCAAATGAAAACCGCTCGTTGTCGGGCATTCGCGCGCATTCGTCATGATTTGCGATGCGCAACCGCGAAGCATGACGAACGCAAGGGCTTCTACCCCTTTGAATGGCGCCGTCGCACCCCCATCTCCGGTTTTCCGACGTGGTGTCGGATCTATATGGAGGGAGTTATGAAGAACTCGAAGCGGATCATCGGCGTGGCAACCCTGATGGCGTCTCTCAGTCTCGTTGCGATGCCCGCGATGGCGGCAAGTGCAAACCTGCACAGCTGCGTCAAGACGGCGGACCAGTTGCGTCAGGCGCTCAATCAGAACCAAAATTCGCCGAATTATGTCAACGCCAAGAAGATGCAGCGCAGGGGCTTGGAGTTCTGCAATGCCGGCATGTACAAGCAGGGCATGAGCCGTTACGGCGTGGCGCTCAGGCTGCTGGGTGCAGACACGACGGCCGCTGCGGCGCACGGCAGCAATAGCTGATATTTCGCGTTTCACATCACGGACGCGGATCGCGCCTCAGCGCGGGCGTAGCAGGAAGATCGCGCCGTCGGCGAAAATGTTCGGGCCCCACGCATCCGGCTGCATCGGGCGCGTGTGGCCCTTTTCGCTGAGCGCCAGCGCCTTTTCGATCACGCCGCCGCTCTCGCGCGCCAGCGCCACGAAATCGGCAATCGTGCACAGATGGATGTTCGGCGTTTCGTGCCAGGGATGATCGAGGGCGTGGGTGCGCGGCATGCGGCCGTTGAACAGAAGTTCGAGGCGTACACGCCAATGGCCGAAATTCGGCAGCGACACGATCGCCCGCCGTCCGATGCGCAGCAGTTCGGTCATGACCTTGGAGGGCGAATGCGTTGCCTGGATCGTCTGGCTGAGAATGACGACATCGAACACCTGGCTGGGATAATCGCCGAGGTCGGTGTCGGCATCGCCCTGCATCACCGAGAGGCCGCGCGCCACGCAGGCATTCACATTCTGTTGCGACAGCTCGATGCCGCGCCCATCCACGCCCTTGATCCTGGTCAGATGTTCGAGCAGGGCGCCGTCGCCGCAGCCGATGTCGAGCATGCGTGCGCCTTCGGGGATCATTTCGGCAATGGCGGCCAGTTCGGCGCGCAAGGCAGGCGCGTTCATGCGATGCCTCGCGTGCGTGCCACGGAGTCGAGAAAGCCGCGCACCGTGTCGTACATCTCCGGCTCGTCGAGCAGGAAGGAATCATGGCCGCGATCGGTCTCGATCTCGACAAAGCTGACATTGGCCGCCGCCGCGTTCAGCGCATGGGCCACGCGCTTGTTTTCCGAGGGCGGGAACAGCCAGTCGCTCGAGAAGGAGATGATGCAGAAGCGCGTCTTGCTGCCCATGAAGGCTTCGGCCAGCACGCCGCCGTAATCCTCCGCAAGATCGAAATAGTCCATCGCGCGGGTGATGTAGAGATAGGCGTTGGCGTCGAAGCGGTCGACGAAGCTCGATCCCTGATGGTGCAGATAGCTTTCGATCTGGAAATCCGGGCGGAAGGCAAAGGAGAACTCGGCGCGGTTCTGCAAGGAGCGGCCGAATTTCGTCTGCAGCGCCATTTCGGAGAGATAGGTGATGTGCGCGGCCATGCGCGCGACGGCCAGCCCCTTGGCCGGCCGCGTGCCTTCGGCCAGATAGGCGCCGCCGCGCCAGTCGGGATCGGCCATGATCGCCTGGCGGCCAACCTCGTGGAAGGCGATGTTCTGCGCCGAATGGCGCGCGGCGGTGGCGATGGGAATGGCCGAGACCACACGTTCGGGATAGCTCGCGGCCCATTGCAGCACCTGCATGCCGCCCATCGAGCCGCCGATCACGCACAGCACCTCCTCGATGCCGAGCGCGTCGAGGAGCATGGCTTGGGCGCGCACCATGTCGCGGACCGTCACCAGCGGGAAATCCAGGCCGTAAGGTTTGCCGGTGGCCGGGTCGATGTCGGCCGGTCCGGTCGAGCCCATGCAGCCGCCGATGACATTGGCGCAGATGACGAAGAAGCGATCGGTGTCGATCGGCCGGCCCGGGCCCACCATGTCCTCCCACCAGCCGGGTCGGCCGGTCACCGGGTTCTGGCTGGCGCAGAACTGGTCCATCGTCAGGGCATGGCAGATCAGCAGGACGTTGGAGCGCGCGGCGTTCAGCGTGCCATAGGTCATATAGGCCATGGTAAAGGGGCTGAGCTGGCGCCCGGAATCCAGCACCAGAGGGTGCTCCGGCCCGAAGCTGAAGGCCGCGCCCGCATTGGCCGCCGGCGCGTTCAGGGGCCTGAGGAATCTGGGATTTGCGATCTCGGCCATGGCGTCTCCAGACCCCGGCTTCGGACCGGGGGCGGATTGCTTGGACCGTGGCCCGCGCCCTGTCAACGCTGCTGCGCCGAAACGCCCCGCCTGCTGCGGCGTTCGACGCCATGGCGCGCTTTGCTTTTGAGCCACCGCGCCACTATCAATACCGCCCGCCCGGGGGTGCCCGGCACGCGGAACATGGTTCCCAGTCGAGAGTTGGACAGTGCACGGAATGGCCAAGTCTACGCATGACGATCCCGCCGAAGAGATCATCCGGATCGACCAGCAGGTGCACGACCTGCTGATGCGCCGGGCGGGGCTTCTGCGCGCGGTGCGCAAGGCCGATGCGGCCGATGCGGCGCAGGTCTCGCTCCGGCCCGGCGAGGATGCGGCCACGGTGCGGCGCATCGTCGAGCGCCATACGGGTGATTTTCCCCTGCGCGCAGTGGTGCGCATCTGGCGCGAGATCCTGACGGCCAGCCTCTCGGCCGACGCGCAATATTCGGTCCATGTCTATGCCGGCGAGAACGCGCTGGCCTTCTGGGATCTGGCTCGCACCTATTTCGGCGCCACCATGCCGGTCACCGGCCACGCCACGGCCTCGGCCGTGGTCCATGCCTGCGCCGAGGACAAGATGGCCTGCGGCCTGGTGCCCTTGCCCGAAAGTGCGGAAAACGTCTCGCCCTGGTGGGCGCAGCTGGCCGCCGCCGGCGAGGACGGGCCGCGCATCGTCGCCAGGCTGCCCCTGGTTCTGAACGATGGCGGCCGTTTCGACTATCCGGCCGCCTACGCGCTCGGCACCATCGAGCAACGGCCGACGGGCGACGACACCTCGGTCCTGTTTTTGGAGACCCAGCAGGAGTTGAGCCGGGCACGGTTGCAGAGCCTTTTGAAGCAGGCCGGCATCGAGGTGCAGATCGTCGCCGCCGGCCAGGAAGCGGCCAGAGCGGCCACGCGCGAATTGCTGGTGGAGACGAAGGATTTCGTCGCCCCGGCCGATCCGCGTCTCGACAAGCTGGTCGAGGCGGCTGGCGAAGCGCTGTTGCGTGTCAATGTGATGGGCGGTTACGCCAATCCACTGGATCGCAGTGCATAAGGAACGAGCGATGACCCCGACGCCCAAACCCGGCATTCTCGACATTGCGCCCTATGTGGGTGGCCGTGCCGGTGCGCCCGGCGCAGGGCGCGTGTTCAAGCTGTCGTCGAACGAGACGCCGCTCGGCGCCAGCAAATCGGCGATCGAAGCCTATCGCGGGGTGGCCGGGCATCTCGACGTCTATCCCGAAGGCAGCGGACGCATTTTGCGCGAAGCTGTCGGCGAAGCGCATGGCCTCAATCCCGATCGTATCGTGTGCGGCAATGGCTCGGACGAACTTCTGACCATGCTGGCTGGCGCCTATCTGCGCCCCGGTGACGAAGTTCTGTTCAGCCAGCATGCCTTTGTCGTCTATCGCATCGCCACGCTGTCCAACAGCGCCATTCCGGTTTCGGTGCCGGAGAAGAATCTGCGCGTCGATGTCGACGCCATGCTGGCGGCCGTCACGCCCAAGACGCGCATGATCTATCTCGCCAATCCCAACAACCCGACGGGCTCCTATCTCACCAGCGAAGAGGTCAGGCGCCTGCATGCCGGGCTGCCTTCTACCGCGATGCTGGTGATCGATGCGGCCTATGCCGAATATGTCCGCCGCAACGATTACGAATCCGGCATCGAGATGGTGAGCCAGTTCGACAATGTCGTGATGACGCGCACATTCTCGAAGATCCACGGCCTTGCGGGTCTGCGCGTCGGCTGGGCCTTCTGCCCGGCCCATGTTGCCGATGTGCTGCACCGCGTGCGCGGACCGTTCAATGTTTCGGTGCCGGCGCTCAGCGCCGCGGCCGCGGCCATTCGCGATCGCCGCCATGTCGAAGAGGCCGTCTCCTTCAATGAGCATTGGCGCGAATGGCTGATCGAGCATATTCGCAAGCTCGGCCTTCGGGTGGACGACAGCGTCGGCAATTTCGTGCTGATCCATTTCCCCGAAGACGGCCCGCACAGTGCCAAAGCGGCCGACGAATTCCTGACGGCGCGCGGCCTTATCCTGCGCGGCGTCGCCAATTACGAATTGCCGCACTGTCTGCGCCTGACTGTGGGCTCCGAAGAGGCCAACAAACTCGTGGTCGCGGCGCTCGACGCATTCCTTAATGGAAAAGCGGGATGACGGCCGATTCCAAACCCATCTTCGAAAAGCTCGCGCTGATCGGCATCGGTCTGATCGGCTCGTCCATTGCCCATGCCTGCCGCCGCGCCGGGCTTGCTGCCCATATCGCCGGCTATGCCCGCCGCGAGGAAACGCTGACGGAGGCGCGCGCCGCCGGCTTTGCCGACAGCCTCACCACCGATCTGACCGAGGTGGTCAAGGACGCCGATCTTGTCATCCTCTGCACGCCGGTCGGCAGCTTCGGCGACATCGCCAGGGAAATCGCGCCGCATCTGAAATCAGGCGCAATCCTCTCCGATGTCGGCTCGGTCAAGGCTGCGGTGGTGCGCGATGTGGGCCCGCATGTGCCCGAAGGTGTGCATCTGATCCCGGCCCATCCCGTGGCCGGCACGGAGCAATCGGGACCGTCCGCGGGTTTTGCCGAATTGTTCGATGGGCGCTGGTGCATCCTTACGCCGCCACCCGGCACGGACGCGGCGGCGCTCGAAACCTTGAGCGAATTCTGGCGGCGCTGCGGCAGCGATGTCGAAGTGATGGATCCCAAACATCACGATCTGGTGCTGGCGATCACGTCCCACGTGCCGCATCTGATCGCCTACAACATTGTCGGCACCGCGGCCGATCTCGAAACCGTGACCGAGAGCGAAGTGATAAAATTCTCGGCCGGCGGCTTTCGCGATTTCACGCGCATCGCCGCCTCCGATCCCACCATGTGGCGCGACGTGTTCCTCAACAATCGCGAAGCGGTGCTCGAAATGCTGGGCCGCTTCAACGAGGATCTGAACATCCTGCAGCGCGCGATCCGCTGGGGCGATGGCGACACGCTGTTCAACCTGTTCACGCGCACCCGCGCCATCCGCCGCGGCGTTGTCAGTGCCGGCCAGGAAAGCGCCGAACCGAATTTCGGCCGCAACCGCGCCAAGGACGAGAAAGAGTCCTAAGCCGGGCTCAATAGAGCGCGTCGAGGAAGCCTGCAGGCGACTGGTTGACGTAAGCGAGGCCGTCCTTGAAGGCGAGCGTTACCGGCAGTGCTCCGGCCGGATCTTTTCCGCTTGCCGCCGCTTCGGCCATCAACCCCGCCAGCACACCCTTCTGCGCGCCTTTGACGAGGCCGCGCCGCGCCGCTTCGTCGGCCAACACCTGATAGCCGTCGATGCGCAGCTTGATCAGGCCCTTGGCGCGATGTGCGCTGTCGAGCGTCATCGCGCCTGTGCCGGTGGCATCGGCCTTGCCCCAGGCCACTTCCATCTTGGCGATGTCGAGCGCGCCATCTGCCGCGCGCCAGGCGTCTGCCGCCTTGCGCCAGGTGCTCTTGCCCGACAGCATGGCGTTCCAGCTTTTTGCCGGCGTCAGTTTCGCGCGCAGCCGCAGCCGCGAGATCACATCGCCCAGCGCCGTGCGCATATCCGGCGCCAGATGTACGTCATCGGCCATGAAGACGATGTCGAGCTGGTCGGCGTCGGGATCGTGGCGGATGTGCAATTCGCTGTGCGCGACCGCGAGCGCCTGTGTCGCCGCGCCATAAAGTTCGATGTCGAAGCGCGACAGCGTGCCGCCACCGGCATTTGCGCTGGCGCGCAGCAGTGCGGGCGTGAAGCTCAGCCCATGGGCCGCGCCCTTTTCGTCACGCCAGGAGATCGTCTGCTTGCCCGCCGCCTCGAAGACGAATTGCAGCCGCTCGTAATCGAGCATGTGGAGCGCGAAATGCTCGGCCTTCCAGGTGGCGGGGCCATGCGGTGTCGCCACATCGATGCGCATGTTCTCCAGCACAGCATCGACGCGGAAAGGGAACCCGGCCAGCGCGCGGGAGGCGAAATGCAAGGTCACGCCCGGCGCAATGGCGTGGCCGTTGAGCGCGTCCAGCTTGCGGCCGAAGGCATGGGCCGTCACATACCAATAGATCGAGACCGCGGCCGTCAGCGCCAGGATCGCCGCCACCGGCGCATAGAGGAAGAAGCGATGGGAATATTTCATGGGGCTCCTTCTAGCCGGTTTTGAGCGCCTTTGCCGGGAAAGAAATGTCGCGGACGCCGGCCAGCCGCGCTTGCCGCGCAAGTTCAGCCTCGAGCCTCGCCTGTCGTGCCGCGCCGAGGCTGAGGCCCTGCTCCAGCCACAGCGCCTTGACCGCCAGCCGGTCCCGGGCGCGCTCGGCTTTCATGTCGATGCGGCCGGTGAAGCGGGCGCCTTCCAGCAGCGGGAAAACGTAATAGCCATAGCGGCGCTTGGGCGCGGGCACGAACACCTCGATGCGATAATCGAAGTCGAAGATGCGCTCGGTGCGGGCGCGATCACGCAACACCGGATCGAATGGCGAAAGCACGCGCAGGCGCGGCGGCGCGGGGGCAAGTGCGTTCAACTCCGCTTCGATGTCGGGCCGCGCCACCGCGGCAAAGCCGCGCTTTCCGGCCGCGCCTTCCAGGACCACATCGATCAGACGGCCGGCCTTTTTCTCGCGCGCGATCCAGGCCGTCGCCTCAGGGATCGAGGCATGGCCCCAGAAATCGGCGATCATCTTCGCCGTGCCGGCGCCCAGCCGCTTGAGCGCTTCGCTGCAGGCCCAGTCGAGTGTTTCGGCGCGGCTCGGCCTGATCGCGCGCAAATCTGCGGGAATGGCGCGTTCAGCGAGATCGTAAATCTTCTCGAAGCCGTCGCGTTCGAGCACGGCGAGCTCGCCGCTGCGCCACAGATATTCGAGCGCGGCCTTGGCCGGCCCCCATCCCCACCACGGCCCGGTGCGGCCGCCCATATGGGCGAAGTCGCGCGCCAGCGAAGGCCCGTGCGCTTCGATGTGATCGCGCACGGTCTTGATCACACGCACGTCGCCGATGCGGTTGTGCCAGAAATCCTTGCGCGTCTTGGTGTGCGCGAAGCGGTGGCGCCAATGCGGGTAATGCTCCAGCGGAATGAGCGAGGCGTCATGCGTCCAGTGCTCGAACAGGGCCGGCGCTTTCGCCTGCAGCTTTTCCAGATGGTGCGGCCGGTGCGTGCCATGCCGCGCGAACAGGATGTGATGATGCGCCCGCTCCACAACGCGGATGGAATCGAGCTGCACATAGCCAAGCGTGCCGATCAGCGGCGCCAGTGCCTTTGCCCCGCTGCCCACGCGCACGCCCGCGAGCCCGCTTTTGGCGAGAATCAGCGCGCGCGCCTCGGCATTGGCGATGACGAAGGGCGCGCTCACGCCTCAGCCGCAGCGCGAATAGCCGCAGGAAACGCAGGTGTCGCAGCCTTCAAGCTTGAGGAAGCTGGGTGACGAACAGCGCGGGCAGAAGCGCGCCGGCGCGCCTTCCGCCGCCACGGCCACAGCCTTTTCCTCCGGCGTCGCCTCATCGCCTTCGCGCGGGCTCATGAAGCCGATGGCGACGAGGTGGCGTTCGATCACCTCGCCGATGGCTGCCAGCAGCGAGGGCACATAACGGCCCTGCGCCCATTGCCCGCCGCGCGGATCGAACACGGCCTTGAGCTCGTCCACCACGAAGGAGACATCGCCGCCGCGCCGGAACACGGCGCTGATCATCCGCGTCAGCGCCAGCGTCCAGGCATAGGCTTCCATGTTCTTCGAGTTGATGAAGATCTCGAAGGGCCGCCGGCGCCCGTCCTGCACGATGTCGTTGATGGTGATGTAGAAGGCGTGGTCCGAATCGAGCCATTTGATCTTGTAGGTCTGGCCCGGCAGCAGCTCCGGCCGGTCGAGGGGCTTCGTCATATAGACGATGCCGCCTTCGCTCGCCGCCGCCGCGATGCGCGGCAATTCCATTGGCAGCGAGGGCTGGTCCGCGATGTCCGTCGCCGGCGCTTCGATCAGCTGCGGCGCAGGTTCGGCCTTTCGTTCCGGCTCGGTCGAGAGCACCGATCCCGTCACCGCATTGGGGCGATAGGTGGTGCAGCCCTTGCAGCCCATCTCATAGGCCTTGAGATAGACATCCTTGAACTCGCCGAAATCGATATCGACCGGCACATTGATGGTCTTCGAGATCGAGGAATCGATGTGACGCTGCGCCGCCGCCTGCACCGCCAGATGATCGTCGGGCGAGAGCGTCTGCGCGTTGACGAAGTAATCCGGCAGCGGCGCCTCCTCGCCGAACAGCGCGCGGAACTTGCGGGTGGCGTAGTCGGTCACCTCCTGCTCCTCGCGCATGCCGTCGGGCAAGAGAACTTTGCGCGTGTAACTGTACGCGAAAACCGGCTCGATGCCGCTCGAGACATTGTCGGCGAAAAGCGAGATCGTGCCCGTCGGCGCGATGGAGGTCACCAGCGCGTTGCGGATGCCATGGGCGGCGATGCGCGTGCGCAGGGCTTCCGGCAGTCTCTGGATGTTGGGACGGGCGAGATATTTCTCGGCGTCGAAGAGCGGGAAGGCGCCTTTCTCTTCGGCCAGATCGACACTGGCTTCGTAAGCTGCCTCGCTCAGCGTGCCGAGCCAGCGATCGATCAGCGCGATGCTGTCGGGCGCGCCATAGCGCGCGCGGCAGAAGATCAGCGCATCGGCCAGCCCGGTCACGCCCAGGCCTATGCGGCGCTTGGCCTTGGCCTCGTCCTGCTGCTTGTCGAGCGGAAAGCGCGAAACGTCGATGATATCGTCGAGCAGGCGGATCGCCGTCTTGGTCAGCCGCGCCAGCTCTTCCTCGTCCAGCGCCGCTTGATCGGTGAAGGGATGCGTCACCAGCTTGGCGAGGTTGATCGAGCCCAGAAGACAGGCGCCATAAGGCGGCAAGGGTTGCTCGCCGCAGGGATTGGTGGCGCGGATCTCCTCGCAATAGGCGAGATTGTTTTCGTCATTGATGCGGTCGATGAAGATCACGCCCGGCTCGGCGTAGTCATAGGTCGCGCGCATGATGCGGTCCCACAGATCGCGCGCGCGCAATGTCTTGTAGATCCGGTCGTCGAAGCTGAGGTCCCACAGCGCATCGGCTTTCACCGCTTCGATGAATTCGTCGCTCACCAGCACCGACAGGTTGAACATCGACAATCGGCCGGGCGTGCGCTTGGCCTCGATGAACGCTTCGACGTCGGGATGATCGCAGGCCAGCGTCGCCATCATCGCGCCGCGGCGGCTGCCCGCGCTCATGATGGTGCGGCACATCGCGTCCCACACCTCCATGAAGGAGATCGGGCCCGAGGCATCGGCGCCCACACCCTTCACCGGCGCGCCTTTGGGCCTCAGCGTCGAGAAATCATAGCCGATGCCGCCGCCCTGCTGCAGCGTCAGCGCCGCCTCGCGCAAGTGGGCGAAGATCGCGCCCATATCGTCGTCGATGCGGCCCATCACGAAGCAGTTGAAGAGCGTGACGTTCCGCTCCGTGCCGGCCCCGGCGAGGATGCGTCCGGCTGGCAGGAATTTGTGGCCGGTCAGCGCGCGGGCGAAATCCTGCGCCACGGCCGCGCGTTTCTCCGGCGTCTCGGCGTGTGCTGCGGCCAGTGCCACGCGCGCCCAGCTCTCGGCCACATCGTGGTCGATGGGCGTGCCGTCCGGCGCCTTCAGCCGGTATTTCATGTCCCAGATCTGGCGGGAAATATTGCTCATACGCTTTGAACCATTCTCATGCCCGCCCCCGCGAGGAGGCTAATAGCACGTCCGTTAAAAACTATTGTGTTCCCTGTCCGTTCCGAAGGCAATCCCGGATCTAGCGGTCCCGTCCGGCGCGGCTCTCGGCCACTAGCGCGGCCGTGGCGGTTTCGATCCGGGTTTCTAGTTCCGCCATGAAATCCCGTCGCTTGAGGCCGGGCGGAATGGGCGCCAGGAATTCGACGATCATGGTGCCGCGGCGCTTGGTGAAGCCCTGCCAGAACAGCCCGGAATTGAGGGCGACAGGGATGCAGGCAACGCTGAGCTGTCGATAGAGCCCGGCCACCCCCGGTTTGTAGTCGGTTGGGGCGCCCGGCGTCTTGCGCGTGCCTTCCGGGAAGATGACCACGGCATGGCCGTCTGTGATCGCAGCCCGGACGGCCAGCGCCATCTTCCTGAGGGCCGAGGCACGGCCCTCACGATCGATGGCAATCATCCCGGCATTCTTCACGTACCAGCCCCAGAAGGGAATGCGCAGCAGCTCCTGCTTGAGTACGAAGCGCGGCTGGTTGAGGCAGGCAAAAAGCACGACCGTGTCGAGCATGCTCATATGCTTGGCTGCGACCAGCGCCCCGTCCGGCGGAATGGTGCCGCGGATTTCGATGCGCAGCCCCGCGAAGATGCGCAGGCCCCACAGCACAGCCGCGCACCAGATATCGGCCACCCACAGCGTCACGGCGCGCGGCAGCACCAGAGCCGGCAGCGCCAGGATGTGAATCACGACCGAGGCCAGCACGAACCAGAGGAAGAACAGGGTCGAACGCAGAAAGGTCATGGGTCTTGCTGGAAAGGTGAGTGAAGGCGCTCAGGACGCGCCGCCTGCGGACGGCCCCGGAACCTCGCTGTGCGCGACGCTGCGGTCAAGCACCTTGCGCTCGCGGTCGCTGACGACATGGGTGAGGACGAGGCTCGCCAGATATTTGGTGTATTCGGTCGTCAGCAGCCTCAGCGCATGCGGATCGTGCCACCAATCCTTGAGGTCGATGCCGTCCGGCTCCACCGGCCAGGGCTCCAGCGTCACACCCGGCATTTCGGTCGCGAATTCGGCCAGGCTGCGCGGCATGTGATAGCTCGCCGTCACGATCACGAGGCGGTGGAAATGATAGCGTTTCGCCCAGGCCGCGGCCTCGGCGGCATTGCCATGGGTGTTGGCTGCGGAAAAGCCCAGATCGGCGCAGCAATCGAAGCGTGGCCCGCCATGGACCAGTGGCCTGAGCTCGGCCTTGGTGGTGGTGCTGTTGACCCCGCTGATGAGCAATCGCTTGCCGACGCCCTTCTCGAACAGGGCCACCGCCGCGTTGAGGCGCGCCCCGCCGCCCGTGAGCGCCACGATGGCATCCGGATGATCGAGTTTTGCGGGCTGGCGCGGCAGGGACTGGGCGAACAGGACGAAGCCGGCGCCATAGAGCAGCGCCACCCCGGCGAGCAGCCAGATCAGAAAATGCAGGCGTGGCTTGGGTGCCGCCAAATTGAGGTCCTTCTCCCTCGCTCCTCGTGCATGCCCCGTGTCGCAGTCCCGATTTTAAACCGAAATCCCCCGCCCCGGTTCAATAGATTTCCCGCAATGCGGCAAGGACCGAAAGTCGCGCCGTAATCCAGGCGATCACGGCCGATGCCAGCGGCACCGCCGCCAGCCAGACGAGTTCGCCGGCATGCAGCGTCAGCGGCGGCAGGAAGGGCACGGGCTCCACCCCCACATATTCGAGGCTTCCGGCCGCCACGAACAACACGGCTGCGAGCCCCGCCCCGGCCGCGCTCGCCAGCAACGTGGTCATGAAATAGTGCCGGTCGAAGGCCCGGGCGATGAAGCCCCAATGGGCGCCCATCTGGTGGAGCAGGGCCACGATCTCGTGATGGGCCTCAAGCCCCGCACGGGTGGCGAAGGCCGCTGTCGCCGCCGTTGCCACGGCGATCAGCGCCAGGATGGCATAGGCCGACCAGATCACCGTATCGGCCACGGCGGAGAGCCGGGTCAGCCAGTGGCGATGGTCGTCCAGCGTCGAATCCGGGGCGGCGGATTTGAGGCGCGCCCTGAGCGCCGGAATATCGATCCGCGCCCCCGGCAGCACCGTGGCGTCGATCATGCGCGGCAGCGGCAGGTCGGTCACCAGCACCCCCTTGCCCAGCCAGGGCTCGACCAGCTTCTGGGTCTCGGCCTGGCTCAGCGGGGCGGCGTGGACGATGCCCGCGATGTTCCCGAGGATTGCCAGAACCGCCTGCGTTTCGGTGGTGAGCGCCGGCTCAGGCGGGCCCTTGTCGGGCGGCAGCACCTGGACGGTCAGCTTGCCGGCCAGTCCGGTCTGCCAGCTCTCGGCCGTGCGGTTCGCCAGCAGCGAGGCCCCCAGCGCCAGCGCGGCAAGAAAGGCCATAACGGCAATGACGAGGTCGAGCGGGGCAGCCCCCTTCTCGCGCGGCAGGATGCGGGCGCTGGACCGCTTGCGGCTTGGGCTCAAAGTCGCGGTGTCCTCAATTCGACAAGGCGGCCATCGACCAGCCGCATCTCCCGGGCGCGGCTCTGTTCGATCAGGCCGCGATCATGGGTAGCAATCAGCACGGTCGTGCCCAGCCGGTTGAGCTCGGAGAAGAGGCGGATCAGGCGCTGGCCCATCTCCGGATCGACATTGCCGGTGGGCTCGTCGGCCAGCAGCAGGTCCGGGCGGCCGACCACGGCGCGGGCAATGGCCACGCGCTGTTGCTCCCCGCCCGACAGCGTCGCCGGCCGCGACTGCATGCGATCGCCGAGCCCCACCCAGGTCAGCAGTTCTTCGACATCCTGGCGGTACTCCTCCTCGCGGCCGCCGGAGAGGCGCAAGGGCAGGGCCACATTGTCGAAGGCCGAGAGATGATCGAGCAGGCGAAAATCCTGAAAGACGACGCCGATGCGCCGCCTGAGACCGGGAAAGGCCGCGCGCTTGGCGGTCGCCAGATCTGCGCCGAACATGGTGACGAGGCCGCGGCTGGGCGGCTCGGCCAGATAGATCAGCTTCAGAAGGGTCGTCTTGCCGGCGCCGGAAGGGCCGGTCAGAAAGGTAAACGAGCCCGATTCCAGCACGAAGGTCACATCGCGCAGAACCTCGGGACCCGGGCCGTAGCGCATACCGACATTTTCGAAGCGCACCATGGCCCGGACCATAGCTACCCGGCGCGGGCTGGCAAGGTGCGCCAACATGGCTTTGTCGCAATTCTCCTGAAATCTTGCAGGGTCAGCTGTGAAACGCCTATTTTCAGCACAACATGATTCTGACCTGCCCCGAATGTTCGACACGCTATCAGGCCAATGACGCCGCGTTCCTGCCGGCCGGCCGGCGCGTGCGCTGCGCCAAATGCGGCCATGCCTGGCATCAGGAGCCTCCGGTGGCCGAGGACGATGTGGGCGTTGCCGAAGCGCCACCTGCACCGACACCCGAGCCTGAGCGTGAAGAGGCGCCTGTTGCCCCTCGGCCGCGGCAGGCCGAAGCGCCAGCCGAAGCCGCGTCCGATGTCGACGTGCCGGCGCTTGCGCCGTCGCGGTCCGCGAAGCTGGCTATGATTGGCGGTTGGCTCGGTCTTGTGATCGTGATCCTCGTGATCGGTTGGGGTGCGGTCAGCTACCGCCAGCAGATCGCAAATCTTTGGCCGCAATCGGCCAGCCTCTACAAGGTGCTGGGCCTGCCGGTGAATGCGCGCGGCATCGCCTTCACCGACGTCAATTACAAGCGCGAGACCGAAGACAGCCAGACCGTGCTCGCCGTCAGCGGCAAGCTCGTCAATATCAGCGGCCATGAACTGGCCGTGCCGCCGATCCGCGTGATCCTGACGGGCGACAACGGCAACCAGCTTTATCAGTGGGACTTCACGCCCGATGTGACGGTGCTGAAAGCGGGGCAGAGCGCGCCGTTCGTCACGCGTCTCTCAAGCCCGCCCGCTGGCGCGCGTCACCTGACGCTGGAATTCGCGGGCGCCAAGGGGTGAGCGCGCCGCGCGTTCTGTTTTCCGAAGATGAAATTCGCGTTGCCGTCGCGCTCATGGCCGGCGATCTCGCGCGGCTTTCCGATCCACCCGAGATCGTGTCGCCGATCCTTGTCGGCGCCTTCGTGTTCGCGGCCGATCTGCTGCGCGCGTTCTCGCGCGAAGGGCTCGACCTGCCGCTCGAATATATGTGGCTCCGCAGCTATGGCGCCGGCCGCGAGGGCGGTGAGATGCGCGTGCTCGCCGCGCCCGGCGACGCTGTTACCGGCAAACATGTGCTGCTGATCGATGGCGTGCTCGATCACGGCCACACGCTGATAACGGCGCGCGATCTTCTGACAAAAGCCGGTGCGCGCAAGATCACCACGGCCGTTGTCGTCGACAAGGCGCGCGAGGCGGCGCCGGTCCGCGCCGATCATGCCTGCTTCACGGGCGTCGCCGATTTCATCGTCGGCTATGGCATGGACGATGCCGGCCATGCGCGCGGCCTGCCTTACATCGGCGCGGTGGAATAGCTCAGAACTGCTTGAGCAGCCGGTCGATGTAATCCAGCTCTTCCTGGGGCCGGCCGCGTTCGGCGGCGCGTTTGCGCAGTTCTTTCAGAATTTCACGCGCGCGCTCGAGGGTGGACTTGTCGGGAATCTTCACATCGTTGCCGAGCGTGGCGCCGCGCCCGCCTTCGTTGCGCCCGAACGGGTCCTCGTTCGCGCCTTGCGCGCCCTGCTGCCGGTTCTTCATCAGATTCTGCGCCATCTCGCCCGCGCCCTTGCGCAGATCCTCCAGCGCCTGCTTCTGCGCATCGCCCGCCGAATCGAAATCCTTGTTGCCCAGCTCGCCTTGCGCCTCGCCCATGGCGCGGCCCGCATCGCCCAGGCTCTTGGGGGTCTGCACCTTCTGGTCACCGAGCCCCTTCAGCACTTTACCAAGCTCGTCCTTGAGCTTGCCCTGTTGCTGGGCCAGCCCCTTGCCGCCGCCATCTTTCGGATTGCCGGCGTCCTCGCCCTGGCGATAGGTCTTGTCGAGCAGCTCGCGCTGCCTGCCCATCAGCTCGCCGAGTTTCTTCACCGCATCGCTGGCGGCCTTGTCCTCAGGCGATTGCTGGCCCTGACCGTTTCCGGCCTGCATGTGCAAATTTTCCAGCAGGTTCTGCAGCATGGCCAGTGCCTGCGCCGCACGGGTGCGATCGCCCGTCTGCGCCATTTGCTGGATGGCGTTCAGAAGATCCTGCAAATCCTTCTGGCTCAGCGTCCTTGTACCGGGCGAAATCTGGTTCTGCCCAGGCTGCGCATTCTGCGCCAGCTTCTGCATGTAGCGTTCGAGCGCCTGCTTGTAGCGCTGCAGCAGTTCGTCGATGGTCGATTGCGGCGCCCCGCTCATCAACGCCTGGGACAGCATCTGCTGCAAACGCCGCAATTGCGCGGCCGCGTCGGCGAGGCCTGCATCTTCCAGCGCCAGCGCGGTCTGCCACAACAAATCCTCGACGCGGCTGATGTCGGCCGGCACATGGGCGCCGCGCAAGCCCCAATAGGCGGCGCGGATCGCGGTATAGACCCCGGCCTTGCCGGCATAGAAGCGTTCGGGCGCGATGGTCAGCGCCGACAAGGTGCGCTGTGCTTTGGGCACGGCCGTGAAATCGCCGAGGGCCAGATTCTGCCGCTGCTCGACAAGCGCGCGCGCCAGGGGATTGGTGAAGACGCGCGACGGCAAAGTGAAGGCGACGGCTTTGGATTTTCCGGTCTGGCCGGCACCATCCGTCGCCTCCAGCGTCACCGTGACCTTGAGGCCCGCGTAAGGATTGTCGGTGAGGTCTTCATAGGTGGTCTGCTGCAGCGTCTTGGCCGTGGGATCGTCGACCGGCAGATCGACGATCAGCGATTTCTTCGCCTTGCCTTTTTCCGAGGCTTTCACCGGCGCGATGATCGCGCGCATTTTGACGATGCCGTAATCGTCGCCGGCGGTGAAGGCGAACTTCACGGCGTTGCGCCGGGTCGCAGTTGGCGGTGCAGAAAAGGCGACCACGGGCGGATCGTCGGGCACGACGCGGATATGCCAGCGGCCCAGCGTGCGCCCATCGGCGGCAACGGCGATCTCGCCGGATTGCTTGAGCGCGAAATCGGCAGCGTATTCCTGTCCCTGGCCCTTGAAGCCGCCGCTGTCGCCGTCGCCGCCGGCCAGCTGCACGCGCGGAACAGCGTCGGCGCCGTGCACGCGCAGCACCAGCTTGGAGCCGATGGGCGCGGCAATCACCTTGTCTTCATGGCGCTTGAGATAGATCGGCGCTTCGCCGGTGTAATCCGGCGGATTGATCCAGGCATCAAGTGTCGCCGCCGGCCCGCCTGCCTCGAAGCTGGGCAGGAAGGCGGCAGCAAGCCGGTGCTGCCAGTCGCGGCCGGCGATCGCAAATCCCGTCACCAGCAACAGCAGCACGGCGAAACGCAGCGCATGCGGGTCTTTCTCGGGCAGGCCGGGCGAGGGCCAGGCCACGCGCAAATTTCGGATGCTGCCGAGCAGGCGTTTGACATGGGCGCGCCACAGGGCTTCTGCCCAAGGGTCTCCCCGGCCTGCCATCAACACATCGTCGCGCTCGGTGATGGGCCGGTTTGGGAGCGTGGAATCGCGTTCGAGGCGGCGTGCGCCCTCGCGCCAGTCCGGCAGCCGTAGCGCAATGAAGGTCGTGGTGAGCAGGAACGCGGTGCCGCCGAATGCGCCGATCAGGATGAGAAGATGCAGCCAGCCCGGCACGAACCCGAGCAGGCCGGACAAAGCGGCGGCGAGGAACAGGCCGACAATGCCGCTTGCGGGCCACAGCGCCGGCCACACGCGCTCCCAGGCAAGGGCCGCGCGCGCAAGCGCGATGAACCGCTCGACGCGGTCAGCCTTCCAGCCAATTCGGGAGGCGGTCCTGTTCGACAAGCGCATCCTCACTCAAGCGCGGCCGCACGATACTCCACGCATCGCCCTTCACGAGCACCTCGGGCGCGGGCGGCCTTGCATTGTAGGCCGAAGCCATCACCGCACCATAGGCGCCGGCGCTCAGGATCGCCACGAGGTCGCCGGATTTCATCGGCGGCAGGGCGCAATCCCGGGCGAAGAGGTCGGACGTTTCGCAGACCGGCCCCACCACATCGTAGCGCTCGCTCAGATTGCCGGGCCCGGCCACGGACACGATGTCGTGATGGGCGTCATACATGGCCGGGCGGATCAGATCGTTCATGCCGGCATCGATGATGAGAAAGCGCTTGGCCTCGCCTTCCTTGTCGTAGATCACGCGGGAGACAAGGATTCCGGCATTGGCCGCGATCAGCCGGCCCGGCTCGAAGATGAGCTGCGCGTTCAGCCCCTTCGTCACCTTGGCGATCATGGCGCCATAGGCGGCCGGATCCGGCGGCGGCTGGTTGTCGCGCGTGTAGGGCACGCCCAGCCCGCCGCCCAGATCGGCGCGGGCGATGGTGTGGCCGTCGGCGCGCAGCGTTGCGATCAGTTCCACCACGCGGGCAAACGCGTCCTCGAAGGGCTGGAGATGGGTGATCTGACTGCCAATATGGCAATCGACACCCACCACTTCGATACCGGGCAGCTGCGCCGCGCGGGCATAGGCGGCGCGGGCCCGCTTCCAGGAAATGCCGAATTTGGTTTCCGCCGTGCCGGTCGTGATCTTGGCGTGGGTTCTGGCATCGACATCCGGATTGACGCGGATGGTGATGGGCGCGCGCTTGCCCATCGCAACGGCCACATCGTTCAGCGCTTCGAGTTCCGGTTCGCTCTCGACATTGAACTGGTGGATGCCGGCCGCGAGCGCGGCTGTCATCTCGCGCGCTGTCTTGCCGACGCCGGAAAAGACAATGCGCTCGCCGGGAATACCGGCCGCCAACGCCTTCTTGAGTTCGCCGCCGGAGACGACATCGGCCCCCGCGCCCAAACGCGCCAGCGTCTTCAGCACGGCGAGATTGCCATTGGCCTTGACCGAATAGGCGACCAGCGTGTCCGCCGGAAAGGCCGCCGCGAAGACTTTGTAATGCCGCTCCAGCGTGGCGGTCGAATAGCAATAAAAGGGCGTGCCGACCTCATCGGCCAGCGCCGTCAGATCGACGTCCTCGGCGTGAAGCCTGCCGCCCCGATAATCGAAATGGTGCATCAGCGCCCCGCGATCACCGGCCGAGCGGATGGGTGGGTTGCGACGGATCTTTCTGGGTCTTCGGCGTGTCCTTGCCATTCGGCATGACGAGATCGGTCTTCACCCCGCAACCCACCACGAAGATCGACAGCGCGACAAGCGCGGCCACACGACGGATCATGACAATCTCTCCCGCCAGAACTGGACCTGTTCCTTCACGCGCACCGGCGCGGTGCCGCCAAAGCTGGTGCGCGCGTTCACGGATGCTTCGAGCGGCAGCACCGCGAACACATCCATGGTGATGCGCTTTTCGATCTTCTGCATCTCGGCCAGCGGGACCTTGTCCAGCGTTACCCCGAGTTCCTCGGCGCGCTTCACGATGCTGCCGGCAATGTGATGGGCCTCGCGGAAGGGCGTGCCCAATTCGCGCACGCACCAATCGGCCAGATCGGTCGCGGTCGGAAAGCCGCCTTCGGCGGCGGCGCGCATCTTGTCTTTATTGGCGGTCAGATCGTCGACCATGCCGGCCATGGCGGCGAGCGACAGATCGAGCGCGTCGGAGGCCTGGAACACCTGCTCCTTGTCCTCCTGCAGATCCTTGGCATAGGCCAGCGCCAGCCCCTTCATCACCACCGTCAGCGCCACGAAGCTGCCGAGGATGCGGCCAATCTTGGCGCGCACCAGTTCGGCCGCGTCCGGATTTTTCTTCTGCGGCATGATCGAGGAGCCGGTCGAGAATGCATCGCTCAGCTTGACGAAGCCGAAGGAGGGCGACGCCCAGATCACGATCTCTTCGGCCAGCCGCGACAGATGCACGGCGGCGATGCTGGCGGCGGCCTGAAAGTCGAGCGCGAAATCGCGGCTCGCCACGGCGTCGAGCGAATTGCGCATCGGCCGCTCGAAGCCCAGCGCCTTGGCCGTCGCCTCGCGATCGATGGGGAAGGGCGTGCCGGCCAGCGCTGCCGCGCCCAGCGGGGATTCGTTCATGCGCACCTGCGCCGCGGCGAAGCGCTGGCGGTCGCGGCCGAACATCTCGACATAAGCCAGGCAATGATGGCCGAAGGTCACGGGCTGTGCCGGCTGCAAATGGGTGAAGCCCGGCATGATCGTGTCGGCGTGCTTTTCGGCTTGCGCCAGCAGCGCGCGCTGCAGCGCCTTGAGGCCCTCTTCGGCGCGGGCAGAGGCCTCGCGCACCCAGAGGCGGAAATCGGTCGCCACCTGATCGTTGCGCGAGCGCGCCGTGTGCAGCCGTCCCGCCGCCGGGCCGATGATCTCGGCCAGCCGGCTCTCGATATTGAGATGGATGTCTTCGAGGGCGCGGCTGAAGGTGAAGGTTCCGGCCTCGATTTCCGCGGCAATCTGGCTGAGCCCGCTATCGATGGCCTCGGCATCCTCGGCGGAAATGATGCCCTGCTTGGCCAGCATCGCGGCATGGGCGCGCGATCCGGCCAGATCCTGCCCGGCCAGCCGTTTGTCGAATTCGACGGAGGCGTTTATCTCCTCCATGATGGCGGCCGGTCCTTGCTGGAAGCGGCCGCCCCACATTCTGTTCGTACTCATCGGTGCCGCCTGGATGCCTCGCCTCGATCTCAAAGCCCTGTCCCGCAAGCCCCGGTCCAACAAATCATTGGGGCTCGCAGCCGCGATCCTCGCGATCGGGGGGCTCCTGGGGGTTCTATATGTGATCCTCTCGGGCCCTGTCCACGCGCTGGACAATGTGCCCGAGGCGCTGGCCACGCTCAAACCGCTCCAATCGCCCCGACCGGCGCCGGCCGTCGCCATCGCCGATGCGGCCGGAACGCGCCATATGCTGGGCAAGGGAACCCATGGCTATGTGCTGGTCAATCTGTGGGCCAGCTGGTGCCGGCCCTGCGTGCGCGAATTGCCGGCACTGGCGAAATTGAAGGCCGCCATGCCGCCGGGCCGCCTCACCGTGCTGGCCGTCAATGTCGGGCGCAGCAATGCCGCCCAGACGGCGGCCTTCCTCAAGAAGCAGGGCGCTGCGGGGCTTGGCGTCTGGCTCGATACCAATGTGGCGCTGATGCGGGCCTTCAATGCCTATGGCCTGCCGACCTCTGTGCTGATCGATCCCAAGGGCGAGGTCGTGGCCCGGGCGGTGGGGGCCGCCGATTGGGACGCGCCCTCGGCGCTTAGCTATTTCAAGGCGCTGCCCTTGCCGAAGAAGACGAAGCTGGTCGCCAAGCCCGCCTCATAGGCAGGCATAGACCGCCTCGATCAGGGCGCGGTTGCGCGGGTTCTGCCAGCGCGGCCCCATATCATTGGTGACATAGCCGAAGGCGAGAGCGGCGTGCGGATCGCAGAAACCCAGCGAGCCGCCGGCGCCGAAATGGCCGAAGGAATGTTTGTTTGGCCCCAGTGGCCGTTCGGGTTGGGTCAGCTGGAAGCCCAGGCCGAAGCGCGCCGGATGCTGGGTGACGAGATCGGTGCCCGCCGAATGCTCGGTGGTGAATTCCTTGAGAACCTCGTCGCCGATGATGCGTACGGAATCGATCTCGCCGCCGCGGGCGAGCGCGGCATAGATGCGCGCCACGCTGCGGGCATTGCCATGCGCATTGGTCGAGGGCAGTTCCGCCGCGCGCCAGGCCGCGGTGTTGACCCAATGCGCGCCGGAAATTCCGGGCGGATTCCAATAGGTGTTCCAGCGCATCAGATCGAAGCCGGTCGCGCCTTCCGGCGGCGGCTGCATCGTGCTGGTCTCGGGCCAGCGATATTGCGCAACGCGGCCATGATCTTCGAGCGCGAGCCCGATATGGATGTCGGCGCCGAGCGGTACCGCCACCTCTTCGCGGATCAGCTGCCCAGCGTCTTTCCCGCGACACGCCGCACGACTTCGCCGACCAGAAAGCCATAGGTGTTGACGTGATAGCCGAATGCCGTGCCGGGCGCCCACCAAGGCTTCTGTCGTTCCAGCGCATGGATCATCACTGCCCATTCGAGCGCCGCGCCATCCGGCAGCGGCTCGGCGATCGCGGGCAGGCCCGCTTGATGACAAAGCAATTGCCGGAATGTGATCCAGGCTTTTTCGGCTTGCGCAAACTCCGGCCAGACACGCGCCACCGGCGCATCGAGATCGATCAAACCCTGTTCGACAATGCGCGCCGCCGCCAATGCGCACAGCGCCTTGCCGACCGAGAACACATTGACCAGCGTGTTGCGCGCCCACGGTTTGGTGCCCGCAATATTGGCATAGCCGCCCCACAGATCGACGACCGGCTCACCGTGCAGCGCGATGCAAACTGCCCCGCCCGGTTCGCCGCGTTCGGTGAAGTTCGCGATAAAGGCGTCGCGCACCGCCTCGAAGCGCGGATCGCAAAAGCCGCCCAGCGGCAAAGGCGCGGCGTTGTCCGTCATGTCCGTCATTAGGCCACAGACTGCTGCATGCCGGAAAGCACCGTTTCCCAGGATCGTGAACCAAAAGAAAAGCCCGCCGGAATGGCGGGCTTTCTCGTTTCGCGTGTCGCAGGGCCTAGCGCGTCGGCACCGGATGGTCGCCGCGATAATCGTAGAAGCCGCGGCCGGTCTTCTTGCCGAGCCAGCCGGCCTCGACATATTTCACCAAGAGCGGGCAGGGCCGGTATTTGGAATCCGCGAGGCCCTCATAGAGCACCTGCATCACCGACAGGCAGGTGTCGAGGCCGATGAAATCGGCCAGTTGCAGCGGCCCCATCGGATGGTTGGCACCGAGCCGCATCGCCGTATCGATGGCTTCGACATTGCCGACGCCTTCATAGAGCGTATAGACGGCCTCGTTGATCATCGGCAGCAGGATGCGGTTGACGATGAAGGCCGGGAAGTCTTCGGCATAGGCCGCGGTCTTGCCGACCTTCTTCACGATCTCCAACGCCGCCTGATAGGTGGGATCGTCGGTGGCGATGCCGCGGATCACTTCCACCAGCTGCATCAGCGGCACCGGATTCATGAAGTGCAGGCCGATGAACTTCTCCGGCCGGTCGGTCGAGGCCGCCAGCCGCGTGACCGAGATCGATGAGGTGTTGGTCGCGATCATCGTCGTCTCGCCGAGGCGCGGGCACAGATCCTGGAAGATCTTGCGCTTGACCGATTCGTCTTCGGTCGCCGCCTCGATGACGATGTCGCGGTCCTTCATGTCGTCGAGGTTCTGCGTGGTCCTGATGCGGGCGAGCGTGGGTTCGACCGCATCGTCCTTGATCAGTCCGCGCGACGCCTGACGATGCAGGTTGTTGGAGATCACCTCGACCGCGTGCGCCAGCGCATCGGCGCTCAGATCTTCGAGGACCACATTGTAGCCCGCCAGCGCGCAGACATGGGCGATGCCGTTGCCCATCTGCCCGGCGCCGATCACGCCTACTCGTTCGATGCTCATGCCGTCCTTCTATCCTTGGCCTGTTGTTTTGGGGTCGGTCCTGACCAGGCTCAATAGCCGAGCTTGGTCAGTTCCTCTTCCATTTCCGGGATCGCCTTGAAGAGATCGGCGACGAGACCGTAATCGGCCACCTGGAAAATCGGCGCTTCCTCGTCCTTGTTGATGGCGGCGATGACCTTGGAGTCCTTCATGCCGGCCAGATGCTGGATCGCGCCGGAAATGCCGACGGCGATGTAAAGCTCCGGCGCCACGACCTTGCCGGTCTGGCCCACCTGATAATCATTGGGCACGAAGCCCGCATCGACGGCGGCGCGGCTTGCGCCCACGGCCGCGTGCAGCTTGTCGGCGATCTTTTCCAGCATGTGGAAATTGTCGCCCGACTGCATGCCGCGCCCGCCCGAGATAATGATCTTGGCCGATGTCAGCTCGGGGCGTTCCGACTTGGAAAGCTCCTCGCCGACGAATTTGGAGATGCCCGGATCGGTGGCCGCGCTCACAGTTTCGACCGCGGCCGAGCCTTCACCATCCGCCGCTTTGAAAGCGGTGGTGCGCACGGTGATGACCTTCTTGCCCGCGCCGGCCTGCACGGTGGCGATGGCGTTGCCGGCATAGATCGGGCGGGTAAACGTATCGGCGCTTTGGACCGAGAGGATTTCGGAGATCTGGGGTACGTCGAGCTTGGCGGCCACGCGCGGCATGTAGTTTTTGCCGTTGGTGGTGGCCGGCGCCAGGATCGCGTCATAGCCGTCGGCCAGCGACAGGATCAGCGCTTCCATCGGCTCGGCGACCATCTTCGCATATTGCGGGTCGTTGGCGAGGAGCACCTTCTCCACGCCGGCCAGCTTGGCGGCGACCTCGGCCACCGCGCCGCAATCGGCGCCGGCCACCAGCACATGCACCGGCGCGCCCAGCTCTTTGGCAGCGGCCACTGTCTTGGCAGTCGCGTCTTTCAGGGTCTTGTTGTCGTGTTCGGCAATAACGAGCGAAGCCATCAGATCACCCCCGCCTCATTTTTGAGTTTGTCGACGAGTTCGGCCACGGTTTTGACCTTCACACCGGCCTGGCGCTTGGGCGGCTCGGTGACTTTCAGCACCTTGAGCTGCGGGGCGGTGTCGACGCCGTAATCGGCGGGCGTCTTTTCGTCGATCGGCTTCTTCTTGGCCTTCATGATGTTGGGCAGCGAGGCATAGCGCGGCTCGTTGAGGCGCAGATCGGTCGTCATGATCGCCGGCAGCTTGACCTCGACGGTCTGAAGCCCGCCATCGATTTCACGCTCGATCTTGGCATTGCCGTCACCCAGCTCCAGCTTGTGGGCGAAGGTGCCCTGCGGCCAGCCCAGAAGGGCGGCCAGCATCTGACCGGTCTGATTGGAATCGTCGTCGATGGCCTGCTTGCCCAGGATCACCAGGCCCGGCCCTTCGGCGTCGCAGATCGCCTTGAGGATCTTGGCGACCGCCAGTGGTTCCACATCGCCCTCGGCCTTCACCAGAATGCCGCGGTCGGCGCCCATGGCGAGCGCGGTGCGGATGGTTTCGGTGGCCTGTTGCGGTCCGATGGAGATGGCGACCACCTCGGTGGCCTTGCCCTGTTCCTTGAGGCGGACCGCCTCTTCGACGCTGATCTCGTCGAAGGGGTTCATGCTCATCTTGACGTTGGCGAGGTCGACGCCGGTCTGATCCGCCTTCACGCGAACCTTCACATTGTAGTCGATCACCCGCTTGACCGGGACCAGTACCTTCATGTCTCTAAAATGCCTTCCCCGAAAAGCGGCCGCTTTTTTGCCGGCTGCCCACCCGCTCCGGGGTGGGTCCGGGATCCTTAATGAGCCGCGCAATTTCTTGTGCGGCGCAAAAACTAGGCGCGGGTCACCGCCCCTGTCAACGAAGCGTCACCGGTTGCGGACTAGCTGAGCCCCTCTGGCGGAGCCTGCCCTAACCGGCCTTTGTGTGCGCCGCAACATGAAACAGGCCCCGCGGCGAACCGCCGCAGGGCCTGTCCCGGAACATGATCCGGCGTTGCCGGCCTATTTCAGCGTGTCGAGATAGGCGACCAGATCGTCTGCCTGCTTCTTGCTGGACAGCCCACCGAACGGCATCCGGTTGCCCGGCACGACCTGCTGGGGATGCATGACATAGGCTTCGAGCTTTTCGTCGGTCCAGGTGATACCCGACTTCTTCATCGCGGCCGAGAAATTGAATCCGGGTACGGTGCCGGCCTTGCTGCCGACGATGCCAAACAGATTGGGCCCGATCTTGTTAGGCGCGCCCTTGGTGTCGGAGTGGCAGATCGCGCAGCGGGCGAAGACGTGCTTGCCGGCTGCGGCGTCGCCGCTGGCCTGTGCTGCCGTCGCCATGAAGGCCACCGCTCCGGCTGCGAGTGCAATCCTCATTACAGTGCGAACCATCTGGAAATCCTCGATCGATTGTTGTCTGAAGCACGACGCCCCATACCATCGCAGTTGCTACCAGCTCCGTTAAACCTCGTATAGGCGACGTTTTGCAGCTCTATCAGCCTTACCGGAGGCTCTCTGCGACATAAGCGCCCCGAAATATAACAGATGTGTAATAATTGATCTCCCGCAAGCGCGAAGGCCGCACATCGGATTTATACCCCTTCCCAATGTGAAGCGGAGGATTTCGGGGAGAAACCCGCCGCAATCATGCAGGGGAGTATCTTCAAATGGTCAAATCAATTGTGAGAGCGGCCGCTCGGGGCGTTCTGCTCCAGTCAGCCGCGGCGCTGGGCCTTCTTGCGCTGACGACGACGCAGGCAGCCGCCGTGCCGAGTTATGCAAGGCAGACCGGCCTTGCGTGCGAAGCCTGCCATACGGTGTTTCCGGAGCTGACGCCCTTCGGACGGCGCTTCAAGCTCAACGGCTACATCATCAACAACCGCGAGCAGATCAGCGACGAAACAGCCAAGAACCGGAAGAATCTGGCGATCAGCTTCTTCTCGCCGGTCTCCGCCATGGTGGTTGCGGGCTACACCCACACCGCGAAGGCCCAGCCGGATTCGAATGGCGCTGGGAACGCGCAAAACGGCACAGTCGCCTTTCCGGAACAGCTCAGCCTCTTCTACTCGGGCGAGATCACGCCAAAGATCGGCACATTCATCCAGCTGACCTATGACCCTTCCAGCGGCGCGATCGGCATGGACAACACCGATATCCGCTACGCCGATAGCACCATGACGAACGGCTACAAGCTCAATTGGGGCATCAGCGTGAACAACAACCCGACCGTGCAGGATCTGTGGAACACGGTTCCGGCTTGGTACAATCCCTATATGACCTCGGGCTCGGCGCCAGGCCCGGAATCGGCCCCGCTGCTCGATACGCTCGGCGGCGGCGTCGCCGGCGTGACGGCTTACGCCATGCTGAACGATATCTGGTATGCCGAGGCGGGTGTCTACACCTCCGCGCCCCAAGGCGTCGGCGGCCCCTATGACACGGCTGCAAGCACGCTCATCAGCGGTGGCGCGCCGTATTGGAGGTTCGCGGGCGAATGGGACTGGGGTTCGAATTCGTTCGAAATCGGCACCTATGGCATGGCGGCGAAGACCCGCATTGCCGGCACGTGCGACGTGGCCACCCAACTGACCGACGCGGCCGGCAATCCCGTCAACGTCTACAGTCACGCCGACGGCGTGTGCCAAACGCTCAGCAGCGGTCCGACGGATGACTATGTCGATCTCGCGCTCGACAGCCAGTACCAGTATATCGCCGGCAACCATATCGTGACGCTGGCGGGGACCTGGATCCACGAGAATGCCACGCTTCACAGCACGGCAAGTGCCTACAACATTGCCAATGGCACGGCTCTGACGGCCACCAGCAAGACCCTCGATACCGCGCGCGGCAGCGTGTCGTACTACTACGAGCGGACCATCGGCGGCAGCGTGCAGTTCTTCGACGCAACGGGCGATGCCAATCCTTTGCTTTACGATTCGGTCAATGCCAAACCGGATAGCAACGGCGTCACACTGGAAGTCGACTATCTGCCGTGGCTGAACACAAAGTTTGCCGTCGCCTACACGATGTACGGCAAGTTCAACGGCGCCACGCACAATTACGACGGCGCCGGCGCGAATGCATCGGACAACGATACGCTCTATGCCTATCTGTGGATGGCATTCTGAGGTAGGGAACCAAGATCATGAGACAGATAGCACTTCTGAGCGCCGCAAGCGTTCTTCTCTTCACCTTGTCGGCGAGCGCGGGGACGTCCGTCCCCGCCGAGCCGGACCTGGTTGCCTCGACCTGCAGCCAGTGTCATGGCGACCGGGGAATCAGCACCGCACCGCTCTTTCCGAACCTCGCTGCCCAGGACAAGGACTACCTCGTCACGCAGCTCAAGGACTTTCGGGACCACAAGCGTAGCGACGCGCATGCACAGGCCTATATGTGGGGGATGGCCAATCCTCTGACGGATGATGTCATCGAAAACGTGGCGACGTATTTCGCCGCGCTTCCCCCGGCCCCGGGCAACAAGGACGAAGACGCCACCGAGGTCGCGGCCGGCAAAAAAATCTTCGAGAACGGCATCACATCCGAAGATGTGCCGGCTTGCACCGCATGTCATGGCGACACGGCGGCCGGCACTTCGACGATCCCGCGCCTGGCCGGTCAGCACCGCGAATATCTCGCGGCGCAGATTCTCGCGTTCCGCTCCGATCAGCGGCAGAACGTGATCATGCACGGCAATGTTGCCAAGATCACCGACGATCAGATCCGCGAGGTCGCGGCCTATCTGTCGTCGCTCTGAATGGTCAGACGTTCTGATCGCGCATTTGTGCGTTGCCCCTCGCGACCCCAAAGCCCGCCTCCGGCGGCCCACTTTGGGGTCGCTGGCGTGTCTGGCGTTCAGCGCGGTGTGATGTGCGACAGCGGCACCTGACCGTCGCGTTCGTTTCCGCCGAACTTTGCGTTCTCGATCGCGCGACGGAAATCGATGGGATGGGCGATGGGTGGTGTCACGATGGCGTCGACGCCCGTGCCTTCGATTCGCACATGGCCATAGCCGAGGACTTTGCCCCAGAAGCCTTGAGACACCTTCACGCCCTCGATATTGGGCAGCGCCATCTCCTGCGTGTTGAGCGACAGCCAGCCGCGCTTGAAGACCAGCCGCTGGTTGGTGACCGCGATCTCGGTGGTCCAGACCCGGATCATCATGGCGAAGAACATCCAGATGCCGATGACGAAGACACCCAGGAAGAGCAGGGCCATCAGGGCCAGGAAGCGATAGCTCCAGTGGTAATAAGCGCGGTCGATCACGACCTCGTTCATGGCCAGCGAATTGTCGACATAGCTCATGGTCTACCCTCTGTGCAGGGCTCGCCGGTCGAGCCCGCCTGAAGAGAATATAGGAAGTGTTCCGGGGCAGAAAAGGCCCGGGAATTTACCCAGCGATCCTATTCCCCGTGATCGGGCAACAGCACTTCGCGTTGGCCCTTGTGGTTGGGCTTGGAGATCACGCCTTCTTCTTCCATCCGCTCGATCAGGCGGGCCGCCCGATTATAGCCGATGGTCAGCCGGCGCTGGATATAGCTGGTCGAGACCTTGCGGTCGCGCGCCACCACGGCCAGCGCCTTGTCGTAGAGATCGTCCCCCGAATTGCCATTGCCGGCTCCGAATACGCCGTAGGGGTCTTCGCCCTCGCCTTCCGGCTCTTCGGTGACGGCGTCGAGATATTCCGGCGCGCCCTGGGACTTGAGGAAGCGCACCACGTCTTCCACCTCGTGATCGGAGACGAAGGGGCCGTGCACGCGGCGTATGCGCCCGCCTGCCATCATGTAGAGCATGTCGCCCTGGCCCAGAAGCTGTTCGGCGCCCTGTTCGCCCAGAATGGTGCGGCTGTCGATCTTCGATGTGACCTGGAATGAAATGCGGGTCGGAAAGTTGGCCTTGATCGTGCCGGTGATGACATCGACCGAAGGGCGCTGCGTCGCCGCGATCAGATGCAGGCCAGCGGCGCGCGCCATCTGAGCAAGCCGCTGCACCGCGCCTTCGATCTCCTTGCCGGAGACCATCATCAGATCGGCCATCTCGTCGACGACGATGACGATATAGGGCATGGGCTCGAGTTCGAGCGCTTCGTCTTCATAGATGGGCTTGCCGGTCTCGCGATCGAAGCCGGTCTGCACCGTGCGTTTGAGGGTCTCGCCCTTGTCCTTGGCCTTGCGCACGCGCTCATTGAAGGCTTCGACACCGCGCACGCCCAGCTTGGACATCTTGCGATAGCGGTCTTCCATCTCGCGCACGGCCCATTTGAGCGCGACCACGGCCTTCTTCGGATCGGTGACGACCGGCGAGAGCAGATGCGGGATGCCTTCGTAAACAGAAAGCTCCAGCATCTTCGGGTCGATCATGATCATGCGGCACAGATCCGGCGGCATGCGATAGAGCAGCGACAGGATCATGGTGTTGATGGCGACGGACTTGCCCGAGCCCGTGGTGCCGGCGATCAGCAGATGAGGCATCTTGGCCAGGTCGGCCATCACCGGCTCGCCGCCGATGGTCTTGCCCAACGCCAGGATCAGCGGTGCACGCGCCTTCTCATATTCGTTCGAGCCCAGTTGCTCGCGCAGGAACACGGTCTCGCGAAACTGGTTGGGCAGTTCGATGCCCATCACATTGCGTCCGGGGATCACGGCGATGCGGGCGGCCACCGCGCTCATGGAGCGCGCCACGTCGTCGGCCAGTGAAATCACGCGGCTCGATTTCACGCCAGCAGCCGGCTCGAATTCGTATAGCGTGACCACTGGGCCGGGGCGTACGGCGGTGATGCGTCCGCGCACGCCGAAATCGGACAGCACGGCTTCGAGCATGCGCGCATTGTCTTCCAGCGCTTCGTCGGAGAGCGTGTGGTGGTCGGCCTGCTGCACGGGTTCGGCGAGCAGACCCAGCGGCGGAAGCTGATATTCCCCCGCAGACAGGTTCAGCGCCGGCTGGCGCGTAGGCTTGGATTTGGCGTCACGCCGTGCGGCTTCGCGTTTGACGCGGCTGTTCTGGCGTTCGGCAAGGCGCGTGGCGGCGATGGGTTCTGGCCTGACCTTGAGGCCGGTCTCATCGTCCTCCTCCTCGTCGATCCATTCCTCCTCGTCGTCGTCTTCACCCCATTCGTATTCGTCTTCGTCGTCATGGCTGGCGCGCAAGCCGAAGCGGGAGAGATCGGGCAGATGAAGCTTGGTCGCGGCCCAGACGAGCGCCGCCGGCACATTGATCGCAGTATCGACAAAGGGCGAGACGCGCAGGCCGGTGGCCAGGAAGGCCAGTGGCAGCCCCACGATCAGCAGCAGGAGCGGCAGCGCGGTGGCGACCCAGCCCATGCCATAGACGTCGGCCGCATGGCTGGAGAGGCCATAGGCGGCGATGCCGATCAGCCCGCCGGCGCCCGCCGGCAAGGCATGCGGCGCCGGAAATACGCCGAGCCCCGCGGCTGCGAGGACCGTGCCCATGGGCCAGGCGATGGCGCGCGACATGGCGTGAGACAGGTGCCTGCCCGTCAGTGCCCGCACCCCCCACACCGCCGGCGCGGCCAGCGCTGCCAGCGCGGCAATCCCAAAGGTCTGAAGCAGCAGGTCGGCGGCCACCGCCCCGAATGTGCCCAAAAGGTTGGTCGGTACGGCTCCGCTTGCATTGTCGAGGCTGGGATCGGCGGAATTGTAGGTGGCCAGCGCCACGATCGCGGCCATCGCCACCAGGAACAGCACCAGCCCGCCGCCGCGCAGCGACAGGTCGCTCAGGAAGCGGGCCATGGCGAGCCGTGCCTCGGCCAGCGCATCGGCCATGGCCGAGCGCCGCGAGCGCGGTTGATAGACGCCGATGCTGCGCCGTGCGGCCATGGTCAGGCTCCGCCGGGGAAGAGAATTTCACCCATCCGTTCCAGTGTGGCCCGAATGGTTGATAAATCACTAACGAGCGCCACACGCAGGTAAGGAAATCCGGGATTCGACTGGATTTTTCCCGGCTCGCTCTCGCGGCCCATATAGGCGCCGGGCAGCGTGCGGATGCCGCCCTCGCGCCACAGCTTGAGCGCGCCCTCCTCGCCATGGCCGACATCGAGCCACAGGAAGAAGCCGGCCTCAGGCAGCCGGAAGCCCGCCCGATTGCCGAGCAGGCGCTGCGCCACGGCGAATTTCTCGGCATAGGCGGCACGGTTCGCGGCGACATGGGCCTCGTCGTTCCACGCCGCGGCCGATGCGGCTTGCAGCGGCATCGGCACTTGCGGTCCGGCATGGTTGCGCAAGGCGCGGAAGCGGGCCATCAGCGCCGCATCGCCCGCCACCATGCCGGAGCGGAGGCCCGGAAGGCCGGAGCGCTTCGACAGGGAATGGAAGGTCAGAAGCCGCGGGAAGCCGCCGGTCTCGGCATAGCGCGCGGTCAGTGCCCCGAGCGGCGCGTGGTCGCGATAAATGTCGGCATAGCACTCGTCGGCGAACACCGTGAAATCGTATGTGTCGGCGAGACTGAACAGTGTTCGCCAATAATCGGCATCGGCCACCGCGCCTTCCGGGTTGGAGGGCGAGCAGAAATAGGCGGCCACCGTCCGCGTCAGCACCGATTTCGGCAGCCGCTCGAAGGCGGGCAGGAACCCGGTCTCGGCCGTCGCCGCCACGTAAATCGGTTCGGCCCCGGCCGCCAGGATCGCGGCCGCATAGCATTGGTAGAACGGATTGGGCAGCAGGATTGCCGGCCGCGCGCCGTTCTTCTGCTCAGGCGTGACGATGAACGGCGCCAGAAACAGCCCCTCGCGCGTGCCGTTGAGCGGCAGCACGTGGGTGTCGGGATCGATGGCGGCATCGGGCAGGCCGAAGCGGCGCTTGAGCCAGCCGCTGGCCGCCGCGCGCCATTCCTCCGTGCCCTGGATCGGCGGATATTCTCCGAACTGGTGGGCGGAGCGGGCGATGGCCTCGGTGATGAACGCCGGCACCGCACCTTTGGGATCGCCCACGGCCAGCGACACGGGTGGCGCCCCCGGCGGCACCGGGCTCAGCAGATCGGCCAGCTTGGCGAAAGCCGAATGCGGCAGCTCGGCAAGGCGGCCGGGAAAGAGCGGGGCGCTGGTCATACGCGGACGGTGCTTCGCAAACGGAGTCGCGGGGCGGAGTCTACTCTCGCCGCGACTCCGCCGTAAATCCTGCGTGCTCCGCGTCCGGCGAAGGCACGCCGCTCAATGCGGCTTGTAGCCGGCCTCGTAGAACAGCGGCAGCCTGGCCCTCGGCGGGGCTTTCTCCAGCGCCCTCAGCATGCCGTGACCGTTGCGCGGGATCGCATGGGCGGTGGTGCCCTGCAAGCCTGCGCTGCTGCAATTGCCGGCCGTGTGCGAAACGACCTTCGGCCTGGCATTTCCACTCTGTGTGATTTCGACGCTCTGCATGCAGAAGCCGTTCGTGCCCGCGCGTGCGCGCCAGCTTTGCGCGTGGCTATTCGGTGCGCCGCGCAGCGTCGCATTGAAGAGCGGATTTGCGACAGGCGCGTTCAGCATGTCGGCCTGGCGCAGCAGCACATCCATCTCGCGGTTCATCGCCGCCGAGATGCGGTCGAAGCCGGCAAAGGGGTTGGCATAGCCGAAGAAGGCGGCTGGCGCGGGGGCGGCTGCGAAGCGGATCTTCGGGGCGACATTGCCGCGATATTCGATCGTGGCGACGCCGCCGTCCGGCGTGCGCACCGTCATGCGGTGCAGCGCCGGTGTCGGTGCGCCGGCATAGGCGGTGCCTGCCAGTGCAAGGGCTGCGATGCCGGTCAGGATTGCGGTCTTGATGTGGTTCATAGGGGCCTCCATCGGTTGAGAGGACCCTTGGAAAATATCGCGGTTAGGGCGCGCGTTGCATGAAATCGGGCTGAAATCTTCGTTAGCCTGAATGCTTCAAATTCGCGACACGGAACTTCGGGCAGAAAAATGGGCGCTCCGGTGAGGGAGCGCCCGAGTTCGGGGAGGAAGTCTGCTGTCTGCGGCTTAGCTGTGGACGGTTTCGCCGTGGAGGGTGATGTCGAGGCCTTCGACTTCATCTTCCTTGGAGACCCTGAGGCCCACAATCATGTCCACCACCTTCAGGATGATGAAGGTGACGACACCGCAATAAACGAAGGTGTAGAGAACGCCTTCGCACTGGATCCAGAGCTGGCCGATATTGCCTTCCAGCACGCCCGGCGTACCGCCGATCGCCTTGACCGCGAAGACGCCGGTCAGGATGGCGCCAAGCGCGCCGCCCACACCATGCACGCCCCACGCGTCGAGGCTGTCGTCGTAACCGATCGCCTTCTTCATCCACACCGCGGAGATGTAGCAGACGACGCCGGCCGCGATGCCGATCCAAAGCGCACCCATCGGGTCGACAAAGCCCGAAGCCGGAGTGATGGCGACAAGACCCGCCACAGCGCCCGAGATCATGCCCAGCACGGACGGCTTCTTGGCGACGATCCATTCGGCGAACATCCAGCCCAGCGAAGCGGCTGCGGTCGCGATCTGCGTGACCAGCATGGCCATGCCGGCGCTGCCATTGGCGGCCACCGCGGACCCGGCATTGAAGCCGAACCAGCCAACCCACAGCAGCGAGGCGCCGATCAGGCTCAGCACGAGATTGTGCGGGGCCATGTTTTCGGTGCCGTAGCCGAGGCGCTTGCCCAGAACCAGCGCGCAGACGAGCGCGGCGGTACCGGCATTGAGATGGACCACCAGGCCGCCGGCGAAGTCGAGCGCGCCGTCATGGGCCAGCATGCCGCCGCCCCACACCCAATGCGCGATCGGCGCGTAGACCAGCAGGAGCCACAGACCCATGAACCACAGCATGGCCGAGAATTTCATGCGGTCGGCAAAGGCGCCGGTGATCAGCGCCGGGGTGATGATGGCAAAGGTCATCTGGAAGGTGACGAAGACCGATTCCGGAATCGTGCCGGACAGCGTGTCCTTGCCGATACCGTGCATGAACATGGCCGACAGGCCGCCGATGAAGGCGTTGGCGCTGCCGCCGTCCTTGAAGGCGAGGCTGTAGCCCAGGATCATCCAGAGGATCGTGACAAGGCCGGTGATGGCGAAGCTTTGCGCGCAGATCGCCAGCACGTTCTTCTTGCGCACCATGCCGCCATAGAAAAGCGCCAGGCCCGGGATGGTCATCATGAGCACCAGCGCCGTGGATGTCAGCATCCACGCGGTGTCGCCCGAATCCAGTTTGGGTGCGTCGGCCGCAAAGGCCGCACCCGTCGTGAGGAGGAGCGTGCCTACACCTGCGGCGACGCCCAGCCCCATCCTTTTCAATTCCGTCAGTCTCATTGTTGTTACCTCTTATTGCCGCCTAGTTCGAAATACCGGCACGCCCGGCTTTCACGCGCCTAGAGCGCGTCCCCATCGGTTTCGCCCGTGCGAATGCGCACCACCGCGTCCAGCGGCGTGACGAAAATCTTGCCGTCGCCGATCTGTCCGGTTTTGGCCTTGTTGGTGATGGCTTCGATCACCGGGTCCGCCATTTCCGATTTGACGGCGACTTCAATCTTCAGCTTGGGCAGAAAGCTCACGGCGTATTCGGCGCCGCGATAGATCTCCGTATGCCCCTTCTGGCGGCCGTAACCTTTCACCTCGGTCACAGTCATGCCTTGCACGCCGAGAGTGGAGAGCTGTTCGCGCACCTCGTCGAGCTTGAAGGGCTTGATGATCGCTGTAATGAGCTTCATCGGCTGTCCTTCCATATCTTGCCAACCGCCCGCCAAATGCTCGGGCGCCTTTACCCTTCATCAAGAACCGTGCCGCATTGCGGCAAATCCCGTAACCTGTTGTCATTACGTAGAAAAATTTTATGGAGGCGAATCCAGGGCCCGAGATATTGCATGAATGTTATGCAACTTTTCTGTAATGCCTGTTTTTTGTGCAGCATGCCGCCAGCGCGGCGGTACGGCCTCTGTTCAGGGCAAAATTCCGGCGTAAGGTGCGGCCCATGACAGTGATTCAAGACGCGGATGTGGTGGTCGGCGGTGGTGGCATGGTCGGGCTGACGCTCGGCATGGCGCTGGCGGGCGGCGGCCTCAAGGTCGCGGTGGCCGACCCGGTGCCGCCGCAGAAGGCCATCGATGCGGCCTTCGATGGCCGCGTCTGCGCGCTCTCCTATTCCTCGGTGCGGATGTTCGAGGCGCTGGGGATCTGGCCGCATCTTCAGGCCCACGCCCAGCCGATCCACGACATCCTGGTCACCGATGCCGCGCTCGGCCGGGCGCCCTCGCCCTTCTCGCTGCATTTCGATGCGGACGAGATCGGCCAGCCCATGGGCTATATCGCCGAGAACCGGCATATCCGCCGGGCGCTCTTCGCCGCCGCCGAGGGCGCGCAGAACCTGACCTATATCGCCCCGGCCGCCGTTACCGGGCTCGAGGTCGAGCCGGCCCATGTCACCGCGCGGCTCGCCAACGGTGACGCGGTGCGGGCACAGCTCTGCGTCGCCGCCGATGGCCGGGCCTCGCCGCTGCGCGAAGAGATGGGCATCGCAACCATCGGCTGGTCCTATCCGCAATGGGGCATCGTCGCGACGGTCAGCCACGAGCAGCCGCACAACGGCACGGCCTATGAGCATTTTTTGCCCTCGGGGCCGTTTGCGATCCTGCCCATGACCGGCAACAGATCATCGCTGGTGTGGACCGAGCGCGCCGATCTTGCGCCCAAGATGATGAAACTGAGCGACGCGGATTTCGAAGCCGAGATCGCCCGCCGTTTCGGCGCCCATCTGGGCGCGACCAAGGTGGCCGGGCCGCGCTGGTCCTATCCGCTCAAATTCCATCTGGCGCGCGCTTATGTGAAACCGCGTTTCGCGCTTGCGGGCGATGCTGCGCACGGCATTCATCCGATCGCGGGCCAGGGCTTCAATCTTGGTCTGAAAGATGTCGCGGCGCTGGCCGAAACCGTGCTCGATGCCGCGCGGCTCGGCCTCGACATTGGCGGGCTCGACACGCTGAAGCGTTACGAGCGCTGGCGCCGCTTTGATTCCATGACGATGGGTTTCACCATGGATGCCTTCAACCGGCTGTTCTCGAACGACATCGCGCCGTTGCGCCTTGTGCGCGATCTCGGCCTCGGCGTGGTCGACAGCATCGGCCCCTTGCGCCGTCTCTTCATGCGCAATGCCGGCGGCGATGTCGGCAAGCTGCCGCGCCTCTTGAAGGGCGAGGCGGCATAACTTGTCTCAGTGCAGCCGGTCGTCGTCGCGGCTGGTCAGCGCCAGCGGCAATTCCATGTAGAAACCGCGCGCCTTGGCGCGCACCTTGTCGGTCCGCGCCTCCTCGGCGCGCTCGCGGCTGGCAAAACGCTGTCCCTCGAACACATAGGCGATGAGCGGCGTGGCCGTGCGCGAATCCGAATAGCGGATCTCGCTCACCTGCTCGACCTGCTCCTCTGCCAGCTTCAGCGTGTGGCGGAAATGGGCGAGGTTGTCGCCGCGATCGCGCTCTTCCTCTTCGATGCGCGCGCGATTGCGCGCATCGAAGCGTTGCACGACACCCCAGATGCGGTCGCGAAAGTGATAGACGAAAATGCCGATCACGATGACGACAAAGGTGGTCAGAAGATTGGTCATGCAGTCTCGGGCTCGTGCGCCATCATCAATTTAGTAGATGTCCCGTTTTGACCTGACGCAACAGCAATTTTGGCCTGTCCCCTAGGCTTGGCCGGTCATCGCTGTCGGTGGAACGCTATCATGACACGCCATGCACCGCAGGCCATAGGGGGCATCGCACTGGCCGTCGTCCTTCTCGGCGGCTGCGCGGCGCCGATTGCCGGCCTGATCACAGTCGGCCAGCTCAGCACGGTCATCAGCCTCGGCCTCACGGCGACGACCGGCAAGGGCCTCACCGAGCATGCGATGGACGCAGCCACCGGCAAGGATTGCAATGTCCTCGGCAGCATTCTCGACAAGGATCGCGCGCTGTGCGAGGTGCGCGGCTCCGAGGCGACACGGCATGACTTCAAAGGCATCTTCGGCGGCGAAGATGAGGGCGCAGTGACACAGAAGGCGCTCGTGCGCGCACCCGCCACGACGCCAGGGCCAGGCCTAGTGCGCATCAACGGCAAACTGGTGTATGCGATGGCGCCCGTGGTGAGGCCCGGCGATATCGCCAATGCCGAAACCGTCCGGGCCTTGCCCCCGACACGGCCGGCAGCCCACACTGTGCGACACCCGCAGCCGGTCTTGCTGCGCGTCAATGGCAAGCTGATTTATACGATGGCGCCGGTCGCCCGCGCCGGTGATATCCGGGGCACTTCGCAACCGCCTGCCTCGCCTGTGCCGGTGACGCCCGCGCAATCGCGTTGAGCCTCAGCGCGTGCGCTCCAGATATTCGGTGCTCTGCATTTCGGTCAGGCGCGAGACCGTGCGGCGAAAGGCTTCGGCGCCGTCTCCTTCTGGATAGAGCGCGTCGGGCGGGGCCGCCGCCGAGCAGATGAATTCGACGCCTTCATCGTAGAGCGTGTCGATCAGCAGCACGAAGCGCCGCGCCTCGTTGCGCTTCTCCGGCCGCATGACGGGAATGCGCTCAAGCATCACGGTGGGAAATGCGCGTGCGATGGCCAGGAAGTCGGCAGCCGCAAGCGGCTTGGCGCAGAGATCTTTATAGTCGAAGCGCGCCACACCGGCCGCCGCGCGCGGCACAGGCACGTCACGCCCCAGCACGGGAAGCGTTGTCGGCGTGCCTTTCGCGCCTTGCGTCAGTCGCGCCCAGGCCGCCTCCATTCTGGCATCGGCCCCAGCGCCGAGCGGCGTGATGTAACGGTCGAGCCCGGCCATGGTCTGCATGCGGTAATCGGAATCGCCGTCGAGCTCGAACACCTTGAGCCTTTCTTCGATCAAGGCGATGAAGGGCAGGAAGAGCTGGCGGTTGAGCCCGCCTTCGTAAAGTCGATCCGGCGCCGTGTTCGAGGTCGCGACCACAACGACGCCCAACGCGAAGAGCTGTTCGAACAGCCGCCCCAGGATCATCGCGTCGGCCACATCGCTGACCTGGAATTCGTCGAAGCACAGCAGCATGGCGTCGGCCGCCAGCGCGCGCGCCACTGGCGGGATCGGATCTTTGACGTCGAGCCGCTGGCGCTCGGCATGGATGCGCGCATGAGCATCGGTCATGAAGGCGTTGAAATGGATGCGGCGCTTCTTCGCCATGGGTGCATGGTCGAAGAACAGATCCATCAGCATGGATTTTCCGCGCCCGACATCGCCCCAGATATAGAGGCCCCTGGGCGGCTGCGGGCGGCGGAAGAAACGCCGCTTGCCGGGCTTGTAGTGTTTGAGCTCCCCGGCCAGATGCTGAAGCCGCGCGGCGGCCGCTTCCTGCAGCGTGTCGTGCTTCAGTTCGCCCGCGGCGACGCGCGATCGGTATTGCTCGATCAGCGTGACCATCAGGTGCGGCGCGGCAGAACCGCCCAGTAATCGAAGTCGAGAATCACCTCGGCGGGATATTTGCCATCCGCATCCTTGTCGGGGTGATCGGCGCAGACCCGGTTCTTGGTGGCGACAAGGCGCAGGCGCAACGCGCCGCAATCCTTGCGCCCGTCGATCTCGGCCTTGTCCAGAACCTGCGACCACGCAAATACCGTGTCGCCGGCAAAGAGCGGGTTCACATGCCGCCCGCCATTGATAGCCGCGATGGAAAGCGCATTGCCCAGGCCGTTGAAGGACAGTGCACGCGCCAGCGAAATCACATGGCCGCCATAGATCAGCCGCCGTCCGAAACGGCCCTGGCCCTCGGTGTGTTGGTTGAAATGCACGCGCGCCGTGTTCTGGTAAAGGCGCGTCGCCATCATGTGTTCGGCTTCCTCGACCGTCATGCCGTCGACATGGTCGATCTTTTCGCCGGGTGCGTAATCATCCCACAGATGGCGGCTGCCGCTGGCCGCCGGATCGCATTTGGAAAAATCGACATCCGGTATGCACAGATCGGAGGCGGCAACTGCGCTCTTCAACTCCGGTACGACCGGCGCGCCCACATCCACCGCTGCGTCGCGCTTGTTGACCATGACCCAGCGCACATAGGAGAGGACCAGCTCGCCTGTCTCGTCATAGCCCTCGGTGCGGACATAGACGACGCCGGTCTTCTTGTTGGAATTCTCTTTGAGCCCGATCACCTGCGATTTCGCCGTGAGCGTCGCGCCGGGATAGACGGGCTTGAGGAAGCGTCCCTCCGCATAGCCGAGATTGGCGACGGCATTGAGCGAGATGTCCGGCACGGTCTTGCCGAACACGGTGTGGAAGACGAGCAGATCGTCCAGCGGCGCGCGGGGATGCCCCAGCGCCTGCGCAAAGGCATCCGCCCGATTGCAGCGCGAAGCGCGATCCGTACAGCGCGGTGTAGAGCGCGGCATCGCCTGTCGTCAGTGTGCGCGGGGTGGCATGGATCAGCTCCTGGCCGATGCGGAAGTCCTCGAAGAAATTGCCCGAATTGGTCTTCGCGCTCATGGTCAGGCCGTCTCCAGTGCCGCGATGGCGTCGGCCAGCGCCACGGTCTGGCGCGCGATCTCGGCATGCAGCAGCTCGACCATGCGCCCATCCAGCGCAATGGCGCCCTTGTTCCTGTTCTCGGGCAGTTCGAAGGCGGCGATGATCTTGCGCGCATCGGCGACCGCCTCCGGCGAAGGCGCGAAGATCTCGTTGCAGGGACCGATCTGGCTCGGATGGATCAACGTCTTGCCGTCGAAGCCGAATGCCAGGCCTTGAGCACAAGAGCCCGCAAAGCCGTCCGCATTCTTGATGTCGTTATAGACGCCGTCGATCACGGTGAGGCCATAGGCCCGCGCCGCCGCCACCGACAGGCCCAGCGCCGCGGTGAGGTTCTGGCGGTCTTCCGTCTGCTTGGCCCGGAATTCCTTGATCAGGTCATTGGTGCCCATCACGAAACAGGCCAGCCGTCCGCCCGCCGCCGCAATTTGCGCGATGTTGAGGATGGCGAGCGGCGTCTCCACCATCGCCCACACCGCGACATCGGCATCGCCCAGCCGCGTTTCGATGTCGGCGAGTTCGCCGGCGCTCGATACTTTCGGCACCAGAATGGCGTCCGGCTTGGCGTCTTTGGCCGCGGCAAGATCGGCCTCGCCCCAGGCGGTCGAAAGCCCGTTGATGCGGATCACGACCTCGCGCTTGCCGAAGCCTCTGGCCCCCACCGCCTCACAAACCTGGGCCCGCGCCGTCTCCTTTGCATCGGGGGCGACGGCGTCCTCGAGGTCGAGGATCAGCCCGTCGGCGGGAAGGCTCCTGGCCTTTTCCAGCGCGCGGGCGTTGGAGCCCGGCATGTAAAGAAGGGAGCGGCGGGGCCTGATGGCAACGGTCATGGTGTCCTCGGGGGGATAGCGATCATTCGACACCTACCCCAAGGCTTAAGTCCCGCCAAGTTCCCCGCTACTGTGCAGCGATGGCAAAGCCTGGTCCGAAGTCCGCGCCGAAGTCCTGCAGCGTGCTGTCGCTGCAATCGGAGGTCGTTTACGGCCATGTCGGTCAGGGCGCCGCCCGCTTCGCGCTCCAGCGCCTCGGCCATGAGGTCTGGGCGGTGCCGACCGTGCTGCTTTCCAGCCACGCCGCGCGCGCCGTCGTGGCGGGCGAGCCCGTGGCGGCCGATCTGATGGCCCGGCTGGTCGGCGGGCTCGAAGCCAATGGCTGGCTTGGCGGCTGCGATGCCGTGCTCTCGGGCTATCTCGGTCATCCCGATCAGGCCGCGGTGGTGGCCGATGCCGTGCGCGGCGTCCGCCGCGCCAACCCCAAGGCCCTCTATTGCCTCGATCCGGTGTTCGGCGATGGCGGCCGCGCCTATGCCAAACGCGGCGTGGCCGAGGCCATGGCCCGCACGCTCCTGCCGCTGGCCGATATCGTGACCCCCAACGCCTTCGAACTTGCCAGCCTCGCCAGCGTGCCGGTGCGCGATCCGGCCGAAGCGCTGGAAGCGGCCCGCCGCCTTGGCCGGCCCATCGTGCTGGCGACCTCGATTCCGGATGGCGAGGGGCGGATCGGCACGCTGGCGCTGTCTGAGGAAGGCGCCTGGTTTGCCTCCACGCCTCTGCTTGAGGGTGTGCCGCATGGCGCCGGCGATCTTCTGGCGGCGCTGTTCCTGGGCCGGTGCCTGAGCGGCGAGGGGGTCGAAACCGCGTTGGGAGAGGCCGTGGGCTCCGTCTTCGTGCTGCTGCGCCAGGCCGTTCAGGCCGGCCTTGACGAGATGCCGCTCATCGCCGGGCAGGCCGCGCTGCTCAAGCCGCCGGGCCTGGTGCGGGCGCTTCAGCTCCGCCGGCTGGCCTGAGCAGGGGCTCCGGGGAGGCGCAATTCGTCGCGCCCCGCAAAATGACGGGAATGTTAACTTGAGGCCTGGTGCCGGCACAGCGTAGACCGGAGCCGCGAATTCATCAGTGCAGGGCTGGGATAGTGAGCAATCATACGGCAACGGCGGGCGGGCCCGAGATCAAGCGGCGCGACTTCCTTTATATCGCGACCGGGGCCGTGGCGGCCGTGGGTGTGGCGGCAGCAGCGTGGCCCTTCATCGATCAGATGGAACCGGCGGCCGATGTGCTGGCCGCGGGCGGCCCGCTCACGGTGGACGTCTCCAAGATGGCCGAGGGTCAGCAGATCCTGGTGATGTGGCGCTCCAAGCCGATCTTCGTCGTGCGCCGGCCCAAGGCCGCGCTGGAAGAGCTGAAGAAGCCGGAATTGCTGGCCATGCTGCGCGACCCCGAATCCAGCGCCATGCAGCAACCGGCCTATGCCAAGAACTGGTCGCGCTCGCTGAAGCCGGAATATCTGGTGCTGGTCGGTATCTGCACCCATCTGGGCTGCATCCCGGGCTACAAGCCGAAGCCGGGCGATCTCAGCCCCACCTGGCCGGGCGGCTATCTGTGCCCCTGCCACGGCTCGAAATATGACCTCGCGGGCCGCGTTTTCCAGGATGTGCCGGCGCCGATGAACCTGCCCGTGCCGCCTTACGATTTCACCAATGACGCGACGCTGGTGATCGGCCAGAACCCGGCCGGCGTGACCTACTCGCTCTCGGAAATCGAGACGCTCTAAGGTCTCAAGTCTTTTTGAACAGCGCGCGATAGGCGGCAACGTCTTCGCGCGCTTTCATTTGTGTGGCCCAGCGGGCCAGCACCTTGGCCATGCGTTCGGGCGCGACGCCCAGCTGCGCCATCGCCACCCCGCCATTGACGCTTTCATGATATTCGGCGATCAGCCCGTCCTTGAGGACGAAGCGGCTGATGCCGTCGATCGTGACCTCGCGGCCTTTGAATTCGGGAATGGTGGAGATGAAGCGCGACAGTGAGCGCGCATAGCCGATCTCGCCGGTCACGACCGGATCGAGGAAGCGCCAGTCGTAATCCGTCGCATCGCGGTGGAAGAGATTTTCCAGCATGTCGAGGATGGCGGCGCGGCCGCGATGCGGGCCGTAGATGTAATCGTGATAGGCGCCATCTTCGTTGAAGCAGGCCGCAAAGCCTTTGCCGTCCCCGGCCGTCGCGGCGGCGGAGAGGCGGGCGAGCAGCGCGGCGAATTTGGATTGTTCCATCGTTTTCGCCGCGCTCCGCTTTCTCGCGTCAGGCCGCCGTTTTCAGGAGATTGCGGTTGATCAGCACTTCTGCGATTTGCACGGCATTGAGCGCCGCGCCTTTGCGCAGATTGTCCGACACCACCCACAGGGAAAGACCGTGCTCGACGGTCGGGTCCTTGCGGATGCGGCTGACATAGGTCGCATCCTCGCCCGCGCATTCGACCGGCGTGATGTATCCGCCGTCCTCGTGCTTGTCGATGACGAGCACGCCCGGCGCCTCGCGCAGGATGGCGCGCGCCTGCGCCGCCGTGATCGGTTCCTCGAACTCGATATTCACCGCTTCGGAATGGCCGATGAACACCGGCACGCGCACGCAGGTCACCGTGCTCTGGATGTCGGGATCGAGGATTTTCTGCACCTCGACCATCATCTTCCACTCTTCCTTGGTGTAGCCGCTGTCGAGGAACTGATCGATATGCGGGATCACATTGAAGGCGATCTGCTTGGTGAAGAGCTTGACCTCGATCGGATCGGCCACGAACACCGCGCGCGTCTGGCGGAAGAGTTCGTCCATCGGCTCCTTGCCGGCGCCGGACACCGATTGATAGGTCGCCACCACCAGCCGCTTGATCTTGGCGACGTCGTGCAACGGCTTCAGCGCCACCACGAGCTGCGCCGTCGAGCAATTGGGATTGGCGATGATGCCCTTCGGAATGCCGTCCTCGAGCGCGTCGGCATTCACCTCCGGCACGATCAGCGGCACCTGCCGGTCCATGCGCCAGGCGCTCGAATTGTCGATGACGAGGCAGCCCTGTGCGGCGATCTTGGGCGACCAGGTCTTGGAAACGGCCCCGCCCGCACTCATCAGGCAGAGATCGGTGCCGGCGAAGTCGTAATAGTCGAGCGCCTTCACCTTCAGCGTCTTGTCGCCGAAGGAGACTTCCGTGCCCACCGAGCGCGTCGAGGCAAGCGCCACGACTTCGCTGGCGGGGAACCCGCGTTCTGCGAGGATGTTCAACATCTCCCGCCCGACATTGCCGGTCGCGCCGACGACGGCGACCTTGTACGACATGGCACCTGATCCTCTGAAAACACTCTGGGGCACGGCTCATCCGCGCCGGACCCGCACCAATACGCCATGGAGAAATGGCAGGAAAGGGGCGGGCGGCAATCGGTCCGTAAGGGCGGCCCGGTGAGCCGTCATTGCCCGGCTATTCGTCGCCGCCGGGCGGCCAGCGCACATAGATGTGCGCGCCGCGCCCGTCCACGCGGCCAGAAATGCCGCCGCCGAACAGGTCCATCCCGTCCAGATCGTAATGGGCGATGCTCGTCGTCCGGTCGTTGCCGCCGAGCCGGGTGCGCAAGGGGCCCACGCTGAAGGTCTCGGCGCTCTCGCCCATTTGCGCGCCGGGCGGGCGCAGCCTCAGATCGTCCTCATCCGAGGGCCGCTGCGTTTCAAGGCCGAGATTGAGCCGCAGCGGCGCCGGCGCGGCACCGGGCTGGCCGGCCTGCGCATGCGCATCCCCGGCGGCCGCGGGCAAACCCGCGCCCAGAAACATGACGGCAGCGACAAGGCCTGCGCGCATCGGGTTGATCCTTCGGCCGATCAAGGATCGCGCCTGCGCAGGCCGTGATCGTTGCGCGAGGTCAAGAAGGCTCAACCATCGAGTTCGGGATAATGGCGGAAAATCCCGTCCTCGCTGAAGGCGAGCCGGCGCTCCGATTGGAGATAGGCGGCGATCTTCGGCCGCGCGGCGACGCGGTCGTGCAATTGCACAAGGCCGGGATGGGCTTTCTCCAGCCGTCTGGCCGCTTTGGGAAAGGCATAGCGCACACCCTCGACCATCTGGAACAGCGACAGGTCGGCATAGGTTGCGCGCCGTCCCGTCAGGAACGGGCCCTTCCCCGCCTGCCGCGCCAGCGCCGCTTCGAAATAGCCGAGATATTTGGGCAGGCGATTCTTGCGCAAATCGGCGGCGCGGCGCGCGGCCTCCGGCTTCTGGTCCTCGTAATAGAGGCTCCCGGCGATGGGATGGTGGCTGTCATGGATCTCGCCCAGGAGGTCCATGATGGTGAGCTGAAGCTGGTGCACCCATAGCCGCCCGGCCTCGCTCCTGGGTGCCAGGCCGAGCCTGTCGCCGAGATAGAGGAGAATGTTCGCCGTCTGCCCGATCAGCAGCCGTCCGGATTTGAGAAAGGGCGGCGCAAAGGCGGGGTGCTGCGGTCCATTTGCATCAAGCAGATCCATCATTGCGCCCATGCCGTCCGGCTCGCGCGCGACATCGCGATAATCGGCACCGGCCTCTTCCAGCGCCAGCCGCACGAATTCGCCGCGCCCCGGGATCGGCCAGTAATAGAGTTCGTATGGCATCTGCTGCATCTCCTGCCGGGCTTCGGTGAAACGCTACACCCGCGCAGCACAGCTCCGGCGCTAGAGAATGCCGTCCGCGCGCAATCTGGCGATCTCGTCCGCCGCAAGGCCAAGCTCGTGCGCCAGCACCGCGTCCGTGTGTTCGCCCAGGAGCGGCGGCGCGCTTTTGTATTCCGGCGGCGTCTTGGACAGGCGCACGGGGCTGGCGACGAGATCGATCGGCCCCGCCGCGCTGTGCGGCAGCGAAACCGACAGCCCGCGCGCCACGGCCTGCGGATCGGCAAACACCTGATCGATGCGGTTGATCGGCCCGCACGGCACATTCGCCGCTTCCAGCAGCGCGATCCAGTCGCGCATCGTCCGCGCCGCGAACACCGGTTCGAGCAGTGCGACCAGCGCCTCGCGATTTTCCACCCGCGTGCCGTTTCTGGCAAAGCGCGGATCGGCCGCCAGCGCATCGAGCCCCGTTGCCGCGCAGAAACGTTTGAACTGGCCGTCATTGGCGACAGCGAGAATGAGATGGCCGTCGCTCGTCGCGAACACCTGATAGGGCACGATATTGGGATGGGCGTTGCCGAGCCGCGTCGGCACCATGCCGCCGGCCAGAAAATTCATCGCCTGATTGACCAGCGCTGCGGCCTGACAATCGAACAGGGCCATGTCGATGGCCTGGCCTTCGCCGGTGCGGGCCTGATGGATCAGTGCCGCCTGAATGGCGATGGTGGTGTAGAGCCCGGTGAAGAGATCGGATGCGGCCACGCCCACCTTCATCGGTTCGGCGCCCGGCGCAGCCGTCCTTCTGCCCGGTGATGGACATCAGCCCGCCCATGCCCTGCACCAGATAATCGTACCCGGCCTTCTGCGCGTAAGGGCCGGTATGACCGAAGCCGGTGACCGAGCAATAGATCAATGCCGGGTTTTCGGCCGCGAGGCTTTCATAATCGAGGCCATATTTGGCGAGCGCGCCGGTGCGGAAATTCTCCACCACCACATGGGCGCGCCGCGCCAGCCGCTTCACCAATGCGGCGCCTTCCGGTTTCGCGAAGTCGATCGTCACCGATTTCTTGTTGCGGTTGGCCGAGAGGAAATAGGTCGCGTCACCCTTGCCGCCGTCTTCGGTCGCAAGGAAGGGCGGGCCGAAATGGCGCGTCTCGTCGCCATCGCCGGGCTTTTCGATCTTGATGATCTCAGCCCCCAGATCGCCGAGGATCTGCGTGGCGAAGGGGCCGGCCAGCACCCGGCTCAGATCCAGCACGCGGATATGCGAAAGCGCGCCCAAATATCACTCCTGTCGAAAAACGGATTGTCAGATTTCGGTGCGCACGTCCCACAGCTCCGGATAGAAGCGCAGGTCGAGTGCCTTTTTGAGATAGGACACACCCGATGTGCCGCCGGTGCCCGGTTTCGATCCGATGATGCGTTCGACCGTTTTCATATGGCTGTAGCGCCACAGATGAAAGCGATATTCCAGATCGACCAGCTTTTCGGCCAGTTCATAGACGTCCCAATTGGTTTCGACATCGCGATAGACTTCGCGCCAGACATCGGTCACGCGCGGATCGGACGTATAGGGCTCGGCGAAATCGCGCTCCAGTTTCTCTTTCGGAATCGCAAAGCCGCGCCGGGCCAGAAGCGCCAGCGCCTCGTCATAGATGCTGGGCTCGTTGAGCGCGGTCTTCACCTGAGCTGCGATCGCGTCATCGGTGTCGAACACGCGCGCCATCTGCCGGTTCTTGTTGCCGAGGCGGAACTCCAGCATGCGGTACTGGAAGGACTGGAAGCCGGAGGATTGTCCCAGCGCCTCGCGGAAGCTCGAATAGTCGAACGGCGTCATGGTGGAGAGAATTTCCCAGGACTGAATCAAATTCGCCTGCACCCGCGCCACGCGCGCCATCATCTTGAAGGCGGGGCCGAGATCGCCATCCCGAATTTGACGGATAGCGCCGGCCACTTCATGCAGGCACAGCTTGATCCAGAGTTCCGAGGCCTGGTGCATGATGATGAACAGCATTTCGTCATGCTGGTCTGTGCGCGGGTGCTGGCAGCTCAAGAGCTGCCCCAGGCCCAGATAATCCCCATAGGACATGGTGCCGCGGAAGTCCCAATGGACATTCTCGCCGGCCAGGTCCACGGCCCCGGTAGCCGTGTGTTTCGTGGGTTGTTTCCGACCGTTCTCGGGTTCCATCCGGGCACTCCACGGGGATTAACGACGATGACGAAGGAGTCGCCAGCCTGACAGGGGCGATGCTATTGTCCGCCCTGTAGCGAGACAATGTAGGTGACGCAATGGGGTGGAAGCTCGGGGCAAGCGTTGCCGTGCTTGCGGCGCTGGGCGTGTCCGGCACGGCCACGGCTGGCCAGAAATGCGCCCGTTCAACGGAAGTGACCGCGATCCAGGTGGCCGCCGTCCAGCAGGAGCTGATGGTGGCGGCACTGACCTGCCACGATGTCGTCAACTTCAACGCCTTCCAGACCAGCTATGGCGATGAGCTGCGGCGTTCGGATTGGCGCCTGCGCCATATGTTCCGGCGCTTGTTCGGTAGCCGGGGCGACAGCCAGTATCACGCCTTCAAGACGCGGTTGGCCAACAATTCTTCCATCCGCAGCATTCACGACAATGCCGCCTATTGTAAGGAGGCCCAGCTCGTCTTTGCGGCGGCGTTGACGCCCAAAAAGCCGGCGCTTTCCGAGTTTGTCTCCGGTGTCGCCGTCCAGGACGACAGTCCGGTCGATCGCTGCGATATCCGCGTGGCCACCGGCTTTGCCGGTGCCCGGGCGGTGCCCAATGTCGTGCCGAAGCCCAATCCGTTGCGTGTGGCGGCACTGACGCCGGCTGCGCCCGTAGCCGTCACTCCGGTCGCCAAGGCGCCGGCTGCGGCGGCAGATCAGCAGGCGTCCGCGCCTGCCGCCGCCCCGCTGCAGAAGGACGCGGCGACCGCGCCAGTCCCCGCCAAGCCTGCCTCGGCCGCGGACGTCGAGCCGGGGTCATCGACCCAACAGGCGCGGGCCACGCCCGCCGCGTCGGACAAGGACAAGAAGTCCTCCGGCTGGCTCTCCAGCATTTTCAACTAGACCATCTGCAGCGCGGCGCCCGGATCGGGCGCCCCGGCAGTGCGGCAATTCAGGCAAAAGAAAAGGGCGGGTCGAAACCCGCCCTTTCCATGTCTAGGACCGAAGGTCCGGCTTAGCTGCCGCTACCGTCGCCGAGCTCGATCACCGCACGACGATTCTGCGGTTCACGCACGCCCTTGCCCGTGGGCACCAGCGGGTCGTCAAAGCTCTTACCGACGGTCGAGATGCCATCGGCGGTCATGCCCTGACGGACCATTTCGTCCTTCACGGCACCGGCGCGACGTTCCGACAGGCCCTGGTTGTAGCTGTGCGAGCCGACCGTGTCGGTGTGACCGGTGATCAGCACCTTCACGAAGCCATGCTCCTTGGCCGTCTTGACCGCCTCGGTCACGACCGACTGCGCTTCGGCGGTCAGGTTCGACTTATTGAAGTCGAAGAAGACGATATACGTCTTGACCGGCGGCGGCGGCGGGGGCGGGGGCGGCGGCGGGGGCGGGGGCGGGGGCGGCGGAGGCGGCGGCGGCGGCGGAGGCGTCATGTACCAACGCACACCGATAATCGCCGCCTGATCGTTCAGGTTGCGGGCCGTCGCGTCATAGGCCGTAAAGCTCGAACTGTAGGGATGGTGCACAGATACCGAGCGATAGCGGTAGTCCAGGAACAGGTCGACATGATCATTGATCGAGTAGTTGAACCCGACAATGCCCTGGTACATGAAGCCGCGCTGCGTGCCGCTCAGATAGGTCCATGTCGCATCAGCCAGATTGACGTCAGCACGGCCGACGCCAATACCACCGCCAAAGGTGAAGTCCCATTTGTCGCTCAGCGGAACATCATAGGCGGCATTCGCCATGAACGAGACGATGTCCGCGTGACCGCTATAACCAGTCTGGTCAATATTGTGCGGCGCATAGCCGATTTCACCCTCGATCCGGACGCGGCTCTTGAAACGATAACCCACGGATCCAACGACCAGCGCAGAAGCGCTCGTGTGGGCCTTCAGGCTGAAGGGCGTGACAGCTGCCGTTTTGGGCTTCAGGTTGGCATCGATATTGCCCATGTGATCCCAGCCGACGCCCAGGCCAAGGTACCAGCCCGTTGCGTCACTCGCGGCGGCGGGGCCGCTCAAGGCCATCATGGCTACGCCCGCTAAGGCGATCATACGAATTTTCATATTAATTCCCTCGTTCAAAGTACCGGCGGGCAGGGGTCCCCCCACCGACGCGTCCGGGATGCTTGCACTTCTATAAAATATATCGCGCCGGATGTGGAGGTGAAATGGGTGAAAGACCCGAACCAAGTGGCGATAGACCTCTGAAATTTGAGGCCTGTGTCGCCATTGCAACATTAACTCAAGAGGGCCGGAAGAACCGTTCCGGGACAATCGAAAACGAAGGCATACCGTCCAGGAAGGATCGATAAGTGCTTGTGACTGCCGGAATTCTTCACAATGCCGGTCTCGATTGCCCCGAGAATCTCGGTGCGGGGCTCGACATGGAAGAGGGCCAGCCAGCGGCGCATAATCCGCTGTCCGAGGGGCCCCAATCCGGTCAGATCGCCGAAATCGACCACATGCACCCGCCCCTCATCGGCAAGGGCCAACTGTGCTGCCTTAAGTCCTTGATCCCAATCTGGAATCATAGAGAGGCTGTAGGAAAATACAGCACGATCGAAGGGTATTTCGCGGCCAAATATCTGCGGCGTTAACCCTTCCGCATAGCCATGGGCGAGCGCGATCCGGTCGCCGAGGCCGGCCCGGGCCACCTGTCTGGCGGCGGTCTTGAGCATCTCCTGCGAGGCGTCGAGCCCGTAGAAATGCGCTTCAGGGTAGCGCCGGGCCATGGCGATCAGATTGCGGGCCGTGCCGCAGCCGATCTCCACCACATGCTCGCCGGGCCTCAGCGCCATGCCGCGGATCAGCCGATCGCGCCCGAACAGGTAATATTTGCGTGTCAGATCATAGATATAGCGCTGATAGCGATAGACGTCGTCCATCAGCGCGGCGTGGGTTTCGTCCCCGATCTCGCTCTCTTTAAGCATGGCCGCTCAGTTCAGGGCCCGGCGGGCATAGATATGAAAGCCGCCATAGATGGACGAACGGTCCTGGGCGTGGAGCCTGAGGCTTTCCGCTTCCAGATAGATCCAGGGCGCCAGCAATCCGACCGGCAATTTGCGCGGCAGCGGTGACTCGGATCCGGCAGTGCGGAAGATCACCCGCGCATCACCGCTGTTGGCAGTACGGTCGATCTCGGTCCACAGCCGCGCCATGACATCGGGCGTCATCCAGTCCTGGGCATCGAGCAGCACATAGCGGTGCAGGGAACCGGCGGGCTGGGCCGCCAGGAAGTCGATCAGCGAGGCGTGATGAACCTCGACGCGATCCACTCGTGCCCGGATCGTGTCGTAGACCGCCTCGCGCAGATAGGCCGGCACCGCTTCGCGGTTCTCGGTGTCGTAGCCGCGGGCGAAGGCCTGCCAGGCGAAATAATTGCTGCCCATCGGGAAGTCGCAGGCCAGCTTCTCCACGCGCTGGCGCAGCACCGCTGCGGGATCGGCTTCGGAGCCTGCGACCAGTTCGTCATACTGGGCCGGCGGAATGCCGAGGGCGTAAAGCGAGACCGGCCATCTCGACAACAGGCGGATCGGCCTGGACTCGAACAAGGGTGCGATCAGCGTGTCGAAGGCGGCGCGCTGTTCGCCCGGCGTGCGGGCGGTGACGAGCCCGTCGAGCTTCTTGCCGTGAAGCTTGGCCACGCCGTGCAGGATGCCGATGAAGCGGCCGAGCAGCCCGTAGCGATAAAGATCGCGCGCGAACATGTTGATGCGCCGGCCCTGCAGCGGCATGCGCTTGTCCCAATAGCGTCGCGTTCCGGCATCCAGCTTGTCGCTGAGAAAGATGTCATAGGCCTCGCGATTGGCCTTGTCCTTGGCGCTGCCGAAGAAGCGGAAGAAATCTTCGTAAGAAGGCAGGCTCTTGAGCGCCGCCAGTTTCAGCCGTGTCAGCGCCACGTGATTCGGATTGAGATCCACGGCAATGATCTTCGCCGGGTCGGCGGCCAGATAGTTGAGTACGTTGCAGCCGCCCGAGGCGATGGTCACGAGGCGGTGCTGCGGCTCGAGCTTCAGCGCTTCCATGTCCACATCGGGATCTTCCCAGATCTGGTTGTAGACGAAGCCCTTGAACATCAGCGTGAAGAGGCGCTCCAGCGCCCCGCGGCGGGAGGCGGCGGGGCGTGTATGGGCGGCGCGCTCGAGTAGCACATTGGCCATGGCAGACCTGGTTCCTTTTCTGGCTAGAGGGGCCCGGCCGCTGCCGCCTTGCATGGGGCTGGCCCGCTCGATAAGGGGGTGGCATGAGCGACACGCATTCTGCCGGTGAAACGCCGATCGGGGAGCTGCTTCGGCTGCTCGACCTCGAAGCCATCGAAGTCAACATCTTCCGCGGGCTGAGCCCCAAGGACCGTTCGCAGCGCGTCTTCGGCGGGCAGGTGCTGGGCCAGGCACTGGTTGCCGCCACCCGCACGGTCGAAGATCGCTTCTGTCACTCGCTTCACGCCTATTTCCTGCTTCCCGGCGATCCCAAGGTTCCGATCCTCTATGAGGTGGATCGCAGCCGGGACGGCAGGAGCTTCAGTTCACGCCGGGTGGTCGCGATTTAGCATGGTCGTCCGATCTTCCATATGTCGGTTTCTTTTCAGATCGATGAACCCGGGCTCGAACATCAGATCGACGCCCCGAAGGTGGCGCGCCCCGAAACCCTGCCGAACGAGGACGAGGCCCGCCGCGCCATCGCCGACAAGGTGCCGGCCGAGCATCGCGACCATTTCCTCAGGCCGCGGCCGATCGAGTTGCGTCCGCTCCAGCGCCAGGAGATCGTCAATCCCGTCAAGCGGCCTCCGAATCAGGCCTTCTGGGTGCGTGCCACGGGCCGGCTGCCCGAGGACCACTCGCTGCAGCAATGCGTGCTCGCCTATGCCTCCGACATGACACTGCTCGACACCTGCCTTCAGCCGCATGGCATCGGCTGGTTCGACGGGCGCGTGCAGATGGCCAGCATCGATCATGCGATGTGGTTCCACCGGCCGTTTCGCGCCGACGAATGGCTGCTCTATGTGCAGGACAGTCCAACGGCAACGGGCAGCCGTGGCTTCAACCGTGGCCTGATCTATGCCGAAGACGGGACGCTTGTGGCTTCGGTGGCGCAGGAAGGGCTCGTGCGACTGCGCGGCGAATAACGTGTGCGATCTGCGCGGCGAATAACGTGTGTGCGCGAGACTAAGCGCGCGTCAGCACCCGGGGCAGCTCACGGTCGCGCTGCGGCGCGGGCGTGCATAGAACGTGTCGCTCATCGGCACGGTGCCGACGATGAATTTCCCGAAGGGCGACGTGTATTGATAGGTGACCTGGGCGAGGATGACGCTGCAGGCATCGGTCGCGCACTGGTCCTTCGGCATCAGGCCGGCCGGGACCGTCACGGGATTGCCCGTGGTCAGGGCTGTTCCGTTCTGCGCATCGCTCCAGTCCACCTTGCCCCCGCCTTGGCCGTCGCTGACGATGGAGGAGATCACGATGCTCGCATTGGTGCTGGAGAAGGGATAGATGATCGCGTTTACGGCCGCGAAGACGTTGCTCATGTCGCTGGGCGTCATGGTGGTCGCCTGCGCCACGAGGTCGGCGCCGGTCGAGGCCAGCATGGTCACCTTCTGATGGCACGACAGCGCATTGCAGAGTTCGATCAGGCCCAGCAGGATCGTCACCATGACCGGCGCGATCAGCGCAAACTCGACGGCCGCCAGCCCGCTTCTGTCTTTGCGGAATTTGCGCGCGCGCCTCAGCATGACGATCCGCTTACATAGGGCTCGGTCCGGAACGCCGCCGCCGAGGCGATCAGATATTGGCCGCCCGGCATGTTCTGAAGCAACGGGGCCATCATCGGCGTCATGATCGTCCAGGGATAGAAGCTGCGCATCAACACGACCTGGCATGCGCCAGCATTGTCGACGACGAGTTTCGTCGTATCGATGCTGCCGTCCGGCTTCGTGATGGTGGCGTAATTGTTGCCGGCAAAGTTGGTATAGGCGCGCAGATCCACTTGCAGGTTGGCCGCGCAGGTGCCGGATGAGATCAGGCCCGCCACCTCGGCGCAGATGCGCGTTCGCAAATCATCCGCCGTCAGGTGTCCACTGATCTGCCCGGTGCGGATCAGCCGCGCCACATCGTCTGTCGCGTTTTGCAAAGCCGAGCCGGCGAAGAAGATCACCCCTGTCTCGATGATGCCGAACAGAAACAGAAAGAATACCGGCGCGACCATGGCGAATTCGATCGCGGCCGAACCCGAGCGTGCATGGGTCCGCATATGCGTCCGGATACGCGACCATCTTTGCTGGATTCGATTGCGCAGACCCACGCGCATTCTCCGACATGTCTCGGCGACGATAGGATTAACGCGAAGAGGCTGCGAAACGAACCGAAAGCGCTCGGCGTGCTGAAGGAAGCCTTAATCGCCCCGATCGAACCGTAAACAATGCGAAATTGAAGATGTTTCTGTCTCAAATCGGGCGCGAACCGGTAAGCGCCGGATAACCAGGATGACAGGCCCCTAAACCATAGGGGTTCGAATTGCGCGATATTGCCTGCGGATACCGAGCAAGCGAGTTCGAGACCATGTCTTTCATGCGATCCTGTCACAAGGTCTGCGCGAAGTGGCGCCACTTTCTGCGCGACCGCGGCGGCAATGTCGCCATGATTTTCGGGCTGGCCCTGATTCCGATGGCGGTTGCGGCGGGCAGCGGCATCGATTTCTCGCGCGCGCTTCTTGTTCGTTCGCGTCTCGCCGAAGCGCTAGATGCCGCGGGCCTCGCGGTCGGCGCCTCGCAAGGCCTGACCCAGACCCAGATGCAGGCCCTGGCGCAGAATTATTTCGACGCCAACTATACGGCCGGCAATTCCTTCGGCGCGCCGGCGCCTGTCTCGATCACCTTCGGCAATCAGCAGGTGGCGCTCTCGGCCTCGGTCCAGATGCCGACCACGCTGATGAACATCGTCGGGATCAAGACGATGGACGTCGCCCATACATCGAAGATCGTCTGGGGCCAGACCAAGCTATGGGTCGGCCTGGTGCTCGACAACACCGGCTCCATGAACGAAAGCAATTCCTCGGGCACGAAGATCGACGCTCTCAAATCGGCGACGCATTCGCTGTTGACGATGCTGCAGAACGCGTCCAGCACGCCCGGCGACGTTAAGGCGTCGATCATCCCTTTCTCGAAGGACGTTAGCTTCAAGGCGCTGCCGGATGGCACCTCAAATATCAACGCATCCTGGATCGATTGGAGCGACTGGCTGGCGCCGCCGGCCAATTCCATGCCGTCTGCCGGCGTGGGGCCGGGCTCGTCCTGTCCCTATAGCAGCTGGAGCAACGGCTTCGCCTGCACGCAAGGGCCGGCCAATGGCAGCTGGAACACCAACACCATTCCCTCCAGCGGAAGCTATGCGGGCTATATCTGCCCAAGCCGCGACAACGGTCGCGTCGATCCCGGCCGCAACGGCCATTACTACAATGGCTGCTACGACAGCGTTCCGACGGGCACGACGACGACGAGCTGCGTGACGCCATGGGGTGGAAGCACAAGCTGCACGACGACCACGTCGAGCGATCCCTATACGGGCTCGACCGCGACCGCCTGCAGCTATGACTCTTACTATACCAAGACCTGCATCACCAGGACCGGCGCGCCTTACACCCATAACTGGATTGCCAATGACAAAAGCACCTGGGACGGTTGCTTCATGGATCGGGCGCAGAGCTATGACGAGCAGAACGATCCGGCGACGGGCGGCAGCACGGATTTCCCGGCCGAGAACGCTTCGTCCTGTCCGCCAGCCCAAATCGCGCCGCTCAGCTATGATTGGACCGCGCTCAACAGCGAAGTGGATTCGATGACGCCGAATGGCAACACCAACCAGACCATCGGTATGGCGTGGGGCTGGCAGAGCCTGACGGACGGCGATCCGATGAATGCGGGCACGCTCCCCCCGCAGACACAGCGCGTCATCATTCTTCTCAGCGATGGCGTCAACACCCAGAACCGCTGGACGCAAGATCAGTCGTCGATTGATGCGCGCGAGAAGCAGGCTTGCGACAATGCAAAGGCGGCGGGCGTGATCATCTACACGGTGTTCGTGGATCTCAACGGCACCTCCGGCAGTTCGGCGGCCCTGCAATACTGCGCCTCGGACCCGACCAAATACTTCGACCTGACGGCCTCGAGCCAGATCGCGACGGCGTTCACTACCATCGGCCAGCAGATCACCAATCTGCGTGTGGCGAACTAGACGTCATCCCGCCACGGCGCGCGCTGGCGGGTTTGCGATGTGCAAAGCTGTGCGGGTTCGGCGGCTGTGATGCCGCCGAACCCGTTTTGGTCGATGGTCGATTTTCCTGATGCCTATTGCGCGTTGCTGGCGAGCGCGGCGGCCTTGCTGGTGTCCTGATGTTCGGACGTCTCGCCGCTCACATCCTTGTAGATCGTCGATGCGTCGCCTGGCAGCGGCGCGGACTCGCAGCGCGCATCCGCGCAGGAATAGGTCACCTGCGAGGCGCCGCGATTGAGCGTCACGATATTGGCGCTGCGGCCAAAGACGGTCAGCGGATCGTTGGCCACTTCATGGCCGGCGCCATCGAGCGCCACCACATTGGTGGTGCCGAAGGCTTTGCCGAGGACGAAGATGCGGCGCGAATCGATCACCGTCACATCGGCGATCGACGGGTTGCCCACATAGACCGTGGCGACCGGCTTGGCGAAGCTCACCATACGGACCTGGTCCATCGGAACCGCGATGCTGCCGGCAGCAGCAGGATGCGCGGCGGCCGTGATGGCGGCCAGTGCGATCGGAAAGGCGATGAAGCGGCGCATGCGCGAAAATCCTCCGGCGCGTTCATTGTGCCGTAAACGTTAGTCTTTGGGCCGTAAAGGAAGGCTTAAGTGTGCGTGGGCGATTGAATGCAACGAGCGCAGGCGCTGCCCCCTGCAATGTGGTCCATGAATTGAAGCACGCTTCGTGACGGGCTTGTTCGCGACAGCGATTGCGCAGCGCGTGAAGATCTTTTCCCCACAGGGTTAATTTCACGCCTCCTGTGTGCGGAAGTTTCTAACGGAGTCGGCCTTTTTGTTTCGCTCTGGCACGGTTCGCACAGATCGCTCCACGAACGCGTTAAGCCGCTGTTAATTGCGACCGCGTAGCATCACGCCTATTCCACGAGCGGACCGACGCAAAGAAAGCGGTTCCGGGTGGGACTAGGGTGTCAATGCAAGCGGAGGCTTCAAATGAAGAATCTTTTTTCCAAATTCCTGACGGATGAGTTGGGTGCCACGGCGATCGAATACGGCCTGATCGCGGCCGGTATCGCCGTTGCGATTATCACCATCGTTGGGACCGTCGGTTCGAACCTCAATAGCACGTTCACCAAAATCTCTACTGCGGTAGCTCCTGCTACGCCGTAAGAATTGGAAAGGGCGACCGGGCATGTGTCTGTGCGCCGGCTCGCCAAAGCATACAAATGCGACGGCCGCCCAAAAGGCGGCCGTTCGTTTCTCTGAAAGCTCGATAGTGTGAGCCTGGTGTCAGCCATGATCGCGCAATTTCTGATCCTGGTGGTGTTTCCCGCGCTGCTGCTGGCGGCGGCCGGTTGGGATCTCGCGAGCTTCACGATTCCCAATTTCATTCCCGCCGCGCTGGCCGCGCTTTTTGTCGCTCTGGCGGTCGCCTCGGGGCTGACGCCGGTGGCAATCGGCTTGCATCTTCTGGCTGGCGGCATTGGCTTGATCGCGGGCTTTACGCTGTTTGCGCTCGGCTATATCGGCGGCGGCGATGCCAAACTGTTTGCGGCGGTGGCGCTGCTTCTGGGTGTGCACGATGCGGGCGCATTCGCCCTCATCTCCGCGCTCTTCGGCGGCGGATTGACGCTTGGGCTGATCGCCCTGCGGCAGGTGCCGTTGCCGCAATTCCTGGCGCAACCCTGGATCCTGCGCCTGCATGACGCCGGAGAAGGCGTGCCCTATGGCGTCGCGCTCGCGGCCGGCGCTTTCGTGCTGCTCCCCTACAGCGAAATTTTTCGTGCTGTTGCGGCCGGGTAGAGAAACGTCGCAGCATTCTATTAAGCAAATTCTAAAGGGTTCCGTGTTGGGATCGGCTTCCAAAGGAGCTGCATCCCATGAACAGGTCGCGCGTCATCGTTCTCGGCCTCGCCGCGTTCGCCGCCATCGTTGCCGCATTTCTCGTGCGCGGTCTTCTGGGCGGCGGCACCGAGAAAAGTGCGGCGGCAACCCCGCCGCATCCCGTCTCCACGATTCGCGTTCTCGTCGCGGCCGGCGCCATCCAGCCGGGCGCGGCGCTGACGCCGGCATCGGTGCGCTGGCAGGTGTGGCCGAAATCCGCCGTCGATAGCAGCTTCATCACCGGCTCGGCGTCTTCCGATCTGTCGAAGATCGTCGAAGGCACCGTCGCGCGCGCACCGCTGATCGCCGGCGAGCCGCTGACGACGACCAAGATCATTCACGCCAGGGCCGCGGGCTTTATGGCGGCGCAGCTTTCGCCGGGCATGCGCGCGGTGTCGATCGGCATTGATGCAAAGTCCGGCGCCGGCGGTTTCATTCTTCCGAATGATCGCGTCGACGTGCTGTCGACGCATGTGGTGCCGGGCGCGGGCCGTCGTTTCGCCGCCGACACGATCATTCGCGATGTGCGCGTGCTGGCGATCGGCCAGACCTATAGCCAGAAGGGCGACGAGAAGGTCGTGGTCGGCAAAACCGCCACACTCGAACTGACGCCCGGGCAATCCGTCGTGATTGCGCGCGCATCCGCGTCCGGCGTTCTGTCGTTGTCGCTGCGCCCGCTTGCCGATGCCAGTGCGAACCGCGAGCTGGCCTCTGCCGGCGGGGATGGCACTTCGGTGGCGGTGATCCGTTACGGCATCGCGCGCGCCGGCGCCGGCCAGGCAGGAGAATAAGATGATGGGGTGGGGCAAGGCGAGGCTCGCAATTCTTGCGGCGGTGATGCTGGCCGTTCCGGCCGGCGCACAGGCCGGACATGCGAACGGCGCGCCGCGGGTGATTTCGGTGCACTCCGGCGACCACGCGACGCATGAGCGCATCACGCTGTCGCTCGACAAGGCGGCGATCGTGGAGCTCAACACCGATGCGCGCGACGTTCTGGTGTCCAACCCCAGCATCGTCGATGCCGTGGTGCGCAGCCCGCGCCGCATCTTCCTGATGGCGCAGAAGATCGGCCAGACCAACGCCTTCTTCTTCGACGGTCACGGCCATCAGCTGCTCTCCATCGACATCCGCGTCGAACGCGATGTGACCGATCTGTCGAACATGCTGAAATCGGACATGCCCGGCGCGAAGATCAAGGTCGCAGCCCTCAACGACAATGTGGTGCTGACGGGCACGGTCGAGAATGCCGGTCAATCCAAGCGCGCCGAAGATCTGGCGGGTCGTTTCGTCGGCGATCCGAAAAAGGTCGTCAACATGCTGCAGATCGGCAGTGGCCAGCAGGTCATGCTCAAGGTCCGCGTGGCCGAGGTGCAGCGCTCCATCGCCAAGCAGTTCGGTATCGATCTGTCGAGCGCCGCGGTCGCCGCCGGCGTGCCGATCATCGCTGGGACCTCCAATCCCTTCGGGCTGATGGGCCGCGCGCTCTCCGATGCGTCTGGCGCGCAGATCGGCTCAGTTTGCCCGGGCGCCTTCACGCCGTCCACGAGTTCGACCACGACCACGTCGCTGACGAACTCGACCACCGCGATCACCAACGCCAGCACCAATCAGCAGCTCCTGCAGCCCGGCACGGCCACTGGCGTCAGCGCGCTCGCCAACACGGCCCAATCGATCACGAAGAATATGCCCTGTACCAGTCCCAACAATCTCCAGGGGGTGATCAAGGCGCTGGAACAGGTCGGGCTGATGCACACGCTGGCCGAACCGAACCTTGTGGCCGTCTCGGGCGAGACCGCGAAGTTCCTGGCCGGCGGCGAATTCCCGGTGCCGTCGGGCCGCGACTCGAGCGGCAATGTGTCGGTGACCTTCAAGAAGTTCGGCGTTGGCCTGTCCTTCACGCCGGTCGTCGTTAGCCCGGGCCGGATTTCGCTGCAGATTTCCACCGAGGTCAGCGAGCTGACCAATACCGGCTCGTTCACAATGTCGGGCGGCAGCAGCACGAATTCTTCCGGACAGACGGTAACGGTCTCGCCGATGACGATCCCCGCGCTCGCCGTGCGCCGCGCCGAGACCACGGTCGAACTGCCGTCGGGCGGAAGCTTCGCCATTGCCGGCCTGATGCAGCACACCAACAAGCAGGTCCTCGATTCTTTCCCCGGTCTGAAAGACATGCCGATCCTGGGCGCGCTGTTCCGCAGCCGCGACTATCAGGACAATGAGACTGAGTTGGTGGTTCTGGTCAGTGCCTATCTCGTCAACCCGGTCAAGGGCGACAAGATCGCGCTGCCGACTGACGGCTTCGTGCCGCCGACCGATGTGCAGACCATTCTGATGGGCAAACTCAACCAGTCGCACAAGACCACAGCTGCCGCCGCTGCGGCCAAACAGGCGGCCGCCGCCAAAGCCGCTGGCGATGGCAAGACCGGCTTCATTATCGAATAGGGAACGGCCATGAACGGACATGAACGCATTCGCGCTGCCGCCCTTGTCGGCTTGTTTTCGGCCTTGCTGGCGATCGGTGGCTGCGCCTCGCCGACCAATGGCGATGTGGCCACGATCAATCCCGACAAGCTGTTTCCGGTCACCGCGGCGCCGGCCTTCAAGACGCTGGAGCTGTCTTTCGGCACACCGTCGGGCGGTCTTCTGCCGCAGGACGAGACCCGCTTCGACGGTTTCGTCCAGGCCTATCTGGCCCGCGGCAACGGCTCGATCTCGATCTCGGTTCCCAAGGGTCCGGGCTCGACCGAGGCCATCCGCTATTTCGGCGAAAGGCTGGCGGCGATGGGTGTGCCGCGCAGCTCGATCCTGGTCGGTGCGCGCACGCTGCACGATGGCGATCCGCGCGTCGAGCTGGCCTTCATCACCTATAAGGCCGATGCGCCGGCCTGCGGCGACTGGTCGAAAAATGTGGCCGATACGGCCTCGAATCTGCCGATGCCGAATTTCGGCTGTGCCAACGAGCACAATCTGGCGGCCATGGTCGCCGACCCGCGCGATCTCGTCGAGCCGCGCAATATGGGTCCGTCCGACGCGACGCGGCGCAGCACGGTTCTTGACAATTACGAAGCGGGAAAACCCACCGCGGCACAGAAGACGTCTGATCAGACGTCGAATGTCAGCGGCATTCAATAGGTGTTGGAGAGTTCCATGGCGAAGCCCAGCGAAGAGGACGGCCGGCACGACGGCGAACAGGCGTTTGGCGCTGCGCCGCATGAGCGGCCCGTGCCGCGCATCTCCATCCATGCCTTTTGCGAATTTCCGGATACGGGCGCGGCGATGCAGCGCGCCAGCGCCGACCGCCGGCTCGCCAAGGCCCATGTCGATATTCAATTGGGCGGCATCCAGGGCGCCGTCGAGCATTACACGGGTCAGGTCACGCCCAATCTCCTGATCGTCGAAACCCGTTTGCAGGGCCCGGCGGCCCTGTCCGAGATCGATCGCCTCGCCGAGGTCTGCGACCCGGCAACCAAGGTCGTCATTGTCGGGCGCGTCAACGATGTGGAGCTGTACCGCGAACTGATCCGCCGCGGCGTCAGCGAATATCTGGTCGCCCCGGTCAGCCCCTTGCACATGATCGAGGTGATCTCCGGTCTCTATCTCAATCCCGATGCCGGCCCGATCGGCCGGGTCATCAGTTTCGTCGCCGCGCGCGGCGGCGCCGGTTCCTCCACGCTTGCGCACAATACGGCCTGGTCGATGGCCGAGCGCATGCATATCGGCACCACCATCGTCGATCTCGATCTGCCCTTCGGCACGGTCAGCCTCGACTTCAACGAGGACCCGGGCCAGGGCGTGGCCGATGCGCTGTCGGCACCGGAGCGGCTCGACGACGTGCTGCTCGACCGACTGCTGCAGAAGGCCGGCGATCATCTGTCTCTCTTCACGGCGCCGTCGCAGCTCGAGCGCGATTACGATGCCGATGCAACCGCCTATGAGTCCGTGATCGAGGCCGTGCGCCAGATGACGCCCGCCGTCGTGATCGACCTGCCGCATGCCTGGACGCCGTGGGTGCGCCAGACGCTGCTCGCCTCCGACGATGTGGTGATCGTGGCCACGCCGGATCTCGCATCGTTGCGCAACGGCAAGGCCATCGCCGATCTTCTCAAGCAGAACCGGCCCAATGATGCGCCGCCCAGGCTGGTGATGAATCAGGTCGGCGTGCCCAAGCGGCCTGAGATTCCGGTCAAGGATTTCGCCGAGACCATCGGCCTGTCGCCCTCGCTGGTAATTCCCTTCGAGCCGGCCCTGTTCGGCGGCGCCGCCAATAATGGCCAGATGCTGATGGAGGTGCAGCCGCGCTCGCAGACGGCCGAGGCGGTGCGCGCGCTGTCGGATCTTCTCACCGGCCGCAGTGCCTCCGGCCGCGCCGACGCCAAGTCGGTGTTGCCGTTCTTCTCCTTCCTGACGGGCAAAAAGCGGGCTTCGTAAATGTTCGGAAAGCGCAATGCGAGCACCGATCTGCCGCGCCGCGAGCCTGCTCCGGCCCGCGCCGCGGAACCGGCACGGCCCGCGCCGCCGCCTCCGGTAGTGGATGCACAGGCACCGCGTCCGGCGGCCGGCGCTGCGCCGGCGGCCGCCAAGCCGCCGCCGCCCAAACCGGCCCAGGCCAAACCGGCGCAGGCCAAGCCGTCCGGTGGGGCGCCGCAAGCGAGCAAGCCGGTGGTGGCGGTCGCCGACACCCGCTCGGACGACTACTACCAGATCAAGACCACGATCTTTAATGCGCTGATCGACACCATCGATCTGGCGCAGCTCGCCCAGCTCGATCCGGATTCGGCGCGCGAGGAAATCCGCGACATCGTCAACGAGATCATCTCGATCAAGGCCGTGGTGATGTCCATCGCCGAGCAGGAACATCTGCTCCAGGACATCTGCAACGACGTTCTGGGCTATGGACCGCTCGAGCCGCTGCTCGCGCGCGACGACATCGCCGATATCATGGTCAATGGCGCCGGCCGCGTCTTCATCGAAGTCGCCGGCAAGGTGCAGCTCACCAATATCCGCTTCCGTGACAATGCGCAGCTGATGAACATCTGCCAGCGCATCGTCAGCCAGGTCGGCCGCCGTGTCGACGAAAGTTCGCCTATCTGCGACGCGCGCCTGCTAGACGGTTCCCGCGTCAACGTGATCGCCCCGCCGCTGGCGCTGGACGGGCCGACGCTGACCATTCGTAAGTTCAAGAAAGACAAGCTCAAGCTCGAGGATCTGATCCGGTTCGGCTCCATCAGCCAGCCAGGTGGCAATCTCCTAAAGATCATCGGCCGCGCGCGCTGCAACATCCTGATCTCGGGCGGTACCGGTTCGGGCAAGACCACCCTGCTCAACACGTTGACGGCCTTCATCGACACCGACGAGCGTGTCATCACCTGCGAAGACGCCGCCGAATTGCAGCTGCAGCAGCCCCATGTCGTGCGGCTGGAAACCCGCCCGCCCAATCTCGAGGGCCAGGGCCAGATCACCATGCGCGATCTGGTGCGCAACTGTCTGCGTATGCGTCCCGAACGCATCATCGTCGGCGAAGTGCGCGGATCCGAGGCGTTCGACCTGCTTCAGGCCATGAACACCGGTCATGACGGGTCGATGGGCACGCTTCACGCCAACTCTCCGCGTGAGGCGCTGTCGCGCCTGGAATCCATGATCACCATGGGCGGCTTCCAGCTTCCCACGCGCACCATTCGCGAGATGATTGTCGCCTCGATCGACGTCATCGTGCAGGCCGAACGCTTGCGCGACGGTTCGCGCCGCATCACCCATGTCACCGAAGTGATCGGCACCGAAGGCGATGTCATCATCACCCAGGATCTGATGCATTACGACATGACGGGTGAGGATGAGGCGGGCCGCATCATCGGCCGCCACATCGGCACCGGCATTGTGCGTCCGGCCTTCTGGGACCGGGCCCGCTATTTCGGCATGGAGCAGGAACTGGCGGAATCGCTCGACGCCCTGCAGGAGGCGTGAGCGGATGAGCGGCATGATGGTGGCGCTTCTGGGCCTGTTCTTTTTCGTTGCGATCGGCGGGGCGGCCTTCGTCCTGACCGAGAATGGCAGCGGGCGCACGCACAAGCGTATGGCGTCGATGAAACGGCCCTCGGCTGCCGGCTCCGCGGCCCGCATCGCCGCCGATGCGACCCAGCAGCGCCGCAAGAACGTCACTGCGCTGCTTAAGGATCTGGAGAAGCAGCAGGCCGAGCAGAAGAAGAAGCCGACCCTGCGCCGCCGTCTCGAACAGGCTGGCCTGTCGGCCGAACCGCGCAGCTATTACATGGTCTCCGGCATCGTTGCGCTGGTCGCAGTGGGGGCTTGTCTTTTGGCCAAGCAGCCGATCTGGGTTGCGCCTTTGGTCGGGTTTGTCGCCTTTGCCGGTCTGCCAAGCTGGGTGCTGTCCTTCCTTATCGGTCGTCGCAAAAAGGCCTTTACGAGCGAGTTCGCCAATGCCATCGACGTGATCGTGCGCAGCGTCAAATCGGGGCTGCCGACCAATGAGGCGCTCAAGATCGTCGCGCGCGAGATGCCGCAGCCGGTGGCCGGCGAATTCGAGCGCCTTGTCGAAGGGCTCAAAGTCGGTGTCACGCTGGAGCAGGGCTGCCGGCGCATGTTCGAAAGCATGCCGACGGCCGAGGTGAATTTCTTCGGTATCGTCATGACGATCCAGTCGAAGTCCGGCGGCAATCTGTCGGAAGCGCTGAGCAACCTCGCCAATGTGCTGCGCGACAGACGGCGCCTGCTGGGAAAGATCAAGGCGATGTCGTCCGAGGCCAAGGCCTCGGCCATGATCATCGGCTCGCTGCCGCCGGGCGTGGCGGTGATGGTCTATCTGTCGACACCCGATTACATCATGACGCTTTTCACCACCCGCATGGGCAATCTGATGATTCTGGGATGCGCGGTGTGGATGACGCTGGGTATCCTCGTCATGTCGAAAATGATCGCTTTCAAGCACTGAGCGGGGCCCACGCGGTACGATGGACAATCTCGGTTACTTCGACCTGCTCTTCGATCCGGCCTTCATGGTCACAGCGATCGCGGCGGTGGCGGCGTTTGCCACCATTGTTACCGTCGGCCTGCCGCTGATCGAGCGCAATGCGCTGGGCACGCGCATGAAGGCGGTGTCCGAGCGGCGCGAGGAATTGCGCGTGCGCCATCACGCTGCCATCAAAGAAAAGGGCAACAAGCGATCGCTGCGCAGCGAACCGGTCAGCTTCATGAAGCGGACCGTGGACCAGCTCAAGTTGTCGAACATTCTCGAATTGCCGGATCTGCGCGACAAGCTGGCCCGCGCCGGTTATCGCGGCCAGGCGCCGGTGGTCACCTTCCTGTTCTTCCGTTTCGTGATGCCGTTCATCGTTTTGGGCGCGGCGCTGTTCTATCTCTTCGTCATGACCCATTTCCACTGGACGGGTACGATGAAGGTGATTGTTGCCTTCGCGGCGGCCGCGTTCGGCTTCTATCTGCCGGATGTGTTCGTCTCCAATCAGATTCAGCGCCGGCAAACCTCGATCATGCAGGCCTTTCCCGATGCGCTCGATCTGCTTCTGATCTGCGTCGAGTCCGGCATGTCGATCGAGGCGGCTTTCACCCGCGTCGCCGCCGAGATCGGCACGCAATCGATCGAACTGGCCGAGGAGTTCGGCCTCACCACCGCCGAGCTTTCCTATCTGCCGGACCGGCGCGTGGCATTCGAAAATCTTGCCAAGCGTTGCGGCCATCCGGGGGTCAAGGCCATTTCTACGGCCCTCAATCAGGCGGAAAAATACGGCACTCCGCTGGGCCAGGCGCTGCGCGTGACAGCGCAGGAAAACCGTGAGATGCGCATGCAGGAGGCCGAGCGCAAGGCCGCTGCCCTGCCCGCCAAGCTCACCGTGCCGATGATCGTCTTCTTCCTGCCATGCCTCTTCGTGGTGATCCTGGGCCCGGCGATCATGAAGGTCATGCACGTCATGTAATCGGCGCCTCGCGGGGCGAAGAAGGCCGCCCGGCTCCGGTCGCGCGCTGGGCTGGGTGGGGTTTGCGCGCAGAACTGACCGGAACCGGGCGGATCACGCGGAAGCCGGAGGGGCGATGCTTCCGCGTTTCTGATAGGGCGTTCTAGGCAGCGATCTTTGCGGCGACCTCCGCAACGTGGCGGCCCTGGAAGCGGGCCAGCCTCAACTCGATCTCGCTCGGCTGGCGCGCGCCGTCCGGTCCCGCCAAGGTGCCGGCGCCATAGGCCGAGCCGCCGCGCGCCTCGGAGATGTCGAACAGATCCTTGGCCGTATAGGGCAGGCCGACATAGATCATGCCGTGATGGATGAGCGTCGGGATCGTGGTCAGGATCGTCGCCTCGTTGCCGCTGCCGGTCGCCGTCGAGGTGAAGACCGAGCCGACCTTGCCGACCAGCGCCCCCTTGGCCCAGAGCGGCCCGGTCTGGTCGAGGAAGTTGCGCATCTGCGACGCCATATTGCCGAAGCGGGTCGGCGTGCCGATGATGATGGCATCGTATTCGGGCAGCTCGTCCACGCTCGCGATGGGGGCGGCCTGCTCGATCTTCATCCCGGCCTTGGCCGCGATCTCGGCCGGCACCAGCTCCGGCACGCGGCGGATCGCGACGTGGGCGCCAGCCTCGCGCGCGCCTTCGGCCATCGCGTCGGCCAGAGTTTCGATATGGCCATAGCTCGAATGATAGAGAATCAGAACTTTCGTCATCAGAGGCCTCTCCCGCTCGTTTGTCTTACGATGGGAAGATGGTTTGGCCCTGGCGTTCGTGCTAGGCGTCCGTGCGGAACCACTCCGTTTCCGGATCGCGAACGATGAAGCCGAGCCTCGAAGCCCTTTCGACCTTTGTGGCCATCGTCGAGGCAGGCGGGCTCAGCCCGGCGGCGCGCCGTCTCAACATCGCCAAATCGGTGGCCTCCAAGCGCCTGGCGGAACTCGAAGAGGCGGCCGGCACCGAACTGATCCGCCGCACCACGCGCCATAGCCAGCCGACGGAAGCGGGCACGGCCTTCTATGCGCGGGCCAAGCGCATCCTGTCCGAACTCGATGCGGCGCTGGAAGAAAGCGCCTGTGCAGAAGGCACTCTGCGCGGACCGCTTCGGGTGACGGTGCCGCTTACCTTCACCCGGCTGTATCTGGGCCGGATCTTCAGCGAATTCGCCGTGGCGCATCCGGAGGTCGAGCTGACGCTCGATTGCGACGATCGCCGCGTCGATATCGCCAGCGGCGGCTATGATCTGGCCATCCGCATCGGAAGGCTGGCCGATTCCGCATTGATCGCGCGGCGTCTGGCGGCGGCGCCCGTGCTGCTGGTGGCAAGCCCCGCTTATCTCGAAGCGCATGGTGCACCGTCGGCAATCGACGAGTTGCCGGCGCATCGCTGCATCGCCTATGGCAATGCGCCGATGGCCCATCAATGGCGCTTCGAGCCAGCCAATGCCGCGGATCAGAGTGCGGTGGTGACGCTGACCCCGCGGCTCACGATCAACAATGGCGAGATCATCTGCGACGCTGCGATCGCCGGGCTGGGCATTGCCTCACTGCCGCTCTTCATCGTGGCAGGGGCGCTGAAGGACGGAAGGCTGGTGCGGGTGCTGCCCGGCGCGGTGCCGGAAGGCGGCGCGATTCATGCGGTGTGGCCGTCGCGCCCGGCGCTGTCGCGCAAACTCAGAACGCTGCTCGACCTCGTGGCCGCGCGCCTGCCGCAGCATCTGGCCGCGGCCGGCGCGCTGGAGGCGTGAGCGATCAGTAAAGGTCGGCGGCGGTCCTGAGGGCCGGGATGTTGTGGGGCTTGGCCGGTGCCGGCTTGGCGCTCTGTCCACCCTCGACCTCGGCCACACGCTGCGTCTTTGCGTGTTCTTCTACCGGCTTTTTCGCCGCGACATGGAGCGGTTCCTTGCCGCTGTGATGGCCATAGACTTTCCCGGCCAGCGGATCGTAGGGAACCTTCTCCATCACCACCTGCGGCTTCGGTGTCGGCTTGGCCTTCACCTTGGAGGGCGGCGGCAGGCGATGCGGCGCGGTGATCTTGGCGACGGAAATCGTTTTGGCCGGCGCCTTGTTGGCGGCCCTGATCGAGGGCATGCGCGTGGACGAGGCGATGGCGGTTGCCGGTGCCGGTTTGACGGCGCTCTGCGGCCCGCCGGCGCGGCCTTGGCTGTCGCGCATATCGGCGATCATCTTCAGATTGGCGGCGATCTTCGGATAGTCGCCGCCATGGGCCGCGGCCTCATGCAGCAATTGCTCGGCATGGACGAGATGACCTTCCATCATCTGCGACATGGCGTAATTGTTGAGCACGCCCGGATCGGAAGGCTTGAGCTGCAGCGCGTGCCGGTAGGCGGCTTCGGCATCGTCACGCTGCTGGAGCTGGTCATAGGTCACGCCCAGCGCCGAATAGAAGCTCCAATTGTCGGGCTGCAATTCGATGGCGCGCTTGAGGAAGGCCTGCGCGTCGGCGGTGCGGCCTTCCTGCGCCAGAACCTTGCCATATTCGCCGACGATGCGCGGATCGTCCGGCGCTATCAGCATCAGCTGGGCCAGAATATGGATCGCGCCCTGATAGTTGCGGCTGGCGCGCAGGAGCTGAGCCTTGCGGATCTCGCCGTCGAGGCTGTGCGGCTGCTTCTTGATCAGCGCATCATAGGAGCCGTCGGCAGAGCCGGTGTCGGCTGCGGTCTTGTCCGGAGCCGGCGTGCTGCTGTCGCCGAACAGACCCAGGCTTGCGCAGCCCGTGGTGAGGAAGGCAACGGCGCAAAGCGCGGCGATTTGGTTGACGAGGCGGCGCATGAAATTTCCCTCGGACACAACGATCCCGAGCCCGAATTCTGCCTCTCCAGCTCTCAACAAACCTTTAAGTATGTTCGCAAAGAGCCGTATAAATGCGGCGTTAGGGGAAAGCGTCCTATTATTGACGCAAAGCATCTGTTGAATCCGGTGCCATGGCACGGCGTATCGCAAGATGGTCGGCAGCAGGATTGGGGGGCGTTTTCGCCCTCGTGCTGGTGGTTGCCCTCGGCCTCGGGACCGAGGCGAGCTGGGCCCAGCGCCAATTCTTCATCATCGCCACCGGCCCCTCGGGCGGAACCTATTTTCCCATTGGCGAAGCCATCGCCGGGCTCGTCAGCCACCCGCCGGGCCTGCATCGCTGCCAGACCCCGGGCGTGTGCGGCCCTTCGGGCCTGATCGCTTCGGCCCGGACAAGCCCCGGCGCCATCGCCAATGTGGTCGATGTGAACGCCCATCGCGTCAATTCGGGCCTGGCCCAGGCCGATGTCGTGGCCGAAGCCGTGGCAGGCACCGGACCGTTCAAGAAGCTCGGCCCGCAGACCCATGTCAGCGTCATCGCCGATCTGTTTCCCGAAGACGTCCATCTGGTCGTCGCCAGGCGCGCCCATATCGCGACCATCGCCCAGCTGCGCGGCAAGCGCGTCTCGCTGGGCGACCCCGGCTCGGGCACCATCGTGACGGCGCGCGCCATTCTGGCGGCCTATCGCATTGCGACCTGGCGCATCAAGGCGAAGGAATTGTCCTCGGACCTCGCGGCGGATGCGCTCGAGAAGGGCAAGATCGACGCCTTCTTTTTTGTCGGCGGCGCGCCGGTCGGCATGATCCACGATTTGATTACACGCGGCGCGGCCACGCTGGTGCCGATCGACGGGATTGGACGCACGCGGCTTTTGAAGCGTGTTCCTAGCCTTAGTACCGCGCGCATCGAAGCCGGCCGCTATCCCGGTCTCGGCGCGATCGACACCGTCTCCGTTCGCGCTGTTTTGGTGGTCAATGCCGACGAGCCCAATGACGTGGTCTATGCGGTGACGCGGGCGCTGTTCAATCCGGCCAATCGCGCGCTGCTCGATATGGGCCACCCCGTCGCCAACCAGATCCGGCTCAATTCTGCGACCACGGATCTGCCGGCGCCGCTCCATCCCGGCGCGCTGCGCTATTATCGCGATGCCGGCAAGCTGCCGCGCCTGCCCGTGCCCACCGCGCCGCCCGCGCACCGCACCTGATCAGAGGATTGCCGTCGGGGCCTGCGGCAGGGTTTCGAGTTCGCGCCGCGCCGCCGCGATCCAGTCGCTCATCGCGGGCAGGGCGAAGACGCGCTCGCTATAGTCCTCGATGATCTTCGGCACTGCGATGCCATAGGTGCGCAGGCGCGTGACTACCGGCGCATACATGCAATCGGCAATCGAAAAGCGGCCGAACAGAAAGCCGTCCTCTTTGCCGTAGCGCGTCAGCGCCTCTGTCCACGCCGCGATGATGCGAGCGATATCGGCTTTCACGCCGTCGTCCAGCGCCGGCGTCGGCAGGCTCAGCGCGATGTCCATCGGCAGCACCGAGCGCAGCGGCACAAAGCTCGAATGCATCTCGCAGGAATAGGAACGGGCAAGGGCGCGGGTGTGCGGATCGGCCGGCCACAGCTGCACTTCGGGGTGGCGCTCGGCCAGCGTCTCGCAGATGGCCAGGCTGTCGAACACGGTGACGGTTTCGCCGCCCTCTTCGATCTCAAGCACCGGCACCCGCCCGGTCGGCGAATATTTGCGGATGTCCGGGCTTGTGGTGTCGCGGCGCAGCGGCACCACGACCTCTTTGAACGCTGCGCCGGTCGCGCGCATGGCAAGATAAGGCCTCAGGCTCCAGCTCGACCATTCCTTGGTGCCCAGGATCAGTGTGTACTGTGCGGCCACATGCGTCTCCGTTGCGAAGCGTGAGCGGGATTCTTAGAGTCGCGTGCTATCTATCGTCAAAGGATCATCATGCATCCCTGCCTTGTGAAAAGCGCAAGAGCCGCAACGCCGCTTCATGCCGTCAAAGCTCATGACCTCAAAGCCTTCCTCGCCGGCCTCGCCAAAACCGAGGCTGCGTGGCTGAAAGCGGCCGGTTTCGCGGCCCAAGCGGGCGAGCTGGTGCTGGTGCCGGGTGCGGGCGGGGCGGTCGCCATGGCGGTGTTCGGCCTCGGCAAGGCGGGCGACCCGCTGGCGCTCGCGGCCTGTCCGGCCAAGCTGCCACAGGACAGCTATGCGCTGGCCTCGGCGCCTGACGAGGTCGGCGGCGCCCATGCCGCACTGGCATGGTTGCTCGGCACGTATGATTACACGCGTTATCGCAAGACCAAGGATCGCGTCTGGCCGCGTCTCGTCGTGCCGGCCGGCGTGGACGGCGCCGACATCACTCGCATCGCCGAGGGCGTGTTCCTGGGCCGCGATCTGATCGCGACCCCGGCCAACGATATGGGCCCGGAAGAACTCACCGCCGCCGCGCGCGGGCTGGCCAAACGGCATAATGCGAAGTTCTCGGTCATCGTCGGCGAGGCGCTGCTCAAGCAGAATTTCCCGATGATCCATGCCGTGGGCCGGGCCTCCTCGCGCGCGCCCCGCCTGATCGACATGACATGGGGGCGTGCGAACGCGCCCAAGCTGACACTGGTCGGCAAGGGTGTGTGTTTCGATTCCGGCGGGCTCGATCTCAAGACCGCTGCCGGCATGCTGACCATGAAAAAGGATATGGGCGGCGCGGCCACCGTGCTCGCCATCGCCCATATGGTGATGGATGCGAAGCTCGATGTTCGGTTGCGCGTGGTCATCCCCGCGGTCGAGAATTCGGTCTCGGGCAGCGCCTATCGTCCCGGCGACATCCTCAAGAGTCGCAAGGGCCTGACGGTCGAGATCGGCAACACCGACGCCGAAGGCCGCCTCGTGCTGGCCGATGCGCTGGCGCTGGCCGATGGCGAAAAGCCCGATCTCCTCATCGATATCGCCACGCTGACGGGCGCGGCGCGCGGTGCCACAGGCATGGAGCTGCCGCCCTTCTTCACCGATGACGAGAATCTCGCCGCCGATGTCGCCCGCCATGGCGCGGCGGTTTGCGATCCGCTGTGGCGTCTACCGTTGTGGCGCGGCTATGAGCCCACGGTGGACAGCCATATCGCCGACATCACCAACACGCCGAACTACAATCTCGCTGGCGCGATCACGGCGGGATTGTTCCTCAACCGCTTCGTGACGGAAAGCCCGCGCTGGATGCATCTCGACATTCCCGCCTGGAACGATCGCGCCCGCCCCGGCCGCAAAACGGGCCCGGAGGTCAACACGGCGCGCTCTCTCTATGCGCTGCTCGCCGAGCGTTACGGGAAAAAGACGAAGAAGAAACGCTAATAGCCGCGTGCGAGATCGATCACATTCTCCAGCGCATCGCCGCGCTGAAGTGCGGCGACATTTGCGGCGATGTAGGACGAAGCGGCGCGCGGATCGGTGATGGCCGCCACATGCGGCGTCACCGTGATCCGGGGGTGGTTCCACAAGATGTTGTCCCGCGGCAGCGGTTCGGTCTGGAACACGTCGAGCGTTGCGCCCGAGAGGTGTCCGGTGTCGATCGCGTCGACCAGATCGGCCTCGATCAGATGGCCACCGCGCGCCACATTGATCACGAATCCGCCCTTCGGCATCAGCGCGAAGGTTTTGGCGTTGAGGATGCCGGTGGTGTCCCTGGTCAGCGGCAACAGGCAGACGAGAATGTCGGTGCGCGCCAGAAACGGCGCCAGCTCGCCCGCGCCGGCAAAGCTCTCCACGCCGCGCAAATCCTTCTTCGTGCGGCTCCAGCCCAGGATCGTGAACTCGTGTTCGCGCAATCGTGCGGCGCAATGCACGCCCAGTTCACCGAGCCCCAGAATGCCGATGCGTGTGTCTTCGGTGGTGCGCGGCGGCGGGCGCTGGCGCCATTTGTTGAGCGCCTGCGCGGCATCGAAATAGCGCTGGGTGCGATGATGCATCAGCACGTGCATCACCACATATTGGCCCATCTCACGCGTCAGCGTGTGGTCGACAAAGCGCGTCAGCGGCACCTCGCGCGGGTAATCGGGATCGGAGACGATGCCGTCGACGCCCGCGCCCAGCGAAAACACGGCCTTGAGCGCGCTGAGCTGTTTGATCAGTCCGGGCGTCGGACGGAAGGTGACGAGAAAATCGATGCTCTCGGGCGCGAAGCTGTCCGTGCCGTTCATCAGCACGGTCACATCGGGCAGCAATTCGGCCAAGGGCTCGGCCCATTGGCCGGCCCAGCCGGGCGGAACGTCGAGAAGGATGGTGGCGGATTGTGTGCGCATGGCGCAGCCAACCTCGCCGCATTCCCGCGCGATGGTCAAGCGCGGGAATGGGCCAGGTGGATGAAGCTTACTTCTTCTTGGGCGCGGCGGCCTTGGCGTCTGCCTTGCCCGCATCAGCCTTCTTGGCTGCATCGGGGGCTGCGGCCTGCTCGGGCGGCAGCGGATAGGGCGTGTCGGCCCAGGTGCGGATATAGGCGATGACGTCCAGACGGTCCTTGGCGCTGCGAAGACCCGCGAAGGTCATCTTGGTGCCGGGGATATAGACTTGCGGATGCTTGAGGAAGCGGAACAGCTCGGCATAGGTCCAGGTGCCGCCCTTGCTCTTCATCGCAGACGAGAAGTCATAGCCATTGCGGCCCTGGCCGCGCGGCTCGCCGAGGACGTTATAGAGATTGGGGCCGATCTTGTTGGGACCGCCCTTGGCCCAGTCATGGCACTGGGCGCAGCGCTGTGCGATCTGCTCGCCCTGCTTGACGTCGGCCGCGGGGATCGCCTTGGCGAAATCGGGCAGCGGCTCCACCGTCGGCGCGGCGGGCTTGTCGCTCGTGGTCGAGGCGGTTTCCACGCCCTCCACGACATAGCCCGGCTTGGCTGGCGTCGGTACGCTGTAGACGGCGTCGGAGAAGATGCCGAGGACCATCACGAAAATCAGGGTCCCTAGGACCGCTCCGGCGATCTTGTTCCACTCCCAGGAATCCATATGGTCACGCTCCGCATTGATAGGGCTTGGGTCGCTTCGAAATGTCCCGCAAAAGAGGTTGCAAGGCTGGCCCCCAAGCCCGCCAGCGCGCCCCCCTCGAGACGGGGCGACATTACCCGCCGAAGGGTGAGCGTCATTGCGGCGAAGCGTCGCATAAGTGTCGGGGAATACGGATGAAAGGCAAAATCGCATGAATCCGATCGTGGTCATTCCGGCCCGTATGGCGTCGTCCCGCCTGCCGGGAAAGCCTCTGGCCGAGATCGCGGGCGTGCCGATGATCGTGCGGGTGTGGCGCCAGGCCATGGCCGCCGGGCTCGGTCCAGTGGTGGTCGCGGCAGGCGAGCGTGAAATCGCCGCAGCGGTCGAGGCGGCGGGCGGAACCGCCGTTCTGACCCCGCCGGAGCTGCCCTCCGGCACCGACCGGGTCCATCACGCCGTCGAGACGCTGGACGGCGAGGCCGCCCATGATGTGGTCATCAACCTGCAGGGCGATCTGCCGGCGCTCGATCCCCAATATATCCGCGCGGTGCTGGCGCCCCTGGCCCCCACCGGCGCCGATATCGCGACCCTGGCCGCGGAGATCGACGATCCGGCCGATTTCGACAATCCCAGTGTCGTCAAACCCGTGGTGGTCTGGGACACGACGGGCCGCCGCGGCCGGGCGCTCTATTTCAGCCGCGCCCGCGTGCCCCATGGCGAGGGTCCGCTGTTCCACCATGTCGGCATCTATGCCTATCGCCGTGCGGCGCTGTCGCGCTTCGTCGCCCTGCCGCCCTCGCCGCTGGAGCAACGCGAAACGCTGGAGCAGTTGCGCGCCCTCGAAGCGGGCATGTCCATCGCCGTGGCGCGCGTGGACAGCGTGCCACTCAGCGTCGATACTCCGGCCGATCTCGAAAGGGCGCGGGCCATCATCGCCCGCCACGAACATGGTTGAGTTGTTGGTTGTTGAGTTGATCGTTTTGGCGCGGATTTCATCATGACGAGTACCACCACCGAGCGCGCGGGACGCGTCGCCTTTCAGGGCGAGCCCGGTGCCTATGCCAATCTCGCGGCGCGCGAGGCGCTGCCGCATGCGATGGCGATTCCGAAGCCCACCTTCGAACACGCCGTGGCGGCGGTGCGCGAGGGCGAGACCGATCTGGCGATCATCCCGGTGGAAAATTCCGTGATGGGCCGCATCGCCGACATCCATCACCTTCTGCCCGATGCCGGGCTCTACATCGTCGGCGAACATTTCCTGCGCATCGAACATCAGCTTCTGGGCGTGAAGGGTGCGAGCCTTGCGGGTTTGAAACGTGTGTTCAGCCAGCAGCCCGCGCTGATGCAATGCCGCAAGACCATGGCCGGCCTGAAGATCAAGGAAGAACCCTGGCACGACACCGCGGGCTCGGCGAAGCATGTGGCCGAGCTGAACGATCCCACAAGCGCGGCCATCGCGTCCTCGCTGGCGGGCGAGATCTACGGCCTCGATGTGCTGAAGTCCAATGTCGAAGACGAGCCGCACAACATGACGCGCTTCCTCATCATGGCGCGCGAGCCCGACGATGCGCCCTTCGACGACACGCCCGTCATCACGACGTTTGTGTTCCGCGTGCGCAATGTGCCGGCCGCGCTCTACAAGGCGATGGGCGGTTTCGCCACCAATGGCATCAACATGATGAAGCTGGAAAGCTATCAGCTCGGCGGCGCCTTCCACGCGACGCAGTTCTATGCGGACATTGAAGGCCATCCCGAAGACCGCATGGTGCGTCTGGCGCTGGAAGAGCTGCAGTTCTTCTCCAACAAGCTGACGATCCTGGGCGTCTATCCCGCGCACGAATTCCGCAAGGACATGCCGGCGCTCTAACCCGGCAGCCCGTCGATCATCGCCTGGTAACGCGCGCGGTCTTCTTCGTTGAAACAGCAGAAGATCACGCGGCGCTGCGCGCGGTGCCCCCGCAGATGTTCGACCACGGTGCGGAAGGCGATCTTCGCCGCGCGTTCGGCCGGCCAGCTATAGATGCCCGTGCCGATGGCGGGAAAGGCGATGCTGTGCAGATGCTTTTCGTCGGCCAGAGCGAGCGCGCTCGCATAGCAGCCTGCCAATAGCGCATCATGCGTGCCGCGATCATGGCTGTCTTCCCAGATCGGCGCTGCGGTATGGATCACGAAGCGGGCGGGCAGGCGATAGCCCTTGGTGATGACGCTGGTGCCCGTCTCGCAATGGCCGATTTCGCCCGTGCGTTCGGTCAGTTCGGGCCCGGCCGCGCGGCGGATGGCGCCGTCGACCCCGCCGCCGGGCAGAAGTCCGTTATTGGCGGCGTTGACGATGGCATCGACCTTCAGCGTCGTGATGTCGGCACAAATGGCTTCGAGGCGGGATTTGACGGGCATGGCGTGTTCCTGACCTTCGGTTGCAAAGGCCGGCCCCGCTCGCCAGCATAGCACCTCCAGCGCGCGGTGCCCCATGGCTGTCCCGCCAAGCCACGCCACACCGAACCCGATCCGCGTATGCTGCGCTGACTGCGCTAGCTCTCCGCCCAGTCCTTCAACAAATGATGCGCGATGGCCACCGGCGGCGGGATGAACAGCCCGTCCACGCGCTCGCCCTTCAGCAGCGCGCGCACCTTGGATTTCTCCAGCCAGAAGGCTTCGGCCAGTTCGTCGTCGGTCAGCACGATCTCGCGGCTTTCGGCCTCGGCGAAGCAGCCGATCATCAGGGACGACGGAAAGGCCCAGGGCTGGGTCGTGTGATAGGTGACCTTGCCCACGGTCACGCCGGCCTCTTCCTTGATCTCGCGGCGCACCGCTTCCTCGATGGTCTCGCCCGGCTCGATGAAACCGGCCAGCGCCGAGAACATGCCCGGCGGAAACTGCTTGCCGCGGCCGACCAGGCATTCATCGCCATCGGTTGCCAGCATGATGACGACGGGATCGGTGCGCGGGAAATGCTCGGCATGGCAGGCCGGGCAGGCGCGCTTGTAGCCGGCTTCGGCCAGCACGGTCGGCGCCCCGCAGCGCGCACAGAAACCGTGGCGCTGATGCCAGTCGATCATCGCCTTGGCCTGACCGAGAATGGCCAGGTCCTCAAGCGAGATCGTGCCGCGCATGGCCGCCCCTCGCAGCTCCGCGAAATGGCCGAGCCCCGCGAGCGGGCCTTGCGTTTCGGGGTCGGGCGCCGCGGAAATGTCGAGCGCGAACAGCGCCCGCTCCGATCCGTCCCTGGCCTGTTCGAGGCCCAGGAGCACGCAAGGCGCATCCGGTGCCGCCAGCGTTTCGGCCAGGCCGGGGGCGAGGAAGCCCACCTCCTGCGGACCCTCGGCCTTGGCGGCGCCCAGAACGAAAGGCTGCAGCTTCCACAGCGGCAGGATCAGCGAGCCGGGATCGCGGCGCTTTTCGGCCAGCCACTGGGCGTCGTTGCGCCGCTCGCTGGCGCGGTCGAGCGGATTGCCGGTGAAGGGGATCATGCGAAAGGCCTCGAAGCGGGATGCCGGTCAGGCGGAATGATGCGGCACGATGGCGTGCCACGAAGATATGACCGGGCGAACGTCGCATTCGTGCGCGGCTCGTGCTAGGCCCTCGCGACCATGGAATTTCTGCTCGTTCTCATCTTCATCGCCGTCACTGCCATTGCTGCCGGATTTGTGGTCTGGCCGATCCTCAGGCGCGGCGAGGATTCGAAGGCCCGCCGGTCCGTGCTTGCCGTTGCGGCAGCCATTCTCGTGCTGGGCGTCGGCGGCGGGGTCTATCTGATGCTGGGTAGCCCGGGGCTGGCGCTGCGGGAGCTGACCGGCCCCAAGCCGAGCGATCTGCCGGGGTTGCTCGACGAACTCGTCGGCCGCGTGCGCCAGAACCCCAAGGATCTGACGGCCTGGACGCTTCTCGGCCGCGGCTATCTCACCGTCGGCGATCCGGGCGATGCGGCCGGGGCGCTGCGCCACGCCGCCGAGCTGGCCCCACCCGACAAGCAGCCCGCCCTGCTCGCGAGCTATGGCGAGGCGCTGGTGATGGCCAATCAGGGGCAGGTGTCGAAACAGGCCGAAGCCGCCTTCCAGGCGGCGCTCAAGGCCGATCCGACGCTGCCCTCGGCGCGCTATTATATGGGTCTGGCCTATGCCAATCGCCGCGAGACGGCCAAGGCGCTCAAGATCTGGCAGGCCCTGCTCGACGGGGCGCCGCCCAATGCGCCCTATCGCTCCATGCTGGTGGACCGGATCGCCGCCCTGAAGGCCGGCGCGGTGGCCAGCGGCGCGGCCCAGGCGCCCAATGTGGGGGCCATGGTCGCCCGGCTGGCGGCGCGCCTGAAATCGGCGCCCAACGACCCGGCCGGCTGGCAGCGGCTGATCCGCGCCTATTCGGTGCTGGGCGAAACGGACAAGGCCAAGGCGGCGCTGACCAGCGCCCGCGCGGCCCTCAAGGCCAATCCCTCGGCGCTGTCGGCCATCGAGGCCGAGGCCAAATCGCTGGGTGTGGCCGGGTAGTTCCTGCCAATATTCCATTCGTCATGGCCGGGCTTGACCCGGCCATCTATCAGCGTCCGCGTCTGCGGGCGCGAGAGAGCCTATGGCTCGCAGACGCTCGCCAGATGGGTGGCCGCCTCGGCGGGCGGCCATGACGGAATTGGACAAACGAAAACGGCGGCCTTTGGGCCGCCGCGGAACTCTACTTGGAATGGGCTGTTACGCCGGAATCCGGCCCTGCCAGACCGGCCAGCAGGTCGATTTTCCTTCGGCCTTGACCGCATCGTAGAGCTTGGTCTGGGCGTCTTCGGCGTTCTGGCCGGCTTCGGTGGCCATATAATCGTGGCCGCCCGCGCACCACACATAGAACTGATGTTTGCCCGGCGAGAAGAAGTCGTTGCGGCCCGAGGAGGTGAAGTTCGCGGCCACGGCCACACCGGCCACTGCCACCATGACGCCGCCTACCGCCGCCGCCAACACCCGCCGCATTGCCATGATTGACCGCTCCTTCGCGCAGGGAACCGGCAGCTTGCAACTGCTCTGTTGCGCTCTTCGTCTCCGGGTAGCCCCCGGTTGGCAATTTTTTGTCGAACCCCACCGGCCCGAGCGAGAACGGCCTACATCCTTGGGATGTGCCTCTTCTTCGCCGAGGTGACGCTAACCCTTTCCACAGCCCCTGTCACGCATATTCCGCTTATCGTTCAAACTCTTATCAAGTTTGACTGGTTACCGGGACTCAGGATTGCAGGCGCTCCGGCTCCACACCCTGGGCCCGGACTGCGGCCTCGATGGCCTGGGCTGCGGCCTCGACCGCCGCGCCGTCGCGGCCGCGCACGACCAGCTGCACACCGAAACCATCCTCGCGATAAAAGGGGTAGCTGCCGATCGCGACGGATTTGTGGTCGCTTTGCGTTGCGGCCAAGGCGGCGGCCATACGGCCCTCGGCGATCCGTGCACTGATGGTCGCGGTGATGACCTGGACGCCGCGTGTCAGCCGCGGCGCCACATCTTCCAGCATCGCCTTGAAGATCATCGGCACGCCCGCCATGACGAACACATTGCCGATCTGAAAACCGGGCGCGGTGGAGACGGTGTTGGCGATCAGCGTGGCGCTGTCCGGAATGCGCGCCATGCGCTTGCGCATATCGTTGAAGTCGCCGGGCTGGTAGCGCGCGGCCAGCATGGCCATCGCCTCTGGATGGAAGTCGATGCCGACGCCGAACGCCGCGGCGATGGAATCGGCGGTGATGTCGTCATGGGTCGGCCCGATCCCGCCCGAGGTGAAAACATAGGTGTAACGCGCCCTCAGCGCATTGACGGCGGCCACGATCTCGTCTTCGACATCGGGCACGAAACGGCCTTCCTTCAGGTCGATCCCGAGCGCGCCCAGAAACTTGGCCAGATAGGCGAAATTGGTGTCCTGCGTCCGGCCCGACAGGATCTCGTCGCCGATCACGATCATGGCGGCTGTGGGATTGGCGGATGCGGGCATCGAAACGTCTTCCATATCGGGACTTTCAGCACCCCCGGGCCGTTTGCCGGTGCGCGGGCGGCAGGGGTGTTAATGGCGGATTATCCGCACTATGTTAGCAGCTCCCGTCCGCGGCAAGCGCGGGAGCAGCCCCGAGAAATAACGAGACGCGCCGATATGTCCTCCGAAATGCCTGCCTCCGATGTGTTTGAAGCCGCCAGGCGTTCCGCCGTTGCGGTGACGGTCCATGATGCGGAAAGCTTCGAGGGCATGCGCCGGGCCGGCCGTCTGGCCGCCGAAATTCTCGATCTGATGGTTCCCGAAGTGAAGCCGGGCGTGACCACGGCCTATCTCGACAAGCTGGCTTACGACTACACGATCGCGCATGGCGCGATCCCGGCCTGCATGGGCTATCGCGGCTACCGCCACACGGTCTGCACCTCGATCAATCACGTGGTCTGCCACGGCATTCCGAACGACAAGCCGTTGCGCGAAGGCGACGTCGTCAATATCGACGTCACCGTCATTCTCGATGGCTGGCATGGCGATACGTCCCGCATGTATCCGGTGGGCGAGGTCAAGCGCAAAGCGATGCGCCTGATCGACATCACCTATGAATCGATGATGCGCGGCATCGCCGTGGTGAAGCCCGGCGCCACCACGGGCGATATCGGTCATGCCATCCAGGTCTATGCCGAAGGCGAGGAACGTTGTGCCGTGGTGCGCGATTTCTGCGGCCATGGTCTGGGCAAGGTGTTTCATGCGCTGCCCAACATCGTCCATTATGGCAAGCCGGGTTACGGTCTCGGCCTCAAGCCGGGCATGTTTTTCACCATCGAGCCGATGATCAATCTCGGCAATTACGGCGTGAAAGTCCTGAACGACGGCTGGACGGCGGTGACGCGCGACCGTTCGCTGTCCGCGCAATTCGAACACAGCGTGGGTGTGACGGCGGATGGGGTCGAAATCTTCACGAAATCCCCAAAAGGCTACGACAGACCGCCCTATTTCTAAGGGCCGCCATATTTCCGATGTCGGCCGGGGCTTCGAGGGGGCAGACGCGGCGGGGGATAAAGCGCCCGCGCCGCATTATCTCGATCATCGCGCGCGCCTCAGGGCGCGCTTTCTCGACGGCGGCGCCGAGGCCATCCCCGATTATGAAATGATGGAACTGGTGCTGTTCGCCGCCATTCCGCGCCGCGATGTCAAACCGCTGGCCAAAACCCTGATCGACCGCTTCGGCAGTTTCGCCGATGCCATCGCCGCCCCGCGCGAGCGTCTGCGCGAAGTCACCGGCGTCGGCGACACGGTGGTCACCCATCTCAAGATCGTCGAAGCCGCGGCCTTGCGGCTGTCCAGGCTGCGCCTGCTCGGCAAGCCTGCGCTCAGTTCGTGGAGCGCGCTGATCGACTATTGCGCGGCGACGATGGGGCGCAATCCTCACGAGGAATTCCGCATCCTCTTTCTCGACCGCAAGAACGTGCTCGTCGCCGACGAGGTGCAGGGCGCGGGTACGGTCGATCACACGCCGGTCTATCCGCGCGAGATCGTCAAGCGCGCGCTCGAGCTTTCGGCCTCGGCCATCATCCTGGTGCACAATCATCCCAGCGGCGATCCCACGCCCAGCCGTGCCGACATCGAAATGACGCGCGAGATCGTCGCGGCCGCCAAGGCGCTGCGCATTTCCGTGCACGATCATCTCGTCGTCGGCCGCGGCGGCACGGCCAGCTTCAAGGCGCTGGGGCTGTTGTGATGGACGAGGCCGTGCTTGCGGAACGCAGCCGGTGAAAAAAGAAAGCCCCGCCGGGCTTGGTACGCCAGCGGGGCCTGCCGCTCATCGCGGTCTTGAGGCGTAGCAGCCGAAGCTGCACGCAGCCGTCCTTTATGTGAAGTCCTGTCAGCGCCTTTGTCAACGCCCCCAACCCGAGGCCGTGAAGTATTGCCGCGCGGACGCCCAGGAATTGTTCCGGAGTTAGCTTTGGCTGCAAGTACTTACGATTTCCATACTGGTCTCGGCCGGTACGAAAGAGATCGAGCCGGTTGAGACCTACGGTTGCGATCATATCGCCCTTCGCCCACACCGTGGTCGCGGTCCATGGCGGTGGCAATGCTGTCTCCAACTCGATGCAGCAATGGTAGGCCATGACCTTGTTCGGTGCAGTTGTGCTGAGGGGGACGACCGCACATAGGCCATCTCTGCTGGGCAGGCGGGGGGAGACGATCAAGGCGGGGCGCCTCTTGATCATCTCCGGTGGTCGAAACCCGGTGTCGTAATTGCAAAGCACAAGCGTGCCGGGCGCTGGCGGGTATCGGATCGACATTCCGGAAACATATCGCGATTCCCGCGCCTGCGTCCCGTAATGGGACTCGGCACTGGCTTTGCAGTATCCTCATGGCAGCGGGCGCTTTTGTCTTCTGCGCGGCCCCAATTGGCACAGCCGGGCCGGCAATGCGGGATCGATTGGGCATGTGGGGATTTGGGCTGCGCCGGTTCGCGCGGCTGATATTGGGATTGATCGGCGCCGTCCTTCTGGCGGGCGCCGTCGCCGCCCTGCCGCCGGCCGGCCATGCCGGTGCGGGCGCTGCCACCTATCTGTCCGCCTGGGCCGTCCATCTCGGCCAGATCCTCCGCCTCGATTTCGGTGTTAGCCAGGTTTCGGCTCTGCCGGCCGCGCGCGAACTGGCGCTCCGCCTGCCGATCACCTTGGAACTCGTGGGCGCCGGCGCCGCCGTGGCGCTCCTTCTCGGCGTGCCGCTGGGCCTGATCCTGGGCACCGGCCAGCGCCTGCGCGCCGCCGCCCCGCTGGTCCAGATCGTGGCCGCCGCCCCCGTCTTCTGCGCCGGATTGCTGCTGCTGTGGCTGGCCGATCATGTCCTTGGTTGGCACGAGGGCCGCCATCTCGGCGCTGTGTTGTGGAGCAGCGCGGGACACAAAGCCGATCTCACCCGGCAATTGCGCGCTTTCGCCCTTCCGGCGCTGACGGTCGGCGCCGCCGGTGCCGCCGCGGTCCAGCTCGCTTTGCGCCGCGCCGTCCACGTCGCCATGGACGCGCCTTATCGCCGGGGCCTGCGCCTGATGGGGCTGGGGACGATGGAGGTCAATCTCGCCTTCCTTGCGCCGCGCGTACTGGCCGGTCTGCTTGCCGATCTGGGCGCGATTGTCCTGGCGCTGTTCTCGGCGGCGGCCGTCGCCGAATGGGTATTCGACTGGCCGGGCGCCGCGGTGCTGTTCGTCAAATCGGTGGCGCTCGACGATTGGGGCATGGCCGCGCTGGTTCTCCTGGTCTTCGCCATCATCACGCTGAGCGCGGATTTCGTCGGCACGCTCACAGCGCGCCTTCTCACGCCCGGTGAGCGTCTGAGCGAGGCCACGTCATGACGGCGATCAGCGATCACCGCCTTGGCGCCCCGCAGGCCGGCGCGGGTTTGCGCCTTGCGATCCGCAGCACGGGGTTTGGCGGGCTTGCCACGATCGCGGTCCTGGTGGCGATGAGCAATGTCATCGCCCGCGCGCCGGCCGATGCGCAAGGCATCGGTCCGATCCTCGCCGCGCCGTCCATGGCCTTCCCCTTCGGCACCGACATGCTCGGCCGCAGCGTGCTCAGCGAAACCCTGCACGGCCTCACCATCACGCTGGCGCAAGGCCTTGTCGCCATGGCGGTGACGTTGGCGGCCGGCGGCTTTGCCGGCTTCGTGGCGGCGCGTCTGCCCTTGCGGCTGGGCGCCGGTGCGCGCTGGCTCGCCAGCATTCTTGGCGCCGTTCCGGCCTTGCTGCTCGCCATCCTTTTCATCGGCATTGCCGGGCGCGATCTCGCGCCTCTGGCCGCCGGTCTGGCCGCGGCCCCGCTCGCCTTCAGCCGCGCCTATGACCGCGCCCGCGCGCTCGCCGCCTCGCGCCACGCCGAATTCGCCCGCATCACGGGCATTCCCAACTCCACCTTGATGCGCCGCGATCTGATCTATGATTTCCGCGACACCTTCCTGACCAGCGCCGCGCGCGCGCTGGCGGCCGTCGTCATCACCCTCTCCACCGTCAGCTTTCTGGGCTTCGGCGCGGTGCCGCCGCATCGCGATCTCGGATTGATGATCGCAGCAAGCCTGCCGAGCTATATCGCCGCCTGGTGGACGGCCGCCTTCCCCGCGCTCGCCTTGCTGCTGGTGATCCTGTTTGCGCGGCTGGCTGCGGCCCTCGAAGAAGGCGAGCGGCCATGACGCTGTTCGCGCACAAAAAGACGGCACCCGACGAGAATGCACCCTTTCTGCGCATTTCCGATCTGGGCGTGACGCGTCATGGCGCGGGCCGCCCGCTGCTCGAACATTTTTCGCTGTCGCTGGCCAAGGGCGAAGCTGTCGTGCTGCTGGGTGAGGCCGGTTGCGGCAAGGAAGCCTTGATGCGCGTCCTCGCGGGCCATCCCGAGCGTGGCGAGCATGTCGACGGCACGCTGAGTTTCTCCGGCGGCGTCGCCCATCGCGCCGGCCACCGGCTCCACCATGCGCCCGCCATCGCCTATCTGCCCGGTCCCCATGCGCGTCCGCTCAGTCCCAATGCCAGCGCGCTGTCGCAGCTCGTTCGCATCCTGTCACGCAGCCTGCGCGCGCCGCACGCCAGCGCCAGGGCCGAACTCGAACTGGCGCTGGGGCGCATGCCGGCGGCGCCCGCGCTCGAGGCCCTCGATGCGCTGCCCGGCCGTCTCGATCCCGATGTCGTCGCCTTCGGTCTGATGGCGGCGGTGCTGGCGCAGACGCCGGAGCTGGTGCTGGCCGATCATCCCCTGGCCGGGATCGCGCCCTTGCGCGCCCGCGCCGTGGCCCATGCCCTCAAGGCCGAGCAGAAACGCCTCGGCTTCACCCTCCTCTATGCTGCGATGGGCACCGAGATTGCCGGCGTGTTCGACACCCGCACCGTCGTCTTGCGCCATGGACGCATCGTCGAGGAGGGGCCGGTTTCGCGCCTCGCCAGCCCGCAGGCCCATGCCTATACCCGCACCCTGTTCCGCGATTGGGCGGGCGAGGTGCCGGCGCAGAATCCCGGCCGCGGTGAGCCGGTGTTGCAGGTCTCGGGCCTCGAGATCCCGCGCGCGCCGGGCAAGCCGGGCGGCGGCCACGATCATCTGAATTTCGAGCTGCGCCGCGGCGCGGGGCTGGCCCTGATCGGCGAACAGGGCTCGGGCCGGCGCGCGCTGGTGCGCCGGCTCATCGGCCTCGACAGGCCGCGCGCCGGGCGCATCGTGCTCGACGCCGTCGATATCGGCATTTTGTCGAATGTGATGCTGACGCGCCTGCGCCGCCGCATCGCCTATATCACCGGCGATGACGATGCCCTCGATCCGCGCATGACGATCTGGGACACGGTGGGCGAGCCTCTGCGCGCCCATCTGCGCCTGCCGGGCGATGTGATTGCCGGTTATCGCGAGGCCGCGCTCAAGCGGGTGGGGCTCGCCTCGCTGCCGGGCCAGCAGCCGGTGGCCGGACTGTCGCCCTTCGACAAGCGCCGCCTTCAGGTCGCCCGCGCCATCGTCACCGCGCCGCTGCTCGCCGTGGTCGATGAGCCGCTCTCGGGCCTGGATGCCTTTGCCCAATCGGTGATGCGCGATCTGTTGCGCACCTTCCGGTCGGAGGAGGGGCCGGCCTTCCTGCTGGTGACGGCGGATTTCTCGGTCGCCCGGGCCCTCGCCGACAATTGTTTCGTGCTCAAGGACGGCCATGTCATCGAGCGCGGACCGGTCGGCGAGATCTTTGCCGCGCCCAAGGATATCGCCACCCGAACCCTGATCGACGCGGTCAGCAGCTCTGCGCGCAGCTGAGGTCTGGCGGGCTTTCTTCGCCGTTCCCTAGGGTCTAGAAGGTCCCCCTCAAACCGGATTTCCGCCGAGGGCCCGCCCTATGCTCCGCCTGACCGACAGCGATCTTCTCAAGACCGACGCCTATATCGACGGCGTCTGGACCGGCGCCGATAGCGGCGCCCGCTTCAAGGTCGCCAATCCGGCAACGGGCGCCGTGCTGGCCGAGGTGGCCGATCTGGGTGGGACCGAAACCGGCCGTGCCATCGCGGCCGCGCAGCGCGCGATGGCCGGCTGGAAGAAGAAGACGGCAAAGGAACGCGCCGTCGTCATGCGCAAATGGTTCGAGCTCATCATGGCGGCGCAGGAAGACCTCGCCCAGCTGATGACGGCCGAACAGGGCAAGCCTCTGGCCGAGGCGCGTGGCGAGATCGCCTATGGCGCCAGCTTCATCGAATGGTTCGCCGAAGAGGGCAAGCGCGCCTATGGCGATGTGATCCCCGCGCACAAGCAGGGCAGCCGCATCCTCGTCTTCAAGGAGCCCATCGGCGTTGTCGGTGCGGTCACGCCGTGGAATTTTCCCAATGCGATGATCACCCGCAAATGCGCGCCGGCGCTGGCCGCCGGTTGCAGCGTCGTCATCAAGCCGGCCGAGGACACGCCGCTTTCGGCGCTGGCGCTGGCCGAGCTGGCCGAGCGCGCCGGCATTCCCGCCGGCGTTTTCAATGTCGTGACGACAGCCAATCCCGTGCCGGTCGGGGCCGAACTGACGCAGAATCCGATCGTGCGCAAATTCTCCTTCACCGGCTCGACCGAGATCGGCAAGCTGCTGGCGCGCCAATGCACCTCGACCGTGAAGAAGGTGTCGCTCGAACTGGGCGGCAATGCGCCCTTTATCGTTTTCGACGACGCCGATCTCGATGCCGCGGTCGACGGCGCGATGATGTCGAAATACCGCAATATGGGGCAGACCTGCGTTTGCGCGAACCGCATCCTGGTGCAGGACAGCGTCTATGACGCCTTCGCGCAGAAGCTCGGCGAACGCGTCGCGCAGATGAAAGTCGGCGATGGCGCCGAGGATGGCGTGACCCAAGGCCCGCTCATCAACGAAGATGCCGTCAAGAAGGTCGAGCATCTGCTGAAAGATGCGACCTCAAAGGGCGCCACGGTGGTCACCGGCGGTCACCGTCACAAGCTGGGCGGCACCTTCTTCGAGCCCACCATCGTCACCGGCGTCACCACCAGGATGGATTTCGCGCGCGAGGAAATCTTCGGCCCCGTCGCCACGCTGTTCCGCTTCAAGACGGAAGACGAGGCGATCGCCATGGCCAATGACACGCAATATGGCCTGGCCGCATACTTCTATGCCCGCGATGTCGGCCGCATCTTCCGCGTCTCCGAGGCGCTGGAATACGGCATCATCGGCGCCAATGAAGGCATCATCTCGACCGAGGTCGCGCCCTTTGGCGGCGTCAAGGAATCGGGCACCGGCCGCGAAGGCTCGAAATACGGCCTCGAGGATTTCCTCGAGATCAAATATGTGGCGCTCGGCGGTTTGGGCTGAGCGGCACGCGCATTACGAAGGACGAACGAGTAGATGATCCCCCGTTACGCACGCGCCGAGATGACCGCCATCTGGTCGCCGGAAACCAAGTTCCGCATCTGGTTCGAGATCGAGGCCCATGCCGCCGACGCGCTGGCCGAGCTCGGCGTGATTCCGAAGGAAGCCGCCGCCAAGGTTTGGGAGAAGGGCGGCCCCGCCACCTTCGACGTCGACCGCATCGACGAGATCGAGCGCGAGGTGAAGCACGATGTCATCGCCTTCCTGACACATCTGTCCGAGATCGTCGGCCCGGAAGCCCGCTTCGTCCATCAGGGCATGACCTCGTCGGATGTGCTCGACACCTGCCTCAGCGTGCAGCTGACCCGCGCCGCCGATCTTCTGATCGCCGACACCGATGCGCTGCTGGCGGCGCTGAAAAAGCGCGCGCATGAATACAAGCATGCCGCCACCATCGGCCGCAGCCACGGCATCCATGCCGAGCCGACGACCTTCGGCGTCAAGCTGGCGACCTATTACGCCGAGTTCGCCCGCGCCCGCGCCCGCCTCGTCGCCGCGCGCGAGGAGATCGCGGTGTGCGCGATTTCCGGCGCCGTCGGCACCTTCGCCAATATCGATCCGCGCGTCGAAGCCCATGTCGCAAGCAAGCTCGGCCTGCATGTCGAACCCGTTTCGACGCAGGTGATCGCGCGCGACCGTCATGCCGCCTTCTTCGCCGCGCTCGGCGTCGTCGCCAGCTCGGTCGAACGGCTCGCCACCGAGATCCGCCATCTGCAGCGCACCGAGGTTCTCGAAGCCGAGGAATATTTCTCCGCCGGGCAGAAGGGCTCCTCGGCCATGCCGCACAAGCGCAATCCGGTGCTGACGGAAAACCTCACGGGTCTCGCCCGCATGGTGCGCGCCTATGTGACCCCGGCGCTGGAGAATGTGGCGCTGTGGCATGAGCGCGATATCTCGCATTCGTCCGTTGAGCGTTACATCGGTCCGGATGCGACCATCACCCTTGATTTTGCGCTGACGCGCGCCACCGGCGTGGTCGACAAGCTCTTGGTCTATCCCGAACGCATGCAGGAAAATCTCGACCGCACCCATGGGCTGGTGCACAGCCAGCGGGTGCTTCTGGCGCTGACACAGGCCGGCTGCTCGCGCGAGGATTCCTATCGCCTCGTCCAGCGCAATGCGATGCGCGCCTGGAAAGGCGAGGGCATGCTGCTCGATCTTCTCCTCGCCGATGACGAAGTCACCAGGGCCTTGCCGCGCGCCAAGCTCGAGGCTTTGTTCGACCTCGATTACCACCTGAAACACGTGGACACGATTTTCGCCCGCGTCTTCGGCGATTGATCTGACACCGGGCCAGCATTGCCGCCGTCACCCGCCTCAGGGCGTGGATGATGGCGGCAGCGCATACGCAATCAATTGATCGCCGCGTTTGGTGCCGAGCTTCTCGTGCCCGCCCGCGGCGATGACGACATATTGCCTGCCCTTCCACAGATAGGTCATGGGTGTGGCCTGTCCGCCGGCCGGCAGCCGGCCCTTCCACAATTCCTTGCCGCTCCTGGCGTCGAAGGCGCGGATGTAATCGTCCATCGCCGCCCCGATGAAGACGAGCCCGCTCGCCGTCACCATCGGACCGCCGATATTGGGAACGCCGATATTGCCGAGGAAGTATTGCGAATAGGGCGCCATGTCCTGCGTCGTGCCCAGCGGCACGCTCCATATGATCTTGCCGGTGTGCATGTCGACGGCATGGAGCTGGCCCCAGGGCGGCGGATTGCAGGGAATGCCCCAGGGCGAAAGCATCACTTCACGCATCATCCCGAACGGCGCGCCGGTCTGCGGAGCCACCTCCTTGCCGCGAAAATGTTCCTGCACCTTGGTGAAATCCTTCGCCTTGATCAGCGTGATGAGATGCATGGCGTTGGAGGTGTTGACGTAAGCCGTGTCGTTGTCGGGATCGAAGGCGAGCCCGCCCCAATTGGTGCCGCCGCCCGTGAACGGAAACACGATGGTGCCCTGCGTCGATGGGGGCGTGTACATGCCTTCGTTCTTCGCCTTCTTGATCATCGCCCGGCATTTGCCGCGGTCCCAGAAGGTGAAGCCATAGGCTTCGTCCGGCGTAATGGTGCTCTTTGCCAGCGGCTTTGGCGCAATCGGGAAAGGCTGCGTCGGCGACAGCTTTTCGCCCGGCGCGCCATCCTGCGGCACCTTGCGTTCGACCACGGGAATGATCGGCTTGCCGGTGTCGCGATCCAGCGTGAACAAAAGCCCCTGCTTGGTCGGCACCAGCACCGCGTCCTCGCGCTTGCCATGATAGGTGATCGTCGCCAGCGTCGGCTGGGCCGCGATGTCGTAGTCCCAGACATCGTGATGGGTGGTCTGGAAGCTCCACGCCACGCTGCCATCCGCGATGCGGAGCGCCACCACCGAGTCCGCATATTTGTTGTTGCCGGGTCTGTCGCCGCCCCAGAAATCCGGGCTGGGCGACGAGGTCGGCAGGAACACCAGCCCGCGTGTCTCGTCGATGCTCATCGGCCCCCAGACATTGGCGGCCCCGGCGCGGATATCGGGCGAGCCCGACAGCACGTCGAAATGCCATTTGGGCGCGCCGGTCTCCGCATCGAAGGCGTTGACCGCGCCCGGCACCTCGTCGACGCGCCCATTGTCGTCGATGGAGGAGCCGACCATGATGGTGCCGTTCGCCACCACCGGCGCCGAGGTGATCTGCATCCCGGCCCGCCGCTCCGGCTTTTTCTCGGGAACGATGCGCACCGTGCCGTGATCGCCGAAACCTTCGCACGGCTTTCCGGTCGCCGCGTCGAGCGCGATCAGCCTCAGATCATTGGTGTTGAGGATGATTCGGTTCGCGCACACCGCCCCGGGCCTCGGGTCGTGCCAGAAGGCGACCCCGCGGCAGTTGAAGCTGTTGGGATAGTACATGTGCTTGGTCGCGATATGCGGGTCATAGCGCCAGAGCTGCCTGCCCGTGCCGGGATCGAGTGCGCTCACCGCGTTGAAGGGCGAACAGACATAGAGCCTGCCATCCACCAGGATCGGGGTGGCCTCGAAGGCCGAGCGATGGACCGCGTGTTTGTGGCGGGTCATGGCGCCCGTGGAATAGGTCCACGCCGTGGTCAGCGTCGTCACATTGGCCGGGGTGATCTGGCGCGCCGGCGAAAAGCGCATGCCGCCCTGGTCGCCGCCATAGGCCGGCCAGCCGCCGGGACTGGCAGCGCTGCCGGCATGGGCCCGGCCGCCGGCGAGGATCAGGAGTGCGGCAATGGCGGTCCCGGCCATCGCATTGCGGGCGCGGGCTCCATATATTGCAGGTTGGGAACAGCGGTGTTTTTTCGCAGGCATGGGCACATCCGGTCTTAAAGGTCAGGGGCTCGAAGGCGGTCGCGTTGAACGCGCCGAAGAGGGTCCGCCTGTCGCCATATCGGCGCAACCGGCATGGGCCGGGTGGCCGGTCCTTGGGGGCTTGTGGCCGGGCCGCGGGACGAATGGCACTCCGTTCGGGACAAGCGGAAAGCGCGAAATCCGCGGCTTTTGGCTGGGCATGGCCGCCATTGCGATTCTGGTAGGGGCCTTCAACACCGTCAATGTCATGTCCGACCTGCATGACGTGCCGCAGTTTCCGGTCTTTGACCCGGTCATCTGGGAAAGCTCGAGCTGGCTCACCTTTGTGACCTTCGCGCCGATCATCTGGCTCGCCTCGCAATGGGCCCCATTGTCGGTGCGGCCGCGCTGGCGGCTGGCGCTGCATGTTCCGGCGGCGTTCGCGTTTTCGCTGGCCCATATCGTGGGCTTCATGCTGATCCGCAAGGGCGCCTATTGGCTCGTGGGCAGCCATTATTGGCCGAGCCTGCTTGGCAATTTCTTCTACGAATTCCGCAAGGATCTGCTGGGCTATGGGCTCTCGCTGCTGGCATTCCACTGGGCCGCGCGCCATACGGCGTTCAGCGCCGAAGCCCAGGCGGGGACGGCGCAGTTCTTCGACATCCGCGATGGCGCCCGGCTGATCCGGGTGCCGATGGCGGAAATTCTGGCCGTCACCTCGGCCGGGAACTATGTGGAATTCGTGCTGGCGGATGGCCGACGGCCGCTGATGCGCACGCCGCTTTCAGCGCTGGAGGCGGAGCTGAGTCCGTCCGGTTTCGTGCGCACCCACCGCTCCTGGCTGGTCAATGCGGCATGCGTGACCGGCCTCGCGCCGGAAGGCTCGGGCGATTACCGGGTGGAACTGGGCCGGGAAAGCGTGCCGCTCTCCCGGCGCTATCGCGCGGCGCGCGCGCAGCTCCGGGGCGAGGCGGATTAATCCGTCTCTGTCATGACCTGATGTTTGGCCGTCTCCAGCGTCTCGGCCATCTTCTCGCGGATCAGATGGTCCGTGCGCGCGGTGCCCTTGGCATCGAAATCGGCGCGGATCTTGCGGAACACATCCTCTTCGCCGGCCTCGGCCATATCGGCCTCGACCACGGATTTGGCATAGGCGTCGGCCTCGGCGCCGGACAGGCCCATTTCGCCGGCCGCCCATAGCCCGAGCAGCTTGCTGCGGCGGGCCTCGACCTTGAAGCGCAGCTCCTGGTCATGGGCCCATTTTCCCTCGAAGGCCTTTTCCCGCTCCTTGAACCCGTTGCTCATAGACAACCTCTTGAAACAATGACATAAACTCGCCCGCAGCGGACGCTCTTCGGCGACCATATCGCATCCCGGCCCGGGGCGGAACGGGTGAGGCCGCCGCACCGCGCGGTGCGCCACCGCAACCGTTGCCGCTGTGGCCACCGATCCGCTAGATTGAACTCCCGACGGGGCTATTCGTGGCCCCGTCTTGCGTTTTGGGCGTGAACCCAGCGCCCTCTAGGACATATTCCATGAAACGCCGCCGCATGATTTACGAGGGCAAGGCCAAGATCCTCTATGAGGGGCCCGAACCCGGCACCGTGATCCAGTACTTCAAGGACGACACCACCGCCTTCGACGCCACCAAAAAGGCGACGCTGGACGGCAAGGGTGTGCTCAACAACCGGATCAGCGAATATCTGATGACCCAGCTCAATGCGATCGGCGTGCCGACGCATTTTGTGAAGCGCCTCAACATGCGCGAGCAGCTGGTCAAGGAAGTCGAGATCGTCCCGCTCGAGGTGGTGGTCAGGAATGTCGCGGCCGGTTCCATGTCCAAGCGCCTGGGCATCGAGGAGGGCACGCCCCTGCCGCGCTCGATCATCGAATATTATTACAAGTCGGATTCGCTGCACGATCCGTGGGTGTCGGAAGAGCACATCACGGCTTTTGGCTGGGCGTCTCCCCAGGACCTGGACGACATGGTGAACCTCACCATCCGCATCAACGATTTCCTTTCGGGCCTGTTCCTCGGCGCCGGCATCAAGCTGGTCGACTTCAAGGTCGAGTTCGGCCGGTTGTGGGAAAACGATTACATGCGCATCGTCCTGGCCGACGAGATCAGCCCGGACAGCTGCCGGCTGTGGGATGTGAATTCCAACGAGAAGATGGACAAGGACCGTTTCCGCCGCGATATGGGCGGTGTGGTGGAGGCCTATTCCGAAGTCGCGAGACGGCTGGGAATCATGCCCGAATCGGTTCAAGGGGAAGCCAAAGGCCCCATGCTTGTGAAGTGAGTTCTCTATGAAAGCACGCGTCTTCGTTACCCTGAAAAATGGCGTTCTCGATCCGCAAGGCAAGGCCATCGGCAATGCGTTGCACGGCCTCGGCTTTCCCGGTCTTGGCGAAGTCCGGCAGGGCAAGCTGATCGACATCGATCTGGCGGAAACGGACGAGGCGAAAGCCCGCGCCGAAGTCGAGGCGATGTGCCAGAAGCTGCTCGCCAACACCGTGATCGAGAAATACGAGATCGAGTTGAAGGGATGAGTGCCTTTGGTTTTGCCCCTAACTCGTCATGGCCGGGCTTGACCCGGCCACCCATCGGCGAGCGTCTGCGAGCCGTGACTCTTTCGCCCGCAGAGGCGGGCGCGATGGATGGCCGCCTCAAGGGCGGCCATGACGGAGGGTTGCTGTGAAGAGTGCCGTCATCGTTTTTCCGGCATCGAACTGCGACCGTGACGCGGCCACGGCGCTGGAGCGGATCACGGGCAGCAAGACCGAAATGGTCTGGCATCAGGACAGCGAACTGCCCGATGGCATCGATCTGGTCGTGCTGCCCGGCGGCTTCTCCTATGGCGACTATCTCAGAAGCGGTGCCATGGCGGCGCTCTCGCACATCATGCCGGCCGTCAAGGCCCATGCCGACAAGGGCGGCGCGGTGCTGGGCATCTGCAACGGCTTCCAGGTGCTGACCGAAAGCGGCATGTTGCCCGGCGCGCTGATGCGCAATGCCGGCCTCAAATTCGTCTGCCGCCCGGTCGGCCTCGAAGTCACCGAGAGCCAGTCCGCCTTCACCCGCAAATATGAGAACGGCCAGCGCCTCTCCATCCCGGTCGCCAATGCCGACGGCAATTATTTCGCCGATGAGGAGACGCTGGACCGGCTTGAGGGGGAGGGCCGCGTGGCCTTTCGCTATGCCGCGGGCGAGAACCCCAATGGCTCGGTCCGCAACATTGCCGGCATCCTCAACGACAAGCGCAACGTTCTCGGCCTGATGCCCCATCCCGAACGCATGACCGATCCGGCCCTTGGCGGCACCGATGGCATCGCGCTGTTCGAGGGGCTGATGGAATCTTTGGGATAGTTCCCTCTATCCCCGTTGGCAGAACCCCATCCGCACCCCATATGCCGGGGTTGGTGTCCGGGATGGAGAAAAAGATTCAGAGACGCGAAAAAGCGACGGACAATTATGTTGCCGAAGCGCGTGGGGGAGGGGGCCCCCGCCAAAAAACGCCCAAAACGCGAAAACAACTATCGATGAGTGGTATGGAAGCCGTGATCACCCCCGAAATCGTCAAAGAGCATGGCTTGAACGAGGCGGAATATGGCCGCATCAAGCAGCTCCTGAACCGCGAGCCCAACCTCGTCGAGCTTGGCGTGTTCTCGGTGATGTGGTCCGAGCATTGCTCCTACAAGTCGACGCGCGCCCATCTGCGCCGCCTGCCGACCAAGGCCCCCTGGGTGCTGCAGGGCCCGGGCGAGAATGCCGGCGTCATCGATATCGGCGATGGCGATGCCTGCATCTTCAAGATGGAAAGCCACAACCATCCCAGCTTCATCGAGCCCTATCAGGGCGCGGCCACGGGTGTGGGCGGCATCATGCGCGATGTCTTCACCATGGGCGCGCGTCCCGTGGCGATGATGAATGCGCTGCGCTTCGGCGAACCGTCGCATCCCAAGACCCGCCATCTCGTCTCCGGTGTGGTCGCCGGCATTGGCGGCTATGGCAATTGCATGGGCGTGCCGACGGTCGGCGGCGAGGTCAATTTCCACAAGAGCTATAACGGCAACATCCTCGTCAACGCGATGTGCGTGGGGCTGGCCAAGGCCGACAACATCTTCCTCTCCGCCGCCAAGGGCGCGGGCAATCCGGTCGTCTATATCGGCTCCAAGACGGGCCGCGACGGCATCCATGGCGCGACCATGGCCAGCGCCGAGTTCAGCGAAGACTCCGAAGAGAAGCGTCCCACCGTGCAGGTCGGCGACCCCTTCACCGAGAAGCTGCTGCTTGAAGCCTGCCTCGAACTGATGGCGACGGATGCGATCATCGCCATTCAGGACATGGGCGCGGCCGGTCTTACGTCTTCGTCTGCCGAAATGGGCGACAAGGGCGGCTCGGGCATCGAACTCGATCTCGATCATGTGCCCCAGCGCGAAGCGAACATGACGGCCTACGACATGCTGCTGTCGGAATCCCAGGAGCGCATGCTGGCGGTGCTGAAGCCGGGCCGCGAAGCCGAGGCCGAGGCGATCTTCCGCAAATGGGAACTCGACTTCGCCGTCATCGGCATCACCACCGATACCAAGCGTCTTGTCGTCAAGCACAAGGGCGAAGTGGTGGCCGACATGCCGATCACCGCGCTCAGCGATGAGGCGCCGGTCTATGAGCGGCCCTACACCGAACAGCCTGCGATCACCGGCCAGCCGCGCTTTGACGCCGCGCGCGATGTGATGGCGTCTCTGACCACGATCATCGGTTCGCCCGATATGTGTTCGCGCCGCTGGGTGTGGGAGCAATACGACCACACGGTGATGAACGACACGGTGCAGCGCCCGGGCGGCGATTGCGGCGTCGTGCGGGTGCATGGCTCGAACAAGGGGCTCGCCATCACCACCGATGTGACGCCGCGCTATTGCTTTGCCGATCCTTTCGAAGGTGGCAAGCAGGCCGTGGCCGAAGCCTGGCGCAACATCACGGCCGTGGGCGGCCTTCCGCGTGCCGTCACCGACAATCTCAATTTCGGCAATCCCGAAAAGCCGAAAAACATGTGGCAGATCGTGGCCGGCATTAACGGTATCGGCGAGGCGTGCCGCGCGCTCGACTTCCCGATCGTCTCCGGCAATTGCTCGCTCTACAACGAGACGAACGGCGAAGGTATCCTGCCGACGCCGGCCATTGGCGCGGTTGGCCTCTTGAAGAATGTGGATCGCATGGCGACAGTCGCCTTCAAGCGCGAAGGCGATGTGCTGATCCTGATCGGTGACACCAAAGGCCATCTCGGTCAGTCGATCTATCTGCGCGAGATCGAAACCCGCGAAGAAGGTGCGGCTCCTTCCGTTGATCTTGCCGCTGAAAAGACGAATGGCGATTTCGTGCGCGCGCTCATCGAACAGGGCCGCGTCGACACCTGCCACGATTGCTCCGATGGCGGTGTGCTCGTGGCCGTCGCGGAAATGGCGATGGCCGGAAAGATCGGCGCCGAGATTGCGTTGCCCGATGGCGCGGCTGCGATCCCCTTTCTCTTTGGCGAGGATCAGGCGCGCTATGTGCTGGCGGTCTCTGCGGCCGAAGCCGACAAGATTGCAGCCGATGCGACATCGGCCGGCGTCCCCGTCGCTTTGCTCGGCCTGACCGGCGGCGATAAGATTGCCGTCAAAGGCGCGGGCGAGATCGCGGTCGCGAAGCTGCAAGAAACCCACGAAGCCTGGTTCCCCGCCTATATGGGCGGCACCGAGCTTCCGCCGACCAACTGATTGGAACAGGTGTCCCCATGGCGATGAGTGCCAGCGAAATCGAGAAGTTGATCAAGGACGCGTTTCCGGACGCCGATGTCGAGATCACCGATCTGGCCGGGGATAATGACCATTACGCAGCCATGGTTTCTTCCGGTGCCTTCAAGGGCAAGAGCCGCGTCCAGCAGCATCAGATGGTTTATGAAGCGCTGAAAGGCCGCATGGGCGGCGTGTTGCACGCGCTTTCCCTGCAAACGGCGCCAAAGGATTAAGCGCCGCGTCTTGACGTCACCGGGGTGCGTACCTAGATCATTGCGTTACCGAGTTTCGCAGAGGCCCGAGCCATGACCGCCCACGACCAGATCGCCAAGGATGTTGCCGAGAACGACGTCGTCCTCTTCATGAAGGGCACGCCGGTGTTCCCGCAATGCGGGTTTTCCTCCGTCGCCGTGCAGATCCTTTCGCATATGGGTGTGAAGTTCAAAGCCGTCGACGTTCTGAAAGACCCTGATGTCCGTCAGGGCATCAAGGAATTCTCCAACTGGCCGACCATCCCCCAGCTTTATGTGAAGGGCGAATTTGTCGGCGGCTGCGACATCTTGAAAGAGATGTATGAGGGCAATGAGCTTGCCCCCTTCTTCGCCGAAAAGGGCGTGGCCTACGAAGAGGCCTGAGGGCTCAGCCTCTCGGGAAATGCCGCTTCCACACCGGCGCGATCTTGGGGCGCTGTGACACCGCGTCGGCCAGCGCCAGGATCTTCGGGATGTGCCCCGCCGCCAGCCAATCCGCACCAAGGCTGTTGCGCCAGCGCGTGAACATGGCGATGTAGATGTCGGCGGCGGAAAAACCCGTCGGCAAGAGCCACGGCCCGGCGACATTCTCCTCCAGCACCAGAAGTCGCGCGCGGATCCGTTTCTTCGCCGTCTCGCGCAAGGCTTCGGCCTGGTCGCCCTTCGGCACGAAGCGTTCGGGGTAGTCGGAAATCTCGACCATCGGATAGACTTCGCTCGCCATATAAAGGATCCAGCGCACGGCCTGCGCGCGCGCAAGGCTGGTCGGCGGTGGCAGCAATCCGGCGTCGGCAAAGCGTTCGGCCACCGTCAGAAGGATGGCCCCCGATTCCGTCATGATCTCGCCGCCCGGAAGCGTCAGCGCCGGCATCTTGCCGGAGGGATTGATCGCCAGGAATTCCGGCCGCGTTTGCTCATTCTTCTCGAGCGAGATGGTGCGAAAGCTGTACTCCGCGCCGGCTTCCGCGAGTGCGGCTTCGGTGCTGAACGCGCCCGAGCCGGGATCGCCATAGATCGTGTAGCTCATGCCGCCAGAATAGCAGAAAGGCCGCGGGATCGCTCCCGCGGCCTTTGCAATGCCCGAATGTCTTGATCGCTTAGCGCGAGTAGAATTCGACCACGAGGCTCGGCTGCATCTGCACCGCATAGGGCACATCGCCCAGCTTCGGCGTGCGCAGATATTTCGCCGTCATCTTGTGATCGTCGACCTCGATATAGTCGGGGAAGTCGCGCTCCGGGCTCTTGATCGCTTCAAGCACCAGCGCCATTTCCTTGGCCTTGTTCGACAGCTCCAGCACATCGCCTTCCTTCACGAGGTAGGAAGCGATGGTGACGCGGCGGCCATTGACCTTCACATGGCCATGGGACACGAGCTGGCGCGCAGCGAACGGTGTCGGCACGAATTTGGCGCGGAACACGACCGCATCGAGGCGGCGCTCCAGCAGGCCGATCATGTTCTCGCCGGTGTCGCCGGGACGGCGCGAGGCGTCGGCGTAATAGCGGCGGAACTGCTTCTCGGTGATGTTGCCGTAATAGCCTTTGAGCTTCTGCTTGGCCTGAAGCTGCGTGCCATAGTCGGAAAGCTTCTTGGCGCGGCGCTGGCCGTGCTGGCCCGGGCCGTAAGAACGCTTGTTGACAGGGCTCTTGCCCCGGCCCCAAAGGTTCTCGCCCATGCGGCGATCGAGCTTGTATTTGGCAGTGGTACGTTTCGACATGGTTCGGTCCGGACTTTGGCTACAGGGCAGGGGCCCCTGCCCCTCGCGAAGGCGCGCACTATAGCCATGCGCCTTCGCCTGTCAATGCGCCGTAACCCACGGAAATTCCTGCATCTTCTAAATCATACTCAACCGGAAATTGCATGTCGGCGCCTTGTCCGGTTCCGCTTGACGCCTTGCGCGGCGCAAAGCAGGTTGCACGGCCTTGGCCCCGTGGCGGAACCGGTAGACGCAACGGACTTAAAATCCGTAGTTCCGAAAGGGACGTGTCGGTTCGAGTCCGACCGGGGCCACCAGTCCGCTTGCGTTCGGTCAAAGCGGAAATCGCGTCGTGGCTCCTTAGATGCGCTGGAAACGCTCCGGGGCAAACGCATCATGGTTCAAGTCGTCTATATCGACACGGAGGGCACGCGGCGCGCGGTTGACGCGCCCGAAGGCCTCTCGCTGATGGAGGCCGCGGTCGAGAACAGCATCCCCGGCATTGATGGCGATTGCGGCGGGGCCTGCGCCTGCGCCACCTGCCATGTTCATGTGGAGCCGGATTGGCTGGCGAAGCTCCCGCCCAGAACCGAACTGGAAGAAGGCATGCTCGATTTCGCCTTCGGCGTGGACGAGACCAGCCGGCTCTCCTGCCAGATCAAGCTCTCGCCCCAGCTGGACGGGATCACGGTCCGCACGCCCGAGAGCCAGTATTGAATCTTGCCCTGGCGCGCCGCCGCTTGGTGCCGCTGGCCGTTTGACCGAAATCAAGGCAAGAAAATGACACTACCGTCACGGTTTTGGTATCCGGGCAGGAACGCCCTTGGTGACGGAGGAAATAATGTTTCAAGAGACGCAGGGGCGTGAAGTCCGCAAGGGCGACTGGACGGTCACGATGACGCCCGACGATGTCTATCGCAATCCGATGGAGATCGCCTGGACCTTCGATTACGCGCTGGGCAAGGGCAAGGTCGAAGACCTCTACAAGCGCGCCAAGAAGCAGCAGTGGAATTCCGATGAACTTCTGCCCTGGGATACCGAGGTCGATCCGTCGAACCCGCTGATCGCGGATCGTTCATCGCTCTATCCGCAAATGCCCTTCTTCAAGAAGCTGTCGAAATCGCAGCAGGAAACCTTCATCGCCCATTCGACGGCGCAGCTGCTGTCGCAATTCCTGCATGGTGAACAGGGCGCGCTGATGACGGCCGCCGCCGTGACCCATTCGGTGCCCGACACCGCGGCCAAACTCTATGCCGCGACCCAGACCATGGATGAGGCCCGCCATGTCGAGGTCTATTCGAAATATTGCGACAAGATCGCGATGGTCTATCCGATGTCGCCTTGGCTCAAGGCGCTGATCGACGCGACGCTGAAGTCCGATCGCTATGAGAAGGTCATGATCGGCATGAACATGATCGTCGAAGGTCTGGCGCTCGGCGCCTTCAACAATATGTACCAGTCGACGACGTGCCCGCTGCTCAAGGCGTTGACCTTTAACGTCATGCGCGATGAATCCCGCCACGTCTCCTTCGGGCATATCTATCTCGGGCCGGTGATCAAGAAGCTCGACGAAGCCGATCGCGAGGATCTGGCGGACTTTGCTTTCAACGCCATCAACATCATCATGCAGGCCACGACCATGGGCGAAGCCCAGGGCCTGGCCAACCGCGCCGATCCCGGCTTCATGGAAGTGCTGGCCAATTCCGGCATCGATGCCGAGGATTTCTTCGCCGGCCTCGAAGAGGCGGCCGAGATGGGGATGCTGCAGGAATTGCCGCCGGGCCAAGTCCATTCGCTGAAAGACCTGATGCTGCCGGCCATCGCCCGCGTCGGCCTCATCACGCCGCGCGTGCGCAAGAAATATGAAGAGGCCGGGATTCCGATCTTCGAGGATCAGCGTGTCCTGCATGCGCTCGAAGGTGGCGCACCCGACATGGCCATAGCCGCAGAGTGATCTAAACACTCCGACGGCATTGACCGGCCGTGCGCTTCATTGAGCGCACGGCCGTCGTCATATCACCAGACGTGCACGCGCGCATCCGGCTTGAGGTAGAGCGCCGCGCCCGGCTTTACGTCAAAGGCCTTGTACCAGGCATCGACGTTGCGCACGGTATCGCTGCGATAGCGGCCCGGCGCGTGGACGTCGGTCAGGACCTGCTGGCGCAGGGCGGCGGGCCGCGCAAGTGAGCGATGCGCCTGGCCATAAGCGATGAAGAACACCTGATCGCCCGTGAACCCGTGCCACATCGCTGCCGGCTTGCCGTTGAGCGATGCCTTCCAGCCATCATAGGCCGCCGTCAGTCCCGCCAGATCGGCAATGTTCTCGCCCAGCGTCTGCTGACCGTTCACCGCCAGATCGGGGAAGGGCTTGTAGCCGTCATATTGCTTGGCCAGCACGTCACCGGCGGCATGAAAATGGGCGAAATCCGCCTTGGTCCACCAATCTCTCAGGCGGCCCTCGGAATCGAACATCGCGCCCTGGTCGTCGAAGCTGTGGCTGATCTCATGGCCGATAATCGCGCCGATGGCACCATAGTTATAAGCAGCGCCGGCCTCGGGATCGAAGAAGGGCGGCTTGAGGATTGCGGCCGGGAAGTTGAGCGCGTTCTGCAGCGGCAGATTCACGGCGTTGACCGTCTGCGGCGTCATCGACCATTCGGTGCGATCCACAGGCTTGCCGAGACGGGCAATGGCGTTGTGGAGCTTGAAGGCTTCCCAGCGCCGGTAGTTTCCGAGCGCGTCGCCGCGCACGACCGTGAGCGCGGAATAATCCTTCCATTTGTCCGGATAGCCGACGCCGACATAGAGCACGGCGAGCTTGGCTTTCGCCTTCGCCTTGGTTTGCGGCGACATCCAGTTCAGCGCGTCGATGCGCTTTCCGAAGGCCGCGATGATGTTGGCGACCATCGCCTTGGCTTCGGCCTTGGCGGCCGGTGTGAAATAGCGCGCGGCATAGAGCCGGCCGATGGCATCGCCCAGCGCGACATTTGTCACGGATACGGCGCGCTTCCAGCGCGGGCTCTGTTCCGGCGTGCCCGATAGCGCCTTGCCATAGAAGGCGAAGCGCTCATCGGCGAAGGCCTTGGGCAGGTAGCCGGAATAGTGATTGAGCTGATGGAAGGCGAGGTAGCTCTGCATCACCGACAGCGGGGCTTCGCCGACGATCTTGGCGATGGCCGTAATCGCGCTCGGCTGCCAGACGATGAAACGCTTCTGATGACCAAGCCCCGCCGCCGCGAAATAGGTGGACCAGTCGATGCCCGGGGCCTTCTTCGCGAACGCCGTCGCCGCCCACGGATTGTTGTTCTTCACCACATCCTGGCTGTCGACGATCGACCACTGTACCTTTGCGATCTTCATCTCGAGCGCGAAGATGGCGTCCGCCTTGGATTTGGCGTCGGCAATGCCGGCCAGTTCCAGCACCTTGGCGATGTGCGCCTGATAGGCCTCGCGTATCGCGGCCATTTTCGGGTTCTTGGAAAGATAGAATTCGCGGTTCGGCAAGCCGAGGCCACCCTGCAGGAAATAGGGCGTGTAATGCGCGCTGTCGGTGAATCCCGGCGCGGTCCATATGCCGAACAGATTCTCGGTCCAGAAATTGGTGTTGTTGAGCGGATCGACATCCGCGCGCAGGTCGGACCCCAACACATGGGCCAGGCTCTTGGCATCGTGGATGGCGGCAATGGCGTCCAGCTCCGGCTTCAGCGGCGCGAGCCCTTTCTTGTCGATGGCCGCCTCATCCATGAAGCTCGAATAATAATCGCCAATCTTCTGCGCGTCCGGAGACTGGATCTTACCGGCCGCCGCGCCTTCGATCAGCCCGCGCGTGCGCTTTGCGGCGATCTCATAGAGGACGGAGAAGGAGCTCCAGCCAGCCCGGTCGGCGGGGATCTTTGTGGTCTTTTCCCAGCCGCCATTGGCGTAGGCATCGAAGTCCTGACCGGGCAGAACTTTTGTGTCCATGGCGGCGCGATCAATGCCGTGAAGCATCGGTGCCGCGCCTGCGGCGGGTGCTGCGACCGTGCCGGCCAGAAGCGCCAAGGCCGCCAGTCCCTTGCGGATATTCGTCATGTGTCGATCGTCCCCTGAGGCGCCTTCCGGCGGCACGTTTCTTGACCGGATTCCTAGCATGGGCGGGCGCGCGCCTCAGCAGCGCCGGCGATCACATCGCCGTGTTGCCACCGTCACCGCTTCGCCATGTCTGGCCTGCACAAGATGGTAGTGAGCGCCGATGAGAGGGCGTATTCTTGGTGCCGTCGATGTGATTTGGGGTTCTTGATGAGCATGCATGCGCCCGCGATCCAATGGCCGGACAGTTTCGATGCGTTGGGGCCGGCCGAGGACCCGCGCATCCTTCTGGTCGGAACGGCCGAGATCGCGGGCGTGAAATTCGTCGTCACCGCGATCCGCATGCGCGACGGGATGCGTATGCCGGACTATCTCGAAGGCGTGCCGGTCAGCGCCTATGAAGCGGCCATCGATTCGATGCGCGAAGAGATCGAAGTGCTGGCGAGCACGATGGAGCCGGCACTGGTACCGATTGCCGGCGGCAAATATCTGCTCTGGATGGTGCCGTCGGGCTCCGTGTGATGCGCGCTCAGAACGAGCCGGAATCGGTGCCCGCATAGGGGCGCACGCTTTCGGCCACTGAATCCGCCACATGCTCCTTGGTGATAACGCCCACGATATTTCCCTTGCGCGGCAGGCCTCGCCCGCGCACGACCACAATGGCCGCCGCTTTCTTTCGCCACATACGCAGGATGGCCGAGAACATGATGTCGTCTTCGCGGGCGATAATGAATTTGCGGTTGACGACACTGCCGAGCGTGACGGCCGCATAGGCTTCCTCGAGTCCATGCGTGAGGGCGGCATCGATGCGGATGACACCGACGATCCGTTGTCCCTCGACGACGACGACATGGCGCATGCTGCCGTGATGAGCGGGCAGGCGCATGAAATCCTGAAGGTTCAGGACCTGGTCCAGCCCCATGCCTTCCGGCAGGATCAGGAAATCCTGGTCCATCACATCTCCGGCGGGGCGTACCAGGAACATATTGGCGTGCAGCGCCTTGGGAATGTAATGGCGGCGCGCGACCAGTTTGATCGTGTAGATGTTCTCGCGGCTGAGAAGGCGTCGCACGCCAAGGGCGACCGCCACGGCCACGATCATCGGCATCACGATGTCGTAGTCGCGCGTCATCTCGAAGATCATGGTCACGGCCGTCATCGCCGCGCCGGTCGCGCTGCCCACCATGGCCGCCATGCCGATCATCGCGAACGCGGCGATCGTCACCGCCGGTGTCGGGAACACCATGTGGCAGACGGCGCCGAAGGCCGCGCCCAGCGTCGCTCCCATGAACAGGGAGGGCGAGAAGATGCCGCCGGATGATCCCGATCCAAGGCTGAGAATGGTGGCGAGCAGCTTGCTGCCGAACAGCAGCAGAAGGAGCGGCGCGGTGACGAGGCCACCCATCAGGATCTCCTGCACCGTCGAATAGCCGACGCCCTCGATGTGGTAATGACCCGAATAGCGGAACAGCCCGTACATCATGCCGCCGACCACCAGCATGGCGAGGATATGGCGCAGATAGGGATTGGCGATGCGCTCGCACAGCTTGTCGGTCTGGTCGAGGCCGCGCACGAAGGCGGTCGCCGCCAGTCCTGTCAGCGCGCCCAATACGACATAGAGCAGGATGGCGTAGAGCGGCGAAGGCTTGTCCGACAGGAAATAGACCGCCGGGATTTCGAAGGCCGGCCTCAGCCCCAGAAACAGCCGGGCGATGAAGGTGGCCGTGCCGGTCGCCAGTGCCACGGGCAGGAAGGTGCGCGAGCTGACCTCCGGCATCATCAGCTCGATGGCAAACATCACCCCGCCGATGGGCGTGTTGAAGGTGGCGGCGATGCCGGCGCCGGCACCGGCCGCGACCAGCGTGATGCGCTGCCACGGCTCCATATTGATGATCTGGCCGATGGTCGAGCCGAGCGAGGCGCCGATCTGGATGATCGGGCCCTCGCGCCCGACCGCAGCCCCGCTGCCGATCGCGAGCGCCGAGGCCAGGGACTTCACGATGGCGACGATGGGGCGGATCTTGCCGTCCTGATAGAAGATCGCGTCCATCACCTCCGGCACGCCATGGCCGCGTGCCTCGGGCGCGAATTTGGTGACGAGAAAGACGACGCCGATCCCGCCGATCACCGGCACCAGGATCACGCCCGCGCCCCAGATGCTCTCGGGCATGTAGAGATTGGCGTCATAGGCGATCGCCGGATCGCCCAGGAACAGGAGGTTGTGAATCAGCCCGATCAGGCCACGAAAGAAGATCGCGCCGAAGCCGGTGATGGCGCCGACCGCGACCGAAATGAGAGACAGAACGCCCAGTCCGATCGGGCGACGCGGAGTGAGCATCGCCTGCATGGCCTCACTCTAGGTGCGGCGGGCGGGCGAAGGCCAGTCTCTTTTCGGCATTTCGGATAAGGCGAAGGGGCGGAATAGCAAAGAGGCAGAAAAGGCGAAGGGCTGCCCGCCTGAAGCGGACAGCCCTTCCATTGCCTGTCTGCGGGCCCTTGCGGGGCCGAGATTGGCTTAGCGTCGCGTGCTTATGCGGCGCGGTCCCCACGGAAAGTGAAGATCCAGGTCGCGGCACCCGTAAGCCGCAGGTCATGACAATGAGACACTGGATCACCTCCTTTCGATTAGCGTTGCGCCAAATCACTATACATGATTTGCCTTGCGCCGCACCCAAGAAAAAAGCCCGGCACGGCCGGGCTCTGTCCTGACGGCTTTCGTGGCCGCTCACATCTGCATGGTCCAGCCCTCGACGCCCATGGCCGCCTGACGCACGGCCTCGGTCAGGGTCGGATGGGCATGGCTGGTGCGGGCGATGTCTTCGGAGGAGGCGCCGAACTCGATGGCCAGCGCCACCTCCTGGATCAGATTGCCGGCCTCGGCGCCGATGATGTGGGCGCCCAGCACGCGATCGGTCTTGGCGTCGGCGAGGATCTTGGCGAAGCCGTCGGTCGCGGCGATGGTCTTGGCCCGCGCATTGGCCGTGAACGGGAATTTGCCGACCTTGTATTCGATGCCGGCGGCCTTCAACTCTTCCTCGGTCTTGCCGACGCTGGCCACTTCCGGCGACGTGTAGACCACCGACGGAATCGCGTCGTAATTCACATGGCCCGGCTTGCCCGCGATGATGTCGACACAGGCCACGGCCTCGTCCTCGGCCTTGTGCGCAAGCATGGCGCCCTCGCGCACATCGCCGACGGCCCAGATGCCCGGAACGTTGGTCTTGAAATGGGCGTCGGTGACGATGCGGCCGCGCCCGTCCAGGGCCACGCCGGCCTCTTCGAGGCCCAGATTGGCGGTGAAGGGCCGCCGTCCGATCGCCACAAGCATGACATCGGTGTCGATGGTCTGCTGCTCGCCGCCCGCGGCCGGTTCGACCGTGACGCGCAGGCCGTCGCCCGCATTCTCCACGCCCACAACCTTGGTCGAGAGCTGGAACTTCATGCCCTGGCGCGACAGGATGCGCTGGAACTGCTTGCACACTTCGCCATCGAGGCCCGGTGTCACGCGGTCGAGGAATTCGACCACGGTCACATCGCTGCCGAGCCGGCGCCAGACCGAGCCGAGCTCGAGGCCGATCACCCCGGCGCCCACCACGAGCAAGCGCTTCGGCACGGATTTGAGCGACAGGATACCGGTGGAGGAGACGATGCGCTCCTCATCGATGCTCACGCCCGGCAGCGGCGCCACATCCGAGCCGGTGGCGATGATGATGTGTTTGGCACCCAGTTCGCGTGTGGTGCCGTCCTCGCGCGTCACCACCACCTTGCCGGGGGCGGTGATCCGCCCTTCGCCGACAATGGCTTCGGACTTGTTCTTCTTGAGCAGGAATTCGACGCCCTTGGTCAGCTCGCCGACCGTCTTGGTCTTGTGCGCCATCATGCCGTCGAGATCGAGTTCGACCTGCGTCTTGACGCCGAGCTTGGGCATGTGGTTGAGCGCCTCGTCATAGAGGTGGCTCACATGCAGCAGCGCCTTGGACGGGATGCAGCCGACATTGAGGCAGGTGCCGCCGAAGGTGCCGCGCTTGTCGATGCAGGCGCTCTTGAGGCCAAGCTGGCCGGCGCGGATGGCGGCGTTGTAGCCGCCGGGGCCGCCGCCGATAACAACAATGTCGAATTGATCAGCCATATCAGATGTCCAGAAGCAGGCGCTGCGGGTCTTCGAGGTTTTCTTTCACGCGCACGAGGAAGGTCACGGCCTCGCGGCCGTCGACGATGCGGTGATCGTAGGAGAGCGCCAGATACATCATCGGCCGGATCTCGACCTTGCCCTCGATCGCCATCGGGCGCGGCTGGATCTTGTGCATGCCGAGAATGCCCGATTGCGGCGCGTTGAGGATCGGCGTCGACATCAGCGAGCCGAACACCCCGCCATTGGTGATGGAGAAGGTGCCGCCCTGCAGCTCGTCGATGGTCAGTTTGCCGTCGCGCGCGCGCTTGCCCATGTCGGCGATGGAGCCCTCGATTTCGGCAAGCGAGAGGTGATCGGCATCGCGCACCACGGGCACGACCAGGCCCTTCTCCGTCGAGACGGCGACGCCCATATTGTAATAGTTCTTGTAGATGATGTCGGTGCCTTCGATCTCGGCATTGACGTTGGGCAGCTCCTTGAGCGCCGCAATGCAGGCCTTGACGAAGAAGCCCATGAAGCCCAGGCGCACGCCGTGCTTCTTCTCGAAGCTGTCCTTGTATTCGCTGCGAAGGCGCATGACGTGAGTCATGTCGACCTCGTTGAAGGTCGTCAGCTGGGCGGCGGTGTTCTGCGATTCCTTGAGGCGCGCGGCGATGGTGCGGCGCAGGCGGCTCATGGTCACGCGCTCTTCGCGCTCCGCATTGGCGCGCGGGCCGGATGGCGCGGCGACGGGCTGCGGCGCGGAGGCGCGGCTTTCGAGCGCCGCCAGCATATCGCCCTTGAGCACCCGCCCGCCCTTGCCGCTGCCGGCGACCTGCGCCGGGTTGAGGCCGGTCTCTTGGGAGATGCGGCGCACAGACGGCATCAGCGTTTCGGCCTTGGCGGCCGGCGCTGCGGCTGGGGCCGGTTGCGGAGCAGGTGCCGCCGGAGCAGGTGCCGGCTTGGCGTCAGCCGGGGCGGCCGCGGCAGGAGCCGGAGAAGCCGTTCCGGCCGCGCCTTCGGCGATGGCGCCCAGAACGGTGCCGACCTCGACGGTCGCCCCTTCCTGCACGGCGATGGATTCGAGCGCGCCATCGGCGGGCGCCGGCACTTCGACCGTGACCTTGTCGGTCTCCAGTTCGCACAGCGGCTCGTCGCGGGCGACGGCCTCGCCTTCCTTCTTGAACCAGCGCGCCACAGTGGCTTCGGTGACGGATTCGCCCATGGCGGGCACTTTGATATCGATGCTCATTGGCGTGTCTCCGTTGCCACTTGCGTGTTCTGCGGCAGGAAAATGTAGTTCATGACGTTCTGGTTCAAGGGCGCATCGCAGAGCGGACGCAGTGCGCCGCGTGCGAAGACATAGACTTCATAGCCGAGCCCGGCCAGAAGCTGCACCGTCTTGTTGCGAAAAACGGCCTCGCGGTCGCCGCGGCCTTCGAGGATCTCGACCAACAGGTTGGGGCGGCAGCGCGCCAGGAGCCCGCGGGCGCCGTCGATCACCGCATATTCGTGGCCTTCGACATCGATCTTCATGAAGCCGACATTGGTGAGGTTCTCGTCATCGAGGCGCACGACCTTGACCGGCATCTCGATGCCCTTGGTGCCGGGCGGCAGGCCGTCGCCGAGGTAACCGATATTGTATTGGGGGCCGCCCTTCTTGTTCAAAGGCGCGCAATAGGTGAGCTGTCCGGCCGCATCGGAGACACCGGCCTCGCGCACCTCGACATGGGGCAGCTGTGCCTCGCGGACGAAGCGGGCCATGGGCGGAGCCGGTTCATAGGCGATGGTCTGTTTCGCCAGCCGCGACAGGAAGAAGGTGTAATTGCCGCGATTGGCGCCGACATCGATGGCGATCCTGTCGCGCGGCACGATCGCGGATAGCAGCCTCAACTCGCCTTCATGGCCGTCGGCGGCCTTGCGCCATGCGCGCCAGGCCCGGTGGCGGATATAGTAGCGGGGGCTGATGAGCGAATAGGCCAGCTTCATATGCGAAGCCGGCGCACGCTGCTCCCCGCTTGGTCCGCCTTGCGTCAAAGCGTCAGGGCCTCATCGAGGAAGGCTTTGAGCTCGGCCTGGTGCTGGCTCATCAGGCCCGCGGCGGTCGAGGCCGATTCCGGCCGGCCCGTATAGCGCGGACGGTCGGCGCGCCCCATCTCAGCCAGTGTGGCTTCGATGCGCGGCGCGGCGAAGGTCCATGGCCCCTGGTTCTGCGGCTCTTCCTGGCACCACACGATCTCGGCATTCGGAAAGCGCGACAGCGCCTCCTTCAGCGGGTTCGCCGGGAACGGGTAGAGCTGTTCGAGACGGATCAGCTGGATGCGGGTCTCGCCGCGCTGCTCGCGTTCCTCATAGAGGTCGTAATAGACCTTGCCCGAGCACAGCACGACGCGCTTGATGTCGGCATCGGCCGCCAGCTTGAGCGGCGAATTCGGATCGCGCTCGGTGTCGTCGTCGAGGACGCGGTGGAAGCTCGATCCCGGCCCCATCTCGTCGAGGCGCGAGACCACGCGCTTGTGGCGCAGCAGCGATTTCGGCGCCATCAGGATCAGCGGCTTGCGGAACGGCCGATGCACCTGGCGGCGCAGGATGTGGAAGTAGTTCGCCGGCGTCGTCGGCGCGGCGACCTGGATATTGTCCTCGGCGCAGAGCTGCAGATAGCGCTCGAGGCGGGCGGAGGAATGCTCCGGGCCCTGGCCCTCATAGCCATGCGGCAGCAGCATGACGAGGCCCGACATGCGCAGCCATTTCATCTCGCCGGAGCTGATGAACTGGTCGATCATCACCTGGGCGCCATTGGCGAAATCGCCGAACTGGGCTTCCCACAACACCAGCGCCTTGGGCTCGGCCAGGCTGTAGCCATATTCGAAGCCGACCACCGCTTCCTCGGAGAGAAGCGAATCGATGACTTCGAATTCGGCCTGATTGTCCGAGATGTTCTGCAGCGGGAAATAGCGTTCGGCGCTTTCCTGATCGACCAGCATGGCGTGACGCTGGCTGAAGGTGCCGCGCCCGGAATCCTGGCCCGACAGACGCACCGGATAACCCTCTTCGAGCAGCGAGCCGAAGGCCAGCGCCTCGGCCGTGGCCCAGTCGAAGCCCTCGCCGGTCTCGAACATCCTGGCCTTGGTCTGGAGCTGGCGGGCGATGGTCTTGTGGGCGTGGAAGCTTTCCGGCGTCGTTGTCAGTGCGGTGCCGATCCTGCGCAGCGTGTCGTCCGGCACGGCGGTCGCGCCGCGGCGGTCGCCGTCCGGCGCCTTGGAGAAATCTTTCCAGCGTCCGTCCAGCCAGTCGGCGCGGTTGGGCCGATGGTTCTTGGAGGCTTCGAATTCCTCGTCGAGGCGTTTGTTGAAGCCGGCGATCATCGCCTTCATGTCGTCCTGGCTGATCACGCCTTCGGAGACAAGCTGGGCGGCATAAAGTTCGAGCGTGGTCGGATGGTCCTTGATGGCTTGATACATCAAGGGCTGCGTGAATGCCGGTTCGTCGGCCTCGTTGTGACCGAAGCGGCGATAGCAGAACATGTCGATGACGACATCCTTGTGGAACAGCTGGCGGAATTCCGCCGCGATGCGGGCGCAATGCACGACCGCTTCGGGATCGTCGCCATTCACATGGAAGATCGGCGCCTGCACCATCAGCGCGACATCGGACGGATACGGCGACGAGCGCGAATAGATCGGCGCCGTGGTGAAGCCGATCTGGTTGTTGACGATGAAGTGGATCGTGCCGCCGGTGCGGAAGCCCTTGGTGCCCGACATGGCGAAGCATTCGGCCACGATGCCCTGGCCGGCAAAGGCCGCATCGCCATGGAGCAGCAGCGGCAGCACGCTGGCGCGTTCGATCTTGTCGCCCAGCTGCTGCTGCTTGGCGCGGGCCTTGCCCAGCACGACCGGATCGGAGGCTTCGAGATGGGACGGGTTCGCCGTCAGCGACAGATGCACCTTGTTGCTGTCGAACTCGCGGTCCGAGGAGGCGCCAAGATGGTACTTCACGTCGCCGGAGCCCTGCACGTCGGCGGGCTTGGCGCTGCCGCCCTGGAATTCGTGGAAGATCTGGCGGTAGGGCTTGGCCATCACATTGGCCAGCACGTTGAGGCGGCCGCGATGCGACATGCCCAGCACGATCTCTTTGACGCCGAGCTGGCCGCCGCGCTTGATGATCTGTTCGAGGGCCGGAATCATGGCCTCGCCGCCATCGAGCCCGAAACGCTTGGTGCCGAGGAAGCGCAGGCCGGAGAACTTCTCGAAACCTTCGGCTTCGATGAGCTTGTTGAGGATCGCCTTCTTGCCCTCAAGGGTGAAGGTGATCTCCTTGTCCGGGCCTTCGATCCGGCGCTGCAGCCAGTCCTTCTGCTCCGGATCGTTGATGTGCATGAACTCGTAGCCGATGCGCCCGCAATAGGTGCGCTTGAGGATGTCGACCACCTGGCGCGGGGTGGAGTTGGACAGGCCCAGCACGCCATCCATATAGATCGGCTTGTCGAGATCGGCTTCGTGGAAGCCGGAAAAGCTGGGTTCGAGCTGGGGCAGATGCGCCTTCTCGGCCAGTCCCAGCGGATCGAGATCGGCGGCCAGATGGCCGATCACGCGATAGGCGCGCACGAGCTGGATGGCGCGGATCGAATCCTGGGCGGCGGCCCTCAGAGTCCTGTTCGGAGGCGGCGGCGTTCGCCTTGGGCTGCCATTGGCCGGTCAGGGCGCTGACAAGCTCGCCATTCTCGAGCCGGATCTTGGCGTCGCGCTTCCAGGCCGGACCGCGGCCGAGCTGGGTGGCGCCCAGATCCTGCTCGCCGAGCTCGGCGAAGAACGCCCGCCAGCTGGGATCGACGGCGTCCGGATTGTCGAGATATTGGCGGTAGAGCGACTCAATGAAGGCGGCATTGCTGCCGAACAGGAATGAGGTCGCTTCCAGCACCGCGTTCTTGGCGGCGCCGTGGTCATTGGCAGGGTCTGATTGGCTTGTCATTTCAACATGTTAGGCCGGCTTGTTGGGCCCGCCCTGTCCTCGGTCCGCGCCCGTCGCGTGCCGTACTCTCGAAAAGCGGCCCGCCTGTAGCGCATCTGGCTGCGGAATGCACCCCTTTCCGCGGGGCAATTCAACGCCATTGAGGGTTAATATGATGTAGGGTTTTGTGAATATCGACCCTGAAGTGGGAAGGGATACCGCTTTGCCCACGCACTGGGCGCGCCGCACGGGGCGCTGCACAAAAAACGGCCGCCTTTCGGGGCGGCCGTTTTGTTTGCACGGGGGCGTTTGGCCTATTTGCCGCTGAGCAGCTCCACCAGCGTGGTGCCGAGCGCCGCCGGGTTGGGCGAAACGCGGATGCCGGCCGCCTGCATGGCCTCGATCTTCGAATCGGCGCCGCCCTTGCCGCCGGAGATGATGGCGCCGGCATGGCCCATGCGCCGGCCCGGAGGGGCGGTGACGCCGGCGATGAAGCCGACCATCGGCTTCTTCACCTTGGTGTGCTTGATGAAGTCGGCCGCGTCTTCCTCGGCGCTGCCGCCGATCTCGCCGATCATGATGATGCTCTCGGTTTCGGGGTCCTTCAGGAACATCTCCAGCACCTCGATATGCTCGGTGCCCTTTACGGGGTCGCCGCCGATGCCGACGCAGGAGGACTGGCCGAGGCCGACGGCCGTGGTCTGGGCAACGGCTTCATAGGTCAGCGTGCCGGAGCGCGAGACGATGCCGACCTTGCCGCGCTTGTGGATGTGGCCCGGCATGATGCCGATCTTGCATTCGCCCGGCGTGATCACGCCCGGGCAGTTCGGCCCGATCAGGCGCGACTGCGAGCCCGAGAGCGCGCGCTTGACCTTGACCATGTCGAGCACCGGGATGCCCTCGGTGATGCAGACGATGAGCGGAATGCCGGCATCGATGGCTTCCAGGATCGCGTCGGCCGCAAAGGGCGGCGGCACATAGATCACGGAGGCGTCGCAGCCGGTCTTCTCACGCGCGTCCAGCACGGTGTCGAAGACGGGCAGGCCCAGATGGGTCGTGCCGCCTTTGCCCGGCGTGGTGCCGCCGACCATTTTGGTGCCGTACGCAATCGCCTGTTCGGAATGGAAGGTGCCCTGCTTGCCGGTGAAGCCCTGGCAGATGACCTTGGTGTTTTTGTCGACGAGAATGGACATGGCGATCAGGAACCCTTCACTGCGGCTACGATTTTCTGCGCGCCATCGGCAAGGTCGGAACCGGAGACGATGGGCAGACCCGAGTTCGCAAGGATTTCCTTGCCCTTCTCGACATTGGTGCCTTCAAGCCGCACGACCAGCGGGACCTTGAGCGAAATCTCCTTCGCCGCGGCCACGATGCCTTCGGCGATGATGTCGCATTTCATGATGCCGCCGAAGATGTTGACCAGAATGCCCTTCACGTTCGGATCGGAGACGATGATCTTGAAGGCCGCGGTGACCTTCTCCGTGGTCGCGCCGCCGCCAACATCGAGGAAGTTGGCCGGCTCCGAGCCGTAGAGCTTGATGATGTCCATGGTCGCCATGGCAAGGCCGGCGCCATTGACCATGCAGCCGATCTCGCCATCGAGCTTGATGTAGTTGAGGTCGTATTTCGATGCCTCGACTTCCATCGGATCTTCTTCGTCGAGGTCGCGCAGATCCATCACATCCTTGTGGCGGAACAGCGCGTTGTCGTCGAAGTTCATCTTGGCATCGAGGCAGATGATGTTGCCGTCCTTGGTCACGACCAGCGGATTGATTTCCAGGAGGCTCATATCCTTGGCCTGGAAGGCCGTGTAGAGGCTCTGGATCAGCTTGCCGCACTGCTTGGCCGCCTCGCCCTTGAGCTTCAGGGCGTCGGCGATGTTGCGGCCGACATAGCCCGAAAAGCCGACCGCCGGTTCGATCTGGAAGGTGTGGATTTTCTCGGGCGTCTTGGCCGCGACCTCTTCGATGTCCATGCCGCCTTCGGTCGAGGCGATGAAGGAGATGCGGCTCGACTCGCGGTCCACCAGGGCCGAGAGGTACAGCTCGCGGTCGATCGCCGAGCCGTCTTCGATATAGAGGCGCTTGACGAGCCTGCCGGCCGGGCCGGTCTGGTGGGTGACGAGGGTCATGCCCAGCATGCGCCTGGCCTCGGCCTCGACCTCCTTGATCGATTTCACCACCTTGACGCCGCCGCCCTTGCCGCGGCCGCCCGCATGGATCTGGGCCTTCACGACCCAGACCGGGCCGGGCAATTCCTTGGCCGCCGCGACGGCTTCTTCGACGGTGAAGGCGGGCTTGCCCGTGGGAACAGGCACGCCGAAGTCCCTCAGGACGGCCTTGGCCTGATATTCGTGGATGTTCATGGATACCCTCTGGGAATTCCTCTGGATGAGGATGGCGCGGGGCGGGAACCCGCCCTGCCGGTCGAAATTGGCGCGGCGCACCATAGCAGGGGGACTCTCCCACGCAAGGCGAACCGGGTGGGACGAACGTCGCGCCCATGCGCTGCAGGCGGCAGAGTTCGCGGCACCAGGACAGAAGGGCGCGGGTTTCACGCAAATGGGCGCGTATTTCTGCGCGGAAGGCGCGCATCTCCGCCGTGTGACGGCCGGTTTTCAGCGCATTGCGGTTGCCGCGCGGGGCGCCCCGCCTGTTCGGCTCAGCGGTCATCGTCCCTGGCTTCCGGTTCGGGGTTCGCGAGCACCCGGGGTGGGGGTGTGGGAAAAATTTTCGAATTCAATTCCCCCTCCGGCGCGCCCGCGAACTCGACGATGAGGCGATGGCGGCTCTCGCCCCGGGCCACGCGGGCGAGCATGTCCGCGGCATCGCTCTGCGCCCGCAGCAGGCGCACAGCCGTCTTCATCGCATCCAGATCCTGCGCCATATTCATGCCTGCAAGATTGCGGCATCGCGACAGAAGGCTCGCGGCGGCGAGGAGATTGTCTTCGAGATGCACGACGGCGAGCCCTGCGGCACGCCGGATCGTGGCGGCGGGGAGTTTTTCGTCTTGCGCCGTGTTCGGCGCGGGGCTGGCCGGATTGGCGCCGGTGCGCAGGGTGTCGTCACTCATGCGCCGATTGTACGGCCGCTTTGGCGCAGGGGGGTTTCGAAACCCGGAAAAAATGACAAGCCGCTGATCGCATAAGGCAATCACAAATGGCCGGGCGGGGATAAGCGGGTCGTCAACCGGCTTCGGGCGCCATTGCGTGCAAGGTGGAGGGTAATTTGTGTGTGTCGCCGAGCGTCACCAGCGCGAACATCGTCAGCATCGCCGTCACGCCGAGCGGGATGTGCGTGGCATCGGCGATGCTGCGCGTCATCACCGGCGCCATCCACAGCACGGCCAGCGCCGTCTTCTCCCAGCGGCGAAAACCGTTTGCCAGTCCATCCATGGCCAGAAGCGCAATGGATGGCGCGAGCACCATCATGTCGTAGTCGAGGCTGTAGGGTGTGGCCAGAATGGCGGCGATGGGAAGCGCGGCGGCCTTGCGGGCAAAGGGCGCATCGCTCCGCCACAGCCGCGTGAGCAGCACGGCGACGATGAGCGTCACCGCGCCCTGCGCGGCATAGGCCAGTGGCACGGAGCCGCCCCACAGCCGCACCGCCGCGAAGACGCTCTGAATCTTCCAGAAGCCGGTGCCACCCTGTTCGAGCACGACGGTGCGGGTGAAGTGCGTCGAGGCGAGAAAGGCGCTCCAGATGTCGACGCCAAAGCAAAGCGTGACCAGTGCAGAGAGCGCCAGAACCGTCACGCTTGCGCTCGCGAAGGTGCGCCAACGGCCAGTCGCCGCCAGCACCAGTGGAATCATGAGGCCGAATTGCGGCTTGTAGACGAGAAGCCCGATGCAGAGCCCCGCGACCAGCTTGCGTTCGTCGAGCAGCGCCAGCGCAAACGTCATCAGCGCGGCGGTGAGAAAGCCGTTATGGCCATGGGTCAGGTTCACGAACACGGCCGGAAAGGCGATCGCCGCAAGCAGCCAGTCGCGTCTGCGCAAGTGCGGCGGCGCGGGACCGCGCGCAATCAGAAGCGCCATGGCCGCGAGATAAAGCGCGAAACTCGCCGCCTGCCACAGAATGAGCGCCGTCAGATAGGGCAGATGACCGAGCGGGGCGGCGACGATCAGAAAGAACGGCGGGTAATGCCAGCCATAAAAGGGCGTCGCCTTGCCGAAGATCGCCTGTTCCTCAGCGTACTGGCGCGCCGGGGCATAGGCCGCGGTGGGATTGCCCTCGGCGATATAGCGACCGGCGGCATAGATATCCGAGAAATCGGTGCCGAGCGGGCGCCCCTTGAAATCGTTGAGGCCATGCGCCGTAAGCCCGAGAAAGACGAAGGCCGCGATGAAGGCGATGACAAGGCCGATCGCGATCCGCCGTGCCCGCGTGGGCGTGACGAATTCTCCATCGCGAAGGGCGGCGAGGGCGGGCATGGCGGCTCCTGTCTGGGGCCATGCTCGCGCGCGCAGGCTTAAGGAAGGGTTGTCCCCAAAGAAAAACGTCCCGCCCAGTGAGAGGACGGGACGTTGCAGCGTTTGGCGGTGCGGCTGCTATTCGTCGCCGACGCCGCCGTCCAGGCTCATGCCGGTGATCGAGGCATCCACGCGCGCCTGCGGCGTCACGCAGACCTTGGCGCGGAAGGTGAAGAACAGATCGCCCGTGCCGTAGCGGCGCAGATTGGTGCGCTCGGTGCAATCGGGCACCGGCACTTCGGGCGCGCATTTCAGCATGCCGTTCTTGTAATGGCGCAGCGCTTCATGCAGGCCGCATGTGAGCACGGTGCCGTGTTCGTAGGTGCCGGCCATGCCCTGATCGGACTGCAGCACATCGCCGATCGTCGCCTTGATATAGGCGCCCGGGATGCAGCGCGCGACCTCGCCTTCGTAAGAGGCGGAAACCCAGGTGTCGGCGATCATGTGCGAAGCGGGGAATTCCTCGCCATTGGAGGCCACGCAGACGGCATGGATCGACTTGACGACGCTCGCATACTGCATCTCGCAATGCTGCTGCACATTGACCGCGCCCATCGAGCTGTCCTTGTTGACGATCTTCATGTCCGAGAACGAGTTCGAGTAATAGGTCACGCCCGCGCCCGCGGAGGCCCCGGCGCCCGCGCTCGCGCCGGCACTGTTGTTCACCGTCACATTGGCGTTGGCACTGGCCATCGCCGAGGCAAAGGCCGAGGCCATGGCGCTGGCTTCGGCACCGCCGCCGCCCTTGTTGATGATGATGTTCTTGTTGATGTTGATGTTCTTCGAGTTGTTGATGTTCTTATTGATATTGATGTTCTTGTTGATGTTCAGGTTCTTGTTGATGGCGATGTTCTTGATGATATCGACATTCTTGTTGATGTTGATGTTCTTGTTGATGTTGACCGGCTTGAAGACGTTGATGTTCTTATTGATGTTGATGTTCTTGTTGATGCTCACGGGCTTGAAGATCGTGACGCCGCCGGTCTTGCAGGACGGGCCGGACGAGAAGCCGCCGGCCGAGCCGCCATAATTGCCGGCCGCCGCAGGCGTGACGGCCGCAAGGACGCCAATGCCCATCACGACGCTTGCCAGGAACATCACGGATTTGACCGACATCTCTTAACTCCTTGCGCGGCGTCCGGCCTTGTGGCTGGCGGATGCGCGAAAACCTGCAAAACGAATTCTTTGGCCTGTCTTGGCGACGCCCTCGCTTCACGTTCCGTGCCATGATGCGTCCCGATGATTCCGGCCGATCTGTGCCGGAACAGGACGGATGCGGGCCGCAAAGCCTTAAGGACGGTTCACCACATGATCCCAATCTCGGACGACAATCCTGTCCGGCTGACGCCCTTTGTGACGTGGGGCATCATGGGTCTGTGCCTCATCGCCTTCCTGTGGGAGTGGTCGCTGGGCGGCCAGATGACGGCCGCGATCAATGTGCTGGGATTTCGGCCGGCCACGCTCGGCGGCGCGCTGACGCCGCCGGCCGGCTATCTGACTGTCCCGGCCTGGGCCACCCTCTTCACCTCCATGTTCCTGCATGGCGGCTGGCTGCATATCGGCGGCAACATGCTGTATCTGTGGATTTTCGGGAACAATGTCGAAGACGCGATGGGCCACTGGCGCTTCACGCTCTTCTATCTGATCTCGGGCGTGGCGGCGGCCCTGACGCTGGCGGCCGTCGATCCGGCCTCGGCGGTGCCGATGGTGGGGGCGTCGGGGGCGATTTCCGGCGTGCTGGCGGCCTATGTGCTCTTATATCCGCGGGCCCGGGTGACGGTGATCGTGCCGCTGGGCATCATCTTCTATCCGTTCAAGATCAGCGCGGTCTGGGTGGTGGGCTTCTGGTTCGCGATCCAGATTCTCAGTGCCGTGCTGACCGCGTCGGGCCAGCCGGGCATCGCCTGGTGGGCCCATGTCGGCGGTTTCGTGATGGGCGCGGCCCTCACGCCCTTGTTCAAATCGGCGCATATCCCGCTTTTCGGCGCGGTGCGGCGCGGGCCCTGGGGCTGAGTCCGCCCCGGCGTCATTTCTCCAATATACTGAAATAGAAAGATTTTATTCCGTTTCGGGCCGGGTTCCGCGGCTTGGCACGGGCCCTGCTCTCCCTTCCTCTCAGCAACGCCAGCCCGTCCCGAAACGACGCAAGGGGCCGGCACAGAGGGAAGACCGGAGCAACGGCCGATGAAACATAGAAACAGTCACTTGCTGGTGGGGTATTGGAGCCGTCTGCGCCGTGGGCGCGCCGTTCCGGATCAGGCCGATATCGATCCGCGCGCGATCAAGCGCATGCTCTCCCATGTCTTTATCCTCGAGGCCGCCGATCTGGAGCGCCCGGTCTATCGCCTGGCCGGCACGTCGCTGTGCGAGCGCCTGGGCGGCGAACTCAAGGGCACCAATTTCCTGACCCATTGGGAAGGCCAGAGCCGCGGCGCACTGAGCGTTCTGCTGAAGCAGGCGCTGAAGACCAGGCAGCCGGTCTGTCTCAACTCCATCGGTGCCTCCGCCGATTGCGGCATGGTCGAGCTGGAAACGGTGCTGGCGCCGGTCAGCTTCGGCGATGGCGAACCCACCCGCTTCATCGGCATGGTGCAGGTGCTGAGCGACACGGTGCAGCTCGGCGGTCAGCCGATCGCCTTCCAGCGCCTGACCGGCTCGCAGCTCGTGCTCGAAGACGAACCGATGTCCACCTTTGCGCCGCCGCCCCCGCCGCCTCCGCCGGGCCGCCCCACGCTTCGCAGCCACCCCAAGGCCCCGCATCTGCGCCTCGTCATCAGCCGCGAAAAAACGGCGACGCTTCATCGCGAAATGGACGGGGACATGCAGAGCCTGATCCGCGCGCTCGACATCATGTCCGCGCCGTCGCTGTCGCTGGTCCGGCCGCGCTGACGCCTCACGCAACGCGCAAGCAACGTTCCTCAGATATCCCTCGTCCCCATGGGGCGAGGGATATTTGCTTGCGTCTATTGCGGTGAGGGCGGGGCGCCGGGCACGCCGGCGGAGGGATCGTCGGGATTGTCGACCGGGTCGTTGTGCAGGATGCCGCGATCGAGATCCTGGCCCTGCCGCTCCTGCTTCAGCCGTTGCAGCTCATAGGTCTCGACGGTCTGGCGATAGGCCTTGAATTCGGCATCGTCCTTGGGCAGGCGCTTGTCGCAACGCTCCGGCGGATAATGCTTCTGCTCCTGGCACCACATGTCGAAATTCATCTCGTGCAGCTTATAGGCCGTCGAGGGCAAGGGGTCGCTCTGCGCCAGCGCCGACCCGGTGGTCAGGGGCGCGGCGAGCGTAAGGGCGAATACAAAAAGGGCGCCTGAGATCTTCATGGCTCAAGCATACTCCGACAGACGCCCTTTCCCAAAGTGATCCTTTTGGGTCGGTCTATTCGGCCGCCGCGGTGCGCGCGCCGTCTTCGGCCACGGTCACATGCTGCGCCGCCGGGGCCGAGCGGCCGAGGATCATGTCGGCGGCCTTCTCCGCGATCATGATGGTCGGCGCATTGGTATTGCCGGAGACCAGCGCCGGCATCACCGAGGCGTCGACCACCCTGAGGCCCTCGATGCCGTAAACCTTGAGCGCGGGATCGACGACGCTCATCTCATCCTTGCCCATCTTGGCACTGCCAACAGGGTGATAGATGGTCTCGGCCGTCTTGCGGATGAACGCGTCGATCTGATCGTCCTTCTGCACATGGGCGCCCGGCATCATCTCCGGTCCGCGATAGGGATCGAAGGCGGTTTGCGCGAACACCTCGCGCGCCAGGCGCACGCCTTCGCGCATCGCGCGGCGATCCTCCTCGGCGGCGAGATAATTGGGCTGGATCACCGGCGCATCGCTGGGATCGGCCGAACGGATCGAGATGAACCCGCGGCTTTCGGGACGAAGCTGGCAGACATGGGCCATGAAGCCATGGCGGTCCGCTTTCTTGCGCGTGTGGTCGTACATCAGCGCGGCGATGAAGTGGAATTGCAGGTCGGGCGTTTCCAGATCCGGCCGGCTCTTGAGGAAGGCACCGGATTCGAGACCCTGGCTGGTCGCGAGCCCCGAACCGAAGAGCATATATTGCAAGCCGGTCTTCAAGGCGCGCAGCGGATTGGCCTGGCTGTAGAGCGTGATCGGCTGGCTGCATTCATACTGGATCGAACAGTCGAGATGATCCTGCAGGTTCTGGCCGACGCCCTTGAGATTCATGACCACGGGAATGCCGAACTTCTTCAGCACCTCGGCATCGCCGATGCCCGACAGCATCAGCATTTGCGGTGTGTTGACGGCGCCGCCGCAGAGGATGACCTCCTTGCCCGCATGCACGCGCACGATATTCTTGTTCTGCGCGAATTCGATGCCGACGGCCTTGGTGCCTTCGAACAGCACGCGGTTCAGCAGCGCATGGGATTCGACCGTCAGGTTCGGCCGGTCGAGCGCGGGCTTGAGATAGGCGCTGGCCGCGGACCAGCGCCGGCCCTCCTTGATCGTGAACTGATAGGGGCCGAAGCCCTCCTGATCGTAGCCGTTGAAGTCGGCGGTCTTCTTGTGTCCGGCTTCGATGCCGCCCTCGATGAAGGCGCGGAACAAGGGATTGGTCGAGCGTCCGTTGGAGACGGCGAGCGGGCCGTCTTGCCCGTGGAAATCGTCGCCGCCATTTTCATTGCCTTCGGAGCGTTTGAAATAAGGCAGCACATCGGCGAAGGACCAGCCTTCGCAGCCCATCTGCCGCCACTGGTCGTAATCGCGGGCATGGCCGCGGATATAGATCATGCCGTTGATCGAGGAGGAGCCGCCCCAGCCCTTGCCGCGCGGCCAGTAGAGCCTGCGCCCGTCGAGATGGGTCTGGCCTTCGGTGTCGAAATACCAGTTGTGCGGATTGGGCTTGCCGAGCAGGGCGGGGATGCCGGCCGGCATATGGATCATCAGTGATTTGTCGCGGCCGCCGGCCTCGATCAGCAGCACTTCAACACTGGGGTCCGCCGAAAGGCGATTGGCGAGTACGCAGCCGGCGCTGCCTGCGCCGACGATGATGTAGTCATAGGCCTTCATGGTCCGTCCCTGAACCGGGTTTCTGTCCGGACCGAGCTTAGACCAAAGATGACGCCGGTGTCGCGGTTGCTGCGAAGCCTGCCCTGACGGAAGCGGCTAGGGAAGCAGCGTCACGACCGCGCGACGGTTCTGGGCATTGGCCACGCCGTCCGGGGTCTGAACCGCGAGATCGGATTCGCCGACGCCCGAGATCTGAACCGCCGCCGGCCTGGCACCCATGCGGACCAGCGCCGCCTTCACCGCCTTGGCGCGTTCCAGCGACAGGGTCTTGTTGAGGGCCTCGGTGCCGGAGGTGTCGGTGTGGCCGACCACCGTGATGCGTGACTGGCGTCCGGCAAAGGCCGCCTCGATCGCCTGATGCAGCACCCCCATGGCGGTGCCGTCGAGCCTTGCCGAGCCGAGGGCGAAAAGGGCGGTGAAGTCCGCGGCGGGCTTCGTGCTGGTCTGGGCCACCGGCTCGGTCGCGGGCGCCATATTCAGCCTGCTCTCCAGCTGGGCCAGAGCGCCGGTGAAGGCCTGGTAGCAATGGCGGGCCGAGGCGGCGAGCTCCGGCACCGGGCTGTTCATCACCCAGCAGTCATATTGGACCTGGGCGCGGGCGGCCGCGGACGGCGCCTTCTTGCGGCCGTCGGCGAGCGCGCGCAGGAGCTTGAGGCGGGCGCTTTCCCCCACATTGCTGTCCGGCGGGGCCGCTTCGGGCAGGGGCTCCTCGCCCTGGGACGCGTCCAGGGCCTTGGCGGCATAGGCGTCGGCGACCGCGGCCACATCGGCGTTGAGCCCGGAGAGGGAATAGGCCTCGGTGGCGTCGAAGGCCTTGGTGGCGGGCGTATTGGCAAGGCCGAAGGAGCGCGCGAGAGCGGAATAATCCTGGAACAGGGCCCGGGAGAAGGCCGAACCGGTCGGCTTGGCGCTGGCAAGCTTGTCATAGGCGGTATTGGTGGCGCAGCCGGCGAGCGCCAGCGCGGCCAGGGCGGCCAGGCTGAAGCGGGCAAGGGCGGGACGCGCAAGACGGGGCATCTACAATCTCCGGGATGTCTGACGGCAGGGGCTGCGGGAGCGGAAGGGTAAATCCAAATCGGCTAAAACCTATAGCCCGGCAGGCGTAAGAGGTTAAGGGCTTCGGCCCGCCGCAATAATTACGGTGAGCGCAAGGTGGTCCGCGTAAACGACCTGTTGACCCTCTATGATTACAGTTCGTCGAGGAAGCGGTTGTATTCAGGAGCCGGCAAACGTCCGGCGCGCACTTATATGGCAATAGATCGCGAAGCGGTGATAGCCCGGGCGAAGGCCGATCGCAGACGCTATCGGCGCGTAGACCTGGACTTGCCGGGCCGCATCTTCATGCCCGATGAACAGCGCGAGGAGGTCTGCAAGATCTTCGACCTGTCGGCGGGCGGGGCGCGCATCGGCTGCGATTTCGATCTGCCGGCCGGCACCTCCGTGATCCTCTATATCGATAGTTTCGGCCGCTTCGAGGGCACGATCGTGCGGCTGACGGGCGGCGATTTCGGCGTCCAGTTCAATTGCCCGGTCTTGAAGCGCGAACGCATCGCCGAGCAGCTCACGATCTTCCTCAACAAGCAATATGTCGACGAGACGGCGCTGCGCCGTCACGACCGCAAACCGACGCGCGGGCTGGCGCGCTTCACCCGCGCCAATGGCGAGGTGGTGCAGTGCGAGGTGCTGGACCTGTCGCTGAGCGGCGTCTCCTTGCAGACGGCGGCGCGCCCGCCGCTGGGCGAGGTGGTGCTGATCGGACAGATGGCCGGGCGCGTCGCCCGTCATCACGCGAGCGGCGTCGCCGTCGAATTCATCACGCCCATGCCGACGGCCGCCGGCAACAGCAATGATCACCAGTCGCAGCCGAACATGGCCGCGATCCGCTAGGGCAGTTCTCACGTCACATTCCCATGTCGTCATGGCCGGCCGCAGAGCCGGCCACCCATCTGGCGCGTGTCCACGCGCCAATGACTCTCTCGCGCCCGTAGACACGGGCGCTGATGGATGGCCGGGTCAAGCCCGGCCATGACGGATATTGGGGTTCACGCAAACGGATTGAAATCATCCGTAGACGGAGCATCTGCGATGCCGAGGGCCTCGCGCTTCTTCTTCGACAGACCCGCCGCCACCAGTCCATGCGCGCGGCTGAGATAGGCGCGCAGCTCTTTCGCCGCCAGCGGTTTCAGGCCCTCCATCGCCACCCAATGGGCGCGGGCGAGATAGGGGCAGGGGCGGATGCCGTCGATTTCGGTGAGGATTGCCGCGCTCATCGCGCCGGCCTTGAACCAGACACCGGCCGGCTTGCCGTCCTGCACCGAGATCAGCGCGAACATCTTGCCGCCGACCTTGAAGACGTCGCTGTCGCCGAAAGGATGCTCCTTCGTCACGCCGGGCAGGGACAGGCAATGGGCCTCGATGTCGGCGTAGCGCATCAATCGCTATCCGGCAGCGGCGGCAGATGCAGCGCGGCGCGCGCGCGGCGTCTGTGTTCGGGGCGGATCTGGCCGGAGACGAGACTGATTGCCATGGCCAGCACGGCCGCATCGTCGGTGAAGCCGATGCCGGCGATGAAATCGGGGATCACGTCGGTCGGGATCACGAAATAGGCCAGCGCGGCGAGCAGGATGCCGCGCACGCGGCTGGGCGTGGCCGGATCGACGGCGCAGAAATAGGCCGCCGCCGCATCCTCGGCGAAGGGGATGCGGCCCGCCACTTTCAGCAGCTTCTTCCAGAAGCCGCGCTCGACCATGCGCTCGTTCCGGGCGATCACGGCCGGAAGCTGGGAGCGGGTGGTCTCGGGTAGCTGGCTGGTCATGAAACCAATATCGGGTGCCGGGGCCGCAGATGAAAGGGGGGCTTCCCTCGCGTCAGGCTTTGCCTGGGCTTTGCAGGGGTTTAAGAGTCCCGCCAACGCCATTTTCGAGCAAGGGAAGGATCCCCCATGGAACTGAATTCTTCGATCGCCGCCGTCGTCACGGGCGGCGCCTCGGGCCTCGGCGAAGCCACCGCGCGGGCGCTGGCCGCCAAGGGCGTGAAGGTCGCGCTCTTCGATCTTCAGAAGGACAAGGGCGAAAAGGTCGCCGCCGAGATCGGCGGCGTGTTCTGCGAAGTCAACGTCACCAATGACGAGAGCGTGGAAGCCGGCTTCGCCAAGGCGCGCGCGGCCCATGGCCAGGAGCGCGTGCTCGTGAACTGTGCCGGCACCGGCAATGCGCAGAAGACCGCCAGCCGCGACAAGAAGACGGGCGAGATCAAATTCTTCCACGCCAGGGATTTCGACCGCATCATCCAGATCAATCTGGTCGGCACCTATCGCTGCATCGCGATGAGCGCGGCGGGCATGTTGACGCTCGATCCGCTGCAGGGCGGCGAGCGCGGCGCCATCGTCAACACGGCGAGCGTCGCGGCGCAGGATGGGCAGATCGGCCAGGCCTCCTATACCGCGTCCAAGGCGGGCATCACGGGCGTGACGCTGGTCGTGGCGCGCGATCTGGCGCAGGAAGGCATCCGCTGCAACACGATCCTGCCGGGCCTGTTCAACACGCCGCTCTTGCAGGGCGCACCCGAGCAGGTGAAGCAGGCATTGGCGGCGCAGGTGCCGTTCCCGCCGCGCCTCGGCAATCCGCCGGAATATGCGTCGCTGGCGCTGCAGATGCTCGAGAACGGCTATTTCAACGGCGAATGCGTGCGCCTCGACGGCGCGATCCGCATGGCGCCGCGCTGATCGCGGCCTCTGATTGTATGCTGAAAAGGGGCGGAGAGATCCGCCCCTTTTGTTTTGCCTAGCGCCCCGCCAGGGCGTGGACCTGGCTGTTGGCGAGGGTCAGCTTGGCGATGGAGAGATCGCCCGTGCGTTCGAGCTCTTCGAGGAAGGTGCGTGTGCGGGAGAGCGCGTCGGCATTGCGCTCGGCCCAGCTTGCGACCGCGGCGGCGCCATCGGCGCGGCTGGCCTTGCCGTCCTTGACGCCGGCCAGCGCATCGGTGGTCAGCGCGCGCTGACCGGCGAAGAGATCGTCGACGATGCGGCGGATGGCGAGACGGTCCCAATGTTCGCTGGCGGCGATGCGCGTGGCCAGGCCGCGCAAACGATCGAGGCCGACCGTCTCGCCGACCGCGAAATAGGCTCCGGCGACCAGATCGATATCGAGTGTCCTGGCGTGGGCGAGCTGGATGATTTCCGGCGCGGCGCTGAGGAGCGGCAGCACCGCGACATCCTCGGCCAGATCGGCGGGCACGCCGGCTTCGGTGAGCTCGGCGATGCGGCTTTCGGTGTCGTGCGCCTCATAGTCGGAAACGAGAGTCGAGAAGGTGCCGCGCAAGGCATCGACGCCGCCGCGATAGCGCGCCACGGTCTCGCCAAGATCGGCGCTGGCCGGAATGTTCATCAGGAACCACAGGCCGAGGCGGCGCAGAAGTTCGGTGACGGCGCCATACATGCCGATCTGCAGCTCCGCCGGCACTTTGAGATCGAGCGTGTCGATGCGGGCCTTGAGCGCGGAGAGGCGGAAGGCGCCATCGGCGAGCGCAAAGGCGCGCGCGGCGCGTTCGCCCGGCGCACCGGAAATTTCCTTGAGGCGATGGATGAAGACGGGACCTGCGAGATTGACCAGAGAATTGGTCAGCACATCGGTGATGATCTCGCGGCGCAGGCGATGGTTCTCCATCTCGTGGCGCAGTTTCCCGGCGGCGGCGGGCGGGAAATAGCTTTCCAGCTCGGCGGCGAAGAAGGGATCGTCCGGCAGGTCGCTGGCCACGATTTCGGCCGCCAGATCGAGCTTGGCATAGGCCAGGAGCACGGCGAGTTCGGGCCGCGTCAGGCCGATGCCGTCCTGGTGGCGTTTGCGCAGGGCCTCGTCGTCGGGCAGGAACTCGACATTGCGATCGAGCTTGCCGCGGCGTTCGAGATCGCGGATCAGGCGGGCATGGGCATCGAGATCGCGCACCCCCCGCGACTGGGCGACGGAGAGCGCCAGCGTCTGATCGTAATTGTCCTTGAGCACATGATGGGCGACATCGTCGGTCATGGCTTCGAGCATGGTGTCGCGGGCTTCGGTCGTGATTTCGCCGCGGCGCATCGGGCCCGAAAACAGGATCTTGAGATTGACCTCATGGTCGGAGGTGTCGACGCCGGCCGAATTGTCGATGGCGTCGGTGTTGATGCGCCCGCCCTCAAGCGCATATTCGACGCGGCCGAGCTGGGTGGCGCCCAGATTGGCGCCTTCGCCGATCACCTTGGCGCGGATCTCGCGGCCGTTGATGCGTAGCGCATCATTGGCGCGGTCGCCGACATCGAGATTGTTTTGGGCAGAGGCCTTGATATAGGTGCCGATGCCGCCGAACCACAGAAGATCGGTTTCGGATTTGAGCAGCGCCTTGATCAGGTCCACCGGCGACAGCTTGTCGGCCTCGATGCCTGTCAGCGCCTTGATTTCGGGCGTCAGCACAATCGACTTTGCGCTGCGCGGGAAGACGCCGCCGCCTTTGGAGATCAGCGCCTTGTCGTAATCGTCCCAGCTCGAGCGCGGCAGCGCGAACAGGCGCGCGCGCTCGTCATAGGCTTTGGCGATATCGGGCTGGGGATCGATGAAGATGTGGCGGTGATCGAAGGCCGCGACCAGTTTCGTGCAGCGCGACAAGAGCATGCCATTGCCGAACACGTCGCCCGACATGTCGCCGACGCCGATGGCGGTGAAGGGCTCGTTCTGAATGTCGTGGCCCATTTCGCGGAAATGGCGCTTGACCGCTTCCCAGCCGCCGCGCGCGGTGATGCCCATCTTCTTGTGGTCGTAACCATGGCTGCCGCCGGACGCGAAGGCGTCGCCCAGCCAGAAGCCGCGGCCCTCGGCAATGCCATTGGCGATGTCGGAGAAGGTGGCCGTGCCCTTGTCGGCGGCGACGACGAGATAGGGATCGTCCTCGTCCTTGCGCACGACATTTCCTGGGCGGAACCACCGCGCCTTCATGGTCGATGTCGTCGGTGAGATCGAGCAGCGCGTTGATGAAGGTCTTGTAGGCGTCGATGGCCGCGGCCTGCGTGGCCTCGCGCGTCGCATTCACGGGAAGCTGCTTGGGATAGAAGCCGCCCTTGGCGCCCACCGGCACGATGACGGCGTTCTTGACCTGCTGCGCCTTCACCAGACCCAGAATTTCGGTGCGGAAATCCTCGCGCCGGTCGGACCAGCGGATGCCGCCGCGCGCCACCTTGCCGAAGCGCAGATGCACGCCTTCGACTTGGGGGCTGTAGACGAAGATCTCGACATGCGGGCGCGGCGCCGGCAGCTCGTCGACCTTGAGGCTGTCGAGCTTGAAGGAGACGTAAGGCTTCGGCTTTCCGGCCTCGTCCCTTTGGTAGAAATTGGTGCGCAGCACGGCACCCACAATATTGCGCAGGCGGCGGATGATGCGGTCGTCGTCGAGGCTCGGCACATCGGCGAGCGCGGATTCGATGCGGGTCTCGATCGTGGCGCTGGCATTTTCGCGCTCATCTTCGGCCAGTGCGGGATCGTTGAGCGCATGGAACAGTTCGACAATCAGGGCGGCAATGTCCGGATTGCGGACCAGCGCATCCTCCATATAGTCCTGGCTGAAGGCGATGCCGGCCTGGCGCAGATATTTCGCCGCCGCGCGCAGGATGGTGACGTCGCGCCAGTCGAGCCCGGCCGCGATGACGAGCTTGTTGAAGCCATCCGATTCCGCGTCGCCCGAGACGACGGCGTGAAAAGCGTCTTCGAGGCGGGCCTTGATTTCGGAGAGGTCCGCGGCGCCGCCATCGGCGCGCTCCATCTGGAAGTCGAGCACGGCGGCATCGCTCTGCCAGCCATCGCCGATCCTGAGCAAGACGGGATAGGAATCCTCGGCGATCACCTTGAAGCCGAGATTTTCGAACACGGGCAGGCTTGCCGAAAGCGGCAGCACCGGTCCCATGACATAGAGCTTCAGGCGCAGCGCGCCATGGGCGTCGAGCGGCGTGCGATAGGCGCGCGCATGGATGGGAAATCCGTTCGCGGCCGAGGACAGGCCGAGCAATTCGTCGAGATCGCGCACCGCTTCTTCGGGCGTGAAGACATCGCGATAACGCGGCGGAAAGCCGTTCTGGTGCAGGTGGAACAGGCGCGCGCCTTCGGCGTCGCCATGGTCGGCCGCCAATGCGTCCGCCAGACCATCGTCCCAGGTGCGGATGGCGGCGCGGATATCGGCTTCCAGCACATGCACATCGACATGGGGCCGTTCGCCGGCCTCGCGGCCGATGATGTAATGCACGCGCGCCAGCATCGAATCGTCGAGCAGGGGTGTCGCCGCCGACATGCGGCCGTTGAAGGCCTCCGCCAGCATGGCGTGGATCTTTTCGCGCACATGGGTGTCGTAGCGGTCGCGCGGCACGAAGACGAGGGCCGAGACGAAACGGTCGAAGCGGTCGAAGCGCAGGAAGACGCGCACCTTGGGCCGCTCGCCCAGCCGCAAGACGCCCATCACCGTGGCGAAAAGCTCGTCCTCATTGACCTGGAAGAGTTCGTCGCGCGGATAGGTGTCGAGGATATGGGCCAGCGCCTTGCCGTCATGGCTGTCAGCGGCGAGGCCGGCGCGTTCGCGCACCCGCTCGATCTTGAGGCGCAAAAGCGGAATGTCGTGCGGCCGGCGGCTATAGGCGCCCGAGGTGAACAGGCCGACGAAGCGGCGCTCGCCGGTGAGCTTGCCCGATTTGTCGAAGGTCTTGACGCCGACATAATCCATATGGACGCGGCGATGGACGAGAGAGCGCTCGTTCGATTTGGTGATGATGAGCGGTGAGGGCTGGGTCAGGAATTCGCGCACGTCCTCGGAGAGCATGGCCTGTCCGCGCTCGCGGCGCAGCACGCGCGCCTCGACATCGGCGAGCAGGCCAAGGCCCGAGGCGTCGACGGGATCGAGCCGGCCGCCATTGCGATCGGCATAGGCGTAGTCGCGGCTGCCCAGAAAGGTGAAATGATTGTCGCCCAGCCATTCCAGGAAGGCGATGGCCTCGCTCAGCTCCTCGCCCGAGATCGGGGGCGGATTGCTTTTCAGCGTCGCGATGGTTTCGCCAAGGCGCGTCTGCATCGTCTTCCAGTCGCGCACGGCCAGCCGCACCTGATTGAAGACATCGCCTGCGCCCTTGATGAGGGCGGCCTGGCGCTCCTGGCTCATCACCGGCTCGAGGATCAGCACGATCATGCTTTCGCGCAGCGTGCCGCCGGATGCGGCGCGCGCGCCGTCGGCGTCGCGGGTCACGGTGACGATGGGATGGAACAGAGCGTGGGTGCGCGCGCCCTGCGCGCTGATTTCGCCGATCAGCGAATCGAACAGGAAGGGCCGGTCGTCATTGACGGCCAGCAGCACGGTTTCGGTGCGGACGATGTTGTCGCCCTCGGCGCGGAACTGGAACAGCTCGACGCGCGTCTCGCCCGGCTTGCGGCGTTCGGAATGCTCATAGACGTGGGCCGCCAGCTCGGCGAGGGAGGCCGCGGTGTAGCGCGTCACATCCTCGGGCGGGGCGCCGGCGAACAGGGCTTCGAAGAAGGCGGCGCGCTCGGGCTGTCCGGCCAGAAGGCTCTTGCCTTCGCGAAGGCGGGCGGCGGCGCGGGTTTCGTCATCATGCGCGGCGGCTGCGGCGCCGGCGGGATCCGCATCGGCACGTTGGGCGGCTTCAGGGGTCATGTCGGTCCATTTGCGGGTTCGCGCCCGGGCGGGACAAGGGTCGGGCCCGGTCCTGTGGCAGTGACCGGGAAAGCCTAACGCCGGTGTCCCACTTTAGCGTTAACGCTGAGGGCGCGGAAAATAGCCGTGGGCGGTGGGAGAATAAAGTTACAAAGCCCTGCGTCAGCCGAAGGGCAGCCCTGCAAGCCGCGGCAGGGCCCGGCGCTCGAGGCGCAGGGCCGCAAAACCCAGCGCGGCCGCGATCATCACGGTCAGGGCGGCGGCCAGGACCCCGGCCGGCAGCGGCCGCAGCACCATGGCGAAGGCGCTCAGCATGGCGGCGGGGGCAAGGAAGGCCAGGGCCGGATCGCGGGCCCTGAGAAGGGCGATCACGCCCCCGGCCGGCACGACCGCATAGGCCAGCGCGGCCAGAAGGCTGCATCCGGCCGGCAGGAGCAGGAAGGCCCCGGCGCCCCAGACGAAGCCCATATAGGTCAGGACGGCGGTGAGATCGGCGGCGAACGCGGTCAGGGCCTTGCGTTCGAAGGGCGCGCGGATGGCTTTCATATAGGCGCGCGCCGTGGCGGCGAAACCCAGCAGCAGCAGGGCCATCCAGGCCGTAACGGCGGCGTTCGACGCCGAGAGCACGGTCAGCGATGTGGCGAATCCGGCAGCCAGTGCCAGGAACAGGGATGCCGGAACCGTGCGGCCGAGAAGATTGGCGAGCCGCGCCGTGTCCTCGGCCTCGCGGTGCAGGGCGGCGAGGCGGGCGATTTCGGCCGAAGGCTCGCGCGTGCGCTCTTGGTGCGGTTTCTGCGCCGGGCCGCTGCGGAACAGGGGTTCGATCGCGAAATGGGGGTTTGCCATGGTTCTGTCGCCCAGATGCCGCCGAATCGGCTGATGCCGTCGTGTAGGCTGCGTCCGGCGAATTAAGAAGATGTTAACGACGTTCGGCCGCACAGGGGTGGCTTCATCTCATGTCAGGTTGATCCATGCCTCGCTTCGTCCCCGATTCCGCCGTCGTGTTTGATCTGGAATTCACGGCTTGGGAGGGCTCGATGGCGCGGCGCTGGCTGGCGCCGGGCGAGTTCAAGGAAGTCGTGCAGATCGGCGCCGTGCGGCTCGACGCCGACACGCTGGAGGAGGTGGCGGCGCTCGATCTCCTGGTGCGGCCGCGGATCAATCCGGTGCTGTCGGCCTATCTCGAAAATCTGACCGGCGTCACCAATGCGCGGCTGGCGGTGGAGGGCGTGGATTTCGCGGAGGCCTATGCCCGCTTCGTGGCGTTTGCGGATGGGGGCGTGATCTGCGCCTTCGGCCGCGACGATCTGGTGCTGGAAGAGAACCTCCAGCTCTACGGCATTCGCGATGCGGCGCCGATGCCGCCTTATATCAATGTCACGCCCTGGCTCCGGGCCAATGGCGTCGAGCCCAGGGGCAAGCATGCCTGCCATGTCGGGCCGCTTTGCGGAGCCGTGTTCGAGGGGCAGGAGCATGACGCGGTCGCCGATGCCCGCTCGGTCGCGGCCGGAATCCGGGCTTTGGTCGGGCGCGGCGCGGAAAATATTTTCTCCTTCTAAATCAGAAGTTTGAGCGGAAGTTGACGCCGCCATGGACCGCGGCTGCGGATTTTCCGGGCGGCCGGCCCTTGCAAATCCCATAAATTAGAATAATTCTAATTCGCATAGAAATTGGGTCGCCCGGCAGAACATCGGGGCGCGACGAGAGTTTCCATCAGGACCAGCGCCAAGGCGCTGACAGAACAGGATCGGAGAGAACAATGGACGCGAAGACGGAGAAGCCAACGGGCAAATGCCCGGTCATGCACGGCGCCACGAATGCCGGCATGCGCGCAAACAGCGACTGGTGGCCGGAGCGGCTGAACCTCAAAATCCTGCGCCAGAATTCGAGCCTGTCCAACCCGTTTGCAGCGGGCTTCGATTATGCCGCCGCGTTCAAGACGCTCGACCTTGCGGCGGTGAAGACAGATCTCGCAGCCCTGATGACCGACAGCCAGGATTGGTGGCCGGCCGATTTCGGCCATTACGGGCCACTCTTCATCCGCATGGCCTGGCACAGCGCCGGCACCTATCGCATCGGCGATGGCCGCGGCGGCGCCGGTGCCGGTCAGCAGCGTTTCGCGCCGCTCAACAGCTGGCCGGACAATGCGAACCTCGACAAGGCGCGGCGCCTGTTGTGGCCGATCAAGCAGAAATACGGCAGCAAAATCTCCTGGGCCGATCTGATGATCCTGGCCGGCAATGTCGCGCTCGAAACGATGGGCTTCAAGACGTTCGGCTTCGCCGGCGGCCGTGCCGATGTGTTCGAGCCGGACGAAGCCGTCTATTGGGGCAATGAGAAAACCTGGCTCGGGGACGAGCGCTATTCGGGCGAGCGCGATCTCGAAAATCCCCTCGCCGCTGTGCAGATGGGCCTCATCTATGTGAATCCCGAAGGGCCGAACGGCAAGCCGGACCCGGTGGCTGCTGCCATCGACATTCGCGAAACCTTCGCGCGCATGGCGATGAACGACGAGGAAACGGTGGCGCTCATCGCCGGCGGTCACAGCTTCGGCAAGACCCATGGCGCAGGCGATGCCGCGCTGGTGGGCGCGGCGCCGGAAGCCGCACCGATCGAAGAAATGGGGTTCGGCTGGAAGAGCACCTATGGCAGCGGCAAGGGCAAGGATGCGATCACCGGCGGTCCGGAAGTCACCTGGACGACGACGCCGACCAAATGGAGCAACAATTTCTTCGACAATCTGTTCGGCTATGAATGGGAACTGACCAAGAGCCCGGCCGGCGCCTTTCAATGGACGGCGAAGGGCGATGCCGCGACGATTCCGGATGCCTTCGAGTCCGGCAAGCGTCATGCGCCGACCATGCTGACGACCGATCTCGCCTTGCGGATGGATCCGGCCTACGAAAAGATTTCGCGGCACTTCCACGAGAATCCGCAGGCCTTCGCCGATGCCTTCGCGCGCGCCTGGTTCAAGCTCACCCATCGCGATATGGGCCCCAAGCCGCGCTATCTCGGCCCGGAGGTTCCGCAAGAAGATCTGATCTGGCAGGACCCGGTGCCCGCCGCCAATCACAAGCCGATCGACGCCAAGGATATTGCCGTCATCAAGGCGCGCATTCTCAATTCCGGGCTTTCGATTGCGGAGCTGGTGCAGACGGCCTGGGCTTCGGCCTCGACCTTCCGCGGCTCCGACAAGCGCGGCGGCGCGAACGGTGCGCGCATCCGCCTCGCGCCGCAGAAGGATTGGGCGGTCAACCAGCCGGCGCAATTGGCGAAGGTGCTCGAAACGCTGGAAGGAATTCGAGGGCGGGTCAATGACGCGCTCACCGGCGGCAGACGCGTCTCGCTCGCCGATCTGATCGTGCTGGGCGGCGCGGCCGCAATCGAGGCGGCGGCGAAGAAGGCCGGACACACTGTCAGCGTTCCGTTCACACCGGGCCGCACGGATGCGTCTGAAGAACAGACCGATACCGATTCCTTCACCTGGCTCGAGCCGGTCGCAGACGGGTTCCGCAATTTTCTCAAGGCCCGATACGCCGTGCCGGCGGAGGAACTGCTGATCGACAAGGCGCAATTGCTGACGCTGACGGCGCCGGAGATGACGGTGCTCGTTGGTGGCCTGCGTGTGCTGGGCGCAAACCATGGGCCGTCAAAGCATGGCGTCTTTACGAAGCGCCCGGAGACGCTGAGCAATGATTTCTTCGTCAACCTGCTCGACATGGGCACGGCGTGGAAACCGACGGCGGACGAGAACGTTTTCGAAGGACATGATCGCAAGAGCGGCGCGCTCAAATGGACCGGCACCCGTGTCGATCTCGTCTTCGGATCGAATTCCGAGTTGCGCGCGCTGGCCGAAGTCTATGGCGCCGCCGATGCGGAAGGAAAGTTCGTGGCCGACTTCATCGCGGCCTGGACCAAGGTGATGAACGCCGATCGGTTCGATCTCGCGTAATCGGGGCCCATTCTCCCCGAGGCTGCGGAGGCGCCCCTCCCTTCGCGGCCAAACCGGGCGGCGGTGACTGGACACAGTCGCCGTCGTCTGTTTTTTTGCACGCCATGAGCGAAGCCGACCGCATCATCGCGCATCTGAAGCTTCAGCCGCATCCCGAAGGCGGCTGGTATCGCGAAACCTGGCGTGACGTGTTGCGCACGGACGGGCGCGCGCATTCGACCGCGATCTATTTTCTTCTGAAGGAAGGCGAGGCCTCGCATTGGCATCGCGTCGATGCCAGCGAGACCTGGCATTTCTATCGCGGCGCGCCGCTCAGGCTGTCGATCGCCGAGGGCGACATTTCGCCTGTGCATCATGTGCTGGGCCCGGCGCTGGAGGAGCGTCAGCATCCGCAATTGGTGGTGCCGCCCGGCGCGTGGCAGGCCGCGCGCACACTTGGCGCCTTCACGCTGGTCGGCTGCACGGTGGCGCCGGGCTTCGAATTCTCGAAATTCGAACTGGCGCCGCCCGATTTCGAACCGGGGCGCTAAGCCGCGTTTCACTCGTCCGGCTGCGGCAGACGGAAGAGTGTGTACAGCGCGTGCGCGATGGCGCGGGACGAGGCGCGGCCGACATAGCTGGTGTCGGGATCATAGGTGACGATCAGCGTCATGTGATCGAGGCGGATGGTCGGCTTGCCGCTGGTGCGGATCAGCACGGTCTTCACATTCTGGGCGATGGCGCGATGGCCGGCGGATTCCGCGGCGAATTCGTCGAGACCCCGCGCGGCATTCGCCATGGCATCGAAACACAGCGCGCGCAGATTGGCGTCGCTGGAGAGCTGGTTCCAGTTGGTCTCGAAATCGAGCGCGATATGGCGCGTGGATGCGATGTTCGCGCTGTCGTCCTTTGCGGCCTGAATGACCTGTTCGAGCGTGACGGCTTCAGGATGCGGCGTTTCGGCATCGCCGGTGCGCACAGCGGGAATGCCGCCGGGCGCCTTCCGCGTATAGAGCGTGATCCCGCCCCAGCCCGAGATCTGTATCGCCGTCTTGTCGAAGTCGTATTTGAGAACGCGCCCGCCCATCGAGGCGTGATAGACGTAGAGCACATAGACTTCGGGCGAATCCGAAAACTGCAGAAGATAATTGTCGCCCAGCGGGGTGAGCGTGAAACTGATGTTATCGCCGGCCTGATAGGTGCCGGAATGAATCACGCCCAGCCGGTCGCCGGCAAGCCGCGCCGAGAGCGGGGATTGGCCATAGGCCACCGGCACGATGGAGCACGACAGCGCCAGAGCCGCCGCGAGTGCAAGAAATGGCCGTGCCATCAAGGTCATTCAGTGCTCGTAAACAATGTTCGCCGGCGAACGCTGCGCGTCCACCGTTCCCCCCGGCGCCGAACGCTTATCGGCCGCGAATCAGGCAATATTATGGAAGCATTGTTGCCGGTTAAGGCGAAGTTTCAGATTTCGTCGAAGCGTCCGCCGCGGCCCTTGCCGCCTGCGAAACGGGCCGCGCCCTCCCGCATGTCGCGGCTCTTGAGGCTTTCGAGCCCGTGGGCAAATTCGCCGGCCATGGCCGTGGGCAAATCCTGTCCGAATTGTTCGTAGACGGATGATCTGTCGTGGCGCAGGCAGGCCTGCGGCATGCGCGCGATCTGGGCGGCCAGCTTTTCGGCCTCCTCGCGCGCTTCGCCCGTCTTCACCACCCGGTTGGCGAGCCCCATGGCGAAGGCCTCCATGGCGCCCACGGGACGGCCGGTCAGGATCATGTCGAGGGCGCGGGACTGGCCGATCAGGCGCGGCAGGCGCACCGTGCCGCCGTCGATCAGGGGCACGCCCCAGCGCCGGCAGAAAACGCCGAACACGGCATCTTCCTCGGCCACCCTGAGGTCGCACCAGCAGGCCAGCTCCAGCCCGCCGGCCACGGCATGGCCGGAAATGGCGGCGATCACCGGCTTGGAGAGCTGGAGCCGCGTCGGCCCCATGGGCCCATCGGCGGCCAGCGGGCCGGCATCGGGGGCTGGCGGCACGGTGCGGTTGCCGCGGCCGTCGCTGATGGCCTTGAGGTCTGCCCCGGCACAGAACGTGCCGCCCGCGCCCCACAGCACGGCGACCGACGCGCTGTCATCCGCCTCGAAGGCGAGGAAGGCGCGCGCGAGAGCGTCGGCCGTGGGCCGGTCGACGGCGTTGCGCACCTCTGGCCGGTCCAGGATCACGGTGGTGACGGGGCCGGATTTGACGCTGCGGACGGTGTCGGGTTCTACAGGCGTATGGGTCATGGCCGGATGCCCTTTGAGACACCGCCAGCGTCTCATGCGCGCCGTGCTTCTGCCAGTGCGGACCGGCAGGTGATGTTTGCATGGGAGATGGGCCGTTTTCGCGCCGATCGGACCTTGGCACGAGCGGGAATTCCTCCTAAACCACGCCCCATCAGACCCGCCGGTAACCTCTTTCGCGCAGGGAAACTCTCGTGACAGCCCATCCCAACAGCTTCAAAGCCCGCCGCACAATGACGGTCGGCGGCAAGAAATATGTCTATTTCAGCCTCGCCGCCGCCGAGAAGAATGGCCTCAAAGGCATTTCGCGCCTGCCCTATTCCTTGAAGGTGCTGCTCGAAAACCTGTTGCGCAACGAGGACGGCACGACCGTCACGGCGCAGGACATCAAGGCCGTGGCCGGCTGGCTGAAGAAGAAGCGCTCGGATCGCGAAATCGCCTTCCGCCCGGCGCGCGTGCTGATGCAGGATTTCACCGGCGTGCCCGCGGTCGTGGATCTGGCGGCCATGCGCGATGCCATGGCCGAGATGGGCGGCGATCCGGAGAAGATCAATCCGCTGGCCGAAGTCGATCTCGTCATCGACCATTCGGTGATGGTCGACAATTTCGCCCACAAGAATTCCTTCAAGAAGAATGTGGCGACCGAATATGAGCGCAATGGCGAACGCTACGCGTTCCTGCGCTGGGGCCAGCAGGCCTTTGCGAATTTCCACGTCGTGCCGCCGGGCACCGGCATCTGCCATCAGGTGAACCTGGAATATCTGGCGCAGACGGTGTGGACGCGCAAACAGAAGAACCCGCGCACCAAGACGAATGAAGAGCTGGCCTTCCCCGATACGCTGGTCGGCACCGACAGCCACACCACCATGGTCAACGGCCTGTCCGTTCTGGGCTGGGGCGTGGGCGGCATCGAAGCCGAAGCGGCCATGCTGGGCCAGCCGATCTCGATGCTGATCCCCGAAGTGATCGGCTTCCGTCTCACCGGCAAGCTGCGCGAAGGCGTGACGGCCACCGATCTGGTGCTGACCGTCACCGAAATGCTGCGCGCCAAGGGCGTGGTCGGCAAATTCGTCGAATTCTACGGTCCGGGCCTCGACGACATGCCGCTCGAGGATCGCGCCACCATCGCCAATATGGCGCCGGAATATGGCGCGACCTGCGGCTTCTTCCCGGTCGATGCCGAGACGTTGCGCTATCTCAAGGGCACGGCGCGCAAGCCGGCGCGTGTGGCGCTGGTCGAGAAATATGCCAAGGCGCAAGGGCTGTTCCGCACCGCCAAGAGCCTGGAGCCGAAATTCACCGACACGCTCAAGCTCGACATGGCCGATGTGGTGCCGAGCCTTGCCGGTCCGCGGCGCCCGCAGGATCGCGTGGCGCTCGACAATGCGGCCGACGAATTCGCCACCGCGCTGATGGACACCTTCCACAAGGCCGACGATGCCAATCGCCGCGTGAAGCTGGCCGGTTCCGACAAGTCGATCGGCCATGGCGATGTCGTGATCGCGGCAATCACCTCCTGCACCAACACCTCGAACCCCTATGTCATGGTCGGCGCTGGCCTGGTCGCCAAGAAGGCCGTGGAGCGCGGGCTGAAAGTGCAGCCCTGGGTCAAGACCTCGCTGGCTCCGGGCTCGCAGGTCGTGACCGACTATCTCGCCAAGGCCGGCCTCGACACCTATCTCGACAAGCTGGGCTTCAATCTCGTCGGCTATGGTTGCACCACCTGCATCGGCAATTCGGGTCCGTTGCCGGAGGCGGTCGCCGATGCCGTGACCGAAGGCGATCTCGTGACCTGTTCGGTGTTGTCGGGCAATCGCAATTTCGAGGGCCGCGTCCATCCGCAGGTGCGCGCGAACTATCTCGCCTCGCCCATGCTGGTGGTGGCCTATGCGCTGGCCGGCTCCATGAACCTCAACCTGACGCGTGAGCCCGTGGGCTATGACGGCGAGAACGAGCCGGTCTATCTGAAGGATATCTGGCCGAGCCCGAAGGAGATCGCCGACACCGTCCGCAAATCGGTCAAGGCTTCGAGCTTCCGCACCCGCTACGACAATGTGTTCGCGGGCGATGCGAGCTGGAAGAAGGTGAAGGCCGGCAAGGGCAAGACCTATTCCTGGCCGATGAGCTCCACCTATGTGAAGCGCCCGCCTTATTTCGACGGCATGAGCATGACGCCCGCGCCGGTGGACGACATCGTGAGCGCGCGCATTCTGGCGGAGTTCGGCGATTCCATCACCACCGACCACATCAGCCCCGCCGGCTCCATCAAGGCCAGTTCGCCGGCCGGCGAATGGCTGCAAAGCCGGCAGGTGCGTCAGCAGGATTTCAATTCCTACGGCTCGCGCCGCGGCAATGACGATGTGATGGTGCGCGGCACCTTCGCCAATATCCGCATCCGCAACGAAATGCTGGGCGGCAAGGAAGGCGGCAACACGCTGTATTTCGACGACGAGACCTCGTCGGGCGTGGAAATGTCGATCTATGACGCGGCGATGAAATACATGGCGGCAAAGATTCCGACCGTGATCGTGGCGGGCAAGGAATACGGCACCGGCTCCTCGCGCGACTGGGCGGCCAAGGGCACGCGCCTTCTGGGCATCCGCGCGGTGATCAGCGAGAGCTTCGAGCGCATCCACCGCTCCAACCTGGTCGGCATGGGGATCGCGCCCTTCTGCTTCGAGGCGGGCAAGAGCCGCAAGGATTACGGCATCACCGGCGCCGAGCGGATCGACATTCCGGGCCTCTCGGGCAAGATCAAGCCGCGCATGACGGTCAATGCGACGATCCATTATCCGGATGGCCGCACGGCGGCGTTGCCGCTTCTCCTGCGCATCGATACCGCCGATGAAATCGCCTACTTCACCAATGGCGGCATCCTGCAATATGTGCTCAGGAACCTGATGAAAGCGGCGTAAGGCGTTTCATCAAGGTGAATGCGAAAAGGGCGGGAGCTGGTGCTTCCGCCCTTTTTTCTATCTGTCATGGCCGCCCTCGAGGCGGCCATCCATCAGCGCCCGCGTCTGTGGGCGCAAATGACCTTATGGCTCGCGGACGCTCGCGTCCTGACGCTGCCGCTAGGACGCGTGGCCGGGTCAAGTCCGGCCATGACGGTATCGTGCTCACAACCTTTCAATCGCGGCCTTGAGTTTGCCCTGCACTTCGGCGGCGGCTTCCTTCAGGCGCGGATTGTCGATCGCCATCATCGAGGCGACGGGATCGATGGCGGCGACTTCCGTTCTGCCGCCGCCGGCATCCTGCACCACCACATTGCAGGGCAGCATGGTGCCGATCTTGTCTTCGGTTTCGAGCGCCTGATGGGCGAGCTTGGGATTGCAGGCGCCCAGAATGCGATAGGGCCGGAAATCGACATCGATCTTCTTTTTCAGCGTCGCCGCGACATCGATGTCGGTCAGCACGCCGAAGCCTTCGTCCTTGAGCGCGGCCGTGGCGCGCGTGACGGCCTCGTCGAAGCCGCAATCGAGGGTCTTGCTGAAATAATACCTCATGGTCTTACACCTTTGTCATCCGCCGCCGAGATCGGCCTTTTTCTGCAGATATTCCGCGCGCTCGATCTCGCCCTTGGCGTAGCGCTGTTCCAGCAGGTCGAGCGCCGCCGAGCGGGACGAGGGCGGCGGGATATGGCGATGGGGCGAACGCAAGAGGAGCACCGCGAACAGCACCACCAGCAGAAGAATGAACCAGAACCCGCCAAAGGGCATGAACCAACCCCACATCCAGTGATGACCGTTGATCATCCAATCGCCATGTTGCCACATCGCTCTCATTCTCCCGTGCCGCTGCCCCCGTCATATAGGAACCCGCGCGTCCGGTTTCAGCCCCTCCGGGCTTGTGACAGCTCCCACGCTTGCCCATGGATGGGCGATCGCGTTGAAACTTCGCCACAAACAGGAAAAGCCTGTATCCGCCCGGTCCTGTCGTGAGACAATGATCCACATCAAGCCGAAGTGACTGGAGGGGCTCCGGCCCGGACCCTATTCTCATTCCCATGGATCGCAGCCGTCTTTTCGCCTCACGCCGTCTCGCGCGCCGCATTTTTGCGGCGGCCGGGCTGTTGTTTGCGGCCATCTGGGCGGCGGGCGCAACGGCGGCGCTGGCCGATCCGGCGGCGCGGCCGGTGGTGGTCGAGCTTTATACCAGCCAGGGCTGCAGCTCCTGCCCGCAGGCCGATGCGTTTCTCGGCCAGCTTGCGGGCCGCAGCGATGTGCTCGCGCTGTCCTTGCCCGTGACCTATTGGGACATGCTGGGCTGGAAGGACACGCTGGCCAGCAAGGCCAATACCGCCCGGCAAAAGGCTTATGCCGCGGCCATGGGGCGCGGTGGCGTCTACACCCCGCAAATGATCATCGACGGCATCGACGACGTGGTCGGCAGCCGGGTGGCCGCGGTGGACAAGGATATCGCCGGCCGCGAGCACGATATGCAGGCGCTGCCGATCCATGTGGTCGTGACCGCGCAGGCGGTGCATGTGCGCGTATCGGGCGCCGATCCGGCGCCGAAGAAGGACGCCACGATCTGGCTGTTCGTGATCCGTCCGGCGGCCAGGGTCAAGATCGGCGCCGGCGAGAATGACGGGCGCACCGTCACCTATCGCAACATCGTGACGGCTGTGAAGGCGGTGGGGATGTGGAGCGGCAAGCCTGTCTCGCTGGCGCTGCCGCGGTCCTCGCTGGGCGGCGGCCCGGATGACGGCATTGCCGTGATCGTGCAGCTGAACGGCTATGGCCGCATCATCGGCGCGACGCCGATCGGCTGGCTTTCCACAGCCAGACGCTGACCCTCACCGCGACGGCCATCCCGAATCCGCTTATCATCGGCGCATGGCGCTGTTCTTCGACAAGGACTGGTTCGATGCCGCCCTCGCGCGCAGCCATATGCGGCGCGCCGATCTTGCGCGTGCATTGGGGCTCAGCGACGAAGAGATCGCCGAGCTGTGGAAGGACCAGCGTGAATTGTCGCCTGCGGAGGTTTCAACCATCGCCGCGTTGCTGGCCGTGAGCCCCGAGGAAATTGCCCATCATGCGGGCGTCTCGACGCCGGTTCCGCGCGCCGATGCGGGCGATGCGCTGGCGCGGCTGGAAGCGCGTTTGGCGCGGGTCGAAACCTTGCTCGAAGACATGAAGGCGCTGCTCGAACAACGGCTGCAGCGATGAGCGGCGAAGTGGCCGGATTGGCGAGCGCGGTGATTGCCGGTTTCGCCCTGTTGTTGTCGGCGATCGTGGCGGGAGCCTTGCCTGGGCGGCCGCGCGCATATATTCGCTTCGCCGTCGCGCTGGGCGGCGCGCTGGTTGTGGCCGATGGTGTGGCGGCGGCGCTCGGCGGCGATGATCTGCAACTCGTCGCCGGGGCAATCCGGTTGCTGGTGGCTGCGCTCGGGCCCGCCGTGCTGGCGCTGGCGGTGCTCAGGCGCATCCACGGCGCGGCGCTGCCGAGTCTGGCCCTGGCCGCGGCGTGTCTCGCCGGGCTGATCGCGGCGATGACCGGCGCCATGCTCTATGCCTTTGCGCCGCTCGCCGTGGCCGCCATCGTGCTTGGTGTTGTCGCCGCGGGCGAGCTACGTCGTTCCGCCCTGCTCATGGGGCTCGGCGCGGGTGCACTGGTGGCGGGCGCGGCGGCGATGAGCAGCGGCGCGGATGGCGGGATCGGTTTTGCGCTGTTTTATGCGGTGGGGCAGCTTGGCATCGCGCTGGCGCTGGTGCGCCGCTCAGATGCGGCGGTCGAACGCGAGCGCCGCGCGCGGGCCCGCGCCGCCTTCGTAGGCAGACAAGGCTGAGCGCGCATCGCGGCGCTGCGGCGCCACCATCACCTGACCCAGAACCTGTGCGACAAAAGCGGGCCGCAGAACTGTGCCATACCAGAGCGATTCGGAAGCGTGTGTTTCGGATTGGGACAGCTGGCGCGGCGCTGCAAAGCGGCTGTCGCCGCGCGCATTGCGCTCGCCCTCGTGCATCGCTTCGTCGCCCAAATCGCTTGTATGACGGGCTTTTTCGACACGCCGCAGACCGGCACGGACGGGCACGAGCCCGGTGCTGCCAGTGAGTGCGATGTACGTGTTGACCGTCATAACCAGTCTTTAACGCAAATCACAAGCCAGAGTTCGAGCGTGCCCCGGTGCAGCAAAAGTTTCTAGTTTTTTAAGCCCCCACCCCCATGATCGTTTCAAAGGCCGTAGAAAAATGGCCTAGGGATGGTGGGTAGTGCTAAGTCAGACGCTTCCGAAGAAGCCAGTCGACGGCATGCGAGCATTGGCAGCGGCCCAGGAGGTCGATCGCCTCAGGCTTGCAGTGGCTGCCGCGCGTGAGATCGCGTTCGACTGGACGATCGTAGACGATCGGATCACCTGGGACGGCGATCATGAGATCCTGTCCCTGCATACAGATCCGAATCGGCTTTATCGCGGCGACGGCTTCCGGCGCTGGATGGGCGCGTCCGGCCGCGACCGCCTGCATGAAGTTCTCAACCTCGCCACCCCGCAGGACACGACCTTCGATCTCGAATTCGAGGCCGCCTCGGCCATGGGCCCGGTGATATTCGAAATGCGCGGCGTGCGCGTGGCCGATGCGCTTGGCGGGGTCGAGCGGCTGGCCGGCATTCTGCGCGTCGTCACCGAGCGCCGCCGCGAATCCCAGCGTCTCATCTATCTGGCCACGCGCGACGAGCTGACCGGCCATCTCAACCGCACCAGCCTGCGCGCCGAACTGGCGCAGGGGATCGAAGAAGCCAAGGCCGACAATCGCAGCTGCGCCTATCTGGTCGCCTCGATCGACCGGCTGGCCATGATCAACGAAGCCTATGGCTTTGGCGCCGCGGACGAGGTGATCGTCGCCGTCGGCGAGCGCATCTCGGCCTGCCTGCGCGGCAGCGATGTGATCGGCCGCACGGCCGGCAACAAGCTGGGCGTGATCCTGGGCAACTGCACCGAGCGCGAATTGCCGCTGGTGGCCGAGCGTCTGCGCGCGGCCGTGCGCAGCGAAGTGATCGTCACGCGCGCCGGCACCGTGTCGGCCACGATCACGGTGGGCGCGGTGTTCCTGCCCTCCGGCGCCAATTCCAGCCAGGAAGCGATGCTGCGCGCCGAAGAGGCGCTCGACCACGCCCGCGCCGCGGGGCGTGACGGCTTTGCCAATTACACCAAGTCGCCGCAGCGCGAGACGGCGCGGCTGCGCCTGATGGCCATCGCCGACGAGGTGGTCGCCGCCTTGCGCGAGGGCCGGCTGATCTTCGCCTATCAGCCGATCATCACCGCCGACACAAAAGTGCCGGTGCATTACGAATGCCTGCTGCGCATGCGCCAGCCCGACGGCACCATTGCCAGCGCCGGACAGTTCATTCCCGCGGCCGAGCAGCTTGGCCTGGTGCGGCTGGTCGATCGCCATGCGCTGGAGATGACGGTGGCGCAATTGCGCGCGCATCCGGATGTCAGCCTGGCGGTGAACGTGTCCGGCACCACGGTGAGCGATCCATCCTGGCTGCAGAGCTTCGTCGCCTATGTGCGCGCGAATATCGATGTGGCACCGCGCATGATGGTGGAGCTGACGGAAACCGCCGCCCTCAACGATTTCGAAGAGATCGTGCGCTTCGTCACCAATCTGCGCGAGATGGGCTGCCGGGTCGCCATCGACGATTTCGGCGCCGGTTATACCTCGTTCCGCAATCTGCAGATGCTCAATGTCGACATGGTCAAGATCGACGGCACCTTCATCCGCGGCATCTGCGATTCCCCGGACAATCAGATCTTCGTGCGCACGCTGGTCGATCTCGCCAAGAACTTCCACCTCAAGACGGTGGCCGAATGGGTGAGTTCGGATGACGAGGGCGCGCTGCTGCAGAGCTTCGGCGTCGATTACTTCCAGGGCTTCCATTTCGGCGAGCCGCTGATCGATCCCGAATGGGCACGCGCATAATCGATCCACGCGCGATATGACGGCGCTGCGGTGGGCACATGCCCACGCGAAGCTGCGCTGCACAGCGCATGTGCCATACGATCTTCATCGAAACATCGATTTTTCGCGAATTTCGCGCATTCGCCGCACATGACGAAAAAAATCATGCATCGTAAAGATGTGCAAGGCACGCGCCGCAATTCACCTGCATATGCGCGAAAAACGTTGATTTCCCTGGAAAATATCGATGTTTCGCTGCGTCAAGATGCGCATCTGTGCAGCAATTCTCTGCGAATGCGCGGCGTGCGCGTTTTGACATCGCGGCTCGTATGTCCTACCCGATAACGCGTTTCCAGAACGCCGTTGCCGGAAGTCCGATTTCCGTTTTGCACGGACTTGAGAGGAGGCTGTGTCAGTCAGCTCGTTCGTCCAGTTGCATGCTTGCGACGCAGTGCGCTCCGCGTGGCGCACATCGCAGCCGGCAACGGCCGCAATAGAGGAGAATACAATATGAACGGAAGCCCGATACAGGGTGTGTTCAGCCCCACCGACACGCAGGATTTCGGTGAGGACCCCACTGCGGTCCGCGAATCCGATCATTATCGCGGCGAATATGTCCGCGGCTTCGTCGACAAGTGGGACGAGTTGATCGATTGGGAAGCGCGCGCGAAAAGCGAAGGCCGTTTCTTCATCGATGTTCTCAAGGCCCGTGGCAAGGAGACCGTGCTCGATGTCGCCACCGGCACCGGTTTCCACTCGATCCAGCTTCTGAAGGCCGGTTTCGACGTCACCTCCGCCGATGGTTCGGCCGAGATGCTGGCGCGCGCCTTCGACAATGCGCGCGATCAGGGGCTCGTGCTCAAGACCGTGCATGCCGATTGGCGCTGGCTCAACAAGGATGTGAAGGGCAAATACGACGCCATCATCTGCCTGGGCAACAGCTTCACCCATCTGTTCGAGGAAAACGATCGCCGCCGCGCGCTGGCCGAGTTCTATGCCGCGCTCAAGCATGACGGCATCCTCATCATCGATCAGCGCAATTACGACCGCATCCTCGATGATGGTTTCGCCACCAAGCACAAATATTATTATTGCGGCGACAAGGTCACGGCCGAGCCCGAGCATATCGACGATAGCCTGGCACGCTTCGAATATTCCTTCCCCGACGGGTCGAAATATCACCTCAACATGTTCCCGCTCAGGAAGAACTATCTCAGGGGGCTTCTGCGCGATGTCGGCTTCCAGCAGATCCATTCCTATGGCGACTTCCAGGCGGAAGGCGAGGAAGCCGATCCCGATTTCTTTGTTCACGTTGCGGAGAAGACGTATGCCGGCCAGCAGTAATGCCAGTGCCGCGGGCGTCGATACCGCCCGCGATTATTATGACAGCGAGGATGCCGACAATTTCTACGCCACCATCTGGGGCGGCGAGGACATCCATATCGGCCTCTACGACACGACCAGGGATATCCGCACCGCGAGCCGCCTGACCGTCGATCGCATCATCTCCAAGATGGGCGATCTCAAGGGCAAGCGCGTGCTCGATATCGGCTCGGGTTTCGGCGGCGCCGCGCGTGTGTTGGCCAAGGAACACGGCGCCCATGTCACCTGCCTCAATCTCTCGACGGTCGAGAATTCGCGCAACCGCGCCATGAACAAGGATGCGGGGCTGGCCGGCAAGATCGACGTTGTCGATGGCTCGTTCGACGATCTGCCCTTCGAGGCGGGGAGCTTCGATGCGGTGTGGAGCCAGGATGCGATCCTGCATGCGCCAGATCGCAAGGCGGTGCTCGATGAGGTGGCGCGGGTGCTAAAGCCCGGCGGTCAGTTCATCTTCACCGATCCGATGCAGGCCGACGATCTCAAGGACACATCGGCGCTGCAGCCGATCTATGACCGCATCCATCTGGCGAATCTGGCCTCCTTCGGCTTCTACAGGAAGGAGCTGGCCGCGCGTGGCTTCGACGAAATCGGGATCGAGAACCTGACCAACCAGCTGCGCAATCACTATGCGCGCGTGCGCGAGGAATTGCTGGCGCGGCGGGGGGATCTGAAGGCCAGTGCCGCCTTTGTCGATCGCATGGCGGCCGGTCTGCAGCACTGGGTCGACGGCGCCGACAAGGGGCTGCTCGCCTGGGGCATCATGCAGTTCAGGAAGCGCTGAGACATTTCGCCCTGAATGCGAAAAGGCCGGCCCCAACGGGCCGGCCTTTTTGTTGGCGATAGGGAGCGGGCCTATTTCCCGCGCTGCGCGAGTTCGGACAGCTGCTTGCGCATGGCTTCGATCTCGCTCTTGAGCTCGGAGATATCTTCAGACGGCTTGGCCGGTTCGGCGCTTTCGGCTCTCGTCGCCTCGCTTCGCATCGCTTCGGCTTGCGGCAGGCCGAAGGGCGAGAACATCTTCATTGCCTTCTCGAAGATGGCCAGGTTCTGGCGCGTCATCGCTTCGAGCGCGGACGAGCCGCCGCCAAAGGCTTCGGCCAGCTTGTTGCGCATCTGCTCCTGGTTCTTGGAGAAGCTCTCCATGGAGAGGTCGAGATAGCCGGGCACGAAGCCCTGCAGACTGTCGCCATACATGCGGATGAGCTGGCGCAGGAAGCGGATGGGCAGAAGGTTCTGGCCCTTGTTCTCTTCCTCGAAGATGATCTGCGTCAGCACCGAGCGGGTGATGTCGTCGCCGGTGCGCGCATCGCGCACTTCGAAATCGGTGCCCCCCTTCACCATCTCGCACAGATGATCGAGCGTCACATAGCTCGAGGTCTGTGTGTTGTAGAGGCGCCGGTTGGCGTATTTTTTGATGATGACGGGCTCGCCCGTTTTGTTCTGATCTTCTGCCACGCTTCACCGTTTGATGAGTGCGTTCCGCGCCCCGGAATGTGCGCGTCTCCCCGCGTAGAACAGCATCATGAAATCCATTGTGTCCAGTGCCTTGTTGCCCATCGCTGTGCAGTGCATCACATGATGGGGCTTGCAAGCCTTTGGGATGAAAGGGAAATTATGCCCAGTTGTCCGATGCTCGCATTCGCGGCATTTTCCGCAGGTATCTGAAATCTTTGTCCTCGAGGGAGTTTTCCCATGACTGACGTCGTCATCGTCTCGGCCGCCCGCACTCCGGTGGGCTCGTTCAACGGGGCGCTCGCGGCCCTTCCGGCCCATGAGCTGGGCCGCGTCGCCATTGCGGGGGCGCTGGCCCGCGCCGGGGTCGAGGGCAAGGATGTCTCCGAAGTCGTGATGGGCCAGATCCTGACGGCGGCGCAGGGCCAGAACCCCGGCCGCCAGGCGGCGATGAATGCCGGCATTCCCTTCGAGACCCCGGCCTGGCTGGTGAACCAGCTTTGCGGCTCCGGCCTCAGGGCCGTGGCGCTGGGCTATCAGGCGATCCTCAACGGCGATGCCACCATCGTTGTGGCCGGCGGGCAGGAATTGATGAGCCAGGCGCAGCACGCCGCCCATCTCAGGAACGGCACCAAGATGGGTGCGCTCGAATTCACCGACACCATGCTGAAGGACGGGCTGATTGATGCCTTCCACGGCTACCATATGGGCGTGACCGCCGAGAACGTGGCGCGCGAATGGCAGATCACCCGCGAGCAGCAGGACAAATTCGCCGTCGCCTCGCAGAACAAGGCCGAGGCGGCCCGCAAATCCGGCCGCTTCAAGGACGAGATCGTTCCGGTCACGATCAAGACGCGCAAGGGCGAGACAATCGTCGATACCGACGAATATATCCGCGACGGTGTCACCTATGAGGGCATTTCCGGCCTCAAGCCCGCCTTCGCCAAGGACGGTACGGTGACGGCCGCCAATGCGTCCGGCATCAATGACGGTGCGGCGGCGCTGGTGTTGATGACGGCGGAGGAGGCCAAGGCCCGCGGGCTCACCCCGCTGGCGCGCATCGCTTCCTGGGCCCATGCCGGCGTCGATCCGGCGCTGATGGGCTCGGGCCCGATCCCCGCCAGCCGCGCCGCGCTCAAGAAAGCGGGCTGGGAGGTCTCCGATCTCGATCTCGTCGAAGCCAATGAGGCCTTTGCGGCGCAGGCCTGTGCCGTGAACAAGGATATGGGCTGGGACACCGCCAAGGTGAACGTCAATGGCGGGGCCATCGCCATCGGCCATCCGATCGGCGCATCGGGCGCCCGCGTGCTGACGACCCTGTTGTTCGAGATGCAGAAGCGCGACGCCAAAAAAGGTCTGGCCACGCTGTGCATCGGCGGCGGCATGGGGATTGCGATGTGCGTCGAGCGCTAGGCTCGACATACGGGGGCATCGCCATGTGCGTGGAGCGCTGAAAGCTTCGCCCGCGGTTGCGCCATATCAAGGAAGCCCGCAGGATAATCGACGATAGATCGTCACGATTCAGGGAGCATGACATGGCACGGGTTGCGATCGTGACCGGAGGAACCAGAGGGATTGGCGAGGCCATATCGGTCGCGCTCCACGAGGCCGGCTACAAGGTCGCCGCGAATTATTGCGGCAATGACGAACGGGCCAAGGCCTTCACCGCCCGCACCGGAATCCCCGCCTACAAATGGGATGTCGCCGATTTCGAGGCCTGTCAGGCCGGTGTGGCCAAGGTGGTGGCCGATCTGGGCCCCGTGGATGTTGTCGTCAACAATGCCGGCATTACCCGCGACGGCACGCTCAAGCGCATGGACCGCAAGGGCTGGGACGAGGTGGTCGACACCAATCTCGGCGGCTGTTTCAACATGTCCAAGGCGGTGTGGGACGCAATGCTGACGCGCGGCTTCGGGCGCATCGTCAATATCGGCTCGATCAACGGCCAGGCCGGCCAGTATGGCCAGGTCAATTACGCCGCCGCCAAATCGGGCATTCACGGCTTCACCAAGGCGCTGGCGCAGGAGGGTGCGGCCAAGGGCATCACGGTCAACGCCATCGCGCCCGGCTATATCGACACCGATATGGTGGCGGCCGTGCCCGCCAATGTGCTGGAGAAGATCGTCGCCAAGATTCCCGTCGGCCGTCTCGGCAAGGCCAGCGAGATTGCTCGCGGCGTGCTGTTCCTCGCGGCCGACGAAGCAGGCTTCGTCACCGGATCGACCATGTCGATCAATGGCGGTCAGCACATGTATTAATTGGGGCGTGATCGCGATTCTTTCTCTCAATGTCACCGGCCTCGCTTGCGCGCGGGGCAGCCGGGCCGTGTTCAAGGGGCTCGATTTCAGGATCGAAGCCGGCGATGCGCTTGCCCTTGAAGGCGCCAATGGCGCGGGCAAGACCTCGCTGCTGCGTATGCTGGCGGGCTTTCTGACCCCGCTTGCCGGCACCATCGAACTCACCACCAAGGATGGGCATGCGATCTGCGATGCCGAGGAGCGGGGGCGCGCGATCGGCTGGCTGGCCCATCAGGACGGGCTCAAGATGCAGCTCACCGCGCTCGAAAATCTCGCCTTCTATGCTCAGCTTTATGGCAAGCCCGAAACGGATCTGGCGCGCGCGCTTGATGATGTGGGGCTGGCGCGGGCGCGCGACCTGCCGGGGCAATATCTGTCCGCGGGCATGAAGAAGCGGCTGGCGCTGGCGCGGCTCAAGCTGTCGGACCGGCCGCTGTGGCTGATGGACGAGCCGCTGGCCGCGCTCGATGTGAAGGCCAAGGTGCTGGCGGCCGAGATGATCCGGGAGCATTGCGCCCATGGCGGCATGGTGATCGCCGCAACCCACGAGCCGCTGGGCCTCGATTGCGCGAAACTGGTTTTGGGGGCCGCATGAACGCCTTTTATGCCGTGCTGGCCCGCGATATCCGGCTCGCCACCCGCGCCGGGGGTGGGGCCGCGCTGGCGCTGGCCTTTTTCGCGGCGGTCGCGGCGCTGGTGCCGCTGGGCGTCGGGGCCGATCTCAAATTGCTGGGCCGGATCGCGGCCGGGGTGTTGTGGGTGGCTGCCGTGCTGGCCGCGCTGCTGTCGCTCGACCGGCTGTTCCAGGCCGATTTCGAAGATGGCAGCCTCGATCAGATCGCGCTTGCGCCCTTGCCGCTGGAGGCCTCGGCCTTCGCCAAGATCGCCGCGCACTGGCTGGCGACCGGCCTGCCGCTGACCCTGCTCTCGCCGGTGCTGGCGCTGCTCTTCAACCTGCCCGAACAGGGCTATGTGCCGCTGATCGTCTCGCTGGCCATCGGCACGCCGGCCGCCAGCGCCATCGGCGCCATCGGCGCCGGGCTGACCATGTCGATCCGGCGTGGCGGGCTGATCCTGCCGCTGCTGGTGTTGCCGCTCCTGGCCCCGGCCGTGATCTTCGGGGCGGGGACGGTGGTGTCGGCGCTGGACGGGCTCAACAATGGGGCGCTGTGGCTGCTGTCGGCCTTTTCACTTGCCGCGGTGCTGCTGGCCCCCTTTGCTGCGGCGGCGGCCGTGCGGCTGAACCTCGCGGGATAATTACTGGCAGACAGTTGCGGCGGGCGTGGGGAGAGGGCATCAGAACGGCATGAATATTTTCGAACTGGCGAATCCCAAACGCTTCATGGGCTTCAGCGGGGCGCTGCTGCCCTGGTTCTGGGCCATCGCAATCCTGACGCTGGGCGCGGGCCTCTATCTTGGCTTCAAGGCACCACCCGATTACCAGCAGCATGAGACGGTCAAGATCATGTTCATCCATGTGCCGGCGGCCTGGGTGGCGATGATGGCCTATGGCTCGATGGCCGTGGCCTCGATCTTCGGGCTCGTGAACCGTCATCCGCTGGCCGATGTCGCCGCCAAGACTGCCGCGCCGCTGGGTGCGCTGTTCACGGCGCTGGCGCTGATCACCGGCTCGCTCTGGGGCAAGCCGATGTGGGGCGCCTATTGGGTCTGGGATGCGCGGCTGACCTCGTTCCTGCTCCTGTTCTTTCTTTATCTCGGCTATATGGCGCTGTGGAACGCGATCGAGGACGAGACGCGCGCCGCCCGCGCCGCCGCGATCCTGGCCATTGTCGGCGCGGTGAACCTGCCGATCATCAAATACTCCGTCGACTGGTGGAACACGCTGCATCAGGGCGAGAGCATCTTCGTCAAGGGCGGGCCGCTGATCGCGCCGGTGTTCCTGTGGCCGCTGTTCCTGATGGCGGCTGGGTACACCTTCCTGTTCTTTGCGCTGTGGTTCATGCGTATACGGACTGAAATCCTCGCCCGCCGTGCGCGCGCGTTGCAATTGCAGATGGGGACGGCATGAGCGTGGCACAATTCTTCGCCATGGGCGGCTATGCGGCCTATGTCTGGCCGTCCTATGGCGTCAGCTTCATTGGCCTTGCCGGCGCGGTGCTGTGGACGTTCGCAGGCTGGCGCAAGGTGCGGGCCGAGCTGGCACTCCTCGAATCTCTCAAGGACGAGACGCATTGAAGCGGCTGATCTTCGTCATTCCGGTGCTCCTGTTCGCGGGGCTGGCCTTCTTCCTGTTCAAGAGCCTGATGGGGCCGCCGCCTGAGGTGATGCCCTCCATGCTGGTCGACAACCCGGCACCGACGACGCCCCTGCCGCCGCTCGATCCGGCCACGGAGGGTTTCACGCCTGCCGATCTCAAATCCGGCCACGTCACTGTGGTCAATTTCTTCGCTTCGTGGTGCATCCCCTGCCGTCAGGAAGCCTCGGTCCTGCCGATGCTGGCAAAGATGCCCGGCGTGCAGCTCTACGGCATCGTCTACAAGGACATGCCGGACAAGGCGCAGGCGTTTCTGAACGAAGTCGGCAATCCCTTCGCCCGCATCGATCTCGATGAGGCCGGCAGCGCGGGGATCGAATGGGGCATCACCGGCGTGCCCGAGACCTTCATCATCGACGGCAAGGGCACGGTGCTTCTGCGCCATGCCGGCCCGCTCACGCCTTCGATCATCAAGAGCGATCTGGTGCCGGTGATCGCGAAAGCGCACGCCGCCGGCTGAGCCGGAAACCTTTTGGCAACCACGTTTGGTCAAACTGGCGGTGATGCAGATCAGCGCCGCCAATCTTCTTCTTGCTGCCCAGCAGGCACGACCGGCCGCGTCGCCGTCTGGCGCCGGCACCGGGCCTGCGGCTGCCAAACCGGCGGCCCGGCCCTTTGCCCTGCCCGATCTCGAAGGGGCGGCCGAAACGGCTGAAAAACCCGCAGACGTGCCGCGCAAGCCGGCCCCGCAAACGCCCTCCGCGCCCGCACCGATCGCGCGCGCAAATAGCCAGACGGGCGGCTATGCCGCGCTGGCTGCGCCGGGTTCCAAACTCAATATCTGCGTGTGATGCGGGCGGCTTAGCTGCGGCGGCGCGCGGCGGTCTTGCGCCGGGCGCGCGGCGGCGGGGCCTCGGCGATGATCTCCTCGGCGGCGGCGGCGATGGCGGCCAGCGATTTCACAAAGCGCTGACGCTCGGCGGCCGGCAGGGCGTCGAGCAAGGCCTTCTCGGCGCGATCGGCGGCGGCGCGTGCCGCGCGCAAGGATTTGCGTCCACCCGCGGTGATGGCGACGGCATTGGCGCGCTGGTCTTCCTCGGTGCGCTCGCGCGTGATGAGGCCTTTCTCGAGCATGCGCCGCACCATTTCGGCGAGCGTCGAACGATCGATGCCGGTGAGTTCGACAAGCGCGGTCTGGCTTGCGCCTTCGTGATGTTCGAGTGCGCCCAGCACCGTGAATTGCTGCTTGGTCAGGTCGCGCGAACCGCTTTCGCGCGCATAGAGATCGCCGTAAAGCTGATGGCAGCGGCGCATGAGATAGGACGGCGTTTCAGCGAACTCCAAAGCCCCGTTCGCTTTCCGATGTCCCTTCGCCGCCATGGAGCCACCCCACCGTTCTCAAAACGTCCGACTATTATTCCGAGCGCGACTACTATTCCGAGCGAAGGTCGCGCGTTGTTCTGACTGTCGTTCCGATCGGGTGCCGGCTCCGAATTGTCCGGTTCGATCAGTGCCATCCCTCATGCAAGGGCACGCGGCCACACGCGCGGTCCCCCCGCGGAGGCCGAACATTAGACGAGGGACGGACGAATACACAACAGTTTCGATTCGAAAATCGGCGCGGAATGATGGGCCCATGCGTCATAGCCACGCATTTCATGCTTTCGCATTGCGAACGAATTGGGCACTCTCATTTCAATGAGCGAGCGCAACAAATTTCGCCAGCCGCCGCCCGGTCCCGGCTTCGAACGCCGTGTGCCGGAGGGAGACAATGCCGAACGCTACGTGTGCGGACGGTGTGGGCACATCCATTATTCCAATCCCAAGATCATCGTTGGTTCCGTCGTCACCTTTGACCGCAACATCTTGTTGTGCCGGCGCGCCATCGAACCGCGGAAAAATTTCTGGACCTTGCCCGCCGGCTTCCTCGAAGAACATGAAACGCCGGAAGACGGTGCGCGCCGCGAGGCCCATGAAGAGGCGTCGTGCGACATTGTCATTGATGCGCTTCTGGCGGTCTATGCTGTGCCGCACATCAGCCAGGTGCATCTGATGTATCGCGCACATCTTCAGACGGACGATTTCGCACCGGGTCCCGAAAGCCTGGAGACCAGACTGTTCGCATGGGACGATATCCCATGGAATGAATTGGCATTTCCCAGCGTGCACTGGGCGCTGAACCATTGTCGCGAAGCCGAAGGCAAAGCCGTGTTCGCGCCCTTCACGAATCCGGTCGTGTGGACGCCGCCCGGCGGTTGACGCTCATTCGTTTTGCCGATTGTCCGCGCCCTTGTGCTCGTGCTTCATCACCAGCGGCATCTGCGTCAGCGTGAACAGGAAGATCAGCGGCAATATGCCGAAGACCTTGAAATCCACCCAGATGGCGGTCGAAAAGCTGCGCCACACCGCTTCGTTGAGGACCGCCAGCGCGAGAAAGAACAGGCCCCATCGCCAGGTCAGCTTGCGCCAGCCCTCTTCGGTCAGCTCGAAGGCCTGATCGAACACATATTTGATGAACAGGCGATTGAAACGCAGGCCGCCGATCAGCAAAAGCCCAAAGAATAGATAGAGAACCGTCGGCTTCATCTTGATGAAGGTCGCGTCCTTCAAATAGAGCGTCAGTCCACCGAAGATCAGCACAAGGATGGCCGTAAAAAGCGGCATCGGCATGACCCGCTTTTCGCGCCAATAGCCGAAACCGAGCGCTGTCAGCACTGCGGCCATGAAGACCCCGGTGGCGGCATAGATGCCCCAGACCTCAAAGGCCGCGAAGAACAGGATCAGCGGGCCGAGATCGGAGGCGAGGCGCACCAGCGGCGGCGTCTGGCCGCTGCGGGCATTGTCGTTGGCGTTGCCGGGGCGGTTGCTCATGGCGCACCCGTCAGGGCCTTGGCGAAGCTTGCCGCCGCGAAGACCTGCAGATCGTCGGCCCCTTCGCCGACGCCGATGAAATGGACGGGCAGGCCGAACCTGTCGGCCAGCGCCACCAGGATGCCGCCCTTGGCCGTGCCGTCGAGCTTGGTCATGACGAGGCCGGTCAGCGGCACGGATGCGCCGAAGGCTTCGACCTGGCTGATCGCGTTCTGTCCGGTGGTCGCGTCCAGCACCAATAGCACCGCATGCGGCGCCTCGGCATCGAGCTTCTTGATGACGCGCGCGATCTTTTCGAGTTCGGCCATCAGTCCGGCCTTGTTCTGCAAACGCCCGGCCGTATCGATGAGGACGACATCGGCACCCGTCTGGCGTGCGCGTTCGATCGCGTCGAAGGCGAGCCCGGCCGCATCGGCGCCGGCCGCACGCGCGACCACATCGCTGCCGCTGCGCTCGCCCCAGATCTGCAATTGTTCGATGGCGGCGGCGCGGAAGGTATCGCCGGCCGCGAGCACAACCTTTTTGCCCTCGCGCGCGAGGCGATAGGCAATCTTGCCGATGGTCGTGGTCTTGCCCGTGCCGTTCACACCGGCGACGAGCACGATATAGGGCTTTCTTGTTTCGTCGATGGCGAAGGGCTTTTCGGCCGGGGCGATGATTTTGGAAATTTCCTCGGCCAGAACGGTGCGCAATTCGCCTTCCGAGATTTCCTTGTCATAGCGGCCCTTGGCGACGGCACCGGCGAGTTTGCCCGCAAGCCCTGCGCCGAGATCGGCGGCAATCAGCGCTTCTTCCAGCTCGGCCACGGTTTCGCTGTCGAGCGTTTTCTTGCTGAAGACGCCGGTGAGGTTGGCGCCCAAAGATCCGGCGCTGCGCGACAGGCCGGCGGTAAGCCGCTCCATCAATGTGGGCGGCGGCGGGGCTTCTCCGAAACTTCTCATGCGTTGCCGATCAGATGTTTGTCGCGTGCGCCGGTGATGCGCACGGTGATGAAGGAGCCGGGCTCGGCCGCGGCCTGAAAAGCGTACCGGCGCGAAACATTGTGTGCGGCCCATGCCGGCCTGTTCCACCAGCAGTTCCTGCGTCGTGCCCGCAAGCGAGGCGAAATGCGCGGCCTGCGTCGTCTCACCCACCGCACGCAATGCGGCAGCGCGGGCCTTCACGGTTTCACGGCTCAGTTGCGGCATGCGGGCGGCCGGAGTTCCTTCACGCGGGCTGAAGGGGAAGACATGGAGATAGGTGAGCCCGGCCTCGCCGACAAGGCGGCGTGTGTTCGCAGCCATCTCTTCGGTCTCGGTCGGGAAGCCGGCGATGAGATCGGCGCCGAAGGCGGCACCCGGGCGCAAGCGGCGCACGTCGTCGCAGAAGTCGATCGTATGCTGGCGCGAATGGCGGCGCTTCATGCGCTTCAGGATCATGTCGTCGCCGGCCTGCACCGACAGATGGAAATGCGGCATCAGCCGTTCTTCCTCGGCGATGGCGCGCAGGAAGGCGTCGTCGGCTTCGATGGAATCGATGGAGGAGATGCGCAGGCGCTTCAGTTCGGGAACCAGCTTCAGGATCTTCTGCACGAGTTGGCCAAGGCTGGGCGTGCCCGGCAGATCGGCACCATAGGAGGTGAGGTCGACGCCCGTCAGCACAAGTTCCGGGAACCCGGCCTCGACCAGACGGCGCGCTTCGTCGATCACCGCGCCCATCGGCACGCTGCGCGAGTTCCCGCGGCCATAGGGAATGATGCAGAAGGTGCAGCGATGATCGCAGCCATTCTGCACCTGCAGGAAGGCGCGGGCGCGGCCGTCGAAGCTGTCCACGAATTGTGCCGCGGTCTCGGTGACCGACATGATGTCGTTGACGCGCACGCGCTCGGCCGTTCCGATGCCGAAATCGGTATAAGAAGATGCTTGAAGCTTTTCCGCATTGCCGAGCACGGCATCGACTTCGTCCATCCCGGCATAGGTGTCGGGCTCGGTCTGCGCCGCACAGCCGGTGACGATGATTTTCGCGTGCGGGTTTTCGCGCCGCGCCTTGCGGATGGCCTGGCGCGACTGGCGCACGGCTTCGGCCGTCACCGCGCAGGTGTTGAAGATGATGGCATTGTCGAGCCCGGCCTCGGCGGCGCGCGCGCGCATGGCTTCGCTCTCATAGGCGTTGAGGCGGCAGCCAAAGGTGACGATGCGGTTTTCGCTGTGGCGCAGGGGCGCGTTCATGCGGGCCCCTCCAGCGCGCTGAGATCGATCTCGCCGCGATAGACGAGGGTGGTGGGGCCCGTCATCAATATGTGGTCGTCGCCGGCGCGCCATTCGATTTCGAGCGATCCGCCATCGAGGATCACCTCGACCTTGCGGTTGGCCAGATCGCGGCGATGGGCGGCAACCGCCACGGCACAGGCGCCGGTGCCGCAGGCCCGCGTGATGCCGGCGCCGCGCTCCCACACGCGCATGCGCAATTTGTCACGTGATAACACCTCTACGAATTCGGTGTTCACCCGCGCCGGGAACATCCTGTGATGCTCGAACAGGGGACCGAGCGCGGCAAGGGGCACCGCGCCGGCATCGTCCACGAAGATCACGGCATGCGGATTGCCGACCGACAGGGTGGAGGCGTCGTAATCGCGCCCTTCGATCGTCAGGGGCACATGGTTGGTCTCGGCCGGTTCGGCCAGCGGCACCGCTTTCCAGTCGAAGCGCGGCGCGCCCATATCGACGCTGACGCGGCCATCGGCAGCCTCGCGGCAGTCGAGCATCCCGCCGGTGGTGGCGATGCGCACGGACGTCGCGTCCTTCTCGTCCATCAACAGCCGCGCCACGCAGCGCGCGGCATTGCCGCAGCTTTCCACCTCGCCGCCATCGGCGTTGAAGATGCGCATCTCGGCATCGGCATCTTTCGCGCGATGGATGGCGATCACCTGATCGCAGCCGATGCCGGTCTTGCGGTCGGCAATGGCGCGGGCCAAAGCGGCGTCCAGGCACAAGTCGTCGCCCCGCGCGTCGAACACCGCGAAGTCGTTGCCCAGGCCATGCATCTTCAAAAACGCCGTCATGGGCGCCTTATAGGGCGTGCGGCCCGGCCGGGCCAGTGCGGGGTTAGCCGGGTTTGCGGGCCTCGAACAGGGCGATGTCGATGGCGAAGCTGCCGTCGGGCTCCAGCGCATAGTGCCGCGCCACGGGCTCGGGCATGCAGGCCTGAAGGGCGCGGATGGCCGTGACGAGTTCCGGCGGGGTGGCCATCCGCGCGACCCAGCTCTCGAAATCCAGCCGCACCCGGAAGCTCTGCATGGCGGTCGGCACCAGCCCGGCGCGGGTCAGCGCTGCCTGCCACTCGCCCGGAGCGTAGTTGCGCACATGGGAGGTATCGCGCAGCAATTCGAGGCTCTGGAACCATGTGTCGAGCAGCGGCTGCCCCGGCGAGACGCTGTCGACGAAAGCCCCGGTGCCGCCCGGTTTCAGCACGCGCGCGGCCTCGCGCAGGCCCGCCTCCAGATCGCCCCAGTGATGGGCGCTGACCCGGCTCATGACGAGGTCGAAGCTCGCATCCTCAAAGGGCAGGGCCTCGGCCGGGCATTCGCGCGTGACGAGGTTGGTCAGGCCCTTTTCGGCCGCTGCCTTGGCCACCACCGCCAGCATCCGTGGCGACAGGTCGGTGGCCACGACCTCACGCAGGTGCGGGGCGGCGGCGAAGCTGACATGGCCGCCGCCGCAGCCCAGATCGAGCATGCGGGCATGCGGATGGGCCCTGGCCAGCGCCGTCAGCTCTTCGAGGCCCATGCCGCGGGCGTGGACGGGGCTCTGCAAATACGCCTCGGCGCGGGCGCCGAACTGGCGCTCCACGGTGGCATCGTGGGTCTCGGCGGGTTTGGGCATCTCGGACATCTCGGACATTGGGTGGGCGTTCTCCGGTCTTGCCCCGCCGGGATAGCGCCGTTCAGATACCCGTTTAAGAGCCAAATTTATCCTGGTATATTTGTCACCATGCGAGGCGAAGCGAAGCGGCAGGAATTGGGGGCGTTTATCCGGCGCTGCCGCGAACGGCTGACGCCGGCCGATTTCGGCCTGCCGCCGGGCACGCGGCGGCGCACCCCCGGGCTCAGGCGCGAGGAGGCGGCGCTGCTGGCGGGCCTCAGCACCACCTGGATGAGCTGGATCGAGCAGGGCCGCGATGTGGCGCTGTCGGCCGCCTCGCTGGGCCGGCTGGCGAGCGGTTTGCGCCTGAGCCGTGCCGAGCGGGCCTATCTGTTCGAACTGGCCGGCAAGCGCGATCCCGCGCCGGGCGTCGAAGCCATGGAAGCCACGCCGGCCGTGGTGCAAGGCGCCGTGGCCGCGATCATGGCCCCGGCCTATGTGCTCGACCGTTTCTGGACGGCGCGCGCCTGGAACGGGCCGGCGGCGCATCTGTTCACCGGCTGGCTCGACCGCGGCGAGGCCGCGCCCAATCTGTTGCGCTTTATCTTTCTGGAGCCGGCCGCACGCAGACTGATCGACGATTGGCCGGCGCGGGCGCGGCGCGTGGCCGCCGAATTCCGCGCCGACAGCAGCACCTGGCGCGACGACCCGGCGATGGTCGCATGGATCGAAGAGCTCAAGGCGCGCAGCCCGGACTTTGCCGCGTTCTGGGAAAGCCATGGCGTGCTCGAACGCGAAGGCGGTGTGCGCCGTTTCCATCATCCCAGCGAAGGCGCGCTGGCGCTCGAACAGGTGAGCTTCCAGTTGGCCGGCCATCCCGATCTCAAACTGACCATGCTCGTGCCGCCCGCTTGACCGGCCTTGCGGCGCTGGCGACAAACCTTATGTGGCAAAGACGGGGTGACGCATGCGCGGGCTCGGTTTGGGTGCGGTGGTGGTCGCGGCGGCGCTGATGGCGGCTTCGCAAGCAGGAGCAAAAAGCGTGAACACGACGAGTGACGAATGGGCCTGGCTCGAGGACGTGCATGGCGCGCGCCAGCTGGACTGGGTCAAGGCGCAGAACGCCGTTGCGCTCAAAACCCTCAAAGCCGATCCCGATTACCAGAAAGATTACGACCAGATCCTGGCCGTGCTCGATGCCACAGACCGCATTCCCTATGTCTCGCTGGTCAAGAATGAGGCGTTCAATTTCTGGCAGGACGCGCAGAACCCCAAGGGTATCTGGCGTGTGACCTCGATCGCCGACTATGCCAAGCCCAAACCGCATTGGCACACCCTGCTCGATATCGACAAGCTGGCGGCCGACGAAAAAGAGAACTGGGTCTATAAGGGCGTCGAACGCGCGCCCTCGCTGACGCGGGCGCTTCTGTCGCTGTCGCGCGGCGGCGGCGATGCCGTCGTGATCCGCGAATTCGATCTCAAGACGAAAAGCTTCGTGAAGGATGGCTTCACCCTGCCCGAAGCCAAATCCAATGCGTCCTATATCGGCGACAACAGCGTGCTGTTCGCAACCGATTTCGGCAAGGGCTCGCTGACCACTTCGGGCTATGCGCGCATCGTGAAATTGTGGACGCGCGGCGAGCCCGTCGCCGATGCCAAAACGATTTTCGAAGGCAAGAAAGAAGACGTGCTGGTCGCGCCCATGGTGTTTCACGGCGCGGACGGCACCGTGCCGCTGATCGTGCGCGCGGTGACTTTCTTCCAAAGTGAATATTTTGCGGTCACGCCAGAAGGCAAGGCGGTGAAATTGCCGTTGCCGCTCAGCGCCGATGTGAAGGGCTATGTGAAAGGCCGCCTGCTGCTGACGCTGCGCGAGGACTGGAAAGATGGCGATACCATCTACAAACAGGGCGCGCTGATCGCCTTCCCGCTCGCCGAATTCCTCAAGAGCGGAACGGCCGGCAAACCCGCCGTGCTGTTTACGCCCGGCCCGCGCAGCGCCGTCGAGCAGGTGGCGACGGGGCGCGACGCGGCTTATGTCGCGATCTACGACAATGTCGTGGGCTCCGTGCGCAAATTCGCGCCGCAACCCGATGGCACATGGGCGGACGAAACCATCGCGCTGCCCCATGGCGGTGCGACCCATGTGATGGCGGCCAATGATTGGGGGCCGGAAGCGCAGTTCAGCTTCGAATCCTATCTGCAGCCGACGACGCTTTATTCTTATGCCGGCGAGGGCACGCCTGCGCCGATCAAATCTCTGCCGGCGCGCTTCGATGCCAGCGGCCTCGTCACCGAGCAGTTCGAGGCCACGTCGAAAGACGGCACGAAGATCCCCTACTTCATCACCCGCCCGAAACACGCGAAGGGCCCGATCCCGACCGTGCTCTATGGCTATGGCGGGTTCGAGATTTCGCTGACGCCGTCCTATTCGGCCAATTTCGGCAAGCTCTGGCTCACCAAAGGCGGCGCGTTTGTCGTCGCCAATATCCGCGGCGGCGGCGAGTTCGGTCCGGCCTGGCACGATGCCGCGCTCAAAGAGCATCGCCAGCGCGCCTTCGACGATTTCGCAGCGGTGGCCGCCGATCTCGAAACGCGCGGTTTCACGACGCGCGAAACAGCTCGGCATCATGGGCGGCTCGAATGGCGGGCTGCTCGTCTCGACCGTGATGACGCAGCATCCCGAATTGCTCGGCGCTGTCGTGTGTCAGGTGCCGCTGATCGACATGATCGCCTACACCCATATCGGCGCCGGCGCCTCGTGGGAGGCCGAATATGGCGATCCCGCCGATCCCAAGATGCGCGCGGCGATCCTGAAATATTCGCCCTATCAGAACGTGCGCAAGGACAGGACATATCCGCCGGTGTTTTTCGTCACCGCGACATCGGACGATCGCGTCACGCCCGTTCATGCGCGCAAGATGGCCGCGAAGATGGAACAACAAGGCCATCAGGTGCTGTTTTATGAAAATACCGATGGCGGCCATGCCGCCGCGGCCAATCACAAGCAGGCCGCGGAAATGTGGGCGCTGAGTTTTGTCTATCTCAAGCGCAAGCTCGGCCTCGGCGGCTGATCGTTCTCCTAAATCGCGGACATGTTACAGCGCGTGACTTGACCGCGGCGGGCGCGATTGCGCACAAGGCTCCCGGCTGGAGTTGAGACGGGAGACATTCTTGACCTATCGCAAGCTGCTCGCGGGCGTTGTCGCCGCCTGTGCCGTCGCCGGTGCCTGGCAGGCGCTCGATGCCGCCGATGCGGGGCCGTCCAGGGCAGCGGCGTCCGAGGTCACGCCGGTCGATCGCGATCCCTATCTGTGGCTGGCGAAAATCCATGGGCAACGGGCGACGGATTGGGTCAAGGCGCAGAACGACAAATCCAACGCCGTTCTCAAGACCGATCCCGATTATGCGCGGACCCGCGCCACCATCCTGGCCATGCTCAACGCCAAGGACCGCATCGCCGAGCCGCAGGTGAAGGGCAAGTGGGTCTACAATTTCTGGCAGGGCGCGCATCATGTGCGCGGGGTGTGGCGGCGCACGAAAATCGCCGATTACAATTCGGGCCATCCCCATTGGCAGACGCTGCTCGACATCGACGCGCTCGATGCCAGGACCGGCAAGAACTGGGTGTGGAAGGGCGCCGATTGCACCAAGGCGTTTGACCGTTGCCTGATCTCGCTGTCGCCCGGCGGCGGCGATGCCATCGTCATCCGCGAATTCGATCCCAAGACCAAGGCCTTTCCGAAGGATGGCTTCCGCCTGCCGGTGGCGAAATCCACGGCCGCCTATGTGAACAAGGACACGATCCTGTTCGCGAGCGATTTCGGGCCGGGTTCGATGACGCCGTCGAGCTATCCGCGCATCGTCAAGCTGTGGCATCGCGGCCAGCGCCTCGATCAGGCGCAAACCCTGTTCGAAGCGCGCAAGACCGATATGGCGGCCAGCCCGGTCGTGTTCCACGGGCCTCTCAACACGGTCGCGCTGATCGAACGCAAACCGAGCTTCTTCAAGACCGACTATTACGACGTGGCGGCCAATGGCGGCACCAGGCGGATCGACGTGCCGGAAGAAGCGGTGCTCGAAGGCGTGACCGACGGCCAGCTCATCTTCGTGTTGCAGAAGGCCTGGACGCCAAAAGGCGGCAAGACGATTGCGCAAGGCTCGCTGATCGCCGTGCCCGCGCCGGGGTTCGAGCGGATGGCCGGTGGGCCGGGCCCGCATGTTCTCTACACGCCGGGCGACCATGAGATGGTCGATATCGACAATGTCGCGTGCGGGGGCGAAGCGGTCTATGCCGCGATCTACAAGGATGTGACGGGCAGCGTGCGCGCCTTCCATTTCGAAGGCGGCAAGTGGTCTTCGTACAAGGTCGACCTGCCGAAGGACGGTTCGGTCCATATCGTCTCGGCCAATCCGTTGGGCGGCCAGGCCTATGTGAAGTTTGAGAGCTTCACCCAGCCGCCGACGCTCTATGTCGATAGCGGCAATCACGAGCCCAAGAAAATCTATGCGCTGCCCGCGCGCTTCGATGCGTCGAAGGTCTCCGTCGTGCAGCATTGGGTGGCGTCGAAGGACGGCACGAAGATTCCCTATTTCCTGATCCGGCCGAAGGATGCCAAGGGGCCGATCCCGACGATCCTCTATGGCTATGGCGGCTTCAATCTGTCGCTGACGCCGTGGTATTGGGATGACGGTCATCGCCCGCTGGATGCCGGGCAGGTGTGGCTCGCAAAGGGCGGCGCCATTGCCGTCGCCAATATTCGCGGCGGCGGGGCCTTCGGTCCGGCCTGGCATCAGGCCGCGCTCAAAACGCATCGCCAGCGCGCCTATGACGATTTCGAAGCGGTGGGCGCCGATCTCGTCAAGCATGATTGGTCGACGCCGAAGATGCTGGGCATTGTCGGCGCCTCGAATGGCGGTTTGCTGGTGTCGACGGCGATGACGCAGCGGCCTGATCTGTTCGCGGCGGTTGTCTGCCAGCGCCCGCTGATCGATATGCTGCGTTACACCCGTTACGGCGCGGGCGCGTCCTGGGTCGGCGAATATGGCGATCCGGCGGATCCCAAAATGGCGGCCTATATCCGCACCTATTCTCCTTACGAGAATGTGCATGCCGACAAGACCTATCCGCCGGTGCTGTTCATCACCGAAACCAGCGACGATCGCGTCACGCCGATCTGGGCGCGCATGATGGCCGCGAAGATGGAAGCGCAAGGCCACAAGGTGCTGTTCAACGAAGCGGCCGAAGGCGGTCACGGCCCGGGCGCAACCCATGAAGAGGCGGCCGATTACTGGGCGATGTCCTACACCTTCTTCCAGAAGAAGCTGGGATTGAAGTAGGCACCTTCCGATAGCGCAACAACGCAACGCGTTTTGCTTCGCCGATCTTGCGTTTCACACTGCGGCGTCTGCGCTGTTCGCGCTCTTCCGATTGTTCGCCGTGCCGAAGAGATATACGGGACAATTTGCGCCATGCGCCCGGCTTGTCTATCCGGCGATCGGTCTGGTAGCGATGCTGTGGCGCGGATCTGTGACCGGACATTATCCCGATCCGCAGCTCGATATCGCAAGGCTCGGCAATCTCCAGGTGGCGCTGAAGCGCCTGGCGCCGTCTGTGCGGCGGGCTTCGCCTTTCGGTTGATCGATCGGCTGCTGCGACCAATGGCGATGCCGTGCGCCACGCAGTGTCGCAACCGTGCGGTAACCACTGTGCAGGCATGATGCCGGTTCGAGCACGTTTCTTGTGACGCCCTGGCGTTGGGCTGTCTTGGAATGAGGCAATGACGGAACATTTCACGCGCTTTGACGATGTGCTGATCGACCGGCTGTTCCAGCCGCTGGCCGATTGGATGGACCGCCAATGGGCGCTCGGGCCGCACAGCGCGGCGCGCTGGTGCCTCGATCTGGCCTCGCTGGCCTGGATTTGCGCCGAGGCCGATGCCTTGGCCGCGTCCGTGGCGGGCCATGATGTCCGCATTGCTGCCGCTCGCGGTCTGCTGGTGGTGCTGGGGCTTTGGGCGCTGACGATCCTGCGCGGCGTGTTCCGCAAGGCGGATGGCGGTCAGGCGCGCCCGGCCGCCCAGGCCAATCCGCTGCGTCCGGGGATGCAGCTGCATCGCGTCATCTGCCTCGTGTGGATGGCCGGGCTGGCGGTCAAGGCCTTCGCGGCCCCGACCGGTCTGGAATCGTTGGCCCTTCTGGGTGTGGGCGTGTTCGCGACGGCGGCCGTCTATTTCGGGGCCTGCAGCAATCCGCCGCCCGCATGGCGCAGTTCGCGCGACGCTGGCCGGGGCCTGGCCACGGCGGCCGGCGGCCTCTGATCTCCCCTGCTGCGAGGCCGGGGCTGCCTGCCCCGGAATTTGACTCTCAAGGCCTTCGCGCCTAAATCCCCTCCCATCCGGAAGCCGTTCATCAGACTTCCGGTCCCGGGCCCGGCTCGGGATCGCCCCCAGGCAGCGCAGGTGCGCCCCCTGGGGCGTTACTGCTTTGCGTATTGGATTTGGGCATGTTCGACAGTCTTCAGAAGCGCCTCGGCGCCACATTCGACCGGCTGCGCGGCCGCGGCGCCCTCTCCGAGGGCGACGTGGACGAGGCGCTGCGCGAAGTGCGCGTGGCCCTGCTCGAGGCCGATGTCGCGCTGCCGGTGGTCAAGGACTTCATCGAGAAGGTGCGTCCGCGCGCCGTGGGCGAGAGCGTTATCCGCTCGGTCACCCCCGGCCAGCAGGTGGTCAAGATCGTCCACGATGCCTTGGTCGAGACGCTGGGCACCGACAATGCCGCCCTCGATCTGGGCTCGCCGCCCGCGCCGATCCTGATGGTCGGCCTGCAGGGCTCGGGCAAGACGACCAGCTCGGCCAAGCTCGGCTTGCTGCTGCAGACCAAAGAGAAGAAGCGGGTGCTGATGGCCTCGCTCGACGTCAACCGCCCCGCCGCCATGGAGCAGCTCAAGATCCTTGGCGAGCAGGCCGAGGTGGCGACGCTGCCCATCGTCGCCGGACAGGGTCCGGTCGATATCGCCCGGCGCGCCATGGCGAGCGCGAAAGTCGGCGGCTATGACGTCGTCATCCTCGACACCGCCGGCCGCCAGCATATCGACGAGCAATTGATGGCCGAGGTCGCCGCCGTGCGCGATCAGGTTCATCCGCATGAAACGATCCTCGTCGCCGACAGCCTGACCGGCCAGGACGCAGTCAATATCGCCAAGTCGTTCAACGAGCGGGTGAAGCTCTCCGGCATTATCCTGACGCGCGCCGATGGCGATGCGCGCGGCGGTGCGGCGCTTTCGATGCGTGCGGTCACCGGCGCGCCGATCAAGTTCCTCGGCGTCGGCGAAAAGCTCGATGCGCTGGAAGCCTTCCATCCCGAGCGTGTCGCCAACCGTATTCTCGATATGGGCGATGTCGTGTCGCTGGTCGAGAAGGCGGCCGAGACCTTCGACAAGGAAGAGTCCGAGAAGCTCGCCCGCAAGATGAAGAAGGGCGAGTTCGACATGAACGACCTTGCCCAGCAATTGCAGCAGATGAAGAAGCTCGGCGGCATGCAGGGCGTGCTCGGCATGCTGCCGGGCGTCGGCAAGGTGAAGGATCAGCTCGCCGCCTCCGGCATGGGCGATTCCATGCTGACACGCCAGGAAGCGATCATCTCCTCGATGACCAAGACGGAACGCGCCAAGCCCGATCTCATCAATGGCTCGCGCAGGAAGCGCATCGCCAAGGGCGCGGGCGTCGAGGTCTCCGAGGTCAACAAGCTTTTGAAGATGCACCGGCAGATGTCGGATGTGATGAAGAAGATGGGCCGCTTGGGCGGCAAGGGTATGCGCGGCGGCATGGGCGGATTGGCCTCCATGCTCGGCGGCGGCATGCCCCAATTGCCTCCCGGCATGATGCCGAAGAAATAGCGTTCAGTTTTTCAGTTCAGACGAAGAAGGAAATCAACATGTCTCTCAAGATCCGCCTGTCGCGCGGCGGCACCAAGAAGCGCCCGCATTACGCCATTGTCGTTGCCGATTCGCATTCCCCGCGCGATGGCCGCTTCATCGAGAAGCTGGGCTTCTACAACCCGCTGCTGCCCAAGGATCATGCCGAGCGTCTGCGTCTCGACCTCGACAAGGCCAAGGAATGGATCGGCAAGGGCGCCATCGCCACCGATCGCGTCAACCGCTTTCTGGCCGATGCCGGCCTGACCAAGCCGCGCATCAAGAGCAATCCGGAAAAGGCCAAGCCGAAGAAGAAGGCGCAGGAACGCGCCGACGCGGCCGCCGCCGCTGCCGCTGCCGCCGTGCCGGCGGAAGCAGCCGCCGAAGGCGAAGCCGCGGCCGAGTAGGGCCGCGCGATCGCCATGGCGGCCGGTATCCTTCTCGGCGCGATCATCGGCGCCCATGGCCTGAAGGGCGAGGTGAAGGTGAAAACCTTCACCGAAACGCCCGATCGGCTGGGCGCCTATGGTCCGCTGCACACAAAGGACGGCCGCAGCTTCACCGTCGCCGCCGTGCGCGGGCTCGATGCGGCGAGCGCGGTGGTGCGCTTCGAGGGCGTGGCGGACCGCGACGCCTCCGAAGCCCTCAAGGGGACGGAGCTGTTCGTCGCGCGCGACGCCCTGCCCGATGCCGAGGCCGAAGAATTCTATCATGCCGATCTCATCGGCCTTCGCGCCGAGGATGAGGAAGGCCGGCTGATCGGCCATATCCGCGGCATTCACAATTTCGGCGCCGGCGATGTGCTCGACATCGAAAAGCCGGATGGCAGCGACGCGCTGCTGCCTTTCACGCGCGAATTCGTTCCCACAGTGGATGTTCCGGGCGGGCGCGTGATCGTCGTCACGCCCGAAGACATCGAAGCCGAAAACGATCCGCAGCACAGAGGCAATGTCGAATGAGCGAACTCAGCTTCCGCGAGGCGCGGCGCGAAGACCTTCCCGCCATCATCGCCATGCTCGCCGATGACGGCCTGGGTGGTCAGCGCGAGAGCCCGCAAGCCGACGGCGTCGATCCGGTCTATGAGGCCGCGTTCGATGAGGTGGCGGCCCAGCCGAACAACCGCATCATCGTTGCGGAAAAGGACGGCCAGATCGTCGGCACGATGCATCTGGCGATCATTGCCGGGCTGTCGCGCCGCGGTGCCAGGCGCGCCCAGATCGAAGCCGTGCGCACCGCCCGGCCCATGCGCGGGCAAGGCATCGGTGACGCGCTGCTGCATTATGCCATCGACGAGGCCCGGGCGGCCGGCTGCAAGCTGGTGCAGCTCACCTCGGACAAGCGCCGCGGCCGGGCCCATATCTTCTATGAACGGGTCGGCTTCGTCGCCACCCATGTCGGCTTCAAGATGGAATTGAAGTGACCTCGCCGGCGCCATGGTCGGCCACCGTGCTGACGCTCTTTCCGGAGATGTTCCCGGGTCCGCTGGGAACTTCGCTGCTGGGCAAGGCGCTGGAGCGCAGGCTGTGGAGCCTTGGCGTGCGCGATATTCGCGATCATGGGCTTGGGCGTCATCGCAGCGTTGACGACACCCCGGCCGGCGGTGGTCCGGGCATGGTGATGCGGGCCGATGTGGCTTCCGCCGCGCTCGATGCCGCCCGCGCCGAGGGCGCGATTGGCCCGGCCATCTATCTCTCTCCGCGTGGACGGCCCCTTGGTCAGGCGCGGGTGCGCGAACTGGCCGAAGGGCCCGGCGTCACGTTGCTGTGCGGCCGCTTTGAAGGGCTCGATCAGCGCGCCATCGATGCGCGCGGCCTCGAAGAGGTGAGCCTGGGCGATTTCGTGCTGGCCGGCGGGGAAATCGCGGCCATGGCGCTGGTCGAGGCCGCGGTGCGGCTGATCCCCGGCGTCCTCGGCGCCGAGGCCAGCCCCAGCGAAGAAAGCTTCAGCGAAAATCTGCTCGAATATCCGCAATTCACCCGGCCCCAGGAATTCGAGGGCCGGCCCATTCCGGATGTTCTAACCAGCGGAAATCACAAGGAAATCGCCCGCTGGCGGCGGTCCCAGGCCGAGGCCCTGACCACGGACCGGCGCCCCGATCTCTTCGCCCTCTATGAAAAGGCCAAGAGCTAGGTTATACGGCGCCCCTTCCTGGCCAGCCTTCCGGTAGACGATGTCTGTGCCGCGGCCGGCCACCAATCAAAAAGAATTCGGCCATTTCAATCGGTCCGACGGAGTTAGAGACAATGAACCTTTTGCAGACCCTCGAAGCCGAGCAGGCCGCTGCGCTGCGCGGTGACAAGCCGGCTCCCGACTTTCGTCCCGGCGACACGCTGCGCGTCAACGTCAAGGTGATCGACGCCAGCTTCGACGAAAAGACCAAGAAGATGAAGACGCGCGAACGCATCCAGGCGTTTGAGGGCGTGTGCATCGCCCGTCAGGGCGCGGGGCTCAATGAGAGCTTCACCGTGCGCAAGCTCTCTTATGGCGAGGGCGTCGAGCGCGTGTTCCCGATCTACAGCCCGCTGGTGGATTCGGTGGATGTGGTGCGCAAGGGCAAGGTCGCCCGCGCGAAGCTCTATTATCTGCGCGGCCGCCGCGGCAAGTCCGCCCGTATCGCCGAGCGCGCCGACCGCGCCAGCGAGATCGCGGCCAAGGACGCGGCCAAGAAGTAAGCCTTCTGGCATCGTGCATTTCGATCATCCCCGCGTGGCCCGGCCCCGCGGGGTTTTTCATTTCCGGCGCTGAGACCCGCGCGAAAAGGCCCGTGGCAGCGCGATTTGGTGGCAGCGGGTGCCCGCAAAACCCCATTCCATCGGCATTTCTGCTGTGTCTTCCGGGTTCGATTGGCCTCGAAAGCGCAAATAATCCCCAAAAATGGGCATTTTGGGCACTATCCCGGATTCACGAATGCGCAAAAACAAGTAAACTCCGAAGCATTCTTTGATTCGCAGAGGACAAATCCCATGGCAAAAGCTGCCAAGACTGCAAAGAAGGCCGTGAAGAAGGCTCCCGCCAAGGCCACCAAGACAGCCGCGAAGACGGCGACCAAGGCAAAGGTCGAGACGATGACGACCCGTCAGCTCGGCGCCCAGCTTGCCGAGATGCATGAGCTGTCCAACAAGGCGGCCAATGCCATTCTCGACGATATGGCCGGGCTCATCACCAAGCAGCTGAAGAAGGGCGTGCGCGTCCGTCTGAACGGGCTTGGTATCCTCCAGGTGCGCAAGCGCGCTGCCCGCATGGGCCGCAACCCTGCCACCGGCGAGGCCATCAAGATCAAGGCCAGCAAGAAGGTCGCGTTCCGCGCTGCCAAGGAGCTGAAGGAAGCGGTCTGATCCGTTTTCTTACTGATAGCGTCCAAAGGGCCGGGCCGGCGCGAAATGCGCCTGTCCGGCCCTTTGTTTTGTGGCATGAGGCGGTTTTGTGGCATGAGGGCGGTTTTGTGGCATGAGGGCGTCGCCGCGCCCGGAGCGATGCAGCCATGGATTTCCACACGGTCGAGCTTTTCTTCAAACATCTGGCCGCCTGGTCGCCGCGCTGGCTGACCGCCGTTGCGGTCGGCGCGGCCATCCTTCTGGGCGGACTAGCCCTCCAAGGGCTGGTGCTGAAGATCGCCAGCCGTCTCATCAAGAGATGGGATACGCTCGCCCAGTTCATCTATTACCGCGTTCAGCGCATTGCGCGCTTCGCCATCGTGCTTCTCGCCGTCAATGTGGCCATGCCGTTGATGCCGCTCAGGGCCGCCGCGCTCGATGGCGTGCGCAAAGCCTTGCTCGCAGGCTTCATCTTGCTGATCGGCTCGATCGTCTATGTGGCGGTCAACATCGCCATGACGCGCTACGTCAACGGCCTGCATATGGATGCCGAGGACAATCTCCTCGCCCGCAAGGCGGCGACGCAGATGCGTCTGCTCCGGCGGGCCGTCAATGTCCTGATCGTCTTCATCGCGCTGGGTTTCGCGCTGATGAGCTTCGATACGGTGCGCCAGTTCGGTGTTTCGCTGTTCGCCTCGGCGGGCGTTGCCGGCATCATCGCCGGCTTCGCGGCACGGCCGGTGCTGTCGAACCTGATCGCGGGCATGCAGCTTGCCCTGACCCAGCCGATCCGCCTCGACGATGTCGTTGTGGTCGAAGGCGAATGGGGCCGGATCGAGGAATTCACCGCGACCTATGTGGTGGTGCGGATCTGGGATTTGCGGCGGCTGATCGTGCCCCTGTCCTATTTCCTGGAGACGCCGTTCCGCAACTGGTCCTATTCGGGTTCCAGGATCATCGGCACGGTTTACATCTACACCGATTACACCGTGCCGGTGGCGCGCGTGCGCGACAAGGCGATCGAACTGATCAAGGCCTCGCCCCTGTGGGATGGCGATGCGGCGGGGCTTGTCGTGACCGACGCCAAGGAATCGACCATGGAACTGAGGGCGATCATGAGCGCGTCCGATTCCTCCAAGGTCTGGGACCTGCGCTGTGCCGTGCGCGAGGGGCTGATCGATTTCATCCAGACCGAGTTCCCCGATGCGCTGCCGCGCACGCGGGCCGAATTCGCCGCACCTGTGGCCGCAGGCCCGGCCGGGCCGGAGCGGGCGGGCCCCCGGCAGGGCGGCTGAACCGGGCCTCCCCCCGCCGGCGTCGTATTTTCGCCATACAGGCTCGATAGTTGGCAAAACGGCCCGGTGGTCAGAATTGACCAAAAGGCCGGAAACTGCGTGTGGCCGCCAAGCCCGACAGGGCATGCTGGATCGGGCACGCGATGTGAGGCGTTGGGTCGGGCTGCTTTCGGGACGCCGGGCAAGACAACAAGAAACGAGAGCCGGCGGAGGGGCGTATCCCGTGGTGAAAGCTCTGGCATTGGCCGCCCTGTTGGCGGTGACGAGCGCGGCTGTGCCTGCGACGCTTCTTGTGCCTGCGGCAGCTTGGGCGGCGAGCCTGACGGTCGACGTGCGCAATGTCTCGGCCAAGGGCGGGATCGTGTCGTTGGCGCTGTTCACCAAAACCAATTACGACGACGACGATCACCCGACCCTGTCGCGCGATGTCGAGGCGGTGTCGCCGGTCACGGTGATCCATATCGACGATCTGAAGCCGGGCGTCTATGCCATCAAGATGATGCAGGACATCAACCGCAACGGAAAATTCGACACCAGCTGGCTCGGTCTGCCGGAAGAGCCTTACGGCTTCTCCAACAATGCCGATCCGGTGCTGAGCGAACCCTCCTTCAAGCGCACATCGTTCCGCGTTGTCGAGGGCGAGAACCACATCACCATCACCCTGTCGGATACCGACGAGGTCGAGCCGGTCCAGCCCCGGCGCACAGCCGCTCGTTCCAACGCCGGAGCCGGCGCGGCAAGGTAGGGGCGTCAATCTCGAAGGGGCTCCCGCATGATCCCGCGCCTTGAAACCGAACGTTTGATTCTGCGCGGTCACACGGCGGAGGATTTCGAGCCGATGGCCGCATTCCTCGCCGATCCTGAGGTCGCGCGTTTCATCGCGGCGCGGCCGCTGACGCGCGAGATGGCCTGGCGCAGCCTCGCGACCAACATCGGTCATTGGTATTTGCGCGGTTTCGGCCCCTGGGCGGTGGAACGCAAATCGGACGGTGCGCTGCTCGGCCGCGTCGGCATGCTGCAACCGGAGGGCTGGCCGGGCCTCGAAATCGGCTGGACGCTCGGGCGTCCCTATTGGGGCCATGGCTATGCAAGCGAGGCGGCGGCGGCGTCCATGGCGTATGCCTTCCTCACGCAACCCGTCGACAGGCTGATTTCCTGCATCGACAAGGACAATGTCGCCTCGCAAAAGGTGGCGGCGCGGCTTGGCGAAACCCGCGGGCCCGCGCAGCAGCTGGTGGCGGGCGGCGAGGAATTCGAAGCCGAAATCTGGTCGATCACGCGCGCGGAATGGCAGCGTCGCAGCGCCGTGTCTCAGGCAAGTTCATAGCCCTGGCGCGCGGCGCTCTCGCCGCAGATATCGACGATCCGCTGGAAATTTTCGAGTCCGAAGAACGCGCGCAGATCGGTGTCCGGATTGCCGCGGCGCTGGAAGTCGCACTCGAGCAGCGCGGAAATATCGTGGGGCGCGGGAAGCGCAAAGGCCTCGGCCAGACGCCGGACCTCGGCAATCTTGTCGGCGCGGAAATCCTCGTAGCGGGTGCGCACATAGCGATCCGGATTGCGCTCGTAGATTTCGGCCGCCCGCTGCCAGCGCCGCGCCAGAATGGCGATGTAGTGATCGGGCGCGAAACCGAGATCTTCGCCTGCGAGAATCTCGCGCCAGGTCGCATTGATGCGGGCGGTGCGGGCATTCAGCGTCTCGAGATTTCCGGGCAGTTTCAGCCGGTCGAGGATGGAGCGGATATTGTCGAGCGGGCTGCGCAGGATAAAGATCGCCCGCGGAACCGCGAAATACGCCATCAACTCTTCGGCCACGAAGGTCAGACTGCCATCCTTGATGATGGGGGCCGAGAAGCTGAAGGCATTTTGCGCGACGAAGCGTTCGAGCGGGGTTTCGCCCCGCGTCAGCCGCGCGAAATACGGTGCCTTGGTGCCCGGAAGATCGAGCGTCGCGTGCTTGCCGGTCGCGGCGGCGAGCAAGGCGGCGATGGCCGTGCTGCCGGCTTTCTGATTGCCGAACATGAAGACAGGCGCGGGATGTGGCATGGCCCGGCGGGCCCGCCAGCGTTCGGAAAGCAACTCTCTGCTTGGCAAATCGAATATTTCTTTCATCAGGATGGTCGCGGACGGACCGCCGGCACGCCGTGAGGTGTTGTCGAAACGCGTCATCGGCCGTCTCATTCGGGCCGCTTTGGTTGGCGTCGACCTTCGGACAAGAAATCGCTACGTTGACGGTGTGCACACAAGCCCGGGCGGGCGCACAAACCCGTAAGCTTTGTCGCGAGTTGTCGCAAAGGGCGCGCGCGCCATCGTTCGGCAAGCAACTCGCTGCTTGGCAAACCGGAAGTTACTCGTCGCCATGGCATGGCCTACGTGTCCCTGCGATGGTGTCGCTTTGAGGCCGGGGCGAACCCTCATTCCCTATCTGGGGAGAAAATTCGTCTCGTCAACCCGGTACTTTGCCCTGTAGGAGTGTTGGGCAACGGTGTCCATCCCCGAGACTGTCTTGTCCGTCAGTTTTCACAGTTCCCGTGCCAAGCCCCAAGGCTCTGACCCCTCCGGCCTTCGTGTGCTGCAAGCCATGGCCGGGGCGCCGGTCGGCGGCATCGAGACCTTCTTTTTCGATGGCGTGGTGGCGCTGGCCGAGGCCGGTCTTGAACAATTCGTGATCTGCCGGCCCAACGTCCCGCACCAGCTCGAGCGGCTGGCGAAGGCCGGCATCCCCTTCGCCACGGCCGGCTTCACCAATTGGTGGCCGTGGCCGACGGCGCGCGTGTTCGCTGCGGCGCGCGCCGGCTTCAAGCCCAATCTCGCCCAGTTCTGGACCGGCCGCGCCGCGCGCTTCGCCGTGCGTGCGCCCGGCATCGCCAATATTGGCTGGTTCGGCGGCTACCGGCAGATGAAGGATTTCACCTCCTGCGACGATTTCATCGGCATCACGCCCGATTTGATCCGCCATCTGCAGGAGGGCGGGGCCGATCCGGCGCGCACGGCCCGGGTCCACACCTTCTCGGCCTTGTCCGAGGAAGAAACGGCGGCGCCGGTCTCCCGCGCCAGCCTCGATACGCCGGAGGGCGTGCCGCTCCTCCTGATCCTGGCGCGGCTTCATCCCAAGAAGGGCGTCGACACGCTGCTGGATGCGCTGGCCAAAGTGCCGGAGGCCCATCTCTGGATTGCGGGCGAGGGCGAGGAGCGCACGGCCTATGAAGCGCAGATGCGCAAGCTCGGCCTTGAGGATCGGGTGCGCTTTCTCGGCTGGCGCGACGACCGTGCGGCGTTGCTGGCGGCGGCCGATATCTGCGTCATGCCCTCGCGCTACGAGCCCTTCGGCACGGTGATGGCCGAGGCCTGGTCGTCGGGCACGCCGCTGATCGTGGCGGCGGCGCAGGGCCCGCGGGCCTATGTGAAGGATGGCGAGAACGGCCTGATGGTGCCGATTGACGATGCCGGCGCGCTCGCCGCCGCCATCGCCCGGGTGATCGCCGAGCCGGAATTGCGCGCACGGATTGTCGCCGGTGGTCACACCACCTATGACCGCGATTTCACCAAAGAGGCGTATGTGCGCGGCACGCTCGCCTTCTACCGCGCCGTCGCGGGCAGGGCCGGTATGGTCTGATGGACGTTGACGAACCGGGTTCTTCGGGCTCTGTGGCGGCCATGACCGATATCGCCGCCGCCTCGCCCTATCGCGAGCGCGATTTCACAATTTTCCTCGCCAGCCGCTTCCTTGCCACCGTCGCCATGCAGGTGATGTCGGTGGCGGTGGGCTGGCAGATCTATGCCATCGCGCGCGATCCGCTGGCGTTGGGCCTGGTCGGGCTCGCGCAATTCGTGCCGATGTTCCTCCTGACGCTTCCGGCCGGCGACATTTCCGACCGCCTCGACCAGCGAATCGTCTACACGGCGGCGCTGGGCGTCGATGCGATCTGCGGCGTGCTTCTGGTGGTCCTCAGCCTCGACCATCCGACCGAGGTCTGGCCCTTTTATGCGGTGCTGGCGCTGTTCGGCGCGGCGCGCGGCTTTTCGGGCCCGGCGGGCTCTTCGCTTCTGCCCTTCCTGGTGCCGATGGAGAAGCTGCCCAAATCCATCGGCTGGAGTTCCTCGGCCTTCCAGACGGCGGTGATCGCCGGGCCGGCCTTTGGCGGCTTTCTTTATGTCTTGGGGCCGGTCGAAGCCTATACGGTCTGCGCGGCCTGCTTCCTGGGCGCGGCCATCGGCATTTCGACGCTGGGCGGACGGCGGCGCGGCGAAGCGGCCCCCAACGGCCTTTCCGCCTATGAGCGCGTGGCTGAAGGCATCCGCTTCGTGCGCACGCGGCCCGTGGTGCTGGGCGCAATCTCGCTCGATCTGTTTGCCGTGCTGCTGGGCGGCGCGGTGGCGCTGCTCCCGGCCTTTGCGCGCGACATCCTCCATGTCGGGCCGGTCGGACTCGGCCTTTTGCGCAGCGCCCCGGCGGTGGGTGCCATGCTGATGGCGCTGGCCTTCGGCCGCCGTCCGCTCGAACGCCATACCGGGCCGATCATGTTCGCGTCCGTGGCCGTGTTCGGGCTGTCGACCATCGTCTTTGGCCTGTCGACCAGTTTCTATCTCTCGCTCGGCGCGCTGTTCGTTCTGGGTGCGGCCGACATGGTGTCGGTGTTCATCCGCACATCCTTGATTCAGATGGCGACGCCGGACGCGATGCGCGGCCGCGTCAGCTCGGTGAACATGCTGTTTATCGGCGCCTCCAACGAACTCGGCGAATTCGAATCCGGCATCACGGCGAGCTGGTGGGGCACGGTGCCGGCGGTGATCGTCGGCGGGCTGGGCACGCTGGCCGTGGTCGCGCTGTGGATGTGGGGCTTCCCGAAGATGCGCAAGGTCGACCGGCTGACGGATGTCGTGCCGTCCGATTAGTCAGCGTCCGTATTTTCCGGTCAGCGTTGCCGTCGCGATGGCGTGCGTCTTGAGCCAGGGCTCGAGCGCATCGCCCTTCACATCCGTTCCAAACGGCGCCGTCGCCGCGTTTAGCGCCCACAGCGTGAAGATGTAGCGATGCGGCTTGTCGCCGGCCGGCGGGCAGGGGCCGCCATAGCCGACACTGCCGAAATCATTGGTGCCTTCCATCGCCGCGCCCGGCAGCAACGTGCGATCGGGATCGCCGGCATTCTGTTTCAGCTCGTGCTGGTCTTTGGGAATGGCGAAGACGATCCAGTGCCACCAGCCGCCATGCGCATCGGGGTCATAGAGCGTCAGCGCGAAGCTTTTCGTCGCCGCCGGGGCGCCCGACCATTTCAGTTCCGGCGAGAGATTGTCGCCATTGCAATTGGAATAAACCTGCTCGCGCGAGATCGCGGCGCCTTGCGTGATGTCATAGCTGGTCAGGCGCATGGAAGCGGCGGCCGGGCCGGTGAGGAGCCCAAGCAGGGCAAGCGTCGAGAGCGAATGGCGGATCACGGAATCTGTTCCATCGGGGCCGGATCAGTCTAGCAAAGCGGATGGCTTGCGGGGCGGGCCGCGCTGCGTCAGATTCCCGCCGTCAATCCATTCATCAGACGGCAAGAAACGGACCCCATTCATGAGCCTGGAGATTATCGGCGCCGGTTTCGGGCGCACCGGAACCCTGTCCCTGAAATCCGCGCTGGAAACGCTTGGCTTCGCGCCCTGCTATCACATGACGGAGGTGTTCGCGCATCCCGAGCATGCGCCCGTCTGGCGTGAGGCGGCCGATGGCGCGCCCACCGATTGGCAGGCCTTCCTCGGCCCCTATCGCGCCAGCGTGGACTGGCCCGGCTGCTATTTCTGGCGCGAGTTGATGGCGGTGTTCCCGAACGCCAAGGTGCTTTTGAGCGAGCGCGATCCGGAAGACTGGTACAAATCCATGTCGCGCACGATCTTCGAGATCATCGCCCGTGCCGATGCCGTGGCCGAGGATCCGGTGCGCGGGCCGCAGATCCGCATGTCCAGCTATGTCGTGCGCGACAAGACCTTCGGCGGAAACATCGACAAGGATCACGTCCTTTCCGTGTACAAGGCGCACAATGATGCGGTGAAGCGCGAGGTGCCGCCCGAAAAGCTGCTGGTCTATGACGTCAAACAGGGCTGGGAACCGCTGTGCGCTTTTCTTGATGTGCCCGTGCCCGACACGGACTTCCCCCGCACCAATTCGACCGAGGAATTCCGGAACCGCATTCCCAAAGACTGATCGCTGTCAAAAGTGATGGCTGGCCGAGATGAAGCCGGCTCAGGCTGGTGGTCCGTATTCCCAGCCATGGCGATCCCACACAAAGGTGGCGGCACTGAAGGCCAGCGCCGATTGCTCCGGCGGCATGGCTTGCCCATTTGAGGCCACAGGCCGTGCCCACGGCGCGCCCGCCCGCCCATCATGCGCTTGCGCGTCCCGTCCTTTATTCGTAAAGCCTTCTGTCTCCAATACAGAGGCGCGAATGGCGCCTTCCGGCAAGACGGACGATAGGACATGCAGAAAGTTTACCTCGATGCGAAGGCCGCGCTGGACGGCGTGCTGTTCGACGGCATGACCGTGATGAGCGGCGGTTTTGGCCTGTGCGGTATTCCCGAACATCTGATCGCGGCCCTGCGCGATTCCGGCGTGACCGGGCTGACCGTGATCTCCAACAATGCCGGGATCGACGATTTCGGCCTCGGGCTTTTGCTGCAGACGCGCCAGATCAAGAAGATGATCAGCTCCTATGTGGGCGAGAACGCGACCTTCGAGAAGCAATATCTGAACGGCGAGCTCGATCTCGAATTCAATCCGCAAGGCACGCTGGCCGAGCGCATTCGCGCCGGTGGGGCTGGCATTCCCGGTTTCTATACCAAGACCGGCGTCGGCACGATGATCGCCGAAGGCAAAGAGGAAAAGGTCTTCGACGGTGAAACGTTTATCCTCGAAACCGGACTTGTGGCCGACCTGTCCATCGTCAAGGCGTGGAAGGGCGATGCCGAAGGCAATCTCGTCTTCCGCAAGACGGCGCGCAACTTCAACCCGATGATGGCGACGGCCGGCAAGGTGACGGTGGCCGAGGTCGAGGAACTGGTGCCGCTCGGCAGCCTCGATCCCGATCACATCCACACGCCGGGCATTTTCGTCCAGCGCATCATCGAAGGTATGACATTCGAAAAGCGCATCGAGAAGCGCACCATCAGAGAATGAAGATCGGGCGGGAGAGCTGACATGGCCTGGACACGTGACGACATGGCAAAACGCGCCGCGCAGGAATTGCGCGACGGCTTTTATGTCAATCTCGGCATTGGCATTCCGACACTGGTCGCCAATTACATTCCCGATGGCATGCATGTGACGCTGCAATCGGAGAACGGCATGCTGGGCATGGGCCCGTTCCCGACCGAGACGCAAGTCGATGCCGACCTCATCAATGCCGGCAAGCAGACCGTGACGGCGCTGCCGCAGACCTCGTTTTTTTCCTCGGCGGATTCCTTCGCCATGATCCGCGGCGGCCATATCGATCTGTCCATCCTTGGCGCCATGGAAGTCAGCGAGCATGGCGATCTGGCCAACTGGATGGTGCCGGGCAAGCTGGTGAAGGGCATGGGCGGGGCGATGGATCTGGTCGCCGGCGTCAAGCGCTGCGTGGTGACGATGGATCACACCGACAAGGCCGGCAATCCGAAACTGCTCAAGCGCTGCACCCTGCCGCTGACGGGCGTGCACTGCGTCGAGCGCATCATCACCGGCCTCGGTGTGTTCGATGTCGTCGAAGGCGGGCTTCGTATTGTCGAGACCGCGCCCGGCGTCAGCGGTGACGAGATCAAGTCCAAGACCGAGGCGACGCTGCTGGACTGAGCTTCAGCCGAAACGCTCTGCAATCAGTTTGCCGACAGCGGCGTGCGCGGTTTCGCGTGCGCCGCTGTTCTTTGTATTCGTCAGATAGACGGCCGCCAGGATCGGTTTGCGGCCGGGCGGGATGATGATGGCGATCTCGTTGCGCGTGCCATGTGCGCCCGAGCCAGTCTTGCTGCCGACGCGCCAGCCCTTCGGCAGTCCCGCGCGGATACGATTGTCCGCGGTCTTGCAGGCCAGCATCCATTCAAGCAGTTGTTGCCGAGAGGTCTGGGAGAGCGCATCGCCGGTGAGGATCTTGTTCATGTCGGCGAGCATCGCGGCAGGGCTGGTGGTGTCGCGCGGATCGCCGGGGATGGCCGTGTTCAGCGTCGGTTCGGTGCGGTCCAGACGCGTGAGCGGGTCGCCCAGCCCGCGGACATAGTTTGTGACCGCTTGCGGGCCGCCAAGCTGTTTCAGAATCAGATTGGCGGCGGTGTTGTCACTCCATTCGATCGCGGCGGCGCAGAGCGCGCCGAGGGTCATGCCGCCCTTGGCCACATGCGCCTTCGTCACCGGCGCATAGGCGAGCAGGTCGCCCGGTCCATAGGCGATTCTGCGGGAGAGATCGTACCGGCCGCGATCCACGCCGCTGAGCAGTGCCGCCACGGCGAGAAACTTGAACGTGCTGCACATCGCGAAGCGTTCGTTCGCGCGATAGGCGAGGCGTCCGCCGCTGGCCGTATCGTGCACGGCGACGCCCAGCCGTCCGCCCGTCTGCCGTTCGATGGCGGCAAGCTGCGTCTGCGCCTCCGCGCCAAGAGCCGGCAGGGCCGGCAGGAGAACTGCGGATGCGCCGGCCAGCATCAAACGCCGCGTGATCGCACTGGATGTCATGCATGCCCCCTTCGTTGCAGGCGGTCACGGTGGCAACCGAGTGTGACCGATTTTGGACGGCGACCGCCTTTTCCGGCGGCGCAAGCGCATTGCATCCTTTGCCGCCGCCCCCTAGCCTGATCTTCAGGGATGCGAAGCGCGAGGGGCTTGGATGTTTCTGGAACCGCTGAGGGGCTGGACCAAAGAACAACGTCATACGGTGCTGGCCGCCTATCTCGGCTGGACGCTGGATGCCTTCGACTTCTTCCTGCTGATCTTCCTCGTCAGCGATGTCGCGGGCGCCTTCAACACCTCGATCAAGGATGTCACCTACGCCATCACGCTGACGCTCGCGCTGAGGCCGCTCGGCGCCTTCATCTTCGGGCGCCTCGCGGACCGTTACGGCCGCAAGCCGGTGATGATGATCGATGTCATGCTCTATGCCGGGCTTGGTTTCGCCACGGCCTTCTCGCCCAATTTCACGATCTTTCTCATCATCCGCGCCTTGTTCGGTATCGCCATGGGCGGGGAATGGGGCGTCGGCGCCTCGCTGACCATGGAGAGCATCCCGGCGAAATCGCGCGGCCTCGTCTCGGGCCTGTTGCAGGCGGGCTATCCCAGCGGATTGCTGCTCGCCTCGGCGGTCTATTGGGTGGCCTATCCGCTGATCGGCTGGCGCGGCATGTTCATGCTCGGCCTCGCCCCGGCACTGCTGGTGCTCTACATCCGCCGCAATGTGAAGGAATCGCCGGGCTTCCAGGCCGGCCGCGCCAAAGCCGCGGGCCGCGGCGGCACCATCGCCGTGCTCAGGGAGCATTGGCGCCTCGCGCTCTACGCCATGCTGTTCATGATGGCGATGAACTTCTTCAGCCACGGCACGCAGGATCTCTACAAGACCATGCTGGAGATCGATCACGGTCTCGGTCACAGCTGGATCAGCGGCATCAATCTCATTGCGGCGGTGGGCGCGATTCTGGGCGGGCTGGTGTTCGGGGCGCTGTCGCAGCGCATCGGCCGCAGGCGGGCGCTCATTCTGGGCGCGGTGCTGTCGCTGCCGGTGATTCCGTTCTGGGCCTTTTCGTCGAGCCCCTGGGTGCTGGGCGCGGCCGGCTTCGTGATGCAATTCATGGTGCAGGGCTGCTGGGGCATCGTGCCGGCGCATCTCAACGAGATTTCACCGGCCGAGGCGCGCGGCACCTTCCCGGGCGTCGTCTATCAGCTGGGCAATTTCCTCGCCTCGTACAATGCGACGATGCAGGCGCAGATCGCGCTGACCTATGGCAGCTATGGCGATGCGCTGGCCGTTGTGGCGGCGGGCGCGGCCATCTTCATCGCCGTGTTCGCATTGATCGGGCGCGAGGCGCGCGACATCGACATGGCGGAAGTGGCGGCGCATCACCACGTCTGAGGCGCCGGCGCCTCAGCGCGATTTCACCAGCAGCTGCGGGCCGATTTCGGAAACGGCGCTGACGCCGGTCAGCGCCATGGCCACGCGCAATTCGCTTTCGAGGATCTGCAGCATGTGGGTCACGCCGGCCCCGCCGCCGCCGGCCAGCGCATAGGCCCAGGCGCGGCCCAGCATCACGCCCTTGGCGCCCAGCGCCATCATGCGCAGCACATCGAGCCCCGAGCGGATGCCGCCATCGGCCAGCACGGTCAGCTTGTCGCCCACGGCCTCGGCAATGGCCGGCAGGGCGTCGGCCGTGGCCGGTGCGCCGTCGAGCTGGCGCCCGCCATGGTTGGAGACGACGATCCCGTCCACGCCATGGCTGGCGGCAATCGCCGCATCCTCGGCATCGAGAATGCCCTTGAGCACGATCTTGCCTTTCCAGATGTCGCGCAGGAATTCGAGCGTGTGCCAATCGGCGGTGAGCTCGAAATTGTCGCGCAGCCAGCCGAAGAAGCTGCCCAGCTTGGCATGCGCGCCCACCAGCGGGGCGATATTGCCGAAATTGTGCGGCCGTCCATGCACGCCGACATCCCACACCCAGCCGGGCCGCGCGAGAATCTGCCGCGTGCGCTTCATCCGGTTGGCGAGGTTGTCGGCGCCAGCCAGGCCCGTGCGCGCATCGCGATAGCGCGGGCCGGGCAGCGGCAGATCGACGGTGAAGACGAGCGTGTTCGTGCCCCCGGCGGCCACGCGCGCGAGCAGGTCGCGCATGAATTCGCGGTCCCGCACCATATAGAGCTGGAACCAGATCGGTTGCTGCACATTGTCCGCGACTTCTTCGTATGAGCAGGCCGAGACGGTGGAGAGGCAAAAGGGAATGCCGGCGGCTTCGGCGGCGCGCGCCGCCTGCACCTCGCCGCGCCGCGCGGTCAGCCCCGCCAGCCCCACCGGCGCCAGCGCCACGGGCATGGCGAATTTGCGGCCGAAGAACTCGCACGACAGATCCTGCGCCGAGACATCGCGCAGCACGCGCTGGCGCAGCTTCACATTCTGCAGCGCCTCGATGTTCCAGCCGAGCGTGCGCTCGTGGAACGAGCCGCCATCGATATAGTCGAACAGAAAGCGCGGCACCCGCCGCCGCGCCAGCTCGCGATAATCAGTGATGGTTGCCGCTGTCATGCCTGTGCGCCCGCCCTGTTTGTTTGCCTTCTATACGATGGCGGACCGGGATGGGCCAAATCTCCCACACTGGCGGGCTCAGCGCGTCCGCCGCACGCTCCAGGCCAGCCAGATCGCGGGGATGACGATGATGCCCGCCATATAGAAGGGCGCATCGACGCCCAGCTTGGTGAACCCCATGCCGAGCGCAAAAGGCCCGAGCACGCGCGCCAGTGCCCCCATCGCATTGTTGAGGCCCAGATACTGGCCCTGATGCTCCCATTCGGCATTGCGCGAGATGATCGCGGCGACGTTGGGCCAGGCGATGGATTGCCCGAAGGCGGCGATGGCGAGGAGCGGCACGGTCGTGATGCCGCCGATGGAGAAGGTCTGTCCGATCAGGCACACCGCCGTCAGCGCCATGCCATAGGCCAGAAGCCGCGCCTCGCCGAAGCGTTTGGAGAGCGGCCCCACCAGCACGAGCTGGCAGAAGGCGGCGACGATGCCGACCACGGCGAAGGCCTCGCCCACCTGGCGCGGGCCCCAGCCAAAGCGCGCCTGCGTCCACAGTCCGAAAATGGATTCGATGCCGGTGAAGGCGCAGCCGGCCAGAAGCGTCACCAGCATGGCCCTGAGGATCAGGGGATGACGGAGCGCCTGGCCCGCCACCGCCCAGCGGCTGGGCCGGTTCGCGTCCTCGATGGCAAGCCTGCGCTGGCGGCTTTCCTTGACCAGCAGCGTCAGCGCCACCACGCAGATCGCCGACAATCCGGCGCAGACGAAAAGCGGCGCCTGAAAGCCTCTATGGCCGAGTTCGGGACGGGCCAAGAGTCCGCCCAAAGCCGGGCCGACGATGAAGCCGATATTGAAGGCCGCGCCGAGAAGGCTCATGCGGCCGGCGCGCTCGTCCGCCGGGGTCACGTCGGCGATATAGCCCTGAATCACCGAGCCATTGCCGCTCATCAGCCCGCCGACAATGCGCACCAGAAAGGCGATCCAGACATTGGGCGCCAGCGCCATGGCGATGTAGCACAGAAGATTGCCCGAAACGGTCGAGATCAGGATCGGCTTGCGGCCCACCCGGTCGGACAGCCGCCCCCAGAAGGGCTCGCCGAAAAAGGCGCCGATGGCATAGGCCGAGAACACCAGCGCGATCTGCCAGGCCGGCGCATGGAAGGATTTGGCATAGAAGGGCAGCAGCGGCACGACGATGCCGAAGCCCAGAAGATTGATGAACATGACCGCCAGCAGCGTCGGCAGCGCCGCGGGCGAGGCCACAGGGCTGCCCGGCGCGCCGGGCGGAGCCGGATCGCTTGGGGTCGGGGAAGAAGGGCTGTCGCTGTTCACTCCGTCTTGATAGCGCCTTGGCGCAGGCGCGCAACGGCTTTCGTCCTGACGGGAGCGGTCTTGCCGTGGCGGCAGCGCCGCACCCGCCCGCCAATGTGCTATGGAATGCGAGTCCGGCCGTTGGGGGAGCCCGCATGAAATTCGCAAGCGCGATCGCAGCCTGTCTTTTTGCCTACGGCATCACGGCGGCGGCCGCCGCCCCGGCCGGCGGTGGCAAGGCATCCTGGCGCGATGTCGATCCGAACAACCTGCTCCTGATGCAGACGCGCTATGGCGAGATCGCGATCGAACTCGAACCCCAATTCGCGCCCCATCATGTCGCCCGCATGCGGGCCCTGGCGCGGGCGCATTTCTTTGACGGGCTCAGCTTCTATCGCGTGATCGATGGTTATGTGGCGCAGGGCGGCCTCGCCGACGATACCGATGCCGATGTCAAGAAGACCCATCCCGAACAGGTCGCAGAGCTGAAGCGCTTCGGCCCGCTCAAGGCGGAGTTCGACCGGCCGATGGCTGATATCACCGCGCCCTTCGCGCCCACCGGCTCGCCCGATCTGTTCGCGCCCGAAACCGGTTATGTCCGGGGCTTTCCGGTGGGGCGCGATCCGAAAGAGGGCAGGGAATGGATTGTCCATTGCCCCGGCACCTTCGCCTTTGCCCGCGACGTCGCGCCCGACACGGCAAGCACCGAATTCTACATCGTCATTGGCGAGGCGCCGCGGCGGCTCGACCGCAATCTCACCGCCTTCGGCCGCGTCATCGCCGGGATGCGCTATGTGCAGAAGCTGCGCCGCGGCGATCCCGCTGTCGCCAATGGCGTGATCCAGGACCCGGCCAAGCGCGACACGATCCTCTCGGTTCGCCTCGCCGCCGATCTGCCGGCCGCCAAGCGTCCGCATTATCAGGTGATGCGCACGCCTTCGCCCGCCTTTGCGGCGTGGAAAAAGGCGCGCATCAATCCCATGCCGGCCTTCTATGTGCATGCGCCGCCGAAGATTCTCGATGTCTGTCTGGCGCCGATCCCGGCGCGGTTGGTGCCGCCGGGCTGAGCAATTCGCAATCCGCATGGCCGTTGCGCCATTGCAAGGCTGTCATAGAGTGCGGTGTATGACCTAGGCTTGAAGCCGCCGCCCGGTTCGGGCGCGAGGGGGGATCAGATGACGATGCAGCGGATATTCCACCAATTCGGATTGGCCCTGGCCCTGAGCGGTGCGCTGGCAATGGGCGCAAGCGCGGCCCGCGCCGATGCCGATGATATGGCCCATCAATGGCTGCCGACCGGCCAGCGCATCACGCCCGAAGCGGCGACCGGCGCGCAGTTCGGCACGCTCAATCCCGACCTCAAGGATTTTCCCGATTTCCGCGTCGGCATGGCATCGACCACGCTTGTGAGCCATAACGGCAAGACGCTGCTGATCCTGACCTCGGGCTTCAATCTGCTCTCCGATCCCAGCGGCAAGAAGCCGGCCCATTCCAACGAATATATCTTCGTCTACGACATCTCCGGCCGCACGCCGAAGAAGCTGCAGGTTCTGGGCGTGCCCAATTCGGATTCGGGCATCGTTTTCGCGCCGGACGACAGCCGCTTCTATGTCTCCGGCGGTGTGGACGACAACGTCCACATCTTCGCCAAAACGAACGGGATGTGGGCCGAAGAGGGCAAGCCCATCGCGCTCGGTCACAAGGCGGGCAATGGGCTTGGCGTGAAGCCCAGCGCCGCTGGTCTCGATGTCACGCAAGACGGCAAGCTGATCGTCGTCGCCGACCGCTACAATGATGCGGTGACGATCGTCGATCCGTGGGCGCGCAAGGTCGCCGGCGAGCTCGACCTCAGGCCCGGCAAGGAAAATCCGAAACTGCATGGCGTCGCGGGCGGCGAATATCCGCTCTGGGTGCAGATCAAGGGCCGCTCCGCCTATGTCTCCAGCCAGCGCGACCGCGAGATCGATGTGGTCGATTTCGCGCAGGCCCCGAAGGTCGTCAAGCGCATCCCGGTCAAGGGCGTGCCCAACCGCATGCTGCTCAACAAGGCGATGACGCGGCTTTATGTGGCGAGCGACAATGCCGACATCGTCTCGATCATCGACACGAAATCCAATCGCGTGTTGAAGACGGTGTCGACCGAAGCGCCTCCCGGCGTGCTCGCGGGCAAATCGCATTTCGGTGGCGCCACGCCCAACAGCCTCGCTTTGTCACCCGACGAACGCACGCTCTATGTCACCGATGGCGGCACCAATGCGCTGGCCATCATTCCGCTCACCGGCAAGAGCGCGCTCAAGGTGGCGGGTCTCGTGCCGACCGGCTGGTATCCCAATTCGGTCAGCGCGGCGGGGGACATGCTCTATGTCGTCAATGGCCGCAGCGATCCCGGCCCCAATCCCGTCGGCTGCGCGCATAACCGCTACAATCCGATGCACGCCTTCGCCTGCAACACGGGCCTGCATTACATCCTGCAGCTCAGCCAGGCGGGCTTTCTGACCCTGCCGGTGCCGGCTCGCCACGATCTCAGACAGCTCACCGACACGGTGGCGGCCAATGACGGCTTCGGCCTCATCACCGATCCGGCCGATGCGAAACTGATGGCCGCGCTGCGCACGCACATCAAGCACGTCATCTATATCGTCAAGGAGAACCGCACTTACGATCAGGTTCTGGGCGATCTCGGACGTGGCAATTCCGATCCGGCGCTCACCCTGTTCGGCGAGAAGGTGACGCCCAACGAACATGCGCTGTCGCGCAACTTCGTCGATCTCGACAATTTCATGGATTCCGGCGAGGTCTCGGGCGAAGGCTGGCCATGGTCCACCGATGCGCGCGAAACCGATGTCGGCGTCAAGCAGATCGCCATGCAATATGCCGGGCGCGGCCAGTCCTATGATGTCGAAGGCCAGAACCGGAATATCAATGTCGGCATCCCGACGCTGAAGGGCCGGCTCAAGGCCAATCCGGTCACACCGAACGATCCCGATCTTCTGCCCGGCACAAACGATGTCGGCGCGCCCGATGGCAATGAAGGCCAGAAGGGTCAGGGCCATCTCTGGGACGCGGCGATCCGCGCTGGCCTCACCGTGCGCAATTACGGCTTTCATTGCGATCTGACGCGCTACGATCCGCGCGTGCCGGCGCCGGTGCCGCTGTTGCGCGATCCCTTCGCCTCGAAGACGCGCGTGAGCTGGCCGAGCGAACAGTCGCTCGAAAACCGCACCGATCCCTATTTCCGCGGCTTCGACACGCGCTTCCCCGATTTCTGGCGCGAGCGCGAATGGCAGCGCGAATTTGCCCTGCAGGTGAAAAACCACACCATGCCGGCGCTGTCGCTGGTGCGCTTCATGACCGACCATATGGGCAGCTTCAAGACCGCCATCGACGGCATCGACACGCCCTCGCGCCAGGTCGCCGACAATGATTATGCCGTCGGCCTGCTGGTGCAGGCGGTGGCCGACAGCCCTTACGCGGACTCCACGCTGATCTTCATCGTCGAGGACGACGCGCAGGACGGCCCCGATCATGTCGATGCCCATCGCTCGACCGCCTATGTGATCGGGCCTTATGTGAAGCAGGGCAGGGTCGTGCCGCAGCGCTATACGACCGTGAACATGCTGCGCACCATCGAGGACCTCCTCGGCATCAAGCCGATGAGCATCAACGATGCCCATCAGCGCCCGATGAGCGCGGTGTTCGATCTGAAGCAGAAGAACTGGAGCTACACCGCCGTGCCCTCGGCGCTGTTGGCCGAAACCAGGCTGCCGCTGCCGGGCCCGGTGAAAGCCGATCACGCCGCGATCACCCCGCTGCACAATGCGGCGTGGTGGGCGGCCCGCACCAGGGGCTATGACTGGCTCGAGGAAGACAAGATCGACCCCCCGGTCTTCAATCGCCTGTTGTGGCGGGCGCTCGCCCCCGGCCGGCCCTATCCGGTCGAGCGCTCCGGCAAGGATCTGAGCCTGACGGTGGAAAACCGCGCGCCTTAGGCGTCACTGCTTCGGCGCGCTCTGGCTGAGGTCTGCGATCGCTTTGCGCGTGGCGGCGTCGAAGCGACCGCTGACCGGGCCCCGATAGACGCCCGCCTGCCGCAGCTTTGCCTGCAGGATCTTGCGAAAGGCCGGGCTCCATTTTTCGGCGCCCATCATCATGCTCTGTGTGGCCTGGAAGCTGTCGGCGCGCAGCGCGCGCATCATCCAGTCGGCGGCGCGCTCGGCGTCGGCGGATGCGCCGTCGCGGTAGAACATGGCCACGCCATACATGGCCTCCGCATCGCCGTTCTTTGCGCCCGCCTCGAACCAGCGCTTGGCTTCCTGCGGATTGGCGGCGACGCCGAGACCAAGCTTGTAGTGGGCACCCGTCTGATACATGGCGACGGGCAATCCGGCCCCGGCCGCTTTCAGCGACCAGGCAAAGGCTTCGCGCTCGTCATGGGGCACACCGGCGCCGCCGCTATAGGCGAGGGCAAGCTCGAACATCGCGCGCGCCGACCCTGTGTCGGCGGCCTTGCGATACCAGCGTGCCGCCGCCACGGGATTGGCCTTCGTGCCGCGCCCGTCGCGATAGAGATCCGCAACTTCACCGATCGCCAGAGCATTGCCCGTGTCCGCCGCGCGCCGCGTCCAGTCGAAGGCGCGTGCCTCATCCTTCGGCACGCCGCGGCCATCCGCATAGAGATGTGCCAGAGCCAGCATCGCGGTCGCGTCGTGACGGCTTGCGGCCTTGGCAAACCATGCCGCCGCCTCGCGATCCTGATGCTGCGCTTGGTATTGCAGGCCGACAAGCGTCATCGCATTGGCATCGCCGGCGGCTGCGGCCTTTTCGAACCAGCGCCTGGCCGCGGCCGGATCGCGGGCGCGCTCGTAAATGCCGAGCATCACCATGGCCGCTGCCTGGCCCTTTTCGGCGTCCGCGCGCAACGCGGACATTCGTTCGGCGCTCAGCACTGGCAGCTTTGTGCTTCCGGCTTGCGCGGATGGCGACGCGAGCACGAGCAACGCCGTCAGGGCGATGGCACGCATCGTCATGGCCGGCCTCCAACCGCGCGCAGGCTTTGCTCGACCTCACGGGTCTTCCGCGCGAAGAGTTCCGGATAGTGGCCCGTCGTGCAGCGCGCGGCTCCCTGGCGATAGAGGGCCAGCGCCTTGCCGAAGGCGATGCGGGATTTTTCCGCATGCGGGCCCTCCCGCTTGCCGATCAGGTTTTGCTGTCCGATGCCGTCGATCTGAAATCCCATGCCCTGGTTCTTCAGTCTTTCGCATTCCGGGTCCTTGGTCCTGGCCGCGGGCGGCGGCGCGACGGGCGGTGGCGGCGTGACCGCCGTCGGCGGCTTGACCGGGCCCTCGATCCACAGGGTCAGGGTCGCTTCGCGGAGCCCGCGGTGATAGGCGTCCCGCGCATTGTTGCAGGATCGCCTCTGGGCCTCGGCCACCACTTCCATCAACTCTTGCTGGGCCACCGCCTCCCGGAATGCGTTGAGGGCATCCTGCGGAAGCGGCGCGAAATCTCCCAGATCCCGCAAGTCGAACCAGCGCCAGAACTGTTGCTCCCGCCGCTTCAGCCAGGCGTTCATCTCCCTGGAATAGGTGCATTGGGCGTCATATTTCAGTTTCAGGGTGTTGAGGTGGTCGAGATCGGGATCGGCCTGCGCCCCGGGCGCCGCGAACGCGCAGAGCAACAGGATCGCCCCGGCGATGCGTGCCATCAAGGCGAGGGAAGCTCTGGGCATGGGCGCGCGCCGTCTGGGAGGGTCCGGAATTCTGCTGGTAGAGGTACAGGAGCGCGCCCAATCGCTGTTGACCTGCCTCAAGGCGGCGCATGGCCTCGTTAACCGGCCGTAACGCGTCCCGCGGGCGCCCCGGCTTGCCGGCCCGGGCGTCAGCGGCTATGTCTTCGGGCCGCTTGAAACCGGGGTGGGCCGAGGACGTCGCCTCTGCCCCCAGCCCTCGAAAAGTCCAAGAAAACCATGCCGCTGCTCAGATTCCTGCCGGACAACTCCAAGATCAATTTCGTCGGCGCGCGCTATATCGCCTTCGCCATCGATGGACTTCTGCTCCTGGCCACGGTCGTCTCGATCTCGATCTGGGGCTTCAATCTGGGCATCGACTTCACCGGCGGCGTGCTCCTGCAGGTCAAGTCCGCGCACACCATCGATATCGGCCATGTGCGCAGCGAGGTCGACAGCCTCCAATTCGGCGACAACCAGATTCAGTATATCGGCGGCGGCGCCTGCGACACGCCGGTCCATTCCTGCGTCCTGATCCGGGTCCAGCCCAAGGCGGACCAGTCGGGCGAACAGGCCGCGCAGACGATCCGCGACAAGCTCGGTTCGGGGTTCACCAGCCGCAAGGCGCAGGTCATCGGCCCGAAAGTCTCCAAGGAGCTGTTCCATGACGGCGTGCTGGCCACGATCCTGGCCGTTCTCGCCATCGCGGTTTACGTGGCCGTGCGCTTCGAATGGCAATATGGCGTGGGCGCGGTCGTCGCCACCGGCCATGACGTGCTTGTGACGGCGGGTCTGTTCTCACTGCTGCATTGGGATTTCACGCTCAATTCGATTGCGGCCCTGCTGACGCTGGCGGGCTATTCGATCAACGACACGGTCGTGGTGTTCGACCGGATCAGAGAGAACCGGCGCAAATACAAGCGCATGGATCTGGGCGACCTGATCAACCTCTCCACCAATCAGATGCTGACGCGAACGGTGCTGACCTCGGTCTCGACCGCGATCTCGATCATTCCGCTGCTGATCTTCGGCGGGCCCAGCCTGTTCGACTTCACCGCCGCGATCCTGTTCGGCATCGTGGTGGGCACCTTCTCGTCGATCTATGTGGCCTCGGCCCTGCTGCTCTATCTTCCGGCACCGGCCGGCACCAAGGGTGGCACCGGCGGCGAAGCCAAGGAAGCGGCTGCCTAGCCATCCGCCCAGGCGGGACAACAAAAAACGGGCAGGGGAAACCCTGCCCGTTTTTTGTTGTGCGCGGCGCGGCGCGTCAGAACGGATTGTAGGATTTGTGGCGCGTGAACTGCAGGTATCCGACATTGGCGCCGGCCCTCAGGCCCACGCCCGTGCGCATCGGCGCGATGGTGATGTTGTCGCTGCGCAGATAATTCACGCCGATCCCGGCCACGAAATAGAAGCTGCCATCCACGCCCGGAAAGCGCTGATAGAGCCGCTCGGCATTGCCGAGATTGTAGACCAGCATGAAGCTCTTCGAGGCGTTGGCGCCGAAATCGAAGCCGACGCTGGGCCCCTGCCAAAAGACCTTCACCGGCGGATAGCCCTTGCGCATCAGATAGCCCGAGCCATAGCGCAGCCCCACCACGATGGCGCCCGAAGCTTCCTCGCCCTTGATATAGGCGTCCGGCATGCCGTTCTCGGAGAAGACCTTCTGCACCGCCTTGGCCACGGCCTCGCTGGTGGCGCCGAAGAAACCGGATGCGGCCTGCACGACCTCGTTCTGGGAGAACTTGTCGCCCTTGTGACCTTTGACCGTGGCGGTCCCGGCCGGGCCATGGGCCGCCGCCGGTTGATCGATCGGCGCGGTTTCGTTCTGCAGCGGCTTGATCGGCCCGTTATAGGGCTTTTGCGCGGTATCGGTCTGGGCGAAAGCGGGGCCGGCGGCCACAAGGGCGGCCGCAGCCAAAGCGGCAGGCAGAAGAGCGGCGGGCAGCAGGCGGGAACGCGTCATCCGAAATTCCTCCAACAGGGGCGATTCGCACTCTACACCGGCCGAACCGCCTGTACTTCAAAGCCTTATGACAAAGAGGAAAGCTGCGCATCGCGACAATTTTTGGGCAGGCGGCGGCCCGTCCCAGGCCCGTCCCAGGCCGATCCCGGGCCGGTCCCAGGATTGTCACAGTGGATTTCCCGCGCCATCGATGGTCCTGTGTCGCCATGCCCGGTTCGCGCAACACTGTGACCAATGCCGCGGCCCGCCGCCGCCTCGGCCCGCTGGGCCTCATCGGCGTGGTCGTGCTGGCGCTTGTGCTGCTGTGGCTCTTCGTCGAGATCTGGCTGCATCTTCTGGGCATCGCCACCTCGCCTCTGGGCTGGATACTGTCGCTGATCGGCACGCTGGTGGGGCTGGTCACGGCGAAGACGGGTTAGGCCCGCCAGAGGCGGCGCGCATTGTGACTCTGTAGGGAGCACGCCATGTCCGATCACGATCCCGACACCTCCTCGGCCCGGCTCGGCACCGCGGGCTGGATCGCGATCGGGCGTGCTGTTCTTTTTCCTCGTCTGGGCCGGCTGGTATGCGGTCCATGTGTGGATGGCGATGGCGGGCGTCGCCATGAGCCCGATGGGTTGGGTCTTCATGACCCTGGGCGCTGTCGTCACCTTCGCGGTGGGCGCGGGTCTGATGTGGCTCCTGTTCTATTCGAGCCGCCACCATTACGACCAATAGTCCCGTCGCGCGCCGTTCGCGATGCCGGCGCAAATCGCGTGTGCCCGCAAATCTACCTCCTGCGGATTCGTGATCCGCATTCGGCACACTGCAGGGAATTCCGGCCCTGCCTCCTGCCTGATTGATTTCCCGCAACAAGTGGCCGTCAGCCATCTCCAACATTTCGCGACGGATTTCATGGCCGGCGCGCGCGCGATCCATGAAATGGCGGTGTTCCCGATGACATGAAGGAGCTGTTCTCGTGCCGCTCACTCGCCCTGTTGCGTCTATCGCCTGCTTCGCCGCAGCCGCTTTGTTGATCGGGAGCGGTGCCGCCCGCGCGCAGTCGATCGATTACGGCGCGCTCGAGAGCCTGTTTGGCGAACCGGTCACGACCTCCGTCACGGGCTCGCCGCAACGCGCCAGCGACGTGCCGGCGAGCATGACGATCGTGACCGCCGACGATATCAGGCGCTCAGGCGCGCGCGATCTCCCCGGCATCCTGCGCCATGTGGCCGGGGTCGACGTTCTGCAATGGACCAACGATCAGGCCGATATCGCGGTGCGCGGTTACAACCAGCCCTCATCGCCGCGTCTGCTCGTGCTCATCGACGGCCGCCAGGTCTATACCGACTATTACGGCTATACGCCCTGGAGCACACTGCCGGTCGTGCTCGCCGACATCCGCCAGATCGAGATTGTCCGGGGGCCGAACAGCGCGTTGTTCGGGTTCAATGCCGTCGGCGGCGTCATCAACATCATCACCTACAACCCGCTATTCGATGACGCCAACACCATGTCCATGTCGGCCGGCACGCAGGGTCTGGCAGAGGGATCGGCGGTCCTGACACACAAATTCGGCAGCAATGCCGGCGTGCGCCTCAGTGCGAGCGGACAACGCAACGACGATTTCACGACCCCGCAGGCGGCCTCCGACGTCGGCACGCGGCTCGGAACAAAGCGCTTTTCCGCCGATCTCGACGGCCGGTTTCGTCTTGGCGCGAACCTCTATGCCGGATTTGACGTCTCGCACACCGAAGTGCGGCTTCCCGAAGTGTCGCCGCTCTACTTCATGTTCTTCGTGCGCTACCGCACCAGCTCGGTGAAGGCCAGTCTGTCCGCCGATACGGATTGGGGTCTTCTCAGAGCCACCACCTATGCCAACTGGTTCAAGGTCAATGCGGAAACCCCGATCCTGCCGGGCTTCTATTTTCCATACGAAACCGTCGCCTATGTGACCCAGCTGGAAGACATCTTCAAGGCGGGGAGCGCGCATACCTTCCGCATCTCGGCCGAGTATCGGCACGACGCCGTTCCGACCGGGCCGGTCACCGGCGGGAATGTTTCTTATGATCTGGTCTCGGGCGGCGCGATGTGGCGATGGGCCGTGACCCCGGCACTGTCCGTCACCAATGCCATCAGGGTTGACCATCTCGTCCTCGACCGCACGGGCCTGGTGCCGCCCGGATACGGCCTGACCAATTCGGATTGGAACGGCAGAACGCTCACAGAGGCGAGCTTCAACAGCGGAATCGTCTGGCAGATCGACGACGAGGATACCCTGCGCCTCACGGCCGCGCGCGGCGTCCAGTTGCCCAATCTCCTCAATCTGGGCGGCTTGGTGCAGTACGCCCCCACCGGATATTCGGCCGGCGTCCCCTTCCTGAAGCCCGAGATCGTGATGAATTACGAAATCGGCCTGACGAGGATCATCCCATCGCTCGATGGACAATTCATTGTCCGGGCGTTCCGCCAATCCAATCGCGACATCATCTCCAATTTTGGTGGAACCCTGCTGTCCCAGGGCCTGGTCTCGACGCCTGTGAACATCGGCAGCTCGGATGCCACAGGCCTGGAACTGTCGATCCAGGGCGAGATCGCCGAAGATTGGCGTTGGGGGCTGAGCTATACCCCCGAGGTGATCGAAGACCACTTCTCACCCGCATACCCGCTGGCCCTCACGATCGTCGATTACCAACATACCAATCCCGTGCATGTCGTGAATGCCAATCTCGGATGGTCGCAGGGGCCATGGGAAGTGGACGGATATCTGCGCTACAAATCCCGCTTCTTCGGCATACAGGGCGGAAACCTGTTCGATCCGGTCGGATCGCTGGTGCGCATTCCCGACTATGTCTCGGTCGATGCGCGCATCGCCTATCGCGTCACCGACAATCTGACGCTGGCGTTCTCCGGGCAGAACCTTCTGCAATCGCCGCAGAAGCAAACCTCGGCGCCCGAAGTCGAGCGCCGCGTCTACGTCACGGCAAGCGTCGGTTTCTGATCGCGCATCCGAAAATCTACCTACTGCAACTGGTTGATCCGATTGGGACGCAAGGCACGGAATCCGTCGCTTCCGCGCACGTAATTGACTTCGCGCAACAGACTGTCGCGGCAATTGCAAACACTGCTCTGCGAGGCCGGGCGAACATCGCATTCGGCCGCGCGGGAGCCTGACTGGCCATGGATCATGCGAACGCTTTCGAACGGTCCCCTGACATGAAGCGCATCCGGCTCTCCCGCTTCGGCCATCGGTTCTCGCCACGGCGATGCTGCTCATGGCCAGCGCCGGCGCCCGAGCACAGTCGATGGACTACGGCGCGCTGGAAAGCCTGTTCGGCGAGCCCGTCACGACCTCCGTCACCGGCTCCCCGCAACGCGCCAGCGATGTGCCGGCGAGCATGACGATCATCACCGCCGACGAGATCCGGCGCTCCGGCGCGCGCGATATCCCGGGCATTCTCCGTCATGTGCCCGGCGTCGATGTTCTGCAATGGACCAATGATCAGGCCGATATCGCGCGTGCGAGGCTACAATCAAGCCTTCATCGCCGCGTCTCCTGGTGCTCATAGATGGCCGCCAGGTCTATGCCGACTATCTATGGGTACACGCCTTGGAGCACCTTGCCGGTCGAACTGGCCGACATCCGCCAGATCGAAGTGTCATGGGGCCGAATAGCGCGCTCTTCGGTTTCAATGCCGTCGGCGGTGTCATCAACATCATCACCTATGATCCGCTCTATCGATGACGTCAATACGGCCTCGGTCACGTCGGCGGACGCAGAATCTGGTACAGGGATCAGCCGTCGCGACGTTCAAACTCGGCAGACACTGCCGGGCTTGCGCATCTCACTTGGCGAGCCGGCAAGCAACGACGACTTCTCGACACCTCAGAAGATCGACAGATCTCGGCACGCGACATGGCGACGACGCGCAAGGCCGATCGATGTTTCTCGGTCAGTCAGGTCTTGGGCGCGAGCGTCGAAGCCAGTCTGGAATATGTCGCACAGCGAAGCTGCAGCAACCCGAAATGTCTTCCGCTCTATACCATGTTCTTCGATCACTATCGAACGAACTCGGTGAAGGCGGGTCTCTCTGCCGATACCGGTCGTTGGCCTCATCTCAGGCGACAAGCTATGGCAACTGGTTCCAGCGCAGATTCGGCATCGCCGGTTCCTTTCGCGACGTCCTACTGCATCCATACAGCAAAATGTCGCCTATGTGGCTCAGCTCGAGCGATGTCTTCAAATTCGGCTAGTGCTCATACATTCCGAATTTCCGCCGAGTATCGTCTACGACGACATAGCCTACAACGCCATCGACCATCGCGCATGTGTTCTATGATGTGGTCTCCGGCGGCGCGATGTGGAGCTGGGCACTGCAGCCCAGCTCTGTACATCTGACCAATGCCGTGCGGGTGGACCATCTTGTCGCTCGGCCGCACGCGGCACGATTCCGCCCAGGCCTTCGGTCTCACCAACGCCGATTGGAACAGCCAGCTCGCTGACCGAAACAAGTTTCAACAGCGGCGTCGTCTGGCAGTCCGATGACCGAGGACACCATTCGCGTCACGGTCGCGCGCGGCGTCCAACTGCCAAACCTGCTGGATCTGGGCGGATTGCTGTATCCCGCACCGCCTCTTTGGCTACGTCTGTCGGCATCCCGACTTTCTCAAGCCCGACGATCGTGACAAATTACGAAGCCGGTCTGGGACCGAAGATCTTCCCGAAGCTGGAACGCGACAGTTCGGCGTTCGCCTCGTTCCACCAGACCAATCGCGGACATCGTCTCCGATTTCGGCGGAACGCTGCTGTCCGCAGGGCCTGATCTCCATCCCTGTCAATCTCGGCCGCTCGCGATGCCACAGGCCTGGAACTTCGCTCCAGCGGCACGATCTCCGAAGATTGGCGCTGGGGCCTCAGCTACACCCCCGAGGTGATCGCAGACCACTTCCTGCCCGGCATACGCGATGACCCTCACGATCGTCGACTACCAGCATACCCATCCCGTGCATGTCGTAAACGCAAATCTCGGGTGGGCCCATGGGCCGTGGGAGTCGACGGCTATCTGCGCTATCAATCCCACTTCTTCGGCATTCAGGGCGGAAATCTGTTCGATCCGGTCGGATCGCTGGTGCGCATTCCCGACTATGTCTCGGTCGATGCGCGCATCGCCTATCGCGTCACCGACAATCTGACGCTGGCGTTCTCCGGGCAGAACCTTCTGCAATCGCCGCAGAAACAAACCTCGGCGCCCGAAGTCGAGCGCCGCGTCTTTGTCACGGCAAGCGTCGGCTTCTGATCGCGGCCGCTATCGTGCACGCCGCCCGAGCCGCCCGATCAGGACGCTGGCGATCAGGATCGCAAGCGCACCGGCCAGAAGCGCGATCAGAATGCGGCGCCCGTCGAACAACACGAGCGTTTCGAGGTCGACGGTTCCGGTCTTCCACAGCACCCATTCGCCGCCAATCTCCATGGCCAGCCTCTTGTTGCCGGTCTCGAATACGACAATGCCGTCCCCGGTCGCCGGATCGATGCGCGCAGTCGTGTTGATGGCGGGAAAATTGGTGCCGTCATGGCCGATCACATAGCTGCCGGCGCCGTTGGGAACGTACAGGCTTTCCCCCAGGCCCCAGACGGGTATGCCGTACAGGAACGCCTGCGGCACGCGCATCGTTTCGAGCGTCGCGGGTTTCAACACCCCGCGGCCGGGCGGTGCGCCGTTCGCTCCGGGCACCTGCGCTTGCAAGAACCGCGTCATGTCCGCGACCGAGGTATAAAGCGATGCAGCGGCGAGCGCGGTGAACCGGTAACGGATCGCCTTCGATCCGTCGGCGCCGAAGTCCTCCGCGAGATGCGCCGGATCGGGATCGACGAATGTCGATGCGGTCATCCCGAGCGGCAGAAGCACGGCCCGGCGCATATAGGCGTTGAACGGCTCGTGCGTCACCTCTTCGATCAGCAGCTGCAGCAGCAGATAGCCGCCGCCGGAATAGCGCCACCGTGTGCCCGGCCGCGCGCCGACGCGCGTGACGCCGCTCACACCCGGCATGGCGTCCCGGGCATGCGTCAGCTCCTGTTCGATCGTCGGCAATGTCTCCCCGGGCGGATAGCCGAGAAAGCCCAGCCCGTCCGTCAGCCCCGCCGTGTGGGCGAGCAGCCGGCGCACGGTGACGCCGTCATTGCCGAACGTGCTGGGCGGCAAATGCCAGCGCGTGAGATAGCGCGACACCGGCGCATCGAGGTCGAGGCGATGCTGCTCGACCAGTTTCATAACGCCCCAGGCCGTGATCCACTTGCTCATCGAGGCGACCTGAAACAGCGAATGGCCGTCGACCGCGCGGCCGTGCGAGGCGAACCAGCTCCCGGCGACATGGCCGTGATCGAGCAGGGCCATCGCAAAGTCGCCCTTCGATTCCGCGCGGGTAGCGGCTCTTCGCCCATTCGAGAAAGCCTGCCGTGTCGCCGCGCGCCGCGGGCATGGCGTGCAACCAGCCCTCGCGCGCGCCCATGGCCACCAGCCCGGCCCAGGCGACGAACGCAAGGCTCGCGACAAGACCGATTTTCCAGAGCCGCCTCATCCCCCGCCCTCCGGCACCGGCCCCGCATGGAGCGTGGTGCGCATGCCAGGATCGATGAATTCCCCAACCGTGTCACTATTGGCGGTTTCCAATAGTCCGCAAGGCGCATGGCCGGAACCGGCGCGGGGCGCGCAGCCGGACAAGTCGGGCCGCTATTGCGCGCCGGTGCAGGCAGCTTTACCCGCCGCTGCCATAGGGGCGGGTGATCACTTCCAGCAGATGCCCGCTCGGATCGGGGAAATAGACGCCGCGCCCGCCATCGTTGCGGTTGATCGCGTGCGGTTTCGTGCGCGCCGGATCGGCCCAGTGATCGAGCCCCTTGCCACGAATGCGCGCCAGCACGGCGTCGAAATCGGCCTCGCTTATCAGGAAGGCGTAATGTTGCGGGTGCACGGCATCGCTGTCGGCGAAATCCAGCGACACGCCATTGTCGAGCTGCACGACATGGAAATGGGCGAAGGTCGTCGGCTCCGGCCGGCCCAGCATCTCCGCCAGAAACCGCGCCGAGGCTTCCTGATCCCGGCACCAGACAATGGTGTGATTGAGTTCCGCACCCATCGCGTGATCGGCCTTTCGAAGACAGAGACTATAGCGCGTTTGGCGCGCGCTGTCAGGTTGCGGAGTGGCCGGCGCAGCGCGTCGCCAGCTTCACGCCCAAGGTAGGCGCGGTGAAGACTGCGGCTGCGCATTAGGGCGAGATGTTGCAACAACGGAGACTGCTAAGCGCCAAAACGGCCTCTCTGTTTCTATTGAGCGATACACGGAGCGGACTGATGCTGTATGTTGAAAGTAACAGGCGCCATCTAGCGGTCAAATGACGGATAGAAGATGCAGAAAGCCGACCCCTTCGCCCACGATCCGTTCTTCAAACGTGGCCCTGACAGACATTGGAACGCATGCATCGGTAGCCAGGGTGACGAGCACAATTATGTGATCGGCTACATGCAGGCGGCAACCGAGTTGGCCAATGTGGTCCTCGACAAGCAATTGTTTGGCAAGATCGATACGCTTGTATTGCCGATCCTCTATAATGCGCGTCACGCCATCGAACTGGTACTCAAATTCAGCGCCCGCCGGCTGGTAGAGGCTGGCGTCGTTAAGGGGGCGGTGCGATTTGATCACAACGTTCAATCTCTCTGGCGCATGTTGGATGAGGCCCAGTTGGGGGACCGGATGCTGGTTCAGTGCATCACAGCGCTCACGCCGTTCATCGACAGTGTCGCTGCTATAGATCGCGACGGTCAGGAATTGCGCTATCACCGAAATAACTTGGACGATCCCAGCCTCGCCAAATACTCAATTGCGAGTCTCGAAATTATTCGCGACAGCCTCGATCAATTGGCCAAGATTATAGATGAGCTGCAATGGCGCACCGTCGAGTTCTTGCGTGAACGTAATACCGGCACCTTTACCACACGCTGCTCGCGGTTAGACCTGTTTGAAATCGCTGCTATGCTCCCGCCATTGGCGCGGTGGAATGAGCCAGTATTCGATGATGCGCGAGAAAAGATCCGGGCTGAATTCAACCTCACTAGCAATGCTTTTTCCAAAGCGCTTGGAGTGATAAAAGCACACCGAGAAATGCGTTCCCACTTGGGAGCCGAGACACCTCTGCTTCACCTGACCGATGAGCTAGTGATTGCCAGTCTTAGGGAGTGGCGTAAGTGGCACCCGCCACGTGGCAAATCTGACCTCGAAGTAGTGAGGGCCCGCGACATTACCTTTGAAGATTTGATCGAGTATGGGGAGATCGGTGCGGAGGTTGTGAGAGCGATTGGAGAACTTCTTACGCCCGATCAATTCGGAGAGTTGGCGGCGATGTTTTTTTTGGGACGTGATGGCTATTTTTCTGAAGAGTTTCCATGCCAGGCCGAGATGGCCACGAGTGGATATTTGGCTCATGACGACCGCAGCGTTGAGATTGTTTATCTTTTCAATAAGACCAACCTCTTGGCCGACGTTACTCGGGGAGCTGAGAAACTGGGTCGCCTGACTTTGGCTCAGGAGCTACTAACACTCTAGTGCGAGGCTGGCAGGTTCCGTGAGTTCGGCATAGGGGGCTTTTGTCGTGCAAGGGGTGCGCGCTGTGTGCAGTGATAGCCCAGTGCCGCAAGCGGGCAACTCCCACTTTCTCTTCAAGACCTTGTCGCGATTTTTCTTCGGCCCATATCCAAACTCCGCTGCCGCGCCTGAACAGGCGTGGCGGACGCCATGGTGCCGATGGCGTGCCATGTCCGCTTTGGGCAAATGCGGACACGCCCGCTTTGCACGCAGTCGGTTCAGAGACTCAGGAACGGACCGATCGCAGAGGAAAGAGGACCGGGCGCACCGGCAATCGAAACGCCGCCGGAATTCAAAGCCGTTTGCCTTCAACCGCTTATGATGACTGACGGAATTGTAACCGGGATGGCGGCGCCTGGGGTGTAGCATGGGCGCCAAGCGCGAGGATTCCGCGCAAGGCAGGGGGAAGGAACATGAAACGTCACCTTATTGTTGCACTGGTTGCGTCCAGCGTGTTGGCCACGCCGGCGCTGGCGGCGGGCGCCGTCAAGGCGTTCAACGGAACCTGGAAGGGCAACGGCGAGACCATCACCTATGAAGCACATCAGACCTATATGGACATGAAGGATTTCGAACGGCACGTCCTATGTCGCCGAATATGGTGGTTCCAAGACTGCGCTTAACGGCGACAAGAACGGCACGCAGGTGGCCCTCACAAGGCTGGCCGAGCGCACGATCGAGGAGATGTACACACGCAAGGGTCAGCCGGTGCGGGTCGTGAAGGCGACCGTGGCGCCCGATGGCAAGACCATGACCTTCACCGAAGCCGATCTCTCCACCGGCAAGACCGATCACTGGACCGCGACGAAGAAGAGATAACGCATCGCATTCGGGCATCGCTGCGGCCAACGCGCCTGAGCAGGAATTCGGCACGTCCGCTTCGGGAAAGCGGATATTCGGTGCGCCGCAAACCGTCGCCGCGGGGCGGGCAACTCCCACTTTCTCTTCAAGGTCTTGTTTCGAGTTTTCTTCTTCCCATATCTCAAATTCGCTGCCGCGTTTGACCACAGGCGTGGCGGGCGTGGATCGCGTTTGTTTGGAGATCAATGGAGGAATTGAAGAAAGCGACGAACAATTATCTTGCCGAAGGCGTGCCGCGCCTCCGCGTTCTCGGCTGTCGCCTCGAACCCGCGTGCGCAATTGAATGCGATTTTTTCCGGAAGCCCCACCCTGCATCGGTGCAGATGCGTCCGTCAGGGGGAGGGGGGTACCCGAAAATCGCACAAAATCGAAAAACAATTCTGTTGCGCGCGTGTGCAGCCCCACCCCCCCTCGCGCAAAAAATTCCCAAAACGCGAAAACAATCGCCGGGCGTTTTCGGCGCGGGGTCAGGGGCTTGGCGGAAATGCGCGGTCAGCGCTCAGGGCTTGCCGCGCGCCACGAAAAACGGGTTGCCGAAGCTCTCGCTCGCCTTGCCATATATAAAGGGAGAGCCGTCAAGCTGGCGGACGCTGCCGCCCGCCGCGCCCAGCACGGCATGGCCGGCCGCCGTGTCCCATTCCATGGTGCGGCCATGGCGGGGATAGATGTCGGCCTCGCCCGCCGCCACCAGGCAGAATTTGAGCGATGATCCGGCGGCGATGAAATCCTTCACCGGATAGGCGGCCAGATATTCTTCCGTCTTGGTGTCGCGATGGCTGCGGCTGGCGACCGCGATCAGCCCGTCCTTCGGCGCCGGCCGCGCTTCGATGCGCCGGGCATGATCGAAGGTCACCAGCGCGTGCGGCGTGGTGTCGATCTCGAAGGCGCCGTTCGCCCCATCACCGATGAACATGCGGTGTTTGGCCGGGGCATAGACGACGCCGCGCACCGGCACGCCGTTCTCGATCTCGGCGATGTTCACGGTGAACTCGCCATTCTTCTTGATGAACTCCTTGGTGCCGTCGAGCGGGTCGACCAGGAAGAAGCGGTTGCCGATGGTCTGGATCTTTCCGGCGGCGGCCTCTTCCTCGGCCACCACGCCGATCTCGGGCCATTCATGGCGCAGGCGCGCGAGGATGAACTGCTCGGCCTCCTCGTCGGCCACGGTGACGGGCGACTGGTCGTCCTTCTGGCGGGCTTCGACCCCGGCCTCGTAATGGGCCAGGATGATCTCGCCGGCATGCCAGGCGATCTCGGCCAGGAGGCGCGCGATCTCGGATGGCGCGGCGGCCGGGCGCGGGGATGTCATGTCTGCGGGTCTTCCTTGGCCGGGTCCGCGGGTTCCAGCGTCACCCGGTCGGCATGGACCAGCCGCTTGCCCGCATGGACGAAATTGACGGTGATGCGCATCCCTATCACGGATTGGATCTGGCCGATGCCCCAGTCCGGCGCGCCCGGCAGACGCACCCATTGTCCGGGCAGGAGGAAATCGCTCATTAATCCTTCCTTAAGGCCGGGACGCGACAGTTACCACTTGCAAAGCATAGGGGCCGGCCCGCGTGGAAGCCAGGAAAGTGGAAGCCATGAATGATATCGAATTCGCTGCGCTTCTGGTCAGCCGCGTCTGCCACGATCTGGTCAGCCCGGTCGGCGCCGTCGTCAACGGCCTGGAAGTGCTGGAGGACGAGCGCGACGCCGCCATGCGCGCGGATGCGCTCAAGCTTGTGGCCTCCTCGGCCGAACAGGCCGCCGCCCGCCTGCAATTCGCCCGCCTGGCCTTCGGCGCGGCGGGTTCCGCCGGCGCCTCGCTCGATCTCACCGAGGTCGGGCGCATCGTCCAGGGGCTGGTCGAAGGCACCAAGGTGCGCGTGGAGTGGAACGCCGCCCCCCTCAACTGGCCCAAGGACTGGGCCAAACTGCTGATGAACGCGACCCTTCTGGCGGCCGATTGCCTGCCGCGCGGCGGCCGCGTCGTGGTCGGCACCTCGGGCGATGCCGAGGCGCCGGGCTTCACCGTCCACGCCGAGGGCCAGAATGCGCGCATCCTCGAAGAGGTTGCGCAGGCCGCGCGCGGTGAGGAGCACGGCCTTCTGGACGGCCGCTCGATTCAGGCCTTCCTCTCCCACAAACTCGCCAAGAATCTCGGGGCCGCGCTGACGCTGACCGCGGCCGAGGGGGCCGTCACCGTGACCGGCAGCTGAGCGCCTTTTCGGTTCAGCAAGCGGCCCGCGGTTTAGAGGGCCTTTACGGCTTCATGGTTACCCTTGGGGCAGATCGTTCGGATCCGCCCCCGGAGAGCGCCCATGAGACATTGCCTCGTTGTCGACGACAGCCGCGTCATCCGCATGGTGGCGGGCTCGATCCTGTCCGATTTCGAGTTCGAGACCGGGGAGGCCGAGGACGGTGCCGAGGCGCTGGCGGCCTGCCGCGCCCGCATGCCCGAGCTGATCCTGCTCGATTGGAATATCCCGGGCTCCAATGTGATGGAGTTCCTGCGCAGCCTGCGCCGCGAGCAAGGCGGGGACCATCCCGTCATCGTCTACTGCACCACCGAAAACGACGTCGCGCGCATCAACGAGGCGATGCTGGCTGGCGCCAATGATTATGTGTTGAAGCCCTATGACCGTGCCTCGCTGGAAGAAAAGCTCGGTCAGGTCGGCCTGCTCTGAAGTCCGGGCGATGGAGGTTACCAAAGCTCAGTTCGCACTGCTTTCCGATGTCGTACGTCGGCGTTCCGGGCTGCTCCTGACCCCCGACAAGCTCGACCTCGTCCGCAGCAAGCTGGCGCCCGTCGCGGCCCGCTTCGGCCTGCGCGAGGTGTCTGCACTCCTCACCGAACTGGAGGACGAACCCGAAGAGCTGGCGCGCGCCGTCACCCAGGCGATGACGACCAACGACACGATGTTCTTCCGGGATCTGTACTGTTTCGACTATCTCGCCACCACGATCCTGCCGTCGCTGATGGCGGAACGGCAGGCATCGCGTCGCCTGCGCATCTGGTGTTCGGCGGCCTCGACGGGGCAGGAGGCCTATTCCCTCGCCATGCTGCTCGAGGATGCGGGGCTGGCCGCGGAGGGCTGGAAGATCGATCTCTACGCCACCGATCTTTCGCATGAGGCGGCGGGGCGTATGCGCGAAGGCGTCTATAGCGATTATGAAGTGCAGCGCGGCCTGCCGGTCGGCCGTCTGGTGGAATGGTTCACCCGCGAAGGCGATAGCTGGCGCGTGGCCGACCGCCTGCGCCGCATGCTGCGCATCCACGAGTTCAACCTTCTGGACAGTTATGGCTGGCTCGGGCGCATGGATCTGATCCTGTGCCGCAATACGCTGTTCTATTTCGGCGAAGCCGAGAAGCGCGACGTGCTCGCGCGCATGGAAACATGTCTGGCGCCCAATGGCTGGCTTCTGCTCGGTGGCACCGAATGCGTGCCCGACGATGGCACCGGCCTCGTGCCTCTTGGCACGGTGCGTGGCGTCTATGGCAAGGCGAAGGCGCCGGGTTGGCAGGCCAGGCTCGCCGGCTGACCTGCCGCCCCGTACTCCCATCACATATGAACGCGAATGCCGCCATAGATGGCGCGGCCCGGCGCGCCATAGCCGGCGACGGGCTCGTAACGGGCATCGAGCACATTCTCGATCCGCCCATAAAGCTCGAGATGTTCGCCGATCTTGTGGGAGGCATAGAGATTGGCGGTGATGTGGCTCGGTAGCGGGTTCAATCCGCCGGCGCCATCGAAACGGTGTCCGACATAAAGCGCCGAGGCGCCGAAGGACCAATCGCGCGCTGCCTGCCATTCCAGCCTTGCATTGGCGAGATTGTGCGGGCGCCGCGCCAGATCGCTATGCGTCAGAGCGTCGATCGCATGCATGTTGGTGTAGTTGACGTGCAGATCAAGTGTGTCGTTGAGCTTGGCATCGAGCGTCAGCTCCAGCCCGCGCGCATGGCTGCGTCCGACATTGTAGTAATAGCCGCCGACCGCGCTTCTGAGCGCGCAGGCTGGTGAGGTCGCGCCGTAGCAGGAGAAGAAATCGATCAGATTTCTGGTGCGGCGTTCGAACCATGTGGCGCTCACCCGCAGACGCCGCTGCCAGATGTACTGGTCGATGCCGGCTTCCCAGCCATGCGCCGATTCGGGGATCAGCTGCGAAAGCGGATTCGAATATTCGGAATAGAGCTCATAAAGCGTCGGTGCCTTGAAGCCGTCGCCATAATTGGCGCGCAGCACGCTAGTCCCGTCATTGGGCGTCCAGGCGGCTGCGAGCTTGACGGAATTGTGACTGCCGAACTCGCTGTCGTCGTCGTGACGGATGCCGGCCGTCACGGTGAGCCGATCGAACAGCGTGGTCTGGCCCTGCAGATAGACGCCGGTGAGCCGATCATGACCATGTGCGCCGGCGATGCCCGCGGTCGTCGCATGCAATTGCGTGCGACGGGTTTCGGCACCGAAGGTGATCTGGTCGCTGTCGCTGAGATCGACGGTGCCTTGATATTCGAAGCGTGCCGCCGTTCCGCGATAGGCGTAATCGTCATGCAAGGGCAGATAGAAGGGCGAGTCGTACACCGTGCGCCGGCTCGTCGTGGCGATATAGGCAAAGCGATTGTGCAGTTTTCCATCAAACAGTGCCAGGTTGAGACCTGCGTAACCGGCGAACAGCGTGTTGCGTTCATAGACCGGTGAATCGGAAAGCTGATAGGCAGGTGGCGCGTAATTGTCGTCGAAACCGGTGCGCGCTCGCGTGTAATAGGCGCGCAGGTCGACGCTCAGCCCCGGCCGGATGTGGGTGCGTGTGTTGGCGGTGAGCCCGAGATTTCCGGTGCCGTCGGTTTCCGGATTTCCGTTCCGCGAATCGGCGGCCGAGATTCCGTTGGTATGAAAATAATTCGCCGCCGCGCCGTACTCGAAACGGCCCGTGGTGCCGTTTGCTGCTGCATTCAGGCGATAGCTGTCGAAACTGCCGCCTTCGGCGCTCAGCGTCGCCGCAAGCGGGCGTGCGCCGCCGCGCTTGGTCAGGATATTGACGACGCCGCCGACTGCATCGCTGCCATAAAGCGTCGATTGCGGCCCGCGCAGCACCTCGATGCGGGCGATATTGTTGACCATGACGTCGCCGAGTACCGCCTCGCCATCGACCGTGCTGGGATCGTTGATACGCACGCCGTCGATCAGCACCAGTGTCTGGCCGGCTTCGGCGCCGCGCAAACCGATGGTTGTGGTTTGCCCCGGCCCGCCATTGCGCACCACGGCAAGGCCCGGCGTTTCGGCCAACGCATCGCTGACAGAAACGGTCTGCTGCCGATCGAGAAGCTGGCCGGTGAGGACGGAAATCGAATCGCCGGTTCGCGCACGCAACTGCTCGGTGCGGGTGGCGGTGACGACGACGGTGTCGAGTGGCGTGTCGGCGGCGAAAGCGGATGGCGCCGCTGCCGTCATGAATAGCAATGATGTAGCGAGTGCTGAAATTTTGTGCATTTGCGTCTCCTGGTGTGGATCCAGAAGCCGGCATGCGGACATGAGTGCCCGAAATTCGAATAAGGTCACGCGAAACATCCCCGCAGCAACGACTTCTCACATGTCGTCGCAGCGGTGATCTCCGCAGTTTTCGGCGCACCCCGGCCGGAAACAGGACGACGTCGCGAGGCAGGTCTCCTGGCTCCCGGGTCTTCGCTCTTCGTCCGCCTTCCCAAAGCTGTCTGATGCTTCAGTGGCTGTGTTGGACGTTCGCTGTCCGGTTACAGTTGCGGGGGCAGCCGCGGTATTTCACCGCGTTCCCTTGAACCCACGTGGGCAATCCCTATCGGGAACCTCGCGCGAACTTGAACGCTAATCGCTAACCATGATTCTCGTCAATGCGCAGTTTTCTTCAATTTTTCGGCAAAAAAATCGCCTGCGTAAAAGATTATGTCGCGCGCACGATTGCATCCTGCATCTCAATTTGGCCATGTTGCGCGGCGACGATACAAATTGATGAAAGAAGGTGGGTGGAACGATTCGCCGCATCCCGCGAGCCGGTGTGATCTGGCTGGAATGCGCCCGGTAAAAAAAGTTTTATGCTTGGGCAGGCGCATCCGCGCTTGGTGGAGTTGGGGGTGCGACGGAAATTGCACAGTTCAAGGCACGGGCTGGAGGTGACTTCGGCGAGCCTGGTATGAGCGAGCCGTTGTTGTGCTGGAAGCTCGCGTTACTGACAAGACTGTGCATAGTGCCGTCGTTTACCATTCGAAGCGCTAGACCGAGTCAAAAACGGTGATTACGATGTGTAGAAAGAAAACCATAAGTGGGCGCCACACCGATGGCGTCAGGGAAGGGGGGCGCGTGAGCCTGGTCCGTCATCACCAGGCCCGGTGCGAGAGCGCCGGGTCCAGCTACGTTTGGTTCCGATAACCCATGCATCAGCCAGAACATGATCTAAGGCCGTTCCAGGCCTCCGCCGCGAGCCCGCGCCGCTACATCAGCTTTGGCCTGGTGGCCGCGCTCCATGTGGTCGTTATCTATGCGTTGGCCAGCGGCCTCGCAGCGTCCGTCATCGCCAAACTGCCGACCGAGCTGAAAGCCGAGGTCGTGCAGCAGAAGCCGCCGGAGCAGGAAAAGACGCCGCCGCCGCCGCCGCCAGATTTGGCCAAGCCGCCGCCGCCCTTCGTGCCGCCGCCGGACATCTCGATCCAGACGAATGCGCCGGCCGGGAACGCGATCAGCAATGTGCAGTCGAAGCGCGTGGTCCCAGTGGTGCGGACCATTCCGCCGCGGCCGGTTGGTCGCCGCCATGATTGCACTTCCGGCTATCCGCCAATTTCGCGGCGCCTCGGCGAGCAGGGCAAGGTCATGATCCAGTTTGTCGTGAACGCGGACGGGTCAGTGTCCAACGTGAAGGTCGACAGGTCGAGCGGTTATTCCCGCCTCGACAATGCCGCGACCATGTGCGTGGGGTATTGGCGCTACAAGCCGGCCATGCAGGGCGGCAAGCCGATCGCGGTCACGACCAAGGCTCTTGTTACGTATCAGCTTAGATAACCCCAGAAAGAATGCGGACGGACCCGCTCGGGCCTTCCAAGTCGGTTCATCTCACTTACACGGAGTAGCGAAGATATGATTTCGAAACGCCTGACGATCGCAGCTGCCATCGTCCTCCTGTCCGGCCTGGGCGCTGGTCAGGCTCTCGCCAAGACCAATGCCGCTCCGATGCAGGTGGCGCAGGCCGACAACACGGCGACCACCCCGGCCGCGCCGGGCGATGCCGCGGCTCCGGCCGATCAGGCTGCTGCCCCGGCCGGTCAGGCCGCTGCGCCTGGTGATCAGTCGGCTGCTCCGGCCGACCAGGCCGCGGCTCCGGCCGTGACCCCGCCGCCGGCCGAAGCCGCCGGCACGACCGAGGTCAAGGCCAACCCCTACGGCCTGAAGTCGCTGTGGGAAAATGGCGACTTCATCGCCCGTGGCATCATCATCACCCTGTCGATCATGTCGATCGGCACCTGGTACATCTTCTTCATGAAGTTCTGGGAGCAGGCCCGCATGATGACGCAGGCCAAGCAGGTCGAGCGCCGTTTCTGGTCGTCGAACAACCTCAACGAAGGCATCGACAAGCTGGCCAAGAACAGCGTGTTCCGCTCGGTTGCAGAAAGCGGCGTGCGAGCGTCCTCGGCCACAGGGACCGGTCTCGTCAATCTCAACGACTGGATCGCCATGGCGCTGAACCGCCAGCTGGAAGAAATCAATGGGCGCCTGCAGGGCGGCATCGCCTTCCTCGCCTCGGTCGGTTCGACGGCGCCGTTCGTCGGTCTGTTCGGTACGGTGTGGGGTATCTATCACGCCCTGATCGCCATCGGCTTGTCCGGCCAGGCCTCGATCGACAAGGTCGCCGGTCCGGTGGGTGAAGCCCTGATCATGACCGCCATCGGTCTGGGCGCCGCGGTGCCGGCCGTGTTGCTGTACAACTTCCTCGTTCGCCGCAACAAGGTGATCAACGAGAAGCTCCGCAGCTTCGCGTCCGACCTGCAGACCTATCTGGTCACCAACAAGAAGTAAGCCTGTCTCTGCGTCGGAATACGCACCTCGAATTGGAGTAATGTACCCATGGCCATGAACGTGGCATCTCCGGACCATGATGACGCCGATCTCAACGTCACCATCAACACGACTCCGCTCGTGGACGTGATGCTCGTGCTGCTCATCATCTTCCTGATCACGGTTCCGGTGATCAGGCAGGTGGTTCCGGTCAAACTGCCCAACGCGAAGAATATTCCGACGCAGACCAAGCCTCAGAATATCGTGATCTCCGTGGACAAAGACGAGAACGTTTACTGGAACAACATTCCCGTCGCGTCCAACAATGAGCTGATCCAGAAGATGGAACAGGCGCTTGAGACCGCGAATGCAAAGGGGCAGGCACTGCCGGAAGTGCATATCCGCGGTGACAGGGAAGCCAGGTTCGAAGCGGTAGGCCGCGTGGTCTATGACGCCCAGAAGGCTGGTGTTCCCAAGATCGGCTTCATCACAGAGCCCGTCAGAAACGCTCAGTAACGCTGCTCCAGTCGCGAAGAAGGTACCTCTACTATGGCAATGAATGTTGGTGACGGTAGCGGCGAAGGCGAGGTGATGGTCGAGATGAACACGACGCCGTTGATCGACGTCATGCTCGTGCTCCTCGTCATGCTCATCATCACGATTCCGATCCAGACCAATGCGGTGAAGCTCGACATGCCGCGGCCGAATCAGACGCCGCCCGCTGTGCCGCCGCCGGTCGTCAATCTGATGGTCGATTTTGACGGGACCATCTACTACAACAATCAGGCCGTCGATTTCGGGACCCTGGACAGCTATCTCTACCAGGAAGGCCAGAAGGATCCGGCGGATCAGGCTGAAATCCATCTGTCCGCCAATCGCCTCGCGAAATACGACACTGTCGCAAGAGTGATGGCCGATGCGCAGCGGCGCGGCGTTCGCCATATTGGCATCGTCGGTACCGAGAAATATGTCCAGTAAGTGAGGGACAATCGCGGATCGGGATTATCATGCGGCCGCATGCGTCTCGCTCCGCGTCCAGTGGAATGAGGATCGAGATGATTGCCAAGTCCCTGCGCGGCGTTGCCGCCGCGTTTCTGATCGGTACGGCCTCGGCGGCCGTTGCCACGGTGGCCACTGTGGGCGTCGCCCAGGCTGCCGGCGTCCGCGCCGAGGTCGGCAAGCCGCTCCAGGAAGCGCTGAAGCTGGCCAAGGACGGCAAAGGCTCCGCTGCCTTGGCCGAGGTCCGCAAGGCCGAGGGCGTCAGCCATCTGACCGCGGAAGAACGCAAGGTCATCGACCAGACCAAGCAGTACGTCATGGTCAAGACCGGCGACTTCAGCGGCGGCGTCACCAACTCCACCACGGCCAGGGCCAAGTTCGCCCATGACTACAGTTCGCGCCGCTACCACGATGTGGTGACGACCGACGCCCAGCTGCTGAAGAAATTCGGCGCCTTCGATGGCCAGAGCGAGCTTCTGGTCGCCCAGGCCTATTACGAGATGGGCCAGTACCGCACGGCCTACGATCTTCTGCAGCGCATGGGCAGCAGCGATCAGGTCATCAGCCTGCGCATGGCCGCCGCCTCGAAGATGGGCAACAGCTCCGCCGTCGGATCGGCTGCGGAAGAACTGGTGCTGAAGGGCCAGAAGAAATACTGGCCCTATCTCTTCACCGCGGCCGACAACACCCGCGGCCTCAAGGATGAAGACTCGCTCGGCATCTACCGCGTGCGGATGTTGACCGGCTTCATGCGCAACGGCGAGGACTATTCCAACGCCACCCAGATCGCGATCCTGTTGAACTATCCGCAGGAAGCCGCCCGCATCGAGCAGGCTGGCTTCGACGCCAAGGTGTTGTCCGGTACGCGTCAGGAACGCCTCCTGGCCCGCGCCAAGGAGTCCGGGGCACAGCAGGAAAAGCAGATGGACGCGCTCGCCAAGCAGGCGCACGCCGCCAAGACCGGCGATCCGCTGGTGAAGCTGGCTGAGACCTATTGGGGCATCGGCAAGTACCAGGATGCGCTCGATGCCGCCCAGGAGGGCGTCAAGAAGGGCGTGAAGGATACCGATCAAGCGCAGATGGTGATCGGCATGGCCTATACGGGGCTGAAAAAGGGCTCCCAGGCCGTCCGGGCCTTCCGCAAGATCACCGATCCCAAGGTGAAGGCCGTGGCCAGCCTTTGGTCGGTTTACGCGCGCACGCACTAAGCGCGCGCGTCGAAAATGTTAGAGGCCGCCGGTTCCGCCGGCGGCCTTTTTCTTTGTCCTCAGCGCTCCGCGTGCTCGGACGCGCCGGGCTGCATCTGGCCGAGCAGATAGACGCGCACATCGGTATCCGGCGGCTGGGCCACGCCCTTCCCCGGCCCCGGGGTTCTCAGCTCCGCCAGGGTAAAGTCCATCCGCGCCTCATAGGTGCGGTCGATCTGGTTGCGCAGCGGCTGTTCGGCCATATACCAGGCGCGTTTGCGCTCGCCGTCATGGCATGTGGCCAGTTCCTGCGGTGTGTGTGCACCCCAGCGATGTTCGGTGCATTGATAGGGATCGAAGGACATGGCGAAGAGGCGCCGCCGCGCCTCTTCATAGCCGAAGCTGACGCGCGAGCCGTCGCTGCGCGTATAGGCGATCGTGCAGGCCGCGGTCCTGGCGGCGTAGAGGCGCAAGAGATCGCCGGCAAGGTCGTGGCCCGTATAGACGAGCCGGGGATCGTGCTGCCGATACATGGTCATGAAACGCGCCACCTGGTCGCGCAGCTCCTTGAAGGCGGTCTTGAGGCGGGCATCGCGCGAGGGCGTGGAATAGACCTCCCAAACGCCCTCTGTGCCGTAGATGTTGGGCGGCAGGCGGTCCGGTTCGGGTAGCTCCTCGATCCCGGCCTTGATCGCGACATTCACCGCTTCGGCGCGGTAGTGCAGATCGGCGCAGTTGGACGCCACCATCTCCCCGACTTCTTTCAGCGGCTTGAAGCGCAGCGTGCCGCCGGCCAGCATGGCGCGCACGTAATCGTAATAGTCGACGGACTGGCCGTGGAGCAGGAAGACGCCGCTCCGCCAGCCCCCATCGGTGGCCGGGCGGCCCTCAGTTCCGAAATATTGAACCTCCGAGAAATCCGCGATCTGGTCGTTGGTGGCCAGCTCCATATGCCCGCCCGTCAGCACGCCGTCGGCGCGCCGCGTGGCGCCGACCAGTTTCACCGGCCGCCAGTTCTTGAAGCCGGCGCCCATGCCCGGCAGCGCCCGCACGAAGCGCATATCGTAATTGCCGCGCGTCACCGTTTCGTCCGGGTGGGCGTCGACATAAAAGATGCGCCCGTCGGGATCGACTCGATAGACCGTGGCGACATGGCCGTTGGGATCGTAGATCAGCGTGCCCGCGCGGATCGATTCCGGCTTGATCGCGGGTGAATAGAGATCGGGCGGCAGCGGCGCATCAAGATCGGGATCGATGCGATAGGTGGCGGTCGAGATCGCATCGCGCAGCGTCTCCAGCAGCGCATAGCCGGTGGTCGCGCCCGACAGCACATCCTGGCGTTCGGTCACCCGGTTGCCGCGCGGGCTGTAGCGCAGATCGCTTGTGTGCCCGCGCGGGGCGACATCGCTTTCATAGGAAAAGGGCAGGCCCTTCTTCCACGCGTAATAGGCCCGCAGGAGATAGGGAAAGTCCGCGCAATCGGCGCGGAAGGGCATCGAGGCGGGATCGCTGGCGCGGAAGGGATTGCCCGGCCCGTGCAGGCACGAACTGACCGTGTCGCAATCGGATTCCGCGATCGAGCGGACGAAATCGCCGAAGCCGCGTTCGTCGGCCGCGCTCCAGTGGTCGTAGCGGATCAGCACCAGGGGCGAGGAGGCCAGCGACACCGCCAGCGCCGGATTGGGCGGTGGCGGCGTTTGGGCGGGCCCGCGCGCAACGGGCCCTGCGGCGCGATGGGGCGTGGTCATGGCGGGTTTGGCCGGGCGCGGCGGCACGGCAGGGCTCAGCAGACCCACCACCGGTGCCGCCCCTTCCAGGAGCGCCACAGCGAAGGCCGCAGCGGCCAGCGTTGCGGTCACGAGCCGCATTCTGTTCCCCGGTCTTCCCCCCGCACCACGGTAGGGGTTGCGGGATGCGGCGGCAACCGGCGCCGATATGCTCGCCGGGTTATCACGCCTGGGTTATAAGCGAAGCATGGCGGCTGAGATCGCATTTCCCCTTCGCCCATGGTGGCGGCCATGGAGCTGAGCCCGGCCGAAATCGAGGCGCTGCTTCTGAGCCTCAGGGTGTCGCTGGTGGCGATTGCCTGGGCCTTTCCGCTGGCGCTGGGAACGGCCCTGTTCCTGGCCCATCGCCGTTTTCCGGGAAAGTCGCTGGTCGAGGGCGTCCTGACCCTCCCGCTGGTGCTGCCGCCGGTGGTGATGGGCTATCTCTTGCTGCTGGCATTCGGCACGCGCGGGCCCATCGGCGCCTGGCTGCTGGCGCATTTCGGTATCCGCTTCGCCTTCAGCTGGACCGGTGCGGCGCTGGCGTCTGGCATCATCACCTTTCCCTTTCAGCTCAGGGCCATCCGCCTGGCGCTTGAAGCCATCGACCGTGGACTCGGGGATGCGGCCGCCACGTTGGGCGCACGCCCGCTCGACCGCTTCGTCAACGTGACATTGCCCTTGGCGCTGCCGGGTGTCGTTGCCGGTGCGATTACGGCTTTCGCCGCCAGTCTGGGCGAGTTCGGCGCCATCATCACTTTCGTCTCCAACATCCCGGGACAGACGCGCACTTTGCCGCTTGCCATCTACAGCGCCCTGCAGGCGCCGGGCGGCGAGCTGGCGGCCGCGCGGCTGACCGGATTGTCGATCCTTCTGGCGCTGATCGGTGTGGGTCTGGCGGAACTGGCACAACGGCGCGCGCGCGCGATGCTGGGCGCATGAGTGTTTCGGTCGCCCTTCACCATCGCTTTCCCGGCTTCGCACTGGAAGCCGATTTCGCGATTCCGCAAGGCGGCGTCACGGCCCTGTTCGGCCCCTCCGGCGCGGGCAAGAGCACCATCGTTGCGGCCATCGCCGGATTGCTCAAGCCGCAAGCCGGCCGCATCGTGCTGGGCAAGCGTGTGCTGTTCGATGGCGATGCACGCCTGTTCGTGCCGCCCCACGCAAGGCGTATCGGCACGGTGTTCCAGGATGCGCGGCTCTTTCCGCATATGTCGGTCGCAGACAATCTGCGCTTTGGCTGGCGGCGGGCGCCGGTGCGTGCCGACGAAGTACAGATCGATCACATCGTCTCGTTGCTGGGCCTGGAGGCATTGCTGGATCGCCGTCCCGCGAAACTCTCGGGCGGCGAGAAGGGGCGCGTGGCGTTGGGGCGGGCGCTGCTGTCCTCGCCGGACTTGCTCCTGCTCGACGAACCACTGGCGGCACTCGATGCACCGCGCAAGGCCGAGATACTGCCCTATCTCGAACGCCTGCGGGACGAGACGGCCGTGCCGATGCTCTATGTCAGTCATTCGCTCGACGAGGTGACGCGGCTGGCCGATCATGTCGTGTTGCTGCGCGGCGGTCACGTCGCGGCGCGAGGCTCGGTGTTCGATCTGTTGGGCGATCTCGAATTCGCGGCCGGGCTCGGGATGCCGGCCTATGGCGCCGCCTTCGAGGCGCGTGTGTCCGCTCATCGCGACGGGCTCACGGTGCTCGGCTTCACCGGCGGCGAGCTGGTGGTGGCGAAGCTGGAGCGGCCGTTGGGCGCGCGGCTGCGGGTGCGCTTGCGCGCCGAAGACGTGATGCTGGCGCGCGAGGAGCCCCGCGCCATCAGCGCCAACAATGTGCTGGCCGCCACCGTCACCGCCATCCAGGACGGGCCGGGCGCGGAGGCCGATGTGCAGCTCGATTGCGGCGGAGCAAAGCTGGTGGCGCGTATTACCCAGGCCTCGGTGGCGCGGCTGGAGCTGGGGCCGGGCGTGCCCGTGTTCGCCATCATCAAATCCGTGACGGTCGATCCGCGTATCTTGCCCGCACCGGAATGATTGCGCGTGCGCAGATGTCCGTCCAAGCTCGTGCAGCCGAAATTGGAGGGACACGCCCATGCCGCTTTTGCCCGACGCCGATATCGACGCCCTGCCGCCCGAAGCGCGCGAGGCCTATGACCGGCTGCCGACCAAGCTCAACATCTTCCGCATGTGGGCCAATGCGCCGGAATGTTTCCGCCAGGGGCTCAGGCTCGGCGGCGCCATACTCGGGCGCCAGGAGCTGGCCCCCAACCATCGCGAGCTTCTGATTCTCGTCACTGCCAAGATCGATGGCGGGGCCTATGAATGGGCGCAGCATGTGCCGATCGCGCTGGCCTGTGGATGTACGCAGGAACAGATCGATGCGCTGGAGAAAGGCGATCTTACCGCCGACTGTTTCGATGCGCGCGAGAAATTGCTGCTCGCTTTCGCCGAGGATGTGATCCGCAATGTCGCGGCCAGCGAGGCGAATGTCGAAGCGATGAAGCGCGAATTCTCGACGCAGGAAATTGTCGAGACCATCCTCACCTGCGGTTTCTACATGACGCTCGCCCGGCTCACCGAAACCGCGCGTGTGGAGATCGATGCCTCGGGCGGTCAGCCGGTGCTCGAAAGCCTTGTGCGGATGCGTTGAATTACGCGTCGTGGCGATGGGTGCGGAACACCACCAGCCGTGACAGCGTGAAGTTCGACACCATGCCGATGCAAACGCCGATGGCGGTGGCCAGATAGGGATTGTCGAGCGGCGTCGGCGCAAAATGAACGAGCAGTGCGTAGCTGCTGTAATTGAGCACCGCGCCGAGGCTGTTGGCCATCACATAACGCAGCCATTCTCTGGCCATGGCAGGCAGTCCGCGCGCGGCATGGGTGTGGAAAGTGATGGTGCGGTTGCCCCACCACGTGAAGCTCATCGCGCACAGGATCGAGACCGCGCGGCCGCTGAGCAGGCCGAGGCCGAACAGATTGCGCATCAGCGCCAGCACGCCCTCGTCGACGAAGAAGCCTGCGCCGCCGACCATGGCGAAGCGCAGAAACTGCGCGCGGATCGGCGCGTGCGGCGTGTCGGACTTGATCACGGACCCTCGCGATCGCTCTTGCGGCTGGTCCGGTGTGCCTGGGGTCCGCGTATGGCGAGATAAGCGAGCGCGCTTCAGCTCCCAGCGCCCGCGCGTCACGGTGTCGAGGATGAGGCCGCTGGCGAGCGTCAGGAAGGCGAGCACCATCAACCCGGTGGCCAGCACGGCCGTCGGTATGCGCGGCACAAGGCCGGTCCGCAGATATTCCAGCACCACTGGCATGCCGAGAAGGACCGACAACGCCGCGAACACCAGGAAGATCGCCGAAAAGAAGATCAGCGGCCGTTCCTCGCGCACCAGGCTGGTGATCGTGAGCAGGATACGGATGCCATCGCGCCAGGTGTTGAGCTTGCTGACCGAGCCTATGGGCCGCTCCTTATAGGCCGTGTCAACCTCGGCCATCGGCATCAGCAGGCGTACGGCATGAACCGTCAGTTCCGTTTCGATGCCGAAGCCTTCGGCCGTGAAGGGAAAGGATTTGACGAAGCGCCGCGACATCACGCGATAGCCCGTCAGAAGATCCTTGAGCCGCACATGGAACATCAACGCGGTCAGACCTGTCAGCATCTTGTTGCCCCAGACATGGCCGGGCCGGTAGGCCGCCTCGCCTGTGGCCACGCGCCGGCCGGAGACGATGTCATAGCCATCCTCGATCAGCGTGTTGACGAGCTGCGGCGCAGCGGCGGCGTCATAGGTGTCGTCGCCGTCGACGAGCACATACACATCGGCCTCGATATCGGCGAACATGCGGCGCACCACATTGCCCTTGCCCTGCCGCGTCTCCTGGCGCACGACGGCGCCGGCTTCGCGCGCGCGATCCATCGTGCCGTCCTTCGAATTGTTGTCGTAGACATAGACGCAAGCCTCCGGCAGCGCGGCGCGGAAATCGCGCACCACCGCGGCGATGGCAGCTTCCTCATTGTAGCAGGGGATCAGAACGGCGATGCGCGGCGGCGTCCCTGTCGCGGCGCCGGTCGCGATGGCCTCCTCATTGGTGAAATCGTTCATGAGCCGGTCTTTCGAAACAGGGCGCAGAACAGATAAGGCCCCCCGAGATTGGTTTCGATATCTCGGCATTGCTCGAGCCTGAACGCAAGCCCATAGGCGGCCAGCGCCGCGCGGGCGCGGTTGGTCTCGTAAGGATTGGCGATGAGGAAGAGGTCACCCCTGAAGGCTTTAACCCGGGCCATGGCTTCGGCGGTGAGGTGCGAGCCGTCCTGCGGCTGGATCAGCCAGCCATCGATGCGGATCACCGGGATCTGGTGCGGAAGCTCCGGCACCAGGAATCCCATCGGCGCTTCGCCCGTCATCAGCACCATGGTGTGGTTCGGATGGGGAATAGCCGGCAGCTTCACCCGCACATAGGGATCGCCCAGCGGCGCGCGCTCAAGGAAGTCGGGCCGCGAGGTCAGCGCGATGGCAAGCCCAAGGACGCCAAGCGTCGTGAGCTTCGCCGTGCGGCCCAATGGCAGCGCGCCCATCGCGGCGACGATCGCCATCGGCGCCAGCATCTCCAGCGTCAGGATGTAGCGGTAGATGCCGAACACCGACAGCCACGACAGATAGGCGATCGTGCCGAAGGCGAACAACATCGCCGTCGCGCCGGATCCGGTGAAGGTTGTGCCGATCGGCGGATCCTTGCGCAGACGCCGCGCGATCCAGGTGAGGCCGGCCGCGATCATCAGCACATAGGCGAGGCCGATCCGGATATCGGTATATGGAAGATCGTCGGCCACCCGCCAGTCGATGGAGAACAGGATCGGGTCGAGCAGCGCATGCCACAGATCATGCGGCAGGAAGCGCGTGTCGCGATAGGAGGCTGCGAGCACCAGCGGCGAATGGAACGCATCGTTGAAATAGGGGAACAGCGGATTGCCGGTCACGACGTCCATGCGCCAGAACCAGTAACCGGCGAACAGCACCACGCCGATCACGCCGCCAATGCCACCGGCCAGCAAACGCACGCTGCGCCGTTTGAAATTGCCTTTCGGGATCGCCAGCGCCGCGGCAAAGCCCAGTGCATAGGGCGCCTCGGGCAGTTTGAGGCCCACGGCACTGCCGGTGATCAATCCGGCAATGGCGGAGACGATCGCGGTGCGTGTAAGCGTGCCGGTGGCCAGCGTCTCGCGCCCGACGATCAGAATGGCGAGACCGCTGAGCACGAACAGGCTCATGATGTTGTCGTAATAGGTTGTGCCGGACAGGCTGAGGGTCAGTCCGCCGGTCATGCTGAACGCGGCGATCCATCCCGCCGCCAGCCGCGATTCGAGCGGCTTGATCAGTTCGCGCGCAATGACATAGAGCGGCACGACATTCGCGCCCTGCACCGCGCCCATTACCCCCAGCGCAAACCAGGATGGGGTGTGCGTCGCCAGCCAGTAGAAGGGGATGTCGAGCAGCGGATTGTAATAGGTCGCCTGATGGGAGACGGCGATGTCAAAGCCCATGCGTCCGTTCAGGAAGGCATAGGGGGCGTACCAGTGATAGTTGCGGAAGTCCCACGACATGTCCTTGCCGAGGCAGAGGACAAACACCGCCCAGCCCAGAATCACCAGGGTGAGGAACAGCCACTCCCGTGGTGCCAGAAAGGGGGCGCGGCGGGCGCGCGATGGGGACATGGACAAACCGGTGCGTCGAACGAACGGGCGAATCTAGCATGTCTGTCGGCAATCGCGGGCATGCCGTCAAGGCTTGACTGGGGCTGGGCGTGGGCCTCGTGGCCGCCGGCCTGTCCGGCCGGGTTCGGGTCCAACCGGCCCGGGCTCAGTCGAGCGGCAGGTTCGCCAGGAATTGCTCGGTGCAGACGCGCCAGGAGCGCGTGAGCGCGAAGCTGCGGCAGGCTTCCCGCGGGATTTCAAGCGCCCGCACGCAGGCCTCGCCGAGATCCTCGCGGAGCGCGCCCACCGCTGCCCCGCCAATGACGTCGCAGGGCCCCTGCACCGGGAAGGCGGCGACCGGCACGCCGCAGGCCAGCGCCTCGAGCATGACAAGGCCGAACGTGTCGGTCTTGCTCGGAAACACGAACACGTCGGCCGCCGCATAATGGCGCACGAGGTCTTCGCCGGTTTTGGGACCGAGAAATTTGGCGTTCGGATAGCGGCGCGCAAGCTGGTCGCGGGCCGGCCCGTCGCCGATCACCACCTTGGTGCCTGGCAGGTCGAGCGACAGGAAGGCATCGAGATTCTTCTCGATCGCCACGCGCCCGACATACAGAAAGATGGGTCCCGGATAGGGCAGCTTCGCATCCGCGATCGGGCGGAACATTTCCACATCGACGCCACGCGACCAGATGCGCGTGTTGGTGAAGCCATGGGCTTCAAGTTCGCGTTGAAGCGTGGGCGTCGCCACCATCATGGCGCGCGCGGGCCCATGGAACCAGCGCAGGAAACGATAGACCAGTGCTTCGGGGATGAAGGGCATTCGCGCCCGCACATATTCGGGAAAGCGCGTGTGGAACGAGGTTGTGAAGGGGATGTTCCGGTGCAGGCAGATGGCGCGCGCGCTGAGCCCCAGCGTGCCTTCGGTCGCGACATGGATCGCATCGGGCGCGAAGTCGTCGATCATCGCCTGAAGACTCCGCCGCGGAAACACGGCCAGACGAACTTCGGGATAGGAGGGCAGCGGTAGCGTGAAACGGCCTTGGGGCGTGGCATAGCGCACGCTATGGCCGAGAGCGGTCAGATCCTGCCCCAGGATTTCCAGCGTGCGCACGACACCGTTCACTTGCGGCGCCCAGGCATCGGTGACGAGCAGGACGCGCTGGAGGAGCGTGTCGTCGGCATCCGCCCCGGCCGGCGCGACCGCGTCGTCAGCCGGCATCATGCCATGGTCCCCGAAGAGAGGACCCTCCGTGTCAGGCAGGCAGGGCGGCTTCGGCGCTTCCGGCGTGCGCAAAGGCAACACCGGGGCTGTCTGCGTGTGCGGATGCCCAGTGGAGAATCTCCATGTGTCCGCGGGCATCTTCGACAAGCGCCGTGCAGCTTTCAACCCAGTCGCCGTCATTGTGGTAGGTGATGCCGCCGATCTCCTTGATCGCAGCGTGATGAATATGGCCGCACACGACGCCGTCCAGGCCTTTGTGGTGGACGTCGCGGGCCACGGCTTCCTCGAAGCGGCAGATAAACTCGACGGCATTCTTCACCTTCTGCTTGAGATAGGCCGAGAGGGACCAATAGGGCAGGCCGAACGTGCGCCGCCCGGCGTTGAAGGCCTCGTTGAGATTGAGCGCCAGCGTGTAGGCCCAGTCGCCCAGAAGCGCGAGCCAGCGCGCATAGGCGATGACGCCGTCGTAATGGTCTCCATGGATCACGAGCAGGCGGCGGCCGTCGGCGGTGTGGTGGACGAATTCCTTTTCCACCTCGACGCCGGCGATGGCGCGCCCGCAATAGGCCCTGAGCACCTCGTCGTGATTGCCCGGAATATAGATGACGCGCGTGCCGTGATCGATCTTGTGCAGCAGCTCCTGCACCACCCGGCTATGGGCCTCGGGCCAGTACCAGCGCTGCTTCAGCCGCCAGCCATCGACAATGTCGCCGACCAGGAAGAGCGTGTCGCAGGCGTTCCTGGCCAGGAAGTCGGCCAGCATCTCGGCCTTGCAGCCGCGTGTGCCCAGATGGGTGTCGGAGATGAAGATGGTACGGTGGTGACGCTTGGGCTGGGCCGGTGCATGGCCGGCCGGGCCCCGCGGGCGCCTGGCCGCCAACAGGGCGGCGGGCAGATCGCTGCGCCGGGCGGAGCGGCGGAAGCTCTTGGTGTCGGACCAGGCGGTTTCGGCCATTGGGAACTCTCCTTTGGCCCTGCGAATCCCTCTCAGGGCCTTGCGGGACCCTGGGTGCCTGCGAAACACGACTCCCGTGTTGCAAAGCAATAATGTTTTCATGAAGGTGACATCCAAATTTCAGGATCGCCGCTATTTCTCCGCATTTGCTGCACTGCAAAATTATTGTGCAGCCCTGCCCAACAAACAGTCCCGGGGCGTATTGCCGCGGATTTTAAAGGAAATCTGCGGCAAAAAATTCCAAGATGGGTCGAATTATTTCTTGCGCCAGCGTTGGCGCCCATGCATATTGTTGCAGCGCGGCATTACGGACTTCCTCTCTGTGGTGCCGCCGCCCTTCCTGGGCGTTTCCTCCCTGAACTTGGCCGCTCCTCCGGGGGCGGCCATTTTTCTTTGAGTGATGGCCTTCGGGCGCGTCTGAGGAGTTGACGGCACGGCGCCGCATTCAGACGATGCGGTCTTTCCAAGTGAGGGTTTCCCCGTGAAATACGCGATCGACTATCAGTTCCTGCCCAAGGGCGCCAAAGAGGTGGTGGATATTGGGCGCGTCGAAGATATCGAGATCGACGAGAGCGGCTTCGGCCTACTCCCGGCGGCCGGCGATCTGGTCGACATTCCGGGCGACCGGAGCGGCGACCGCAAGAGCTTCCGTGGCCGGGTCAGCCGACGCGCCTTCCGTTACGTGCTCGGTTACTGCCATGTGCAGGTCGTGCTGGCCGAAGTCGATGACGCGGAATGGGACGATCTCTCGGCGAAGTAAGCGGTTCACATCGCAAATCTCGCAGAAGGCCGCGCGGTTCCGCGCGGCCTTTTTGTTTAGGGTTATTCCGCGGCCCAGGGCAGGGCCGCGGGCATGGCCGAAGGCGAAAGCTCTTCGGCCGTGATCGCGCCCAGATACGCCAATGCTTCGGCGATGCGTGTGCGCACATCCTCGAAGCGCGGGCCCGGCACGATAGCCTCTTCGTCGAGATAGAGTGCGCGGTTGATCTCGATCTGCAGCGCATGCACGCCGCGGCTCGGGCGGCCATAGAGTTGGGTGGTGAAGCCGCCGGCGTAAGGCACGTTGCGCGCAACGGTAAAGGCTCTGAGTTCGAAGGCCTGCTGGGCGCGCTGCATCAATGCCGGTGCGGCAGCGATGCCGTAACGGTCGCCCAGGATCACATCCGGCACGGCCGCGGCCGAGGGCATGGAATGGCAGTCGATGACGACGGCCAGGCCGAAGGCGCGCCGCGTCTCCTCGATCAGCGACAGGATCGCTGCGTGATAGGGCCGGTAGAGACGGTCGATGCGCGCCACCGCGTCGGTGGCCGGCAAGGTCTCGCGATAAATCTCGGCGCCATCGCGCACGATGCGCGGTATGACGCCCAGACCGGCCTGCACGCGAGGCCCCGGCGGATCGACAGTCAGCGGCAGCAGCCCGGCGAACATCGCCGGGTCCAATTCGCCGGGGCCGCGATTGGCGTCGAGATAGGCGCGCGGGAAGCGGGCGGCGAGGAAGGGCGCACCCAGGTCCCGCACGGCGGCCGCGAAGAGGTCGTCGACGAAGGCATCTTCGGAGCGGCGCAGCGCCAACGGGCTGAGGCGGCTTTCGGCCACGAAATCCGGGGGATAGCAGCGGCCGGAATGCGGCGAGGTGAAGATGAAGGGGAGCTTCTGGCGCACCGGCCGGGCCAGCGCAAAGGGCGCGTCGGCGAGCGAGGCTGCGGCAAAGGGGCTGGCGGCCCGTGCGGCCGGCATCTGGCTGGGCTGCGTCCCCGTCCCATCCCTCCTGTGCTCACGTCCCATCCTGCGCGTCGCTCTCCATCTGCCCCGTATGGAAAACAGTGGAACACCGGCACAGGGTGCGATCAAGCTGCTTTTGGGCGCCGGCTCGCGGCTGCGACGACGGCAAACCTGCATTTACCTGCGCCGGGTTATAAGGTTAAGTCCGGCATCGGGGGGACGGGGATCCATGGCGCGAATCCTTTTGGCAGAAGACGATGAATCGCTGCGCCGCTTCCTGGCCCAGGCGCTGGTCAAGGCTGGCCATGAAGTCACCGATTTCGGCGACGGCGCCGAGGCCTATGAATGCCTCCAAGGCTTCCGCTTCGACCTGTTGCTGACCGATATCGTCATGCCTGGCATGGATGGGATCGAGCTCGCCAAGCGCGCCGCCGAGATGGATCAGGCCGTCAAGATCATGTTCATCACCGGCTTCGCCGCCGTGGCGCTGCATCCCTCCTCCAACGCCCCCAAACAGGCCAAGGTGCTGTCCAAGCCCTTCCATCTGCGCGAGATCGTGGCCGAGGTCGAGCGCATGGTCGCGGCCTGACCGGCCAGCCTTCCCGACAGCCGTCATCCTTGCCAGCAATCGCCTGTGGGCGGCCGGAAACGGGCCTGCTTGAGCCCGGCGCGAAGGCGCCTTCCGGGATGGTGGAAAACGTGCCGCGCGCGGCTTGCCAGCCGCACGGGCAGGGCGCTATAGAGGCCGCCCCGACACGGTGAGGGCGGTTAGCTCAGCGGGAGAGCACTACGT
>CAWJLC010000002.1:0-119349 GCA_963843675.1 uncultured Pseudomonadota bacterium | reverse complement strand
CCGACATGCCGACCAGATAGCCGCGCCGAACAGCGCCAGCGACCAGCCCGATGTCGATGTCCGCTCGCCGCATTGCCGCCCATGCGGAAATATTTCGTGCACTTCGCCAGAGGCGATGCGCGTGGCCGCCAGCAGCCGCAAACCCCGCCGAGGCCAGCGCGCCATAGATCACGGCCACCAGCCCTTGCGCGCTTCGGCCGACGGCTTCGTCTCGCCGCGCCTCGCGCGCCGACTTTCAGCACTTCGGCCGCCGCCATGCCTTCGGGATAGGGCAGGTCGGAGGTTGGTCACCATCGCGCGGCGCAAGCGGGATCGTGAACAGCACGCCCAGATGCCGCCGCTCGCGCAGATCAAGAAGCTCTCCAGAAATCGGAAAGCCGGTCCACCAGCCGACGATCACAAGGCCGGGCAGCACGAAGATGATGGCCGACAGCGTGCCCGCGGCAGAGGCCACGGTCTGCACGATGTTGTTCTCCAGGATCGTGGAATCCTTGAAGAGCCGAGAGCACGGCCATGGAGATCACGGCGGCGGGAATCGAAGTGGCGAAGGTCAGCCCGACCTTCAGGCCCAGATAGACATTGGCCGCGGTGAAGACGAGCGTGATGAGCACGCCGAGGATAAGGCCGCGCAGCGTGATTTCGAGCGGCGTGCTCTTGGTGGATCCGGTCACATATGCCCCCTAGCGGAATCGCGGCGGCAGAGTGTCACGAGCGGCTGCGCGCTGCCACCCTCCTGCAGTGCTCCACCCGCCACTGATCGCCTTCATATACGGGTTGAGCAGCCGCTCCTCCGGATCGAGGCTTTTCCTCAGAGCGTGGAAGTCGTTCCAGCGCGGATAGAGCGCGGCGAAGTCGGCATTTTTGAGCGAGTTGAGCTTGCCCCAATGCGGCCGTCCGCCATGCTTGCGCAAGATTGGTTCGATCAGCGTGAAGAAGAAGTCATAATCGTCCTTGTAATAGGCGTGAACGGCAAGAGAACCATGCAGCCCGCCCTGGAAGGGTGACAGCCAGGCATCGTCGGTGGCGATGCGGCGGAGCTCGATGGGGAAGAACACGTCCGGCCGCTTGGCCTCGATCACGGCCACAACTTCGCGCAGCGCCTTAAATTGCTGCTCGGCCGGCAGATGATATTCCATCTCGTTGAAGCGCACGGGCCGGGCCGTCGAAAGCAGCTTCCAGCCCTGGTCCACCGCCACTTCCGGCTTGGCGCCATAGGCCGAGAGCAGCGCCTCGGCCGCCGCCTTGCGCAACGGCGTCGAGAAGCCCAGCACATTGCGCAGGATCTTCAGCACGTCGAGGAATTCGGAATCGGTTTCCGGTCCGCGCGGGCGCGCCGCCTCATCGGTTTCGTCATTGGAGATATTGGCGCACAGCCCGGTGAAGGGCACGACATAGAATTCGAAATTCCTGTGCGTCTTCCAGCGCTGTTCGGCCCTGGCCAGCGAGTCCTCGAAACGCTCGAGCCAGACGCGGCGGATCACATTCTTCGCCGGCACCGTCTTCAGCGTCACCTGCGTGATGATGCCCATCGAGCCCAGCGAGACGCGCGCAGCGTTGAACAGGTCGGGATTTTTGGCCGCGCTGCAATCGAGGATATCGCCCTTGGCGGTGACAAGACGCAAGCCCGTCACGTCGCCATGGATGGCGCGCAGCTTTTCGCCCGTGCCATGCGTGGCTGTGGACAGCGCGCCGGCCAGCGATTGCTTGTTGATGTCGGGCAGGTTCGCCATGGCGCGGCCATGTCCCGCCAGCGCGGGGCCCAGATCGTCGAGCCGCGTGCCGGCCAGGATGGTGGCCTCGTCGCCGTCGACGCTCACAAGCCCGGAGATTTCATCCAGCGTCAGAAGCGTGCCGTCGGTTGGCACCAGTGGCATGAAGGAATGGCCGGCGCCGACGGCGCGGATCGGCGGTGGCGCGCTTTGCAGCATGCCGGCGAGCTGCTCTTCGCTGGTCGGGGCCATGCGCAATTGCGGATAGGAATGCTGAATGCCCGACCAGTTGCGCCAGACCAGATGGCCGTGCTTGTCGGTGGCGGGCGGCGCGGGTGGTTCGGGTTTCTCGCGCGTTGCCGCAACGTAACCGGCCGCGCCCGTGCCTGCGATCACCGCGCCTGCCGTGGCGGCAGTCAGGATTGTCCGTCTTGAAACGCGCATCGCTTCCCCCGTCCCGTTGCGTTAGCGATCCGCCATGAAGCGGATCAGCTTCTTGTAATCCTCAGCTGTGCAGGCGGCGCATTGCCCGCCCGCGGGCATGGCTTGAAATCCTGTGATGGCGTGTGAGAGCAGCGTGTCCTCGCCTTTCGCCCAGCGCGGATCCCAGGCGGCATGATCATGCACCATCGGCGCGCCGGTGCCGGGCAGGGCATGACAGGCCTTGCAGGAATGCAAATAAAGCTGCGCCAGATGCGCATCGGCAGGCGCGAGCTTTCGTGTTTCCTGCGGCGTCGGCGCGGGCTTCCGCGCATCGCAAGCCGCGAGCGTGGCGAGAAGACAAATTCCAAGGGCGAAAGTTCGGATCACGGCACGGTCGTACTCGAAATACGCGGCCGAGCTTTCCATGTCTCTTGAGGCTTGGCAAAGCCTGCGCATAAAAAAGAGGGGAGGGCTGTGAAGCCCTCCCCAAGATCGGCATCCTCTGTTGCCCCCGGAGGATGCCGGCGCGGATCGTCTGGATAATCAGTTGGTCGTGTAGTGAATGATCTGGGCGTTGTTGCCGATCGCCGACGAGGTGGCGCTGACGCTGCCGCCGACATGGGAGACGTTCGCGTTAACATTCGACTGCACGTAGGAGTGATTGTACTGAATTGTCGACACCGGCATGTTCGAGGCGTTGCTGTCGGCCTCCAGGGTGTTGCCGGCCGCATGGCTGGCGAGCCCCACATCGCCGCCGATATTGGCGACATTGGCGTTGATCGTCGACGACGGATCGATCGCGGCGCAATTCTGGGTGCTCTTGATCGCCGTCACGTTCGGATCGGTCGAGATCCCGGCCGAGTTGCAGGTGGCCTGCGAGGTGTAGCCGACGCTGCCGCCGACATTGCCGACGCCTGCATTGATGGTCGAGTTGATCTCCACCTTCTGGCTGTACTGGTTGCTGACCACATGGGTGTCGTTCATCGTCGTGATGTCCACCGCATTGCCGCCGGCGACCGACTGGCCGACCACATCGCCTCCGATGCCATAAGTCTGGGTGTTGAGCGCCGAGACGCTGGCATTGAAATTGACCTGGCCGTTGAGGATCTGGCTGCCGCCGCTAGTTGATCCCGCCGCGCAAGCCAGGCTCAGAGGCAGGATCGTCAGAGCTGTAGCCATAGTAAGGATTCTGGCGAGACGGGTCATAGTTGTTCTCCTTGGTGGCTGCATATGCCGTGTTCACGCGTGCCGGCGGGTTGTAGGGCTGACGGTTGGAAACGTCGGCAAGCGGATCGTTGTCGGTGTTGAGGTTGCCCGTGCAGGCGCCGGCCGGCACGCGGTAGAGGCGTGACATCATCTCGAGCGTCGCCCGTTCGATGACCGAACGCACGGCCAGCTGGATCGGCTCGAGCGCGCTTTCGCCCACGCTGGCGTCGAAGAAGGTGTGGCCGAGGAAGTCGAACATGCCGGCCGAGATCTGACGGCCGATGATCTGCTTCTGATAGGAGACGACATCGACCACTTCCAGCGTGTCGGTGTCGACGAGCCGCAGGTCCAGGCCGATATTCATCACATACATGCTGGCGCTGGCCGTGCCTTTGAGGCCGTTGGTCGAGGTCTCGCCGCCGTCGCCATTGGCGCCGATCGAGCGGATGTTGAAGTTCAGCTCGGTGATGCCGCCGACCAGATAGTAGTTCGAGCCGGGGATCGAGCCCGCATAGATCTTGCGGTAGTCGGCCGGGCCCTTGTCCGTCGGATTGTCCGAGATCAGCTTGTTGTTGGCATATTTCAGCTCAAGCTCGGCGACCGAGGTGTCGAAGCGTTCCACCAGCGGCACGCCGGCTTTCGCGAGCGCGCTCATCGCCATCAGGGCTGCGCCCTGCGTCACGGCATGGCCGGTGCTGTCGGCGCTGTACTTGCCGGTGTAGTCGGCGATCTGCCCCACCGCGATGCGGATGGGCTTGCGCGCCGTATAGCCGTCCAGGCAACGCAGCGAATTGGAATAGGGCGTCTCGTTGGCGATCACCGGCGAGCCGCCGATCGGCGTCGTGTAACGCCCCGTGGAATCGGGCATCGGCGTGATGCAGCCTTGCAGCATGATCGCCGCCAGTCCGAAGACGAGGGGTTTCAAAAAGAATTTCTTTCCGCGCGCAGTCATGGGAGGGGCTTCCCTTCTGGCCTTCTTATTTGCCGTTGATGCTGACGTTGGCGTTTTGATCGCCATTATTCGTCTGCGTCGAGGTTACGATGACGGTGTTGTTGGACCCGGTGGTCACGACGTTCAGCGAATTGCCGATTGCGGTGGCGCCGCCGAACATTGCGCCCGAACCGCTGGAACCGGAGCCGGTGACATTCGCTCCGGCGGTCTGCACGCCGGATTGCTGGCTCACCGAGCCGGAGGTGATCTGGCCATTGACGACCGTGAGATTGCCGTTGGCATCACGCACGGAAGGATTGATGGCCTGCGTTTCCTGACCGGCCGCCATGCCGTAAGGGTGGTTGTAGGCGGCCATGTTGTCGTAGCCGCCTGCCCGGGCCGTACCGGCCAGCAGCGCAGCGCCGCAGGTGGCGGCCAGCGCGGCAAGGGCGATATGGTTCAAGGTCTGTCGCATGACGGTGTCCGAATTGGTCTCGGACCCATGGTCAGCAACCGCCGTGCCAAGCCGAATTCGCCTCAAACCGGTCCGTTCTGTTCCAAACCGGTACGCTCCTGGCTAGGCTCGTGCCGTTTCGAGGGACACGGTCGCGATGGGGCATCTGGAATTCTTCTTCGACTGCTCCTCGCCGTGGACCTATCTGGCCTTTGTCCGCATTCAGGACATTCTGGCCCGGGTGCCGGCCGAGGTGGTCTGGCGTCCGATCCTGGTGGGCGGCGTCTTCAACGCGGTGAATCCCGAAATCTACGAGCGCCGGGCGAATCCTGACCCACGCAAGGCGTCCTATTATGAGAAGGATTTGCAGGATTGGGCCCGGCTGGCCGGAATCCGGATTGGCAAGCCGCCGGTTTTCCCGGTTCGCGCCGTCGCGGCGATGCGCGCAGTCCTGGCCGCCCAGGAGCGCGGCGCGCTCGTAGCCTTTGCCCTGGCCCTGTTCGAGGCCTATTGGGGCGATCTTAAGGATATCAGCCAGCCGGACGTGCTGGCCGAGGCGGCGACGCGCGTGGGCCTCGCTCCGGCGGCGCTGCTGGCCCGCGCCCAGGCCGCTGACATTAAAGAGATGCTCCGGGCCAACACCGATGCGCTGATTGCACGCGGCGGTTTCGGCTCGCCGACCCTGTTCGTTAACGGTGAGGATATGTATTTCGGCAATGATCGTCTGCCGCTGGTGGAGGCGGCGCTGGCCCGGACCGTATCTGGATACGAATTGGGCGGGCGCGAACAGGACAAGTCATGAGTTTTATCCCGGAGCCACGCCGGCCCTCCCAACCGTTCCTGCTGCTGCCCTGGCCGGTTACGGTCCTGATCGGACTGCTGGCGGCCTGCTATGCGGCCTTCGTCTTCGCCCCGCCTACCCTTCAAGCCGAAATCCTTTACCGTTTCGCCTTCATTCCGGCCGATTACACCTCTGGCCAGATCGACGGCCGGCCGGCGGGGCTTCTGGCCCTGGCGCTGCCCTTCTTCACCTATGTGTTCCTGCATGGCAGCCTCAGCCATCTGGCCATTAACTCTGTCTGGATGCTGCCGTTCGGGGCCATCGTGGCGCGGCGCTACCACGCCGGGGCCTTCTTCCTCTTCTTCTTTCTATGTGCGGCGGCGGGCGCGGCGACGCATATGGCGTTCAACTGGGGATCACCGCTGGCCGTGATCGGCGCCTCGGGCGGGATTTCCGGGTTGATGGGCGCGGGATTCCGGCTGATGGGCCCGCCCTCGGCGCTGAAGGGCCGGGGCCCGGACCCGCACCAGCCGCTGGCGCCGATCCTGTCGCCGCGCATCCTGCTGTGGACGGCGGTCTGGGTCGGGATCAATATCTTTGCCGGGGTGACGGGCCTTGGCACCGGCGCCCAGATCCGGCTGATCGCCTGGCAAGCCCATCTGGGCGGCTATTTTGCCGGGCTTTTTCTGGCCGGACCCTTCGCCGCGCTGGCGGCGGCTCTTGAACGCCGCGGCCCGATGCCTAGATAACCATTATGCAAGCGGCCAGCGGGCTGCTCATGGAGGGCTAGACGATGACAGACACTTCCGGCTCCGGCACGAATGACAGCCAGCCCAATAATGGCGGCGCAGAGAGTTTGCCGCCCTCCGGCTCTGCCGCAGGTTCGACGGCACGGGCGCCTTTTCCGGCGGTCCGGCTGCTTTACGCGATCGGCTTCGGCATCGTGGCCTGGTTCGTGTTCTGGATCACGATCCTCCTGGCCCTCGTCCAGTTCGTCGTGGTCGCGATCAACGGCAAGGTGAATGACGAACTCAGGACGTTCACCATTAACCTGATCCAGTATCTTTGGGAGCTTCTGGCCTTCATCGCCTTCGTGCGCGACGAACAGCCCTTCCCGATCGGGTCCTTCCCCAAGCGGAGCTGATCCGCATCTCAGCGGCTTTGTTTCAGGGCCGTGCGGGTGTCGCGTTGCGGCCTCGCGCGGCCCTTTTGCATGCCCATGCTGTGGCACGGAACGCCCGTCCTGCCGCGGGACCTTTCCATGCCTTAACGGGAGCCTTGTGGCTTTGTAATATACCTGCTTTTCGAAAAGTCAGTTTGCGCTGTCAACAGTTAATAAGTCGTAAATCACCAGTGTTGCATTGGTGGTACAAGGTGACAGGAAATCACTTCCGAAAACTGGTTCTTGTTGCCGCAGAGCGCTGGGCCCCCTTATCGTGCGGCCGTGGAAAATTGGCGCCCGTGTCATCTGAAGGCAGGGGCGAACCCGCGTAACACAGAGCCCGCCATGAAGCGGACGAATGGGGAGTAGTTGAAATGCCTTCAATGCGTCGGGTCCGGAGCCTCCGGCCCCTCACTCTCGCCAGCGCCTTGCTGTTGTCGTCCGCCATCGCAGCGCCGGCCTTCGCCCAGATTGAGGAAGTCGTCGTCACGGCGCAGAAGAAGTCCGAAGACGTCCAGACGGTTCCGATCGCCATCACCGCCCTGTCAAACCGGGACCTGAAGGAGCATCAGGTCGCGCAGTTCCAGGATCTGCAGTTCTCGACGCCCAATGTCAGCTACACCAAGGGCAATTTCACCGGCTCGGATTTCCAGATTCGCGGCATCGGCGTCACCGCGGTCGGCTTCGATTCCGAATTGGGCGTCGCGATCAATTTCGACGACATCTATCTCTCCGCGCCGCCGCTGGCCGAATCGGCCTTCTACGATCTTGACCGTATCGAGGTGCTGCGCGGTCCGCAGTCGACGCTCTATGGCCGTGGCGCCACGGGCGGTGTGGTCAGCGTTTACAGCGCCAAGCCCGATCTCGAATCCTTCATGGGCCACCTTGAGGCCAGCTATGGCAATTACGACGCCAAGGAGCTCAAGGGCTGGGTCAACATCCCGGTTATCACCGACAAGCTCGGCCTGCGTATTGCCGGCGACTGGGTCAAGCATTCGGGCTTCACGAAGAACATTTTCAACAACAGCCATATCGACGACCGCGACCAGTATTCGGTGCGCAGTTCGGTGCGCTGGCAGCCGAACCAGAACACGACCGTCGATTTCGTGGCGTCGTTCAGCAATGAGAACGACCACAAGATGCGCTCGCAGAAGCAGCTCTGCGCCAGCGACCCCACTGGTACGCTGGGCTGTCTGCCGAACAGCCTCGCGGCACAGCCGGTCAATCTGAATTCGAACCTGTCGGCGATCGCCTCGTCGGTGCAGGGCATGCAGGCCGCACTCGGTGGCAAGCTCGGTGCGGCAGCAGCCGGCGCGCTGGGGCTGTTCGACTTGACGGCGATGCCGAGCCTGCCGGCCGGCTATGCCGATCCGACCGATCCGCGCACCATCTCGACGGACTTCAACCCGACCTATCGCGCGCAGGACAATTTCCTCGCCGGCGAGTGGAAGCAGTCCTGGAACAGCTGGCTCGATTCGACCCTGGCCGTCGGCTACGACCAAAACTCGGTCCATTCGCAGGAGAGCTACAACAACATCCCGGGTCTTCCGATCAACCCGACGCGCATGGCGGTTGCCGAAGGCACGTTGATGGCCATCATCGGCAATCCGCTCTATGGCGGCAGCGCGGCCTATGCGAGCCATTACGCGCCGTTCTTTACGACGGTGCCCGGTTCCCTGCCGATTTCCGGCACGAGCAATCTCGGCATAATCGGCGGCAACATTCAGGGCTATTCGCCGAATGTCACCGCCTATGACCAGTCGGACGGAACGAACAGCCAGTACTCGGGCGAATTGCGCTTCAACACGCGCTTCGAGGGCCCGCTGAACTTCATGCTGGCGGGCTATTACCTGCATACGCATTCGACAGGCGACTATTTCGTCAATTCGAATACGCTCGATTATCCGGGCATCGTGCTGGGGGCATTGAGCGGGCTCGCCGCGCCGACCCTGTGCGCGGCCGCCGGCTGCATCTATGGGCCGAGCTTCTACCACAATGACGGTTACAAAAACACGCTGACCTCGAAGGCGATCTTCGGCGAAGCCTATTACACCGCCATTCCCGATACGTTGAAGTTCACCGTGGGTCTGCGCTGGACCGAGGATCAGAAGTTCCAGCAGGGTCGCATTGCGCTGCTTTCGGGCCTCATCCCGATCGGTTCGACGAACGAAAATGCGGCGCTGGCTGCTCTGTCGACGCCGCTCAATCCGGCGGTTCCCACGAGCTGTCAGTATGACTTCGATGGGTCCACGCCCGCCACTTGCGACACCTGGCAGATCAATCAGGTTACCTATCGCAAATGGACCGGCCGCTTCGTCGCCGACTATACGCCGCAACTCGACTTCACCGATGCGACGCTGCTCTACGCATCCTATGCGCGCGGATACAAGGCGGGCGGTTTCAACCCCGGTGTCCAGTCCGGCAATCTCGGCGTCCAGCCGTCCTACGGACCGGAATCCATCGACGCTTATGAAGTCGGCACCAAGAACACCATTCTTGACGGCACGATGCAGGTGAACGGCGATTTCTGGTACTACAACTACAAGGGCCTGCAAGTTTCGAAGATCGTGGCCAACACCTCGGTCAACGAAAACATCGATGCCAAGCTCTACGGCGTGGAAGGCACCTTGCTGTGGGCGCCGACCAGCCGCTGGCAGTTCAACCTGAGCCTGGCGAACACGACAACCGACATCGGCAATTCGTCGGTCGTCGATCCGCGTGATCCGACCAACGGCTACAAGAACGCCTTGCTCGTCAAGGACGGGACGCCCAGCGGTACCGGCGGTTCGAACTGCGTTCTCTACTACAATGGTGCCGCGGCGGGTTCGCTGCCGGCCGGCTTCTATGCGCCTCCGGGCGGTGTCGGCGGTTTGGCAAGCTCCGGCATTCCCTACACCAGCTATGGAAACTGCACCGATCCGAGCACCGACATGCACAAACTCGATCCGGCGCACTTCCCGGCGGGGGCTGCGACCTATGGCCAGATCCTGGCAGCCCAGGGCTTCGCCACCTCCGATCCGGCCGTGAAGGGAACCTATGAAGGCGTGCCCACCAGTCTGAAGGGCAAGCACCTGCAGAACACGCCGGACTTCACGATGAGTGTCGGCGCGCAATACACCCAGCCGCTGGCCAACGATTATCATCTGATCGGCCGGCTGGACTATTACTGGCAGACCCAGATGTTCGGCCGCATCTTCAACCGCTCTTCGGACAAGATCCCGTCCTGGGGCGTTATGAATATGCAGGTCACGCTGAATGCGCCGGACGAGCTCTGGTATGTCCGCGGCTATGTCAAGAACGTGCTCGATTCGAACAACATGACCGGCATGTACCTGACCAGCCCGTCCTCGGGTCTCTACACCAACGTGTTCTACGGCAATCCGCGCACCTACGGCATCGCCATCGGCACGAATTTCTGATCCGGTTTCATCTCAATTGCAGAAGGGGCGTCGGGCGACCGGCGCCCTTTTTCGTCGTGCCGTTCGTTCGAATGGCCGGTTTCCGTGGCGGCAGCCCCGTTTCCGGCGGCGGCAAGTGCGCAGATCGGGCACCCGTACGGATGGCACCGCCGGGTCATCCGTAACTGGAAATCATCCAAGTGTCAGAGGCGATTAGGGCTGACCGGAGGTGACGGGCAGGCTTGGACGGGCGGTCGGGCGCCGGTTTCCCGGTGATTACATTCTGCAACAGTCCGGACTATACGAACGCGCCTGCGACAATCGGGCTTGCCAGCCGCTCGAACATTCCCCATTCTGGCAGAGGTAACATACGCTTAATGTTGCCCGCGTCACTCGCTGGGCGGCAAAAGAACACGAGGAAATTGGAATACCATAATTACTAAACAGGGGGAGCACGCCATGTCTGTCATACGCGTTCGGGCCATCCGGTCCGCAGGTTTCGTCTCCGCATTGCTATTGTCGACGGCGCTCGCGGCGCCAGCCTTCGCCCAGATCGAGGAGGTGGTCGTCACCGCTCAGAAGAAGAGCGAAGACGTCATGACCGTTCCGATCGCCATCAGCGCGTACACGTCGAAGGATCTGCAGGAACATCAGGTCACGCAGTTCAAGGATCTGCAGTTCTCGTCGCCAAGCGTCAGCTACACCAAGACCAACTTCACCAGTTCCAACTTCCAGATCCGCGGCATCGGTACGCAGGTGATTTCCGGCGACGCCGAAAGTGGCGTGGCCTTCAACATCAACGATGCGTATTACGCCACTGCCCCTGTCGATTCCGGTCAGTTCTACGACATCCAGCGCATCGAAGTGCTGCGCGGCCCGCAATCGACCCTCTATGGCCGCGGCGCCACGGGCGGCGTGGTCAGCGTGTTCTCGAACAAGCCCGAGCTTGATACCTTCGCCGCCGATCTTGAGGCGACCTACGGCAACTACAACGCCTCCGAGATCAAGGCGATGGTCAACGTTCCGATCATCACCGACAAGCTCGGCCTGCGCCTCGCCGGCGACTGGGTCCGCCATGATGGTTATTCGACCAACATCTACCCGGGGGCCAGCTCGAAGCACGCCGATTCGCGCAATTCGCTCTCCGGCCGCGCAAGTCTGCGCTGGCAGCCCAACTCCAAGACAACCCTCGACATCACCGCCTCAATCGCGCACGAACATGACTCGCGCATGCGCGCGCAGAAACAGCTCTGCCACACCGATCCGAGCGGCGTGCTTGGCTGTCTGCCCGACAAACTTGCCAGCGAACCGGTCAATCTGAACGCGACGTTCTATTCGATTCCGGTCTCGAAACAGGCCCTCGGAACGGTCTTCACCCCGCTTTATGAGAGTTTCGGGTATTCGGCAGCGCAGGCTTATGGCATCGCGTCCGGCCTCGGGGTCTTCGATCTGTCCCAGCCGTTCACCGCGCCTGCCGGCGCGGTTCCCTCCGATCCGCGCACGATCAATTCCGATTTCAGCCCGACTCTGAGGGGCAACAGCTTCTCATTCACGGCTGAATGGAAGCAGTCCTGGGCCCCCTGGCTCGATTCGACCATGGTTTTGAATACGGCCCGCGGCGACGTGAATTCGCAGGAGAGCTACACCAACTTCCCGGCGGCCAATTTCAATCCGGTCGCCATCGCGACGGCGATTGGAACGTTGCAGAACACGCTCAATAGCTATGTCGGTGCGGGGCTTGTCCCGGCCTCCTATGCAGATCCCGTGAACGGGCCTTACGCCTTTCTGCTGAACCCGAGCCACGCTGGCACGCTGCCGGTTTCCAACGTCGGCAAAATGGGCGTGATCAGCGGCGATATCGCGCGCTATGCACCCGGCCAGTTCACCTTCGACCAATCGAGCGGGCGAACCAGCCAGAAATCGATCGACTTCCGCGTGAACACCGACTTCAGCGGACCGTTGAACGCGATGCTGGCGGGCTATTACCTGCACACGGAAGGGTCCGGCGACTACTATGTCAGCTCGAACGCGCTCGACTATGGTCAGACCCTGTTCGGTGCGCTGCTCGGCCCCGTATCCGCGGCGCCGCTATGCGTTCCGAATGGTTGTATTTACGGAACGCCCTATTATGACAATCGGACAAGCTTCACCTCGCTGAACTCAAGCGCAGTCTATGGCGAAGTGTACTACACGCTCGTGCCGGACACCCTGAAGATCACCGTCGGTGCGCGCTATACCAGCGACGAAAAGGTGTCCGAAGGCGGCATCTATATCTTCAACGGCTTTGTTCCGATCGGCAGCTCCGATCAGGCCGCTGCCATGGCGGCGCTGGCGCAGCAGGGCCAGATGGATCTGGACCCGAACAAGGCCGGCAACCAATCCTATTATCACGTCCGGACGTCATTCGATAAGCTGACGGGCCGGGCCGTGATCGACTACACGCCCAAGCTCAGCTTCACCGATTACACCTTGATCTATGCGTCCTATTCGAAGGGCTACAAGGCCGGTGGTTCCAATCCGGGTATTCAGGCGAACAACCTTGGCGGCCTTCCGACGAACTACAGCCCGGAAGTCATCAACGCCTATGAAATCGGCACCAAGAATACGCTGTTCGATGGCACGGTGCAGGCCAATGCAAGCGGCTATTATTACGATTACGGCGGCTATCAGATCTCGTCGATCATCGCCAACACCTCGGTCAACACCAACATCTCGGCCAAGATCTACGGTGTCGAAGGCGAACTCAAATGGGCGCCGTCGAGCCGCTGGCAGTTCAACTTCAGCTTCGATGCGATCAAGACCCAGGTCGGAAATTCGGCGCAAATCGATCCGCGCAATCCGGGCGGCAACGATCCCAATGCGCTGGTGCTGAAAGACGGCCAGCTTTCCGCCACGAACGCGCAGAACTGCGTACTCTATCACAGTGGCCCGAACAGCATCGACGCCGACTTTGCACTTCTGCATGCGCTGGCGCCGTCGGTCTTCTACGCCGTCAACAACGACATTCACGCCCTCAAGGGTTCGGGTGTCGCCAATGCGGCTTATGGCAGCTGTTATGGCTCCACCAATCCAGCCGATCCGTTCTATGGCCTCAGCCTGAAGAACCCGACCAAGCTCGGCGCGTTGCTGGCGGCAGCGCATTTCTCGATGACCGATCCGGCCTATAAGGGCAGCTCGCTCACCGGCGTTCCAGTCAACATCAATGGCAACCAGTTGGCCAATACGCCGCCGTTCTCGTTCAGCATCGGCGGCCAGTACACCCAGCCCTTCGACAGCGGCTACAGTGTGACGACACGCTTCGATTATTACTGGCAGACGGATATGTGGGGCCGGATCTTCAAGGACGGTGCCGACAAGATCCAGAGCTGGGGCGTGGCCAATGCCCAGATGACGCTGAATTCGCCGGACGGCGACTGGTATGCGCGGGTCTGGGTCCGCAACCTCGCCAACTCCAACAATATGACCGGCGAATATCTGACCAGCTCCTCGTCGGCCTTGTGGACGGGCGCCTTCTACGGCGATCCGCGCACCTTTGGTCTGACACTCGGTGCGCATTTCTAGGCGCCGGCAGAGCAATCGTAATGGGAAAGGGCGCCGCCAGTCGGCGCCCTTTTCTTTTTGTCACCGCATATTTGAGAAAGGCCCGGACACCAAGGCGTTTCGCGAAGGCGCTCTGTGACGGGTAGGGGGCAGTGTGGCCGATCGGCTCCGCCTGAACGGACGTGTAGGCCTATTCGGCGGGGTGCCCGGACGCGGCCGGTTCCGCACCGGCCCTGCGCGTCTTCACGCGTGCGCCCAACCGGTCGAGATAAACATAGATCACCGGCGTGATGTAGAGCGTCAGCAACTGCGACAGGATCAGGCCGCCGACCACGGCCAGGCCCAGCGGCCGGCGCGTGTCGGCGCCTTCGCCGAAGCCGATGGCGATCGGCAGCGTGCCCATCAAGGCGGCCATGGTCGTCATCATGATCGGGCGGAAACGGACCAGGCAGGCCTCGAAGATCGCGGTCTCGGCCGGCACGTTCTCCTGGCGCTGACGGCCCAGCGCGAAGTCGATCATCATGATCGCGTTCTTCTTCACGATGCCGATCAGCATGATCATGCCGACAAAGGCATAAAGGCTGAGCGGCACATGGAAGATGAAGAGCGTCAGCAGCGCGCCCACCGCCGCCGACGGCAGGCCCGAAAGGATGGTCAGCGGATGGATGAAGCTCTCATAGAGAATGCCCAGCACGATATAGACGACGATGATCGCGATCAGCAGCAGCAGGCCGGTGCTGCCGACCGATTCCTGGAACGCCTGGGCCGACCCCTCGAATGAGCCCTGGATGGTTGGTGGCACGTTCAAATTGCGGCTGATCGCATCGATCTTGTTGACCGCATAGCTCAACGCATGGCCGGGCGTCAGGTCGAAGGAGATCGTCGCCGCCGGAAGTTGGCCCAGATGGTTGATGGTGAGCGGCATCGTGCCCTGGGTGATGGTCGTCACCGCGTTCAGCGGCACCAGCGTGCCATCCGTGGCCGTCACATAGAGCCGCTGCAGGCGCCGTCGCGTTCTCCTGATATTTGGGAAGAAGTTCCAGGATCACCTGATATTCGTCGGTCGAGGCGTAGATCTGCGAGATCTGTTCGCCGCCGAAGGCTGCGCCAAGCGCGGTCTGGATCGCGGCGGGCGTCACGTTCAGGGTCGCGGCGCGGTCGCGGTTGATCTTCACCATCACGGTCGGCATCGAAAGCTCGAGATCGGTCGTGACATCGGTGATGCCCGTATCTTCGCGAAGCGCATTCACATATTCGGTCGACATATTTCTGCAGTTCGTCCACGTCCAGACCCTGCAGCGTGTATTGATATTGCCCGCGCGTGAAGTGGCCGCCGATGCGCAGCGAGGGCGGGTTCATGATGGTGACCTCAAGCCCGGCGATGCCGGCGAGCTTGTGCCGCAATTCATTGGCCACCTCGTCGGCCGAGAGGCTGCGATCGCTGCGCGGCTTCAGATGCATGAAGATGATGCCGCTATTCGCGCCGGCGCTCGGTCCGCCCCGGCCGATCGAGGACATCGCGTTGAGCACATTGGGATCGGCCCAGACGATCTTGGCCGCGGCCATCTGGTACGTTTTCATCTGCTCGAAGGAGGTGCCGTTCTGCGCCTTGGTGAAGGCCAGAAGCCGCGATTTGTCGGCGCTCGGCAGGAACTCCGACGGCATGATCTTGAAGAGGCCGACCGTGGCGACGAGCGACAGCAGGAAGACGCCGAAAATCACCCGGTGATGCTTCGAGGCTCCAGCGTCAGCGAGCGGCGATAGCCGTCCAGCATGGCGTTGAAGAAGTTCTCGCTCCAGCGGTAGAAGGTGCTGCCTTTCAGGCCGGTTTCCCGGCGCAGCATGCGGCTGCACAGCATCGGCGTCAGCGTCACCGATACGATGCCGGAAAAAACGATGGCCAGAACGATGGTCACGGCGAATTCGTGCAGCAGCCGCCCGATGATGCCGCCCATGAAGATGATCGGAATGAACACCGCGGCCAGCGATGCCGTCATCGACAGGATGGTGAAGCCGATCTCGCGCGAACCCTTGAGCGAGGCTTCGTAAGGCTCTTCGCCCATCTCGATATGGCGCACGATGTTTTCGAGCATGACGATGGCGTCGTCGACGACGAAGCCGACCGATAGCGTCAGCGCCATCAGCGAAAGATTGTCCAGGCTGAAGCCGAGATAGAACATGCCGGCAAAGGTGCCGATCACCGCGATCGGCAAGGCGAGCGAGGGAATAAAGGTCGCCGAAATCGTCCGCAGGAACAGGAAGATCACCAGCACCACGAGCACGGCGGCGATCAGAAGCGTGAACTGCACGTCTGACACCGAGTTGCGGATCGATTGGCTGCGGTCGAAGATCATATGCAGCTTCACCGAAGCCGGCACTTCCTGCAGGAATTTCGGCAGAACCCGGTTGATCCGGTTGACGACCGCGATCGTGTTGGAGCCGGGCTGTCGGTCGATCGCCAGCACGATGGCCTTCTGGCCGTCGAACCAGCTTCCCGCCCGGTTGTTCTCGACGCTGTTCTCGACATGGGCCGACATCGCCCACGCGCACCGGCGCGCCGCCGCGATAGGCGATGATCTGCTTTTCGAACTGCGCGGCGTCGGTCAACTGGCCCGACGCGTGGATCAGGGCCGCCTGATGCGGCCCGTTGAGCTGGCCGGTCGGTGCGTTGGAGTTGGCGGCGCGGGCGGCGTCGGCCACCTGGTCGATGCCGATGCCGCGCGCGGCCAGCGCATTGGGATCGACCTGGATGCGCACGGCATATTTCTGCGCGCCATAAACGCCAACCTGCGCCACGCCATCCAGCGTCGAAAGCTGCCGCGCCAGCAGCGTCTCGGCATATTGGTCGACCTGGGCGAGCGGCAGTGTCGGCGAGGTCACCGCCATATACATGATCGGCGATTGCGCCGGGTTCTCCTTGCGCAGCGTCGGCGGCGTCGGCATGCCGGGCGGCAACTGGCGGCTGGCGGCCGAGATCGCCGATTGCACGTCCTGCGCCGCGGCGTCGATGCTGCGGTCGAGATTGAACTGAATGGTGATCGATGTGCTGCCCTGGCTGCTCGACGAGGTCATCGAGGAGATGCCGGCAACCGTCGAGAGCTGGCTTTCCAGCGGCGTCGCCACCGCGCTCGCCATGGTCTCCGGATCGGCGCCCGGCAGCGAGGCCGAAACCTGAATGGTCGGGAAATCGACATTCGGCAATTCGCTGATCGGCAGCGAGAAATAGCCGAACCCGCCAAAGATCACGAGCGCCGCCATCAGCAGCGTCGTCATCACGATCCTTCGGATGAAGGGCGCCGAGATGTTCATGGGGTCTTGTCGCTTGCGCCCGTCGCTGTCCTTGACGATGGAAACCCGGGCGTTCGGCACCACGCGCAGCTGGCCCACCGTGATCACGCGCTCGCCGGGCGTCAGCTTTCCCGCGATGGCGGTGTCGGTGCCGTTGTCATAGCGGATCGTGACGGGGCGCATCTGCGCCTGATCGCTCTTGTCGAGAACCCAGACATAATGGCCGTCGGGTCCGACATTCACGGCCTGGCTCGGCACGACGATCGCGTGCTTGAGATCCGAGAGATTGACGGAGACATCCACCAGCTCGCCGGGCACCAGCCGCATATCGCGGTTGGGCACGGTGGCGCGAAGCTGGATCGTGCCGGTCTGCGCGTTGACGGCATTGTCGACGAAATCGACCTTGGCCTTGATGGTCTCGCCGCCGGCGCCGTGCGGCGTCACCTCGGCGATCAGCTTGCCGTCCGCCATCTGCTTCTGCAGCCGGGGCAGATCGGTCTGGGGCAGGGAGAAGGAGATCTTGACCGGCTGAACCTGGGTCAGCACGACCAGCGTGGCCGAATTGGCTTTGACGAGATTGCCGGGCTGGATCTGGATCGGCCCGGTCTTGCCGGCCATTGGCGCGCGGATCACGGCATAGTCGAGATTCAGCTTGGCGATTTCCACCTGGGCCTCGTCGGCCCTGACGCTGCCGGCATAGGCGCCGGCCTGGGCGATGGCCTGGTCGCGCTGCTGGGCCGAGATCGCGTTCTGCTTGAACAGCGTGTCGTAGCGCTTGCGGTCGCGCACTGCGTTGGTGAGCTGGGCGCGGTCGCGGGCGAGATTGGCCTCGGCCTGTTGCAGCGCCGCCTCGAAGGGGCGCGGGTCGAGCCGGAACAGCACATCGCCCTTCTTGACGATGTCGCCTTCCTTGAAATCGGTCGCAGCGACCCGGCCGTCCACCTGGGAGCTGACATTGACGGTCGCATTGGCGACCACCGTGCCGATGGTCTGCTCCACCTCGGCCATATTGCGGAGCTCGGCCGGGACCACGCGCACGGGCGGCGGAGGCGGCATGCGCCGGCCACCGGAGGGCAGGGTCACGAACCAGATGGCGCCGAGCACAGCCAGCACCGCGGCGATGCCCACGATCAGGCGCGTCCGCGTGCGCTTGCGGGTGAGCGCGGCGATGCCGCGCGCGCCTGCCGTCGAACCGGGCGAGGCGGTCTCGAACTGATTTGGGAACCTGAACTGGGTCATCACAACATCCGGCGGGCGGATACGCTTGGTTCGGCCCCCGTTTTCGGAATCCCGCACCCCATCCCCCGGCGGCCCGGCGCCAAGTGGGACATTATATGTTGAAACGCTCCCCGTGGTTGTTTCCTACCACGCCGCCCGGAAATTGCGAGCCCCACAGGCCCTTCAGAGACATTTTGTGACATATTCGTGGGCCTCCGGCCGCCTCCCGCCAGCCTGTGATCACCTGAATTTGATAAAGTCATTCAAGCTTCGGGTGGCGACATCCGCCGCCATGGCCGCACCGCCCCGCCCGGGCCGGCGGCGGGCCCGGACGCGATCACGAAGCCGCGATTGCGGGCGGGCTCCGGCCCGTCTATAAGCGCGCGCTTCAAGAACCCCTTTGGCCGAGTGCCTCGCGAGACCCTATGGACATCCGCAATATTGCCATCATCGCCCATGTCGACCATGGCAAGACCACCCTTGTGGACGCGCTCCTCAAGCAGTCGGGCTCGGTGCGCGAGAACCAGCAGATGGCCGACCGCGCCATGGACTCCAACGATCTGGAGCGCGAGCGCGGCATCACCATTCTGGCCAAATGCACGAGCGTCGAGTGGAACGGCATCCGCATCAACATCGTCGACACGCCCGGCCATGCCGATTTCGGCGGCGAGGTCGAGCGCATCCTCTCCATGGTCGATGGCGTGGTGCTGCTGGTCGATGCGGCCGAGAGCGTGATGCCGCAGACCAAGTTCGTGCTCTCCAAGGCGCTCAAGCTCGGCCTCAAGCCCATCGTCGTCATCAACAAGATCGACCGTCAGGATGCCCAGCCGAAAGAGACGCTGGAGAATATTTTCGATCTGTTCCTGGCGCTCGAAGCCAATGACGACCAGCTCGATTTCCATCATCTCTATGCTTCGGGCCGCTCGGGCTGGGCCGTCAACGAGCTGGAGGAGATCGACGCCGAGAACAAGGATCTGACGCCGCTGTTCAAGCGTGTTGTCGAGGATGTGCCGCGCCCGAGGCCGATGGCGCTGGCCGGCCCCGATCATCCCTTCAAGATGCTGGTGACGACGATCGAAGCCGATCCCTATCTCGGCCGCATCCTGACGGGCCGCATCGAATCCGGCGAAATCAAGATCAACCACGTCATCAAGGTGCTGAACCGCGACGGCAAGGAAGTCGAGCGCGCCCGCGCGACCAAGCTCCTGGCCTTCCGCGGCCTCGCGCGTGTGCCGGTCGTCCATGCCGAGGCCGGCGATCTCATCGCCATTGCCGGGCTGCAGATCGCGACCGTGGCCGATACGCTGTGCGATCCGCAGGTCGCCGAGCCCATCGCGGCCACGCCCATCGATCCGCCGACCCTGGCCATCACGCTCGCCGTCAACGATTTCCCGCTCGCGGGCCGTGAAGGCGACAAGGTGCAGTCCCGCGTCATCCGCGAGCGTCTCTATCGCGAAGCCGAAGGCAATGTCGCCATCAAGGTCGGCGAAACGGGCGAGGGTGCCTTCGAAGTGGCCGGCCGCGGCGAACTCCAGCTCGGCGTGCTGGTCGAGAACATGCGCCGCGAAGGTTTCGAGCTGTCCATCAGCCGCCCGCGCGTGCTGTTCAAGAAGGACGAAGCGACCGGCGAACGGATGGAGCCGATCGAGGAAGTCACCATCGATGTCGACGATCCCTATACCGGCGTCGTCATCGAGAAGATCAGCCTGCGCAAGGGCGAATTGCAGGACATGCGTCCCATGGGCGCCGGCAAGACGCGGCTCAGCTTCTATGCCCCGGCGCGCGGCCTGATCGGCTATCACGGCGAATTCCTCACCGATACGCGCGGCACCGGCGTCATGAACCGCATGTTCCACGAATTCGCGCCGCATAAGGGCCCGATCGAAGGCCGTCGCAACGGCGTGTTGATCTCGACCGGTGACGGCGACGCCGTGCCTTACGCGCTGTGGTACATCGAAGAGCGCGGCCGGTTGTTCATCACGCCGGGCACCAAGGTCTATCAGGGCATGATCATCGGCGAGAACGCCAAGGACAATGATCTCGACGTCAATCCCTTGAAGGCCAAGCAGCTCACCAATATCCGCACCACCTCGAAGGACGAGGCGGTGAAGCTGACGCCGATCACGCCGCTGACCCTCGAACAGGCCATCGCCTATATCCAGGATGACGAGCTGGTCGAGGTGACGCCGCAGAGCATCCGCCTGCGCAAGCGCGAGCTGGTGCCGCATCTGCGCAAGCGCGCCAAGGCGAACGCGGAGTAGGGGGAGGGCGCGTTACGCCTTCTTCAGCCCCAGCCGTCCGGCGATCATGTTGTCCACCGTCCGCTTGGGCAGCATGGTTGACCATGAAGTGCTGGATCTTGTCGGGCGTCACCACATAGCGCGTCTTGGGCTTGGCGACGGTCAGCGCCTTCCACACCGCGTCGCCCAGCACCTCGGGCTTCAGCCCCTTGCGCCCGAGCTCGAGCATGTAGGCCTTGATGCGGTCGAGCGAGCCGGCATAGACGGTGTTGGCATAGCGCGCGGTATCGATCTGGTCGGCCTTGTCCCAGATCGGCGTCGCCACCGCGCCCGGCGCCACCACGATCACATCGATGCCGTGGATCATCAGTTCGCGGCGCAGTGCTTCGGACAGCCCCTCCATCCCGAACTTCGAGGCGTTGTAGGGCCCCATGAAGGGATTGGCCGTGGTGCCGCCGACCGAGGAGATCATCACGATCCGCCCCTTGGCCCCCTTGCGGTCGCGGTCTGCGCCCAGGAGCGGGGCGAAGGCCTGGGTCACGATCATCTGGCCGACCAGATTGACCTCGAGCTGATGGCGCAACTCCTCGATGGGCACATGCAGGAGCGGCCCGGCCACGGCGATGCCGGCATTGTTGACGAGCCCGGCCAGGGTCTCGCCGCCCAGCGCCTCCGCCACTTGCCTTGCGCCGGCCGCCACCGCCGCCTCGTCGGTCACATCGAAGATCAGCGGTACGAAGTTCGCCCCCAGCTCGGACGCAAGCCGGTCGGCATCGGCCTGTTTGCGCACGCTGCCGAACACCCGGAAGCCTTTTTGCACCAGAACCTTGGCGCAGCCCCAGCCGATTCCGGTCGATGCCCCTGTCACGACAACGCTTTTCATGGCCATCCCTTTTCGCCCAAGCCTGTGCAAGATTGCCCTGCCAAGGTAATACGGTCTCATGTCCGAAATCGATCACGAAACATTGGCCTTTGCCCACAAGCTCGCCGATGCGGCGGGCGCGGTGATCCGCCCCTATTTCCGCCGCCGCCTCGATGTGGACGACAAGGGCGCCGGCAAAGTTGGGATTCGGGGCAGGCCTTTGATCCCGTCACCGCCGCCGATCGCGGCGCCGAAGAGGCGTTGCGCAAGATCATCCGCGCCGAGCGCCCCCAGGATGCGATCCTCGGCGAGGAATATGGCGCGACGGACGGCACCAGCGGGCGGCGCTGGGTGCTCGATCCGGTGGACGGCACGCGCGCCTTCATCACCGGCCATCATATGTGGGGCACGCTGATCGCGCTGGAAGAGGGCGGCAAGCGCGTGCTCGGAATCATCGACCAGCCGGTGCTGCGCGAACGCTTCATCGGCTATCCCGGCACCGCCGAAGTCATCACCCCGGAAGACACGACGCCGCTCAAGACAAGGCGCTGCGCAAGCCTTGCCGAGGCCATCGTCACCACCACCCATCCCTGGGGCTTTTTCCGCGATGACGAGGAAGAAGCGTTCGTCCGCGTCGCTTCGGCCGCGCGCATGAGCCGCTTCGGCGGCGATTGCTATGGCTATGCACTTTTGGCTGCGGGTTACACCGATCTCGTCATCGAAAGCGGCCTGCGCCCGTGGGATGTCGCGGCGCTGGTGCCGGTGGTCGAAAATGCCGGCGGGATCGTCACGGACTGGCAGGGCAATGCGCTCGGCACCGAGGCCAGCCATTTCGCCATCATCGCCGCCGGCGACGCCCGCGCGCATGAAGAGGCCGTCAAGCTGCTGAACGCCTAGATATAGGCGCTGACAAATCCGTCGAACGCATCCCAGAAGCGCGCGCGGATATCGTCGCGTTCCATCAGGATCTCGTGCTCGGACTCGGTGAGTTCGAGATAGCGCCCGTTCGGCAGGCGCTTCGCAAAGGCCTGCGTCGCTTTGGTGTCGACGATCCGGTCCTTGCCCGCGCCGCAAATCAGCACCGGCGTCGTGATCGCTTCGGCATAGCCGGGCGCCGTCACCTCCTTCATCGAGCGATAGGCCGCTTCGAGCCAGCCCCAGCTCGGCCCGGCCAGCCGGATATCGGGATGACTTGCGAGGAAATCCTGCGCGCGCTGGAAGCGTACTTCGTCCGATGTCACGAGCTGGTCAGCGAATGTCATCTTCAGCGGGTCGCGCGCCTCCATGCCCCACACCCAATCGGCGCCGTGGCCGAACAGGTTTTGCAGATAGCAGGCGGCCCGGGCGACGAAGGCCGGGTAGCCGCGCGTCTGTACGCCGATCATCGGCGCCGAGAACACCGCGGCGGAGAATTGCTTCGGGCCGCGCATGCAGCCCGCGCAAGAGGATATGCCCGCCCATGGAATGCGCCAGCGCGATCGGCGGGCGCTCGCTCATCGGCCGCACGACCTCGTCCATGAACCCGGCGAGATCCTCGTCATATTCGCGGAAATCGCCGATATGGGCCTTGAGCCGGTTGGGCAAGGCACGGTGTGAGCCGCCCTGTCCGCGCCAGTCGAGCGTGGCCACGGCAAAACCGCGCGCCGTCAGCTCGCCGATCACCTCGCCATATTTCTCGATGAATTCGGTCTGCCCGTTCAACAGAACGCAAACGCCGCGCCGGGGTGTGCCCGGCGCGGCGTCGAAAGTTGCGGTGCGCAGACGGTCGCCATCGCGGCCGCAAATAGTCCGCGCCTCAAATCCGTCCAAGGCGCGGAAGCCCTAGCCGCGAGCCTTCTGCAGGATCGGGCCAAGCTTCATGGCCAGGCCCATATCGCCGGCCACGCGCAGCTTGCCCTGCATGAAGGCGCTGGTGCCGTCCAGTTCGCCCTTCACCATCTTCTCGAAGGTCTCGAGCGTCAGAGAAATCGTGCAATCGGCATCCTTGCCGGCGCCGTCGGAGACCGCGTTCGGCGAGGACTTGCCGTCGATATAGACGCTACCCGGGTCGCCGAAGTCGAATTTCAGAGTCCCACCAAGGCCGGAATTCGCCCCGATGGCCCCGCCCATCTGATCAATGATCTGCTGCACCTGTTCCGAGCTCATGACAAATCCTTCCTGCTGTTCCGTCGGCTCCCACCGCCCAGCAAAGCCTTGTTCAGGGCCTGTGGGCGGGTGGGATTTGAGCATTTGTCAGAAGCTGGCACAACGCGATTCTGGGTGTTTCAGTCCACCACCGGGCTGGTTTTCTTTCCTTAGCGGCATAAGCTCTTTGGCAAGACAGCGGTGGAGGGGCCTGATGTCCGGTGAGGACTTCGAGGCGGGCGATGTAGTTCTGGTCCCGTCGTCCGGGCGCGATGCGCTGGGCCGCGCCTGTTACGGGCTCCACCTTCTTGTAATTCTCTATTTCATGACCGGCTGGGCTCTGCCGTGGACGAGGGCGCTCTATTTCTATCTCGGCTTCGTGCCGGCGGTGGCGCTGCAATGGCAGTTCAATGGCGATGCCTGCATCCTCAACAATCTCGAATCCTGGCTCAGGAGCGGGCGCTGGCGCGACCCCGCCAACCGCGAGGAGGGCGCATGGCTCGCGACCCTGTGCGAAGAGTGGACGGGCTGGCGCCCCGGCCCCTTGGCCGTCAGCCTCTTCACCTACAGCCTTCTGTCGCTTCTATGGGCTATGGCATTGATTTATATGATTTATTTTTAGAATTTTCGATGCTTTCGCCCCCTTGACGACACAATTGACGATCCCCATCTAAAGAGCGTGCCCCGGAAGGCCATCCGGCTTTCGGCGGCACGAGAAACGGGTCCGGCCATCATGGCGGGCCCTCAGACCCACACCGCTTCTAGGAGGTTGTGAACCATGCGTGCATTCGATCTTTCCCCCCTGTTCCGTTCGACCGTCGGCTTTGACCGGCTGTTCGACATGCTCGATTCCGCCCCGCAATTCGATGCCGGTCAGGGTGGTTATCCGCCCTACAACATCGAACGCCTGGGCGAGACCCACTACCGCATCACGCTGGCCGTCGCCGGCTTCGCCGAGAAGGATCTCGATGCGGAAGTGCGCGAAGGCGTCTTGACCGTGCAGGGCAAGCATACCGATGAAGAGGAGGCCGAGGCCGCTTATCTCCATCGCGGCATCGCCGGCCGTGCCTTCGAGCGCCGCTTCCAGCTCGCCGAGAATGTCGAGGTGAAGGGCGCCAAGCTTGAAAACGGCCTGCTTCATATCGATCTCGAGCGCATCGTGCCCGAGGAGAAGAAGCCGCGCCGCATCGCCATCGGCGGTGCCGAAGTGAAGTCCATCGAGGGCAAGGCCAAAGCCGCCTGATCCCCATCGCGTTATTGTGAAACCCCGAAGCGGGCGCCCCATGCGGGCGCCCGCTTTTGTTTATGCCAACGATCCTTTCATCATTGTCATGGCTGCAAGGTGACAGGTCCGCTCCCGTGGTCCTATTCTCCGCCCGACCTGATTTGGCCGAATCCGAATATGCCCAGCTGGCAAAGCACGCTGATTGCACGTCTGAACCGTCTCTCCGCCCCGCGCCGCGTCGGCGCCGCGACGGCGACCGCCGATCTTCGGGCGCAATATGACCGGCTGTCCGACCGCTTCGGCCCCATTCCCGCAGATGCCGTGTTCGAGGTCGCCCAGCTGGGCCCGGTGAAGGGCGAGTGGGCCCGTGTCGACGCCTCCGATCCGGCCCGGCTGATCCTCTATTTTCCCGGCGGCGGCTATGTCTCGGGATCGCCCGAGCGCCATCGTTCGCTGGTGGCGCGGCTGTGCCACACGGCCGAGGCGGCGGCCTTTTCGGTCAATTATCGCAAGGCGCCCGACTTCGCCTTTCCCGCCGGCCTGCGCGACGGCATCGATGCCTATCGCCAGCTGATCGGGCGCGGCGTGCCGGCGTCTTCCATCGTGCTGGCGGGCGACGGGGCCGGCGGCGGCCTGGCGTTCTCCTGTGCGCTCGCCATCCGCAATGCCGGGCTTGCGATGCCGGCGGCAATCGCGGCGATGTCGCCCTGGGCCGACCTGTCGCTATCGGGTTGGTCGATGCTTGAAAACGCGCGCTCGGATGTGGCGCTGAACTGGGAGCTGCTCTTCGTCAGCGCCCGTCACTATCTCAAGAGGCAGAGCCCGGCCGATCCCTACGCTTCGCCGGTCTATGCCAGCTTCCACGATTTTCCGCCGGTCATGGTCCATGCCGGCAGCGCGGAGATTCTGCGCGACGATGCCAGCCGTATCGGCGACCGTGCGGCCGAAGCGGGCATCCCGGTCAGTGTCGAGATCTATGACGGCATGCAGCACGTCTTCCAGGCCAGCCCTTACGTGCCCGAAGCGCGCATTTCGCTGGGCCGCCTCGGCGCCTTCATCAAGGCCAAGACGCAAGCGGCCGCGGCGATGGCCGCCGATGAGCGCGCGGCCGCCGAACGCTGATCCGTAAGATGTTTTTCAGGCGGGCGCGGTCAGCGCCTGTCCGGCGAGGCCTTCGGCCACCATCGCCGGCAGCTTTGCGCCGGCGATCACGGCGCCGCCGAGCTGGGCGTCGCGCAGATCGGCATCGCTGAGATTGGCATAGGACAGATCGGAATCGGTCAGCCGCACGCGCCTGAGATCGGCGCCGCGGAAATCGGCATAGCGCGCCTGCACACCGTCGAGCCGCGCCGGCAGCAGCCGCGCTTCGGAAATCATCAACGGCCCCAGCTTCACATCGTGCAGATCGGCATTGTTGAGCTTGGCGCCGACCAGATTGGCGCCGCGCAAATCGGCGCTGCCCAGCTTGGCGCCTCTGAGGTCGGCACCCTGCAGATTGCTGCCCTGAAGCAGACAGCCTTCGAGGTTGAGGCCGTACAGAATCGCGTTCGGCGCGATGATCGCCGTCAGCTTGCGATAGGAGAGCGAACGCATGCCGCGCAGGTCGAGGCTTGTGATGTCGGCGGGTTTGCCTTCGCGCCCGTCGCTTTCGACCCAGCGCACATGCGATTCCAGAATGTCGCGGATCGGCGTGCCGTCGGGCGCCTTGGGCTCGACCTGCGGGGCGTCGGTCAGCGCGCCGGTCATGTCGGCATGGTCGAGCACGGTGCTCGACATGCGCACGCCCACCAGCACCGCGCCCGAAAGGTCGCAGCCCGTCATGTTGCATCCGCAAAGATCGGCGCCTTCGAGATTGGCACCTGAAAGTTTGGCCTGGCGCAGATTGGCGCGCACCAGCGTGCAGCCCTTCATATTGGCATCGGTGAAGTCGGCCTGGACGGCCACCACCCCGGTCATCTTGGCGCGCTCGAGATTGGCCGAATGCATCATCGCGGCCGGAAGCTCGGAGGGGCCGACATCGTGCTGCATCAACCTCAGATTGCCGAAGCGGTCCTTCTCGGCAATGGTTCCCTCGCGCAGGTCGCATTCATAGAGGTCGGCGCCGATCAGATTGGCGCCGCGCATCGAGGCGCCGCGCATATCGGCCCGCCTGAGGCTGGCCCCGGCCAGATTGGCCCGTTGCAGGTCGGCCCCGAAAAAGGTGGCCGAATCCAGCCTGGTGCCGGCCAGGTTGGTCTCTTCCATGATCGCGCCGGTGAAATCGGCATCCGCCAGATTGCGGCCCGACAAATCGAGGCCGGACAGGTCGCAGAAGGTGAAGACGGCCCGGGCCCCGCCCATCCGCCCGGCATAGAGCATCTCGTGGCGGGCGGCAGTGGCCGTGACCTGCTTCTGGGTAAGCTTGGAGAAAGTGATCCGGCGGTCAGGGATCATGGATGCCCAAAGGTTAAGGATACCAACGCCCCATTTTGGTCAGAACCCGCTAACGGCTGATTAAAAAGCGAAAAATTCAACGCAATTGGGGTCTTGCCGCTGGAAAATGCCCCCCCGAATTGGCTATGGTGCCGCCCGCCGCGCGAAAGGGGCGAATGGGGCGCATCGGGAGCTTCTCCCCGCCCATCCTGCACCGACCCTTAAACTTTAAGAGAACTGCGAGAGGTCCGCCTTGAACAAGCACGCGTTGATGCTCACTGCCGCCACTGTTGCGCTTTTGACGCGCCCGGCATTCGCCACCTCGATCACCACCAAGTACGACCGCGATGCGCAGCCGCGTCTCAAGCACCACTGGCTGATCTGGATATCGGCAGCGGCGGCTCTGTCGTCGTCACGCTCGGAAGTCCGGCGGTCACCGTCGATTCGAACAACAGCGTTAAGCTCAGCACCTCCGATGCGCTGATCAGCAACAAAGCCACCGCGAGCGCCATCGGCATCCAGTTGAATGCCACTGCCGCCGGCCAGGGCCCTGGTGCTGGCAATTTCGCCGTCGACAATTCCGGCACCATCGACCTCACCGGCGCCAACGGCTCGAAGGCCGGCATCGATGTCGTGGACAAGTCTGGTAATGCTACGGGCATCTTCAATGGCGGCATCAAGCTGGAGGCGGGCTCCACGCTCAACCTGACCGGCGATAGCTCGATGGGCATTGCTGTCGGACCGGGCACGACGCTGAATGGCGACGTTACGATCCTCGGCTCGCTGACCGGCCAGCCGACCACCGTCAATTCCACCTCCAGCGGCAGCCTGACCGGCGTTTACATCGCCGGAAACATGAACGGCAATTTCTCGGTCGGGACTGGCGCGACCGTCGAGACGACCGGGTCAGCCTCCGTCGGCTTCAATCTGGCCGGCGTGCTGACCGGCAGCTTCGTCAACAACGGCAACATCCGCGTCACCGGCACGAGTTCGGCCAAGCCGGCCGGGGGCAACCCCGAAGCCGGCTCGGCGGTCATCATCGGCAATTCGGTGACCGGCGGCATCTACAATGCCGGCCCGCTCACGCCCGGCTCCGCGACAGCGCGGGCGACGATTGCCGCCTATGGCCCGTCGCCCGCCCTCGATATCACGCCGGGCACCACCATCGCCGCCGGCACGCATCTCACGATCGGAGCATATATCGGCACGGATGCACCGGCCGCGCCCAGTTATGATCTGGTCAACCGCGGCACCATCTCGGCGCAAGGCATCGACGCCGATATCAACGGCACAGCCGTCAACATCGCCGGGACGGCAACGTCTCCCGTGGACCTGCTGCAGGGCATCTTCAATGGCGGCCAGATCCAGGCCTCGGCCACGACCGATGCCAAGGCGACCGGAGCGGCCTATGCCAGGGCCCTTGTGATCGGCGACAATGCGAATGTCAGCACGCTGGTGAACAACGTCGCGGATTCCGGCTCCGGCCAGATCGTTGCCGCCGTCAGCGGGACCAATACCGGCGAGGCCGATGCGATCTCCATCGCCGCCACCGCCAACAACGGGTTGCTGCCCGCGGGCACGCCGATGACGCTGACCAATACGGGCGTCATCTCGGCCGCCGCAACGACCAGCGACACGACGATCACCGCCCTCAATGCCTATGCGATCAAGGATCTGTCGGGCACGCTGCAGACAATCACCAATTCCGGCACCATCAGCGCCACCGCGACGACACTCGACAAGGGCACGCAGAAGGCGGTCGCGTGGATCTAGTGGTCGCTAAGGGTGCCGTCGATTTCGACAATAGCGGCGCCGTCATCGGCGATGTCGCGTTCGGCGACTATACGGACACTCTCCATGTGTTCGGGTCGGCAGCGCAGGATGCGACGTGACCGGCAATATCGAGTTCGGAACGGGGCATCAATATCCTGACGCTCGACAATCATGCAGCGTGACCGGCAACGTGGTCGCCGAACCGGCGGCGACGTCGCATGTCACGGTCGGTCAGGCCAGCGGCAGCGTGAGCAGTTTGACGCTGACCAATTCGACGCAAGGACTGACGGTCAGCAATCTGACGGTCAATGAATGGCAGCACGCTCAACATTGCCGATCTCTCAGGCGTTCAATTCGCCGAATACGAGCGGTCTATGTCGGACCGGTCATCAAGTGCGCAGCCGGGACCATCGATCTTACGGCCAATTCCATCTCGGCATCAATTTCGGCAGCTTCATCTCGACGCCTGGCGGCAATGCGGCCCAGTTCGTCCTGCTCGATGCGCCCACAAACCAATTGATCCTGTCGAACTATCAGGCCATCAGCGACAAGATTAATCCCTCGGGAACGAGCAACGGTCAAATTCCCTTCAACTGTTTATCCGGTGTCAATCTGCACGTACAATGTTAGCGCCGCGTCGGACTGAAGAGTGGAAGTGCGACCGATTCCCAGCTTGTTCTCGAATCTGACACCGAAGACCGGCTAGCGACGTCGAGCCTCACCGGCAACGCCGCGAATATCTTCGATGCCGCCAACGCCGCGCTTGCCAATGACGACGCGCTCGGCGCCGCCATCATCAATGGCGTGACGGACACGACCACCGCGCAGGCCGCCTATGAAGGCTTCCTGCCGGATCTTTCGGGCTCCTCGCGCGCCGTCGCGATTTCGCTCACCGATCCGGCCACGGGCCCGGTCGGTGCGCGTCAGCGGGCGCTGCGCATGTATGCGGCCCAGCCCGGCGGCACGACGATGTGGGGGCAGGAATTCGCCCAGCGCCTCAATTCCGGCACCGATATCGGGGGCTATCGCTCCACCGGCTTCGGCTTCGCGCTGGGTGCGGATTCGGGCTCGCCGGAAAGCGGCCGTTATGGCGGCGCCTTCACCTTCTTCTCCGGCGATCAGACCAACAAGTCCACCAACTTCACCAAGACCTCGAACGAATGGTACATGCTGTCGGGCTATACCGACTGGCGCGGCAAGGGCCTGTTCCTCGATACCCAGGTCAGCGTCGGTTACGGCAACCTCAACGGCAAGCGCTATCTTGAGTTGACGAACCCCGCGAACGATGTCGTCACCAAGCGCACGGCGACGAGCAAGCGTGCCGGCCTTCTGGTCTCCGGCGGCCTGACGACGGGCGCGGTCTTCACCTATGGCGGCACGGTTTTGACGCCGCAGGTCAGTATCGATGCGCTGACGATGCGCGAAGGCGGCTACACCGAATATGGCGGCGGCAATGGCTTCGATCTCAAGGTTCAGCCCTATTACGCCAATTCGGCGCGCGGGTCTGTCGGCGTCACGGTGCGCCAGGATATCGACTTCGACGGCTTCTACGTCCAGCCGCAGGGCCGCGTCGGCTATCGCTACGACTTCCTGGCCGATCCGGTGAAGCTGAAGGCGGCCTTCGCCAGCGTCGGCAGCCAGTTCACGCTCACCGGTCCCGATCCGGAGCGCGGCGATGTCGTCGCCGGCGGCGGGCTCGCCGTCACCACCGGTGCGTGGTCGCTGGGCGTGAACTACGATTATATCCGCGGCACCAAGGGCGCCGTTTCGCAGGCAGGCACCATCACGCTGGTTGGGCGGATTTAAGCCGCAGCAACCTTCACGAACTTCGCCACGTCGCCGGCCGGCGTGGCGAAGGATGTGACCAGCCGCACCAGCATGCGGCCGTCATCCTCCAGCCCCCAGTCATAGAACACGGCGCCTGTGCCGCGCAGCCGCTTGACCGTGGCTTCGGGCAGGCGCGCGAAGATCTGGTTGCCGTCCACGGCATGGGCGATGGTCACGCCCTTGACCTCGCCAAGACCGTCCGCGAGCTGCCGCGCCAGCGCATTGGCGTGTTTGGCCGTCTTCAGCCACAGCCCGTCTTCGAGATAGGCGTCGAGCTGCGCCGAGACGAAGCGCATCTTGGAGAGCAGGTGCCCGGATTTCTTGCGCCGGTATTCGAATTCCCCGGCCAGCTCCGGCTTGAAAAAGATCACCGCTTCGGCCGCCAGCGCGCCGTTCTTGGTGGCGCCGAAGCTGAGTGCATCGACGCCCGCCCGCCAGGTGATATCGGCCGCATCGCAGCCAAGGCCGACAAGCGCATTGGCAAAGCGCGCCCCGTCCATATGCAGCGTCATGCCGTTTGCATGCGCGCATTCCGCAACGGCGGCGACCTCGGCGGGCGTATAGGCGGTGCCGAGTTCGGATAGCTGGGTGATGGAGACGACGGAGGGCTTGGGGCTGTGCACGCCGCGCCGGTAGCCGGGCAGGGCGCCTTCGATGGCCTTCGGCGTCAGCTTGGCGGCCGGGCCCTTGAGCGAGACCACCTTGGCGCCGCCGGTGAAGAATTCCGGCGCCGCGCATTCGTCGGTCGCGATATGCGCCTCTTCATGACAGAACACCGCGCCGTAAGGCGGGCACAGCGTCGCCAGGGTCAGCGAATTGGCCACCGTGCCCGTCAGCACGGGATAGGCCACGAGATCGCAGCCGAAAATCGCGCGCAGGCGCTCCGTCACCCGCTTGGTGATCGCATCCTCGCCATAGGCGGCAGCGGTGCCGGGTGCGGCCTCCGCCACGGCCTTGAGGATTTCCGGCAAGGCGCCATAGGCATTGTCGCTGGCAAAGTTCATGTCGTACCCACTCGAAACGGCTGAAGGAGGCGATGCTACACGAGGGCGGGGCCGCCCGGACAGGGCGGTCAATCGCCACGCAGCCATGCCGTTGCCTCTTCACAAGCCGGGCGGGAGATGCAAAATCCTCCCGTCAGAAATCGAACAAACGGTATGGGCCGGAGTTGAGCCCGCCGGGAGGAATGCGAGATGAGCAATCTGGAAACATTCCGCGCAGAAACAAGGGGCTGGCTCGACGCCAACTGCCCGCCCTCGATGCGCAACAGCGCCGGCCGCCCCTCGGCCGACGAAGATGTCGTCTGGGGCGGGCGCAAGCAGACCTACAAGAACCCCGAAGCCAAGCTGTGGCTCGACCGCATGGCCGAACGCGGCTGGACCGCGCCGAGCTGGCCCACAGAGTATGGCGGCGGCGGTCTCAGCCGCGACGAGGCCAAGGTGCTCGCCCAGGAAATGGCGCGCATCGGCGCCCAGGCGCCGCTCTTCTCCTTCGGTCTGTGGATGCTCGGCCCGGTGCTGCTCGAATACGCCAATGAGGCGCAGAAGAAGGAGCATCTGCCGAAGATCGTGCGCGGCGAAATCCGCTGGTGCCAGGGCTATTCCGAACCGGGCGCGGGCTCCGATCTCGCCGGCCTTCGCACGCGCTGCGAAGACAAGGGCGATCACTACCTCATCAACGGCCAGAAGGTCTGGACCTCCTATGCCGACAAGGCCGACTGGATCTTCTGCCTGGTGCGCACCGACACCACGAAGAAGCATGAAGGCATCTCCTTCATCCTCTTCGACATGCAATCGCCCGGCGTCGAAGCCCGCCCGATCAAGCTCATCAGCGGCCAGTCGCCCTTCTGCGAAACCTTTTTTACCGATGTGAAGGTGCCGAAGGAGAATCTCGTCGGCAACGTCAATGGCGGCTGGGACATCGCCAAGCGGCTGTTGCAGTACGAACGCCAGAACATTTCCGCCGGCGGCTTCGGCAGCAATTTCGGCGGCGGCGTCGAGCTGGAAGACATCGCCAAGCATTATATCGGCGAGGTGGATGGCAAGATCGCCGATGGCGAATTGCGCGCCCGCATCGCCGAACACCGCATGGATGCCAAGGCCTTTGCGCTGACCGTGCGCCGGCTCGAAGCCGAAGCCAAGGCGGCCAAGGGGCCGAGCCCGGCCACCTCCATCGTCAAATATGCGGCGGCCAAGCTCAATCAGGATCGCTGCGAACTCATGGTCGAGGCCATGGGTCATCAGGGTCTGGGCTGGGAGGGCGAAGGTTTCCGCGACGGCGAAATCGCCGCCATGCGCGGCATGCTGCGCTCCAAGGGCAATTCCATCGAAGGCGGCACATCCGAGATCAATCTCAATGTCGTCGCCAAGCGCGTGCTCGGTCTTCTGGACCACCAGTAAGCGCCACGAAGAACTCTATCGGAAGACACGATCATGGCAGTCCTGAACGAAGAACAGACGATGCTGCGCGATGCGGCAAAAAGCTGGGCCAGCGAGAAATCGCCCGTCAGCCAATTCCGCGCGCTGCGCGACAGCGGCAATGTTGATGGGTTCGACCGCGCGGTCTGGGCCGAGATGGTGGAAATGGGTTGGGCCGGTATCATTGTGCCGGAGGCATTCGGCGGCGTCGGCCTCGACCATCTGACGCTGGGCCTTGTGCTTGAAGAGACGGGGCGCACGCTCACCGCCTCGCCGCTCTTTTCCACCGCACTCGTCGCCACCACGGCGCTGCTGCTCGGCGGCAATGATGCGCAGAAATCCGAATGGCTCCCCAAATTTGCCAGCGGCGAAGCGCTGGGCGCGCTGGCCGTCGATGAAGCCGCGCACCACGCGCCCGACCGTATCGCGCTGGAGGCGAAAAAGACGGGCAACGGCTATCTGCTGAGCGGCAAGAAGGTCTTTGTCATCGACGGCGGCACGGCCGATCTGTTGATCGTCGCCGCGCGGACCTCCGGCAAGCCGGGTGACGCAAACGGCATCACGCTGTTCCTCGTGCCCGGCGATGCTTCCGGCGTCACGCGCACCAAGCTGAAGATGGCCGACAGCCGCGGCGTTGCCAACATTGCCTTCGACAATGTCGAACTTCCTGCCGATGCCGTGCTCGGCGGCGTCGATCAGGGCTTCGCCATTCTCGAGGCCACGCTCGATCATGCCCGCGCGGGCCTTGCCGCCGAAATGCTGGGCGCGGCATCGCAGAGCTTCGATGTCACGCTGGAATATCTGAAGACGCGCACCCAGTTCGGACAGCTCATCGGCACGTTTCAGGCGCTGCAACACCGCGCCGCCAAAATGTACACCGATCTGGAATTGACGCGTTCCTGCGTCGAGGCGGCGCTGGCCGCCATCGACAAGCAGGCCAACGACGTGTCCGCATTATGTTCGCTGGCCAAGGCGCGCGCCTCGGAACTGGTGCATCTGACCTCGAACGAAATGGTGCAGATGCATGGCGGCATCGGCATGACCGATGCCCATGATTCCGGGCTCTATATGAAGCGTGCCCGCGCCACCGAAGCGACCTATGGCGGCGCCAGCTTCCACCGCGACCGCTACGCGACGCTGATGGGCTACTGATGCATGGGGAAGGGGATTACGTCCCCTTCCTCAACACCACATTCGACGTCACGCCCTTGGGCAGATGGTCGATGATCAGCAGTTTCACCGGCACGGTCCCGTTGTTCTGGCCGTAATGCCAGGTGTCGTTCATCTCGACCAGAAAATTGCCCGCCTTGATGTCGAAGCTGTTGCCGGTCTGGACATTGGTCACGGTTAGCACGCCCGCCAGCATATAGGCGTAATGCGGATAGAGATGCTTGTGCACCGGCAGCTTCGCGCCCGGCGCAATGGTCATGACTGTTGCGACCAGCATCGGGTTTTTCGGCATCACGATAGGCTGGCCGATCACGGTCTTGTCGGTCTCGATCACCTTCTTGACGGTGATCTTCGGCGCATCGGCGGCCATCGCGGTGGCGGCACCCAAAGCCACAAACGCACAGGCCAGAACGAACCGCTTCGTCATCCCCTCCATCTTGCTCAGCTCCGTCCGACCACGGGCAGCGAACTCGACAGCCCGCCATCCACCGGCAGCGCCTGCCCGTTGACGTAAGAGGCGTCGTCGCTCGCCAGGAACAGCGCGGCGGCGGCGATCTCTTCGGGATGGCCATAGCGGCGCAGCGGATTGAGCTGGCCGATCTTGGCTTCGCTGCCGCGTTCGCGCGCGCGGTCGAAGATCGGCTTGGTCATGCCGGTCTCGATGATGCCGGGGCAGATCGCGTTGACGCGCACACCCGTGCCGTAAAGCGAATTCGCCGCCGTGGTCACGAGGTTGATCACGCCCGCCTTGCTGGCGCTGTAGGGGCCCGGCCCGGCGCCCGAGCGCAATCCCGCGACCGAGGCCGTGCAGACAATGGCGCCCTTCTTGTTCGGCACCATCACGCGGGAAGCATGCTTGATCGCCAGAAACACACCGATCAGATTGACCGACAGGATCTGCATCCAGTCCTCGGCCGTGGCTTCGAAAAAGCTCGGCCCCAATCCGCCGCTGATGCCGGCATTGGCGTAAATCGCATCGAGCTTGCCGAATTCCTTGACCGCCGTGTCGACGGCCTTGGCCACATCGGCCTCGTTCGCGGCATCGGCATTCATGGCGATGGCCCGCCCGCCCGCGGCTTTGATCATGGCGGCGGTTTCGTTCACGGCCTCGGCGCGGTCGAAGCAGACCACGCTCGCGCCTTCGCTTGCGAACAGCCGGGCCGATGCGCGGCCGATGCCGCTCGCCGCCCCGGTAACAATGGTGCCAAAGCCTTCCAGACGTTTCATAGATGTTCCTCCGAATATTGGTTGGAGGAACTCTAGCCCCTTGCCACGAGAGGCGACAGCCGGATCAGGAAATCAGCTTCAGATACCTGACCGGCTTGCCGGCGGCGAGGCTTTGCGCCGCGCGCAGAATGCCGGCCGTGTCGATGCCGTAATGGGCATAGATCTGGTCGATGCGGCCCGACTGCCCGAAATGCTCGACGCCCAGCGATTGCGTGCGATGCCCCAACACCCCGCCCAGCCAGCTCAGCGTGGCCGGATGGCCGTCGAGCACGGTCAGAATTCCGGCAAAGGCGGGCAGTTGGCCGAGCAGCCGTTCGATATGGCTCTGCGCATGGGCCAGGCCCTTCATGCGCGCCCGGCTCGCCGCCTGCCAGCCGGCGTTCAGCCGGTCGGCGGATGTCACGGCCAGCACCGCCACATCGCGGCGGTCTTCGGCCAGATATCCGGCCGCCGCAATCGCTTCGGGCGCCACCACGCCCTGATAGGCGATGCAGATTTCGCAATTGGGTCCCGGCGGGCGCAGCCAATAGGCGCCATCGATGATGCCGTGCTTGAGGTTCTCGTCCAGCGTGCGCACCGGCTGTTCCAGCGGCCGCGTCGACAGCCGCAAATAAACCGAGCCGCCGGTTTCGTCGCGCAACCAGTTGCGTTCGTTCTCGCCCGTGCCTTCGCGCTGCATATAATCGAACGACCATGCCATGATCGTGGACAGCTCATCGGCAAAGGCCGGCTCGAAGCTCGCCAGCCCGTCCTGCGCCATGCCGATCAGCGGCGTGCCGATGGATTGATGCGCGCCGCCTTCGGGCGCCAGCGTCACGCCCGAAGGCGTCGCCACCAGCATGAAGCGCGCATTCTGGTAGCAGGCATAATTGAGCGCATCGAGGCCGCGCGCGATAAACGGATCGTAGAGCGTGCCGATGGGCAGCAAGCGCTCGCCGAACAGCGAATGCGACAGCCCCAGCGCCGCCAGCGCGATGAAGAGATTGTTCTCGGCGATACCGAGTTCGAGATGCTGGCCTTGTGGAGACATGCCCCAGCGATAGGTCGAGGCGATCTTCTCGGTCTTGAAGCGGTCTTCGGCGGTGGCCAGATCGAACACGCCGCGCCTATTCACCCAGCCGCCAAGGTTGGTGGACACGGTGACGTCCGGCGACGTCGTCACGATGCGATTGACGAATTCCGCATCCTCGCGCGCCAGATCGAACAGGATGCGGCCGAAGCCTTCCTGCGTCGAAATCTCTTCAGCCTTGGGCACGGGCAGTTCGGCCGGCACGTCCAGATGCGGCGCGCTGAAGCGGCGCGTGCCTTGCGACACAAACGGCACCGCCTTGAGGAATCTCTCGACATCGTCCGCGCCGGCGGAAAGCCCGTCGAACTTGTCCCATTCGTGCCCTTCGGCCACGCCCATGCGGGCGCGGAAAGCATCCATCTGCGTGGGCGTCATCAGGCCGGAATGGTTGTCCTTGTGGCCGGCCAGCGGCGTGCCCATGCCCTTGATCGTATAGGCGATAAAACAGACGGGCCGGTCGTGGTCGATGGCATTGAAGGTGTCGAGCAGCAGGCCCATATCGTGGCCGCCGAGATTGCACATCAGTTCGGACAACTCGTTGTCGCTGAGGTCGTCGATCATCCGTCCGGCCGGCGAATTGCGGCCCAGCTCTTCATGCAGCCGCGCCCGCCACGCCGCGCCGCCCTGATAGGTCAGCGCCGCATAAAGATCGTTGGGCGCATTGTCGATCCATTGCTTCAGCGCCTCGCCGCCGGGTTTGGCGAAGGCCTCTTCCATCTTGCGGCCATATTTCAGAACCACCACATCCCAGCCCACGGCGCGGAACACGGCTTCGAATTTCTGCTCCAGCCCTTCGCGGATCACCCCGTCCAGGCTCTGGCGGTTGTAGTCGATGATCCACCAGGTGTTGCGCAGGCCATGCTTGGCGCCTTCGAGCAGGCATTCGTAGATATTGCCTTCGTCGAGTTCGGCGTCGCCCACCAGCGCGATCATGCGGCCGGTCTTCTCGGGCGCGCGCAAATTCTTGGCGAGCAGATAATCCTGCGTCAGGCTGGCAAAGGCCGACATCGCCACGCCAAGGCCCACCGAGCCCGTGGAAATGTCGACATCGTCGATATCCTTGGTGCGCGAGGGATAGCTCTGCACGCCGCCAAAGGCACGAAAGGCTTCCAGCTTCTCGCGCGTCTGGTTGCCGAACAGATATTGGATGGCGTGGAAGACGGGGCTGGCATGCGGCTTCACCGCCACCCGGTCTTCGGGCCTGAGCACATTGAAGTAGAGCGCGCTCATGATCGTGGTCATCGAGGCGCAGCTGGCCTGATGGCCGCCGACCTTGACCACATCGTGCTCGGCGCGCAGGTGATTGGCGTTGTGGATGGTCCAGCAAGCCAGCCACAGCACCTTCTTTTCCAACTCGCTCAGCATGCCGCGCATGGTCCGCCCTGATGATGTTCGACAGGGCTACATGGCCGAGGCGCGGGCCGAACGCAAACGGACAAAAGCTGCCACCGGAAACAAAGTTGCGTGATGGGCCGCTATCCCGGAGGTGCATGGCTGGGCGGCCGGCCCCGGCGGCCAAGACCGCGCTAGGCCGTGTCCGGTCATCTGGGTTAGGCTTCTTGCCCATTCCGCGCATCCGCTTCTCCGATCGCGCACCGCCCATCAGGATCCTTCCGGCCCATGAGGAATATCGACGCGCCTCTCGCGGCAGAACGGCCGGCCAGCCTGCGCATCGAGCGTCAGCGCGTGCTGCGCGTGGTGGCGGGCGGCGATTGGGTGGTGCCCGAAGTGGCAAGGCTCGATCGCGAGCTGGCGCGCCTCGATCCGTCGGGCCTCGCCGAGGCCCAGATCGATGCCTCCGCCCTTGCCCGGCTCGATACGGCGGGCGCCTGGCTGCTGGTGCGCACCCAGCGACAGTTGACGGCTGCCGGCCTCAGGGTCGGCGAGATCGCGACCCCTGCCCGCTACCGTCCGCTGATCGAGGCCATCGATCGCGGCTGCACCTTCACAGAGCCCGAACACGCAAGGCGGCCGCGCAACTTCACCGATTTTCTCGATCGCATCGGCCGCGGCACCATGCATGTGGCGCGGCAGGGTTATGACCTTGTGGGCTTTCTGGGCCGCATCACGGTCGAGACGGTCGAAGCCGTGCTGCAGCCGCGGCGCGAATTGCCTTTTCCCGCTCTCGTGCATCACATCGAGGAGACGGGCCTGACCGCGCTGCCGATTCTCGGCCTGTTGGCGTTCCTTCTGGGCGTTGTCATCGCCTATCAGGGCGCCGATCAGCTCAAGCGCTTCGGTGCCGAGATTTACACCGTGAATCTCCTGGGCGTGTCGGTGTTGCGCGAGATTGGCGGGTTGATCGCCGCCATCATCGTCGCCGGCCGCTCCGGCTCGGCCTTCACCGCCCAGATCGGCACGATGCGCGTCAACGAAGAAATCGATGCCATGCAGACCCTCGGTCTCAACGTGGCCGAGGTGCTGGTGTTGCCGCGCGTGTTGGCGCTCGTCATCACCCTGCCGCTGCTCACCTTCTTCGCCGATGTGATGGGCGTCATCGGCGGCATGGTGATGAGCTATTTCAGTCTCGGCATCACGGTGCCGGAATTCCTGCGTCAGTTCCAATCCGGCATCGAGGTGCAAACCCTGATGGTGGGTCTCATCAAGGCGCCGGTCTTTGCCTTCATCATCGGCCTGGTCGGCTGTTTCGAGGGGCTTCGGGTTGAGCGCAATGCGGCCAGTGTCGGCAGGCTGACCACGCGCTCGGTGGTCGAATTGATTTTCCTCGTAATCATTTTCGATGCCGCCTTCTCCGTTCTTTTCTCCGTGATCGGGATATGACGATGAGTGCGGGCGCTGACAGCGAGCTGGTGATCCGGGTGCGCGGGCTGGTCAATGCCTTTGGCGACACGGTGATCCACGATCACCTTGATCTCGATGTGCGCCGCGGCGAGGTGATGGGCGTGGTCGGGGGGTCGGGGGCGGGCAAGTCCGTGCTGCTGCGCTCCATCGTCGGCCTCACGAAGTCGCGCGCCGGCAGCATCGAGGTGTTCGGCCAGGACACGGCCGAACTCGACGATGCCGGCTGGCTCGGCCTGCAATTGCGCTGGGGTGTGTTGTTCCAGGAGGGCGCGCTCTTCAGCGCCCAGACCGTGGCCGAGAACATCCAGGTGCCGCTGCGCCGCTACACGGATATGTCCCAGCGCCTGATGGACGAGATCGCGGCTGTGAAGATCGCCATGGTCGGCCTGGCGCCCGACGCGGCCGGAAAATTCCCGTCCGAACTGTCCGGCGGCATGCGCAAGCGGGCGGGGCTGGCCCGGGCGCTGGCCCTCGACCCCGAATTGCTGTTTCTGGATGAGCCCACGGCCGGCCTCGATCCCATTTCCGCCAATCATTTCGACGAGTTGATCCGCGATCTGCAGAAGAGCCTGGGGCTCACCGTTTTCATGGTCACCCATGATATCGACACGCTCCGGGCCACGACCGACCGGATTGCGGTTCTGGTCGACAAGGCCATCAAGGTGGGCACCATCGCCACTCTGGTGCATGATCCGGATCCCTGGATTCAGGAATATTTCGCAGGCGTGCGCGGCCGGGCCGCGCTGCAATCGTGACGCGGAGCGGGTAAAGGGACGACGCCATGGAGACCAAAGCCAATTACGTCGCCGTCGGCGCCTTCGTCGTAGCCTTCTTTCTCGGGCTCATCATCGTCACGCTGTGGCTCGCCGGCGCGCAGTACCGGCAGGAATTCGCCCACTACCAGACCTATTTCTCCGGCTCGGTCACCGGTCTCGGAAACGGGACGCCGGTGCGCTACAACGGCATCGATATCGGCCGCGTCAGCAAGCTGAAATTCGATCCCGACAATCCCAAGCGCGTGATCGTGACCATGGAGGTCGATCCCGCTCTCAAACTGCATGAGGATTCGCTGGCCTCGATCGCCAGCATGGGGCTGACAGGCGGGGCCTATGTCGAGATCGAGGGCGGCACCAAGGACAGCCCGATTCTGGCGCCCACGCCCGAACGGCCTTATCCGATCATCAAATCCGCGCCGTCGACGCTGCAGCAGCTCGCCGAATCCGCACCGCGCATGATCGCCAAGTTCAACCATGTCGGCGACCAGCTTTCGCAATTGCTGAACGCGAAGAACCGCGAGGCCTTCAGCGATATCCTTGCCAATCTCAAGACGACGTCCGATGTGCTGGCGCGGCGCAGCGGCGATCTCGATTCCGCCATCAAGAACCTCAACACCTCGTCGCAGGAATTGACGGTGACGCTGGCCCAGCTTCACACCACGCTTGGCCATGCCGACAAGGCGGTAATCAACATCTCGAACCTGGCCGGCAACGCCAATGATGTCTTCAGCGGCGACACGGCTGCCCAGCTTTCCGAACTTGTCAGCGAGACGCGCCGCACTGTCATCAGTCTGCGCACCCTTTCCAATACTCTCCAGAACCAGCCGACCCGCCTTCTCTTTGGTGACCGGCGCGAAGGATATACGCCGCCATGACGAATGCGCTTCTTGAGCCGACCCGGCGCAGCCTTCTCATCTCGGGTGCCGCGGCGCTGACACTGACCGGTTGTGCCGATCTGATCGGGCCGGAGCCTGCACCGCAGCTCTATGTCCTGCGGCCCGAGCTTTCCGCGCTGCCGCAGGCGCCGGCCGTGACCTGGCAGCTCACCATCGCCTTGCCATCCGCGCCGCTCAGTCTCGATACGCCGCGCATCGCGCTGCAACGCTCGGCCGAGACGATGGATTACTACGCCAATGCCGCCTGGCAGGACCGCGCACCGGTTCTGCTGCGCCGGGCTCTGATCGAAGGTTTCGAGAACAGCGGCAAGATCGCCGCCGTCGCCCGCGACACCGAAGGCGTCAAGGCCGACTATCTGCTGCAGACCGATCTCAGATCCTTCGAGGCGCGCTACGACACGCCGGACGGTGCGCCGACCGTCGTGGTCGATGTGGCGGCGCGCCTGCTGCGCACACCCGGCCGCACCATCGCGGCCACCTTGCAAATCCACAAGACGGCCGCGGCGAGCGCCAATTCGGTGCCCGCCGTCGTCGCCGCCTTCGATCAGGCCGTGGCTGCGGCCGTGGAATTGATCGTGGGCTGGGCGCTCATGGCCCCGTCGCCGCAAGCGTGACGCTCAGCGCGCAGCGCCGAAACGCCGTGCGATCAGATGATCGAGCGACAGCATGCCCGGCCCGCGCGCGATGATCACAAGGAAACAGGTGATCCACACCCCATGGGTCGGCCAGGCATCGGGATAGACGAAGATCTCGATGACGCTGGTCATGACCAGCAGGGCAAAGGCCGCGAACCGGCTCGCAAGTCCGAGCACCAGCAGCAGCGGAAAGAAGTGCTCGTTGAAGGCGGCCAGATGCGCCGCCACCACCGGATCGATCAGCGGCAGCTTGTATTCGTCGCGAAAGAGATAGATCGCGCTCGCGGAAACATGCCAGCCCTCGAGCTTGGTCTGACCGGATTGCCAGAACACGGCCGCCGGAAAAATGCGCGCGGCGAGCGAGATGAGGCTCTGGGGAATGCGATCGAGCATTGTCAGCGCCATGCGCCCGCGCTCGATGGGATCGCGCCAGGAAAAGGGCGCGCGCGAAAGGGTCATGTTGTTCATGAAGAAGTCTCCGTGGGTTCGGGAAGCGATGTCGCAACGATGAGGCCGAGCGCGAAGGCGCCGGACAATTGGGCAGCCAGGTCGAATGCCGGATCGGCGCGCAGCCCGGCTTCGGCCGCCAGCTCCAGCGGCAGCCCGGCATCCAGCGCGGCAAGGAACGCGGCCGTCTCGGCGGGAATGATCCGGACCATCACATCGAGGTGCGGCCTGAGCACCAGCACGGTCTCGCCGTGCCAGTCCGCGATCGCACCCGGCGTGCCGCCTTCGGCGTTCATCTGCCAGATCGTCCCGGCCGGATGGGGCGAGCGGATCAAGGCCGCCGTCGGATGCAGTGTGAAGCGTGCGCCGAGCAGCGCCGCGTCGTCATGCCCCACGAGGATTTCGGCGGCGAGTGGCTCGCGGTCCGCAGCGTGATAGGCCGCCATCCAGGCCCATTCGATCCGCGCCACATCGGCCAGATAGGGAAGGCTCTCGGCCGGTGCGAAGGTGGCGATGAAATCCGGCATCTCCGCGCCATATTCGTGCAGCACCGGCGAGCGCGGGGGATGGGCGGCAATGAAGGCGCGCGCCAGCCCGTCGAAGAACGGCGAGCCGACAATGCGCGTGATCGCGCTGTAGGTCGCGGTCAGCGACTCGGTCAGGGCCGCGATCCGGTTGCTGCGATAGATCGCGAAGCGCGCCGGAGGATGAGCGGATGTGCGGGAAGGGTCGCGCAGCGCTGAAGCGAAATCGGCTTGGGGCTGGGGGGACATGATTTCGCCTCAGGCGCTGCGCGCGAGCGGGTGCGGTGACAGGATGGTTTGGGCGTGCAACGCTTCGGCGCGCAACACGGGCCAATCCGGCACGTCATTGTCCCACTCGATCAGGGTTGGTTTGGCGCCGATTTGCGCGATGATTTCGGCATAGAGCGCCCAGACGGGCTCGGCCACGGCCGCGCCATGGGCGTCGATCAGGATCTCGCCCTCGTCGCTCGCATGGCGGAAATGCCCGGCGAGATGGATTTCTCCCACAGCGTCCATCGGGAATCGGGCGAGATAGTTGCGGGCGTCGAAGCCATGATTGTGGGCGCTGACATGGACATTGTTGATGTCGAGCAGCAGGCCGCATCCGGTTCGGCGCACCAGCGCGCGCAGGAATTCGGTTTCGGAAATCTCGCTCTCGGGAAACATCACATAGGTGGCCGGGTTCTCCAGCAGCATCTGCCGCCCAAGCACCTCCTGCACGCGATCGATGTGATCGGCGATGCGGGCAAGACTGTCCGGCGTATAGGGCAGCGGCAGAAGATCGGCGAAGAACTCGCCGCCATGGCTCGACCAGGCGAGATGTTCGGAAAAGCTTTCCGGTTGGTAGCGCGCGCACAGCGCCTTCAGCCGTTGCAGATGTGCTTTGTCCAGCGGCTCGTCGCCGCCGATGGAAAGACCCACCCCATGGATCGAAAGCGCATGATCGGCGCGCAACCGCTCCAGCATCGCATGCGGCGGCCCTCCGGCACCCATATAATTCTCGGCATGCACCTCGAAGAAGCTGCCGGGAAGCGGCAATGCCGCGATCTGGGCGAAGTGCTGCGGCTTGAAGCCGGTGCCGGCGTGCGGCGGCAAAGCGTGCATGGTCGAACCTCGAAAGGAAGGCGCGGGGCGCCGCCGGGGTCAGCGGCGCCCGCCACAATCACATCGGCCGAATCACATCGGCCGGGTGATCGGCGCCAGCGAGCCCGGGCCGAACGGCGTCTTCATGGTGACGCAGGTGCCGGCCGGCACGACCTTGAAGGACTGCCCGTCATAATCGACCTTCTGCGATCCGGCGCAGGTCGCACCCGGATAGGCGGCCTTGCAGTCATTGTGGCCCTTCAGTGCCACGCCGTAGCATTTCTCCATCTTCTGGTTCATGCCCGTCTTCTTATCCATGCCCGCGGCCTGGGCGGAGATGGAGAGCGTGGCCACCGCGGCGGCCAGTGAGCCGGCCAGGGCGAGAGTCATCGAGCGGCGATTCATGCTATGCAGTCCTTTCAAAACCGGCCCGCCCATCGGGCCGTGCATGTCGTCAATTCGCCGTGGGGCCGGCCGCCGTTACGTTTTGGCCCCGGATTTTTCGAAAGTTTTTTGGTCCTTGCGCCTGTAACAAAGCCCATGTCCCAACCGAATTCCCAGCAAGAGATGTCTGCCCGCGAGGCCCTGTGGGCCGATTGGATGCGCGCCGGCTTGGATGGCGACGGCGGGGCCCATCGCCGCCTTCTGGAGGCGCTCGCCCCGGCGCTGCGGCGGATCGCTTCCCTGGGTTTGCGGCGCGCCGGCCTCGGCAATGCCGACGTGGAGGATGTGGTGCAGGAGATTCTGCTGGCGATCCACTTGAAGCGGCACACCTGGCTGCGCGATCAGCCTTTTTCGCCCTGGCTGCACGCGGTCGCCCGCTACAAGCTGATCGACACCATGCGCCGGCGCGGCCGCCGCGGCGAGGTGCCGATCGACGATCTGATTGAAGTGCTGCCGGATCAGGCGCCGGCGGTCGACCGGAGCCCGCAGGAACTGAGCAAATTTGTGGGCCGCCTCAAGGGCCGCGAACATGATGTAGTCGCGGCCGTCTCGCTCGATGGTGCCAGCATCGGCGATACGGCGAAGACATTGGCAATGAGCGAAGGCGCGGTGCGCGTGGCGCTGCATCGCGGGCTCAAACGCCTGGCGCAGATTTATCGCGACGAAGAAACGCTATGAAGACAAATGACCTCATTGCGGCCCTGGCCGCCGACACGACCCCGGCCCTGCCACAACCGCGGGCGCTGCGCTACGCGGTGGCGGGTGCTGTGCTGGCGGCCGCGATCGCGTTCTTCATCGTTCTCGCGCCGCGCCCCGATTTCGTGCAAGCCGTCCATACGGTGCGCTTCGATTTCAAATTCGTCGTAACGCTGACTTTGGCGATCTGCGCCTTTGCCGGGCTCAAACGGGCCATGCGGCCGGAGATGGCGGGGCGGCCTTACACCTATTTGTTGCTCGTTGCCCCGGCCATGCTGCTGGTGGCTGTGCTGGCCGAGTTCACGGCGGTGCCGAGCGCGCTTTGGGTGACGCGCTGGTTCGGCCAGAACTGGCTTTATTGCATGACCTTCATCCCCATTCTCTCGCTGGCGCCGCTGGCGATATTGATCGCCGTTTTGCGACGTGGCGCCACCACGGCGCCGGTGCGGACCGGTGCGTTGGCGGGCCTTCTCGCCGGCGCCATCGGCGCGGTGTTCTATGCCGCGCATTGTCCCGACGACTCGCCGTTCTTCGTTGCAAGCTGGTACGCGATCGCGATCGGGGCTGTGACCATTTTGGGTGCGTTTGCCGGAAGACGCATGCTGCGCTGGTAGCGTTTCGCATTTCGTGCAACCCTTGAGCGTCGTTAACCGGCCTTATCCACACAATGCATCTGCCCGAACGCGACAACGCGTTCTGTGCGCTGGAAAGTTTCGACGCCCGGCTTAGTGTGCTGTGCAGCAATGCCTTCATAACATCGTATATTAGAAATTTAGGTATCTCTCATGGCGAAGAACGTGACCGGTGTTAGAACCGAACTCGATCCGAACCACTTCAACAATCCAACCCTCGCATTCCTGCGCGCCTATTGGGATGAGAAGCGCGGCTTGCGGGCGATGCCGTCGCGCAGCGATATCCGCCCCTCCGAAATGAAGGAGCATCTGGGCTGGATATTGCTCCTGGACGTGCTGGATGGTGGCGAGGATTTTCGCTTCCGCACCGTCGGCACACGGGTCAGCGAATATTTTCTGATGGACGGGACGGGCAAGACGGTGAGCGAAGCCTTTGTCCCTTATGGCGAGGCCGCGGTTGCCGCGGTGCTCGCCACCCATCGCAAGGTTGCGCACGAGGCCGTTGTCCTGCGCGCCCATGGCGGGGCGGATCTGTTCGGCCGCGCCTTTCTCGATTTCGATGCGCTCTATCTGCCGCTTTCCGAGGACGGGCAGACGGTCAACATGATCCTGTCCGGTTTCACCTTCGATCAGTCGGCGTTTCTCAAGGCAACCGGCGATCCGACTGACGCTACGTAAGCGTTCCCCGCCTGATGCCGCCGCGCTAGCCTGTATCCGACCGCAATCCTTATCGGCCGGAGGCCAGCCCATGCCCATCAGGAACCGCATCACCGACATGCTCGGTGTCGATTATCCCATTGTGCAGGCGCCGATGGGCTGGATTGCCCGCGCGCAGCTTGCCTCGGCCGTCTCGAATGCGGGCGGCCTGGGCATCATCGAAACCTCGTCGGGGCGGCTCGACGAGGTGCGCGAAGAAGTGCGCAAAATGCGCGAACTCACGGACAAGCCTTTTGGCGTCAACATCGCTCAGGCCTTTGTGCGTGATCCTGACATCGTCTCTTTCGTCATCGATCAGGGCGTGAAATTCGTCACCACCTCGGCCGGCGATCCCAAGCGCTATTGCGCCGAACTGAAAGAGGCGGGACTTACCGTTTTCCATGTCGTGCCGTCACTGAAGGCGGCGCTGCGTGCCGTCGAAGCGGGCGTCGACGGGCTGGTGGTCGAAGGCGGCGAGGGCGGCGGCTTCAAGAACCCGCGCGACGTGGCATCCATGGTGCTTCTGCCCTTGGTCTGCGAGCGCGTGCAGGTGCCGGTCATTGCCGCCGGGGGCATGGTCGATGGCCGCACCATGGCGGCAGCCTTCGCGCTCGGCGCCGAGGCCATCCAGATGGGCACGCGCATGGTCTCGGCCGCGGAATCGCCGGTCCATGAGAACTGGAAAAACGCGATCCTCGCGGCGCAGGAAACCGACACCGTCTTCCTCAACCGCTTCGGCCCCGGCCCCGCTCTGCGGGCGCTCCGCACCGTGCGCACCACGCGCCTTGAAACCGATCCGGGCGAGAACATCATGGGCGAATTGCGCAGCGCCCTCGATCTCTATTTCGGCGGCGATATGGAGGCATCCATCGCGCTCACGGGCCAGGTCGCCGGCCGCATCGACACAGTCAAGCGGGTGGCCGAGATCATCGCCGAGACGGTGCGCGAATTCGAAGCGGTGATTGCGGGCCTCTCCGGCCAATATGGACCGCGCTGACGCGTGCCGCTTGGGTGCGACCATCCTCCAGGCGCTTCGGGCCGAAGGTATAGCCTGTCATGACGGCGCCTCGGCGATCGCCGCGAGGATGGCGGCGCTATGGGCGTCGAGGCGAAACTGTCCGGCGTCGATGGCGCCGCTCCCCCGATCGGGTTCGCCACTGTCGATCAGAAGCTGCCATGCGAAATTGCCGGGGAGCATGAAGTCCAGACCTTCGGACGACGCGTTCACCATCACGGCGATCAGATCGACCTTCCCGTTCGCACGCGCACGCGCGAGTCGCATCACCAGCGCGCGGCCCTCGGGGTTGCGCCAATCGTGCAGCGCCAGTCCGTCGCCACGTTCGTCGAACCAGTCGATGTTGAGGATGCCCGGAAGCACTTCAATGCGTCCATGCAGGAAGCGCGGCGAGCGCAACACGGGATAGGCCCGGCGGATCTCGGTGAGCCGTGCCACGAAATCGATCAGCGCCTTGCCATGCTCGCTTTCTGCCAGCGTCCAGTCCACCCAGGAGATGTTGTTGTCCTGACAATAGGCATTGTCGTTGCCCTGTTGCGTGCGGCCGAACTCGTCGCCGGCCAGCAGCATCGGCGTGCCCAGCGAGGCGAAGAGCGCTGTCAGCATCGAGCGCTTTAAACGCGCGCGCCGATCAAGGATCTCATGATCTTGCGTCGGCCCTTCCGTGCCCCAATTGGCCGACAATGTGTCGCCATGACCGGCGCTATCGTCGCCATTGGCGTCGTTGTGCCGGCCGGCATAGCTGACGAGATCGTTCAGCGTCATGCCGTCATGGCTGGCGATGTAGTTGAGGCTGGCCCAGGGCCGGCGCGAGCCATGGCCGAAGGTTTCCGCCGAGCCGGAGAGGCGCCTTGCGAGGTCGGGCCGCTGCTCACCATCGCCCCGCCAATAGCGGCGCAGCGTGTCGCGATAGCGGTCGTTCCATTCGGAAAAGCCGGCCGGCATGTTGCCAAGCTGATAGCCGCCGGGCCCCACATCCCAGGGTTCGGCAATCAGCTTGAGGCGCGAGAGCAGCGGGTCCTGCATCAGCGCGTCGAAGAAGCCAGCGCCGCGATCATAACCCTCCGGCTCGCGTCCCAGGTTCATGCCCAGATCGAAGCGGAAGCCATCCACCTGAAAGGAGCGCGCCCAATAGCGCAGCGAATCCATCACCATCTGGATCACTCGCGGGTGGGACATGTTCAGCGTGTTGCCGGTGCCGGTGTCGTTGATGAAGTGGCGCTTGTTCTCCGGCATCAGGCGGTAATAGCTGGCGTTGTCGAACCCGCGCCAGCTCAGCGTCGGCCCAAGCTCGTTGCCTTCGCAGGTGTGATTGTAGACGACATCGAGGATCACCTCGATCCCGGCGGCATGCAGCCGCCGGATCGCCATGCGAATTTCGTTGGCGGCGCCGGTCGACAGATAGCGCGGTTCGGCCGCGAAGAAGTTCAGCGTGTTGTAGCCCCAATAATTGGTGAGCGTCTGCTCCAGCAAGCGGCGGTCCTGCAGGAAGGCGTGGATCGGCATCAGCTCGATGGCGGTGATGCCAAGCCTGCGCAGATGGCGGATCACGCGCGGATGGGCCAGCGCCGCGAAGGTGCCGCGCTCGCGCGGCTTCACCTCGTCCAGAAGCATGGTCAGGCCGCGCGGATGCGCCTCATAGATCACCGTATCCGGCCAGGGCGTATAGGGCCTTGTGTCGTCGGCCTCGGTGACGCTGTCTTCGGCCACCACGGCTTTCAGCATGGCCGGCGCGCTGTCGCGGCGGTCGATGCTCAGATCGGCGCGCGATGAGCGCACGCGATAGCCGAACAGCGCGTCGGTCCAGCGGAACCGCCCGGCAAAGCCCTTGGCATAGGGATCGAGCAGCAGCTTGTACGGATTGAAGCGGTGTCCATTCTGCGGCTCGTAAGGGCCATGGGCGCGATAGCCATAGACAAGGCCCGGCATCGCATCGGGCATATAGCCGTGCCAGACATCGTCGGTGTGTTCGGGCAGATCGAAGCGTCCGATCTGCCGTGTGCCGGCGGCATCGAACACGCACAATTCCATGCGCGTGGCATGGGCCGAGAACACGGCGAAATTGACGCCCAGCCCGTCCCATTGCGCACCCAGAGGATAGGGCACGCCCGGTTCCAGGCGGGCGGGCAGCGTGTGCATGGGCTAGCTTTCGGGTTCGAGGATGATGGCGGAAAGCGGCGGCAGCGTCAGCGTCAGCGATTGCGCCTGTCCGTGCGCCGGCATGTCTTCGCTGCGCACTTCGCCCGCATTGCCCAGATTGCTGCCGCCATAGAATGCGGAATCGGTGTTGAAGATCTCCCGCCAGATGCCCCGTCTCCCCACGCCGATGCGATAGTCTTGCCGCGGCACCGGCGTCATGTTGAGCACGACGAGCAGCGGCGGTTTGCCGGGGATGCGCCGCTCATAGGCGAAGACGCTGTTGGCGTCGTCATTGCCGACCACCCATGCGAACCCGGCCGGATCATTGTCCAGGGCATGAAGCTGGGGCGTCTTTGCATAGAGGCGATTGAGATCGCCAATCAGCGTCTGGAGCGCGGCATGGCCGGGGTCGTCCAGAAGCCCCCAGTCGATCTGGCGGTCGTGGCTCCACTCGCGAAGCTGACCGATTTCGCAGCCCATGAAGAGCAGCTTCTTGCCGGGATGGGTCCACATGAAGGTGAAATAGGCGCGCAGATTGGCCAGTTTCTGCCACGCGTCGCCCGGCATGCGGTCATAGAGCGAGCCCTTGCCATGAACGACTTCGTCGTGGCTGAGCGGCAGCACGTAACGCTCGCTATAGGCGTAGATCATCGAGAAGGTGAATTCGTTGTGGTGCCACTTTCGGAAGGCCGCATCCTTGCCCATATATTCGAGCGTGTCGTGCATCCAGCCCATATTCCATTTGTAGGAAAAGCCGAGCCCGCCATCGGACAAGGGCGCGGAGACGCCCGGCCATGCCGTCGATTCCTCGGCGATGGTGATGGCGCCCGGTGCGCGTTCGGCCACGATTGCGTTCAAGCGCTTCAGAAAATCGACCGCCTCGAGATTTTCGCGACCGCCATATTTGTTGGGCACCCATTCGCCCGCCTCGCGCGAATAATCGCGATACAGCATCGAGGCCACGGCATCGACACGCAGCCCGTCGACATGGAAATATTCCAGCCAATAGAGCGCGCTGGCGATGAGAAAGCCCTGCACCTCGCGCCGCCCGTAATTGTAGATCAGCGTGTTCCAGTCCTTGTGGAAGCCTTCGCGCGGATCGGCATGTTCATAGAGTGCCGTGCCGTCGAAATGGCCCAGACCATGCGCATCGTTGGGGAAATGGCCCGGCACCCAGTCCAGGATCACGCCGATCCCGGCCTGGTGGCAGGCATCGACGAAATGGGCGAATTCGTGCGGCTCGCCGAAGCGTGCGCTGGGCGCGAATTGTGACAACGGCTGATAGCCCCAGGAGCCGCCGAAGGGATGCTCCATGATCGGCAGCAATTCGAGATGCGTGAAGCCGAGATCGCTGACATAGGGAATGAGCTTCTCCGCCAGCGCGTTCCAGCCGAGCATGCCGCCCGGATCGCCGTCCGGCCGCAGCCAGGATTCGGCATGAACTTCATAGATGGAGATCGGTGCCGTCTTGCCATTGCGTCCGCCACGGCTCTCCATCCAGTCGGCATCGGTCCAGCGCATGGCGAAGGGCTGCGGCACCACGGAGGCTGTCGCCGGCGGCCGTTCGGTGGTGCGGGCCAGCGGATCGGCCCGCTGCGGCAGCACGGTTCCGCCCGGTCCCGCGATTTCGTATTTGTAGCGCTCGCCCGCGCCGAGCCGCGGTATGAACAACTCCCACACCCCCGCGCTGTGGCGCAGCCGCATCGGGTGCCGCCGTCCGTCCCACATGTTGAAGTCGCCGACCACGGATACGCGCCTGGCGTTCGGGGCCCACACGGCAAAGCGCACGCCGGGCACACCGTCGATCTCCGTCACGGCGGAGCCGAAGCGCTCTGCCAAATTCCAATGTGCGCCCTCGGAAAACAGATGCAGGTCGAGATCGCCCAGAACCGGCCCGAAGCTGTAGGGATCTTCGGTTTCATAGAGACTCTGCGGCCAATGAATGCGCAGGCGGTACGGCACATCGCTCGCAACCGGTCCTTCGAACAGGCCCGCTTCGCCGATCGGCGTGAGCTGACCAAGCAGCGTGCCGTCCTCGCGCGCGATCACGTCCACCGCGCCTGCGCCGGGATGGAAGCAGCGCAGAATTCGCCCGCGCGCGTCGTCGTGCGGGCCGAGATAGGAAAAGGGATCGTCCAGCCGTCCGGCCAGCAGCGCGCGATAGCGCGGTTCATCTGTCGGGTCGGCAAAGGCAGGCTTGGGATCAGGCGCCATCGTCGTCCTCCGGCGCTTTTGTTGTCAGCCTGTCGGCCAGGGTTTCGAAGCCGCCGAGCGGAAGATCGATCCAGTCCGGCCGGTTCGCCGCTTCATAGGCGATTTCGTAAGCCGCCTTCTCGAGCGTAAAGGCCATGATGAGATCGCGTTCGTCGCCCGCCAGGCGCATCCCGCGGCCTTCCTCGTAACCGGCAAGGAAGCCTTCCTCCGCGGTACGGCGGAATTCGCCGAGCAGCTCGGCCTGCCGGGCTTCGCCCAGCCCGCCGGCGGCGATGCGGCTGTCATGGCTCGCCATTCCGGCGGCATAGTCGAAGGAGCGCAGGATGCCGGCGACATCGCGCAAGGGGCTGAGCTTGGCGCGCCGCTGCTCCAGTGTCTTGGTCGGTTCGCCTTCGAAATCGATGATGACGACGTCGCCGGCGGCGACGAGCACCTGACCCAGATGCAGATCGCCGTGGATGCGCGTGCGGGGCAAGCCTTCGCCCTTGGCCAGCAGCGCCTTGACGGCCTCGCGCAAATCCGTGCGCAGATCGGTCAGGTGTTGCAGACGGCCGCGATAGAGCGGGTCGTCGGCCAGCGCGGTCAGCGCCGCCAATGCGGCATCGAACTGATCTTGCGCCTGTGCGATCCAGTCGGCGACAACCTCCGCATCCGCCACTTCGGGCGCGAAGGCCGGATCGTCGGTGGGCTGCGCCAGCACCGCATGCATCTGCCCGACACGCCTGCCCAGAATGCGGGCGAAGCTGTCATAGGATTCGAAATTGGTGCCCGCTTCGGCTGGCGTCACCGACAATTCATCGACGATGCGGGCGAGCTGGTCGAGGGTCCAACTCTGCCCGTCGCCCTGATTGGGCACGAAGCCCTGCACAATGGCCAGCGCCGAATGCGCGCCATCCGCCGCCTCGCGCGTTGCCTCGCCGAGCAGCGGCGCGGTGCCGGTAAACCCGCGTTCGGTCAGGACGCGGCCCATCTCCGCTTCGGGGTGAATACCCGGCGTCACCCGCCTGAGCAGCTTGACCACGGCCATGCGGCCGATGATCAGCGTGGAATTGGTCTGTTCGGCGCGCGGCCATTCGATTTCGGCATCGTCCGCGATATCGAGCGCGGCGCCGGGAACGGGCGTGAAGCGGATCAGGCCTCCGCCGAAGGGAACGCTGCAGGCCTCGCGCAGGCATCTGATCAGCGCACGGGCGGTCCGGGCAGAAGCAAAGCCATCGGTCAGCAGGCCGACGCGCGCCCCGCGCCGGGCCCGCGCAAAGGCCAGCGGCGCTTCGAAGGGGCTGGTCGGTTCGTCTTCCCAGGCGATGGCCATGGGCAGGGCGTAATGCTCGGAGGTCTCGCCTGCCGCCACCTCCACATCGGCGAAGATCGTATCGCTCTCATAGCCGGGCACGGGTGCCACGCAGCCAATCTTGATTCCGGTGATGAGGGCATTCTTGTTCTGGAACCAGCGGCGCTGGGCGATATAGCCGGGCAGGATGTCCTGTTCGAGCGCGTGCTGCATGGCGCCCTCCATTCCTTGCATCAGCCCGTCGCGCAGCACGAAGGTTCTCAGTTCCGGCGCGGGCCCCGAATGCGCCATGCTCCAGGGCGGCCCGTCCGCGTCCGTGCTCAACAGGAACCAGTAGAAGCCGAAAGGCTGCAGCGTCAGCAGATAGGAGAGCTGGCCGATCTTCGGAAAAGCCGTTCCGCCCAGAAGCTCCACCGGCGTACGGCCGTCGAATTCGGAAAGGTCGAGTTCCACGGCCTGCGCCGTGCGCGAGACATTGGCGACGCAGAGCAGCGTCTCGCCCTCGAACTCCCGCAAATAGGCCAGGATCTTGCGGTTCTGTGGCGTGAGAAAGCGCAAGGCCCCGCGCCCGAAAGCACGATGGCCGCGCCGCACCACCAGCATGCGCCTGAGCCAGTTGAGCAGCGAATGCGGATCGCGCCATTGCGCCTCCACATTGACGGCCTCATAGCCATAGAGCGGGTCCATGATGACCGGCGAAACCAGCGAAGCCGGGTCGCAGCGCGAAAAGCCGCCATTGCGGTCCGGACTCCATTGCATGGGCGTGCGCACGCCGTCGCGGTCGCCCAGATGGATATTGTCGCCCATGCCGATCTCGTCGCCATAATAGATGATCGGCGTGCCGGGCATGGACAGAAGCAGGGAATTCATCAGCTCGATGCGGCGGTGATCGCGTTCGAGCAAAGGCGCAAGCCGGCGGCGAATGCCGAGATTGAGTCGCGCCCGCCGGTCTGAGGCATAGACGTTCCACAGATAGTCGCGTTCCTTGTCCGTCACCATTTCGAGCGTCAGCTCGTCGTGATTTCTAAGGAAGATCGCCCATTGGCAGTTTTCGGGAATGTCCGGTGTCTGGCGGATGATGTCGGTGATGGGGAAGCGGTCTTCCTGCGCGATGGCCATATACATGCGCGGCATCAGTGGGAAGTGGAACACCATGTGGCACTCATTGGCGTCGCCGAAATATTCCTGGATGTCCTCGGGCCATTGATTGGCTTCGGCCAGAAGCATGCGGTCGGGATAATGCTGGTCGATATATTCGCGCATCCGTTTCAGGATGGCGTGGGTCTCCGGCAGATTTTCATTGTTGGTGCCGTCGCGCTCGACCAGATAGGGCACCGCATCGAGGCGGAGGCCGTCCACGCCCATGTCCAGCCAATAGCGCATCACCGACATCAGGGACTGGAAGACGCGCGGATTGTCGAAATTGAGATCCGGCTGGTGCGAATAGAAGCGATGCCAGTAATAGGCGTTCGCTTCCTCGTCCCAGGTCCAGTTGGATTTTTCGGTGTCGATGAAGATGATGCGTGTGCCGGAATATTTCTTGTCGTCGTCGGACCAGACATAGAAATTCCGCGCCGCCGAACCGGGCTTGGCCTTGCGCGCGCGCTGGAACCAGGGGTGCTGGTCCGAGGTGTGGTTGATGACGAGTTCGGTGATGACGCGCAGGCCCCGCGCATGCGCTTCCTCGATGAAGTGGCGCACATCGCGCGTCGTGCCATATTCGGGATGAACGCCGCGATATTCCGAAATGTCGTAACCGTCGTCGCGCCGCGGGCTGGGATAGAACGGCAACAGCCAGATCGCGGTCACGCCGATCTCGGCCAGATAATCGAGCTTTTCGATCAGGCCCGGAAAATCCCCGATCCCGTCATCATTGGCATCGAAGAAGGATTTCACGTGCAGCTGATAGATGACCGCATCCTTGTACCATTGCGGGTCCGGCGTCAGTGCCGAGGGTTTCTTGCGCACCATCTCAGCTCACCCGCGCCGGTTTCACGCGCCAGATGGCGTAAGGCCTGTCCGGCGTTATGTGCATGTGCTGGATCTTGCCGCGCCAGACGAATTGCTCGCCGCGGAGCAGGTCCTCCGCCTCCAGCGCCTCATGGTCGGCCAGGCCCCACTCCCACAGTGGAATCTCGAAGTCGCAGCCATGGGCGTTGTGCGGGTCCAGGTTCACGGCCACAAGAATGCGGCTCGGCTCGCCGGGCGCATGCTTGCCGTAATAGAGGATGTTGCCGTCGAAGGCGTTGTAGAAGCTGATGCCCATATGGCTCTGCAGCGCCGGTTCGGCCTTGCGCAAGGCGTTGAGCTGGGTGATTTCGGCGACGATATTGCCGGGCGCGGAAAAATCGCGCGGACGAATCTCGTATTTCTCGGCGTCGAGATATTCCTCGCGGCCGGGCAGGGCGGCGGCCTCGCACAATTCGAAGCCCGAATACATCCCCCACAATCCAGACAATGTCGCCGCCAGCGCCGCGCGGATCAGAAAGCCCGGCCGGCCGGAGCTCTGCAGGAAATAGGGATTGATGTCCGGTGTGTTGACGAAGAAATGCGGCCGGAACCAGTCGCTCACAGGCGGATGCGATAGCTCGGTCAGATAGTCGGCCAATTCCTGTTTGCTGTGGCGCCAGGTGAAATAGGTATAGCTCTGCGAGAAACCGAGCTTGGCGAGGTGATACATGACCTTGGGCCGGGTGAAGGCCTCGGCCAGAAAAATGACATCCGGATGCTCCGTGCGCACTTCGTCGATCAGCCATTGCCAGAAGGCGAAGGGCTTGGTGTGCGGATTGTCGACGCGGAAGATCTTCACGCCTTCCTTCACCCAATGCAGCACGACATCGCGCAGCGCCAGCCACAAATCCGGTAGCGCCTCCGGCCTGTAGAAATCGACATTGACGATGTCCTGATATTTCTTGGGCGGGTTCTCGGCATATTTGATCGTGCCGTCGGGCCGCCAGTCGAACCAGCCGGGATGTTCGGCAAGCCAGGGATGATCCGGCGAACACTGGATTGCGAAGTCGAGCGCAATCTCGAGCCCATGCTCTTCGGCCGCCCGCCCCAGCGCGCGAAAATCGTCCATCGTGCCCAGCTCGGGATGCAGCGCATCGTGCCCGCCCTCGGCCGCGCCGATGGCATAGGGGCTGCCGGGATCGGTGATCTCGGCGTTCAGGGAATTGTTCGGTCCCTTGCGATTGGTGCGGCCGATGGGGTGGATCGGCGTCAGATAGAGCACGTCGAATCCCATGTCGCGGATGCGCGCGAGCTCAGGGATCACGTCGCGCAGCGTGCCGGGTCTGGCCGGATCGTCGGTCTGTGAGCGCGGAAACAATTCGTACCAGCTCGCAAAGCGCGCCTCGCGCCGTTCGGCATCGATAAAGACCGGCGGGCTCTGCGTGACATGCGGCCGTGTTCCAGCGCGGTGCATGGTCTCGATGGTTTCCGGCGCGATCAGCAGCGCGACACGGCTGGCATCGCCCAGCTCGTTGAAGGCGTCGAGGATCGCACCCAGCGCTTGCGCCGGTGCTCCGTTCGCCGATGCCTTCGTCGCCTCCATCAAGGCCCGGCCTTCGGCGCTCTCGAGCGCGAGCGCGTGTCCGGCATCGCGCTTCTTGATCAGGTCGTGGACGAAGCTGCCGTAATCGTCGATCCAGGCTTCGATGGCGAAGCGATGCCGCCCCATGCGCGTCAGCGGAAGATGCGCGGCCCAGCGATCGTTCCCGGCCGGGTGCATCCGCACACGCTGCCATTTTCGCTCATCCTCGGCGCGGTAAAGAAGTTCGGCCGCCAGCACGGGATGACCATCGGCGAAGATGTCGGCTTCAACGGCCACCCGCTCGCCGGCAATCGCCTTGACCGCAAAGCCTTCGTCGATCTGCGGGGAAATATTGGTGACGACGACGCGCGACGCCTTGACGGCATCCAGACCGCTTCTTTCGCGCGCGCTGGGCCGTGTCTTGACGGCGGGCCGGCGCCGGGCTGCGTAAAGCTGTGCCTCGCCCGGGCGCAGATGCCCGGCCTCGCAGGCGAAGCCGTCCAGTGGTTTGAGATCGCCAAACTCGCCCAGCGCGCACAAATCGTCCGGCCGGATTTCGACGGCGAGCGTGGGATCGGGATTGACGAAGGCGGCCTTCGCCCTGTCGGCCTTGCGCAAATCGGGGCCATCGGCGCGGAGCAGGATGGTGATAGGCGCGCCGGGCCCCGTCAGTTGTGTCAGGCAATCGCGCCCGCCATCGTGCGCGACCGCTGCATTGGCCGCGCGGATGCAGGGCGCCAGCGCCTCGGCCTCTTCGCCGTCGGCGGGCAGTTCGAAGCCGTCCGGCATCATCAAGCCGGTGCCGGTGAGCGCGGCGATCGCCAGACGTGCGCGGCGAAGCGCGGTGGTGGCCGGCGGCAATTTCTCCGGCGCATCGACGGCCGCGATGACCGGCGCCACCGTCGAAAGCAGGGCATGTTCCTCGACGAACCAGGATGCGCGCCCGTCCCACCATGGCAGCGAGGAGAGCGTGTAATCGAAGCCGCATTCGGTCAGGGCCGCCACATCCTCGCGCCGCTCGCCGGGGGTGTCGGCGATGAATGTCAGCGTGCCGTCGTCGTCGCGCGCCGCATCGATCAGGGCGCGCCACAGCGCCGGCCCGCATGTGCCGGGATGGCGCGCGCGAAAGCCTGTGACACCGGCCTCGCGATAGCCGGCGATCACGGCGCTCCACCACGCAAGCAGCGGCTCGGGATCGGCCTGTCCGCGCAGAAGGGCCTGTCCCTGTCCGGGCACAGGGTGACGCGGGTCGACCACATGGCCTTCGCCGTTGCGCCTCAGCGCGAAACATTCGGGATGCTCTTCGACCAGCGGATGATGGAGATCGAGCATGTAAGGATCGAGATCGGCGAACAGCGCCAGCCCGTTCGCCCGGCATTCCTCGGCCAAGCCTTGCACGGCGCCATTGGCGGGATCGTTGTCCGGACCGCTTTCCGGGGGCGGCGTGAAGAGCAGGCTGTCGAAGCCGAGGCCGGCCGCGCGCGCCACCGTGCCCGCAATCGAATCCGGGACGGGGCCGATATGAAGAATTCTGGGTGGCGGCATCGGCACCTCGGTGTGTGCGTCGGACAGATGGGCGCACGCACGAAAGGCGCCCCTCGCGACGCTTGCCACAGACTCTAACCGCCAACGGCCCGCCAAGTTCCCAATTGGAACATATGTCGAACAGATCTGCCGCGGCGGCCCGGGCGCCATCCCCTCCATCTAGCATCGCGGCCCGGGCGGCCGATTGCGCTCGATCAAGGCTGCGAGGCTGGCAATTTTGCCGCTCTCCTCTACAACACCGCGACGTCGATCCGGTCACGCCCCCAAGCCCGCGCCATTCTCCATGCAGATATTTCCCGATGGCCTGCCGATCCCACGCCGCCACTGGGCGGTGGCGACGATTGCGCTGGCCATCTCCATGGCGGTGATCGACAGCGCCATCGCCAATGTCGCGCTGCCGACCATCGCCCGCGATCTGCACACCGATGCGGCCTATTCGATCTGGATCGTCAATGGCTACCAGCTCGCCATCGCCATCTCGATCCTGCCGCTCTCCTCCTTCGGCGAGATCGTCGGCTATCGCCGCATCTATATGGGCGGGCTTGTCCTCTTCACCATCACATCGCTCGTCTGCGCGCTGTCGCAGAGTTTCCTGATGCTGGCCGCCGCGCGCGTGGTGCAGGGCTTCGGCGCTGCCGGCATCATGAGCGTCAACACGGCGCTGGTGCGCTACACCTGGCCGCATGCCCGGCTCGGCCGCGGCATCGGTGTCAACGCGCTGGTGGTGGCCGTCGCCGCCGCGGCAGGGCCCACCATCGCCGCCGGCATCCTGTCGGTGGCGCCCTGGCCCTGGCTCTTCGCGGTCAATGTGCCCTTCGGCGTGCTGGCTCTGGCGATCGGGGTGAGGGCGCTGCCGCATAGCGCGCTCGGCCGCCGCCGCTTCGATTGGCGCAGCGCGCTTCTCAGCGCCGGCACCTTCGGGCTTCTGATCGTCAGCGTCGATGCGGTCGGTCATGGCGAGACGGCCTTGATCTTCTTTGCCGAAATCGCCGCAGTCGTCGGGTTGGGCACGGCGCTGGTGCGGCGTCAATTGTCGCTGCCATCGCCGCTTTTGCCGGTTGATCTTTTGCGCCAGCCGATCATCGCGCTGTCGGTCGGCACCTCGATCTGCTCCTTCCTGGCGCAGATGCTGGCCATGGTGTCGCTGCCCTTCCTGCTGCAAGACCGCATGGGTTTCACGGCTGTGGCCACCGGCCTTCTGATCACGCCCTGGCCCATCGCCACGGGCTTTGCCGCGCCCATCGCCGGGCGGCTTTCGGATCGCTATCCGGCGGGTCTTCTTGGCGGGATCGGCCTTGTTCTGTTTTCGGCCGGGCTTGCCGCGCTTGCGCTCATGCCGGCGCATCCCGCCATCGGCGATGTGGTCTGGCGCATGGCCTTGTGCGGCCTCGGCTTCGGCATTTTCCAGTCGCCCAACAACCGCGCCATGATCGGCAGCGCCCCGCGCGAGCGCGCAGGTGGTGCCGCGGGGATGCTGGGCACGGCGCGCCTTCTCGGCCAGACATTGGGCGCGGCGCTGGTCGCGCTGCTGTTCGGGCAGGTGGTCGTCGGCGCCGAGACGTGGGCGTTGTATCTCGCCTCTGCCAGCGCGCTCCTGGGCGCCGGGGTCAGTGCCACGCGGCTGCTCGAATTGCCCGGTGCGCCGCCGCCCGCTACAACCACCTGAACCACGGAGGGCCCCCGTATGAAACTGGCAAGCTTCGAGAGCGGCGGACAGTCCCGCATCGGCATCGTTGCCGGCGACAGCCTGATCGACTTCGCCAAAGCCGCGCCCGATCTGCCGCAGGATATGCGCAGCCTGATCGCCGCCTGGCCCAAGGTCGAAGGCCGCACGCGCGACATCGCCAAGATGGCGGCGCCCGATCTCAAGCTTGCCGATGTGCATCTTCTGCCGCCGGTGCCGAACCCGTCCAAGGTGCTGGCCATCGGCCAGAATTACGCCGACCACATTGCCGAGATGGGCCGCCCGGCGCCGAAAAACCAGGTCTGGTTCGCCAAGCTCGGCCATGCGGTGAACGGGCCTTATGACGGAATCGAAAAGCCCAAAGCCTCCGATGCCATCGATTACGAAGCCGAACTCGTTTTCATCATCGGCAAGCGTTGCCGCCATGTGTCGAAGGCCGATGCGCCCTCCGTCATCTTCGGCTATTGCGCCGGCAATGATGTCAGCGTGCGCGATTGGCAGACGGCCACGCCGCAATTCACGATCGGCAAAAGCTTCGACACCCACGCGCCCTTCGGCCCCTGGATCGTGACGCCGGACGAACTGGGCGATCCCCACACGCTGGGCATCCGCGCCTTCGTCAATGGCGAGAAGCGTCAGGATTCCAACACCAGGCACCTGATCTTCAACATCTTCGATCAGATCGCCCATATCAGCCAGGCGATGACGCTCGAGCCCGGCGATGTGATTTATACCGGCACGCCCGGCGGCGTCGGCATGGCGATGAACCCGCCATGTTATCTCAAGGTCGGCGACACCGTGCGCATCGAGATTGATCGCATCGGCGCGCTGGAAGCGAAGATGGTTCCCGAAGGCGATTGAGCCAGATCAAGCCGCCCGCCCGCGTCATCGTCTTCAATGGCGCGCACGCGGAAAGACCGGATCATGCTTGCCAGCCATGTTGTCACGCTCACCCTGAACCCGGCGCTCGATCTGTCGGCCGAGGTCGACAGGATCGAGCCGATCCACAAGCTGCGCTGCAACGCGCCGCGGCGCGATCCCGGCGGCGGCGGCATCAATGTCGCGCGCGTGCTGCGGCGGCTGGGCGGCGATGTGACGGCCGTTGTGCCGCTCGGCGGCGTGACGGGCACGCTGATCGAAACCCTGTTGCGCCATGAAGGCGTTCCAGCCGCGCCGGTCGCCATTGCCGGCGAGACGCGCGAAAACATCCATATCGGTGAGCGCTGTTCGGGCCGGCAATACCGCTTCGTCATGCCGGGGCCCGCGCTGTCGCCGGCCGAGCTCGATGCGGTTTGCAAGGCGCTCGATCTCGCCCATGCCAAGCCAGATTTCGTGGTCGCCAGTGGCAGTCTGCCGCCGGGTGCCCCCATCGACTTCTATGCCGGCATTGCCGCGCGGGTGAAGGCGCTTGGTCGCAAGCTGATTCTCGACACCTCGGGCGATGCGTTGCGTGCCGGGCTGGCCGAGGGCGTGTGGCTGGTCAAGCCGAATCGGCGCGAGCTTGCCGAACTCACCGGCAAGACATTATCCGACGAGGCGGCCTGGATCGGGGCCGCACGCGAAATTCTCGCCAAGGGCGGCGCCGAGATCGTGGCGCTGTCGCTGGCAGATAAGGGCGCGCGTCTGATCACGAAAGACACCGTCTGGGCCGCCCACGCACCGCCGATCAAGCCTGCCAGCACGGTTGGCGCCGGTGACAGTTTCGTCGGCGCGCTGACCTGGGTGTTGGCGCGCGGCGGCGATCTTCCCGAAGCCTTGCGCCATGCCGTGGCCGCCGGCACGGCTGCGCTTCTCTCTCACGGCACCGAATTGTGCCACGCCGAGGCGGTGGAACAGCTTGCGCCGCAAGTGGTGGTCGAGAAATTGCCGCTCTAATCGGCGAACACCACCGCGCCCATCAGCATCGCGATATGGCCTTCGCCCCATAGCGGTAAGAGCAGTCTGAGATAGGATTTGGCCGGATCGGGCGCGTGGCTGTTCATGGCCACATGGTGATAGAAGGTCGGCTTGCCGGCCTGCACTGTCGCGCTGGCCTGCGAGAGCAGATAGTCGAACGGCGCCTTGCGCGCCACCTCGTCGACGAAGTGGCTTTCGATCTCGCGCCCGTAACGCTCGATGATGGCGCGGCCGATGACGCCGAAGCGGAAGCGCTCGGGCTTCTCGAACACGTCGATCATCATCAGGATGTCGCTATATTCGCGCAGCGCCGTGAGCTGCACATCGTCCCAGAAGGGAATGTCGTTGTTGTGCCGCTTGATCCGGTCCCAATAATCCAGGACCTCGCCCAATTCCTGCTCCAGCATCTCGGGCATCGCATAGGGCTCACCGGGAACCTGGACGATGCGCGCAGAGGTGCCACCTTCCGGGCCCCCGGTCTCGGGCTTGTCGCTGTGCCTCATGATACGGCCTCGAACGCTGCGTCTTCGCGATGGATCCATGAAAACCGCTCCATGCCGGAGCCGTCTTGACGTGGATCAACGCTCCCATGCCACATTGGGCCGAAGAGAAAGCGTCCCCTCATTCCGACCGGCAAAGCGAGGATTGTTCCATGGCCGCTTCCGATTACATCCGCTGGTTCGCCGATCTGCGCATGCGCGATGTGCCGCTGGTCGGCGGAAAGACGGCCTCGCTGGGCGAACTCTATTCCACGCTGGCCTCCGAACACATCGCCGTGCCCAATGGCTTCGCGGTCACCGCAAAGGCCTATCGCGATGCGATCACCGGGGCCGATGCCTGGGGCAAGCTGCACGAACAGCTCGACGATCTCGACAAGACCGATGTGGACCAGCTCGCGCGCCGCGCCGCCGCCTGCCGCCAGATTGTCTATGATGCCACGGGCGGCGAGGCGCTGGCCAAACAGATCCGCGCCGCCTACCGCAAGCTTGCGGCGCATTATGGCCGCGGCCTGTCGGTGGCTGTGCGCTCTTCGGCCACGGCCGAGGATCTGCCCAATGCCAGCTTTGCCGGTCAGCATGAAAGCTATCTGAATGTGCGCGGGGAAGCGCAGGCGGTCGATGCCTGCCGCCAATGCTTCGCCTCGCTCTTCACCGATCGCGCCATCATCTACCGCATCGACAACGGCTTCGATCATTTCAAGGTCTATCTTTCGGTCGCCGTCATGAAGATGGTGCGCTCGGATATCGGCGCGTCGGGCGTGATCTTCACCCTTGATACCGAATCCGGTTTCCGCGATGTCATCTTCATCACCGGCAGCTACGGCCTCGGCGAGAATGTGGTGCAGGGCCGCGTCGATCCGGATGAATTCTATGTCCACAAACCGACCTACAAGAACGGAGCCCGCGCTGTCCTGCAGCGCAATCTCGGCCGCAAGCAGACCAAGCTGATCTATGGCCATGGGCCCGGCGCGACGACGAAGGAGCTGAAGGTTTCCGCCGCCGCGCGCGCGTCCTACTGCATTTCGGACGACGAGGCGCTCAAGCTTGCCGGCCACGCCATGGCGATCGAAGATCACTATTCGCACAATGCCGGCCATGCCATGCCGATGGATATCGAATGGGCGAAAGACGGCGCCGACGGCAAGCTCTATATCGTGCAGGCGCGGCCCGAAACCGTGGCCTCGCAACGCGGCGCCATTGCCAAATCCTATGCGCTCAAGGACACCGGCAAAGTGCTGGCCACCGGCCGCGCCATCGGCGAGAAGATCGCCACCGGCATTGTGCGCGTCATCACAGACATCAAGGATCTCGGCACCTTCCGCCCCGGCGAAATCCTGGTCGCCGAGATGACCTCGCCGGACTGGCAGCCGATCATGAAAACGGCGGCCGCCATCATCACCGATCGCGGCGGGCGCACCTGTCATGCCGCCATCGTCTCGCGCGAACTGGGCGTGCCCGCCGTCGTCGGCTCCGAAGATGGCACCAAGGCGCTGAAGACCGGCGCGACCGTCACGGTCTCCTGCGCCGAAGGCGAGGTCGGCCGCGTCTATGACGGCAAGCTCGCATTCGACGTGACCGACATCGACATGGCTTCGGTGCCGCGGCCTGAAACCAGGATCATGGTCAATCTCGGCAATCCCGATCTCGCCTTCCGCACGGCGATGCTGCCCAATGATGGCGTCGGCCTGGCGCGCATGGAATTCATCATCAACGAATCCATCGGCGTTCATCCCATGGCGCTGGCCCATCCCGAGCGCGTGACCTCGAAGACGGTGCGCAACAAGATCGCCAAGCTGACCAAGGATTTCGACAAGCCCGGCGACTTCTTCGTGCGCAAACTGTCCGAAGGCGTCGGCACCATCGCCGCGGCATTCTGGCCCAAGCCGGTGATCGTGCGCCTGTCCGATTTCAAGACCAATGAATATGCCAGCCTGATCGGCGGCAAGGAGTTCGAGCCCGTCGAAGACAATCCCATGATCGGCTTTCGCGGTGCCTCGCGTTACGCCCATCCCAATTATGCCGACGGTTTCGCGCTCGAATGCGCGGCCATGGCCCGTGTGCGCAAGGAGATGGGCCTGACCAATATGCGGCTCATGGTGCCCTTCTGCCGCCGCGAGGAGGAGGCCAAACGCGTCCTCGCCGCCATGGCGCAACATGGTCTGAAGCGGGGCGAGAACGGTCTTGAAATTTATGTCATGTGCGAAATTCCCAGCAACGTCATCCGCATTGATGCGTTTGCACAATTGTTCGATGGTTTCTCGATCGGCTCCAACGATCTGACCCAGCTCACTTTGGGCGTGGATCGGGATTCCGAGGTTGTGGCCTTCGATTTCGACGAGCGGGATCCGGCCATGCTGGAAATGCTGCGATTGGCGGTCACGGGCGCGCGGCGCAACAACCGCCATTCGGGCATTTGCGGCGAGGCGCCGGCGAATTATCCTGAGATCGCGGTGGCGCTGACAGGTTTCGGCATCGATTCCATCAGCGTAAATCCGTCGAGCCTGGTCAGGACGTTCCATGTGGTGGCCGAGGCCGAGGCCCATCCGGCGGCCCTTCGCATGGTCTGAGGCCCTTCGGGAATTTTGAGCGAGGAAATTGCGTATGGTCGCGGTTCTGTTGCCGCATCTCCCCGGGGAATTGTCGGCGCTGCAGCAGCTTGCGCTCGATCTGCGCTGGACCTGGAGCCATGAGGGCGATGCGCTCTGGGAATATATCGACCAGAATTTGTGGGAGCGCACGGGCAGCCCCTGGGCAGTGCTGCAGGGCGCCTCGCGCGAGCGGATGGATGCGCTGGCGGCCGATGCCGATTTTCTGGGCATGTTGCGCGCCTTCGTCGAATCCCGCCGCCGCTATATGGAGCAGCCCGGCTGGTTCCGCACCGAACGCGATGGCGCGGCGCTGGGCGGTGTCGCCTATCTGTCCATGGAGTTCGGTCTCGGCGAGGCGCTGCCGCTCTATGCCGGCGGCCTCGGCGTTCTGGCTGGCGATTTTCTCAAGACGGCCAGCGATCTCGATCTGCCGCTGATTGGCGTGGGCCTGCTCTATCAGGAAGGCTATTTCCGCCAGATGATCTCGGCGGATGGCACCCAGCTCGAAGCCTTCCCCTATAACGAGCCGGCCACAATGCCGATCGAGCCCGTGGCCCAGCCCAAGGGCGGCTGGCTGCGCATTCCGGTCGAATTGCCGGGCCGCACCGTACTCCTGCGCGTGTGGCAGGCCAGCGTCGGCCGGCTCAAGCTTTACCTGCTCGATTCCAACGATCCACTGAACGCGCCGGCCGATCGCGGCATCACCGGCAAGCTCTATGGCGGCGGCACCGAAATCCGCTTCATGCAGGAGGTGGTGCTGGGCATTGCCGGCTGGCGGGTGGTCGAGGCGCTGCATCCCGAGATCGAGATCTGTCACATCAATGAAGGCCATGCCGCTTTTGCCGTGCTGGAGCGCGCCGCCCAGCTTGCCATGCGCCATGGCCTCAGCTTTCGCGAAGGGCTGTGGGCCGGCCGGCCCGGCAACATCTTCACCACGCACACGCCCATGCCGGCGGGCTTCGACCGTTTCGAGCCGGAACTCATCACGCGTTACCTGCCGATTGCGCAGCCCTTTCTGGCCGAAGACCGCGACCGCATGGGCCATGTGATGGCGCTCGGCCGCGCCGATCCCGCCGATCGCAGCGAGCCCTTCAACATGGCGTTTCTGGCGGCGCGCGGTTCGGCCACCACTGTGGGGGTCAGCCGCCTGCATGGCAGTTTCAGCCGCCGCATTTTCCAGCCGCTCTTCCCGCGCTTCCCGCAGGACGAAGTGCCGATCGGCCATGTCACCAATGGCGTGCACACGCCGTCCTGGGACTCGGCGGAATCCGATCGCATCTGGACCGAGATCTGCGGCAAGGAACGCTGGCGGCAATTGCCGGACGAATTGCATCGCCAGATCGCCTCCGTCTCCGACGAGGCATTGTGGGGTCTGCGCGCCAAGGGCCGGGAGGGCGCCATCCAGCACGCGCGCCGGCATCTGGCCACGCAATTGCGCGAGCGCGGCTTCGACGCGCGCACCGTCAAACAGGCTGAGAGCGTGCTCGATCCCAATGTGCTGACGCTGGGCTTCGCACGTCGCTTCACGGCCTATAAGCGGCCCAATCTGCTGCTTCGCGACTCGGCCCGTTTCGGCCGCATTCTCACCGATGCGCGGCGCCCGGTGCAGATCATCGTCGCCGGCAAGGCCCATCCTGCCGATACCACCGGGAAAGCCATGATCCGCGAATGGATCGAATTCGCGCGCCGTCCCGAATTTCGCCGCCATGTGGTGTTCCTTGAGGATTACGACATGGCCGTGGCGCAGGAGCTGGTGCAGGGCGTCGATGTCTGGGTCAACAATCCGCGCCGCCCGTGGGAAGCCTGCGGTACTTCGGGCATGAAGGTGCTGGTCAATGGCGGCCTCAATTGTTCGGTGCGCGACGGCTGGTGGGATGAGGCGTGGGAGCCCGATCTCGGCTGGGCCATTGGCGATGTCCTCGACAGCCATCTCGAGAGCAACGATGCGGCCGATGCCGAAAGTCTTTATGACGTGCTCGAACATGCGATCGTGCCGGAGTTTTACACCCGCGATGCCGAGGGCATTCCGCGCCGCTGGATCGCGCGCATCCGCGAGAGCATGGCGCGGCTGACGCCGGTCTTCTCCAGCACGCGCATGCTCGATGAATATGTCGAGCGGGCCTATCTGCCGGCCGCCACCGCAGTTCGCCGGCGTATGGCCGACAGCTGTGCCGAAGCCCGGGCGCTCGCCGCCTGGGCCGATCACATGACAAGGCGCTGGGATAGCCTGCGGATCGGCAGCGCCACCGCGATCGACACGGACGGCACCCGCCATGTTTCGGTTCCGGTCTCGCTGGGCGAATTGCGCGGCGGCGACATCAGTGTCCAGCTCTATGCCGATGCCAATGGCGAGGCCTCCGGCGAAACCATCGTCCTGCATCAGGAGCGGGCGATCCCCGGCGCGCTCAATGGTTTCATCTATAGCTGCGAGGTGCCGCCCGGACGGCCGGCCCGCGATTACACGGTGCGCGCCTTGCCGAACCGCGCCGGCGCCATCTTGCCCGCCGAACTGCCGCTGATCGCCTGGGAACGCTGAGATTTATGCGGAGGCCGGCTCCAGTTTCCGCGAATTCTCTGCTTCTATGCATGCGTCGGGAAGAGGCTACGCCTGCGCGATGACCGATGACGAAGCCCTTGCGCGTGTGAGCGCGCTCGCGGGCATCCTGCCCGCCTATCACGATATTCGCGGCCGCCGTCACGACACGGCGCCGGACACGGCCCGCGCCCTTCTGGCGGCACTGGGCATTCCCGCCACGACCGGCGCCGATCTCGCGGCGAGCCTTGTCGGCCTCGAAGAAGACCCCTGGCGCGAGGCGTTGCCGCCAGTCGTGGTTGCGCGCGAAGGGGACGATTGTCGTTTTGCGCTGCATCTGCCCGCAGACGCAACGGCGCGCGCCTTCAAGGCGACAATCCATTGCGAGGACGGGAGCGATCACCCGCATGCGCTCGATCTGTCGGCGACCCCGATCGACGCGACACGCCAGATCGATGGGCGCCTCACCGAACGCCGCACCATCGCCTTGCCCGCCCCGCCAATGGGCTATCACCGCCTCACCCTGTCCGGCCCCTCCGGCGGATGGACGGCGGCGCTGATCGTCGCTCCGGAAAAATGCTATCTGCCGCCCGCGATTGCAGAAGGCCGGCGCCTTTGGGGCGTCGCCGCCCAGCTCTATGCGCTGCGCGGTGGGCGCAATCCGGGCATGGGCGAATTCACCGATTTGGGTGATCTGCTGACATGGGCCGGGGGGCTGGGCGCGGATGCCGTCGGCATCAACCCCCTCCATGCGCTCTTCCCCGATAGTCCCGCCCATGCCAGCCCCTATTCGCCGAACAGCCGGCGCTTCCTCAATCCGCTCTATCTCGATGTCACCGCCATTCCCGATTTTGCCGAGAGCGAAACCGCGCGGGCGTTGTATGCCGCGTCGGACATGACCGCCGCACGGGCCGCGGACAATGTTGATTATCCTGCCATTGCCGCGTTCAAACAGCCGCTCTTTGCCACGCTCTACGAGAACTTCGCGGCCCGTCATCTCGACGCGGAGGATGCCCGCGCGCAGGACTATCGCGCCTTCGCCCAACGCGGCGGTCTGGCGCTCGAACGCTTCGCGCTGCATGCGGCGCTGTGCGAGGCCTTCGCCACCCATGACTGGCAGGCATGGCCCGCTGCCTATCACGATCCCGCTTCGACAGAATGCGTGGCCTTCGCCCGCGAGCATGCCGATCGCATCGCCCGTCATCTCTATCTGCAATGGCAATGCGAATGTCAGCTTCGCGATGCCGCCGCGTGCGGCGACAGGCTCGGCATCGGAATCTATGGCGATCTCGCGGTCAGCACCTCGGCTGATGGCGCCGATGTCTGGGCCGCGCAGGATATCTATGCCACGGGCGCCCGGATTGGCGCGCCGCCCGATCCTTTCAACGAGGCGGGCCAGGAGTGGGGCGTCGTGCCGATGAACCCGATGCGCATGCGCAAAACGGGGTATGCAAATTTCATCGCGCTTCTGCGCGCGAATATGCGCCATTTCGGCGCCCTCAGAATCGACCATGCGATGGAACTTGCGCGCCTGTTCTGGATCCCGAACGGCGCGCCGCCGTCGACGGGCGCCTATCTGGCCTATCCGCGCGAGGATCTGCTCGCCATCGTCGCGCTTGAAAGCCGGCGCACCCAATGCATGGTGATCGGCGAGGATCTGGGCACGGTGCCGGAGGGTTTCCGCGAGCGTCTGGCGGCGGCCAATCTCCTGTCCTATCGCGTGCTCTATTTTGAACAGCGCGATGGCCGCTTCAATCCGCCCGGTGATTATCCGCCGCTATCTGCGGCCTGTGTTTCCACCCATGACCTGCCGACTCTCAAGGGTTTCTGGGAGGAAACCGATTTGCCCGTGCGGTTGCAGGCCGGTGTTCTGACCTCCGAAGACGAATTGCTTGAGGCGCGCCGCGACCGCCGTGCCGGCAAGCGCGGTCTGCTCGCGGCGCTGGCCGAAGCTGGGCTGTTGCCGCAGGGCGTGGACCCGGGCGCGGCGGAAGAAACGGCCCTGACGCCCGAACTGGCCGCCGCGTTCCATCGCTTTCTGGCGCGTTCCGAGGCCCGGCTCTTTATGGTGCAAATTGACGACCTCGCCTCGGAAGCCGCGCAGATCAACATGCCGGGCACGACCGGCAGCTACCCCAATTGGCAAAGGCGGCTGTCTTTGCCCATCGCACAAATCGCCGCCGGCCCGGCCGGTTCCGCGATCCTGGAAGCGGTGCGCGCGGAGCGTCCGCAAAAGCGCTAACCCTTGTGAAATTCCGGTGGGGTTTGAGCCAAATCAACGTGCGCCGGCACTCGCCCACCTAGCCTTTCGTGGAAGCCCCACCGCACGGAACGTGTCATGAGCGCCACCGGCCTGGACGTGTTCGACAAGACGATCCATGAAACCAATGCGTTTCTGAAAGTCGTCATGCGCGAGCTGGAAACCGACGACCGGCGCATGGCATTCGGGGCTCTGCGCGGCGCGCTTCATGCCCTGCGCGACAATCTCGGCGTTGCGGAGATGGCGCATCTGTCGGCGCAATTGCCGATGCTGTTGCGCGGTCTGTTCTATGAAGGCTGGATGCCGGCCTCGGGTCCGGCGCATGAGCGGCATCGCGACGCTTTTCTCGAACATGTCGCCGCGCAACTTCCACCGAACCTTCAGCGTTATGCAGAGGTGTCGACCCGTGCGGCGTTTGCTGCGCTCAGCGAACGCATCGAAGCGGGCGAGCTTGCGAAACTGATCGGCCACATGCCGCGCGAACTGCGTACGCTTTGGCCCGAGGCCAGCACCAGCGAACACTGAGCCCTGGGCCGCCACGAAACCGAAACCCGCATTCCCTGGGAGGGGACGATGAGAGATGAATTCGAGACAACCTGGATCGTGGTTATGGATAGCTCCATGGCCCGGTTTTACACGCTCAAGCACGATGCAAACGCGAACCGCTGCATCGAGCCGGTGGGCGATGCCATGGAATCGGGCCTGCACACCCACGCGCGCGATGTGAAGAGCGACAAGCCCGGCCGCGGCTTTCGCGCCGCCGGTTCCACCGCGCGCCATGGCATGGAGCCGCCGCATGATTATCACAAGCTCGAAAAGCATGATTTCGTTCACGCGGTCGCCGCGCGCCTGAAATCGGCGCAGGACGCCAACAAGTTCGCGCGTCTGGCCGTGGTCGCCCCGGATCGCAGTCTCGGCGAACTGCGCAGCGAGATGGCCGACACGTTGAAGAAGGTGTTGTGGCGCGAGGTGGCGAAGGATCTCGTCAAACTCAACGATCACAATCTGTGGATCCGCCTCGAGCCGGAATTGCGCGAAGAGCTCGGCTCGGAGGCCTGAAGGCGGGCCCCGCCCGCCTGAGGGGCAGCCGTCAGGCGCGGGGCGGCGGTCCGTCTTTCCCTTCGCCGGTGGTCAGGATGTCATAGATTTGCGAGGTCTTGCCGGACAATGTGCCGCCGCGCGTGGCCACAATGTCTTCCTTGCCCTCGGCCCACAGAAGGGCGATCTCCAATTCCTGCTGCGTCGGCTCCAACGCCAGGATTTGCGCCGCCGTGATCTCGTTGATGTCGCCCAGAATGTGACGCAGCTCCTGAATGGATTCGTTGTTGTCTTGTGCGGCCACGACGTGCCTCCTTCGTCTCGGTGCTTGATAAAGCCACCCTATCGCCGGTTGCGCTTGTGCCATTGACGCGGGTCAAAGCCTTTCCGTCGCGCAATCTTGAAGCGGGCTGCGGGCATGGCGGTTCGGCACCGATTGCGGCCGGCATCGAAGCCGTGCCAGCATCGCCGCGCTTGAGAGGTGGATATGCGCGACCGGAAGACGACGACAGGGCAGGCGCCCGAAACATTGGCGGCCCAGGGGCTCGGCTGGATCGATAAGGAGACGGGCGCGGTGCTGCCCGGCATTCAACCGGCCACAACCTTCCTGCGCGATCCCGACAATCAGTATCGGCGCGGGCCGGCCTATGCGCGCGCCGACAATCCCACTTTCGCCCAGCCCGAAGCCCTGCTTGCCGCGCTGGAGGAGGGGGCCGATGCGATGCTCTTTGCCTCGGGCATGGCGGCGGCCACGGCCTGTTTCATGGCGCTGAAGCCCGGCGATCATGTCGTCGCGCCCAAGGTCATGTATTGGTCGCTCCGCAACTGGCTCATCACTTACGCGCGCGAATGGGGGCTCGAGGTCGATATCGTCGACATGGCCGATCTGGAGGCGTTGGCCGCCGCCGTGAAGCCGGGCCGCACCAAACTGGTCTGGGCCGAAACCCCGGCCAATCCGCTCTGGACCCTCACCGACATCGCAGCCGCGGCGGCCATCGCCCATGGTGCGGGCGCGAAGCTGGCCGTCGATTCCACCGCCGCCACACCCGTCTTCTGCCGCCCGCTGACCTTGGGCGCCGATATCGTCATGCATTCGGCCAGCAAATATCTGAACGGCCATTCCGATGTCATCGCCGGTGCGCTGGCGACGCGTGTCGAAGACGATTATTGGCAGTGCCTGCAGGATGTGCGCATCCGCTCGGGCGCCATTCTCGGCACCTTCGAAGCCTTTCTCCTGATGCGCGGCATGCGCACCCTGTTCCCGCGCGTGCGCACCGCCGCCGCCAATGCGCAGGCCGTCGCCGAGGCGATGCAGCAAAATCCGCGTGTGGCAGATGTGCTCTATCCGGGTCTCTTCGCCTTTCCGGGTCACGAGATCGCCATGCGCCAGATGCAGGGCGGCTTCGGCGCCATGCTGTCCATCCGCGTGCGCGGCGGGGCGGCGGCGGCCATCGCCACAGCCGCCCATGTAAAAATCTGGAAGCGCGCCACCTCGCTCGGCGGCGTCGAAAGCCTGCTCGAGCATCGTGGCTCGGTCGAGGGCACAGATTCGCCCTGTCCGATGGATCTGTTGCGCCTGTCCGCCGGCATCGAGGCCAGCGCCGATCTGATCGCCGATCTCGAACAGGCGCTCGCCCAGGCCGCGGAAGGATACTCGTAATCCTTCGGAAATTTTGACCAGTGTCAGCACCTCGCCGCGTTTCTGCCGCGATGATCGTGTCATACGTCCCGGGGGGGCGAGGTTCGGCTCCGCAACAAAGGTCCAGACATGAACGATGTCGCTGCGGCGCCAGCGCCCGCCGCGCTCCAGAGCAGACAGCGCGATGTGCGGATCGATTTCCTGCGCGGGCTGGCGCTCATCTTCATCTTTGTCGATCACGTGCCCGACAGCCTGTTCTCGCTGGTGACGCCGCGGTCCTATGCCTTCGCCGATGCGGCCGAATTGTTCTTCTTCCTCTCCGGTTTCGTCGCCGCCATGGTCTATGGCCGGATCGCCGGGCGTGAGGGCGCGGTGGCCGCAACGCGCAAGATCTGGCGCCGCGCCTTCGTCCTCTATGGCGCCCAGCTTCTTCTCTTTGCATTCGTGCTGGCCGAGATTTCGCTGGCCGTCGCGGCCACGGGCCACGCGATTCTTCAGCGCCACTTCCGCTTCGACGCCATGCTGACAGAGCCCGGCGCCGCGCTCACCCATGCCATGCTGCTGCGCTATCAGCCCGCCTATCTCGATATCCTGCCGCTCTATGTTCTGTTCCTTGCCGCCTTCCCGCTGGTGCTGATGGGGCTGGCGCGCAATCTGTGGCTCGTGCTCCTGCCCTCCGCGGCGCTGTGGCTGGGCGTGCAGATCTGGGCCGTCACGCTCCACACCTATCCGTCCGGCGATGGCTGGTTCTTCAATCCGCTGGCCTGGCAATTTCTCTTCGTGCTGGGCGCCGCGCTCGGCCACCCGCGCCTGCGCGATGGCTGGCGCTTCACGAAGAATTTGTGGCTTGTGCGCGGGGCCCTGCTGTTCGCGGGGCTCGCGGCGCTCGTCCAGATTCCCGAGGCGCTGCGTATGCTCTGGCCCGGCATCGCCTCGCTGCGCCCGGACAGCCTTCCATTCGACAAGTCGGCGCTGGAGCCCTTGCGCATCATCAGCTTCCTGTCTCTGGCCCTGCTCGCGGCCCGCTATATGCCGGATGGCGCGCGTCTGGCCCGCCGGCTGCCGGGGCGGCTGCTCATCAGCTGTGGCCGCAATTCGCTGCAGATCTTCTCAGCGGGGGTGGTGCTGGCCGTGGCCGGCGGAATCGTGGCAGAGGAAACGGGCCACTCCTTATTGATCCAGTTCATTGTCAGCCTTGCGGGGATCGCCGCACTCTGCGCCCTGGCGCGCTATCTCGACGGCCGCGCACGGGGCGGTGTGTGGTTGCGCCTGATGCGGCGCCTGCAGCCGGCCTGAGCCTCCGGGCGAGGGTTTGCGTGCATTGCCGCGATCCGCGGCCCCGATTGCCAGCGATATGCGTTTACGACCCACGATATGATCAAACCCGCGCATTTCCGCCACATTTCCCCGTTTGGTAGGGCCATGGCCCGATCGAAATCTCCGCTTGCCGCCGCAGGGGCAATATTATGCCTGCTGGCCGGCGCGAGCGCGGCCCGGGCGGCCGGCAATCTCCCCTATTCGGTGAGCATCGAAACCGGCAACAGCAATCTGAAGGCGCGTTTCGAACAGGTCTCCCGCCTGCTCGAAGCCAAGGACAATCCGCCGCCCGGCCTCGCCGGCCTCGATCAGCGCGCGGCGGGCGACAAGACAAATTTCGAGGATGTCCTGCGCTCGGAGGGCTATTACGACGGCGCCGTCACCATCGCCATCGACGACAGCACGTCGCCGGTTCAGGTGACGATGAAGATCGTGCCGGGCAAGCGATACACGCTCGGCGCGTGCAAGATCGTCTACAGCGCACCGGCGCCCAAGGCCGCGCCGCAGGCCTGCGCGACGATCGGACTCAAGGAGGGTCAGCCCGCCGCGGCCGAGCCGATCATCGCGGCCACCAAGGCGCTGATCCAGACGCTGCACGAGCATGGCCGGCCCGATGCGAAGATCGCCGAGCGCCGTGCCATTGTGAATCATCTGACCCATCTCATGCGGCTGACGTTCAATGTTGATCCCGGCCGTGAGGCGTTTTTCGGCAAGGTTCTCGTCAGCGGGCCCGAGCGCACCGATCATGCCTTCCTGTCCCGCATCGTGCCGTGGAAAGAGGGCGCTGAATATGACGTGCGAAAGCTCGAGGATTATCGCCAGCGGCTGGCCAATCTCAATTTGTTCGACACGCTGAGCGTCAAGCCCGACACGGCGAAGGAAAACGCCAAAGGGATCGCGCCCATCATGGTTGATGCGCATGAGCGGCCGCATCATTCAATCGGCCTCGGCATCAAATATGCGACCGACACCGGCCCCGGCGGCAAGGCCACCTGGGAAGACCGCAATCTGTGGGGCCATGCCGAGGACCTCAAGCTGAGCTTCGAACTGGGCACGCTCGGCCAATCGATCGACGCTTCGCTGACGCTGCCGCACGAACCCAATACCGACCAGACGCTCGGCTTCTCGGTGACGACCGAACGCGCCACCACCGATGCCTATGATCTCAATGGCCTGATCGGGCTTGCCCAGATCACCACGCCGCTCGGCGGACATTGGGCGGGCAAGGGCGGCATCGGCTTCGAGGCGGCGGACGTCAAGCAATCGGGTTCCTCGAACTTCAGCATCCTCGCCTCCGTGCCGGTGGGCGTGACCTACGATTCCACGAATTCGCTGCTCAATCCGCAGAAGGGTGCGCGGCTGGCGCTGCAGGCCAGACCCGTCATCGGCACCTCGGGCGGCATCCGCAGTTTCCTCATCTTTGAGACAACGGCCTCGGCCTATCGCCCGCTCGACGATGCGAAGAAGCTGATCGCGGCGGCGCGCCTTCGCCTCGGCACCATCCTGTTCTCGCCGCTGGGCGGCGTGCCCGCGGATTTGCGCTTCTATGCCGGCGGCGGCGGCTCGGTGCGCGGCTTTGGCTATCAGCAGGTCGGCCCGCACGATGCCGGCAATGTTCCGACCGGCGGGCGTTCGGTCGCCGATAGCAGCCTCGAACTGCGCTACCGCGCCTGGAACGATATCGGCATTGTCGGCTTCGTCGATGCCGGCACGGTGGCCGAGAGCCCCTATTTTTCCGATGCGCAGACGCCGCGCATCGGCGCAGGCTTGGGCGTGCGCTATTACACCGGCTTCGGGCCCTTGCGCCTCGATGTCGGCGTGCCCGTCAATCCGCGTCCCGGCGATGCGCCGGTGCAGCTCTATGTCAGTCTGGGGCAGGCCTTCTGATGATGGACCGATACGCAACCGGCTGGAGACGATGGGCGCTGTGGATCGGCGGCGGCGTGGCGGCGTTCGTGTTCGCCATCGTCGCGGCATGGCAGCTGGGCCTGCTCAATGGCGCGGCGCTGTGGGCGGCGGGCGAGGTCAGCGGTTATCGCGTGACCTGCAGCAAGCTGGACGGCGGCTTGCTCAGCGATTTCACCTGCGAAGGTCTGACCGTCGCCGACAAAAAGGGCCGCTTCCTCTCTGCCGGAAAGCTGTCTCTGGCCTGGAGCCCATGGGCGCTGGTCTCGAATGCGGTCAAGATCCGCAAGCTGTCGCTCGACGACGCCACGCTGACGCGCATTCCCGGTTCGTCTTCATCGTCGTCGAAGAGCGGCTTCCTGCCGGGCACGAAAATCGTGCTCGCCGATTTCAAGGCGCAGCATCTGGTGCTGGCCCTGCCGTCGGCGCCGCAGGCCTGCATCAGCCTCGCGCTCAAGGGCGACATCGGGCCGGACGGCTTTGCCGCCGGGCTGGGGCTTGTACGCTGTGCGCCGAAGAACGGCCAGCTCACCTTCCGCGGAACCTATGTGGAAAAAAACGGCGCATTGCAGCTTGATGCCCAAGGGCATGACAATGGCGCGCTGGCCGCCGCGCTGACCGGTATCGAAACGGCCGGCGCAACGCAGGTCGCGCTTCAGGCCGGCGGCACGCTCAGCGCCTTCAATGGCAAATTCACGCTGGCGTCCGAAAATCTGGCGACGATCGATGCGTCTTTCACCGCCCGCGACCTCACGGCGACCAGCCTCAAGGCCCGCTTCGATATCGTGCCCGCGCTGCTGCCGCGCTGGGCGCCGCGCGGCGGCGGCACGGCGTCGGCCGATGTCACGCGCGGGCCGGGCGGCAGCTTCGACATCTCGTCCTTCTCCGTCGATTGGGGCGGCGTGAACGGCGCGGGCCGTCTCGCCCTCGGCGTCAATGGCGCGCTCGATGGCGCGCTGACCCTCAACACGACGCGAAGCTTCACGATTTCCGGCGCCAGCATTGGCGCGCTCAAGGCCGAGGCCGCGATTGCCGGCACCAAAACCGCGCCCACCCTGCACGGCACGGCCGCGCTCAACGATGTCGTGAGCGGCTCTGTCAGTCTTGCCGCCCTGCGCAGCAATGTCACGGCATCGCGCGGCGCCGATGGCACGGTCACGGCCGATCTCACCGGCAATGCCGATGGCGCGGTCCTTCCGGCGCCGGCCGCGGGTCTCGTCGGCGATGCCTTCCGCTTCCGCGCGATGGCCAAGCGTTCTGCTGGTGGCGTCGTGGCGCTCGATGCCACGCTGGACGGGCAGGCCGCGCGCCTTGTCGCCACGGCCGAACTCGGCACCGCGAACGGCCATGGCGACGCCACACTCACCGTGCCCGACCTCGCCAAGGCCGATGCGGGCTTCGGCGGCAGCGCCACCGCCGTTCTGCATCTGACGCGCCTGACGCTGGGCGGCGATCTCGCTGGCACGCTTGCCATCGCGGGCGCGAAGGTCACGGCCACCGGCCCCGGCAAGGCGCTGGGCACATCGCCTTCGTTCCGCACGGAACTGCGCGCGGCCGGCGGCGGCTATGCGTTGGACAGTTTCACACTCGACACGGCCGCCATCGCGGCGCAAGGCTCGGCGCATCTGGCGGCGAACGGCAAGCTTGCCGCCGAACTCAAGACCACGCGCGGCGATCTCGCGCCGTTCTCCGAGTGGCTGGGCCGCACGCTCGGGGGCAAATTCTCGCTGACGGCGGCCGTCTCGGGCACGCGCGAGGCACCGTCCGTCACGCTCGTCGCCGCATCGCCGCGTCTCGCCATCGACAACAACATCGCGAGGGACACCACGCTCAGTCTCGATGCCCGCAAGCAGGCCCCCAAGGGCGGCCCATGGACCGGGCATCTCACCGTCACATCCAAAACATCGGCCGGAGCAATCGATGTCGCGGCCGATGTGGCGAGTGCCGATGGCGGTTGGCGGGCCGAAATCGCAAAAGGCGCGCTCGGCCCGGCCAAACTGTCCGGCCGCCTCGCCAAACGCGGCGATGCTTATGACGGCGCGCTTGCGCTCAAGGGCGAACTTCTCGCACCGGCCGGGTTCTTGCTCGGTCAATCCATGCAGGGCGCCGGCACGCTGGCATTGCGCGGCGAGCAGGGGACGCTACATCTGACCGCCGATCTCAGTCACGTCGCGGCCGGCCCGCTCCACGATGCCGCGCTCAAGGCCGATGCGACGCTGGCCGGCCCCAAGGGCACGATCGGCGCGAAGCTCGATGTCACCGATGGCAAGAACAAATTCGCGGCCAATGCGAATGCCACGCTCACCCCGCTCAGCGTGACGTTGAACAGCCTTGCGGGAACATGGTTCGGCGCGGCGTTCGCACTGGCCAGTCCGGCGACCTTCACGCAGACACGCGACCGCTTCGCGCTCACCCCCGCCAATATTTCCATCGCCGGCGGCACGCTGACTTTGGCCGCCACGGGCGACGGCAAACGCCTCGACGGCTCGGCGCATCTGGCGAAGATGCCGGTGGCGCCGCTGGCGGCCATGATGGGGCTGGGCAAGGCCAAGGGCACGCTCGATGCCGATCTGACCGCGCAGATGGCGCCGGGCAGCACCCGGGCCGAATTCAAGCTCGCCGCGCAGAAGCTGATCTTCCCCGGCGCCGGCAAGACGGACACGCCGGCCGATATTCATCTCACCGCAAACTGGAACGGCGATGTGGTGACGATGGATGGCCGCATCTCCGGCCTCGATGCCAAGGACGCCACGCTCACCGCGCGCGTGCCGGTCGTGCGGGCCGCGGCGGGCTATCTGCCCAAGCTGGCGCAATCGGGGCCCGTCACCGCGCAATTGCGCGCGCAATTGCAGGCCGAACGGCTGATCGCGCTGTTGCCGCTGGCCGAGGAAAACGTCACCGGCCGGCTCACGGCCTCCGCCGATGTCACGGGCGATATCGCCGCCCCGCAATTCTCCGGCAAGGTCGCGCTCGCGGGTGGCAGCTTCACCGATTACGAAACCGGCACGCGGCTCACCAAAGTCGACGCCACGCTCGATGCCACGGGCGGCAGCCACGCCGTGTTGAATTTGACGGCGCATGACAGCAGTTCCGGCACCGTCAAGGCCAAGGGCGAATTCTCCATGGCAGCGTTCGATACGGGCAGCGTCGGCAAGCTGGCCGGCCATCTCGATGTCGATCTCAACAATGCCGAGATGCTGCGCCAGGATCTCGCCCATGCCTCGCTCACCGGCCACATTTCGGTCGATCTGCCGGGCGATCAGCCGGGCGCGGTCAGCGGCAAGCTGCGCACGAACACGGTGCGCGTCGATCTTGGCGCCGCCATCCCGCCCTCCATTCCGCAGATCGACGTCATCGAGATCAATGCCGGCGCAAAACCCTCGCAGATCGTGCGCCGGGAGCCGTCGCTGCTCGGCAAGTCGGCGCTCGATGTCGCGATCACCATGCCCAACCGCGTCTATGTCACCGGCCATGGCACGGATTCGGAATGGAGCGGCAATCTCAAGATCGCCGGCACGGTCGCCGAGCCCGATGTGTCGGGCAATCTTTCACTGGTCCGCGGGCAGGCCGATCTGATCGGCAAGGACTTCACGCTGCAACAGGGCGCCGTCCAGATCGGCAATTCCATTCCCGGCCACGCTTCTCTGCACATTGTCGGTCTGAACGACAGCTCCGATACGTCCGTGACGGTGACGATCGACGGCCCGGTCACCGCGCCGCAATTGAGCTGGTCGTCTTCGCCGTCGTTGCCGCGCTCGGAAATTCTCTCGCGCCTGTTCTTTGGCACCTCGACGCCGCATCTGAGCATCGGTCAGGCGTTCCAGCTTGCCCAGCTCAGCGGCCAGCTCGACAGCATCGGCCTCGGCGGCAAGGGCGGCGGCGGCATTCTCGGTTTTGCGCGCAATCTTACCGGGCTCGATGTGTTGCGCGTCTCCGCGCCCACCGACATCAATGGCATGGGCGCCAGCGTCACGGCCGGCAAATATATCTCCGACCGCGTCTATGTCGGCGTCAAACAGGGCGCCGACATTTCGGCCGGCACGGCCGATGTCCAGGTCAAGATCACCCCGCACATCACACTCGATGCCGAAGCCGGCGCCAATTCCCAAGGCTCGGCCGGCGTGTCATGGAAATGGGATTACTAAAATCGCGCGTTAGAGCAACGGGCAAGCAAATGGGAACCACTTGCGCGCGAAAAATTGCGCCAAACCAATAATCTAGAGCAGTGCTGCGATTCCAGCGGAACGCACGCTGCTCTAGCCGTCCAGCGCATCCATATCGCCGAGCATCTCCGCGCCCATCGTCACTGCCGCGGCAAGGCCGGGCGCCTGCGCCAGCACCTGCGCCGCATAGACATGCGCAAGCGCGATCTTGCCGCGCCCATCGAGATGATGCTCGGCCGCCAGCGCGGCCTTCGCCAGCATCCAGCCGCCGGTGACATCGCCCATGAGCTTGAGGAACATCGTCGCCCCGGCAAGGCCATCCGGTTTTCCGCGCCGTTCGGTGAGCCACAACCCCGCCATCTGCGCGGCCGTCAGCCCCGCTTCGAGCGGGGCGGCGATATCGTCGAACTGTCCATGCGCTTTCAGCGCGCTCACGGTCTGCGCAATCTCGTCGAACAGATCGCGCACCGCCTTGCCGGCGGCGAGCGACAGCTTGCGCCCGACCAGATCCATAGCCTGAATGGCATTGGTGCCTTCATAGATCGGCAGGATGCGCGCATCGCGATAATGCTGGGCCGCGCCCGTCTCCTCGATAAACCCCATGCCGCCATGGATCTGCAGCGCTTCGGAGGCCACCGTCACGCCCATATCGGTGGACCACGCCTTGGCGATCGGTGTCAGCAATTCCTCGCGCAGCTTGGCGGCCTCGCGCGTTTCGGGTTTCTTCGCGGTTCTGGAAAGATCGGCGGCCACCGCCGTCGAAAGACAGATCGCGCGCGCCGCTTCGATGCGCGCCTTCATGCTCATCAGCATGCGGCGGATATCGGGATGGTCGATGATCGGCGCCGGGCTTTCGCCGCTCCAGGCCGAGCGGCCCTGCTTGCGGTCGCGCGCGTAAGCCAGCGCCCCCTGATAGGCGCGTTCGCCAATGGCCACGCCCTCCACGCCCACTTGCAGCCTTGCGGCATTCATCATCGTGAACATCTGGGCGAGGCCCTGATTCTCCACACCGACCAGTTCGGCTTCGGCGCCATCAAACGCCATCACGCAAGTTGGCGAGGCATGGATGCCGAGCTTGTGCTCGATGCTGACCGGGCCGAGCGTGTTGGTCGCACCCAGTGATCCGTCCGCATTCACCAGCGTCTTGGGCGCGAGGAACAGCGAAATGCCGCGCGTGCCTTCGGGCGCATCGGGCAATCGCGCCAGCACCAGATGCACGATGTTCTCGGCCGCATCGTGATCGCCCCAGGTGATGAAGATCTTCTGCCCGTATAGCCGGTACTTGCCATTGCCATCCGGTTCGGCGCGCGTGCGCAGCAGCGCCAGATCCGATCCGGCCTGCGGCTCGGTCAGATTCATTGTGCCGGTCCAGGTTCCGGCGATCAGCTTGTGAAGATAGAGAGACTTCTGCCGCTCCGTGCCATGCGCGCTCAAGGCTTCGATCGCGCCCTGCGTTAGAAGCGGGCACAGGCCGAAGGCCATATTGGCCGAATGCACCATTTCGAACACGGCGATTTCCAGCGCCTTGGGCAGGCCCTGTCCGCCGAATTCCGGCGCGGCCGACAGCGCATTCCAGCCGCCTTCGGCAAACTGGCGATAGGCCTCGGCAAAGCCCGGTGCGGCAAATACGCGTCCGTTTTCGAAGCGTGCTCCTTCAACGTCGCCGGTGCGGTTGAGCGGTGCCAGCACGTCTGCCGCGAAGCCACCCGCCGCGTCCAGCACGGCCGCCGCGGTTTCGGCATCGAAATCGGGATAGGCGCCGGTCTCTTCCAGCCGCTTCGCGCCGGCCAGTTCCGTCAGCGCAAACAGGATATCGCGAACCGGGGGCGTGTAGCTCATGGCGTCCTCATATTGAAACAGGGTCAAGCGCCAGCAGCGCAAAGCTCGCGAGCCAGTGCTCGCCCATATAATCGTCGGCAATATGCGATAGCGCCGAATTCAGATGCTGCGCAATTGCCTCCTCGGCCCGGGTGCGCAGCGGATCGGCCTCTGCCAGCCCGTCTACAATGATCCGCCAGCACCACGCCCGCGACAGGTTGAGCCCGTCCAGATGGGCGATCTTGCCGTCCGTACGGTCGCTGACGGTGGCCGGGGTGAACAGGGTTGCTGGCGTGCCGTTTGCGGCGTCGGGCAGGAAGCGCGCGAACCACGCTGTGAACTCTTCGGCATTGAGCACGCGCGTCATGCAGGCGGCCTCGATCAGTGCAGGCGACAGGAACTCGTCCTGCGAGGGCTCCCAGGCCTGGCAATCGCGGTCCGCCGCATACCAGGCGCGCGCTTTCTGGCGGCACAGCGCGGCAAGATCGGCGTCGTCCACGGCCTCGGCATAATCGAGCGCCAGGACCAGCGCGAAAGCGGTGTTGGAATGCACGCCCACGCGCACGGGATAGGTAGCGATCGGCAGGAAATCCTCGAAGCGCTTCACGAAAGCATCGGCAAGCGGCTTCAGCGCCTCGGCCCAGCGCCGGCCTTCCGCGCTGTCATGGCGCGCCAGCTCTCCGGCCAGCATTAGCGCCCAGCCCCAGCCATAGGGCCGTTCGAAACCCCGGCTCGAGGGCTGGCGCAGATAGGCGACCTCGCCTGTCACTTTCTCTGGCGTGAACTGCATGTCCAGAAGATTGCGGATTTCGCCGGCCTCCGGCAATTGCCCGAAGCGGCGATAGAGCCGCGCTAGCAGCCAGTGGCCATGGACGCAGGAGTGCCAGTCGAAACTGCCGAAGAAGATCGGGTGCAGCGCGCGTGGCCCCTTGGCATCCTGCGGCCCGGTCAGCACGTGATCGAGCTTGTTGGGATATTCGCGCGTGACATGGCCCAGCGCCACACGGGCGAAGCGCGAGGCCATATCCGAGGTGAGTGTGGCCGTCATGACAATCCTCAGAAGCGGAAGACGAGGGCATACATCAGGATGATGTTGCCAAGCAAAAGCGGAATGGCGGTCGGAACCTGCGCCTTGATCACGGCATTGCGATCCGGCAGTTCCAGCAGCGCCGCCGGCACGATGTTGAAGTTCGCCGCCATAGGCGTGGTCAACGTTCCACAAAAGCCCGACAACATGCCGATGGCGCCCATGATGGTCGGGTCGCCGCCGAATTTGTGCACGATCAGCGGCACGCCCACCGCCGCTGTCATCACCGGGAAGGCGGCGAAGGCATTGCCCATGATGGCGGTGAACAGCGCCATGCCGATGCAATAGGTCGCGACCGCCGCAAAGGGATGGCCCAGCGGCAACCATGTCGTGGCAATGGTGCCGACCGCATCGCCCACGCCCGAAAGCGCAAACACCGCGCCCAGTGCGGCCAGCATCTGCGGCAGGATCGCGGCCCAGCCGATGGTATCGGCCAGCCGCCGGCCTTCCTGAAGCGGCGCCAATGTCGGCGGCTTCAGCCAGAGCATGGCGACAGCCAGCGCCACCACGATGCCGAGCGCCAGCGAAATCAGCGTCACCTGTTTGGCATCGACCAGCGGCATGCCGCCGAAGCTCACATTTTTCAGCGTCAGCGTGCCGAGGATGGCGACAAAGGGAATGACGAGCGCCGGCCCGAACAGCCAATTGCCGCGGGCCTCCGCATGGGCCTGCCGTTCCTCGGGCGATGTCGTTGCGGGCCTTCCGATCCCCATCGCGCCCATGCCGCCCAAAGCCACTAGCGCCAGCACCAGAAGCCCGTTGGCCAGATCGCCGATTTCCGAGCCAAACAGGAAGCTGATGGCCAGCAGCATCCAGAACGCGGCATTGCCGTAGCGCTTCCTGTTTGCGCGGTCGCGCAAGCTCAGCCACGAGAGCCCGACGAACATCGTTCCGGCAAGAATATAGACCTCTTCCAGCGTGATCATTGTTCGGCCTTCCGTTCGGCCGCCTGCAGCTGTTTGAGTTTGCGATCGAACAGGATCATGCGCGTGCCATGAATTGCGAAGGCGAGGATCGCGGTCGGGATCGCCCACAGCGACAGGTGCAGCGGCTCGATATTGAAGCCACTCTGTTCGAGGAAGCCTTTGATCAGCAGGATCGATCCTACGGCAATGAAGATGTCCTCGCCGAAGAACGCGCCCACATTGTCGGCACTGGCGGCCGTCGCGCGGATCTCATGGCGCATGTTCTCGGAAATTGCGCCCAGCTTGGCTTCGGCCGCGCCCTCGGCCATGGGCGCGATCAACGGGCGCACCATCTGCGCATGGCCGCCAAAGGACATCAGCCCCAGCGCCGCGGTGATCTGGCGAAGGCCGAGATAGGCCAGCAGCAGGCGGCCTGTCGTCGCGGCATGCACGCGGGAGATCAGGATGCGCGCGCGTTCCTGCAGCCCCTCGCGCTCCAGAAGTCCGATCACCGGTAGCACCAGCCACACGATGGACACGTAACGGCTGTCGTTAAAGGCCTTGCCGAAGGCGGCGATGATCGTGACTGGTCCGAAACCTGCCGCTACGCCAGTTACCAGTGCCGCGGCCATGATCACCAAGAGCGGGTTCATCCGGATCAGGAACCCGGCCACCACCACGCCGATCCCCAGCAATGTCCACATCGTGTTTCGTTCCCCTCCCGGCGATTGTGCCGGTGTGCTCCGCGCGCCATGATGACGCGGCAAACTATTCAAACAGGGGGAAACCATGCCGCGCCTGCGCCAGATTTCCAAATCCGAAGCCCATTCCGGGGCTCAGCAGATCTACCAGCTGTTGTTCGGCGATCGCGATCCGGTGAAAGAACCGGGCACCGCCACCGGCACGCCCGGAAACTGGTGGACCGTCTTCGCCAATTCGCCGGACGTGTTCGACCATTGCGTCACTGGCTTCCAGCTCTATCGCAGCAAGCGCCGCAAGCTCGATCCCCAATTGCGGGAGCTGGGGCAGACGCGCGTCGGCTGGGCGCGCGGCAGCCAGTTCGTGTTCTCGCAGCATTGCAAATCCTGCCGCGGCGTCGGTATCGCGGAAGAAAAGATCGAGGCCATTCCCCATTGGCAGGTCGCTGATTGCTTCAGTCCACTCGAGCGCGCCGTGCTCGCCTACACCGATGGCCTCGTGCTGATGGGCGGGCGCGTCGCCGACGGCATCTTCGATGCGCTGAAGGCGCATCTCTCCGACGAGGAGATCGTCGAACTCACCTACATCACGGCGCTCTATGACCTCCATGCCGTGACGACCAAGGCGCTGCGTCTCGAATATGACGATGTGCCCGACCGCATCGTGGAAGTTGCCGCGCCGGCGGATGAAAAGGGCGACCCCATGGGCCTTGTGGACAAGAAGAAAGATTGATGGCCACGCTTGACCTGCTTCTTTCTGGCCCGGAGATCGTCATCCTGCCCGGCGCGCATGATGCACTCTCGGCACGCATTGCCGTGCGCGCCGGTGCATCTGCGATCTACATGACCGGCTTTGGTGTTGCCGGCGCCTCTTTCGGCGTGCCGGATATCGGCCTTGTCGGTCCCGAACAGATGACGGAGCGCGTGCGCGCCATCGCGGCGGCGGGCGCGCTCGTGCCCCTCATCGCCGATGGCGACAATGGCCATGGCGGCCCGCGCGACGCCGCGCAGCTCGCCCGCGCCTATGAACAGGCCGGCGCGGCCGCCATCCAGCTCGAAGATCAGGTGTTGCCCAAGCGCTGCGGCCATATGGATGGCAAGGAGGTCGTGCCGCTTGCCGAAGCCGCGGCAAAGATTCGCGCCGCCGCCGATGCCCGTGCAAGCCGATCGTTCAAGATCCTGGCCCGCACCGATGCGCGCGCCACCCATGGGCTCGACGAGGCGCTGCGCCGCGGCGAGGTCTTCCTCGAAGCCGGGGCCGATATCCTTTTCATCGAAGCGCCGCAAAGCGAAGCCGAGATGGCGCGCATCGCTCAAACCTTCCGCGGCACGCCGCTGCTCGCCAATCTGGTCGAGGATGGCAAGACGCCCTGGGTCACGCCTGAAGCCTTGCAGCAGATGGGCTACAAATTCGCGCTCTATCCGATCTCGGCTTTGCTCGCCGTGGACAAGGCGCTCGAAGCCGCCTATGCGCGCATCCTCACCACCGGCGCCGATGATCCCGCCCTGCGCGTGCGCTTTTCCGAACACAACGACATCGTCGGCCTCGCAGACTTCCTCGCCGGCGCGGAACGCGACAAGGCCTAGCGGCGCGCCTCCATGCCATTGAGCGCGCGCCACACCTTCTCGGGCGTGGCCGGCATGTCGAAATTCCTGATGCCCAGCGCATCGGTGATCGCGTTCATCACCGCGGCCGGCGCGGCGATGGCGCCCGCTTCGCCGCAGCCTTTGACGCCCAGCGGATTGGAGGGGCATTTCGTTACCGTCATCCCCAGCTCGATATCGGGCGCATCGTCGGCGCGCGGCATGCAATAATCCATATAGGAGCCGGTAATGAGCTGGCCGCTTTCGCGGTCATAGATGCCGTGTTCGAGCAACGCTTGCCCCACGCCTTGCACGACACCGCCCTGCACCTGTCCCTCGACGATCATGGGATTGATCACCGTGCCGAAATCGTCGACGGCGACGAAACTCGCAATGGTGGTCACGCCCGTCTCGCGATCGATCTCGATCTCGCAGATATGGCAACCGGCCGGGAAGGTGAAGTTCTTGGGATCGTAGAAGGCGGTTTCCTTGAGGCCCGGCTCGATTTCACTGGTGGGGAATTTGTGGCCGACATAGGCCGCCAGCGCCAGCTCGGCAAAGCTCATCACCTTGTTGGTGCGGATGCCGGCGAACTGCCCGTTCTCGAAGCTCACCTCGTCCTCGGGCACTTCCATCACATAGGCCGCGATTTTCTTTGCTTTCGCGATCACCTTGTCGGTCGCCACCGAAATCGCGCTCAGCCCCACCGCCGCCGAGCGTGAGCCATAGGTGCCCATGCCGAACTGCACCTTGTCGGTGTCGCCATGCACGATCTCGACCTGATCGATGGTGATGCCCAGCCGCTCGGCGACATATTGCGCGAAGGTCGTTTCGTGCCCCTGGCCGTGGCTGTGCGAGCCGGTCAGCACTTCGACAGAGCCGGTGGGGTTCACGCGCACCTCCGCCGATTCCCACAGCCCCACGCCCGCGCCCAGCGAGCCCACCGCCGCCGAGGGCGCAATCCCGCAGGCCTCGATATAGGTCGAATAGCCGAGCCCGCGAAGCTTGCCGCGTGTTGCGGCCTCCGCCTTGCGCGCGGCAAAGCCCGCCACATCGGCGCGTGTCATCGCGTCGGTGAGCGAGGCGTCGTAATCGCCGATGTCGTAATTCATGATCACCGGCGTCTGGTGCGGGAAGCTGGTCACGAAATTGCGCCGGCGCAGTTCGGCCGGATCGCGTTTCAATTGCCGCGCGGCTTCTTCCAGCAAGCGTTCGACCACATAGGTCGCCTCCGGCCGCCCGGCGCCGCGATAGGCATCGACCGGCGCGGTGTTGGTGTAAACCGCATCGACCTCGGCATGGATCGCGGCGATGTCGTACTGGCCCGACAGCAGCGTGGCATAAAGATAGGTCGGCACGGCCGAGGAGAAGGTCGACATATAGGCGCCGATATTGGCCAGCGTCTTCGCGCGCAACGCCAAAATCTTGCCGTCCGCATCCAGCGCCAGCGCCGCCTTGGTCACATGATCGCGGCCATGCGCGTCGGTGAGGAAGGCTTCGCTGCGGTCCGCCGTCCATTTCACCGGCCGGTTCACGCGCTTGGCCGCCCACACGCACACCGTCTCTTCGGGATAGATGAAAATCTTGGAGCCGAAGCCGCCGCCGACATCGGGTGCGATCACGCGCAATTTGTGTTCGGGCGCGACCTGCACGAAGGCTGACAATACCAGCCGCGCCACATGCGGGTTCTGGCTCGTCGTCGTCAGCGTGAAATCGCCGCTGCCGGCATCATATTCGCCGATGGCCGCGCGCGGCTCCATCGCATTGGGGATCAGCCGGTTGTTGACGATGTCGAGCTCGACCACATGCGCGGCCTTGGCAAACGCGGCCTGCGTCGCCGCCGCATCGCCCAACTCCCAGGAATAAATCGTGTTGTCCGGTGCTTCATCATGCACGGTGGGCGCGCCCGGCTTCTGCGCATCCTCGACCGCGACCACGGACGGCAAGTCTTCGTAATCGACGATCACCGCTTCGGCGCCATCCTTGGCGGCGGCACGCGTCTCGGCGATCACCACGGCCACCTGATCGCCGACATGGCGTACCTTGCCCAGCGCCAGCGCCGGATGCGGCCCCGCCTTCATCGGCGTGCCGTCCTTGGAATGGATCAGCCAGCCGCAGATCAGGCCCTGGATCTTGTCGGCCGCCATGTCCGCGCCCGTCAGCACCGCGATCACGCCGGGCAGCGCCAGCGCCGCCGCCGCATCGATGGAGACGATGCGCGCATGGGCATGCGGGCTGCGCACGAACGCGGCGTGGCTCTGGCCGGGTTTGGTGAAGTCGTCGGTGTAGTGGCCGCGCCCGGTGATGAAGCGGAAATCTTCCTTGCGGCGGACCGGTTGTCCGATCAGCGGGGCACTCATGAGAACGCCATGCAAGACATGAGGATCACCTATGCTTAGGCCGCCTGTCTTTGTACGAGATTGCGCCCGCGGCCCACAAGGACGGGTTTTCTCTGTTCCCACGGAAAGTTGAACGTTGTGCATTGCAGCGCGAGGGGGTGCCACCTTGCCCGGTTCTGTCCCTGTGCTTAAGTCTTCGCCTATAAACTTTGCAGAGGGGACATTCGTGCTCGACCGCCGCAATCTTCTGAAGACCGGCGCGGCCAGCGCCGCACTCGCGCTTCTTTCCACACCTGCCCTGACGGCCGCCGCCCGCGCCGCCGCGTCTGCCGCGCCCAAAGCCACGCCGGCTCAGGCCTCTGCCGGCAAGAAGCTGGCCGCCCTGTTCGATGCCTTCGTGCAGGAAGGGCTCGACCGCTCGCCGGAGGGCGTCACCAGCCTCGGCCTCGACACGGGCAAGCGCGCCTATCAGAAGTCCGAGCTGAGCCAGGCGTCGCTCGCGGAGGTCGCGCGCAACAAGGCGCTGACGGAAAGCCAGTACAAGCGCCTTGCCGCTTTCGATCGCGGCTTGCTCGATGCGCATGATCGCATCAGCTACGACGTGGTGATGTTCGGCCTGAAGAACGGCGCCGCCGCCGACAAGGCCTTCGATTACGGTCCGGGCGGCGCGGGTTCGCCCTACATCCTGTCCCAGCTCACCGGCGCCTATCAGAGCATCCCCGATTTCCTCGACAGCCAGCACAGCATCGAGAACAAGCCCGATGCCGAGGCCTATCTGTCGCGTCTCAGCGCATTCGGCCGCCAGATGAACCAGGAAGTCGAGGTGGTCGAGCATGATGTCGGCCTCGGCTGCGTGCCGCCCGATTTCGTCATCGCCCGTGCACTCGATCAGATGACGAAGTTCCGCGCCACACCGGTGGACAAGTCGGTGCTCGTCGATTCCATCGTCCGCCGCACGAAGGCGAAGGCGATTGGCGGCACATGGGGTGCCGAAGCCGAGAAGATCGTGCGCGAGAAGGTCTATCCGGCGCTCGAGAACCAGATCGCATTGCTGAAGAAGCTGCAGAAGCATGCAACGCATGATGCCGGTGTCTGGAAGCTGCCCAAGGGCGGGGAATATTACCGCGACTCGCTGACCTTCTGGACCACCTCGTCCAAAAGTCCGGCAGAAATTCACCAGATCGGCCTCGATCTCGTCGCCAGGTTCACCGCCCAGATCGACACCATCATGAAGGCCCATGGCATGACCAAGGGCACGGTCGGCCAGCGCCTGCGTGGCATGTTCACCGATCCGAAGTTCCGCTACCCCAATACCGATGCGGGCAAGGAGAAGCTCCTCGTCGATCTGAACGCGAAGGTGAAGGACATCACGGCCCGCTTGCCGAAATATTTCGACACGCTTCCCAAGGCCGGGCTCGTTATCAAGCGCGTGCCGAAATATATCGAGGCCGGCGCACCGGGCGGCTATTACAACAACGCATCGCTCGACGGAAAGCGCCCCGGCATTTATTATATCAATCTGCGCGACACGGCCGAAGTGCCGAGCTGGACGCTGCCGACTCTGACCTTCCACGAAGGCATTCCCGGCCATCACCTGCAGCTGTCGATCCAGCAGGAAGCCGATATTCCACTGATCCGCAAGCTGTCCTTCTTCTCGGCCTATATCGAGGGCTGGGCGCTCTATTCCGAACAGCTCGCGGTCGAGATGGGGATGTATGACAATGATCCCATGGGCCATATTGGCCAGCTGCATGATGCGATGCTGCGCGCCGTGCGTCTCGTCGTCGACACCGGCATGCATTCGATGAAGTGGAGCCGCGAAAAGGCGATTCGGTACTACGCCGATACGCTGGGCGATCAGGAAGCTTCGGCCACGACCGAAATCGAGCGCTATTGCGTCTGGCCGGGTCAGGCCTGCTCCTACATGCTCGGCAAGCTGGAACTGCTGGAACTGCGCGCCAAGGCGAAGAAGGCCCTGGGCTCGCGCTTCGATATCCGCAAATTCCACGATGCCGTGCTGCTCAACGGCGCGGTGCCGCTCAGCGTCCTCGACACCGAGATTGACGCTTATATACAGGCTGCCAAGGCCTGACGGCTTTGGTCGCGTTCCCGGCGGTTTCAGGCCGCCGGGGGCGTTGCCCGGTTGACCTTGCTGCCGCAATGCGGTGACTGTCCCGCCGATCACATCGGCAGGGTCTCATGCTCGCTTCCTTCGTTGCCGGAATCTCCGGCTTTTGCAGCCGTTTCGCGTGGATCGTGGCGCTGGTCACGCTGCTCGCGGGGCTGGGCGCCGGCTATTACGCCGTCACCCATTTCGCCATGGACACCGACAGCGAAAATCTGGTCTCGCCCAATGCGGCCTGGCGCATGGACGAGAAGCGCTACGACAAGGCCTTCCCGCAGCAGAACAATCTGATCCTGGTGGTGATCGACGGGGCGACGGCCGAGCGGGCCGATGAAGCCGCCGCCAGCCTCGCCGCGGTCCTCAAGACGGACACGCGGCATTTCTCCCATGTCCGCCGGCCGGATGCCGGTCCCTTCTTCGCCCATAATGGCCTTCTGCTGCTGCCGGAGAAAGAGGTGCAGCAGACCATGCAGCAGCTCATCGCGGCCCAGCCTTTCCTTGGCGGGCTCGCGGCGGACCCCAGTCTGCGCGGCCTCATGACCACGCTCGACACCACGCTTCTGGGCGTTGAGGGCGGGCAGACCAAGCTTGCGGCCATCGACAAGCCGATTGTCGCCTTCGATGCCACGCTGCGAAACGTGCTGGCCGGACAGAACGCCTGGTTTGGCTGGAGCCGGATGCTGGGTTCGACGCCGGATACCGGCGTGGCGCCGACGCGCCGCTTCATCGAGGTCAAGCCGATCCTCGATTACAACGATCTGATGCCGGGTGTGAAAGCGACCGATGCCATCCGCGAGGCAGCGCGCGATCTGGGCCTCACGCAAAAAATGGGCGTGCGCGTGCGCCTCACCGGGCCCGTCCCCATGGCCGACGAGGAATTCGCCACCATTGCCGAGAACGGCCTTCTGATGGTGGCGCTGATGGGCGGCGCGGTGCTGCTGATGCTGTGGCTGGCGCTGCATTCGGTGCGCATGATCGCGGCCATCCTCCTCACCATGTTGCTGGGCCTTGCCATGACGGCCTGCATCGGTCTTCTCGTCTATGGCTCCTTCAATGTGATCTCGGTCGCCTTCATCGAATTGTTCGTTGGGCTCGGCATCGATTTCGGCATCCAGTTCTGCGTGCGTTACCGCCATGAGCGGCGCACGCATCGCGAATTGCAAAAGGCGCTGACCGAGGCGGGCCGCGGCATCGGCGCCGGCTTGACGCTGGCGGCGCTGGCCGCCACCGCGGCCTTCTTCTCCTTCCTGCCGACCGATTATGCCGGTCTTGCCGAACTCGGCCTGATCGCCGGCGGCGGCATGATCGTGACCTATGTTCTGAGCATCACGGCGTTGCCGGCCTTTCTCAAAATCCTGAAGCTGCGGGGCGAGCGGGCCGAAATCGGCTTCGCCGAACTGGCGCCGCTCGACCGCTTTGTTTGCGGGCATGCGGGCCGTGTCCTGTTGGGGGCCGTCATATTGGGGCTTCTGGGCGCGACGGCGATCCCGTTCCTGCATTTCGATTCCAATCCGCTCGATCTGCGCAGCGCCAAGACGGAATCGGTTTCGACCGCGCTCGATCTGATGAAGAATCCGCAAACCTCGCCGAACACCGTCAATGTGGTGACGCATTCGCGCGCGGCGGCGGAAGCCATGGCCAAGCGTCTCGAAAAATTGCCGGAAGTCTCGCAGGCGCTGACGATCGACACTTTCCTGCCGGATCACCAGGCCGCCAAGCTCGCCATCATCAAGGATGCGGCCGATCTTCTGGACACGACCTTCAATCCCTTCATGACGGCGCCGCCGCCGAGCGATGCCGACATCGTGACGAGCCTGAAGGCGACGGCCGCCAAGTTGCGCCGTGCCGCAGCCATCTCATCCGGCAAACCGGCGGCGGATGGCCGCGCGCTGGCCGACACGCTGGACAAGCTCGCCGCGGTCGGCCCGGCCGCGCGCGCGCGCGCGACGAGCGCCTTCGTGCCGGGCCTCAAGACCTTGCTGGCGCAATTGCGCGCCGTGCTCCAGCCCTCGCCCGTCAGTTATGACAATCTGCCGTTGGAGCTGAAGCGCGACTGGGTGTCAGCCTCGGGGCTTTACCGCGTGCAGGTGTTCCCGTCCGGCAATGCCAACGACAATGCGGTGCTGAACCGTTTCACGGCTGCGGTGATGAAGGTCGCGCCCGACGTCACCGGCACGCCGATCATCATCAAGGAATCGGGCGATACCATCGTCAACGCCTTCATCCATGCCGGCCTCTATTCCTTCATTTCGATCTTCGTGATCCTGCTTCTGGCACTGCGCCGCATCGGCGATACCTTCGTGGCGCTGGCGCCGCTGGTGCTGGCCGGCATCCTGACGATGGCGAGCTGCGTCGTCGCCGGCATCCAGATCAACTTCGCCAACATCATCGCCCTGCCGCTGCTGTTCGGCATCGGCGTGGCCTTCGACATCTATTTTGTGATGGCCTGGCGCGCCGGGCAGCGCAATCTTCTGGAATCGCCGCTGACGCGCGCCGTCATCATGAGTGCGGGGACGACAGCCTCGGCCTTCGGCACGCTGGCGATCTCCAGCCATCCGGGCACGGCCAGCATGGGGGTGATCCTGATGATCTCCCTGTTCTGGGTTCTGGTGGTGATGCTGCTCGTGCTGCCGGCGCTTCTGGCCTATGCCCTGCCGCGCGAGGGGCTCACGGGTGAGCCCCTGCGGCGGGTGTAAGGGCGCCTACTGGCCTTTCAGCGTTTTGTCGGTCAGCGCGTTGAGCTTGGCGGCCAGGGCCTTGGCGCCGCCACTCTTCAATGTCGAGGCGAAATCGGCGCGCCGCGTCGCCACCTCGCTGACATAGCCGTTGAGGAAGATGTCGACGATCTGCCAGCCCTTGGCCGTCTTGGTCATGCGGTAGACGAAGGGAATCGGGTCCTTGCCCGGCAGCACCATCTTGGACGAGACGAGCTTGTCGCCGGAGCGCTCGACCACCTTCGGATCGACGATGAAGGCTTCCCCGCCATAGCCGTCGAAATTGTGCGCATAGTCGGCGATGGTCAGGCGGCGGAAGGCGTCCGTCAGCAGGGTTTTGTCGGCGTCCGGCATGGCAGTCCATTGCGGCCCCACCGTCATCTTCGTCATGTCTGCGAAATCGAAGGCTGTGTCGATGGCGGGCTGCAACTTTTTGTAGCGGCCCTGAACGCCGAGCGCCTTGGCGTGCTTCATCGAGTTCGAGCAACGCGTCATAGAAACCGCGAATCTGCTGGGCGGCCGGATCGTTCAGCGCGGCCTGCGCCGTCGCGGGCGCCACAGCGCCGGCCTGCGGCGCGGCCTGGGCAATGACGGGTGTTCCAGCCAGGGCCAGAGCCAGGGCGAACGCCCGGAAGGGGACAGGGCTGCGGGGCTGCGTCATGGGGTCTCCGTCTGGGCTGTGGCGGTAAGGCCGGGGTTTGGGGGCTGACAGTGCTTACACAAATGGCAAACCGCCAGAGCAATGTCCGATTATGGCGGCGCGCTTTGTCGTCTGCACCATTTTCAGGCGGCTCTTGGCGGAATTGAGACCGGGCCAAGGCGCCTTCATGATTGTGGGTGGCGGCCCGATTCGCGCTTCCCCTGCGTTAAGGTGCGACATCTCGTCAATGCGCCGGCCCCATGGGGCATCCGGATCAGGAACGGAGTTCTTCCTCTTTCCGTGGAGAATATAGTAACTACATTAGACTTAATAAGGCCGGGGGGCGGATATGGGCCTAGCTAGGAAATTTGCAGCCATGAGCGATGTTCGTAGCGTTGTCGGGAAGCTTTCCCTGGCCCTGGTTCTCGGGGCGGGCCTTTTGGTGTCCGGTTGCGCCAGCACGAAGACGATCTCCACCTCCGACAACGACCCGTATGAATCCACCAACCGGGATATCTTCGCCTTCAACATGCGGATGGACAGGGCAGTGGCGCTGCCGGTCGCGAAATTCTACGTCCGCGCGGTGCCCGAACCGGCGCGTGACGGCGTGCACAATTTCATCACCAATCTCAACGATCCGGTGGTCTTCGCCAACGACGTGCTGCAGGGCGATGCGGACTGGGCGGCGCAGACCTTTGGCCGCTTCACGCTCAATTCCACGCTGGGCATTGGCGGGCTGGTGGATGTCGCCGCCAAGATGGGCATTCCCAGCCACGACAATGATTTCGGCATCACGCTGGGCCGCTGGGGCCTGGGCGAAGGCCCGTTCCTGATGCTGCCGCTGATGGGGCCGGCGCCGCCGCGCGACCTGACCGGCAAGATCGTCGATATCTTCCTCGACCCGCTGTTCTATGTCTCCTGGCGCGACAAGATCTATTACGATCTGGGTCTGGGCCTGATCAGCGTCATCGATCTTCGCGCACAGAACATCGATACGCTGGCCAGCATCGAGCGGACCTCGGTCGACTATTATGCGACGACGCGCAATCTCTATCTGCAATATCGCAAGGCGGCCGTGAATCGCGGCAAGCCCGACGTCGAGAACCTTCCGAATTTCTGAGTTGGCGTAGCGGGAAAAGAAGAGGTTTGGGGCAATGATGCGTCGTGCGGATTCGGTTCAATCCACGCTTGCGGTGGTGCTGGCCGCCCTTGGGCTATGCATGGCGATGGCGCTCGCGCCGTCGCTGGCGCGTGCCGACGATACCGGCGCCAAATCCTTCATCGAAACCAATATCGGCAAGGGCATTGCCATCCTGAAGGACAAGTCGCTCAGCAATGCCCAGCAGCGCGATCAGGTGCGCGCGCTTTTGTCGAAGCTGCTCGACACCAGGAAGATCGGTCTCTTCTCGCTGGGCGCGGCGCGGGCCAGCGCCAGCCCGGACGATCTGAACGCCTATATCGCTGCCTTCAACACATTCATGGTCGAGAGCTATGTCACGCGCCTCGATGGCTATGGCGGCCAGACGATCAAGATCACGGGCGTCATCGATCATGCGCCGGGGGATTACATCGTCACCGCCGTGCTGGTCGATCCGTCGGCGCCCGCCGATCCCGATCCCATCAAGGTCATGTTCCGCGTGTTGGAGGAAGGCGACCACTATGCCGTGGTCGATGCCTCGATTGCCGGGGTCTGGCTGGGCCTGGCGCAGCGCGACGATTTCGTTGGCTTCCTCGGCCAGCACAACAACAGCATCCCCGAGCTCACCGCCCATCTCAAGGAGATGACGGCGAAGTTCGACGCGCCGCCCAAGGCCGCGGCCGCGCAGTAAGCGCTACGCCCGCACCAGCTTGGTCCTGACCGGAACCAGTGCCGCGACGGTGGCCGCAATCCCGGCCGCGTCGAGCCCGGCTTCGCCATATTGGCGTTCCATGTCGTCATGGTCCTGGAAGCGGTCGGGCAGGGTCAGCGCCCGCACCGTCAGCCCGTCCATCAGGTCGTTGTTGGCGAGATAGTGCAGCACCTGCGAACCGAAGCCGCCGGCCGCACCTTCCTCCACCGTGATGAGCGCCTGATGATGACGCGCGAGCTGGCCCACCAGATCGGTGTCGAGCGGTTTGGCGAAACGCGCATCAACGAGCGTGCAGGAAATGCCTTGCGTCTCCAGTGCCGCGGCGGCCTCACGGCAGGCCGCAAGCCGCGTGCCCAGGCACAGGATCGCCACGTCGCTGCCCTCGCGCAGCACCCGGCCCTTGCCGATCTCCAGGATCTCGGCCCGTTCGGGCAGGGCGATGCCGGTGCCTTCGCCGCGCGGATAGCGAAAGGCGATGGGCCCGTCGTCATAGGCCGCGGCCGTTGCCACCATATGCACCAGTTCGGCTTCGTCGCCGGCCGCCATCACCACCATGTTCGGCAGGCAGCCCAGAAAGGCGATGTCGAAGGCGCCGGCATGGGTGCAGCCATCGGCGCCGACCAGCCCGGCACGGTCCATGGCAAAGCGCACCGGCAGATTCTGGATCGCCACATCGTGCACCACCTGGTCATAGGCGCGCTGCAGGAAGGTCGAATAGATGGTGGCGAAGGGTTTGGCGCCTTCGCAGGCCAGACCGGCCGCAAAGGTCACGGCATGCTGCTCGGCAATGCCGACATCGAAGCAGCGTGTCGGAAACGCTTTCGCGAATTTGTCGAGCCCGGTTCCGCCGGGCATGGCCGCCGTGACGGCCACGATCTTCGGATCGGCCTCGGCCTGCCGGATCAGTTCGCCGGCAAAGACATTGGTATAGGTCGGTACCTTGGCGGCGGACTTCTTCTGCGCGCCCGTCGCGACATCGAATTTGGCGACGGCATGGCCCTTGTCCGGCGCATTGGCCGCGGGCGCATAGCCATGGCCCTTGTTGGTGCGCAGATGCACCAGCACCGGGCCGCCCTCTTCGTCGTCGCGGATCTGTTCGAGCAGGGCGACAAGGCCGTCGACATCGTGGCCGTCCACGGGGCCGATATGGCGCATGCCGAGTGCGCCGAAGATCGAGCCTTCGCTGGTTTTCTCCGCGGCCATCTGATTGAGATGGGCATTGAGCGCGCCGGTCGCCGGGGCAATCGACATGTCGTTGTCGTTGAGGATGACGAGCAGGCGCGACTTCATCGCTCCGGCATTGTTGATGGCTTCGAAGGCCATGCCCGCGCTCATCGCGCCGTCGCCGATCACGGCGATGATGTGGTTGTCGCCGCCCAGAAGGTCGCGCCCCACCGCCATGCCCAGACCAGACGAGATCGAAGTCGAGGAATGGGCCGCGCCGAAGGGGTCGTGTTCGCTCTCGTCGCGGCGCGTGAAGCCGGAGAGGCCGCCGCCCTGGCGCACGCTGCGGATGCGTGTCCGCCGTCCGGTCAGGATCTTGTGCGGATAGGCCTGATGGCTGACATCCCAGATCACGCGGTCATCCGGCGTGTTGAACACGTAATGCAGCGCCACGGTCAGCTCGACCACGCCGAGCCCCGCGCCGAAATGCCCGCCCGTCTCCGACACCGCATTGATCAGCTCGGTGCGCAATTCGTCCGCCACCGCGCGAAGCTCGGTCTTGCCAAGCGCCCGCAGATCGGCCGGCTCGCGGATCTTGTCCAGGAGCGGGAACAGGGCGGTCGGCGGCTTGACGGTCATGATGGCCTCGTGATCGGCACGGTAGAAACGGCGTTTGGGCGGGGTTGTGTCAGGATTCGCGGGTGAGAAGAAAACGGGCGAGCGCCTGAAGCTGGGCGGCGGCCGGCCCATAGGGCGCCACGGTTTCGACGGCGCGGTCCGCCAGCGTTTTCGCCTTCTGCCGTGCTTCTTCGGGCCCCAGCAGCGACACGAGCGTGGCCTTGCCCTGATCCTGATCTTTCCCCACCGCCTTGCCGGTCTTCTCGGCCGTGCTTGTGACGTCCAGAAGATCGTCCGTGATCTGGAAGATCAGGCCAATGTCGCGTGCATAAGAACGCAAACGCGCCTCGTCCTCGGCGCCGGCCTCGGCCAGGATCGGTCCGGCCACGCAGCAGAATTCGAACAGCGCCCCGGTCTTGAGCCGCTGCAACAGGATAATCTCGTCGACACCGAAATCGCTGCTCGCGGCCTGCATGTCGATCATCTGGCCGCCGATCATGCCGTTGCTCCCGCCGGCCTGCGCCAGCTCGCGCACCAGGCGGCAGCGCACCTCGGCCGATGGATGGGTCGCTTCGTCCGACAGAATCTCGAAGGCCACCGTCAGCAACGCATCGCCCGCCAGCACGGCGGTCGCTTCGTCGAAGGCGCGATGGGTGGTGGGCCGGCCGCGCCTCAGATCGTCGTCATCCATGCAGGGCAGATCGTCATGGACCAGAGAGTAGGTGTGCAGCGACTCGATGGCAGCCGCGGCGCGGATGGCCCGGGCCGGATCGACGCCGAACAGCCCCGCGCTCTGCAGCACGAGGAAGGGCCTGAGCCGCTTGCCGCCGGCGAACAGGGCATAGCGCATGGCTTCTGCCACGCGGCCATGCAATCCCTCCGCCGCCGGGATCAATCTCTCCAGTGCCGTATCCACGGCCCCCGCCGCATGGCTGAGCGCGGCCTGGAAATTGTCAGGGGCCGCATCCTGCGGGCCGGCAGTCTCAGCCGCCGTGCCCTTTGTCATATTCGCCATGTCACCATCCCGTCATGCCGTCTGCGCGGCGGACAATCCTGTCATCTTGCCAGCGCAGAGGCGGGTTTTGCCAGCCTGTAGCGCAATTTGGCGCACATGCCCATGTTGGAGCGGGTAACCTTGACGCCGCTCTGTGCTGTCGGCCGCCGGCCGCGGCTGCCATCTCTCGCCGGGAATGGTTGTACAGAAAGCGGTTGCGAGGGAAAGGAACTTTCTCGAAACTGTTACATTCAGAGCGTGATCCGTGAGGGCCGCCGGCCCTGAAAAGAGGGGCGGACACGCGAGCGTGATCGGGGGCGCATCATGCGCGTAGTCCTTGCACAGCCACGCGGCTTTTGCGCGGGGGTGGTCAGAGCCATCGATATTGTCGAGCGCGCGCTCGATCAGTTCGGCAAGCCGGTCTATGTCCGCCATGAGATTGTCCACAACCGCCATGTGGTCGAGAGCCTGAAGGCCAAGGGCGCCCGCTTCGTCGAGGAGCTGCATGAGGTGCCCGACGGCGCCGTCACCGTCTTCAGCGCCCATGGCGTGCCGCAATCGGTCGTAAATGACGCAGCCGGCCGCGGCCTGCCGGTTCTGGACGCCACCTGCCCGCTGGTTTCCAAGGTCCACGGCCAGGGCAAGCGCTATGTCAGCCAGGGCCGGGTTCTGGTGCTGATCGGCCATGCCGGCCACCCCGAGGTCGAGGGTACGATGGGCCAGGTCGGCGGGCCGACCCATCTGGTCTCGTCCGAGGCCGATGTGGAGGCGCTGAATATCCCCAAGAACTCTAAGGTTGCTTATGTGACCCAGACCACGCTGAGCATCGACGATACCCGCTCGATCATTGCGGCTTTGCATAGAACCTTCAGCGATGTGGTCGGCCCGAACACCTCGGATATCTGCTATGCTACGCAAAATCGGCAAACGGCCGTCCGCGAGCTTTGCAAGATCGCGGACATCGTATTAGTGGTGGGGGCCAAGAACAGTTCGAATTCAAACCGGCTTCGCGAAATCGGCCATGAGAGCGGGGTTCCCAGCTATCTGATAGCAGATGCGGGCGAGCTCGACCGGTCCTGGCTGACGGGCAAGGAGGTGATCGGACTGACGGCCGGCGCCTCGGCACCGGAGGAACTTGTATTGGACGTGATCGAGGCGCTGCGCGACATCGACAGCGATCTCGAAGTCAGCGAAATGGACGGCAAGACAGAGAACATCGCGTTCCGGTTGCCGCCCGAATTGAGACCCTGATTCAGCGACGCGCCGGGGAAGCGGTGCGCGCAAACGGAGAGTGCAGTGGGAATTCCTTTCAAGCAGGCCGCTCGCATCGGCGCCTATGTGGTCAAGCAGCATCTGACGGGCCGCAAGCGTTATCCGCTGGTGCTGATGCTCGAGCCGTTGTTCCGCTGCAATCTGGCCTGCGTCGGCTGCGGCAAGATCGATTATCCGGATGAGATCCTGAACCAGCGCCTGTCCTATGACGAGTGCATGGACGCGATCGACGAATGCGGCGCGCCCGCCGTCTCGATTGCCGGCGGCGAACCCTTGCTCCATCGCGACATGCCCAGGATCGTCGAGGGTTACATCGAGCGCAACAAGTTCGTGATCCTGTGCACCAATGCGCTCTTGCTGGCCAAGAAGATCGACCAGTACAAGCCGCATCCGAACTTCACCTGGTCGATCCATCTCGATGGCGACAAGGGCATGCATGACAAGTCGGTGTGTCAGGAAGGCACCTACGACAAGGCCATCGCCGCCATTCAGCTGGCCAAGTCCAAGGGCTTCCGCACCCAGATCAATTGCACCCTGTTCGACGGCACCGATCCCGAACGCACCGCCAAATTCTTCGACGAGATGATGGCGATGGGCGTGGACGGCATCACCGTCTCGCCGGGCTATGCCTATGAGCGCGCGCCGGATCAGGAGCATTTCCTGGGTCGCGAGCGCACCCGCAACCTGTTCCGCGACATCCTGCGCCACGGCGATGGCGGCAAGAAGTGGGAGTTCACCCAGTCCGACCTGTTCATGGACTTCCTCGCCGGCAACCAGACCTATGAATGCTCGCCCTGGTCGATGCCGCTGCGCTGCGTGTTCGGCTGGCAGAAGCCCTGCTACCTGCTCGGCGAAGGCTATGTGAAGACCTTCAAGGAGCTGATGGACGGCACCGATTGGGACAAGTACGGCGTCGGCAATTACGAGAAATGCGCCAACTGCATGGTGCATTGCGGCTTCGAGGGCACGGCCGTCGCCGATTCCGTCAAGCATCCGTGGAAGCCGTTCCAGCTCGCGCGCCGCGGCATCAACACCGAAGGCCCGATGGCGCCCGATATCGATCTGTCGAAGCAGCGCCCGGCGGAATACATGTTCTCCCGCCATGTGGAGAACAAGCTAGCCGAGGTGCGGGCAACCAAAGCCAATCCCAAGAAGGTCGAAGCCGCGGAGTAGGCTTTTCGTCGCCGCCTCGCTGCCGCGTCCCGTACGGATCAATGCCGGGACCTGCAGCGGGTTGCGCGCGATGGAGCCGAGCACGGCGGCGAGCCTGAGCTTGCCGTCGGCATCGATGGCGCCGATCACGGCCGGCGGCAGCCGGTCCTCCGCCGCATCCGACACCGCGCGCAAAGCCGCAAACGGCAAGTCGTAAGCCGCCGCCACCGAAGCGGCGATATGGGTTTCCATATCGACGGCCAGCGCGCCCGTCTTGGCGTGAAGCGCGGCCTTGTCCGCCGGTTCGGTGACGATGGCATCGACCCCGGCAATAATTCCGCGCATGGCGGCGGGAAGCCGCGCCGCCAGCACCTCGGTCCACTGCGCGTCGGCGTGGTAGCGCGCGCCTTCAGCCACCACTTCCTCAGCGATGACGATGCTGCCGACCGGCAATCCCGGCTTCAGCCCACCGCCGATCCCGACCGAGATGATTGCGCGCGCGCCCTGGGCGATGGCCCGCTCGATCCGCCGCCCCAGCCCGGCATTGCCGCCGCCCGAGATCACGACCTGCGTCCCCCGCGGAAACAACCGCGCCTCGCGCTGCATGCCGGTGACGGCGATCAACATGTCGGGATCAGTCACCACGGGACCGTACGGCGGAGATAATCGAGATATTCCAGGCCTGGCTTGCCCTGCTTCGCGAGCAGGACATTCACGAGGTTCGGAATGCTCTCCTCGATGGAAAGCCGTGCATCCGGGCCGCCCAGGTCGGTGCGAACCCAGCCCGGTGCCATCACCACCATCGCGCGCGCGGTTTCGGTCTGGCGGGCCGCGAAGCTGCGCATGAACATGTTCAGTGCGGCCTTGCTGCCGCGATAGAGTTCCCGCATGCCGGTCTCATTGTTGGCGATGCTGCCCTGTCCGGACGACATCACACCGATCATCCCGGTTGCCGGGACGTTGTCCTGCAAGCTTTCGACAACGCGCATGGGGCTGAGGGAATTGGTGATCATCACCTCAATGAAATCCTCGGTCGATACCTCGCCGATTGCCTGCATCGGATGGCGATTTGCGATCCCGGCATTGACGAACAGGATATCGAACATCCTGCCGGACAGGCGCTCGCGCAGCGCCGCGATCTGGTCGGGTTTGCAGATGTCCAGGGTCTCGATCTCGACCCGGCCGCTATGCGCATCCGCCAGCTCGTGCAGCAAGGTTCGCGCGCCCTTGTCCCGAACCGTGCCGATGACGTTCCATCCCTTCTTCAGGAACTCGGCGGCCATGGCGTGGCCGAGGCCGCGCGAGGCGCCGATGAGCAAAATGGTCGGGCGAGGTTGATCGGCTTGAGCATGGGGCATGCGTTCGATGCTTTCGCTGGTGATGTCGTCGTCCTCTTTGGCGCGGCTGGCGTCCGATCGGTGCTGCGGAGAGATTCAACTACAGCCCGTACGCCACGGCCCTCGAATTGCCGGCTTTCAAATTGCGATAGCGTGCCACGGCCCAGAGCGGGAAGAATTTCGGATAGCCGTGATAGCGCAGATAGAACACGCGCGGGAAACCACCGCCCGTATACATCTCCTGCCCCCACAGCCCGTCTTCTTCCTGCGTGTCTTTCAGATAGGCGATGCCGCGCGCGACGGACGGGTGATCGACTTCGCCCGCCGCCATCAGGCCCAGCAAAGCCCAGGCGGTTTGCGAGGCGGTGGAGGGCGCGCGCTCATAGCCGGAATAATCGAGCTTGTAGCTGTCGCAATCCTCGCCCCAGCCGCCGTCTTCGTTCTGGATGGCGATCAGCCACTCGGCGGCCTTTTTCATCATCGGGTCGCCGGCGGGCACTTCGGCGGCATTCAATCCCGCCAGCGATGACCAGGTGCCGTAGATATAGTTGACGCCCCAGCGCCCGAACCAGCTTCCATCCTTGAGCTGCACGCGGCGCAGATATTCCACCGCATCCCTCACGCAAGGCGCATCTTTGGATTCGCCAAGCTGCATCAGCATGCCGATGCAGCGGCCGGTCACGTCTTCGGTCGGCGGGTCCAGCAGTGCGCCATGATCGGCGAAGGGAATGTTGTTGAGATAGTGATAGGTGTTGTCGGCATCGAAGGCCGCATAGCCGCCATTCTTGCTCTGCAATCCCTTGATCCATTCGGCGCCGCGCGCAATCGCTTCGTCGTGGACCGCAGTCGGCTCGACATGTTTGCGCGACCGGTCCAGCGCCATCACCACCACTGCGGTGTCGTCGAGATCGGGATAATAATCGTTGCGATACTGGAAGGCCCAGCCGCCGGGGCGCACATCCGGCTTCTCATCGGCCCAATCGCCGACGACATCCAGCACCTGCAGCGGCTTCAGCCAGTCGAGCCCCTTGAGCATGGCCTTGTCGGCCTCAGGCGTTTTCGCCTCCATCAGCGCATGGGCCGCGAGCGCGGTGTCCCACACCGGCGAGACGCAGGGCTGGCAATAGGCTTCGTCCTCCTTGACGACCAGCAGCTTCTCGACCGAGCGGCGTGCAATCGCCCGGTCCGGGTGATCGGGCTTGTAGCCCAGCGCATCGAACATCATCACGCTGTTCGCCATGGCCGGATAGATCGCGCCCAGCCCGTCCTCGCCATTGAGGCGCGTGGTCACGAACTCCGCGCAGGCGGCGATGGCGCGCTTGCGCAAGCCCTTCGGCCACACCGGCTCGACCAGTTTCAGGATCACGTCGATGACGCCGAAAAACGCCGCCCAATAGCGGTTCTGATGCGGCGCACGCCCGGCCGCATGTTCGCCGGCCGGCAGGAACAGCTCGGGCACATGCACGCCCAGTTTATTCTTCGCCATCGGCTTCAAGGCCTGCAGCACCAGAAGCGGCACGATCACGGTGCGCGCCCAATAGCTCATCTTGGACAAGTGAATCGGAAACCAGCGCGGCAAGAGGATCAGCTCGGCGGGCACGCTCGGCGTTTCCTTCCAGGCGCATTCGCCATAGAGGGCGAGCTGGATGCGCGTGAACACATTGGCCTTCAGTGCGCCGCCGGCTTTCAGAATCGCATCGCGCGCCCGTTTCATATGCGGCGCGTTGGGATCGTCGCCGATCATCTTGAGCGCGAAATAGGCTTTCACCGTGGCCGAAAGATCGAAGACGCCGTCATGGAACAGCGGCCAGCCGCCATGATCCGTGCTCTGGATGCGGCGCAGATAAACACCGATCTTGCGCTCCAGCTCCAGGTCGGGTGTCTCGCCCAGATAATGCACCAGCAGCACATATTCGGAAGGGATGGTGGCGTCGGCCTCGAGTTCGAACACCCAATGCCCGTCCGCGCGCTGCTCCTTCAGCAGCGCCTCGGTCGCATCGGCGATGACCTTTTCGACCGCCTCGCTATCCACGCCCAGAACCTTGTCCATTCCGCAATCCTGCCAGTCCCAATCCGATTGTGCGCCCGATTATACGGATGATGCCGCCAGCGCCAATCGCGCCGCCTTGTGGCCCGAGCGGATGGCGCCCTCGATGGTGGCGGGCAGGCCGGTATCGGTCCAGTCGCCGGCCAGAATGAGGTTGTTCCAGCGCGTTTTCGCGCCCGCGCGTTTGGCGGCCTGGCTCGGCGTCGCGGCAAAGGTCGCGCGCCGTTCCTTGACGATCTGCCAGGCCGGCATGTTGTCCGAAAGCCCGTGCACGGCGGCCACATCGCGCCACAGCGTTCTGGCCAGCGTCTCGCGATCCTGATCGACGATGGCGTCCGCCCCGCTCACGGTCACCGAAAGCCGGTCATGAAAGGCGAACACCCATTCCGCCGTGCCACCGATCACGCCGGTCATCGGCGCTGCGCCGTCCGGCGCCGGCAGCGCGAAATGCGCATTGACGATGGAACGGAATTCGTCGGGTGCCTTCACGTCAGGCACCAGATCCTTGGCCGCCCAGGGCGGCACCGCCAGCACCACGCGATCGTCCGGCGCCAGCGTCAGTGTTTCGCCTGTGAAATCGAGCTCGGAAAGCCGGCTGTCGGTGAAGGTCAGCGCGCGCAGCCGCTTGCCGAAGCGGACCTCCACGCCTTTGCTCTTCAGATAGTCCAGCGCCGGTTCGATGAAGGCCGCGCCCAAAGTGGGGGACGCGATGCGCGGGCGATAGGCCCGTCCGCCGCGCGCCAGCGTTTCGCGGATGATGGCGGCAGCGAGTTCGGCGCTCGAGGCTTCCGGCTCGGTGTTGAGCGCCGCCAGCAGAAAGGGATGCAGCAGCTTGTCCCACAGCGGCCCCTTGCAGGCGATCACCTCGTCGATGCGTTTGCCTTTCGGCGGCATCAGAAGTTTGGCAATCGACAGATATTCGCCAAGGCGGCTACCCGGGACGCGCCGGTTCTTCATCAGCACCCACCACGCCAGCGGGCCTTCATTGGGCGCAATCGTCCAGCGCGCGCCCGTCTTTACGTCAGCGAAGGCGAAGCGCGCCACATCCGGCCCGGCCAGCCGGTCGGTGGCGCCGATGGTGCCGAGATAATCATGCACCGCGTGATTGCCGGAGAGCACGAGGTGATTGCCATTGTCGATCACCTGGCCGAGCGTCGCATCGTGATAGGAGCGGCAGCGTCCGCCCGCCTGTCCCGCGCCTTCGATCAGCGTCACCGCAGCGCCTTTTCCCGCCAATGCCACGGCCGCCGAAAGCCCGGCGAGCCCCGCGCCGATCACATAGATGCGGCCCGTGCTCATCCGATCAGACCGCCAAAGACCCCATTCGCCAGCACGATGCGGATCAGCTTGCCCTTGCCCAGCGACACGCGATGGCGCGGGCTTTCCCAGCCCACCTTCTCCATCGCGCGCAGGATCTCGGAATAGACCGCGCCCATCAGCTTGGGCGTCTTGATGCGGCCTTTGGGCTTCGCTTTCATGATGCGATGCGCCTCGGCATAATGCGTGTGCGCCAGCGCTGCCACCTTGCGGCAGGCCGCATCGATGCGCTTGTCGGCCAGCACCGATTTGGGATCGATATCGATGATTCCGGCGCTTTCGAGATAGTCGCGCGGCATATAAAGCCGGCCGATCTCCGCATCCTCATCGAGATCGCGCAGGATGTTGGTCAGCTGCAATGCGCGGCCCAGATGATGGGCCAGATCGATGCCCGGCTTGTCCTCCATGCCGAACACCTTGACGGAGAGCCGCCCCACCGCGCTCGCCACCCGGTCGCAATAAAGATCGAGCGTGGCGAGATCCGGCGCGACGATGTCCTCGGCCACGTCCATATCCATGCCGTCGATGACGGCGAGGAAGTCGTCCTTGCGCAGCCCGTATGTGCGCACGGCGTCCGCCATGAACGCCGTCAGCTTCGGTGCGGCCCCGGCATAAAGCGCGTCCAGATCGGCGCGCCATGCGTTCAGCGCGTCATGGCGCTCAGGCCGTGTGCCGATGCCGTCGTCTGCAATGTCGTCCACGGCGCGGCAAAAGGCGTAGATTGCGAACATGGCCTCGCGCTCGGCCTTCGGCATCAGCCGCATCGCCGAATAGAAGGAGCTGCCGGAGGCTTTCTCCTGCACCGCCGCGATCTCGGGCGCGAGCTCGGCGTTGAGGTTTTCGGCCGTGCTCATTGCTGGCCCCTCGCCGGTTCCATGGTCCGCCGTCCACTGCGCCTGCCGAGGAAACGGAACGCCGAAACCATCAGCAGCGGAATGAGGTCGAGTTTGGTGTGATGCACGCGCTCCGACAGCGGGTCCTTGCGCAGCAGCCGCGATGTCAGATCTTCGGCCAGCGTCTGGATCACCGTCACCTCGAAGGCCAGCCGCCCATCCTTGATCTGGCCCGCGAAGGGCCGCGCATAATCGAGCAGCGAATTGGTGCGCCGCGCCAATCCGCGGATCACACGCTCCAGCGCCGGCGAAGCGTGCTTGTCCATCAGCGCTTCCGGCCCGATGCCCTCGGCCCACATCGCCTCCATGGGGATATAGACGCGGTCGAGCCCGGCATGATCCTTCTTGCAGTCCTGCAGATGGTTGATGACCTGCAGCGCCGCGCACAGCGCATCGTTCGCCGGCCATGTGCCCGGGTCCTCGCCATGCACGTCGAGCACGAAGCGCCCCACCGGCATGGCCGAATAGCGGCAGTAATCCATCAGCGCATTCCAGTCGCGATAGCGCAGCACGGTCACGTCGCGGCGGAAGGCTTCGAGCAGATCGAGCCCGTGCTGGGCCGTCAGCCCGCGCGCGTGCAGTGCCTCGCGCAGGGTCACGGCCAGCGCGGCGCTGTCGGCCTCGCCGGACAGGCTGGCGCGGAAATCCTCCAGCAGCTTGAGCTTGTCCGCCTCCGAAGCGGTGGGATGGTCGGCAATATCGTCGGCGGCGCGGGCGAAATTGTAGAAGGCCAGGATCACCGGCCTGAGCTCGCGCCGGATCAACACCGAAGCCACCGGGAAATTCTCGTCCCGATGTCCTTTGCCCGATTGCAGCGCGTCTATATCCGTCATGCCGATCGTCATTTTTGGCCCATTGCCTGGGCGCGACCTTTCCACATCCCGCCGCGGCCGCGCCAGTGCTGGACCGCCGAGTCCAGCGTGAACAGGGCATATAGAAGCCCGATGGCGGGCAGGGCCAGCCCCCAGAACGGGGATCGGCCGTAAAACCTGAGCATGGGCCGGAAACTGGCCGCCATCAGGCCCCAGCTCACGGCCCCGGCGATCCAGCTGTCGCCTTCGGCAAACAGCGCCCAGGCGGGCGGCGCCAGGAATATCAGGATGAGCCCGATCAGCGTGCCCAGCAGCAGCAGCGGCGAATAGTGAAGCTGGGCATAGGCCGAGCGCGCCACCATGCGGCGGATCTCGCCCATGCCCTGATAAGGCCGGATCGAGCGGGCGCGATTGGTCAGCCCCAGCCAGATCGGCCCCTCAGCCTTCATCAGCCGGCCCATGGCGCAATCGTCGATGATCTCGTGGCGAATGGCGGCGATGCCGCCGGCGGCCTCCAGCGCCGCACGCTGGATCAGCATGCAGCCCCCGGCCGCCGCGGCCATTTTTTTCTTCGGATCGTTCACCCAGCGGAACGGGTAGAGCATGTCGAAGAAATAGACGAAGGCCGGAATGAAGAAGCGCTCGGACCAGCTCTTGCAATGCAGCTTGGCCATCAGCGAGGTCAGTACGAGGCCGTCTTCTTCGGCGCGGGCGATCAGATGGGTCAGGTTCTCCGGTGTGTGCGCGATATCGGCATCGGTGAGCCAGACATAGTCCGGTGCGTCGCGTTCGCTGGCCAGTGCCACGCCCTGAGACACCGCCCACAATTTCCCGGTCCAGCCTTCCGGCCGTTTGGCCCCGGTGAGGACGGTGAGCTTGCTGCCATCGTCGAGCGTGCGTGCCGCATCGGCCGTGCCGTCCGCGCTTTCATCGTCGACCAGAATTACGCGCAACCGGCCGGGATAATCCTGCGCCATCAGGCTGCCGATGGTGTCGCGGACCACATCGGCCTCGTTGCGCGCCGGCACCACGGCGGTCACGCTCGGCCACTGCGTCAGATCCTGCGGCGGCTCCAGCCGATCATCCCGCTCGCGCGCGCGCCAATACATGCCGCGTCCGAAAAGCAGCACAAGCCAGATCACAAGCGGCAAACCGCCGAAGATCGCGGCCCACAGCATCACAGATATCCCGCGCTCTTGAACCAGTTCAGCGCATCGGCCAGCGCGTGGCTGTAGGGCCGCGCATGATAACCCAATTCGCGTGTCGCCTTGGCCGAGCTGAAGAACATCCAGTGCTTCGACATGTCGAGCGCATCGACGGTGACGAAAGGCTCCTTGCCGGTCATGCGCGCGATCATCTCCGCGATATGGGCAATCGGATAGATCGGCCCGCGCGGCAATCTGATTTTCGGCGGCTTGCGGCCTGTGAGCTGCGCGATCTCGCCCAGCATTTCGGCCAGGCTCGCGTTCTGCCCGCCAAGGATATAGGTCTCGCCGATGCGGCCCTTGTCCAGCGCCAGCAAATGGCCTTCCGCCACATCATCGACATGGACGAGGTTGAGGCCCGTATCGACATAGGCCGGAATGCGTCCGGTCGCCGCTTCGACGATGATGCGCCCTGTCGGCGTCGGGCGGATATCGCGCGGCCCGATGGGCGTCGAGGGGCTCACCAGCACCACCGGCAATCCCTTCGCCGCAAAATCCTCCACCACGCGCTCGGCCGCCACCTTGCTCTTCTTGTAGGCGCCGATGGCACTGGTCATGTCGGCGCGATCGCTCTCGTCGGCATCGCTGCCGTCGTCATGCGGCTTCAGCGTCGCCACCGAACTCGTATAGACGATGCGCTCGACGCCGGCCGCGCGCGCGGCCTCCATCACGATGCGCGTGCCTTCGCGATTGTTGGTGACGATCTCGTTCGGGTCGCGCGCCCACAGCCGGTAATCGGCCGCGACATGGAAGAGGTAGCGCACGCCCTCCATCGCGCGGGCGACGGAAGCCGCATCGCGCATGTCGCCCTCGGCGATCTCGCAGGGAAAATCGGCGAAATTCTCGCGCGGGCTGGTCTTGCGCACCAGCACGCGCACTTGCGCGCCGCGCGCAGCGGCTCCGCGCGCCACCGCCGATCCCACAAAGCCCGAGGCCCCGGTCACGAGCACCGTCGCGTCCTTCATAGGCGCGTCATCCCTCGATTTCCGGCAGCTTGGCCCGTCCGCGCTTGCCGCCACGGGCGGCATAACCGCCCTCGGCAATCTGCCAGCTCAACAGCACCGGCGCACCCACCGCGATCTCGCGCGCCCGTTTGAGCAGCGAGACGGCGATCCCGATATCCGGCGGCAGGCCGAACAGCGGCATCATCACCGCATAACCCGCCTCCTGAATGCCGATGGCGCCGGGCACGAACACGGCGGCGCTTCTGGCGGCGCAGAGCAGGGCCTCGATGGCGATGGCGTCGGCGAAGCTGATGGGTTGGCCGATCAGTTCCAGCGCCAGCCAGGTGCCGAAGGCGCTGTTGATCCAGCCGAGGAAATGGATCGCCGTCGCCATCACCATGCGTTTCGGCCGGCGATGGATATCGCCGATGGCCTTGTCCACCGAGGCGGCATGCGCGGCCGCCGCCGGCACGAAGCGCTCGGCGATCTTTTCGAGAAAGGAAAAGCCCTGCCGCTGCACCACGAAAAAGGCGCCCGCCGCCAGAACCGCGACCAATATGCCGATGATCGTGGTCTCGACCATGGGAATGCGCGACGCGGCGCCCGGCATATGCACGGTCAGGATGATCAGGCCGATGATGATGAAGGCGATCTGCGCGATCATCTCCACCGTCACATCGACGACGGTCGAGGCGAAGGCCACCGCATTGCCGACGCCCCTCAGGATCGCGGCGCGCGCGCCGATCACCATGCCGCCGATCTGCGAGAAGGGCAGCACGTCGCCGGCGGAATCGCGCACGGCCCGGCCCCAGCAGAAGGTCACGGCCGAGCGCTTGGAATAGGGCGGCACGAGAAGAAACCAGGCCATGCCGAGCAGCACGAAATTCGCCGCGCCATAGATCCACAACGCCGCGAACCCGCCCCAGCCGATGCTGGTCACCGCATTCCAGACGGCGTCGAACCCGACATAGAAAACCAGATAGGCCGCGCCCAGAAGACCTGCGAGCGCGGCAAGTACAACGCCGACTTTCATGGAACCCTGTTTCTGCCGCCTGCTCACGCCGCTTGGGGCTTGGGTGCGCGCATGAACCGGCGCGCCAGCCGCACCATGAAGGGCACAAAGCGTGGGCGCAACAGGCGCGAATCGTAAACCCCCAGCCGGCGGTCGTTTTCGGCGAGGCAGATATCCATCAGTTCGGGAATGGTGACCTCCACGCCCAGATCCTGCGCGCCATTGACGGTGAAATTGTTGTCCTGCCCGTCGGCCAGATTGTTCCCCAGGCTGATGCGCTCCCAGATCAGGAAGGCCCAGACGCCGAGGATCCTGAGCGCGAACCAGGGCCTGCGCCACAAGGGCATGTTGCGCCGGTGCCAGGCCACCCAGTTGACGAAGAACAGGATGTGGCGGCCTTCCTCTTTCATGACAGGCTCGAACGTATCCACCAGCTCTTCGGGGAAGAAGCCCGAGCGCTTCGCGAGTTCGAACAGGCCGAAGGCGAAGAAGCTGTCGATGCATTCGCTATAGCCGGTGACCATGAAGGACCATTCCGGATCGGCCGGCTTGATGTAGTCCGGCTCCGGCTGAAGCTTGATGCCATAGGCTTCGACCATATTGGCCAGCACATGCTTGTGGCGGCTCTCCTCGAAGGCGTCGAGTTCGACGGCGCGCTTGAGCAACGGGTCGGTAATGACCTCGCCATAGGTCTTCACGCGCAGCCCGGCCTTGCCCTCGGTCTGCACGGCGATGTCCCAGATCGGCAGGCCCGTGATCTTGGCCTGGGTTTCCTCGTCCAGCTTCGGCCAGTCGATGATGGCGGGTTTGTAAGGATCGAAGGTCGTCAGCAGCGTGCGGCAGAACAGGTTCTTGTGATCGTCGCTGCCCAGCCTGATGGTGCCCGCCGGCGGCGGTGCCCCGGCATCGAGCGAGAGCCCGTCGGGGAATGCCAGGGTCACGCCGCTCATGCCCGGCCCTCCGTTTTCAGGGCTCGCGCGCGGCGCGTGCGGAAAGGCTCAGAAAGACGAAATGGCATGGCACGCCCGTAATGAAGAACTTCGACGGCGCGGATCATAACCGATCCGGCAAGGTTGGGGAAAAGGACGAAGATCAAATCCGGCCCGGAAAGCCTCAGAAATCCACGAACCCGCCGCGCTTGATGTCTGGATCGGCGGCGGCCTCCATCACCTGCGGGTCGAGCAGGGCGGCCAGCTCGCCTTCGTAGCGATAGCCCGGGGCCGCGCCCGCAAAGCCGCCCGCCGTGGCGGGGTGGAGATAGATCTCGCTGAGCCCCTCCGGCAGATGCCGGATCAGTCCGGCCAGCCGCTGCGCGCCCATCGCGCCGGACCATGCCAGCCCGAACACCTGATCGGGGATCACCAGCCCCGCGCGCCTCAGCCGTGCCCGCGACAATCTGGCCCAGGGATCGGTGACATAGGCGGGGCCCGACGCGCAGCCCGGCTCGGCCGCCAGCAGCACAGCCCGCGGCTCCAGCGGCACCCGCATCGCCCGCATGCCGTGGCGCTTGCCGACCTTGAGGATCGTGCTCGCAATAGTCGGATGCAGGTGGAAATGCTTGTGGGTGTTGACGTGATCGAGCCGCAGCCCGGTCGCCTTGAAGGCGTCGAACTGGGCCTCGATCTCATGGGTGAGCTGGCGGCGTACCGACGGACGGAAAAACATCCCCGTGGCCGAGCGCACCATATCGGTGCGGAAATAGCCGCGCGCGTCGACCAGATCGGGAATGGCGGAGGGCGGCAGCATCGGCCGGCCTTCGACCAGCACGATATGCAGCCCGACGCGCAAGCTGGATATGCGCTTTGCCCGCGCCACCGCATCGGCGGCGGCGGGGGCGGCGACCATCAGGCTTGCCGCGGTGAGCACGCCATGGGTGTGCGCATCCTCGACCGCGTCGTTGACCTCGCGCGCCGCGCCGAAATCGTCCGCCGTGACGATGAGGCCTTTCACTGCGGTACTCCGGCCGTGAAGCGGCTTACGCCGCGTGGCGGCGTTCGCGCAGGAATTGGAAGAACTCCACGCCTTCGCGCAGGCGCCGCTTCATCATATCCGTCGAGCGCACCATCTCGCCGACGATCGAGGCGATTTTGCTCGGGCGGAAATAGAACTGGCGATAGAAATCCTCGAGCGAATCGAAGATCTCCTTGTGGCTCAGATGCGGGTAATGCAGTGGCGCGATCTGGATGCCGTTCTCGTCCACCAGCTCGGCATTGTCGGCGTCGAGCCATCCGTTCTGCACCGCCTGATTGTAGAGGAAGGTGCCGGGATAGGGCGCGGCCAGCGACACCTGAACCGTGTGCGGGTTGATGCGCTTGGCGTAGGCGATGGTTTCCTTGATGGTCTCCGTCGTCTCGCCCGGCAGGCCCAGAATGAAAGTACCGTGGATCTGGATGCCCAGATCGTGGCAATCCTGCGTGAAGCGCTCGGCCACTTCGATGCGCATGCCCTTCTTGATGTTGTGCAGGATCTGCTGGTTGCCGCTCTCATAGCCGACCAGCAACAGCCGCAAACCGCCTGCCTTCAGGACTTCCAGCGTCTTGCGCGGAACGTTCGCCTTGGCGTTGCACGACCAGGTCACGCCCAGCTTGCCGAGTTCTTTCGCAATCGCTTCGGCGCGCGGCAGATCGTCGGTGAAGGTGTCGTCGTCGAAGAAGAATTCCTTGACCTGCGGCCACTTCTCTTTCGCGTATTTGATCTCTTCGATCACATGTTCGACGCTGCGCGTGCGGTAATTGTGTCCGCCCACGGTCTGCGGCCACAGGCAGAAGGTGCAGCGCGATTTGCAGCCGCGGCCCGTATAGATCGAGATGTAGGGGTGCTTCAGATAGCCGATGAAATAGTCTTCGATCTTCAGGTCGCGCTCATAGACCTTGGAGACGAAGGGCAGGCTGTCCATGTTCTCGATCATCGGCCGGTCGCCATTGTGGACGATGGCGCCGTTCTGATCGCGATAGGAGATGCCCAGAATATCCTTGAGCGGGATTTCGTCGGCGACGTCCTTGATCGTGAAATCGAATTCGTTGCGCGCGACATAGTCGATGACGCCGCCTTCGCGCAGCGACAGCTCGGCATTCACCGCCACCTTGGCGCCGATCATTCCGACCAGCAGCTTCGGGTTCGCGGCCTTCATCGCCTCCACCACCTTCACGTCCGATTTGAACGAGGGGACGGAGGTGTGAACCACGACATGGTCGAAATCATTGGCCTGCGCCACCACCTCGGCCAGCGTCGTGCCGGCGGGCGGGGCGTCGATCAGCTTGGAGCCTTCCACCAAAGCGGCCGGCTGGGCCAGCCAGGTCGGAAACCAGAAGGATTTGATCTCCCGCTTGGCCTGATAGCGCGAACCCGCGCCGCCGTCGAAGCCGTCAAAAGAGGGAGCCTGAAGGAAAAGCGTCCGAAGCATTGCGCACCTTGATCACGATTGGGACATCACGATTGAGACATGGCCCCGTTCTTTTCAACGCGAAGGCGTGTCCCACGCCATTGCACGCGTTTTCCAAAGAGCGAAGCGATGAATAAACCGAACGATAGCACATCCCGCACCGGCAAATACCAGCCGGGACCCGCGCTCGCCCCGACTATATGGTCTATTCGGACCTTCAGGAAAAGGCGCGCGATGAGAATGGCTGCCAAGACCGCACAGGCCGTGGGGGTAAATCCGGCCAAAGCGGCCCCGATCAGGCCCAGCGGAAGCCCATGCGTGACCAGACTTCCCCAATGCCCGGCGGGATCGATGATGCGGATGGTCCGCGCCCAGCGCAGCTCATGGCCGATCAGTTCGCCGAGGCTGGTCTCGCTATTGCCATGGACCACGGTTAACGGCGGATAGGCGAGGGTCTGGCCGGTCTCGCGCACGGCGCGGCCGATTTCGTAATCGTCGGCCAGCAGGTCGGCGAAGGCCGCAAAGCCGCCGATTGCCTCCAGCGTGGCGCGGTGGAGGGCGATGGTCGAGCCGAAGCAGGGATGGGCCATTTTGAGCCCGATCCCGACGCTGGCATTGGTCAGGAACTGGTAGCTCACCCCCATCGCCGCCAGCCGCGACCAGGCGCCGGTCCAGCCCTCGCCGCGATAGAGGCAGGAAACGGCGCCGATGCCCGGCTGCGACAGCGTGCCCACCACCGATTTCAGATAATCCGGCCCCACGGCGATATCGCTGTCGGCCAGCACCAGCACGTCATGGGCCGCCGCGGCCATCATGTTGATGAGGTTGGAGACCTTGGCATTGCTGCCATGGGCCGCCGGATTGCTGACGAGCGCGATATCGCGCTCCGGGAAGCGATCCTTCAGCGTGGCCACGATCGCATGGGCCGGATCGTCCGGTGCCTGCAGCCCGAACACGATCTGCACCGGCGCCGCATAATCCTGCGACAGGAAACTGGCCAGCGCCGCTTCCAGCCCCGGCTCGGCGCCATGCAGCGGCTTGAGCACGGTCACGGCCGGCAGCGGATCGGGCAAAGCGGGCAGGGGGCGGCGGAGCAGCTTTCCGGCCAGCATCACGGCCAGCACGGCATAGGCGCCGCCGATCAGGCCCAGCCCCAGCAAAATCCAGCCCCCGATCCAGACAATGTCGAACAGAATGCCCAAGCGCATCGCTCCCGCTTCGCGCGCGGGTCTAGCACAGATCGCATGGGGGCTCGATCAACCCATGGGCGCGCGCGCTGGCGGAAATTCCTTGAGGATCGCGATCACATCCGCGTCTTCGAGCTGGCGGAAGTCGCGATAGAAATAGCCGAGCGCGCCGAAGGGTTCGTGGCGCTCCACGGCCACCACCGCGTCGACTTCCGCGGCCATCGCTTCGAGCGTACCGGTCGGCCCGACCGGCACGGCCAGCACCAGCGTTTTGGGCTTGCGCATCCGCACGGCGCGCAGGGCCGCGCGCATCGTCGCCCCGGTCGCGATCCCGTCATCGACGACAATGGCCGTGCGCCCTTCGATCGGCGCCGCCGGGCGGTTGCCCAGATAGTCGGTGTGACGGCGTTCGATCTCGGCCAGCTCGGCATCGCGCACCCGCGCGAAGCTTTGTTCGGATATGTGCGCCACCGCGATCACATCCTCATTGCGGACGGTGATGGGATCGCGCCCGTCCACGACTGCGCCCATGGCCAGTTCCGGCTGGGCCGGCACGCCGATCTTGCGCACCAGCAGAAGATCGAGCGGGCAGGCGAGCGCCCGCGCAATCTCGGCCGCCACCGGCACCCCGCCGCGTGGCAGCGCGAGAACCACCGGCTTTTCGGTTTTGTACGTTGTCAGCAGCGCCGCCAGCTTGCGTCCGGCATCGGCGCGGTCAGTGAAGGGCATCGCTTCCGCCCGCCTGCGCCAGATGGGTCTCGAACCAGCGCGCGGCCAGCGCCATCACGGCCTCCAGCGCCTTGTCCTCGACGAAGAGATGGGTGGCGCCGCGCACGATCTCGAGCCGGTGCGCACCGTGCATGGCCGCAAGTGCCTGTTCGTTGAGTTCGATCACGCCCATATCGGCACTGCCCACGATCAGCAATGTCGGGGCATGCACGCGTGGCAGCGCTTCGCCGGCGAGATCGGGCCGGCCGCCGCGCGAGACCACGGCCCCCACCGCGCGCGGCCGCCGGCTGGCGGCGACCAGCGCCGCGGCCGCGCCCGTCGAGGCGCCGAACAGACCCAGCGGCAAGGCATTCGTCACCGGCTGCGCCTTGATCCAATCGATCGCGCCGATCAGCCGTTCGGAGAGCAGATCGATATCGAACACATTGTTGCGGTCGCTTTCCTCTTGCCGGGTCAGAAGATCGAACAGCAGCGTGGCGAAGCCATGTTCGTTGAGTGCGCGCGCCACGACGACATTCCTGGGCGAGAGCCGGCTCGATCCGCTGCCATGGGCAAAGATCACCAGCCCGCGCGGCGTGCTCGGCAGGCACAGATCGCCCTGCAGGCCCTGCGGCAGGACTTGCACGGCATGATGGAGCGCCGGGGACGGCTGCGACATACGCATGCATCCATATTGTGTTCAGGGGCGATCATCGTCGCGCGGGCGTGGGCCGCCGGTTGTGATCGAAATCAACAAGCGCGCCCCGCATTGCCAAGGCGGAGATGGCGGCTTATTGCTCGCGCATTCGATCGGCAGGGAGGCGCCACGATGAGCAAGCAATTGATCGCGCTGGTAACGGGGGCGAGCCAGGGCATCGGTGCGGCCACGGCGCGGCGCTTCGTCGAGGCCGGCCATCGTGTCATCCTCGCCGCCCGCAATCAGGACAAGCTCACCGCGCTGGCGAAGGAGCTGGGCCCCGCCGCCACGCCCATCGCCTGCGATGTCGCCGATCCTGGCTCGGTCGCGCAGCTCTTCGCGCAGATCGGGAAAAGCGAGCCGCGCCTCGATGTCGTCTTCAACAATGCCGGCGTCGGCACCGCGCCCAATGATGTGGGCGACACGTCGTGGGAGGATTGGCGCCGCGTCGTCTCCGTCAATCTCGACGGCGCGTTCCTGATCGCCAGCGCCGCCTTCCGCCTGATGAAGGCGCAAACCCCGCAAGGCGGGCGCATCATCAACAATGGTTCGATCAGCGCCTACACGCCGCGCGTCAAAGCCGCTGCCTACACCGCCTCCAAACATGCGATCACCGGGCTGACCAAATCCATCGCGCTCGACGGGCGCGCTTACAACATCGCCTGCAGCCAGATCGATATCGGCAATTGCCTGTCCGAATTGTCCGAAATTTTCGCGCGCGGCGTGCCGCAGGCCGACGGCACCATCCGCCCCGAACCGACCATGGATGTGCGCCATGTCGCCGATGCCGTGCTGCACATGGCCGAGCTGCCGCCGGGCACCAACATATTGTTCGAAACCATCATGGCGACGAACATGCCCTATGTCGGACGCGGCTAGAGGCGATGCCGCGCTTCGCCGCCAATCTCTCGACGATGTTCAAGGAATATGCGTTTCTCGACCGTTTCGCGGCGGCGGCGCGCGCGGGCTTCACGGCGGTCGAATGCCAGTTTCCCTATGATTTCGCCGCGCCAGACATTCGCGACCGCCTCACTGAACACGGCCTCACGCTGGCGCTGTTCAACCTGCCGCCGGGCGATCTGGCGGCCGGCGAACGCGGCCTCGCCTGCCTGCCAGGGCGCGAGGCGGATTTCCGCGCCGCGCTCGACACTGCCCTCCATTACGCCGAAGCGCTGGGTTGCACAAAGCTGCATGGCATGGCCGGGCTCGTGCCGCACGGCGCGGACCGCGCCGCATTCCATGATGCCTATTGCGCCAATCTCGACTATGCGGCGGCGAAGGCGCGCGCGGCCGGATGCACGCTCCTGATCGAGCCGATCAATGCGCGCGATGTGCCGGATTATTTTCTGCACACCACGGCCGAGGCGCGCGCCGTGATCGAGGCGGTCGGTGCGCCCAACTTGAAGCTCCAGCTCGATCTCTATCACTGCCAGATTTCGGAAGGCGATCTCGCGATGCACATTCGCGACTGCGCCGACATCACCGGCCATTATCAGATCGCCGGCGTGCCCGGTCGCCACGAACCCGACATCGGCGAAATCGCCTATCCCTTTCTCTTCGATGCGATCGACGAGAGCGGCTATGACGGTTTTATCGGCTGCGAATACACGCCGCGCGCCCGCACCGAAGATGGCCTGGGCTGGTTCGCGCCCTGGCGCGCGAAGGCGGGCTGAGGGCTTCTCTCGGTAACGGCCATGCCTTGCGCGGCTGACATCAGGCTTGCGCCCTCAATGTCTGCGATGGGCGTACAACGTCTCCTTCAAGCGGGCCAGTGCGCGTTCCTGGCCCCCAATCACCTTCTCTTCGGCGGCCAGCGCGGCCTGGCGCACGTTCGAACATGCCTGCTCCGTGATCGTGTTGATCTTGTCCACGGTCGTCTTGACAGCCTCTTTCAGGACGACTGACGCGTCCTCTGCGGCCGTGATGATGATCTGCGCGATCTCCTCGCCCTGAAGGGCCGCTTGGTCGGCCGTGTGCGCGGCTTTGCGATATTCCGTCAATTTGGCGGCGGCCTTTTCGGCATCGGCCTTGGTCTGGGTCTCCACCCTGGTGGCCATGGCCTGAATCTCGCCGATCGCCAGAGCCCCGGTCTCGCGCAAAACCTTGATGGCGTTCTCGGAGTCACGCTGGATGGCTTCGACCGACTCCTTGGCCGACGCCGTCAGCAGCAATGTGGTCTCTTTGCCGATCTCCAGAAGCATCTTCTCGATAACTTCAGGCGGCTTGGTCAGCGCTTCGTTGGCAACCCTGGAGGCATGCATCTCCGCTTCCGCCAACAGGCGGCTCGCGCCCACCTCGGCGTTGATCAGAATCTTTGCCGACGCCACCTGGCTGTCGGCAAGGACGCGCGCGCCCGCAACCGAGCTGATGTTGGCGATGGCAGCAATTGCCGCCTCCATATCGCTATGAAACTTGGCCTGGGCGGCTTTGGCAGCCTCGGCACGATTCTTGTCGATAAGGGCATAGACCTCGTCGAGCGTCGGCGTTTGCTTCGGATCGTCACCAGCCATAAGCCCACCCTTTCCGTGATATTATCGTGACAGCAATCTGCCGTAGCATTTCGCCTCTGATTGGCAGATATTTTACCTTAAGTGGTGCAGTTCCTCTCGACCCGGATGTCCGGTGTTTCGAGACTTTGCGAGATCGGGCGTGACGCCCGCCGGCTGGCTTCTGATGTATCCCAGTTTGGTGGATATGCACACCCAAGGCGGTGCAACAGGCGATGGACAAGGTGGAAGGACTGGATCTCGATCCGCTCGCCTATCTTGCTCGCGCGGGCCCCGGCCGGACCTTGTCCGACATGAAGAGCCGTGAGGTGTTGTTCGCTGCAGGGCATGCCCGCCGATGCGGTGTTCTTCGTCGTCTCGGGCAGACTCAAACTGACGGCCCTGTCGAATCAGGGCAGGGCGGCCGTTGTCGCAATTCTCGGGCCTGACGATTTTCTCGGGCAGGAGTGCATGACCAGCGAGACCTCGTTCCTCGCGACGGCGGAGGCGCTTTCGGACTGCCGGGTCATGCAAATCGACAAGGCCCGCTTCGCGAGCGCCCTCTATGAAAGGCCTGCGCTCGCCCAGATGTTCGTGGGCTATCTGCTGGCGCGCGTCACCCGGGTCGAGCAGGACCTGGCCGATCAAATGATCAATACCAGCGAGATGCGGCTGGCGCGCGCGCTTCTGCTGCTGGCCGATCCCGGCGACCACGGCAAACCCGATGCGGTGCTGACCAAGGTCAGCCATCAGACGCTGGCAGAGCTGATCGGCACGACCCGTTCGCGGGTCAGCTTCTTCATGAACAGTTTTCGCAAACAAGGCCTGATCGACTACAACCAGAAGGGCGCGATCGAGGTTCACACCTCCAAACTGAACCACGCCCTTGATGAAATGGCGATCTCTGATAGTTGAACCTTGTCGCCAGCGTGGCGACCGGCGGGGTCGTGCGAGGCCGTAAACAATGGTGGGCGCGACAGGGATTGAACCTGTGACCCCTCCCGTGTGAAGGGAGT
>CAWJLC010000001.1:0-76301 GCA_963843675.1 uncultured Pseudomonadota bacterium | reverse complement strand
TGACATCGTAGGGGTCACTGGTTCAATCCCAGTACCGCCCACCATTTTTCCTTCCCATTTTCATCCATGCGGCGCTGCCGCGTGCTGATTTCAGCGCGCGGTCACTCGGTGGCTTCGAGGCCGAGTTTGCTCATCGGCGTCTCCAGCGTGGCGGTCAGAAATTGACCGAGTGAGGCCTGAGCGCCCACGAAGTCGGGCTTCAAGACACGGCCATCGGCCATGGCGAGATTGCCCAAATTGGCCTGATCGAAGCGCGCATGAGCGAGCCTGGCACCGCGGAACGAGGCGCCGCGCAGATCGGCGCCGCTGAAATTGGCGTCGCGCAGATCGGCGCCGTCGAATTTTGCCGCCTGCAGATGGCTGCCGGAGAAGTCGATGCCGACGGCAGTGCAGTTCGGGATTTCGAGCGCGGAGAGCACGCGGTTCGACAGGCAGCCTTCAAGTGGGCGCAGATCGTCGCCGATGAATTTCGCCTGCGCGCCTTTCTTGCCGCCGCTCCCGATCCAGTCCTGATGCTGTGCCAGCGCCGTCTTGAGCGCGCCGGCTTTGGCGGCGGCGCCGGGCGTGATGTCGAACACCGCACCTTCGATCGCCTCGGCCGGCAGGTCGAGATCGCCGAGATGCACGCCCGTCAGCACGGCGCCGCGGAAGCAGGGATTGGTGACCTTGGCGCCTTTGAAACGCGCGCCCTGCAGCAGCGCCCCGGAGAAATTGGTGCCGTCGAGCAGCGCCTTGGCGAAGGAAACATTCTTGAGCGAACAATTGGAGAAGTCGACGCCGTTTGCCTTGCCGCTACCCGCGGCGCTCAACCCGCTGCCGCTGGTATTGCGGTCGAGCATGGAGACGCCCTCGCCTTCGCGATACATCAGGATCTTGGCGGCACGCAAATCTGCGCCGTCCAGTACGGCGTTGGCCAGCGACGCGCCTTTGAGCGATGCGCCGCGCATGTCTGCGCGCGTGAGATTGGCGAAGCGCAGATTGGTGCCGCGCAGATCGGCGCAATAAAAGCTTGCGCGCTCCAGATTGGCGCGGGAAAAGGTGGTGTTCACCAGCGACGCACCGGCGAAGTCGGCTTCGACCAATTGCCGATCGGCGAAGTTGAGGCCGTCGAGCGCCGCATGCGCCAATTGTGCACGCACGCCGCCGCGGCCACGGACGTAGCGCTCGTGAGCCACCAGGAGGGCGTTAAGCTCCTGTTGGGTGTGCACTTGCTGCTTCGCGACCGGTGAAACCGTAAACATCAATCACCCAGGTCTTGCCGAATATGTACTGTTGGCAGTTTCGTGGAATCTTCGTCCACATTAGGTCACAGACCGGAAATTTCTCGTAAAGAAATGGCGGGGCCAGCTATGGCGCTTTGGCCGTTATCCGCCCTTTTTGGGGTGGACCGGGCCCTATGGGCGAAAACCCTTGGCCAGGGCCGTGAAAGCGGCCTCGACGATGCGGTCGAAATCGCATTCGGGAGCCAATTTGTCCGACAATTTCAGCGTCACCGCGCCGTGCATGGCCGCCCAGAAGACATGGCCGATCAACTCGGGATCGCCGTCGAGCAGGCCAGCCTCGACCAGCCCTTTGACATAGCCGGTCATGGTGGCCCGGGCGCGTCCGGCGGCGCGATCGAGATCCGGGTAGCCCTTGCAGGCGGGCAGGGCAATCTCGAACATCAGCCGATAGGCTTCCGGATTGGAGAAAGCGAACCGGGCATAGGCCGCGCCGACAGCATTGGCGCGCGTGCCGGCTGTGCCGGACCCGTCCATCGGCGTCTCAAGGGCTTCGGCGAAGCGGTCGAAGGCGCGGGCCTGCACGGCGGCCAGGATCTCGTCCTTGTCCTTGAAATAGCGATAGGGGGTCATGGGGCTGACGCCCAGCTCGGCTGCCAGCGCCCGCATGGTCACGCCCTCTGGCCCATGGGCCGCGAACTGGCGCGTGGCCACCTCGCAGAGCCGCTCGCGGAACGCGGAAATGTCGGTTTCGGTCAGAATGCGGGGCATGACGAATCTTGTGGCGGGCCTCTTGAAAAGGTTTATCGCTTACGTTATAAATTTACAACGTATAATTTACTGCGCCACCATCGGAGACTTGGTCATGAACGCACCCACGCGCATCAATCCCTATCTCAGCGGCAATTTCGCGCCGGTGCGCGAGGAGAGTGATTTTCTGGACCTGCCGGTCGAAGGCGCGATCCCGCCCGAGCTGTCCGGCACCTATTATCGCAATGGCCCGAACCCGCAATTCGAACCGCGCGATCCCAATTATCACTGGTTCGCGGGCGACGGCATGATCCACGCCTTCACGGTTGCGAACGGCAAGGTCTCCTACAGGAACCGCTATGTGCGGACGCCCAAATGGGAGCTGGAGCACGCGGCCGGCAAGGCGCTTTTCGGCACCTTCGGCAATCCCATGACCTCGGACCCCGATGTGATCGGCAAGGACAGCGGCATCGCCAACACCAACATCATCTGGCATGCAGGCAAATTGCTGGCGCTCGAAGAAGGCCATGAGCCTTTCGCGCTCGATCCGCGCAGGTTGGAGCCACGCGGCTATGTCGAATATGCAGGCGTTGCCAAGCGCTTCACTGCGCATCCCAAGATCGATCCGGAAACGGGCGAACTCGTTTTCTTCGGCTATATGGTTGGCGATTTGCCATTCTCCAACGGCATGGCCTACGGGGTCGTCGACAAAGCCGGCAAGGTCACCCGCCTCGACCGTTTCGAAGCGCCCTTTGGGGCCATGATCCATGATTTCTTCGTGACGCGGAACTATGTGATGTTCCCGGTATTGCCGCTCACAGGCAGTCTCGATCGCGCGATGAAAGGGCAGATGCCATTCGCCTGGGAGCCCGAAAAGGGTTCGCATATCGGTGTCATGCGCCGCGATGCGGGTGTGGAGACCATGCGCTGGTTCACCACCGATCCCTGTTACGTCTTCCATCCCATGAACATGTATGAAGAAGGCGATATGCTCGTCGTCGATGTGATGGAATATGAGCGCGCACCGCTCTTTCCGGGCGCCGACAGTTCACCGGCGAAGAACAGTTCGGCCTATCTCACGCGCTGGGTGTTCGACCTGAACGACAACACCAACGCCATCAAGCGAACGCGGATCGATGATCTGGCGGGCGAATTCCCGCGCTTCGACGAACGCCATGCGGGACTTGCCTACGCCCACGGTTATTTCGTCGGCAATTCGAAAGATGATGGCAAGGTGACCTTCGACACCATCGCCCATCTCGATCACGGGACCGGCAAGCGCGTGGATTATCGCTTCGCTGCCGGCGATGCGCCGGGCGAGCCAGTCTTTGTGCCGCGTGCCGCCAATGCGGACGAGGGCGACGGCGTTCTCGTCACCACCGTCTATCGCGGCGCGGAGGATCGCACGGACTTTGTCGTCTTCGATGCGCGCGATGTCGGGGCCGGCCCCATCGCGACGGCGAAGCTGCCACGCCGCGTGCCCTTCGGGTTCCACGGCAATTGGGCGCCTGTTGTGTGATAGCACTTATTCTCGTCCCGCAGCTGGGAGAGAGAACGTAAGTCATCGATGAGAAACTTCGCCACTGCGATTCGTCCGCTGGTTGCCGACTTCCTGTCGACGATTGCCTTTGTCGCCTTCTATGCGATCACCGGCAGCATCCGCGATTCCATCATCCTGGGCATCGGCGTCGGCATTGCGCAGATCCTTTATCTGCTGGTCCGCCGCCGGCCCATCGCGGCCATGCAGTGGATGAGCCTTGCGCTTGTCCTTGTGCTGGGCGGTGCTTCGCTGCTCACCGCCGATCCGCGCTTTATCATGGTCAAGCCCTCGATCGGCTATTTCGCCGTGGCCTGTATCATGCTGAAGCGCGGCTGGATGGCCCGCTACCTGCCGAAGCGGGCGACCGACAATCTGCCCGCTTCGATTCCGATCTTCTGGGGCTATGTCTGGTCGGTGCTGATGTTTTCGCTCGCGGCGGGAAATCTGGCCGTTGCCTTTGTGGCTGGCCCCGATGCCTGGGCCTGGTTCAATGGCGTGGTGCCGCTCGCGTCCCAGTTTCTCCTCTTCGGCATCCAATACACGATCCTGCGCGCGCGCGTGGTGCGGGCCATCCGCGCGGCGGCCCCGGCCGCATAACACCGCCCGATCGCCTTTGCCCTGTCATTCTGCCGCCATCTTTGCGGTTGAGCCTTTCGATGCCGACCCCGCCGGCGTAGGCTGGATGGGACCGGGATGCAGGTCTGTTTCAGGGGGATGGCATGAGGCAGCGGTTTCTGATTATCGGCGGAACGGCGGTCATCGTGCTCGCGCTGCTGGCCGGTGCGCTCTATTTCCTGGGCGGACGAGGCCCGCAAAAGGGGCCGACGCAGACCGCCGATAACGGGGTCATCGCGCGCATTCAGCGCGGCATCTCAACGGCCACCGGCAGCGCCCCCGAATCCCGACCCTCCGGCCCCGTCCCCTTCGCCTTCCATCGCCTTGAGATCGACACTTCCAAGCCTCAGGCCGAAGCCTGCCTTGTCTTCACCCGCAAGCTCGATGTCAGCGGCAAGACCCATTACGAAGATTATCTGGGGCTCGATCCCGAAACCCGCATCGCCACACGCGCCTTTGGCGATCGGCTGTGCCTCGCCGGCCTCGATTTCAACACCACCTATAATGTCACGCTGAAGAAGGGCCTGCCGGCGGCCGGCGGCGAGACCCTGGCCGAGGCCGAGACCGTCCCCGTGCAATTGCGCGACAAGCCGGCGCTGGTGCGCTTCGGCGGCGGCATCATCCTGCCGCGCAACAATTCGGACGGCGTGCCGGTCACGACCGTCAACATCAAAAAGCTCAAGCTCAAGGTGATCCGCGTCGGCGACCGCCTGTTGTCGCAGATCGAAAGCGGGCTCGTGGACCGCACCACGCTCTATTCCTGGGACGCCGATCAGCTTGCGAACAATCAGGGCGCGGTGATCTGGACCGGCGCGATGGATGTCGCTGACGTCAAGAATGCCTCGGTCGTCACGCTGATCCCGATCGCGGATATCCTGAAGGGCCGCAAACCCGGCGCCTATGTGCTGATCGCGCATGATGCCGCGAAAACGGACAGCGAGAACGAGTATGGCACCAATCTGGCCGCGCAATGGGTGGTCGATTCCGATATCGCGCTGACGAGCTTCACAGGTGCGTCGGGCATGAGCGTCTTCACCCGTTCCTATGCCAGCGCCAAGCCGCTCTCCGGCGTCAAGCTGACGCTGGTGGCGCGCGACAACAATGTCCTGGCCACCGTCACCACCGATTCCGTCGGCCGCGCCGATTTCGATGCAGGCCTGTTCCGCGGCACGGGCGGCAATCAGCCCGTGGTGGTGATGGCCTATGGCCCGAACGACGATTTCAGTTTCCTCGATCTGCGCCGTCCGGCCTTCGATCTCACCGATCGCGGTGTCGGCGGGCGGCCGGCGTCCGGGCCGCTGGACGCTTATCTCTATACCGAGCGCGGGGTCTACCGCCCGGGCGAGATCGTCCATGCCATCGCCACGTTGCGCGATCGGGTGGGCATTGCAGCGTCCGCGCCGCTGACGCTGGTTGAGACGCGGCCCGATGGCGTCGAGGTCGCGCGCACCACTATCCCCAGCGCTTCGCTCGCCGCCGGCACAGCGGCTTGGGATCTGCAACTCAATGCGCGCGCCCCGCATGGCCGCTGGCAGGTCGCGGCCTATGTCGATCCCAAAGCCGATCCGGTCGGGCGCGTGCAGTTCGATGTCGCCGATTTCGTGCCCCAGCGCCTCAAGGTCACGCTGACGCCCGAAGAAACGCTGCTGCATCCGAAATCGGATCTCAAAGTGCGGGTGGAAACGCGCTTCCTTTACGGCGCCCCGGGCAGCGGACTTTCGGGCGAGGGCGAGGCGCGCATCATGGCCGATGCCAACCCCTTCCCGGATTACGCCAAATACCAGTTCGGCCGCATGGACGATTCCTTCTCCGATGTCGTCGTGCCGCTCACCGTTCCCGATTCGGATGCGGCCGGCGTGACCACCGCCAGCGCCACCATCGGCGATCTTGCCGACACCACCCTGCCGCTCAAGGCCCATGTGACGGTGAAGATGCATGAGCCGGGCGGGCGCACCACCGAGCGCGCCGTCGATGTGCGCCTGGCCACGCATGACATCGCGCTCGGCATCCGGCCCGATTTCGATGATGGCTCCGTGCCCGAGAATGCGCCCGCGCATTTCGAGGCCATTGCCCTCGATCAGTCCGGCAAGCGCATCGCCGCGAGTGGGCTCGATTATTCCTGGGTGCGCGAGGTCACGACCTTCCAGTGGTATCAGGACAATGGAAGCTGGAAATATCAATCGACCACGCGCGACCGCCTTGTCGCCTCCGGCAAGCTCGACATTTCGGCCGATCGGCCCGCGCGGCTGAGTCAGGCCGTGCCGTGGGGTACCTATCGCTTGACGATCACCGATCCCAAGACCGGCGCGTCCACGGCCTATCGTTTCTATTCCGGCTGGTCGGCCAGCGCTGCCGGCGACCGGCCCGACCGCATTCCGGTCGCGGCCGATCAACCCTCCTACAAGCCGGGCGAGGTCGCCCATGTCACTATCAAGCCGAATGCGGACGGGCAGGCGCTGGTGGTCGTGGCCGGCGACAAACTGTTTTCTTCGCAGGTCATCAATGCGCCCAAGGGCGGCGTCAGTGTCGATATCCCGGTCTCGGCCGATTGGGGGGCGGGGGCCTATGTGCTCGTCACCGATTACCGCCCGCTCGACCAGGCGACCGGCCGTGAGCCCGTGCGTTCGATCGGCGTGGCTTGGCTCGGCGTCAACAATGCGGCGCGCACCCTGACGCCGGTGATCGGCGGACCCAAGCTCGTGCGCCCGCGCCAGACCATCATCGTGCCCGTCACGGTGAAGGGGCTCAGCGATGGAGAGAGCACCTATCTGACGCTGGCCGCTGTCGATGAAGGCATTTTGCAGCTCACCGATTTCAAATCGCCCGATCCGGCGCATTACTATTTCGGCAAGCGCCGCCTCGGCGTCGGCATGCGCGACGATTACGGCCGCCTGATCAAGCCGGAGAAGGGCCCCATCGGCAGCCTGCGCGAAGGCGGCGACAGTCTGGGCGGGCGTCCGTTGGCGGTGGTGCCGCAGCGCACGGTCGCTTTGTTCTCGGGTCTGGTGAAGATCGGTGCGGACGGCAAGGCGAAAGTCCCGCTCGACATTCCCGATTTCAACGGCGAATTGCGCCTGATGGCTGTGGCCATGAGCGACAGGAAGCTTGGCGCCGCAGACCGCGCGCTGACGGTGCGCGATCCGGTGGTGGCCGCGATCGTGCTGCCGCGCTTCCTGGCGCCGGGCGATCACGCGGATGCCGCGCTCAATCTCGACAATGTTGAAGGTGCCGCCGGCAGTTACACGGCGACGGTCACGACCTCCGGCCCGCTTGGCCTCGATGCCGGTGCGCCGAAGGATGTCATCACGCGCGAACTCAAAATGGGTCAGCGTATCCTCGTGCCCGTGGTGCTGGCGGCCAAGGGGCTCGGCATCGCCACCGTTTCGCTCAAGGTCGAAGGGCCGAAGGGCTTCCACGTCACGCGCGCCTGGCCGATTGAAATTCGCGCGCCGCAGCTCGATGTCAGCCGCGATTCTGTCGCCGTGTTGAAGCCGGGGCAGAGCTTTACGGCCGGTCGCTCGCTGCTTGCCGGCATCGTTCCTTCGACCGCCGTGATCTCGCTCAATGTCTCGGCAAGTCATGGCTATAGTGATGTGCCGGGCCTGCTGCGCTGGCTCGACAAATACCCTTATGGCTGTATCGAGCAGACGACCAGCGCGGCCATGCCGCTGCTCTATTTCAACGATATGGCGGGCCTTGCCGGGCTGCCGACCGACACCGCGTTGCACGCGCGCGTGCAGGATGCCGTCGACAATGTGCTCGACATGCAGAATTACTCCGGCGATTTCGGCATGTGGGGGCCGGGCGTGAGCGCCGATCCCTGGATCAGCGTGTTTGCGCTCGACTTCCTCGAACAGGCCAAGGACAAGGGCTATGTCGTCGCCAATCAGCCGCTGGAGCGCGGCGTAAAGTGGCTGCAGCAAACCGCCTCCTCCAGCGGCTATGACGATGCCGTGCGCGCTTACGCCTTCTATGTGCTGTCACGTGCCGGGCAGGTGAATCTGTCGGATCTGCGCTATTTCAGCGACACGCGGGGACGCGCGTGGAAGACGGCCATCGCCGCCGCGCTGACGGGCGCCGCCGCCGCCGAAGCGGGTGATCGCAGCCGCGCCGCCTATGGTCTCGACCGCGCCCGCAGCATCGCGCTTGCCGCGCAGCCGGGCAGCTATACGGATGCGAATTATGGCTCGCTGGTGCGCGATCTGGCCGGCACCACGGCGCTGGCGATTGAGGGCGGCGAACCCTCCATCGTGCCGGCCCTGCTCAGCCACACCTCCGCCGTCGATATGCGCCTCAACGCCACGACCACGCAGGACAAGGCCTGGATGCTGCGCGCCGCTTACGAACTCACCAAGGAGCGTGCACCGCTCAAGGTAACGGTCGACGGCAAGCCGGCCGAGGCGAAAACGGGCGCCGTGCATCTGGCGCCGACGGTGACGCGCCTCGAGAAGGGCGTGACCGTCGCCAACCGGGGCGATGCCACAATCTGGCGCAATGTTTCGGTGCAGGGTACGCCATCGGTGCCGCTGCCCGAAGCCGCGCACGGGCTCACCTTACAGAAGACGATCTGGACCATGGCCGGCCAGCCCGCCGATCTTGCAAACCTCAAGCAGAACGAACGCGTGATCGTGGTGCTTGCAGGGGCAGATGGACAACAATCTCTATCGCCGCATGGCGATCACCGATCTTCTGCCCGCTGGCCTCGAGATCGAATCGGCGCTGTCCGGCGATGACGCCAAGCTCTATTCCTGGCTCGGCGATCTGACGGGCACCGATGTGCAGGAAGCACGCGACGACCGCTATGTCGCAGCCTTCAATATCGGCTCGATGTACCACCCGCGCAATCGCAAGGGCCCCGAGCCGCGCCCGACCTATCGCCTCGCTTATATCGCCCGCGCCGTGACGCCCGGCCGCTTCGTGCTCCCGGCCGCCGAGATCGAGGATATGTACACGCCCGGCATCATGGCCCGCACGACCATGGGCAAGCTCGATGTGAGCGCGAAGTGAGGAGTGCGGGGGTTGGAGTGAGCGTGCCGTGCTGCGCAAGCTGAAGCCTCACCTTCCGGCGATTGCGTTTGCTGCCCTCGGCGTGTTGCTGGCGCTGGCGACGGCGGACCGGCTTAATCCGCCGGACATGGCGCGTTACCAAACGCTCTCGCCCGAAGTCGTGGCGCGCGATGGCACGCTGCTCAGGCCGTTCCTGTCGAAGGATGGCTATTGGCGGCTCAAGACCAAAGTGTCCGATGTTGATCCGCGCTACCTCACCCTGCTCAAGGCCTATGAGGACAAGCGCTTCGACGAGCATTTCGGCGTCGATCCGCTTGCGCTGGCGCGGGCGACATTCCAACTCGTTACCACCGGCCATATCGTCTCGGGCGCCTCGACGCTGACCATGCAAGCCGCGCGCTTGCTTGAGCCCGGCCGTCCGCGCACGGTGCTGACGAAGCTGATCCAGATGGCGCGCGCCATCCAGCTCGAAGAGCGTTATTCGAAGAAGCAGATTCTTTCGATCTATCTGACGCTCGCGCCGTTCGGCGGCAATCTCGAGGGTGTGCGCGCGGCCAGCCTGGCCTATTTCGGCAAGGAGCCGAATGCGCTCGACCTGTCGCAAGCCGCGACGCTGGTCGCCCTGCCGCAATCGCCCGAGCATCAGCGGCCCGACCGCCATGCCATTCGCGCAAAAGCCGGCCGCGACAAGATTCTCACTCGTATGGTCGCGGATGGCGTGATCACGAAGGGCGATGCGCAAGTGGCGATGCGCGCGGGCGTCGCCTCGCAGCGTCTCGCCATGCCGATGATCGCGCCGCGTCTGGCGCGCAGGCTGGCGCGCATGCATAAGGGAGCGCGTATCGTCACCACAATCGATGCACCGCTTCAGACCGCGCTCGAACGCATGGCCGCGCATGAGCAGAGCTATTTCCGCGATGGCGGCAGTCTCGCCATTGTCGTGGCCGACAACACCACCCATGCCGTTCTGGCCTATGTCGGCGGCACGAATTACTGGGGTCCGTCGGGCCAGATCGATCTCGCCGCGCGCGCGCGCTCGCCGGGCTCGGCGCTCAAGCCGTTCATCTATGGCATGGCCTTCGACGAATTGATCCTGCATCCCAAATCGATGATGGAGGATGCGCCGACCAATTTCGGCGATTACGCGCCGCGCGATTTCTCCGGCGGCTTCCAGGGCGCGGTGACGGCGACGGATGCCTTGCGCGAATCGCTCAACATTCCGGCGGTGATGGTGCTCGATCGTGTTGGTCCGCTTGCCTTTACCCTCAACCTCACCAATGCGGGGGCGCATCTTGCCTTCCCGACGCGCGACGAAGGCCCGACCTTGCCGGTGGCGCTGGGCGGCCTTGGCATCAGCCTTGCCGACATCACCATGCTCTATACCGGCATCGCCGATGGCGGCGTGGTGCGGCCGCTGCGCTATTTGAAAGACGCACCGCAAGGCGCGCCCTATCGGTTGTTCGGCAAACCGGCGGCGTATTATCTGCGCGAGATTCTCGATGGCGTCTCGCTGCCCGATGGCTGGGCCATGGGGCAGGGGCTCGCGCGCGGCAGGGCCATCGGCTTCAAGACCGGCACGTCTTACGGTTTCCGCGATGCCTGGTCGGTGGGGTTCTCCAATGATTATACGGTCGGCATCTGGGTGGGCCGCGCCGATGGCGCGCCGCGCGCCGATCATGTCGGCCGCCAGACGGCCGCGCCGATCCTGCTCAAGACCTTCGGCCTGTTGCCGCTTGACAGGAAGCCGCCACCGCCCGTGCCGGCGGGTACGATTCTGGCGCGCTCGACGGCCGAACTGCCGGCTGGCTTACGTATCTTCACGCGCCATGCCGCGCCGCGGCCGCGCGTGGCCGAAGCTCATGTCCCGCCGCCGCACATCGCCTTTCCGCCCAATGGCGCCACCGTGCCGCTGCCAGCCGCGAGCTGCGAAGGACAAGCAGATTCAACTGAAAGTCGAAGGCGGCAAGGCGCCGCTCACCTGGCTCGTCAATGGCGGCTGCTGGGCAGCTATACGCGCTTTGAGCCTGTATTGCTGACGCCGCCAGGCGCGGGCTTTGCGCGCATCACGGTCGTCGATGCCATCGGACGGAGCGCCACCGCGAAGGTGCGCTTCAAGAATTTGCCCTGAAGCGTCTCAGCAGCATGCGCCCGATGTCGTGGCTCCTTGCGAATCGTCGAAGGGCATCGTCGTGCCGCAGCCATCGAAGATGCCGTAATGCGTGCTGAAATCGCCGATGAACTCGAAATAGGGCGCGAGCCGGCTTTCCTTCAGCATGCGGTATGTGTTGCCGCAGACCGGAAAGACGCGGCCCTTCTCGATGGCGTGGTGATTGTCGAGCGCGAAGATATCGGGGCATTCGGGGATGCCGCCGCGATAGATCACGGCCTGCCCGTAATCCTCGCAAGCCGGCTCCAGCCCCTCGAGCTTGAACAGGCGATAGGTGGCTGAAAAGAAGCGCGCAGGGCCCAGCTTGGCGCGCATCGCCTCGTCGGTGACCGCGATGGGCCGGCTGGCGACGAGGCGCGGATCGGCAAAGCCTGCGCGCTTGGCGAGTGTCAGGAAGTCGTTCCAGTAGAGCGCGCCGGCGAGGCATTCGCCGAGCAGCACCGGATCGTCGCGCAGGCCCGGATCGAGCCTCCTGTCGGCATAGACATCAGCGAAATAGAATTCGCCGCCGGGCTTTAGCAGATCCCACGCGCCCTTGAGCACGGCCTCTTTGTCGGACGACAGATTGATGACGCAGTTGGAAACGATCACATCGAAACTTGCGGGCTGAAAGCCGAGTTCGCTTAAGCGTTCGATATAGCCGTCGTGGAAGGTGGTGTTGGGCGCTGCATAACCGAAGCGTTTGGCATGACCGTCGATATGGCGGCGCGCCACGGCAAGTTGTTCCGGCGTCATGTCGACGCCCGCCACCGAGCCGGCCTCGCCCACAAGTTTCGCCAGCACGAAACAGTCGCGTCCCGCGCCGCAGCCGAGATCGAGCACGCGCGTGCCGCCAATCGCCTCGGGCACGACGAGGCCGCAGCCGTAATAGCGCGTCAGCACTTCGGCATCGATTTCAGACAGTGCGCGGCGCACATGCGCGGGCGTGGCGTCGAGATCGCAACAGGCATCGGTCCTGAGATCGGCGCTGCCCGATAGCGTCTTGCCGTAATAATCCTTGATGTGTTGCGCGGTCATGGCGGTCCCCTCATGCGCGGCCAGTGTGGCGGCGGCGCGGACCGAAGTCACGTGACGGAATGGTCGCGGGCTTCAGCCCATCCGCGCGCGCACGGCATTGGCGGCGGCGAGGATTTCCTCTTCGCTCAGGCCGCGGCGCTTGCGGCGCGGCACCCTTCTTGGGTGGCTTCGGCGGTTCGGGCTTGGCCGGCACCAATTGCGCGACGATGCGCCCACGCCGACTGATCGTCAGGCTCTCGCCGGCCTCAACCTGATCGAGCAGCTTCAGGAGCTGCGCGCGTGCATGGCTTGCCTGGACATTGCGCATCCAGCGGATCCCCCCTTCGACCCTTTGCCGCGAATGTTACCACAGCTTACGCGCTTGTCATCGCCGCGACATCTGTGGCTCACCGATCTGCCGTCTTGACGCCTCCGTCACTTTCCTGTCTCTCAAGCGCCGCGAGCGCATCATGACAAACGATCACCCGAACGAACCGGCTTCCCCGCAAAGCTTTGCCCGCGTGACGACGCAGGCCGAGCGGCGGCGCGCCTTCGCCATCCTGTTCGGCAGCATGATGTGCCTGGGCGCCGGCCAGTCGGTCATGTTCGCGGTGCTTCCCTCGCTGGCGCGCGAGCTCGGCCTCAGCGAGCTGCAGGCCTCGATCCCCTTCGTGGTCTCGGCCACGATCTGGGTGTTCACCAGCGGCTTCTGGGGTTCGATGAGCGACCGGATGGGACGCAAGCCCTTCATCGTTCTGGGGCTCGGGGCTTTCGGCGTCTCCTTCGCGTCCTTTGCAGCGATGGCCCAGGCCGGCGTCAATCATCTGATTCCGTTGATGGTCGCCTATCCGCTGATGATCGCGACGCGGACGCTCTACGGCATTTTCGGGTCCGGCGCCGCGCCCTCGGCGCAGGCCTATGTCGCCGACCGCACGACACGGGCCGAACGCACGCAGGGTGTCGCCACCATCGGGGCCGCCTTCGGTCTCGGCACAACGGTGGGGCCGGGCATCGGTTCCGCGCTGGTCGTGTTCGGCCTGTTCGCGCCCTATTACTTCACGGCGCTCGTGGCTTTTGCCAGCGCGGCGGCGATCTGGATTTTCCTGCCCGAACGCACCGCGCCCAGGGAACACCGTCCGGTCACGGTGCGCCTGTCGTGGCGCGACCGGCGCGTCCTGCCTTTCATTCTGCTCGGGCTTGGCGTCGGCACCGCTGCCGCCATTCCGGTGCAGACGGTCGGCTATCTCTTTATCGACGTGCTGCATCTGACGCCGCAGGCCGCGCCGCAATATGTCGGCATCGGGCTGATGGCGTCCTCCATGGCGGCGCTGTTCGCGCAGCTTGTGATCGTGCAGCATTTCAATATCTCGGCGCGGGCGTTGATCCGCTGGGGCTGTATCATCGCCGTGATCTCGAACCTGCTATTCGTGATCGGTCACCAGTTCGGGCCGTTGCTGCTGGCGCTGGTGATTTCGGGTCTCGGCTTCGGCATGGCGCGGCCGGGTTATACGGCGGCGGCTTCGCTGGCGGTTTCGCCGGACGAGCAGGGTGCCGTCGCCGGCCTCATCAGTGCCACGGCGGCGGCCGGTTTCATCTTCGGCCCCATCATCGGCACCGCGCTTTACGAGTATCACCCGATCGCGCCCTATGCCTTTGGTGGCCTGCTGATGGCGGCGATGTATGGCTATGCGCTGCTGTCGCGGCCCTTGCGCGAGGCGGGTGCGGCGCCCGATGCCGAAGCGGTCGAAGAAGCGCCGGAGACACAGGTCCCGAACGCTTAGCCGCCTTTCGCCGCAAGCTCGCGTTCCATGCGTCGCAGAACAGCCTGTGTGGCGAAGCCGTCCGGCTTGAGGCCGCGTGCATCCTGGTAGGCCCGCAAGGCCGCGCGCACTTGTCCGCCGAGAATGCCGTCGACGGGGCCGGGATCGTAGCCGAGCCGCTTGAGATCCTCCTGCAAGGCCTTGGCGTCGTCGTGGCTCAGGGCCTCTTCATTCCGTGGCCAGCCTTGGCGGATTTCGGCCCGCCCGGCGATGCGGTCGGCCAGCATGCTCACGGCCAGCGCGTAAGCGGTGGCATTGTTGTAGCGCAGGATGGTGCGGAAATTGTGGAAGACGAGGAAGGCCGGTCCATGCGCGCCCGCCGGCAGCAGGATCGCGCCTTTGTCCGGTCCGGCGGGCAACGCTGCGCCCAGCGCCGTTGTCACGCCCAGCGCCCGCCAATGGTCTAGCGGCTCGGTCTGATCGGGATCGGCTTGAGCGTAGGGGAACTGCGGCGGCAGCCGCACCTCATAGCCCCAGAGCTCGTCGCGGTGCCATCCGGCCTCGTCGAGCATCGAGGCGGTCGAGGCCAGCGCATCGGCCGGCGAGGTCCACAGATCGATGTGGCCGTTGCCGTCGCCGTCGATGGCGTGGGCAAGGAAGGTGCTGGGCATGAACTGCGTCTGACCGAAGGCCCCGGCCCAGGACGAGAGCATTTGTTGTGGCCGGTAGCCTTCGCGCTGCTCCATGGTCAGGGCGGCGATCAGTTCGCGCCGGCCGAACTGGGCGCGGCGGCCGTCATAGCCCAGCGTCGCCAGCGCTTCGAACATGTTGTAGCGGCCGGCCTGGCTGCCGTAATTGGTCTCGATCCCCCAGATCGCGACCAGAATCTCCTTCGGGATACCGAAGCGGGATTGAAGATTTGCGAGCATCGTGGCGTTGGCGGCCAGTTTCTCGCGGCCGTCTTCGACCCGTTTGTCCGACACCGCGCTGTCGAGATACTCCCAGATCGGTCTGACGAATTCGGGCTGCTTGTTGTTGAGATCCTGGATATGGGCGTTGAGCGCAATGCCCCGCATCGAGCGGTCATAGACGGACGGGCTGATGCCTGCCTTGAGCGCCTCGGCCCGAAAGCTCTCGATGAAGGCATAGAATTGGGCGTCGTCGGCGGGCTCGGGGCTCGGGGTGACGACGGCGTGGTGGCTGCTGCGGGCCGCGCTCGGCCCGGCCGTTGCACAGGCCGTCAGCGCCAGAAGGACGGGCAGGACCAGGGCCGGCCGCCGCCGGGCCCCCGAGGCAAGTCTGGAATCGGTTAGGAAATGAAGCATCTTCAATAACTTATCAGAAATTTGGCGGGCCGTCCCGCCCGATCTGGGGCAGTCTTAACACAAGGCCGGGCAGGCGTTGACAGGGCGTGAGGCGTTGACTAGTTTCCGCGCCTTCTTGGCGGCCAAACGGGCCGCGCTCCAGCATGTTCGAAGGCGTGTTATGAAGATCCGGAATTCGCTGCGCTCGCTCAAGAAACGCGACAAAGACTGCCGCGTCATCCGCCGCCGCGGCCGGACCTACGTCATCAACAAGAAGAACCCCCGCTTCAAGGCGCGCCAGGGCTAATCGGGCCTTCTGAGCCGGGTTTTGCTCCAAAGGCAAAGGCGTTTCGCGCCGCCCGTCCTGTCGGTTGCGGCCGGTCTTCGCTAGAGTCGCGGGTATGGACCTCGCCCCGCCCGATCCCGACATTCTCGCTCGCCGTGATACCATTATCGCGGACCTCAGGCGCATCCTGCCCGATGGCATTGTCGCCGACCCTGAGGGGCTGGCCGTTTATGACGGCGATGCGCTGACGGCCTATCGCCAGTCGCCGCTGGCCGTCGCTCTGCCGACGACCAAGGAGCAGGTTTCGGCACTCTTACGCTATGCCGCCGAACAATCCATTCCCATTATCCCGCGTGGTGCCGGCACCTCGCTCTCCGGCGGGGCGCTGCCGCGCGGCGATGCCATTCTTCTGGGCCTCGGCCGCATGAAGCGTATCCTCGAGATCGATTACGAGAATCGCTGCGTCGTCGCCGAGCCGGGCGTGACCAATCTCGCCATCACCAAAGCGGTCGAGGCACGCGGCTTCTATTACGCGCCCGATCCCTCGAGCCAGGTCGCCTGCACTGTGGGCGGCAATATCGCGGAGAATTCCGGCGGGCTGCATTGCCTCAAATACGGCATCACCACCAACAACCTTCTGGGCGTCGAGCTGGCCTTGCCCGGCGGCGAGCGCGTGACGCTGGGCGGCAAGGCGCCCGGTGCCGGTGGGCTCGATCTGCTCGGTATCATCGCCGGCTCCGAAGGGTTGCTCGGTGTCGTTGTCGAAGCGACATTGCGCCTGATGCCCAAGCCGCCTGTCACGCGCACGCTGCTCGCGGCCTTTGGCTCGGTGCCGCAGAGTGGGCAATGCGTGGCCGACATCATCGCCGCCGGCATCATTCCCGCCGCGATGGAGTTCATGGACAGGCGCTGCATCGATGCGGTCGAGGAATATTGTGCCCCCGGCTATCCGCGCGATGCCGAAGCCATTCTCATCATCGAGACCGACGGCGTTGCGGCCGAAGCCGAAGGGGCCGCACATCGCATCATGGCAATCGCAAAAGCGGCCGGTGCGCATGATGTGCGCGAAGCGACGGACGAAGCCGAGCGCGAAGGTTTCTGGGCCGGGCGCAAGGCGGCTTTTCCGGCGACGGGCCGCATTGCCCCAGACATGCTGTGCATGGACGGCACCATCCCGCGCCACAAGCTGCCCGAGGTGCTCGACGCCATTTCGCGCATGAGCGAGAAATATGAATTGGCGGTCGCCAATGTCTTCCATGCGGGCGACGGCAATCTGCATCCGCTGATCGTCTATGACGTGATGGCGCCGGGCGAGCTTGAACGCGCCGAAGCCTTCGGCGCCGAAATTTTGGAACTGTGCGTCGCGGTCGGCGGCGTGCTGACGGGCGAGCATGGCGTCGGCGTCGAAAAGCGCGATCTGATGCCGTCCATGTTCTCGGAAGAAGACCTCGCTCAGCAGCAGCGCCTCAAATGCGCCATCGATACTGCGCGCCTGTTCAATCCAGGCAAGGTGTTCCCGACGCTGTCGGCCTGTGTCGAGCAGGGCCATATGCATGTCCATCACGGCCGCGTGCCCTATCCCAACCTGCCGCGGATGTGATGGCGACGATTGCGATCACAAGTGAGGCCGAACTGGTCGAGGCCGTGCGCGCCGCGCGCGATGCTGGGCGCAAACTCGAAATCATCGGTGCCGGCACCAAGCGCGGGCTCGGCCGTCCGGTGACGGCAGACGATGTGCTCGATCTCTCCGGGCTTTCCGGCATCACCGCCTATGAACCCGAAGAATTGGTGCTGACGGCGCAAGCGAACACGCCCCTCGCCGAGATCGAAGCGGCGATCGCGGAGAAGAACCAGCGCCTCGGCTTCGATCCCGCCGATTGGGGGCCATTGTTCGGCGCGCCCGCGCAGGCCGGCACGCTTGGCGGCGCGCTGTCGGCCGACACCTCCGGCAGCGCGCGTGTGCGCTATGGCGCGGCGCGCGATCACCTGCTCGGCTTTCGCGGCGTGAACGGCACCGGCGAGGCTTATAAGGGCGGCGGCCGCGTGGTGAAGAACGTGACCGGATTCGACATTTCCAAGCTGATGTGCGGCGGCTTCGGCACGCTGGGGCCGATGAGCGAGGTGACGTTGCGTCTCGTGCCGCGCGCAGCGAAAAGTCTCACCCTTGTCGTGCGCGACATCGCGCCCGAGCCCGGGCTTCGCCTGCTGCGCCGCGTCTGGGCCAGTCCGCTCGAAGCGACGGGGCTCGCCTTCGTCTCGGCCTCCGTCGCCAGATCGTTCGGCTTGATCAGCGGCATCGGCGCGGGTGCCGCGCTGATGCGCGTCGATGGCATGGCGGAAGCGCTTTCGGAAAAGCGCGCGGCGTTGCGCAAGCTCTGCGACGGCCATGAAATGCAGGAACTCGAAGACGGCGAAGCCGCCTTTGCTCGCATCGGCAGCGGCGGTGCTTATGTGGGCCATGACGCCGATATCTGGCGCATCGCCGTGCCGCCGGCCGCTTCGGGCGAAACGGCGCAAGCTCTTGCCGGAACGATGTGGCTGGCCGATTGGGCGGGCGGGCTGTTCTGGGTCGGCACGTCGGCCAGCGATGCGGGCACGGCCGCGCATCTGCGCCAGATCGCGGCGCGCGCGAGGGGCCATGCCACGCTCCTTCGCGCCGCCGAAGAGACGCGCCGCAGCATTCCCGTCTTTCCGCCGCAGCCGCAGGTTCTGGCTGCGCTGACGCGGCAGGTGAGATCGGCATTCGATCCGCTGGGTATCTTCAATCCCGGCCGCATGGTTGAGGGCCTCTGATGCGCACCGGTTTTACGCCAGAACAATTGTGCGATCCCGTACTCGCCGAGGCACAACAAAATCTGCGCGCCTGCGTCCATTGCGGCATCTGCACGGCGACCTGTCCGACCTATGTGCTCCTGGGCGACGAACGGGATGCCCCGCGCGGGCGCATCGTCATGATGCAGCGCATGCTGGAATTGGGTGGCGCGCCATCGGACGAGACGGTCTATCACCTCGACCGCTGTCTCTCCTGCCTCAATTGCCGCACGGCCTGTCCCTCGAGTGTCGATTACCAGCGCCTGATCGATGCTTCGCGCGCCCATATCGCCAAACATTATCGCCGCTCCGCCGCCGATCGTCTGTTGCGCCGCTTCATCCTCGAATTGCTGCCGCGGCCGGACCGCGTGCGCCATGGCTTTCGTCTCGCGCGCATCTTTGCGCCGATTGCGAAACGCCTGCCCGGCCGCCTCGGCGAACTGGCAAAGAAGGGTGCGCGCGCCTTGCCCAAGCCCGCGCTGCTGCCCGCGCCCGATCCGGCACTGAAACAGGTCGCACTGCTGCCCGGCTGCGCACAGGCCGCCATGGCGCCTGAGATTGATGCCGCCGCCGCGCGCGTGCTCGCCCGGCGCGGCTTCGCGCTGGCGCCGCTTTCCGGCGCCGGTTGCTGCGGCGCGCTGGCCCTTCATCTCGGCGAAACCGATGCCGCGAAGGATTGGGCCAAACGCATCATTGCGGCGTTTGAAGCCGAAGGCGGTGCCGAGCGGTTTGGCGCAGTGCTCGTTACGGCCACAGGCTGCAGCGCCCATGTCAAAGACTTCGCCCATCTCTTTGCTGATGACCCGGAGTGGCAGGTGCGCGCGCAGAGCTTCGCGGCTGTCGTGAAAGATTTCTCAGAACTCCTCACCCCACGCCGCACCACGCCGCCGCGCGCGCTGCGTGTGGCCCTGCAGCGGCCCTGTTCGCTCCAGCACGGCATGCGGCTCACCGAGGCCGGCAAGGACGCGCTCACGGCCGCCGGGCACACGGTGGTGGAGATTCCGGAAGGCCATCTGTGCTGCGGCTCGGCCGGGTCCTATTCGATCCTGCAGCCGGAGCTGGCGGGACGGCTGCGCGCCCGCAAGCTCGCCAATGCCAAGCAGGTGGCGCCGGATGTCATCGCCTCCGGCAATATTGGCTGCATGGATCATCTGGCCGGGCCCGACGCACCGCCGCTTCTGCATCTCGCAGAGTTGATCGACTGGTCCGAGGGTGGGCCCGCGCCTGCGGCATTCTCCGGCGGTGGTCAGCGGCGCTGAGCCGCGTTAGGCTTTAGCCATGCGTGGCCTTCTCATACTTGCAGTTCTTTTGGCCGGCCCCGGTGCCGCCGTGGCAACGCCTGCGCCGGCGGTCAACGTGCCGAAACCTGCGGCGCAGACGGGGCTGGATACGCTGTTTGCGGCGTTGGCCCGGGCCAGCTCGGCCGAAGAGGCCAAGCCGATCGAGGATCAGATCCTCGCGCAGTTCCTGCAATCGGGCAGCCCTTCCATCGATCTTCTGATGGGCCGCGCGGCCAGCGCGCTCCAGGGCGGCGATGTCAAGACGGCCAAGAAGCTGTTCGATTCCGTCACCGCGATCGAACCCGACTATGCCGAGGGCTGGCATCAGCGCGCCCGTATCGAAGCGGTGGCCGGTGACGATCAGGCCGCGATGGTCAGTCTGGAACGGACGCTTGCGCTCAATTCGCGCCAGTTCGAAGCCTGCGCCGAGCTTGCCGGCATGCTCGAGGAGTATGGCGACAAATCCGGCGCGCTGAAGCTCTATCGCAAGGCGCTGGACCTCGATCCCCATCTCGATGGGGTTGCCCGCCAGGTGCGCAAGCTGAAACGCGAAGTCGAAGGCGAGCGGATTTAACGCCCGCCGACGAAGGCCACGCGCAGAAGGTTGGTCGCGCCCGGTGTGCGCAGCGGCACCCCCGCCGTTACCACGATGCGTTCGCCGGGTTTGGCGAAACCTTCCTCATAGGCGATCTGCCCGGCCCGCTCGACCACGTCGTCGAGATCGTGCGCATCTTCCGTCGTCACGCAATGCAGCCCCCAGGCGATGCAGAGCCGCCGCGCGGTGTGAATGCTTGGCGTCAGGGCCAGGATCGGCGCTTCGGGCCGTTCATGCGCGGCCCTGAGGCCGGTCGAACCCGAACTCGTCCAGGTGACGATGGCGCGGGCATGGACGGTGTGCGTGACCTGATGCACGGCGGCCATGATGGCATCAGCCGTCGTCTCGTCGGGCGGGGCGCGCTGGGAGTCGATGATCGCTTGATAGAGTGGGTCGCTTTCCACCGAACCGGCGATCTTGTCCATCATGGAGACGGCCTCGGCTGGCCAGGCGCCGGACGCCGTCTCGGCCGACAGCATCACGGCATCGGCGCCTTCGAACACGGCTGTGGCCACGTCGGAGACTTCGGCGCGTGTCGGCGCCGGGGCCAGGATCATTGATTCCAGCATCTGGGTGGCGACGACCACCGGCTTGCCCGCAACCCGGGCTGCGCGCGTGATCTTCTTCTGCAGGCCCGGCACGGTTTCGAGCGGCAGCTCGACGCCCAGATCGCCGCGCGCCACCATCAGCCCGTCGGCGAGTTCCAGGATCTCGTCCAGACGCTCCAGCGCCTTGGGCTTCTCGATCTTGGCCATGATCGCGGCCTGGCCGCGCGCCAGCTTTTTCAACTCGGCGACATCGTCCGGCCGCTGCACGAAGGAGAGCGCGATCCAATCGACGCCGACATTGAGCGCGGCGTCGAGATCGCGCCGGTCCTTCTCCGTCATGGCCGAGACCGGCAGCAGCGTATCGGGCAAGTTGACGCCCTTGCGGTTCTTCAAGACGCCGCCCAGTTCGACAATGGCCTCGGCCGAGTCCGGCTTGGAGGCGAAGGTACGAAGCCGTATCTTGCCGTCGTCGATCAGGAGGCAATGTCTCTGCTTGAGCGAGGCGAAGACTTCCGGGTGCGGGATCGGCAGCACATTGGGATCGTCGCTCGAAGGCTGGCACAGAAGCTTCAGCCGCTGGCCTTCGGTCAGCGTGATCTCGCCTCCCGGCAGCGTGCCGACGCGGATCTTCGGCCCCTGCAGGTCGCACAGAATGCCGATGGGCCGGCCCATCTCGGCTTCGAGCGCGCGCACATGGCCATGCAGCTCGGCGAGCTTTTCGTGGCTGGTATGGCTCATATTGATGCGGAACACATCGGCGCCGGCTTCAAACAGAGCCTTAAGCTGGGCCGGCTCCGAACTGGCGGGGCCGAGCGTGGCGACGATCTTGGTTTTGCGGGTGCGGCGCATGATTTAATCCGATAATGATTGTGTGTAGTCGGTTTTCCGGCCGGTATCCACTTCGAAGAAGCCTTTGCGGTCGAAACCGCGCCCGGCGCAATCGGCGCGGCCGTCGATCCGGAACCGGCCGGTGCCGGTCACGCAGAAGGCACGGCCGCCATCCCAGCTGCCCGGCCCCCCATCTGTGGCGTAGAGGTAGTAATAGCGCGCCTTGAGCGGCGTCTTGATGACGGTTGTGCAATGCTGGCCGGCGATGGTCCACCAACCTTCGCTCATCCACTCGGTGCCGTTGAAGCGGCCCAGCGCCAGCGTCACGGCCTGCGCCGTCCGGTTGCAGACGGTAAAGCCGGCCAGGGCGGGAGATGCCGAGGCGAGGACGGCAAGGGCGAGAAGGACCGGTCGTGTCATCGATGCTCCGGTGTCGCCCATGGTGTGAGCCCTGTCAACGCAGGTGAGGTCATCCTGCGATGGCCTTGCCGCGATGGCCGCGGCGCGAAATGATGGCCGCCATGCGCGACACGGCTTTCGAAATCTATCGCCCGGCGGAACCGGCCGGGAGCGGCCTGATCTTCCTCTGCGATCATGCCTCCAATGCCTTGCCGGAGGGTTACGGCACGCTGGGTCTGGGCGAAGACGCCTTCGCGGCGCATATCGCCTATGACATCGGCGCCGCCGAAGCGACGCGCACGCTGGCCGCGGCGTATGGCGCGCCGGCGATCCTGGGGCGCTATTCGCGTCTACTCATCGATCTCAATCGCGGTGCCGACGATCCCACGCTGGTGATGAAACTCTCCGACCGCCACATCGTGCCGGGAAACGCGAAGGCCGATGCTGCCGAGATCGAGAAACGCCTGACGCAATATCACCGGCCCTATCACGCCGCGATCGACGCTGAGATTGCTGCCCTGCGCGCTGGCGGCATTATCCCGGTGCTGATTTCGATGCACAGTTTCACACCGTCCTGGAAGGGGAACGCAAGGCCCTGGCAGGTCGGCGTGCTGTGGGACCGCGATGGCAGGCTGGCGCATCCGCTGATGGCGGCGCTGGCGAAGGCCGGGTTTACCGTGGGGGATAACGAGCCCTATTCGGGCGCGCTTGAAAATGATTGCCTCTATAGCCACGGCACGCGTCACGGCCTGCCGCATGTGCTGATCGAGATGCGCCAGGATCTGGTGGCGAGCCCCGAGGCCGCACAGGCCTTCGCGCTTCGCCTCAAGCCTGCTATCGACGCGGGTCTGGCCGAGATGGGCCCGCCCGAAATCCGCTTCACGCGCCCGCTCACCCCAGTCGAAGGAGTTTCCGCCATGGACGAGAGCACGAGAACGGAACTGGAAGCGGCGGTCTTTCGCCGTCTGGTCGCCCATCTGCAGGCGCGCACCGATGTGCAGAACATCGATCTCATGATCACGGGCGGCTTCTGCCGCAATTGCCTGGGCGACTGGTATCGCGAGGCGGCGGCAGAGAAGGGGATCGCGCTCGAGAAGGATGCCGCTCGCGGTCTTGTCTACGGCATGGCGCCGTCCGAATGGAAAAAGCGGTTCCAGACCGAAGCCACGCCCGAACAGAAAGCGGCATTTGCGGAATCGCAAAAGACCCACAGCTAGCAACCTTTGTTCGCGTTGCATCGGCCATCGGGGCCGCTTAAGTGTCGGGCCCCCGTCGCCGGGCGGGTGTTGTCGACAGTGATGGGGTGTCCCGCATGACCAAGGCCAGCTTCGCCGCCGAGCAGCTTCGTTCCTTCATCGAGCGCGTCGAGCGCCTCGAAGAAGAAAAGGCCGCGCTGACGGCCGATATCCGCGAGGTTTATGCGGAGGCCAAGGGGCAGGGCTTCGACACCAAGATCATGCGGCAGGTCGTGCGCATGCGCAAACTCGACAGCGCCGACCGTCAGGAACAGGAAGCGGTGCTGGATCTATATCTGACGGCGCTGGGGATGCGCGGTTAGCCGGCGCTGGCGCGGCGTTCGTCCTCTTCTGTCGGCGCGTCCGTTTCAGAGGCGTGCTGGTCGAGCCCGAAATCCTTGAGCTTGCGATAGAGTGTCGAGCGGCCAATGCCGAGCCGGCGCGCGACTTCCGACATATGGCCCTGATAGCGCGCGATGGCCATGCGGATCATCTCCGCCTCCATCTCTTCAAGCTTGCGCATGTGGCCGGCCGGGTCGACGGCGGAGAAATTGTAAGGCGACATCGGCGCGGTGGCGGCCGGCAGCGCGGCGTCTTCGTGTGCGTCGTCGCCGGCAGGCACGGCGCGGCTGGCATGCACCGGCGCCTGCGCGCTCGCCACCGGCTTGCGCGGCGCGGCGTCGACGCCCATGGCCGCGGCGATCTGCGGGAAATCGCACACATCCAGAATATCGCCGTCGCACAACACGACCGCGCGGAAGATGGTGTTCTCAAGCTGGCGCACATTGCCCGGCCAGTTGAAGGTTTCGATCAGGGTCTGCGCGTCGGGCGTCAGTCCGCTGACCGGCTTGTTCTCTTCGGCCGAGAAGCGCGCGATGAAATGCTGCGCCAGTGCCAGCACATCCGCCCTGCGCTCGCGCAGCGGCGGCACGAAAATCGGGAAGACGTTGAGCCGGTAATAGAGGTCTTCGCGGAAGCCGCCTTCGCGTGTCATCTCGGCGAGGTCGCGATTGGTGGCCGAAATGATGCGCACATCGACCTTGACCGGCCTTTTGCTGCCGATCGGATCGACTTCGCCTTCCTGCAGCACGCGCAGCAGCTTCACCTGCATGTCGAGGCGCAGTTCGCCGATTTCGTCGAGGAACAGCGTGCCGCCATCGGCTTCCTGGAATTTGCCCAGATGCTTGTCGTTGGCGCCGGTGAACGCGCCCTTCTCATGGCCGAACAGGATCGATTCGACGAGATTTTCCGGAATCGCACCGCAATTGACGGTGACGAAGGGCTTGCCCGAACGGTCGGACGAGCCCTGGATCGCGCGCGCGATCAGTTCCTTGCCGACGCCCGACTCGCCTTCGACCAGAATCGGAATGGTCGATTGCGCCGCGCGCTGGCCTAGCCGCACGACCTGGCGCATTTCGCCGCTCTTGCCGATGAGGTCTTCGAAGACGAGGCGGTTTTCCGTCTTCTTCTTGAGACGCGTGACTTCGCCCGACAGCGTGCCGATCTTGAGCGCATTGCGGATCGACACCGTAATGCGTTCGGGACTTGCGGGCTTGACCAGGAAGTCGCTGGCGCCGGCGCGCATGGCGTCGACGGCGGAATCGATGCCGCCCTTCGCGGTCAAGACGATCACCGGCATGTCTGGATGCGTCGCGCGCAGCTTGGAGAGTACGGTCAACCCGTCCATGTCCGGCATGACGAGGTCGAGCAGCATCAGGTTGATCTGTTCGCCGCGCGGACCGTGCACGAGATCGAGCGCGGGCTGTCCGCCAGGCGCGGTGACAACGTTCATGCCCGCGCGCCCAATGGCGGCTTCGAGCAGCCTGCGCTGCACGGGATCATCGTCGACAATCAGAATTGTCTGCGCCATCGCCTGGTCCGCTTTCTGGTTCTGGCACAAGTCTCGCGCGCGACCGGTAAAGGCTCGCTTAAGAAATCGCGCGCGAATCCGTGCCAAATCGGGTCATGGCACTTGTGCCCATCCCCTAACCAGCAACAAATCTGTGAAGCGCGCATCCTTGATTTCTGCTACCTCCTTTGCATGAGCCAGAAGGATCGTGAGGACGGACTGGGCCGCCGCCTGAGCCGGTTTGCCAGAGTTTCCGCGGGTTTGTCGGGTGTTGCCATGCGCGGCGCTGGCCGCCGGCTGGCTGGCGGGCGCACGCTCAGCGCCGCCAATGCGGCCGATCTGACACAGGTATTGGGAACTTTGCGCGGACCGGTGATGAAGGTCGCTCAATTTGTGGCGACTGTGCCGGGTGTGCTGCCGCCTGAGGTTGCCGCGCCGCTCCTCAGCCTGCAGACCAATGCCCCGCCCATGGGGGGCGGTTTCGTCCGCCGGCGGATGGCTGCCGAGCTGGGCCCCGATTGGGAGAAGAAGTTCAAATCCTTCGAGCGCGACGCCGCTGCGGCGGCGTCACTGGGGCAGGTCCATCGCGCGACGGCGAAGAGCGGCGAGGCGCTGGCCTGCAAGCTGCAATATCCCGATATGGGCGCGGCTGTGGATTCGGATATCCGCCAGTTCAAGGCGGCGCTCAGGCTGCAGCGCGGCTTCGACGGCACCATCGACACGAGCGAGATCGGTGATGAAATCGCGGCCCGCCTGTCCGAGGAACTCGATTATGTGCGTGAGGCGGCCCATATGCGCCTCTATGCGGCGATGTTGGATGACCGTGCCGACATTGCCGTGCCGGTTCCGGTCGACGCGCTGTCGACCGGGCGGCTTTTGACCATGAGCTGGCTCGAGGGCAAGCCGATCCTCGATTTCGAAAAGGCCTCCCTGAAAACACGCAATCAAATTGCAACGGCCCTGTTCAAGGCTTGGTGGCGGCCTTTCGCGCGTTTCGGTGTGATCCATGGCGATCCGCATCTCGGCAATTATGCGGTCCGCGATGATGACGGCATCAATCTTCTCGATTTCGGCTGCATCCGCACATTCACCCCCGCCTTCGTGGACGGTGTGGTCGGGCTTTACCGCGCGCTCAAGGAAAAGGACGACAAGCTTGCGGCCAAAGCCTATCGCGCCTGGGGTTTCAAGAAGCTCTCGCCGGAGCTCGTGCAGGTGTTGAACCAGTGGGCTGGTTTCATCTTCGCGCCGCTGCTCGACGATCGCGTGCGCGTGGTCGATGATGGCGTGCCGGCCGCCGAGTACGGTCTCAAGCAAGCCACCGATGTGCACAAGAAGCTGAAAGCGCTGGGCGGCATCCGTCCGCCCCGCGAATTCGTGTTCATGGATCGTGCGGCCATCGGCCTTGGCGGCGCGTTGATCCGCCTGGGCGCCAGGCTCAACTATCACCAGCTCTTCGAGGAAGAGATTGCCGATTTTGACGTCGCCGTCCTGGCCAAGCGTCAAAAGGATGCCTTCAGGCAAGCCGGGGTGCCGCTGCCGGAGGGGACATGAGCGACAAGCCGATAGATTATTGGTCTTTCTTCGCCCGCGATGCGCAGAGGAACGGTGCTGTCCTCTACAGCCGAATCGTCGCCGGGATCGGCGGCGACGATGACCTGAAGGCGATGGCAGGCCTCGCCAAGCCGGGCCAGCCTCATGCCAACATGATTTTGGGTGCGGTGAATTTTCTATTGCTGCGCGGCGCGCAACACCCTTTGCGGCGGTTCTATGCGACCCTCGGCGGCGAAGCCGACGCCAAATTTGAAGATCCGTTCCCCGCCTTTCGCGATTTCTGTCTTGCGCATCGCGCAGAACTGGAACCGTTGATCGCTGCTCGCGTCACCAATACCAACGAAGTGGGGCGCAGCGCGGTGCTGCATCCGGGCTTTCGTGCCGTCGCGGCAGAAGCGGGTACGCCCCTCAATCTGATCGAGATCGGCCCTAGCGCTGGCCTCAACATGATCTGGGACCGTTATGGCGTGCGCTATCGCAAGGATGGCGCGCCGGTGCTCGAGCTTGGAAGCGGCTCGGCGCTGACGATCGATTGCGAACTTCGCGGCGAGGGCATGCCGCCCGGCGGCCCGGCACCGGCCATCGGCCGCCGTATCGGGCTCGAACTCAATCCCGTGGACCTGACGCAAAAGGACGATCGCGACTGGCTGCGCGCCCTGATGTGGCCGGATCAGGTAACGCGGCTGAAGCGCCTGGAGCGCGCGATGGCGCTGTTCGATGCGGTACGCCCCGAAATCCGCACCGGTGACGCGCTGGCGCTCTTGCCCGATGCGCTGCGCGCCATGCCGGAAGATGAGCCCGTATGCATCTACCACACCATCGTGACCTATCAGTTCAGCCACGAGATGCGCGACGCCCTGGACAACATGCTGACGATGGCGGGCCTGCGCCGCCCGGTCTGGCGGCTGGCGCTCGAGGCCGAGGCAAGGACGGGAATTGGCGCAACTGGTTGACGCTGGGTCGCTATCATGACGGCACGGTCGAGCGGCGCACCCTGGCGGAGGCCCACGCCCATGGCACATGGATTGAGTGGTTGGGCTTGAGCGGCTGACCTGAGCCGTGCGAGTCTTGCGCCCATGACAGACGATCTTCTCGCCGACGACGCCCCGGTCATTCCCGAAGGCTATCAGCGCATGGACTGGTTCCATGGCTTCGGCCGCCAGATGGGCCCGCTCTATGAGCGCATCGAGGCCGATGGCAGTTATGCCCGCGCCTTCCTCGTCTGCGAGCATCACACCAATGGCATGGGAAATTGCCATGGCGGCATGCTGATGGCCTTCGCCGATGTCGCCTTCGGCCATGCCGTCTCCATCGCCCGGCCCGACCATCACTGGGTCACGGCGCGATTGCTCACCGATTTTCTCTCCTCGGCGCGGCTGGGCGAATGGGTGCTGGGCTCGGGCGAGATTGTCGGGGTCGATGACGATCTTTTCACGATCAAGGGCCGTATCTGGTCGGGCGAGCGCACGCTGCTGACCGGCACGGGGATCTTCAAGGCGCTGGGCCCGCGCCGGAAGCGGCGCCCGGCATGACGGCGGGCAAAGACGGCGAGGACAGCGAAATCCGCCCCGTTCCGGATTCGCCGCGCGAGGGTCCGCTGGCGGCGCTGGTAGGTGCAGTTCCGCCCGCGCCCGGCTGGTTCGACGAGGCTGTGGCGGTCGCGCCTGAAAGTGCCTTTGTCGAGGTGGCGGGCGTTCCCATCCATTATTTGCGCTGGGGCGACAAGAGCCGGCCGGGGCTGCTGCTCGCCCACGGCAACGCAGCCCATGCCTATTGGTGGAGCTTCATCGCCCCCTGGCTGGCGCGCGATTACAACGTCGCGGCCCTCGACTTTTCCGGCATGGGCGATTCGGGCTGGCGCGATAGCTATTCCATGGAGCTGTTCGCCGAAGAACAGCTCGCCGTTTGCGAAGCGGCCGGAATGTTCGCCCCCGGGGAACCGCCGGTGATCGTGGCCCACAGCTTCGGTGGCTTCGTCACCATGCTGACGGCGGCGCTGCATGGCGAGCGGCTGGCCGGCACGGTGATCGTCGATTCGCCCGTCAATCCGCCCGACCGCGCCCATGGCGGCCCGCCCAGCCGCGCCATCAAGCCCAACCGGGTCTATCCCGATCTGGCCGCCGCTCTGGCCCGGTTTCGGTTGATGCCGCCCCAGCCTTGCGAGAATCTCTACCTGATGGACTGGGTGGCCCGGCGTTCGCTGAAAGAGGTCGAAGGCGGGGTGACCTGGAAATTCGATCCGGCCATCTGGCAGGACTTTTCGATCGGCGACATGGCGGCCCGACTCAAGGCCACCAAATGCCGAATCGCCATCTTCCGGGGCGAGAATTCGGTTCTTCTGCCGTCGGAGATCGGCGAATACATGTTCAATCTTCTGGGCCGTGCCGCGCCCGTGGTCGAGATTCCGCTGGCCCAGCATCACGTCATGCTCGACCAGCCGCTGGCCTTTGTCGCGGCCCTGCGGGCGCTTCTGGCCGATTGGGACCATTCCGTGCCGACCCGGCGGGTATGAGCAATTCCGTTCAATCTTGCGCGGTCCCACGCAATCTTTTATGCCAAGGGCAGGTTTGGCTGGAGTTGCTGTAAGGGCCGCCTTTGCTATAGTCCCGGCCGCTTCAGCCCATTTCGTCTCTCTTAGGAACCGGACATGACCACCCCCGATCACTACACCCCTGGCTCGATGGATATCCGCGATCACGTGAAGACCTGGGCGGCCTTCAAGACGTTCGTGAAGTGGGGGATAGTCCTCAATATCGCGATCCTCGTATTCCTCGCCATTTTCCGCACACACTGAGCGCGGAAATCGTGCGGCCGGGGGGCCTCCGATGAAACTAGCCGTTCTCAAAGAGCGCCGCTCCGGCGAGGCGCGTGTTGCCGCCACTCCCGAATCCGTCAAGAAGCTGAAAGCGCTTGGAATCGACATTCTGGTCGAATCCGGTGCCGGCGCGGGCGCGCGCATTTCCGACAACGATTTCGAAGCGGCTGGCGCCGTCGTCACGCCCGATGCCGGACAGATGCTGGCAGAAGCCGATATCGTGCTCAGCGTGCGCGGGCCCGGCGAGGCCGAAATTGCGGCGATGAAAAAGGGTGCAGTGCTGGCCTGCCTGCTCGCGCCGCACACCGAGAAAGACGCCATCGCCAAGCTCGCGGGCAAGGGCGTCACCGCCTTTGCGATGGAATTCGTACCGCGCATTTCCCGCGCGCAGGCGATGGACGTGTTGTCGTCCCAGGCCAATCTCGCCGGCTACAAGGCGGTGATCGATGCGGCCGCCACATTCGGCCGCGCCATGCCGATGATGATGACGGCGGCGGGCACCATCGCGCCGGCGCGTGTGTTCATCATGGGCGTCGGCGTTGCGGGCCTTCAGGCCATTGCAACGGCGCGCCGCCTGGGCGCCATCGTCTCGGCCACCGATGTGCGGCCCGCCACCAAGGAACAGGTGGAATCGCTGGGTGCAAACTTCGTCGCCGTCGAGGACGAGGAATTCAAGCAGGCTGAAACCGCGGCCGGCTATGCCAAGCCGATGTCGGCCGAATATCAGGCCAAGCAGGCCGCGCTCGTGGCCGAGCACATCAAGAAACAGGACATCGTCATCACCACGGCGTTGATCCCGGGCCGCAAGGCGCCGGTGCTCGTGACCGAGGCGATGGTGCAGACGATGAAGCCCGGCTCGATCATCGTCGATCTGGCGGCCGAGCAGGGCGGCAATTGCCCGCTGACGAAAGCCGACGCGGTGATCGAAGTCCATGGCGTCACGCTGATAGGCTACACCAATCTGCCCTCGCGGCTCGCCGTCGACACCTCCAGTCTCTATGCCCGCAACCTGTTCAACTTCGTGCAGCTTATCGTCAAAGAGGGCGCGCTGGCGCTCGATTGGGACGACGAGATCGTCAAGGGCGCGGGGCTCACCAAGGACGGCGAGATCGTCCATCCGGTTTTGAAAGGCTGATGCGATGGAAGCGATCGATCCTTTTGTCTTCCGGCTTTCGATCTTCGTGCTGGCCGTGTTTGTCGGCTATTTCGTCGTCTGGTCGGTGACGCCGGCACTGCACACCCCGCTGATGAGCGTGACCAACGCCATCTCTTCGGTGATCGTTGTGGGCGCCTTGATTGCGGTGTCGGTGAACACGATCGGCGCCCAGGCCTGGACGTCCAAGCTGCTCGGCTTCTTCGCGCTGATCCTGGCGTCGGTGAACATCTTCGGCGGCTTCCTCGTTACCCAGCGCATGCTGGCGATGTACAAGAAGAAAGAGAAGTAGGCGATGAACGCGAACATCGCAGCGCTGCTTTATCTGCTCTCCGGCGTCCTCTTCATCCTGGCGCTTCGCGGGCTGTCCTCGCCCGTGACCAGCCGCGCGGGCAACCGCAACGGCATGATCGGCATGGGTATCGCCATTGCCACCACGCTGTGGGTCACCGGCGTCACCGATCCTTTGACCTGGGGTCTGATCTTCGGCGGGCTTGCCATTGGCGGCGCGATCGGCGCAGTGACCGCACGGCGCATCGCCATGACGGCGATGCCGCAGCTCGTCGCGGCCTTCCACAGCCTCGTGGGTCTGGCTGCCGTGCTGGTGGCCGCCGCCGCGATGTATTCGCCTGCGGCCTACGGCATCGGCAGCGAGGGGGCGATCCACGCGCAGAGCCTCGTGGAAATGAGCCTCGGCCTTGCCATTGGCGCCATCACCTTTGCCGGTTCGCTGATCGCCTTCGCCAAGCTCAACGGCAATATGAGCGGCGCGCCGATCATGCTGCCGGCACGCCATGCGCTCAACATTCTGATCTTCGGCATCATTGTCGGGCTCATCGTCTGGTTCTTCCTGCACCAGCCGCATTGGGCGTTCTGGGCGATCGCCGTGCTCAGCTTCGTCTTCGGCATCACGCTGATCATCCCCATCGGCGGCGCGGACATGCCCGTCGTGGTCTCGATGCTGAATTCCTATTCGGGCTGGGCCGCGGCCGGTATCGGCTTCACGCTGGAGAACACCGCGCTGATCATCACCGGCGCGCTGGTCGGTTCCTCGGGTGCGATCCTGTCCTACATCATGTGCAAGGGGATGAACCGCAGCTTCGTCTCCGTGATCCTGGGCGGCTTCGGCGGCGAGACGGCCGTGGCCGGCGGCGCGGCCGAAACGCGGCCGGTCAAGCAGGGCTCGGCCGACGACGCGGCCTTCATCATGAAGAATGCGGGCTCGGTCATCATCGTGCCGGGCTATGGCATGGCGGTGGCGCAGGCCCAGCACGCGGTGCGCGAGATGGCCGATGTTCTCAAGAAGGAAGGCGTCAAGGTTTCCTACGCCATCCATCCGGTGGCCGGCCGCATGCCGGGCCACATGAACGTGCTGCTGGCCGAAGCCAATGTCCCTTACGACGAGGTCTATGAGCTGGAGGACATCAATTCCCAGTTCGCCCAGGCCGATGTCGCCTATGTCATTGGTGCCAATGACGTGACCAATCCCTCGGCCAAGACCGATCCCGCATCGCCGATCTTCGGCATGCCGATCCTCGATGTGGAGAAGGCCAAGACCGTGCTCTTCGTCAAGCGCGGCATGGGCTCGGGCTATGCCGGCGTTCAGAACGAGCTGTTCTTCCGCGACAACACCATGATGCTGTTCGGCGACGCCAAGAAGATGACGGAAGAGATCGTCAAGTCTCTGGATTAAAAGGCGTTTGGCGAGCCCCTGGGGGGCTTGGCGCGAGGCCCGCGCCCCAGTATGGTGCCGCCCCGAAAGTCGCGGCTGGCCAAGGGGTTGCGCGGGGCCCGCCGATCGTCCTGACAAATGCGCGCCGTGAGAGGGAGTGCCACATGGCCGATATGAATGCGCTCGTCCGGAATCCCATCGTGCTCGGCGGGGCTGCGGTCCTTGTCATTGCGGTGGCGGCGGGGGGCTATTTCCTGGGCCGTGGCAGCAGCGGCGGTTCAAGCGCGCCGAAGTCCGCACAAGAGGCGCTGGCCGCCCGTGGGGTCTGCGAGGCGACGCTGGCCCGTGTTGAGGACTACGGCATTCTGGCTGCCGGCGCGAGCCTGACGTCCAAGGACGCGACGGATACCGACACCGCCAAGCGCGTGATCTGCAAGGCCAGTTCCGACGGTACGGCTGTGACCATCACCGTCGATGTGCCGTGCGACAACATGGCCGACGAAAAGTGCCTCAAGCTGTTCAAGATCACCAATGCGAGCGGCACGCTGCTCTACCAGCGCACCAAGTTCCTGGACCCGACCTGAGCTTCGGCTTTTCCGTTCCGGCCTGACGGGTTACGGTCCCATCATGGCGCAGCTCCATCACGCCGGCTCGAATCATGCCGATCACAGGCACGGACTGTGGACGCATGACCATGTATTCCTGGGCCATGGCCATGCCCGGGCCGAACGCCGCGCGACGCTGGCGACGGCGCTGACTGCCATCTTCATGGTGGTGGAGGTGGTGGCGGGGCTCGCCTTCGGCTCCATGGCGCTTCTGGCCGACGGCATCCACATGGCCACCCATGTCGGCGCGCTGGGGCTGGCCGCGGCGGCTTATTGGTTGGCCCGCCGCCATGCCAGCAACGCTCGCTTCACCTTCGGCTCGGGCAAGTTCGGCGATCTGGCCGCCTTCGCCAGCGCCATCGCGCTTGGCATTGCCGGGCTCGGCGTCGCCATCGAATCCATTACACGGCTGGTCTCGCCCGTCCCGGTGCAATATGGCGATGCCTTCCTGATCGCCGTGATCGGCCTTGCCGTCAATCTCGTCTGCGCGCTGATCCTGCGCGACCCGCACGATCATTCTCACGATCACGACCATGAGCACGCCCATGCGGGCGACGATCACAATCTGCGCGCGGCCTATGTTCATGTGCTGGCCGATGCGGCCACGAGCGTCCTGGCACTGGCTGCGCTCGGCTCCGGCTATCTGTGGGGCATCGCCTGGCTCGATCCGGTGGTCGGCATTGTCGGTGCGCTGGTAATCGGCTCCTGGGCCTATGGGCTGGTGCGCGATGCGGGAATGGTGCTGCTCGACGCCGAAGACGATCCGGGACTGGCCGACGACATCCGCCGCATGATCGAGGGTGAGATGGGCGCGCGCATCGCCGATCTGCATCTGTGGCGGCTCGGCCCCGGTCATCGCGGGCTGATCGTCTCGCTGGTCTCGCCCAACGCCACCACGGCCGAAGAGATCAAGGCGGCCTTGCGCACGCGCTTTTCCGCCCTCAGCCATGTGACGATCGAAGTCGCGGTCTGCGCGGATTGCGCCGCCTGAACGCGCGGGGAGTGCGCCTCAACCCTCCTTGGCGATGAAGTCGAGCGCCTGCGTTGCCACGCGCAAACCGTGATGGCGTTTCGCCGGCGTGTTCAGGTAGCGGTTGACGCCCGCGAACATCGCGTCGCGCCAGCCGGCCTCGGGCGCGGCGCGCCATTCGCCTTCCAGCGCGAACAGCACTTTCAGGCGATGGCAGAAGACGATGGGCTCGGCAAGGCCATGATCGTAGAGCTTTGCCATTTCGCCTGCGAGGAAGCTTTGCGGATCGCTCACGCGCCAATACGCTTCGTCGACCTCACCCACATATTTCGCATTGCGCCCCACAAACAGCGCCATTTGCAGAAGCGCCTGCGGCCACAGATCCGGCGTCTCTTCGCACAGGTGCCGCGCCGCATTGGCAAAGGTCAGCGCATGGGTGAAATCGAGCCAGCCGACATTGTCGGCGATCGCATTGTCGCTCGCCTCTTCGACGCTGGTGTCGAAGTGGAGAAGGTTCCAGCCGGCCGCGCCCAGCAGCGCATCGAACAGTTCACTCACCGGGCGCCGCGTCGATTGCAGCAGCCGCGCCAGCACGGCATTGGTGTTCCTGCCCGTGAAGTCAGCGGCGGTAACCGGCAGATCGCCGCCGTCCGTCCAGGCAGTCAGTGTGCTGTCATAAGCGCGGAATTCCGGCAGCTTTTCTTCGCGCGTTGCTCGCACGAGGCTGCGCGTCAGCGCCAGCAGCAATGGCTCGTCCGCTTGGCCGTCGAGCGCCTCGATCAACGCGCCGATCTTCACCGCATAGATCGCGCTATGGCCGAAATCGGCGTAATGGGCCAGCGCCGCGCGGCCGAAGGCGGGGCGTATCTGCGCGTAAGGGATATTCGCGGCCACGGCGCCGCGCACAAGGGCGAGAGCCGCGGCTTCGTCCTCCGCCTCGATGGCGGCGGCGAAGGCGCCTTCATCCCAGTCGCGCACGCCCTCGGCGTAGGGAAAACTGTGCCGCCCCATCGTGTCCCAGGACAGATGGAGGATCGGCTCAAGTGTCGCGATCAGGCTGTGCTCGGGCGTTTCGGCGCGCGCGGCCAGCGCCAGCCAGTCCGCAGCGGCGCCATGGCTGTGTTGCGCGCCGTCTTCCAGGAATTCATTTGAGACAATGATGGCATGCACCAGCGCCTCCTTCGCGTCGTAGCCCGCGCGCATCAGTCTTGCCGTCTCGCGCGCCATGCGCGGCAGATCGCGGTCTTCCAGCGCGGTATCCAGGCCCTTGAGCGCGGCGGCGCGCTGCGCCTCGACCGGCGGATCGGTGAGGTCGAGCAGGATCTCGCCGTCTTCGATGGTCACGGGATAGGACCGCACCGGATCGCGCCCCACGAGCGCCGCCCCGGTTCTGAGGTCGAATTTCCAGTTATGCCAGTTGCAGGTCAGCACGCAGCCGGGACCGAGGCTGCCATCGCTCAGGGGATAGCCTTCATGCGGGCAGCGATTGGCGATGGCGAAGATCTCGCCGGCGCGCGCGATCAGGAGAATCTGCTTGCCGGCACGACGGATCACCTTTTGGCCGCCGGCCTCGATCTCGGCCGGTGTCAGTCCGGTGGCCGTCAGCATGGCGGGCTCGGGTGTGATCACTGCGTCCATCCTGATCCTCCCAGAAATAAGAAAGCAATAGCTTTCGAAATTACATGCTTCGGTCTTGCATTTTGCAAGTCCGAACTTTAGAAATTCCCGCATGCGTGCTGTACCGGATTCGCATGGCCCCACACGCCCCGCGGCTTTGCCGGCGGGGCGCGCATCCGTGCTCGATCTGTTGAAGCGCGAGGGCCCGCTGTCGGCCGATGATCTGGCGGCGCGGTTGGGGATCACGCCGGTCGCCGTGCGCCAGCATCTGGCCGCGCTCGAAGATGATGGCCTTGTCATGCCGGCCCTGATGGAGGCCGGGTCGAAACCGAGGACACGTGGCCGCCCGCTGACGCGCTGGCAGGCGAGCGCCGCCGCCGATGCCCATTTCCCGGATTCGCATTCTCTGCTTGCGGTCGATCTGCTCGGCCAGATGAAAAAGGCCTTCGGAGACGACGGGCTCGAGCGCTTGCTCGCCTTGCGCACCAAAGATCAGGCGAAGGCCTATGGCGCGGCGATGGCGGGCGCGACATCGCTCAAGGCCCGGCTCGAAGCCCTGACGCGCATCCGTGCGCGCGAAGGCTATATGCCCGAGCTCAGGCGCGACGGGCGGGACTGGCTGTTCGTCGAGAATCATTGTCCCATCTGCGCGGCCGCCAGCCTGTGTCAGGGGCTGTGCCGCGAGGAGCTGGCGTTGTTTCGCCGCCTCCTGGGTCCGGGCGTCACGGTCGAGCGCACCGATCACATCCTGGCCGGCGCGCGCCGCTGCGCCTATCGCGTTTCAACAACCCGTTAGGCCAATCCGCCTGCCTGTCTTGACCCGGCCCACGTGGCAGGCATGCTGGGCGTATGACGGCACCGGTTCTCGAACTAGACGGCGTGACCAAGCGCTTCGGCGGCTTCACGGCCGTGGACGATCTGTCGTTCACCCAACGTCCCGGCCGCATTCTCGGTTTTCTCGGCCCCAATGGCGCGGGCAAGACCACGACATTGCGCATGATGCTGGGCATGATCGCGCCCGATGCCGGACAGCTTCGCGTGTTCGGGGCGCCGGCCGGCGCGGAGCAACGCGCGCGCATCGGCTATCTGCCGGAGGAGCGTGGCCTCTACAAACGCATGCGCGCCGATAGCGCCATCGCCTATATCGCGGCGCTCAAGGGCATGGAGTATGGCGCGGCCCGGGTTCGCGCGCGCGAATTGCTGGAGCGTTTCGGCCTTGGCGCCCACACCCGCACGCGCATCGAGGGGCTGTCGAAGGGCATGGCGCAGAAGGTGGCGCTGCTGGCCGCGCTGGTGCACGACCCGGAGCTGTTGCTGCTCGACGAACCTTTCTCCGGTCTCGATCCCATCAACCAGCAAAGCTTCGAAGAAACCATCCGCGGCCTCGCCGCCGATGGCAAGACGGTGCTGTTCTCCACCCACACGATGGAGCAGGCCGAACGGCTCTGCGATGATCTCGTCATCCTGTCGCGCGGGCGCAAAGTGTTCGACGGCACGCTGGATGCGGCGCGCGCCGTGCTGCCGCGGCGCGTGCGCATCGGCGCCGAGGGCGATCTCGGCTTCCTGCGCAATCTTCCGAGCGTCGCCGCTCTCGTCCCGCCCGGTCCGGACCAGACCTATTGGGAGATTGCGCTCAGGGACGGCGCGGATGGCGCGCCGCTTCTGGCGGCCTGTTTCGAGGCGCGTGTGGCGGTGAACTATTTCGATGTTGCCGATGCGAGCCTGCAGGACGTGTTCATCGCGCTGGCCGGCGAGGGCGAAGCGGAGACCGCCGCATGACGATGAGATCCATTCTTCTGATCGCCCGCCATGAATTCGTGAAATATGTCACGCGCCGCGGCTTTCTGATTTCGCTGTTCCTGATGCCCGCCTGGATCGTCTTTGCCGGCGCGGTGCCGCGCTGGATCGAACGCAACGCGCCGCCGCGCAGTTTCATCGTCGTCGATCGCGATGGCGGCTTTGCGTCGGCGATTGCCGAAGCCGTGGCCGCCCGCACGGCGGCCGACCAGTTGGCGCGCCTGTCCGCCTATGCCGGCGACAATGCCGATCTGCCCCGGATGCAGAGGCGTGCGCCCGGACTCTATGCGCTCCTCACCGCGCCGGCGGGCAGCGAACAGGCGCTCGCCGGTTTCCGCGCCATGGGCGGGGCGGTGGCGCTGCGCGAACGGCTGACGCCCTATTTGCACCGCGATGCACCGGCCCTCGCTCCGCGCCCCTCGCGCTATGATGATCTGCCGCCGCCGCGCGGGCTTGTGAATGCCTCGGGCCGGGATTTCGTCGCCCGCGCGGCGCAGCTGCTCTCGGACCATCGCGTCGCCGATGCGATTCTCGTGGTGCCGAAGGATTACGGCGCCTCCGGCGGCCTCACGGCGCAGTTCTGGTCGTCGGGGCCGCCCGCCTATGATCTCAAGAATTTTCTCGGCAGCGCGCTGACCGAGGCGCTGCGCCGCAAGGCTTTGCGCCGGATTGCGCCGGCAGCCTCCTTCGATGTGCTGCAGGCGCGCGCCGAACTGAGCACGCTGGATCCGACGCGCGCCGCCATGGGGCACAAGCCGACCCTTGCCGATCAGGTGCAGCGTTATGCGCCGTCGGGCTTCGCCTTTCTCTTGGTGCTGATCGTGTTCATGAACGCGGCCTCACTGATGTCGGCTGTGATCGAGGAGAAGTCGAGCCGCATCGTCGAGGTGATGCTGTCCTGCGTGACCCCGCGCCAGTTCATGGTCGGCAAGCTTCTGGGCGCGGCCGGGGCCTCGCTGCTCACGCTGTTTCTGTGGCTTGGCATGGGCGTGGTAGCGGCGTGGATTTTCGTGCCCGGCGGCCATGGGCTCATCATGGCGACGGCGTCGAGCTTGACCGGTTCATCGCTCCTGCCGCTGCTGGTGATCTGCTTTGTGTGCGGGCTTCTGATCTATGCCTCGATATTCCTGGCGCTGGGTTCGATGACGGCTTCGCTGCAGGATGCGCAGGCGCTGATCGGCCCGACCATGATTGCGATCATGGCCCCGCTGCTGATCATGCCGGCGCTGCTGCGCGATCCCAACGGCACCATTGCGACGGTGATGACCTGGATACCGGTCTACACGCCGTTCTTCATGATGTTCCGCCTGCCGTGGAACCCACCGGTTCTGCAGATCTGGCTTGCCGTCGCCCTGATGATCGCGACGGCAGCATTCCTCGTTTGGCAGATGGGCCGCGTCTTCGCCGCCAATGTGCTCACCAGCGAGCGCCCGCCGCGATTGGGCGCGGCGCTGCGGGCGATGGTGGGGCTGAAGAAGGCGTAAGGCCGCTAAAGCCGCTTTTCGAAGAAAAAATCCGGGTATGGATCGTCATTGAAGCGCTCGATCTCCACCCAGCCGCTGTTGCGATAGAGCTGCTGCGCCTCCGAAAGGGCACGATTGGTGTCGAGCCGCAGGGTGGTGATGGACAGTGCGCGCGCGGTCTCGTCCACGCTATCCATCAGGCGCCGGCCCAGCCCAAGGCCGCGCGCCGACGGCGCCACCCACAGCCTCTTGACCTCGGCGATTGCGCCGCCCGTTCCCTTCAGCCCCACACAGCCGACCGGCATCGCGTCCGACAGCGCGACAAGAAAGCTGCCGCGCGGGCGGATCATGTCCTTGGCATCGGGATCGCGCGAGCGTGACACCTCGAAGCCGCCTTCGAAGCGGCGGGCCAGCTCGGCATAATATTCGCCGAGGCAATAGCGTGCCGCCTCGCATCTGGGGTCCATTTCCGCGATTGCGATCTGGCTGCGGCCGAGCGCAGTGGCGATCAGATCCATCGCCTCCAGCAGCGCGTCGGGCCGGGCATGGCGGGCGAGCAGAGTCTTGGCCCGCGCATTGGAGAGGGATTCATAAGCCTGGAATTCGCCGCGTCCGGCCGGTGTCAGCCTGGCGACGCGGCGGCGCGCATCGGCGGGATTGGGCGTGGTCGCGATCAGCCCTTCCTCTTCCAGCCCGCGCAGCAGGCGGCTCATCAGGCCGGAATCGAGGCCGAGATAATCGCGCACCTCGCCCACATCGGTGCGCCCATGGCCGATGGCATTGAGCACGCGCGCCGCGCCCAGCGGTCGCCCGCGCCCGAGAAAGGAGCTGTCGAGCGCACCGACTTCCGAAGTGACGGCGCGGTTGAAGCGCCGGATACGGGCAACGGCATCGATCATTTACCTGACTTTAGTCAGATAAATGACCGTGTCAATTGACCAGCCACGATCATCCAGTTGGCAAGGGACCCGTTTCGGCGTTCATTCGGCGGGATATGTATCGAGACTATGACCGGACCCTCGAAGCGGCGGACCTTCATGCCGCGCTCTATGACGGCGCCATCATTCGCTTCCGTGAGCTGGATCCGATGGCGGCGCTTACCGATTTTGCGCGGGCCTTTCTGGAGCAGGCGCTGGCGCCGCATCCCCCGATCGAAATCCATCGTCATCTTGGACAAACCGCACTGGCTGAACGTCTGGCAGCCGTTCAACGGGCGTTCTCGAATGCGCCCGAGGCCAGGCGGCTCTGGCATGAGGTGCTGGTGGGGGTCGGGCTCGACCCGGCGGCGACGGCGCGCGACCGGCTCATCTTGCGCTTCCAGCCGCCGCATCCGCCGGGCAGCTGCCGCCCATGGGCCCGCAGCACGGCGACCGTGGGCTTTCACCGCGACACATGGGGCACGAACCTCTACGCGCAGGTGAACTGGTGGGCGCCGATCTATCCCGTCACGGCGGCGCGCACCTTCGCCTTCTATCCCAGGCTGTTCGCGCAACCGCTTGCCAACAGCAGTGCGGGGTTCGACATTGCCGATGTCATCCGGCGGGGCCGCGAAGCGCCGGAAACCATCCGGCCAGGCGAGATGGTCCCCCGCCTGTTGGAAGAGGTCGATCTGGACGAGGCGGTCCCGGTCACGATCAATCCCCGCGAGGTCATCGCCTTTTCGAGCCAGCATGCGCATGCCGGTGTGCAGAACCACACGGATTTCACGCGCATCTCGCTCGACACCCGCACGCTGCAGATTGCCGATCAGATCGGCGGGCGGGGCGCGCGCAATGTCGATGGCCGCGCGCGCTGGATGGCCTTCGGCTTGTTTCGGCGGGTCAGCGACGGCAAACCGCTTTCCGAGATTCTCGGCGTCGAACCGATGATGCCGTTCGATGGAGCATTGTCTGACCCGGTTCCAGACAAGCAAGACTAAGCCCCAAACCAAAAAGGCCGCCCTCATGGGCGGCCCTCGGTCACGCGGAAATTGCTGTGCGGTCTAGCGGCGCGGCAGAACGCCTTCGCGCTGCATGCGCTTGCGCTGCAGCTTGCGGTAACGGCGGATCGCCTCGGCCCGTTCGCGGGCACGCTTCTCGCTCGGCTTTTCGTAATGGCCGCGCAGCTTCATCTCGCGGAAGATGCCTTCGCGCTGCATCTTCTTTTTCAGCGCCTTCAGCGCCTGGTCGATATTGTTGTCGCGAACGATGATCTGCAAAAGCGGCTCCTCTGGGCAATTTCCGTAAGGGCGCGCTAGATAACAGACGGGTTTAAGCCTGTCCAGCCCGGTTTTCCGCCGGTTGCCGGCCCGGCGGCCCCGGCTCGGCCCTTGCGAAAATAATCTCCGGCCCCCTCTTGAAGGTTAGGCTTTAATTCCTATATCGTCCTTCATGAGCCATGCCGCCACCCGCACCACGCCCGAAACCGCCCGCCGCCAGCGGGCCGGCCAGCCCGTTCAGCTCCATTTTGCGCAAACAACCTCCAACACCATGGGGCAGGGGCGGGAGCAGCCCACCATATCTGGGGCCGGGCCGGGATTCGCCCATGGCCTGCGGGCGCCGGTCTACATCCACAATCCCAGGGGCGGCGCGCCGCGCGGCAATCGCAATGCCCGCAAGCATGGCCGCTACAGCCACACGGCCCGGGCCCGGCGCGCCGAAATCCGCCGCGTTCTGGCCGAGGCCCGCGCGCTGACCCGCGCCGTCGCCGATCTTCTGGCCTTGCACCGCATGGTGCTGGCTGCCACTGCCCGGGCCGCGGCGGCCGGCGCGGCGCTGCCGGATTGGGACCGGCCGCTGCAGGATTTCACCGTCGACGGGGCGCGGCGCCATCTGCTTGCGGCACTGGCCGGGATCGAAGCCGCCGGGCGCGTCGTGCAAAACGCCGCTCCAAAGCCCGCTTTAAACGCTGCGCGGCACGGGCCATATTCATCCCATGGCCATTCTCAAGATCGCCCGCATGGGCCACCCCGTTCTTGCCCGCCAGGCGGCGCCCGTGAAGGACCCCACGGCGCCGGAAATCCGCCAGCTCGTCTCCGACATGGTCGAGACCATGATCGACGCGGATGGTGCCGGTCTGGCGGCCCCCCAGGTTCATGTGGCCCTTCGGCTGGTGGTGTTCCAGGCCCCGGCGGAGCGCTCCGATCCGGGCCTCGCGGAGGAGGAGGCGTTCGAGCACGCCGCCCCGCTGACCGTCCTCATCAACCCGTCCTACGAGATTATCGGCCGCGAGACCGAGGGTGGCTGGGAAGGCTGCCTGTCGGTGCCGGGCCTGAGGGGCTATGTCGAGCGCGCGGCCCATATCCGTTATTCCGGCCTCGATCTGGCCGGCAACAAGGTCGAGCGCGTGGCCAAGGGCTTTCATGCCCGCGTCGTGCAGCATGAGCTCGATCATCTTGACGGCGTGCTCTATCCGCAGCGCATGTCCGATCTCTCCAAGCTGATCTTCGAAACCGAAGTGAAACACTGGCTGGCGCGCGAGGCTGGAGCATGACCGCGGCGAAGAAAGCAAAGAAGACGAAATCCGGGGCGACGGCGAACGACGATGCCGCGCTCAAGCGCGCGGTGCTGATGGCCGCGCTCGAGGATGCGCCCTTCGACGGCTTTACCGACGCGGTTTTGAAGCGTGCCGGCGACGAGGCGGGCGCGGACGACATCGCGCTGGCGCGGCTCTTTCCGCAAGGCGCGCTCAGTCTGGTCGAAGCCTTCTCCGATTGGGCCGATGGCGAGATGGTGGCGCTGCTCGAACAGACCGATCTCAAAAAGATGAAAATCCGCGAGCGCATCTCGGCCGCCGTGCTGGCGCGCCTCGAAGTGCTCACGCCGCACAAGGAAGCGGCCCGCCGCGCCGGCGCATGGCTCACCCTGCCGCCGCATGCCCCGCGCGGCATGACGCTTCTCTATCGCACCGTCGATGCGATGTGGCGCGCGGCCGGCGACACTGCGACCGATTTCAATTTCTACACCAAGCGCGCGATTCTGGCGGGCGTCTATTCGGCCACGCTGATGCGCTGGTTCAACGATGACAGCGAGGGCGAAGATGCCACGCACACATTTCTCGCCAAGCGCATCGACGACGTGATGCGCTTCGAGAAGTTCAAGGCCGATGTGAAGAAACGCACCAAGGGCTGGCCGTCCTTCGCCGATATCCTCGGCGGCTCAGCGCGTGCGCGGCGATAATTTGGTGATGTGGCCCATCTTGCGGCCGGGGCGGATCTCGCCCTTGCCATAGAGATGCAGCGCGCCGCCCGACTTGGCGAGACCCTGCCAGTCTGCGGCTTCCTCGCCGATGATGTTTTCCATCACGGCATCGGAGTGCCGCACGGGATCGCCCAGCGGCCAGCCGGCCACGGCGCGGACATGTTGCTCGAACTGGCTGACCAGGCAGGCATCCTGCGTCCAATGTCCGGAATTGTGCACGCGCGGCGCGATCTCGTTGACGCGCAGGGGGCCTTCGGCGCTGACGAACAGCTCCACCCCCATCACGCCGACATAATCGAGCGCATCGGCGATGCGTTTGGCAATCGCCTTGGCGGCATCGGTCTGCTCGGCGTTCAACCGGCCCGGCACGATGGAGCGCTTGAGGATGTGGTTCTCGTGGATGTTCTCGGGCGGATCGTAGGCGGCGAAGCTGCCATCCAGCGCCCGTGCGCCGATCACCGAGGCTTCGAAATCGAATGATACGAACCCTTCGAGAATGCAGGGCGCATTGTCAAAGCGCGCGAAGGCGGCTGCCGCTTCGTCTGCGCTTTTCACGATAGCCTGGCCCTTGCCGTCATAGCCCAGCCGTCGGGTCTTGAGCACCGCCGCCCCGCCACCCAGCGCGGCAAAGCCTGCGCGTGCGGCGGCTTCGGTTTCGACATTGGCGAAGGGCGCGGTCATCAAGCCGAGGTCGCGGAGGAAGCTCTTTTCGTCCCAGCGGTCCTGCGCCACCGCCAGTGCCCGCGCACCCGGATAGGTCGGCTTGTGATCGGCGAGGATGGCGGCCGCCTCGGCCGGCACGTTCTCGAATTCGTAAGTCACGGCATCGCAGAGGTCCGCAAAGGTCGCCAGCGCCGCACGGTCGGTATAGGGCGCGATGGTGATGCGGTCGCAAACCTGGAAGGCCGGGGCGTGGTCGCTGTCGGAATAGATATGGGTCTTCAGGCCCAGCCGCGCGGCCGCCAGCGCCAGCATGCGGCCCAATTGGCCGCCTCCGAGAATGCCGATGGTGCCGCCCGGCGGGACGGGCGCTGTGAGAGCCTTTGCGGATGTCATTCGGCGTCGGTCGGTGTCTCGGCCACGGAATGGGTGAGGTCGGCGCGCCAGTCTTCGAGCCGCTTGGCCAGGGCCGTGTCGCTCAGCGCCAGCACGGCGGCGGCATGAAGCGCCGCATTCTTGGCACCCGCCGGGCCGATGGCGAAGGTCGCGACCGGCACGCCGCCCGGCATCTGGACGATGGAGAGCAGCGAATCCATACCCTTGAGCGCCTTGGATTCCACCGGCACGCCCAGCACCGGCAGCGTCGTCATGGAGGCGGCCATGCCTGGCAGATGGGCCGCGCCGCCGGCCCCGGCGATGATCAGCTTGATGCCGCGGGTCTTGGCGGTCTTGGCATAGTCATAGAGGCGGTCGGGCGTCCTGTGTGCCGAGACGATCTTGGTCTCGAACGGAACTGCCAGCGCCTCGAGAATCTCGGCGGCGGGCTTGAGGGTCGGCCAGTCGGATTGGCTGCCCATGATGATGCCGACGTCTGGAGTGGTCATGCTGCTTCGGGCCTTCGCGGCTGGCCGGGCTTTCCGAAAATGTGGGCCCGGCAAGGAAGCGGCGCATTATATGGGCCGCGCCTCCTATGAAAAGGGGCTGGGTGCGCCTTTTTGCCTGCCTGCAGGTTAACTGCCGGGCACGGCATATACTCTTTCTTAAGGATATCGCCCCGATCATGGCGGTCCCTGATTCGCAGGGGAGGGGCCATGAAGATCGACCGCACGGGCCGCGCACAGCTGGCCAGCCGCATTGGCGCAGCCAGCTATGCTCGCCGTGCCGAGACGCCAGCCCCCGCGGCCAATGCCGAGGTGGCCAGCGTCACCTCGATCCTGGGCATCCCCGAGGACGAATTCACGCCCCGCGTGCGCGACGCGATCATGGGCTTGATGCAGGAAGTCGATTCCCTGCGCCGTGAACTCGGTCAGGTACGCGAGCGCCTCGATACGGCCGAGCGCGATGCCGACCAGGACCATCTTCTGCCGCTGCTCAACCGCCGCGCCTTTGTGCGCGAGCTGACCCGCTCGATCGGCTTGGCCTCGCGCTACGGCACGGCCTCGAGCCTGATCTATTTCGATCTCGACGGATTCAAGCAGGTCAACGACACCCACGGCCATGCGGCGGGCGATGCGGTGCTGAACCATTTCGCCCAGACGCTGATGGAGCATGTGCGCGACAGCGACGTGGTCGGGCGCCTCGGCGGCGACGAGTTCGGCGTCATACTCTCTCACGCCTCACAGATCGTTGCGCACAAGAAGGCCGCAACTCTGGCGGAGACCCTGGCTTCGGTTCCGGCGCGCTGGGACGGGCAAACCATTCCGGTGGGCTTCTCCTATGGCACGTTCGAGCTCATCTCCGGCGCCGATGCCGACAATGCCATCGCCCGCGCCGACGCGGCCATGTATGCGCAGAAGAAAAAGGAAGTCGCGGGCTGAGTGCGGCTCCGCTCAGGCGATGATGTCGGGCAGAAGCTGATCCTCGATCTGTGATATCAGATCCTTGAGATGCAGCTTGCGCTTTTTCAGACGCGTCAGGCGAAGCTGATCACCCGGTCCGGTTTCGGCCATGGCGGCAATCGCGGCATCGAGGTCGCGATGCTCCTCGGCGAGTTCGGCGAGCCGCGCGCGCAGGGCCTGCTCTTCGGCTTCGGTCATATCATCCGCACTTTGATCATTTCGTCCCGTTACGCCCGGGATCGTTTTGCATTCGGCTTGCGCCGGCCCTTGGCGAGATCCTCGCCCCATCGCTTTTGCCCGGGCCAGTCATAGCCCAGAAGATCGAGCATGCGGCCGACGATCTGATCGATCATCTCTTCGAGGCTGTGCGGGGCGGCATAGAATGCCGGTGCCGGCGGCATGATGATGGCTCCCATTTCGGCGAGTTGGGCCAGCGTGCGCAGATGGCCCAGATGGAGCGGCGTCTCGCGGGCCAGAATGATGAGCGGGCGACGTTCCTTGAGCGTGACGTCGGCGGCCCGCGTCAGCAGGGACGAGGTCACGCCGCTGGCGATCTCCGACCAGCTCTTGACCGAGCAAGGTGCCACGACCATGCCCGCCGTGCGGAAGCTGCCCGAGGCGATGGGGGCGGCAATGTCGCTGGCGGCGTAGTGGTAGTCGGCCTTGGCTGCAACCTGTTTGGGCGTCAGCTTGGTCTCGTAGCCGATGGTCATTTCCCCGGCCTTGCTCATGACCAGATGCGATTCGAGACCCAGTTCCGCCATGGCCTCCAAAAGGCGGATGCCGAAGGCCACGCCGCTGGCGCCGCTAATGCCCAGGACCAGCCGGTCCGGGCCTCGATTTTTTTGATGGTTCCCGCTCATGCGGCACATTTACACCCCGGAAGGCATAGGCGGAAGAGTGCCGTGACAGGTCCCCCGGTTGGTGTTCTAATTGTGTCACCTTCACGAACGATGAGAGGTGCATCCATGGCACTAGAAGGGCATATCGAGGAACTGTCTGCCAAGCACAGGAAACTCGAAGAGCGCATCGGCGAAGAGCTGGCCCACCCGGATTGGGACGAGGTCAGGGTCGCCGCCCTCAAAAAAGAAAAACTCCGCATCAAAGACGAACTCGAACGACTGCGAAGCTCCTTCCATTAGCCCCCTGACAAACTCCGCCGCCCGCTTCCGTGGGACGCTCGGTTTCGAGACCCGCGGAAGCGGCGTGGGGCCTTCCATTTAAGACACCAAGATAGGCGCGCGTGCCTGCTGTCGTGCCGATGTGCGGGGGCGATCCAGCGCGGCGGGCGTTGCACGCCTCGCGTTTCGACGTCCTGCGCTAGACCGCCTTGGCTGCGTCACGCAGCTTGAATTTCTGCATCTTGCCGGTCGAGGTCTTGGGGATCTCGTGGAACACGACATGGCGTGGGGCCTTGTAATGCGCCAGATGCTGGCGGCACCATGAGATCAGCTCTTCCGATGTCGCGTCCTTGCCCGGCTTGAGTTCGATGAAGGCGCACGGCGTCTCGCCCCATTTTTCGTCCGGCTTGGCCACCACCGCGGCATAGAGCACAGCGGGATGTTTCAGCAGCGTGTCCTCCACTTCGATGGAGGAGATGTTCTCGCCGCCCGAAATGATGATGTCCTTGGAACGGTCTCTGAGTTGCACATAGCCATCCGGATACATCACGCCCAGATCGCCCGAATGGAACCAACCGCCTTCGAAGGATTCCTTCGTCGCCTTGGGATTCTTGATATAGCCCTTCATCACGATATTGCCGCGGAACATGACTTCGCCCAGCGTCTCGCCATCGGCCGGCACCGGCTCCATCGTCTCGGGATCCATCACACTCAATGCGTCGAGCGCGTGATAGCGCACGCCCTGGCGCGCCTTGCGCGCGGCGCGGCCGGGACGGTCGAGCTCGTCCCATTCGTCCTTCCATTCGTTGACGACGGCCGGGCCATAGGTCTCGGTCAGGCCATAGACATGGGTGACGTTGAAGCCTGCATCGGCCATGCCGGCCAGAACCGCTTCCGGCGGCGGTGCCGCAGCCGTGATGAACTCGATCCTGTGCGGCAGCTCGCGCTTGTCTTCGTCGGCAGCGTTGATCAGCGCCGACATCACAATGGGCGCGCCGCACAGATGGGTGACCTTGTGCTCGGCCAGCGCCTCATACATTGCCCCCGCGCGCACCCAGCGCAGGCACACATGCGTGCCGGCCACTGTCGACAGCGTCCAGGGGAAGCACCAGCCATTGCAGTGGAACATCGGCAGCGTCCACAGATAGACCGGATGGCGCGGCAGGTTCGCGGCGATCACATTGCCATAGCCCATCAGCGCCGCGCCGCGATGGTGGAAGACGACGCCCTTGGGATTGCCCGTCGTGCCGGAGGTGTAGTTGAGCGAGATCGCGTTCCATTCGTCGCTCGGATATTCCCAGGCGTAATCGGGATCGCCGGCCGCGATGAAATCCTCATATTCGATGTCGCCCAGCCGCTCGCCGAGATTCGGGAATTCGGGATCGTCGAAATCGATCACCAGCGGCTTCGCCTTGGCGCGTTTCAGAACCTCCTTGACCACAGGGGCGTATTCGCAATCTGTGATCAGCACCTTGGCCTCGCCATGATCGAGGATGAAGGCCAGCTCGCTCGCGCTGAGGCGCGTGTTGAGCGTGTTGAGCACGGCCCCGATCATGGGCACGCCGTAATGGGCTTCCAGCATGGGCGGGGTATTGGCGAGCATCACGGCGACCGTCTCGCCCTTGCGGATGCCGCGGGCCGCCAGCGCCGAGGCCAGCTTGCGCGCGCGCGCATAAAAGGTCCGGTAATCGGTGTGCGACTTGCCATGGATGATGGCCGTGCGGTCCGGGAACACGGAGGCCGCGCGTTCCAGAAATGTCAGCGGCGTCAGCGGCTGGTAATTGGCAGGATTGCGATCGAGCCCAATTTCATACGGATTGCCGCCCATGGCCGGCTTCAGCCGCGGCGCCGGGCGCGGGCTGGCGGCGGCGCCCCGGCGGATATTGGCCTTGCGGGGACGGATGCCCGTCGCGGGCCGCGGCAGCGCTTTGGCCACGGGCGCTGTGCGCTTGGGCGCGCGCTTCGCGGCCGGCTTCTTGCGCGTGGGAGCTTTCTTCTTCGAAGGTTTCTGGACGGCAGCTTTCTTCGCGGGCCGTTTTGCAGCGGGTTTGGCGGATTTGCGTGCAGGGCGCTTCGCCGTCTTCTTTACCGCCCTCTTGGTCGTGGGTTTGCGCGCCGGGCGCGCGGCTTTGGCCTTGGCTTTCGCCTTGTTTTTTCCCTTGGCCTTCGCGAGGGCCTTGGCTGGAGCCCGGCGCTTGGCGGCGGGGCCGGATTTGGATTTCGCTTTGGCTTTTTTGCGCGGGGCCATGGTTTTGTCGAATGTGAGGTGAGGGTGCCCCACAAGGCTAATGAATGGCCCCGACGGCAGCAAGCGCGGCGCATGGACGGCCTACGGATCGCCAAGATAGACGGACCGTATAGCCGGCCCGCATGGACGGGCGGGAGGCCGCTTGCTAGGAAGGGTCGATTGTCAGGGTGAGATGATGAGCGAGACACCGGAAGTGGCGGTGCGTGGCGGGCCCATGCGCGCGATGTATGACTGGGTCATGCGCCATGCGGCCGGTCCGCATGCCTTCTGGTTCCTGGGCGCCATCGCCTTCGCCGAAAGCTCCTTCTTCCCGATCCCGCCCGATGTGATGCTGGTGCCGATGACGCTGGCGAACCGCCATCGCGCCTTCCTGCTCGCCGGCTGGTGCACGCTGATGAGCGTGTTGGGCGGCATCCTCGGCTATGCCATCGGCTCGCTCCTCTATGACTCGGTCGGCCACTGGCTGATCCAGGTCTATGGCTATGGCGACAAGCTGGAAGAGTTCCGCCATCTCTATGCGCAATGGGGCGCCTGGATCATCCTCATCAAGGGGATGACGCCGATCCCCTACAAGCTCGTCACCATTGCGAGCGGCTTTGCCGGCTACAATTTCCCGCTCTTTGTGCTGCTCTCGGCGATCACGCGCGGCGCACGCTTTTTGATCGTGGCGGCATTGCTCTACTGGTTCGGCGAGCCGGTGCGCGAATTCATCGAGAAGCGGCTGGAACTCGTCATGCTGGGGTTTCTGGTCCTGATTGTCGGCGGTTTCGTGATCGCGCGTTACGCATTCTGAGGTCGTGGGGCTTGCCCATACCTCGCTTCGCCCGTCAGAGTGAGCGCCCATGACGCAACAGATCCGCGCCATTGCGGCCATCCTGTTTTCGATCCTCATTTTCCTCGTGGGCAATGGCCTTGTCAGCACGCTCATTCCCGTGCGCGGCGATCTGGCGGGATTTTCCGATCTGGCGATCGGCATCATCGGCTCGGCCTATTATGCCGGCTTCGTGACCGGCTGTTTCGCCGCGCCGGGGATGCTGGCGCGCACCGGCCATATCCGCACCTTCGCCGTTGCGGCCGGGCTGGCCGCCGCCATGGTCCTCGTTCAGTCCATGCTGGTCGAGGAAGTCGTGTGGGGCGTCGCACGGCTGTTTTTCGGCTTTGCGGCGGCTTGCATCTACACGGTGACGGAAAGCTGGCTCAACGACCGCGCCAGCAACGAAACGCGCGGACGCATTCTCGCCCTCTATCTCAGCATCAGCTTCGGCGGGCTGGTGGTCGGCCAGTGGCTCTTCACGACGGCCTCGCCCACAAGCTTCGTGTTGTTCTCGGTGGCGGCGATCTTCTATGCGCTGTGCCTGGTTCCGGTGGGGCTCACGCGCCTGCCGCAGCCCGTGCCGGCCGAGGTTCCGGTGCTGCGGCCGCTCCGGCTCTATCGCATCGCGCCGGTCGGTGTGGCGGGCTGCGCGGCTGTGGGCTTCGCCAATGGCGCGGTGTGGACGCTGGCGCCGGTCTATGCGCATGACCACCACCTCACAAATGTTCTCCTGGCCGCGTTCATGAGCGCCTTCACACTCGCAGGCGCGGCGATGCAGGTGCCGGCCGGCCGCCTCTCCGACCGGATGGACCGGCGTTACATCATTGCCGGCATGTCATTGCTGGCGGGGCTCTCGGGCCTGGCACTGGCGCTGTTCGGCGGTCTCGACCGGACCTCTGCCATCGTGCTGTTCGCGATCTACGGCGCGATGTCGCTGCCGATCTATGGCCTCTCCGTCGCCCACGCCAATGACCGCATCCCGCGCGAAGACTTCGTCGAGGCGTCGGCGACGCTCTTGCTGGTCAATGCGCTGGCCTCGGTGATCGGGCCGATCGTGGCCGCGTCCATCACCGTGCGAACGACGACAGCGGCGCTCTTCTTTGTCGCCGCCGGCGTCCACATCGTCCATGTGCTGTTTGTGGGCTGGCGCATCACGGCCAAGGATGCGCCGGAAGACGAATATCGCGAACCCTACGCGCCGATGTCGCACCAGGTCTCGCCGGTCGCGCTGGAACTCGATCCGCGCGGCCCCGACACCGAGGAGCCCAGCGCGATGGGCGAAGAGGCGGGCGCCGAACCCATGGCGCCCGCGTCCTGAGGCCTAGTCTTCGGATTCGCCCGCGGTTCTGCCCGAGGTTCCGACTGTGCCGAAGACGGATTCTTCTGTCGGGGCCGGTGCCGGTGCGGCGGGCGCCTCGTCCAGTCCGGCCGTCGTCTCTTCGATCGGCTTGAGCGTCTCGCCGGTCTTGCCCGCGCGCTTCAGCGCACGGTCGCGGCGCTGCGCCGCCCGCTCCACAGCGAGGTCGAGTTCAAGCTGGGTGCAAAGGCCCAGCGTCACCGGATCGACCGGCTTGATATTGGCAATGTTCCAATGCGAGCGGTCGCGGATTTTCTGGATCGTCGATTTCGTCGTGCCGACCATCTTGACGATATCGGCATCGGCGAATTCGGGATGGTTGCGCAGGATCCAGTAGACGGCATCCGGCTTGTCCTGCCGCTTGGAGACGGGCGTGTAGCGCGGCGCCTTCTTCTGCTTGACCGCCGGCATCTTGTGCTTGGGCGCGGCCATCTTGAGGCGGACCTTGGGATCCTTCTCGGCCTCTTCGATCTGCTCGCGGGTGAGCTGGCCCGAGGTCACCGGGTCCTGGCCCTTGATGCCCTTGGCGACGTCTTCATCGGCGATGCCTTTGACCTCCAGCGGGTGGAGCCCGCAGAAATCGGCGATCTGCTCGAAGGTGAGCGAGGAGTTGTCCACCAGCCAGACGGCGGTGGCCTTGGGCATCAGCGGCTTGTCGGACATGAGTTCTTCCTTTCCGGGGCGGGGCTGTCACCTCCCATCCCAACTCTCAAGGTCTCTACCTTTTGAGGATTGGCGGCCTTCTTACCCTCTGCCGCCGCCCGAGGAAAGGCTTTTGCGGCTCCCGCCCCTCGGGCTGGCCCGCAAATTCGATGTGTTTCGGTGGAAAATCAGCCCTTGGCCCGCTCGATGGCGGCCTCGATCGCCTTTTCGGCCCCGGCGGCGGTCAGCCAATCGCCGATGCGGGTCCATTTGGCCGGTTCCAGATCCTTGTAGTGCTCGAAGAAATGCGCGATCTGCTGGCGCTGGATCTCCGGCAGGTCGGTGTATTCGCGCACATGTGCGTGGAACGGATGCAGGTCGTCGGTCGGCACGGCGATGATCTTTTCGTCCGGCCCGGCCTGATCGGTCATGATGAGGGCCCCCACGGGGCGGCAGCGCACCACCACCCCCGGCACCACCGGGATCGCCGAAAGCACCAGCACGTCCGTCGGATCGCCGTCTTCGGAGAGTGTGTGCGGGATGAAGCCGTAATTGCCCGGATAATACATCGCCGTGTGCAGGAAGCGGTCGACGAAGAGCGCGCCGGATTCCTTGTCCATTTCGTATTTGACCGGCATGCCGCCCGCGGGGATTTCGATCAGGACATTGATGTCCTTCGGGGGATTGCGGCCGGGCGGGATCTTCGAAATGTCCATGGCTCAATGACGACCTTGCTGCATTGCGGCATGCTTCTTAGCGCCCGCAACAGCCCGTGGAAATGCGCGATCCGCCGCGCGTCATGGCGTCAACAGGATCTTGCCGATATGGCTGCTGGCGGCCATGCGCCGGTGCGCGGCCAGTGCCTCCTTCAGCGGCAGGATCGTGTCCACCACCGGCTTGATCTTCCCGGCCTCAATCAGCGGCCACACCTCGTGCGCCAGCGCGTCGCGGATGGCGCCCTTCTCGGCATTGGAGCGGGCGCGCAGCGTCGTCGCCATGAAGGACAGGCGCTTCATCAGCATCAGGCCGAAATTCACATTGGCCTGCATGCCGCCCATGAAGGCGATGTTGACGAGCCGCCCCCACACGGCGAGGGCGCGGAAATTCTTTTCGATGTAATCGCCGCCCACCATGTCGAGGATCACATCGACGCCCTTGCCGCCGGTCATCTCCTTGATGACCTCGACGAAGTCTTCTTCGCGGTAATTGATCGCGCGGGTGGCGCCGAGCTGTTCGCAGGCCGCGCATTTGTCGGCGCTGCCCGCTGTTGTGAAGACGGTATGGCCGCGCGCAACACAAAGCTGGATCGCCGTCGTACCGATTCCGCTTGAGCCGCCATGGATCAGCACGCTTTCGCCGGGTTTGAGCTTCGCGGCATCCATCAGATTGGTCCAGACGGTGAAATGGGCTTCGGGCAGCGCCGCCGCCTCCACCAATCCTACGCCCTTCGGCACGGGCAACAGGCACTCCTGCGGCACTACGGCGTATTCGGCATAGCCGCCGCCGGCGAGGAGGGCGCAGACCGCCGCGCCATCCGCAAAACCGGTGACGCCCTCGCCACGTGCCACGATGGTGCCGGAAATCTCCAGCCCCAGCGTGGCGGATGCGCCGGGTGGCGGCGGGTAGGCGCCCATGGCCTGCATCAGGTCGGCGCGGTTGATGCCAGCTGCCGCGACCTTGACCAGGACCTCGCCCTTTCCCGGGCTGGGACGGGGAATTTGTGCCGTGACAAGGCGGTAATCCTTGCCCGGCTGTTCCGCGGCGATGGCGGTCATGGTCTGGGTCATGTCGATTCCTCAGCTCTTGCGACGGCTTGCGCGGAACCCGCGCACGCCCGAAAATTCCACTCCGACACTAGCAAACCGCCCGGAGGAGAAACCATGGCCATCGATCCGGAAGAGCTGCAGCCGCGCAAGCCGGTTCCCGAAATCCGTTTGGGACAGGATCTGTCGACCTTGTCCGAGCATGAGCTGACCGCGCGCATCCAGGCGCTCGAGGCCGAGATCGCACGCGCCAGGGAGGCCATTTTGGCACGGCGTGCCACGAAAGACGCGGCCAGCGCCTTCTTCAGGAAATAGGGAGTTTGCAGGTATGGTGAATCACCGCGTGGCGCAAGTGCAACGGCTTGTTTGCTTTATATGCATATGGGTGATTGCCCCGGCTTGTGCCTGCGCGGCAAGTTGTTAGCCTGTCTGACGCTTCCGGGAGTTTGCCGCGCATGTCATTGCATAATGCCGACGATGTCGATCTGCAGGATTTGAATTTGCAGAGCTTTGCCGACTCGGCATTGTTCGATCGCACCTTCGAGGAAGGCATGTCGCTGGTTGAAGAGACCGCGCGTTATCTCGATGGGCGCGGGCGCAGCGAAGCGCGCGAACTGCCACGCAAGGCGGCGCTGCTTTATGCCGGCGAAAGCATGCGGGTGACGACGCGGTTGATGCAGGCGGCAAGCTGGCTTCTCGTGCAGCGCGCCGTGGGTGAAGGCGACATGAAGCCCGAGGAAGCGGCCAGCGATCGTTATCGCCTTGGCTCCAAGGAAATCTGTTTCGGCGGCAAGGAAGACGGCATCGAGCTGCTGCCCGATGTGTTGCAGGATCTTTTGTCGCGTAGCGACAATCTTTATCGCCGCATCGCCCGCCTCGACGAGGTGCTGTTCAGCGGCGACGGTCCGGCCCCGGCTGTCCAGGCGCAATTCGATCGTCTCAAGGAAGCCTTCGGCTCGTCGCAAGGCGAGTAGCAGCGGGGCGAGTGATCACCGCATCATCCGCACGCACGAAAAAGCGCCGCCCGAAGGGGCGGCGTTTTCGTTTGAACGTCGCTGCCGAAAGGGCGGCTTAGCTCTTCACGTAGCCGGCGAAGCGCTTGTTGAAGCGCGACAGACGGCCGCCGCGGTCGAGCAGCTGCTGCTGGCCGCCGGTCCAGGCCGGATGGGTGGAGGGGTCGATGTCGAGGGTCAGCTTGTCACCCTCGGAACCCCAGGTCGTGCGGGTCTTGTAGGTGGAGCCGTCGTTCAGCGCCACTTCCACGAAATGATAGCTGGGATGGATGCCCTTTTTCATGGCCAAAACCTTCTCGAACCAGTTTGAAGGCGCGCCTTATAGGAGATCGCGCGGCCCGATGCAAGGAAATCGCTGGACCCGTGCGCCGCCCCGCGGCGATCATGCCTCATGCGCTGGAATCCTGCCCGCTGGAGCCCCGGCTTTGCCGAAGCCCTGCGGGCCTTCGCGGTGTCGCCGGTATCCAGACGGCCGCAGGCTTACTTCCGGGCGCGCTCGGCTCCCGGCCGGTGATCGTGATTTCCCATGGCGTGGCGACCGGCACCCTGCCACCCGCCTTCGAGCGGGGCTGGGCCGCCTCGCAGGCGCGGCTGGCGCGGTGGTCGCGTTCTGGCATTGCCGTCACCGCCAAAGGCGCGGGCCATGAAGTCGCCGAGGAAGCTCCGGTCTTTGCCGCGCAGTGGGTGCGGCGCGCATATGCCCAAGCGCTTGAGGGCGCCGGACCCGGCTGACGCCCGGCCGCGCCGCGCGGCGATGGGTCCAATTCTCGGCTTCCTCACCGTCCTGTATAGAGGAAATGGTGGAAGGACCGGCGGACCGTTTGGCACAATCTACGCAAGACGTTGCGGACGAGGCCGTGCGCCGCGCCGAAGGGCGGGGACGTCGTTCCTTGCAGCCACTTCGGCGTCTTCTGCCCTTTGTCCGGCCCTATCGCTGGCAGGTCGTGGCGGCCGGCATTGCGCTGCTGTGTTCCTCTGCGGCCACGCTGACGGTCCCTGCGGCCCTGCGCGGGCTGATCGACCATGGCTTCGCCAGCGCCGATGCCGCCCGGATCCAGCCCTATTTCCTGTTTCTCCTGGGCGTGGCGGCGGCCCTCGGGCTGGCCACGGGCATCCGCTATTATTTCGTGACCTGGCTGGGGGAGCGGGTCATCGCCGATGTGCGGCGCGGCGTGTTCGACCATGTGCTGAGCCTGACGCCAGCCTTCTTCGAGATGACGCGCACCGGCGAGGTGCTCTCGCGGCTGACGGCCGACACCACACTGATCCAGACCGTGATCGGCTCCAGCGCCTCGATCGCGCTCCGCAATGCGGTGATGCTGACGGGTGCGCTGGTGCTGATGTTCGTGACCAGCCTCAAGCTCTCGGCGCTGGTGCTGGTGATCGTGCCGGTGCTGATGGTGCCGCTGATCGGCTTTGGCCGCTGGATCCGCACGCTGAGCCGCAAGAGCCAGGACACGATCGCCGATGCCAGCGCCCGCGCCGCCGAAACCATCAATGCCGTGCAGACGGTGCAGTCCTTCACCCATGAACAGATCGACCGCGCCGATTTCGGCCGCGATGTCGAAACCTCTTTCGATGTCGCGATCCGGCGCACGCGCGCCCGCGCGGCGATGGCGATGGTCGTGACCATTGCGGCGTTCGGCTGTGTCGACGGTATTTTGTGGATCGGCGCGCGCGATGTCGCGACGGGCGTCATCTCCGCGGGCGAGCTGACGCAATTCGTCTTTTACGCGTTGCTGGTGGCGATGGGCTTCGGCTCGCTCTCCGAAACCTGGGGCGATCTGATGCGCGCGGCCGGCGCGGCGGAGCGCCTGGCCGAACTCCTCGATGCCGAACCGGATGTGAAGACGCCGGCCAATCCGCGCGCCTTGCCCGCGCCCGTGCGCGGCGCGCTGCGTTTCGAGGATGTGTCGTTTCATTATCCCACGCGCCCCGATAGCGCCGCGCTCGACGGGTTTTCTCTCGGCGTCGCGCCGGGCGAGGCGGTGGCGCTGGTCGGGCCTTCGGGGGCGGGCAAATCGACCGTGTTCCAGTTGCTACTGCACTTTTATGAACCGCAAGCGGGCCGTATCGCCTTTGATGGTGTCGATACCGCGCAACTCGATCCGGTGGAACTGCGCAAACACATCGCCGTCGTTGCGCAGGAACCGGCGATCTTCTCCGGCACCATTGCCGACAATATCCGCTATGGCCGCCCCGAGGCTTCGGATGCGGAGGTGCGGCGCGCGGCCGAAGCGGCGGCCGCGGCCGAGTTCATCGAGCAATATCCGCATGGTTACAACACGCTTCTGGGCGAGCGTGGTGTTACGCTCTCGGGCGGCCAGCGCCAGCGCCTGGCGATCTCGCGCGCCATGCTGCGCGATGCGCCGCTGCTGCTGCTGGATGAAGCAACCAGCGCGCTCGACGCTGAAAACGAAAGGCTGGTGCAGCTTGGCCTTGCCAACCTGATGGCGGGGCGCACCACGCTCGTCATTGCCCATCGACTGGCGACGATCCAGAAGCTGAAGCGCATCGTTGTGATGGAGCGCGGCCGCGTCGTCGGCGAGGGCACACATGATGAATTGGTCAGGGGCGGGGGGCTTTATGCGCGTCTGGCCGATCTGCAGTTCACAAGCGGGATGGCGATGGCCGGCGAATAAGCCGGACGTGATTTCGCGAGGGAGGGATTGATGCGTCACGCATGGCGGATTGCGGCCATCGCGGGCAGTGTCGTCGCGGTGGGCGCGCTGGCGCTCGTTATCCGCACGCTCAACACGGCCGGCGTGTTCACATCGGTGACGCCGGGTTTCTCAGGTGCGTGCCAGACCATTCATGGCATCGCCGGCGCTGAGGACATTGCCGCCGACCGGCGCGACGGCCTCGCCTTCATCTCCGCGACTGACCGCCGGCCTGGTCATCCCGACGGTGGCCGCGACGGCCTTTACATCCTGCAGATCGCCCATCCCGATCTGGGCGTGACGCGGCTCACCGGCACGCCCAAGGATTTCCATCCGCTCGGCATCGGTCTTTATCGCGGCCGCGATGGAGCGCTGACGCTGATGGCCGTCAATCGTCGCCACAGCGGCAAACCCTCGATCGACATTTTCGCAGTCACGGTGACGAAAGCGCCGGATGGCAGCATCTCGGCAAAACTGATGGAGCGCGCCAGCATCGCCTCATCCGAGATCGTCAGTCCCAACGATGTCGCGGCGGTGGGCCCGGACCGCTTCTACGTCACCAACGATCATATGAGCCGCACGCATTTCGGGACGATCCTCGAGACCTATCTGCTGCTGCCGCGCGCGAACATCGTTTATTACAATGGCAATTTCCCTGCCGTGGCGGCGGGCCGCCTGCGCTATGCCAATGGCCTCGCGCTCTCGGCCGATGGCACCAAGCTCTATGCCACTGAAACGCTGGGCCGCGAGATCGACACCTATGACATCCAGCCGATCACCGGAAAGCTGAGTCTGGCCGGGCGCTATTCGCTGCCGGCCGGGCTCGACAACATCACTCGCGATGCCGAAGGTCAGCTATGGGTGGCGGGCCATCCCAAGCTCTTCGCTTTCGCGAATTATGCGCGGCATCCGAACGCGCCTTCGCCATCGGAGATCTTCCGCGTTACGACCCTGAACGGGCTGCCGAGCGACTTCACGCCGGTCTATGTCGGGCTCGGCAAGCGCATCGGGGCGGCCAGCGTCGGCGTCTATGCCGGCGGGCAGCTCCTCATCGGATCGGTGTTCGACGACAAGATCCTCGACTGCACGCCGCGCTGAGCGTCACCCCGTGTAATGGGTGTCGAGGTCTTTTCTGAGGTCGCGCGCGGCCAGCAGGTAATGCAGCCCGGCCCAGACCAGCAGTGCCGAGGCGGCGATAATCGCATCCTGCACACCGGCCGCGGAGGCATTGGCGCATGCCTGCGCCATGGCGTGGGTTGCACCGGCCGGCGCCGCGCTGCCGGGGCAGGCGGTGCCGAAATTGCCGAGGCCGAACGCCATGTTGGCGAAGCGATCGGAGAGGATGCCGACCAGCGTCGGCCCCAGCCCGATGCCGACAAGCCCCAGCACCAGATTGACGATGAAGGCGGACGAGGCGCGCATATTCGCGCCCACCATGTTCTGCGACATGGCGAGCGTCGGCGTCCAGAACACGAACAGCGCGATATGGCCGAACAAGAGCACGATCACGCTGGCGGTCACGGTCGCCTGCATGACGCCGAAGATGAAGAAGGGCGCTGCGACGACAAGGGCGATGGCCGGGCCCCAGGCATACCAGCGCCGGTCGCGTCTGGCCGCCCAGTCGAGGCCGAAGCCGCCCAGCAGCAGGCCCGAGGCCATGGAGGCCCCGGCCATCAGGCCGAGAATGCCGCCGACTTCCGCGAGCCCGATATGGAAGGTCGCCACCATATAGCGGGCGAAGAACTGGCCGAGGCCGTTGAGCGTGGTCGCGGCCAGCCCGGCGCCGATCATGATGTGGCGCACCGATCGCTTGGCCAGCAGGAAGCGCGCGACTTCCATGATCGAGGGTGGCGGACCGTCATGGCGCACCGCATCGGACATGCCGCGCGGCGGGTCGCGCAGCGTGAAGAAAGCGGCAATGGCGAGCAGGGCCGCCGGCACGCCGAGCCCATAGAACCACACCCGCCAGCCCAGATTTTGCGCGCACCATCCGCCCAGCACCGACCCCACGACGGCGCCCACCGGCGCGCCCAGCCAGATGATGGAATTGACCGATGCGCGCTTGTCGGTCGGGTAGTGATCGCCGGTCAGCGAGGCCACGGGCGGGCCGAAGCCGGCATCGCCCACACCGACGCCGATGCGGAACAACAGGAACTGCCAGAAATTCTTCGCCGTGCCGCACAGCGACAGCATCACCCCGAGCACGCCGACCGAAATGGCGATGATGCGCGTGCGGCTCTTGTGTTCGGCCAGGCGCGCAATCGGCAGGGCGAGAAGCGAGAAGAAGATCGCGAAGCCCAGCCCTTGCAAGAGGCCGAGCTGGGTGTCCGACAGCATCAGGTCGTGCTTGATCGCCGGGGCGCTGACGGCCAGCCCCTGCCGGTCGGCGAGGTTCAGCGCATTGACGAGCAGAAGGACGGTCAGGAGCCAGAAGCGGTAGCCGCGCGAGAATTCGGGCGTCTGCGCGGCCTCTTCGGCGGCGCGCTCCGGCGCTGATTCCACACCCGTGGTTTCGATGCTCACAGCCGGCCCTCCCTCATGCGCCGGTTTGTTTGTGGCGCATATGATTTCCGCCATCAGGCCGTGGACGGGGAGGGATGTCAAACGCGCCGGGGCGGCGAGGGGAGAGGCTATAGGGGCAAAAGAAAAGGGCGATCCGAAGATCGCCCTTCGCACTTCCCCCTGATAACCGGTATCAGGCTGCGGCCTCGTCGCCGGCCGGATCGCGCAGCACATAGCCGCGGCCCCAGACGGTTTCGATGTAGTTGTCGCCGTCGGTGGCGGCGGCCAGCTTCTTGCGCAGCTTGCAGATGAAAACGTCGATGATCTTCAGTTCGGGCTCGTCCATGCCGCCATAGAGATGGTTCAGGAACATCTCCTTGGTCAGGGTCGTGCCCTTGCGGAGCGAGAGCAGCTCCAGCATCTGGTATTCCTTGCCCGTCAGGTGCACGCGCTGGCTGTCGACTTCGACCGTCTTGGCGTCGAGGTTCACGGTCAGCTTGCCGGTGGTGATGACGGATTGCGAATGGCCCTTGGAACGGCGGACCACGGCCTGGATGCGGGCGACCAGCTCGTCCTTATGGAAGGGCTTGGTCATATAATCGTCGGCGCCGAAGCCCAGCGCCTTGACCTTGGCCTCGACGATGGCATTGCCGGACAGAATGAGCACTGGCGTCTGCACCTTGGCGACGCGCAGGGACTTCAGAACCTCGAAGCCGCTCATATCGGGAAGCTGTAGATCGAGAACGATGATGTCGTAATCGTAGAGCTTACCAAGATCGACCCCTTCTTCACCGAGGTCAGTGGTGTAAACATTGAACGACTCCGAGCGGAGCATCAGCTCGATGCTGCGCGCCATTGCGCTGTCGTCTTCGATCAGGAGCACGCGCATGTCCCTAATTCCCCCTCACAAGCGAAACCCCCGCTGGGCGTCTGTTAACGAACAGCGAGGAAGGTAAGCGGAAATGGTTAACATCCGCTTTCGCATCTATGCCTGATTTCAGACGATGCGAACAGACTTGAATCAACCCTCACCGCGCGGACATTCCGTACGGCATCTCGTTGATTCGCTTTGTTAAGTTTACCGCCACTTAAACCATTGCGTCCAAGATGAATTTTCAGGGGGCGCAGAATTCGGGCCCCAATGGGACCCGTCATGAATGCTTTGCTCAAAGAAATTGAGTCCGTTTCGACCCTGCGCCGCTTCGGCCGGGTCGCCCGCATTGAGGGGCTTCTGGTCGAGGTCACCGGCGCCGCCGGGGCTATTTCGCTGGGCGGTCAGGTCCGGCTAACCTCCGAGACCGGCAAGGAAATCCCCTGCGAGGTGGTGGGATTCCGCGATGGAAGGGCCCAGGTCATGCCGCTGGGCTCCGTCGATGGGGTGACACTCGGCGCCCGCGCCGATTTCGACAGTCAGCCGGCCCAGCTTTTTCCCAGCGAGGCCTGGATGGGCCGGGTCATCAATGCGTTCGGTCAGCCGACCGACGGCAAGGGCCCGCTGCCTCTGGGGCCGGTGGGCTATTCGGTCAAGGCCGCGCCGCCCAGCGCCCATGGACGGGCCAGGGTCGGCGGCAAGCTCGATCTGGGCGTGCGGGCCATGAACGCCTTCACCACCTGCTGCCTAGGCCAGCGCATGGGCATTTTCGCCGGCTCCGGCGTCGGCAAATCCACTCTGATGTCGATGATCGCCCGCCACACCGATGCTGACGCCATCGTCATTGGTCTCGTCGGCGAGCGCGGCCGCGAGCTCAAGGAATTCATCGAGGATGATCTGGGCGAGGAGGGGCTGGCCCGCTCGGTCGTGGTCGCCGCCACCTCCGACGAGCCGGCTTTGGTCCGCCGCCAGGCCGCCTATGTGGCCATGACCGTTGCGGAACAACTTCGGGACCAGGGCTTGCATGTACTCCTCATGATGGACTTGGTGACCCGTTTCGCTATGGCACAGAGAGAGATCGGATTGTCGGCAGGAGAGCCGCCGGCGAGCAAGGGCTACACGCCCACCGTGTTCGCGGAATTGCCGCGTTTGCTGGAAAGAGCAGGCCCGGGCCGCGAAGGCGAGCGCGGTTCCATCACCGGCCTGTTCACGGTTCTGGTCGAAGGCGACGATCATAATGAGCCGGTCGCTGATGCCGTGCGCGGCATTCTGGACGGCCATATTGTGCTCGATCGTGCCATTGCGGAACGCGGAAGGTTCCCGGCGATCAACATTTTGAAATCTGTTTCGCGTGTAATGCCTGCCTGTAACACGGATGAGGAGCAGGCGATCGTATCGCGCGCCCGGGCGCCGCTCGCCGTTTACGAAGATATGGCCGAGCTGATCCGCCTCGGCGCTTACAAGCGTGGCACCAATGCAGAAGTCGATGCCGCGATTGAGCTTTTTCCGCAGCTCGAAGGGTTTCTGTCACAGAAGAAAGACGAAAATACGGATCTGGCCGCAAGTTACGCCGCGCTCGAGGCGATCGTCGGTCCGGATGTTGGGAAAGGTGAAGCCTGATGAAACGCCGCGATACGCTTTTGCGCCTGAGGCGCTTTCGGGTCGACGATCTCAAGCGTCGCATGGGCACGCTTGATGGCATGAAGGCCGATCTCGAGCGCAAGCTTGCCGATCTGGAGGATAGCGTTGCGCGCGAGCGCCAGCGCGCCAATGATTTCGACATCGGCCGGCTGGCATTCCCGTCCTTTCTCAAATCGATCGATATCCGCCGCGACAATCTCCGCGCCACGCTCGATGAGCTGGAGCGCGAGCGTGCCCAGGCGCAGGACGAACTGACCAATGCCTTCCAGGACCTGAAAAGCCTGGAGCTGGCGATGGAGCTGCAGGCCAAGCGGGCCGCCGAACTCGAGGCCCGCCGCGGTCAGTCGCGCCTCGACGAAATGGCGCTGGTCCGTCACCTGAGGAAGCACGCGCTCCGCCAGGCCTGAGTCTCGCCGCTGGCCTCGTGCCGCCCATTTTGATACACTTCCACCGTCGAAATCGGGTGGGGCGTTCGCATCGTGTCGTTTTCCGAGCAGATTTCGCCCTTGATCGGGCGCTGGATTCTGGCCTGGTTCTATCTCAGCGCGGCCTGGGATGCCGCCGCCCATTGGGAGGCGATGGTCCAGCTCCTGGCCATGAAGGGGCTGCCGGCGGCGCCGGCGTTTCTAGGGATCGCGCTTCTGGCGATGATGCTGGGGGGGCTGGCCTTGTTGCTCGGCTATCATACCCGCCACGGCGCCATGATCCTGTTCGGCTTCACCGTGATCGTGACCGCCCTGATGCACAATTTCTGGACCCTGCAGCACGCGGCCGAGCGCGCGGCCGATTACGCCCTCTTCGCGCGCAATGTCGCCGTCGGTGGAGCGCTCTTGTTCATCGTGGGCATGGGCCCGGGGCCGTTCGCACTCGACAACCGGCTGAACAAGAAGGGGCGGCGCTGACGCGCGCGTTACCAGCCGCCGCCACCGCCGCCACCGCCACCGCCACCGGAAAATCCGCCGCCGCCCGAGCCGGAGCTTGAGCCCGGCGCCGTCGCGGAGGCGGCCGCCGCGCTCGCCACCGAGGCGCCGATGGCCGAGACGAAACCGGCCGTGCCCAGCCGGTCGAAGGAACCGCCCGAATACCACAGTGGCGAATAGGCGTAGGCGCTGCTGCGCATCGGATCCGCAGCGGCGGCCGCCGCCGCTTCGGCCTCGAACCGTTTGGACCAGTGGTTTTCGCAATCCAGCGCGATGGCGTAAGGCAGGAAGCGCTCGAACACTTCCGGCGTTACCTCCGGCGGATTGAGCTTTTCCAGCCGGTCCTTTTCGGCGGTGTCGAGGAAGATGCGGAAGCCCTCGATCTCGTCGAGGATCCTGGCGCCGGCCTGCGTCGGCGCCTTGAGCAGGTGATAGAAGACATAGGCCATGATGCCGCCGGCAATCAGCGCCAGCGCTGCCGGGATCGAGATCACACCGGCGAACATGATCAGCATGAAGATCAGGCCGCCGGCGAAGGGCAGCGAGAAGACCGTCGTGAAAATCGCACTGAAGAAATTGCCGATGCGCGAGCCGGGCCCGTAGAGCATGTCGTGCCACGCCGTCAGCGCGCGATGGACAATAAAGGCCGTCCCCACCGACCAGATCGACAGCCACAGGAACATGAAGCCGGCCTGGGCGGGATCGTCGGAGGCAAGTGTCGTGCCCGCCCCGGTCAGCACGAGGATGACGATGCCGCCGATGAACCAGCCCAGATTGGTGACGAAATAGGTCTTCTCATATTCGTTGGCGAGCGCCGTCTTGAGCTTGGAGATGGCGCTCGAAATCGCGCTGTGATTGCTTTGCCTGAGCACGATGGAATCGTCCGGTCCGTCGAACAGGGCGGAGCCGATGCCGCGCTCGCCATTCGAAAGCCCGGCGTCTTTCCATTCCGTGCCGGTGCGTGTCAGCGTGTAGTCGCCATCGTTCTCGCTGATTTTGAGATAGCCCTTCACCGCCATGGCAATCAGCGCGGCGGCAAAACTTTTGCGGTCATAGGCCATGTGGCGGACATAGCGGATGGCAGCGGCCGAAAAGCCCTTGGGCGGGCCGAAGAGCGGGATCACGGTGCCGCGCGCCGGATCGCGGCCGAAGCGATACCAGGCGATCAGGTAGTAGGCGAAGAGCACGATGAGCCCGAGCAGCGACATCAGGATCGGGCCATTGTCGCGCAGGAAGCTTGCCGTCTTCTGCGCCTCGGTCGGCTGCGCGATCACGCCCTTGTTGAAGGTGACGGAGAAGGTCAGGCCTTCATGGCTGCCGAGCGGCGCCGTTGTCACGAAGCGGATGGTGTGATCGTCGAGGATTTCGGCGGTCGCGTCCTGGCCGCGCGCGCCCTGCGCGCCGGTATAGATGTCATGGCCGCGGATGACCGCCGCGTCCGGCAGATGCACGGTCGCTCGCGCCTGTTCGATCGGGAATATCCAGCCGGTGCCGGTGACGTTCCAGTAGAGCTCGTCGAATGTCTTGTCGAAATGGATCTGGTGATTGGTGGTGTAGCGGATCGTATAGATGTGGTGGCCGCGCGAGACGTAGCTGTCGGCCGATCCGATCTTCACGCGCACGCCATTCGAGAGGGATTCCTCGGCGTAGTTCACGGGTTGGCCGTCGAGCGTGACCGCACTGACGTCGAAACGCACGCGCGTCTTCTGGCCGTAGGGGTCGATATAGATCGTGGGGAAGTCGCGATAGATGCCGTGGCGGATCTGGATGCCGGCAGCGGTAATGCCGATCGTCTCGGTCACATCCAGCGTGCCGTCGCGATGGACGGTGATGTCGCTGGCATAATTGTCGATGGCTTCGGCGTCGCTTTGCGCCAAGGCCGGCGCGGCGAACAACAGCACCAGCACCGCGGCGAGCAGGGCGCGCAACATCAGGAGAAGGAAACTTTCGGCACGGCGCGGTCCTTGGCGTCTTCGATTTCGAAGAACTGGGCCGTCGCGAAGCCGGTCTGACCCGCCACGAGATTGGACGGGAATTGCTGGACCATCACATTGTAATCGCGCACCGCGCCATTGTAGTAGCGGCGGGCGAGCTGGATCTGGTCCTCGATATTGGACAGGTCGCCCTGCAGCGTCTGAAAGTTCTCCGAGGCCCTGAGCGCCGGATAGGCCTCGGCCACGGCCATGACCTTGCCGATGGCAGCGGTGATGGCCTGCTCGGTCTGGGCGCGCTGGGCGACGTCGGCCTGGGACTGGCCCTGGCTCCTCAGCCGCGCGAGCTCGTCGAAGGTCTCGCGCTCATGGGTGGCATAACCCTTTACGGTCTCGACCAGATTGGGAATGAGGTCGGCGCGGCGCTTGAGCTGCGCCTCGATCCCGCTCCAGGCCTCGCCCACCACGGTCTTGCGCCGTACGAGGCCGTTATAGATGGCCACGCCCCACAGAACGAGCGCAACGGCGACGGCAAGGAGCAGATATCCGATCATGGAGGAACGCTAATGTCTGGCCGCGCCCGCGTCCATGGGCGAAATCAAGGCATATGGACGGAATAGAAGAACAACCTCGTGGCCGGGTCAGGCCGCGAGGTTGCCAATTGGCGGCCCCCGTCCGCTCAGCGCATCACGATCGAGCGCACCAGATGGATGATGCCGATACCGATGGCAAAGGCGATGGCATAGGCGAGCAAGGTCTGCATCGTCATGCCGAGGAAGCCATGGAACTGGCTTTCGGCCAGCGCCGCCGCGTTCTTGCCGGTCAGGGCAACAGCACGGACATAGCCGGCCAGCCCGAACAGGACCAGGGCAATCACGGTCGTGGTGACGATGGATTCAAAGCCCTGCATGATGAATCCGGCTGCGAGCACAATCACGATGATGATCCCAAGTGTGATCATATCGGCCGAGCCAAAAATGGAAACGATGCCGTTCCAGACGTCCATAAGCGAAGACATGGTACCCCCTTAACAGTCCCTATCCCTGTAGAAGCTCGCATGCGGACGCACGACATTTGGGCGGCGCCGCGGCCCCCTCTTGTCCAGAAATGATACACGAAGCCGGGGGAAATCGGGAGAATTAACCGCCAATTGCCCGTGTTTTCGTCGGTAACTTTATAAGCTGCTCAAAATGCAGGCGCGGCGTGGTTAACGCATTCCGGCGCCGGCACAGGCCAATTGCGGGGCCGGTTTCAGCTCCGCATGCAGCCGCCGCGCGAGGGCGCTAACGGCGCGGGCGGCTGGCGCCTGCGGGCAATGGCTGACAAGCGCGCGCTGGCGGCGCACGGCCTCCAGGGCGCGCGGATCGCGCGGGATCGTGCCCAGGAACTCCGGCACGCAATTGAGAAAGGCGCTGCAGGTCGCCGCCATGGCCTCCTCGGTGCGCCGGCCCTCCGCGTCGCTCGCCGCCATATTGACGATCACCTGCGGCAGGCGCGTGCCGGTCGCGCGCAACAAGAGCTTTGCGAAGGCATAGGCATCGGTCAGAGAGGACGGGTCAGGCGAGAGCACCAGCAGCGTGTCGTCGGCCGAGGCCGCGAAGCGCATGGTCGCGGCATCGACCCCGGCGCTGAGGTCGATCAGCACACGGTGGTAGGCGCGTCCCGTGCGCAATTGCGCGACGAGATTTTCGGCTGCCACCGGCCCGGTATTGGCCAGTGCGCCGGAGCCGGACGGCGCGGCGATGAGATCGAAGCCGCCGCGCGCCTCGATGCCGCCGGCGACTGGCACGACCGCATCGGGCAGTTTGCAGGTGCCGGCCAGAAGCCCGGGCAGATCGCCGCTGGCCGCGAGGCCAAGCTGCACCGCCGTGTTCGAAAGTCCCAGATCTGCATCGCACAAGAGCACGCGTTCGCCGTCATGCGACAGCGCTTCGGCGAGTGCGATCGCCAGCAGCGTCTTGCCGGTGCCGCCCTTGCCGGAACCGATGGCGGTCAGATGGGGCGCAGGCAGGATGGGTGTGGTCATGACGCGGTCCCGGAGGAGGTATGGATATTGGTGGCCATGTTGCGCCCGATCAGTGCCCGCGCCAGCGACAGCGGCGTGAGCGTTTCGAGGGCGCCGCCCAGGAAGGGCGAGCGGGTGACATGGGCCAGCGCCGGCGCCGTGGTGGCGGCGGCGGCGAGCGTGCCCAGGCGGCGCGCCGTGTCGAGCCCGGTGACGATCAGCCGGCGTGCGCCCAGCGATGTCAGCGCGCCCGTGATCTCGGTCATTTCCTCGGCATCGCCGGCGGCGGAGACCACGCCGATGGCTTCGATACCGCCGATCTTGGCCAGTGCGGCGAAGGCGCTGCGGGCCTTTCCGTTCCGGGGGTCGAAGCCGGCGGTGTCGATAATGGCGAGCGTATTTGTCTTCGCGCATTCGCCGATGGCCTGCGCAAGTTCGCCGGTGTCCTGCGCCACCGCGCAGCCGATGGAGAGATGTTCGGCAAAGGTCTTGAGCCGTTCCACGGCGCCTGCGCCTTTGGCATCTGCTGCGATCAGCTTGACGACACGGCCTGCGAGCCGCGCCTGGGCGGCAAGCTTGGCGGCCACAGCCGTCTTGCCTGCGCCGTGGGGGCCGGTGAGCAGCAGGGCGTTTGCCTTTGGAAGTTCGATCGGGCGCGTCTTCATGCGCTGGTCGAGGGCCGAGGCCAGCGCCAGCGTCATGTCGGAGAGGCCGGTCTTTTCGGCCGCCTCGGCGAGAGCGGGGGCGAGCGCATCGGGCGCGCGATGGCTGCGCAGGATGGTGAGCAGTTCGGCGCGATTGAAATTGCGGCTGGGTGCGGCCGGTTCGGGTTTGGGCGGGGCGGTCCGCAAGCGGCGGATCAAACCCTGATGATATTGCTGTTCGAAATCCGGCAGCGCGGCTTGCGTCTCCATCTGCTCGGCATGGGCGGCCACCGCCTCTTCCTGTTGCGCTTCGGCGAGTGTCTCTTCGACAGCCGCGCGCACGAGAATGCCGCCGCCCTTGGCCCGCTGGCTCGAAATGATGACCGCTTCCACGCCCATCTCGGCGCGGATCTGCGCCATCGCCTCACGCATATCCTTGGCGATGAATGTCCGAAGTCGCATTGTGGATTACACCTGCCCCAAGGTGCGCAGCTTCACGCTGGCATGGATTTCGTTCTGGCTCATCACAGTGGTCTGCGGCCGGAAGCGTTCGATGATCGAGCGCACGAAGGGCCGCACCTGCGGGCTGGTCAGCAGCACCGGCACCTCGCCCTGCTGGCCGGCGTCGTCGAAGCGATCGCGCACATTGGTGATGAATTGCTGCAGCTGGCTCGGCGCCATGGCGAGCTGGCGCTCTTCGCCCTGGCCGATGATGCTTTCGGCAAAGGCCTGTTCCCAGCCCGGCGACAACGCCACAAGCGGCAAGTAACCGCCGGGAGACAGATGCTGGTGGCAGAGCTGGCGCGCCAACCGCGTGCGCACATGCTCGGTGAGATAGAGCGCATTCTTGGTGTGGCCGCTGGCCTCGGCAATGCCTTCGAGGATCGCCGGCAGGTCGCGAATGGAGACGCGTTCTGCCAGCAGCGTCTGCAGCACGCGCTGAACACCCGTGACCGAGATCTGCGAGGGGATGAGTTCGTCCACCAGCTTCTTCTGCTCGGCGGGCATCTCGTCGAGCAGCTTCTTGGTCTCGGAATAGGAGAGCAGCTCGGCCATGTTCGACTTGAGCACTTCGGTCAGATGCGTGGTCAGCACGGTGCCGGGGTCGACCGCGGTCAGGCCCTTGAACGAGGCCTCTTCCTGAAGCGACTGGTTCACCCAAAGCGCCGGCAGGCCGAAGGCCGGTTCGGTGGTGGCGGTGCCGGGCAGGTCGACGGGCCGGCCTTGCGGATCCATGACCATCAGGCTGCCCGGGAAGAGTTCGCCCTGGCCCGACTCCACCTCCTTGAGGCAGATGCGATAGGTGTTGGCGCCGAGCTGCATATTGTCGAGGATGCGCACCGACGGCATCACGAAGCCCATCTCCTGCGCCAATTGGCGGCGCAGCGCCTTGATCTGGTCGGTGATGCGCTGGCCCTTGACGTCATTGATGAGCGGCAGCAGCGCATAGCCCAGTTCGATGCGCAGCTGGTCGATGGCGAGCGCATTGGCGATGGGCTCCTCGGCCGGCTCGGAGGCGGCATGGGCCTTGGCCTCTTCGGCGACCACGGCGGCGGCTGCGTCGTCCTTCTTCTTGTAGGCGATCCAGGCGGCGCTGCCGATCAGCCCGGCCAGCGCTAGGAAGACGAAGGTCGGCATGCCGGGCACGACCGCGATGATGGCCATTACGACGGCAGCGATGCCGAGCGCCTGCGGATAGTGAGAGAGCTGGCCGATCAGCGCCTTGTCGGTGGCGCCGTCGATGCCGGCCTTCGACACCATCAGGCCCGCTGCGGTCGAGATGATGAGGGCCGGCAACTGGCTGACAAGGCCGTCGCCGACGGACAGGACCGTATAGGTGTGGGTGGCGTCGGCGAAGCTCATGCCGTTCTGCGCCACGCCGATGATGATGCCGCCGACGATGTTGATGGCGACGATCAGAAGGCCCGCAATGGCGTCACCGCGCACGAATTTGCTGGCGCCGTCCATGGCGCCGAAGAAATTGGATTCGGCTTCCAGCGTTTTGCGCCGTTGGCGTGCCGTGGCCTCGTCTATCAGGCCGGAGCTGAGATCGGCGTCCACCGCCATCTGCTTGCCGGGCATGGCATCCAGGCTGAAGCGTGCCGCGACTTCGGCGATGCGGCCGGAACCCTTGGTGATGACCACGAAGTTCACGATCACCAGGATCGCGAACACGATCAGGCCGATCACGAAATTGCCCTGCATGATGAGCTTGCCGAAGGCCTGGATCACATAGCCGGCGGCGGCCGTGCCGCCATGGCCATGGCTCAGGATCAACCGCGTCGAGGCGAGGTTGAGCGCCAGCCGCATCATGGTCGAGATTAGCAGCACGGTCGGGAAGGACGAAAATTCCAGCGGCTTCTCGATGAAGACGCCGGTCATCAGGATCAGGATCGCCACCGACAACGAAAAGGCGAGGCTGAGATCCAGCATCCAGGATGGCATCGGCACGATCAGCACGACGAGGATCGCCATGATGCCGCCGGCCAGCGCCAGGTCGGAACGCTTCATCAGTTTGGTCAGCGAAGCGCCGTTCAGGCCGAAGCCTGTGGCCGGTGCGGATGCGGCGATGTCAGCCATGTCGATCCCGGATCAAATGGTCCAATGCGTTGTTCGCTTAACCCGCCATCCGCGCATCGCCCGGCGGCGTCACGTTGAGGCCGGCCTGTCCATAGTCGCGCAGCTTGTTGCGCAGCGTGCGGATGGAAATGCCCAGAATGTTCGCGGCATGGGTGCGATTGCCGAGGCAATGATTGAGCGTGTCGAGGATCAGGTCGCGTTCGACATCGGCCACGGTGCGGCCGACCAGCTTGCGCGTGCCGTCCGGGCCGGTCGTCTCTGTCGCCGGTGCCGCATGGGCCGCTGTGCCGGGCCTCGACGGCGACGGGGCCTGACTCACCTGCGTGCCGTCGGGCAGACGGATGGCTTCGGGTCCGATCTCCGGGCCCTGCGCCAGCAGCACGGCGCGATGCATCGTGTTCTCCAGCTCGCGCACATTGCCCTTCCAGCCATAGGAGATGAGCACACGCTCGGTCTCCGAGCTGATGGGGCGCAGCGGTGTGCCATTGGCCTCGGTATATTTGTTGGTGAAATGGCGTGCCAGCGCGAGGATGTCCTTGGGACGCTCGCGCAGCGCCGGCAGGCGCAGATTCACGACATTGAGGCGATAGAGCAGGTCTTCGCGGAAGATGCCCTGCTTGACGGCTTCGGCCAGGTCGCGGTTCGAGGTGGCGATGATGCGGATATCGACCTTGACCGGCTTGCCGCCGCCCACCCGGTCGATCTCGCGTTCCTGAATTGCGCGCAGCAGCTTGGCCTGCAGGCGCACATCCATCTCGCTGATTTCGTCGAGCAGCAGCGTGCCGCCATTGGCCTCTTCGAACTTGCCGATGCGCCGGGCCACGGCGCCGGTGAAGGCGCCCTTCTCATGGCCGAACAATTCGGATTCGAGCAGGTTGTCGGGGATGGCCGCGCAATTGACGGAGATGAAGGTCTTTTCGGCGCGCTGCGACTTCTTGTGGATGTAGCGCGCCATCACCTCCTTGCCGGTGCCACTCTCGCCGGTGATCAGGATCGAGGCTTCGCTGCCGGCCACCTGATCGGCGAGCGCGATGACGGAGCTCATCGCATCGTCTTCATGGATGAGCTGATGGCTTTCCTCTGCCACGGCAGCGAGCACGGCGGCGATCAGTTCGGGGTCCGGCGGCAGCGGCAGATACTCCTTGGCGCCGGCGCGGATGGCGTCGACGGCGCCGCGCGCGTCCGTGCCGATGCCGCAGGCCACCACCGGGGTGCAGATGCGTTCGTCGGCCAGCGCGCGCACCAGCCGGGCGATGTCCTGGGAAATGTCGGCAAGCACGAGATCGGCACCGCGTCCGCCGCGCAGTTCCGCCAGGCCCTGGTCGATCGACCCGGCATGGGTGACTTTGGCGCCGCGCTCCATCGCGATCTTGGTCGCGGCGCCGATCTGGCCCTGCAAACCGCCGATGATGAGTAGCCGCATAACTATGCTTCCTTTGCTCGCCCGCCGCTCACGACTGGCCGGTCTTGATGATTTCCGTCATGGTCACGCCGAGCCGGTCTTCGACCAGCACCACTTCGCCGCGCGCCACCAGGCGGTTGTTGACATAGATGTCGATCGCCTCGCCGACCTTGCGGTCCAGCTCCACGATCGTGCCCTTGCCGAGGCGCAGAAGTTCGCTGACCTCCATGCCCGATTTGCCGAGTACCGCGGACACGGTCACGGGCACATCGAACACCGCTTCGAGATCCTGCGAGGTGCGCTTGGTCTCGGCATCGCTGGAGCCTTCGGCGTTCAGCAGTGCAGCGGATTGCGGTTGCGGGTCTTCATGGCCGAGGTCGGGCAGGTCGACGTCTTCATTGTCAGCCATGGGTCAGTCCTCCGTCAGCGCGATGGGCGCGGTATCGGCAAAGTGCCGGGCGATCAGTTGGTCGATGGCTTCGTCGAGCGAAGCTTCGGCGCGTTCGGCGCCGCCGCCGCGCCACTCGATGCGGCAATCGGCGTTGCTCAGTGCTGGGTCGGCGGCGATCTGCACGCGGCCGTCGAACCCTTCGGCTTCGGCGATTTCGGCGATGCGGTCCTTCAGGGCCTCGATCACATCGGGGCTGGCGCGCAAGGTGATGCGCGGCTCGGCGATCGCCTGGTGCATCGCGTCGCGCAGGGATTGCTCGACTTCGGCTGCAGGAAAGGAGGCCAGCGCCGAGCGCGCCAGCTTGCGCGCCGCCACGAGCGCGATGGCGGCCGAATGGGCACGCAACGCTTCGATCTCGTTCGCCGTACGGGCCAGCGCCTCGCGCAACGCCTCGGCGGCTTCGCTCGCGCCCGCCGCGATGGCTTCGAGGGCGCGCACTTCGCCGGCCTGAATGCCTTCGGCATGCGCCTCGGCCTTCAGCGCGTCGATCTGGGCCTGGCTCAAATTGTGGCGCTTGCGCGCGCGCGCCGTGTCGGCGGCCACATCCCTGACGCCTTCGAAGACCGTATCGAATGTGAATCTCTGTGCGCTCATCAGTAGACCAGCTCGTCTTCGCCCTGCTTGCTGGCGATCATGATTTCACCCTTGTTGGCGAGGTCCTTGGCGACGTTGACCATCCGCATCTGCGCTTCGTCCACATCCTTCAGGCGCACCGGCCCCATCCCTTCCATGTCTTCGCGCAGAATCTTGCCGGCGCGCTCGCTCATATTGGAGAAGAAGACGTCGCGCAGCGTGTCGGTGGCGCCCTTCAGAGCGAGCCCCAGCTTGTCCTTCTCGACATTGCGCAGCAGCGTCTGGATCGAGCCGGGATCGAGCTTGCCCAGATCTTCGAAGGTGAACATCAGCGCCTTGATACGCTCGGCCGAGTTGCGGCTGCGCTCTTCCAGCGAGGTCAGGAAGCGGCCTTCGGTCTGGCGGTCGAAATTGTTGAAGATTTCGGCCATATGCTCATGGGAGTCGCGCTTGGCGGTGCGGGCGAGGTTCGACATGAACTCGACGCGCAGCGTCTTTTCGACCTTGTCGAGAATGTCCTTCTGGACGCTTTCCATGCGCAACATGCGCTGGACCACTTCGAGCGCAAATTCCTCCGGCAGCGCACCGAGCACGCGGGCGGCGTGCTCCGGCTTGATCTTGGACAGGACCACAGCGACGGTCTGCGGATATTCATTCTTGAGATAGTTGGCGAGAACGGTCTCGTTCACATTGGCCAGCTTGTCCCACATGGTGCGGCCCGCCGGCCCGCGGATCTCCTCCATGATGGAGGCGACCTTGTCCTCGGGCAGGATGCGCGCCATCAGCCGCTCGGTCGCCTCATAGGAGCCCATCAGCGAGCCGGTGCCCGACATCTGCGAGACGAATTCGACCAGAACCCTTTCGACCACGGACGAACTGATGGTGCCCAGATTGGACATCAGCTGCGTGACTTCCTTGATCTCGTCCTCGTCCATCAGCGACCAGAGCTGCTGGCCGTGATCCTCACCAAGGGCGAGCATCAGCACAGCCGAACGCTCCGGGCCCGTGAGCTTGCTGATGTCGTCTTTCGCTGCGGTTTTCATAAGCGGGGGCATTGGTTCTTACGCCGGTTGGTGGAGCCAGGTGCGCAGGATCGCCAGCGCTTCTTCAGGATGCGAGTCGACGACCTCGCCGACCTTCTTGATCGAGGATTTGCGCACCTGTCCGTCGATGCGCTGGATGTCGATCATGGAGCCGCCCTCCGGTCCGGGCAGGGCGGCCGGACTGCCGTCCGCGGCGATCTGGGCGGGTGCGCCTTGTCGATCGCCGCCCGGCGCCGGAAGCTGGCCGGCGGCCTGTTGCTGCGGGCCCGTGAGCTGGGCTGTCCCGCCCACGCCCGGGATCGGCGCGAACATGTTGCGGATCAGCGGGCGCACCACGAACAGACCGATCAGAAGCGCGGTCAGCGACAGGATGCCGGCCTCGATGATCTTGAACCAATATGCGCTGTCGAGGCCGAGAAGCGGCTTGGGCGCCGGCGCGAAGGAGCCGACATCCATGCGCGCGAAGGCCATGTTGACGACTTCGACCTTGTCGCCGCGCGCCTTGTCGTAGCCGATGGCCGATTCCACCAGGTTCTGGATCTGGGCCATCTCGGCCTTGCTGCGCGGTGTGTACTGGATCTTGCCGTTCGGAAGCGTCTTGACCGTGCCGTCGACCACGACCGCCACCGACAGCCGGTTCACCTGGCCGCCGTCCTGGGTAGAGGTGCGCACGGTCTTGGAGATTTCGTAGTTGGTGGTCTCCTCGTTGTGCGAATTGGAGGATTTGTCGCCCGAATTGCCGCCGCTGCCGCCGCTTGTGTTCTGGGTGCCTGCGGGCAGGGCGCTGGCGACCGACACGGCGTTGGACTTGTTGCTCGAGGTGTCCGACGAGCTGGAATTGATGGTCTGGGTCGAGCGCACGACCTTGCTGTCCGGGTCAAACGTCTCGGAAGTCTGCTGGACGTGATTGTATTTGACGTCGGCGGCCACCTGCACGCGGACGTGGCCCTGGCCGACCACGCTGGCCACGATATTTTCGATGCGCTTGCGCATGCGCTCTTCGTAATCGGTGGTCTGCTGGTCCTGCGCGGCGGAATTGGCACCGGCGCTGTCGCTGCCGTCGCCACCGGCCAGAAGATCGCCCTGATCGTCCACCACGGCCACGCGGCTCGGTTTGAGCCCGGCCACAGCCGCGGCCACCAGATGCTGGATGGCGACGACCTGGTTGTGATTGAGCGAATTGCGCAGCTTGAGCACGACCGAGGCGGTCGGCGGTTCGGAATTGCGCGAGAAGATTTGCCGCTGCGGAATGACGAGGTGAACGCGGGCGCTGGCGATATTGTCCAGCGTCTCGATGGAGCGCGTCAGCTCGCCTTCGAGCGCGCGCAGCCGGTTGATGTTCTGGACGAAGGCGGTGGTGCCGAAGGCGTCCGACTTGTCGAAAATTTCGTAGCCGACGCCGGCCGAGGGCAGGTTCTGCGAGGCCAGCTCCATGCGCAGCTTGGTGGCGTCATCGGCGGGCACCATGATCGTGCCGCCATTCGCCTTGAGCGTGTAATGCACGTTCATGGCGTCGAGCTTGGCGGTGACCTGGCTGGCGTCGCGCGGAGCCAGACCGGCATAGAGGATCGATTGCGGCGGCTCTGAGATGACGCCGGCGATATAGAGGAAGAATGCGGTCAGCGCGGCGGCCACGCCCGCCATCACGCCGAATCGCGCTGCCCCGACACCTTTCATGAACTCCGGCAAAGCATGCCCCCTACGCTTCGGGCCCGGACGGCAAGGGCACGGATCGATCCGTGCCCTCGCTGCCAGCCCCTCTTGGTAGGCAAACATTGCCGGGGTTTGGGTAAAGGGCGCCTTAACGGCGCGCGAATAGCGAATAGCAAATAGCGAGCAGAGGCTCGGCGTCCTCTACTCGCTATGCGTCACTCGCGTTTACGCTTTGCTAACTAGTGCCGGTACTGCTGCACCCGCGTTGCTCTGAGGCCGGCCAGGCCGAAGCGATCGATCGCGCGCTGCCAGGCGAGGAATTCCTCGACCGTCAGGGTGTAGCGCTTGCAGGCTTCGTCCAGGCTCAGCAGGCCGCCACGCACGGCTGCGACGACTTCCGCCTTGCGGCGGATCACCCAGCGCTTCGTGTTCGGCGGGGGCAAGTCGGCCAGCGTCAGCGGACTGCCATCGGGTCCGATCACGTAGCTGACGCGTCCTCTGCGTTCTTCGCCCATAATTCCTGTGCTCCCAACTCCATTACCCATGCGAAAGCTAACCGTCATGCCTTTAAGAAAGGCCCAAGGCACAGGGTAAATGAAGTCGTAAAATGGCTCATTGGTTTTTATGAAACATGGTTTACCGGCGCGCCTCTTTGGCTCAGAAGCGCGCCGGTAAGTCTTAACGCACGACCTGCAGAAGTTGATCGAGCATGGTTGATGCTGTCGTTACGATTTTCGACGAGGCAGCATAAGCGCGTTGTGTCGTGATCAGATTGGTAAATTCGGTCGCGAGGTCGACCGTCGAGCTTTCCAGCGACTTCGACTTGATCTGGCCGGCGCCACCGGTGGTGGCTTCCGAGATCGAGGGCGTGCCCGAACTCGTTGGACGTCATGTAGGCGTTGCCGCTGGTGGTCGCCAGCCCATCCGGGTTGGAGAACGTCGCCACCGGTATCTTGTA